>NZ_CP017174.1:5870000-8270000 GCF_006402735.1 Myxococcus xanthus | reverse complement strand
CGTCGCCGAGCTGAAGGGGCGTGACGATGTCCGGGCGGTGGTGCTCACCGGGGCGGGAGGCGCGTTCTCCGCCGGTGGGGACCTGAAGATGCTGGAGCGGCTGCGCCAGGTGTCCTTCGAGGATGCGCGCGCGTTCATGCTCGGCTTCTACGCGCGTTACCTCAGCGTGCTGGACCTTCCGGTGCCCGTCATCGCCGCGGTGGACGGGCCCGCGATTGGCGCGGGGCTGTGTGTGGCGCTGGCGTGTGACGTGTGCCTCGTGGCCGAGGATTCGAAGCTGGCGCTCAACTTCGTCCAGTTGGGCCTGCATCCGGGCATGGGCGCCACATACCTGGCGCCGCGCCGGGCGGGAGCGCAAGCCGCCGCGGAGCTGCTGCTCACTGGCCGCCGCTTCGATGGCAAGGAAGCGGTGAAGCTGGGACTGGCACTGGAGGCAGCACCGGCGGGACAGGTGCTCAGTCGCGCCAATGAACTCGCGGGACGGATTGCCGCGAACGCGCCGCTCGCCGTGCGTGCGCTGAAGCAGCGGCTGGGGATTGAACGGGCCGAACTCCAGCGTGCGCTGGAGGAGGAGGCTCGCTTCCAGGCGGAGAGCTACGGCAGCCAGGATCTGGGCGAGGGACTGGCCGCTGCAGCCGCGCGGCGCGCCCCCGTGTTCCAGGGGCGCTGAGTTCACGCCTCAGTACACGTTGTACTTGCGGCGGAGCGCCTCGTGCTCCTCCGCGTTGCGCGACGGGCGGAGGATGCGCTGCGCGTCGTGCAGGTAGTACCAGTACTCGCTCGGCTTGGGCGACATCGCGGCCTGGAGCGAGGCCACGGTGGGCGCGCCGATGGGGCCGGGCGGCAGGCCCTTCTTGTGCCGCGTGTTGTACGGGTCCTGTGGATCCCGCAGGCGCTTGAGGAAGGCGACGCGGTCATTCCACTGCGCCAGCTCATAGCGCGACGTGGCGTCCACGCCGAGCGGGTAGCCCTTGTCCACGCGCTTCCACAGGATGCCGGCGACCAGGGGGCGCTGGTCGGGCAGCGGCTCCTCTCGCTCCAGCATGGAGGCCATCACCACCACTTCGTGCAGGGTGCGACCGCTCTTCGGGATGGCATCGCGGTTGGGCGCGTAGAAGCGCTGCGCGAAGGCGTCCAGCTGACGCTGGATGAGCGCCTCCACATCGAACTTGCCCGGAATCACGCCGTAGGTCTCCGGGTAGAGGTAGCCCTCCAGCGTGCCCGTGGAGGGCAGGGGGAAGGGCGCGGTGAAGTTCTTGGGCTTGCTGGCCGCGGCGATGTACGCGCCCGGCTTGATGAAGCCCGCGGCCACGAGCGCCGCGTCCGTGTCGCGCAGGCGCCAGCCCTCGACGACGACGAACGGGACGTCCTCGGGAATGGGGTTGCCTTCCAGCTCCGTGGCCAGCTCGGCCAACGTCATTGACGCGCTGACCTCATGGCGGCCCGCCTTGGGGGCGAAGCTGCCGCGCCGGTACAGGTGCCAGCGCCACACCCGCGCGTCACGGATGAGGCCTTGCGATTCGAGCAGCGTGCCCAGGCCTCGCCCGGACGTGCCCTTGGGCACGGTGAACTCCACCACGTCCGCGCCAGGGGGCGCCGCGGCCGTGCGTGCCTGCTGCTCAATCCAGAAGAAGGCGCCCGCGCCGGACGCCACCAGCAGCACGAAGGCTGCACCCAGGACCCAGAGAATCCGCTTCATTCGCGGCGCACGCTATCACCGGATTCGGGCCGTGCCTGGGTTCCGGCATCCAGATGTCACCTCCTGGGCGCCAGGCGGGTCGGAGGTCAGGCGGCCGGTACCGTCCCGAGCTTCAAGTCCCGGTTCAACCCGGTGTCCCGGCTCACGCGCCAGATTTTCTGATCCAGGTAGTAGTGGTGGAGCGCGAAGCCCCAGATGAAGCACTCCATCAGGTTGCGCAGCGTCAGGCCCGCGCCCAGGGGCACCTTCAAGTCGAAGCCGCCGCAGCCCGGGTGCGCGCCGAAGCCGCAACCCAGGCCCCGGTACAGCAGCGTGAAGACGATGCCGCACCCCGCGTAGATGATGAAGCGCTGGCTCACCTTCGGCGCCCATCCGAACGGCGCCGGATCCACACCCGCCGCGTGGTAGCGGTTGCGGTGATAGAACCAGACCACGCCGTGGTACTGCACGTTGTGGAACGCCGTCACCGCCACGGCGAACATGATGAAGTCCATGCGTGCCGCGAACGGAGGCCAGAACACCACGGCCGACAGTCCCATCGCCGCGCCCATCATCAGCAGCTTGGGACCATTCACCTTCAGACCTGCCCGGTGTCGCTGCACCTGCCGGCCCGCGTAGAGCATCACCAGCGCCAGCACGGTCGCGAAGCAGGCTCCGGCCACCACCGGCTCCCATGTGGGCGGACCCACCAGGCCCAGCTGCTTGCGCGCGCCCGGATGTGACACCGCGAACGCGACGAAGGGCGCCAGCAGCCCCGTGTACAGCGTCACGCTGTCGAGCCGCCGGTCCAGTGGCAGCGACTCACCGCCCTTGCGCTGGTACAGCACCATGAGGCCGTAGTGCTGCCTCACCACGTGCCAGTAGGCCCAGAGCGCCGCCGCCGTCATGAAGAGGGCGAAGGGCAGCTTCGTGCCCAGCAGCGCCGACAGTCCGAACGACACCGGGCCCGCCGCGAACCACGCCAGACTCCCCAGCAGCAAACGCCGCCGGGTCTGCCATTCCCGCGCGTCCAGATAGGTCCGCGACACCGTGGCGAACAGGTGCGGCCCATCCAGCGCGAGCACCCACGCCCACCACAACACCAGACTGCTGACGCCACCCCAGACATGGAGTCCGACCAGCGCCAGACTCACTCCGAGGCCGCCCCCCGTGGAAATCAGGTCGTGCCGCCGGTCGACGAGCCAGCCCGCGCGGGCGGGAGCTGGGACTGCGAGTGGGATGGCGCTCATGAGGGCTCCCAAGGGACGCCGCGGAGGATATAGGAAGGTGCAGGTAGGTGATCTGCCCACCTGCCGCCGCCCATTCGCTGGGCAGGGGACCAAGGGGGCAAAACCTACTTGAGCGGCGGGTCGCGTACCGCGATTGTCCTCGCCATGGATCAAGGCAGGCGCACCACGGACAGGAAAGCAGTTGGCCTGCTGGTGAAGCTGAAGCATGAGAGTGTGGGAAGCTTCGCGGAGGAGTTCGCCACCAACCTGAGCCCGGGTGGGATGTTCATCCGCTCGCGCACCCCGCAGGCGGTGGGGACGCCCGTCAAGTTCGAGGTGCAGATTGCGGGAGGCGTGCGGGTGCTGCGTGGCTCCGCGCTGGTCCGCTGGGTGCGCGAAGTCGGTGACCCCGCGGGGCCTCCGGGCATGGGGTTGCAGTTCGAGGAGTTGGACATGGCGAGCCGCGCGCTCGTCGAAATGATGTTGATGCGGAAGACCGTCGCGGATTCCAGCGCGCCCGCCGTCCAGCCCCTGCCCGCCATCGCGCCGTCCGTGGCGCCCGCGATTGCACCGTCCGTGGCGCCCGCGATTGCGCCGTCCATCGCGCCCGCCGTCGCGCCCCTGGCGCAGGCCCGTCCCGCGCCTCCGGTCCAGGCCCGTCCCGCGCCCCCTGTGCAGGTGCGCCCCGCCGCCGCGCCCGCGGATGTGGGAGGCATCGCGCTCGACTCCCTGTTCGATGACCTGGAGCCGGAGGGTGGTTCCTCCGCGCCGATCCTGGACGAGCCGCTCGACCTGGTCCCGTCGGTGGTGGACGAGCCGAGGACACCGCCTCCGAGCCGCGTGCCCGTCTCCTATTCGCCGCCGCCTCCGGTGGCCGCGAATGACGTGGACATTCCGCTCGACGAGCTCATCGCGAGCACGCCGCCTCCGCCCGTGGCCACGCTGGACATCGATGAGCCCCTGCCGGGCTTCGAGTTCGAAATCGAGAGCCCGTCGGGTGATGCGCCCGTGGCCATGGGCGCGCCGCTCGACGATCCTCCCATCGAGGTCGGCATCTCCCTGGAGGTCGAGCCGTCGTCCGTGTCGGCGGGTGGTGGGGCCCTGGAGTTCGAGCTCGACCTGGGTGACGCCGTCGCGGAGCCGCCTCGTGCGCCCGCGGTTCCACCCGTGCGCGTGGCACCTCCGCCGGCGCCTGTCTCCAGTGGCGGCAGCTTCGAGTTCGACCTGGACCTGAGCGAGGCGGAGGCCGCGCCTCCGCCGCCTCCGCCGCGTGCCCCGGTGGCACCCAAGGCACCGCCGGCTCCGGCCGCGTCTCCCGCAGGGAGCGGTGGCATCGAGTTCGATTTCGACCTGTCCGAGGACGTGAGCCCGCCTCCGCCCGTGGCGCCTCCACCGCCGCGCGCACCGGCGGCGCCTCCTCCCGCGCCTGTCTCGGCCGGGGGCGTCTTCGAGTTCGACTTCGCCCTGGCCGATGACGCGGGGAAGGGGCCGCCTCCGCCGCCGCGCGCCCCCGCTCCGGCCAGCGCGGGGGGCGGAGGCATCGACTTCGACTTCGACCTGTCCGAGGACGTGGGCAAGGCGGCGCCTCCGCCTCCGCCGCGTGCGCCCGCTCCGGCCAGTTCCGGGGGCGGCGGCATCGACTTCGACCTCGACCTGTCCGAGGACGTGGAGGAAGTACCTCCCGTCGCGCCTCCACCGCCGCCGCGCGCGGCGCTGGTTCCTCCGCCCGCGCCAGTACAGCCGCCCATGGCGGCCCGTCCGCTGCCTCCGCCGCCCGCGGCTCCGCCGCCTCCTCCTCAAGGGCTTCCCCAAGTGCGCCGTGAGGCGCCTCGAGCACCGGCGCCGGCGGCGACGCCCTCGGTGCTCGCGCCCGCCGTGGCCAAGGCCGCCGCGCAGGCGCCCGGCCTGGATGAACACGGCCTGCCGAAGACGGTGTTCCTGCCTCCACCGGTGCCGCTCAACGGCACGGGGCCCGTCATCGGCATCGACCTGGGCACCACGAACTCGTGCGTGGCGTTGCTCTCCAACGGCCGGCCGCTCGTGCTGCGCTCGCGCGAGGGCTACAACACGATTCCCTCCGTCATCTCGCTCAACGCGCAGAACAAGCTGCTGGTCAGCCACCGCGCGAAGAACCAGTTGGTGCTGCGTCCCCAGCACACCATCTACGGCGCGAAGCGGCTCGTCGGCCGTCCCTACGACAGCGCCGTGGTGAACCAGGTCCGCGAGCGCTTCCACTACGACATCGTCCCCGACTCCGCCGGCCGCGCCGCCGTGCGTCTGGCGGACACGGCCCTGTCGCTGGAAGAGGTGCAGGCCATCATCCTCCGCGAGTGCAAGGAGATGGCGGAGGCCCACCTCAACCAGAAGGTGGAGCGCGCGGTGGTGACGGTGCCCGCGTACTACTCCGAGCCGCAGCGTGAGGCCGTGCGCAAGTCCGGCATCCTCGCGGGCCTCAAGGTGGAGCGCATCCTCAACGAGCCCACGTCCGCGGCGCTCGCCTACGGCCTCAACCGAGACCTCAACAAGAAGGTCCTCGTCTACGACCTGGGCGGCGGTACCTTCGACGCCACGATTCTGAAAATCGAGAAGAACGTCTTCGAGGTGCTCGGCACCGGCGGCGACATCTTCCTGGGGGGTATCGACTTCGACAACCTCATCGTCGACTACCTGCTGGCGCGCTTCCAGGAGAAGGAAGGAATCGCCTTCACGGGGGACGGCATCGCCTTGTCGCGCGTGAGTGACGCGGCCGAGCGCGCGAAGATGGGGCTGTCCGAGCGCAGCACCTTCGAGGTCCACATCCCCATGCTGATGATGGACGACTCGGGCAGGCCGCGTGACTTGCGCGTGGTCCTCAGCCGGCAGGAACTGGAGAAGATCTGCGAGCCGTTGCTCAGCCGCACCATCGACGTGGTGCGCGACGTGCTCCTGGACGCGAAGCTGAAGGCCGCCGAGGTGGACGACATCATCCTCGTGGGCGGCATGAGCCGCATGCCGCTGGTGCGCGACAAGCTCAAGTCGCTCTTCGGCAAGGGCGCGCAGGCCAGCGTCAACGCGGACGAAGCCGTGGCCCTGGGCGCGGCGCTCTACTCGGGCTCCGTGGACAAGGTGAGCAGCGTGGTGCTCATCGACGTGTTGCCGATGACGGTGGGCGTGGCGATGCCCGGTGGCGCCTTCAAGCGCGTCATCGAGCGCAACAGCCCGCTGCCCGCGCAGCGCTCCTTTGCCATCAACACGACGAAGGACAACGAGGTCTTCCTGGAGCTGTCCATCTTCCAGGGTGAGGACAGCCACATCTCCGCCAACGAGTACCTGGGCACCGTGCGCATCGAAGGCTTGCCCAAGGGGCCCAAGGGCTCGGTGCGCGTGGCGGTGACGCTCAAGCTGGACTCCGAATGCGTGCTGCACGTGGAGGCGCGTGAGTACTCCACACGCAAGGAAGTGAAGGCCACGCTGGCGACGCGCTACTCGCCGGAGGAGCTTCAGAAGCAGCTCCAGGTCAGCAAGGAGTCCGTGAAGGCCGCCGAGGAGCGCCGCGGCGCCGACCTCAAGGAGCGCGCGGGCGGCTTCTGGAGCTTCGTGAAGAAGGCGCTGGGCAGGAAGTAGCGTGCCGCCATGACGGCCACCGTGCCCCGGTACATGACGCGCTTCAGGTGCCTCGCGGAGGCCTGCGAGGACACCTGCTGCGCGGGGCTCGTCGTCCTCGTCAGCGAGCCGCGCCTTCAGCGCTTGAAGCAGGCGGTGGCGGGCGGCCCGGACGCGGAGCGGGTGGAGGCCTTCATCCGGCCGGAGCCCGACGCCAGCCCCGGCGACGAGGCCGTCATCGCGAAGCGCGAGGACGGGCACTGCGTGTTCCTGGATGCTCGGAAGACGTGCTCGCTGCACCGCGCCTATGGTGAGGCCGCGCTGCCGGATGCGTGCGCCACCTTTCCTCGCGTTGCTACGCGCTGGGCGCACGGGCTGGAGGTGAGCGGTTCGCTCGCGTGTCCAGAGGTTGCTCGCCTGTGTCTGCTGGCGGAGGACGCCGTGGACACCGTGCCCGTGTCCGAGGACCTCGCGCTTCGTCCGGAGATTGCGCGGTCCCTGGGCGGCGGCGATTCCGAGGACGCGTGGACGCAGCACGCGGCGGCCGTGCGTTCCACCGCGTTGTCGGTGCTCCAGCGCCGCGAGCTGCCGTTCGCCGCGAGGCTCTTCGCGCTGGGGCAGCTGGGCCTCAGATTGGACGGCTTCTACTGCCGGGGCACGGAGGTGTTCCACGGCGGCGCGCGCGAGGGCGCGGAGGCCCTGCTGGCGGAAGTGCTGCGTACCTTCACCCTGCCCGAGACGCTGACGGCGCTGCACGGTGGCTTCGCGGCGCTGGCGCTGCCTGGAGGCCCGTGGGTGGGCATCTGCGCCGCGGTGCTGAAGTCCCGCCTGGGCGCGGTCCGGAGCGAGCGGTTCCACACGCTGGTGGGGCTGGTGTTGGAGTCCTACGGCGGCGCGGACCTGTTGCCCGACGACGCGTGGCGCCGCTACGCGGAGCGCCGCGAGCGGCTGTCACCCGGGCTGGCGCAGCGGGTGGAGCAGTACCTGCGCCACCACGCGGTGAACCACTGGCTGCGCCATCCGTTCACGGACGCGCCGCGCGTGCTGGACTACGTGTTCCGCATGGCGCTGCGCGAAGCCGTCCTCTGTTGGACGCTCTTCGGCCACCCCACGGTGGTGGCGCTCTGCGCGGAAGTCGCGGCGGACACGGCTGAGTCACGGGCCCGGCTCGATGCCGCCGCGGTGGAGTGCTTCCAGCTCATCGCCAAGCACGTCGAGCAGGCGCCCCAGCTCCACGCCCTGGCCCAGGGGCTGGCGGGGAGCGGGGGCGACGAGACGCTCGGCCGGATGCTCGTGCTGCTCAAGGGGCTCTGACGCTCAGGGCCGCGCGCGGGGCGTCGCGCCGAGCCGCCGCATGGCCTCCTGGAACACCGGGTACTCCTGCGCTCCCTGGAGGCCGAAGCGCTCCCCAAGCACGAAGGTGGGCACCGCGTTGACGCCGATGGTCCGCGCCTCCTGGATGGAGTCCTCCACGGCCTTCGTGTAGCGGCCCTCCTCGACGACGCGCTGCACCTCGTCCGGGTCCAGGCCCGCCTCCTGGGCGGCGCCGCGGAGCGTGTCCCACTGCCAGAGGTCCTGGCCCTCGCTCCAGTAGCGGCGCAGGAGGGCGGCGTGGAACGGCTCCAGCCGGCCTTGCTCCCGGGCGTACTCGGTGGCCTCGTGGGCGCGGCGGGTGGACGGGGTGATGTCCCGCATCACCAGGGTGAGCCCGGCTGCCTGGGCGCGGAGCTTCAGCGGGTTGTTCGGGTCCTTCATCTTCTCGCGCACGTAGTCCGGCAGGGGGAGGCCTTCAGGGGGCGTCTCCGGGCGCAGGTAGAAGGGACGCCAGTCCACCTGGACGTCGTACTCCTTCTTCAGCTTCTGGACCTCGGCGTAGCCCACGTAACACCAGGGGCAGACGTAATCGGACCAGACGCGGATGGTGATGGGCTCGCTCATGGGCCCGTGTCTAACCGCGTCGAAGCGCCGCGTCATGACGGAGTGCGCCGGGGATGCGCGTGGGTGGCACCCCGGGTACGCGGAGGTGGACAGCGCGGGCCGTAGCAGGCAGCGTCCACCCCCGACAACCGTGCCCGTGACGCACCCCTCGGGTGGGGTGACCGCGGTGCGACTGAACCAGGAGACTCCCTTGCCGCTGTCGCTTCTCGCGGCCCTGGCCCTGAGCGCCACTCCGGCGCCGGCCCGGCCCCAGCCGTTCACCCACCACGACATGATTTCGCTGCGCCGGCTGAGCAGTCCGCGCGTCTCGCCGGACGGCAAGCAGGTCGCCTACGTCCTGCGCACCACGGACATGGAGGCCAACCGGGGACGCACGGACCTGTGGCTCGTCGGCGTTGATGGAAACGCCGCGCCGCGCCAGCTCACCTCGCATCCGGACGCGGACTCCGAGCCCACCTGGGCGCCGGACGGCAAGAGCCTCTTCTTCTTGTCCTCGCGCGGCGGCTCCTCGCAGGTGTGGCGGCTGGCCGTGGACGGCGGCGAGGCCGTGCAGGTGACGAAGCTGCCCCTGGACGTGGGCGCCTTCCGTGTGTCGCCGGACGGCACCCGGCTGGCCGTGGCGCTGGAGGTGTTCCCGGACTGCCCCACGCTGGAGTGCACCCCGCAGCGTGAAGAGGAGCGCTCCAAGCGCAAGGCCACCGGCCGCACCTACGACAAGCTCTTCGCGCGGCACTGGGACACGTGGAAGGACGGACGTCGCTCGCACGTCTTCGTCGTCCCCGTGGCCGGCGGCGCGCCCGTGGACGTGATGAAGGGCATGGACGCGGACAGCCCCTCCAAGCCCTTTGGCGGCGCGGAGGAGTTCACCTTCACACCGGACAACAAGAGCATCGTCTTCGCCGCGCGGGACGTGGGCCGCGCCGAGGCCTGGTCCACCGACCTGGACCTCTTCGTCGCGCCGATTGATGGCAAGGCGAAGCCGCGCAAGCTGACGGAGAAGAACCGCGCCACCGACACCAGCCCCGTGTTCAGCCCGGACGGCAAGACGCTGGCCTACCTGGCCATGTCGCGCCCCGGCTTCGAGGCGGACCGCTACCGCGTCATCCTCCGCACCTGGCCCAGTGGTCAGGAGCGCGTGCTCACCCAGGACTGGGACCGCTCCGTCGGAAGCCTCGCGTGGAGCGCGGACGGCAAGACGCTCTTCGCGAGCGCCGGGCACGTCGGCCAGCAGCCCATCTTCGCGTTGGACGTGGCCACGGGGAAGCCCACCCAGCTCACGAAGGACGGCGCCGCGGACGCGCCGCAGCCGGCCGCGGGAGGCCGTCTGGTCTACGTGTATGACGACCTGGATTCTCCCGCGGACCTGCACGTGATGAACGTGGATGGCTCGGAGTCGCGCCAGCTCACCCAGGTGAACCAGGACGCGCTGGCCCGCATCCGCTTCGGTGACTTCGAGCAGTTCTCGTTCCCGGGTTGGAACAACGAGACGGTTCACGCCTACGTCGTGAAGCCGGTGAACTTCGACCCGAAGAAGAAGTACCCGCTGGCGTTCATCATTCACGGTGGGCCGCAGGGCTCGTTCGGCAATCACTTCCATTACCGGTGGAACCCGCAGGTGTACGCGGGGCGTGGCTACGTGGCCGTGATGGTCGACTTCCACGGCTCCACCGGCTACGGGCAGGCGTTCACGGACTCCATCTCCGATGACTGGGGTGGCAAGCCGTTCGAGGACCTGCAGAAGGGCCTGGCCGCGGCGCTCAAGCGCTACAGCTTCATCAACCAGGACAAGATGTGCGCGCTGGGGGCGAGCTACGGCGGGTACATGATCAACTGGATTGCCGGCAACTGGCCGGACGGCTTCAAGTGCCTGGTGAACCACGACGGCATCCTCGACGAGCGCATGGGCTACTTCGACACCGAGGAGCTGTGGTTCCCGGAGTGGGAACACAAGGGCACGCCGTGGGAGAACCCGGAGGGCTACAGCAAGCACAACCCGGTGGAGCACATCGCGAAGTGGAAGACGCCGATGTTGGTCATCCACGGCGGCCAGGACTTCCGCGTGGTGGAGACGCAGGGCCTGGGCACCTTCACGGCGCTCCAGCGCAAGGGCATTCCCTCCAAGCTGCTCTACTTCCCGGAAGAGAACCACTGGGTGCTGCGCCCGGCCAACAGCGTGCAGTGGCACGACGAGGTCCTGGGTTGGCTGGACCAGTGGACGCGCAAGTAGCCGCTGCGTGATGTCGTAGGACTCGGGGCTCGCATCGTGAGATGCGGGCCCCGCTGTCATTCAGGGCTCAGGGAACGCCGAAGCAGGCGCCGATGCAGGCGGTGCGAATCTGCGAGCAGGTCTTGCTGCCGACACAGTCCCCGCACGCGGCGAGCTGGTCCCTGCGGCGGTCCTGGTCCTGCCGCTCCATCCAGGCTTTGAGGTCGTCCTCGCACGACTGGACGTTGAGCGTGTCCGTGAAGCACTCCTTCCGTTTCTCGCAGATGGTGTCCGTGTCGCTGAAGCAGCCGGACAGCAGCGCGCTCACGGTGACGACGAAGGTCAGGGTCAGCGTCCGAGGCATCATGCGAACCATCATGCCTCGTGCGCGTGCCCGGCTTCATCATCGGGATTCAGGTGTGTACGGCGTGTGAGAGTGCGCCGCGCTTCGGGTCAGGGCTTCGGCGGGGGCGGGTGCGCCGGACCGGAGCCGCCCACGCCCGTGTCGCCTCCCAGCTTGCCCAGCATGTTCCAGGCCTGGTGCCGGTGGGCGGGCACCTGCTTGCTGAGGTCCTTGAGCAGGGCGGCGAGTTCGGGCGTGGCCTTGGGCATGGCCTTCTGGGCGGTGAGGACCATGCCCAGGACGGCGTCATGTCCCGTGACCTGTGAGGCCAGATAGGCGGAGTCGAAGGGGGCGCCGCGGATGACCTGGAGTTGCTCCATCGTGGCCTTGTCCTTGGCCATGGAGGCTTCTTCCGCGTCGTTCATCGGCTTGGGGGATTCGGCCAGCTTCAGGCCCTTGCTGCGCGCGTAGGACGTGAGCTTCTGGTCCAGCGCGGTGTGCGCCTTCATCATGATGGTTCCGAAGGCCTTCACGTCTGGATTCTGGGAGTGTTGCTGGGCGAGTTGGCCCGCCTTGATTTCGTGCTGGTTCGCCAGGTGCAGCCGGTCGAGCAGCGCCTTCTCGTCCGTGGGGGCGGTGTAGCCGCGGTACGTGGCCATGCCCTTTTGAACGGACACCGTGTCCTGTTGGGAGGGTGGGCTGTCGGGCATGCCGGACTGAGCGAATGACGCGCCCTGGGTGAACAGCGAGGCGGCGAGGACGAGCCCTGGAAGGGGATGCTTCATGAAGTGCTGCTCCTTGTGTGGGGGAAACGCGGGCGCGCACGTTGGAGCGGCGTTGGCGCGAGATGCACGGCGCGAGAGGACACGTCCGTGTGCCACTTCACGACAGGGGAGGGCAGGGTGCGGCGGACGACGGTGGCGCTGCCCACGTGGCCGACCCACTGCGTTCAGTGCTTCACCGGACGTGGTGCGTCGGGATTGGGCGGCACATGGTGCTGCGGGGTGGACGACGTTGGCGGAGGATGAACAGGACCAGCGATGTCCTCGCGGTGTTGCCAGGGCCAGCGTCCCTCCAGTTCCACGGTGAGGGTGAAGCTGAGGAAGGTCCGGATGAGGACGATGAGCCCGAGCACCAGCACTCCATCCAGCGTGGGGCGCTGGCTCACGGTGCGGATGATGTCGGCGGCGACGAGGAACTCCAGGCCCAGGAGGATGGCGCGGCCCAGGTTCAGCCTGAAGCGGCGGTAGGCCTCACCGGCGGGAAGCGGCTTGCCCGTGACAAGCAAGGCGAGGGCGAGCACCGCCCCCAGCACCATGCTGCCCACGCCGGCCCACTCCATGAGCTGGGCGGCAAGCGAGACGAGGGATTTGACCTCCATCGGGCCTCCCGTGCGGGAAGCTAGACATGGCGGACGCTTCGGCCACGGGCGGCCTGCGTAAGGGGCGCATGCCCGCTCCAGTGGAGCGCCAGGGATGGAGGCGCAGCTTGGCAGTCCCGGGCGAAGGTCAGGCCCGCTTCCTCATGCGAACGTGAAAGACAGCTCGGTCGCCGCTGCGGCAGCGCCTCGGTATTACGATGCCGTGCTTGCGCTCAGGTGCACCGGGCGAAGGAGCTCTTACCCAAGTCCCAGGGAGCCGACGTTTGGTTCAACAGCAGGACAAGAAGGTTCGCCGAAGCCGCAAGGCCGTCGTCACGCCGTTGGCCGTCGAGGCGAATGTCGCACTCCATCTCGAGCACGGAGACGGCATCCGTCAGGATGTGCCGCAGGCTCTTCGCTGGACGCGGAAGGCCGCGGATGGGGTCGCCGCCTTCAATCTGGGTCGGCCGAACCTGCGGCGTGCCGAGCATTGGTACCGGCGCGCCTTGGCCCTGGGATTCCCACCGGCTCGGATGAATCTGGCAGCCATGCTCGCCAACAGTTCCCGCAAGGCACGGTTGAAGGAGTCCATCGCGCTCTACAGGGCCAGTGCTCGGCTTGGGGACGTGAAGGCCCTTCTCTTCGTGGCATATGCCTACGAGGTAGGCCGAGGCGTTCGGAAGAACCTGAAGCGGGCCATCCACATCTATAAGCAGGACGTGTAGCCGAAGCGCGCCTCAGTTCCCCGCGTCCGGCTTCTCGGGCTGCGCTTCCTTCGGCGCCTCCGTGTCCGACGTTCCCGACACGTTCATCTCCGACAGCCCGCTCTCGTCACGCAGGAACTGCTGCGCCACGCGGTCCACCTCTTCGACCTTGAGCCCCGTGAGCAGCGCGCTCGCCTGCCGCGCGCGGCCTGCCAGCGCAGTCTCACCCATGGAGCCGTGGATGCGCGTGAGGGCCAGGTGGATTTCCGGGTCGAACGGGTCCGACGCCAGCGCCTCCAGGTAGGCCGTCTTCGCCTTCGGGTAGTCCTTCCGGTACAGCAGGATTCGGCCCAGGTGGACGTTCGTCGAAGGTGAGCCCGGGTGCACGCGCAGGCTGCCGCGCAGCACTGTCTCCGCTTCATCCAACCGCCGCAGCTCTAGCAGCGCCAGCGCGTACTTGTTGGACACCGACTCGTACTTGTCGCCCACCAGCTTGTGCGCCTTGGCGTACTCCTCCGCCGCGGCCTTCACGCGGTTGCGCTCGCGAAGCAGCTCGCCCAGGTGTGCGAACTTGCGCGCCGGCACCTCCGTCACCTCCTGGAAGTCACCGAAGGAGATTTCCCGCCCCTTCTTCTCGCTGTCGTCCTTCACCTTGCCCTTGGCGTTCTCCTTCAGCACCACGCGGTCCTCGCGCGGCAGAAGCTCGGTGGGGAAGGGCTGCTTCTTGATGTGCGCCAGCCAGGACTTCTCGAAGAGGGCGAAGGGCATGCCCATGGCCGCCTCCACCGCCTTGCGGTCCTTCTGCCCGGCCTTCAGCTCCTGGATGATGGCGCGCAGACCCGCCGTGCCCTTGACGCTGTGCACGTAGTCGATGGCGTAGAACACCTCCGCGAACGCGGTGGCCGCGTCCTCCGCCGTGGGTAGCAGCGCGATGGACGGGTGCATCTTCTCGAACGGGATGAGCGTGTCCGCCTTCACCCGCTTGCCCAGCAGCGCCTGCGTGGAGGGCGTCATCGCCAGGCCCGCCTTGCCGCGCCAGCGCGACTCCAGGAACTTGGCCAGTCCTTCATGCAACCAGATGGGCACCGTGTTGCGGCTCATCTGGCTGATGACCAGGTGGATGTACTCGTGCGCCAGCGTGTCCTGCCAGTCGTAGCCGCGCGCCACCGCCTTGGGGCTGGTCACCATCAGCTTGTTGAACTTGCAGATGGCGATGGTGCCCGTGGTGCCAATCTGCTTCTCCGTCAGCGTGCTCACCCGCGACAGCTCTCGCGCGTTGCTCACCACCTCCACGCGAATCTTGCCGCCCGGCGGCGTCCAGCCGAGGTCCTCCTTCATCGCCCGATGGATGCCCTCCAGCGTCTCCAGCGCATAGGGCACCAGCACCGCTTCCTTCCCCTTGGGGTACTGGAAGATGAAGTGCTCGCTCTCCGCGCGCTCGTGGTCCTTGGTGATGGCGCGCGTATCCTTGGCCAGCCGCAGGTAGCTGCCCGGCTTGTCCTCGATGTTGGCGCCTTCCAGGAGCGCCACCGCGTCGTCGTAGCGGCCTTCCTCGAAGGCCACCCGGCCCTGGAAGTACTTCAGCGGCTCCACGTCGGCGGGGAGGAGCTGCTCCACCTCGGACAGCTCGCGCCGGGCGCCGGGCACGTCCCAGTCGTCCAGCTCCGTCTCCACGCGGCCCAGCCGCTCCTTCACCTCGTCCTTGAGCGAGCTGGACTGGGCCCACGCCACCTGGGGCACGCAGAGGAGCCCCACGGCCATCGCCGCGACGAGGGCCCCGAATCTGGAAGAATGCGTCAGCGCGTGGCGGCTCACTTCACCAGCTCCTCGTAGTAGCGCTTCACCTGCTCCCGGTACTTCTCCGGAGCCCCCTGCTTCATCGCGTCCAGCAGGTCCTTGCGGAACTCCTTCGGCGCCTGGAAGGCATCCTCGTCCGGCAGCTCCACCTTCTGCTTCGGGTCTCTCCCGTTGCCCTGCTGGCGGCGGCCCATGCCCATGGGCAGCGGGAGCCCGCCCTTGCCGCCGCGCTGGCCTTCCTGCATCTGCTGCTGGAACTGGCGCAGTCCTTCCAGCGCCGCCTGCTGCTCGCCATAGCCACGGCCCGGGTCCTTGCCCTGCATCCGGCGGGCGGCCTCACCCATGCGCTGGCCGGCGCCCTCCATCTGCTGCGTGGCCTCCTCGCCGAAGATGGGGGCCATCTGCTGCATCTCCTCCATCTGCTGACGCAGGCCCTGCGCGCGCTCCTCCAGCTGCGACTGCTGTTCGCCCAACTGCTGGAGCTGCTGCTTCTCCTGCTGCGACAGCTGCGAGCCCGGAGGCGGGAAGAGCGACTGGAGCTGCCGGTTCACCTCCGACACGTTGCGCGCGTCGCGGTTGAGGCGCTGCGCCAGCTCCGTGGACTGCTTCACCACCTCTTCCGGGTTGCCGAACATCTCGTCCAGGTGGCGCTGCTGCTCGCCCATCATCGCCAGTTGCCGGGCCGCGTCCTCCGCCCGGGCCGCCGCCTCCGCCGCCAGGTCGTAGTCGTTCACCTTCAGCGCGTTCTCCACGTTCTGGAGCTCCGCCTGGGCCTCCTCCAGCGGACGCGCGGCGCGGCTGTTGAGCTGGCTGGGCTCCAGCGCTTTGTAGTCTTCCTGCGCCTGCTGAACCTTGCGCATCAGGCTGTCCTTCATGGACTCGCCCTTCTCCGACAGCCGCTCGCGGTTCTGTGAGCGGGCTTGGTCGCGAAGCTGCTTCGTCTGGTCCGCGACGCGCTGCTGCTCCTGCACGGTGCCCTGCAGCTCCTCCATGAACTTGCCGAACTTCTCGGCCAGCTCGGGGTGCTGCTCGCCGCCGAACTCGTCGCCCGCCTGGTCCAGGTTCTCGAGCATCTCATCCATCTGCATGCCCAACTCCTGGAGCTTCGCCAGGGCCTCGTCCGCCTTGCCCTCGCGCATCAGCTTCTCCACGTCGTCGAGCGCGCTGCGCATGTCCTGGTCCTTCATCATCTCGGACAGGGCTTCGGCGTTGAGGTGCTCGTCGCGGATGCCCTTGCGCATCTCCGCCATGCGCTGCATCAGCTCCTGGATGCGCGACTTGAGCTGCTGAATCTGCTCCATCACCGCCTGACGCGAGGCTTCGTCCGGGTTGGACTTGAACTGCTCGATGAGGTTCGCCAGCTCGCGCCGCTCGTTGGAGAGCTGCTTGGCCATCTCCTGGAGCGCCTCCAGCTTCTGCCGGTCCAGCAGCGACTCCAGGTAGAGGATGTCCTTCTCCAGCTCCGTAATCTCCTCGTTGACCACGGCGGTGAGGCGGTTGCCCGTGCCCCAGTCCTCGCCGCGGGCGCGCTGGGTGCGCAGGTAGAGACGGCGCAGCTCCGCGGTGCCGCGGATGTGGCTGCCCAGGGATTCGGAGATGTTGCTCAGCGCGGAGACCAGCTCGGTGGGCACGTCGCGCTCGCGCGCCAGCTCCTGCGCCAGCGTCCTCATGTCCGCCACCAGGCTCTCTCCGCTGGTGTCCACCGTGGCCCCGGCGGTGATGGCCTGCGGGTCCTTCAGCTTCGCGCGCTCCGGGCCTTCCAGCCGGTCCGCGAGGTGGTCCACCATCCGGCCCCACAGCTGCTCCGCCTTCTCCAGCGCGGCGCGGCGGTGCTCGGCCGCGGAGTACACGCGCAGCACCTGCGTGCGGCTGACGCCCTTCTTGGGGCCCTCCACCGTGTCGTTGTCCTGCGCCTCCACGTAGTAGGTAATCCGGTCACCCGGGTCGAGCTTGAGGTTGTCCAGGCTCCACGAGTACGTGCCCCGGTGGCGCCGGCCGTCCTCGCGCGGCAGCGGCACGCGCGTCTCCTGCTGGGCGCCGGGCGCGCGGAACACGAGCGCCATGCCGGACAGCCCGTAGTCATCCGACGCCTCGTACTTGAGCGCCACCTGGTCGCCCGGGTCGATCTCCAGCTCCACCGTGGGCGTGAGCAGCGACACCTCGGGCGCCTTGTCCGCCTCCACGGTGAGGGCGATGTCCGGCCCCACCGCGAGCGCCTTGTCCCGCGCTCCGTAGAAGGCGAAGCGGTAGTGGCCGGACTGCTTCGCGACGAAGCTGCCCTCCAGGTCCCGGTTGCCCGTCACCTTCAGCGGCAGCGCCTGTCCGTTGACCACCAGCTCGGCGCGCTCCACCGGACGGTCCGAGCGCGTCTTCAGCAGGATTTCCGTCCCCGCCGGCGCGCTGATTTCACCGTTCGTTCCGGGCACCGTGCGCGGGGCCAGTCCGGTGTATGCGGGGTAGCGGTACGTCAGCTCGATGTCACCGGTGATGGGCTCCACCTGCGTCTGGGCCTTGGGGCTCGCCGCCACTTCGCGGATGCGCGCCATGCCGGCGGACCAGCGGTCACCCAGCACGACCATCAGCACCAGCAGAGCCAGCAGCGCGCCGCCCGCGCCCAGGGCCACCTGACGCACCGGGCGGCTGTCCACCACGGTGCGGACGTCCACCGTGCGCGCCCGCGTGTCCATCTCCCGGAGGAAGGCGCTCGCGAGCGCCGGAGAGCCGCTGCCCGGCGCGTCCGGCTCGCGCATCAGCTCCACCGCGGCCAGCACGTCCAGCGACAGCTCCGGGCGCTTTTCGCCCACCATGCGCGCGGTGAGGACGTCGTCTCCCACGCGGCGGCGCGCCAGCCACAGGCCGAAGACGCACGTCACGGCCACGCCCAGTGGCAGCGCCGTCCACAGCAGGGACGCGCCCGCGCGCGGCGCCGCCAGCGCCAGGAAGCCGCCGGCCACCAGCAACAGCGCCACGGTGGCCACGCCCAGCATTCCGCCCTGGAGCCACAGGTACCGGCGCTGGCGGCCCTGGACGGTGGCGAGCAACGCCTCCACACCGGGGGCTTCCAGAGGAGGGCGGGCTTGTGACGCGGGAGGTGTCGGAGGGGGAGGGGGCGGGGGCGGGAGCTCGGGGCCTGGTGTCTGCGGTGTGTCGAGGTTCACGCTGTCCTGTCCGCTCAGTGACGAGGCAACCCCTGGTGGGGCTGCCTATTTCCCGATTTTCTAGCAGCCGGCCCCTTCTTGCGAAGCATAACGACCCAGGAGCCCGTTCGAGGGGCTCCAGGTGTCTGGCGCTGGAAGGAGACACAAGGGCGAGGGTCCGGGAGGTAACGCGGTCTACCAGGCTCGCCCTTCCTACGAAGCCCACCACACGCGTCCCCGGCAGTGGCAAGGGAGCGGGCGGGCCGCCGGCTCATCGGACGATTTGCTTGCGGGCGCCCGCCTCGTCGAACTCGACTTCGGGCATGGGGACGCCGCCCAGCTCCTGGGCCAGCGCGGTAAGCACTTCCTGCGTCGCGAGGATGCGAGGCCGCGAAAGGCGCGACAGCACGCGCTGCACCGACGACTCCACCGTGCCCTCGGAGGGGATGTCGAGCGAGCGCCCCGCGTCCGTCAGGGAGAACAGCGCCTTGCGCCCGTCGAGCGGGTCGGACTTGCGCTCCAGCAGGCCCCGCTTCTCCAGGCGCTTGAGCACGCCCGTCAGGGTGCTGGGGTGGACGTGGAGAATCTGCGCGAGCATGCCCGCGGTGATGTCGGGGAAGCGCCCCACCAGGCGGATGACCAGGCGCTGCGGACCCGTGAGTCCCAGCGTGGACTCCATGCGCTTCGACGTGGACTGGAGCCCGTGGTCCACGGCCCAGAGCAGACGCATGAATTCGAGCACTTCACCGAGGGGAGGCCCTTTGTAGGCCCGCTCACCTTCGTGGGGTCCCAGCGGCTCTTCTGCCGGTTCCTTCGGGGATTCTTCTGCCGTCACCTGCTGCCTCCGTGTCTCAAGCCAATGGTTTGAGTCGCAGCAGGTCTATCGCGTCGCCGTCCGACCTGCTGCTGAAAAACCGTTGGCTGTTGACCGCTCGCAGACCAGACGTCAAGCCGGAGGCTTTTCGAAGGCTCAGGCAGTCCCCGGGCGGCGACATGGGCCGCGGCGGACCCGGTGGGGAGGGCCGCCGTGGGCCATCCCCCCCCGCCATGAAGGCCGGGTGCCGGGCGGGCGAGTGCTCAGACCTCCTCGAGCGTGAGCCGGAGGATGGAGCCCGTGTCGTCCCGGTCCAGGACCTTGAAGGTGGCACCGGGCGGGATGAGCACCTCCTCCTCACCCGGCTTGAGCGAGGCGCCCTGGATGTCGCGGCCCGTCTTGGTCCGGATTTCGAGGATGGCGTCGCCATCGAACTTCGCGTCCGGGTTCTTCGCCGTGCTGGTGAAGGCATCCCGGGTGATGACGGCGTCCTTCGTGTAGGCGTCGTAGTACTTCTTGCTGTCGCCGCGGAACACGGTGCCCTGGAACTTCGGCAGCTCGTTGAGGGCCGCGCGGGTGACGGCAATGCCATCCAGGTTGTTGCGCAGCGCCTGGGACGTGGGGCCGGCGCCATTCTTTGCCAGCGGGAAGAGGACCTGGCCGTTGTACGGCTTGAACTTCTCCTGCGTGTATTTGTAGATGGAGACCTTGCCCTCGTCGGAGAGCCCGTTGATGTTCGCCACGCTGGTGGCCGTCTTCGGGTAGTCCTTCTGGTTCTGCGTCAGGTGGGTGTTCGCCATCTCCACGTAGGGCTCGAACTTCCCCTCCGTGAGCACGCTCATCTGCTTGCGGTAGTTCTCCACCGTGGCGTTGTCCACGGTGAAGCCTTCGTTGAACACGTTGGCCAGCTTGACGCGCTCCGCGTCACCCGCCTTCACGTGCGGCCCGCCCTGGGCGAACACCGCGCGGATGAGGTCGGCCTTGGGGCCGACTTCCGCCTTGAGGGTGGCGAAGTCGGCGGAGCTGGCGTCGCCCTGGTTCCGCTGCAACCCCTGGAGCGCGGAGAAGCCGCCATCGCTGATGTTCTTGATGGCGCCCCGGGGCACGCCCTGGGCCACGAAGGGGGCGATGACCGAGTCATCCCGGAGGACGGCGGGGCCGACCGCGACGGGGACGGTCGTCGGCGGGGTGGTGACGGGCGCCTTCGCGCCGCCCAGCGTCGTCGGCCGAGGGCCGCCCAGGTTGGGAGGCGGCGGCGGCGTAAGGCTCGGCGGACGGACGGTGTTGGTGCGAGTGCCGGTCACGAAGGCATCCGGCGGCGTCGGACTGCCTGAGGACGTCGACGAAGACGGCTTCGGAGGCGGAGGCGGCGAACCGGTCGTCCGCGTGGGCGTGATGCTGGACGTCTTCGTCGTCGTGTTGTTCGTGATGCGACCCATGGCTCTGTCCCCCTCATCCTGGTGAGTGCCAGGAGGTTGATGTGCGCTTATTCCCCATTCTCGGCGCCGGTGTGGCCGAGGTTGTGTCCAGAGGGGGGTGGAGCAGGAATCATCAGCCTGATGACGGATGCCTGGGGCTGACGCGCACGGGATGCAGCGCCGGCCATGGAGCGGGGAGAAGGCTCCCCGCTCCAGGACGGGGGGTTATGGCGCGGGGGCCACGGTGGGCTTGGGCGCCGGCTTCTGAGCAGGGGCGGGCGCGGGAGCCGGCGCGGCGGCGGGCTCCGCGGGCTTGGCGGGCATCTGCAGCGCCTTGCCATTCTCCTGGACGATGCGCCGGTACCAGGCCTCCTGGTACTTGGGATGGTTCACCTTGCCCATCTCATCGCGCACGTTGCCGTCGATGTACTTCACGAGCAGCGTCTCACCGAGCTTGCGCCAGCGGGTGTGGACCTTCTCACCCTGCTGGAGCGAGTAGTCGGTGAGGTACTGGCGCGCCTCCTCGGGGCTGCGCTTGAACTGCTCCTGGGCGCGCTTCTCGATGTCGGCCTGGTCCGCGAGGAACTGGCCTTCCAGCGCGCCCTGCTCCTTCTGCAGGTCATTCACCATGTCGCTCCAGCGCCCGTAGGCCTGGTTCGACACCCAGTTGAACACCCAGAAGGAGGAGTCCCAGGAGAACTCTCCGCGGCTGGCCACGCCCTGCGCGAAGTTCCGCGGCACCTGCCGGATGCCGGCGTACATGGGCGTGTAGACGGTGGTGAAGGTGTCGTCCACGCCGAACCAGAGCACGCCGCCAATGGGCGCCGGCAGCCAGTCCCGCATCTGCGCGACGAAGGAGAAGCCCGTCTGCTGCGTGGAGATGGCGCGCTCGTGGACGTACTGCTTGCCGTCCACCTCCCACGTCATTGGCCGCCAGCGGTATGGCGCCGCGTAGGGGCCCGCGCCCACGTCCTTCGTCATGTCCAGCGGCGTGCCCGTGAAGTGGTCCCGCATCAGCGCCATGGTGTCCTGCACGGACAGCTTCTTGTCCGGCTTCACCCACAGCGG
Source organism: Myxococcus xanthus (assembly GCF_006402735.1). Lineage (NCBI taxonomy): Bacteria > Pseudomonadati > Myxococcota > Myxococcia > Myxococcales > Myxococcaceae > Myxococcus > Myxococcus xanthus. Next base: position 8,248,726 of record NZ_CP017174.1, on the reverse strand, counting down.
CAGCCGCTTCTGGGGCGCCGCGCCGTCCGCGTACTCCGCGCCCAGCTTCATCGACGGCGCCGCGCGCCGGAAGATGCTCCACACGCGCGCCTCGGAGAACCGCTGCCCGCCGAAGTCGATGGGGTTGTACGTCTCCGCGAAGTTGAAGTCCTTGTCCTCGCCCTTGAACCAACCCTTCGCCCGGGCGAAGGAGATGACGTCCGGCGAGTAGAGCGTCGTCTGCTTCTCGTTCTGCGGGAACGTGCCGATGCGCGCCTGGTTGGCGTGCGCGGAGAGGTACCCGTCGGGCAGCTTGCGGGCCACCCACACCGCGCCCTTCTCGCCCTTGCCCTTGCCAATCATCTCCAGCAGCCAGGCCTCCTTCGGGTCGGCGATGGAGAACGACTCACCGGTGGAGGCATAGCCGTGCTCGGCGACCAGGGTGGTCATCACCTGGATGGCCTCGCGCGCCGTCTTCGCGCGCTCCAGCGCGATGTACATGAGCGAGCCGTAGTCGACGATGCCCGCGGGACCCGCCAGCTCCTCGCGGCCGCCGAAGGTGGACTCACCGATGGAGAGCTGGTGCTCGTTCATGTTGCCCACCACCGAATAGGTCGCGGCGGGCTGGGGGATGCGGCCCAGGAACTTGCCGGTGTCCCACTCGATGATGTCGCGCATGGCGCCCGGCGCGTGGCGGCGCGCGGGCGTGAAGTACAGCTCGCCGTACAGCTCGTGCGCGTCCGCGGCGTAGGTGATGAAGGTGGCTCCATCCGCCGTGGCTCCCTTGGAGACCAGCATGCTGGTGCAGGCGAGCACGGGCGGAGCAACCAGCGCGGCGGTGACAGGCAGCGCGGTGAGCAGGTTCGTCAGGCGTCGGTTCATGGCGCCGGATGGTACCAATCCACTCCCGGATGGCTACCGCTCCCAAGGGGCGCCCCCCTGTTTGCCCCTCATGGGCCCGTGCACCCCAGGGCCGCCGCACCAGGCCACGAGAGAAATCCCGGGCGGCGGCCCCCTTTGCCGGAGCTTCAGTCTCAGTCGTTCGTCGTGCCCACCTCCTTTCTCTCAGGAGGGGCGGGCACCTGTTCGACTCGCAGCGTCGTGGGCCCGCTCAGCGCCAGGTGCGCCTTGAGCTTGAGGAACTTCTTCTTGCCGAAGCCCTTCACGCGCACCAGCTCCTCCACGCGTTTGAAGGGCCGCTTCTGGCGGTGCTCGATGATGCGCTGCGCCGCCTTCTCCCCGACGCCCGGCAGCAAATCCAGCTCCGCCGCGCTGGCCTCGTTGAGGTTGACCGTCCCCGTGTGCTGCGTGCGCAGCTTCGCCGCCTCCGCCACCCCGGGCCCGCACAAGAGCAGGCCCACCACCACCGCGCACAGCGCCCTCACGAGTGGCCACCTACCGGCGCCGCGTCCAGCCCCAGCTCGCCCGCGTAGCGGCCGCCGCTCATTCCCGCCGTGTCGCGCTTCTCCGCCGCCTCGCGGACGTGCAGCTTCCCGTCCAGCGGCAGCACGTCCAGCAACACGTTGAGCGAGCCGTCCTTGTTCACGAAGGCGCTCCCCGCCCGCACCCAGATGCTCCCGCCCTTGCCCTCGCGAATGGAGAAGACCGCCAGTCGCTTACCCGCCGTCAGCATCATCCACCTCCACACTCCGCATCGCGCCACCACGGCGCGGCTGCCTCGTCGGCTTGACCGCCTGAGGTCGGGGAGCGCTTGAGCAGCCGGCGTGCCAATGGTGTTCTCCTCGGGGCGCTCTCCGCACACCGTGCGCGGATGTGAGAACCGTCCAGCGGCGAGGACGGACAGCGACGCGCCAGTGGCTTCTCAGCGGACGAGAGCGCGGCGCCAGGCACGGGAGGGCGCGAACGCGCACTCATGCATGGTTCGCGTCCAGGTGCATGTCCGCCGGAGCCGGCAGCGGCGCGGCGGGGCCGCTGCGTGGAAGCGCGACCGTGAAGGTGGCGCCGCGTCCCGCCTCGCTCTGGACCCGGACCGCCCCTCCCAGCCTTTCGACGAGCTGACTGACGATGTGGAGGCCCAAGCCCAGCCCTCCGTAGTGGCGCGATGACACCGCGCGCTCGAAGGCCCGGAAGATCAGCGCCTGTTGTTCCGCCGGGATGCCGATTCCCTGGTCCCTCACTTCCAGGAGGGCGGTCCTGGCATCCCCGCCGACCTGGATTTCGATGGGCTTGCCCTCGCCGTACTTGAGCGCATTCGAGAGCAGGTTGGTGACAATCTGATCGAGCCGCGACCGGTCCCAGATTCCTGGCATTGGCGTGTCGGCATGAACCCGGAGCGTGGTGCCGGAGAGGGCCAGCTCGGGTGCGAAGCGCGCCGCGATGTCTCGGACCAGCGCGGCGAGGTCCACTTCCTCCAGCTCGAGTTCGAGCCGCCCGGCATGGATGCGCGAGACATCGAGCAGCGTGTTGACGAGCTTCGCCATCCGCATCGCCTGGCGTTCGATGCCTTCGACCGAGTGGGTCACTGTCTCCGTCGACGCGGTGCGGAGCGCTCCCGACCGGGCGCGGCGCAGCAAGCCCTGCACGGACAACTGGAGGGAGGTGACCGGGGTCTTCAGCTCGTGAGAGGCAACGGAGAGGAACTCATCACGAAGGCCGATGGCCTGCTGGGCTTCCTGATAGAGCCGGGCGTTGTCCACGGCCATTGCCGCGCGGCGGGCCAGCTCCTGCGCGAGGGTGAGCTCGGCCAGGCCATAGCGGCTCCCGCCGTCCAACCGGGCGAGCGTGAGCGCGCCGAGCGTCCGGCCACGCGCGAGCAGCGGCACCGACAGCCAGGACTGGAACTCGAGGACTCCGCACCCGGGGGCCGCGGAGCCGTAACCCTCCAGGAAGAACTCCGGCTCGCCGCGGCGGAGCACCCGCCCAGGGCCGTGCGTGGCATTGAGGTCCGGTGGCGCGGGGGCCGCCTTCGCGGGACACCTGGCCCGCAGTGTCTGGGATTGGGCCACGGCGATCCGCTGGGGGGACTGGTCGTTGTCCAGCAGGTCGACCGTGCACCAGTCCGCGAACCGCTGGACGGTCAGCGCCACCACGTTTCGCAGCGCGTCCTCGGGGGCGAGCGAGCCCGCGAGCAGGCCCGAGGCTTCCGACAGGAACGCGGACCTTCCTTCCTGCTCCTCGGCCCGGGCCCGCGCTTGCTGCTCACGCAGGAAGGTCTGGTCGCGCTCCTGCTCGGCCCGCCGTTGCTCGGTGATGTCGATGCCGATGCCGATAATGTACTCGACCGCTCCCGTCGGGCTGCGGAGGACGTTGCTGGACCATGAGATGAGGCGGCGCTCTCCCGCTCGCGTGAGCCAGCAGCTCTCATATTGCTCGTGCCCCTGGCCCGCGGAGAGCTGGGCGAAGTCCCGCTCGACCCGCGCCACTTCTTCCGGGGCCTGGAGCTGCTTCCAGAACCGCGTGCCGCGAAGCTCCTCGAAGGAGTAGCCGGTCATCTCCTGGCATGCGCGGTTGAAGCGGACGATCCGGCCCTCCGCATCCAGGACGATGACCAGTGCGCGGGCCGTATCCAGGACCGCCGAGCTGAAGTCCCGCTCGTGCTGGAGGTCCCGCTCCGTGCGCCGTCGAGCGGTGACGTCCCGGAAGTAGACGGCCCGCCCATAGTAGAGGCCGTCCGCGCTCACCACCGGGGCGTCGTACTGCTCGAATATCCGCCCATCCTTGAGCCGAAGCTCGTCGTGTCCCGACGCGTCGCTGTGCTCGATGAAGAAAGATGCGCGCGCCGTGAACCGGGCGGGCTCCTCCACGAGTTCCGCCGCCGCAAGGACCCACGCCTCGTAGGATGCGGACAGGAGCTCCTCCTCCAACCCCCACATCTGCACGAGGCGGCGGTTGTGCGTGAGCGTCCTTCCTTCCTGGGTGGAGATGAGGATGCCCTCGTCGGAGGCTTCGCTCAGGGACTCCAGCAGCGTCTTCTGCTGGTGGAGCGCGCGCTCGCTGTCCAGGATGCGGGTGAAGAGCTGCCGGTGCATGAGCGCGGTCCGGAGCACGCCGCCGAGGCGCTCCACCATGCCCCGGTACTGTCGCGGCAGGTGCGGCTCGCGGTCGAAGTACATCAGCAGCGCGCTGGCGCTGTGCGCCGCGTCCGTCCCGATGATTGGAGTGGACCAGCGCACGAGCCCCGGCAATTCCAGCTCCGGAAAGGGCAGGTTCACCTCGACGGGCGCTTGCTTCCCTCCGGGCTCGGCGCGGGCGGGAATCGGAAGCTGGCGGGACGCAGCGGAGAGTCCACTTGCGCCCAGAAGGACGACCTGTCCCCGCGCGTTCACCTGGACCCAGAGCGCGACCATGCACCCCAGCCGCTCCGCGACGCGGTCCATGAAGGCGTCCGCGGGCTTGCTCGGGTCGAAGAGGTCGAGCGCCGCGACGGTGAGTTCCTGGAGCACGCTCAGCAGCGCGAGTCGCTCCTCGGTGAGCTTCCGGTCCGCGTCCTCGCAGGGGTCCGCCATGTCCGACCTCGTCCCATCACCCTGGAAGGGCGAGCACCACCACCGTCTTGTTGTGGAACTGCGGAACTCCACCTCCCATGGCCCCCACCTCGCCAAGGGTCAGACAACCCACGAGCGGAGTGGTCTCCCCGAGCGCCTCCTGGACGCGTGAAAGCTCGTCCCGGATTTCCTCGCCCAGGATGGGGTAGCGCGAGAAACAATCGAACACGACCGCGCCGCCCAGCGCGCCAGGGGTTCCTTTCCGAGCCAGGTTGGCCGCACCCGCTGCCGCGTCCATCAGGTCCGCGCGCGCTCCCTCCATCACCCGGACCAACGAGCCATCAGGTATCTCGGCGACGCAGCGGACCGAGCCATCGGGGCCGATGGAGATTGGATCGCGAATCACGAACTCTCCATTGGCCTGGGGAATCCCCAGCGGGTGGGTCATCGCGAAGCGGGCGAAGCCCTGCTCGTCCAGCGCGTCTCCGCGGCTCGCGGCCGTGCGCCGGTAGACCTCGAACGCGCTCTCGTAATCGAGCTCGATGGCGGTCGCGCCGTGGGCCTTCGTGACCTGGGTCGGTGGGCCGTATGGATACCAGCCGTGCTGAATCCCGACGCCTATCGGCGCCTGGGCATCAAAGGCAATCACCACCGCCTGGTCCCGGTATGCCTGCCCATCCGTGAACTGGGCCGTCGTGGCGCTCTGGAGGTTGCCTCCCGCTCCGCCCCCCGCCCAGACGACGCCCGCCCCCGCCTCCTGCTGCGCCCCGCGCACGACCTCCGTTGGATTCCCGCTCAGCCCGTCCGGGAAGACGAGCAGCGCACGGCGGCGCTCCGGCGGCATGGGAGGCAGCTTCTCGATGGCCCTCGCCACCGCGTCACGTCCGGCCGCTCTGGGGTCCTTGCTGACGGGCCCACCCATCCCCGTCCCGACCTGCAAGTCCACCCCGCGAAACAGCGCGACCACCAATCCCTGGAGCAGTAGCTCGGTCCCCGCGAAAACACCCGCCGCGCAGCATCCGGCCCAGGGAAGGTCCCGGAGCTCCCGCCGGAGCGCCGCCGCCAGGTCATCCGCGTCATATTGGTCCGTGCAGAAGACCAGGGCGAAGGTGGGCGCGTCCGCGTCTCGCAGCGCCTCCGCGATCGCCTCCCGGGCGGCGACTTCGCCATCGGGCGAGCTGCTCTTTCCAATCTGCATCCGCATCCCACTGGAATCGATATTCACGCGCGTGCTGGCGTGCAGGTTGAGCCGGCTTCGTTCGGCCGAAGCGGGCACCTTTCGGGCCTGCCTTGGTTGACACCCCCTCGTGCGCCCAGTTGTATCCCCATGCTCATCGAGTGAGCGCAGCGTGCGCTTGAAAGGGGGGACCTCGTGAGAAACGGAAGCATTCTCTTCGTCCTGGCCGTCGTGATTTCCGTGGGGTGTGGCGATAGCTCGGACCCGGACCCAGGCGGGTGTCCCGAGACGGGCACGGGTGCGTTGGAGTTGGCCATCCAGGGACTGCCGGCCTCCGCCAGCCCTCACGTCATCATCCGCCGAGGCAGTGAGTCCCGGGAGGTGCGCGCGGGCGGCCGGCTGGCGGGGCTCACGGCGGGCATGTGGACGCTCTCCCCCGAGCCGGTGGCGGGGAGCGGCGGCCGGGTTCGCGCCGCCTATGATGCGCCAGCGCGCCAGCTATGCGTCTTGGATGGCGAGGTGGCGAACGCGACCCTTCAATACGCGCTCATCCCCAGCAGCCAGCGGCTGTGGCTGTCCACCAGCAACGGGGCGGCCGAGGTGGAGGCCTTCGCCGCCGCGGACCTGGAGGTCACGGGCGCGCCGTCGGCCTCCGTCCAGCTCGGTTCGAGCCCGGGCATTCCCCGCGCTTCGGGGCTCGCGTTCGACAAGCGTGGCAACCTCTGGGCCGCGCTGGGGTCGGGTGAGTTGAGGCGCTATCCGGCCAGCGACCTGGGCGCTTCTGGCGTCAAGAGCCCCGACGTCATCATGCGCGGCGGCGTGTTGAGCGCCGGGAGCCCTGGTCCCATCGCCATTGCGTTCGATGCCGCTGGCGACCTCTGGACCTCCATCGGGTTCAGCGACACCGTCGTCCGGTTTGGCGCGGCCCAGCTTGTCTCCGGCACCGCTCCGGCGCCTCAGGTCGTGCTGAGCGGGCTAGGGGACCCCTCCACGCTCGCGTTCGACGCCATGGGCAACCTCTGGGTGGGAGACGTGAGGGCCGGGGCCTCCCGCGTCCACAAGGTGGCTGCATCGAGCCTCCAGGCGTCCGGCACCGTGACGCCCGTCGCGAGCATCGACGTGATGGAAGCCGCTCCGGGCAGGAGCTTCGCGGGCCCCGCGGGGCTCGCCTTCGATGGGGAGCGAAACCTGTGGGTTTCCTATGGCGCGAGCGGCGTCGTCGTGCGGCTCACGCCCGCCGACCAGGAGGGTTCCGGCGCGGTGAGCGTTGTCCCGAGCATCCAGATTGACGCGGGCGGCCCCAAGGAACTCGCGTTCGACGAAGGAGGGGGACTCTGGATGGCCTACAACTCCGGGAAGATTTCCCGGCTGAGCCCGAGCCAGCTCAGCGTCTCCGGAGCGCCCACGCCCGACGTCGTCATCTCCAGCCCCGACCTCGGGGCCACGCATGGCGTCGCGGTGTATCCCGCCCCCGCGAACCTGCCGCTGTTCCACCGGCTGCCGTGACACGGGCCGGTTGGCGCGAGGAACTGGCCGCTCGGCACTTTCCGCGCGCAACGAACCGTTGAGTGGCCGGGCGGGGGGCTTCCGTCCCCCATTGCCAGGACGGTAGCGTTGCCCACATGGCATCGGGCACCGTCTTGCTGCGACTCGGCGTGGTGGGAGGGCTGCTCGCGGGTTCCGCTTCGCTGGCGGCGGACACGGCGGATGTTCCCCGGGCGGAAGCCGCTCCGGTGGCCCCGGAGTCTTCATCCGTGCAGTGGCAGCTCCTGGCGGGCGGCCTCGCATCGCTCGACGGCTACGCCTCGGCGGGTTACCAGGGATGGCTGCTCGGGGCCGGCTGGGAGTTTCCCCGGCTGCGCTTCCGCTTCCAGTTCCTGGCGGGTCTCCCGTCGAGCATGGTGGAGACCCGCACCGAGGTGAAGCTGGAGCAGTACGTCTTCGGCTTCTGGCTGGACACGCCCGTGCTCCGCTCGGGTGAGTGGCGTTGGAGCGTGGGCGCGGGGGCGGGCTTCCTCCTCTTCGGCCGGACCGCTTTTGCCCGCGTGGGCGGACTGGACACCGCTGGCCCCCGCTTCGTCCCCGCGCTCCTCACGGGGCCGGATACCTCCCTGCGCTGGCGTTTCTCGAAGTACTTCGCAGTGGAGGGCTCGCTGGCGATGGACGTCGTCTTCGGCCGCCCCCTCATCGGCTTCCAGAGCGCGCAGGGGTTCGAACCGCTCCATGAGGGATGGGCCGTCCGGCCGCGACTGAGCGTCGCGATGATGGTCTTCCCGTGAAAGGTGGCCGCCCGATGAACCGCACTGACTTCGCATCGCACGCGCCTCGCGGGACGTTCCGGCACCTGCTCGTCCTGGCACTGCTGGCCTGGAGCGGAGGCTGCGCCGTGGAGGACCCCATCGCGCGGATGCGTGTCGCGGACGGTGGGACGGGCACCTTCTCCACCGATGACGATGAGGCCCTGCTCCTCGGTGAGGAGGGCCTGGAGCTGGCGCTTCCGGATTGCGCGGAGGTCGAGCCGGATGCCGGCTCGGGCGTGACTTGCGAGGACGCGGGGACTCCGGACGTTCCGTAGTCGACTGGTGGCAGGCGTGGGTGGACATCCCACGCGGTGGGACTCGACGGTGAATCGCACGTCATGAGGCTCCAGGAACTGGCGCCGCCGGCGTCTCGTGTCCATGTTGCGCGCGTCCATCCGGTGAACAGGAAGGTGCGCGTGTTCCAGCCAGCTCCTCGCGATGCGCGGGCCCATGATGGGAGCTGGCCCGTGTTGCTGTGGGAGCCTGCTTCCACGCGGCCGCTCGGTGGGGCGTCCCGGTCAACCGAGAAGGCATCGACGCCCTGCGCCATGGCGCCCGTGGTTTTGGAGGTGCGCCCGCGGTTCCGCCCGGCGGACGCCGAGGTGACGGTGGGCAGCGGCGCCGAGTGCGACATCGTCCTCGCCGAGCCCACGGTGTCCCGCCTGCATGCGCGCCTTCGTCGTGAGCCGCACACCGGACTGTGGTGCGTGACGGACTTGGAGAGCGAGCGGGGGACGTACCAGGATGGGGTGCTCATCCTGCCGGGCCGGCCCGCGCCGCTGCTGTGCCGCTCCCGGCTCACGCTGGGGAACGTGGAGCTCCTGTTCCTCCAGACGTATGCCTTCGAGCAGTCCGTGCGCGTGTCCTCGCTGACGCCCCCGGTGAGCTTGACCCGCCGGAGGTGACCTCCTACAAAGGGCGCGCCCTTGGGTGCCCATGTCGGGCTTTCAAGAGGGAAGCCGGTGAGAGTCCGGCGCGGTCCCGCCACTGTGAACGGGCAGCCCTGAGGTCAGGGCCGGGGGCTTCGGTTTGTCGCCACTCCATCCGCGGCCGAGCGCCGTTCCGGGGGAAGGCGGAAGTCCTCTTCTGGCATGACGCAGCGTGCGCCAGTCGCCAGAGTCCGTCAGCCAGGAGACCTGCCCAGGGGTGCGGCCGAGCCTTTCGCGGGCCCGGGCGGTTGGCCTTCTCTCTTCGTCGGAGGGAGCGGAAGGCGGAGCATGCGGTGGACCTTCCTCGCTGGGCCTGTCGTGTGCCTGGTGCTCAGCCTTCCATGTCCCGTCAGGGCGCAGCCTTCCGAGGCCGCTGCCCCGCCCGCGGCCGTGGTTGCCTCTGGGGAAGTGCCCTCCGCCGCACCCGGGTCCGCCCCCACGCGCACTACGGTGGTCCGCGGCAGGACACCGCCTCCGCCCGAGTCTCCGGAGCGGAGGGACCCGACGGGCGCCATCACCGTCATTGATGCGCGAGAGCGAGCGGGCGAGGCGCGCGACACGGCGGAGTTGCTCGTGGGCTCGGTGGGGCTCGCGGTGCAGGACTCCGGTGGCTACGGACAGAGCAAGAGCCTGGTGGTGCGGGGCGCGTCGTCCAACGGCGTGCTCGTGTTCCTGGATGGGATTCCGCTCAACGGCGCGGGCGGCCTGTCGGACCTGTCGCTCATTCCCTCCGCGTTGGTGGAGCGCTTCGAGGTGCTGCGAGGTGGCGCGGGCGCGCGCTATGGCTCGGGCGGCCTGGGCGGCGCCATCAACATCATCACCCGCGCACCGGGGCCGAACCTGCGCACGAGTGGTGAGGTGACCTACGGGAGCTGGAGCACGGCGCTGGGCCACGTCGCCGCCACGGGGCCGATGCTGGGCGGGCAGGCGCTGCTGCTGGTGCACGCGGGCCGCTCGGATGGTGACTTCGCCTACGACGTGGACGAACTGCCCGCCGTGGATGGCAATCCCCAGGTCTCCGAGCGGCGTGCCCGCAACAACGCGCAGGGGGGGGGCGCGCTCCTGCGCTACCGGAGGCGGCTCGCGGGAGGCTCGCGGCTGGATGCGCTCGCGGAGCTGTCCCTGGAGGACCGCGCCATTCCGGGCACCGTGCAGAATCCCCAGTCCACCGGAGACCAGGAGCTGGGGCGGCTGGCGCTGGGCCTTCGCTGGTCGGGCGTGCTCGACGGGTTGGGGCAGGGGAGTGCGCGAGGCTTCTTCCGGCGTGACGGGCTGGAGGTGACGGGGCGCATTCCCGGCGCGGGCGGCGCGCAGCGGCACTCGGTGGGCGGCGTGGAGCTGGAGGGTCGCAGGCCGCTGGGAGAGCGCCAGTCGCTGACCGTCACGGTGGCGACTTCGGGTGAGACGGTGACTCAGGAGGAGGGCGCACAGGCCGCGTCGTGGTGGCGCGCCAGCGTCATGGCCATGGATGAGGTGAGGCTCTTCGGCGGCGCGCTGGACGTGGTGCCTTCGCTGCGGCTGGAGCGGGTGGGGCCGTACTGGTTGCTGTCGCCGAAGCTGGGTGCATCCGTCGAACTGGGACGCGGCTTCGGGCTGCGCGCCAACGCCGGGCAGTCCCACCGCGCGCCGTCCTTCCTGGAGCTGTACATCCGGCAGGGGACGCTGCTGCCCAACCCCGGGCTGAAGCCCGAGCGCGCCTTGTACGCGGACGCGGCGGTGATGTGGCGCTCCGGTCCGGAAGACTCCGAGGACGCGGCGCCACGCTGGGGGCTCACGCTGGGCGGCTTCGCGGCGCTCTACGAGAACCTCATCGCCTATGAGCTGTACCCGCCGCTGATGGCGCGCCCGTACAACTTCGACACCGCGCGCGTGTGGGGTCTGGAGCTGGAGGGCGAGGCGCGGCCCTTCGCCTGGCTCCTGGCCAGCACGGGCTACACGTATCTGCGCACGGAGAACCGCTACGGGGACCCGCGCTTCTTCGGCAAGGACCTGCCGTACCGTCCCAGGCACAAGTGGGTGGGGCGGGTGCGCGCGGGGCCGGACTGGCTCAACGCCCGCGCGGAAGTGCTCTACCAGTCCGCTCAGCTCATCAACCGCACCGGCTCGCTCGATTTGCCATCACGCACGTTGGTGAGCGCGGGCGCGTCCAGCACCTTCCTCCATGGGCCGGACCTCACCCTGTCCGTCGAGCTGAAGAACCTCCTCGACGTCCGGACCTTCGACTTCACGGGCTTCCCGCTGCCGGGACGCGCCGCCTATGTGACGCTCGCGGTGGCGCTCGAGCCAGGCGCGTCACCGTCTTCCTCCTCCACTCGGGAGCCCCATGCCTCGCCCGCGTCCCCTGTCCCCTGAGCCATTCCTTCCGACCTTGCTGCTGGTGGCAGTGGCGGCGCTGCTGCTCACCGGGTGCCCCGAGGAGGGCGCGGTGTGCACCTCCGGCCTGTCCGTCTGCGGCGACGCCTGCGTGGACCTGGGCGGCGATGTCGCCAACTGCGGCGCCTGTGGCAACGCGTGCGGCGCCGGCCAGACGTGTCAGGCCGGCGTCTGTGGCTGTCGTCCGGGGACGGAGTCCTGCGGTGGCGCGTGTGTGGCCACGGCGAGCGATGCCACGAACTGCGGCGCCTGTGGCAACGCGTGCTCCGCCGGGCTCGTGTGCGAATCCGGCGTGTGCCGCGAGGGCTGCTCCGAAGGCAGCTTGCGGTGCGGGGACTCGTGCGTGGACGTGCGCGCGGACGTGCTCAACTGCGGCGCCTGCGGCAACGTGTGTCCGGACGTGCAGACGTGTCACGAGGGACGCTGCGGCTACGACGTGGTGGCGGCCTGCTACACCCACGGGCAGCTCGTGGGCATCCAGGCGGGGACGGACCAGCTCGGGCCGCGGCGTCAGTTCGGCTCGGGCGTGCAGACACTCGCGTCCTGGGACGGCTACGTGCTGGCCGCGGACGCCACGGCTTCGAAGCTGCTCCAGGCGGCGGGCGGCGCGCTGGGGACGGTGGTGGAGGAGGACTCGCTGGGCGGGGTGGCGGGCTCGCCCAACGACATCCTGGTGGACCCGCCTTATGTCTACGTCGTGGACTCGGTGAACAACACCTTGCAGGTGCTCAAGCGAGAGGGCCCTTCCCAGGGCGCGGGGCTGGGCCTGCGCACCGTGACGCAGGTGAACCTGGGGGCCAACACCAGCCCGCAGGCGCTGGCGAAGTGGGGCACCACGCTGTACGTCCCATTGTTCGGCACGGGCGGCTCCATGTTCCAGTTCGGCAATGCCGTCGCGCGCGTGGACATCTCCAACCCCGAGCAGCCGCGCAAGGTGGACACGATTTCGCTCACCGGGCTGGACCTGAAGCCCTTCGATGGCGGCACGGTGTTGCCGCTGCCTTACTCCGTCGCGGCGACGGAGGCGGGGGTGTACGTGAGCCTCACCAACCTGAATCCCTACAACGGCTACAAGCCCAATGGCCCGGGCATGCTCGCGAAGATCGACCCCGCGAGCGGCAGCGTGAGCGCCATTGACCTGGGCGCGGCGGATTGCCTCAACGCGGGCTACGTGGAGGCCGTGGGTGACCAGCTCGTGGTGGCCTGCCTGGGCGAGGCCGAGTACGACGAGGCCAACGGGCACAGTGCCAGCGCCGTGCGCGCCTCCGGGCTGGTGCTGGTGAAGAACGACGCACCCGTGGCGGCGTACGCGCTCAAGGCGGGGTGTGAGCCCGGAACGCCAGGCTGCAACATCTCCGTGGCCAGCCGCTTCGCGGTGTCGGAGGGCGCGGTGTACCTGGCGGATACGAACGCGGGCCGCGTCTTCGTGGTGGCGGTGGAGGACGGGCGGCTGGTGGAGCGCCGCGGCTTCTCTTCGCCCCAGGCGCTGGGGCCCGCGCTGGAGGCGTGTCCCACGGACCCGCGCCGGCCCGTGTCCAATGCCATTGACGTCACCGCCCTGCACTGAGGAAGCGCACGCCATGCCGATGAACACGACTTCCACTTCGCGTCCCCGCTCGGGCATGTCCGTCCTGCTCGCCACGGTGCTGTGCCTGCTCGCCGGTACGGTGAGCGCGGCGGAGACGTCGAGCCTGAGGACGCTGGGACCGCCAGCACCTTCCAAGGTGCGGCGCGTGGTGACGCTGGCGCCCTCGCTGTCGGAGATGGTGCTGTCCCTGGGCGCGGGGAGCACGCTGGTGGGGGTGTCCCGCTTCGACGAGGCGAAGGAGGTGGCGAAGCTGCCGCGCGTGGGCGGCTTCACGGACCCTTCCGTGGAGGCGGTGATTGCGCTCAAGCCGGACCTGCTCCTGGTGCAGCCCGGGCCGGGCAACCAGCGTCCGGTGGAGAAGATGGCGGAGCTGGGCGTGCCCGTGCTGCTGCTGCCGCTCCACTCCGTGGCGGACGTGCTCGCGGCCATGCGCGCGGTGGGGAAGGCGCTCGGACGGGAAAAGGAGGCGGAGGCGGTGGTGGTGGGCATCGAGGCCACGCGCACGCGCATCCGGGAGGCGGCGAAGAAGCTGCCCGCGCCGCGGGTGCTGTTCGTCTATGGCTTCGAGCCGCTCGTGGTAGCGGGGCCTGGCTCCTTCGCGGACGAACTGCTCCGGGACGCGGGCGGCATCAACGTGGCGGCGGACGCGAGCTCCGCGTACCCGGTGTACTCGGTGGAGCGCGTGGTGCGTGCCCGGGCCACGGTGGTGGTGGATGCCGCGGATGTGGACGTGGGCAAGGACAAGCTGAGGGCACTGCCTGGCCTGTCCAGCGCGCGCTGGGTGGACCTGCCCTCCATGTCGCTGCTGCAGCCGGGACCTTCGTTGGGGCGGGGGCTGGAGGAACTCTTCCGTTTGCTGCATCCGGAAGGAACGGGTAAGGCCGCGCCGTGAGCGAGCCGGCGACATCCCAGCGTGCACATGGCGGAGCGGGAGGGTTTCGTGCCTCGCGCGCGGTGATGTTGTTCGGAGGCTTCCTCGTGTTGGCGGTGGGGTGCCTGGCGGTGGCGGTGCGCTTCGGTGAGCAGTCCATCTCCCTCACCGCCGCACTGACGGAGCCCACGTCCACGGACGCCGTCATCTTCTGGTCGCTGCGGCTGCCGCGCGCGCTGCTGGGGGCCATCGTGGGCGCGGGGCTGGCGGCCTCGGGCGCCACGCTCCAGGGGCTCTTGCGCAATCCGCTGGCGGACCCGTTCGTGCTCGGCGTGTCCGGCGGGGCGGCGATGGGGGCGACGCTGGCGCTCGCGGTGGGGCTCGGCACCGTGGGGGAAGTGGCACCGGGCCTGGGCGGCGCCATGGCGCGTCTGTCCGCGCCCGCGCTCTTCTCCTTCCTGGGCGCGGGGGCCGCCATCCTCTTCGTCCTCTCCGCCAGCCGGGGCTCCGCGTCGCGCGCGCCCTACGCCGCGCTGCTCACCGGCGTGGTGTTCAACGCGTTCGCCTCCGCGGCCATCACACTGGTGAAGACACTGTCCGCCCCCGACCGGCTGGGGGAAATCCTCTACTGGCTCGCCGGAGCGCTGGGGTACGAGCGCGGCGGCACGCTGGCGCTCTCCGCGCTGCTTCAGGCCGGCGCGATTGGCGTCATGTGGGTGCTCTCCGCACGGTTGAACCTGTTGTCGCTGGGTGACGATGACGCGGCGTCCCTGGGGGTTCCGGTGGCGGCGACGCGCCGCTGGTTGCTGCTGGCCGCCAGCGCGAGCGTCGCGGGCGCGGTGGCGCTCACGGGGTTGATTGGCTTCGTGGGCCTCATCGTGCCGCACCTGCTGCGGCTGGCCTTCGGGCCGGACCAGCGGCTGCTGGTGCCACTGTCGGCGCTGGGAGGCGCGGCCTTCCTCGTCCTGTCGGATTTGCTGGCGCGGCTGGCCTTCCCCTTGTTCGGGGCCGAGCCTCCCGTGGGCGTCGTCACCGCGCTGCTGGGCGGCCCGCTGTTCCTCGCGCTGCTCCGGCGGCGGGTGCGTCTGGGGACCAGTCATTGACAATGGCTTGCACCCGCCATATCCCCGCCCGCGTCCTCGGTGTCGCCGTGGAACCACGGTGACTCAAGGGAACCCGGTGTGAATCCGGGACTGCCCCGCAGCGGTGAGCAGGAACGAACGCCGTCACGTGAAGCACTGGCCCGAAGCGGGCTGGGAAGCGACGGCAAGTAGGTGGGTGCTCCGTGCACCCGCGCCTGCGAGTCCGAAAACCTGCCGAAGACCCGTGCCCCTGGCACGGACATCACCGAGGCCTCCGAGGGGAGGCGGCGGGGGCGGTGCTGTCCGGCGCGAAAGGTCCGCCGGGGCTTTGCCTTCGGCCGTGTCCTCCTGGAAGCCCATTCGCCCGTGGGGGCGGAAGAGGGAGCGAGGACACCGATGAAGTACGCCGATGTGAAGCGCGCAGGAGCCCGCACGAAGTCCCTGATGTTCGCCACGGCCAGTCTGGTGCTGGCGGTTGCCACCACGGGCTGTGGCTCCGAATGCGTGGATGTCTACGACTGCCGCAGCGAGAACGGCCCCGCTCCCGCGGGCCAGGAGTGGACGTGCGCCTCGGAGAAGTGTGAGACGCGGCCCATCCAGCAGGTCCCCGGGGAAGACGCGGGCACCGACCCGGAGTCCGATGCTGGCACCAATCCGGAGCCGGACGCGGGCACGGAGCCGGACGCGGGTACGGAGACGGACGCTGGCACGGAGTACACGTGCGAGACGGCGCCGTACGACCCGGTGCTCGGCACGCTTCAGCTCCAGGCGGGCTTCGAGACCGCGGGCTCCGCGCCCATGCCGGACGACGTGCTGGCGGTGGCCGTCACGCCGGGCCCCACGTACGCGGTCTATGCCGTGCAAGGGGATACGAGCGCGGACGTCTATTCGCTGGGAATCTGGCCGGACCTGACGCCTTCCTCGTCGCCGCTGTTCAACGTCCTGGCGCCCGAGGACCGCGGGGCCACGTCGGGCATCTTCCCCAACCGCTTCCTCGTGCATGGCGCCGAGCGGCTGCTGGCCGGCTACACGAAGTCGGGTGGCGCGGGCACGGTCTCGCTCTATGACGTCGTCACCCCTGGCAACTCGAGCTACGTCAACTCGCCGGGCAACATGAGCGCCGCCGCGTTCACGTCGGGCACGACGTCCGCCTTCCTCATCAACAGCACGGGGCTGTCCGCCATCAACGGCTTCGGAATCTATGCGCTGGTGACCTCCTCGGACCCCATGGCCTCCGTGAAGGTGGCCGACTTCCCGCAGACCGCTGGCGGAAATGGCTTCAGTGCCGTGGCGAACAACGGCGTCTCCGTGTTCGGTTTCGCCGTTCCGCCGGATTACACCAACGTGGCCTACGCGGTGGCGCCCTCTGTCGTGAGCGCGGCGCTCTCCTCCAACACGCCGTTCGCCTTGGATGCGCAGCCGCAGATTGACGTGGGCAGCGACTTCAACGCGGCCTCCGCCTTCGGTGACGGCGTCGTCGTCAAGCGGGGGGCCTACGATGCCACCTGGCAGTTCGTCACCACGGACGTGTCCCGCTATAGCCTGTCCGCGGACGCGACCCCGGGTCAGGTCGTCATTGGCGAGCGCACGCCGGTGCTGTCGTTCGTGGACCAGTGCACCTCCGTGACGCAGCTGACCCACCTGGGCTCGGACCTGCTGGTGGGCATCGAGGACGTGAACGG
This sequence comes from Myxococcus xanthus, assembly GCF_006402735.1. Classification (NCBI taxonomy): domain Bacteria; kingdom Pseudomonadati; phylum Myxococcota; class Myxococcia; order Myxococcales; family Myxococcaceae; genus Myxococcus; species Myxococcus xanthus. The sequence goes on along the minus strand of NZ_CP017174.1, from coordinate 8,232,300 downwards.
CGAGCGGCTGGTCCGCATTCGGGCCGTGCCGTGAGCCATCGCGGCCTCCACCGCTTCGCCTGGGGCACGGCGCTCGCCGTGCTCCTGGGCGCCACCGCGTGCGGTGACGATTCCTCCGGCGTCGGCGAAGACGCGGGAACGGACCCGGTGCGGGACGACGCGGGACAGCCGGATGGCTCCACACCGCTGGAGCCCGATGCCGGACTTCCGCCCGAGGACCCGTACGCGGACGAAGTCGTCCTCTTCGAGCCCGGCGACTTCGCGGGCTTCGGGCAGGACCGCTTCCCGGACGTCGTGCTCGGGCCTCCGTCGGGGCTGGGGCCGGACAACGGCTCGCTGGACGTGCTCTCGCTGGGCCGGGGCGGCACAATCGTTCTGCGCTTCACCGACATCGCCGTGATGGATGGGCCGGGCGTGGACCTGCTCGTGTTCGAGAACACCTTCCGCGTCGCGGGCGGAGCAGCCACGTACTCCGAGCGGGGCATCGTCTCCGTCAGCGACGACGGCGTCACCTGGCACGAATTCCCGTGTGCCACCACGGACGCCGCGGGCGGCTACCCGGGATGCGCGGGCGTCGCCACCGTCCAGGCCAATCCGGCCAACGGCGTCAGCGCCACGGACCCCGCGGTTGCGGGCGGAGACGGGTTCGACCTGGCGACGGTGGGCCTGAGCCGCGCGCAGTACGTGCGCATCGTCGACGCGGGCAACAACCGCTACGGCGGCACCTCCGGAGGCTTCGACCTGGACGCCGTCGCGGTGGTGAACGGCGTGTCGCTTCGGAGCGGCACGCCGTGAAGGGGCTCCCGCCACGTCCATGTCCCTTGTCCATGACAGGGGAGGTGGACCGCCGCGCCGCGCTCGGCACGCTGCTCAAGGGCACCTGTGCCCTGGCGGCGTTCGGGGCGGGGTGTGGTGACGGGTGGCGGGAAGCCGTGGTGCTCGACCCTCCCGATGCGGGAGGGCCGGGCCCGTCTTGTGCGCCGCGGGTACCGTCGGGCCCGCCCGGCGAGGGCTGGGTGGAAGTCTCGTTGGTGGAGCACCCCGCGCTGGAGGTCCCCGGCGGCGCCGCGGAGGTCCGCATCCCCCAGGCGCTGCTGGACGTGGTGGTGGTCCACACGTCACCTGGCTGTTACACGGCGCTCTGGCGCATCTGCACGCACGGTGATTGCGCCGTGGACTGGGTGCCGGCCGACGGCGTCATGGAATGCCCCTGTCATGGCTCCCGCTTCACCCAGGAGGGGCAGGTGCTGAATGGCCCGGCGACTCGACCGCTCGCGGCCTTCCCCGTGGTGAGACAGGGCGCTTCCCTGTTCATCCACCGGCCCCGCTGATCAATTGTTCGGGCATCCGTACCGCAGGTGAAATGACGCGGTGCGAAGAGACGCGTCCTGACGCCGGGTTACCGAATACCCGCACTGAGTCAGTGTCTCCTTCTCTCAACAGGCGGGAGAGTCGTGTAATGTCGGGCATTCGATGTGGCAGATCATCATCAACGGGCCCGGCTACTTCGACACGTCGTACGATCTGCCTGAGGGCGTGACGAGCCTCGGCCGCGCGGACGAGAACGATATCGTCCTGGGCGGCGATCTCGTCTCACGCCGGCATGCGAGGCTGTACGTCGACGGTGACGTGCTGCGAATCGAAGACCTGGGCAGTCGCAACGGCAGCCGCATCAACGGCGCGCCCTTGCAGGGCTCTCGGCAGCTCGCCGCCGGAGACTCGGTGGCGCTGGGCGAGAACGTCCTCTCCGTGCGCCAGCCCAACACCGTGGAGAACGCGGCCACGGAGATGGTGGACCTGGGCGCGGGTGGCGTCGTGCGCTTCGGCCACGGCCAGGACGTGGGCCCCTCCGTCCTGTTGGCGAAGAACGTGCGCGACGCGGACGTGCTGCGGCTCCTGGACAACGTGGGCCCGGTCTCCTTCGACGACAGCTTCTCCGCGTCCGCGCCGCTGCCCGCCGCGAGCCCACGCGTGGGGCAGGAGACGCTGGTGCTGTTGTTCCGCACCGCGGAGGCGCTCTCGTCGGCCACGACGCTGTCGTCGTTCCTGGACTCCACCATGGACCGGCTGCTGGAGGTCACCGACGCGACCACGGCGGTGGTGCTGCTCAAGCACGCCACGGGCGCCATGGTGCCCGCCGCCGTGCGCCACCGCGGCCGGCTGGCCAAGGGCGAGGTACCCGTCTCGGATGCCATTGTGGAGGAGGCCCTGCGTCAGGGCCGCGCGCTCGCCGTGGGCGACGTGCGCGATGACCGCCGCTTCGCGGGCCGGGAGAGCGTCATCCTTTACGGCGTGGACCGGGTGCTGTGCATCCCCATCGGCACCGAGCCGCCCTACGCGGGGGTGCTCTACGTCAACCTGTCGGCCAAGGGTGACGCCAGCGTGGAGTCGATGCTGGATACCTGCACCGCGGTGGCGCACCTGGTGGCCACCGGCGTGCAGAAGTTCTCCCCGCGAGAGGGGAGTCCCGCGGCGGACAGGCTGCGGCGCAACCTGGAGCGCTTCCACCCGCCGGACGTGGCCGAGCGCCGCGCCGCCGAGGCCCAGAAGCAGGGCGGCAAGCTGCCCGGCCTGGAGGAGCGCAACCTCACCATCCTGCACGCGGAGCTCGTGGGCTTCTCCGTGTTGTCCATGCGCATCGGCGCCGCGCGCGCCACGCAGATGCTCAACGACTTCCACGCGCGGATGAGCGGCATCGTCTTCAGCTTCGAGGCCACCGTGGAGGGCTTCCGGGGCGAATCCCTGCGCGCCCTCTTCGGCGTTCCCTACGTGAAGGGCGAGGATTCGATCCGGGCCGTCCGGGCCGCCCTGGCGCTGCGCTCCGAGTGGGAGCGGTCCATGGCGCGCCGGCCCCTGGACGAGCGCTGCGAGCTGCGAATCGCCCTGCACAGCACCCGGGCCCTGGTGGGGATGATCGGCACCGAGGTGCGCCCGGACTACACCGTGGTGGGGGACGGCGTCGGGATTGCGGGGTGGCTTGCCGGCACCGCCAGCCCGGGCCAGGTGCTCATCACCGGCAAGGTCCTGGCCACCGTGGGGGCTCGCTTCGACGTCCAGCCGCTGGGCGAGCGCCTCATCCGCCCCCCGAAGGACAAGGTAGCGGCCTTCGAGGTGCTGGAAGAGGATGTAGGCCAGTTGACCAATCCCGGCTTCCGCTGAGGGGGCCGCGTCCGGTTGACGGGTTGCTGGGACGTACCGGGAAAGGGTTCAATACGGACCCCGTCGTGGTGAACCCCCGCACCGCATGAACTCGTCAACCCAACCCGCCCGGTTGAGACCCTTCCGGCCCCAGCCCTTTGGCCGGTACACGCTCCTGTCCCATCTGGCGACGGGGGGCATGGGCGAGATCTACCTCGCGCGGTTGGAGGGGGCGCAGGGGTTCGAGAAGCTCTGCGTCATCAAGAAAATCCTCCCGCAGCTGGCCGCGGACACGGACTTCGTCGAGCGCTTCGTGGGCGAGGCCCGCACCCTGGTCCGCCTGAGTCACGGCTCCATTGCCCAGGTGCTGGACATGGGCCTCCACGAGGACGAGGCCTACATGGCGCTCGAGCACGTGGACGGCAAGGACCTGCGCAAGGTGGCCGCGCGCGTGCGGGACAGGCAGATGCCGCTGCCTGTCACATTCATTCTCTACACCATGGGCCGGGTGCTGGACGCGCTGGCCTATGCGCACCGCAAGAAGGACGACGACGGGGAGGACCTGAAGCTCGTCCACCGGGACATCTCGCCGCAGAACATCCTCATCTCCTACGAAGGGGAGGTGAAGGTCATCGACTTCGGGCTCGCCAAGAGCCGGCTGTCGGCCGCGAAGACGAACCCCAGCATCATCCTGGGCAAGTTCCTCTACATGTCGCCGGAGCAGGCGCGGCACCAGCCGGTGGACCGCCGCAGCGACCTGTACGCGGTGGGGCTTTGCCTCTACGAGCTCATCTGCGGGAAGAACCCGTTCGACGGCATCCACCCGGGTGAGCTCATGTCCCTGGTGGCGAACCCGCGAATCGCGCCGCTGGACCAGGTGGAGCCGCTCACTCCGCCCGCGGTGACGGCGCTGGTGGCCAAGGCGCTGGCGGTGGAGCCGTCGCAGCGCTTCCAGACGGCGGAGGAGTTCCGCGGGCGGCTCCAGGCCTGCCTGATGGAGATTGATTCGAGCGCGGGCCCGGAGAGCGTCAGCCGCTTCATGCGCGAGCTGTTCTCGGCGGACTTCCAGTCCGAGCGGCGTCTCCTGGCGAGCCTCAAGGACGTGCCGCGCCTGTCCACGGAAGAGGTCCGTGCGCTGGCCTCGATGCCGGATGATCCGCTGGCGCCGAAGATGACGCACGCGATGCTGCCGGCGAAGACCATCCGCCTGGATGGCCCGGTGGAGCCGCTGTCGTTCTTCCCCACGCCCCGCAGCCGCGAGGGCGGTGGTCCGGTGACGGACGGTGAGACGCGCCCGGGTGTTCCGATGGACGAGTCCACCCGGCCCGCGTTCCCCATCGAGGCGCTGGAGGAAGAGGCTCGGGCGCGGGGCGTGCGCCAGGACACGGCGCCCTCGGTGGAGGTGGGGCCCGAGGCCTTCGTTCGCGGCGGCGGGGTGAGTCCTTCGTCTGCTCCGATTCCTCGCGCGCCCGCGATGACGCGCGAGGTCCAGATGACGTCGATGCCGCCCGAGGCGGTGCCGCCGGGTGTGGCCGCCGCGCGTGCGCTGCTTCCGTCGCACATGCGGCCGACCGAGCTGGCGATGCCGAGCCTGGGCGGGCCGTCTTCTCCCGAGGACGCGTCCGTCCAGGTGGAGTCGACGGATGCGAAGGCCGAGTCGCTCCGGGGCAGGGCGTCCGAGGCGAGCCCGAGCGTGATTGCCTTGGTGGGCGCGCCCACGCCCGCGGTGCCGCCGCGTGGGTCGCAGGGCACGGTGAACTCGCGACCTCCGCCGCCAGGGGCCGAGCCTCACGCGTCCGCAGCGGTGCTGCCTCGCACCGGCGTGGTGGTGATGCCCGCGGTCAACGTGCCTGCTCCCGCGCCGTTGCCTCGCACGTCGGCGCTGGAGTCAATGCCTGCCGTTGAGGTCTCGGAGGGGGCTGCCGGATACGAGGACGATGAACCCTCGCTGTCCGACGACGAGGACTCCGCCTCGGCGCGGGAGGGCGCGTTTGGGAGTGCGGCGCCGGTCGAGGAGCTGTCGTCGCGGGAGGACGAGGCGGCATTCAGCGAGCCGCATCCTTCTGGCCCGATGCCTCGAACGGCTTCGGTGGTGATGGCGGCCGTCCAGCCGCCTCCGCCGGGCTCGACGCCGGCTCGCGCGACGTCCGCGGTGGGCTCGCCGGATGAGGCCGCGGCTTCACGCTCCCTGTCGTCGGCGGGCATGCCCGCTGTGGGCGCGCAGGCGGGGACTTCGTCTCGCGCCATTTCCTCCGTGGAAGTGGCTGCGTTGGATGCGCAGGACGAGGACGCTTCAGACTCGGCGTCTTCCGTGGACATGTCCTCGGAGGACGGGACGCCACCGCGCACGATGTCCTCGGCGGGGATGCCGGCCGTGGGGGCGGAGCACGTTGCGCCGCCGCGCTCGATGTCGTCGGCGGGCATGCCCGCTGTGGGTTCTCAGACCGGAACGCCAGCGCGGCCCCTGTCCTCGGCGAGCGTACCCGCCTCGACATCATCGGGTTCCGCACCTGCTCGGACGGCTTCGGCGGTGATGGCTGCGGTGTCTCCCGCCCAGGCTGGCATGACGCCCTCGCGGGGCATGTCTTCGCTGGGGGCACCTCAACCTCCGAGGGGGGCAACGCCCTCGCGAGCCATTCCCGCCGCGCCTGCATCGGGAGCGACGGCTTCCCGCTCCGCGCCCGTGGTGGATGAGCCCGCCGTGGACACCACCCCCGCTCACGGCGGGCGGGCCCTCTCCCCCGAGGACGAAGCCGAGGCCGGCCTTTCTTCGACTGACGCGCAGTCACATGAAGGCGCTTCGTCGGAGCTGCCCGTGCTCTCCACCGAGGATGTGGGGCACGAGGAATCCGCGGCGAGCATCGCCGACGTCGACACGCATCCGCGCATCCACCGCCCGTCGCGAACCGAGCGCCACGACGACACCCAGCCCCGCGTCGCGCATCACGCCGACACGGACCCTCGCGTCACCCGTCATGACGACACGCATCCGCGCGTGGTGCTGGACGCGGGCCTCTTCAATGACGTGAATGGCTCCGAGGACGAGGAGCGGTCCGGCGTCTCCCGGCCCAGGTCTCGGCGGGCCCGGCCGTCTTCGCCGGGGATGGCACCGGCCAGCACCGCGCGCAGGACAGGTTCCGTCTCCGCTGTGCGCCCCACCGCGCCTGCCCCCGTCGTGACGGAGGAAGAAGAGGACGAGAGCGACGACGATGTCCGCGTCTCCCTCACGCCCAACGAGGAGACGCGGCGCACGACGATGCCCGTCCGCCCGGAGACGCGCTCGGCCGAGCGCATCGCGAAGGAGGACACCCGCCGCACGACGATGCCCGAGCGCCCCGAGCGTCGTCGCAAGGGCCCGCTGGTGCTCGTGCTGGTGTTGCTGTTCGTCAGTCTGGCCGTGGTCGGAGCCTTCTTCCTGGGCCCCCCGGAGCTCCGCGCCCAGGTGCTGCGCCAGTTCATGCCGAAGGAGCCCGAGGGGCCGCCGCCCGCGCAGCCCCTGCGTCCCTCCGCTCCCGACGAAGCGCAGGCGGGCAAGGCTGCCAACGAGAACGGCCCGCCTCCCGAGGGGAACGCAGCGCAGGCTCCGGGAGCCTCCACGCCCGCCGGTGCCACGCCGGGAATCCCCACGCCCAACGCCGCGCCGCCCGCCGGTGCCACGCCGGGAACCCCCGCTCCGCCCACTGGTGCCACGGAAGGCAGAGACGCGCTCGATGACTCCTTCCTCGCGCCGCTGGACACGCAGCAGAAGGACACCGAGGCTCCCACGAAGCGCGCGGCGCCGGTCCGCAAGATTCGCTCCGCTCGCGCCCGTCAGCTCACCGTGCTGGAGAGGGAGTGGCGCGAGACGAACGCGCTCTTCAACCAGCTCAACGCGGAGCACTCGTGCGTGGTGCTCGGCCTCTGGTGCACGCGGTACGCCGAGGTGAAGAGCGAGGTGGATGCCGCGGGCAGCAGCGACAACCCGGAAGCGCTGCGCAAGGTCCGGGCGATGAAGCGCTACCTGCTGCAGAAGCAGAAGGAGCTGTACTAGTCCCGTGGAGCCCTTGCTCGTCACCCGGGCGCTGGTCGCGGGCTACGGTCCTCGTCCCATCTTGCATGGTGTGGCGTGCGAGGTCCGGCCCGGTGAGCTGTGGGCGGTGCTCGGCCCCAACGGGACGGGCAAGAGCACGCTGCTGCGCGCGGTGCTGGGCATGGGGCCCTGGACGCGCGGAGAGGTGCGCCTGCTAGGCCGCGAGCGCGCCGCCTGGGCGCCCCGAGCGCTCGCCCGCAAGGTGGCGTGGGTGCCGCAGACCTTCGAATCCACGGAGGGCTTCAGCGGCCTGGAGCTGGTGTTGATGGGCCGCAGTCCGCACCTGGGCCTCTGGGGCCTGCCGTCCGCGGGCGACGTGGCGCTCGCGCGGGAGGTGATGACGGAGCTCGGCATCGCGCACCTGGCCGAGCGGCCCGCGGAGGCACTCTCTGGAGGCGAGCGCCGGATGTTGATGCTGGCGCGAGGACTGGTGCAGCAGCCCGAGTTGTTGCTGCTGGATGAGCCCACCGCCTTCCTGGACGTGGCCCATCAAGTGGGCTCGCTCGACCGCGTGCGCGCGCGTGTGGACGCGGGGCTGGGCGCGGTGGCGGTGCTGCACGACGTGAACCTCGCCGCCGCCTTCGCCACTCATGTGCTGCTCCTCCGGGACGGCCAGGTGCTCGCGCAGGGGCCGGCGAACGCGGTGCTGGAGCGTTCCTCCCTGGAAACGCTCTACGGGCTGCCCATGGAAACCGCGCTGGCTCCGTCTGGCGCCCGGCTCTTCGCGCCCCGAGCCCCCTCGCGCTGAACCTTCTTCGCCCCCCGGACGCCGGGCAGTTGACCGGACGTGCCGGGCGGGAAAGCCTGGACCGCCAACATGTCCCGCTACGCCATCGCCATCTTCGCTAGTGCGTTCCTCCTGTTCGGCGTGCAACCCCTGGTGGGGCGCTATTCATTGCCGTGGTACGGCGGAACGCCCGGCGTGTGGACGGCGTGCATGTTGTTCTTCCAGGCGGTGTTGCTGGGGGGCTACGCGTACGCGCACGGGCTCGCCTCGCGGCTGGCACCTCGCACGCAGGCCCGCGTCCACCTGGGCCTTCTGGTGGTGGCGGTGCTGCTGCTGGGCGCTCGCGCGTTGCTGGCGGGCTCGCCGGTGGCGCCCGGGCCTGAGTGGCGTCCGGAGGGCACCGCGCTGGCCGTGCCCCGGCTGTTGGCGATGCTGGCGGTCACCATCGGCCTGCCTTTCTTCGTGCTGAGCACCACCGGCCCGCTGCTCCAGTCGTGGTTCGCCCGCGCGCGGCCGGGCCGCTCGCCCTATCCGCTGTATGCGCTGTCCAACGCGGGCTCGCTGCTGGCGCTGCTCGGCTATCCCTTCCTGGTGGAGCCGTGGGTGGGGCGCGGCGCCCAGGCGTGGGGCTGGGGCGTGGGCTTCATCTTCTTCGCCGTGGCCTGCGCGGTGTGCGCGCTGGACGTGATGAAGCAGCCGGACACGGCGCCCGTCGCCACGGCCGCGCCCGTGACGGCCACGCCGCTGACGGAAGGCCCCGGGGCGGAGGCCGGCGCCGAGGTGGCACGCCCCACCGTGCGCGCCACGATGACGTGGCTCGGCCTGAGCACCTGCGCGTCGGTGCTGCTGCTGGCGACGACGAACCAGCTCTCCCAGGACGTGGCGGCCGGCCCCTTCCTCTGGGTGCTGCCCCTGGCCGTCTACCTGCTGACCTTCATCCTCGCCTTCTCCCGCGAGTCCTTCTATTCGCGCACCGTCTACGCGGTGCTGCTCATCGCCTCGGGCGCAGGGGTGGCGCACGCGCAGACGCAGGGGCCGCAGTCGTCGCTCGCGCTCCAACTGGCCGCGTACTCAGTGGCCCTCTTCGCGGGCGGCATGGTGTGCCACGGCGAGCTGTACCGGCTGCGTCCTCCGCCGCGCCACCTCAGCGCCTTCTACCTGTGGGTGTCCGCGGGCGGCGTGCTGGGCGGGCTGCTCATCAGCGTGCTGGCCCCCGCCGTCTTCAGCGCCTACTGGGAGTATCCCCTGTCGCTGGGCGCGTGCTGCGTCGTCGCGCTGGTGGGCATGGCGAAACAGGAGGGCGAAACGACGCGGACGCAGCGGCTGCAGCGCGTCCTGCGCGGCGCCATGCTGCTCCTGGTGGCCGGACACCTGACGTACACCATGGCCCGCGAGCAGGGCCGCGCGCGCTTCGCCTCACGCAACTTCTTCGGCGTGGTGCGGGTGATGGAGCAGGGCGTGGGCTCGCCGGAGGACCACCGCTTCACGCTCCTGCATGGCGCCATCACCCACGGGCTCCAGTACGTGACGCCCGAGCGCAGGAGTGTGCCCACGACGTATTACACGCCGGAGGCGGGCCTGGGGCTGGCCATCGCCGAGCAGCGCCGGCTGCGCGAAGCCGTGGGGCTGCCCGCGGGACTGCGCGTGGGCGTGCTGGGACTGGGCGTGGGCACCAGCGCCGCGTTGCTCGAAGCGGAGGACACCGGGCGCTTCTACGAAATCGACCCCGCGGTCATCGCGCTGGCGCAAGGCGAGGGCGGCTACTTCTCTTATCTGGGAGACACGCCGGCGAAGGTGGAGCTCGTGGAGGGGGACGCGCGCATCTCCCTGGAGCGGGAGCTGGAGGCGGGCGGCGCGCAGGGCTTCGACGTGCTCGCGCTGGACACCTTCTCCTCGGACGCGGTGCCGGTGCACCTGCTCACCCAGGAGGCGGTGGCGCTCTACCGCGCGCACCTGGCGCCCCATGGCGTGCTGGCGCTGCACATCAGCAACGTCCACCTGGACCTGGTGCCGCTGACGCTGGCTCACGCGCGGGCCCTGGGGTTGCACGCGGCGCTGGTGGTCAACGAGACGCAAGGGGACGCGCTGCGCAGCAACTGGATGGTGCTGAGCCCGGACCGCGAGTTCTCCTGGGGCCCCACCTTCACCCGGGCCTCCGCGCGCGTGCGCCGGCTGGGCCTGCGGGAGGACCCCGACTTCACGTGGACGGACGAGAAGAGCAGCGTGCTGCACGTGCTCCGCCGCGGCAGGCCCTCGGCGAGCGTCAAGGACGTGGAGGCGTCCTCCGGCCCGCCCGGCCCCGCGTCCGCCCAGCCCGGGACGGAGTGACTCAGGCGCGCGGCATCGCCTGGGGGCCGGAGTCGGCGACGGCGCTCAGGTCGAGCGCCACCAGCACCACCAGCACCCCGCAGGGAATCGCCAGGGTGGCCGCGCCGAGCCGGGCGAAGAGCAGCGGCCCCAGCGTGCAGCCGCCCAGGAAGGCGGAACCGAGCCCCAGGTGCAGCCGCGTCCGCTCGAATTCAACAGCGGTGGGCAGCGCCCATAGGCGGCGTCGCAGGCCCGGCAAGCCCTGGCCCCGCGTTCCCTCGCGCAGCCAGGAACCCAGCCGCACCACCTGGATGCCGATGTCGGTGAGGATGCCGGTGACGTGCGTGGTGCGCACCACGGCGCCGGAGACGCGGGTGACGAGCGCGTTCTGGAGCCCCATGGCATAGGCCAGGCCCCACATGAGCGTCGGCTCGTGTGGACTGGGGTGGTACGACAGCCAGACGCCGATGCCGCCCAGCGTGAGCGCCTCCAGCAGCAGCGCGGAGGAGTGGCGGCCCCGGGGGCGCTCGCGCGAGGCCTCCAGCAGCACCGACGCGGACACGGCGCCCACCACGAAGGACAGCAGGAGCTGCGCGGCCAGCCAGGCCAGGGCCACGTTGCCCGAGGCAAGGGACTCTCCCAGCGTGGCCATGCTTCCGGACATGTGCGACGTGTGCAGGCCCAGCGCCACGAAGCCCGTGGTATTCACCAGGCCCGCCACGCCCGCGAGCAGCAGTGACAGCAGTGTGTAGGCTCGCCGGTTCCCGGGAGACGATTCCGATGAGAAGGGCATCGCGGTGCCCGAGGCTAACACCGGCCTCGGGCAGGGGCGCGCGGAACTAGCCCGGCGGCCAGCCCAGCGGGCGCCCGGCCAGCAGGTGCAGGTGGATGTGGAAGACCGTCTGGCCGGCGTGCACGTGGGTGTTCATCACCACCCGGTAGCCGTCGCTCGGGTCCGCGTGCCCGCGCTCCTGGGCCACCTTGGCGGCCGCGGTGAAGAGGTGGCCCACCAGCTCGCGGTCCTCCGCCGTGATGTCGTTCACGGTGGGGATGTGCTTGTGGGGGATGAAGAGCACGTGGGTGGGGGCCTGGGGATTGATGTCCTCGAAGGCCACGCACACGTCGTCGCGGTAGACCACCTTGGCGGGGATGAGCCCGTCGCGAATCTTGCAGAAGAGACAGTCGGACATGATTTCCGGCTTACCAGCGGCCGGAGCCCCACGGAATGGCTTCCGTGGCCTTCCGTTGCCTGTCGGAAGCCGCATTTTGCCTCCCGGTGGGGCGGCCGGGCCCCGGGTCTCCTACCTGGGCCCCTCTCGTTGAGGGCCCAAGGAACGCTGTCCCCCTCAAAGGGCCCCACCGGTGATATCCACGCCCTGACGATGAAATCCATCCGCATCTCCCAGCTCCTCGAGGACCGCGACTACGACTTGCGGCTCAATCTCGTTGCCGGCGGCGGCGGGCTGTCGCGCATCGTGGTGTCCTCGCGCATCCAGAAGCCGGGGCTGGCGCTTGCGGGCTTCACCGAGCACCTGCATCCGCACCGCGTCCAGGTGTTCGGCAACACGGAGATTTCGTACTTGGCCACGCTGCCGGAAGAGCGGCAGCGCGAGTCGCTGGCGCAGCTCTTCGGCGAGGAGGAACTGGCGTGCGTGGTGGTGACCAAGGACCTGGACATTCCCCAGGCCCTCATCTCCGCGTGTGAAGGCGCGGGCCTGGCGCTGATGACGACGCCGCTGCTCTCCAGCGAGTTCATCATGCGAGTGCAGACCTTCCTGGAAGAGGCCCTCACCGAGTCCAGCAGCCTGCACGGGGTGTTGATGGACGTGTTCGGCGTGGGCATCTTGCTGCTGGGCAAGAGCGGCATCGGCAAGAGCGAGATTGCCCTGGACCTGGTGATGCGGGCCCACCGCCTGGTGGCGGACGACATCGTGGACGTCACCCGCCGCAAGGGGGCCGTCTACGGCGCTGGCAACCCGGTCATCAAGCACCACATGGAGATTCGCGGCCTGGGCATCATCAACATCAAGGACCTGTTCGGTGTGGCCGCCATCCGCGAACAGAAGAAAATCGAGCTGGTCATCGAGCTCCAGGAGTGGGACCCCCACCAGGAGTACGACCGGCTGGGCGTGGAGGACCGGCATCTCCAGATTGTGGGGGTGGACATCCCCCTGTCGGTGGTGCCTGTTCGTCCGGGCCGCAACATGGCGACCATCATCGAGGTCGCCGCGCGTAATCAGTTGCTAAAGCTACAGGGCCACCACTCGGCGAGAGAGTTCGCCGAGCGACTCAATCGGGCCATCGCCGAAGGGGCGATGCGCCGCACCCTGGGAGAAGAGGTCGAGTGACCGCCCCCGCGAAACAAATCGTCATCATCACCGGCATGTCCGGGTCCGGTAAGTCCACCGCCATCCGCGCGTTGGAGGATTCGGGCTTCTTCTGCATCGACAACCTGCCGGTGCTGCTCTTGCCCAAGCTCACGGAGCTGGCGGGGGGCGGCCACTTCGAGCGCATGGCGCTGGTGGTGGACGTCCGCGAAGGCGTCTTCCTCAAGGACGCGCCCCGCATCCTCGCCGAGGTCCGCCGCGCCGGGCACCAGGTGGAAGTGCTCTTCCTGGACTCCAGCGACGACAGCCTCATCCGCCGCTTCAGCGAGACGCGCCGCCGCCACCCGCTGGCGCCCAACGGCACCGTCGCCGAGGGCATCAAGGCGGAGCGCCAGGCGCTGCGTGACTTGCGCGAGCTGGCCGACCAGGTCATCGACTCGTCCACGCTGAACGTGCATGACTTGAAGCGCATGGTGCAGGCGCGCTTCAGCCCGGAGCCCGCCGCGGGCCCCAGCCTGTCCATCATGTCGTTTGGTTACCGCTACGGCGTGCCGCCCCAGGCGGACCTCGTCCTGGACGTGCGCTTCCTGCCCAATCCGTACTTCGTCCCGGAGCTGAAGGGGCTCACGGGCAAGGTGTCGAAGGTGGCGGCCTACGTGCTGGAGCGTGAGGAGACGCAGCAGTTCCTCGAGAAGGTCGTGGACCTCTGCCGCTTCCTCTTCCCCCGCTACCAGAAGGAGGGGAAGGCGTACCTCACCGTGGCCCTGGGCTGCACCGGGGGCAAGCACCGCTCCGTCGCCATCGCCGCGGAGCTCACCCGGCGCCTGACGGACGAAGACACCCGCGTCCAGCTCTGGGACCGGGACATCGAGAAGGAATAGCGCCGCCAAATTGCAATGCGGCTGCGTTGCGATTTGCTCCCGTTGAATGACAGACAGAATTTCTGTCGGGTTTTGGAGGGATGGGGTTGAATCCCCATCCCTCTTTCAACAAGGGAGTCCCCGCATGCGATTCATCAAGTCCGCTGTCTGGCTTTGTGCCGCTGCGTCATTCGCCGCCTGTAGCGCCCCCGAGGAGTCTCCGGAGCAGACCGGGCTGGCGCAGCAGGAAGCCGCGCTGACCACTGGCACCACGCAGGGCTGTACGTACTCCATCACCGCCGATTCGGTCCCCGGCACCGTTCCGCCGCGGTACAGCGTGTCGCTGTCGCGCGCGGCCTCCAGCACGTGCCCCTGGCCGGCGGCGAGCGTGACGTTGGATTCGGGCTCCTATGCCTTTCCCGCCCGCGCGCTCCTGGCGAACGGCTACGGCCTGGCCGTGACGTACACGGGCAAGTACTCGCCCAGCGGCAGCTCGCCCACCTCCTGCAGCGTGCGGCAGATTGACCCGGAGACCCTGGCGGTGGTGCGCAGCTCGGGCGTCGCGGTGTGGCTGGGGTCGGGCAACATCTACAGCTGCAACCTGGACCAGACGGATGGCGGCGCGACGCTGGTCGTCTTCGGCACGAAGAATGGCCGCATCTACGGTGAGACGGGCAGCGGCAGCAACTACGTCGCCACCTACTACGACTTCTTCACCACCACCACGGCGCCTGTCTTCTACGCTTACTGAGTCATTGCGCGCTCGGTAGCGCGGGACCCAGGGTCGTGATGGCGCCAGGGATTGATGTTGCCAAATTGCAATGCAGTTGTGTTGCAGTTTGCTCCAGTTGAATGCTGGACAAGGACTCTGTCAGCTTTTGGAGAGGTGGGGATGAGTCCCCATCCTCTCCGTACCGGAGTCCCGACATGCAAGTCTTCAAGTCCACCGTCTGGTGTTGTGCCGCCGTGTCCCTGGCCGCTTGTGGCGCCCCCGAGGAGGCCCCCGAGCAGGAGGCGCTGGCGCAGCAGGAGGCCGCGCTGGTCACCGGCACCACGCAGGGCTGCACGTACACCATCTCCTCCGTGCCGGTGCCCGGCTCCATGCCTCCGAGCCTGGACATCGTCGTGACGCGGGCGGCGTCCAGCACGTGCGCCCATGGCGCGGGCAGCGTGACGCTGGGAAGGTCCTACAACACTCCGTACCTCGCGCTCCTGGCCAACAGCTACGGCGTGGCCACGGCCTTCTCGTACAAGCCCACGCCCAGTGGCAGCTCGATGAATCGCTGTCAGGTGAACCACATCGACCCGGCGACGCTCGGCATGGTCCGCTCGCATGACATCGTCGTCATGTACGGAACGAACCATGTGAGCTCCTGCGCGCTGGACCAGACGGACGGCGGCGCGACGCTGGTGGCCTACGGGACGAAGGGTGGCCCGCTGCCGGGTGAGGTAGGCAACCGCCCCAACTACGTGGCCACGTATTACAACTTCTTCACCAGCACCACGCCGCCTGTCTATTACACCTACTGAGACAGGTTCCGGGCGCGCGCCTCAGCTCGACTCGCCCAGGCTGAGGCGCTTGCTGCCCACGCCGTTCTTGTCCGCGAAGGACGCGGTGCGCTCACGGTTGAGCTGGGCCAGGGTGTCACGCTCCCTCTGTTCGCCCACGTCCGTGCGGTTCTCCAACGCGAAGATGCCGCCGCTGCCGTGGTGCTCCTTGCCGGCCTGGACGGCGCGCTCCAAGTCCCTGGCGGCCACCCAGTACTCGCCATTGACGGGGTCCTTCACGCGGAACAAGTCGTCCGACGTGTCGGCCGTCCCGTTGCTGTTGACGCCGTCGAGGGTGACCCAGTGGAGCTGGCCCGGCCCGTTGCGCCGCTGCTCGGGCGCGAGCGCGCCATTGAGGATGGCATTGGAGTCCACCAGCGCCAGGCCGAACTGACCGGCCTTCATCACCTTGCTCGTCGCCGCCGCGTCGAAGTCGGCGAAGCCGTCGGTGACTTCGATGCCCAGGCCCCCTAGCGCGGTCGCCATCTCCGTGGGCGTGGCGCCATCATCCAGGTTGACGTCCACCGGGGCGTGGACGGACCGGGCGCCGCTGACCTGCGACGCGCGCTCGCGGACGGACTCCCGCTCCTGCTTCTCGCACAGGTTGCCCTTCGTCACGCTGCGGCTCGCCCGGCTCAGGAAGGCCAGCGTCGCCTCGCCGCAGCCCGTGTCGGAGCGCTGCGCGATGACGGATGCGGTGGGCGCCCAGCCCTTGTCGGCCTGGGCCTGCGCCGCTTCATTCTCGGGTGCCAGGTCCCGCAGGTAGGGGAGTTCGCTGGTCCCCGTGCTGTCCGGCACCGACAGCCGCGGCACGCCCTTGGGCGCGGGCTTCGTGTCCTGGAAGGAGTCCCGCTCCGGGCGGGGCGCCGCGGGGGTCGGGCTGCTCACTGGCTTGGCGAGCGGGGCCTCCATGGGCGGCCGGACGTCCTTCAACACAGCCGGCTGGAAGGGGGTGGACAGGGCCTGACGCGCTGAGTTGAACACGATGGTGACAGTCTTGGTCATGGCGGACCCTCCCGGACTTCCTTCGCCTGTTCGCATTATCGGCGGCATGTGTGTGTTGTTGCGTGTGAATCCTTCATGGGCGCAGGAGGTCGCTCGCTTCCCGGTACACTTGCGCCATGGCCAACACCGATGACCGGGGCTCGGGTGCTGATGATTCGCCAGAGCTGTCCACGCAGGTCGTGTCAGCGGATGTGCAGGGGGCGGTGCCGCGCAGCGCGCCGCATACGGCGGAGCCTCCCTCCGCGCGCGACGCGGCTGGGGATTGGCGCTCGCGGAGCCCGCTGGGCCAGCGGGTGGGGCGCTTCATTCCGTTGAAGCTGCTGGGGCAGGGCGGCATGGGCGCGGTGTTCGCGGCCTATGACCCGGACCTGGACCGCAAGGTGGCGCTCAAGTTGTTGAGCGTGGAGGCCCGCTCCGCGGACGAGGAGGGCGGGCGTGCCCGGCTGCTGCGCGAGGCGCAGGCCATGGCGCGTGTCTCCCATCCCAATGTCATTCCCATCTACGAGGTGGGCACCTGGGACGCGCAGGTCTTCTTCACCATGGAGTTGGTGGCCGGTGGCACGCTGGCGGACTGGCGACGGGAGAAGCCCCGTTCCTGGCGCGAGGTGCTGGAGAAGTACCTGCAAGCGGGACGAGGGTTGGAGGCCGCGCACGCGGCCGGGCTGGTGCACCGCGACTTCAAGCCCGCCAACGTGCTGGTGGGGCGTGACGGCCGCGTCTGCGTCACCGACTTCGGCCTGGCGCGCCCCGTGGACAACCTGCCCCTGGACGAACAGCCCACGCTGGCGCGCGTGCGCGCCGCCTCGGAGGCGTCGCGCCCGCTGCATGACCCGCTCACCGAAACGGGCGTCGTCCTGGGCACGCCGCCGTTCATGTCCCCCGAACAGTTTCGCGGCGAGTCCCTGGACGCGCGCTCGGACCAGTTCAGCTTCTGCGCGGCGCTGTACCGGGCGCTCTACAACCAGCGTCCCTTTGACCCTGACGAGCTCTCGCGGGCCGCGAAGGCGCTGCGGTCCGCACCCGCGAAGGTGACGGCGCCGCTGGAGCGAGCCGGGCGGGAGCCCTCGCCCATCCACGAGCCGCCGAGCGACGCCCGTGTCCCCGCCTGGGTACGGCGCGCGGTGATGCGAGGGTTGTCGCTGGCGCCGGAGGCGCGCTTCGCCTCCATGGGGGCGCTGCTGGAGGCGCTGTCGCAAGAGCAGCAGCGCGCACGGGCCCGCAAGGCGGGAGGCATGGCCGTGGCCACGGCGGCGCTGGTGGGCGCGGTGGGAGGCGGGCTGTGGTTTCAGTCCAACGTCTGCGCGGGCGCGGAGGGGTTATTGGCGGACAGCTGGGGGCCCGCGGCGAGGCAGCGGCTGTCCTCGGCCTTCGCGGCCACGGGCAGCCCGCTGGCGGGGGATATGGCGGGCCGGGTAGGGCAGGTGTTGGATGCCTATGCCAGCCGTTGGGCGCGGCAGCGCACCGACGCGTGCGAGGCCACGCGCCTGCACGAGGTGCAGCCGGAGGCGCTGTTCACCCAGCGCGTGGTGTGTCTGGAGCGGCGGCACAAGGACTTGCGCGCGCTGGTGGGCGCTCTGGCCCAGGTGGACAAGGCGGGCGTGGAGAAGGCGCTGGACGCGGCGTATGCGCTGCCCTCGCCCGAGGACTGCGCGGACGTGGAGGCCCTGGCGAGCCAGCAGCCCCGGCCCGCGGATCCGGCCATGCGCGCGGAGCTGGAGTCATTGGAAGGCGCGTTGTCGGAGGTGAAGGCGCTGGTGGACACCAGCCGCTATCCCCAGGCGCTGGCGGCGGCGAACGCGGTGGAGTCGCGGGTGCTGGCCGCGCGGTACGCGCCGCTGACGGCGGAGCTGCGCTTCCACCAGGGGTGGCTCCAGGCCGTGCTGGGGGAGAAGGAGAAGGGCGCGGGGCTGCTGGAGCAGGCCGTCTATGACGCCACGTCGGGACGGACGGACCGGCTGGAGGTCTCCATTCTCAACAAGTTGCTCTATGTGGAGGGGGAGCGCGAGCGCTTCGAGCACGCCTCGCAATGGGCACGTCTGGGCAAGGCGACCCTCCAGCGGCTGGGCGGGGACGCGGTGCTGCAAGGCGACCTGTTGGTGAACGAAGCCAACCTCGCGTTGATGCGCGGACAGACAGCAGACGCCCGGGCGTTGCTGGAGGAGGCCAACGCCGTGCTGGCGGACGCGCTGGTGCCGGGTCATCCGAAGCGTGCGCGGGTGACGTTCTCACTGGGGCGGGTGCTGCTGGAGGTGGGGGCCTTCCCGGAGGCCGCGCGGGTGATGGAGGAGGCGCTGCGCC
The DNA here is from genome assembly GCF_006402735.1 of Myxococcus xanthus. Lineage (NCBI taxonomy): Bacteria > Pseudomonadati > Myxococcota > Myxococcia > Myxococcales > Myxococcaceae > Myxococcus > Myxococcus xanthus. The sequence continues at coordinate 8,214,021 of NZ_CP017174.1, read as the reverse complement.
AGACGGAGGCGGCGGTGGGGCCTCGGCACCTGGACGTGGCCCGGCGTCACCAGGGCTTGTCCATGGCGCTGCGTGAGCAGCGGGAGTTCGCGCGGGCCTTGGCGCATGCCCGGGCCTCCGTGGCGCTGCACCGTGAGTTGCTGGGCGACAGTCACCTGAAGCTGGCTGAGGCGCTCGACGAGGAGGGCATGAGCCTGCTCGCGCTGGGGCGTAATGAAGAGGCGCTGAAGGTCTACGAGGCGGCGCTGGCGGTGAAGCGCGCCCAGTTGGAGCCCGACGACGAGGACCTCCAGTACTCCTACGACGGCGTGGGGCAGGCCCTGCTGGGACTGGGGCGCACGCGCGAAGCCCTGGTGCCACTGCGCAAGGCGGTGGCCTTCACGGATGCGCAGGAGGACTCGCTGGGGGAGTCGGGCTTCGCGCTCGCGCGGGCGCTGTGGAAGGAAGGGCAGGGCGCGGAAGCGCGGACCGAGGCGGCGAAGGCGCGTGAGCGCTTCACGGCCTCGGGCCGGACGCTCCAGGCCGAAGCGGTGCGGGCCTGGTTGGAGGCGCTGCCTCCGGAGGCGAAGACGAAGCCCGCCCGTCCCCAGCAGCGGAGGCGCCGCTAGGGACGGGGGCTGTGGCTCACGGCGTGGTGAAGAAAGAGCTGACCGTGTCCGCCATGTGGAGGGGGAGCTTCTCGAAGATGGTGAAGGGCTCTCGCGTCACCTCCTGCTGGGGGCCGTCCATGGCCGTGACTCGCACCGTGTAGATGGCGTCGGGCGCCAGCGTTCCCACGGGGAGCCGTACCTCGGTGGCGGTGCCCGGCAGGTAGAAGAGGGTTTGGGTCACTGTGCTGGTAGTGGTGTAGCGCTGGAGGTTCACCCGATAGGCGGTGGGCGCGCCATTCGCGGGCGGCTGCCAGGTGATGATGGGGCTGGTGCTGCCCACCACGCGCTGGGACGTCGCGGGAATGCCGTCGATGGCCAGGCCGCGCGGCGGCGTCAGCGCGGGCACGATGGGGCTCGCCACCAGGTTTTCCAGGTAGTCCGACGTCAGGACCGAGCCACCGACGGAGCGCGTGGTGCTGGTGGTGCCCGGCAGGGTCTCCAGGATGCGGTACGAATAAGTCACTGTGCCCACCGGGCGCCACGACGACGGGTAGGGGTTTCCATACGGCAATCGGTCCGCGAGCGTGTACGAGGCGCCCGCGGGGAGCATGAAGTTGAAAAGCTCTCCCGAGTAGCCGACCCAGCCCGCCTGAGGGCCGTGGGCCGAAGGCTCGATGGAGAATGACGGCAAGCGCGGCGTGGCGGCGGGGTGGACTTCCGTGGTGAGTGAGGCGTAGTTGCCCAGGCGCCACTCGAAGGAGACATCCGACATGGGGACGTCCTGCAGGGCACCGATGAGGACGAGCGGCGTCACTCCATCCGCGGTGAAGTTGAAGGCAGGCAGCTGCGTGCTGCGGATGACGGCGGATGCGGCCAGGCGTTCACCCGTCGGAAGAAGGTCTCCGAAGACGTTCGTGAGTTGATTCACGTACAGCCGGTCCCCCTTCGCCGCCTCGAATACGGGGAAGTTGCCCGAGATGCCGTAGGCAGACACATCATACGCATTCAGCTGCGTCTGGCCCTCGGTGACAAAGTCGTAGATGGCCACGTCCGCCGTGAGGTCGACCTGACCGGAGACGAGCTGCAGCCGGCTGCCATTGGCGAGCCCGTCTCCATGCTGCCAGGGGGCGAGGTTCGTGAGGTTCAGGTACAGGGGCGTGGTGAAGTGAGGGGTTGGGACGGCGTCCTGACGTCCCAGGAAGTTCCGGCCAATCTCCATGCGCCGCTCGTCGGAGACGACGTAGAAGTGGCCCGTCTTCAGGTAGTACTCCCCCTGGGGCACACCGGAAAAGCGGTAGCCCTCCGAGGAGGGCGCGCCGGTATAGCGCGTGAAGCCGGTCCGGGTGCGGACGAGGAGCTCGGGAGGATTGGCGGACAGGTCCTTGCTCCGGACCGCGATGCCCACGGACGTGTAGAAGCGCTCGGTGTGGGTGATGACCACGTCGTCCGAGTCGGTATCGTCAACTTCGCGGGGTGTCTCGTCTTCGCCAGTGGGTTGCCCAGTCCAGCCTCCACCTTCGCCTGGGGTACCGTTGGGCCCCAGTGGCGCTGGATTGTCTTTGGGTTCGTTGATGACATCAGGCCCGCCGTCGGCACAGCCCGACAAGACAAGGCACATCGAGACACACGCCAGTCCAAGGCGATTCATGCGCATGAGTTCCCACGCTGGAAGGTGATGAGAGACAGCTGGCGCGGGAGTTTCGGGGAAGTCAGGTGATGTCTGCAACTCAACGCAAGGAGAGTCCATCTTTCCGCCAGGAGTTCAAATTGAAGTCCTGGCGGAAAGTGGACGTGCTCCTCAGGAGTCGTAGCCGTGGTTGCCCTTGAAGACGAGCACCTTGCCGCTGTCTGGATAGAACAGCACTGCCCAGGCCTCGTTGTCGTGGCAGTTGTGGCAGGGCACTTCGTACGTCGAAATCCATGCCTGCACTTCGCCGCCGCCGGCAAAGGCATCCACAGCGGCCAGCAGCTGGTCTCCGTCCCGCCAGGGATTGAAGAACAGCACCTGCCACAATTCGCTGCGATCGACGAAGCTGCCCGTGTCCGGGTACGGCAGCTGGGGGTTCAGCGCGGTGAGCTTCGCCATGACGGACTGAATCGTCTTGGGCTCGGTGGGGCACTCCGGGATGCTGTACGCGTCCACGGGCTCCAGGTGGTGCCAGCTCATGCCCGTGGACGTGGAGTTCCACTGGAGGCGCTCCGGCTCCAGGACCGAGGCGTCAATGGCCGTGAGCGCCAGGGGCGAGGTCGCTCCACCCTCACAGACGCCCGCGTACATGCAGCGGGACACCTGCCGGTAGGTGCCACACTCGGAGAAGTCCTGCGTGCCCTGCGGGCGCGACGAAACGCACGCGTGCACCGAAGGCAGGCAGGGCTGGCTGGGCCAGACCTCGTAGGCGTCGCCAGACGTGAGCGCCAGCTCGGTGACGCGCGCGACCAGCCGGGCTGTCTTCTGCGCCGTACCGCCGCCGGTGAGCGCGGCGTTGAAGGTGAGCGGCACGGTATGCGGGTCGATGGCCTGGTAGACGGCCGGGTACCGCCAGTCGAGCAGGAACTGGTCCGCGCTCACTCGGGTGACCGTCGGGGTCCCGTCGGGCGCTGTCACCAGGAGCGAGTTCGCCGCCGCGCTGACGTGCCCACGGTAGACGAGGACGTCGTCCCCATTGCGCACGTAGACGGGGTTGACCTCCGTCTCCACGTAGATGCCGCTGGCGCCGCGGAAGTCATAGAAGCGCGGCGCCACCACGATGCGCGCGGTGTACTGGTTCGGCGTGCCCGTGAAGGTATTGACGGTGATGAAGAGCGGCAGGCCAGAGAGCACGGTGTTCAGCTCGTGCCCCTCCTTCAGGACGACCTCGAAGCGGCGCTCGCTGATGATGGCCGCCGTGCCGAAGGCGTCGTCCGGGACGAAGCTGAACACGTGCTGCAGGTATCGGTTCGCGGTGGCGCGCAGGACGAGCGCGCGCTCCCCATCCCGCTCCTCGAAGGTGCCGAGCGTCTCGAAGCTCAGCTCGAGCGCGCCTTCGGACGCGTAGATGCGGGTGGGTGCCGTTGCCTCGGCGGTGACGACGCCTGTTTCGACCACCGGCTCGGGGACCGTGTCGGAACAGCCGGGCGACGTGAATGCGGCAAGACAAGCGAGAGCAAGACTGCGGAGCTGCATGAGTATCCTCCAGATTGAAAACCCGTGGATACCACCCCAACATGACATCTCCGTGAAACCCGGCCCCCGAAGAGGGCCGGGCTCCACGGAGGGATGGGCTCAGTCCGCGGTGAAATACACGTTGTCGAGCAGGAGCGTGTCCGCGGCCGGACCCGCGCCGGCGATGAAGACAAACGGCGCCTGCACCGCGTTGAGCTGCAACCCGCCCGCGACGAAGTCCGCCAGCGGAATGGCCAGGTGGTGCCACTGCCCGTCATTCGCGTAACCGTATCGTGACGCGGGGAGTTGGACGCTCTGGTCGTCGTTCATGCCAATGGACACGTTGGCGAAGCCCGGGTCGGCCGAGTTGAGGCTCACGTGCAGCGTCGTCCATCCATCCAGGTTGCGCGGCGTGCTCCAGTGCACGCCGAAGCCCAGCCACGTCTTGCCCGCGTGCACCACCAGGTCGGCCTGTCGGCCCTCGATGCGCGTGGTGGACGGCTCCAGGGAGAGGGTGCCCTCGTAGAGGTAGATGTGCACGGTGGTGTTGTCCACCGGGATGTCCTGGGAGCGGCCCCCCTCGTAGAAGCCCACGCCCAGGCGCCGCTGGCCCTCCACATAGGGGTAGGGGCCCGGGAGCGCCTCGTCGTTGGGTCCCCCGCCCGCGTCGGGCCGGTTGTAGCCCTGGTCCGTGTAGTCCGGCACGCCCGGGTCGGGACGGCAGCTCGCCACGAGCAGGAGCACCGCGAAGCCCGCGCGCCTCATGGCCGCACCGCCCGGTCTCCGCCGCCAGCCGTGCTCATCAGCACCCAACCGCCTTGCACCGCGCCCCCCATCTCCACGATGCCCTTGTACGCGGGCGTCGCCAGGTCGTAGGCGTAGGTGCCCGTGGCGTCGTACGTCACCGCGTCCGGGAAGGAATCGAGCATCGTCTGGTACGCGCGGATGGCCTGGAGCCGCACCTGCGGCAGGTCCTCCTGACGCGCCTCACCGTTCTGGTAGATGGCGAGCAGGTTGTTGCCCACGTAGAACTGGGCCTCGCCGCCCGGCTCGCGGGCCAGCAACGTGGCCCACGAATAGAACGCGGCCACGTTGCCGGCGCGGGATTCGATGTCCCACTTCGTCTCCGTGCCGGGCGTGCTGCTTCGGAACGGATTGTTCGGGTCGTCCAGCACGGACTGGTCCGGGTAGATGCCGACGTCCGGGCTGTGGAACTGGAGCGTGAGCCCGTCCAGGGATTCGCCATACACGAAGCTGGCGGGGTCGTAGCAGCCGGTGACGACTCCGGCGCAGGCCAGCAGAAGCCACGTCTTCATACGTCCTCCGTTAGAGAGACAGGATGGCATACGCGCCCACCTCGAATTCGCGGCCTTCGAGTCCCTGGTCGAGCGCCGTCGCACTGAGTCCTTCCGAGTACTGGTCCAGCATGCGCACCAGGCCGCGCAGGCCGAAGCGCGTCGTCACCGTTCCCATCACCGGACGCTTGAGGCCGTAGGACAGGTCTCCGCCGAGCTGGATGGGGTAGGTGAGGTTGAAGACGCGGTGGTAGTCGTACGGGCCCCAGTTGTTGAAGTGGAGCTGGGTGGTCAGCATCAGCGTGTCCCACAACACGGAGGCATCCACGCCGAAGCGCCTCACCTGCCGGTTGTCCTCGCCGGAGGACTGGTTGCTGCCGGCGAAGGCGGCGCCGAAGATTTTCAGCCGCTGCATCGGGTTGGTCACCACTCGCAGCGTGGCCTCCCATTCGTCCCGGGCGGACGGCGCGTTGCCGAAGGCCACCATGCTGCCGTCCGCGAGGATGGCGATGCCCGCGTCGCGAGATGTTGGTTGTCGCCGGTACACCAGGTCCAGACCCGCGGCGAAGGGCGCGTCCTCGCGCATGTCGCGGTCCCACTGCCAGAACCAGGTGCCGGGCGTGGGGTCGAAGGTGAGGAGCAGCTCGGCGCCCAGCGTCTCGCGGTTGTCCAGGACGGTGAAGGCATCCACCAGCACGTTGCGCGGACGCACGCCGGCGAAGTACCGCCCCGACTCCGGGTCGAACGCGTCCTCGATGCGTGGGTTGGGCCCGATGAGGGGCTTCTGGTACAGCAGGTTGGGCGACACCTGGAACGCGCTGCCGACCTGCACCACCGCGCCGGCCTGTCCGCCGAAGTGGTTGCCACGGCCGCTCTCGCGCAGGCTCCAGCCCGTCAGCAGGATGCCCTGCTCCGGACCGCCGTCCGCCACCAGACCGCGGTAGGAACCCTGGATGAACGTGCGCACCGCGCCCAGGTCATAGGTGAGGCGTGCCTTGGCACCCAGGGTGTCGAGCATCCGGATTTCATCCCGCATCACTTCGTAGCCGCTGTTGAGATAGCTGGGGCCGTCCGTGGGGCGAGACCAGGTGAACTCCTCGCCCACGCGCTGCGGGGCCGCGAGGATGCCGCCCACCTCCAGCGCCATGGGCCCCTTCGTCCAGCCGAGCGACAGCGTCGACCTGCGCGCCACGCGCTCACGGATGACCGAGGCGGTGAGCTGGGTGGAGCCCCGGGCGATGTCCTCCTGGTGCATCAGCGTCAGCGTCACCGGCCCCACGTTCCGCCGGTACTTGGCGACGATGGACGGGTTGGCACCCCAGTAGAGCTCCGGGCCCACCGCCACCTTGAGGCCCTCCAGGTTGTTCTTCCCGGTGAAGACGACGCCGAAGGGGGCGTTGCCCTTGTAGATGTCCAGCGCGGGGCCGTAGTTCGCCTCACGGTACAGGCCGAAGAAGTCGCCCTCCTCGCCCCAGTGGTAGTGGGCGGTGCGGTAGAAGCCCTCGAGTTGGAAGTCCGCGCGGTCCAGCTTGAACTCGGCCTGGTACAGCGCGAGCCGGTCCAGGCCGAGCGGTTGCTGTCCCGCCGGGTTGCCCACGCCGGGTACGGGGGCCTGGCCCGCGCCGCCGTTGGCCGTGGCGGGCGCGGGGGGCGTGCCGCGGTTCTCATAGAAGATGTTGTTGAGGCGGTTCTGCGCCACGTTGCCCACGACGTTGAACGAGGCGCGCCCGTACACGCCCGAGGTCGGCTGGAGCGCAAGGTCGAAGAAGACAGACTCCGTGTGGTCCGCGGCCACCTGGTTGGGCCGCACCGTGGCGATGCTCCCGCGCGACAGCGAGCTGTCCATCATCAGGCGCAGGTTGGAGACGCGCACCGCGCTGAGGTCATCCGCCCGGGCCAGCGCGATGGACGACTCATAGCCGCGTGACATCTCCGTGGGGCGGATGGACGCGAAGTGCTCGCGGATGGTGTCGGGGGTGGTGGTGGGGGCGTACGGGTCCATGCGGAAGGCCGCCTGGAGGACGTAGTACGCGGTGCGCGGTTGGATGCGCGCGATGCCGGCCTCGTCCTCGGGGCCCAGCGCGCAGATGCCGAACCACTCCTCGTTCATGTTGTTCTGGCCCGGCACGAAGTCGGATTCGTATCCGCCGTTGGGCCAGGACGCGGTGGTGTCGTGGATGGAGAGGTTGGCCTCCTGGTTGTACTTCCACCAGCCGTCCACCCACTGGAACACGAAGCCGCCCAGGGCGTTCTGCGCGCGGCCCTGTCCGTAGGCCTGGGAGTAGATTTCCTCCCACTGCTTGCGCAGGTATTCGGCCTGCGCCAGGTGGTCCTCGCGGCCGGCCTTGGCGTCGTAGGCGTCCGCGCCGAACTCGGTGAACATGACGGGCTTGTTCAGCTTGCGCAGCACCTCGTCGAACAAGTCACGGGCGGAGGGGCCGCGGTAGACGTTGGAGCCCAGGATGTCCAATTCGGGCATCAGCCGCGCGATGAGGTCGATGTACTGGAGGTCACCGTTGGCGATGGAGACGGGGTGCAGCGTGTCGCGCTTCTTGATGGTCCGGACCGCCTCGCCCATCAGCGAGTAGAGGTGCTCCGCGCGGGCGGTGTCCTCCTGACCGGGCAGCGCCTCGATTTCGAAGCTGGTCCAGTGCAGGCCGTAGTTGTTCTCGTTGCCCAGCATCCACATCAGCACGCCGGGCACGTCCCGGTACTTCTCCACCTTCTGCGCCAGGTCGTTGAGCAGCGCGCGGCGGTGGTTCGGGTTGGAGTAGTCCGTGTTCGGCACCATGACGCCGTCCACGTTCGTGCCGTAGCGGCCCATCAGCGGGTTCACCACGGTGTAGATGCCGTAGTTCTTGTGGATGTACGTCACCCACTGCGGCGGGATGTCGTCGAACTGCCGGATGGCGTTGACGCCCATGTCGCGCAGCAGCGTCATCTCGCGGTGCAGCACCGCGCGGATGAAGTCCTCCTTCTGCGTCCACAGCGAGTACCGGTAGTTCTCTCCAATGGGCGTGTAGCCCCAGTTCATGCCGAGGATGGGGAAGTCCCGGCCGTTGACCTGGAGTTTGAAGCCGCGCTCGTCCTGGTGGACGCGGACCGCCTGCGCCGCCGCGTTGACGGTGACGGGGGACACCCGCACCACCGGCGCGTCCGACGGAGGCGGGGGCGTCTCCGGCCCGCTGGGCGGCGGCACCTGACCCAGTGTGAGCGCGAGGCTGGTGACGAGGACGAGGGCGTTCACGCGGCGAGCTCCACATCCAGCCCGTTCTTCTCCACCAGGGCCTTGTAGAGGTGAGCGCTGTCCTTCGGGATGCGGCGCTGCGAGTCGTAGTCCACGTAGACCATGCCGAAGCGCTTCTGGTAGCCGAAGGCCCACTCGAAGTTGTCCATCAGCGACCAGGCGAAGTAGCCCGCCAGCGGCACGCCCTGGTGGATGGCCTCCAGTGACGCCTCCAGGTGCGAGCGCAGGTACGCCACGCGCTTGTCGTCATGTACCTGGCCGTCCTCGCTGGGGCCGGTGGCGTAGGCGCACCCGTTCTCAGTGATGTAGAGGGGGCCGGGCTGGTAGTGGGTGTGCAGGTGCACGAGCAGCCGAGTGAGGGCGGGGGCGTACACCTCCCAGTCCATGTCGGTGCGCTCGGGCTCGGGGTGCACGGTGCGCGGCGCGTTCTGCGACTCCGGGATGCGGTCGCTGCGCATGATGGCGCGCGAGTAGTAGTTGATGCCCAGGAAGTCGGTGGGGACGGCGATGGCGGCCATGTCGCCGTCACGAACGAAGGGCAGCGTGGACGAGGCGAGGTGCCCGTCCTTCACGTAGTCCTCCACCACGTCCTTCGGGTAGCCGCGGCCGTAGAGCGGGTCCAGGAACCAGCGGTTGAAGCTGCCGTCATGGCGGCGGCACGCCTCCGCGTCCTCGGGGCTGGGAGACGCGGGCTCCGCGGGCGACAGGTTGAGGGTGATGCCCACCTCGGCGTCCTTCACGTTGGCGCGGATGACGGGCACCGCCTGGCCGTGGGACAGCAGCGTGTGGTGCGCGGTGGCCAGCACCTCGCCCCAGTTCTTGTGACCGGGGGCGTGTTCGCCGTTGCCGTAGCCGAGCACGCTGATGCACCAGGGCTCGTTGTGGGTAATCCACCGCTTTACGCGGTCGCCCAGCTTGCGGCTCATCACGTCGGCGTACTCGACGAAGGCGCTCGCGGTGTCGCGGGAAGGCCAGCCGCCCAGGTCCTGGAGCGCCTGGGGCAAATCCCAATGGTAGAGCGTGACGAAGGGCTCGATGCCCGCGTCCAGCAGCCCGTCCACCAGCCGCGAGTAGAAGTCCAGGCCCGCGGCATTCACGGCGCCGCGCCCGGTGGGAAGCACGCGGGGCCAGGCCACGGAGAAGCGGTAGGACTTCACGCCCAGCCAGCGCAGCAGCGCCACGTCTTCGCGCCAGCGGTGGTAGTGGTCGCACGCGACCTTGCCGTCCGAACCGTCGCTGATTTTGCCAGGGGTGGCGGCGAAGCGGTCCCAGATGGACTCACCGCGCCCATCGGCGCTGGTGGCGCCCTCAATCTGGAAGGCGGAGGTGGCCACACCCCACAGGAAGTCATTGGGGAACTGCCGCATTGTCGGAGGCTCCTTTCGAGGATTCGAGATGGCAGCGGACCGTGTGGGCCGCGCCGTGGACGTGAGAGGGGGGGAGGGTGTCGTGGCAGCGCGCGTCCGCATGGGGACAGCGGGGCGCGAAGGGACAGCCGAACACCGGCATGGGGCCCGTGGCGGGCCGCACCGGCAGCGGGGTGTTGAGGAAGTCCGCGCCATCCGGCACGGCGGACAGGAGCAGCCGGGTGTATGGGTGCCGGGGCGCGGCGAGTACGTCCGCTGTCCTGCCGGACTCCACGACGCTGCCCGCGTACAGCACCAGGACGCGGTCGGCCAGGTGGCGCGCGCTGGCCAGGTCGTGGGTGATGAAGAGGATGCCGATGCCGCGCTCGCGCGTCAGACCGCGTAGCAGTTGGAGCACGCCCCGGCGCGTGGACACGTCCAGCATGGAGGTGGGCTCGTCCGCGATGATGACGTCCGGCTCCACGGCCAGCGCGCGCGCCACGGCCACGCGTTGCCGCTGGCCGCCGGACAGCTCATGCGGGTAGCGCCGCGCCAACTGCTCCGCGGGCGTCAGGCCCACGGACTCCAGCAGGGCGTGGACGCGGTCCTTGAGTCCGGCGCGTGTAGCCCGGCCATGGCGCAGCAGCGGGCGCTCCAGGTGATGGGCCACGGTGTGGACGGGGTTGAGTGAGGCGAAGGGGTCTTGGAAGACCATCTGCACGCGGCCCCGGTACGCGAGCGATGCGCCGCCGCGCTCCAGGGTGAGCACGTCCTCGCCGCCCAGCCGCAGGCTGCCGGCATCCGGCGTGTCCAGCCGCGCCAGCACCCGGGCCAGGGTGGACTTGCCGCTGCCGGACTCGCCCACCAGCGCGACGATTTCTCCGCGCTCCAAGGTGAAGGACACGCGGTTGAGCAAGGTGCGGCGCGAACGGGAGAGGAAGCCGCCCACGGGCACCGTGCGCAGCAGCTCCGTGGCCTCCAGCAGCGGGGCGCTCATCGGCCACCTTCCAGGTGAGCGTCGGTCGCCGAGGCGCGCAGGGTGGGCGCCAGCGTCAGGCGCGTTGCCCGTTGGGCACCGGTCGCGCTCAGCGGCAGGTTGGCTGGCATGGCGAGCCGTTTCATCGTCCACCCCCCTGCGCCGCGGCCTGGGCCACCGTGCGCTCCGAGCCCGCCAGCGTCACGTCCGCCGGCACCAGCGCGTCCGCCGCGCTCAGGTGAGGGAAGGAGGACAGCAGCAGGCGCGTGTACGGGTGGCGTGCCTCCGTGCGCAGGCGCTCGGCGGTGTCCACCTCCACCAGCTTGCCACCCTGGAGGACGCCGACGCGGTCCGACAGCGCGAGCAGCAGTGGCAGGTCATGGGTGATGAAGAGCACCGCGAAGCCCAGCCGCTGCTTCAGCTCCAGCACACGCTGGAGCAGCTCCTTCTGCACCACGACGTCCAGCGCCGTGGTGGGCTCGTCCATCACCACCAGCTTCGGCTCCAGGGCCAGCGCCAGGGCGATGCCCACGCGCTGCCGCATGCCACCGGAGAGCTGGTGCGGCCACGCGTCCACCAACTGAGGCGCCAGCCCCACCATGGCCAGCAGCTCCCGCGCGCGCGCATGGGCCGCGGCGCGGGTGGTCCGCCCATGGGCGGCGAGGGTGTCGTGGAACTGGTCCCCCAGCGTGAGCACCGGGTTGAGCGCGCTCATCGCGCTCTGGAAGACCATGGACACCTGGCTCCAGCGGTACGCGCGCAGCGCGGTTTCATCCAGCGCGGTGACGTCCGTGCCATCCAGGATGATGCGGCCCTGCGTGATGCTGGCGGCCGGAGGCAGCAGGCGCAGCAGCGCGTAGCCCAGCGTCGACTTGCCGCTGCCGGACTCACCCGCAAGTCCGAACACCTCACCGGGCGCGATGTCGAAGGACACCGAGTCCACCACCCGCGCGGGCCCACGCTCCGTGGCGTACTCGATGCACACGTCCCGGATGCTCAGCAGGGCGCCGGACGGCGGCGCCGCGTCCGCCGAGGAGGACCGCGTCGTGCGCACGGCGGTGGTCGCCACCGGAGGCGCCTTCAGTGCCGGGTTGGTCACCTCGTCGATGGCGGAGCTGAGCAGCGTCAGCGAGAAGCCGACCAGCGCGATGCACAGACCGGTGGGCACGAAGACCCACCAGGAGCGCGTCAGCAGCGCCGCGTCGTTGCCGGCCCAGTAGAGGTTGGTGCCCCACGTCACCGCGCCCACGTCGCCCAGGCCGAGGAACTCCAGGCCCACCTGCGCGCCCACCGCGTAGAGCGTGTTGCCGATGAACGACGAGCCCAGCAGCGACGCCATGTTGGGCAGCAGCTCCCGGACGACGATGCGCGAGCGGCTCTCCCCCGCGACGAACGCGGCGGAGACGAAGTCCCGGTTGCGCAGGGCCATGGCCTCGGCGCGGAAGACGCGCGCGTTCCAGGCCCAGCCGGCCAGCGACAGCACCACCACCATGCGGAAGGGGCCGGAGGGCAGGTAGGCGCCCAGGACGATGGCCAGCGGCAGGCCGGGGATGACGAGGAAGACGTTGGTGGTGAGCGTCAGCACGTCATCCACGCGGCGGCCCAGGTACCCGGACGTCACGCCGATGAGCGCGCCCATGAGCGTGACGAGCGCGCCCACCGCGAAGCCGATGGCCAGCGTCTCACGCGCGCCCACCACCGTCTGCGCCAGCACGTCCTGCCCCTGGCCCGTGGTGCCGAACCAGTGCGCGGAGGAGGGTGGCTGGTGGGGACGGCCCACCAGCTCCGTGGGGTCCATCACCAGCCAGGGCCCGAGGAGCGCGAGCACGATGAAGCCCAGCAGAATGCTCACGCCCACCGCCGCCTTGCGTTGGCGCAGCAGCCGTCGAAGAAGGTCACGCATGGGCGCGGGTCCTCGGGTCCAGCCACAGACACAGCAGGTCCACGGCGAAGTTCGCGGCGAGCACGGCGAAGGTGATGGTCAGGAAGAGCCCCTGCATCAGGGGGTAGTCCTGGTTGCGCACGGCCAGGATGAGCAGGTAGCCGGTGCCCGGGTACGAGAAGACAATCTCCGTCAGCAGCGAGCCGCTCAGCACGAAGCCCAGCGCCATGCCGAAGCCAGTGACATTGGGCAAAAGCGCGTTGCGCGCGGCGTAGCGCAGCATCACCTGCCGGGGCGGCAGTCCCTTCGCGTGCGCCAGCCGGAGTGTGTCCGTGCCCAGCGTGGCCACCATGGTGTTGCGCATGCTCAGCATCCACCCGCCCAGCGTGGCCACGACGATGGAGGCCGCGGGCAGGAAGGCGTGCCGCGCCACGTCCGCCGCGAAGGTGAAGGACAGCGCCGGCTCCAGGTCGTGCGAGTACGCGTGCCGCAGCGGGAACCAGCCGAGCCCGAACCCGAAGAGGTACAGGGCCAGCATGGCCAGCCAGAAGTAGGGGAAGGCCCCCAGGAAGGCGAGCGCCGGGGCCACCGTCGCGTCCAGCCACCCGCCGCGGTTCCACGCGGCCAGCACGCCCAGCATGGAGCCCAGCGTGAAGCTGATGATGACCGCGCACCCGGCCAGCCCCAGCGTCCACAGCAGGCCGGTGCCAATCACCTCGGACACGCGCGCGGGGTAGTACGCGTAGGACAGGCCCAAATCGCCGCGCAGCAGGTGCTTCAGGTACGTGGCGTACTGCACGTACCAGGGGGCCTCCGTGAAGCCGAAGGCGGCACGCAGCGCCACCATGGCCTCGGGCTGCACGCGGCCCTCGAAGCGCGCGAACATGGCGGACGCCGGGTCGCCGGGCGCCAGCCGGGGGATGACGAAGTTGAGCGTCAGCGACGCCCAGGCCGCCAGCAGGTAGAAGCCCAACCTCCGCAGGACGTAGGCCATGGCTCTCAGGGCTCCCGCGGGGCGAGCGACGTCAGCACCAGCAGGCTGTCGGGCTCGGCATGGGGGGACAGGCGCGCGTAGGGGTTCTGCTCGGTGGGAAAGCCGGTGAAGCGCCGCGAGTTGGACTCGCCCCAGGACGGGTTGGGGAAGAGGGGGATGGACGGCGCCAGCTCGGAGTAGCGCCGCTGCACCGCCGCCATCAGCGCGCGCTGCTCGTCCTCGGCGTCTGTGCGCTCGAAGCGCGTCAGCAGCTCGTCTGCTTCCTCATCGCCGAAGCGGTGCCAGTTGGACGCGGCCACCTCGCCCACCGGGCGCACGGTGCGCGGGGACAGCTGCCACTTGTAGAAGGTGTACGGCGTGGGGCCGTCCAGGGACCAGGAGATGGCCAGCTGGAACTCGCCCTTCTGGAGCCGCGCGTACCACGCGCCGAACTCGTAGGTGCGCAATTGCGCCTGCACGCCCAGCTTCCGCAAGTCCCTCGCGACCACCTGCCCGGCGCGCACCCAGTCGGACCAGCCGCCCACCACCTCGATGTCCAGCGCGAGCGGCTGGCCATCCGCCTTGCGCCTCAGCCCGTCTGGACCTTCCTTCAAGCCCGCCTCGTCCAGCAGCCGCTTCGCCGCCTCCAGGTCGTGCTTCACCCAAGCACCCTGGGCCGCGTCCGCGTCGCGCCACGCGGCGTACGCGTCGTTGAGCGCGGTGGCGTCCGCCGGCCGCGTGTAGCCGTACATGGCGATCTCCACCAGCCGCTCGCGGTCCAGCGCCATGCTCAGCGCCTTGCGCACGCGCACGTCGTCCAGCGGCGGCAGGGTGGTGTTGGGGTAGAGGAAGACGGTGCTGCCGTAGAGTGGGAACCAGCGGCCATGGTGCGCCGGGTCCCTGGCGACGAAGGTGCGGTCCACGGCGGGGACAAAGTTGCCCGCCCAGTCCACTTCCCCCTCCACCAGCGCCAGGTTGGCCTGGTCATTGGTGGGGAAGGCCAGGAAGCGCAGCGCGGAGACGGCGGGCTTGCCGGGCTGCCAGTAGTGCGGATTGCGGCCCAGCTCGTAGACCTGGTTGCGGAAGACGGTGACCTCGGTGAAGGGCCCGGTGGCCACCGGCCGCGGGTTGGTGAACGTCACCGGGTCCGCCACCTTCTCCCAGACGTGCCGGGGGACGATGGGCTGCTGCGCCAGCTCCGCGAAGCCGGGGATGTAGATGCGGGAGAATTGGAAGGCCACCGTGTGCGCGTCCTCCGCGCGCACGTCCTCCACGAAGCGCCACACGCCGCCCGCGTCCAGCGCCGCGTGCTGTTTGAGCAACTGGAAGGTGAAGGCCACGTCGTCCGCGGTGAAGGGCCTTCCGTCGGACCAGCGCACGCCGGGGCGGAGGGCGAAGCGCAGCGTGCGGCGGTCCTCGGACCACGCGTGGCCGGTGGCCAGCCAGGGCGTCCACTGGCCCACCGCGGGGCTGAAGATTTCAAGGCACTCGTAGACGCCCGCACGCGTGGGCCAACGAGAGCCCGCGCCCGCGAACAGCGGGTTGAAGTTGCGCACCCAGGCGCTCTGTTGCTCCACGGAGACGAACAGCACTCCGGGCGGCCGCGGGCGGGGTTCCACCTTGCAGGCCACCAGCAGGAGTGTCAGCGCCCAGAGCGCGACCCTCACGTGGGCCTCGCGTAGACGCGGACGTAGTCCACCTTCATCTGCTGCGGGAACACCGTGTCCCGGCCCACCGGGCCCACGAAGTTTCCACCCACCGCGACGTTGAGGATGATGAATTGGGGCTGGTCGAACACCCAGCGGGCGCCCTCGGGGAGCTGGGCGGGCGTCGCCTCGAAGAAGGTGGTGCCGTCCAGGAACCAGCGGATGCGGTTCGGCTCCCACTCCACCGCGTAGACGTGGAAGTCCTCGTTCAGCCGGACGCCGCTGACGACGTAGTCCTGGCCGAGGTTGTTGCCGGCGGAGTACCCCGGCCCGTGCAGCGAGCCCCGGAGGATGGACGGCAGCTGGCCCCGGTACTCCATGATGTCGATTTCGCCGCACTCCGGCCAATCGACGCTGTTGATGTTCGCGCCGAGCATCCAGAAGGCGGGCCAGATGCCGCGGCCCACGGGCAGCTGGATGCGCGCCTCGATGCGGCCATACGTGGTTTCGTAGCGGCCCTGCGTCCGGATGCGCCCGGAGGTGTAGTCCCGGCCGTTGTAGCGCTCGCGGCGCGCGGTGATGACCAGGTTGCCGGCGCCGTCATGCGCGGTGTTCTCGGTCCGGTCGGTGTTGAACTCCTGCTGCTCGTTCCCCCAGCCGTGTCCCCCTACGTCGTGCACCCACCGTTCGGGTGAGGGCGGCGTCCCCTCCGGTCCATCGAACTCGTCCTGCCACACCAACTCCCAGTCCGTGCTGGGCTGCGGGTTGGTGAGGGGCGGCGGGGTGCCAGGGCGGTTCACCCGGTTGGCGGCCGGGTCACAGGCGAGGCCCGTCAGGGCCAGGGCCACGGGGAGGAGGCGCTGGAGCGTCATGCAGGTTTGCCTATGTGTTGGAGGGGGAAGAGGGTTCGGTCACGCAGCGCCGCCTGGAGCACCAGGGTGGCCGCGCCCACGGCAATGGCGCGGTCTCCCAGCGCGGAGGTGACGATGCGCGTCTCCGCCATGGAGGTGGACAGCGCCCGCTTGCGCACCGACGCGCGAAGCGGGTCCAGCAGCAGGTCTCCCACCGACGAGATTTCACCGCCGAGCACGACGATGGCGGGGTTGAGCAGGTTCAGCAGACCGGCCACGGCGATGCCCAGGTAGTGCCCGAGCCCGTCGATGACCTGACGCGCGGCCGGCTCACCCGCCCGCGCGCCTTCCACCAGCTCGCGCACCGTGAGGGCGCGCTTGTCCTTGCGGCCCATCAGCTCCCGCGCCCGTTCCAGCAGGGCCGCGGACCCGATGAGCGTGACGAGGCAGCCGCGCAGGCCGCACACGCACTGCGGGCCGGAGGAGTCCACCGCCATGTGGCTGATTTCGCCCGCGGTGCCGCCAGCGCCACGGTAGACGTCGCCGTGGATGATGTGGCCGGAGCCGATGCCCGTGGCCAGCTTGATGTACGCCAGGTCCTCGCCGTTGACGCCCGCGCCCCAGTAGCACTCCGACAGCGCGCCCAGGTTCGCGTCGTTGTCCACGAACACCGGCAGGCCGAACGCGCTCCGCAGGGACTCCTGCACGTCGTAGTCGCGCCAGGCCGGCACCAGCAGCGGGGACAGCTTTCCGGGCGCGGCCGGGTGGACGGGACTGGGCACGGCGATGCCCATGCCTGCCACAGAGCGGCGCGGTACGCGTTCGGCGTCCAGGACCTCCTGGACCAGCTCGCGCACCTTCTGGAGCGTGCCCTTGGGGTCCTCACGGACGGCATGGCTGGCGTGCCGGTACGCGCGCACCCGTCCTCGGAGGTCGGTGAGCGCGGCCGTCACGTGGGTGGCGCCCATCTCCACGCCGATGAGGCTGAACGCGTCATCGCAGAAGCCGATGAGGGTGGGGCGACGGCCGCCCCGGGACACGCCGGCGCCAATGCTGCGCACCAGGCCGGAGCGCTCCAGGTCCGCCACGATGGCGGAGACGGTCGACGGACTCAGCTCCGTCCGCCGGGCGATTTCCGCCCGGGAAATCTGGCGCTCGCGCCAGATCATGTTGAGCAGCAGGCTGCTGTTCTGCGCGCGCATGCCCGCCGCATCGACCGTCGTCACCGCCGTTCCCACTCGCATCGTCCTCTCGCTCCGTTCCGCCGCGAGGATGGGGTGGGTGTCAGTGCCAGTGGATGTCGTCGATGAAGAAGACGAGCGGAGTCGTCCTCCCAGCAGCGGTCCATCCGAAGCCACCCACCACCTGTCCATACCGGACGCGGCTGATGTCGATTGTGTACTGGGTCGGGGTGGTGGTGAGCGCCACGTTCTCGACTTTCGCCTCGAAACCGTCAGCGGAGTTCATCCCCACCATGAAGGAGACGACTTCGCCGCCCTCCGTGCCCCAGGCGTAGAAGGACACGGTGTTGGCGCCGTCCGGGACGCTGAAGCCGGGCTGGGTTCCCCAGTTGCCTTCCGGATACTGCCAGTACACGCCCGCCCAGCCGTCTAAACCAGGCGTCCAGGTGAACTTGTGGCAGGCTCCCCGCTGCGAACCCGCCCGCCCAGGCAGACACTCGGTGCCGTCGTAGGTGACGCCGCCCCGCGCGCCGTCGCCCATGTAGCCGCTGGGAATCCAGGTGCCGTCCACGGCCAGCGGCAGCGTGGGGACGGTACCGGCGTCTTCCTCGGTACCGGCGTCGGGCTCGGTGCCCGCGTCCGGCTCCGTGCCGGCGTCAGTCTGCGTGCCCGAGTCCGGCGGCGTACCAGAGTCCGGCGGGGTGCCTGAGTCAGGCTGCGTACCTGAATCCGGGGTTTGCTGTCCTGCGTCAGGCGTTGGCGTGGGGTCCTCTTCAGGGTCACATCCCGCCACCAGACCAGACACCGCGAAAACGCCCGCCGCCACCCACGCCCACGCGAAACGCTTGTTCGGATGCATGCGCTGCCCTCCACGGCTGGAAGACTTCGTTCTCACTGCGAAGAAACCAGGGTGCTTCGGGAGTCGCCGTTCACTGTTGCGGCGCGTCGGAAATGCGTGGAGCAGCCGCGAACGAACGCGAGTTCTTTCGAGTGGCGAAGAAAGTACCAGCGAGAATCCGGTGATTGCAAGTCTGTGACAGTCCATTCCCCGTGACGCATTGCTTCAAAGCCAGACGGCCCACCCTCCGGAGGGAAGGTGGGCCGTGCCGGACGTCAGGTTTGGACGTGCTGCTATTCGTCGCTGACAGGGTCCAGCAGGTAGCTGACGCGCACCATGAACTCGCGAGAGAAGACAGGCATGGGCGCGTGGCCGCCGTTGTAGGGCTGGGCGATGCGAAAGTTCGTGCCGGTCAGGTTGTAGACGCCCGCGCCAATCTCCAGCCCGCGCGTGCCTACGTCCTGCGCGCGCACGAAGAGGTTGAGCAGCAGCTGCGTGGGCAACTCCTCCACCGCCGCGTTGCCCTCGTCATCCGGCGCGTCCACGGCGTAGCGCTTGCCCACGAGGACGGCGGTGGGGCTGACGGTGAGCCAGGGCAGCACCTTGATGCTGCCGGTGAGCGCGGCCTTGTGCGTGGGCATGCCCGTGAAGGCGTTGGGCTGTCCGGGGACCTGGTAGTCCTCCACGTCATTGCGGCCTGACGGCGTGTAGAATGAATAGTTGAGGGCGGCGCGGCCCCAGCTTCCACGCACGTGGTAGTCCAGCTCGACGCCGCGGCTGCCCAGGCGCCCGAGGTTCCGGTAGGCCTCCGTGTTCGTCACCGCGTCGTATGAATAGATGATGGGGTCCGCCACGCCCATGTCGAAGGCGTTGGCGCTCAGCGCGTGGCCTTCTCCCATGCGCAGCGTGCCCTCCAGCTCGAGCACGGTGGTGCGCTCGGGCCGGACGTCGGCGCCCAGGCTGATGTTCTCGATGCTCGGCGCGCGGAAGGCGCGGCTGAACAGGGCCTTGCCGCTGAAGGGACCGAAGCTGCGCAGCAGCACCAGCCGAGGCACGAAGGACTCACCGAAGGCGCTGTGGTTCTCCACGCGCGCGCCCGCCACCACGTTGACGAACGGATTGACGGAGAAGGCCTCCACGAAGCCCGCCAGATTCACGTAGGAGACGCTGTCGGCCTCCTCGGGGCCGAAGCCCGTCTGGAGGCCCACGCCCACCGGGCCGTTGACCCGCCCCTGGTCGGACGTCACGTCCACACCGCCGGTGAGCTGCAGCCAGTCCAGCGCCGCCCAGCGCGCCAGCGTCCGCCCTCGCAGGCGCAGCACCTGCTTGTCGTAGAAGAAGGGCGACCCCTGGTCCGAGTCACTGAAGGGCTTGGAGAAGGTGAGGTTGAGGCGGGGGATGATTTCCACCCGCTCGTCCGGGCGGAACCTGTCGCTCAGCTCCGCGTGCAGGGACTCGAAGTGGGTGGGCGCGGGCGCTTCCAACACCTCGTCGAAGGCGACGATGGCGGAGGTGCCATAGCGCTGGTACAGCACGCTGAGCTGCAGGTCCTTGTAGCCCACGCCCGCCTGCACCATCGTCGGGTCCAGCCGCGAGTTGCCACCCAGCTGCGCGGAGTTGCCGAAGAAGTCCTGGAAGACGCCGCTGCTGCGCTGGGCCTGCGACAGTCCGGCGGACGCGAAGATGCTCAGGCCCGGCGCGGACTCGAACACCTTGCGGCCGGAGACGGTGAGCCCCCGCCGGCCGTGCACGCTGCCCATCTGCCCGTACATGCCGGACACCATCAGGTCAGTGCTGCCCTGGACGCCGCGCGTGACGACGTTGATGACGGCGAGCTCCGCGTTGCCGCCGTAGATGACGGAGCCGGGGCCGCGCACCACTTCGATGCGTTCGATGAGCTCGATGGGGAACTCGTTGCCCAACTGCATCGTGGAGTAGAGCTGCTCGTTCATCTCCTTGCCGTCCACGACGAGCAGCACCTTGCCCTCGTAGCCCCACAGGCCGCGGAAGCCGGGGCCGACCGCGCCCTGGGTGTCCACGCCGAAGAAGAAGCCCGGAATCTGCAGCAGCAGGTCCATCAAGTCGCGGGCGCCGGAGTTGCGAATCTCCTCCGCGTTCATCGCCGTGACGACGGCGGGGGACTCCTGGAGCCGGGTGACGGCGAAGGAGGCCACCTGGCTGTGAACCTCCGGCTCCTCGTCACCCAGGTTCCCCGCGTCGGTGTCCTGGGCGAGCGCGGGACTGGCGCACAGGAGGAGCAGGGCTCTGATTGAAGGTTCGGACCACCTACGGCAGCGGCGCATATCGACCTCGATGCGGAAAGGGAGCGCGGCTCGCCGCGCGAACGGCCTTCAGGTCAGCGGATGCGGACGGCGGTGCTCTGGTCCGCCACGACGTCGACGGTGAGCTTCCGCTTCACCACGCCATTGACGCGGACCTCCAGGCGCGCGGGCCCCGCGGGAAGTCCCTGGGCGACGAGCGGCGGGAAGCCATACGGCCGGTTGTTGATCCACACCTCGCCGTAGAGGCCGGGAGACGTCACATCCAGGCGGCCCTTGCCCGTCGCCGTGGGGGCGGCGGTGGCCACGGACGGCTCGGCGGTGGGAGGCGATTCGGCGCGCGCCGCGGTGGCAGCGGGGCTGGTGGCCGCGGGCGCTGCGGGAGGCGGCGACTCCACGGGAGCCGGTACGGTCGCCGAGGGCCTTGGCGCGAGAGCGAGCTCGGCGGTGAGGTCGCGGTTGAGGGAGCGCACGTCATCCTCGCCCAACTCCACCGTCTCCTCGGCCAGCGTGCGCTCACCCTGCGCGAGCGCCACGCGGTACGTCCCCGCGCGCAGCGGCAGCCGCGCCGGCGTGAGGTCCATGGGCTTGCCGTCCACCCGCACCATCAGCCCGGGGGGCGTGGACGTCACCAGCAGCAATCCGCCGCGTGTCTCGTCCGCGGAAGTGGACTCCTGGCGAGGCTGAGCCCGGGCCGTACCGCGCGCTGGACGCGTGCGCTGGACGGAGCGGGTGGGCGCCGGCGTGGGCTCGCGTTGGGCACGGGCCTGCTCGCCTTGCTGACGCGCCTGCTCTCGCGTTCGCAATTCGGCCGCGATGCGCAGCAGCTCCACGAGGTCGCCCTGGTCGCCCTTGCGCAGCCGCAGCGCCTCCGTGAAGTCGGAGACGGCCGCGTCGTAGTCGCGGTCCTCCAGCGCGGCCAGGCCCGCGGCGCGGCGGGCCCGGGCCAGGCCCTCGTTCGGGTCCTCTCCCGGTGGTTCCGCGGGCGCGGTGGGCGGCGGGGTGGTGAGCGGCGGGGTGGTGGGCGTGCGGGTGATGGCGTCCGGCGTGGCCTCGGGGGCGCTGTCGCGCCGGCTGCGCACCACGCGGTAGGCCACCGCGTTGGCGGCGAGCGTGCCTAGGATGATGACGGCAATCCACGTCTTCTGTTTCATCAGGGTCTCGTTGCCGCGCCGTCAGCGCCGGGCGGCAACCGCTCAGGGGGCCAGTAACCAGAACAGCGCTGTGCCCACGGCCGCGCAGCCCGCGGCCAGGGCGATTCCCCACGGAAAGCCTTGGGTGCCCGTGTCGAGCGGCGCCTCCACGGCGCCATGCGCCCGCGTGGCGGCGGAGGTGCTGCTCAGCTCTCGCTTGGGCTCGGCGCTGGGGGCGGGCGTCCGGCCCGTGGCGGAGTTGCTGCCATGGGAGGTGCTGGAGGCGGGCAGCGCGGTGGGCGGCTGGCCCGTGATGCCGGGGGGAAACAGCTCGGCGACGAGCGCCGCCATCTCATGCGTTCCCGACGCCCACTGCTGGGCAGCGCGGAAGCGCTCCAGGTCATCGCGCAGCTCCCGGGCGCTCTGGTAGCGCGCGGCGGGGTCCTTCTGCAGCAGCCGGAGGAGGACGCGCTCCAGCTCCGAGGGGAAGTCGGGCGTCCCCTCCGACGGCGGCGGCACGTTTGCCTGGGACGCGGCCATGATGGTGGCCTCCAGCGTGTCGCGCTTGAACAGGCGGCGCCCGGTGGCGGCCTCGTAGAGGACGATGCCCAGCGAATACAGGTCGGAGCGGTGGTCCAGCTCCTTGCTGGTGATCTGCTCCGGGGACATGTACGGGTACTTGCCCTTCACCACCCCGGCGACGGTGCGCTCCGCGTTGACGGCGCTCTTCACGATGCCGAAGTCCGCCAGCTTGATGATGCCGTCGCGTGACACCAGCACGTTGCCCGGCGTGACGTCGCGGTGCACCAGCTTGAGGGGCGTTCCGTCCGGCAGCGTCTTCGCGTGCGCGTACGCGAGCGCGTCCGCCACCGCGAGCCCCACGTCCACCGCCACCCGAGTCCCCACCACCCGGCCGCTTCGGATCGCCTGCCGCAGCAACCGGTCCAACGAGTGTCCCTGAATCCACTCCATGGCCAGGTAGTACTGGCCGTCCACCCGCCCGAAGTCGAAGACCTGCACGATGTTCGGGTGCGTCAGCAGCGCGGCGACCTTCGCCTCGTCCGCGAACATGCGGCTGAACGACTCCAGGCTGGCGTACTCCGGCAGGACGCGCTTGATGACGCAGGACTTGGAGAACCCGTCGGGTCCGTCGATGGAGGCCAGATAGAGCTGGGCCATCCCGCCGGTCGCCAGCTGCTGGACAAGCCGGTACTTGCCGAAAGAGCTGTCCTCGTTATCCAACGCCGTCCCCAGGTATTTGCTGGAAAACGAGGAAGATATTGTTAGTGCTCCTACCTCACAAGTTTCCAGCCAGGTGGCAACTCTGTTGCAACCGCAAGGGCTGGAGGCGGCGTGGGCTCAGCGGCGCTTGGGCCGGGACTTCTTGGAGGCTGTCTTCTTCCGGCGGGGCTTGCGCGGCGGCTTCGTCACCTCTGCGAAGCGCGCGCCGGCGATGCCGGCATGCTCCAGGGCCTCCTTGATGCCCTCGGACACGATGAGGCTCACCGGCCAGCCCCAGGTGCGGAACACCCGGGCGCCGTTCGTCTTCGTGGCATCGACCCGGAGTCCACGGACGTTGCGGTAGTGCCCCACGCGCTCGGGGAGTCCGTCCTCGGCGGTGTAGTGGATGACCTCCTCGCAGGCCCGGTCGTCGATGCAGCGCACCAGCCGGGTGGCGACGAGGATGAAGTGGGGCTCGTCGCGGTCCTCCACCTCCACTGGCAGCAGTTGCACGTCATCGGGGGCCAGCTCCCGGAAGACGGAGGCCACCCGCGCGGAGACGACGGGGGTGAGCCCCGCGCCCGCGAGCGAGAAGTCCAGCGGCAGTCCGGGCGGCGTCACCGCCACGCGCAGCTTGCCCATGCTCCGCACCCGGGTGCCGGAGGTGAAGAGCCAGACGGAGTCCAGCTTCCGGCGGACATCCACCGCCACCGGGTCGCTCAGCTCGGGCCGGCCGGGGATGCGGAAGTCGTCGTGGAGGTCGAAGTAGCGCGCCAGCCGGGTGGTGCGTGATGGTGACCGGCGCGCGGCCGGCTTCTTCGTCCGGGGCCGGCCGTCAGCGGGCACGTCTGAAAGGAGCATCTGCCGGGGGGCACCCGGCGTGGGGCCGGGGCCTCTTGTCGGGGAGCGTCGCGTCAGGACGCGGAGCGCCTCGGTGAGCCGCCTGAACATTCGCCAATGTTACTTCCCCCGCCCGCGGTATGGGGGAGGAAGAAGCGGTGGACCGGGCTCCCTGCCGCCTTCCTGCCCGCCCGCGGCCCGGCGGCTACCAGGTGGTGTGCAGCGAGTAGCTCGCGGCGCGGGTGTCCAGGCTGAGGAAGGAGAACTGCCCCTCCGAGCACGTGCCGCTGTTGAGGAACAGCTTGCTGCCGTGCTCCACCCGCAGGCCCAGGTGGGTGTGGCCGGTGACGACGACGTCCGCGTGATGCGCGTTGGCCCGCGCCATGGCCCAGCGCTGGAAGGTGCACCGCGCCGGGTCCGGCAGCGCGTTGGTGATTTTCAAGTCCAGCGCCTGGAACCAGCGGAACATCGCCCGCATCCGCATCCGCCGCAGCCACGCCCCGGCCCACACCGCCGCCTCCGACAGCAGGCGCGCCTTGCGAATCATCCAGTCGTGATGGTGTCCGTGGGTGAACAGCATCCGCACGCCGTCCGCCTCCAGAATCATCTGGTCGGGCGCCCCCAGCACGGTGCCCGCCACCAGGTCGTGGTTGCCGTGGATGTAGTGGTAGCGCGGCAGCTCGAAGCGCCGGACGATTTCCGGATGCGCCGCGCGGGCCGCCAGCAGCTCGGCCACCTTCCGTCCCGGCGTGCGCGGGGTGAGCGTTTCGAAGATGTCCCCCAACAGCACGATGTGCTCGAAGTTGCCTTCCAAGAAACGGAGGAACCGCAGGAAGCCGGAGTCGTCGTGCCCGAAGTGGTCGGCGGCATCACGCCGCCCGAGATGTAGGTCCGAAATCACCGCGATCCGCATGCGCTCTCCCAAAGTGCCCTGGAAAGGTAGGGGCTGCGTGCGGCAGCGGAATGGTCGGTGCGCGAAAATCTCGCTGCAACCGGATGCCATTCGTGTGTCGCCACGATGCACCTTTCCTCTTGGCCCGGCATCAATGAAGCCAGATCCGGGGCTCTCGCCACCCTGCGCACGACCGGCGCATTCGTCCATGAGACCTGTGTGCTTTGTGTCGCAACGCGGATGAACCGCGTTTCGGCACCGGACATCCGTGGGCCCGCACCTCGCGCTTCCGCACATTGACTTGAAATCGTGTCCATTTGACACTAACTAGGTGTTCTAAAGACACGAAGCGGGACGGAGGGCCCATGGTCATCGGCTACATGAAGGCGGCACCGACGACGTACGTGATGCGGTTCGAGGCGGGAAAGGTGGTCCGGGAGGGGGCGGGGCTCTCGTTCTTCTACTGGAAGCCGTCGGCGACGTTGGTGTCGGTGCCGCTGTCCAGCGCGGACGTGCCCTTCGTGTTCAACGAGGTGACGCGGGACTTCCAGGCGGTGACGCTGCAAGGGCAGCTCACGTGGCGGGTGACGGACCCGCGCCGGCTTGCATCGTTGCTGGACTACTCATTGGGCCCCACGGGGCGCTACCACTCGGACGACCCGGAGAAGCTCGAGGAGCGGCTGGTGCAGGTGGCGCAGGTGCGGGCGCGCTCGGTGGTGCAGGGGCTGACGCTGCGCGAGGTGCTGGTGCGCTCGGACGCCATTGAGCAGCAGGTGCTCGCGGCCCTGGCCGTGGCGGAGCCGGTGAAGGCGCTGGGCGTGGAGGTCATGGCCTTCTCGCTGCTGTCGGTGAAGCCGGCGCCGGAGATGGCGCGGGCGCTGGAGGCCGAGGCGCGCGAGGCGCTGCAACGCAACGCGGATGAGGCCATCTACGCGCGCCGCAACGCCGCGGTGGAGCAGGAGCGGCGCATCAAGGAGAGCGAGCTGGCCACGGAGCTGGCGGTGGAGGCGCGGCAGCGGCAGATTCGCGAGGCGAAGATGGCCGCGGACATCGCGGTGGAGGAGCAGCGCGCCGCGCTGATGACGCGCTGGAGCGACAACGAGCGGCAGGCCGCGGATGCCCGCGCGTACGCGCTGGAGAAGACGCTGGCGCCCGTGCGTGGGGTGGACTGGAAGACGCTGATGGCCACGTCCGCGGGTGGTGGGGACCCGGCGCTCAACATCGCCCTGGCCTTCCGGGAGATGGCGGAGAACGCGCAGCGCATCGGCGAGCTGAACGTGTCGCCGGACCTCCTGCGCTCGCTGGTGGGCGCGACGGGCCGCGAGCGCTGAGGCCGGGGAGGGGACTATGTACGAGAAAATCGTGCTCGTCACCCGCCGCACGCGCATGGCGGGCCTGGTGGAGCGCTTCAACACCAAGAAGCAGGCGAAGTTCTACGTGGAGCAAGCGGGGCAGGACTTCGATGAGTTCACCCGCGAGGACGAAACCTATCGGTGCAACGTGGACTCGCTGCGGGAGTCGCTGTCCTTCGGGCTGCCGGTGCAGCAGGTGGACCGGAGCCTGGTGCCCACCTTCCTCTTCACCGGCAAGGAGGTGGTGGTCGTCGCGGGGCAGGACGGGCTGGTGGCGAACGTGGCGAAGTACGTGGGGGAGCAGCCGCTGGTGGGCGTGAATCCGGACCCGGAGCGCTTCGACGGCGTGCTGTTGCCCCATTCGGTTTCGGGGGCGCGCGGGGCGGTGCGGCGCGTGTTGGAGGGCAAGGCGGCCTTCAAGCGCGTGACGTTGGCGGAGGCGCGTTTGGATGACGGGCAGCGGCTGCTGGCCTTCAATGACTTGTTCATCGGGGCGCGCTCCCACGTGTCCGCGCGCTACCGGCTGCGCACCGGGGACCAGGAGGAGTCCCAGTCCTCCAGCGGCGTGGTGGTGTCCACGGGCGCGGGCGCCACCGGGTGGCTGTCGTCCATCTTCAACCTGGCGCGAGGCGTGACGGCCCATGCGGGTGGGGTGCCGTGCGCGCCCGTGCGCCTGGGCTGGGAGGACCCGCAGCTGATTTTCGTGGTGCGCGAGCCCTTCGCCAGCCGTCACTCGGGCGCCAGCCTGGTGATGGGCGACGTGACGGAGGAGCGCGAGCTGGTGCTGGAGTCGCGGATGGCGTCGGAGGGCGTCATCTTCAGCGACGGCGTGGAGGAGGACTTCCTCCGCTTCGGCGCGGGTGCCACCGCTCGCATCCGCCCCGCGCGGCAGCGTGCCATGTTGGTGGCGGGCTGACGGCGCGCCACCCCGCGCGGAAGAGCGGTCCGCGCGAGGCTCGCGTCCTTGCCGTCAGGGCGTGACGGTGACCTCCACCACGGGGCATGGCACTTCCGCAGGGCGGAATCCGCCATTCGGAGCGGGCACCGGTTCGCCTTCCCGGGCGACGTCCATCAGCGGGCCTCGGAACGCGATGCGGTACGTTCCCGGCGCCTGCAAGTCATAGAAGCGAGCGATGTCCACCTTGCCTTCCACCGACGTACCGGGGGAGAGGGTGACGTAGCTGCCGGCCGTGGGCGGCCCGCGCTTCGCCATGGGCCCCTGGTATTCGAGCGCGCCACCGTCACGGGACACGTCGAAGATTTTGTTACGTACGCCCTCCAGCGGCGTGTGCCAGCCGAGCACGCGCAGGGATTGCGCCGTGGGATTGCTGAGCTCGAACACCAGCTCCACGGGT
Organism: Myxococcus xanthus; assembly: GCF_006402735.1. Classification (NCBI taxonomy): domain Bacteria; kingdom Pseudomonadati; phylum Myxococcota; class Myxococcia; order Myxococcales; family Myxococcaceae; genus Myxococcus; species Myxococcus xanthus. The sequence goes on along the minus strand of NZ_CP017174.1, from coordinate 8,186,982 downwards.
TCGCCCGCGCGCACCTGCGCCGGGCCGCTCAGCGTGCACGTCAAGGTCGTTGCCATGGCCGGGGTCTCCTGCGTCAGCTGCGCCGCTTCAGCGGATGGAGTCACGTCCTGCCGCGCCGCGCACGCACTGCCCAGCATTCCCAGGGACAGCACCGCGACGCCCCACCGCCTACCGGAAGAGTTGAACATGGGCCCACGATAACGCGCCTGGAACGCGCGCAGTCCGGTGTTCTGCGTGATGAAGCCGTGGCCGTCCACCGCGGCGCAATCCCTGCGCACGGAAGCGGTGTGCCGCCACGTCACGATGGGTGGGCATAGGTGACGAGCAGCATCACCACGCCTACGACCTTCAGAGCCATCAACGGGCCCAGGTTGAACACCACTTCGTCGAACCAGTTCTCATCGGGAAACATCATGACGGCGCTCCTTCCGCCTCGCGTGCATCGCGAGACAGAAAGGCATTGAGCAAGGCCTGGGCCAACGCGCGTCCTGTGTCCATTCCTCTGGGTACGCCGGCGCTTTCGCCCAAGTGAAATGGCGCGGTGACGCACGCGATCAGCCCCGTCCGTCCGCGCATGGGATTCGCGCGTGCGGTGCTGGCACACGTGCAAGGCGTACCGGAGCGCGGTGCGGGTCCTTTAGGATGCTGGCCATGCGAACGCTCATCTCCTCCCTTGTCTGCTTGCTGATGTCAGCGTGTGCCCATGCGCCGGCCTCCGCTCCCGAATCCGCGCCGCCCGCCGAGGCTCCCGTGGCCACGCAGCCGGTTGAAGCCTCCGCGACCTCCACGGACGCCGCCGGACTGCCCCACATGGAGCCGCCCGCCGCGCCGATGCCCGGCTGGATGCAGGTGCGCAAGGCGGACGCGTTGTCGCGAGAAGAGAAGTTCGCGGAAGCGCTGGCCCTCTATGAAGAGGCCCTGGAGGCGGGGAATCGGGACCCGAACGCCGCGTACTCCGCGGCGTGTTCGGCGGCCCGGCTCGGCCGGAAGGACGTCGCGCTGCGCAGGTTGGCCCAGTCCGTGGAACTGGGCTTCCGCGACGTGGGGTGGTTGTTGCAGGACGCGGACCTGGAGCCGCTGCGCGAGGAGCCGGTGTACCTCGCGCAGGTGGAGCGCATCACCACGCTCCCGGACCCCCATCCCACCTCGAGTTCAGAGCTGAAGACGCTCTTCGTGGAGGACCAGAGTGACCGCCAGGGGCCGCTCGATGGGGCGGACGCGTGGAAGCGGGTCGCCGAGCGGGATGCGCAGCGGCGCGAGCGCGTGAAGGCCCTGCTGGCCGAAGGCGCGTTGAAGGAAGGCGCGGACTTCATGTCCGCGGGGTTCATCTTCCAGCACGGCAACACGCCGGAGGACTACGCCATGGCCCGGCAGATGGGGGCGGAGGCCGCGAAGCGGGGCCACCCGCGCGGCCTGTGGCTGGCCGCGGCGGCCTGGGACCGCTGGCTGATGAACGCCAACCTTCCGCAGCGCTTCGGCACCCAGTACCGCTTCAACCCGGAATCGAAGGAGATGACGCTCCACCCGGTGGACCCCAACGTCACGGACGAGGAGCGCGCGCGCTGGGGCTTCCCGCCGCTCGCGGAGATTCCAACCGTCCTGCGGCGCTAGCCGCAGCGGGGCGCTGGGGCCCGGAGCCACCGCGCGTGCCCCTCCGCCCGCTACTTCGCGGCGGAGGCCGGCGCGCCACCTTCCTGCGCCAGCGCGCGCACCAGTTCGAGCGCGCGCCGCACGTGCTCGCCGACGCGAACCTGCGACTCGAAGCTGTCGCGGACGATGCCTGAGCGGTCCACCACGAAGGTGACGCGCCCGGGCAGCAGGCCCAGGAACGACGTGGACACGCCGAAGGCCTCGCGCGCCTCGCCGCGCGCGTCGCTGAGCAGCTTGAAGGGCAGCCGGTGCTTCGCCGCGAAGCCCTCATGCGAGCCCACCGAGTCACCGCTGATGCCCACCACCTCCGCGCCCGCGGCGACGAAGTCCTCGTACTGGTCCCTCAGTCCACAGGCCTGCGCCGTGCAGCCGGGCGAGTCGTCCTTCGGATAGAAGTAGACGACCAATACCTTCTGCCCCACCAGGTCTCGCAGCCGCACCGACTGCCCGCCCGCGCCGGTGAGGGTGATGTCCGGTACCGCATCGCCTTGCTTCAGCAGCTTCGTCTTGGCCATGACGTCCTCGCGTCGCCCCGGAGTCAGGCCGGTGCGTTCAACGCCGGGCACATCCCATCCGGCCCGCCGCATCCCCACAAGTAATCCGCCGTGCCGAAAACGGGCGTCAAAGACGACCTCTGGATGCCTGCTTGCCTCCCGAGCGGTTGATACGGCGCCTAATGATTGGCGTCCTTCTCGACGCACCCTGGAAGTCGCCAGCGCATCTCATAGAGTGTGGGGGAAGCGGTATCGCTCCCCCGTCCGGCAGGCGACAGCCCTGTGCGCGGCCGGACCCGAAATTTCGGGCACCACCGCTGTGCTCGTCTTAGCTTTCGAGGCAGGAAGAGGCAGCTTAGGTCAGAGGTCAGGGCGGAAACTTTCGCCGGAGTTGCGCGCCGCACCGTTCAGGCGTAGGACGCAGCTTCGGGGGGTTGGTCAGGAGCGGACATGGTCGGCCTCGTCGTCGCAGCGCACGGACGTCTGGCGGAGGAGCTGGTCTCCACCGCGGAGCAGATCGTGGGAGAGCTTCCCGCGGTGGCAACCTGCAACATCGAGCCTGGGACTCCTGTCGAGGATATCCGGGCGAAGATGAAGCAGGCGATTGCCCGCGTGGATGAGGGTGCGGGTGTCATCATCCTGGCCGACCTCTTCGGAGGTACGCCCTGTAAGGAGTCGCTGATGATGTGTCAGCGAATGAATGTGGAGGTCCTTGCTGGCGTCAACCTGCCCATGCTGCTGAAGGCGAACTCGCTCCGTTCGGAAGAGTTGTCGCTCCCGGAGATGGCCAACCAGCTGGCTTCCCATGGCCAGCGCAACATCACCTGCGCATCCGCCCTGCTTCGCGAGGCACAGCAGCCGCGAACTTGACGGACCCGCGCGGGTCGGCGATTCGAGACTGCCGTGATCACCCTGGTCCGCGTCGACAACCGCCTCATCCATGGTCAGGTCGTCGAGGCCTGGCTCCCGTTCCTCAAAGTCTCCCGGGTGGTCGTGGCGGATGACGAGGCGGCTTCCAGTCCTCTCATCCGAGCCGCCATGGCCCTGGCCGTCCAGAGCGCCATCGAGGTGCAGATTCTGCCCCTGTCCCAGGTGGACTTCGCCGCCCTGTCCAAGGACGGTGTGCGCACCCTGGTGTTGCTGAGGGATGTCGCCTCGGTGCCCTTCGCGCATGCGCACGGGCTGGCCATGGATGAGCTGAATCTGGGCAACGTGCACTTCGGCACTGGCCGCCGGCAGGTCTCCCCGTCCGTCTTCCTGGCGGAGGCCGAGCTGACGACGCTCCAGCAACTGGCCGACCAGGGCGTCCGGGTGGCGGCCCGCGCGGTGCCCGCCGAGAAGCCCGTGGACCTGCCGGACCTCCGCGAGCGGTGGGCGAAGGCCGGGTGAGCGCGTGAGCGTCGTCTGGACCCAGGTGGCGCTTGCGGGACTGTGGGGCGGACTGGTGGCACTGGAGCGCAAGGCGTTCCTCCAGGCCATGATGTCCCGGCCCCTGGTCGCCGCCACCGTCATGGGCGCACTGCTCGATGACGTGGCGTCGGGTCTGGCCATCGGCATGCTGCTGGAGCTGTTCTTCCTGGGCACCGCCAACCTGGGCGCCGCGCTGCCGGAGAACGACACCCTGGCGGCCACTGGCACCAGCGCCGCCGCGGCCACGTTGTCCGCGGCCACGGGCGCGGGCTCCACGCCGGCCATCTGGTCGCTCGCCGTGCTGCTCTTCATCGGCCTGGGACGCGTGGGCCGCAAGGGTGACCGGCTGCTGGAGGGCTACACCGCGCGGCTGGCCCGGGTGGCGCTGGCCTCCGCGGAGGCCGGGAACATCACCCGCGCCATGCGGCAGAACCTGTGGGGCATGTGGCCCCACTTCGCCGTGTACGGCACGCTCACCGCGCTCTGCGCGCTGCTGGGCTTCTTCATCGAGCCGCTGCTCCAGGCGCTGCCCCCCGTGGTGGTGCGCGGGCTGGCGTGGGCCTGGCCGGCCATGGCGTCCGTGGCGGCGGCCATCGCGGCGCAGGGCAGCCACGCGCGGCGCGCGCCGCTCTACGCGGGGCTGGGTGCGGCGGTGGTGACGGCGTCCGTCGTATGCGTCCTCCTCCTGGAGGACCGATGAGCACCACGCCTCAGGCCACGTTGCCCTTCGGCGTGCTGCTGCGCGTCTTCCTGCGCTCGCTCTTCCTCCAGGCGTCGTGGAACCCCAAGGGCATGCAGAACCTGGGGCTGGCCTACGCCGTCTATCCCGCGCTGGCGGCGCTGTACCCCCAGGGGCCCGCGCGCGAGGAGGCGGTGCGCCGGCATCTCGTCTTCTTCAACACGCACCCCTACGTCGCGGCGGCGATTGTCGGCGGCGTCATCAACCACGAAGAGCGCATTGCCCGGGGCGAGGAGACGCCGGACAAGGTGGTGGCCTTCAAGGCCGCGCTCATGGGGCCCCTGGCCGCGCTGGGGGACGGCTTCTTCTGGCTGTCCCTCAAGCCCGCGACGGGGGCGGTGAGCGCCGCGCTGGTGCCGCTGCTGGGCGTGTGGGCGGTGCCGCTGTTCCTGGTGCTCTACAATCTGGTGCACCTGCTGCTGCGGGTGCGCCTGTACCGGCTGGGCCTGACGCTGGGCGACAGGCTGGTGGAAGCAGTGGCTCGCGCCAACCTCCCCGCGCGGGGGGCCCGGCTGCGGGCGGTGGCGGCGGCGAGCGCGGGCGGTGTGGCCGCCTGGCTCGCGGTGTCATTCGGGGCCAACGCGGGTGGGCTGTATGCGCCCCTGCTGGCGGCCGGATGTCTGGCCCTGGGGGTGGCGTCCTACGTGCTGGTCAGCCGTCGGGTGCCGAACTACGTGGTGCTCTATGTCGCGGCGGGTCTGGCCTGCGTGGCGGGAGCATTCCTCTAAGGAGAGTGGGAGTCGCGATGGCAAGCGTGGTCGAAGGGACGTACGAGATCATCAACGCGCTGGGGCTGCACGCCCGGGCCGCGGCGCAGATGGTCAAGGTGGCCAACCGGTTCAAGAGCGAGGTCACCATCGAAGCCCAGGGACAGCGGGCCAATGCCAAATCCATCATGGGCGTGCTGATGCTCGCCGCCGCCCAGGGCACCCAGGTGAAGCTCACCTGCAAGGGCGACGACGCGGATGCCTGTCTCCAGGAACTGGCGAAGCTCATTGGTGACCGTTTCGGCGAGGCGCAGTGAAGGGTTGGTCGGAAAACGCGGTAGACGGACAGGAACGGAAGGAACCGTGAGCAGCCAGGCCACCCCCACTCTGAGGTTGTTGGGCATCGGTGCCTCTCCCGGCGTGGCGGTGGGGCACGCCTTCATCCTGGACCGCAAACGCATCCGCACGCCCAAGCTGCGGCTGGCGGAGGCGGAGGTCGAGCCCGAGCGGATGCGGATGAAGACAGCCATTGACCTGTCCGACCGCCAGCTCGCCGAGCTGAAGGAACAGATTACGCGCACCGAGGGCAGCGACCACGCCCTCATCCTCGAGGCGCACCGCTTGATGCTCCACGACCCCATGCTCGTGGACGAGGTGAACCGGCTCATCATCGAGGACCGCATCAACGCCGAGTGGGCCGTCCGGCGCGTGGCGCGCAAAATCAAGCACCTGTTCGACAACATCCCCGACGAGTACTTCCGCGAGCGCCGCTCGGACGTGGACTACGTCGCCGACCGAATCATCCGCAACCTGATGGGGCAGGTGGTGGATGAGGAAGTGGAAGTCCCCGCGGAGGCCATCGTCGTCGCACATGACTTGTCCCCCGCGGACGCGGCGCTGATGGCGCGCAGCGGCCGGGTGGGGGGCTTCGTGACGGACCTGGGCGGCCAGACGAGCCACACCGCCATCGTCGCCCGCGCGCGGGAGACGCCCGCCGTGGTGGGCGCCGGCCGGGCCAGCGAACAGATTTCGCCGGGTGACCTGGTGGCCATGGATGGCATCCGGGGCGTGGTGCTGGTGAACCCCTCGGACGAGCAGCTCGCCGTCTTCCGCGAGGAGCAGCGCCGCTACCAGGAGAGCGAGCGGCTGGCCCTGGCGACCAAGGACCTGCCCGCCGTCAGCACCGACGGCTTCCAGATTCGCCTCAACGGCAACATCGAGTTCCTGGAGGAAATCCCCTCACTGCTGGCGCACGGCGCGGAAGGCATTGGCCTGTACCGCACCGAGTTCATGTTCCTGGACCGGAAGACGGCGCCCACCGAGGAGGAGCACTACCGCGCCTACCGTCAGGTGCTGGAGGCCATGGGCGGGCGCCCCGTCACCATCCGCACGTTGGACCTGGGCGGCGACAAGGTGCCGGGCAAGACGAAGCACGAGAAGGAACCCAACCCAGCCATGGGCCTGCGGGCCATCCGCTACTGTCTGTCCAACCGGGAGCTGTTCCGCACCCAGCTGCGCGCCCTGCTGCGCGCCAGCGTGCACGGCAACCTGCGGCTGATGTTCCCCCTCATCTGCGGGGTGAGCGAGCTGCGCGAGGCCCGGAGCGAGCTGGAGGCCTGCCGCACGGAGCTGGGCCGCGCGGGTGTCCCCGTGGGCAAGCGCTTCCCCGTGGGCATCATGGTGGAGACGCCCAGCGCGGCCACCATCGCCGACCGGCTGGCCCAGGAGGCGGACTTCTTCTCGGTGGGGACCAACGACCTCATCCAATATTCGCTGGCCATCGACCGCCAGAATCGCGAGGTCGCCTACCTCTACCGGCCCCTGCACCTGTCCGTGCTCCGGCAGCTGCGCGGCATCATCGACGCGGGCCGGGCGGCCAACATCCCCGTGTCCATGTGTGGGGAAATGGCGGGAGATCCGCTCTACACCCTGGTGCTGCTGGCGTTGGGCTTCGACGAGCTGTCCATGACGTCGGGGCAGATTCCGGTGGTGAAGCGCTTCCTTCGCCGGGTGAGCCGCGCGGCCGCCATGGAGCTGTTGCAGAACGCCATGGAGCTGACCACGGCGGAGGAAATCGAGCGCTATGTGCGCACGGAGATGGACCGCCGCTTCAGTGAGACGATGGAGCCGGGCGCGCCGGGTGTAGGGAACGTGGAGCCCACGGACCACGAGCCCTCCGAGCATGGGACTCCGCCCTCGGGACGGAACACGGCCTGACCCCCCGCCCGTGAGGGCGGGGCGGACGGCGGTGGCTTGCCAACATGGCTACCGGACCCGAAGGGGATTCCGGACGCGAGCCGTCGTGTGCAACTTGCTGGGACGAGCACAGGGGGTCGCCCCAGGAGCAAGCATGTTCAATCCCGCCAACATCCAGATGGGCATGACCGCGAGAGACCGGGACGGTGAGAAGGTGGGCACCATCATCGCCGCGGACGCGGCGGGATTCTTCATTGGCAGGGGGCGCCTCTTCACGCGCGACTGCCGGATGGCCTTTTCGGATGTGGCGGACATCGACGGGGAGGATGTCTATCTGCGTGAGGAGTTGTCGCACCTGCCGGACCTCAAGCCGGAGGCCCTGGCGCCCGCGCGGCGGACCTCCACCACGGCGGGCCTGCCGCTCCAGCACGATTTGACGGGCGGACTGGGCTGGGCGCACGACGACACCGACGAGGAGTCCCCGGTGCCGGCATCGGCCCGAGAGTCCTCCGGCATGGCGCGGCAGTGGGCCAGCGAGGAAGGCGATGCGGCGCCTCGTCGCGAGGCGCCTCCCTCGGATGCGCGGCGGTACACGCGCCACTGAGCGGCCGCCGAGGCGTTGCTCACCAGCTCGACTTGATGACGCCGGGAATCACTCCCTGGAGCACCTTCTCACGGAACGCGATGCGCGACAGGCCGAAGCGCCTCAGGTTGCTCCGAGGCCTTCCCGTCAGCGCGCAGCGGTTCGTCACGCGGTTGGGGTTCGAGTCGCGGGGCAGTGACGCCACCGCGTCCTGCGCCGCGCGCTTTTCTTCATGGGACAGGGTGAGGTCGCGGATGCGCGCCTTCAGCGCCGCGCGGTAGATGTCCGCGAGCTCCTCGGGCGTCCACACGAAGGCATGAGTGGGCGGCGCGAGGGGGCGGAGGGCGGGCTGCATCAGGCATGCTCCTCGTCCTCGGCGGGCGCGTCCGTCCGCTGCACCTGCCATTCGGGGAACGGGTCTTCCAGGCGCGCCCAGCCCTGGGGGCCGCGCGCCAGTTCCGCCGGCGTGAGCAGACAGGCCTCGAGCAGCCGGGCCATCTCCTCATGGTCCGCGTCCTGCGTGATGAAGACGATTTCCTGCCGCCGGTCTCCGTGTGGGCCCACGCACTCGCGCTCGATGTCGGCGCGCGCCTGGGCATCCTCTGGCCACTCGGCGCGGGGTATCGCGTCCCACCACACGCCGCCGGGCTCGAAGCTGCAGGCGCCGCCCGCCTGGGCCCAGACGCCGGCGATGTCCATCCGCGTGGCGAGCCAGAAGAAGCCCTTGGAGCGCAGCACGCCCCGCCAGCTCTCGTGGATGAAGTCCCACAGCCGCGCGGGGTGGAAGGGCACGCGGCCGCGGAAGACGAAGCTGCGGATGCCGTAGGTCTCCGTCTCCGGCGTGTGTTCGCCCCGCAGCTCCTTGAGCCAGCCCGGTGCGCGCCGCGCGCGTTCGAAGTCGAAGCGGCCGGTGTTGAGCACGGCGGAGGGGGGCACTCGGCCCCGCTCGGAGGTGACGAGGTGCGCGTCCGGGTTGAGCTTGCGCAGGATGTCCTTCAGCCGGGCCAGCTCCTCCGCCGGGACGAGGTCCGTCTTGTTGAGGACGAGCACGTCCGCGAACTCCACCTGCTCCACCAGCAGGTCCACCACGGTGCGCTCGTCCTCGTCCGCCGCGGCCAGTCCGCGCGCGGCGAGGTCATCCGCGGCGTTCCAGTCCCGCGGGAAGTTGAGGGCGTCCACCACGGTGACGAGCGTGTCCAGCCGCGCCACGTCCGACAGGCCCTGGCCCTGCTCGTCCGTGAAGGTGAACGTCTCAGCGACGGGCAGCGGCTCGGAGATGCCGGTGGATTCGATGAGCAGGTAGTCGAAGCGGCCCTCCCGGGCGAGCCGGGAGACCTCCAACAGCAGGTCCTCGCGCAGCGTGCAGCAGATGCAGCCGTTGGACAGCTCCACCAGCTTCTCGTCCACCCGGCTCAGCGCGCCGCCGCCCGTCTTCACCAGCCGGCCGTCGATGTTCACCTCGCTCATGTCGTTGACGATGACCGCCACCCGCAGGCCCTCCCGGTTCTGGAGGACGTGGTTGAGCAGCGTCGTCTTGCCCGCTCCCAGGAAGCCGGAGAGCACCGTCACCGGCAGCCGGGCCGCGGCCGCGGGGGCCGTCATGGCTTGCCCTCCACGAACAGCACATGCTTGCGCACGCGCGGGTCGTACTTCTTCAGCTGGCGCTTCGCCGACGACACGAGCTGGATGATGGTGCGGTTTCTCTCGGGCATGGTGGGCTCCGGCCGCGCGGACATGACAGGGCATGCCGCGGCGATGCGCCGCCGCGGAGTCACGTCGGGACGGTGTTTTTGGTTTCCTGGGTTCTGTTGTAACTTGATTGCGAATGTGGCACAAGCAACAGCGCGGGCCGGACGTCCGGGGCGCGGGCGTCGCTAGGCCTCGGCGTCTTCGTCCACGTCCGGGGTGCGCGTCGCGCGGTGCCGCTTGCGGTAGCGCCTGATGGCGCGCTCCAGGGGACGCAGGCCCGCCAGGCACAGCAGGGCAATGGCCATGGTGGTGACGGCGGCGAAGTAGAAGCCCAGGCCGGCGGCCAGGCCCACGGACGCGGTGAGCCAGAGGTTGGCCGCCGTCGTCAGGCCCTTCACCTGTCCGTTGTGGCGCAGGATGACGCCCGCGCCCAGGAAGCCGATGCCCACCACCACCTGGCTGGCGATGCGGCTGATGTCGCCCCGGGTACCCTCGGGGGTGTCAGGGCCCAACGCCACTTCGATGAAGACGCTGGCCAGCGTGAAGCAGCACGCGCCCAGGGAGACGAGGATGTGGGTGCGCAGCCCGGCCGCCTGGCCGCGCACCTCACGTTCCAGGCCCAGCACGCCCCCGAGCAGGGCGGCCAGGGCCAGTCTCAGCGCGACGGTCTGCTCATCCACGAGCAGGGAGCCTACTCACCCAGCTCGATTTTCTCGTCCTTGTCCGCTTCGCTCAGTTCGGGATTGGGCAAGGTGTCCAGCGTGGCCGTCAGCAGCTTGCTGGACGGCACGACGTAGGGCGCCACTTCTTCACCCAGCTCCTGGACGTACTGGCCCACGCGCTGCTCGTAGTCCTCGTCCTTGGAGTTCCAGCTCCCGGCGGCTTCGGCGGACCAGACCTCTTCGCCGTCGCGGCAGCGCACCAGCTTCGCGTGCACCGCGGCCTCCGCGCCGCTGCCCCGGAGCTGAATCTGGGGGGACAGCCAGAGCACGCCCTCCAGCCCCTCCACGCACAGGGCCTTGAACGTTGCGTCCGTGGGCACGTCTGGCAGCGCCGCGCTCTCCTTCACCAGGAAGTCGCGGTTCTGGTTCACCCACTGGCGGGCGATGAGGCTCCACAGCTCGCCCACGGCGACCTTGCCATCGGGCAGCGGCTGCGTCACCACCACCAGGCGCTTCACCTGGTGCTTGTCCACCGTGTCGTAGTCACTGCGCAGCCGCTGATTCTTCACCGCGGAGCATCCGGACAGCAGGCCCAGCCCGAGCACGGGCAACAGTCGCTTCATCATGATGTCCCTCTCCCGGCCCCCTTCCGCGGGAAGGGGGCCTCCTTCAGGTACACGCCCGAGCCAGACGGCTCAGGCCGCCTTCGGCTCGGAGTCCTTGCCACCGCCAGTCGAGCCGCCCTCACCGGAGGACGCGCCCGACTCGCGCTGACGCCGGTCGTACATGAGCTGCATCACCGCGGCCAGCACCGTGAAGGACACCACCAGGGTGGTGATGAGACCAATGCACGCTACCAGACCCATGGAGCGCAGGCCGTTGTGGGCCGCGGCCAGCAGCGCCGCGAAGGCCACCACCGCCGTGAGCGTGGAGGACGCGACGGCCGCGCCCACGCTGCGCAAGGCCACCAGGGGTGAGGTGCCTTCCAGGAAGCGGTGGAGCAGGTAGAGGCCGTGACTCACCCCGAAGCCCAGGAGGATGGGCAGGATGATGATGTTCATGAAGTTCAGGCGCAGCCCCGTCAGCGCCATGATGCCCAGCATCATCGCCACGCCCACGCCGAGCGGAATCACGGACGCCAGCGCCAGCTTCACGTTGCGGAAGTCCAGGAAGTGCATGGCCAGGATCCAAAGCGCGGTGAGCACCACGGTGACCTTGCCGTCCCAGAGGACGATGCGCGCCAGCCGCGCGTAGAGCTGCGTGGCACCCGCGGCGCGGAACTCCTTCTCCACCGTGGGGGTCTTGGGGTCCCACGCGTCCTGGTCGAACTTGCCCGGCGTGTACGCGGCCTTGATGACCTTCGTCTCATCGGAGAACTTCAGCATCTTCTGGCCGTCCATCAGGTCCACGCTCGCGTAGATGAACGTGAGGTAGCCGTGGTTCTCCGGCTTGGCGGAAGGCAGGTTGCGGAACTGGGCGGTGTAGTTGGGCGGGACGCCGTGGACGTCGAAGGGCTTGGCGTCCAGCACCTTCTGGAAGAAGCCCGCGTTGGCCTGCATCTCCGGAGGCAGCGCGGCGACGGAGAAGCCCTCGTCCTCCAACTGCTTCATCTCCGCCTTCCACTCCTCCAGCACCTTGGCGTTTGCCGCGGCCGTCTCCGCCGGGGGCACGAAGGTGAAGATGCTCACCACCTGGTCGATGGAGGGGTACTTGTGCGCGTTCTGCGTCAGCTCCCGGTACACACCTTCGGCCTCGTCCAGGTCCTTGGTGTAGATGGCCATCGGGTCGCTGGAGATGTTGAAGCGCTCGTTGATTTCGTCCTGGAGCAGCACGGACGACATGCCGTCGGGGATGAGCGCGCGGGTGTTGTAGTTGAAGCTCACGCCGTACTTGAGGCGCTCGAAGAAGCCCAGCTCCACGCCCTTGGGCGGCTCCTCCGAACCGGCCCAGGGCACCGCGGCGGCGCAGATGAGCGCGACGATGGCCGTGCTGATGCCCAGCACCAGCTTCGGCTTGGGGATGCGCAGCTCCTTGCCGGTGGTGGCGGAGTTGGTGGGCGGCGGCTTCATCACGCCGATGAGCTTCTGGGGCAGCTCCGGGTTGATGCGGCCGGCCAGCGCCAGGATGGAGGCGCTCCAGCAGAACAGCGTCAGGCCCAGGATGAGCGTGCCCGCGCCGGCCAGGAAGCCGAACTGGCTGAAGCCGCGGAACTCGCTGACCATCAGCACGAAGAAGGAGCCGGCCGTCACCACCGCGGCCACCGCGGCCGGACGGCCCGCGTTCATCACCGCGTCCCGGATGGCCACGTCGTACGGCTTGCCCGCGCCCAGCTCCAGCCGCGTGCGGAAGACGAAGTGGATGCCGTAGTCGATGCCGAAGCCGAGCAGGATGCCGCCCAGGATGGACGTAATCATGTTCAGCTCACCCACCGTCGCGTAGGTGAAGCCGAGCGTATAGATCGTGCCCACCACCGTGCCAATCACCACGAGGAAGGTGGGCGCCAGCTTGCGGAAGAAGATGATGGTGATGATGAAGATGGAGCCCAGGGCGATGAGCGTCACCGGCTCCAGCGACTCCTCGATGGCGTAGGAGTCATCCACCGTCGTCTTGTAGGAGCCGGTGAAGCCGTAGGCGATGGTCTTGTCATCGCCCATCAGCTTGTAGTCCTCCACCAGCTTCACGCTGCCGGGCTGGGTGGAGTACGCCTCGAGCTGACCCTTGAGCCGCTCGAGGTAGTCCTTCGTCTTGCCGATCTCCGTGTTGTCCCACAGCGGCTTGACGAGCATCATCAACATCTTCTTGTCGTTGGAGATGTTGTAGTCGTCGCGGATGCTCTTCTTGCCAATGGAGGAGTACTTGTCGACCAGGTCCTGCATGTCGAGTTCGACAGGCTTGGAGCCGCCCAGGTCGATGAAGAACGGGTTGCTGCGCTTCAGCTTGTCGCGCAGGAACGCCATGATGCGGCGCTTGCCCTCGACCAGGTCCTCCGTCTTCACGAAGAGGACCATGTTCTGCTGGATGAACTCGACGGGCAGCTTGTAGGAGACGTTGCGGACGTTCTCCTTGTCGTCCTGCATGATTTTCGCGAGGTCGTCGGCGGTGCGCTTGAGCGCGGCCTCGTCTGACGAGCGCAGGGCGACCATGAGGAAGCCGCTGCCTCCCACCATGTCGATGACCTGCTTGACGTCCTTCACCTCTTCCAGGTCCTGGGAGATGAGGTCGAGCTGGTTGGAGTTGATGTGGAGCTTCGACGTCCCCCACAGCGACACGGCCAGCAGGGCCAGCATCACCAGGAGGACGGCCCCAGGCCTGCGGACGAGCAGTCCGGCGAAGGCGTGGGCGAAACGGGAGTGGGAGTTCGGATTTCTATCGCCGCTCATACGGCGGCGACCCTACCGGCAAACGCCCTGGCCCGAAAGGCAAAGCCCGGCCGGCAGGCCGCTGCCCTGCCACGGACGCCCGCGTCATGGCGGGGCGCCCCAGGGCCCACTTTCAGGGGGCGGGCGGCGCGGAGACCCGCAGCACGTTGTTTTCCGGTTCCTTGGGAGGCAAAAGGAACGAGCGCGGGTGCTTCACCAGGTGCGCGAGCACGGCGCGCAGGAAGGGCAGGGCTTCGCGGGTCGGGACGTCACGGGCGCGAACGGCCACCCCCAGCGCCAGCGAGAAGGACACCCAGAAGTTGATGAGGCCGGTGAGGGCCATGCCCGCCAGCGCCGCCAGGAACTCCGGCTGGAGCACCGCCCCGGGCCCCAACGCCGTGCCCGCCAGGGAGAGCGAGCCGAGCACGAAGGTGACGTGGCGCACGTCCAGCGTCAGGCCGAAGAAGCGGCCCACCACCGGCGCCAGGGCCAGCATGAAGCCCAGCGTCACGTTGGCCCCCAGGCCAGAGGCCGCGTGCTGAAAGCCCGCCGCCAGCCGGCGGGCGCGCGCCTCGCCCAGGAGCCGCCGCGGCAGGCGGTGGTGGGCCAGCGCCTCGGGGAGCCTGCGGTACACCACGAAGTTCTCCAACCACCCACCCGCCACGCTGCTCATCCACAGCAGGACGCCCGTCATGGCGGCGAAGAGCAGCGTGCCGCTCTTCCACGGGTGCAGCGAGGCCACCATGGCCTGGGCCTTGGCCTGGCTCATGAAGGCGTGGCCGGTGATGAACTGGTACCCCAGCGCGAACACGATGGCCACCGGGGCCACCACGCCCAGGTTGCCCGCGAAGGCCGCCAGTTGGGAGCGGGTGATGCGGGGGATGAGCTCCACCAGATTTGCCAGCCGCTCGCCCCGGGCGCCTTCCCCCACCGCGCCCGCCAGCGTGGCCGCCGTCACGGACGGCTGCTTGGTGGCCAGGGTGAAGCCCAGGGCCTGGATGAGGAGGAAGGACAGGGCGTAGTTGAGGCCCACGGCCATGAAGGAGAAGAAGGGCGCCAGCACCAGGCCCGACAGGAACACCTTGATGGCCACCGCCGCCGCCGTCACCAGGCCGCCGCCCGCCGCGGAGTGCACCATGGCGTGGAAGCCCTCGCGGGTGCTGGTGATGTAGTGCTCGCCGGAGTGGCCCGCGCGCTCGATGATTTTGCGCGCCAGCATCCGCATGTTGCGCTTCACCAGCTCCACCACGGAGCGGTCCGCGTGCGCGCGCCGCAGCAGGTCCGACACCAGCGTCATGGCCTCGCGCCAGCGCGCTTCGCCCCGAGGGGCCCCCAGCACGCGGGCAATGGCCTCCATGCGCTCCAGGCCCCGGCGGATGCGCTCCAGCCGGTACACCAGGTCCACGCTGACGCCCGCGTCCTCCAGGTGGCGTGACACGCTGCCCACCACCTGGCGGCAGTCGGCCACGCATTGCGACAAGTCCCGCAGCGTGTCCGCCGCCGCGTCGCGCGCCAGGACCGCGTCACAGACCAGCCGCATCCGCAGGAAGGGCGATGCGCGGAAGGACGTCTCCGGGCTGCGGTCGCGCACGTCCTCGGCCATGCCCAGGGCCGCCACCTGCACCGCCAGCAGCAGCAGCGCGTCCATCAAATCCGCGCGCACGCGGGCGCCGGGCATGGGCTCTGGCGACGCGGGTTCACCGACCAGCGCCGCGAGCTGCGCGAGCCGCGCGGGGGACAGCCGTGCCAGCCAGTCCGCGTCGTCCGGGTCCGGGCACAGGCGCAGCAGCAGCTCCGACAGCTTGCCGGGCTCCGGAGGGGCGGGCAGCAGCGAACGGGCGAGCCGGTCCGACGCCTCCGCGAAGAAGCCCTGTCCGGCGGGCAGACCCACCTGGGCGAAGAGCTTGAGGCCCCGGCTGCCCTCGAACACGGCGGCCACCAGCCGCGTGAGGGTGGCGCGCATGGCGGGCTCGCCTTCGAGCACGCGCACCATCAGGGCCAGCCGGCTGTCGGCGGCGGAGACCTCGGGTTCGGAGGCGTCCACCAGCGCGTGGGCGGGGATGCGCTCGCGCAGCCACTGCATCCAGCGCTCCACCCACTGGAGCCGGTCCTCCAGGCCGCCCTCGGGCACGTCGCACAGCAGCCGGTACAAATCCCGCACGGCGGAGTGGCCCGGCGCCCGGGGTGCGTACTGCATGCAGAACGCGTCCACCTCGCGGGCGGAGGGCTGCTGCCTGGGGGCGGGGGACTGCACGGGGGCGGGGTCGGTCATCGGCCAGGCATGGGGGAGGGGCGACTCTACGCGATGCGCGGACCCCACGAAAACAGTGGGGCGGCCGGGGAGCCTGGTGGCCCGGCCGCCGGGCGGGGGCGGGCTACTTCTTCTTCACCTTCGCCAGCTCCGTGCGCATGCGCTCCAGCAGGAGGTCCCAGCCGCCCTTCTCCATCAGCGGCTTCACCTGCGTGTCCCGGATGTCCTGGAGCATGGACGAGCCCAGCACCGTCACGTCCACGACCTTCCATGCGGCGGCCTCCTTCACCAGCCGGTACTTGAGCTTCATCTCCTGCGTCTTCAGCGGGTGCTTGATGAAGACGGTGGAGGCCACCGTGGCCTCGGCGCCCTGCACCTGCGAGGGCTCGTAGGTGATGGTGTCCAGGTTCTTGAAGTTCTCCCGCACGCGGGGGAAGGCGATGTTCGCGAAGAGGTCCTGGAACAGCGCGACGAACTCCTTGCGCTGCGCCTCGGTGCCCTTGTCCCAGTTATCGCCGAGCAGGAACTTGCCCTGCTCCGCGCTGCCGAAGTGCTTGAGGGCCAGGGCGTCGCGCTCGTAGCGCACGGACTGCACCACGGTCTTCACCGGCTTGGCGACGGGGTCTTCCTTCGCGGCGAGCGCGGGGAGGGCGAAGGCGAAGGTGGCCAGGAAGGCGAGGGTACGGAAGCGGGCGTTCATGTCGGGCTGTTCCTCCAGAGCGGATGCGCGGACGTCTGTTAGCCCAAGGGAACGTCCGGCGCCTCGCGAAATTCATGCTGGGGCGGGAGGCGGCCATCCGGCCGTAGCAGCCTGGTCGCTGTGCCCTGGCGGATTCCGAAAAGTTGAATGATGCAGCCCTCTTGCGCGTTTGACTCCTCTAGGACGCCACGTTTAGTGTCCGGCCTTCGCGCACTGTCAGCGCAGCCTCTGAGACGACATGCCTACCGACTTCCTGTTCACGTCTGAATCCGTCACTGAAGGCCACCCGGACAAGATCGCCGACCAGATCTCCGACGGTGTGCTGGATGCCATCATCGCCAAGGACCCTCAGGCGCGCGTCGCCGTGGAGACGCTCGTCAAGACGGGCCTCGCCATCGTCGCGGGTGAGGTGACGACGAACTGTTACGTGGACATCCCGAAGCTCGTCCGCAGCACCATCTGCCGCATCGGGTACACCGACAGCTCCATGGGCTACGACGGCAACACCTGCGGTGTCATGGTGGCCATCGAAGGCCAGAGCCAGGACATCGCCCGGGGTGTCGACAACAAGAAGGACCAGGGCGCCGGCGACCAGGGCATGATGTTCGGCTTCGCCTGCGACGAGACGCCGGAGCTGATGCCGGCCCCCATCCACTACGCGCACGCCATCACCCGCCGCCTGGCGGATGTGCGTCGCAAGCAGCACCCGTGGATCCGCCCGGACGGCAAGAGCCAGGTGACGGTGGAGTACCGCGACGGCCGGCCCGTCCGCATCGACGCGGTGGTGGTGTCCACGCAGCACTCCGAAGAGGTCTCCAACAAGAAGATCCAGGAGGCCATCCGCGAGGACGTCATCGCGAAGGCGCTGCCCAAGAAGCTCATCGACAACAAGACGAAGTTCTTCATCAACCCCACCGGCCGCTTCGTGGTGGGTGGCCCCATGGGTGACTCCGGCCTGACGGGCCGGAAGATCATCGTGGACACCTACGGCGGCATGGGCCGTCACGGTGGCGGCGCGTTCAGCGGCAAGGACCCGTCCAAGGTGGACCGCTCGGCCGCGTACATGGGCCGTCACATCGCCAAGACGGTGGTGGCCGCGGGCCTGGCCCGGCGCTGCGAGGTGCAGGTGTCCTACGCCATCGGCGTGGCCGAGCCCGTCAGCGTCATGGTGGAGACCTTCGGCACCGCCACGGTTCCGGAAGAGCGCATCGCCCTGGCCGTCCGCAAGACGTTCGGCCTGCGTCCGCGCGAAATCACCGAGTACCTGAACCTGCTGCGGCCCATCTACCAGAAGACCGCCGCCTACGGTCACTTCGGCCGTACGGAGAAGGAGTTCACCTGGGAGCGCGTCGAGGAGAAGAAGGACGCGCTGCGGGATGCTGCCAAGAGCGCCACGCCGTCAGGTGGCCGCCGCCTGAAGGCCGTCTGAGACAGGGCGCTTCGATTCGGCCCTCACGCTGCCCCACCGGCGCGTGAGGGCCCGCAAGCACACGGGCCGCTTCCCTGGGAGGGAGGCGGCCCGTTGTGTTTCAGCTGCGGAGGCGGCTCGCCTTCTCGCGAGAGCCCGTGATGCTCGAGGCTTCGGCGCGGCGAGGCCCTCGCCCCGGTGCGGGTGGGCGAGGGCGCCGGCGGACCGCTTAGTAGCGGTAGGTGTCCGGCTTGTACGGGCCGGAGGTCTTCACGCCGATGTAGTCGGCCTGCTCCTGGCTCAGCTCGGTGAGCTGCGCGTTGAGCTTCTTGAGCTGGAGGCGGGCGACCTTCTCGTCCAGGTGCTTGGGAAGCACGTACACCTTGCCGACCTCGTAGTTGGCGCTGTGCGAGTACAGCTCAATCTGCGCGATGGTCTGGTTCGCGAACGAGCTGGACATCACGTAGCTGGGGTGGCCGGTGCCGCAGCCCAGGTTCACCAGCCGGCCCTTGGCCAGCAGGATGATGCGCTTGTTGTCCGGGAAGATGACGTGGTCGACCTGCGGCTTGATCTCCTCCCACTGGTACTTCTCCAGGGAGGCGACCTCAATCTCGTTGTCGAAGTGGCCGATGTTGCAGACGATGGCCTGGTCCTTCATCTTCGCCATGTGGTCGTGCGTGATGACGCCCTTGTTACCGGTGGCCGTCACGAAGATGTCCGCCTTGTCCGCGGCGTACTCCATGGTGACGACGCGGTAGCCTTCCATGGCCGCCTGGAGCGCGCAGATGGGGTCGATTTCCGTCACCCACACCTGGGCGGACAGCGCGCGCAGCGCCTGCGCGGAGCCCTTGCCCACGTCGCCGTAGCCCGCGACGACGGCAATCTTGCCGGCGACCATCACGTCGGTGGCGCGCTTGATGCCGTCCACCAGCGACTCACGGCAGCCGTACAGGTTGTCGAACTTGCTCTTCGTCACGCTGTCGTTGACGTTGATGGCGCGGAACAGGAGCGTGCCCTTGGCGGACATCTCCTGGAGGCGGTGCACGCCCGTGGTCGTCTCCTCGGTGACGCCGAGAATCTTCGCGCTCTTGCGCGTGTACCAGGTCGCGTCCTCGGCCAGCTTCGCCTTGATGGCGGCGTACAGCTCGCGCTCCTCCTCGCTCTGGGGGTTGGCGAGGATGCTGGCGTCCTTCTCCGCGCGCTTGCCCAGGTGCATGAGCAGCGTGGCGTCACCACCGTCGTCCAGAATCATGTTCGGACCCTCGTGGTCGCTGCCCGCGGGGCCGAAGTCGAAGATGCGGTGGGTGAAGTCCCAGTACTCCTTGAGGGACTCGCCCTTGTGCGCGAACACCGGCGTGCCGGCCTGCACCAGCGCGGCGGCGGCGTGGTCCTGCGTGGAGAAGATGTTGCACGACGCCCAGCGGACCTCGGCGCCCAGCGCCTGGAGCGTCTCCACCAGCACGGCCGTCTGGATGGTCATGTGCAGCGAGCCCGTCACGCGCGCGCCCTTGAGCGGCTGCGTCTTGGCGTACTCCTCGCGGATGGCCATGAGCGCGGGCATTTCGCTCTCGGCGATGCGGATTTCCTTGCGGCCCCAGTCGGCGAGCGACAGGTCGGCGATGGCGTAATCCTGCTTCAGGGACTTGGTTGCAGCGGTCATGGCAATGGCTCCTGGTCCAGCGGGCGCGGCGTCCCGGGCTCGGGGAAGTTCGGTGTGGATGCTGCGACGACTCACCCTCGCAAGAGACGCGTACAGGTGAGCGCCGTTGGGTGATTCCGCTTCGAGCCTGGGGCCGTGTCCGGCCTCGCAGCGCTCCTCGAAGTCAGCGGGGAACCTACGAAAAGGGCCCCTTCATTTCAACGAGAGACTGCCGCCTCCGAGGGCAGGCGGACAGCCTGCTTCATCCACTTCCAGACGCCCACCTAGCGAGGGAACGTGGCGAGCGTGAGGGACTCTGGTGGGACGGACAGCTCCTTGGGGGCCAGCGCAGTGCCGGATAGATAGCGCCAGCCGGTGCCGTCATGGCGGAAGTCGGAGCGCTCCACGAAGGAGCGGTCCTTTCCCTTCTCGAACACCTTGGCGAAGAAGAGCACCTGCGCCAGCCCGTCCGCGTCCGGCGCCCGGCGGTCCATGACGACCAGCTTCGGGTACTGGTGCGCCTGGGCGAAGGCGCGCAGCTCGCGCAGCACCTCGTCCTGGGGCCGCGCGCGGTCTGGGTGGCTGGGGTGCAGCGTCTTCCACAGCCAGGCCACCTCGCGCAGGGCGAAGGCGCTGTAGCGGCTGCGCATGAGGCGCTCGGCGTCGGGCGGCTCGGCCTCGCCTCGGTGGAAGGGCGCGCAGCACTCGCGGTAGCGCAGGCCGGAGGAGCAGGGACAGAGGGGGGCAGGGGGCATGGTGCGGTCCGAGCCTACCCGTCCCGCGCGGGCCGTGGGTGTTCGTGCGTACAGAGGCGGCGGAACACCCTTGCTGGGCGGGGAGAGCAGGCATACATCCGGGGGCCGCACCCTATGAGCCTCCTCGAAGCCATCGTCCTGGGTCTGGTCCAGGGTCTCACGGAGTTCCTTCCCATCAGCTCCACGGCGCACCTGCGCATCGCGCCGGAGTTGTTCGGCTGGAAGGACCCGGGCGCGGCGTACTCGGCGGTCATCCAGTTGGGCACGGTGGCGGCCGTGCTCATCTACTTCCGCAAGGACATCGTCTCTCTGGTGGCGGCATTCTTCCGGGGGCTGGCGCGGCGCGAGCCCTTCGGCACGCTGGAGGCGCGGCTGGCGTGGTTCGTCCTGGTGGGCACGCTGCCTGTCGGCATCGCCGGGCTGACGTTGAAGAAGTTCATCGAGAACGAGTTCCGCTCGCTCTACGTGATTTCGGGAAGCCTCATCGTGCTGGCCCTCATCCTCCTCTTTGTGGAGAAGCGGGCCTCGCACCAGCGGACGCTGGCGGACATGCGGTGGAAGGATGGCATCCTCATCGGCATGTGGCAGGCGCTGGCACTGATTCCGGGCGCGTCCCGTTCCGGCACCACGCTGACGGGCGGCCTGTCGCTGGGACTCAAGCGCGAGGATGCGGCGCGCTACTCGTTCCTGCTGTCCATTCCGGCCACCACGCTGGCGGGCGTCTTCGAACTCAAGCACCTGCTGGAGGCGGAGACTCGGCCGTCGGCCATGGCGCTGTGGGTGGGGACGCTGGTGGCGTTCGCCTCGGGCATGGCGGCCATCGCGTGGCTGCTCAAGTTCCTGCGCACGCGGACGACGCTGGTGTTCGTGGTGTACCGCGTGGCGCTGGGCGTGCTGCTGCTGGTGCTGCTCCAGACGGGGAAGCTGAGCCCGATGTCGGGCGCGGAGAACGTGGAGGTTCCGGGGGAGCCGGGGACGCCGCCGGTGGAGAAGCAGATTACCGACTAGCGTGAGAGGACGTGGGCCGTGAGTGTGGAGTCGCTGTTCCAGGCACTGGAGTCACGGTTGTCCTCGCGGCCGGCGCGTGAGGTGCACCTGCCGGGGTGGGCCTTGCGGGAGGCCTCGGTGCTGGTGCCGGTGTTCGAGCGGGACGGCGTACCTCACGTGCTCTTCACGCGCAGGCCCGCGACGCTGCGGACGCACGCGGACCAGTACAGCTTCCCGGGCGGGGGTAGAGACCCGGAGGACGCCACGCCCCTGCACACGGCGCTGCGCGAGACGGAAGAGGAGCTGGGCATCGACCGGCGCGGCGTGCGGGTGCTGGGCATGCTGGATGAAGTGCCCACGATTTCGCAGTACCGGGTGCGGCCCTTCGTGGGGGTGATTCCCGGGGACGGAAAGTACCAGCCGAGCGCTGAGGAGGTGGCCTTCATCCTGGAGGTGCCGCTGTCCGGCCTGTTGGACCCGTCCATCCTCCGCGTGGAGCAGAAGGAAATCCTGGGGGCGGAGCGGGACCTGTACTTCTACACGTATGGGACGCACGTCATCTGGGGCGCGACGGCGCGCATCCTGCGCGACTTCCTGAACCACGTGACGCAGGTGCCCGGCGGGGTGGGGTAGCGGGCACCGCCGCGTCAGACCAGTCGGGTCCTGAACTGGAGCCAGGGGACGAGTTCGGGGTGCTTCTGCTCCACCTGTGTTTTGGGCAGGGCATGGGCCAGGATTTTGAGGGCGTGCTTGAGCCTGCGCATGGCGCGGAGCTTCTCGATGGGGACGGCGCGGAGGTCTTCAAGGGCCATCCATCGGGCGGCCTCTTCCAGAGGCATCGTCGTCAGGCGCTGGACCCACGCGACGATGGGGGCGGAGTCGAGGACGAAGTCGCCTTCGCGCTCGCCAAAATCGGCAATCATCCCTGATCGCAGGTTCATTTCCGAGAGCCTGATGGAGAATTCGGTCTCGTCAGAATGACGTTGCGCGAGGGCTCCGTAGACCAGCAGCGCGATGTGGGCCCATCCCAGGCTTCGTTCTTCACGGGCCTGCGCGGCGATGGTGAAGGCGAAGACATCCCAGTTGAAGTGCTCGCCATCCACAGGCTCCCCAATAACGAGTCCGTCTAGCCACGCCCTCAATCGCGGTAGCGGCCACCTCAAGACGGTTTCAACCAGGGATGGAGTCGTTTTCATGGCCTTGGTCAGGGCGGGAACGTGATGCCATGGCGAGCGAATGCTTGCCGTCCGAGCTCCAGTACCCTGTCGCTCACGGCCTTGGCGGCGCCGTTCATGTAATGCCCACTATGAGGCGTGATTCGAACACCGAAGTATCTGGTTCCATGGACGGCCAGTTCCGCTTCACCAGCAGCTAATACAGGGCGCCCGCCACTCGCGACCGAATGCGCAATTTCGAGTGTGTCCCATGTTTGAGGAACGATTCTCAGGTGGCCCTCTTCAGTAATGACCCACTTCACTCGTTCCTCGTTGGCATAGCGTGCAAACTGGGGTGAATCTACACTGACGGGTCGGACCCCAAGCTTCCGCGCGAGTTCCAGCTCTCTCGGAAGGCGCTCTGGAAGCTGGTTGCTGAGTACTTGCGCGGGCGCTGTGCCGTCAGTTCGGGGGGCATCTCCGCTTCCAGGACCGCGAGCCGTCATGGCGACCGCGTGAGGCGCAAGGCCCACGGTCATGACCCCTTCAGCCACGGAAATGGAGCGCACGCCTCCTGCCATCGCCGCAGACAGTCGGAACCCCGCCTGTGTCTCCGCGGCCAGGGCCGCGCTGGCGAAGCCAGGGAGCGTCGGCCCCTTGGAGGCCATGCTCGCGGCCCCACCACTCAGCGCCGCCGTCAGCGCGAGGATGAGCACGCGCGCTCCGTTCTCTCCCATGACTCGGCCGAAGCGGTGCCCTGCGTCCTCCAACTCCTTGAACGACACTGCTCGTTCAGAGTCCGCGGACAGCCGGTGCCAGCCCTCCACGAGGCTCATGAAGGCGTCGACACCGATGTAGGCGAGGACGAAAGTCGTCAGTGCGACAGCGACGACCTTGGTAATGGGCTCCGGGGCGACGACGAGGAACATGTACGCGGCCATCGCCGACGTCAGCATTGCCTTGAGCGCGAGCGGGTTGACGACCTCCTTCACCGCGTCCTGCACGCCCTCCCACACGCCATCCCAGGCGAAGGCGAGCGCCATCTGCCGGCGGGCGTTGGCATCCAGGAAGGAGAAGCCACCCTCCAGGAGCGTGAGGCACTCGCCAGGACTGTCCTGGCGGGAGCACCAGGCGCCGTAGTCGTGTCTGGCACCCCGGGGCTCCGAGTCCCACGAGGCGAGCCGGACGCGTGGACGCTCCGCCTCCTCGCGAAGAGAGAAGCGCATGTCCAGCACGAGCCGGGTCATCACCTTCTGGAACGCGGCTTCGTCCACCTCTACCGGCTTCGCGTTCTTCGGCGGGATGTAGACGATGGGGTCGCCCTGTCCCGTATCCAGGCGCACGACTCGCGGTGTCGCGCAGCCCACGAGAAGTATGCTCAAGAGCAGAGCCACTGCTCCACGCAACGTCATGTCATCCCCCTGGCGTGTGCTCCGAACCCGTGGGAGCACTCGTCAGGAATTAGCACCCGGCTCTGACGACCCGAGGAGGTCCGGAGGCACCGGACCTCACTCAGCTCACACCGCCGCGAGTTACGCCTTCTGCTTCTGCTCCAGCTCGGCGCGCAGCTTCTCTTCCTGCGCGCGCAGCTCCGGGGTGAACTCGGCGCCGAAGTCCTCGGCCTCGAAGACCGGGCGAATCTCGAGCTCCGACTCCTCTCCGGGCATAGGGGGCGGGCAGCGGCGCGCCCACTCCACGGCCTCGTCCATCGACTTCACCTGCCAGAGCCAATAGCCGGCGATGAGCTCCTTCGTCTCCGCGAACGGACCGTCGATGACGCTCTTCTTCCCGTCCGCGAACCGGATGCGCTTGCCCTTGTTGCTCGGGTGGAGCCCGTCACCGGCCAGGAGCACGCCCGCCTTCATCAGCTCCTCGTTGTACTTGCCCATCTCGGTCATCAGCTTCTCGTCGGGCATCACATTGGCTTCGGAGTCCTTCGTCGCCTTCACAATGACCATGACGCGCATCGGTTCTTCCTTTCGGTTCGGGAGGCGCTGCGTCCTCGTTCAAAATGGCGACGAATAAGCCCGGCGCGGATCGACACGCGGCTGAAAAAACCGTCACGACCCCTGCGAATGTCGTGAAGGCCCAATGTTTTCAGGGACTTGTCGCGCGACCCCCAAGCGCAGAGGCCAAGGGGCCGACGGTACGTCTACCCGCCTAGAACTGCAGGTACACGTACGGGCGCGTCTCCACCGCGGACAGGTGGCGGATGCCCAGGCCGAGCACCACCAGCACCGCGGCGCGCACCGGCACGGGCATGCGGACGAAGAGGTCCGACGACACCGTGTAGAGCTTCATCGGCACGGCATGGAAGAAGACCGCCGCGGCCAGCATGCCCCACACCAGCGGGCTCACGTTGGCGATGCCGGGCACGCCCGCCATCATCCGTTCGTAGAACTCACCCGCGTGCGCCATGTCCGCTGCCCGGAACACCACGCGCGTCAGCACGACGATGGTGAATGTCGTCAGCATGCCCATCGCCACGCGGGGGATGCCCGGGGACTCGGGCTTGCCAACCGACCACTCCCAGCAACGTGACACGCACAGCGCCACGCCGTGCACCGCGCCCCAGACGGCGAAGCGCCAGTCCGCGCCATGCCACAGGCCGCCCAGCACCATCACCGTCATCAGGTTGAGCAGCACGCGCGGCTTCGACACGCGGTTGCCGCCCAGCGGCCGGTACAGGTAGTCCCGCAACCACGTGGACAGGCTCAGGTGCCACCGGTTCCAGAACTCGCCGATGTTCTTCGCCAGGTACGGCCGGTTGAAGTTCTCCGGGAACTTGAAGCCAAACAGCGCCGCCACGCCAATCGCGATGTCCGAGTACCCCGAGAAGTCGTAGTAGAGCTCGAAGGTGTAGGCCACCGCCGCGACGATGCACTCCGCGGAGGCGTACTTCTCTGGCGCGGCGAAGACGGGGTCCACCAGTCCCGCGCCCAGCACGTCCGCGATGACCAGCTTCTTCACCAGGCCCACCGCGATGCGGAAGAGGGCGTGGCCACCAGCCTCGGGCGTGAGGCTCGGCGTCTGGCGGAAGTGCACCATCAGCTCCGACGCCCGCACGATGGGGCCACTCACCACGCGCGGGAAGAAGAGCAGGTACAGCAGGTGCTCGATGAACGAGTGCTCCGCGCTCGCCTTCTGCCGGTACACGTCCACCGTGTAGCTGATGGCCTGGAAGACGAAGAAGGACAGGCCCACCGGCATCAGCAGGTTGAAGGGCTCGGCGCGGACTTCGATGCCCCACGGCGCCAGCAGCGACAGCAGCGTCTGTCGCAGCATCTCCAGGTACTTGAAGCCCGCGAGCAGGCCCAGGTTGGAGACGACCGACACCGTGACGAGCGCCTTGCGGACCCCCTGCGACCGCGCGCGGCCCATGCCCTTCACGCACAGGTGGTCCACCGTGACGCCCACCAGGAAGATGAGGATGGGGAAGGGCGTGAAGGCCGCGTAGAAGAAGAGGCTGGCCACCAGCAGCACGCCGATGCGCGGCCAGTAGTGCCGGTGCACCGCCCAGTACAGGGCGAACACCGCGATGACGAAGACGAGGTACTGGACGCTGTGCGACAGCACGTCAGTTGTCCTCCACGCGCGAGGTGGGGCCCGCCTTCTTGTGGGCCTCGTACGCGGTGAGCAGCTCTCGGGAGAAGGCCCCCGCCAGCCGCGCGTAGCCTTCCGGTGTCAGGTGGACGCCGTCCGCGTGGCCCAGCGCGGGCTGCGCGCGCTGCCAGCGCAGCATGGAGCGCTCTCCGCCCATGGCCGCGCGCGTCGACCAGTACGCGCACCCCGCGTCCTTCGCCACCTGCGGCAGCGTGTTCAGCACCGACGCCAGCGAGGGCGCCTCGCTCCACCGGCCGTTGGCGTCCTGCGTGAGCCGGTCCGTGGGGCCCATCACCAGGCACTCCGCGTTGGTGGCCTTGCGCAGCCGCGTCAGCATCGCGGCGTAGTCCCGGCGCAGCGCCGAGGCGTCCAGGCCTGACCGGCCCGCCTCGTTGGTTCCGTACCAGAACACGAGCAGGTCCGGCCGCCGCGACGCCAACTGCGCGTCCACCGCCGCCGCGTCCATGGCCCCCAATGTCGAGGCCGTGGCACCGGGAAGGCCCAGCGCGTCGTACACGACGCCCGGCGTGTCGTATTCCAGGGACGCCCCCAGCACCGTGACGTTGCCGTCCTTCGGCGCCGTCACCTCCACGGTGTGCGAGGACCCCGTGACAGGGAAGGAGCGGATGCGCACGGTGGGCTCGGTCAACGGCTCCGGCGGAGGCGCGTCCGGCGGCAGCAGCTCGCCGTCCACCGCGATGTCCGGCGCGAGCACGTCCGGCACGTCCAGCGCGTACAAATCCAACCGGCCCGAGGTCTCCTTCGCCTCCGGGCACTCCTTGCAGAACTGGATGCGCAGCTTCGCGCCCGGCCCGCCCACGGCGCGGATGCCCGTCAGGCCCCACAGGCCTCCGGGAGGAGGCGCGTCCTTGGCGGCGTCCTCGATGGTCCAGTCGCCCTCCAGCGCGCGCGTCACGCCCGCGGGCTCCAGGCGGGGGGACGCCTTGCCGGCGGCGATGAAGCCTCGGCCCGCGTCGCCGAAGCGCTTCGTCAGCACCTCGCGCACCACGTCCGTGAAGTAGTGCGAAGCGGTGTGCGAGCCGCCGAGCTGCGCGACGCCCACGCGAAGGGCCTCTCCGGATTCGCGGCGCTTCAGCTTGTCGAACGTGCGCGCCAGCGCGGTGTCCGCGTTCTGCAGGCCGGTCGGGTCCGCCACGGCCACCAGCGGCGCCCGGCTCTTCGCGAACGCGCGTTGGAGGGACAGGTCGAAGAGGTGGCCCAACAAGTCCGAGCCCCGGGCGCGCGGGTGGACGAGGTCATCCAGCATCAGCCCTTCCTCGAGCCAGCGCATCGCGGAGCCCTCGCCGCCCATGGCGGCATAGGCGTCCCAGAAGGCGCAGCCGGCCTCGCGGGCCTCCTCGCGGTAGATGTCGCCAATCTCCCGGGTGCCCCGGCGTGAAACCACCTCGCCGCTCATGGTGCGCACGCCCGCGTCGATGGGCGCCATCAGCAGGCACGCGGCGTTCGGCACGTTGGTGCGCACGCGAGACATCAGCTCCTTTATCTGCGCGCGCACCTCGTCCAGCGTGGTGCGGTCGCGCGAGTAGAAGAAGGCCTCGTTGCCGCCCACCATCATCACCACCAGGGACGGCTTGCGCTGACGCAGCTGCGCGCGGAAGGCGGCGGGCTGGGCGCGCAGGTACACCTCCGCCATGCCGCCCAGCAGGCCCACCGTGTCGTAGACGACGCCCGGCGTGCCCGACTCCAGCGTCATGCCGTGCAGCTCCACCTTGCCGGACGTGGTGAGCGTCAGCGACTTCGCGCCCTGCGGCAGTGTCACGCGGGCGAAGGCCGCCTCCGACTTGTTCTTGGAGAAGCCTCGCGTGTGGATGCGCTGGAGCGGCTTGCCGTCCACGGAGAACTGCACGGTGCCGCTGGCGGGCTGCGCCAGGAAGAAGAGCTCCGCCACGCGCGAGCCCTCTACGTCATAGCGCGTGCTCTGGGAGCCCTTCTCCGAGCTGAAGGCCACGCCCGTCCAGCCCACCCGGTCGCGGGGCCACTTGGAGTCCACCAGCCGCTCGATTTCCCAGCCGTCCGAGCCTCGGCCCGAGCGCGTCCAGCGGCCCGCGCTGGCGGGGCGGGTGATGAAGAGGAAGCCCTTGCCGCCCGCGCCGAAGCGCTCCTGGAGCCGGTCGCGCACCAAATCGGTGATGTGGTCGGAGGCCACCAGCGAGTCGCCCAGGTGCACCACGCGCACCGGCGTGCGCCGTGCGTCCTCGCGCAGCTCGGCCAGGGCCCGGGTGTAGGGCGCCAGTCCGTCCTCCAGGCAGCTCCCGTCTGGCCCCGCCTTGCGGCAGTTCAGCTCGATGTCCACGTGCTGGGAGCCCATGCGCTCGCGCAGGGCCTCCAGGTCCTTCGCGCGGGCCAGGGTGGGGGCGCTCAGTTCCTCCAGGCCGATGCCCGGCGTCGTGGGCACCGCGGGCAGAGGCTCCGCCACCAGGGCACCGGCGTCGGCTGGCTCCTCCACCTCTCCCGTCTCTTCCGGCGGGCGTTTGGCCGCGCCCGCACCCGCCGTCATCACTTCTCCGGGCGGACGTGTGGCGCGACCGCCCGACAGCGAGGTCGGCAGGACGAGCGCCACCAGCTTCTCGGGCAGGGGACCCCGCTGGAGACTCGGGAGGGGCCGGAGGGCGTCTGGGACCGGGGCAAGCGACAGCCCCAACGCCAGTGCGACGGTGAGGATGAGCGTCAGCCCGGTGGATCTGGCCTTGAGGAAGTCCAACAGCGCGGCATGAGACTGGCTTTTTGGTGGCGGGTCAAAACTCTCACCACCCTTCTTGGCCTCGTCGTCTGGAGGGCGGGCAGGCGACAGTCCCTCTTTCCCGGCAAGGCTGAAACGGTATGGTGCGCCGCCATGGCCGCCGGCTTGGTCTGGGGCCCTCAGGAGTACAACACCCGCAATGGCCCTCTACCCCGTCATCATGGCCGGAGGCTCCGGCACCCGTTTCTGGCCGCTGTCCCGTCAGGCGCGGCCCAAGCAGTTCCTGCCGCTGGCTTCCAAGCTGCCGCTCATCACCGACACGTCCGCGCGCCTCAAGGGGCTCGCCTCGGTGAAGGACACCTTCATCGTCTGCGGCCCCCTGCACGCGAAGGCCGCGGCGAAGCTGGTGAAGGGGCTGCCCAAGTCGAACCTGCTGGTGGAGCCGGTGGCTCGCAACACCGCGCCCGCCATCGCCCTGGCGGCGGTGCAGGTGGCCGCGCGCAACCCCAAGGGTGTCATGGTGGTGCTGCCTTCCGACCACCACGTGGCGGACGTGCCCGGCTTCAAGCGCACGCTCGCGGACGCGGCGGACCTGGCGGAGGCGGGGCACATCGTCACGCTGGGCATCAAGCCCTCGCGCCCGGAGACGGGCTACGGCTACATCCAGGTCGGTGCGGCGCTGGAGGGCGGTGGCCGCAAGGTGCAGGCCTTCAAGGAGAAGCCCGACCTGGAGACGGCGCGCGGCTACATGTCCTCCGGTGACTACCTGTGGAACGGCGGCATCTTCGTCTTCCGCGTGGACGTCATCCTGGAGGCCTTCGCGAAGCACATGCCGGAGATGCAGAAGGGCCTGGACGCCCTGCGCAAGGCCGCGGGCAAGCGGACCTTCGGCGCGGTGCTGAAGAAGGTGTTCCCCAGGCTGCCCTCCACCTCCATCGACTACGGCGTCATGGAGAAGGCCTCCAACATCGCGGTGCTGCCGGGTGACTTCGGCTGGTCGGATGTCGGCTCGTTCGCGGCGATTCCAGAGGTGCGCCCCGCCGACGCCAACGGCAACGTGGTGTCCGGCAACCTCGCGGTGGTGGTGGACTGCCACAACTGCGTGGTGCTGGCCGACAAGCGCCCGCTGTCCGTGGTGGGCCTCACCGACATGGTGGTGGTGGACTCCGGCGACGCGGTGCTCGTGGTGCCGAAGGACAAGAGCCAGGACGTGCGCAAGGTGGTGGAGGCGCTCAAGGCTCGCAAGCTGGCGAAGTACCTGTAGGCGTCCAGGTGGGGCCGGGTGCGCTGGAGAAACGCCCGGTTCCCACCCTGGAAGAATTACCGGCCGTGAACCCCTGATTCACTGGTGACCTCGGTCAGTTGGGGGCTTGCTCTGTCGATGAGTGGACAAGGGTCCTCTGCACGCTCGTTGCAAGGCCCCCACGGCCTGCCCCGCTCCGGGGCGACAGAGGGTGGTGGGGTATGGCCTGCATGCGGTGTGACGTGGACCATCCGGCCGGGGCGTCTTGCCCGGAGGTGCATGACGGCGTCGCAGTGTCAGCGAGCTGCCTGGAGGGACAGCGGCACGGGCCGCTCGTCTTCCGGCGCTGGTTGGGGGCGGGGGCGCTGGGCACGGTGTACCTGGCGGAGTATCTCCCCACGGGGCACCGCTTCGCGGTGAAGGTTTTGCACCCGCACCTGGCGGCGCAGCCGGCCATGCAGCGCCGCTTCTACGCGGAGGCGCATGCTTTGCGCGAGCTGGTCCACCCGCACGTGGCCCGCGTGTTGGACGCGCGCCCGGGGCCCGGCGGTCTGCCGTGCCTGCTGATGGAGTACGCCGACGGTGAGTCCTTCTCCCGGCTTCCCATGCCGCTGGCGCCCGTGGAGGCGGTGGAGTTGCTGGGGCAGACGCTGGAGGCCGTGGAGGCCGCGCACGCGCGCGGGCTCATGCATTGGGATTTGTCCGCGGACAACCTCGTCCTCACGCGGGATGCGCGGGGGGAGCGCCGGGTGAAGGTGCTCGACTTCGGGGCCAGCGCCATCCTCAGCTCGAGCCTGTCTCCCGCGGAGCGGGCTCGCGGCATGGTGGTGGGCTCGCCGGCCTTCATCGCGCCCGAGCAGTGGTCCGGTGAGGTCGTGGACGGCCGCGCGGACGTGTATGCGCTGGGCGTGGTGGGCTACCTGCTGCTCACCGGGCGGCTGCCCTTCGGCATCGGCCGCGCGGGGGAGCTGGCGCCTCCGGAGCCGCATGTCCTCAATCCCAGCGTGCCACCCGCGCTGTCCGCGGTGCTGCTGCGGGCCCTGGCGCCGCGGCCCGCCGAGCGCTTCCCGGATGCCCGCGCGTTCCGCGAGGAACTGGCGCGCTGCATGGACCCGCGTGCCCGCGCGGCGGAGCGCGAGGCGGCGCTGGTCGACGACGTGGAGCTGCTGGTGGACATCGACATCACGTTCGACGAGGACGCAGAGCCCGTGTCCCAGGCGCCCATCCTGCTGCTGCCGGAGATGCGCATGCCAGAAGGCAACGTCACCATCTTCGGCCAGGCCATTCCGGAGGACGGTGCCACGCCGCTGCACCTGGCGCTGCGGGCGGCGGCCCATGCGGAGCCGGTGCTGGAGGCGCCGGCCCCTCGAGTCGCCGCGCCCGCGGGGTTGGACGTTCGCGTGAGTCTCGCTGAGGGCTGGACGCTGGTGGTGGCCAACGACGTGTCGGTGGATGGCTTCTTCGCCGCGTGGGATGGCGCGCTGCCGCCGCTGGCCGCGCGCCTGGGCGTGGAGCTGTCCTTCGCGGGGCGCACCGTGACGTGCGAGGGCGACGTCGTCCGCCATGTCACGGGAGACGAGGCCCGGACCTGGGGCGTGGCCGCGGGCGCGTTCATCCACTTCGCCGAGCCCGCGCCGGCGCTGCGCCAGTGGGTGGCGTGGATGTTGGAGGAGGGCCGCCGGCCGGAGCCGCGTCCCGATGGGGAGCTGGCGCGGCTGCTCGCCCGGGCCGCGGAGGCCGCGAAGGACCCGTATGTCCTGCTGGGGGCGCGGCCCGACGCCGACTTCGAGGAGATTCGCCGCCGGGCCAGCGCCGCCCTGCGCCGGCTGGAGGGCTTCCGCGTCCGTCCGCTGCCGTCCGGGCAGCGCCGCGCGCTGGAGGCCCTGCGGGGTCGGGTGGAGTCCGCCCGCTGCACCCTGGGCGAGCCGCTGAGCCGCGCCGGCTTCGACGCCGTTCGAGGCAACCTGCCCGGGCTGGCCCGCTGCGTGGAAGCAGGGCTGCCGGACGAGGAGGTGGAGCCCCTGCGCCACGCCTTCCTGTCGGCCCGGCCGGGCTCGGAGGCCCGGGCCCGTGCGCTCTTCACCCAGGGACACGCGCTGGAGGTGCAGCGGGCCCTGCGCGCCGCCCTCTCTCGCTATGCGAACGCGCTGGCGTTGGACCCGCTCAACGTGTCGTGGCTGAGGCATTACCAGGAGCTGCGCCAGCGGGCGCAGGGGCTGACGCCTTCCATGCCCCCCGTGCTCCACGAGGGGGCCGTGGCCCCTGCGGCCCTGCTTCCGTAGCGCGGGGGCCTTCTCCGGCCCCTTGGCCCTCCAACGGGCCAGGGGCGCCCTCTGGCCGGGTGCCCCCCTGGCCCGCGCTCGTGTAGAGTCCGCCGCCCTCTGCCATGCCCTCTGAAGTCACGAGGGCGGGGACACTTTCATGAACGCGCACATCTTCCGCGAATACGATATCCGAGGCCTGGTCGATAAGGACCTCACTACCGAGGTGGTGGAGTTGCTGGGCAAGGGCCTGGGCACCATCATCCGTCGCCTGGGCGGGCGCTCCATCGCGGTGGGCCGCGACTGTCGCGAGTCCTCCACCCGCTTCCGGGACTCGCTCTGCGCGGGCCTCACCTCCACGGGCCTCAACGTGTTCGACGTGGGCGTGGTCCCCACGCCGCTGACGTACTTCGCCGCCAACACCCTGCCGGTGGACGGCCTGGCGATGATTACCGGCAGCCACAACCCGCCCGAGTACAACGGCTTCAAGATTGGCGCGGGGAAGACGACCTTCCACAGCCACGAGATTCAAGCCCTGCGCAAGCTCATCGAGGCGCGGGACTTCGAGGTGTCGCCCAAGCCGGGCACGGTGACGCCGTACGACATCATCACGCCCTACAGCCACTTCGTCCGCCAGACGGTGAAGGTGGGCCGCAAGGGGATGCGCATCGTCATCGACGCCGGCAACGGCACGGGCGGCGCCATCGCGGTGCCGCTGTTCGAGAGCATGGGCTTCGACGTGGTGCCCCTGTTCTGTGAGATGGACGCGACGTTCCCCAACCACCACCCGGACCCGACGGTGGTGGAGAACCTGCAGGACCTCATCGCGGCGGTGAAGCGCGAGAAGGCCGAGGTGGGCATCGCCTACGACGGCGACAGCGACCGCATTGGCGTCATCGACGACCAGGGCAACATCCTCTGGGGCGACCAGCTGATGGTGCTCTTCAGCCGCTACGTGCTGAAGGAGAGCCCGGGCGCGGCCATCGTCGGCGAGGTGAAGTGCAGCTACACGCTGTACGACGACATCGCGAAGCGCGGCGGCAAGCCCGTCATGTGGAAGGCCGGGCACTCGCTCATCAAGTCGAAGATGAAGGAGACGCAGGCGGAGCTGGCTGGAGAGATGAGCGGCCACATCTTCTTCAAGAACCGCTACTTCGGCTTCGACGACGCCATCTACTCCACCGCGCGCCTGCTGGAGATTCTCACGCACGAGAAGGCGACCATGTCGGAGCTCCTGTCCGACGTGCCGAAGACGTACGCCAGCCCGGAGCTGCGCTTCGACACGAAGGAAGAGAAGAAGTTCGAGATGGTGAAGCGCGCCACGGAGACGCTGCGCGACGCGGGCCACGACATCATCGACGTGGACGGCGTGCGCGTGACGTTCCCCGACGGCTGGGGCCTCATCCGTGCTTCCAACACGCAGCCCATCCTGGTGCTGCGCTTCGAGGCCAACACGCCCGAGCGCCTCAAGGAAATCCAGGCCCTCATCGAGGGCACCGTGGAGAAGGTCAAGGTCGAGGTCGGGGGCTGACATGACGACGACGCGCATCCTCGCCATCAGTGGCAGCCTCCGGACGGGGAGCTTCAACCGCCAGCTCCTGGCCATCGCCGTTGCCCACGCCCGCGCGCTGGGCGCGGAGGTGGATGTGGTGGACCTGAAGACGCTGGAGTTGCCCGTCTACGACGGCGACGTGGAGGCCAAGGCCCTGCCTGCTCCCGTGGAGGAACTGCGCGAGCGGCTGGGCAAGGCCCAGGGCCTGCTCATCGCCAGCCCGGAGTACAACTCTTCCATTCCTGGAGGCCTGAAGAACGCCATCGACTGGGTGTCCCGCCCGCCCGGCAGGCTCTTCCAGGAGAAGTGGGTGGCGATGATGGGCGCCACGCCCGGCGTCTTCGGCACCGCGCGCATGCAGCCGCACCTGCGGCAGGTGATGGCCTCCGTGGGGGCGCACGTGCTGCCCACGCAGGTGCACATGGCCCGCGTGTCGGATGCCTTCACCCCGGACGGGAAGCTCAAGGACGAGGCGCGCCAGAAGGAAGTGGAAGGGTTGGCGGCCGCGTTGGTTTCCAAGCTGAAGCCCTGAGAGGACGCGCTCATGCCAACGCTCGGAATCGACCTGGGGGGAACCTTTGCCCGCGCCGCCGTGGTGGACGAGGTAGGCAAGTTGATCGCCGCCTCGAAGGTGGCCCTGGTGGAGCGCAGTCCCTCCGCTGTCGTGGAGACCATTGCCCAGGCTGCTTCGGACGCGGTGAGGGCCGCCGGTGTGCCTCTGGGCGCGTGCGGCGTGGCGGCCGCCGGGCAGATTCACAAGGACTCGGGCGTGCTGTCGGTGGCTCCCAACCTGGGCTGGCGCAACGTACCGCTGGGCGCGCTGCTCACGCACCGGCTGGGCCAGCCGGTGCGTGTAGTGAACGACCTGGCCGCTGCGGCGTGGGGTGAGCTGCACGCGGGCGCGGGTCGGGGCGCGCAGGACATGCTGGTGGTGTTCGTGGGCTCGGGTGTCGGCAGCGCCATCATCGCGGGCGGACGGCTCGTGGACGGTGGTGGCGGCGTGGCGGGCGAGCTGGGCCACATCAAGGTGGTTCCCGGAGGACGCCGCTGCGGCTGCGGTGAGCTGGGGTGCCTGGAGGCCTACGTCGGTGGCCACAACCTCATCGCGCAGACGCGGGAGCTGCTCGCGAGCGGCAATGCGCCGGAGGTGGCTCGGCTGACGGGCGGAGACCCGGCGCGCATCACGCCGGTGACGCTGGAGAAGGCGGCGGAGGCGGGCGACGTGGCGGCCGGTGAAGTCTATGAGCGGGCGGCGCAGTTCCTGGCGTTGGCCGTGGCCAACCAGGTGACGATGCTCAACCCGGCGCGGCTGGTGCTGGGGGGCGGCGTGCTGAGCCACTGCCCGGGGCTGCGGCGCCGCGTGGAGGAGGGCGTGCGCGCCTGGTCCTCCACGACGTCGCGCGAGGGCCTGCTCATCGCGGACGCGGAGCTGGGAGACGACAGCGGTCTGATTGGCGCGGCGTTGCTGGTGAAGTAGTCCGCGCCCCTTTCCGGAGAAGGAGGCATTCCATGGCCGAGCACAAGGGCATCGTCACGTTCAAGGGGCAGCCGGTGACGCTGGTGGGGGACGAGGTGAAGGTGGGGGACGCGGCTCCGGACTTCACCGTCTTCAAGGGGCTCAACGACGCCGTGCGGCTGTCGGACGTGAAGGGCAGCGTGGTGGTGGTGAGCGTGGCGCCCAGCGTGGATACGCGGGTGTGCGCAGCGCAGCTTCGCGCGTTCAACAAGGAAGCCACGGCGCTGGGGCCGGACGTGAAGGTGTGGTTCGTCACGCTGGACTTGCCCTTCGCGCTGGGCCGCTTCATCGGCGCCGAGGGCATCCAGAACGTCACCACGCTGTCGGACTACAAGGACCGCGAGTTCGGTGAGAAGTACGGCGTGTACATGAAGGAGCTGGGGCTGCTCGCGCGCAGCACCTTCGTGGTGGACCGTGCGGGCAAGGTCGTGTTCCGGGAGATTGTCCCGGAGATGACGCACGAGCCGGACTACGACGGCGCGATGAAGGCGGTCCGCGCGGCGCTGTGATGGAGGTTCAGCCGCGCTCCGGCGGTTTCCAGCGCCGCAGCGCGGTCTGCTGCTCGTAGGGCTGGGGCGACGGGTAGGTGATGAACTCGATGATGGTGCCCCAGGGGGCTCGGGCGTAGCAGAAGGCGTTGCCCGGGCCTTTCTCCAGCGCTGGCAGTTCGTGGGGGCTCGAGAAGACCTCGCCTCCCGCCGCCTGGAAGCGCGCGAGCGCCGCGTCCATGTCATCCACGTAGACGGCCAGGTGCTGGATGCCCAAGTCATTGGGGCGTGCCGGTGGGCGCTGCTCGGGGGCTGCGTATTCGAACAACTCGAGGCTGGGGCCGTTGCCCAGGCGGAGCAGCCGCATCGCTCGGATGCTGGAGCCTGGGAGGAAGCGCAGGCGTCGCTGCAGGTCAGCGCCTTCCTGTGGCGGCTGGCCTTTCGCCAAGGTGTCGTAGAGCACTTCGGCGCCAAGGGCCTCGATGAAGAAGGCCGTTGCGGCTTCGAGGTCCGGCACCGTCACGCCGACATGGTCGATGCCGCGTGCTCCGGGAGAGGTCGATGGCATGGCGCGCACGCTCCTGAATGGGATGGAACGCCAGACTGCTGGGCTCCTCCACGGTGCGGTGTGACGAAGTGTCCCGTCAATGTGCGGGGCCCCACAGGGTAGGCGGGTGTTCATTCGTGGGTGGCGGACACTGCTTGTCGGCCAGGGGCCATCCAGGCGGAGTCGGTCATTCGCTGCCAACCCAACCGCTGCCCCCTGGCGTGCCGATGCTTCTGTTTGAATTCGCGCCATGTCTGTGCCGACGCGAAAACAGCGCATTCAATTGTCCGTGCCAGCTTCTGTGCTGCTGTTGGGGCTCTAGGCGGTTGGGTGTGCCTCAGTGCGGCGGAGGCCGCGGGACTCCTCAATGGCGCTCGCGTGCTCAATGAGGCCGCTCAGGCTGATTCGGAAGATGCTGCATCGTCGGCCGATCTGCTCGCGAAGGGGCAAGGTCCGTTGATGTGTGAAGCGCACGATTGGGACAAGGTCGCCGCATTGGAGCGTCAGCTTGCGAGTGAGGCGGCCCTGGAACTCACACCCGAGGTGACGGAGTTGCTCCGCACCGTCGCACGAGATGTCGTGGTGCCCGATGCGGAGGTCCCGCGAGCACTGATGACGCCCGCTGGGAGCGCCGTGCTGGTTCGCGAAATACGCCGCCGCACTCGAGAAGGTTCGCAGCGTTTGATGCGCGCCATCTCTGAGCCCAATCGCCTCGTGGAGGCGGGGAACATGACCGGCGCCCGGAAATGCTTGGAAGAGGTGCTCGCTGTGGAAGTCGTTCCCCTCTACCGGCAGCACGCGGAAGCAGAGCTCAGTCACCTGGAGTGACCCCGCCCAGGTGCTTCGCGGCACATGGACGGGGCGGGGTGTGGGTGAATCAGGCTGCGGAGTGACTACAGCGTGGGCGTGCCGACGCGGTTGCTGCAGTTCGCGCTGGAGCCGCAGGTGGTGCCGACGCTGGTGTACCAGGCCGTCTTGCGCGTGCCGTACTGGCGGTTGTCCGCGTGGACGTGCGCGCCCGTGGAGTTGCCCGTGGAACCCACGAGGCCCAGCGCGCAGCGGTCGCACGTCTTGGAGCCCGACGAGACGTTGGAGTTCAGGTGGAGCTGGCGGAAGTCCCAGCCGCTGCCGCCCGTGACGACGTAGTAGTTACCCGCGCCGCCGTTGCAGCTCGTGCCGCCGCTGCAGTTGTTCGCACAGCCGCCGTAGTAGGCGTAGTAGCGGCTGACGTTGATCATCCCGCGGTGGTTCCACACGCTGCAGGTGCCGTTGCTCATGTCGAGCGCGTTGTGGCTGCTGCCCGAGCACGAGTAGTACGTCGTGGAACCCACGCGCGCGGCAGCGTCGCAGATGGGACCCACGGCCGTGGCGGCCGTGACAGAGGTGGCCCAGCCCGCGGCGGCGAGCACCAGGCCCGCCATGGTCAGCTTCATCGTCTTCATCAAGAGACTCCCTCGTTGGTGTAGCGCTGCGTACTGCGGTGAAGCAGGGGTCACCTCCGGCGGCGCTGCTTCTCGCGCAGCACCAGCTCCCACTCCTGGAGGTTGAGCTTCAGGACGGACACCCAGGCGTCGATTTCCGCATCCATGGCGCGATCCACGCCGCGCAAGGACTCCAGCACGGGCACCGCGTGGGCCTGCCCCAGCCGGGCAATTCCCTGGAGCGCCGCCTTGCGCACCGCCGGGTCCTTGTCTTCGCGGAACAGGTCCACCAGCGAGCCTCGCGCACCGGCGGACTCGCCGCCGGGCACACCGCCCAGCGCTGTGGCCGCCGCCGCTCGCAGCTCCGGGTTCTCCGAGCGCAGCTGGCGCGTCACCTGCTCCACCGCCTCGTGGCCCACGGCCTCCATGGAGACCTCGCGCAGCAGCTTCGCCGCCACCTCCGGGTCCTCCGACACCGCCGCCACCGACACCGCCGCTTCCGACACCCGGCGGTCATGGCCGCTGTAGACGTCCGCGCTCTCGGAGACGATGTTGTCCGCCACCGCCGCGCGCACCTCGGGGGACGCGTCGCGCACCAACTGCTCGTACGTCACCACTCCGCCGTTCT
The DNA here is from genome assembly GCF_006402735.1 of Myxococcus xanthus. NCBI lineage: Bacteria > Pseudomonadati > Myxococcota > Myxococcia > Myxococcales > Myxococcaceae > Myxococcus > Myxococcus xanthus. The sequence goes on along the minus strand of NZ_CP017174.1, from coordinate 8,148,639 downwards.
TCTCCATGAACTCGACGGAGGGCACGCCGCGCAGGCCCCGCACCGCCGCCGCGCGCAGCGCCGGGTCCGAATCCCCGGTGGCCCGGACGAGCAGCGGCTGAATGAGGCCTGGGTTCTCCGCGTTGCTCGCCTTGGTGGCCAGGGCCGCGCCCAGGGCCTCCAGCACCTCCGGGTCCCGCTCACCTTGCAGCGCCGCCAGCAGTGACTCCGCGGGCATGGCGAGCGCGGCTTCCTTCAGCCGCATCTTCACGTAGCGCTTCAGCGCGGGGGAGCCGTTCTTCATCGCCACGCGCACGTCGTCCAGCATGCCCTGCACCGTGCATTGCGCGGGGCGGAGCGTTGCCTCGGCGCGCGCCGTCACGGGAGTCAGGGACGAAAGGGCCATCAGGAGCGCCGCGCGCCCCATTCGCTTCATCGACAGGGGGGACATCAGTGCGGCGCTCCTTCTTCGACCAGGCAGTTGTGGTGCTCGCGCTTGCCCAGCCAGATGCGGGCGAAGTCCACCGTGCCCGACGCGTAGAGGGCTTGGAACTCCAGGTAGTCCTGCGTGAAGCGCGGGTCCTTCGCGGCGAACTGCTCCAGCATCGGCAGCGCCTTGTCGCCGCCCGCGCGCACGGCGAATCGGAAGATGGCCCAGCGCACGCAGAGGTCATGCTCGGCCAGGAAGGCGGCGCGGAGGATCTCCATCGCCTTCTCCGGCTCGCTGGTGACACCCAGCCGGAAGGCCGCCATCTCCCGCACGTCCCGTTCGCGGTCGTTGGAGAGGATGCGCTTGAGTGAGTCAAGGGACTCCGCGCCGATGATGGGGTTCGAATACGACGGCATCTCCAGCGCGAGCAGCCGCACGGCCATGTCGTCGGACGTGCCGCCGATGTCCAGGAGCTCCTTCCAGTAGGGTGCGTAGTTGCCGGTGCGCTCGAAGTCCTCCTTCATCACCCGGCCCAGCGTGCGCGTGGCCACCCACGCGGTGGAGTCCAGCGTCTCGTCCAGTGCCAGCTTCTTGAGCCGCTGGATGTCTCCGGGCGCCAGCTTCCGCTGCGTCTCCAGCGCATCCAGCGCGGCGGAGCGCGTCTGCAAGGGCGCGCCTGGGTCCTCGCCCATCTTCAGCAGGCTCTGCGCCACCTGCGGCGCATGCACCGCGGGCGCGGCCTTCAGCGCGTCCATGTAGATGCTCAGCTCCGGTCCGCTGGCGCTCCTGGCCCATTCCAGCACCTGGAGCGCGCGGGTCGCGTCGTTGCCCACCAGCTCCGTCAGCCGCTCCTGGAGGTACGCCGCCAGGTACCGGTCGCCGTTGCCGATGGCCGTCGTCAGCGCCTGCCGGAACGAGTCCATGGACACCGAGGCGTCGAAGGCGTGCAGGCCGTCCCAGCACCCGGGCATGGGGATCTGCTCCACAGCGGGTTCGGGCTCCGTGGGCGTGGTGCCCGGGGCACCGGGCGTGCCGCGAGGGCCGGAGGCCGCCGAAGCGGAGGGCTCGGCTGATACGGGCTCGCTGGAAAGAGAGGGGACAGTCCGTGGCCACAGCAACGCCACGGCCGCCGCGACCAGCAAGACACCTGCGGCCACGGTCCAACGAAGGTTTCTGGAAGTCATCAGGGGAGGGGTTGAATCAGTGAATTCTGCGAATTCTTGGATACTTTGAATTCGAGGGCCTTGGCAATGGGGACACCCAGAACTCAGCCTGCGCGCCGCGTCATCGCTTCAAGGGAGACAGAAATGTCCACGGCACGCACGGTTCGGATGGGTGTCATTGGCGCGGGCTTCGCGCGCACCACGCAAATCCCGGTGCTTCGCGCACTGCCGGGCGTGGAGGTGGTGAGCCTGGCCAGCGCGCGGCGCGAGAAGGTGGAGGAGGCAGGCCGGCAACTGGGCGTGCCGCATGTGACGACGGACTGGCGTGAGGTGGTGTCACGGCCGGAGGTGACGTGCGTGTGCATCTCCACGCCGCCCGCGCTGCACCGGGACATCACCCTGGCCGCGCTGGAAGCGGGCAAGGCGGTGCTGTGTGAAAAGCCCACCGCGTTGGATGCGAGGGAAGCGGAGGCCATGTGGCACGCGGCCCGTGAGCGGCGTGTCCTGGCGCTGCTGGACCATGAGCTGCGCTTCCTGCCCACGCGGCAGCGGATGCGCGCCCTGCTGCGTTCCGGTGAGCTGGGCAAGGTGCGCGGCGCGCGTGTCTTCTACCGCAACGACAACCGCGCCTCGCCGGAGCGGCCGTGGGACTGGTGGTCGGACGCGTCGCAAGGAGGCGGCCTCCTGGGGGCCATCGGCTCGCACGCGGTGGATACGCTGCGCTTCATGTTGGGCGCCGAGCCCGACGAGGTGCTGGGCGAGTTGACCACGCACACGCCCGCGCGGCCAGATGCGCTCACGGGACAGTCGCGCCCGGTGACGAGCGACGACGAGGCGCGGTTGCTGCTCCGCTTCGGCGCGACGACAGCCGCTATCGAGCTGTCGATGGTGTCCCCCGGCAAGCCCGTGCACGGCGTCGAGGTGTCCTGCGAGCGCGGGGGCCTGCGCGTGGAGGGCCGCGAGCTGTGGCGCTCCACGGTGGGGACACGTTCCTGGGAGCGGGTGGCGCTTCCCGCGGAACCGCCGCTGCCACCCGGGTTGCCGGACAACGAGTGGGCGCGTGGCTTCCTGGCGCTGGCGGGCGCGATGACTCAGGCCCTGCGAGAAGGCCGCGCCTCGGTGGAGGACGCGGCCACGTTGGAGGACGGCTGGCGCAATCAGCAGGTGCTGGACGCGGCCCGGCGCTCCCATGCCGAGCGCCGGTGGATTCGCCTGTCCTCTGGGACGTAAGTGCTCCCCTCCCATCCCGGAGGACACGGCGGGCTTCAGGGCGACAGCCTCAGGAGGAGGGTGAAGCCTCCATTGCTTCACAATCACTTGCGCCTCCCGGACCCATTGTTCGTTGCAGAGTGATTGCAATCGCAGTGCGAATGGCAGGCGTCCTCGGGGTGCGGAAAACCGTGGGGGATTGGGCCGTGCCTCGCCCCGCGGGCGCCTTTCTTTCCCTGGGAGACCGGAACAATGGCCCTGGAGGGCAGCGCGATGTCCACCCGCCCACTGCCCAGGTGGAGATGCGCGCGACCGTTGCCAGATTGCATCGGAAGGAGCCACCGGATGAAAGACCAGCCCGCCGCACCCGAACGACCGGGTGCACCAGCGCTCGCCAGACCGCCTGCCGGCACGAAGCCCCCGTGGCATTCGCTGCCACCGGAACAGGTGCTGTCGTCGCTTGAAAGCACGGCGGAAGGGCTGACGGACGAGGAAGCGCGCGAGCGCCTGTCGCGCCATGGGCCCAACGTGCTGGAGCGCGCGCAGGGCGACGGTCCGCTGAAGCTCCTGTGGCGGCAGGTGAACAGCCCCTTCATCTGGGTGCTCATCGCCTCCGCGGTGCTGGCCGTCATCATGGGCAAGGTGACGGACGGGCTGGTCGTGGCCGCGGTGGTGGTGCTCAACACCCTCATCGGCTTCGTGCAGGAGTACCGCGCGGGGAAGGCCATTGAGTCGCTCAGCCGCATGGTGCCGGAGAACGCCACGGTGATTCGCGCGGGCCGCAAGCTGCGGGTCCCCGCGGCGCAGGGCGTGCCGGGCGACGTCATGGAGCTGGCGCCGGGTGACAAGGTGCCCGCGGACATGCGGCTGCTCTCCGCGCGCAACCTCACGGTGGAGGAGGCCGCGCTCACGGGCGAGTCCGTGCCCGCGCAGAAGGCCGTGGCGCCCGTGCCGGAGGACGCGGAGCTGGGAGACCGGGCCAGCCTGCTCTTCGGTGGCACCCTGGTGACGTCCGGCTCCGCCACCGCGGTGGTGGTGGCCACCGGGCAGGCCACCGAGCTGGGCCGCATCTCCACGCTGCTCCGCGAGGCCACCGACCTCCAGACACCGCTCACCAAGGCGCTGGCCGTCATCGGCAAGTACATCACCCTGGGCATCCTGGTGATCTCCGCCGCGCTGCTGGCGGTGGGGCTGGTGCGCGGCTACGCGGTGAGCGAGGCCGTCGTGGTGGCGATTACGCTGGCCGTCGCCGCGATTCCCGAGGGGCTGCCCGCCATCGTCACCATCGCCCTGGCCATTGGCGTGCAACGAATGGCCGCCCGGCGCGCCGTCATCCGCAAGCTGCCCGCGGTGGAGACGTTGGGCAGCACCACCGTCATCTGTACGGACAAGACGGGCACGCTCACCCGCAATGAGATGACGGTGCAGGCCTTGTGGACGACCCACGGGCGCTACGCGCTCAGCGGCGTGGGCTACTCCCCCAAGGGGGCGCTGACGCGGGGGAGCCAGCCGTTGGAGGCGCCGCCGCCGGACGTGTGTGAGCTGCTGCTGGCGGGCGCGCTGTGCAACGACGCCGCGCTCCAGCCCCGCGATGGACAGTGGGACATGACGGGCGACCCCACCGAGGCCGCGCTGCTGGTGGCGGCGGAGAAGGCGGGCATGCACGTGGACGACGCCCGGCAGGCGCACCCGCGCGTGGACGCCATCCCCTTCGAGTCGGAGAACCAGTTCATGGCCACCCTGCACGACGACGGGAAGGGCGGCCGCCGCATCCTGCTCAAGGGGGCGCCGGAAGTCGTACTGCGCCGCTGCGCGCTGGAGGACGGCTGCTCGTCCAGCACGGTGCTGGCGGAGGTGGACGGCCTGGCGCGGCAGGGCATGCGCGTGCTCGCGGTGGCATACCGGGAGGTGACGGTGTCACACGTCGCGTTGCGCATGGAGGACGTCGAGGGCGGCCTGCGGCTGCTCGGCCTGGAGGGGATGATTGACCCGCCTCGCGAGGAGGCCATGGCCGCGGTGCGCGCCTGCCACGAGGCGGGAATCACGGTGAAGATGATTACCGGTGACCACCCCTCCACTGCGGCGGCCATCGGCGCGCAGTTGGGGCTGCTGAAGCCGGGGGAGGAGGGCATCCCCGGCGCGCGGCTGGCCGCCACGGATGACGCGGCGCTGGAGGAGGTGGCCCTGCGCTCCAACGTCTTCGCGCGGGTGGCGCCCGAGCACAAGCTGCGGCTGGTGCGTGCGCTCCAGCGCCGGCAGCACGTGGTGGCCATGACGGGAGACGGCGTCAACGACGCGCCCGCGCTCAAGCAGGCCAACATCGGCGTGGCCATGGGCATCACCGGCACGGCGGTGGCGAAGGACGCGGCGGACATCGTGCTGACAGATGACAACTTCGCCTCCATCGTCGCGGCGGTGGAGGAGGGGCGGCGCGTCTACGACAACCTCATCAAGTCGCTGGCCTTCGTGCTGCCCACCAACCTGGGGCTGGCGCTCATCCTGCTGTTCGGCGTGTCCCTCTTCCCCATCCAGGAGGTGGACGGACGGCTGGTGCCGCTGATGGCCATGCTGCCCACGCAGCTGCTCTGGATAAACCTGGTGGCCACGGTGTCACTGGCGCTGCCGCTGGCCTTCGAGGCCCGGGAGCCGGACGTCATGCGCAGGGCACCCAGGGCCCCCGGGGCGCCGGTGCTCAACCGCTTCGTGGTGATGCGCACCGGACTGGTGGCGTTGCTGATGGCCGCGGGCGCCATCGGCCTCTTCCTGTGGGAGTACCGCCGGGACATTCCTCGCACGGGACACGCGCACGCGCTGGCCGAGGCCCAGACGATGGCGGTGAACACCGTCATCAGCTTCCAGATGTTCTACCTGTTCATGTGCCGCAGCCTCATGGGCTCGGTGCGCAAGGTGGGCCTCTTCAGCAACCGCTCGGTGTTCGTGGGCATGGGCCTGCTGGTGCTGCTCCAGGTGGCCTTCATGTACCTGCCCTTCATGCAGCGCGTGTTCGGCACCGCGCCCCTCGGCTTGGAGGACGTGGGCCTGTCCATCCTGGTGGGCGCGGTCGTGCTGCCGGTGGTGGGACTGGAGAAGTGGCTGCGGCAGCGCAAGGATGACACGGACGCTTCATCAGGACGCGGCGCCGCGCGGCTGCGCGAGCGTGTTCCCACGTGAGGCGGCTCAGGGACGTGCGGGCCGGGCGGCGGCGTCCGGCAGCGTCCAGTCCCGCTCCATGAAGGCGATGCGGCACTGGTCCAGCCGGGGGCCGCAGGCGCGGTCCAGGTCACCGCGGGTGTCGCAGCCCGGGCGCTCCTCGCAGGTGTCCGGCAGGAAGGCCCAGACGAACTGGAGCACGTTGCCGCCGCGGCCCTCGGGCAGCGCGGCGAGGAAGTCCTCGCGGTACTCCTCGAAGAGCGACGTCAGGTAGACGGTGTCCCGCTCCAGCCGCACGTTGCGCCGGTCGCCCACGAAGCGGCGTCCGGCCTCGTTGAGCTGCGAGTCCAGGAACTCCGGCTGGAAGTGCGAGCCGTCCAGGCGGGGGCCCCCGCGCGCGGCCTGGAAGAGCGCCAGGTGGATGCGCGGGTCGGCGAACTCGCGGCGCAGCACGCGGTTGTGCAGCGCCCACAGCGTCAGCCGCTCACCGCCCACCGTCCAGGATCGGCCCCAGAAGAAGCGTCCCAGCATGGGCTGCTGCACGGTTTCGAGGTACGGGTAGCCGTCCACCACCTGCTGGAGCACGAGCGCGTTGTGGGCGTTGAGCCAGTAGGCCAGCGCGTCCTCCGGCGTGGGAAAGACGTCCGGGCGGTTGTGGGGGGAGAACGACGCCAGAGAGTCGACGAAGCCGTCCAGCGTCTTGCGCTCGCGCCCCACCGAGGCGAAGTCCACGTCCCCGTCCGGGCGCACGTGCCGCAGCACCTTCTCGTAGTCGTGGTAGCTGAACGGGGTGGCGGGGGAGGGCACGCGCGCGGGCAAGCGGCCCTGGACATGAAGCGCGCCTCCCGCGCCCAGCAACGCGGCCACGGCGAGCAGCACGGCGAAGACGTGGGGACGACGGCGAGGAGCGGAAGGGGTGGCCACGGGGGCGGGAGCATAACCCAGGGGGAAGGGGGCTGCCCGGTCCTCCAGTTCACCCCGCGTAACTCGGAGTCCATTTCAAGCAGGGATAGTCGTCGACTTATACTGGGCCCCCATGGAGCCTACCCCCAAGGTCATCCGTCACTTCCATCCGGTGCTCTCCGCCCGCGCGCTGGGCACCAGGCCGGTCCGCGTGGAGGTGGCGGGCCGCGCCTACGCGCTCTTCCGGGATGGCACGGGACAGCCCGCGGCGCTCGCGGATGCCTGCCCCCATCGCTTCGCGCCGCTGTCCAAGGGGACGGTGCGCGCGGACGGCCGACTCCAGTGTCCGTACCACGGCTGGCGCTTCGACGCGGAGGGGCGCGGCAGCAATCCCAGCCAGCCGGAGCTGCGCAACTGTGACGCGCGAAGCTTCCAGGTGGTGGAGCGCTACGGCTACCTCTGGCTGGCCGAGCGGGACACGCCGCTTTCGGCCATGCCCGACATGGGCGATGAGGGCTACGTCTTCGGCGGCGCGTTCTCCACGCACTTCGCGGCGCCGCTGCACGTGTCGCTCGACAACTTCAGCGAGGACGAGCACACGCCCTACGTCCACACCCGGCTGGGCTGGGACGACCCGAACGCGGACCGGGTGGAGTTCGAGGCGCGCAACCTGGAGGACCGCACGGAGGTGCACTACCGCGCGCCGCAGCGGCCCGCGCCCATCATGACGGTGCTGGGGGTGCGCAGGGGCGACTTCTTCCAGAACGACTGGGTGACGCGCTTCGACCCGGTGCGCAGCCAGTACACCATTCGCTGGGTGGCGCCGGACGGCTCGCCGCGTCCCTTCATCACCCGCGCGAACATCTTCTTCGTGCCGGAGACGGCGCGCACCACGCGCCTGCACGTCTTCTCATTCCTGCGCACCGAGCAGCCGCTGCTGCGCCCGTTGCTCCCCGTGGCGGCGCGGGCGGCCATGGTGCTCACCTGGTGGGAGGTGCGCGACGACGCGCGCTTCATCACCACCGTGGCGGACACGCCATACAGTCACAAGGGCATGCGGTTGGACCGTTTCGACACGCCGTTGGTGCACCAGCGGCGGCTCCTGGAGCGCATCTACTACGGCGCCGGTCCGAAGATGACGGGGGCCGTGGTGCCGCTCCCCCGCGAGGCCCCGGGCGGCTGAAGGCCCCCAGGGCGCGCTCGCGCTCAGTGCAGTGACGGAGAGGGCTCTTCATACGCCGGAGTGGCCACCCCGGTGCGTGCCTCGTAGGCGTTGCAGCCGCTTTCTCCGGACACCTCCAATTCGAACTCGGCCAGCTCCGGCTGCATGCAGCGGTGCGTCTCGCCGGCGCTCTGGGGGTTCTGGTTGGCGAAGTAACGGCAGCCCTTGCAGTTGCCCCACTGTCCTTCCGCCATGACGTCCTCCTCGGGAAAGGGTGTGATGCCTCTCTCCACGAGGGTGGGGTTGGCGAAGGCCGCTCACAACCGGCGCTCGGCGCCCGCCTTCCACGGCGGGCAACCCGGCGCCTGGGAATGGCGGGCGCCGGGATGCCGCGCGGAATTACTGCTGCCGGGGGGCGTCCGCCGGCCCTTCCTGGGTGGGCTGCGTCGGCTGCGTCTGCTCCGGCAGCGGCTGGAGGAACGGCGCCTCCGAGGTCTCCACCTTCAGGTCCGTCGTCAGGGGACGGGCGCCGAACACGCCCACCGCGCGCAGCAGGCGCAGGCCGGCGAGCGAGGCCTGCAGCCGCTCACCCACCAGGCCAATCTCCGCCTGCGTCAGCGCGGTGTTCGCGTCCGCGACCTCCAGGTACGTCGCCACGCCTTCCTTGAAGGAGACCTCGGTGAGGCGGTGGGACTCGCGCGCCAACTCCACGGCCTGCGAGGCCTTGAGGCGGTTGGCCAGGGCGCTCTCCAGGTCGAGCTGCGCGGTATTCACTTCCTGGCGCGCGGTGAGCTCCGCCTTGCGCTGCAGCGCTCGGTTCTCCGCGATGACGGCCGAGGCCTCCTGCAGGTTGGCCTCACGCAGGCCGCCGTCCCACAACGTCCAACTGGCGCCCAGGGTGATGAACCAGAAGCGGTTGGAGCCGACGAAGCCCGCCGCGTTGCTGATGTTGTAGGTGCCGGAGACCTGCACGTTGGGCAGGTAGCTGAGCCACACGCCGCGCTTGTTGATTTGCGCCAGCTCCACGGACTCACGCGCCGCGGCGACGTCCGCGCGCTGCTCGAGCGAGCGCTCGACGAGCACGTCGGTGTCCGTCTTCTCCGGCACCTGGGGCTCCGGCGGCGGCGCCACGTCGAAGTTCGGGTTGTCCAGCGCCAGCAGGGTGGCCAGCACCAGCTTGGCGGACGCCTCCGCGTTGCGCGCGCGGATCAGGTCCTGCTCCGCGCGGGTCAGGTCCTGCTCGGCGCGCAGCAGCGCCACGCGCGTCACCGTGCCCGCGTCGAAGCGGACCTGCGTGTCCTTGGCGCGCGCGCCGTTGAGCTCCACCAGCCGCTCCTGCACCGCCACGGCCTGTGCCTGCGCCACGGTGCCGTAGTACGCCTGCGCCACGCCGAAGAAGATTTCGCGCCGCGCCTGCTCCACGTTGAGCTCCGCCACGCGCTCCGCCTTGTAGGCGGCCTGGATGCCGGCCCACAGCTGCGGGGCGATGATGGCCTGCCGCACCTGGCCCTGGGCCTGCATCTGCACCCGCGGCTGGATGACGATTTCCACGGGCGCGAGCGGACCCGCCGGAATCACCGCTTCGATGGAGTTGCGGATGACGGCGCCGTTGACGGTGACGTTGGGGAGGTAGCCGGCCCAAGCCTTGCGCGACGCGGTATCCGCCTGAGCGAGGCGGGCCTGCGCGGCCTTGAGGTCCAGGTTCTCCTTGCGGGCGCGGTTGAGCGCGTCCTCCAGGGTCAGCGTAGGCGGCGGTGCCGCGGCCAGGGTGGCCGCCAGGGACAGCGCCAGGAATGAACTCATGACCGCCTCTACCTCCTCAAGGGCCCGCGCCGGCGCGGGCCACTGCGTCCAGGATGGACTTGCTACGGGTTCGAGCCTCGGGTCGGCAGCCATAGTCCATGACGTCCGAATTTGGAAGCTCCGGAATGTAGTAGCTCTCAATAGTTGATGAAGTCAATTGTTTAGGTGGCTCAGGTGACATAACATGAGAGGCATGAATGGGAGCGGCGAGCAGTTGGAGCGGAAGACGAAGCCGGGGAGTGGGCCCGGGCAGGCCGGACCCGCGGGTGACTTGCCACGCCAGGCGTGGACACTCCTCTTCGAGCTGATGCACACGCACATGCGCAACTTCCCCGCACTGGCGGCGGAGTTCGACCTGTCGCCGGTGCAGGCGCACGTGTTGCGGCAGCTGGGAGAAGGGCCGCTGGCCATGAGCACGCTGGCCGCCTACCTGTCGTGCGACGCGTCCAACGTCACGGGCCTGGTGGACCGGATGGAGGCGCGCGGGCTGGTGGCGCGCCGCAGCTCCGAGCAGGACCGGCGGGTGAAGATGCTGGTGCTGACGGAGGACGGCGCGGCGCTTCGCGAGCGGCTGCTGGAGCGCATCTTCGAGCCCCCGAACGCCATCTGCGGCCTGCCGGAAGAGGACCTGTGCGCGTTGCGCGACATCATGCGCCGCGCGCTGGGCGCGCAGTAGGCGCCCCGCGTCAGTCCAGCAGGAAGGTGTACGAGTACTTCATCTCCGTGGAGACGGGCTCGCCGCCCTTGATGGCGGGCTTGAAGCGGAAGCGGCGGATGGCATCCCTCGCCGCCTCGTTGAGGCCATAGCCGGGCCCCTTGAGAATCTTCACCGCCACCACCTTGCCCTCGTGGTCGATGGTGATGGAGAGCGTGACGGTGCCCTCCACGCCCGCGCGGCGCGCTTCCTCCGGATAGGGAATCTTCACCTCGGAGGCCACCGTGGGCTCGGAGTCCACCTGGTAGATGGGGGCGTACTTCGGCGCGCTGTACCCCTTCACGTCCTTGGGGTCCTTCGCGGTGGGGCCCGTCCTGCCATACGCGGTGTTGCCCACGGGCGCGGCGAACGAGCCCGCGCTGGTGGTGGAGGACATCGTCATGCCCACCACGAGCGGCGGCGGCTTGGCCTGCGGCTCCGGCGGCGGGGTGTCGTTGGGCGGCGGCGGCGCGTCCACGGGCGGCGGGGGCAGCGGCTTGGGGGCCTCGGCCACCTTCACCGGCGGCGGCTTCACCACCTTGGGCTTGGGGGGCGGCGGCTTGGGCGGCTCCTCCGGCTTCGGCTCCTCGGGGGGCGGCGGGGGCGGCTTCACCACCTCCACCATCACCATCTCCACGGGGCGCTTGGCCGCGGGGAGGGTGCGCGAGGCGCCTTCCCCGAGCGCCCAGAAGCCGCCGACGTGAATCCCCAGCGACACGAGCAGGAAGACGCCCACCACGGCCAGTGAGCGGTCGCGTCGGGGCGTTGGAGCGTTGTCGAGGACCGCCTGACTCATGAAGTGACGCCTTGCCTCAGGGGGTCGCGGGCGCGGCCGCGGGGGCCACGTCCTTCTCGATGTTGAGCGCGAACTTGGCGATGCCCTGGCCCTTCACCACGTCGATGAGCCGCATGACGCGTCCGTAGGGCAGCGACTGGTCGGCGCTGATGATGGCGCGCGTCTCCTTGTCCTTGGCCACCGCTTCCTGAACGCGCTTCTCCAGGTCCTTCTCGGTCATCTCGGTGCCGTCGAAGAAGAGCTTGCCCTCCTTGTCCAGCACCACGTTGACCAGGCCCTGCACCGTCTCACCGCCGTTGGCGGCGCGGGGCAGGTCCACCTCCACCGTCTCACGGACGATGAAGTTGGCCGTCACCATGAAGATGATGAGCAGCACCAGCACCACGTCCACCAGCGGGGTGACGTTGATGCCGGTGATTTCGTCGTCGTTGTCCTGCGCGCCGCCCGCCATGGCCTAGCGGGCCTCCGCGGCGCGAGCCGCAGTGGCCGTGCTGGACGCGGGGCGCTGGGCGCGCATGCTGCCCACCAGGGCGTAGCCCAGGGCATTGGCGCGGCTGGTGAGCGTCTTGAGCTGGCGGTTGAAGACGTTGAAGGCCACCACCGCCGGAATCGCGACCGCCAGACCCACGGCCGTGGCGACGAGCGCTTCGGAGATGCCGGCCATGACGGTCTGCTGCATGGCCCCGCCGCCGCCCTGGGCGTTCATCTTCCCCAGGTCATTGAAGGCCTTGATGATGCCCAGCACCGTGCCGAACAGACCGATGAACGGCGCGTTGTTGCCCAGCGTGCCCAGGTACGACAGGAAGCGCTCGTACTGGGGACGCTCACGCGACAGGGTGGAGGCAATCACCTGCTCCACCGTGTCCGCGCCCTGGTCGGCGGAGGCCAGGGCCTCGCGGATGATGGCGGCCTCCATGCCCGTCTTGCCTTCAATGGCCTTGCGGGCCACGTCGTACTCGCCGCGGGCCAGCCGCACCGCCAGGGCCTCCGAGTCCGGCAGCCGGTGGCGGGCGAAGTACACCGTGCGCTCCAGCATGATGGCGATGGAGAGCACCGAGAGGATGACGAGCACCCAGAGCACCCACTCGGCGGAGGTGAGCGTCACGCCGAGCAGTTTGCTGCTGAGCCAGCCAAGCTCGGTGTGATTCGTCTGGGCCAGGGAGAGGAAGGGCGTCATGAAGGGAAGCCTGGGTAAAGGTGGGCCACGGGGTACTCGCAACCCGGTTGCCAACTTGCGGGCCCATGTCTTGTTCCCTTGGCGCGGAAAGTCAAATGGAACGGCTCGGGTTGGGTGCCGCCCTCCCGGAAGCGGACGCTCAGGCGCCCGCCCGGGTGGGGCGGGCTCAGGGGCGCTGGGCGGGGACGTCGGTCAGGGCTGGATTTCGCTCGATGGCGGGGCCCAGCACCGCGTCAATCCGGCGCAGCAGCTCCGGCTCCAGCTTCACGCCCGCGGCCTTCACGTTGTCATGCACCTGCTCCGGCCGGGAGGCGCCGACGATGGCGGAGGAGACGCTGGGATTCTGGAGCACCCAGGCCACGGCGAGCTGGGCCATGGAGAGGCCGGCATCCTTCGCCAGCGGGACGAGCTGCTGCACGCGGGTGAGCACGTCATCCGTCATGAAGCGGGTGATGCCGTAGCGCACAGCGTTGGCCTCCGTGGCGCGGCTACCCACGGGGGGCGCCTGGCCGGGCAGGTACTTGCCGGTGAGGACGCCCTGGGCGATGGGGGACCAGACAATCTGCCCCAGGCCTGCTTCGTCGGAGGCCGGGATGACCTGGGGCTCGATGACGCGGTAGAGCATGGAGTACTGCGGCTGGTTGGAGATGAAGGGCACGCGCAGCTCGCGGGCCAGCGCGGCGCCCTGGCGAATCTGGTCGGCCGTCCATTCGGAGACGCCGATGTACAGCGCCTTGCCCTGGCGGACGATGTCGGCGAACGCGAGCATCGTCTCCTCCAGCGGCGTCTCCACGTCGAAGCGGTGGGCCTGGTACAGGTCCACGTAGTCCGTCTGCAGCCGGCGCAGTGAGCCGTCGATGCTCTCCAGGATGTGCTTGCGCGACAGGCCGCGGTCATTCTTTCCAGGGCCGGTGGGCCAGTACACCTTGGTGAAGAGCTCGTAGCCGGCGCGGCGCTGACCCTTCAGGGCACGGCCGAGCACCTCCTCGGCGCGGGTCGCCGCGTACACGTCCGCGGTGTCGAAGGTGGTGATGCCCACGTCCAGCGCCGCGCGCACGCAGGCGAACGCGGCCTCCTCCTCCACCTGGGAGCCGTGGGTGATCCAGTTGCCGTAGGAAATCTCACTGACGACGAGGCCGCTGCGGCCGAGCTTGCGGAAGTGCATGGTGCGCGCGAGCCTAACCGTGGGCGGCCAGGCGTGCACGGCCGCTGACGGGCCACCAGCCGCCAGCCCATGCCACCCAGGCGACGTAGACGAGCTGGAAGGGGATGCGCAGCCAGAAGTACCAGTCCGGGAAGGGCAGCACATGGGCGGCGGTGTTGGCCTGGGCCTCGTGGATGTTGGCGGGGAGGATGGCCAGCAGCAGCGCGATGAGCCCCAGCGCCGCGAGTCGACGGGTGCGTGGCAGCAGCAGCCCCAGCCCGCCCGCGACCTCCGCGGCTCCGGAGAGGTAGACCAAGAAGGCGGGTGACGGCAGTCGCGGCGGAATCATGGCCGCGTAGCGCGCGGGCATGACGAAGTGCATGACGCCCGCGCCCACGAAGAAGAGCCCCGCGGCGACCGCGGCGCGCGCCGTGGGGGTGGACAGCGCGGGGATGCGCCGCAGCGGCGGCAGGTGCAGCAGCAGGAAGAAGGACAGCAGGAGAATGGCGAAGGACATGGGGTGTGCTCCTGAAGAGAGGCACGGGAGGGTGTGGCCTGCCGTGCCGTTGACTTCAGGATGGGGCCCCGGTGCTGGCGTTCGCTTGAACGAACTGGCTGCGATCCGAGAGGCGGGGGCGGCGCGCGTCGTGCTGCCGCCCCCGGCCTTGCCGCTACCGCTTGTCGCGCTGGTTGACGGCTTCCATCACCTTGACGATGACCTTGACGGTGGCCCGGACCACGGCCCTGACGATGGGCCACCAGACCTTGTTCCGGGCCGCGACGCCATCCAGCATGCGGGCCTGGCGGGACGAGTGACGGGCCGCGCTACAGCGTCGCGGAAGCCGTAGCGCCTGCCGCCACAGGTGCGGGGTACTCAGCGGGCCGCGGCGTCGCGGCCCTGCGCCTGGACGCGCGGTCCACGGCGCTGAAGTGATGACGGCGTGGTGCCGAACATCCGCCGGAAGGTGCGCGTCAGGTGCGCCGCATCCGAGAAGCCGGCCGCGTGGGCGGCTTCACCCAAGGTGCGGCCCGCGGCGATGGCGCCCGCGGCCCGCTGGAGCCGGAGCCACAGGAGGTAGGGCCGCAGCGGCACACCGACGGATTCGGTGAACGTGTGCATCAACCTTCCGGGCGAGAGGCCCGCGACCTGGGCCAGGGCTTCGAGCGAGGTGTCTTCCGGCGCGGCCTCCGCGCGCAGGTGGCGCAGCAGCTTGCGCACGCGCGGGTGGAGGTGGCGGGGGGCTTCGGGCGTCCCGGAGAGGGCGGCCAGCGTGGACTCCATCCATCCGCCGACCGCTTCGTGCGCCAGCGCTCCCGCCGTGGGCAGCCCGCCGAGGAGGGCATCGCGCTGCGTCGTGTCGAACAGGCGTATCGGACCGTCGAGCGCGGCCTGGAGTCGCGCGCCGTCGTCGCTCTCGGGTTCGACGAAGAGGAGGATGACCTCGCTGTCTCGTGCGTCGAGCGCGTGGAGAATGTCCGGGCCCACGAGCACTCCGGCTGCCTGCTCGGTGGTCTTCATGCCTTGCGCGCGGACGCACAGGGCGCCTTGCCGGCACAGCACCAGGTGCATGGCGTGGTGGGCGTGCTTTGTCGTTGCGTCGCCGGGGCCCCACATCGCCAGCGCGGTGGGCCACACCACCAGTGGCATGTCCGGCCACGGCGCCTGGGGCGCCAGTTCTGGAGGGCGGGCGAGGAGCATCCGGAAGAGGGGTTGTAGCAGCAGTCCGGTGGGCTTGATGGCACTGGGGGACAGTGCGTGGGCCGTCTTTGCCGCGCGGGGCGGCACCTGGGGCAGTCTCGCGTGCAGGCGCGGCCATGGGCACTTCCTCCGCGGGGATGCTGCGTCGGTGTCCGCGAGGCTCGGGCGGTCCGTGCCAGGCGGCGGAAGGGGGCGTCAATGCACGGCGGGATGCGACCGCTCACACCCGGACCGCGACGGCTGGGCGTCGCGTCGCTTGTGGGGAGTGGGCCGAGTAGTCGACACTCGCCGCTTCATGGCTGCCAGTGAAGAACGCCGCTTCCAGGCCCTGGTGCTCGCGCCCATCCGGCGCGTGCAGCGGCGCCTCAACGCGGTGGCATGGGCGGAGGCCGGCATCGTCCCGATGTGGGCCACCGCCACGGCCTGCGTGCTGGCCCGGTTCCTTCTGCGCGGCGCCTTCGTGTGGGCCCTGCCTCCGCTTCTGGCGTTGGGGCTGGGCGCGTGGTTCTGGCGTGCGCGTTCCCGGCGGGTGTCGTTGGAGCAGGCGGCGGTGCTCGCGGACCGGTCGGCGAACGCGGGCGGGCTGCTCCTCACCCGGCTGGAGCGCCCGGTGGGGGAGTGGGAGCTGGCCGTCAATCAGTTCGCGGGTGGGGTGAAGCCTCCCGACGTGAAGTGGCTGCGCCCGGCCGCGGCGCTCGCGGGCGCGGTGCTGTTCGCGGTGGCGGGCTTCCTGTTGCCCCTGTCCGCGCCACGAGGCCGCGCCGTGAATGCCGCCGCCGCGGCGAAGGTGGCCGCGGTCCAGGCGCAGGCGGAGGCGCTCGCCAAGGAAGAGGTGCTGGAGGCGGCCGTCGAGGACGAGCTGCGGCGCCTGGCCGAGGAAGTCGCCGAGGGCCGCTTCGACGCCGGAGACTGGGAGGCCGCCGACGCGCTGGAGAAGCGGTTGGCCGAGCAGGCCGCGGAGGCCGCCGCGCAGCTGGCCCAGGCCGCGGAGGCCGCGCGGGCGTTGGAGGATGCGCTGGGCGCCGCGGGAGGCGCCGAGGCCGCCACGCGTGAGCGCGAGGCATTGGAGCAGGCGCTGATGGCGCTGGAAGGCGGCGAAGAGGGCGGCTCGTCCGACGACGCGGAGGGAACGGAGGAGGGCGGGGCGCCGCGTGAATCCGAGAACGGCGAAGGGGCACAGGCGGATGCCACGCGCGCGTCCGGACAAGGAGCGCAGGGCGCCGAGGGACAGCAGGGCACGGAAGGTTCGCGGAGTGAGGCGCAGGCCGCTGCCCGCGCGCGGGCCTCCGGTTCACCGGACCAGATTGCCAGCCTGCGCGAGGCGCTGGAGCGCAGGCGTCAGTCGCTGGAGAACCGCTTCGATTCGAACAGCCGCAACGGTTCCGATTCGCAGGCCCGTCGCCAGGGTTCTCGCGGCCAGAACTCGGGGCAAGGGCAAGGGCAGGGGCAGTCGGGGCGCGGCGGCGAGGGCGAAGGGCAATCCAACTCCGGCCAGCAGGGGCATGCGAGCCGGGGCGTGCGGAACGGCGCGGGCGTGTCACGCGGCGGCGGAAGCCAACCGCTCGTCTTTGGTGACGAGGCGGAGATGGACCCGGAGCGGCTCGCCTTCGAGCCGTTGCCTCCCGGACATGGGGGCGACGAGGGCGAGGAGCTCTGGGGCCTCCGGGCCGCGGACCCGAGGCGTCGCGCGGGGCCGGCGGGGCCGGGCGGAGCGCAGGGCACCCAGGCGCGGGGCGATGCGACGGCGGGGCCCGGTGCGGCGCCGCTGCTTCCCCGCAACCGGGACATGGTGAGGCGGTACTTTGGTGGCGAGTCGTCTGGAAGGGGGCAATGACGTGGCAGCGGAGCTTCTCAGTCCCGCCGAGGCACAGGGAGCGGCGGAGGTGGCGGCCCGGCTCAAGGACGGGCTGAACACCGTCATGCTGGACCAGGAATCCGTCGTCGAGCAGGTGGTGGTGGCGGTGCTCGCGCGCGGGCACGTCCTGCTGGAGGGCCTGCCTGGCTTGGGCAAGACGGAGCTGTGCAAGGCGCTGGCGCGGCTGCTGTCGCTGCCCTTCCGCCGCATCCAGTTCACCCCCGACCTGCTGCCCGGCGACATCACCGGCACCTACGTGCTGGAAGGTGACGGCCGCCGCGACTTCGTCTTCCGCGAAGGCCCGCTCTTCGCCAGCCTGGTGCTGGCGGACGAAATCAACCGCTCCAGCCCGAAGACGCAGTCCGCGCTGCTGGAGGCCATGCAGGAGCGCAGCGTCACCGTGCTGGGGCAGACGCGTCCGTTGCCGGACCCCTTCTTTGTGCTCGCCACGCAGAACCCCATCGAGCTGGAGGGCACCTATCCGTTGCCCGAGGCGCAGCTCGACCGGTTCCTCTTCCGCATCCAGGTGCCCCCCGTAGGCGCGAAGACGCTGCGCGCGCTGCTCACCACGCGCGTGCGTGGCGCGCCGCCGGAGCTGTCGCCGGTGCTGGACGCGGAGGGCCTGGGCCGCCTCTTCGCCGCCGCGGACCGCGTGCACCTGCCGGGCCCCGTGGCGGACTTCATCGGCCGGTTGGTGGAGGCCTCAGACCCACGCCAACCGTCGGCGCCCGACGCCGTGCGCCGCTTCGTCCGCTATGGCGCCAGTCCTCGCGCGGCGCTCGCGCTCGCTGCCGCCGGGCGCGCGCTGGCGCTGCTGCGAGGCAGGCCCAACGTGGGCTTCGATGACGTGGTGGCCGCCGCGCCTTCCGCCCTCAATCACCGGTTGGTGCTCGCCTACGAGGCCTCGCTGGAGAAGGTCAGCGCGGCGGACGTGGTGCGCGCGCTGCTCCAGGCCATCCCCGAGGTGCCGCGTGCGTAGCGCGGTACTGACGGCGAGTGTCCTGCTCTGCGTCCTGGGAGGCTCACGGGCCTTCGCCACATCGTTCGTGGGAGAGGCTGCGCCCACGGGCTACGGGTATCGCGATGCTTCCGGAACCATTGATACGCGGAACCACGGCCCCCTGAGCGTCTCCATCCGGACCAGCGCGCTGAAGCCGGAGCGCGGCTACACCCCGATCGATGTCGTGCTCCACAACACGGGGCTCGTGCCCCTCCAGGTCCGTCTGACCTTCCAGGGACATTCGAACTCGGGGCAGCGAACCTCCGAGCGCACCGTGGAGGTGCCGCCGCAGCGGCGGCTCGTCACCTGGCTGCCGGTGCCAGCGACAGCTCAGGCGGGGAGCATCCTGGTGGAGTCGCCCGGCCTGTCTCCGCTGACGCTCCCCGCCCACACCCCCATCTATGTGGAGCGTTCCACGGGAGGGACGGTGTTGGTGCTGGGGACGCTCAAGGCCTTCGACGACACGTCGGGGGTGCCTCGGGTGGAGGCGACCGGCAGCCCGCTGTTCTCCGTGCGCACCGTTGACCCGCGCGATGCGCCCAGGGAGCTGTCCTCCTACGTGGGCTACTCCGTGGTGATGGTGCCGGGAGACCTGGCTTCCGTGCCCGCGGATGTCTGGGCCGTGCTGGAGTCCTACGTCCTCTCGGGCGGACGGCTCGTCCTGCCGCAGGTGTCGAGCAGCCTGACGGAGCATCTGCCGCTGTTCACCGCGGAAGGCTCCAGGGATGCCGTGCCGTATGGCTTTGGGCGGGTGCGGCTGTGTGGCGCCGCGCTCGAATGCGGACAGGTCTTGAACGCGATGCTGGGGGAGGTCATCCCAGGGGTTGTGAATCCCGCGGGGGCCGCGCCTCGGTGGGAGCGAAGCAACCTGCTCGCCGGGGGCATCACGCCGCTGCTGGACCATGCCAACACGCCCGTGGGGCGGTTCCTGCTGCTCATCTTCGCCTTCGTGCTGGCGGTGGGGCCGGGCGGGCTGATGCTGGCGCGGCGCCGAGGGCCGGTGGCGGTGCTCGTGGCGGTGCCCCTGGTGTCGGTCCTCACCTGTGTGGCGCTCGTGACCTGGTCGGTGCTCGTGGATGGTTTCGCCGTGCACTCCGCGCGCTACAGCCTCACGTGGCTGGACGCGGAGCGCTCGCGCGTGGTGACGCTCGGCGTCTCCGCCTGGTACGCCAACGTGTCTTCGGGGCCGGTGCGCTTCCCGGCGACGAGCGCGCTGCTGGCACCGGACAACACCGACGAGATGCTGGCGGACCTGGACTGGACGAATGGCCTGACGGTGACGCATGGCTTCCTGCCGCCACGGACCTACCGTGAGTGGGGCGAGGTGGCCGTGCTGCCTTCTCGCGCGCGGCTCGTAGTCCGGCGGGAGGGCGGCACCGTCCGCGTCCAGAACGCGCTGGGGGCGCGGCTGGAGCAGGGCTACGTTCGGGTGGGGAACCAAAGCTACGCGTTGCCCGCGCTGGAGGATGGCGCGGAAGGGACGCTGGGCGAGCCGCTGCCCGCCAGCGCGACGCCGGTGAGCCAGTTGGTGTCCAGCGTGGGCGGGCAGTCGTTCGCCGAGGGACGTCTGTCAGGGGGCGAGGAGAACTTCCGCGCTCCGCTTCCGGAGGGTGGCTTCATCGCGCGCCTGGGAGGCTTGGGGCCGGCGCCCTCGTCCGCCGTTGACGTGCAGTTGGAGGCCGGCATCCACCTGGTGCGAGGCCAGTCGGAAGGGGGGCGGCCATGAGCCTGCTGGAGGTGAAGGGACTGCGGCGCGACTACGGGCCGCTGCGCGCGGTGGATGACGTGTCGTTCTCCCTGGAGGCCGGCAGCATCCTGGGCTTCATCGGGCCCAACGGCGCGGGCAAGAGCACCACGCTGCGCATCCTGGCCACGCTGGATGTGCCCACGTCGGGCGAGGTGCTGCTGGACGGACACTCGCTGGTGGATGCGCCGGACCGGGCGCGTCCGCTCATCGGCTACATGCCGGACCGGTACGGTACCTATGACGACGTCACCGTCTTCGAGTTCCTGGACTTCTTCGCGCGCGCCTATGGACTGAAGGGCGCGGCGCGCCGGCAGCGGGTGGAGTCGGTGATGGGGTTCACCGGACTCACGCCCCTGGCGGACCGGCTCACCACCGCGTTGTCCAAGGGCATGCGGCAGCGCGTGGCGCTGGGGCGCACGCTGCTGCACGACCCGTCGCTGCTGCTGCTGGACGAGCCCGCGGACGGGTTGGACCCGCGCGCCCGCATCGAGCTGCGCGAGCTGTTGCGCGCCCTGGCGGACCAGGGCAAGGCGGTCATCATCTCCAGCCACATCCTCACGGAGCTGGCGGAGATCTGCGACACCTGCGCCATCATCGAGCAGGGGCGTCTACTGGCCACCGGGAAGGTGGCGGACCTGCTCCAGCAGCAGGAGGTGGGCGCGGCGGTGACGCCCGAGCTGACGGTGCGGCTGGCCGTGGGCGACGCGGGCAACGCCGTCTGGGAGCGCGCGGAGCGGTTGCTCCTGGAGCAGCCGCGCGTGAAGCGCGTGGCGCGGGAGGGCGAGGCGCTGCGCGTGCGTCTGGAGCTGGATGCGGGCGCGGGCCCCGCGCAGGTGGACGCGGCTGCGGCGGTGCTGCTGGCGGCGCTGGTGGCCGCGGGGCTTCCCGTGTGCGCCTTCAGCGCGCGGGAGCGGAACCTCGAGGATGCCTTCATGACGGTGACGAAGGGGAGGGTGGCGTGAGCGCGCCCGTGGATACGGCGATGAGCCCTCCGGCCCCGGAGCCGATGGCTTCGGGTGGTGGCCAGGTCGCGGGCGCGGAGCCCTGGTCGCAGCGGTGGGGGGACCGGCTCAACCCGCTGGTGGTGAAGGAGCTCCGCCAGGGACTGCGCACGCGCGTCTTCTGGGTGTGCTTCGGGTTGATGCTGCTGGCGTGCCTGGCGGTGGCGCTGGTGGCCTACGTGGACACGCGCGAGGGCGCCTACTCGCGGCGTGGCCAAGGCTACTTCTTCGCCTTCTTCGTCTGCCTGAGCGTCGCGCACTTCTTCGTCATCCCGTACAGCGCCTACCGCTCGTTGGCGCGTGAGCGCGAGGACGAGACGTGGGTGCTGCTGGTGCTCACCGGTCTGGGGCCGCGCCGCATCCTCCGGGGCAAGGTGGCGTCATTCCTGGTGCAGGCGGCCCTGTATGCCTCCGCGGCGGGGCCCTTCCTCCTCTTCAGCTACTTCCTCAATGGCATCGCGCTGCCCACGATTCTGGTGGTGCTGGCGCTGGGCGGCGCGTGGCTCGTATTCCTCACGGTGGCCAGCGTGTGCGCGGCGACGCTGGCCGACGGCCGCATGGGGCGTGCCTTCGTCCACTTCGGCCTGCTGGGCGCATTGGGCCTGGCGCTGGTGCAGGGCCTGGGCGCTGCCTTCGCGATATCGGAGATGGGGGACCGGTTCCTGAATGATGTGGACCTCCTCTATCTGGTGGGCATCACGCTGATGCTGATGCTCATGGACGGCTGGCTGCTCTTCGAGGCCGCCGCATCCCGGCTGTCCCTGCCCACGGAGGACTACACGCGGGGGCCGCGTCGCGCGGTGGGGGTGCAGGTGCTGGTGGGCATGCTCGTCGGCTGTGCCATCTGGTGGCTGACGGGGCGCAAGCACAGTGTGCCGGAGATGTTCGCGCTCCTGGGCGGCGTCCACCTGATGGGCGTGGGCATGTTCGTGGTCGCGGACGTGGATGGCCAGGCGCGCCCGCTGCGCGCGACCACCCGGCCCTGGTCCGTGCTGCGGCCCGGCGCGCTGCGGGGCTTCCGCTGGATGGTGTTCCTGCTGTGCGCCTGGGGCGTGCTGTTCTGGGGCTTGCAGGTGGGGTCCTCGAACCTGCCGCTGAAGGGCCTCTCCCTGCGGATGGCCACCCTGGCGTTGCCGGCGTACGGCGTGCTCTTCCTGTCGCTGGCGGTGTGGCTGGGGCGGAAGGTGCGCCCGGACCGGCTGGCCACGCCCGTGGCGGTGCGGTTGATGTTCGTGGCTTCCGTGGCGCTGGCCTCGGCGCTGCCTCCGTTGGTGGCGGTGTTGATGGGATTCGATGGGGATGACCCCGTCCTCAATCTCTTCAACCCCGTGGTGGGCATCGCGAACTTCGCCACGTACGACTACGGGGCGTCCGGGTCGAAGATGTCCTGGGACTTGCTGGGAGCGGTCGTGGGCGTGGCGCTGGTGGCGGCCTTCGGGACGGACCGGATGCTCGTGGAGCGTGAGCGGCGGGCCCACAGGTCGTGAGTGAGCGGATGGACGCATCCGCTGTCGCGCGGCTGGTTCCGGGGTTGGCCCTGGCGCTGCCCAGGGGGCCCCACCGGGGGCTCGTGGGGGAGGTCCGTGCCACGTCCGCGGGCAGCGCGCTGGAGCTGCATGACTTCCGTGCGTACCAGCCTGGAGATGACCTGCGGCAGGTGGACTGGAACGCGGTGGCGCGCACGGGAGAACTCGTGCTGCGCATCCGCCAGGACGAGGTGTCTCCGCGCGTGGAGGTGGTGCTGGATGGTTCGCGCTCCATGGCGCTGTCTCCGCGCAAGGCCGCGTGCGCGCGGGAGGTGGCGCTGCTGACGGTGGAGGTGGCGGCGCGGCAGGGACTGACGCCCACGTTGCTGGTGGCAGGTTCCCGGCCGGAGCGTGCTCAGGGACAGGCGTGCCGGGCGGCCTTGGACGTGGCGGACTTCGACGCGCGGGACGGACTGCCGGAGTCGCTGGGGCGCCTGCCGCCGCTGCGGCCGTGTGGGCTGCGCGTGGTGGTGAGTGACTTCCTCTTCGAAGCGGACCTGCCGGCGCTCTGTGCGCGGTTGGCCCGGGGCGCGTCTGGTCTCTTCCTAGCGCAGGTGCTGGATGCCGAGGACCTGGACCCCGCGGGTGGAGATGGAGCCCGGCTGGTGGATTCGGAGAGCGGCGCGGCGCTGGAGGAGTTGCTGACGGATGAGGTGCTGGCCGCGTACACGCGCCGCTTCGCGGAGCACCAGCGCGGCTTGAGGGGCGCGGCCTTGCGTGCTCGTGGAGCGCTGCTCACCGCACGGGCTCAGGATGGGCTGGGTGCATTGGTCGCGGGACCGCTGCGGCCCTTGTTCCTCGCGGCGGGTGCGTCGTGAGGGGGCGCCGGGTGGACGACGTTGCCTCGTGCATGGAGCGCGCAGTGGGAGGTGACGCGTGAGCTTCGGCTTCCCGTGGGGGTTGTTGGCCCTGGGCGCGCTCGCCCCGCTGGTGGCGGCGTACTTCCTGCGGCGCCGGCAGAAGCCGGTGGTGGTGAGCGCGCTCTTCCTTTGGCGCAGGCCCAGTCCCCGTGCCGAGGCGGGGCCTCGCTGGGAGCGCTTCACGCGGGAGGCCTCACTGCTGCTGGAGGTGCTGGCGGTGGTGGCGGCCGCGCTCTTCCTGGCGGACGTTCGGTGGGGGGATGCGGCGCGGGTCCGGCACCTGGTGTTGGTGGTGGATGGGAGCCTGTCCATGTCAGCTCGTGGGCCGGACGGCGTGACGGTGCTGGAGCAGGTTCGGCGCGAGGCGGCGGCGCGTGTGGAGTCGGAGGAGGCCACGCAGGTGACGCTGCTGGCCAGTGGCGTCACGCCGCGCATGCTCGCGGGCCCGGAGGCGGAGCCTTCTCGGGCGTTGGCCGCGCTGGAGTCCTTCCAGGCGCAGGGCGCGGACCATGACCCGCTGCCCACGCTCATCTGGGCGCAGGAGCTGGCGGGGGCGGGACGGCGCGTGGCCTTCTTCACGGACGTTCCTCCGGTGAACGCGGCCCTGGTGCCCGAGTCCGTGCGGTGGACGGCGCTGGGGACCGCGCGAGGCAACGTGGCGCTGGTCTCCGCGCAGCGGCGCGATGACGGGCCCACGGCCATGGTGACGCTGAGGGTGGCGCGTTTCGGGGAGGCGCCGGAGGAGGTGGACGTTCGGGTCCGCGCGTTGCCAGGGGCCGGTGCGAAGGCCGGCACGGAGCGGTTGGAACGCGTGCAGCTTCCGGAGGAGGGCACCGCGACGGTCCGGCTGACGTTCCAGGAAGCGGGCGATGTCGAGGTGTCGCTTCCGGACGACGCGTTGCCCGAGGACGGCCAGGTGCGGCTGCCGCCCGCGCCCACGCGGCCCATCGCGGTGGCGTTGGCGCAGGGACTGGGGGCTCCCGAGCAGACCGCACTGGAGCGGTTCCTCGCGGTATCGCCGGAGGTGGCGCGCGGAGCGGAGGGCTCGGCGACGGACGTGGTGTTGGTGCTGGGGCCGCCGGGGACGGATGCACGGGTGACGGTGGGGGCGGGCGGCGCGCCGCGCACGTTCGTGGGGCCGTTCTTCTCCGAGAAGGGGCACCCGCTGCTGGATGACGTGCAGCTTTCGGGCGTGCGGTGGACGGCGGGGGACAATCCGCCTGGAAAGCCGCTGGTGAGCGCCGGGGACGCGGTGCTGGTGTCCGAGGAGGTGGACGGCCGGGTTCACGTCAACGTGGACCTGTCGCGTTCGAACGTGCAGCGCGTGTCCGCGTGGCCGGTGTTGCTGAGCAACCTGGTGCGCGAGGCCCGCCGCACGCGGGAGGGTTTTCCTCGGCGGCAGCTGATGCTGGGCGAGCCGCTGCCGGTGGTGACGCTCGCAGGGGCGCGTTACTCGCTCGTGGGGCCGGGGGGCCGCCGGCCGGTATTTGGCGCGGGCGAGGTGACGCTGTCTCCTCCCACCGGGCCTGGGACCTATTCGCTGGAGCGTGACGGCGACGTGGTGGACACGGCGCAGGTGTTGGCGCTGGACGCCCGGGAGTCGGACCTGCGTGAGCGCGGACGCGCGGAGGTGCCGGCACGTGAGGCAGGGGAAGACGACGCGGGAGGCAGCGCGCCGGGCCGGGCCCGATGGCCCCTGGTTCTTCTGCTCGCCGCGCTGGTGGCGGATTTCTACCTCACGCGGCGAGAGACGCCGGGCGCTTCCGGAGCGAGTGCACCAAGGACCGGGGGCGCTTCATGAGCGCGTCATCGGTGCGACGGGAGGATTCGATGAAGGCGCGTGATGTGAACGCGTGGTGGGTGATGGGACGCCCGGTGCCCGTGCCGATTGATGCCGCCATGGCTTCCCTGCGCTGGAGCCGCGGATGACCTTCTCCCTCCCGCAGGCGTGGGTGCTGCTGCTGCCGCTGGGGCTCTTCCTCTGGAAGTACGGCCGCCGGCCGGGCCCGCCCATGTGGCTGCGCGCCGCGCTGCTGGTGCTCGTCGTCGGCGCGCTCTCAGGCCCCGAACTGCGGCTGGCCGACGCGGGCAGTGACGTCGTCGTGGTGGTGGACCGCTCCGCGTCCATGCCTCGCGACATGGACCGCACGGCCCAGGAACTCATCACCCTGCTGGAATCGCAGCGCCGTCCCGGGGACCGCGTGGGCGTCATCACCTTCGGCCGGGACGCGCGCGTCGAGCAACCCCTCTCCACCCTCGGTGGCTTTGGCGGCTTCACGCGCCCCGTGGACGTGGAGGCTTCCGACCTGTCCGCCGCGTTGGATGCCTCGAGCGCCCTCATCCCCGACGAGCGCACCGGGCGCGTGCTGGTGCTGTCCGATGGCCGCGCCACGGGCGTGGATGCACGCGGCGCCGCGCGACGACTGGCGGCCCGGGGCCTCGCCGTGGACTGGCGTCACATCGCCCGCCCCGAACCGCCGCTCGATGTGGCCGTCGTCTCCGTGGACGTCCCCGCCGCCGTTTCCGAGCGCGAGCCCTTCCAGTTCTCCGCCGTGGTGCATGCCTCCTCCGCCGTCACCGGCACCGTCCGGCTGGAGCGCAATGGCCGCGTGCTCCTCCAGGGGCCCTTCGACTTCCAGCCTGGCCCCAACGTGCTGCCGCTGCGCGACCTGGTCGAGGAACCCGGTCTGGTCCGCTACCAGCTCTCCGTGGCCGCTCCCGGCGACGGCGTCGTGGAGAACGACCGGGGCGTCGCCGTGCTCCGCGTGGAGGGCCCGCCCCGGGTGTTGCTGCTCACGAATCAGTCCCGGGGCACGCTCGCGCAGTCGCTCGCCGCTTCGGGGTTGCAGCTCGATGTGCGCACGCCGTTCCGCCTCACGCTGGATGACCTGGACGGCGTGGGCACCGTGGTGCTGGAGAACGTGGACGCGAATGCGCTCGGCGAGCCGGGGCTCAACGCGCTGGCGGCCTACGTCGAGCAGGCCGGAGGCGGGCTGGTGATGACCGGCGGACGCAACAGCTTCGGCGAGGGTGGGTTCCGGCGCTCGCCCGTGGAGCCGCTGCTCCCGGTGTCCCTGGAGATGCGCGAGGAGCAGCGCCGCGCGTCCCTGGCGCTCAGCGTGTTGATGGATGCCTCCTGCTCCATGGGGATGACCGTCCCGGATGGGCGGACGAAGATGGAGCTGGCCGCCGAGGGCGTCGTGGCAGCGCTGACGCTGCTCAACCCCAAGGACGAGGTCTCCGTGCACATGGTGGACACGGCGGCCCATGAAATCTTCCCGCTCAGCCCGGTGGAGGCAGGGTTGCCCCTGGATGCCGTCGCGCGCGGCTTCAGTGGTGGTGGCGGCATCTACGTGGGCGAGGCGCTCCGCGCCGGCCGCACGGAAATCCTCCGCAGCGAGAAGCCCACGCGCCACATCCTCCTGTTCTCCGACGCCGCGGACTCCGAGGAGCCCGATGACTACCAACGCACGCTGGCTCACTTGCGCGAGCAGGACGTGACGGTGTCCGTCATCGGGCTGGGCGTGCCCTCGGACCCGGACGCGGACCTGCTCCGGGAAGTGGCCCACCGGGGCGGTGGACGCGTCTACTTCGCCGAGGATGCGATGAGCCTGCCGCGCATCTTCAGCCAGGAGACGCTCACTGTGGCGCGTGCCACCTTCGTGGATGAGCCCGCGTCGCTGGAAGGCGCGCCGGACCTGCCGCTGCTCGGTCGGCTGTCCGCGGAAGGGCTGCCCCAGGTGGGCGGCTACAACCTCACCTACCTCAAGCCCCGCGCCAACGTGGCGCTGCGCACCCTGGACACGAATGGCGCGCCCATCCTGGCGATGTGGCCGCGAGGCGCGGGACGCACGGTGGCCTTCACCGCGGAGGTGGATGGGCGGTACACCGGCGAGCTGCGAACGTGGTCCTCCCTGCGCGCGGCCCTGGAGGGGATGGTGCGCTGGACGCTGGCGGGCGCGGCGCCCGTCGGGGACGCGGTGGTGCGCACCGAGCGGAGGGGGCACCTGCTGCGCGTGACGCTGGACCTGCCCCCGGGCGAGGCGCTGCCCGGCGCGGCACCGACGATGGTGCTCCTGCCCGGCGACGGACGCGCCGCGCCAGTGGAGCGTCCGATGCGGTGGGAGGATGAAGACCGGCTCGTCGCCGAGTACCCGCTGGAGGGCAGTGGAACGTGGCACCCGGTGGTCCGGCTGGGCGCGAAGGTGCTCCGCGCGCCGCCCGTCACGCTGCCCTACGCGCCGGAGTTCGAGCCCGGCTCTGCGAAGGCGGGACTGGAGTTGCTGCGCGCCATCGCGGCCGTGGGAGGCGGCGTGGAGCGCTTGTCCATGACGGGCCTCTTCATGGAGGCCCCGGAGTCGCTGGGGCGCGTGGCGTTGGCGCCGTGGCTGGTGGCCCTGGCGCTGGCCCTGCTGCTGGCGGAGGTGGCCGTGCGCCGCTTCCTCTCCGCGCCGCGGCTGCGTGCGCCGCGGACCCGCGAGCGCTCCGTGTCCGTCCCCGCGACACCCGCGGCGCCGTCGTCCACTCCGGCAACACGGACAACCCCGACGTCAGCTCCGCCCACCCATCAGGGCGACGCGGCTCCGGCGCCAGCGAAGCCGGCCGAGGGCAGCGTGGACTCCGCGCTGGACGCCGCGCGAGCCCGGGCCCGCCGGCGGCTGGACCGTTGAGACGAAAGCGTTGGTAGAGGAGCGGGCCGCCCCGGACTGGAAGGGGCTGGCACGGGTGAGGGCGACTGTCCGCGGTGGGTACGAGTCGCCCCGAACGAGAAGGGGGGATCGGAGATGTGGGGCGACCCGCGCCCTGCGAGACTCACAGGGCGAGTGAGTGGATACACGAACAGTGTATGATTTGCAACATTGGTCTAAAATTATCTGCGGGTGGAATGTGGTGCGGTAGCGCACGCCCTGGCTGGCCCGGGGTGTTGGGCACAGGCAGGGCGAGCAACAACGCCGAATACGGCCTGAAGGAAGAGGGGCGCCGCGTCACCCGAGGTGGGTGCGCAGTTCCTGCTCCAGCTTGGCGCGGGGCTGGGCGCCCAGCAGTTGCCGCACCACCTTGCCCTCCTTGAAGAGCAGCAGCGCCGGGACGGAGCGGACGCCATAGCGCATCGCGGACTCCGGATTGTCGTCCACGTCCAGGCTGGTCACCTTCAGCCGGCCCCGGAAGTCGGCGGCAATCGCGTCGAGCACGGGGGCGAGCGCACGGCACGGCGGGCACCAGGTAGCGGTGAAGTCCACCAGCACGGGCTCGGATGACTCCAGCACCTCCCGTTGAAAGTGCGCGTCGTCCAGCGGGATGACGTTCGTCGTCATGGCGTGTCCTCCTCGTTCGGCCGGGCGCGTGGGCCCTGCCTGGGTGTGGACACAGGTGTAGTGGCCTCAACGGGAACGGACGAGCGCCCGCGAGGGAACGCTGTGTTGCGCGACGTCCCCTACCGGCTTCGGGAGGACGCGGGCTCGGTGGCGTCGTCCCAGGGGAGCGCGGCGCCGCGTTCATTCAACAGCGCCAGGAAGGCGCGCACCTTGGGCGGGAGCTGCCGCTTGCTGGGATAGACGGCGAAGACAGGGATGCCCGGCGGCGTTTCGGTTTCCAGCACCGGAACGAGCAGCCCGCCGCGCACGTCCTCGGCGACGAGCGAGGCGGGCAGCCGCACCACGCCCAGGCCCGCGCGCGCGGCCGCCTGCCCCGCGCGCACGCTGGGCACGCGCAGCCGCCCCGTTACCGGTAGGCTCTTCGCGCCCCGGCCCTCGCCGAAGAACCAGACCTCGTCGGTGCCGGGAGCGGCGAGCACGACGCAGGCATGGCCTTGCAGCTCCGCCGAGGTCCGGGGTGTCCCTTGCCTCGCGAGATAGGCGGGGCTGGCGTAGTAGCCGGTGCGAAGGCGCCCGAGCCTGCGGGCCACCATGGCGGAGTCCGCGAGTGGGCCGGTCCGCAGCGCCAGGTCATACTCCTCGGAGATGAGGTCCACGTGCGCTTCGGCGAGCGAGACTTCCACGCGGAGCAGGGGATTGCGCAACAGCAGCTCGGCGATGAGCGGTGTCAGCAGCTCGCCCAGCAGTGAGAGCGTGGCGATGCGCAAGGTGCCCTGCGGCGTGACACGCGACTCGCCGAGCGCGCGGTTCACTTCGCGAGCCTCCGCCACCAGCCGCGCGCAGTGGGCGTGGTAGTCGCGGCCCACCTCCGTGAGCCGAAGCCCGCGCGTATTGCGCTCGATGAGCCGGACGCCGAGCCGCTCCTCCAACGCCGCGAGGCGGCGGCTCACCGTGGACTTGCGCAGCCCCAGCCGCTCCGCGGCGGCGGTGATGCCACCGGTCGCCACCACCTCGGTGAAGAGGAGCATGTCATCCAGGAGGGGCGGGCTCGCGGGCACGCGGTCAGCCTACCAGGACGGGCAGGGCGCTCAGGGCGCCAGGGTGGGGATGCATGGGGCCTGTCCACCCGACTGCGCGTAGGCCCGCACCCGGCTGACGAGGTGGCCGTTGTCCGTCTCCGGCGTCGTCTGCCGCCCTTCGCCTGCGCCGAACGAGAAGCCCACCGAGTGCGCCGCGGCCACTTCATTCGCGTGGGTAAAGAAGTAGTCCACGCGGTTGTCCCGCCAGCGCGTGTTCGTGTCGGGCAGGTTCATGTGGCCCACGGGCAGCTGCCACCACAGGTTCGGTGTGTTCATCCGTTCGGAGATTGCCTTCGCCCAGGCGAAGGCCTGGTGGAAGTTCGGCCGGGTGGCGTTGGTGGCGTCCCACCACGCGTCCTCGCCCTGTGACTGGTAGAAGCCCGCGTCGCGGTCGGAGGCCTCCACCACGACGAAGTCCGTTTCGCTCCCGCCCACCTGCAGGAGGAAGTCGGCCACCTTGTGCGCCTCGCCGGCCACGTCGAAGGACGCGTTGGTGTTCAGGTACACGTCCATCCGCGTCGCCCAGGGGCTGGCGTGCAGGCCCACCTTCGCGTTGGGCGCGTACTTGCGAGCCATGGCAATCATGCAGCGCCCCAGGCCCGCGGCGTTGTTCTCCATCGCCGAGCAGTCCGTGGCGTTGGCGCTGGCCACCTGTGCGGGGACGCGGCGTGCGTCGCCGTGGAAGAACTGCACGTAGCCCCACAGGTCCGGCTCGATGTGGAGGAGCGCCTGCGCGTCGCCCACCTGCTGCACCACGAAGCGCCAGTCCGCCAGATAGCGCCGCATGAAGGACAGATTGTTGAGCGCGCCCAGCTGCTGTTCGCCCTCGCCCAATCCGCTGCCCAGCAACTGCTGGTAGTAGGTGATGAGCGGAAGCTGCCCGCGCGCCCGGGCACGGGACACGAAGCCCCGCACGTAATCGCCGGGCGGCCGCGACACGTCCTGCCAGCAGCCCCACCACGCACAGCCGCCGCCCTGGCACGACGTGCCCGACGTGCTGCACCCGGACGTGCAGGACGTGCAGGCGGTGGGCGAGTCGAACAGCCCACCGGCGATGTAGAGATAGTGGATGTCGAAAGGCGCGCTGGCCGCGGTGCCGTCCGCCATCTGCGCGCCCACGAGCAGCCGGTTCTTCCCCAGCGACGACAAGAAGGTCTCATTGAGGCAGCCGGAAGGCTCCAGGCCGCCGCCGTCCGGTGCACCCGTGCCCGCGTCTCCACCCGAGGGCCCGGGCCCGGGACTGTCACCGTCCGAACTGGAACAGCCCGCCACCAGCAGCAGTCCCATCGTCAGGGAGAGAAGTCGCCTCGGCCTCGGTGGAGCGTGGAAGTGGCTCATGGCGGGTACGCTACTCCCGGCGCCTGCGCTCTGGCTGTGTGGCCTGGGTGACGGATTCAACAGGACACCAATAATCCGTCAGGCATTAAAGATAAGAAATTCTTGAATAATGTTTCACGCGGCTGGAGCCTCGGACTCCCCCTGGCCGTGTCCGGTGGACGGTGAGCACCGCTCTCCGGGTTCGCGGCCCATCCCCCCGAGGACGCGATGAAGACGCGATTGTGGTTGCTCCTGGTGCCCGCGTTGGTGGCGGCCGGCTGTGGTCCCATCGACGCGGCAGATGAGCCCGTCATCGACGAGCTGACTGGCCAGGTGCTGCTGGAGGCCACCACGAAGTACGACATGCACCGGCTGCTGGAGGACACCGACATCACTGGTGGCCAGTGGATTACCACCGCGCAGGTGCAGGCCTTCCTCCAGCAGAACAACTCGTTCCTGGCGAACTACCGGGACCCGGCCTTCAGCAACAAGACGGCCGCCGCGCTCATCGTCGAGCGCTCCAAGGCCTTTGGCATCAGCCCGCTGTACATGCTGGCCCGCATCCAGGTGGAGTCCAGCCTCGTCCAGAGCGGCAACTCCAACAACCTGGCCAAGGCCACCGGCTGTGGCTGTCCGGACACCAGCGGCTGTGACGCGCAATACGTGGGCTTCGGCAAGCAGATTGACTGCTCCGCCAAGAAGCTGCGCGGCTACCTGACGGACCTGGACGCGGGCCGTGCCACCATCTCCGGCTGGCGCGTGGGCGTGACGAAGTCCACGTCGGACCCGTGCTCGGTGCGTCCCGTCAACAAGGCGACGGCGGCGCTCTACACGTACACGCCCTGGGTGGGCGCGTATGCCCTCCAGTGCGGCCGCACCAACGTGGGCGGCTCGTCGCTGGTGTCCGTCGTCTACCACCGCTACGAGTCGGCCTATGCGTGGGGCTCCGCCTCCGGCTGCTACTCCGAGACGGCCGACGCCACCGTGCCGGAGCTCGGCTGTGTGCAGAGCTCGTCGGACGCCATGTGGCGGCAGTGCCAGTCGGGCGCCTTCACCGCGGGCAGCACCACCAAGCCCACGAACTGCACCGCGTCCTACGGCTGGTGCTCCTCCGCCACGCTGGGCCGCTCCGTGCCGGCGCGCACCTGCGTGCAGTCCACGGGCGACCAGCAGTGGCACCAGTGCGGCGCCAACAGCGCGTGGCTGAGCGCGCCGAGCGCGCCCATTTCCGGCGCGGGCCCCGCGGGCTCGTGCTTCGCGATGTACGGCCTCTAGTCGTCGAAGCGGCGGCTCCCGCCCGGAAGGACAGGAGCCCGCCGTGTCCCAGTGAGCCTCAGTACTGGTTGGTCCAGATGAGGTCCAACCCGCCCGAGCGCGCGTCGCCGTACTGGCCTTCCAGGCTCCAGCGCGTGCCCAACTGGTACTCGAAGCGCACCGCGTTGGCGTTCTCTCCCTGCTGGAGGTTGGCGCCCACGCGGCCGGTGTAGCCGACGTAGATTTTGTCCGTCACGTAGGTGCCGACTTCCAGCTTGGTGCCCGCGATGCCGGAGGCCCCCGCCTCGATTGAGACCACGTCCAGGGGCAGCTTCGCGGCCAGGGCCTTGCGGGCCTCGTTGGCCACCAGCGAGCCCACCACGGACGCGGCCTGCGCGCTGGCGTTCATGGAGGCACCGGAGCTGCGCTCCAGCGTGCGCCGGCCCGTCGCCAGCAGCGTGTAGATTTCCGACTCCGGCAGCGGCGGGTCACTGGTGGGCTTGAGCGTGATTTCCCGCCCCTGTCCCCGGATGGTGACGAACACGGTGACCTTGGCGCTGTCGTTGCGGTGCTCGGCGGTGACGTTGATGTACGGCGCCATGGCCGGGCCGGTGAAGCGCACCTGGCTGTCACGCTGGATGTCGAAGCGGCGGCCGAGCACGTCCACGCGTCCGCGCAGCACGCGCACTTCACCGAACAGGCGCGCCACGTCCGTGTATTCGACGCGAAAGTCATCCGACAGCCCCAGCTCCGCGTTGATGTCGGAGCCCTTCACCCAGAGGTTGCGGGGCGCATTCACATTCACCCAGAACACAATGGGTGGCGTCGCCGTTTCCTCCTCGTCTTCCACCGCCACGCCCTCCGCCGGGGCCGCGCCTTCCACGGGTGTCTCGTCGGGATTCGCCGGGGGCCGCGCCTGGGCCGCTTCCTTGCGCTTCTTGCGGTCCAGCGGCTCGCCGTTGCGTACCAGCATCACGTCACCGGGCCGCTCCAGCGCCTGCAGGTCCTTGCGCTTGGCTTCCGGCAGCTCGATGGTGGCCTCGGGGATGGTGACGTTGCGCAGGTTGACCAGTCGCCGGGACAGCGTGCCCTCCACCTTCGCGCGCAGGCTCACCAGCGCCATGAGCTGGTCGTCGACGATGATGGGGAAATTGCGCATCACCAGCGGCGGGTCGGACGTTCCGGGGCTGGACAGCTCGTACTCATTCCGGGCGTTGAGCACCGCGGTCAACGGCGAGTTGAGGTTGAGTGAGCCGTTGCCGGCCTTCGCCGACAGCGTCGTGACGGCGATGGATTCGCGGCTGGCCTTCAGGGCGAGCTGGATGTCGCGGTACTCGCCCAGGCCCATCAGCCCCAGCTTGCCGTCCTTCCACTCCAGGCTGCCGTTGATGCTGGGCGCGCCCAACGTGCCGGCGACGCTGGCGTCCGCCTGGAGCACGCCGCCGATGCTGCGCAGCATCTCCACCGTGCCGGACAGGAAGGCCGGGTTGAAGTTGCGCGCCTTGAGCGCGACCTCCACCGGCGCGTTGTCTGTCTGGAGTCCCCGGTTGAGCGCGGGCAGTGACACGTCCAGGCCCAGGCCTCCGTTCACCAGCATGGTGCCGCCGCCCGGCTCGGTGAGCAGCAGGTCGAAGCGGGAGCGGGTGTCCCTGTACGTGTAGTTCAGGCGCACCTGGCCCAGCCCCGTGTTGCCCACGCCCAGGTCCTGCACGCCGGCGGTGAGCTCCATCTGCGGCGTGTCGAGCGTGCCCCGCGCGCCCAGCTCCATGGCCAGCACGCCCTGGATGCCCTGGGGCCGGCCGCCCTGCGGTGGCGGCGCGCCCTCTGCCACGGGCGACGCCGGGGTGGCCAGGCCGGGAATCTCTTGCAGCGGCACCGGGCCCACGCGGCCGGTGATGTCGAAGGGGATGTAGCCGTAGACCTCGCGGTCCTGGAGCGCGCCCAGCGGGGCCGCCAGCGTGGCCGTCAGCTGCGCCAGCGGTCCGTCCTGGCGCCGCGCGTTCAGCGTGAGCTTCACGTCCTTGTCGCCGCCCACGACGCTGAGCTGCCCGTTCATGGGCGGCAGCCCGTTCATCGTCACCGCGTTGGCCTGCACGCGCAGCGTCGCCTGGGGCACCAGCACCGAGCCCTCGAAGTCCAGCTGCGCCGTCACCGTGCCGCCCGGCTGCTGCACACCGCTCATGCCCTTGAGCAGGGTGAGGGGCAGCTGCGTCACGCGGGCCTCCACGCCCAGCGTCGTCGCGAAGAGCTCATCGGGCGTGGGCGGCTTCGCCATCAGCCCGCCCACCGTGAAGGGCGTCCGCAGGGCCACGTACGTCTGCGAGCCCAGGCCCTCCACGTCCAGGCGCGCATCCAGCGTCTGGTCCTCGCGGTCGGACGCGGCGCGCAACTGGAAGGCCAGCGGCACAGGCAGCGAGAAGCCCGGCGGCGGCGTCTGGTAGCGCACGTCCTGTCCGCGGAGGGTGAAGTCCAGCAGGGGTTCACGCGCGGGGCCTTCCACGGTCAGCGTGCCGGCCAGCCGGCCGCTGGCGCTCTCGGGCTGGCCCGCGAGCTTCATGGCGCCGGCGATGTCCAGGTCCTCCAGGTTCAGGCGCACGGACATCGCATCGCGCCGGCGCTTGAGCACACCCTGCACCGGCACGTCGAACTCGGCGGCGAGCCGCGCCACGGGTAGGCTGGCCGCCAGCGTCCCGGTGGCGCGGTCCTTCACGTAGCGCGCCTTCAGCTCCGCCTGGAGCCCCTCGTAGCCGCGCGCGCTGCCGTCTTCCAGCCGAAGGTCGGTCTCCGCGTCGGGGCGCGCCATCGTCCCGCTGACGGCGGCGTGGCCTGTCAGCCTGCCGCCCAGGCCCAGCGACTCCGGGACGAAGGACCGGGGCAGCCGCGACAAATCGAACGCGCCCAGTTCCACTCGCGCGTTGACGCGCTGGCCGCGCATCGCGCCCTGCAGCGACAGCGTCTGCCCCTCCGACGCGAGCCGCAGCGCAGGCGCCACCTCGACGTTGCCTCCGCCGAAGCCCAGGTGCGTGGGCGCCTGGAGCGTCCAGGTGGCCTCCGGCCAGAACAGCGCCATCTGCCGGATGGCCAGCCCCTGGCGATTGTCGTCCACCTGGCCACTGAGCGTGAGCCCCAGCTCCGCGTCTCCCGCCACGCGCACGCTGGCCTCCAGCGCACGCTCCTGCGTGGCCAGCGTGACGGCGACGTCGCGCAAGTCCCGTCCGCCCGCCTTCAGCCGGGACACCACCAGCGTGGCGTTGGACGTGAGGGGGTGGCTGACGTCCGGCATCTCCAGCTTCAGGGACACGTCCTGCGCCGCCACGTCGCCGTACCGCAGCGCCGCGAAGCCACCGTCGACCTTCACGGCGGGCGTGCGCAGCGGGCCCTTCACGGAGAAGTCCAACGTGCCGTTGCCCGCCATGGGGGCCACCACACCCGGCATCAGCTTGGACAGCATCTGTGACAGCAGGGCGAGGTTGCCGGCGGTGAGGCCACCTTCCAGGTGCACCGACTCCGCTGTGCCGTCTCCCTTGGCCTGCAGGGCCACGCCCGGCGCGAGCATCCGCAGCCGCATCAGCGAATACCGGCCCTCCTTCGCGCTGGCCTCCAACTCCACCGGCCCCAGCGGCTGGCCCAGGTATTCGGACGGGGACACGGTGAGCTTCACCTCGCCTTCCATCGACTCCAGGCTCGTGCCTCCGCCCTTCGCGTCCAGGTCCGCGGCGATACGCGTCTTGGGGCCCTGCGCCATCAGCTCCGACAGGTCCACGTCGCGCGCCTTCACGGACAGGCCGTCGGTGCGCATCCGCTCCAAATCCATTCCGCCCTTCACGGACAGGGAGGCGCTGGCGGCCTTCGCGGTGACGTCCACCCGCGCCGCGTCGCCGTCCAGTCCGGCGGAGCCCTCCGCGGACACCGGCACCCGCAACGGCCAGGTGGGCACGAAGGCCCGCAGCAGGTCGGGCGGCGCGGACAGGCGCCGCAGCTCCAGTCCTGCCTGGAGCTGGCCCTCCGGCACGCCCGGCGGCGTCTCTGGAGGGAGCTTCGCGCGGCCGCTGGCGTCCAGCACCAGCCCCGCGGCCTCCAGGTCGACATCGCCTTCGAAGGCGCCCTCTTCGCCGCGGGCCTTCAGCGCCAGCCGCACGGGCCCGGGCACGGGGCGGGCGAGGCTCGCGGTGGCCTCCAGGTTCGCGCCCACGCCTTGCGTCGCGGCGGCGTAGCGGGCCGAGCCCCGGGCATCCAGGTCCTCCAGCCGCACCTGCCGCTCACCGCCTTCGGGCAGCGCCTGGCGGAAGTCGACGTAGCCGTCCTCGAGCACGAGCTCGCGCAAGTCCAGCACCAGCGAGCCGCGGCCCGTGGAGGGCTCCTCGGGGCTGGGCGTGCGGGGCTCCAGCGCGCGCGTCAGGTTCAGCCCGCGCTCGTCCTGGGCCAGATACAGGCGCGGACGCTCGATGCGCGCGGAGGGGAGGTTCACGTGCTGGCGCACCAGCCCCGCCAGCCGCGCGCGCACGTCCACCCGGGCGATTTCCGCCACCAGCTCGCCTTCGGGGTCATACAGCTTCACGTCCTCGAGGATGACGCCGCCCAGGGACAGGTCCAGGCGCCCCAGCTCCAGCCGGCCGGAGAGCTGCTCATGGGCCAGCGCGAGTCCCTTCTGGACGAGCCAGGCCTCTCCGCGCGACGTCGTGGCGAAGACGAGCACGCCCGCGACGACGAGCACGATGAGGCCCACGAGGCCCAGCAGACCCCACAGCACGCGGCGGCCCCAGCGCGCGGGCCGGCGGGGTGGGGGAGGCGCGGCGCTCGGGGGGGATTGCGTCAAAACGCCTCTCCAATCGACAGGTGCAGCGCGCACAGCCCGTCCGGAGCGCCCGCGAACGCGCCGCTGGGCGTCGTCGGGCCCGTGGGTCTCCACCGGCTTCCGATGCCGAAGCAGCCTCCGGCTTCGGGATAGATGTATCCCGGGGTGGAAACGGGCAATCCCCCGCCAATGTTCAACCGCCGGGCGATGTCCAGCCGGATGGGCCCGACGACCGTCAGATACCGCAGGCCCATGCCCACGGCGTGGTAGTGCTGGGGGCCGAAGAGCTTGGGCCGGTTCGCGTGGGAGAAGTCCTCGATGCCCACCAGGCCCGTGTCATAGAAGGCCGCCACCATCAGGCTCTCCGTGAACTGGTAGCGCATCTCCACCGAGGTCTCGAAGAGGCTGTTGCCACCCACGGGCACGGTGTCCCATTCCTCGTCCTGGACGACATCCGGGTTGCCGTCGCCGTCCACGTCCGCCGTGCGCTGCAGGGCGGCCAGGGGAGACAGGCGCTGGCCGTTGAAGCCGCGCATGAACGTGCCACCGCCCGAGAAGAAGCGGGTGACGATGGAGCTCTGGCCGCCGCCCGCGGGGTTCAGCGTGCCCGCGCGCACCTTCGCCGCCAGGATGAACCGCTTGTCCTCGCCGAACGAACGGTAGACGCGCAGGTCGGGCAGCAGGCGGACGTAGTTGAAGTCTCCCATGAGGGGCGTGCCTCCGCCCTTCTGGACGGAGAGGGAGATGTAGTAGCCGTCGCGCGGCTCGATGACGTCATCGCGTCGGTCCCAGGTGAAGGCCAGCTCCAGGAAGCTGAGCGCCACGTTGCACTGCGCCTGGCCCTCGCCGCAGCCCAGGACGATGGGCGGCACGCGGGAGTCGGCGCTGACGCGGCCGCTGAGCCGGTACACCTGGAGGTTGTACGACGGGAAGATGGAGAAGTCGGGGTGCGGCTGCCAGATGACACCCGTCTGGAGCCTGCCGCCCCAGAAGTCATAGGCCTGCTCCAGGCCCTTCTCCACGCTGAGCGAGTTCTGCGCCCGCAAGTCCCGGAAGAGGAAGCGGGGCTGCTCGTATTCGGCGGTGACGTCGAAGACAGGACCGTCCTTGTTGAAGCTGAGGACGTTGGGGATGAAGGCGTAGCCCAGCCGGCCTCGGACGGTGAAGCGGCGCAGGCCGCCGCCGAAGTTCCGGTGGGTCCACTCGCCCACCGCGCGGACCTCCTGCCGGGCCGCGTCCACGCCCAGGCCGCCGCCCAGCCGCACGGAGCGGAAGGGCGCCTCCCGCACGTCCACCACCACCGGCACCGTGCCGGACTCGCGGTCCGGCGCGCCACGGTTCACCTTCACCGCGCCGAACACGCCCATGCGGAACACGCGCGCCTGCGCGTTGGCCAGCGCCGTCTCGCTGTACCAGTCCCCCTTCTTCAGCGCGCCCGTCACCTGTTCGATGATGCGGCGCGGAGGCACCTGGGGATTGGCGTCGGTGGCGACGAAGGTGTTGCCGAAGCGATAGCGGATGCCGGGCCGGGTGCGCAATTCCACCACCGCCTGCCTTGTGTCCACGTCCACCCGGACCTCGCCGTCGACTTCGGCCTCGGCGTAGGCCAGCTCGCGCAGCCGCTCCTGGACGCGGACCTTCGCTTCCTCCCAGGACTC
This sequence comes from Myxococcus xanthus, assembly GCF_006402735.1. Classification (NCBI taxonomy): domain Bacteria; kingdom Pseudomonadati; phylum Myxococcota; class Myxococcia; order Myxococcales; family Myxococcaceae; genus Myxococcus; species Myxococcus xanthus. Next base: position 8,109,923 of record NZ_CP017174.1, on the reverse strand, counting down.
TTCCTTGAAGACGTCGCCTTCGTGCAGGGGCAGTCCGTCCAGCACGTACTTGCGGTGCTCCTCGCGCACGTCCTCTGGCAGGGTGTCCAGGCCCGTCACCTGGATTTCGCTGATGCGGGTGGGTTCGCCCTCCTGCACGCTGATGTCGATGGCGACCTTGTCGTCACCGTCCGGCTTCACCTCGGCGTTGGTGACCTTCGCCTGGTAGTAGCCCTGGGCCTGGTAGTACCGCTCGATGCGGCGCAGGTCCGCCTGCCACGCGTTGGCGTCGAAGTAGCTGGGGCCGCCGAAGGGCCAGAAGCCCCAGAAGGGCGTGGCGGTGGTGAGGATGTGGTCCTTGATGGCGCCCTCGCTCACCTGGTCCGTTCCCTGGATTTCCAGGTCGGTGACCTTGGGTCCCGAGGGGGGCGGCGCATTCGTGGTGGCGCAGGCCGCGGTGAGCAGCAGCGCGAGCGGAGTGGCAAGGCGGAGGTATCTGAGCAGGTCGGCGGCCACGGGATGTTTCATAGCCGGAAGGCTCGCGGCCCCAACACTTCTTCCGTCCAGGATGACAGTGCTTTGTCGCATACCGGGACGTCGGGTCAAACCCCAGTGTCCGGTGTCGCGGAATGACGCCTCGCGAAGACGTGCAAGCCGCGCCCGCCTGGCCCAAGATGGGGGGCCATGGCCCAGTCCCGGCGAATCAGAAGCCTGGTGTTCTCCGTGCTCGCGGTATGCGCGTCCTCGTGTGGTGTCTCCGAGGACGAGGCGGTGCGCCCCAAGGAGGGCGAGAGCTTGTCGGACGCGCCCTACTGCGGCTCGTTCGGCTGCGTGGACCCGTACCAGTTCTGCACGGAAATCTTCCTGGAGTTCGGCCGCTCGCCGCCCATCTGCGTCTTCGACGACATCTGCGAGCGGCTGGAGTGCGCCAACTCCAACCGCACCTGCGCCCTGTTCGACGGCTTCCCGGCCCAGGTGAAGTGCATCAAACCGTGAGGCCGTCGCGGCCGCGCGTATCCGCGGACGTTGGGCCCCCCGGGCGGACGGTGTCTCAGCGCCGCGCGGACGCGGTGAGCCAGGCCAGCCGCTCGGCGGCCTCGCGCGTGCGCGAATCGGTGAGCAGGTCGCTCACGTTCTGCTCGATGCGGTAGGCCCAGTTCGAATCGCTCATGGAGCCGGGCAGGTTGATGCGGTCCCGGGTGCCGAGCACGTCCTGCCAGGGCAATACGCACAGGTCGCTGTTGGCGTTGAGCGCCGAGGCCAGCATGGCCCGGTGCACGTCCGGGGTGAACTCGCGGGTGATGGCCACGCCGTTGAGCTCCGGCCACGAGCGCGCCGCCGCCTGCCGCTCGTGGTCGCCCGCGCCCTCCCACCACTCGGCCACGGTGTCCGTGTCATGCGTGCCGGTGGTGACCAGGGACACCGCTGGGAACTGGCGCGGGTCGCGGTAGTGGTTGTCATCGCGCTCCCAGCGCATCACCCGGTAGCCGGGCAGCTTGAGCTCCGCGAGGATGTGGCGCACGAAGGGCGGAATCACGCCCAGGTCCTCGGCGACGATGCCGGCGCCCTCGGACAGCAGGCGGAAGGTCTTCTCGCCCAGGCGGCGGTGGCTCTCCTCGTCCGGCGGGATGAAGCGCCCGGTGGGCGTCTGCGCGTCGCGAATCCACTGACGGAAGTACCCCACCGCGTGGTCCACCCGGCGCAAGTCGTAGTAGCTGGCCGCCTTCTTCGCGCGCATCTTCAGCCACGCGAAGTCGTCCTTCTCCATGGCCGCCAGGTCGAAGTAGGGCAGGCCCCAGTCCTGACCCGTGGCGGAGAAGTCATCCGGAGGCACGCCCAGGCGGGCGTCGCGCCGCAGGATGTCCGGGTGCGCCCACACGTCCGCGCTGTCCTGACCGATGATGAACGGCTCGTCGCCGCACAGGAGGACGTCCTGGGCGCGGGCCTGCGTCCGCACCTCGTTCCACTGCTGCTCGGCCACCCACTGGAGCCAGGCGTGGTAGCGCACGCGGCGCTCCAGCTCCCGGGACTTCTGGGCCAGGGCCTCCGGCTGACGGGTGCGCAGCGGCTCCGGCCACTCCCACCATGGGCGGCGGTCCTCCTGCTCGCTGATGGCGGTGAAGAGCGCGTAGCTCTCCAGCCACTCGCCCTGGGCGTCGCGCCACTGGCGGAAGGCCTTCGCCCGCTCGGACTGGGGCGCCCAGTGCTGCGCTTCGAAGACGTCGAAGGCGCGCGCGAAGGCGGCGTCCTTGAGGGGGAAGACCAAATCGTAGCGCACGCGCGGCGCCGAACGCGCCTCGGTCAGCTGGGCGCGCTGCGCGTCGGACAGGGCCGCCTCGCCGCCGGCCGCGGTGAACTCCGGCAGCCGCTGCAGGTCGATGAAGAGGGGATTGAGGCCGAAGGCCGAGCGCGTCGCGTAGGGGCTCGGGTCACCCGGCGCGGTGGGCAGCAGCGGCAGCACCATCAGCATCCGCTGGCGGGCGGCCTTCATCCAGCTGAACAGTCCCTCCAGGGCACCGAAGTCACCGATGCCAAAGTCGGTCTGCGAGCGGAGGGAGAAGAGCGGGAGCAAAAGACCGGAGAGCCGGCCGGGTGTGGACATGGTGCGATGCAATCTGCCCCAGCCCCGCGCCGGTGGGAACTGCCGACGCTCTCCGAGTGTGTCTGGGTTCTTCGCTTTCCGAACGGAAGGGCCGTTAACATCCAGGCGTGAACTGGTTGCCGGAGTCTTTCTACGCCCGTCCCGCGCTGGTGGTTGCCCGGGAGCTGCTTGGCACCTTGCTGGTGGTGGAGGAGGGCGGACAGTGCCGCGTGGGCCGCATCGTGGAGACGGAGGCCTATATCGGCGAGCACGACCTGGCGTGCCACGCGGCCAAGGGGCTCACCCCTCGCACCGAGGTCATGTTCGGCCCGGCCGGCGTGGCGTACGTCTATCTGATTTATGGCATGCACCACTGTTTCAACGTGGTGACGGATGCCACGGGGGTGGGCGCGGCGGTGCTGGTGCGGGCGGTGGAGCCGGTGGAGGGCCTTCCCCCGGGGACGCGCACGGACGGGCCGGGCCGCTTGTGCAAGGCGCTGGGCCTCACCCGGGCGCACAACCGGCGGGGCCTGTGCACGCCCGCGCTGCACCTGCGACCCGGGACGCCTGTTCCCGAGTCAGCCGTGTCCCGGGGGCCTCGGATTGGCGTGGACTACGCCGGGGCGTGGGCCGCCGAACCCTTCCGTTTGTGGGTCCGGGACAGTCAACATGTCAGCAAGGGGCCGCCACCGGGGCGCCGCAAGCCCGCTTGACGGCGGGCTTTCTGGCTGGTTGGGTGCGCCCCGCCATGTCCGACGAGGCCATCAGGGAAGAGGACCGTCAGCTCCTCTCTCGCGCACAGGATGGAGACGTTTCCGCCTTCGAGGCCCTGGTGGATGCCCACCGGGACAAGGTGTATGGCCTGGCGCTCCGGATGACCCGTTCGGAGGCCGACGCGGCCGAAATCACCCAGGATACCTTCCTGTCCGCCTACCAACACCTGAAGGATTTCCGGGGGGATGCGGCCTTCGGCTCCTGGGTGCACCGCATCGCCGCCAACCATGCGCTCATGCGCCTGCGCCACCGCCGCGTGGCCCAGGCAGCCGAGCAGGAGCTCCAGGGCCCGGAGTTCACCGAGCGGGGCTCCCTGGCGGATTATCCCCAGACGGATTGGAGCCGGGACGCCGAGGAGAAGGCCCTGGACGCCGAGCTGGGCTCCGCCATCCAGCAAGCCTCGGACCGCCTGCCCGAGGGGTACCGGGAGGTCTTCCTCTTGAAAGACGTGGAGGGCCTCAGTTACGAACAGATTGCAGAGGCAACGGGGGACTCCATCCCCGCCATCAAGAGCCGGTTGCACCGGGCACGGCTCGCGCTCCGTGAAGCCATCGACGCTTTCTACAACCGGGACAGCCGGGAGTTGTGAAACGCGACGAAGCGCTCGGCATCATCGAGAGGAACGAGGGCGCGCCGCAGCCAGCCGAGGTTCGGATGTACAACTGCAAAGATTCCATCAACCTCCTGCTGCAATTCCTCGACGGAGAGATGTCTCCCGAGGACACACAGCACCTGCGTGAGCACCTGCGCGGGTGCAGCCCCTGTGTGGACTTCCTGCGCACCTACCGGGCCACGCCCGGGCTATGCAAGAAGGCGCTGGTGGCGAAGATGCCGAAGGAAGTCTCCGAGAAGCTCACCGAGTTCCTTCGCTCCAAAATCAAGTCCGCCTCGTGAACCTGAAGTCATTGTCGTTGCAGGAACTGGAGGCCGCGCTCGCGCCGCTCTCCCCATCGCCCACCGCCATCCGCAAGGTGTTCGCGGCCGTCTTCGCCCACGGTGCGCAGTCCGTGGAGGAAGTCGCTTCGGCCCGCCAGGTGCCGCGCCGCGTGGGAGACCACCTGCGTGCCCACGCGGAGATGCCGAAGCTGGCAATCGTCGAGCGCCGCCGCGCGGACGACGGCTTCGTGAAGTACCTCTTCGACTCGCCGCTGGGCGGACGTATTGAAGCGGTCCGCATCCCCATCTTCGATGAGAAGTACGTCATCTGCGTCTCCAGCCAGGTGGGCTGTGCGCTGGCGTGCGACTTCTGCATGACGGGGAAGTTGGGCTTCAAAAGGAATCTGCAGACCTGGGAGATATTGGACCAGGTGCTCCAGGTCCGGGAGGAAGCGGACCGGCCGGTGCGCGGCGTCGTCTTCATGGGGATGGGGGAGCCGCTCCTCAACTACAAGGAGACGCTGCGGGCCGCGGACATCCTGCGGCACCCGGCGGGGTTCTCCATCGCAGGGGAGGCGATTACCTTCTCCACGGCGGGCCATGTGCCGGCCATCCGCCGCTACGTGCGTGAAGGGCATCCGTACCGGCTGGCCTTCTCGGTGACGAGCGCCATCGCGGAGAAGCGCGCGAAGGTGCTGCCGATTGAGAAGACGCACCCGCTGCCGGAGCTCATCGCCGCCATCCGCGAGTACAGCGAGGTGCGGCGCGAGCGGGCGATGATCGCCTATGTCGCCATCAGCGGCTTCAACCTGGGCCGCGAGGACGCCGAGGCGCTGAAGGCCGCCTTCGAGGGCATCCGCATCAAGGTGGACCTCATCGACGTGACGGACCCCACCGGGAAGTACCTGCCGCCCACGCCCGAGGAGCTGAGCGCGTTCCGCGACCACCTCCAGATTCTCAAGTCACCGGTGGCGCGTCGGTACTCTGGTGGCAAGGAGATTGGCGCGGCGTGTGGCACGCTGGCGGCCACGCAGTACGGCGGCACGGTGATGCCGCGGCCCGCCGAGGCGCCCACGTCCACGACGCCGTGACGTTCGCGCGGAAGGGGGACGGCCTAGGGCGTGTACGGGGGACTGCCGCCGCCCTCGTTGTCCCAGCCATCCTCCCGGTGACCCGAGCCGTGCCATTCCGCCGCGGTGGGCGCCTGTCGTGCCAGCGGGCTCTTGCTCCAACTGCCAAAGTCCAGCAACTGGAGGGTGCGGTCCTCGGCCTGGACGCGGTACGCAATCCACTGGTCGCCCAGGAAGATTCGGTGTGCACCGGGGGAGACGACCGCGAGCTCGCTCGCATGGGGGCGGCTCATCCTGGACGGGGAGTAGGCGGCGTCCTCGGCGGCCTCGGCGAGCATGTCCAGCCGCTCCTGGATGGGTTGGCGCTCGGAGGGCGGCAGCTGCTGGTAGGCCTCCGTGAGCTCGGGGGTGATGGTGACGCGGTAGGACATGGCGAGAGACCTCGGTGAGGGGATGGGCCCGCCATGGATGCGTTCCGCCCGGAAGGTCCACGTGTTTGAAGGGCGCAACTGAAGGGTAGTCATGGTGGCCGCGCCCTGCCGTGGCCGGGCTGAGCCCCCGCTCGCGGACCTGCCGCACGGATGCCGGTATTCCTTCAGGCGACAGCGCCTGGGGCGGCGGTTCACGCCGGGCGCGCGCTCCGGTGATGTTCACCCCGGGCGGGGCGGAGTGGATGCCGCTTTCGCATCGGCGGCGTCCGACTTAAATCCGACGGTGCTCGGCTCGCTGGAGGTCACACGCGCGGATGGTGGAATTCATCGACCAGCTCATCTCGGCCCTGGGGCCACTGGGCCTGCTCGTGCTGGGGCTGGCGGCGATGCTGGAGTACGTCGTGCCGCCCTTTCCCGGGGACACCATCACCCTGCTGGGGGGCGTGTACGCGGTGCGTGGCTCGCAACCGTGGCTGCTCGTCTTCCTCGTGGTGACGGTGGGCAGCGTGGCGGGCGCGGCCATCAACTACGCGGTGGGGCACTGGCTGGCGAAGCGCTTCGACGCCCACCCCGAGCGCAGCTTCTTCGGCATCACCCATGCGCGGCTGGAACAGGTTCAAGCGCGCATGCGCGTGAATGGGCCGTGGCTGCTGCTGGTGAATCGTTTCCTGCCGGGCATCCGGGGCCTCATCTTCGTCGCCGCGGGGGCCTCGCGCATGCCGCGCTTCAACGCGCTGGCGCTGGGCGCGGTGTCCGCCATGGCACATACCGGGCTGGTGCTGGGGCTGGGCACGGCGGTGGGCGGCAATCTGGAGCGGCTGACGGCGCTCGTCACCCGGTACCAGTACGCGGTGGTGGGGCTGGTCGTCATTGGCGCCATTGGCGTGGGCATCCGGATGTTGGCCCGGCGCCGTGCCCCCGCGCCGGGGCCTTGAGTTCGTCTCAGGACGGCGCCTTGGTGTTGCATTGCAGGGGCGCGCGGCCCCGCGCTTGAGTCGCGGGCATGCATCCGCAGGCGCGTTCCTGGAGTCCGTTGTTGGTGGCGCTCATGCTCGTCGTGGGTGGGTGCCAGTCGGGGGACTCCGGGACGGGAGGCTCGCGTCAGGGGTTCCGGCCCCGGGATGCGGTGGTGGACTTCGGCCGTGTGCTGGAGGGGACGCAGGCGCGCCGCGCGGTGACGGTGCTGGCCACGGGCCGAGCGGGCCTGACGGTGGCGGCATCCGTAGCGGCACCCTTCGCCGTGGTGACGTCCGAGGTGAGCGTACCCGGCGGCGGCGCGACTGAAGTGGAGGTCGTCTTCACCGCGGGGCATGGGCTGTCGGAGGGAATGCTGCTGCTGTCAGGCGCGGGGCTGACGGCGTCCGTCCGCCTCACGGGCCTGGGCATCCGGCCCACGCCGTGTCCGGAGCGCCCCTGCTTCGACTCCCGCTTCGACGTGGCATCCGGGACGTGCGTGGAAACGCCGCTGGAGGAAGGCGCCGCGTGCACGCCGGAGAGCCGCTGTCAGGTGGACGGCCGCTGCCAGGCGAGCGTCTGCGTGGGCCACCCGAGGACGTGTGACGACAACAACCCGTGCACGGTGGATGCGTGTTCGCCCTCGCGGGGGTGTGTGACGTCGCGGGTGGCGTGCCCCACGCCGGAGAACCCCTGCAAGGTGGGATTGTGCGACCGGGACGAGGGCTGCACGGCGGTGGACGCCGACGACTTCAGTCCTTGTGGCCCGGCGGACTGTCAGACGGCGCGTCTGTGCTTCAGCGGCGCATGCCGGGAGGTGACGCCACCCGAGGGCTTCGTCTGCGCGCCCGCTACCGCCTGCCAGGGAGAAGGGACGTGCCAGGGGGGCGTGTGCCAGCGGCCGGACCCTGTCGAACTCGCGCCGGAGCTCAGCCTGGCGCTGGAAGGCGTGCCGGTGGAGGCGGACGGTGGGACGGTGTTGCTCGTCTCGGAGGACTCTCTCTACACCTCCGTGTGTGGCGGGGACGCGGGCTGCCAGTTGGTCGCGTACACGCGCTCGGGGCTGCTGCGGTACGTGTCTTCGTATCCGGATGGGGGCGCGCGGACGCTGCTGGCCGTGTCGGACGCGGGCGTGGTGGTCCATGCGTCAGAGGGGCTCGAGGCCTATGCGCCGCGCGGCTCCGGTGCGCGCCTGTGGCATGCCTCGTGGGCGTCGCTAGGGGCGGGCGGGGACCTTCCGCCGGGAGGCGCCGCCGCGAGCCACATCGCGCTTACGCACGAGGAGGACGTACTCGCGTACGTCGCGTGGCGGGCCGTGCCGGATGCCGGCGGTGTGGATGATGGCGGCACCTCGCCCGAATCCGCGAGGCTCGTCTGGCTGTCGGGTCGCGAGGACGCGGGCACATTGCTGGGCGCGTCACAGGTCGAAGCCTGGCGAGGAGAGGCGCGGCTGGGGCTGGACGTGCTGGGGACGGCCTATCTCTACACGGTGGATGGACGGCTGGCGCGGGTGGAACTCGACGCCCGAAGCGCGAGGCTCGCAACCGCCGGAGCTGACGACGGCGCGAAGCGGGACAGCGGGCAGCCTGCCGGGCCTGACTTCGATGCCAGCGCGCTCTCGAAGGTGTCGCCAGGAGTGGCGTATGGCAGTGGGGGGACGGAGTTGAAGTTGAGTGCGCTGCTGGATGGCGGTGTTCCGGATGGAGGTGCGTCACTGGCCATCGCGGGTGGGCGGCTGCTGGTGGGAGCGCGAGCCTTTGTGCCGGAGGATGGCGGCGTGCCCGTCATGCTCTCGGAAGGGGGCGGTGGAGCCAGCGTGCGGGTGCCCATCGCGGAGCCGGCGCTACTGCCCTCAGATGGACAGCCTGGCCATCTCTTCGCACGGGCATGTGCGCGTACGGACGGCGTTCCCTGCACGGCGCGGGAGGAGCGTGTCGTGCTTCGCGCCGTGGACCCGGAGTCCGGACACGTGGTGTGGGAGGTGGATGCGCTTCCGGATGAGGTGGCACCGGGCACGGTGTACGAAGCCGCGTTGCTTCAAGGGGGCGTGGTGGGGGTGCTCGCTGACGCCGAACTGCCGGAGGGCCACCAGGCATGGATACAGTTCTTTGCTCAAGGTGCCCGAGTCGGCAGCTGCCCGCTTCCCAGTCGCCCGCAGGTGGCGGGTGCCGCGTTCCTGGGGCAGCACCTGTATGTCGTCTTGAACCGCGATGGCGTGTGGCGACTGGAGTCGTACGGCCTGGGGCGGGACTTCACGACGGAAGACCGCGGCTGGCCGCAGCGCCATGGTGGAGCCTCGCGGATGAGAATCGAATCTCCGTGATGCCGGCGTCGCGCGCCACCCGTGCCTTGGGCTGTCTCAGGTGGAGGCGTTCGGGTCGACCCAGAGGTCGTCGAAGCGCACCTGGGGCGGCGTCTGGTGCAGCCGCAGACTTTGGACCGCGGGGGTCGCGGCCGCGTGGGCGCGGTCGTGGTACAGCGGGATGAGGGGGCAGTCCTCCCGGAACAGCTGCTCCGCGCGCAGATAGAGCTGACGGCGCAGCTCCGGGTCGATGGAGACGCGGGCCTCGGCGGTGAGCCGGTCCAGCTCCGGGTTCCGGTAGCCCATGGGGAACACCGTCTGGGCGTTGGAGTGGAGGAGGAAGTACAGGAAGGTGTCCGGGTCCGGGTAGTCGGCCAGCCAGCGACTGCGGAAGGCGGGGAGGCGGCCCTCGGTCACCTGGGCGGTGTATTCCTCGCGCGACATCTCCACGTAGCGCAGCTCCAGCAGCCCGGCCTGGAGCAGCGGGCGGAAGAGCACCGCGTCCTCCGCGGAGTGGTCATTGCCGGTGGGACGGTGGAGCGTCAGCCGCAGCCTGCGCAGGCCTACCTCTCGCAGCAGTTGCTCGGCGAGGGCCACGTCCGGTACGGGCGCGGGTCCCATGTCCGCGTCATCCAGCAGCTCGGGTGGGGTCAGCGAGCGAGCCACGCGCGCGCCGGGGTGGAACTGGCTCACCATGGCCTGGATGTCCATGCCCGCGCGGAGCGCGCGACGGACTCTCACGTCGTCGAAGGGCGCCTCCCGGTGGTTGAGCACCACGAAGGCCGTGGAGGGCGTGGTGCTCGCGGCAAGCTGGAAGGCCTCCAGGCCGGGCAGCTCCACATGCTCCGTGTCGAGGAACGACACCAGGTCCACCGCCCCCTGGCGCAGCAGCGCCACCGCTTCCTTGCGAGAACCAGCGAGCAGGAACTCCAGCCGGTCCACCATCGGTCCGCCCGGGCGCCAGTAAGAGGGGTTCCGCTCCAGCACTACGTGCTCGGGCTCCAGGGCGAGGAGCCGGAACGGCCCGGTGCCCACCAGCCGCCCGTTGGCGTCCGTCCGGGCCACCGCGGTGGCGGTGAGCGCCATCAACTGGAGGAAGAACGCCTTGGGCTCGCGGAGGCGAATCTCCAGCGTGTGGTCGTCCAGCACTTCCAGGCCGGACACGTCGCGCGCCATGCCAGCGGCGAACTCCGGCGCGCCCTCCACGTCCTCCAAGAGGCTCCGGTCGGGCGAGCGGAGCGCCGGGTCCAGCAGCCGCTCCAGGTGGCGCTTCACGTCGCTCGCCGTCAGCAGCGTGCCGTCGTGGAAGGTGACGCCACGGCGCAGATAGAAGCGGTAGCGGCGCGCGGAAGGGTCTGCGTCCCAGCGCTCGGCCAGGTCGGGCTCCAGCCCGCCGTCCTCTCTGCGCACCAGCGTGGAGAACACGCACGCGGTGAGCTCGGAGACCTGGTTCTCCACGCTGAAGAGCGGGTCCACCGCCTGGCGGTTCCGCAGCGACGCGGCCTGGTGCATGCCCACGCGCAGCGTCCCGCCGGAGTGGGGCGTGGGGAGCTTGAAGTGGTACACTTCCGCTTCCAGGCCCTCGGCTTCGTGGCCCAACTGGTCCACCGTTCGCGTCAGCCCGTCGCCGATGCGGATGACCCGGTGTGCGTCCTCGCGCACCTGGGCGATTTCCTCGCGGATGGAGGCGTCGGCCTTGGTGAGCACCACGTTGGCGGAGCGCAGCTCCTCCAGGGCGGCGCTCAGCCGCACCACCGACTCGGAGAGGTCGCGCCCGGTGCGCGCCTGGGCCTCCGCCTTCTGCGAGGCGCCCTGGCCCACGCGGGCCATCTCCTGCGTCTGTCGCAGCAGCTCGCGCGCGTGGCCGGACTGTTCGATGGCCATGCGCGTGACGTTCTCCACCCGCAGGGCCACGCGGCGGCTGGCCTCCACGACCGTGGCACCCTGGGCCTCCAGCCGTTGCGTCTCCGCCACCGTGGCTTCAACGGCGGTGAAGGTGCGCTGGGTGATGGTGCGAATCTCCACCAGGGCTTCCGCGGCACGGTCGCCCAGGGCCACACCGGCGGTGGCTCGCTCGCGGCCTTCCTGCACCAGCGCCACCGCTGTCTGTACGGCGTCGCGCACGCCCGCCACCATGGCGCCGATTTCGCGGGTGGAGCGCGTGGTGCGCTCGGCCAGGTTGCGAATCTCGTTGGCCACCACGCCGAAGGGCCGTCCCTGCACGCCCGCCTGGGCGGCGATGATGGCGGCATTGAGGGCCAGCAGGTTGGTCTGGTCCGCAATCTCCTGGATGACGTCGACGATGCGGCCGATTTCCGTCGAGCGCGTGCCCAGCATCTCCATCAGCTCGGCGGCCTTCCGGACCGTCTCCTCCACCCGGTACATGCCCTTGACGCTGTCGCCCACCAGCACCTCGCCGCGCTCGGCGGTGGCCGTCACGGCGATGGCCAACTGGTTCGTCTCATTGGCACGGCGGCGCACGGAATCGATGCCGCCTTCCACGGCGGCGACGAAGTCCTCGGCCTCGCTGGCGAAGCGGCCCAGCTCGTCACCGGACGCGGCGATGTTGGCCATCCGCTCGGCCATGGCCTGCATCAGTGACGTGGTGTTGTGGGCGAAGGTGTTGACCTGGGCCAGCGAGTCCACCACCTGCTCCAGCCGCTCCGTCATCTCCAGCAACGCGCCGGTGGTGTCGACGGCGAAGACCTCCAGTTGGTGCACCCGCTTGCCTGCCACCTGGAGGCTGCCGCCCATGCCGCTGACGGCCTCCAGCGTGCGCTCCACCGCGCCGCCCTGCCGCCGCGCGGCCTCCAGCAGCATCCGGGCCTGCCCGCTCACGTCCGTGCTGGTGCGGTGCAGGTTGGCCGTCACCCGCTGCACCTGCGCGAGGGCGCGCCGCAGGGACAGGATGAGGCGGCGCACGTCCTCGTGGCCTTCATAGCGCGGCCCCACCGTGGTGGTGAGGTCGCCCTCCGCCAGCCGCGCCATCACCTGCCGGCGCACCCGCCGCCGCTGCGCCGCCCAGCGGAACCACGCGAGGTATCCCCCCGCGAGATAGAGCGCGGGCGTGGCGAGCAGCACCACCGCCCAGGTGGCATTCGAAAGCGGCCCCCCGGAGACGGCCCGCAGCATCCCCCCCAGGAGAAGCGCGGAGACCAGCCCTGCCGCCAGGCCGAACGTGAACAGGTACCGTTTGGCGCCCATGAAGGAGTGGAACGCTACTCCGCCTTCTCGCGCCGGTCCTCAAAACGCCGCACACTGGGGCCGTGGCCACCCTGCTTGCCCTGCTGCTGCTGACGCTCCCGGTAAAGCCAGAGAATCCCGGCAGCGCTGGCTCGCCACCCGCGCTCCAGGCGGATTCCACGCGTTACGTCTTCGCCTGGCGCGGCGTGCCGGTGGGCACGGTGACGCTGAAACTGGAGCCGGGCCGTTTCACCTACGTCAGCCAGCACCTGCACACCCGCGCCGGAAAGACGGGAGCGCGCCGCCGGGAACAGTCCCTGGAGGTGGATGCCCGGGGGCGGGTGCGTGGCTCGCCGGCGGTGCCGCAGGCGCTGTGGCTCTGGAAGGGCGGGCCCGCCGTGGGGTGTGTCGTGGGGCGGGAGGAGCTGACGGGCCGCGAGGGCCCGCACTGCGTCACCCGGGTGGAGGACCGGCGCGTAGAGGGAACGTTGTTGGGGACGGCCTTCCAGGCCCGCTACGGGGCGGACGGCCGGATGGAGGCGCTGGAGGTGGGCGACTCGCGCTTCACCGTGGCCGCGCCTGGGGAGCGGCTGCGCGCGCCTCCCGAGCTCTTCGCGGACGGACTGCCCGTGGAGGGGGCCCGGGGCGCGCTGTCGCTGGAGCCGCCGCTCGACGTTCCAGCGCGGCTCGCGGGGCTGACACCGTGGATGGCGGCGGCGGCGCGGACGCTGGCGGCCGAGGTCCACGCGGCCTTCCCGGAGAAGACGCCCGGTGGCTCGGACTGGAGCGAGGACGGCGAGGGCGAGGCGGGTGGGTGCCTAGCGCACGCGCTGCGCTTCGCCGCGGGGGCCCGTGCTCGGGGCGTGAAGGTGGCGCTGGTGCATGGGCTGCTGGTGGTGGACGGCGGGCCGGCGCGGCCCCACGCCTGGGTGCGAGTGGCGCTGGCGACGGGCGGGACGTTGGATTTGGACCCGACGTCCCTGGACGAGGTGTCACCGCATACGCACCTGCCCATCGCCCTGGCGGAGGCGCAGGGCCCCGCGCTGGAGGCGGGGGCGCGCTGGCTGTCGCTGCTGCGCGGGGCGCACCGGGTGGTGCGCCGGCCGTGAGGCAGTGGGTTATTCGAAGGGGATGATGGACACCTTCGCTCCGGCCTGGACGTCCAGGACCTCCTTGGCTCGCGCGGGCAGGAAGGCCTGGGTGTTCTCCAGCCGGGCCTGGCAGCGCACGGAGCGGAAGCGGTTGCGGCCGGAGTCACTCTCCACCGCGACGAGGACGTCATCTCCTTCCAGGTCGAAGTCCTCCTCCGCCACCTTGAGCGTGCGGAACTTGCGCACCAGGGAGATGTCGGCGGTGTCGGCCTCGAAGTGGGGACCGCCGTCGAACGGGTCGATGCGCTCCATGTACTTGAAGCCGATGCGCTCCAGCATGCGCTGCACGCCGCGCGTCTGCGGGCCCACCTCGCCCAGAACCTTCTGCACGCGCGCGGGGAAGAGCGACGCGTAGATGTCCGAGGCGGGGAAGAGCTCCTTGATGAACTCCTTGTTCTGCCGGCTGAGGCGGTCCGCCTCCTGGTAGGTGAGGCCGGTGAACTTCTTGCCGCAGGCCTCCCACAAGAGGCTGCGGCCGTCCGGCAGCAGCGGCGGCAGCAGCTCCGCCAGCACGCGGGGGCGGAAGAGCCGCCGGTGCATGGCGATGAAGAGGAAGCGCCCGTAGGACAGCTGCTTGCCGGGCTTGTCCGGCGTGGCGCGGTAGGGCGGGTCCACGACGAGGCCGCCCACCTCGGTGGGGCCCTCGTAGTTGTAGGCGATGGAGAGGACCTTGTGGCGAAGGTGACGGGAGAGGGACGCGGAGTAGTGCTCGCGCTCGCTCACCTCGTAATAGATGTGCGGAGCCTCATAGGTGCCGTGCTGCGCGATGATCATCGACGTGCCGATGATGAGGCTGTTGCGCACGTCCTCCAGCACGAAGAGGTACTCGCGCTCGAAGGGGTTCTTCACCTTGCCCGCGAAGCTCTTCACCGACGTGTCCACGATGGCCGACAGCGTTTCCTCGTTGTTCGGCAGGTTCACCGTGTTCAGCACGGCCGCGAGCCTTTTGAGCCCGGGCAGGTCGGTCTTCTGGACGTCACGCAGGACAAGCATGGGGACACTCGGGGCGCCCCCGGAACGGAGCGCCGGAAAGTGCGGACTATACCCCACACCTGCCGCCAGTCAGCTTGAAGGTTGGTCGGCGTGTTGATGACGCGACGTGTTGCTGTCGGCTTGCCAGGACGCCCGGAGTGTGTCAGCCGCCCTGCGCTCGACGTGAAACATGGCGTGAAACATTCAAGGCCTTGCATGCCCGTCTGCTCACTTGCCGGCCCAGCGGGAAGGGTTTCGTGGGGGAATGAAGCAAGGAATGGTTTGCGGTACGGTGTGCCGGTTGTTGCATTCCAAACCTTTACGAGGATGCATTTTGAGAGCCTTTGTCCCCGGATGGCTTGTGATGTGGTGCGTCCCCGGGCTCGCCATGGCAGGCGTCGTGTGGCGGGGGGACTTCGAGACGGGTGACCGCTCGCAGTACTCCGGCGCGCAGATGGTGAACGCGAACCGGCTACAGGTGGTGACGTCACCCGTGGCCGAGGGCAAGTACGCGCTGAAGGCGACGGTGCATCAGGGCGACGACCCCATCAACGCCAGCGGGAATCGCAACGAGCTGGTCTACATCAGCAACGAGCCGGTGGGTTCGGAGTACTACTACCGCTGGAAGGTGATGTTCGCGAACGACTTCCCCAGCGTGGACACCTGGCAGCTCTTCACCCAGTGGCACCACGACGGGTGCTGTGGTTCGCCGCCGGTGGAGTTCTATGTGAAGGGGGAGGAAATCCGGCTGTCGCTCCCAGGCACCAGCGAGATTCCCTGGCGCACGAAGCTCACCCGTGGCGTGTGGCACGAGTTCATCCTGCACGCGAAGTGGTCGTCGGACCCGAAGGTGGGCTTCGTCGAGCTGTGGCACAACAAGGAACTGGTGCTGCCCAAGCGCGGCGCGATGACGATGTACTCGGGGCAGCGCAACTACCTGAAGCTCGGCCTCTACCGGAGCGACACGGTGCGGTCGGTGGGCGTCGTCTACCACGATGGTTTCATGCAGGCGACGGCGCTGTCGGACGTGCTCGAGCAGAATCCGGAGCCGCCTCCCGTGGACGCGGGGACGCCGGTGGACGCGGGCTCGCCCATCGACGCAGGCTCGCCCATCGATGCAGGTGCGCCCGTGGACGCGGGCAGCGTGGACCCGGACCCCGTGGACGCAGGTGGGGCCGAGGAGCCGGGGCCGCGGCCGGAGACGGACGCGGGGACGCCTGCCTGGGACGCGGGCACGGAGCCTGGGCCAAACGTGCCCCCGCCCGGAGGCATCTCCCCGGATGAGGGCGTCGCGGCCCAGTCGGGGTGCAGCAGCACGGGTGGCTCCGCGGCGGCCTTCGCGCTGCTGGGCCTGATGGGACTGGCGGGTTACCGCCGTCGCGGGAGCTGAGCCCACGGGGGGGCGCGCGGGCCGTGGGCTCGCGCGCCTTCGTGGGGAAGTGTGCTGTGCGAGTCTCGACCTACGTGTCTTGAGCGCTCGTACCCACCGGCGACGTTGGTTTGCCGGAAAAGGTCTGCCCGGCTGCGAGGCGGTGCGCCGCTCTCGTTCGAGTGGGAGACCCAACGTGGAACGTCCGAATGAGTCACGGTGCCGATGCTTCCTCACCTGGAAGCCTGACGCGTTGATGGCGCGCCTGACGTGTCAGCAGTGCCTCATGTCAGTCCTCTTCGCGCGAGCAGCAAATCCAATCACCTGACAGGTCAGGTCCGTGCCTGTCGTTCAGCGGGAAGGTCCCGCGGGCTCGCCCGCCACGTCCCTCGTGAGGGCCATTCCGCCGGAACCAGGGCCTCAGGGGTTTCTCCTACGCATCCCATCCCGTCGTACGTCGTCGCGCACCTGTGCCCTGTCTCGGGACGTGACGACCGTATGGGGCGGGTCCAGTCCTCCCCCGGTTCCATATGCTGTTGCTGGAATGGAGGTGGGTATGCGTCTGTGATTGAGGTGGATTCGGGCGCGCGCGGAGCAATGAATTGCACGTTAGGCGTGGAGTGGCAGCGACAGCGACTGACGCGTCAGGCGCATGGCGGAACTCCAGCCTTCATGTGGATTTCAGACGCAGCAAGGGGTGAGCGGTTGCTGGCATGTGAGTTGCTCTTGTTTGCGTCAGGCGGGATGAACTCCTTGCCGTGAACCCGATGTGAGGGTTCAGCAGCGATAGACATCAACCACACGAAAGAATTGGTGCGTACATGGCGAAGATCGTCTTCCTGATTGATTCCAGTGCACTTCCCAAGGGCGGGGCCTCCGTCAACACCGCGGTCTCGGTCGGGCATCCTCCGCTTGTCGTGAACGACAAGCCCCAAGACGCCGACTACAAGGTGCCCGTCGCGAAGGGGGAGAACATCCGCATCTACACGGAGGAGCAGAACCACCTCACGTCCGTGAAGCTCGCGCCCAACGGCATCATCGCGCATACGTTCCAGGGCACTCAGCTCAAGGTCGCGGACATGAAGGATTCCTCGAAGCGGCCCATCGACATCCCCAACTTCGACATGGATCCGGGCCCCACGCCTGACTTCATCGCGTTCGGCGACGATGGCGTGTCGTGGACGCAGACGCCTCCTTCCTGGAGCTATTGGCCCAACAACCCGCTCATCGACCAGGACCTCACGGCCAGCTTGACGCGCAGCTACATCCCGTACGTCACGTTCAATGCCAGTACGATCGTGAGCGGTGTGCTCCAGTACGGATTGGTGTTCGGACTGACGAGGGACGGGGCGACCGTCGAGTATTTCTACTTCGATCCCTACATTGTTATTGGTTCGTGAAATGGATGGGCGCGGCCTTGTGCGCGCTGTTCGTCTGGACTGGATGCCATTGACGTAGCGTCCCTCCCACGAAGTGGCACCGCAAGCCGCTGCTCCAGCCCAGGGGGCGTTATTCCCCCTGGGCTGCGGGCCGCCATTCCTCGGCTCGGTCATGGTGCGGCACGAACGGCGCGACTTCGCTCATCGTGGGCTTGCCGCGCGTCGAGGCCGCGTTCATGGACCGGATGCGCCGGGGGCGCCCGCTTCGTCCCTCGCCCTGGCGCGTGTGTCGTGCAATATCGGTCTTCCAGGAACGTTGTCCGAACAGAACACGTCCCTTGGAGCGCCCATGCGATACCGCCTCTTCCTTCCGCTCTGCACCTTACTGGCCTGTGCCCACGCGCAACCGGTCGCCACGCCTCCGGCTCCTGTGGCGCAGGCGCCCGTGGACCCCGAATCCCAGTTGCGCGAGGCCCTGCAACGGGCGGGCATGGCGATGGAGGCGGGGCACTTCGACTCCGCGCTCTCGGAGATACAGCGGCTGTGGGACGGCGGCCACCAGACGGACGACGTGGCCTGGTACGCCGCCTATGCCTCGCTGGGCACCGGTGACGATGCCGCGGCGTTCACCTGGCTGGAGCGCGCCGTCGAACGCGGGATGAGCTCACTGGGCGACTTGCTGCACGACAAGTCCCTGGCGCCGCTGCGGAGGATGCCCGGCTACGACGCGCTGGTGGCTCGGGCCCGGGAGAACGCGCTGAAGGCCCGTGCCGAGGGCAACGTGGGGGCAGGGCTGGAGACGACGACGCCCGCGGAGGCGGGAGTGTCTGAGCCGGCGCTGGCGGCCTTCGTGAAGGCAGCCGAGGACGCGGGATCGTCGGCACTGGTCGTGCTCCGTCACGGCAAGGTGGTGGGCGAGTGGTACTTTGGTGGGGAGACGCAGCGCATCGAGTCCATGTCCGCGACCAAGGGCGTGGTGGCGCTGGCCATCGGCCTGCTCATCGACGAGGGGAAGATTGCCTCCGTCGACGCGCCCGTCTCCACCCTCTTCCCGGAGTGGAAGGACGGCCTCAAGGGGAAGGTCACCCTGCGGCACCTGCTCAGCCACACCTCGGGGCTGGCGGCGAACGCCAACGCGATGGACATCTACGAGTCGCGAGACTTCGTCCGATACGCGCTGGACGCTCACGTGGTGGACGTCCCGGGCAGCCAGTTCTTCTACAACAACAAGGCCACCAACCTGCTCGCGGGCGTGGTGGAGCGCGCCTCGGGCGAGAAGCTGGACGCCTATCTCATGCGGCGCCTCTTCGAGCCGCTCGGCATCCGTGACGTGTTCTGGCAGAAGGATCCGTCCGGCAATCCGCTGGGCATGTCCGGCCTGCGCCTGCACCCCGTGGACTTCGCCAAGGTGGGCCAGTTGATGCTCCAGCGAGGCGTCTGGCAGGGCCAGCGCATCCTGAGCGAGGCCTGGATTCAGGAGTGCACCGCCGCGCCATCGCAGGCCCTCACCCCCACGGCGGGCTTGTTGTGGTGGCTCGTCTACGACAAGTCGTTCCGCGTGCTGGGCCAGGACATGGTGAACGAGGCGCGCCGCAACGGCATGTCCGAGGCGTCGCTGTCTCGTCTGCGGGACGTGGTGGACAAGCCGATTCCCTCCGGGGACTTCATGCAGGTGCTCTCCGAGCGGCTGGGCGGGATGAAGGGCGTCATGGAGTTCATGGAGAAGAGCGCCCGCATCCCGCTGCGCACGCAGGTGGAGGGCGCGCCCCGGGGTTACTCCGCGCGAGGCTCCTTCGGGCAGCTCCTGCTGGTGGTGCCAGCGCAGGACCTGGTGGTGGTGCGCATGGCTGTGCCGGACGGGCGGGTTCCTCCGGACGTCATGGAGTTCCCTGCATTCAACACGCTGGCCCTCTCGCTGGTGCCTTCTCCCTGACTGGCCAAGGGCGCACGCGGCGGGCCCGGCTGCCTGCCCGTGTGCTCGCGCCGCCGGCCCTGTGGCATAAAGCGCTTCCAGCATGCAGCCATCTCGCCGCGTTTCGCTCGTCCTGAGCTACCAGTACCCGGGTAAGTACGCCTTCACCGTGCTGGCGGGCGCCGTGGAGTCGGACCCGGCGCTGGCGGACGTGACGCTGCACTTTCCGCGCAGCCGCGAGACGCTGCTGGACACGATTCGCGAGCGCGTGGACGCCGGAGACACGGTGGTGGCTGCGTGGTCTTTCTACTCGGCCAGCTTCGCCCCGGCGGCGGAGGAGCTGGCATGGGTGCGTGAGCGGCTGGAGGGACGGGACGTGCTGTGCATCGCCGGCGGCGTGCACGCCACGGCGGAGACGCTCCAGACGCTTCAGGCGGGCTTCGACCTGGTGGCGGTGGGCGAGGGTGAGTACTCCCTGCGCGCCTTGCTCGGCCGGGTGCTGCGCGGCGAGGAGCCGCGTGAGACGCACGGCGTCGCGTATCTGAAGGACGGGAAGCTGGTGCAGCACGGCCGAGGGGAGGGCGTGCAACTGGACGACTTCCCGCCCTTCGCGGCGCGCAACGGGCAGTACGGCGCCATCGAGATTACGCGCGGCTGCATCTACGCGTGCCGCTTCTGCCAGACGCCGTTCATGAGCAAGGCGCGCTTCCGCCACCGCTCCGTGGCCAACGTGGCGCACTGGGCGCGGGAGCTGCGGCGCTCGGGGCGGAGAGACATCCGCTTCATCACGCCCACCTCCATGTCCTACGGCACCGCCGACGAGTCGGTGAACCTGGACGCGGTGGAGGCACTGCTCGCCGCGGTGAAGGAGGCCATGGCGCCCGATGGGCGCGTCTACTACGGCACCTTCCCGTCGGAGGTCCGCCCCGAGCACGTCACGCCCGAGGCGCTGGCGCTGCTCAAGCGCTACGTCCACAACGATAACCTCATCATCGGTGGACAGTCCGGCTCCGAGCGCATCCTCCAGAGTACGCGTCGCGGGCATGACGTGGAGACGGTGGTGCGCGCCACCCGCATCGCGGTGGAGTGCGGCTTCGTGCCCAACGTGGACTTCATCCTGGGACTGCCCGGCGAGGAGCCGGCGGACGTTGACGCCACGGTGGCGCTGATGGAGAAGTTGGCGGCGCTGGGCGCGCGCGTTCATGGGCATACGTTCATGCCGCTGCCGGGGACGCCCTTCCGTGATGCGCCGCCTGGGTCTGTGGATGAAGCGACACAGCGCAAGCTGGACCGGTTGGCCTCGCAGGGGCGCCTGTATGGGCACTGGAAGCAGCAGGTCGCGCTCGCCGAGGGCATTGCCTCACGTCGCCGCCCACGCGCGGGTTAGCGGCAGGGTGGCACGGGCAAGACAGACCTGAAGCCTAGACTTCGCGGGATGCGAACCTGTCCGCTCCGATGGCTTCCGGTGCTCGCCGTGCTTTGGCTGGGGTGTTCCACCTCGGTCAAGCCGCCCATTCAGCAGGCCTGGGACGATGCGGAGCTGGAGTGTTGGACTCCGCACGAGGACCAGTGTGTGTCCTTGCTGTGCCTGGGCGACGCCTGCGGTTTCTACCGCTGCGCGGACCTGCCTGGAGAGGTGGAGTTGGCGCGCTTCCCTCCCGCTCGGCCACCTGCGGCTGCCGCGACACCGGGCCGAGGCCCCCGGCGGAATTGGGGCATCGGGCAGCAGTTGCCTCGGGGCGCTGTCATGGTGTTCCCCAACTGGAACGGGGCGCCTGAGCGAATCATCCCGCCATCACATCAGCTTCTGCCCGGGCGCTGGGAGAAGCACCACATCTTTCCCCAGGCCAAGGACCTCGCTGGCTGGTTCGTGCAGCAAGGCGTCAAGATTCACGACTACACCATGCCGATACCGAGAGACCTCCACCTCAGGATTCACCAGGGAGGCAATCGTGGTGGCGCGTGGAATCAGGCGTGGCGCGACTTCAGGGGCCGTAACCCAAGTGCGTCGCCTGAAGAGATCTTCAAGTACGCAGGGGAACTCATTTATCGCTTCCAGCTCATGGGCGGACCCATTCGGCCCTATTATTCCCAGCCCGGAACGTGAGGATGCATGCCCCGTTACTTCTGGCTCCTGGAGGATTGGACAGCGTTGGCCGCTTACAAAGGGGACTTCAATGCCGCGCACAAATGGAGCCTGCCTGGGTTGGCGAAGTGCCCCGGCTGTAGTGTGACCTGGGCCTCTACCGGCCATAATTACCCTGCTGTCGATTTGTCAGCGCTGCCAGAGCAGGACGCGTTCCTAAAGGCCAGGCCCGAGCCATTCACCGAGTTCGTGCGTCTCCGCGAGTTGGTTCGCCCTCTGGCCCCTCCAGGTGTCGCCCTACCTCCTGGTACGGCGTTCGGCCCATTGGTTGGCCCCGCTCGTGGCGATCTGGGGCCCCTGACGTGGCAGGGAAGCTATCTGCTGTTGCTTCGCCGAGACGCCTTCGAAGGGCTCCACGCCGAAGGTGTTCTAGGGCTTTCGAGTCGGAAGGCTGAACTGCGCTTCCGTCAGAAGTCGCCGCCCGAATATCTGGAGCCTCAAGTCGAACTGCGCGGACAGTTACACCCGGACTGCTACCCGCCGGATCAGCGCCCCCCCTGCGGCACCTGTGGCCGGCTCGGAATGTCGCTACCAGACGACCCCATTCTCGACGCAGCCTCGCTGCCCACGGACCGAGACGTCTTCCGCGTGGGCAACTTCGCGACCGTGATGGTGGGCACCGAGCGATTCAAGGAGGCGGTGCAGCGCTTGGATCTGGAGGGCATCACCTTCCGTGAGCTGCCCACCCGCTAGGCGCTCGCGTGCGGCCCGTCACTTCCACGGGCCTCCGTTCCGCCGGGCGCTTAGGATGAGGACGCGATGTCCACCGACCAGGCACCTCCCTACTGGCTCCTCATCTCCGTCCTCTTCAGCAACCAGCCTCTGTCGCCCTCGCTGGCGATGACGCTGCACCAGGCGGCCTTCGAGCTGCACCAGCGCGGTGACGGCGCCAAGGAGGTGGCCGGGGACATGGTGAGCGGCCGGGTGGTGAACCTGCGCAAGGACGTGTCCTTCGGCGGCATCGCCGGGCCTGCCTTCGAGGCGGAAATCGAGACCGAGCGGGGCTCCGGCGTCGTTCGCTTCGTCCTCACCCGGCAGGGCCTGGAGATGATGAAGCAGCAGCCGGCCGAGCCACCCCGGCCCAAGTACCTCAACTGAGTCACCCACCGCCCGCCCGCCTGTCCGCCCTCTGCGCGCGGACGGGCAGCGTCGCCACCTTGGAAGGCATGGACCCCAAGGACTATCTCAAGCGTGGCGCGGGAATCCCGCTCGACCCCAAGAAGCAGAAGGACCCGGATGTGGACGGCGAGCGCGTCCCCGCCGAGGGACGCGCCGAGTTCCTCAACGACGTGGCCGAACAGAACGGCGGTCAACGCACGGACGTCGACCTGCCGTGGAAGAAAGGCCCCGAACTGCAGCGAGGCCAACGCGACGCCTACAACGCGGACAGCAACAAGAAGAAGGGCTGAGCCCCACCGCGATTACTCGCGGTCCATGTCCACCTTCATCTTGTTGCCCATGTGCAGGATGGAGTTCGACAGCGTCGCGGCGGACATCTCCGCCAGCTCCATCAGGACCTGCTCCTGCTGCGCCTGCTCCGAGCCGGCCGGGGCCTGGGACACCGGGCCCCGCGAGCCGTCCTCGGAGATGGGCCCGCGGCCCACGGCGGACAGATAGGAGTTCAGGATGCCGTTGTTCGGCGAGCTGCCCACCGAGGCGAGCGCCGAGGCGACCACCGCGCCCCCCGACACCATCAGCGGATCCCCAGGCCGGTTGGCCGGGGCCATCGGGTTCACCAGCGCGCCAAAGCTCGTGCTGGCGGCGCGGGTCTGCGCCTGCGTGGTGGCGGGCTGAATCATGGGACCGGTGAAGGAGTTGATGCGGTTCATGGCGGCTCCGTCTCGGCCCGGGACGCGCACCACGCACGTGTCGGACCTCTCGAATCCCCATTATCGCCCAGCGGCCCCGCGAAGTTGCGCGGAAGGCCAAAAATGCCCGAAGGCCGCGGACTTACGGGCGTGCTCCCCGTCAGCCGCGGCCTTCAGAAGACTTCAAGAGGCGCCGTCGCCTAGAACTGGTGGGCCTCGGTGGACTCCGTCAGGGCGAGCGTGCTGGCGTTGCCGCCGGAGATGACCTCGGCCACCTGGTCGAAGTAGCCGGTGCCCACCTCACGCTGGTGACGCGTGGCGGTGTAGCCGTCCTTCTCCGCCGCGAACTCGGCCTGCTGCAGCTCGCTGTAGGCCGCCATGCCGCGGTCCTTGTACTTCCGCGCCAGCTCGTACATCCCGAAGTTGAGCGCGTGGAAGCCGGCCAGGGTGACGAACTGGAACTTGTAGCCCATGGCGCCCAGCTCGCGCTGGAACCTGGCGATGGTGGCGTCATCCAGGTTCTTCTTCCAGTTGAAGGACGGCGAGCAGTTGTAGGCCAAGAGCTTGTTCGGGTACTTGGCGCGGATGGACTCGGCGAACTTCTTCGCCTGGGCCAGGTCCGGGGTGCTCGTCTCGCACCAGACCAGGTCCGCGTACGGCGCGTACGCCAGGCCGCGGGCAATGGCGCAGTCCAGGCCGCCGTTGAGGCGGTAGAAACCTTCGCCGGTGCGGCCGGACTTCTTGTCGATGAAGGCGTGGTCGTACTCGTCCGCGTCGCTCATCAGCAGCTTGGCGCTGTCCGCGTCCGTGCGGGCCACCAGCAGCGTGGGCACGCCCATGACGTCCGCCGCGAGCCGGGCCGCGTTGAGGGTGCGGACGAAGTGGCTGGTGGGCACCAGCACCTTGCCGCCCATGTGGCCGCACTTCTTCTCGCTGGCCAGCTGGTCCTCGAAGTGCACGCCGGCGGCGCCCGCCTCAATCATGCCCTTCATCAGCTCGAAGGCGTTGAGCGGGCCACCGAAGCCGGCCTCGGCGTCGGCGATGATGGGCGCGAACCAGTAGCGGTCCTTGCGGCCCTCCGCGTGGTCAATCTGGTCCGCGCGGCGCAGGGCGTTGTTGATCTTCCGCACCACGGTGGGGACGCTGTCCACCGGGTAGAGGCTCTGGTCCGGGTACATCTGCCCCGCGGAGTTCGCGTCCGCCGCCACCTGCCAGCCGGACAGGTAGATGGCCTTCAGGCCCGCGCGCACCATCTGCACCGCCTGGTTGCCGGTGAGCGAGCCGAGCGCGTTGATGTAGTCCTCGGTGTGGAGCAGCTCCCAGAGCTTCTTGGCGCCCAGCTCCGCCAGCGTGTGGCTGACGGTGATGGAGCCGCGGAGCTTCTCCACGTCCTTCTGGGTGTAGTTGCGCTTGATGCCCTCGAAACGCTGCGCGTGGAGCTTGGCGTGAGGGGAAGCATCGGCGGTCGTCGGCGTGGCGTCGTACATCGTGGGCTCCTCGCTACGGTAAAAGTGGTGGGTTGCTGCTGCGAAGGTGCGAAGGGTTCAGCGTTGGGCTTCCAAGGCGTCGTAGGCAGGCAGGGTGAGGAAGTCCTCGAAGGTGCCGGCGGTGGAGAGCTGCTCGAAGAGGGCGCGGGCGCGCTCCAGGTGGGCCGCGCCGTAGCGCTCCTTGGCGCCCTCCTTGTCGAGCCGGGCCATCTCCTCGCCCAGCGCGTCGCGGAAGAGGGCGGGCGTCACCTTGCGGCCGTCCTCCAGGGTGGCGCCGTGGTGAATCCACTGCCACACCTGGGCGCGTGAGATTTCGGCGGTGGCTGCGTCCTCCATCAGGTTGTAGAGCGGCACGCAGCCCAGGCCGCCCAGCCACGCGGCGGTGTACTGGATGCCCACGCGGATGTTGTGGCGCAGGCCTTCCTCGGTGCGCGTGCCGGAGGGCACCTTGAGCAGCTCCGCCTCGCCAATCTTCACGTCCTGGCGCTTGTTGGAGAGCTGGTTGGGGCCCTTCATGTGCGAGTCGAAGATGTCGCGCGCGATTTCCACGAGGCCGGGGTGGGCCACCCACGTCCCGTCGTGGCCGTTCTTCACCTCGCGCAGCTTGTCCGCGCGGACCTTGTCCATGACGGCGTCGTTGGCCGCCGCGTCCCCCTTGATGGGGATGAAGGCCGCCATGCCGCCCATGGCGTGCACGTTGCGGCGGTGGCAGGTCTGGATGAGCAGCTGCGAGTAGGCGTTGAGGAACGCCTTGTCCATCGTCACCTGGCCGCGGTCGGGCAGCACCACGCGGGTGTCCGACTGGAGCGTCTTGATGAAGCTGAAGATGTAGTCCCAGCGGCCGCAGTTGAGTCCGGCCGAGTGCTCGCGCAGCTCGTAGAGGATTTCGTCCATCTCGAACGCGGCGGGCAGCGTCTCGATGAGGACGGTGGCCTTGATGGTGCCGCGCGGGATGTCCAGCTCCGACTGGGCCAGGTGGAACACGTCGTTCCACAGCCGGGCCTCCAGGTGGCTCTGCATCTTCGGCAGGTAGAAGTAGGGGCCGGTGCCGCGCGCCAGCTGCTCACGGGCGTTGTGGAAGAAGAAGAGCCCGAAGTCGAGCAGCGAGCCGGAGATGGGCTTGCCGTCGATTTCGATGTGCCGCTCCGGCAGGTGCCAGCCGCGAGGCCGCACGAAGAGCACGGCGCGCTTCGGGTTGAGGGCGTAGTGCTTGCCGTTCTCCGCGGTGAAGGAGATGGTGCCGCGCACCGCGTCGCGCAGGTTGACTTGCCCGCGCACCACGTTGTCCCAGGTGGGGCTGTTGGCGTCCTCGAAGTCCGCCATGAAGACATTCGCCCCGGAGTTCAGCGCGTTGATGACCATCTTCCGGTCCACCGGGCCGGTGATCTCCACGCGGCGGTCCTGAAGGTCGGCGGGCAGGGGAGCCACCGTCCAGTCGCCCTCCCGGATGGCCTTCGTCTCCGGCAGGAAGTGGGGCCGCGCTCCCTTGCTCCAGGCCGCCTGGACGGCCTTGCGGCGCTCCAGCAGGGCCAGCCGGCGCTCGCCGAAGTTGCGGGCCAGCTTCGCCACGAATTCCAGGGCCTCGGGCGTGAGGACCTCGGCGTAGTCGGGGTGCCAGGTCCCCTTCACCACCACTCCCGGTCCGAACGCCGGGGGTTTCACAGCGGGGGCTTGGTCCGACATCTGAGCTCCTTTGGCTAGGCGCGTTGTAAATCTGCTGGAACGGCTCGGAAAATGAGTCCTGAGAGTGCAGAAAGGAAGTGCGGCGTGAATCTTTGCCTGCTTGCCTGTAACTGTGTCAACAGCCGGCGTGTTAAATCTGTAAATCAACAGATCGTCCCCAGGGCGTATGCAATGGGGAGCACCAAGGCGCGTAGGTAGGAATGAGGGCCGTGGACGCCAAGTGGGAGCGGCCCCGGAAGGGAGACGTGATGGACGCCAAGAGACGCTGCGCCACCTGTACGGAGGAAGTGAGCCTGGAGGTCCGGAGGTGCCCGCGCTGCGGCGCGCGCACGGAGCCCATGCACCGGGGCGTGGATGGGCGGCTGCTGACCGGGGTGTGCGCGGCGCTGGGACGGGAGCTGGGCGTGGACGCGGCGCTGATTCGCGTGGGCTTCGTGGTGGCGCTGGCGGTGTCCGGGGGCACCGCGCTGATGGTGTACCTGCTGCTGTGGGCCTTCACGCCGCCGTCGGCGACGGGCACCGCGCCCCTGCGGCGCACGTACAACTGGCTGTCCGGCCTGGGCAATTCGGAGAGCACGCCGCGCGTCGAGCGCCGGGTGTAGTGCTCAGCGTCCAACGAAGAAAATCACGCCGGAGCCCTGCCTGAAGGCTCCGGCCTGTTATTCGAGGGGGCCCACCTTTCTTTCCAAGGAGCCCCGCGCGTGAGCACGAAGAACGTTCGTACGGAGAAAGACACCTTCGGCCCCATCGACGTCCCCGCCGACCGGCTGTGGGGCGCCCAGACGCAGCGCAGCCTCCAGAACTTCGCCATCTCCACCGAGCGCATGCCGCTGGCCCTCATCCGCGCCCTGGTGCTGGTGAAGAAGGCCGCCGCGCGGGTGAACGTGGAGAACGGCTCGCTGGCGAAGGAGAAGGGCGAGGCCATCATCCGGGCCGCCGACGAGGTGCTGGCTGGCCAGCACGACGCGGAGTTCCCCCTGAGCGTCTGGCAGACGGGCAGCGGGACGCAGACGAACATGAACACCAACGAGGTGCTCGCCAACCGCGCCTCGGAGCTGCTGGGCGGCGAGCGCGGCGAGGGCCGCAAGGTCCACCCCAACGACGACGTCAACAAGGGGCAGAGCTCCAACGACGTCTTCCCCACCGCGATGAGCGTGGCCGCCGTGGCCGCCATCACCGAGCACGTGCTGCCGGAGCTGGAGGCGCTGCGCGACGTGCTCGCGCAGAAGGCCCGCGCCTTCCATGACGTGGTGAAGGTGGGCCGCACCCACCTGCAGGACGCCACGCCCCTGACGCTGGGACAGGAGCTGGGCGGCTTCGTGGCGCAGCTGGACCACGCGAAGGGCCACCTGGCGCGCACCCTGCCGCACCTGTTGGAGCTGGCCCTGGGCGGCACCGCGGTGGGCACCGGCCTCAACGCCCCCAAGGGCTACGCCGAGCGGGTGGCGAAGGAGCTGGCCCAGCTCACCGGCCACCCCTTCGTCACCGCGCCCAACAAGTTCGAGGCGCTGGCCGCCAATGATGCGCTGGTGCAGGCGCACGGGGCGCTGAAGGGGCTGGCGGCGGTGCTCTTCAAGGTGGCCAACGACGTGCGCTGGCTGTCGTCGGGGCCGCGGTCGGGGCTGGCGGAAATCATCATCCCGGAGAACGAGCCGGGCAGCTCCATCATGCCGGGCAAGGTGAACCCCACCCAGAGCGAGGCGCTCACCATGCTGTGCGCCCAGGTGATGGGCAACGACGTCGCCGTCACCGTGGGCGGCGCGTCCGGCAACTTCCAGCTCAACGTCTTCAAGCCGCTCATCGCCCACAACCTGCTCCAGAGCTGCCGGTTGCTGGCGGACGGCATGCGCAGCTTCCGACTGCACTGCGTGGTGGGCATCGAGCCCAACCGGCCCCGCATCCAGGAGAACCTGGAGCGCAGCCTGATGCTCGTCACGGCGCTCAACCCCCACATCGGCTACGACAACGCGGCGAAAATCGCCAAGACGGCCCACAGGGACGGCACGACGCTCAAGGAGACGGCCGTGGCGCTGGGGCTCGTCACGCCCGAGCAGTTCGACCAGTGGGTCCGCCCGGAGGACATGACGGGCCACAAGGGGTAGGTCCCCAAGGGGGCTGGGAGGCCCCGGCGTCGAAGCGTGGGGCAGCGTACGCTCCGGGAAGAAGGGACGGGCGCGGCGGCGGAAGGGCGATTAGGGTAGGGGCGTCATGAACGTCCCCTTCGTCATCGAGACCACGCACCGCGGCGAGCGGGCGTACGACCTGTACAGCCGGCTCCTCAAGGACCGCATCATCATGCTGGGCACGCCTGTCAACGACGACGTGGCCAACATCATCGTTGCCCAGCTCCTCTTCCTGGAGTCGGAGGACCCGGACAAGGGCATCAACCTCTACATCAACTCGCCGGGTGGCTCCGTGACGGCGGGCCTCGCCATCTACGACACCATGCAGTACGTGAAGTGTCCGGTGTCCACCATCTGCGTGGGGCAGGCGGCCTCCATGGGCGCGCTGCTGCTGCTGGCGGGGGCGAAGGGCAAGCGCTACGCCCTGCCCAACAGCCGCATCATGATTCACCAACCGCTGGGCGGCGCGCAGGGCCAGGCCACGGACATCGACATCCAGGCCAAGGAAATCCTCCGCCTGCGCAGCTACATCAACGGCCTCATCGTGAAGCACACGGGGCACACCGTCGAGCGCATCGAGAAGGACACCGAGCGCGACTACTTCATGAGCGCCGAGGACGCGCGGCAGTACGGCCTCATCGACGAGGTGGTGGAGAAGCAGCGCGCCATCGCCCCGACGCCCGCTCCGGCGAAATAGGGCCCTTCCCGCCCCGGACGCATGCCGGGGCGGGGTGCTCTCCCGGCGGGGTGCCGCTCAAGCGCCGCGCCGGACGCAGGTCCAGCACTGGACGTTTCCGGCTTCCCTGCCTGCAGGTGGCACGCGGCGTGCTCACCATGGGCATATGACGCCGATCCGATTTCGCATCGTCCCCCGGTTCCTCTTGCCCGGCGCCATCCTGGCCTCCATGGCCTGCGCGACGGGGCCTACCGGCCGCCCCCCTGTCCCTCCCAGCTCGGCCGCCGTGCAGACGGAGCTGGGCGCCCGGGACGTGGTGCAGGCCGGCGAGGAATACGCCCGCAACAACTCACTGGTGCTGGCCGAGGCCGGGGAGGCGGTGGAGATCCGCCCCAACTTCTGGCGCATCCGCTTCGGCCTCGCGGACCAACCCGGCCGCATCCTGGAGGTCGAGTTCGACGAGCTGGCGCGCAGGGTCATCAATGCCCGCGAGCTGGAAGTCATCCCGGAGAACCCGGGTGACACCGCGCTGGGGGGCAGTGGCTCCGTCCCGGCGGCCGGTCAGCCCCGGGGCCCCATTCCCTGAGCGTGGGCGTCGCCCCGCGCCCCCGGCCCCACGGGCGGCGCGGGGGCACCCTGTCCGCGTGCTTCACGGGGCGGGTGAGCGGGCTTCCTCGCAGAACAGCAGCTCCGCCTGGCCTCCCGTGCGTCCCACGAGCACGGCGACCTGCCCGTAGGCGCGGCCGAAGCGTCCGGCCTCCTCGCGGGGAAGCCCGGGGACGAAGAGGCTCTGCTCGCACCAACTGCCGTCATCCGCCTCCCCCAGCGCGGGGGCGGCCCCCCAACCCCCGGCGACGAGCTGCGCGACCATCCGCGCCTGCGCGCGGCGGTTCTCCTCGTCGCTCCGCCGCTGCGAGCCGGGATTCCACGCCGTCAGGAAGGCCCACTCGCGGTGGCCGCGCGCCGCAAGCGTTGCGTCCAGCGCCGGGTGCAAGGCGCCCGCCCGCAGGATTTGCTCGACACCACCCGTGCTGGGATGGGGCCGGATGACGTAGCGCGTCGCCGCGTAGGCCGTCGCCAACCGTTCGCGTTCGTGGAGGCTCATACCGCGCATGATGCGCCGCGTGTCCTCCGGGGAAAATCGGGTTTCGGATAATCCAATGTGAATGTTCGATTCCGTTCGACGTCCATGCCCCCGCTTCGTTCCGGAACGGAATGAAAGGCTTCGGAGGGGAACATGTTTCGTCGTTCTGTTGCTGTCGTGTCTGCGTTGATGGGTGTTCTGGGGACGGGCTGCGCGTCGGTGAGCCACGTCCAGACGGCGGACACACTCGGGGCGGGGCGCTTCCAGGTTGGCATTGAGCCGGGCGTCCTCGGTGCGGCCGTCCTGAGCGCGAAAGAAGACGTATCGGCGGCGGGGTACGTGCCCCACTTCGACGTGGCGCTTCGCTATGGTGTAGCGGAGCGCGTGGACCTGGGCGTCCGGCTGGGGTCCTCCCTGGCGGAGTTGCAGACCAAGTTCCTGCTGACCCAGCCCGGTGACCCAGCCTTGGCCATCTCCCTGGCGCCGTCCATCTCGGGCGCGTCCTTCAGCTCGGGGACGACCGTGGACGGAGAGAAAGCTTCGTCGAGCTACCTGAACGTCGCCGTCCCGTTGCTGGTGGGCTTCAAGACGACGGGGGGCTCGGAGCTGGTGCTGGGGCCTCGCGCCATCTGGACGCGGGTCTCCGGTGACGTGGGCAATGACGGCGCCGCCGTCAACCTCCTCAGCGTCGGCGCCTCGGTGGGCTACGCGCTTCGCGTGACGGAGGGTTTCCGACTGATGCCTGAAGTGGGCATCTCCTTTCCCGTCGTGGGCGAGGTGAACACCACCAACACGGACTCGGAGGCCATCGCGGGCTTCAGCGGCGGCTTCGCGCAGTTCAAGCTGGGCTTCCTATTTGGCGCGGGCCGGCCGGTCCGGCGCGGTCCCGACATCATCCCCACCGACTACGTGGAGGAGACGGACCGCCGCCAGGACCGGAGCGACGACAGCTATCGCGCGCCGGAGCGTGGCGACGGCGACGTCGACTACTGAGGCACGCACCGTGCTCCGGCGCACCGTGCCGGAGCACGGCTCAGGGCGTGGTCTGCACCCCGCCCGTCACGCGTTTCACCGTACGGCCCGCGGGCAGCGTGTCCCCGGGCTGTACGCCGTTGATGATGGCCAACTCCTCCACGGAGATGGTGGACGGGTGCTGCTCGTTGAACTGCTGCAGCGTCATGGGCGACGTCACCTTCGCCAGCTCGATTTTCGCGGGCTGGACGGCCAGCGCCGAGGCATCCGTCAGCGCGCCGAAGCTGGAGAAGGTCGCGCGGAAGGCATCCTCGTAGGCGGGGAGCTGCTGCGCGCCGGTGTAGCCCAGGAGCTGGAGCGTGGTGCCGCCCTGGGACACGAAGGCCGTGACGCCGGCGATGACGCCCTGCTCCGTCTGCGCCTGGAAGAACCTGGCGCCCTGGGGGAATCCGGTGGGCGCGGCGCTCACGGGCTGGATGCCCTCCTGCGCGAGGAAGCGCTGCATCGCCTCCTGTGGGGCGATTTTGCCGGTGGGCACCAGCCCGACGATGGCGTCCTCCTGGGGGCTGATGCCCGCCACCTGCTGCGGCTGGTTCGCCGTCTTCCACCCCTGGGGGAAGGTGAGCTGGAAGCGCAGGCCCGGGTGCATGAAGACGTTGCCCCGGAAGAAGCCCTGCCGCGGGTCGTTGCCGTAGGGCATGCCCTGGAGCATGGCGAGGTATTCCTCCCGGCCATCCTTGAGCTGGTTGAAGTCCACGTTGGCCTTCGCGGCGCGCTCCTGGGCGGTCTTCACGCGGTCGCCTGGGTCGGGGTGGGTGGACAGCCACGCGGGGAGGCTCTGGCCGCCCGCGGCCTTGCCCACGCGGTCCAGGGTGGCGAAGACGTTGGCCGCCTGGCGCACGTCGTAGCCGCCGTTCAGCATGTACTTGAAGCCCAGTTCGTCCGCCTGGCGCTCGTCGTCGCGGCCGTACTTGAGGAACAGCAGCTGGAGACCGGCGGCGGCAAGGCCCCCGAAGCGGGCCACGTCCTCGCTGAGCACGCTGCCCAGCAGCAGGCCGGCCTGGGCCAGCTGCGCCTGGGACAGCTGCTCCACGGAGTGCCGTGCGGTGATGTGGGCGATTTCGTGCCCCAGCACGGAGGCCAGCTCCGCCTCGGAGTTGAGCGCGGTGAGCAGGCCCCGCGTCACGAACACGGGCCCTCCGGGGAGGGCGAAGGCGTTCACCACCGGGTCATCCACGGCCTGGACCGTCCAGGGCAGCTCCGGCCTTTCGGAGGCCTTCGCCATGGGCAGGCCCACCCGGGCGACATATTCCTGAACCTTGGGCTCCTGGATGAGGCCAATGGACCCGCGCACCTCCTCCGCGCTCTGCTTGCCCAGGGCAATCTCGTCATCCTGGGAGACGAGCGACAGCATTCGCTTGCCGGTGGCGGGGTTGCGCACGCAGGTTGTCAGCGAGAGCAGGGCCAGCAGCGGCAGCAGCCGGAGTCGTGAAGTCATGGGGCCTTCCTGGTAGTGATGGATGCGCAAATAGGTCAGCGGCGGCACGGCGACCACGGCGGGGGTGGACGGGCCGTCACTGCTGGACAGTCGGGCGCGCGCACCGGGCCCGCTTCCGTTAGCTTCTCTTCGCGAGGAGGCGTTCGAATGGATTCGGATTCGCTCGAAGCACGGATGGCGCGGCTGGAGCGCAGTTGCCGGCGGTGGCAGGGGCTGACGTTCACCGCGCTCGCGCTGGCGGGGCTGGGGCTGGGCGCGGCGGCGCTCCGGGGCGAGGACCTGTCCTCCGGAACGCTGGTGGCCTCCCGGCTGGTGCTCACGGACGCGCGCGGGCAGACGCGGGCCACGCTGGATACCGATGCGCAGGGCAACGCGGGCCTGGTGCTGCGCGACGGCGAGGGCCGGCCCCGGGCGCTGCTGGGCGTGGGCGAGGACGGCTCGCCCCGGCTGCGCTTCTCCACCGCCGAGGGCCAGTCCCTGGCGGAGCTGATGGTGTACTCCGACGAGGCGCCGCGCCTGACGCTGTCCAAGCCCGGAGGAGGGGAGCTGTTCGCGGTGGGCCTCCAGGTGGATGGCTCGTCGCGGCTGGAGCTGTCGGACGCGGACGGACGGCCCCGGGCCATCCTGGGTGCGGACGAGCATGGCTCTCCCGGTCTGGTGCTGAGGGACCGCAAGGGGCTGCCGCGCGTGGCGCTCCGGGTGTCGCCGTCGGATGGCGCCAGCCTGGTGGTGGAAGGCCAGGACGGCGCGGTGTTCCGCGCGCCCGGCGGCTGAGCCGAGGGCTACAGCGTGGGCGGCACCACCTTGTAGCCACGCTGGAGCAGCGGCGACAGGCGGTCGGAGATGTCCCAGGACTCCACCACCTTGCCGTCGCGCAGCCGGTACAGGGAGTGCCCTCGCAGCAGGAGGGGCTGGGGGGCCGGTGCGGTGGCCTTCCAGTGCACGAGCACCAGGTCGCCGTCCGCCACCAGGTGGAGGATGTCGAACTTCAGCTCCGGGAACGTTTGGAAGCTGGCCTCCGCCTGCTGGCGGATGAAGGCGGGCCCCACCGCGTTGAGGGGCGCGCCCTGGGAGCGGTCCACGAAGTCCTCGGCGATGAACTCCGGGATGCGGTCCAGCTTGCGCAGGTTGTAGAGCTCCTCGGTGAGCTGCTGCACCCGCTGCTTGTTCTGGGCCTCCAGGGCGGCCGCGCGCTCCACGGGAGACATCGTGGCGCAGCCCGACAGCCACCCGAGGGCGCACAGCAGAATCGTCGTGTGTCGTGTCATGGCCCCACGATGCTGTGCATGGGGCAGGCAGGAGGGCAGTGCCGCCTGCCTCAAACGTTCACCTCATGGCGACAGGTGGCCCAAGCCAATGGGCGCGGCGAGGCAGGTGTCGGGTACTCCAAACGCGTTCACCAGCGCCACCGCGTCGGGGCGGAGCTCGGCGCACAGCCGCGTCACCTCCTTGCGGATGGCCTTCGCCTTGGTGCCCTCCAGCCACCCGTGCTCCTGGAACCAGCCGCTGGCGGACTCCAGGCAGGACAGGCCGTAGAGGTCGCACAGGCGTCCCAGCACCGTCTTCAGGCCGGGGTCCTTCACGTCGGCCACGCCCTTGAGGAACTGCTCCAGCACCAGCCGCTCCACGTGGGCGTGTGCCAGCTCCAGCAGGTGGACCTGGACCTGGTTGAAGGCCTCGAAGGCCTCCACGCCCGCGCTCAGCCGCTTGCGCAGGCGCCGCGACACGGTTTCCAGCAGCTCCTCTTCACGGAAGCGCAGCGCGCGCAGGTGGTAGTCGTTGTCGCGCAGGTGGTCGCTGTCGGTGCGCCGCGCGGCGAAGGGGTTGCGGTCCACCACGCGGGTGGCCCGGTCCGCCAGCAGCTTCAGCACGGCGAAGACGCGGTCGTCCTCGAAGCGCTGCTTGTAGCCGGTGAGCAGGCCCTTGGCGACCAGCTGCATCAGCACCGTGTTGTCGCCCTCGAAGGTGGTGAACACGTCCGTGTCCGCCTTCAGCGCCGCCAGCCGGTTGGCTTCGAGGTAGCCCTGGCCGCCGCACGCCTCGCGCGCCTCCTGGAGGACGGCGGTGGTGTGCCAGGTGCTGTAGGCCTTGAGGCCGGCCGCCAGCGACTCCACTTCGCGCGCGTCCTCCTCGGTGCGCTTCACGTAGCGCTCCACCAGGTATTCGAGCGCGAAGTCCATGGCGTACGTCTTGGCCAGGGGCTTGAGCAGGCGCCGCTGGTGGGCCTGGTGGTCCAGCAGGCGGAACTCCTGGTCGCCCGCGGGGCCGAACTGGCGCCGCAGGTCGCCGTAGCGCACGGCGATGGTGAGCCCGCTCTTGGCCGCGCTCAGCGCCGCGGCGGCCACGCTCACCCGGCCCGCCACCAACGTGCCCAGCATGGTGAAGAAGCGCTTGGAGTCGCCGGTGATGGCGCTGGTGTATTCGCCCTGCGCGTTCACCTGTCCGAAGCGGTCCAGCAGGTTCTCGCGCGGGACGCGGACGTGCTCGAACCAGATGCGGCCGTTGTCCACGCCGTTGAGGCCCATCTTCTCGCCGCAGTCCTCGATGCGAACCCCGGGCAGCACCTTCCCGGCCGGGTCGCGCAGTGGCACCAGCAGCGCGTGGACGCCCAGCGCCCGGCCGCCGACCTCGAGTTGCGCGAACACGGTGGCGATGCGCCCGTGCCGCGC
The DNA here is from genome assembly GCF_006402735.1 of Myxococcus xanthus. Classification (NCBI taxonomy): domain Bacteria; kingdom Pseudomonadati; phylum Myxococcota; class Myxococcia; order Myxococcales; family Myxococcaceae; genus Myxococcus; species Myxococcus xanthus. Next base: position 8,074,844 of record NZ_CP017174.1, on the reverse strand, counting down.
GGCGTTGCCAATCCACTCCTTGCGCGCCGTCTCCGTGGGCGTGTGAATCACGAACTCGCCGGCCTCCGCGTCGTAGCGGGCCACCGTCTCCACGTCCCGGACGTTGGAGCCATGACCCAGCTCGCTCATGGCGAAGCAGCCGGGCAGCTCCAGCGAGGCCACCTGGGGCAGGTACTTCCGGTGGTGCTTCTCGGTGCCGAGGAAGAGGATGCTGGCGCCGAAGAGGCCGAAGTGGACACCGGCCTTGATGACGAGGCTCAGGTCGAAATAGGCCAGCGTCTCGAAGGCGGTGACGAAGGCGCCCAGGTCCGCGCTCGTCTCATTGTCCGCGGGGAAGGCGATGCGCCCCAGGCCCTGGTCGGCCATGGCCTTGAGCCAGGCGAGCACCTTGTCGCGGTACTTCGCGGTGTCGCGGGTGTCCGTGTAGCGGAAGGCCGGGTCCGCCAGCCACTGCCGCACCTGGGCGCGCGTCTCCGGGTACGTCCGGTCCAGCACGGCGCGCAGCGCCTCCGGGTCGAAGGAGGTGGGCGTGCCCTCATGGGCGCGGCTGGGCGATGCGGCGGGGACGAGCGAGCGGACGGCCTCGCTGCCGGAGACGCCCAGGGACGCCTCCAGTTGCGCCAGCGCGCGCGTCAGCTCCGGCATGGGCGCGGGGAGGCCCTCGTCGCCGTTGCCCACCTGGGCGAGCCGCGCGCCCAGCTCGGCGAGGTTGTTGTGTTCGCTATGGGACAGGCGCTCCGCGGTGCGGCGGATGTGCTCGCGCACCTGGGCCAGCTCACCGGGGCTGGGCGGCACCAGCGGGTCCAGCCAGCGCGCCAGCACGGTGTTGGCGCGCAGGTCCAGCCAGGGCTGCGCGCGGGCGGCGGAGCCCATGGCGCGAATCTCCTCTGGCGTGAGCTCCCCGTCCGTCCAGGCCACGTACAGCATGGGCACGAGCGGAGCGAGTCGAGGCAGGGACAGCAGCTCGTGGGCTGTCGGTCGGGTGTCATCCACCATGGTTGGCGCTCCTGGGGGCTTGAGGACGGGCGCAGTGTGGCCAGCCTGCCGCCGCGCGGCAACGGGAAGCACGCGTCGGGCCCGAGGCATGCGGGCAGGCGCGGCATTCCAAGCGGAGGGAGGCATCCCTAGCTTGCCCGTATGGATGAAATGCAGGAGCTGGAGGCGCTGATTCCCAAGCCCGGGGCGCTGGGCTTCTCGGGCGGCGTGGAGCGTGCGCGACATGAGATGCACGGGCCCTTCACGCTGCCGCCGGGGCCGGAGGCCTTCTCCTTCGCGCTGTACCAGTCCACGGGCGTGGGGCTGACTCCCGGACACTCGCTGGAGTTGCTGGAGAACAGTGCTGTCTTCGAGCGCATGCTGGCGGACATCCGCGCCGCCCAGAGCAGCGTCCATGTCCTGGTGTACATCTGGCGGCCCTGTGAGCTGTCGGACCGTGTCGTGGAGGCGCTGGTGGAGCGCGCCCGGGCGGGCGTGGCGTGCCGCGTGGTGGTGGACCCGGTGGGCAGCGAGGAGATTCGCGGCGACCGCGACTTCGACCAGAAGGTGGAGAAGGTGCTCACGGGCGCTGGGGTGGAGGTCCACTACTTCCGGCTCCTGGCGGGCAAGGTGCTGGGCCGTCTGCTGGGGCGCAGTCACCAGAAGCTCGTCATCGTCGACGGGCGCATTGGCTACACGGGCGGCTTCGGCATCTGGAAGGTGTGGGAAGGCGACGGCCTGAAGCCGGACGAGTGGCGCGACACGCACGTCCGCGTCGAGGGGCCCGAGGTGCGCCGCATGCAGTTGTCGTTCTCCCGGCACTGGCAGGAGTCGGGTGGCGGGTTGATTCCGCCGAGCGCCTTCCCTGAAGCGGAGCCCATGGGCCCCTGCGCCGCGGGCTTCATCGACAGCGCGGGCAAGCTGGGCCTCACCGACGCGGAGCGCATGATTCGTATCGTGATTGGCGCCGCGCGCGAGCGCATCTGGATTGCCAACGCCTACTTCTCACCGCCCAACGCGATTCTGGAGCACCTGGAGGAGAAGTGCCGTCAGGGCGTGGAGATTCGCATCCTGGGGCCCGGGCCCAACCATGACGTGCCCATCATGAGGGCGTCCCAGCGCTCGACGTACGAGCGACTGCTGGCCGCGGGCGCGCGCATCTGGGAGTACCAGCCGTCGATGATGCATTCGAAGACGCTGCTCGTGGATGACTGGCTCGCCGTGGTGGGCTCCACCAACATGGACTCGCTGTCGCTCAACAAGCTGAAGGAGGGCTCGCTCGTCATCCACGATGCGTCCTTCGTCCGCAAGCTGGCGCGGTGCTGGGCCAAAGACCTGCGGCACTCGAAGGAAATCACGCTGGAGAATGGGGGCCGCACCAATCCCTGGCGGCGGCTGGCACGGCGGGCGACGCAGCTCCTGGGGCAGGACCGGTAGCGAGGGGAGCTGCAGCCGGTTGAGTTCCCCTCGCTGGCCCTGAGTCCGCGTGCCCTACTTGCCCTTGGCGAGAATCGCACCGAGGCTGGGGTCGAACCAGGCGACGCGGTTGGGCCCCACGGCAAGGCTCGTGATGTTGCCGTACCTGATGGAAAACGCTGGCACCGACTGGGCCCCGCCTACCGGGACCCGGAGGACGTCGTATGGACTCAGGTTCTCCGCGATGAAGAGGTCCGTTCCGTCGCTGGCGATACCCGTGGTGGCGTTCGACGCACCCCAGAGGTATGCAGGAGGGCCGCCGGGCCTGGCTGCCTTCACGATGGTGCCGCCCGGCTGCATCCAGTAGAGATGATGACCATCCACTGCGAGGGGGCCAGCCAGGGCTGTCGTGTAGAGAATGGCAGGCGTGCCGCCCTGGACCGGCATGTGGAGGATGGAGCCTCCCTGGGTCCAGAAGAGTTCCGCGCCATCCGTGGCGAGATGGCCAATCCCCGATAGCCCCGAGGCCAGGGGGGTGATGCTCCCGCCATTGACGGGCATCTTGAAGATGGTCGTGCCGTTCTCGACCCAGTAGACAAACGTGGCATCCGTGGTCACGGCGCTCGGGTTTTCGCGGCCGGAGGCGAGAACCTGCGCTCTACCCGTGGAGAGCGACGCCTTCATCACCTGGCCGCAGGTTCGGTTCTCGACCCAGTACACGCTCGTGGTGTCCGCGGCCATGCCCGCCACGTCCGTTCGCCCGTAGATGACCACGTGCTCCGCGTCAGGCGCCATCACGGTATCCGGGCCGGCATGGAAGCTGGCGGTGAGGTCATTCGACGACAGCGCAGCGCCGTGAACGCGGAACTCGGAGATCGAGCCCTTGAAGAATGGATCCGCGGAATAGGCGGAACGACCCAACCACGCATTCGCGAGCGTGCCCAGGCTCGCCGGAGTGAGCGCGGTAGGGGTGGTGGTCTGAGCCACCTGCACGCCGTTGATGTACAGGCGGTTGACCCTCGCGACGCTGTCCATGGTTACGGCGACGTGCGTGAGCGCGCCCGTTGGGAACCCGGTCGCACTGGTGGCCTGCTCCTCTCCACTGATGGCCGGGCTGAAGATGCTGAAGCGTGGCGTGTCTACCGCCGGCCCCGAGTCGAAGCCGCCATTGCGCGGGGTGAGGACCAGGGACTTGTACCAAACGCCATCGTTGAAGTCGAAGATGCGCGCCCACGTCTGCCCCGAGGCGGAATCCCACTTCACCCACGCCTCGAAGGTCGCATCCTGGAGGCTGGCGAGGGTCCCGGTGATGGGCAGGTTCACATAGGCCCCCGCTCCGTTCAGAATCACCTCGCCATTGACGGTCGTGGCCCCCCCCTCGAGCGTGGCATGCGCCGCGCTCACCGAGTCGGTCCCGCCGGCGGTGAAGCTGTAGCGGTGGAGGAGGCTCGGGCCGCCCAGCGTCAGGCCCGCGCGCGAACTGCTCAACGCGTCTTGCTCGAGCTGGAGTTGCTGCTCGGGCGTGCACCCCACCAGACCGAGGACTCCCGCCAACATGGCGGAAACCTTCGTGGCCTGGCGGAGTGCGTCCCACCCTCCGCGTGGCTTGGAGTTTCGCGAGCTGAATTCGGACATTGTTCTCATGGCTTTCACCTGAAGAGGGGCAAGGGACCGGCAATGCTTGGTGGAGTCACCAAGCGCAAGTCTGTGTTTGCACCTCTCGTGCCCACTCGAGCTTCGCTTCCGGGTCGGACTGCTCACGCTTCCATCAAGGGGCGTGGCGCGTCTCCGCCATCGCACGCGTTGGTAGGGTGATTGCGCCCCAGGGGGATGTCTCGATAGTCCGGCGACATGCCGGCGACATGCCGCGAGCACTCCTTGGACCGAAGCGGACCCCGTGTCTCTTCTGAGAAGAGACCTCGTGATATAGGAACGACCGGGGAGCGCGGGGCCCTTCAACTGAGATGGCCGCTGGCTTTGCGCGCCGCTCGCTTTGAGGTGCCCACCGATGAATCGTGACGATGAGACGGAGATCTGGCTCGCGATTGACGAGGGGATCCTGTCCCGCGAGGAGGCGGTGGCCCTGCTTCAGGATGCGCGGCGCCTGGGACGAAGCCCGCTGAAGTTGCTTCAGGAGCGGGGCCGGGTTTCGGAAGAGACACTTGCCTCTCTGATGCGGGAGAACCTTGCCCTGGAGGAGCGCCCGTCAGGTGAGCAGCCCTCTGCCGAGCAGACCGTTACGGTCGACCCGGTCCGGGCTGAACAGGCATTGGCCCCGGGGGAAGCCGACGTCCCTGCTTTCCCCCTCCCCGGGTGGGAGCGATACCAACCCGTGCGGTTCCTGGGACAGGGCGGAATGGGTCGTGTGTTCCTGGCCTGGGACCCACGGCTGCGCCGACAGGTCGCCCTCAAGTTCGTCCGCGACGAGGAATCGCACACTCGCCGCTTCGTTTCCGAGGCCCGTGCCCAGGCCAAGGTGAAGCACGAGCGCGTATGTCAAGTGTATGAGGTGGGCCACGTCGGGGGGAAGGTCTTCATCGCCATGCAGTACATCGACGGCCAGTCGCTCGGCGCCCAGGTGCGCTCACTCACCATCGAGCAGAAGGCACTGGTGATGCGCGAGGCTGCTCTGGGTGTTCATGCGGCCCACCGCGTCGGGCTCATCCACCGGGACATCAAGCCTTCCAACATCATGGTGGAGTACTCCGACGGCGGGACTCCCAGGCCCTATGTGATGGACTTCGGTCTTGCGCGTGAATGGAACGAGTCCGTCACGGCCAGCGGCGCCGTCTTGGGGACGCCGCACTACATGGCCCCGGAACAGGCTCGCGGAGAGGTGAGCGGGCTCGACCGCCGCGCGGATGTCTACAGCCTGGGGGCCACCCTCTACTTCCTCCTCACCGGAGAGGTCCCCATCCCTGGGGCCAATGGCCTGGAAGTGCTCAACAGCATCGCCACCGAGGAGCCGCGCGCGCCGCGCCTGCTTTCTCCGGGACTCCCGGCGGACCTGGAGGCCATTGCCCTCAAGTGTCTGGAAAAGGATCGCGACGCCCGTTACGACTCGGCGCGTGCATTGGCGGATGACCTGGAGCGTTTCCTGAGCGGCGAGCCGGTGCTGGCACGCACGAGCTTCGCGTACTTCCTGCACAAGCGCCTGCGCAAACACCGACTCCTGGCCACGGTGGGCGCCGCCGCGCTGGTCGCCGTGGGAGGGGCCCTCGGTTGGGGCATCCGGGCCCGCCAGGAGGCCGCCGAGCGTGAGCGAATCGTCCAGCGATTCACCGAGCTGGTGGAGAACATCGAGTCCAGGGGCCGCTACTCCGCGCTCTCGCGGCTGCATGACATCCGGCAGGACCGCCGCGCACTCCAGGCCCAGATGGCCGAACTGGAGGCGGAGATCCAGCGCTCCGGTCCGCAGGCGCTGGGCCCTGGGCACCATGCGCTGGGGCGTGGCCACCTTGCGCTCGGAGACGAGGCGAAGGCCCTGGAGTTCCTGGAGTCCTCCTGGCGCAATGGCTTTCACTCGCCCCGGGCCGCGTATGCGCTCGCGCTGGTGAGCGGGCGGCGCTATCAGCAGCAACTCCTGGAGGCGCAGCGGATCCGTGTGCCGGCGCTGCGGGAGGCCGCGACGCGTGAAGCGGAGCGCCTCTACCGGGATCCGGCGCTCGCGTGGTTCAAGCAGAGTGAAGGCGCTCAGGTGCCCTCGAGGGAATACGTGGCGGCGCTGGTCGCCTTCTACGAGGGCCGCTTCGATGACGCCCTGCTCCTGGCGGATCGCGCCGCCAGCGAGCTGCCCTGGTTTCATGAGCTGCCCATGCTGCGCGGGGACGTCCATGCGGCACAGGCGTTCAAACGCTGGAACGGGGGAGATCCCGAGGGAGCCCGAGCGAGCTTCGAAGCCGGTCGCAAGGCCTACGCCGCCGCCATCGCCACCGCTGAAAGCGACCCCGGCGTCTACCGGTCCCTGGCCTTGCTCGAAAACGATGCGATGGTCATGGAGCTGTATGGCAGGGGGGATGTGATGCCTGCGTACCACCGTTCCCTGGACGCGCTCTCCCGTTGCCTCACCATTGCTCCGGACGACGCCCAGTGTCTGATCCGCATGGCGCGCGCGCACCACCGCCTGGCCGAGCACCGGCTCACCCATGGGGGCGATGGGGAGGAGCCTCTAGCGAAGGCGCTGGAGGCAGCGCGGCGTGCCCTCTTGGTGGAGCCCGGGCTTCCGGCGGCCACATTCAACCTGGCTCGGAGCACCTGGCTCCAAGCGCGCTATCAAATCGAGAAGGACGAGGACCCACGCGCGCTGCTCGGAGAAGCCGCCGCGTTGTTCGCCAGCATCGGCGTGGCGCACCGGGACCGCGCCTACCACGGCGATTCAGGTCTCGTCTTCACGACGTGGGCGGACTACGAGGAGCAGATCGGGAGGGACTCCGGCGGGAACAGGGACAATGCCATCCTCGCCTACGAGGCGGCCATCACATTGGACAATCGTGTCCCCGAGGACTGGATCAACCTGGGGCGTGCGTTTTATTCACGGGCTTCCCGTCCACTCAATGCGGAGGCGGAGCAGGACCTGCGGCGGGCGGCAGCGGCACTCGAGCAGGCTCGGGCTCTCAACCCCCAGCATGTGGCGCTGTATTTCTATGCGGGTCAGGTCGAAGAGCAGTTGGCTCGGCGGCGGGGGCGTCGCGGTGAGGATCCGCGACCTGTCCTGGCGCATGCATTGGAGCAGTATCAGCGTGGCATTGAAATCAACCGACGGATCCCCAACTTCCATAACGGAATGGGCGTGGTGCACTTGCTGCGGGCCGAAGATTCCTGGAACCGCGGTGAGGATCCCCTGCCCGCGTTGGAGCAGGCTCGGACGTGCTTCGAACAGGCCATCGCCGTCGCGCCCGGACAGGGCTTTGCCTATGCAAACCTGGGCTCTCTCTTCGTCCGGCGCGCGCACTACCTGCTCGCGCTTGGCGAGTCACCTCGTTCGAGCGTGCATGCGGCAACGGAGGCACTGAGACAAGCCTCTGAGAAGATGCCGGGGGCCGTGTGGCTGCGGGTCCTCCTCGGCACGGTGCATGTCATCCAGGCCCGCATCGAGTTGGACCAGGGGCGAGATCCCGGGGCTGCCATCGCGCGCGCCCTGGCGGAGCTCCACGCCGCGTTGGAGGTGAACTCCCTGGAGGCGGAGCCCTGGCTCCAGCTTGGCAAGGTGCAGGCCCTCCAGGCGCACTGGAAGGCACAGCGCGGGCCGCTCCAGACCGAGGCGATGGAGGCGGCGGCGAAGTCCTTCGACAAGGCCCTCACGCTCTCTCCGGAGGACCCGGAATATCGCCTGGAGGCTGGCCGCTTCTACCGACGGTGGGCGGAACACCAGAAGCGCACGGGTCGTGAAAACGGCCCGCTCCTTCTGCGGGGCCTTGAACACGCCGAGCAAGCGCTGAAGCTCCGGTCCGACTGGGCCGCGGCCCGCGCCCTGCGGGCCGGTTTGAAGTTGGAGTGGGTTGAAACCGTGCCCCCCGGGGACCTGTGCACCTGGAGGCGCCAGGCCCTGGATGAGCTGACCCAGGCGCTCACGCACAACTCAAACCTCTCCAACGAGTGGGGCGGCCCGCTCGCTGGCGCGCAGCGGCTTGCCGCATGCCCCTGAACCCGTGCTTGCGTCGCCCTCCGCCACGTTCGCGCTGCTTGGCGTGAGAATGAAACGTCGTGCCGCGAGCGTGGGGCGTACCTCGGGAGCGGTGGCTAGACCAGAGAGGGAAGCTCTGTGCCAGGACCGCCTGATACTTCGATTTTCCCAGAGGATGTGGGGGGTTCCCCTATTGAAGAGCTGTTCTTCTCCTTGTCTCGCGGAGGGGACTCGGAGGGCACGGTTTCTATGAGTTTGACGAGATAGCTGCGTATGAATGTTTTTTGGGAGATGGGTGCTTTGGATTTGTCTAGCTGAGGGGCGATGATGTGTTCGTATGTGTTTGTTTCTTCGGTGAAGACAAGGACGTGGGTGGGATGATTGATTGGCAGGGCGCCGGCATCGGGGTCGGTATCGAGGAAGTGGATTGTTGGAGTCAGCTTCAAGCCGAGAGGGAGTATTATCCTGAAGGTTATCCAGGTGCCGTTTAAGACCGGGATTGTCTCCGGTACTGGTGTAGGATTTTCTTCGTTGAAGTTGATGATGACTTGGGACTTCATGGTCGTCTCCTGGTCTGCCATTGAGGCGTTCAGGGCTGCTCCTGTGGGTGTAACTGGAGTGGCGGTGTGTCGCCGTCCGCTCAGGACTCCTTCGAATGCAGTCCCAGTTCCTTGACACGTCGGTTCAAGGCCCGCTTGGACACCTCCAGGCGCCGCACCATCTCATCCAGGTTGCCCTGGCACGCGTGGAAGGCGTGGGTGAGCTCCTCCACGCTCAGGTCTCCAGCCAGACGGATGCTGGGGCTGCGCTCGATGAGATCATAGATGGAGGAGCGGGCGATCTCCAGGTGGTGGGCGGCCTTCTTGACGTCCCAGTCGTGCGCACGCAAGGCCACGAGGAGTTCCTGTTCGCCCACGTCCGTGGACTTGCGACGGGCCGCAACCTCACGCTTCGGGGGGAGGGCGGAGGCGGAGGGCCGGGCCGGCGGCGCCAGGTCGAGCCTCAACTCCTGGGCGAGGCGTGCATCAAGCTCCAGGCAGGGCTGACCCCTGCTGCCGATGACGAGCTGTCGGGCGACGTTCCGGAGCTGACGGACGTTGCCCGGCCAGGGATGCAGCAGGAGCTGCGCCGCCAGGTCTGATGGCATCCAAGGTAGTGCATGAGGGTCTCTCGCGGTGAGGTGGTGGGCCTCTCCGAGCGCGTCCAACTCCTGGCGGGCGAAGTGGAGGAACAGTGGAGCGATGTCCTCCCGGCGCTCGCGGAGAGGAGCAAGCCGGAGCTCATAGCCGGCCAGCCGGTGAAGGAGGGGAGACCGGAAGCGCCCCTCGGCGATCTGCGCTTCCAGGTCCGCGTCCGTGGCGGCGATGAGGCGGATGTTCGTCGCCACGGGCTTGCTGGCCCCCACCGGGTACAGCTCCCCCGTCTCCAACACTCGGAGGAGCATGACCTGTACGTCGGATGAGGCCTCTCCCACCTCGTCGAGGAAGAGCGTGCCGCCCTCCGCGGCTTGGAAGAGGCCCTTACGGTCGCGTTGGGCACCGGTGAAGGCTCCCTGGACGCTGCCGAAGAGTTCCGCCGCGGCCAGTTCCTTCGGGAGGGCGCCCAGGTTGACACTGACGAAAGGGCCTCGGCGCTGGCTCCGCTCGTGGAGGGCCTGGGCGACCAGTTCCTTGCCAGTTCCGGTTTCGCCCCGGATGAGGACGGGCACATCCAGGTCGGCGACGCGCTCGATGTGTCGGCGCAGGGCATGGATGGCAGCGCTTTCGCCCACCATTCCCAGGGCGGATGGTGCGTTTGATTCAGGGGGAGAGGCCAGGTGCAGCAGCACCCCCGTCCGCCTGGAGAACTCCAGCGGGACTCCTCGTTCAATCTCTGTGGGACCGAATTCGCGGGCCCCGTGAAGTGGCTCGCCCGCTGACGTGCATCGTCCCACTTCGCCCAGGACGACGCGGATGCCTGCTCCCGCGGGGACGAACAGGATCGACTTGCGACTCATGAAGGGGTCGCCCAGGGGCAGGCCGAGCGGCTCGCCCGGGCGGCAGAAGTCCGGGGCATTGCGGGAGAGCGGGACCTCCCGGCCGGCGAGGAGTCCGTGCAGCAGCAGCCTCTCCCCGAGGCGGGTGACGGTGGTGTGCGAGATGAGAGTCAACGCTGGAATCGGGCGCGCGGATGGGCGCTGTCCGTACGGAATCGACTCGGAGGCCGTGGACACGTCCGAGGTCCTCGCGGGCGCATGGGGAGAGGGGGCGCTGAGACGGGACATCCGTGCGAATTTATCTCAATGCTCAATGAATTGCACCCGCAAGGGCTCAAGTGCTGAGGTCGTCCAATACCCTGTCACCAGTGCCTATCCAAAATTCGCTCGCTGCGTCATGAGCGCGTCGAGACGAGTAAGCGAGCCGTGCACGAGGCCAGAAGTCTCCAAGCCATCCGGGGTAAATCTTTGCCTATTACGGCCACCACCACCGTCGAGGTGGCGCACTCCAGCGACTGGGCTGCGGCGCGACACGCGGAGCCTGTCAACGCGAGTGAGACAGTGAGTTCGAGAGATGACTGCGCGGCTTCCCGTGAGGAGGAGCGGCGCGCGGGGTCGTTTATCCAAACGACGATTGGCGGTGTCTTCGGCATGGGGGCACCGCGGGGGAATCGCTCTGGGTGAGCGGCGTAGGCAGCGGCGAGCACCGCAGCGCGGGCCGCTCGGCGGCTGGCCCGCCGGGCGACGCGGCTCGTGGGACAGGACCGGTAGCGTCAGCGCGCGTCCCTCACGCCGACCTGCCGGCAGAAGCTCAGCACAGGGCACGTGGAGCACTTCGGCCGCGTGCCCGTGCAGACGTGCTTGCCAAAAGGCACCAGCAACCGGTTGAGCTCCACCCACCAGGCGCGCGGGAGCACGGCCTCCAGCGCCTCCATGGTGGCCTCCGGCGTGCGCGCCTGCACATAGCCCCAGCGGTTCGTCACCCGATGGACGTGGATGTCCACGCTGATGGCTTCGTGCCCGCAGGCGATGCCCAGCGCCAGGTGCGCGCACTTGGGGCCCACGCCCTTGAAGGACTGGAGCACCCGGGCATCACATGGCAGCGCGCCTCCGAATTCATCCCGCGTCCGCGTGGCGAGGGCGTGAAGCTGCCAGGCCTTCGCTTCGTGGAAGGTGACGGGCTGGATGAGGGTGTCGATGTCTTCCGGCGACATGCGCGCCAGGGCCTCTGGCGTGGAGGCGCGCTGGAGCAGGGCGAGCGAGACGGGCAGGCTCACCTCGTCGCGGGTGCGGATGGAGAGGATGCAGGCGACGAGCTGCTCGAAGAGCGTGTCATGTCCTCGGGCCGCGAGCGCGAACATCGCCGCGTCAGCGAAGTGGCGCACCGCCTCTCGGATGCGGCCAAGCACCTCGTCGATGTCGAAGGGCTTCTTGTCCGGCCGGGGCGGTGGTTCCACGACGCAGCCGGGCTTCGTGGGCGCCCGCCGGTCAGGCATGGCACGTTCCTTCCGCGGGATGGATGCTCGTCATGTGCTGCCCCTCCTGTCCCAAACCTGGGGACGCGGGCGCGACGAGGCACTGGGCCGTACGAAGGGCCGCTGGCAGGCCAGGGGGCCGTCCGTCTTCGTCAGTCGAGCGGCTTTGACAAATCCCGGGCGTACCAGTGATCGCAGCCGAAGTGGCCCGTGCTGCCCATGGGCGCGCACAGCGGTTCGAAGCCCATGCGGCGGTAGAGCTTCTGGGCCTGCTGCATTCCCGCCAGCGTCTCCAGGTAGCAGCGCTGGAAGCCCGCTTCACGTGCGAATGCCAGGCAGCGTCGGAGCAGGCGCTCGCCCTGGCCGAGGCCTCGGGCTTCGGGGAGGAAGTACATCTTCCGCAGCTCGCAGACGCCCGGGTCTCCTCCTTCAAGTGGGGCGATTCCACCACCGCCGATGACACGCCCCGCCCGCTCCACGACGAAGTAGGTGTGCCGGGGCCGGGCGTAGGCGGCGGTCATCGCTGACACCTCGGGATCGTGGATGGCGAAGCCAGGGCCGTCCGCGCCGAACTCCGGCATCACCGTCCGGATGATGCCGGCCACCGCCGCGTCATCCCTCGATTCGATGCGTCGCAGCGTCAGCTCTTCCGTGCTCATGCGCGCAACGTTTCACAGCCGGGGCCGAGGTGCCAGCGGCGGCAAGGCGGCCGCCCGCTGCGTTGACACTCACGCACGGGTTGTGCAACCGGATGCACAGGTGTCACGGGTGTGATGCAGCGTGTACGCGTCCCCCTTCGTCAGGGGGTGCCTGTACGCGACAGCCTCTTGAATGGCATGTTCGTTGTATCGAGGGGGATGTATGTACTGCGCTGACTGCCGCGAAGAGCGGCGTGGCAAGGACTCGTGGTGTGCGCTGTGTGGCGCTCGGATGACGGGGCGCTCGCGTGAGGTCATCGAAGCCGAGCTCACGCACGTTCAATTCCTGCTCGATGAGCTGACGCGGTGGGAGTCGCCCGAGGTTCCTCCCAGCGTCCGGCGCTTCATCTCGGAGCGGTATGAGCGGCAGGCACGCATCCTCCTCGCGGTCTTGACGGAGCTGCCTCCAGCGGGCTCCGCGGAGGCGGCCACCGTCGTGGCTCCGGCGCATGCGGATGCCGCGACGTCCGTTCCCGCGGCCTTGATGCAGGAGCCTCCCGCGCCGCAGGAGGCGGCTTCGGAACAGCCGGAGGTCGAGGTGACTTCGGCCGTGGAGGTTCCGGGACTCACCGAGGAGCCGCGCCAGGCCGAGGCGTCTGCTCCGTTGGAGCCGGAGGTCGTCGCGGCGCCATCGCACCCGTCCGAGCCGGAGGCCGCTGCTGGAGTGGACGCGGCGCCCGAGGCTGTGCAGTCGGATGAGCCGCTCCCCGAGGCCCCGCCTGTCTGGATGCCGCTGCCCGCGAATCCGGCGGAGCCCTACGCGGAGCCGCCGCCGGCGCGAGGCCTCACCGCGCGCCTCGTCGAGGAGGCCTCCACCTGGAATCGCGTGTGGAGGCCGTTCCTCTACCAAAGCCTCATGTGGTTCATCGGGGCCTTCCTCATCCTCTCCAGTGCCCTCTACCTCGTGTTCGAGAGTTGGGTGGGGATGTCGTCCGGCCTCCGCTCGCTCACGGTGTTCGGGCTGACGGCGAGTTGCTCCGCGGGCTTCACCGTTTGGGGCGCGTACCTCGCCAGGCGCGAGGCGTTACGCAATCCTGGGTACATCCTGGGGCTCATCGGTACGGCCGTGGCTCCGCTCGCTGGTATCGCACTGGGGCCCATGGGCTTGGGGGACGTCTTCCAACTGGGAGGCGTCGGCACGGTGTGGCTCATCCCCGCGTTGCTGGCATGGGCGGGAGTGGCGGCCTTCCTGGCGCGCAAGCCGCTGGAGGCCTTCGATTCCACATCCCGTCCCCTTATCCAACTGGCGCTCGTGGTCAGTACCTTGATGATGGGGTTGGCGCCGCTCGCCACGGGGCTGGGCGGCCAGGCGCTGTGGCTCAACGTCCTGCCGTGTGCGCTCTTCTTCCTCCTTTCTTCGCGTCCGCCACCAGCGCCGCGTGAGGGCACCGCGCTCGCTTTCGTCCTCGCCGCGCCGCTGTACCTGCTGCTGCTCTATTTCACGCGCCTGCACGTCGCGCTGGCGGGCGCGGACGTGGCGGTCTCCGTTGGCACCTATGCCCCGTTCGGCGCCTTTCTCCTGGCCACCGCGTTGCGCTTCCGCACCCTGGACGCTGAGCGGGGCGCGGATTCGCTGTCCATTGGCGTGGTGTCACTCCAGGCCACCTGCCTCATCGTCGCGGCGCCAGCGCCGGCGCCGGCGCTCTTCGTCACGGCGGCGGTCGTCTCGTGGACGTTGCTGTCGCTGTCCCGCGGCGGCGTCGCCCGCATCCGGTGGGTTTACGCGGCCTATGCGAGCACGTACTTCGCCTATGCCTCCTTCTCCCAACTCATCCCCGGGCCGGTGCGGCGCATCATCAACGCGGTGAAGGCCTGGCTCGGTTACACCACCGAGCCGCTGCCTCTTCAATTCGGAGCGCTGTCCGCGCTGCCCTTCATCTTCGCGGGTGCGTTGTTCGCCGTCTCGCGGCTGTGGCGAGGCCAGCGTACGGGCAATGCACGGGACCTGGCGCTGGCGGAGGTGCTGCTGCGAGCTACCGCGGTGGCGAGCCCGCTCTTCGTGTTCTTTGGCCTGTCGGGACCGGACGCGCGGCCCTCCTTCTGGAGCGCACTGGCGCTGGCGGTGCTGTGTCTCGTCCTGGGCCTGCTGGTGGAGCGCTTCTTCCTGACGGTGGTGGGGGCGGGGCTGTCGCTGTTCCTTCCCTTCCAGGCCTACGCCGTCCTGGGGGCGTCCGGCGGAGCGGTCGCGTCGGGGGCGCTGGCCCTCGTGCTCGCCGCGGTGAGCATGCTGTGCACCGCGCGCACGCGCGGGTTGCTGGGCGCTGTCGTGGGTGTGGTGGCCACGGCGGGGTTCCTCATGGGCCTGATTGCCGGCGACGGCTTCACGGCCGTGACGGGCATGGCCCTGTGTGGCGCCGCCGCGGTGCTCGCTGCCTGGGGGCTCCAGCGCGCCTCCTTCATGGCGCTGGCGTCCGTGCTGGCGGCGGCCGCGCTTCCACGATGGGCGGGAGAGCTTTCGTCCACGGCGGTGGCGCCCACGCTCGCGGCGGTGGCGCTCGGACTCTCGTTGCTGGGGATGCGGGGTGGGCTGACGCGGTGGCTGGGCCTGCCAGGCGTCTTCTACGCGGTGCTCGCGATTCCCTGGGGCGTGCTGGCCCGGGCGCCAGGGCTGGCCGGCGTCATCCTGGTGTCCGCGGGCGCGGTGGCCGTGGCGTCGAGGACCTTCCCGGTGGTGCGTCCCCTCGCCGTGCTCATGTCTGCCCTGGCGCTGGTGCACGACATCCCGCGCATCTATTCGCCATGGGGTGGATGGATGTCGCCGGGCCTGTCCGTGGCGCTGTTCTGCTGCTGGGCTTTGGGGGCTTCCGTTGCCGCGGCGCGGTGGGGCCGAAGCATCAGCGCGACGGTCGCCGGGCTCATCGCGCTCGTCTTCCCGCTGACGGCCTTGCTGAGCGCGCGTTCGTCGGAGCATGCGCCCCTGCTGCTGGGGGCGGCGCTGGCGGCGTTGCTCACCGCGCGCGTATTGCCCGCGGGGCTGAGTGTCGCCGTGGCCTCGCTCTATGCGCTCACCGCGACGTTCAGTTTCGGCGCCGTGCCGTTGTTGTGCCTCGCCGGGGTGTTGAGTCTCCTGGCCGTGCTGGAGGAGGTCCCCGCGGTCTTGCGGGTGGGGACGGGTGGTCACCGCTTCGCCCTGGCGGCGACGTTGTCCGCCGCCGTGGTGCTGGGTGTCGCGGTGGTGAAGTGGGACGACGCGGGGCTGCCGTTGCTGCTCGTGGGCACCTGCGTGCTGCCCTTGCTCTGGACGCGAGCCAATCGTCAGCCGTTCTTCGCGTCGCTCTTCGTCCCGTATGCCTTCGTGGGCATCGTGGTGGTGGGGGGCGAGCTGCCCTGGTGGGTTCAGACGCTTCCGCTGCTGAGCCTGGCGCTGGTGCGTGTCGTGGCACACGTCCCCGCCGCGGCATCGCTGCTGCTGCGCTCGCGTGAGGAGGCCCCTCGCCAGGCCCTGTCATCGTGGATGCAGGGATGGCTCGCCGTGGTGGCCTTGCCCGTGCTCCTCGTCGCGCTCAGGCCGTACCATGTCCCCACGGCGCTCTATGTGCTGTCGGCGTCCCTGGCGCTGATGCCTGGGCCGCGTCCCTTCTTGCGCGTGTGCGGCTCCGCGCTGGTCCTCCTCTTCTTCCCGGCGGCCCGTCCCATCGTCATCGGCCTGTTGCTCGCGCTGGCCATCGCGGAGAGTCATGGGCCCGCTCGCGTGTGGGCGTTCTTCCGGAGCGCGCCGGACACGGCACTGCGGCCCGGCGCCGTCGTCACGGCGCTCATCCTCGCGGCGCTGCCCGCCCTTGATTCGCCCACGCCGTCTCATCTGGCCACGCTGGCGGGTGTGCTGGCGCTGGCTGCGTTCCTGCTGTCTCAGCGCTGGTTGCTGGCTCCCGCCATCTGGGCGTTGACGTTGGCGCCCATGGGCGCGGTCAGTGTGAACGCGTTGCTCGAGCGAGGGCTCGACGCGGGCCTGTCCGTCATCGCCGTGGTGCTGGGCGCGGCCGTGGCGTCCGCCGTGTGCCAGTCCGGAGGCATCCAGCGCGCGCTCACCCAGGCCTTCGCGAAGGTGTTGCCGCCGCTGGAGGCGACCTGGAGCGAGCCGCTGTGGGTGGGCAGCGCCGGTGCGTTGGGCGCGCTGCTGCTGGAGCGCCTGCTCCTGTCAGGCCCTGGCTCGCTGCCCCTGCCGGTGGCGGTGGGCGCCGCTGTGACGGCGGGTGTGTTGATGGTGGCGAGGGAGCGGTGGATGGCCAACGTGGCCACCGCGTTGCTGGGGGCCTCGCTCGTCGCCGCCGTGGACCCGCTGTGGGTGCCCGCGGTCGTCAGTGGAACGGGGCTGGCGCTGTGCCTCATCGGGTCGCTCGTGGACGCTCGCGGTGTGCGCGTGGGCGCCTCGCTGCACCATGGCGGCTGGGTGCTGGCGCTGCTGTCGCTCGCGGGCTTGCGCGAACTGGAGCATGTGGGAACTCCGCTGACGTTCCTCTTCGGTGTGGGCGCGGCGTGGGCCGTGGTGTGGCGGCGCCGCGAGCGTGAGGTGGTGGGGTGGCTGGCCTCGCTCGCCGCCGTGCATGGATGGCTGCTGTACCTGGGCGCGGTGTACTCCAGCGGCCGGGGCGCGGCGTTCATCCTTCCGTACTTCGGAGCGGCCAGCGCGCTGTTGGCGGGCCTCTCGCTCTTCGTGGCCGGCAAGGCGCGGCGCCGGAGCGTGGGGCACGGCTTCGCCGGGGTGGCGCTCTTCGAGGTGATGGCGGGGCTGGCGCTCGTGGACACGTCGCTGGGCGCGCTCCGCGAGGGCCTGGTGGCGAGCGTGGCGCTGGGCGTGCTGCTCTTCGCCCTGGTCCGCCGCGCGGTCACGGAGAAGGAAGAGGCGTCCGCCTACATGGCGCAGGCGGTGCTCGCGCTGGGCTATCTCTCCGTCCGCATGCTGGGAATGGGGGCGCACCCGGGCCCCGGCGACAGCCTGGCGGCCCTGGTGGGCGGTGCGCTGTTCACCGGCCTCTACTTCTTCGTGCAGCGCGAGGGTTCCTCCCTGGCGTGTTTCCGACGGCCCGCCTTGTTGGGCGCATACCTCTTCCCCCTGGCGGGGTTGCTCTCCGCTCCCTGGAGCGAGCCCCTTCACGTGGCGGCGTTGATGGTGGGGTATGCCGCTCACTTCGCCGCGCTGGCCACGCACCCGCGGCACCGGGGTGTGGCGTCGCTGACGTCGGTGGTGGCGTTCAACGCGGCGCTGCTGCTGGTGTGGCAGGGAACGGGCGCGGGAGAGGCGCAGTTCTATGTCATCCCCGCGGGGCTCTCCCTGCTCGCGTTGCTGCGCGTGTTCCGCGAGGCCATCGATGCGGAGACCTATGCCCGGTTGCGTGCGCTGGCCGTCACGGCCATCTACGTGGCGGGTGCCTGGAAGCCGCTCATGTTCAATGATGGCGGTTCGATGCTCCTGTGCGTCACGCTCTGTGTGGTGGGCGTGGCGTGTGGCATCGCGCTGCGCATCCGCTCCTACGTGTATCTGGGCACGGCGTTCCTGGTGACGTGCATCGCCGCCAACCTGGTGCGCTTTGGCATGCGGGACCACCGGATTGCCGCAGCCTCACTGTTCGTCCTGGGACTGATGGTCATTGGTTCCATGGTAATGCTCAGTGCTCACCGCGCGGCGCTGCTCCAGAGGTATGCACGGGTGCGAGCCATGCTCGCGACCTGGGAGGGCTGACACCGGGAGTTCTTGGCGGACGGCCTGGGAGGTGGTCTTGAATGCGGCCCCTCATGTCGCTCCGCCTTCCACTCCTTGCCGTCTTCCCCCTCAGCGTGCTCGTGGGGTGTGCCACCGTGAAGCCGCGCCCCTCGGAGCCCGTCGCCACGACGGAGGCGGTGACGGTGGCCGCGCCAGGAGGCCTCGCGGAGCTGGTGCCGGTGCCAGTCACGGCGGTGGAGCTGGGGACCGCCGAAGTGGCGCCCACCGTGGTGGCGACGCAGTGGGTGAGCGCGGGCGTGTTGGAGGCCACGCTGCGGGCGGCCGAGCAGGTGACGGGGCCCGCCAGCACCACCGGCCGGTTCTGGGACGTGGTGCTCGCGCCCACGCAGATGTCGCGCTCCATCGTCCAGCGCTCCCTCCAACTCGTGGGCATGCGCAGCCTGCGCCGAGTCAGCCGCGGCGTTCCGGATGACTGCTCCGGCTTCGTGCGCCTGGCGTACCGCTCCGCCGGCATCGACCTGGTGGCGCACGGCTTCCGCGCGGGAGAGAACGCCGTCTCCGCCATCTTCCGCCGTGCGGTGGATGTCGGCTCTGTCCACCACCAGCCGCCGCGTCCCGGAGACCTCGTCTTCTTCCGTGAGACGTATGACCGCAACCGCGATGGCCGCCGCAACGACGGCATGACACACATTGGTGTGGTGGAGGCCGTGGATGCCCATGGCACCGTCACCTTCATCCACCGGGGCGGCAAGGGCGTCGCGCGAGGCCGGCTGAACCTGTCATTCCCCTCGAGGCACCAGCTGGAGCAGGGCGGGCCCGTGGTCAACGACTACATCCGTCCCGCCGCGAAGGGCTCGCGGGCCTATCTCGCCGGTGAGCTGTTCGCGGCCTTCGCGTCGCCTGAAGGGCTGTAACTTTCCAGTGCCTGGCTCATACCCTGCGTGGCTTTGAAGATGTGCCGCGCTGATGCGTCATGGGTGGCATGCGACTCGCCCTTGTCATTGGCTGTCTGATGCTCGCTTCGGGTTGTGTCCTGCACACCCGCTCACCTCCTCCGCATCCGCCGCCTCCTCCGCAGCGTCCGGTGGCGATGACGTACAGGGAGGCGGTGAACCTGGGCTTCAACCAATGCCGCTCGCGTGGCTATGAGTGCCGTCTGAAGGACGCGGACCGGAAGGGGCGGGACGTGTGGCGGGTGAAGTTCCATGCCTCCACGCGGAGGGCGAGAGGCCACCTTCACCTGGACTTCGATGCGTACTCACGCAGCCTCCTGCGGGTGGATGACAAGGTGAAGGCCCGCCGACATGACTGGGACGATGACGATGACGACGACGATGACCGGCGCGGGCGCGGGCGCGGCAAGAAGAAGGGGCACGCACGGCGGGATGACTGAGTCAGTCGCTCTTCTGCTTGAGTGACTTGATGGCGGTCGCCGCTGCTTCGTGGCCGCAGTCCTTGCTGCCCAGGAGGCCCTTCGCCTTGGGGAGTGAGGTGACGCGCTCCAGCGCGGGGATGGCATCCGCGTCACCCAGGCCCGCGAGACGGTTGGCGGCCTGGGTGCGGATGCTGCAGTCCGGGGAGTTCAGCGCCTCGCTATAGGCGCGAACCAGGTTCACCCCGTCCGCGGCCTTCGCGAACTCCAGGTAGCGCAGCGCGCCCCACTGGCGCAGGGAGTACGCCTCCGCGGCCAGGTCCTCGTAGTGGGCGCGCAAGCGGTCCTTCGGAAGCCGGGTCAGGGCATTCCCCACGACAGTGAGCGGCTCCTTGCCGTAGTCCTCCGCCAGGCCGTCGAGGATGAGCGGCTCCACGTCCTCGAGCTCCTCCTCCTTCAGGTGGCTGAGCGCGGTCCGTTCGCTGATGTGGTGCCCCTTGGCATGGTGCGCCGCCGCGCGTGCGCGCCTCAGCGAGGGCAGTTCCTTCTCCTCGTCGGTGGCGCTGTCCATCAGCGCCAGGGCTTCGTCCAGCTTCCCATCCTCCAGCAGCGCGAAGGCCCGGGTGCCGGCGTCGTTGCGCTGGCCCAGCCACGCGGCGCCAGCGCCCAGGAGCACCACCGCGCCGGCGACCAGCGCCGCCTCGCGCGGCCGCTGACGCAGCAGCTCCCCCATGCCGGTAGGCAGCTTCACGGCCTGGAGTTTCGCCAGCAGGGGCGCGAGCGCGTTGCCCCGGCTGCCTTGCGAGGCGAAGCGGTCTCCAAAGGGCGGGCCCTCCGCGGCGCGCTGGCAGCGGTAGAGCTGGAGTTGCTCGTCGCGGCCGGGGAGGGTGATGGCGCCGCAGGGCTCGGCGGTGACCTCCGCGCGGTTGCGCGCCAGGTTCACCGCTTCGGTGAAGGTGACCTCACCCGCGCTGGCGACATGCTCCACGGCTTCGATGACCTCCATGGGCTCGCCCAGCACGGAGTCCGGCGTGGCGAGCACCTCGCCCGCGTGCAGGCAGACGCGCACGTTGAGGCGGTCCACTTCCGGCACCGTCTGGTTGTGGCGCCACAGCCGGTCCTGCATGGCCATGCCGCACAGCACGCCCGCGGTGGGGGAGCGGAACACCACCAGCAACGCGTCCCCGCGCTTCTGGACCAGCCGCCCGTCGTGCTCCTTCACCAGGGGCATCAGCAGCTTGTCGTGCGTCTCCAGCATCCGCGCGTTCTCTTCGTGCGTCTGCCGGCTGGTGCGCTCGGTGAAGCCCTGGATGTCGGTGAGCATCACCGTGAGGTTCTGTGGCTTCACCACCGACGCGTTGCCGCCCGTCACCGCGGCCACGCCGCCGGAGGACTTCAGTCCGAAGGACGACGTCCCCGTGCGCGGGGAGGCCACCGGCAGGGCGCCCGAGGCCGAGCCGCCGCTGGAGGCCACGCCGAACGCGGCGGTACCACTGCTCGCCTGCGGCGCTGGAGCGACTCCCGCGAAGGCCGCCGTGCCCGTGGGACCCGAGCTGCTCCCCGTGGCACTCCCGGTGCCGAACACCGACGTGCCCGAGGAGGGCGCGGCGCCACTTCCCGGCTGTGGGACGTAGGTGGGGGTGCCCAGGCCGGGCGTGAAGGCGGAGAGGGCGGAGTGCGCCGCTGCCAACGCGTCGGCCAGTTCGTGCGCGCTCTGGGGACGCTTGCTCGCGTCCTTCTCCAGCAGGCGCATCACCAGCGACAGCAGGCCCACATAGCGCGACAGGGTGGGAGCCGCGCGGTCCAGCGGCAGCGGCGCGGCGGAGGCGTGCTGCGACAGGAAGTTTCGCGGCAGGGGCCCGTCGAAGGGGAGCCGCCCGGACAGCACGCGGTAGGTCAGCACGCCGAACGAGTACAGGTCGCTGCGCGTGTCCACCTTCGCGCCCACGGCCTGCTCCGGCGACAGGTACTCCGGCGTGCCCAGCACCACACCCACCTGGCTGACGCTGCTGGAGGCGTCCGGTTCCACGAGCCGCGCGATGCCGAAGTCCAGCAGCCGGGCCTGCTCGCCCCGGGCGCTCTTGGCGATGAAGACGTTCTCCGGCTTCAGGTCGCGGTGGATGATGCCCTTGTCGTGGATGGCGGCCAGGCCCTCCGCCAGCTGCTGGAGCAGCGGCAGCCCGCGGCCCGGGGGCATGGGGCCCGGCGTGAGCACGTCATACAGGCTCTCACCTTCGACGAACTCCATGACGAGGCACGCGTGGTCGCCGGACTCACCGAAGTCGACGATGCGCACCACGGCGGGGTGCTCCACGGCGGAGAGGAGGCGTGCCTCGCGCTTGAAGCGCTCCGCCATGCCTGCCTGGGCGTGGAGGTCATGGTGCAGGACCTTGATGGCCACCTTGCGGCCCAGGGAGACCTGTTCGCCAAGGTAGACCTCACCCATTCCGCCTGAACCCAGCGGACGGAGAACCCGGAAGCGACCGTCGAGGACAAGGGAGTCAGGGGCCAACACGCGGGGCGCATCTTGTCCGACTTCGGCCCAGGGCGCAGCCCGTTCCTTCACCCTGGATTCAGGGAGCCATCACGCTTCGTTGCTTGCCCCACAAGCGGGGGTTTGCCAGAAATTTCGAGGGCTTGGAGCCCGTGCTAACGTCACTGCTCCCGCGATGGCTACCGAAAGCGATTCTCCCAAGCCCGCCACGGCGCTGGATGCGCGCGCCGCCGCCCCCGAATTGCGCCTGCTGGACCGCAGGGCGTTCGTGGGCTTCCCGGCGCTGGAGGTCCTGCCGGGACTGCGCATCTCCGACTTCGCGCTCCAGATTCCGGACGTCAGCTTCCCCTTCAACGTCAGCGCCGGTGCCACGCGCTATCAGCGCAAGAAGCTGCACTTCGGCTTCCTCGAGCTGTCCGTCGACGCGGACCTGGTGACGCGCCGGGTGGCGGAGCTGGCCGGGCGTCTGGCCGGCATCGAGGACCTGCGCCTGCACTTCCGGCCCGGCTACCTTGAAGGCCAGGGCCGGCTGCCCGCGCCGGAGCACACGCCCTTCACCTTCAAGGTGGCGTTCGACGCGGATGGGGAGCGGCTCGCCGTCTACCTCTACGATGTTCGCCTCTACGGGTTCTCCTCCACGCCGTCCGTGCAGGTGCCGGGGCTGCTGTCCGCGGCAGTGGGCGCGCTGGCGCTGGTGCCGGATGTCGAGGTCCGGGGGGCCACGGGGTTCTCCACGCGCGTCTTGCCCGTGCTGTGCCAGCTGGCGGCGGTGAGCCGCGGCTACAAGATGCCGACGCTGGACACCGCGCGCCTGTCGGCCGCGGAGGTCTCCAGCACGGGCCTGCGCCTGCGCTTCTCCGCGGGGGGCCTGCCGCCGCCGTCGCCTCCGGACGAGGAGCTGCTGCTCGCGCTCGAGGGCGCTCGGGCCTTCGCGGATGCCGAAGGGCTCATCGCGCAGGGCCGGCTGGCTGACGCGCGTCAGGCGTACCTCCAAGCCGGTGATGCGCAGGACGCGCACCCCTTCGCCGCCGAGCGGCTGCTGTCGCTGATGGTGGCGGACCCGCAAGCGCATGACCTGGCGCTGGACGTGGCGGCGACGCTGCAACGCCGCAGGGACCGCAGCCCTGCTTCGCTCTGGGGCGAGGCCGTGGTGCGCGAGCGCCGGGGCGAAGGTGCCCGCGCCGCCGAGCGCTACCTGGCGCTGTGCGCGCTCGCGCGCCGGACCTCGGAGGAGGCCGCGGCCTTCTTCGCCGCCGAGGCCGCCGCCCGCTGCTCGCGAGACACCGCGCCGCAGGTGGCGGTGAAGGCGCTGCACGAACTGCTGGGGCTCAAGCCCGACCACCTGCCTTCCCTCAAGGCGCTGGCGCGTGCGTCGGACCAGGCCCGTGACAGGGCCGGCGCGGTGCGGGCCTATCGCCGGTTGGCGGCGCTCGCTCGCGACCCGGCCGAGGCCGCCGATGCGCACGTGCATCTGGCCCGGCTGTGCGCGCAGACGGAAGACGACATCGCCGGCGCGCGCCTGCACTGCGAGGCCGCGCTGCGGCTGGCGCCGGACCACCCGGACGCGCTGCTGCTGTTGGGCGAGCTGTGCCATCGCGGTGGCGAGCACCTGCGCGCGCTGAAGGCCCTGGACCGTCTGCGCGAGGTGGCCATGGGCCGCCACGAGCTGGACCGGGTGGGCCATGCCGACCTGATGGCCGGCCGCGTGTGGGACGAAGGCCTGAAGCAGCCGGAGAACGCGCTGCTGCGCTTCCGTGAGGCGGTGTCACTGCTGCCCGGTGAGCCGGAGCCGTTGTTCGCCGCCGCGCGTGTGGCGGAGGGACTGGGCCGGTTGCAGGAGGCGCTCGCGGGCTACCAGCAGGCGCTGGAGCTGGCGGGACCGGCGCCGCGCTCGGAAGGGGTGCGGCACGCCGCGCACGCCAGCCACCACGCCCTGGCGCGGCTGTACCGGACGCGGCTGGGTGATCCGGCGCGCGCGCGGGAGCACCTGGAGTCCGCGCTGGCGTTGGACCCGCGCGACGCGGTGGCGCTGGAGGAGCTGATTCCGTACTTCCGCGCCACGGGCCGCTCGCAGGAGCTGGCGGAGGCGTTGGAGAAGTCCGCGGCGCTCCAGGACGCGCCCGGCAAGCGCGCGGCGGCCTGGGCCGAGGCGGGCGAGCTGTACCGGGGCAAGCTGCAACAGCCGGAGAAGGCGGAGCGGCTGCTCCTGCTGGCGCTGGAGGCGGATGGCGACCACCGGCCCGCGCTGGAGTCGTTGCTGGCGCTGGCCGAGGCCCGGCGTGACGGCGCGCTGCTGACGCGGTGCCTGTCTTCGCTGGCGCGGCTCGCCACGGACCTGAAGGAGCGCGCGCAGAAGTACCGCCGGCTCGCGGTGGCCGCGCGCGACCTGGCCTTCGATTTGGACCTGGCGGTCCACGCGCTCCAGGAAGTGCTGCGCGCCGAGCCGGATGACCTGCCCGCGCTGGGCGAGCTGTGCGCGTTGCAGCGCAAGCGCGCCGACATGGCGGGGCTCGCCGACGCGCTGGAGGTGCGCGCGCGGGTGGCAGAGGCGCAGGGCGACAAGCGGCTGGCCGCGGCGGCGCTGCGTGAGCTGGCCGGAGTGCTGGAGGCCCGGCTGGGCCGCGTGGGTGACGCGCTGGTGGCGCTGGAGAAGGCCGCGCGGCTGGCGCCGGACGCCGCGGTGCTGCTGGACCTGGCGGACCTGTCGCTGCGCTGCGAGCGCCCCGAGCATGCGCGGCGCGCGCTGGAGACCTTGCTGTCCACGCTGCCTCGCACGGCGGCGCCGGAGAAGCTGGCGGACGTGCGCTCCCGGTTGGGCCGCGCGTGCGAGATGCTGGGTGACCGCGAAGGCGCCATCGCCGCCTACGCGCAGGCCTTCCCGCTGCGCCGGCTGGATGATGCCCTGGCCGCGCGCCTGGAAGCGCTCTACACGGAGGCCGGGGAGTCGCAGGCGCTGGCCGAGCTGTGGGCCAACCGCGCCCAGGCGCTGATGGGCGCCGACCGCGCCGAGGAGGCCGCGCCGCTGTTCCTCCAGAGCGCTCGCGCGCTGCTGGAGCGAGGGGAGAACGCCGCCGCGCTGATGCGCCTGACGGCCGCGCTGGAGGCGAGCCCCGAGGGCCCGCTGGCCGCCGAGGTGTTGGAGTCGCTGGCCGAGCTGGAGCTGGAGCGAGGCGAGAAGCTGGAGGCCGCGCGCCTGTACGCGCGCCGCGCCGCGCTGATGCCCGAGGCCCGCGCTGGCGCGAAGCTGCTGTTCCGCGCCTCGCTGCTCGCCGCGGGGACCAGCCGCGAGGAGGCCTTCCTCGCGGACGCCCTGGAGCGTGACGCGAGCTACGCGCCCGCGCGCCAGCGCCGGGGTGAGCTGCGCCTGCCCACGGATGCCCGCGCCGCCTTGGAGGACTTCGAGGCGGTGCTGGCCCTGCCGCCCGCGGACAGCGATGCGCCGCGTGAGAGCGAGCGCGTGGCCCTGACGCGCAAGGCCGCCACCGCCGCGGTGCGCGCGAACCGCACGGATGCCGCCCGCCGCCTGCTGGCCGAGTACAGCGCCCGCGCGCCGGAAGACCTGGACGCTCGGGTGGAGCTGGCGTCGCTGCACCGCAAGGCCGGTGCGCGCGAGGCCCTGGCGGACCTGCTGGTGGAGCTGTGGCCGCGCCTGTCCGGCGAGCCCCGCCGCGCCGCTCGCCGCGAGCTGGCGGAGCTGTCGCTGGGCCTGGGGCGCGCCACCACCGCGGTGGACGCGCTGCGCAGCCTGCGCCTGGAGGAGCCGCACGACACCTGGGCGGCGCAGTCGCTGCTGGACCTGCTGCCTCCGCCCGGCACCGGCACGCCAGAGGAGGAGACGGAGCGGCTGGAGTTGCTGAGCACGCTCGTGGCCGCCGCCTCGGGCGAGGCGCGCGCGGAGTTGCTGGCCCGGCGCGCCGTGCTTCACCGCGCCGCGGGCCGGGTGTCCGCCGCGCGTGACGACTTCTCGGAGGCCGCGAAGGGTTCTCGTCGTCCCGCATCGCTGCTGCTCGCGCTGACGGAGCTGGCGCGCGAGTCGGGCGACGAGGCCGCGGAGCTGGACGTCTGGCGCCGCGCCGTGTCCGCTGATGCCAACCTCGCCACCCGCGCTCGCGAGCGCCTGCTGGCCCTGTCCGCCACGCTGGTGGAGAAGGACGAGCGCGTCCTCGCGCGCGAGGCCCTGGGCGCGGCCATCGCGCTGGACCTGTCCGCGGCGGAGCGGTGTGACGCCTTCTTCTCCCTCGCTGAGTTGGCGCGCCGTGATGGCAAGCCGGAGGACGAGGCCACCGCGCTCGCTGAAGCGGCGCTTCAGGGGCCCGCGCCTCGCCGCGTGGAGGCGCTGCTGGCGCGCGCCGCGCTGCTGGAGTCCAGCGGCCGCCTGGAGGACGCGGGGCAGAGCCTGGAGGCAGCGCTCGCGTTGGCACCCCGGCACGCGCAGGCCACCGCCGCGCTCCAGCGCGTGCTGCGGGCCCGGGAGGACTGGGCCGCGCTGGCCGAGCTGCTCTCCACGGAGGCCCCCCACGTGGCGCCCGCCGAGGCGGCCGCGATGTACGCCGAGCTGGCCAGCCTCTACCTGGACCGGTTGTCGCAGCCGGTGCCCGCCGAGGCCGCGCTGCGACAGGCGCTGCGCCTGTCCCCGTCCGATGCCGCCGTTCGCCGTCGCCTCGTCTCGCTGGTGGCGGAGCGTGGCGAGCTGCGCGAGGCCGCGGCGTTGCTGGAGACCGCGGCGGAGAGCGCCACGGCGCAGGACGCCGCGCTGCTGCTGCGCGAGGGCGCAGGCCATGCGCGCGGCGCGCACGACCTGGACAAGGCGCTGAAGCTGGCGCGCAAGGCCCACTCGCTGGTCCCCGCGCAGGGGGCGGAGCTGGCGTCGCTGGCGGAGCTGCTCTACCTGCGCGGCGCGGTCATCGAGGCGCTGCCGCTGCAAGACGCACTCGCCGCCGCCGCGGATTTCCACAGCGCGCCGGAGGCCGCGGAGTCCACGTGGCTGCGGCTGGCGGAGCTGGCCGAGCAGACCGGAGAGACGAAGCGCGCGGCGGCCGCGTACCGGAAGCTGCTCGCCGAGCGGCCCCTGTGCGAGGCCGCCGTAATGCGTCTGGCCGCGCTGCTGGAGAAGGATGACCCGCGCGGCGCCTTCGAGGTGCGCGTCACCCACGCGCACGCATTGGCGCCGTCCGAGGACACCGTGCAGCGGCTCGTCGAGCTGTCGGCGCGGGCCCGCGAGGTGCTCGCGGACGCGGGTGTGGCGGCCTCGCTGCTGGCGCGCGCCGCGTCGCTGGCGTCGGAGCCGCTGCCGCTGCGTCGCCGGTTGGCGGCGCTGCACCGGGAGACTGGCCGCACCTTGGAGTTGCTCGCCGAGCTGCGCCAGGTGGCCACCCTCAGCCTCGAGGCAGGGGACCCGGACGCGGCGCTCGAGGCCTATCAGGAAGAGGCCCGGCTCGCGGTCGACCTGGGCCGCGCGGACGACGCGCTGCGGGCGCTGGCGGATGCGCGCGACTTGCTGGAGGCGCGGGGGCAGCAGTCCGAGGCCGCCGCGTGCGAGCGCTACCGGGCGAAGCTGCTGCGCGACGTGAAGCTGGACCCCGCCGGCGCCGAGGTCGCGCTGGAGCGCGCCTTCGCCCTGGCCGTGGACCTGGGCACCGCGAAGCTGGGAGCGGCGCTGGCCGAGCGTCGCGACGACGCGGAGGCCGAGGCGCGTTGGCTGGAGCGCGCGCTGCCGCTGTTGGATGACGCGGGCGAGGCCGCGGCCGTGTTGCTGCGGCTGGCGCGGCTGAACCTGGGCGTGCTGTCGGACGTGGCGAAGGCCGAGGAGTTGCTGCGCTCGGCGCTGCGCAAGGACCGGGCGCTGACGGAGGCCGAGGGCCTGCTGGAGAAGCTCCTGGAGAGCGACGGCCGGCTGGCGGAGCTGGCGGCCTGGTACGAGGAGTGCGCGGAAGGCGAGCCCGACGCGGCCCGTCGCGCGGAGCTGTTCCTGCGCGCCGCCGTGCTGTACCGCGACCGGGCAGGGCGCCCGGAGGCCGCCGCCGCGGCCTTCATCGCGGCGCGTGGCGCGCGCCCGGACGACCTGGAGCTCACCGCGCAGGCGGCGGAGCTGCTGCACGAGGTGAAGCGTCACGCGGACGCCGCGGAGTTCGACGCGGTGCTGCTGGAGGCGGACCCGTTCCGCGAGCCCGTCTTCGCCCGGCACCTCGCCTTCCTGGAGGAGGCCGAGGACCACCAGGCGCTCGCCGAGCTGATGCTGCGCAGGGCGCAGCGCCAGGATGCCGCGGGCGCCGCGGAGAGCTACCTGTCCGCCGCCCGTGCCTTCCGCGCCGCCGGTGCCCGCGAGCGGGCGCTGCTGTGCGAGGACCAGGCCTTCGAGCTGAGCCCCGCGAGCGCGGAGGCCTTCGAGCACGTGCGCGAGCGCGCGGCCGGGGACGTGCGCCGGCTGGCGGACCTGCTGTCCCAGCGCGCCGCGGCGCTGTCCACGTCGGAGGCCCTGCCGCTGCTGCGCGAGCGTGCCTCTCGCCTGCTGGACGCGGGCGAGGCGCTGCTGGCCGCGGAGGCCTTCGACGAATACCTCTCCCTGGCGGGGGACGACGTGGACGCCCTGTCCGCGCGCGCCGAGCTGGCCGCGAAGGGCGGAGGCCCCGTCGCCGCGCGCCCCTATGACCGCCGCCTGCTGGACGTGGGAGGCGACGCGCTGCCGGTGCCGGTGCGAACGCGGACCTGGTTGCGGTTGGGCCATGCCTCGCTTGGCGCGGGCGCGTTCCACGACGCGGCGGATGCCTTCGAGTCCGTGGTGGCGCTGGAGCCGGAAGGCGAGCGCGGCCGCGAGGCGCTGTCGCTCCTGGCCGAGGTGCACTCGCGCACGGGCAACGCGCCGGGCCTCTACCGGGCGTCGCTCCAGTTGGCGCGCCATGCGGAGGACGCCGCCACCGCCGAGGTGCTCTACCGCCGCGCGGCGGACCTCTTCGACGACCCGAAGGACGCCATCGACGCGCTGTTGCCGCTGGCGCGCCTGCGTCCCGCGGATGCGTCCGTCATCGACCGGGCCGTGGCGGGGCTGCACGCCCTGGGACGTCATGGCGACCTGCTGGACGTGTACGCCTCGGGCGCGGAGGCAGCGGGTGGCCGTCGCGCGGCGGAGCTGCTGTTGGCCGCCGCGTCGGTGGCCTCCAACTCGCTGGCGGATGAAGACGCGGCCTGGACGCTGACCCAGCGCGCCTCGGAGGCCGCGCCGGAGGACCTCACCGCGCTCCATGCACTGGTGACGGGCCTGCGTCAGCGGGGCGATTCCACGCGGCTGCTGGCGGCGCTGGAGCAGCTGGTGCCGCGCGTCGAGGACGCCGACGAGGCCGCGGTGCTGCGGCTGGAGCTGGCCGCGCTCGCGCGTGCCGCGGGCCGCGAGGACGTGGCGCGCGAGGCACTGGAGGAAGTGGCCGCGCGTGGCGCCTCGGGCGCGGGTTACGCGGATGCGCTGGAAGCCCTGGAGCCGCTGCTGAAGGACGCGCCCGCGCGCCGCGCCGAGGTGCAGGTGGCGCGCGCGGAGCTGGCCTCTGGCCGCGAGCGGCAGGTCCTGCTCATGGCGGCCGCGCGGGGCTTCGAGGCCGCCGGACAGCTGCCGGAGGCCCTGAAGGCGGCGAAGGACGCCGCCTCGGTGGAGCCGGACGTCGACGCCGTCCTGCGGGTGGCCCACCTGTACCGCGCGTCGGGCGAGGCGCCTCGCGCGGCGCGTGCGCTACTTCAGGCCGCGCGACTGGCGGCGCCGGAGGAGCGCCCCCCGCTGCTGCTGGAGGCCGCGGGCCTCTGGGAGAAGGCGGGCGAGCACGGCGAGGCGCTGGAGGTGTTCGAGCGCATCGCCACCGAGGCACCGGACATGCTCGCGCCCTCGGAGCTGGCCGAGCGCTTCGGCCGGCTGGGCGCCTTCGCTCGCGCGCTGGAAGTGGGCTTCGCGCCCGCCATGGCCTCGGGCGACCTGACCGACGCGCTGGCCATGGCCGCGCAGGCGGGCGACGCGGCGCGCACGCGCGAGGCGCTGTGGGCCCTGGCCGCGCTGGCGGACGCGGACCCCGCGCATGCCTCGGCCCTGGCGGATGGCCTGCGCGCGGAAGGCGACGCGGAAGGGTTGTTGGAGCTCGCGGGCCTGTCCGCCGCGCGTGACGCCGCGTTCGCGGTGGCGCTGCGCGACGAGGTGCTCCGCTCGGCGGCGGCCTCGGTACTGCCTCGCCTGCGCGCGCTGGAAGAGCTGGCGCCCGAGCCGGGCTTCGCGGCCCGTCTGACGCTGTTGCTGCCCACCCTGGAGAAGCTCCCGGAGGCGTTGGCGGAGGCGGTGCTGGCGCAAGTGCATGCGCAGCCGGGCACGGTGCGGGTGGAAGCGCTGGCCATGGCGGCGGACGGCTGGCCCTCGCGGCGCAAGGCGCTCTTGCGCGAGCGTCACGCGCTGGAGCTGGAACTGGGCCGCTACGAGGCCTGCGTGCGCACGCTGTCGCAGCTGGCCGACGAAGAGTCGGACGCGGCGGCTCGCGCCGTCCTGCACCTGGAGCGCGGCGAGCTCTTGCTCAGCCCGCTGGAGCAACTGCCCGAGGCGCGCGAAGCCTTTGAGCAGGCCCTGAAGGACGACCCCGCGCAGCTCCATTCCCTGCGGCACCTGTTGTCGCTGGTGGACCTGGGCGAGGAGCCCGCCGTCTTCGTGTCGCTGGTGGAGCGGCTGGAGCAGGCCGCGGGCGCCGAGTCCGGCAACACCTACCGCGAGCGGCTGGCGGACGCCTACGAGGCGCTGGGCATGGTGGCGGACGCTGCCGCGCAGCTCGAGCGGTTGCCGGAGACGGACGAACGGCTGGCCCGCCGCGCGAGGTTGGCGGAGGAGCGCGGCCTCACCGGCGAGGCCCTGCGCCTGCGCGAGCGGCTCACCGACGAACCCGCGGTGCTGGAGGCCATCCTCCGCGGCTACCTGGACGCGCAGTTGGTGTCGCCTGGAGCCCGGCTCGCCGCGCGCCTCTTCGATGCCGGCGAGCTGTCCCCTGAAGTCACCCGCATGGCCGCCGAGCACCTCTCCACGGTGCCCGAGGGTGTGTCCCTGGCCGTCCGCATCTGGCCGCACCTGCTCCGGGAGCACCCGCTGGACGTGGATGGGTGGACGCTCTACGCGGAGGCCCTGCGGGCGCTGGGCCGGACGGAGGACTCGCAGCGCGCGGACGGCGTGGGCGCGGCCCTGTCCTCCAGCGACGCGGCGGCGCCGCAGGCTCCGGTGTCCGCGCTGCCGGTGCCCTCGGGCTTCGAGCACTCGGTGCCCGCCGGTGCGGTGCCGGTGACGGCCGAGCGCCTGCCCCGGCTGGCCGCGGCGCTTCGTCCCGTCCTGTCCTCGCTGGGCGCGGGCTCGCTGCAGCTCGTGATGGACCCGGTGGGCGGGGTGGAGGCGTACCTGGCCAGCGGCGACGTGCTGGTGCTGGGCGCGGGCGCGCTGTCCTGCTTCGGCGCCTCCGAGCTGGGGTACCTGTGCGCGCTGGCGCTGGCGCTGGGTGAAAACGGCGTCAAGCTGGCCCGTCCCGGTCTGGTGCCGGGTATGGAAGTGGCGGCGGTGGCGGCCTTCCGCGCCGTGCCGGCCTCGCTGGCGGCGGGGCGCGTCCTGGCGCGGCTCGACGCGGAGGTGCGCGGAGGGGACCCGGCGCAGGTGGATGTAGGCGCCGTGCTTGCCCGTGGCGACACCTTCCGGGCGCTGGCCCTTTGCGTGCTGGACGGCGCCTGGCCGTGTAGCGTGGCGCCGCCATGCACGTGAAGCGTCTCGCTCTCGCCGCCCTGCCCGTCACGGCCGTCGCCGTGGCGATGGCCTGCTATTCCGAACCGGTGTACCCGGGTGACCAGGTGCTCGGTTCGTTCCGCTTCGAGGCCCGGCTGGATGCCGCGCGCACCACGTGCGACGCCTCGGTGCCGGACTTCGCGCAAACCAACGACGCCGGCGTGTTCCTCTTCGAGGGCACCTTCTCGCGCGACACGGACGCGGGCACGGGCTTCTTCACCGTGCAGGGCTACTCGCGGGACGCGGGCTATGAAGGGCAGGTGGCCACGTCCACGCTGAAGGCCGTCGCGCCCCGCGCGTCCTGTGGCACGGGCTGCGAGGACTCCGCCATCGAGGAGACGCTGCGGGTGACGCTCTTCAGCGACAGCCAGGCGCGCAGCCTCAGCCGGGACTGCCGCCAGTTCGACGGCGGCATCCCCGACGGTTCGGTGCCGGGCCCCACGGAGAACGGTTACGACGTGTCGCTGGCGTGCGGCTCCCTCACGGACATCTTCTTGCCGGGGACCCGCAACTGCAATTGCCAGCCGACCACCTGCACCACGGTGTACACCGTGCAGGGAGAGCGGAGGGATTGATGGTGAAGCGCGCGGTGGTGTTGATTTCGGGCGGCCTGGATTCGACGACGTGCCTGGCCATGGCCAAGGCGAAGGGTTTCGAGCCCGTCTGCCTGGCGGTGGCCTACGGACAGCGGCACGCCGTGGAGCTGGAGCAGGCGAAGAAGGTCGCCGCCGCCATGGGCGTGACGGACTTCCGGGTGGTGTCCATCGACCTGCGGCAGGTGGGCGGCTCCGCGCTGACGGCGGACATCGAGGTGCCCAAGGACCGGCCCTCGGATGAGATGAGCCACGGCATCCCCGTGACGTACGTGCCGGCGCGCAACGCGCTGTTCCTCTCGCTGGCGCTGGGGCTGGCGGAGGTGGTGGGCAGCACGGACATCTACATCGGCGTCAACGCGGTGGACTACAGCGGCTATCCGGACTGCCGCCCGGAGTTCATCCGTTCCTTCGAATCGATGGCCAACCTGGCCACCAAGGCGGGCGTGGAGGGTGCGCGCTTCACCGTGCACGCGCCGCTGTCCGGCCTGACGAAGGCGGACATCATCCGTGAAGGCGTGAAGCTGGGCGTGGACTACGGCCTGACGCACTCCTGCTACGACCCGGACACCCAGGGCCGCGCCTGTGGGCGCTGTGACAGCTGCGTGCTGCGCAAGAAGGGCTTCGAGGAAGCCGGCGTTCCGGACCCCACGCGCTACACGGAGTCCGCGTGACGCCGCGCCTGGGCTGGGGCGTGGTGGTGGCGCTGGGCCTGTCGTCCGGGCCCGCGCTGGCCAACGACGCGGGAACGCCGAAGGCCGCGGCGACGCCGAAGGCCGCGGCCTCCCTGGTGGACGCCACCACGGTGGTGTCGGACCTGGTCGTGGACCTGCGCTACGCGACGGCGGACAACTTCCTGAAGCGGAAGGTGTACCCGGACACGGCGCGCTGCCTGCTGCTGCCCGAGTCGGCCGAGCGCCTGAAGAAGGCCGCGGACGTGCTGCGTACCCAGGGCTACCGGCTGAAGGTGTACGACTGCTACCGGCCGCGCGCGGTGCAGTACCAGATGTGGGAAATCATGCCGGTGCCCGGCTACGTCGCCAACCCGCGCACCGGCTCCAACCACAACCGGGGCGGGGCGGTGGACCTCACGCTGACGACGCTTGAAGGCAAGGAGGTGGAGATGCCCACCCCCTTCGACACCTTCAGCCGCGCCGCGCACCATGGGTACGAGGGCGGCACCGAGGCGTCGCGCAAGCACCGCGAAATCCTGCGCGAGGCCATGGAAGGCGCGGGCTTCAAGCGCAACCGCATGGAGTGGTGGCACTACGATTTGCCGGACGCGAAGACGCGCCCCGTGCTGGACGTGCCCTTCTCCTCGCCATGACATGATGAAACCATGATGAACGGAGGGCCCGCGTGCGGCACGCTGCAGGCACCTCCCCAGGGTGGTCACGGCGTGCGTGGCCCGGGATGGCACCCACGATGAAGCCCACCCTCTGCAATGCCCTCTGTGTCGTCCTCCTGGTGCTGTCCGCGCCTGCGCTGGCGGCCGGAGGCCTCTCCGGCACCGTCGTGCGTGCCAGTGACAGAAGCGCGATTCCGGAGGTGCGCGTCACCGCGACCTCGCCCGTCCTGCCGGAGCCCCGTTCCACGGTGACGGACGCGAATGGCGCCTTCCGCTTTCCCCAACTGGAGGATGGCGTCTATTCACTCCGCTTCGAGAAGGAGTCCTTCCAGGCGCTCATCCGGACGGACATCACGGTGAAGGCCGGGCATGCGCCCCCCGTGGACGTGGCGCTCTTGGCTGCGTTGTTGACGCGCCCCTCCGTGCTGGCCCCCGCGCCGGTGGACGATGACCGGGGGCGGGCACCCGCCTGGGCGTTGCAGCACCTGCCCGTGCTCGTGCCGGATGGGGCGTGGCAGACCGTCTATCGCGCGTCGTTGGGCAAGCCGGGCTCTGGCATCGAGACGCGGGGCTTCGGGGTGAACCCCACCATCGACACGGAGGAGTCGCGCGTCTCGGAGTTCCCCGTGGCCGTGGACACCAGCGCCTATGCGGTGGCGCGCGACCACCTGTCCCGCGACGTCTTCCCCGCGGAGGGCGCGGTGCGGACGGAGGCCTTCATCAACAGCTTCAACTCAGGGGACGAAGGCGAGCCGTATGGCCCCTTCCTGCTCTACGTCGAGGGCTTTCCTTCGCCCAGCCGCAAGGGCTACCACGTGGTGCGAATCACGGTGAAGGCTCGCGAACCGGTCCGCGAGGTGGGCGTCCAGGTGGAGTTCAGCCGGCAGGCCGTCGCCCGCTACCGGCTGCTGGGCTACGAGTACCTGTCTCCGAACCCGGAGCCGCTCGACCCGGGAGACGACACGGCGCTGTTCCCGCTGGCCGCCGGCCAATCCGTCACCACCATCCACGAGGTGAAGCTGCGTGGGCCCTCCATCGCCTTCGGGATGCTCCGGGTGCGTTACGAGCAGAGCAACTCGAGCATCTGGCGCCGGGTGCAGATGTTGATGCCCTCCAGCACGTTGCGCTCCGACTATGCCCGCGCCGCCCCATCCACGCGCCTGGCCTACGTGGCCTCCGCGTTCGCGGAGAAGTTGCGAGGCTCCTTCTGGACGCGAGCCCTTGACTGGCCCCGGCTGCTGGCGCTGTGGGAGGGCATCGGCGAGCCGCTGCGAGCCCGCAAGGACGTGGCGCAGCTCGGGGCGCTCATTCGCAAGGCCCAGTCGCTGGACACGCGCAAGGAGCGCTTCGAGCGCCTCATGCCCAGTGGAAGCTCGGACTTCGACGACGTGCCCTCCCTGGGAAACTGAGCCGCTCCGATGCTCCGCCGGTTGCTGCCCACCCTCATCGCGCTCCTGCTGGGCTTCGCCGGGCTGGCCTGGGGCCTGGGCTCGCTCCAGCGCATCTTCGCCGCCGAGCGGGATGACGCGCAGGCCTCGCTCGACTCCCGCCGGGAGGCCCTGGAGCAGTACGCGCGTGCCTCACTGGCGCAGTCCCTGAGAGACCGCCTGGAAGCGGCGCGCCCCTCGCTGGAGGCTGCCGCGTTGGATCCGCTCGCCCCGGCAACGGGGCTCTACCTGCGCGAGCGAGGCACGCAGTTGCTGCCTCGGCTGGCGCTCCACGACACCGGCGAAGACGCGCTGGCGAAGGCGCGTTACGCGGGCCTGCGTGCCGGCACGGAGCGGGCGGACGAGGCGGAGGACCCCTGGGCGGAGCGGCTCGCGCTGATTCGCGAGGTGGACCGGGCGCTGTCACGCGGCGACCGCCGCGCGTCCACCGTGGCGCTGATGGCGCTGCTCCAGCACCGCTCGCAGTACGTGCTGGCCTCCACGCGCGATGTGCCGGGCTTCCTGGTGGTGCTGGAGTCGCTGGCGGAGCGGGGCGACCCCGTGCCCCAGTTGATGCACGCGCTGGTGCGTGACGGCCTGGCGGACGGGCGCAGCGGGCGCCTGGATGGATTGCAGCGGCTGCTCCTGCTGCGCCGCGCGCGCTTCACGAAGGAGGACTTCGACTTCCTGCGCGAGCGCATCGTGGCGCTCTCCACGAAGGCGGGCGTTCCGGCGGCGGACTTCGAGGCCCGCGCCGCCGAGCTCGCTTCCGAGCCACTGCCGTTGCCCAGGACGCTTCCGGGCCCCGCGCTGGTGCGAGCGGGGTGGTACCTGGAGCCGCGTGGCGGAAATCACGTGCGGGGCGTGGCGGTGGACTCGGGCGCGCTGCTCCAGTCGCTGACACGGGAGATGCGCGAGCGCGGGTTGCTGGAAGCGGACGGACAGGTGCGGCTGCTCGCGGACGCGGAGGTGCTGCCGCTGGCCGACCTGCCGCTGTCGGTGGACACGCCAGAGTGGGCGCGGGCCCAGGGCGCGCTGGAGCGGCGCTACCGGCTGAAGACGGGCATGGTGGCCGCGTGCGCGGTGCTGGCGCTGGGCATCGCCGCGCTGGCCTTCGTGGCCCAGCACCGCAAGCTGCGCTTCGTGGAGCTGAAGAGCGACTTCGTGGCCACCGTGTCGCACGAGCTGCGCACGCCACTGGCCTCCATCCGGCTGCTGGCGGAGACGCTGGAGTGGCGCCTGGCGGAAGGCACGGACGCGCGCGACTACCCGGCGCGCATCGTCCGGGAAGCGGACGGCCTGGGCTTCCTGGTGGAGAACCTGCTGTCCTTCAACCGCATCGACAAGGGGCGCTGGGTCCCGAAATTGGAGCCGGTGCGCCTGGACGAGCTGGTGGCCCAGCTGCGCAGGGACTTGGAGTTCTGGTCCAAGGTGCCCGTGGAGCTGGAGGCGGACGTGGGGGAGTTCTCCCTGCGCGCGGACGGACAGCTCCTGCGCCTGCTGCTTTCGAACCTGGCGCGCAACGCCTGTGCCTACAACACCCGCAGCCCGGTGCGCCTGCGCATCGAGGCGCTGTCAGATGGCCGCGTGCGCTTCTCCGACAACGGCGTGGGCATTCCCCAGGCGCAGTGGGAGCGCGCCTTCGAGGAGTTCGTGCGCCTGCCCGGGCAGGGACACGATGCACCCGGCAGTGGTCTGGGGCTGGCCCTGTGCCGCCGCATCATGCGCGTGCACGGCGGCACCCTGCGCGTGGCTGCCTCCAGCTCCGAGGGCACCACTTTCGAGCTTCGCTTTCCTCATACGGTGACGACATGACCTCATCCGTTCCGGCGCTCCTCCTGGTGGAGGACGACGCCAACCTGCGGCTCGCGCTGCGCGACAACCTGGAGAACCAGGGCGGCTACGCGGTGGAGGAAGCCACCTGCGTGCGGGAGGCGCGCGAGCACCTGGGCCGGCGCGACTTCCAGCTCATCCTGCTGGACGTCATGCTGCCGGACGGTGACGGCTACACGCTGTGCCGCGCGCTGCGCGAAGAAGGCGTGGCGACGCCCGTCCTGATGCTCACCGCGCGCACCCTGGAGGACGACGTGGTGCGGGGCTTCGAATCAGGCGCGCAGGACTACCTGGGCAAGCCCTACCGGCTGCGCGAGCTGCTGGCGCGCGTGGGCGCGCTGGTGCGCCGCTCCGGCGCGGCTCCGGTGAAGGGCCTGCGCTTCGCGGGCTTCCGGATGGACCTGGACCGCCGGAAGGTGGAGACACCTGCTGGAGTCGCGGTGGAGTTGACGCGGACGGAGTTCGACCTGCTCGCGTTCCTGGTGCGGGAGCGCGAGCGCGTGCTGCGCCGCGACGAAATCCTGGACGCGGTGTGGGGCCGGGACGTCGTCGTGGACCCTCACACCGTGGACAACTTCGTCTCCAGCCTGAAGAAGAAGCTGGGCTGGAACAGCACGTCCCGCTTCGCCATCCAGACGGTGCGCGGTGTGGGGTACCGGATGGAAATCGAAGCGGCCTGACGTCAGCGCAGCGGGCTGTGGCGCAGCCGGTCGGCCAGGGCGTCCAGCGCCGCCTGTTGGGAGGGCGGGGCGCTCAGCCGGGCCGCGTCGATGAGCGTGGGCGTCTGGGGCGCATCCACGCGCAGCAGGGCGTTGGAGACGGCGCGCCGCACGTCACCGTCCGTGTCCAGGTACGCCCGCACCAGCGCCTCGGCCGCCACGCGGCGGATGGCGCCTTCCTCCGAGCGCGCCTTTACGCCGGACGTCTTCCATGCCCACGCGGACCCGGCATCCCCCAGGGCCTTGGCCAACTGTCGCATGACTTCGCGCTCCGGCCGGGCGTCCAGTGCATCCGCCAACGCCCGTGTCGCCACGAGCCGCCGGCACAGGCCCAAGGCCTCCATCGCGGCCTCGCCCCGGGCGTCCTTCTGTTTCGACATGGCGATGAGCGTGTTCGCCGCGTCCAATGTCTCCAGGCGTGCCAGCGCTCCAGCGACCGGGCGAAGGACCTGGGGCTGGGTGTCCGGACTTTCGAGAAGGCTCTTCCACAAGGGGGCCAGGCGGGGGTCACGCAGCGCCCCCGTGGCCTCCACCAGGCCCACCTTGAAGGCCAGCCGCGCGGACTCGCGCGAGGGGAGCCGCGGCGTCTCCTGAGGCGGGAAGGCGAGCCGCTCCACCATGGGCCACAGCGCCTCCGGCCCCAGCGCACGAAGCCCCGGTGACACCGCGGCCAGGGTGCCCCGCTTCTTCGCGTCCAGCGCGTCCACCTGGGCGGCGGCCGTGTCGAACCGGATGAACGCCGCTGGATTCTCCCGGCGGGCCCGGGAGATGTTTGCTTTCAAGCCGGCCCTCCAGTCATCACCCGGGCGGGGCGTCTGCGTCCCACCCGCGCTCAGGGAGACCAGCATCAAGGCGGCGCTGATGCCGCGAAGCAGTGCGCGTCTCATCGTCCACCCTCCCACCACTTCACGTCGGGTACCTGCCGAGCGCTCTGGGTGGCGCAGTGGACTTCGCCCTGGGCGATGTGGAACGGCGCCCACGCATCCACCCAGTGCACGCGGATGCCATAGGCTCCGAGCGCATCCTCGAACCGCGTCTTGAACGGGTCCTTCCCATCGATGAGCGGTCCGTGCGGGTCTGGCGCGATGACCTGCGTGGGCGTCAACGACAGCAGGTTCAACGTGGCGGGCTGGTACGCCGTCACGCCGTCTGAAGCGTTCTGGAAGAGGAAGGGCAAGCGGATGATGTCGGCGTCCGTGAGGCCCGTCTCCTCGCGGAGGATGGAGAGTTGCGTGTCGATTTCCAGTGCCGCCACGGCGCTGGCGTCCATCAGTCCGGAGTTGTCGAGCACCTCGGCGATGCTCGCCTCCGCGGGAATGGAGTACGCCCAGGACAGGCCGGCGAAGAGCTTCGCGTCTCCGTGCCCCCGGGCCTGCGCGTCCTGGAGCATCCGCCGCGCGAGCGCCGGGTCGGCCACCAGGGCAATCCAGCCCCGAGGCGTGGGTGCGGGCAGGAAGGTGAACGTCTCATCCACGTGGTCCACGAACAGCCACGAGGTGTCTACGTAGATGGGAGGCTGCACGGCCTGCGCCTCCAGCATCTTCGTGAAGCTGGGGTCGGGCTGATAGTCCGGCCGCGAGTCCGGCCCCCGGCCCCGGAACAGCCGGCCCAGGGGATACGTGACACCGTCCTTCTCGTACGGCGGGATGACCTCCGTGTTGCCGAAGGAGTTCAGCGTCTGGGAGGCCATGGACATGCCCTGCTGGTACTGCTGGATGGCGGCATTGTCGGGGCCGCGAAGCCAGAACGCGATGCGGCCGGCCGCGCGAAGGGGCGCGTTCTCGTCGGTGTTGTAGACGTGCGGCGCGCGGTAGTTGACGCGCATGACGTGCTGGCGGCCGCCTGTGGCGGGCATCGACATGTACGCGGGCTCGAAGTAGTCCTGCGGCCACAAGTCATCCACCGCGAACTCGGAGTAGACCATCCGCTCTCCTGAATCCGCGAGCACGCCGCCCAGCGCCTGCCGGAACTGGTTGGCTTCGATGCTGGCGGCGGGCTTGGAGACGAAGACGTTCCACGCGGGCGTCATGTGGTGGAAGAGCACCACGGGTGCCACGCGCATGCGGACGGTGTCGGTGAACACCGGGTCGTGCGGGTTGTTCCGGCCGATGGTGAGCACCACGTCCGCGAAGCCATCCCATTCCTCGGGGTCGCGAACGATGTCGCGCCCCTCGATGGCGAGCACCACGCCGCGCCGCACCTCGGCGGTCGTCAGGAACACGGTGTCGGGAAAGCCGCTCGAGACGAAGTTGCCCCGCACGCGCTTGAACAGGCGCACCTTCTTGCCCGCGGCCCCGGACACGATGACGGAGCCCACCGTGCCCGCGGGCGCCTCGGGCCAGGGCGCCGTGCGCAGCCGGGCCAGGTCCTCCAGGTCCGACTCGCCATTCACCACCGCGTCCATGGCGTCATGGCACTGCGTCAGCGCGTCATCGCTGATGCGGTGGGGGTCCATGGAGAAGGGGCAGGCGTCCTCGTCGTCGTCCAGGTTGGCCAGGAAGATGGCGCCGCGCTCCGCCGTCCAGGTGTCCTCGCCCTCGTCCTCCGTGGGGTTGTCGAGTTCGACGATGCCATTGCGATTCACATCCGCGCGCAGGTCGACCACCGGATTGAAGGGCCCTTCGAGTGGATCCTCGCTTCCGGGGCGTCCCCCTTCGTCATCGGCCAGGGGCCCGCAGGCGCTGGCCAACAGGCAGGCGAGCAACAGCGGCAGGAGTCGTGCTCGGGCGGGCGGGGACGGCGGCATGGCGCTCTCCGGGGGCGCCGACGGGCAGCCCCAGTCCCGGTGGAACGACATCGTGCGCCCCGCAGCAAGTCACGATGCAGTGGCCCGGGAGTCCTTTGCGCCAGGAAAGCGTCATTTGACTTCGAGCCCACAGCTCACCGCGTAACTTCAGGTACCGTGTGGGGTTCCTCCATCGTCATGCGACTTCTGTCTGTCGGATTCCTGGTGGCCTTCGTGCTCTCATGTGCGAGCGGGCCGCACCCCACGACCGTGGTGGCGTCCGAGCCTGTATCGGCCGAGCCCACCTTCGACGAGGCACGCGCGGTCCACGTCCTGCGGCGCATGGCCTTCGGACCTTCGCGACAGGCGCTGGCGGACCTGCGGCGCCAGGGGGTGGAGGAATGGATGGCGTCACAGCTCTCCCGTCCCGGTGCGCCGCTGCCAGCCGGTCTGGAGGCGAAGCTCCAAGCGCTGCCCACGTTGGCGATGTCCATGGCGGAGCTGGTGCGGGAGTACCCGCCGAAGCGCCAGCGGGACGAAGCCTTGATGGACGGGCGTGAGCCACAGCGTCCCGCCCTCATCGGCATGGAGCAATCCGCGGCGAAGCTGCTGCGGGCGGTGGAGAGTCCCAACCAGCTCGAAGAGGTGCTGGTGGACTTCTGGTTCAACCACTTCAACGTGTCCGCGGACAAAGGCGCGGTGCGGTGGATGGTGACGGCCTACGAGCGCGATGTCATCCGCCCACATGTCTTCGGCAGCTTCCGGGAGCTGCTGGGCGCCACGGCCCGTCATCCAGCGATGCTCTTCTACTTGGACAACTGGCGCAGCGTCCGTGACGGCATGCCGGAGCGCGTGTCACGCGAAGCGCTGTCAGAGGATGACGACGCACCGGAGCCCGCCGAGCTGAAGCGCGGCCTCAACGAGAACTACGCGCGCGAGCTGCTGGAGTTGCACACGTTGGGCGTGGAGGGCGGCTACACGCAGCAGGACGTGCGTGAGGTGGCCCGCTGCTTCACGGGCTGGAGTATCCGCAAGCCGCGCCAGGAGCCCGCGTTCTACTTCCGTCGCCGGGCGCATGACCCGGACGACAAGTGGGTGCTGGGACAGCGCATCCCCGGACAGCGGAGTGTGGCGGATGGGGAGCAGGTGTTGGACCTGCTGGCGCGACACCCCTCCACCGCGCGCCATGTCGCGAGCAAGCTGGCGCGGCGCTTCGTCTCGGACACGCCGCCGCCGGCGCTGGTGGAGCGGGTGGCGAAGGTGTTCCTCGACTCGGGCGGGGACTTGCCCACCGTGTACCGCGCGCTCTTCCAGTCACCGGAGTTCTGGGCCCCCGAGGCGCGGGCGGTGAAGGTGAAGACGCCCTTCGAGTTCGTGGTGTCCGCGCTGCGGGCCACCGAAGC
Source organism: Myxococcus xanthus (assembly GCF_006402735.1). Classification (NCBI taxonomy): domain Bacteria; kingdom Pseudomonadati; phylum Myxococcota; class Myxococcia; order Myxococcales; family Myxococcaceae; genus Myxococcus; species Myxococcus xanthus. Next base: position 8,033,331 of record NZ_CP017174.1, on the reverse strand, counting down.
GGAGGTGACGGTGCGCCCCCGGCTGGTGCAGTCCCTGGCGAAGATGGGCGAGCCGCTCTTCCGGGCCCCGGCGCCCACGGGCTTTCCGGAAGGGACGGCTCCGTGGGTGAACAGCGGCTCCCTGGTGGCCCGGCTCAACTTCAGCCTGGAACTGGTGTCCGGGCGGATGCCGGGGACGAAGGTGACGCTGAAGTCCTTGGCCGCGCCGGCCGAGCCCACCGAGCGCGCCTGGGTGGACGCGCTGGGCCAGGCGCTGCTAGGCGCGCCTCCGTCGGAGGAGACGCGAGCGACCATCCTCGACGCGCTGTCAAAGCGCGCCGAGGCCGCCAGCGCCGTGGGAGAAGTTCGCCCCGTGGATGTCCCGCTCATCGCCGGGTTGTTGCTGGGCTCGCCGGAGTTCCAGAAGCAGTAGGGGAGATGTTCCACTCCTGGGGCAGGTCGGCCTCACAGAACACGCAGACGAACCAGCCCTCCTTCACGAGGTTGACTTCGCCGCACCGGAGGCAGCGCCGGAAAATGGCTTCGTGCGTGAATCCGGCGGGAGCATTCAGGCCCGCATGTGCGAGGGCCCGCTCGACGGCGGTCCAACACGTCGTGTCCGGACAGTACCCCGTGGACTGATTCGAGACTTCGGCCACCGTGACGCCGTGGGTGTCTCGCTGGAAGCGAATCTCGCCTGCGGCGAGCACGTCCTCGCCTTCCGCACACGCGACGTGCTCGGACCTTCGTGGGGCCAGGCGAAGCCGCCCTTGGAGGTCGACGATATATGTGGCTCCCTCGATGAGGGCATCCGGTGTCGCTTGGAGCCACGCTTCGACGTCTCGTGCCGCCAGGATGGGGACTCCGGCTGGCGACGTTGCGACCGCGAGGCGTATCTCCTCCGGACCCACATAGGGATAGCGATGCAATGGCATGCCAGCCCTTTACGGGACAACGTGGCGTGACTGACGTCAATCCGGAGCGACCCAGACGCTGGAGGTCGGGATGGGGCCCACGGTTTGTCAGTGCCCGGCGGAATGCAGGCGCCCGCTCGAAATCTCCTGCGCGGGTGCAATCCACTGCGAACTCCTTCGTAGCGCTCTCGACATGCCCCGAATGCGTCCTTCCCGCTTCGTCGCCACGGCACTGGCCGGCCTCGCCGCCCTCGTGCTGCTCACCGCCGCTGCCCCGCGGCGCCCCGTCACTGAGTGGCTCGCACGGCCTTCGGAGGCCGCACGCATCACACGGGTGGAGGCGGGACTCGCACCCATCGCGCTTCCCGGTGAGGCGCCCAGGCGCCTGTCGCTCCAGCAATGGATGGAGCTGTATGCGGTGCCTGGGCTGAGCATCGCCGTCTTCGACAAGGGAACTCTGGTCTGGGCGAAGACCTATGGCGTGAAGCAGGCGGGCGGCATCGAGCCCGTCACCGTCGACACGCTCTTCCAGGCGGCCTCCATCAGCAAGCCCGTCACGGCGCTCGCGGCCATGCGCCACGCGGAGAAGCGCAAGTGGTCGCTCGACGCGGACATCAATGACGCGCTCGTCTCCTGGAAGGTGCCGGAGAACGACTTCACGAAGGAGCAGAAGGTCACCCTGCGCCGGTTGCTCGCGCACAACGCGGGCACGACGGTGCATGGCTTCGCGGGTTACTCGCCGGGAGCGGCCGTGCCGACGACGCAGCAGATTCTCGACGGTGCGGCGCCCGCGAACAGCGGCGCCGTGCGGGTCGACACCGTGCCGGGAACGCGGACGCGCTACAGCGGTGGGGGCACGGTCGTCGTCCAGCAGATGCTCGTCGACCAACTCCAGCAGCCGTTCCCGCGCATCATGAAGGAGGCGGTCTTCGCTCCGTTGGGCCTGAAGAACAGCACCTTCGAGCAGCCGCTCCCCAAGGCCCTGGAAGCACGCGCCGCCATCGGGACCCGTTCAGGTGGCACGAGCGTCGAGGGGCGTTGGCATACCTACCCGGAGATGGCCCCCGCGGGACTGTGGACCACGCCTTCCGACCTGGCGCACATCGCCCTGGAGGTCTCCAAGACCTGGAACGGCAAGTCCCGGCGCATCGTCTCCCCGTCGATGGCGAAGCAGATGCTCACGCGTCAGTCCTCGGACTTCGGCATTGGCTTCATGCGCCGCGAGGGCAAGGAATGGTTCGGACACAGCGGCGCCAACGAGGGTTACCGCGCCTTCCTCATGGCCCTGGCGGAGTCCGGGAGCGGTATCGCCGTCATGACGAACTCGGATGACGGCTCGCGCCTCTTCGAGCGGCTCCTCGCAAGCGCGGCGGCGGAGTATGGCTGGAAGGGCATGGAGGAGACCCAGCCGGACAGCCCCTTCATGACGGTGGACTTGCTGGTCCGGCTCCAGGGCGTGGACGCCGCCATTGCCTGGTTCAAGGACCGCAAACAGGGGCGGGCTGCGGACGCTGGATTGTCCCCGGGAATCCTCAACGACATCGGCTATGGGCTCCTACGCCAGCAGAAGCTCGCGGACGCCGTGAAGGTGTTCGAGGCCAATGTCGAGTTCTATCCCGACGATGCCAATGCGCACGACAGCCTCGGGGAGGCTTACGCCGAGGCAGGCCGCAAGAATGACGCTGTCATGCGCTACAAGAAGTCGCTGGAGCTCAACCCCCAGAACGACAACGCGGTGAAGATGCTGGAGAAGCTGGGCTCCCGGTGAGGTCCATCTCACGTTGAACGTGGGTGCATGCCCATGTCTGTGCGGCTACAGGACGTAGCCCTTGGCTCCCACGAGTATCGACTGGCTCAGCAATGAGTGGAACTCGGTGCGGTTGCCTCCGTGGTGCATGACGCCTACCGCGAAGAGCGCCAGTCGGCTCCAGATGTTCCACTCGGCATAGGCGGAGGCCTGTCCGCTGCCGTCCACCAGGTTGAGCGAATAGCGGAGCTGCCAGGTGGGCCCGGTGTCGGTGGGGTTGTTCTGCACCTGCAAGAACAGATAGTGGCGCCCGAGGAGCGCCAGCCCATTGTTGAGCGCCGCCCCTAGCGTCTGGCCCGCGAGCGCGGCATCCGGGGAGGGGATGGCCAGGACCGAGGAGGCACGACTAGCGATGTCGAAGTACCGCGCGCCATCTGCCCACCGGTAGCCTTCATTGTTGCTCAGGTACTCCAGGTAGACGGTGTGGCCGGAGTCCAGCGTGTACCCGCCGCCAGCGAGCGCGGAATAGAGGAGCCGGTGGTCCCGCGCATGGCGAGGCAGGAAGGCGCCTCCCACGGCGTTGGGGAGCCGCTCGGGGTAGAGCGCGGCCGTCCCCTGTCGCAGGCCACCTTCCGCGTAGAGGAGCAGCGCCTCGCCGACGGTGGTCTGCCCGAATGCACCGAAGCGCGGACGTTCGTGGGCCCACCGCTTGGAGGCGTTTAGTCCCACGACGGAGGCCTCGGCTGTGTAGTCCACCTTCAGCAACGACAGGGCCTTGAATCCGTCCTCCTTCTCCCATTGCCAGTCTCCGCGTCCGTCGCCGAACTGGTGCAGCAGCGACAGGGCCAGCGCCTGCGTAGGGGACCAGGTGGCCTGGGCCACGTCCACGCCGCGCAGCTCGCGCATGGGGTTGTTCCGGCCGTTCTCGAAGTAGATGGGATTGCTGGGCGAACGGAAATTGGAGGGCCCCCACATGAGCACGTCCCTGCCCAGGGACACGGCGAGCGACTGCACCGGGTAGAGCGTCACCAGACCCTGGTTCACCCAGGCGTCGAGCCGTGTCTCCGGTCCCGTCTCCCCGAAGCGCCGCCACTCGAAGCGGGCCCGGGGCTTCAGGCTCGCCTCGAAGGTGTCCGTGACGAGCTTCAAATCAAGCCGGCCCTCCACCTCCGTCTGCCCTGCTGGAAGATGGGCGATGCGGTTGCCAGGATTGAGCAGGCTGTTCTCACGGAGTCCTCGCTCACTGTCCAGAGCCAGCACCTGGAGGCCGGCGGAGCCCTGCTCCAGCAGCTCCTGGATCGCCTGGGCCTTCGCGTTCGTGCCCAGCCCTCCCGCCAGCAGGCCCATGAGCAATGACAGGCCGGCTGGCGGGAAGACAGCGATTCGCTTGGAACGCATGCGGCTCAGTTCCCAAGCCGGTTGACGTCGAACGTCCCGCGCGCCAGCTCCGTCACCTGCACGTCGGCGTACTCCAGCGTCGTCCTGGCGGGCGTGAGCGCGTCCTGGATGGTCATCTTGCTCACGAAGGGGAACGTCTTGCCTTCGTGGGTGAGCTGGTTGCCGTACTCGAAGGTGGCGGACTTCAGCAGCTTGCCGGAGAGGGAGAAGAACTCCGCCTTGACGCCGACCTGCCGCTCCTTGGAGACCCAGTAGGTGATGCGGTCATAGGTGCAGAACGTGTTGATGGCCTTCAACTCCAGCACGTAGCTGGTCTCGCCGTTGATGTCCTCTTCGCGCAGCAACTTGCCCTGGTAGTCGACGGCGTAGTTCGTCGACGCGATGTCGCCTTGAGACGCCTGACCGGAGAGCTTCTGCCTCGGTGAGATGGGGATGGGCTTGCGGAGGCCGGGACGGCTCATCCACATGTTCCGGTCCACCTGGAGCAGCTTGGAGCCCTTGAAGCGCACGGGCTCTCGCGTCTCCGCGAGGCTGGCGGTGGCATTGGCCTTCAGGGTGAGCAGCCGCTCGGGCTCCTTGTCCACGCCGCTTTCGGGACGGATGCGGACCGTCCAGCGGATGCCAGGAAGTCCTCCGCCCCGCGAGCGGTCCGAAGCCCTGAGAATCTCCGCCGCGTCTGGCTCCGCCGCCCGCGCTGTTCCGGTGTGCAAGAGCAGCAGTCCGATGATGAGCGCCAGGATGTGTTTCATGGTGATGTCTCTCTTTCCGTCAGACATGGCCCAGCGAATCGGTGATGCACTTGCGCGCGGCGGTACGCGCCGGGAAGAAGGCCGCGGCGATGCCCAGCAGCGAGAGCATGACGAACGTCCTCGCCATCCGGGGCATGTCGAGGTCGACCATGAGGCTGACCACGTTGGAGGAGTTGGGCGGGGTATAGGTGATGCCCGCGCTGTTGACGGCCAGTCGCACCAGCAACGTGAAGAGCAACCCTCCGGCGCATCCCAGCACCACGAGCATGAAGGCCTCGGTGGTGAAGAGTCGCAAGATGCCCGAGCGGCGCAGCCCCATGGCGCGCAGCGTTCCAATCTCCCGCGTCCGCTCCACCACCGTCATGCTCATGGAGTTCACGATGCTCATGACCACCACGATGAAGACGTTGCTGAAGATGAAGGCGAAAATCATGTCGAACAGGCGCTTCACCTGTGAGTAGAAGCTCGACAGTTCCAGCCACGTCTTGAGCTCCACGTCGAAGCCCGCTTGCTTGAGCTGTGCCGTGAGCTCCGTCCGCGCCTGCTCGGTGAAGGCCTTGTCATCCAGCAGCACGATGAGCCGCTCGGCGCCGTCGAAGTCATACAGGGACTTCGCCAGGTCGAAGGGCAGGTACAGGAACTTGTCATTGGTGCCGACGTTGCCCGTGTTGAAGTGGTCCACGATGTCCACGTCTAGCGCATTGGCCTGACCTGTCACCGTGCTCACCAGCAGCGCGGCCGAGTCGCCGGGCTTCAGGTTGAGAATCTTGCCCAGGTCCTCCGCCGTCGCTACCCCGATGGGGTTGTCCGCCTTCAAGTCACCTGACAGCTTGCGCTGGAAGTCACCCTGGAGCTTCTTGACATCCTCGGGGACCATGCCCTCGCCCACGAAGACGGTGGACGCGGTGCCGTTGGACACCATTCCGCTGAGCGACATGCGCGGCGTCACCAGCCGCGTGTGAGGGTATTGCCGGAGGATGGGCATCACCCGGTCCAGCTCCTCCTTGGAGAACATGTATTGCGCCGGATGGAGGCGGCCTTCGGTGCGCAGGCCTTGCTTCATCACCGTCAGGTGCCCCAGCAGTTCTCCATGAATGGCCTGCTTGGCCAGCCCGCCGTACACATACTTGATGTATCCCGCGAAGAGGCTGATGGAGGCGAAGCCGAAGCCCACCGAGAGAAGGGTGACGAGGCTGCGCCGGTGATTCTTCAGGATGTTGCGGAAGCCAATGGAGAAGTAGTTCATCGCACAGCCTCGTCCGCCTGGAGCAGACCGTCCTTGAGCAGGAGCTTCCGGTCGACCAGGTCCAGGAGCCGCGGGTCATGGGTGGTGAAGATGAAGGTGACGCGCTTGGAGCGGTTGAGCTCACGCATGAGCTTGACCACCATGTAGCTGTTCTCCGAGTCCAGGTTGGCCGTGGGCTCATCCGCCACGACGATGGACGGCGACGTGACGAGCGCGCGGGCAATCGCCACGCGCTGGCGCTGACCGCCACTCATCTTGTCCGGGCGCGCGCTGGCTTGATTCTCCAGGCCCACGTCCTTGAGCGCCTGACTGGCGCGCTCGCGTACCTCGGCGGCGCCCACGCCCTGAATCTGCAGCGGCACCATGACGTTCTCCAGGGCGCTGAGCACGGGGATGAGGTTGAAGCTCTGGAAGACGAAGCCGACCTTGCGGCTGCGCAAGTCGGAGAGCGCGTTGTCCGTCAGCTTCGCGATGGGCGTGCCTTCCAGCGACACCTCACCCGAGGTGGGCGCGTCCACCAACCCCAGGATGTTCATCAGGCTGGACTTGCCGCTGCCCGACGGACCCCAGATGGCGACGAACTCTCCCCGGTGGATGCGCAGGGAGACGCCTTTCAAGGCTTCGACCCGTGCTTCTCCCAGGACGTAGTCGCGCCGGATGTCGTTCAGAGACAGGAGCACGTCCTCGTTCGCCGTGCTTGCCGCTGTCCCTTCCAAGTTGGCCATGTCTGTCGTCCTCGATGCTAGAGCGCCCGGACCAACGCCGCGCCGGCGTTGCCCCCGAACGAGTAGGAGTGCGCCAGGGCCGCCCGGACGGACCGGTGTGGCCGCGGTTGGCGCACCAGATTGAGCTCGAACTCCGGCTGCTCGGTGCCGCCCTGGACTGGCAACCCGCCACCCCGAACCGCGCTGATACAGGCGAGCAGGTTGAACATGTCGCTGGCGGACTCCGCCTCGCCCATGAGCCCCTTCACGCTGCTGAGGGGAATGGCGCGCGCCGCGGCGCCCATCACCGTCTTCAGCGCGGCCACCTCCGCCCTATCCAACGACTGCGTGGAGTTGCTCGCGGCTGCGATGTAGTCCACGGCCTCGGGCGAGGCCTCCGCGTCGCGAAGCGCCTGGCTCATCGCGGAGGCCAGTCCTCGGCCCTCCGGATGATGGATGCCGAAGGCGTGCCCGTCGTGCGCCACGCCCAGGCCCGCGATCTCCGCCAGCGGGGTGGCGCCTCTCGCCCGCGCGGAGGCGAGCGTCTCCAGCACCACCACCGCCGCTCCCTCGCCCATGATGTAGCCATCTCGCCTGCTGTCGAAGGGGCGGCTCACGTTGGTGTCGCTTAGCACGCCAATGTCATCCATGTCGAAGTGGGTGGCAGTGGTGAACAGGTCGAACGTGCCCGCGATGAGGGCGTCCGCCCGTCCGCTGCGCAGCGCCTGCGCCGCCAGGGCGAGCACCTGAAAGCCGCAGGCGTTACCCGCGCTGATGGCGTAGTTGGTGCCGCGCCAGCCCCAGCGGATGCTGAGCGCGCTGGCCACCGCGTTCGTCACAGTCTCCTGGAACAGCAGCGGTTGGACGAAGCGGGGCTCGCTGGTGATGATGCGGTGCCAGATGTCCTGACTGACCTCCGCCATGGCCCGGTAGGTGCCCAGGAACACGCCCACCCGCTCCGGGTTCCAGGTGGAGGGCCCATGCCCCGCCATCTGGAGCGCCTCCTCCGTGGCGAGCATCGTGTACTGCGTCCCTCGAGGCGCCCGCCGCAGGTTGTTGGAGCCTGTCAGCGCGGCGAGGCTCCCTTGCGGGACGCGCGCCCCGTGTTTGCAGCCGCACCCGGACACATCGAAGTCGTCGATGGGGCGGATGGCGCTGCGTCCCTGGGCGAGTGCGTCCAGCAAGGTAGGGACGCCGGCCCCGTAGGGGGACACCGCGCCCATGCCGGTGATGACCACTCGCATCTCGTCTGTCATTTGCGTACCGCCTGCCATGCGTTTCCCCTTGTGTTCCATCAGCCCTCCCAGCGGCGGAAGACCATCGCGGCGTTGTTGCCGCCAAAGCCAAACGCGTTGGAGAGCACCGCTTCCAGCTTCGCGGGCCGGCTGTGATGGGGCACGTAGTCCAGGTCGCACTCGGGGTCTGGCGTATCCAGGTGCAGCGTGGGCGGCAGGAAGCCACCGTTCAGCGCCACCACCGCGGCGGCCGCCTCCATGGCGCCGCTGGAACCGAGGCTGTGGCCGACCATCGCCTTGATGGAGCTGACGGGGACCCGGGTCTGCTCGCCAAAGACATGCTTGATGGCGCGTGTCTCGATGACGTCATTGGCCGGCGTGCCCGTGCCGTGCGCCTTGATATAGCCAATCTGCTCGGGCTTCATGCCCGCGCTCGCGAGCGCCGCCTGCATGGCCCGCGCGGGGCCGCGCCCCGTCTCGTCGGGCCGGGTCATGTGGTAGGCGTCCGTGGAGCCTCCGTAGCCCGCGAGCTCCGCCAGGATGTTCGCTCCGCGGCGCTTCGCGTGGGCCTCGCTCTCCAGCACCCACAGGGAGGCGGACTCGCCCAGCAGCGTCCCATCCCGGTCCTTGCTGAAGGGCCGCAGCTTGTCGCTCGCCAGGGAGCGCAGGACGCCGAAGCCGGCCTGGGGCATCTCACTGAGCGGATCGACTCCGCCCGCGAGCATCACCTCGGACCGCCCGGAGCGAATCGCATCCATCGCCACACCCAGGGCATGCAGGCCCGCGCTGCACGCGGTGGACATGACCAGGCTGAGTCCCCCCAGTTGGTACTGGCTGGCGACGTGGTCGCTCATGGCGCAGATGAAGCTGTCGAGCACCAGGGCGCGCCACGACTCCTTTGGACCCGCCCGTCCGCGCCGGTAGGGGTAGTGCAGCGCGGCGTAGCCCTCCTTCCTCGCCGGCATCCCTCCCAGGTTGGTTCCAAGCACCACGCCAACGCGCGAGCGATCCTCGACCTCCAGGTCCAGCCCGGATGCCGCCAGCCCTTGCGCCGCCGCCACGCGAATCATCTGGGCGCCGCGACTGAGGTAGGGCAGTTCCTCGGGGCTGAAGTGCGCCGAGAAATCGATGTTCTTCAGCTCGCCAGCGGACTGACAGCGATGCTTGCTGGCATCGAAATGGGTGACGGGCGCGATGCCGTCTCTCCCCGAGCGCAGCCCCTCGGAGAACTCCGCCAGGTTGTTGCCAATGGGCGTGAGAACGCCAATGCCGGTAACGACGACTTTGTTGCTCATCCTGTTCCTCTCAGCCCGTGTTGCGCGATTCCTTGAAAAGACAGACGAACGCGGACGGCGCGCTACAGCACCAGCCCGCCATTCACGCGCAGCACGTCGCCCACCACGTAGGCGCTCTCTGGCGACGCCAGGAAGAGCGTGGCGTTGGCGACATCCTCCACGGTGCCAAGCCGGCGGATGGGGGTGGCCTGGATGAAGCCCTCACGGACGCCGGGACGGTTCATCAGTCCCGCGACCATCTCCGTCTCCACGAAGCCAGGCGCCACGCAGTTCACCCGGATGCCATGCGGCCCCAGCTCCCCCGCCAGCGCCTGCGTCAGCCCAATCAAGGCCCCTTTGGTCGCGGCGTAGGGCACCTGTCCCGCGCGTCCCCGGATTCCGGCGGAGGAGGACATGTTGATGATGGCGCCACGGCCTTGCTGCACCATGGTGGGGATGACCGCCTGACAGCATGCGAGCGCGCCGTAGAGGTTGACGTCCACCGTCTCCCGCCAGGCCGCGGCCTGGAGCATCATCAGGTGCCCATCCCGGCTGATGCCGGCGTTGTTCACGAGCACATCGATGCGGCCGAAGTTCGCGAGCGCCGCCTCCCGGAGCTGCCCCGGCACGTCGGGGCTGGCGACCGAGCCGGGGACCAGCACGCAGCGGCGGCCCTGTGATTCGACCTCCGCGGCGGCCTGACGCGCGGCCTCCGCGTTGCTCCCGTAGTTGAGGACGATGTCCGCGCCCTCCGCGGCGAAGGCGAGGGCAATGGCCTTGCCAATGCCACGCGAGCCGCCCGTGATGATGACCGTCTGCTGCTGGAACCGCTGACGTGTTGCCTGGGATTCACTCACCACAGACCTCCGGTGGCAGACAGGCGCTGACCCGTCGTGAGGTTCGCCGCGCTCGAGCCGAGGAAGAGCACGGCCTCCGCAATCTCCTCCGCGCTCCCGAGCCTCCCCAGAGGACCCAGCTCGCCATCGAGCCGCTCGCGCTGCGCCGGGGAGAGGTGTGCTGTCTCTTCTTCCAGGAGTTGGACCGCCAGCGTGTTCACGGAGATGCCCTGCCGGGCCACCTCGTTCGCCAGCGCGCGCGTCATCGCGGTGATGCCTTCGGCGGCCACTCGGCTCGCGCCTCCGGAAGCGGCATCCAGCAGGTTGATGATGCGCCCCGAGCGCTTGCGCATCATCGGGCGGATGACCTCCTTGCAGAACCACGTTGTCCCACTCAACTGGCGGTCGAGCACGGCCTTCCACTGCTCGGCGGACAAGTCGCTGAGTCGACCGGCCGCGCGGCTCAATGACGCGTTGATGAGCAGGTCGATGCGGCCCAATTCCGTGGCGACGCGGCGGACCACCGTGCCCACCGCCTGTGCGTCAGAAGACTCGCAGGCCAGGGCCAGCTCCGCGCTCAGCTCCCTGGCGAGTGCCGTTGCCGCCGCCTCGTGCTCTGGTAGGAACACCAGGGCCAGACGTGCCTCGGCCTTCCCGTGGCGCCGTGCAATGGCATTGGCGATGGGCTGTCCCGCTCCGGTGACCAGCACCACCTGCTGGTGGAGCAAGCCGTTCAGGAAGGGTGTGTTTGTTTCAGGGTGACTCATGTGATTTCGAACCTCTCTGGGAAAGCACCATGACGCCGCTGGCGGCCGGGACAGCGTCGGCCCATGCCTTGACCTCGACGCGCACCGTGGTCCGCCACCGCTTGAGAATGTTGGCTTCCATCCGCAGGACGCTGCCGGCCGGGATGGGTGTGTGAAATGTCATTGCCTCGATGCCGCCGAGGTACCAGACCGACGGTGTGACTTCGTCGGGCTCGCGCAGGAGCATGATGGCGACCTGTCCCAGGGCATCCACCAGCAGGCAGGAGGGCAGGGCGGGGGGCGCGTCTCCGAAACGCTCGAACATCATCTCGTTGCCGGAGACCTGCTTGAACGTCCTGCCAAAGCCCGGTGAGAGCGCCTCCACCGCGTCGACCAGCAGCATGGGGAACCGGTGCGGTGTCCCGCTGTAGATGCGGGCCATGGGGTGCTCAGTCATGAGCACCCCCGCGCAGCACCACGGCCAGGGCGCAGCCCTCACCCCCCAGGGCGGTGACCAGCGCGCATCCCTTATCGAGGGCCCGCGTGGCCAGCACGACCGCCAGCATGCCCGCCGTGCTGAACGTCTCTCCAAGCACGTCCTTGGGACAGCTCACGGGCACCTTCGCCGCGTGCGCCCCGAGGGCTTCGTGCAGCCCACGCTGCTCCCATCCGTCGAAGTCTCCTCGGCCGCTAGCACAGGAGAAGACGGCGCCCAGTTGCTCGGGCTCGATTCGTGCCATGTGCATCGCGTCCCGCACCGCGCGAGCCAGCGTGTGCGCCTGGTTCGTGAGCGAGCCTCCCCGGTGCCCGGTGCCCAGGACTTCCGCGTGGCGGTGTGCGCCGCGCGTCAGGGCCCGCGTGTGCTCCTCCAGGACCAGGGCGCACGCCGCTTCACTCACCCGTGTGGCCTCAGGCAGGGCGAGGCCCGCCAGGAGCATGGGGCTCAGGGTGTCCGCGCCCACCACCACCATCCGCTCCGCCTGGCCCTCCTCGATTTGCTGGCAGCCGAAGCGAAGCGCCTCCAGCCCCGCGGCGTGGCCCGAGCACAGGGTCGCGGTGGGACCGCGAAGGTCGTGCACCATGGAGATGTAGCCAGTCGCCGCGTTGGTGACGGTGTTCTGGAACACCACCGGGTTTCCATAGCGGCCGCCTCGCTCCAGGATGCCTTCCAGGTACTCCTCGTTCGTGGGCAGGCAGCCGTAGCCGGAGCCGAACGCGATGCCTGTCTGGAGGGGATTGCCGGGCCCGGCATCCTCGATGGCAAGCGTGGTCGCGGTGAGCGCGATGCGCCCGAGCCGGTCCATGTGTCGCAGCTGGGAAGACTGCTTCACGAACGCCGCGTCGGGAATGCGCTCCGCCAAGGAGGACGGTGGGCCCGCGTCGCCTCGGGAGAAGAGCTCCCAGAGTGCTGTAGGTCCCGTGGCCCGGGGACACACCGCGCCGAGCCCGCTGATGACGATGCGCCGGCTCATCGTGCCGTCCTCCCTGTTCCTGGAAAGCGCCGGGCAATGAGGGCGACGTTCGCCCCGCCGAACGCGGACTTGGTGCTCATCAGCGTGTCGATGCGTTGGGCGCGGCCCTCGCCACGCACCACGTCGACGTCGCACTTCGGGTCCAGTTCCTCGCAGTTGAGGGTAGGCGGGAGGAAGTCACGAGCCATGCCCAGCACGGAGCCGATGAGCTCCAGTGCGCCGGAGGCCCCCAGCGTGTGGCCGAAGTAGGGCTTGAGGGAGTTGACCGGCACCGACGTGGCTCGCGCACCGAAGACACCTCGTAGGGCGTGGCACTCCGCGGGGTCATTGGCCGGCGTCCCGGTTCCGTGGAGGTTGACGAAGTCGATCTGCTCCGTCGTCAGTCCCGCCTGTCGCAAGGCGAGCGTCATCGCCTGTTGGAGCCCCCGGCCCTCGGGGTGTGGGCTGGTGGGGTGATGGGCATCGCCTGCCGTTCCCCAGCCGCACAGCTCCGCATGGATTCGAGCGCCCCGCTGGCGCGCGTGGTCCAACTCCTCGAGCACGAGGATGCCCGCGCCCTCGCCGAGCACCATCCCATTGCGCCGATGGTCGAAGGGGCGGCACACCGTGGGCGTCATGGCACGCAGGACGGAGAAGCCACTGAAGCTGAGCAGGGTCAGTGCATCCGCCCCTCCCGCCAGCATCACGGAGGCCCGGCCCTGACGGATTTCGTCCAGTGCCCGGCCCATGGCGAGGCTGCTGGACACGCAGGCCATGGTGACGGTGGACAGGATGCCGCCCAGTCCGAACCGGTCCGCGACGTTCCGCGCGATGGAGGAGAAGGGAACCTCCCCGAAGTGTCTTCGGCGAGCGTCCTCATCACCTCCGGAGCGAATGACCTGTTCGAGGGACAAGGCGGGCCCACGGCTCGTGCCCAGCATGACCCCCGTCTCCTCCCGCCAGTTCCCCTGGGCTTCGAGCCCACTGTCGTGAAGGGCCTGCTCCGCGGCGTGGAGGGCCAGCTTCGACACCCGGTCCACCCCGTCGTCGGGCGCCTTGTCTGGCAGGTCCACCACGCCCGCGGAGTACGTCCGGCCTTCGATGTCGAACGGGGCGGCCCGCCGGATGCCGCTGCGGCGGTTCGCCAGGGCCTGGGCGAGCTCGTCGGCGGACAGCGCATTGGCGGCCGTCACGCCAAGGCCCGTGATGACGACGCGATGGGGGCTCACGAGAGCTTCTCCAGTGGCTCGGACGGCGCCGTGTCCACCAGACAGTCGTGACCCGGGATGATGTGGCGGTATTCGCGGAGGAGCTTGCGGCGAGTGTGGCTGTAGAGCTCGGTGTCCTGCGCGAGCTGGAGCTCCCGCTCGGCGTTCTCCACCAAGGTCTTCCGTGTGAAGAGCGCATCCCCCGCGATGAGAATTTTTCGCGGCGTGCCCTCATCGTCCGTGCGGGCGCGGTGCGCGACGACGGAGATATGTCCATGGGTATGGCCCGGCGTGGGCAGCACCTCGACCTCCTCCGTCAGCCAATGGCTGCCGTCGACAGGGACGAAGCGCGAGTCACGTTCGAGCACGCGGTTGTAGAATCCGATGTTTCGAGTCACCTCACGTACGATGGACCGGACATAGAACTCCTTCACCGTCTGGTAATGCTCGCGCAGCAGCTCCGAGGTCGCGGCTTTCCCAGGGGTGTGGTCCTGGTGATACGCCTCGATGAAGTGCGCGTTCTCGACGAAGTCCTTGGCACCCACGACGTACCGCGCGTTGCGGAACAGCAGGTGATTGCCGCAGTGGTCGTAGTGAAGGTGGGTGGCGACGACCACGTCCACGTCATCCGGTGTCAGGCCGCGTTCCTTGAGTGCCAGCACCAAGCGTTCCGCGTCGTCGCACAGACCGCTGTCCACCAGGATGTTTCGCTGTTGGGATTGCACGAGGGTGACAGTGGAGCGCAGCCGTGGAAAGCCGCTCCCCTGGAGCAGCACATTCAAGAACATGGTGATGGGTTTCCTTGGGGCTAGGCGCCCAGCATCAATTCGCCGTCGGCGACCAGCTCTTCGCCCACCCGCGCTTCGACCTTCACGTGATGGATGGTGCCGAGGCTCTTGAGGTGCGTGGCCCGGACACGGAGCTGATCGCCCGGAACGACAGGGCGACGGAAGCGCATCCGGTGGATGTTGGCCATCACGCCCGGCCGCGCTGGCTTCTGTTCCGCCGGCTCCACGGGCACAAGGTCCGGACGGCTCCTCGTGCGCAGCATGACGCCCGCCACCTGGGCCATGGATTCGACGATCAGCACGCCGGGCATGATGGGGTGTTCGGGAAAGTGCCCCTGGAAGAAGGGCTCGTTCGCCGTGACGCACTTGATTCCCTCGGCGAACACGCCGGGTTCCAAGCCGTCAATCCGGTCGACCATGAGCATCGGATAGCGATGCGGCAGGAGCTGGAGAAGCTCCTGGATGCCGAGCTTGGCGGGCGTTGCTGCCTGCTGGCTAGGCACAGGCGGCCTTCTTCCCACCTTCAGCGATGAGCCGGCTGACCAGCGCCGCGAGCGTGTCGATGGAGTGGAACTCCTTGGCGACGCTGTCATCCGCGATGACGACGCCCCACTTCTCCTCGATGCCGACCACGATTTCCAAGGCCTCGACGCTGTCGAGACCCAGGCCACCGGCCTCACCATCCTGAGCGTCGCTCCCGAACAGCGGTGCCCCGTCCGGAATGCTCGCGGGGTCGATGTCCAGCCGCAGGCGGTCAACGATCATGGCCTTGAGGCCGTTCTTCAATTCCGTGCTGTCGAGTTGCATCCGCTTCTCCTGGTGTTGAAAAGCCAACGTAGCGGAGCCCTCTGACATCGCCGGATAGGTTGGGAGCCTGGGCTGACGTGGTTGGTTTCTCGGAACTCAGGATTGGCGCAGTGACTGCGTGGGTGGCGCGCTGAGTCTCTGCTTCGCGGCTCAAACGCAAGACGTCGTGCTAGCCATGTCTTCCGACATGACCCCAGTCGCCCAGTCGTCCCGTTTCTTCACGCCGGCTTGTGGTGGGGAGGACCCGATCTGGAACCTCACCATGCGCGCCCGCCATGGCGAAGCCTGGAAGGAGTTCACTGCAGACCCTGGCTCGCATGTCATCACCGAAGACGGTGCGGGCAGCGCGGGGCTCAAGCAGATGACCGTGTGCGGATTCCATGGGCAGACGGGTTCCGACGCCGACGGCACCTCCCAGTCCTGCATGGAAGTGCGACTCGACCCCACGGCCCTGGGCACCGGCCCCGTGACACTGACCATCGCGGGCACCGCAATCCCCCTGGCGTACGGTTCCATCGGAACCGCCGAGTTCACCGCGCAAGAGGGAAACGCACCGGCAATCGTTTCGGCGTGGACATGGACGGTTTGTGACGAGGCGTCGCAGTTCATCGAACAGACGCCCCAGCAGATGCGTGGGGAGCTGGTGCTCGATGATCCTCCGAAACTCCGGGGCCGTCTCTCGCTCCGGGCCGACGTCCCAAGCGAAGGCCCCTGTCAGGGGGATCACATCGAGGCAGAGCTGGTGTTCGACCTCGGCCACTGACGGCTGTCATCGCAAACCTTGCGCGAAGTGAGGAGCTTCGCCACCTGACGTGGCTTGACGCCACCCCTTGCGACGGCCAGGGTTGATGCGGTGGGACATGCCCTGTCTCCCCGAGGTCTCGACATGAACGCGATGAAGCGCATGCTTCCCTGCTGTGTGGCGATGCTGACGGCACCTTGGGCCGCCTCCGCGCAGGTCGTCGCCAAGGAGTCCTTCGAGTACCCGCCCAAGCGCAGCGGGCCTTGACCTTGACACTGGTGGCAGGGACTAGCGTTCGTCTCCAGGAGGTCGGATGAACATCGGAGAACTCGCCCGGCGTACGGGCTGCAGTGCGCGCTCCATCCGCCACTACGAGAAGGCGGGGCTCCTCTTCTCGAGCCGGCGCGCGAATGGCTACCGGGATTTCGACGCGGAGTCGGTGCCTCGGGTGATGCAGGTGGCCCACTTCATCCGCCTGGGCTTCTCCCTGGAGGACATCAACACCTTTCCGCGCTGCATGCTCCGTGAGGTCACGCGCGCCATCTGCCCGCAGGCGCTCGCGCTCCACCGCAAGCGGCTGGCGGAGTTCGATCAGCAGCTCCTGGAGCTCTCGGGGCGCCGGGAGCGGCTCGCTCGGGCGCTCGACGCGAATGCCCATCCCCTTGACCGTGTGAGGTCCGCATGAACCGGCGCGACGTGATGAAGACGGCCCTCGTAGGGTCGGGCCTGCTGTCGATGCAGGGCGCTCTCGCGGCATCGCCCGCGCGAGGCAAGTCGTCCCGGCGCACCTTCCTCCTGGTGCATGGCGCGTGGCACAACGCCCTGCACTGGACGCGTGTCACCGAGGCGCTCTCCGGAAGAGGTCACCAGGTGGTGGCCATCGACCTGCCCGGGCATGGCCTCAACGCGCGCTTCCCCTCGGCCTATGTGTCAGGCGATGCGGCGGGTTTCGCCCAGGAGCGCTCCCCGCAGGCGGACGTCACCTTGGAGGACTGCGCCGCCTCCGTGGTGGCCGCGCTGCAGAAGCTGCAGCCGAGGGCAGGAGGGGCAAAGCCCGTACTCGTGGGCCATAGCGCGGGTGGCACCGTCATCACCCGGGCAGGCGAGCTGGCGCCGCAGCTCATCGGCCGGCTCGTCTACCTGAGCGCATATTGTCCAGTGCGCATGGGGAGCGCCAGCGGCTATGGCGCACTGACGGAGGCGCGTACCGGTTATGGGGAGACGCTCTTCGTCGGCGACCCAGGAAAGCTGGGCGCGGTGCGCATCAACCCGCGCGGCGGGCCGGAGTATCTGGAGGCCCTGCGCGCGGCGTACTACCAGGATGTGCCCATGGCGGACTTCCTGCCCTTCGCGCTCTCCCTGACGCCGGACCTCCCCTTGTCACTCTGGACGTCCAAGGTGGGCGTGACGAAGGCGCGCTGGGGGCGCATTCCTCGCAGTTACATCCGTTGCGCTCAGGACCGTGCTCTGGCCCCCGCTCTCCAGGACCTGATGATTCGCGAGGCCAACGCCTTCACGCCCGGAAACGCCTTCACCGTTGAATCGCTGGAGGCTTCGCACTCGCCCTTCGCGTCGCAGCCGGAGAAGCTCGCGACGCTCCTGGACGGGCTGCGCTGAGGCGGCCGGGGGCGGCCAGCGTCACGGGGCGGGCGCGGTGTGCTCCTACTCCGTCGTCGCCGGAGGCTGTAATGGCGGAACGCCTGTGGGCTTGCCGTGGGCGTCGAGCGCGACGAGCACGAAGCGGCCCCTCGTTCCGAGCTGACGGTCCCCGGTGAGCAGGTCCTCCGCGTAGAGGTCCACCTCCACCGTCATGGACGTGCGGCCCGTGGCGACGATGCGGGTCTCCAGCTCCACGAGCTGGCCCTGCCGCACCGGGACATGGAAGTCGACCCGCTCGCTGCTGGCGGTGACGACGGTGCGCCGTGCGTAGCGCGAGGCCCCGATGAAGGCGGCCTTGTCCATGAGGGCCAGGGCCTGTCCGCCGAAGAGGGTGCCGTAGTGGTTCGTCTGCTCCGGGAAGACCATCTCGATGAGGCTGACCTCGGTGATGTGTCCCGCTTCGATGCGCTGCTTGGGGGAGGGCTCGGGTGTCATGCAGGGTCCTGGGGTTCAGAGGGAAGGAAGTTCGCGGCGTGGGACATCCGGGCTGTCGCGAGGAATGAGCCGCAGCAGGTCAGGGCGCGTGCCGACCAGCAGCCGCTGTGCATCCCAGCTCCACACGTCGGTGGTGTGGGGAGGCGGCGGCCCGCCGAAGGTCGGCAGCTCGGTCCAGGGCAGGTCCGTCAGCAGGTCGCCATGGCGTGACAGGACATCGGCGAGCGCATCCAGCGAGTCGATGACGCCCGATTCTGGGCCGGTGCCCGTGATGCGGTAGCCCCAGGTGCGGGGCGCGGCCTCCGTGTCGAGGAAGATGCGGAGCGCTCCGTTCGAGCCGTGCGCGCTCACGAGCCGCGCTCCAGCGTCAGCGCGAGCCCCTGGCCGACTCCCACGCAGAGCGTCGCCATCCCGCGCCGGACGTCCTGTCGCTTCATCGCATGCACCAGCGTGGTGACGATGCGAGCGCCACTGGAGCCCAGCGGGTGCCCCAGGGCGATGCCGCCTCCGTGGACGTTGACGCGCTCCGGCGGCAACGTCAGCTCCTGGATGCAGGCAAGCGCCTGCGCGGCGAACGCCTCGTTCAGCTCCACCAGGTCCACGGCATCCACGGCCCATCCCGCGCGCTCCAGCGCCTTGCGCGACGCGGGTACGGGGCCCATGCCCATGTAGCGAGGGTCCACGCCCGCGCTCGCGCTGCTCACGTAGCGCGCCAGCGGTGTGGCTCCGGTGGCGCGCAGGGCCTTCCCGCTCATCAGCAGCACCGCGGACGCGCCGTCATTGAGGGTGGAAGCGTTGCCCGCCGTCACGCTGCCGCCCTGTCGGAACGCCGGCTTCAGCGTGGACAGCCGCTCCAGGGAGGTGTCCGCGCGGGGCCCTTCATCCGTGTCCACGCGCAGGGCCGCGCCCTTGCCTTGAGGCGCCTCCACGGGGACGAGCTCGTTCGCGAAGCAGCCCGCCGCCTGGGCCGCCACGGCCTTGCGGTGCGAGGCGAGCGCGAAGCCGTCCTGCGCCTCGCGGGAGATGCCGTACTGCTCCGCCACGTTCTCCGCCGTCTCGCCCATCTGCTCCAGCGGGAAGCGGGCGGCAAGGCGCGGGTTGGGATAGCGCCAGCCCAGTGCTGTATCCCACGTCTCCCACTTGCCGGACGGGAAGCCCTCCTCGGGCTTGGGCATGGACCACGGCGCGCGCGTCATGGACTCCACGCCGCCCGCGAGGACGATGTCGGCCTCGCCCACCTGAATCATGCGGCAGCCCTGGATGACGGCCTCCAGGCCACTGGCGCACAGCCGGTTGACGGTGACGCCGGGCACCGTGTCGGGCAGCCCGGCCAGCAGCAGCGCCATCCGCGCCACGTTGCGGTTGTCCTCGCCCGCCTGGTTGGCGCAGCCGAGGAACACCTCGTCCACCCGCGCGCCGTCCAGGGCGTTGCGCTGGAGCAGCGCGCGGAGGACGTGGGCGGCCAGGTCGTCCGGCCGGACACCCTTGAGGGCGCCTCGGAACCGGCCAATGGGAGTACGGACCGCGTCGACGATGAAGGCGTCGTTCATGAAGGCTCCGTGGGTCGTTCGCTAGAGGTAGAGACGCTTCGGGTCGAGCTTCTCGCGCAGCAGGCGCAGCACGGCCGTGTCGGGCTCGGTCGCCATCCGCAGGGAATCGGCGACGCGCAGGGGCCAGCCACACGCGGCGCGCACCTGGTCCACCGTCACGCCGGCGTACACCTCGGCGAGCACCGCCTCGCCGGTGGCGTCGAAGTCGAGTACGCCCAGGTCGGTGATGATGCGGGTGGGGCCACCGCCGGGCATGCCCAGCTCCGCGCGGCTCTTCCCATGGACCCGGTGGCCCGGGCTGGTGACGAAGTCGCACGTCTCCACGAAGGTGCGCTTGCTCATCCGCATGACGATGAGCAGCCGCCGCGCGTGGACGGCGATTTCACACGCTCCTCCGCTGCCGGGCAGCCGCACCTTGGGGTTCGCGTAGTCACCGATGACGGTGGTGTTGATGTTCCCCCATCGGTCCACCTGCGCGCCGCCGAGGAAGCCCACCTCGATGAGCCCCCGCTGGAGCATGCATTGGAAGATGTCTGCCTGCCCGACGACGGCCAGCGAGTCCGTCACCAGTGACGGGTCGCCAATGGACACCGGCAGCCGCTCTGGAATGGCACCGACCGCGCCGGATTCGTAGATCATGAACAGGCCCGGGGCGTGCGTCTCCCGCGCCAGGTTGCACGCGAGGTTGGGCAGGCCGATGCCCACGAAGACAACGTCCGCGTCCCGCAACTCCTGCGCGGCGCGATAGGCCATCCGCTCGGAGGCGGTGGGCGTCGCCGGAAGCTCAGTAGCCATAGTCCACTCCCTCGCAGACGCGCGCCTTCGCGCGCAGCTTGTCGAGCAGCCCTGTTTCGAGCCGCGCGAGATAGCCCTGCCGGTCCTTCACGCCGTAGACGAACTCCTCCAGCCAGGCGCGGTACGTCTCCGGCTGGCGGGAGATGTCCTCCCACTTCACGTAGAAGTCGTTGTCGCGGTCATGGAACCCCTGCACGAAGCTGGGGTGGCAGCCCCACGGCTCGTGCACCACGTGGCTGACGATGATGCCGGGCACCAGCGTGCGGTTGGGGTCCTTGCGGATGAGCTCGGTGGAGACAATCTCCTCCGCGACGACAATCACCTTCTTCGCGGCGAAGGCCACTTCCTTCTGGGAGCCCAGCAGGCCCCACACCTGCGCGTTGCCTTCCGTGTCGGCGCGCTGGCAGTGGATGATGGCCACGTCGGGCCGGAGCGCGGGGACGGCGGCCAGCTCCTGCCCGGTGAAGGGGCAGGTCACCGCCTTGATGGACGGATTCACGCGGGCGATGTCGCCACCGGCGTAGTTGTTCAGCGGCCAGAAGGGCAGACCCGCGCTGCCCGCGAGCAGGCGGGACAGCAGCCCGAAGTGGGAATACTCCTCCAACTCCAGGCGCTCGGGAGACGACGCCTCGCTGCGCCGGCGCAGCGCGTGGAGGCTGCCCACGCCCGGGTTGCCCGCCCAACTGAAGACGAGCTTGCGCACCGCGCCCGCCTCGATGAGCTGGTCATAGACGAGGTCCGGCGTGAGGCGGATGGCCGTGAGGCCCCGGCGTCCCTGGCGGATGATTTCATGGCCCGCCGCGAAGCAGATGAGGTGCGTGAAGCCATCAATCACCAGCGAGCTGCCGTCCTTCACGGACTCGGCGATGGCTTCCTTCATGGAACAGAGCTTGTTCATCTCGCGGCCTCAGAGCTTCACACCCGCTGCGGCGGGTTGCGGGAGAGGGGACGCACGCGGGAGGGCCAGCTCGACCAGGCACTCCTCGAGGATGCGCAGCATCACGTCCACCTCGTGCCGGCCCACGACGAGCGGCGGCGCGAAGCGGATGGTGGACTTGCCGCATGACAGCAGCAGCAGTCCCTTGCGGAAGGCGAGCTGCTCCAGCTCGGCCACGTAGGCGCTGGCGGGCTCGCGCGTCGCCGGGTCCACGAACTCCGCGCCCACCATGAGGCCCACGCCCCGGACGTCGCCAATGACGGGGAAGCGGGCCTGGAGCTCGCGCAGGCCGCGCAGCAGGTGCTCGCCAGTGTCGCGCACGGAGTCGAGCAGCCCCTCCACCACGTCCAGCGTGGCCAACCCCGCCGCGCAGCACACGGGGTTGCCGCCGTAGGTGCTGCCGTGCGAGCCGCGCGGCCATGTCATCACCGACTCACGGGCGATGATGGCGCCCAGCGGCATGCCGGAGGCGATGCCCTTGGCGGACAGGAGGATGTCCGGCATCACGCCGAAGTGCTCCGCCGCGAACATCTTCCCCGTGCGGCCGATGCCCGACTGCACCTCGTCGAAGACGAGCAGGATGCCGTGGGCGTCGCAGATGCGGCGCAGGTGCTGGAGGAACGAAGCCGGCGGGATGACGTAGCCGCCTTCACCCAGGATGGGCTCCACGAAGATGGCGGCCACCTCTCGCGGGTCCACGTGGTTGACGAACCACTCCCGCTCCAGCATCAGCGCCGGGTTGCACGCGTCGCCGCACGTG
The DNA here is from genome assembly GCF_006402735.1 of Myxococcus xanthus. Classification (NCBI taxonomy): domain Bacteria; kingdom Pseudomonadati; phylum Myxococcota; class Myxococcia; order Myxococcales; family Myxococcaceae; genus Myxococcus; species Myxococcus xanthus. The sequence continues at coordinate 8,011,371 of NZ_CP017174.1, read as the reverse complement.
TTGGGCGCGCAGCCGTTGGGACAACGGTACGGGTTCGCGTAGGGGATGTGGATGACACCGGGCAGCAGCGGCCCGAAGAAGGCGCGCTGCGCGACCTTGGAGGAGTTGAGGGAGATGGCGCCGATGGTGCGGCCGTGGAAGCCGCCCTTGAAGGCCACCACGTACTGGCGGCGCGTGTGGTGCCGCGCCAGCTTGAGCGCGCCCTCCACCGCCTCGGTGCCGGAGTTCGTCAGGAAGACGCGCTTGGGCCCCATCTCCGGCAGGTAGCTGGCGAGCCGCTCGCACAGCCGGGAGAAGGCGTCGTAGTAGAAGTCGGTGCCGCAGATGTGCAGGAAGCGGTCGGCGGCCTCGTGGATGGCCTTCACCACGGCGGGGTGGGAGTGGCCGGTGGACGCCACGGCGATGCCCGCCATGAAGTCGAGGAAGCGGTTGCCGTCGACGTCGTACACCCATGGCCCCTCGCCGCGTTCGACGACGAGCGGGTACTCCTTGATGTACGAGGGTGAGCTGTAGCGCTGGTCCACCGCGATGATGGCCTGCGCGTTTGGCCCCGGAGGAGCCACCTTCACTTCGGGATAGAGCATGGTCATGAGGTCTTCCTGGCGGGGGCTTCAGCCCATCCGGGTCTGCGCCTGCTCGCGCATGAACTGGGCGACGTAGTAGGGGCCGCAGCCGCCCTTGCCGGACGCGCCGCTGCCCTTCCATCCACAGAACGACTGCACACCGGGCCACGCGCCTGTCGTCGCGCCGGTGCGGCGGTTGGCGTAGAGGACGCCGGCCTCGGCTTCGGCCATGAAGCGCTCCACGTCCGCGGCGTCGCGGCTGAAGATGCCCGCGGTGAGGCCGTACTCACAGTCGTTCGCCATCCGCAGGGCTTCGTCCAGCGTGCTGAAGCCCGTCACCCCGACGAAGGGCAGGAACAGCTCGTCCCGCATCAGCCGGTGCCCGTGCGACAGCGCCGCCACGGTGGGGGCGACGAAGTGGCCCTTGGCGAGCGCGCCCTCCAGCCGCAGCCGCTCTCCACCCGCGATGATGGCGCCGTCGCGGCGCACCTCGTCCACCGCGCGCTCGAAGCGCTGCACCGCCGCCGCGTTGATGACGGGGCCGGTAAACACGGACGCCAGCGACGGGTCTCCCACCACCGCGTCCCGGGCCTTCTTCGCCAGCCCATCGGTGAAGTCGTTCAGCAGCGATTCGTGCACGTAGATGCGGGACAGCGCGCTGCACTTCTGGCCCGACAGGCCGAAGGCGGAGCGGAAGCAGCCATCAATGGCGGCCTCCAGGTCCGCGTCGCGGCAGACGATGGCCGGGTTCTTCCCACCCAGCTCCAGGAAGCACGGACGCACGCGGCCGGTGGACATCACCTGGTGGAGGTTCATGCCCACGGCCTTGCTGCCGGTGAATGACACGCCGTCCACGCCGGGGTGCCGCACCAGCGCCGCGCCCAGCGCCTCACCTTCGCCGTGCACCACCTGGAAGACACCCGGGGGCAGGCCCGCGTCCGCGAGCGCCTGGTACAGGCCCTCCGCGCACCAGGGGGCCTCCTCGCTGGGCTTGAGGATGACGGTGTTGCCACCCAGGAGCGCGCCTCCGCTCATGCCCGCCGCGAGCGCCAGTGGGAAGTTGAAGGGCGAGATGACGGCGAAGACGCCATATGGCCGCAGGACGCTGCGTGTGTCCTCGTTGGGCGACAGGCGCGCCATGGGACGGACGAAGCCCTCCGCCTGCTCCAGCTGGCCGGCGTAGTAGCGCAGCAGGTCCGCGGACTCCTCCACGTCACCCAGCGACTCCAGCCGGCTCTTGCCCACTTCCAACGTCATCCGTGCCGACAACTCCAGGCTGCGCTCGGAGATGAGGTCCGCGGCCCGGCGGAGGATGCGCACCCGCTCCTCCCAGGCCGTGGCGCCCCAGCCGCGCTGGGCGTCTCGCGCCACGCGCACCACACGGTCCAACTCGCTGACGGGCGTGCGGTGGAAGGTGGCGAGCAGCTCATCCGGCCTCGCAGGGTTGCGGCTCTCCAGGAGGTCGTCGCTCCGGTATGCCTCGCCGGCGATCCACGACGGCAGCGCTTCGCCCAGGCGCCCGCGCACGGTGGTGAGCGCCTCATCGAAGCGCGCGTGCAGCGTGGACATGTCTGCGTCCAGCACCGAGTAGGTGATGCGGAAACTCATGGCTCCCTCCGGAAGTAGTGGTTGATGCCCTGCGCGAGCGTGTCGACCAGCGCGTCGACCTCGGCCTCGGTGATGACCAGCGGGGGACCCAGCATCAGCAGGTCCCCGTTCGTTCCGTCCGCGTGGCCGGTGTTGGACCAGAGGACGAGGCCACGCTCGAACAGCTCGGCCATCAGTCCCTCCACCACCTTGCGCGAACGGGGGAAGGGGCGGCGGCTTTCGATGTCCTCCACGAACTCGACGCCCGCCATCAGTCCCACGCCCTGCACCGAGCCCACGTAGGGCAGGGGCAGCAGCGTCTCGCGCAGGCGCCGCTGGAAGTGGGCGCCCACGCGCGCGGCGTGCGCCACCAGGTCGTGCCGTTCGTAGTAGTCGAGCACCGCCAGCCCGGCTGCCGTCATCGACGGAGCCTGGAGGTAGGTCTGCGCGTGCATGAAGCCGCCAGAGCCCTGCCGCATCTCCTCCAGGTGCGCCTGCCGCACGAGCAGTGCGCTCAGCGGCGCGTAGCCACCGCTGATGCCCTTGCCGAGCACCAGCAGGTCCGGGGTGAAGTCGAACACGTCACTGGCGAAGAATCGGCCGGTGCGTCCGCAGCCGCACATGACCTCGTCGGCGATGGTGAGGATGCCGTACTTCCGGCACAGCGCGCTCACGCGCTCGAAGTATCCCGGCGGTGGCGGGGAGGCTCCGGCGGAGGAGCCAATCACCGGCTCCGCGATGAAGGCCGCGATGGTGTCCGGGCCCTCGCGGAGGAGCGTCTCCTCCAACATCCGCGCGTAGTGCTCCGCGCCGTCGCGTGTGTAGTCCTCCAGGCCGGAGCGATACGGGTAGGGCGCGGGCGTGGCGACGACCTCCGCCAGCATGGGGCCGAAGAACTGCTTGTAGTGGGGCCGCCCCGACAGCGAGAGGGCATAGAGCGTGTTGCCGTGGTAGCCGGGCACGCGCGTGATGACCTTCGTGCGCTGGGGCTGCCCGCGCTCCACGCAGAGCTGCCGGGCGAACTTCACCGAGGCTTCCACCGCTTCGGAGCCCGAGCCCAGGAACGCGGCGCGCTCCAGGCCCGGTGGCGCGAGCGCGCACAGACGGGAGGCGAGCTGCTCCGTCACCTCGGTGGTGAAGTGGGTGCCGTTGACGTAGGCGACGCGCAGCAGTTGCTCGTGGATGCGGTCCACTACCTCGCGGTTGCCATGGCCCACGCTGGCCACGAGCGCGCCCGCGGAGGCGTCCAGGTAGCGCTTGCCGGTGGCGTCGAAGAGGTGGACGCCCTGGCCGTGTGTCACCACGGGGAAATCGCGCGCGAGGTTGCGCAGCAGCACATTCCCTTGCGGGTAGCGCACGCCCTGCCTGCCTTCGTCCCGCATCGTCCGTCCTCCACGCAGCGCGGACGACCGAGGTCGCCCGACAGGGCTCCCGCGTGGAAGAAGGGTTGTCACGATGCACGCGTGTCGGCGCACACCAGGCCCCGGAGGAGCCCACGGACCGACCTTCGCCCCCACGGGCGACTGGACACACGAGCGGGGTTGGGTCGGAAAAGCCGAGGCGCGCGCGAAGACTGGCTGGAGGCTCCAGCGCTGCTCGGACCTTCCGGCCGTCCCACGCGGCTCCAGGTCGAAACCGTCCGTGGATTTCTCCCACGAACGGATGCGGGCAGGTCTTCGGGCTCGTGAGCACTCCGGCCGGAGCCGGGTTCCTACTGCTCGTCGCTTCCCAGCTCCCAGGGGGAGCCAGTGCGTGTGACGAGGTTCGTTCTCACTTACCGCTGCGGGGCAGCCCCGGATTCACACCGGGTTCCCTTTTAAGCCCAGGCCAAGGCCCAGGCACCAACATGGGGCCGTATGTACTGTCGGCCTTCTTGGACTGTCAAGGCGCGCGGACGCGCCGCGAGGGAAGGCCGCTGGAGGTGTTGAGCGAGTTAACCTCTCGTGGAGATGCGTGTTCCTGCCTGGAGACGGGCCGCGACTCCGGAGCTCCAGACGTCATGACCGCACCGCTGACTCGCCGCCATCTGCTGCGCGCCCTGGGAGTGACGGGCGCGGGGCTCGTTTGTGCTCCGGGGTTCCTGGGGCGGGCGCTCGCCGCCAGTCCAGCGTCAGTCGCTCGCCGCACGCTGGTGACAGTCTTCCTGCGCGGAGGCGTGGACGGGCTCTCGCTGGTGCCGCCCATCGAGGATGCGGCGTACCACCGGGCGCGCCCTTCGCTGGCACTGCGGGAAAGCGGGCCGGATGCCGCGCTGAAGCTGTCAGGGCCGTTCGGTTTGCATCCGAGGCTCGATGCGCTGATGCCGCTGTGGCACGACGGCCGGCTGGCGGTGCTGCATGGCGTGGGACTGCCGGAGCCGGTCCGCTCCCACTTCGACGCGCAGGACTTCGTGGAGTCCGGAACGCCAGGGCGCAAGTCGACGCCGGATGGCTGGCTCAACCGCGCGCTGGAGGAAGAGGAGGGCGCCGCGCTGCGCGCCGTGGCGCTGCAACCCACGCTGCCCCGAGCGTTGTTCGGAGACGCGGGGGCGCTGGCCATGGGGCGGCTGGAGGAGTTCCGGTTGCGAGGCGGACGCCGAGGGGAGGAAGCCACCCGAGGCTTCAGTGCGCTCTACGCGGGCGCCGTGGACGAGGCGCTGCGGACGACAGGGCAGGGCGCATTCGAGGCGATGGCCCTGCTGGACGAGGACCGGCTGGCGAAGCTGCCTTCGCGCGCGACGGTGGTGTATCCGAAGGGGCCGCTCGGGCAGCGGCTGCGGGACATCGCGCGGCTCATCCACGGAGAAGTGGGGCTGGAGGTGGCGGCGACGGAGTCGGGCGGCTGGGACACGCATGCCGCCCAGGGTGCCGCGACAGGGGCATTCGCCAACCGTTGTCAGGAACTCGGAGGTGCGCTCGCGGCCTTTGCCGCGGACCTGGGGCCTCGGCTGGAGCAGGTGATGGTGGTGGTGTTGACGGAGTTCGGCCGCACCGTGCGGGAGAACGGCAGCCGCGGAACGGACCACGGTGTGGGCAGCGCGATGCTGGTGCTGGGCGGCGGCGTGAAGGGCGGCAGGGTGTACGGACGCTTCGATTCGCTGGTGCCGGAGCGCTTGCAGGACGGGCGCGATGTGCCTGCATGGACGGACGTGCGCGCGCCGTTGGCGGAAGCCCTGCGTGCCTGTCGGCCCGGTGTGGAGTTGGCGAGGGTGTTCCCTGGCTTCACTCCGCCTCCGTCACTGGGCCTGTTTGGATAGGCGCTGCGCTCAGCTTCTCGGCGCCAAGATGACAGCTCCTGCGGCTTGTTCATGCCGTGTGAAGTCGCTGTGGGCGCGTCACGGCAACTCCGTCCGGGGCAAACAGGGGAGCGGCATTCCTCCGCCGCTCCCCTGCGCAGACCACGTCCGTATTCACGTCGAGCCGCCACGGCCCTTCCGCGTCAGCTCACGTCTCGTCGCTCAGCGGCAGCAGGCAATGCGCCCGCAGTTCGTATAGAGACAGGTGAGCTCGTTGGGCGTGGGGGTGGCGGGGCAGGAGGCCTCGGCATCGCCGCCGGTGATGAACGCCAGCGTCGCATCCTCCAGCTCCATGACGGACGCGGGGCTGGCCGGAAGCGCGGCGCGCTCCGCGTCGGAGAGGCTGTCGTAGTAGTCGGCGTCACGCCAGGCGCGGAGGATGTGGTTCTTGTCGCTGTGGCTCATGGTGCTGCTCCTCTTGGGTTGTTGGGGGGTACTGCCAACGGACCGCCAACCCTCGCGGTGCCGGAGTTCGTCGGGAACGAAGCCGCTTCACGAGACGGGAGGGGCCACGGAGAGCACGTCCGCCACCCGCTCCGGCGCCGCGAGCCGCAACAGGCCGTGGGCGATGCCCGCGAGCCCCACCATCAGCCCCGGTGTCTCGATGCTGTCGGGCAGGCCATGCTGATAGCCGTGCGACTCGATGCCCTGGAGGATGCCGCCCGCGAGCTGATAGGTGCGCCGCAGCAGCGTGTCATCGTGCAGTGCGCGCGCGGCCTCCAGCAGGAAGAGCACGTTGCCCAGGTCGCCATGACACAGGCCATGGTTGTAGCCCAGGCCTCCCGCGAGCGTGGCGCGGACCGCCGCTGCGATTTCCTCGCGCACCCGGTGGTCATCGAGCAGCGGCAGTCCGGAGATGCGCGCCAACCCGATGCCGGGTGCGCCATTGCACCAGCCACACATGAAGGCCGGCCCATCACCGCCGTGCATCCCTGCGTCGGCGCGGAGGTCGGGCCAGTCGCCGGCCTCGGGCGAGAACTGGCCACGCTCGTACGCCAGCGCCTCCATTGCCGTAGTGTGGAAGCGGGACTCTCCCGTGACGGAGGCCAGCCTCAGCAGCGCCAGCGCGATGCCCGCTCCTCCATGTGCCAGTCCGCACAGCGCCTGTCCGCCGGTCGCGGGTGAAAGCCAGCCCAGACCCTGGGACTGGGGCGTGGCCGTCTGGAGCAGCTTCTCCCCACAGACGCGCGCCAGTCGTGACGCTCGCTCGGAAGGATGCTGCCCCACGAGCGTCAGCAGGCCGAGCAGGGCGCCCGCGCAGCCACTGCCCAGGTCCAGGTGCTCGTCCTGCTCCACACGGGAAGCCATGGCGTCCACGAAGGACTCGGCGGTCGCGAACAGCGCGCGTTCCCCCCACAGTGCCCCCAGGTGGGTCAGGGCGTAGAGAATGCCGCCCCAGCCATTGAGGATGCCCACGCCACGGACCTGTGTTGGCGCGGCCTCCAGGCGCCAGGTCAGGTGGCGCAATGCGCCTCGGGCCGCCTGCGTGAAGCGTGCTTCGCCCGTCAGGGCACCGAGCTGCGCCAGCACCAGCGCGATGCCTGAGAGCCCCTGGTAGAAGTCTGTCCCCACCTGGACGAGCCGCCACTCCTCCGTGTCGGACCTTTCGAGCGACAGCCAGTGGGAATGTCCCGCGCCGGAGAACGACAGGGCCACCAATCGCTCTCCCGCGCGCCGTGCGGCCGCCAGCAGCGTGTCTGGATGCGCGGGCTCGGGTGGCTCGTGGAACGGATAGCGGGGGCGGGCGCCGGGGCTTGCCGCCAACCGGACCCGGTCGAGCGCGTTTCGCAGCAAGCCGAGCTGCCGCTCGTGGTCATCCGGCGACAGCTCCGCCAGGCGCCGTCGCGCTCGTTCCAAGCCGGAGTCGTCGAAGAAGCCAGGGAGGTGGCGGCCCGCGCCTGACCACAGGTCCTTCGAGCCGGGCAGGGCGGTGAAGCGGGGGATGTCGCCGCGCTGCAATTCCTCCTGCTCGAAAGGGATGAGGGCCGCCAGGTACGGGCGCTCCTTCACGGCGAGCCAGAGGTGGTCGAAGAAGCGCTGCCGGTCCAGCGCATCCCCCATCGCATGGGGGTGCATGCTCTCGTGCAGAAGGGCGTCGTAGCTGGCCGTGCCGCGAAAGAGCACTCGCACGGGCGCGTGCTCGAAAGCCGCGAGCGGCCCTTCAGGGGCGAGCAGCGCGTCCCGGTGCTCGGCGAGCAGCCGGTACAGGGTGGAGAACCCCTGCTCGAGCGCGTCCGCCTGCACCGCCACGGAGACGTCCTGTCCTTCCATGCGAGGACGGTTCGCCGCGCCTGGAATCTCCATCCGCCGCCGCTCGAAGCGGAGCTGGTCCGTGCCGTGCGCCGTCGCCACCAGGTAGCCCAGTGGCGTGAGCTGTCCCTCGCTGGCGCCCAGGGCGCTGAAGTCCACCTCCGTGCCGTCTTTCGCGCGCCAGGCGGGTTGGGGCAGCAGCCCGCTCTTGAGCACCGTACCGTTCAGCACCGCACCGGGTTGCTTCTCCACGTCCCGGATGGAGGCGGCGAGCGTGTGCGGATGGAAGAGCGTCTCCAGGTCCACCAGGACGGGGTGCTCGCCCACCGCGATGAGGTTCTCGTAATGGATGTCGGTGACGTCCAGCGCGTAGAGCAGTGCGACGAGGGCGCCTTGCCGCAGATGGAAGCGCCGCACTTCCTCGGCCGACTGGCACGGCGCGGCCTCCACGTACTCCATCCACCCGTAGCCGTCCGAGGAGAGGACCTCCACCGTGCGCAGCGGCGGCGTGAGGCCGCGCGCGTTCAGCCAGGAGAGGAGTTGCTGGAAGGCGGCTTCCGCCGTGAGCGGGCGCGGCTTGTACACGAGCCGCAGTCCCGAGGCGAAGCGGAGCAGGAAGACGGTGCGTCCACCTCGGTGCGGGTCTGACAGACCGCCTTGGGCCTCCACCAGCGGGCCGGGAGGAACGCCGTAGTGGAAGCGGTGCCACAGCGCGGCGGCGTCGCGAGCCAGCCGCTGCATCAGCTCCACGCCCGTGGCTTCCCACGCGGTGATGTACTCCACGGCTTGCCGCGCGAGCACCGGGTAGCGGGCAAGGATGTCGAGCGCCACGTCGCGTCGCCGGAGGTGCTGGGCGAAGTCCTGGAAGCGCGCTTCGGGCGTGTCTCCCTGGAGCCGTCCTTCGAGCTGAGCGATGCGCAGCTCCACCGCGAGTGTCCGTCCCAGCAAGGGCATCAACATCCGCGGGAGCGGCGCGAGCAGCATGCGAGCCGCGTGCTTTGGCTCGAACGGCGCTGCGGGCATGTCACGCAGGCAGGTGTCCAGGGCGGAGACGAGCCGTGCGTGTGCCTCGTGGACAAGTGGCTCGACCAGTCCGAGCAGGGCCGCGCCCGGTGGCGTGGGCTCCGGCCAGGAGAAGGGCGGCGATACCTCTGACGTGTAGGCCTGTTCGATGACGCGTTGCCACGGCGGAGGCGCTCCCATGCGTGCATGCAGCGCCTCCGCGGGTTCCCCCAGGAGGGTGTGCAGCTCCGCTTCCGTCAGCCCCGAGGCTCGCAGGCGCTGGGCCCAGAGCGAGTCCCGCGTGAGGGGCTCTTGTTTGCGCCAGCGCTCCAGCCTGCGCCGCGCGCGTGCCTCGTCCACCGCCTCCGGAGTGCCGCGCATCCGGAGCGATGGCAGCCGTTCTTCCAGGGCATGACCCAGCACCCAACGAGACGTCACGCCTTCTCCAATCCAGGCAGCGGCCTGGGGTGTCCGAGTCGTCCTGCGGCGTGTCTGTGATAGGGCTTCCGAACGCTATCGTGGCATTGCCGTCGGTTCGGATGCCAGTGGTCCTGGCTGGGCGGGGTGGGGATGACGGGTTCTGTCCATCACGGGCGTGACGCCACTCGCCGTCGCACCGCGTTGCGAACTGCGGCACACTGGGCCAATGCTTCGGCTGCGCCGCATGCTCATCCTCATCCTGACCACCTTCGGATCCATCTACCTCGTGTTGTGTGTGGCGGTGTTCGCGCTGCAGCGCTCCTTGCTCTACCCGGCCCCCAAGGGCACGCCGCCGCTGGCGGAAGGTGACGGCTTCAGCCGCCTCCCGTTGGAGGGCGGCCTGTACGTGGACCTGTTCCACCTGCCGGCGCCTCCGGGCGCGCCCACGGTGGTGCACTTCCACGGCAACGGAGAGGAGGTGCTGACGCAGATTGGCCTGGGCAACTTGATGCAAGCGCGGGGGCTGGGCTTCCTTACCGTCGAGTACCCGGGCTATGGCGCGTCACCGGGGCGTCCCACGGAGGAAGGCATCTACGCCGCGGCGGAGGCGGCGCTCGTCTGGCTGCGCGCGAAGGGTGTGAGCGCCGAGCAGACGGTGCTCAGTGGCCGCAGTCTGGGGACGGGCGTCGCGGTGGAGATGGCGCGGCGCGGGCACGGTTCCCGGGTCATGCTCGTGAGTCCGTACACGTCCATCCCGGACATCGGGGCCACGGCCTTTCCCTTCCTGCCCGTCCGCCTGTTGGCCCGGGACCGGTATGACACCGCGTCCAAGGCCGCCGCCGTGAAGCTCCCCGTGCTCATCATCCACGGCGAGGAGGACACCCTCATCCCCGTGGACATGGGGCGCCGGCTGGGCACGCTCTTCCCCCAGGCCGAGGTGGAGACGGTGGCCGGGGCGGGGCACAACGACGTCCTCGAGGACCCCGGAAAGGTCTACAGACACCGGATGGCGTCATTCGCGCTGGGAGAGCCCTGAGCGGCGGAGTCGGGTGGATTTGACGCTGTCTGTCATTGTCTCCGGTCAGGCAGCGGCTCGCGGCTGTCTGGCTTCAATGTCGACACATGGCGACATGGCGCCGCACCGGGGCGGTGTCGAAGGGGACCGGGCGCACGGCCCCATGAGCGCTTGGACAGGACCGCGCTCTGGCTTGCTCGAGTCCGCCGCGACTCCTACGCTCCCTGCCGCCGGCGCAGTCCTTGTGCCGGCGTCCACCGGGAGCCCGCCACATGTCCAACCCTACCTCGCCCGTCATCGGCATCATTGGTGGCAGTGGCCTGTACCAGATGGATGGCCTGACGGACGTCGAATGGAAGAAGGTGACGTCCCCTTTCGGTGAGCCTTCGGACGAGCTGTGCTTCGGCACGCTCGGAGGGCACCGCGTCGTCTTCCTGCCGCGTCACGGGCGAGGCCACCGGCTGGCGCCGACGGACATCAACTTCCGCGCGAACATCGACGCGCTCAAACGCAGCGGGGTGACGGACCTGCTGTCGTTGTCCGCCGTGGGTGGCCTGCGCGAGGAATACCCACCGGGCACCTTCGTCGTCGTGGACCAGTTCATCGACCGGACCTTCGCCCGGGACAAGAGCTTCTTCGGCACGGGACTGGTGGCGCACGTCTCCATGGCGAAGCCGGTGTGCTCGCGGCTGGGGGACGCGGTGATTTCCGCGTGCGAGGGCCTGGGCGTCGTCGCGCGCCGGGGCGGCACATACCTGGCCATGGAGGGGCCGCAGTTCTCCGCCATCGCGGAGAGCCACCTGTACCGGAGCTGGGGCTGTGACGTCATCGGCATGACGAACATGCCGGAGGCCAAGCTCGCGAGGGAGGCGGAGCTCTGTTACGCGACGGTGGCCATGGTCACCGACTTCGACTGCTGGCATCCGGACCATGACGCCGTCACGGTGGACCAGGTTGTCTCCGTGCTGCTGGGCAACGCGGGCAAGGCGAAGGGGCTGGTGAAGAACGTGGTGCCGCTGCTCGGGGCGCATACCGGCCCCTGTGCCCAGGGCTGCCACAAGGCGCTGGACCACGCCATCATCACCGCGCCCACGGCCTGGGACGCCGCGATGGTGGAGAAGCTGTCCGCGGTGGCGGGCCGGGTGCTGCGCCGATGAAGGTCCATGGCAAGCCGATGCGCTCCATCTGGCTGGCGCCGGACGCGCAGGCCGCGGAGGCCATTGACCAGACGCGGCTGCCGCATGCGCTCGTCACCGTGCGGCTGACGACGCTGGATGAAGCCGCTCATGCCATCCGGAGCATGCAGGTGCGCGGCGCGCCCCTCATCGGTGCCACCGCGGCCTATGGCGTCTGGCTGGCTTTGCGCGCGGATGCCTCGGACGGCGCGTTGGAGCACGCGCTCGCGGTGCTGCGGGGCACGCGCCCCACCGCCGTGAATCTGCACTGGGCCCTGGATGACATGCGTCAGCTCCTGGCGCCGCTGCCTCCCGCTGAACGGGTGGCTGCCGCGCTTCGCCGCGCGGAGGCCATCAGCGACGAGGACGTGGCCATCAACCGCGCCATCGGTGCGCACGGCCTGAAGCTCCTGGAGGACGCCTGGGCGCGCAAGGGGCGCCAGGGCCGCCTGGAGGTGCTCACGCACTGCAACGCCGGCTGGTTGGCCACGGTGGACTTCGGCACTGCGCTCTCGCCCATCTACCAGGCGCACGACGCGGGCATCCCCGTGCACGTCTGGGTGGACGAGACACGCCCGCGCAACCAGGGCGCGCAGCTCACGGCCTGGGAGCTGGGGCAGCACGGCGTCCCGCACACCGTCATCGCGGACAACGTGGGGGGCCACCTGATGCAGCACGGGCAGGTGGACCTGTGCATCGTCGGCACGGACCGCACCACGGCCCAGGGCGACGTGGCGAACAAGATTGGCACCTACCTCAAGGCACTGGCGGCGAAGGACAACGGCGTGCCCTTCTACGTGGCGCTGCCCTCGCCCACCATCGACTGGACGCTGCGGGATGGGGTGCGTGAGATTCCGATTGAACAGCGCGACGGCGCGGAGCTGAGCGACGTCACCGGACGGTTGGCGTCGGGCGAGGTGGCCACGGTGCGGATTACGCCGGAGGGGAGCCCCGCGGCGAACTACGCCTTCGACGTGACGCCCGCGAGGCTGGTGACGGCGCTCATCACCGAGCGCGGTGTGTGCCCGGCTTCGCACGACGGGCTGCTGTCGCTCTTCCCGGAGCGGCGCGGGAGGGCGGAATGAGCGGTGCGTGCGAGCACCTCGCCCTGCGCGAGTCGATGATTGCCACCGCGCGGCGGATGAATGCGTCCGCGCTCAACCAGGGCACTTCCGGCAACCTGAGCGTGCGGGTGGAGGCCGGCTTCCTGCTGACGCCCACCGGCATGGACTACGACTCGCTGGTGCCGGAGGACCTGGTCCTCATGCGCTTCGACGGCAGCCACGAGGGCCGCCGGAGTCCGTCGTCGGAGTGGCAGCTCCACCGGGACATCCTGGCCGCCAGGCCGGAGGTGGGCGCGGTGCTGCATGCGCACTCCATGTTCTGCACCACGCTGGCGTGCCTGCACCGGGACATTCCCGCCTTCCACTACATGGTGTCCGCGGCGGGCGGCACGGACGTGCGCTGCGCGCCCTACGCCACGTTCGGCACGGCGGAGCTCGCGGCCCATGTGCTGGCCGCGCTGGAGGGCCGCAAGGCCTGCCTGATGGCGAACCACGGCATGGTGGCGGTGGGCAGGGACTTGCCGGCGGCCTTCAAGCTGGCCGTCGAAGTGGAGACGTTGGCCGCCATGTACTGGCGGGCGCTCCAGGTGGGTGAACCGGTGCTGCTGGACGGCGCGGAGATGGCGCGCGTCCTGGAGAAGTTCAAGACGTACGGCCAGCAGCCGACGCCCCCGTCGCGCGAAGGGTGAGGACCGTCACCTCTGTCGGCACGCCGATGCGGAAGGGCAGCCAGTGCCCCGTTCCGCCGGACACGTAGAGCTGGTGGTCGCCCTGGCGGTAGCGGCCCAGCATGTACTTGAAGGCGAACCAGAAGGCCGGGACGCCCAGGAAGGCCACCTGTCCGCCGTGGGTGTGACCGGCCAGCGTCAGCCGGGCGCCGCGCTCAGCCGCGAGCGGGAAGAAGTCAGGATGGTGCGTCAGGCAGAGCACCACCTCTTCGGGCGCCACGTCGCGGAAGCCGGCTTCCGCGGACTGCTGCATGCGCTCCGCTTTCACACGGTGACTGCGGCCGGACATGGGGTAGTCCACGCCCACCACGCGCACGCGCTGGCCGGCGTGCTCGAAGGCATGGGACGTGTCCACCAGCAGGCGCACGGGGCCGCCTCGCGCCTCCACGTCGGCGTAGGCCTGGCGGATGGCCCCCAGGCCGCGCCAGTGCTCGTGGTTGCCCAGGATGGCGAGCATGCCGTGGCGGGCCTTGCACTCCGACAGCGCCGCCATGGTGCCGTCGAGCTGGTCCAGGTCGTCGATGAGGTCTCCCGTCATCACCTGGAGGTCCACCTTGGCGTCGTTCATCGCCCGCACGGCGTCTTGCAGGTACTGGGTGTCGATGAACGTGCCGACGTGGACGTCCGTAATCTGGCCGATGCGGAACCCGTCCATCGCCGGAGGCAGGCCGGGGAGGTGGATGTCGACCTCGCGGACGGAGAACTGCGTGTAGCCGTTGGCGAGCCCCACCGAACTCGTCCCGGCCGCCAGCAGCGGCACCGCGCGGCCGGCGTTCGTCAGCAGGTTGCGGCGCGCCATGTTCACCGGCGGGGCGGGGTTGGCCTCGGGCGCGGTGAGGGGCGGCTCCCTACGGGCGGGCCGGTCCAGCCACCTGCGCAGCAGGAGGAAGGGCGCGCCAGTGAGGACAATCATGATGATGGCGACGGACCAGCCCACGGAGAAGACGCGCAGGGCCGCATCCCCCACGGGAAGCTGCGCGTGCCGTCCGGCCACCGCGGAGTAGAGCCACGCCACCAGGGACAGGAACGTCCCCAGCGCGAAGACGCCCAGGCGCCACTTCCGGAGCAGGCCGGGCCACAGCGACCGGAGCACGGCCCAGGCGCCGACGTTGAAGACGAGGAGGAACAGCAGCCTGCCCATTTACGGTGCTCCCTTGGCGTGAAGGGGAGCAGTCATAGCTGGGGCGGGCGACATGCGCCGCATGAAGTGGCTGGAGGACAGGGGCAGGGCAGTCATCTGGCGGGCGTGTGGGGAAGCATGCGGTGGAGAGGCCCGCTGCCGGGCCGCTCCCCTGGATGGCCCATCTACGCTTGGAGTGGGTGTCCCATTCCTCAGCACGTCCGCCTGTCGAGGCAGGCCTCCTCCAAGTTGGAAGAGACGTTTCATCTCGCAGGGACTCCCACCTGAGGGTGCGGCCCGCTGACCTGGTGGAAGGAACGTTCCGTCCACGCGGCCCCTGCCCGGGGACGAGCCTGGTGCGTGGAAGGAACGTTCCGTCCCCGGGCCCCTCAGTCCCGGCTGGGACTGGCCATCCGCAGGTGGGCGTGGAGCGTCTCCGTGCGCAGGTAGAGGAACTGGGCATCGCCAAAGGCCAGGGCATCGCCGTCGTTGAGCATCCGCTCCTGGTCCGGTCCCAGCGCCGAGGCGTTGACCCAGGTGCCATTCATGGAACCCAGGTCGCGCACCGAGCAGTCACCGGCCTGTGCGTGCCACCGCAGGGTCGCGTGGTTCTTGGACACGGAAGGGTCGGGTACCACCAGGGAGCATCCTTCGATGCGTCCCACGGAGAACTCCTCCCCCTCCGTTTCTGGCCGGAGGAAGTGGACCTCCAGGGCATCGAACCCGCGCAGCATGACGAACAGCCGGTCCACGAGCCGTGTCCGGTGGGCCATGCCCACGGTGCGTGCCTCACCGAGCCGCATGGCCACCTGTTGGAAGACGGGCTCGGGAGGTTGTTGGACCAGCACGACGCGGCCGGATGCTTCGAGGAAGGCCTCCAGGGTTGCCAGGGCGAACGGGCGCAGTTGCTTGACGGACGGCATGGTGCCCGCACCTTAAACCGCGTTGCGGGAAGTTGGCGCAGGACTGCCGCCCTCCCTCGCGGAGTGTCCACCGTCTGTCGGGAGCCGCGCCGTCCTTCTGTTCCATGACGCGCGCGACCTTTCCGGGGGGGAATGCGTCCGCTTTCATCGCGTTGGGGCAGCTGAACCCCTTCCGCGAAGCCCTCCAGGAGCGACGACATGATGATGCGGATGAAGCGGTATGGCGCTGGACTGTTGACGGCAGGGTTGCTGGCGGTGGCTCCCGCCTGCGGCGACTCGGATGAAGGCGCGCCACCGGATGCGGGATTGCCCGACGCGGGGCGGCCCGACGCAGGCGACAGTGGGATTCCGGATGCGGGAGACAGCGGCACGCCCGATGCGGGTGAGGAGCTGCCTCCGCTGATGGTACCCGCGGGCTGCAACCCGCTGGCCTCCGAGCATGACTGCCTCCTGCCATACCCCTCCGACTACTTCCTCGAGGAGGATGCGGCGCTGCCGTCCGGTCACCGGGTGCGGCTCTCCGATGCGGCGAAGCTGAAGGCACCGGACGGCGCCGCGTTCGACTTCACGGACCTCCACCCGGCGGACGGTTACTCCCATGGCACGCAGGTGCTCGCGCTCTTCCCGGACGGCGTGGATGACGCGCGCCTGCCGTCGGTGACGAGCCCTACCGCCGCGACGAACGGGAACACGGTGTTCCTCGACGCGGAGCGCGGCGAGGGCGTGCTCCACTTCGCGGAGCTGGACCCCAGGGCTCCGGACGACGCGCGCCGCGCATTGCTGCTGCGGCCCGTGGTGCGGCTGCGCAACACGGCCCGCTACATCATCGCGCTGCGCGGGCTGACGGCGGAGGACGGCACGCCCGTGCCGGTGCCCGAGGGCTTCCGGCGCATCCGGGATGGCCAGACGGCGGGAGACCCGCTGTTGGCGCCCCTGGCCGCCAGGTACGAAGCGGACATCTTCCCGGCGCTGGAGGCCGCGGGTGTGCCGCGCGCGGAGCTCCAGCTCGCGTGGGACTTCACCACCGAGTCACAAGAGGGCGTCACGCGGGACATGCTCCAGGTGCGCCGCCTGGCGATGGAGGCGCTGGAGGCCACGCCCCCCGCCGTCACGGTGACGGACGTGCGAGATGACGTGGACGCCAACGTCGCCCGGCGCATTACCGGCACCTTGCGGGTCCCGCTCTTCCTGGAGAGCGACCAGCCCGGTGCGCTGCTCGCCCGTGACGAGGAAGGTCGTGTGCGGCGCAATGGCGACGCGGAGGTGCCTTTCACGCTCCAGATTCCTCACAGCGTCTGGGGGCAGTCCGTGGCGCCGGTGCGCTTCCTCCAGTACGGCCACGGCTTCTTCGGTCGGCAGGCGGAGGCGGATGGTTCCTTCGTCCGGCCCTTCATCCAGGCCACGCGGATGGTGGTGCTGACGGTGGACTGGTGGGGCATGTCGCAGACGGACGCGCCGGGCGTGCTCCAGGCGATGGCGGGCAACCCCGGCCAGACGATGCGCTTCACCGACCGCGTCCACCAAGGCATGGTGAACCAGCTCGCCGTGACGTACGCGGCTCGGACGACCTTGGGGGCGCTGACCGAGCTGCAGGACGACGGCGTGCGCGTCTTTGATCCGGAGCAGACGTACTTCTACGGCATCAGCCAGGGCCACATCCTGGGCGGCACGTACGTCGCGCTGTCGCCGCACGTCTCACGGGCCGTGTTCAGCGTGGGCGGGGCGGACTTCTCGCTGATGATGTTCCGCGCCCGGCCCTTCGGCATGTTCCTGGATGCGATTGCCCAGACGGTGCCGGACGCGCTCGACCAGCAGAAGTTCGCGGCGCTGACGCAGACGTCCTTCGACCGCATCGACCCGCTCACCTATGCGCAGCACGTGCTCGGCGACCTGTATCCCGGAGCGCCCGCGTCGCGCCGGGTGCTGGTGCAGTACGGCCTGGGGGATGCACAGGTTCCCAACGTGGCCACCGAGCTGCATGCCCGCGCCATGGGATTGACGCAGCAACTGCCCTCCACCTGGCGCGTGCCCATGCTGCCCGCGGAAGAGGGAACGGTGGAGGGCTCGGCGCTGGTGCAGTTCGACTTCGGGCTACCGCCGCCGCTGCCCGGCACCGTGGCGGACCTGCCGGCCGCCGACAATGCCGTTCACGAAGGCGTGCGCCGGGACGACGACGGACGGGAGCAGGTGGACCGCTTCCTGCGTCCGGGCGGGCAGGTGGAGGTCACCTGCGACGGCATCTGCCTGGGTGGCAACTAGCGCAGGGCCAGAAGTTACCTCCGCGCGTCAGCGGCGGACGCGTGGAGGTAACGCCGGCTCCTGATGCCATGCTCAAGGGGCAGATGCGGCTCCGCCCCGCGAACGACTTGTGCGGAGGTGCGCTGTCCCCTGTGCCGTGTACACCGGGAGGATAGACGAGGCGGCGGCGGAGGATGCCGCTGCGCCTTGACCCCGGTCTGCGCGGAAGCGCGCTGCGCAACAGGGCGTTGTCGCGCACGCGGTGGATGCATGAAGCGGCATCGGAGGCCGCCGCTCCGACCTGCCTACGACCTGTACGGCAGCGCGCCGCGCACCAGGTCGCGACTCACACAGCGGATGCGTGAGGCTGCTTCGGCGAGCGTGTCGCCTCGCGCATCATGCCTTCGTCGCGGTCTACGTCGCTGCGTCCGCCTTCGGATTCTTCAGCAGGTGGTCGCCGTAGTCCTCACGCAGCTTCGTCTTGAGGAACTTGCCGGTGGACGTGCGCGGCACCTGCGGGACGAAGACATAGTCATCCGGCAGCCACATCTTCGCGAACTGGCCCGCCAGGTGCGCGGTCAGCTCCTCCTTCGTGGCCTGCTGCCCCTCCTTCAGTGCCACCGCGGCCAGCGGGCGCTCATCCCACTTCGGATGTTTCCCTGCGAAGACGGCCGCCTCAAGCACCGCTGGGTGCGCCATCAGCGCGTTCTCCAGCGCCACGGAGGAGATCCACTCACCGCCCGACTTGATGACGTCCTTGCTGCGGTCGCAGATGCGCACGTAACCCTGCGAGTCGATGGTCACCACGTCGCCCGTCTTGAACCAGCCGTCCTTCGTGAAGCGGTCCTCGCCCTCGTCGCTGAAATAGGAAGACGCGACCCAGGGCCCCCGGACCTCCAACTCGCCCATCGTCTCCCCATCCCAGGGCAGCAGCGTGCCGTCGTCGCTGGCGACGCGTGTCTCCACGAACGGCAGCGCGAACCCCTGGGACGCCCGCGCCGAGGACTTCGTCTCTGGCGCCGCCTGCCGCAGCGGTCCCTTGACCTTCGCCATGGTCCCAACGGGGCTCATCTCCGTCATGCCCCACGCGTGGACCACTTCCAGTCCATGCCGCTGCTGGAAGCCCTCAATCAGCGACGGAGGCGCCGCCGAGCCACCAATCAGCATCGACCGCATGCTGCTCAGGTCCCACCTGGCCGGTGACTGGTCCAGCAGCGCCAGGATGCCAATCCAGATGGTGGGCACGCCGCCCGCCATCGTGACCTTCTCCGCCGCCATCAAGTCCAGCAGGGAGGGCGGGTCCAGGTGCGGCCCGGGAAGCACCAGCTTCGCGCCGGTGAGGACGGCGTCGAAGGCCAGACCCCACGCGGCGGCGTGGAACATGGGCACCACCGGCATCACCGCGTCCGCCTCGCGCATGCCCGTCACGTCCGTCATGCAACACGCCAGGGCGTGCAGCACGGTGGAGCGGTGGCTGTAGAGCACGCCCTTCGGATTGCCCGTGGTTCCCGACGTGTAGCAGAGCATCGACGCGGAGTTCTCATCGAGCTGGGGAAAGTCGAAGTCCGGGGACTCGGCCGCCAGCAGCGCTTCGTAGTCGAGCGTCCCCTCCGGCGCGGGGCCCGCGTCCGGCACCACGATGACGTGGCGGATGCTGGGCACCGCGTCCTTGAACTTCTCGAACAGCGGCAGCAGCGAGCGGTCCACCACCACCACGGAGTCTTCCGCGTGCCGCGCGATGTAGCCCAGGTCATTGGGGTGCAGGCGAAGGTTGAGCGTGTGCACCACCGCGCCCATGCACGGCACGCCGTAATACATCTCCAGGTGCCGATAGTGATTCCAGCTCAGCGTGGCCACCCGGTCCCCCGCCTTCACGCCCAGCCGCGTCAGCGCGTTGGCCAGCCGGCACGTGCGCGCGTAGAAGTCCGCGTACGTGTAGCGGTGCAGCGACTTGTCCGGGTTGCGGCTGACGATTTCCGAGCGCGGGTAGAACGTCCGTGCACGCTCCATCAAGTGGCTCAGCGTGAGCGGGAAATCCATCATGCGGCCTGGCAGCATCGGCACCCTTCCTTGTGACGGCGTGAGGAGGTGCCGATGCTAACGGAGCGCGGCCCCGTGCTTCATCCGCGCTCCACGATGCTGCGTCGCGTCAGCCGAAGAAGACCTGGGCGACTTCGAAGAACTCCTGCGGGACGCGCTTGAGCTCGCGGGTGGCGTCCGCCAGGTCCACGCTGATGATGTCGTTGCCTCGCAGCGCGGCCATCTTCCCGAACTCGCCGCGGGCCACCATGTCGCAGGCGTGGACGCCGTAGCGGGTGGCGAGCACGCGGTCATGCGCGGTGGGGGCGCCGCCGCGCTGGATGTGGCCCAGCACGGATACGCGCGTCTCGAAGCCGGTGCGCCGCTCGATTTCGTGCGCCAGGATGGTGCCCACGCCACCGAGCCGCGGCCTGCCTGCCTCGTCCAGCGCGCCGCTGGTGACGAGCTGCTCCTGCTGGTCCGCGGACAGCTTGATGCGCGTACCCTCCGCCACCACGACGATGGAGAAGGTGCGCCCGCCCGCGTGGCGGCGCTGGATGTGCTCGGCCACCTTCGCCAGGTCGGCGGGAATCTCCGGCACCAGGATGACGTCCGCGCCGCCAGCGATGCCCGCGTAGGTGGCAATCCAGCCCACGTGACGGCCCATCACCTCGCAGACGATGACGCGCTTGTGCGACTCCGCGGTGGAGTGCAGCCGGTCAATGGCCTCGGTGGCGATGGCGACGGCCGTGTCGAAGCCAAAGGTGAAGTCCGTGGCGTTGATGTCGTTGTCGATGGTCTTGGGCACACCGACGATGCGCAGCCCTTCCTGCGACATGCGCGTGGCGGCCGACAGCGTGCCTTCACCACCAATGGCGATGATGGCGTGGATGCCGTTGCGTTCGATGGCGCGCTTGACGCGCTCCAGCCCGTTTTCGACCTTGAATGGGTTGACGCGCGAGGTGCCGAGGATGGTGCCGCCCCGGTGGAGGATGCCGGACGTGGTTTCACGCGTGAGGCGGAAGTGGTTGTCCTCCAACAACCCCTTCCAACCATCTCGGAGGCCCATCATCTCGAAGCCGTGGGCGTTGGCGCGGCGGACGACGGCGCGGATGACGGCGTTCAGGCCGGGGCAGTCGCCCCCGCCGGTGAGCACGGCGACTTTCATGGAGAAACGTTCTATCGCGCCCGGCGCCAGACGCGATGTTCAAGTTTGCCCGAGCGCTCACCCGGGGACCTTCCAGCCATCTACCCGAACACCGCCGGACGACGCTGGGCCCGGGGGCGGGCAGCCTCCAACCGGGCGGCGAGCTGGGACAGGGTGGCTTCATCTCCAAAGCGCCCCATGAACTTGAACGCCCACGGGCAGGCCGTCCGGGCTCCAGTGGAGCGGCATGCTCATGGTGGGCAGCCCCGCGGTGTTGGCCATCGGGCAGTAGGAGGCGAAGGCGGCCGCACGGAGCTGCGGGGCCATGGCCCCGCCCGGAGAGCGCGAGGTGTCCCAGGGGTTGCGGCAGGGCCCGTGCAGCTCGCTCTCCGTGGTGGGGCGCAGCCCCATCTCTGGCGTGTTCGACTTGCCCAGCACCACCAGGCCGCTGCGCCGGTGGCGCTTCACCAGCTCGCTGTCCTGGTCTGGAACGTCGTCCTTCCCGAAGCGCGCGCCGTGGGTGAGCGGGTGGCCCTCCTGGTTCACGCGACCTGGAATCGCACCCGGTGCATGCCTATGTTCCGGGCCCATGCGCATCCGCGTCTTCGATTCCGAGCGGGAGGCCGCCGCCGCGTGCGCCCAGCGAATCGCCCGAGCGGTGACGGCACGCCCCTCCCTGGTGCTGGGGCTCCCCACGGGGCGCACGCCGCTCAACGTGTACCGGGAGCTGGTGGAACTGTTCACACGCGGCGGTTTGGATTGGGCCCAGGTCCGCACCTTCAACCTGGATGAGTTTCTGGGTGTGTCGGCGGACGACGCGGGCAGCTTCCGCGCCTACATGGAGCGGCACCTCTTCCAGCACGTCAACCTGTCGCCCGCGCACATCCAGTTCCTGAATGGCGCGGTGGAAGACGCGGAGGCGGAGTGCGCGCGCTACGAGGCCCGGCTGGCCGAAGCGGGCGGACTGGACCTGGTGCTGCTGGGGCTCGGTTCGAATGGGCACCTGGCCTTCAACGAGCCGGCGGACGGACTGCGCGCGCGGTGTCACCGGACGCGGCTGAGCCGCCAGACGCGCGAGGCCAACCTCATGCTCTTCGGGGATGACCCGTCGCGCGTGCCGATGGAGGCCCTCACGTTGGGAATGGCCAGCATCCTCCAGGCACGGCAGGCGCTGCTGCTGGCTTTCGGCGAAGCCAAGGCGGATGCGGTGCGTGGCATGGTGGAGGGCCCGGTGTCCCCCCGGTGTCCCGCCTCCTTCCTCCAGCTCCACCCGGACGTCGAGGTGTGGCTGGACCCCGCGGCGGCCCGCGCGCTGTAAGGCGCTGCGCCTGCCTCAGCTCCGGCCATTCGCCTCGGGCGCGGCGGGCTTCTTCGGCTCCTTCGCCGCGGACGCCGGTGCCCTCGAGCGTGCCGGAGCCACCGGCTTCGGCTTCGCCACGGGCTTCACCGCGGGCGGCGCCTTCCGGGGCGGAGGCGGGCGCGTCAGCTCCCACGCCGCGAGCACCTTCGGCACGTAGAACTCCGTCTCGCCATTGCGTGGCACGCGGCCATTCACGGAGCCTGGGCCCGCGTTGTACGCGGCCACCGCGAGCCGCACGTCACCGAAGCGCCGCAGTTGCTGGGCCAGATAGCGCGCGCTGCCGTCAATCGCCGGCTCCGGGTCGAACGGGTCTTTCACACCCAGCATGGCCGCGGTGCCGGGCATCAGCTGTCCGGGCCCCATGGCCCCCGCCGGGGAGATGCGGTGCACGCGCGTCTCCGACTCCACCTGCACCAGCGCGCGCAGCAGCCCCGCGGGAAGGCGGTGCCGGCGCTCGGCCGCGTCGATGACGGGCTCCAGGGGCGCGTGTCCCTCCACCAGGCACGACGGCCGGTGCGCCAGATACGCGCGCAGCGCACCCGCCTTGGCCTCCAGGAACGAGAAGGACAGCGGCGACACGAAGCTGTTACCGAACCAGGCCACCGCGACGTTGAGCAGCACCACCGGCGCGAGCACGCACGGCAGCCACCACGCCCACCCGGGCACCGTCATCCCCTCACGCCGTGCCGCCCGCTTGCGTCCCACCCCTCCACCCTTAGGGGCGCTTGGGGCCTCCGTCCAACTTCCGGCGACGGGGACGGACCTCTGGGGGCAGGCGCAGCCCGTCCAGCACCAGCGTGGTCAGCGCGTCCGGCAGCTCCAGCGGGTTGCCGATGTCCTCCTCGCTCAGCACCGCCAGCAGCAGCCGCTCCACGGCGCCCACCACCGCCAGTCCGCTCACCGCCGGACGGATGGGGCGCAGCAGCCCGCTGGTGTGCGCCTTCTGCGTGATGTCCACCGCGTGACGCGCCACCAGCCGCGCCAGCTCCGCCACCTTCGTCCGCGCCCCCACGGCGGGCCCCCGGGACTCCTGGAGGTACAGCCGCACCACGCCCGGGTACTGGAGGAGGGCACTGGCAATCACCGCCGCCACCGCGCGGTACGCGTCGAACATGGCCTCCACGTTGCGCGCCTCCGCCAGGGAGTGGCCGCACGTCTCCAGCCCGGCCAGCAGCTCGCGGCGCACCGGCTCCAGCAGGCCGTCCACCAGCGCCGCCTTGTCGTCGAAGTACCGGTAGAACGTCCCCTTGGCCACTCCGGCCGCCTGGGTGATGTCGTCGATGGTGACGCCATCCAGGCCCCGCGCCAGGAACAGCTTCAGCGCGGCGTCCTCCAGGGCCTGCTCGCGCTCTCGGCGGTGGGCCTCGCGGCGGCCTCCGGGCCGTGCGGGCGGCTTGCCCGTCTCCTGGGCGTCATCCGCCCGCGTGCCATCCCGGCTCGCCATTGCCGTGCGCTCCAGTCCATTGCGCGGTAGAAAAAGAGTGACCAAATAGTCATTTATGGGCAGCGAAGCGCCGGCCGGGCGCTTCGCCGGAGGCGACCATGATCGGCATCCCCCTGGGCTGGGTTTACTCCAATTTCGGTGAATGGGTCCTTCACAGGTCCGTCCTGCACGGCCTGGGGAAGAACCGGAAGAGCTTCTGGAGCTTCCACTGGCACGAGCACCACCAGAAGTCGCGGCGCCACGACATGGTGGATGACCAGTACATGCGCTCGCTGTGGAGCTGGTCGGCGCAGACCAAGGAGCTGATGGGGCTGGCGGTGCTGGCGCTGGCCCACGCGCCGCTGTTGCCGGTGGCGCCCTTCTTCGTGGGGACGGTGTGGGCTTGCGCGGCGAACTACTACTTCGTCCACCGGCGCGCGCACCTGGACCCGAAGTGGGCGCGTGAGCACCTGCCGTGGCACTACGACCACCACATGGGCAAGGACCAGAACGCGAACTGGTGCGTGACGCACCCGTTCTTCGACCTGGTCCTGGGCACGCGGCGCGAGTTCCTCAACGTGCAGCCTCCCGCGTCCAAGCAGCCCGCGCCCGTCGAACAGCCCGTGCCGGTGCCCGTGGAGGCCCGGAAGCGCGCGGTGGCGGCTTCCGGGCTCCGCTGACCGCGGGACGGCCTAGAACACCAGGTCGAAGTAGTTGGCGTGCGCCTTCACGCCCGCGCAGGCGCGCAGCGAGGCGGTCCAGTCCTCGGAAGGCAGCGTGCCCCGGGCGTCGAAGATGAACTCGAGCTCGGGCTGCCGGGCCAGGTCCAGCAGGTCCACCGGGCCGGTGCTGGTGAGCTGGATGGTGCGCGTGGGCGCGGTGCTGGTGCGCGTGTACTCACCGATGACGTGGGTGGTGTTGGAGCCCGGCTGGCGCACGGAGACGTTGGCGCGCTCCACGC
The DNA here is from genome assembly GCF_006402735.1 of Myxococcus xanthus. Classification (NCBI taxonomy): domain Bacteria; kingdom Pseudomonadati; phylum Myxococcota; class Myxococcia; order Myxococcales; family Myxococcaceae; genus Myxococcus; species Myxococcus xanthus. The sequence goes on along the minus strand of NZ_CP017174.1, from coordinate 7,987,102 downwards.
CGCTCAGGTCCGTGTCGGCCGTCACCTCGAAGAGGCGCAGCCGGAGCTCGGTTTCGATGTCCGTGTCCTCGGGCAGCGGGTCGGCGAAGTCGCCCAGCGGGAAGGTGATGCTCCGCTCCACGTTGACGGTGAGCGGCAGCGCCGCGGGGAAGGACAGGTCTCGCTCCGTCTTGCAGATCTCCTCGGCCTCGGCCTCGATGAAGAAGAGGGATTCACAGCCGGTGGTGAGCATCGCGATGCTGGAGAGGAGCAGGATGCGGAAGGAAGTCGTTCGCATGGTTTTGAGGCTCCTGGCTCAGAAGAAGTAGAGGATGAAGCCCAGCTTCACGGAGGGCATGGTGGCGCGCACGGACAGGTTCCTCGCGGTGATGTCCGGGTCATCCGTGGCGTCCTGGAGCAGGGCGCTCGCGTCGTCCACGCCCAGGTCCACGTAGCTGAGGCCCAGGTGCAGGAAGAAGTTGAAGCGGCTGGCCGCGCCCACCTCCAGGCCCACGCTGCCGGTGACGTAGTTGTACGTCACGTCGCGAACGGCCGCGCTGGCCCGGCTCGGTGTCGCTCCCAGCCAGTCCACCACCTCGTTGTAGTTCGAGCCGAAGTAGTGCCCCGCCTCCACGTTGAAGGACGGCGCCAGGAAGGTCTGCATCGGCAGGATGCTCAATCCGCCGCGCAAGCCGAAGCTGAGCGTGTTGGTGGTGGGGCCCGCTTGCAAGCGAAGCCACGGCAGCGGCCGCAGCACCGCGGACAGGCCCACGCCGTGCGGCGCGCCCGCGTCCAGCATGAGGCCAAAGCGGTGAGGGGTATCCGACCCGTCGGCCAGGGCCGGCGTCGCGGCCCCCAGGCCCAGGGCGCACGTGAGCGCCGCGCCGTGCCGCCCCAGCAGGAATGTCCTTCGTCGTCTCGTCGAGGATGTCGCCATCGTCATGTCGTGTTCCAGCGTGTTCCGGCCCGGTGGCCATCATTCGCGCGACCGGGCGGAAAAAGAAGCGGCGTCAGGGAAAATGACGACGGGAAGAGGCCGCTTCCACGCTGGTATCCGACATTGGCGGCCATGGGCCGCCGGTAATTCAGGGCTCTGTCGTCCGATTGGCGGCGAGCCCGATGACGTTGACCATCAAATCCTTGATGCGGCGCGGCTTCTCGCCGCCGTTGTCGCGGACGATGAGGTCGATGTCGTCGTCGGCCCGGTGGTACTCGGGGATGAGGTCGCCGCCGCCGTTGGGGTTGGACAGGCCCTCGAACATGAAGAGGACGTCCTCGCCCTTGCGCCCGAAGGACGCACCGTCCTGCCGGTCACGGAACACGTTGATGTCCCGGTTGATGCGGTCGAACGGGTCCTCGAGCTTCGCGTTCGCCTGGTCCAGCACTTCCCGGAAGTAGTTGGGCTGTCCGCGCGAGTTGGTGTCCACCACCGACAGGCGCTGGTCATCCCAGCGGCCCACCATGTCCACGTTGATGACGCCGGCAATCTCCTCCATGCCGAGCCCCGGAATCGGGTGGTCCACGAAGTACTGCGAGCCCACCAGGCCCTTCTCCTCGGCGCCCGTCCACAGGAAGAGCACGGAGCGGTCCAGCTCGCCGCGTTTTGCTGCTTCCGCCAGCTCCGGCACCGCCGCCATCAGCACCGCGCTGCCGGAGGCGTTGTCGTCCGCGCCGTTGAGGACGTTGCCGCGCCGGTCCACGCCGTCGTGGTCCAGGTGGGCCATCACCACGATGACCTCGTCCTTGTTCGGCCCCGAGCCCGGCAGCAGCGCCATGGTGTTCACCGCCTGTCCGGACGCGGAGGCCAGCTGGCGCAGCTCCTCCACACTTCGCTGCGCCCCCTCGCGCGGCGGCGCCAGGGGCAGGCCGCGCGCGTTCATCGACTTCTCGTACTTCTGGTTGAGCAGCGCGAGCGTCTCCTTGGGCATGTTGTCGTCGAGGTAGAAGCCGCCCTCGAACAGCGCGTGTCCGTAGGTGTTCGGCGTGTGGACACGCTCGCCCGACTCGCCGCGCACTCCGGGCCGGCCCGCGAACGAATACACGTCGAAGCGCTGCTCGAAGGCGTTGTCCGGGTTGTTCGTGTTGGGGCCGACGAGGCCGTACTTCTGCACGTGCTGCTGCACGTACAGCGACGCGGCATCCAGACCGGCCGACGGGCTGTCGCGGCCCTGGAGCTCGTCCGAGGACAGGTACGCGATGTGCGTCATCGGGTCCGAGTCCACCGCGACGCTGTCCACCTCCGGCTCCGGCGCGGGTGCCGGCTCCACCGGCGCGGTGGGCGGCGGCGTGGGCACGGTGCACACGAGCGGCCGGGGCGCGCGGGCTGACGACTCGAAGCGGTCCGCGTTCCAGCCGGGAGGCGCGCTGGCGGGCTTCGCCGGGGACTCGGGGGCCCGGGCGTCCTTCGCCACGGCGGCGCGCGGCGAAAGTGAGGGGAGAGGACGCGGGCTGTCGCTGACTTTCGTGGCCATGGTGGAGGAATCCCGGTGCGCGTGGGGGTGGCGCGTCCTGGAATTATCCGTCCCAGACGTCCGGGAGTTGTGTACCTTCTTTTTCCCTGCGATTGCCGGGGGTTGTTGAAGGCCGGACGTCGCTCCGCCCCGCCGGTCAATACCTGCACCTGGAAGCCGGTGACACGTTGCAAGTCCGGAAAGCACCGGGCTGCGAGTGGCCCAGGTCGACCGGCCCAGGACGGGGGGTCCGGATGATCGACGAAGTCGATCAACGTTTGAAGGCGTGGGTGGGCCGCATTGCCGGTGATGTCCCGGTGTTCCTGGGCGTGCCGGACCGCGAATCGCTCGAGCGAGGCGTCTGTCTGTACCTGCTGGAGCTGGGGCCCGCGCCTTCGGTCCGGAGCGGGGGCGGGGGGCGCGTGCCGCTGCAGATTTCGGTCTGCTACCTCATCACCGCGGGGGCGGAGTCCCCGGAGCGGGCGCACCGGCTGCTGGGTGAGCTCGTCTTCGCGGCCATGGAGGAGGCGGACTTCGAGGTGGAGCTCACGCCGGTGCCCACCACGGTGTGGGCCGGGTTGAGGACCGCGCCGCGTCCCTGCTTCCGCCTGCGCGTCCCGGTGCGGCGGGAGCGCGCGATGCCCGTCATCCACCGGGTGCTCTTTCCCGCCACGCCCCAGGCCACGCCGACGCCCGCGGAGGCGCTGCTGGGCTGTGTCGTCGGCCCGGGGGACGTGCCGATTCCGGGCGCGCTCGTCGAGCTGCCCACGCTGAAGCTCACCACGCGCACGGATGCCAAGGGCTGCTTCCGTTTTCCCAGCGTGCCCCCCGTGGCCACGCTGGGACGGCTGGAAGTGCGCGCCAAGGGGGAGCTGCTCGAGCTGGACCCGGAGGTGCTTGCCGCCGAGCCCCAGCCGCTGCTCATCCGCCTGCCGTTGAAGGAGGAGTGACATGCCGCAAAGCCACCCGTCGTCTGTCACCTCCGAGGAGACGCCACGCGGCGCCGAGCGCGCTCCCGCGTCACCGAGTGCCACCGCGCCGAACCCTGCTCACGGGACGCTGGAGACGTCCTGGATTGATGAATGGGGCATGGCGCCCGAGGCGTCCTTCCCCGATGCGTGGAGCGCGCGGCTGAAGGCGTCCGTCTCCGGTGCGCCCGATGCGTGGAGCGTGGGCCCTGTGGCTTCCATTCCCGGTGTCTCCGATGCGTGGGGCGCAGGGGGGGAGGAGACTGTCTCCGCCACGCTCGACGCGTGGGACGCAGGGCGGGTGTCGATTGTCCCTGCTGCGCTTGCTGCGCGGAGCCCGGGGCAGGAGACGACAGCGCCTGATGCGTGGGGCGTGGGGCCAGAGCTGCTCGCGGTTCATGCGCTGAGCCTGGCGGCTCGGGGCCTTCGGGCGGCCACGACGGAGGACTGGGATCGGAGCGAGCCTCCACCCGTGGCCACCGCGGGGACGCGACGTCGAGGCGAATGATGGAACGGACAGCCTTCCGCGACAGGCCGGGCGATGGGGGAACCGCCGGGCTTGAGGCGGGAGCGCTGGCCTGACTCGCTCAATGCCGCACGGTCCTCCAAGAGAGCAGGTCGATGTCTCGCGTCTTCGATATCTCCGCAGTCACGGACACCCTTCGTCTGTCCCCCAGCGGGACGGGGGAGGCCGTCTTCCACGTCATCAACGCCTCGCGTGCACCCGTGCGCGCGCGCCTCTCGGTGGTGCCTGACGCAGGCGCCCGGCGCGAGTGGCTCTTCATCGATGGCGATACCCAGCGCGACTTTCCTCCGACGGGCGCGCAGCGAATCCTCATCCGGCTCCGCGTGCCAGCGGGGACGCCACCGGGTCACTTCACCTTCCACCTGCGAGTGGAGGACTGCGACAGCCCCGACGCGCGGTTCGCACAGGGTCCCTCCGTCACCGTCGAGGTGGCCTCCTCGCCGCCCGCCGCGAGGGCGTTCCCCTTGAACTGGGCTGTCATGGCGGTGGCGACGTTCATCCTACTGGGGACGGTGGCCTCCCTGCTCGCCGCGGACAGGGCGCGGCAGCCCAGCCCTGGGGCGCCCTGTCCGGATGGGCATTGTGGCAAGGGGCTGACGTGCGCGAAGCAGCTCGATGGGGGCGTGTGCCTGGCCTCGCAAGGCCAGCCCTGTGAGGCGGGCTCCCAGTGCATCACCGGCTTCTGTGAGCCCGGCGTGGGGTGCACGGTGCCGCTGGGAAAGGAGTGCGCCTCCCCGGAGGACTGCCCGGGCGCGCTGACGTGTGCCGACGTGCTGGGCTCGTCCGTCTGTCTCCTCGAGCCGGGAGAGGCCTGCGAGAACGACCGCGACTGCGCCAGCTTCTTCTGCAACGCGGAGCGCAAGTGCAACCGCGATGACGGACGCTGTGACAGCAACGCCGAATGTCATTCGCCCACGCAGTGTGGCGCGACGAGGCTGTGCCAGCTTCCAGATGGACAGCCGTGCATGCGGCACGAGGCCTGCCTCTCCGGTTACTGCTCGGAGACCTGCCAGGTGTCGCCGGAGTCCTTCCAGTGCGAGTCACCGTGCCCCGCGTACACCGCATGTGTGTCGGGAAGCTGCATCCCCGTGGACGGCAAGCTCCTCAACCAGAACATGCTGCTGACGGCGCCCCGGATCCTCAAGGGCATCCGGGAGCTGCGCATCCAGCAGGGCACCCAGCCGTAGCCGGTGCGCGTCACTGCAGTGCCGGCCGCACCGTCTTGCCGATGTCCACCAGCCGCTGCACCTGTTCTTCGCTCAAGCCCAGGTGCCGCGCGGCGCCCGGGACGTCCCCCGGAACGAAGGCGCGCATGGCCCGCGGAGTGAACCAGTTGAAGAGCGTCACGACGCCGCGGACCAGTGGGGACTCGGTGAACACCGCCGTGGGCGGAATGACGTAGTCCTTGGGCACCTGGTTGAGCGCCTGTTGTCGCTGGGTGGCATTGGGCCCGGGCCCTTCGGCCAGGACGAGCTGCCCGGTGGCCGTGCCCTGGTGACGCGCGATGAGCTCGCAGTAGCGCGCCCAGTCGTCGGGGGCCGGTGGCTGCGCGTTGTGCGCCACCACCAGCACCGTGCCGACATATGCCAGCCCCAACGTCCGGCTCCGCACCACGTCCTGGATGTCGGGCGCGTCGAGCTGGACGGGAGCTGTCATCGCCGCGTCTCTCCGTTGGATTGCGAGCATGCCGGAGTGTTCCTCCGCATGGCTCCATGTGCAACCTGTATTCCTTGGAATACTTGTCACTCCGGCTCCCGAGGTGGGGAGCCGGAGGCGCGGCTTGGGGGCTACCGGGCAGGGACGCGGAGGACCAGGCCCGGCGGAGGCAGGCTCCAGGCAGAGGTGGTGTCTCCCCAGGCCGCGATGGTGCCGTTGCGCCGGAGCGCCAGGCTCTTGTTGAAGGCCTGGCCCGCGACGGCGGCGACATCCGTCAATCCCGCGGGGAGCGTCGTCTGGCCATAGGCGCTGTTCCCCCAGGCGACGACGGTGCCGTTGGACCGGAGCGCCATGTAGTGGTGTTCGCCTCCCGCGACATCCACGACGTCGCTGAGGTCCGGGGTGAGCGCGAGGTCGTAGTACGCCGCGCCAAATCCCCAGACGGCCGCGGTCCCGTCCGACCGCAGCGCCAGTGCGCTGCTGCTCGTGTTGGCGATGGCCACTGCGTCGTCCAGGCCCGCCGGGACGACGAGGAGGTCGAACACGTCCTGCCCCCAGACGGTGAGGGTGCCGTCCGCCTTGAGCGCCATGCCGTGGTACGCCCCCGCGGACACCGCGACCACGTCCTGAAGCCCTTCAGGGACATGCGTCTGCTGGTCGATTTCCGCACCGATGGCCACGACCGTCCCATCCCGCTTGAGCGCGAGGACCAGGACTCCGCTCGCGCTGATGTCCACCACGTCCGACAGGCCCGCGGGCACCGGGACGGGGTCGGGGCCTCCCCATTTGACGACGGTTCCATCTGCCTGCAGGGCCACGGCGAAGGCCATCCCCGCGCCCACACTCACGACATCGGAAAGCCCCGCGGGAGTCGGAGTGACATCATTCAGGGAGTCGGCCGAGCCCCAGACGGTGACGGTGTTGTCCGGCAGGACGCCAATGCCCCAGTTGGCCGCATGCGCGAGGGTCCGCTGCCGGAGCACCCGCAGCGACGCGGTGGCGGCGGGCTTCCAATCCACGCCAGGCGTGACGACGACCTCCTGCTCGCCGGGCACGAGGCTCCCCGGCACGCGCACCACCACCTCCGTGTCCGACCAGGACAGGTATTCCTCGGCGTCCACGCCGCCGATGGAGACGCGGGAGGTGCCACGCGCCTCGCCGAAGCCAGAGCCGGTGAGCTTCAGGTGGCCCCGTTGCACGGTGAGGGCGGGTGCCTCGAGCACCAGGGCTTCCTGGCGGCGGCTCAGTGACAGGTCGACCGACGTCGTCTGACCCGGTTGGACCTCCAGCGTGTCCCCGGCCTGCTCGTAGTTGCTCCGATGGGCCGCCACGGTGTGCGTTCCCGCGGGGACGTTGTCGAACGTGAAGCGGCCTTGAGCGTCCGTGGTCACGCTGTCGCTCACGCCGGAGAGGATGACAGTGGTGCCCTCATGGTGGCTCTCCCCTTCGAGGAGGGCCTGCCCCGTCACGCGGCCGAGCTGTGTCCCGGAGTCATGTGGCTGTGTGCCGGCGTCGGACGTGGGGGCGGGACTGTCAGGGGTGCAGGCGGAAAGGGCCAGGAGGATGGCCCAGAGCCATGACGTTCTTGCGAGACGCATCGGCGGGACTCCAGTGTGTGCGGGGGAGGCACTCCTCGGGCCGGAGGTGGAGGCCTTCGACACGGAAGAGTGCCTGTGGCAGCCACCTGTCGCCGACTGGGAATTGTAATTCAAATGGCATCTGGCGTTGCCAGCGTCTGCGTCTAGTCGAGGATGAGCTCCACCATCAGGTCGTCCTCGGGGTCCTCCTGGATGGACGCGTCCGAGTCGTCCACGTCGTAGCCCTTGAGGGAGAAGCCCAGGGGCGTCTGTGCGCCGATGCAGGGAATCGTGCGGGGCGAGGTCCCCACGCCGTCGCCATCCACGTCGGGGTAGAGAACGACCCTCCGGTAGCGCGCGGCGTCCGTGTCATCGCAGTCATTGCCCGTGGCCTGGGTGAAGTAGGGCAAGGGCAGTGACGCACCGGTGCACAGGGTTCCGGCCTCGGGCTGGGTGTGTCCATCCGCGTCCCGGTCCACATGCGCGTAGACCACCTGCCGCCAGCGCGCCGCGTCTTCCGCCGCGCAGTCCGTCCCCTGGGCCGACCACGGCGCGGGCACCGTGCCATCCGTGCACAGCGCGACCGCGTCTCCCGCGCCCACGCCGTCCCCGTCCGCATCCGTCCATCCCTGGACCGTGGTGTGGACGCTCCGGTCCGCGTCGTCGCAGTCGTTCCCTCGAGGCGAGGTGGCATGGCCAGACGGCAGCGCCGTGCCCGAGCACACCGTGCCTGCCTCCGGCGCGGTGAAGCCGTCCCCGTCCGCATCCCGGTGCGAGTAGGCCAGGAACCTCCAGCGGTGGGTGTCCGTGTCGTCGCAGTCGGTGTTCACCGCCGAGTACCCAAAGGGAATCTGCCGGCCCGCGCAGAAGGTCTGCCGCGTGCCCGCGCCGAAGCCGTCCCCGTCATCGTCGGAGTACACGTGCCAGGTCACCATGACGGTGGCATCGCGGTCGTCGCAGTCATGACCGGTGGGCCACTGGGCGTAGCCCGCAGGAAGCTCCGCGCCGCTGCAGGTCACGCCCTGTTCGGGCACGGTGTCGCCGTCACCGTCCGAGTCCCGGTGGGCATAAGAGCGCCACTGCCACCGCGTGGCGTCCTCCGGCGCGCAGTCAACGGAGTCCAGCGCGTAGCCGGGAGGCGCCGTGCGGCCCGTGCACCGCATGACGGGGGCACCACTGCCGAAGCCGTCTCCGTCCACATCCGCGTAGACGGTGCGCTCCTGCCACCATGCGGCGTTCGTGTCGTCGCAGTCCAGGCCGCGCGCCTCCAGGGCATAGCCGGCGGGCAGTGTCATGCTAGAGCAGACCCGGCCTTCCTCGGGCACGGTGAAGCCGTCGCCGTCCGCGTCCCGGTGGGCGTAGTCGCGCCACGTCGAGCGCGCGCGGTCGTCGGGCGCGCAGTCGCCGTCGACCGCCGCGTAGCCCCGGGGCAGGTCCCTGCCCGCGCAGTGGGAGATGGGCTCGCCGTTGCCGATGCCGTCGAAGTCCGCGTCCGGCCAGAGCTGGGTGGAGGCGGCGAAGCGGGGGTCGTTGTCGTCGCAGTCCGGCGCGCCGGGTTGCTCGCGGTAGCCCACGAGCGGCTCTCCCACACAGCCCGTCACCGGGCCTTCCGCGGTCGCTCCGTCTCCATCCTGGTCAGGATAGAGCCCGGCCCGCTCCCGCCAGCGGGTCGCGTCGCCCGGAGCGCAGTCGCCGCTCTGCTGACTCCAGCCTTCGGGGAGGCGCTCGCCGGCGCAGACCTCGCGCATCGCGCCAGCGCCCACACCGTCGCGGTCATCGTCCACGGAGCCTTCCAGGAGCCGCCACCGGCTCGCATCGCCGGGCGCGCAGTCCACCGCGTCCGCGACCCCGTCCCCGTCCGCGTCCTCTTCCGTGGGGCCTGCTTCCGGAGAACACCCCGCGAGGAGTCCCGCCACGGTCAGCGTCAACACCAGCCACGTCTTTCGGTTTGTCCCCATGGGCGCCGTTCGTGCCATCGACGTGCGGTGCTAGGGGACGCGGGTCAGGTTGCAGGCGAATTGGTGGTAACTGATGCTGCCTCCCGACGACGTGGTGAACAGGTAGGCGCCAGGTTTGGTCATGGCGAGCAGGGCCAGTCGGTCGCAGCGGTCGCGGTACGCCACCGCACTGTTCTGGGTGTTGTTTGGCGCCGAGAAGGTCAGCGTTCGGGGAGATGCCTCGCCTTGGAGCACACCTGTTATCTCGATGGTGCCTTCGAGCTGGACGGTGTAGCTATCCACGGTCGTGAAGACGTATTCCCGGCCGGTTTCAGCCCGCTCCGCCATCGCCGTGGAGGCCGCGAACATCGCCGCGAGCAGGGGAAGGGCCTGGATGCGCCGGGACAGGGACTTCGACATAAGAGGTTCCTCGCGGAGGGGCTGAAAACGGGCGGATTCCGCCATGGGCCCACGCCCTATACGCCCTCCCTTCGATTCCTTGGCGGATTCGGCGCCAACGCGCTCCGTGCTGCACCTTGTCACAGCCGTCCGGCTGCAATACGCCTAGAGGCATGTCCACCGCCGCGCTCCCCGCCGACTTCCTCCAGGCCATCACCGAGGGCTTCCCCGTAGACTTCCTCACCCGGGAGCCAGGGGAGCTCCAGGAGTACGGCCGTGATTGGACGCGCGTCTACACGCCCGCCCCCGCCGCCGTGGCGCTCCCTCGAACGACGGACGAGGTCTCCCGGCTGCTCGCCCTGTGCCACCAGCATCACATCGCCGTGGTGCCCTCCGGCGGCCGCACCGGGCTGGCCGGCGGCGCGGTGGCGGCCCGGGGCGAGCTGGTCCTGTCCCTCCAGCGCATGACGCGCATGGGGCCGGTGGACCTGCTCGGCAACACGGTGCGCGTGCAGGCGGGCGCGGTGACGGAGGCCGTCCATCACCACTGCGCGGAGCACGGCCTCACCTGGCCGGTGGACTTCGCCTCCAAGGGCTCCAGCACGGTGGGCGGCAACATCGCCACCAACGCGGGCGGGGTGAAGGTCATCCGCTACGGCCTCACCCGGCAGTGGGTGCTGGGGCTCCAGGTCGTCACCGCCCAGGGGGAAGTGCTGGAGCTCAACGGCGCGCTGGAGAAGAACAACACCGGCACCGACCTGCGCCAGCTCTTCATCGGCAGCGAGGGCACCCTGGGCGTCATCACCGAGGCCACCCTCAAGCTCACCCAGCTCCCCGGCAAGCAGGACGTGTTCCTCTTCGCGGTGCCGGACGTGGCCGCCGTGCTGCGCCTGTTCCGCGACGCGCGCCGGCAGAACGCCTTCAGCATCTCCGCCTACGAGTTCTTCACCGACAAGTGCATGGCGCGCCTGGGCCGCCACCGCAAGCTGCGCCCGCCCTTCGAGACGCCCAGCGAGTGCTACGTGCTGCTGGAGGCGGAGGCGAAGGACGCCGCGGCGGTGGAGGGCTGGCTGGGCTCGCTCTTCGAGCGCGAGCTGGTGACGGACGGCGTCCAGGCCCAGGGCGCGGCGCAGGCGGCCGAGCTGTGGGCGCTGCGCGAGGGCATCAGCGAGAGCCTCTCCGCCACCGGCCTGCCGCACAAGAACGACATCTCCCTGCCGGTGGCGGGGCTGGAGGCCTTCTGCGCGGAGCTGGAGGCCATCTTCAGCGTGCGCTACCCGGGCTGGGAAATCTGCCTCTTCGGCCACATCGGCGACGGCAACCTGCACGTCAACGTGATGAAGCCGGACGCCATGGACAAGGCGGAGTTCCTGGCCCACACGAAGCAGGCGGACCCCACCATGTTCGCGCTGGTGCAGAAGCACGGCGGAAGCATCTCCGCCGAGCACGGCGTCGGCCTGCTGAAGAAGGACTACCTGGGCTACTCACGCGCGCCGGCGGAGCTGGCCCTGCTGCGCACCCTCAAGCGGGCGCTGGACCCTCAAGGCATCCTCAACCCGGGCAAGGTCGTGGATGCCTGAGGGTGCCGGACATCAGGACAGGATGCGCGTCTTGATGTCCGTCTCCAGCCCGGCGATGGCCTCGCACACCGGGGTGGACACGTCCTGGTCCAGGTCCATCAGCAGGTAGCCGATGTTGGCGTCCGTGCTGAGCACCTGGGCGTGGATGTTGGCGTTGAGGTCGGAGACGATGCGGTTGATGTCGCGCAGCACGCCCGGGATGTTGCGGTGCACGTTGAGGATGCGGTGCGTGCCCGGGATGAGTGGCGCCTCGATGTGCGGGAAGTTGACCGCGCCCGTGCTGGCGCCCGCCTTGAAGTACTTCAGCAGGCTGGTGGCCACCTCCTTGCCGATGGAGGCCTGAGCCTCTTCCGTGGACCCGCCGATGTGCGGCGTGAGGACCACGTTGGGCAGGCCCTGGAGCGCGGTGACGAAGCCGTCCGAGTTGCTCTCCGGCTCCTCCGGGTAGACGTCCACCGCGGCGCCGCCCAGGTGCTGGGACTGGAGCGCCCGCGCCAGCGCGTCGATGTCCACCACCGTGCCTCGGCTGGCGTTGATGAGGCAGGCGCCCTTCTTCATCTGGGCGATCTGCTCGGCGCCCATCATCATGTGCGTGGTGGGCAGCGCGGGCACATGGAGGGTGACGAAGTCGGAAGCGCCGAGCAGCTCCTCCAGGGTGACGGCTGGCTGCGCGTTGCCCAGCGGCAGCCGGGTCATCACGTCGAAGTAGAGGACGCGCATGCCCAGCGCCTCGGCGATGACGCCCAGCTGCGAGCCGATGTGGCCATAGCCGATGATGCCCAGCGTCTTGCCGCGCACCTCATGGCTGCCGGTGGCCACCTTGCGCCACTGGCCCGCGTGGACCTCCCGGCTGCGGTCGAAGAGCTGCCGCGTCAGGACGATGATTTCCGCAATCACCATCTCCGCCACGCTGCGCGTGTTGCTGAAGGGCGCGTTGAAGACGGGGATGCCGTGCGTGTTGGCGGACGTCAGGTCCACCTGGTTGGTGCCGATGCAGAAGGCGCCAATGGCCAGCAGGTTCTCCGCGTGCTCCAGCGCCGCGAGCGGCACCGTCGTCTTGCTGCGGATGCCCAGCAGGTGCACCCCCTTCAGCCGCTCCGCCAGCTCGTCCGGCTTGAGGGCGGACGAGACGCGCTCCACCTGGAAGCCCTCGGCGGCCAGCATCTCCCCCGCGGACGGGTGGATGTTCTCCAGCAGCAGGGCTCGGAAGGGGCCGTCACTGCTGATGGCGCGCGTCGGAGAGGGCGGGAACTGGGGAGTGCTCATGGCGCCTTGCGTTAGACCTGGGACTTGGGACTGTCAAGGGTGGGGTGGGGACTCGCTTGAGGGACGTGCGTCATTGCGTGGGGAAGCGCGGCTCGTAGAACTCCTTGGAGTCCCACTTGACGTCGTGGAACTCCGCCTCGCCCGCCTTGGTCTTCGCGATGCAGCGGAGGATGGTGTCCTTCGTGAACAGGCAGGGCTCGGCGTGGGGGTGGCCCGTCGCCGCGGTCTGGAACGCGCGGTGGATGAATTGGGGCTCGAGCTTGCCCAGGGCCAGGATGCGGTAGAACTCCTGGCTGAAGGGCAGGGCCTGGGAGGTCTGGTAGCGGCTGCGGAAGGCGATGACATAGGGCGTGCCGTGGTCGATGAAGAGCCGGGCGAAGTGGTGCTCCCAGCCAATCAGGCACGAGCTGAAGAAGGCGAGCAGCCGGGGTGGCTTCTTGCCGCGCTTGAAGGCCCGCTCGATGGCCTCGTAGGTGAACTCGACGTCGCGCCTGCTGTCGTTGTCGTCCACGGTCCACTGGATGACGCTTCTCAGCGTGTGGTCGGGGCTCAAGAGGCTCCAGCCCAGCTTCGGCATGATGAGTGACTCCTTCGCCCACTGGGTGAGCGCGACCGGGTCGAAGCGGGTTTCCACGCAGATCTCCGCCTCCTTGGCCGCCAGCCCCTCCACCTTGGACTGGTCATTCCTGCACCACGTCGGGTAGCGGGGATAGGCCATGTCCATGGACGCGAGGCGCACGGCGTGCTTCGAGCAGCGCACGTTCCCGTGGGTGACGTGGTGGTAGATGTCGCAGTCGCCGAGCTGGTCCACCCAGGTGTCGAAGTTCGCGTCCCGGTCGAAGAAGCGCTCACGGAACGGACCCCGTGAGGCAAGGGCGAAGGCATTGCTCACGTGCCCCAGCTCGACGTTCCACTGCAGCCCGGGGTCCGCGCGGTCGTAATAGAAGAGGGTGCTGAGCTGGTCGACCGGCGCGGGCGGGTCGAGCGCCAGGATGTCATCGTGGGTGATGTCCCAGCCCCGCAGCTTGAGGTTGCACTTGCCGCAGAAGTGCGGGTCGAAGCGGGCCGGCGCATGATGCGGGTATTGCGGCCGCTTCTGCTCCCAGTCGGGGTAGCTCATCATGCAGTTGTGGTCGAGCGGGTCATGGTGCTGGGGAACCACGCCCGAGGAGGCCTCGTGGTGGGTCAACCAGAAGCAGTGGCCCACCTCGTGGGTGAAGACGAAGTCGGGGTTCGCATCCGCGCTCTGGTCGATGATGCCCAGCAGGTCGCCGTTGCCGTTGGAGGTCGTGGGCACCTCTCCGGCGTCCGACGTCTCGAGCGCGTCCACGATGTCGTCCGACAGCTTGTATTCGAGCATGACGATGCCGCCGCAGGGCGCATCCCCGGTGCGGAGTCTGTCGGAGATGCGCGAGAGCAGGAAGCCGCCGGCGCTGCGGACGTTCGCCGTGTTGATCAGCTCATTGAACATGTCGCTGACGAAAAACCAGATGTTGTTCTTCTGAGTGTCGCTGAGTTTCGCGTGAGGGTTGAGCCGCACGACGGGGCTGGCGTCATGCACATGCGTGGTGTCCAGCAGGCCGACGACGTTGGCGACGGTCGGCTTGACGTGCGTCCGGATGTGGGTGAACCAGTCCGAGTAGTCCGTGTCGTTGATGACCTGGGAGATGCGCCGGTACAGCGTGTGGGAGAAGTCGACCTCCAGGTAGGCCTCCGCGTAGCGGTCCCGGCACTTCTGCGGCAGGTTCCCGTGGTTGCGCAGCGGCCAGCCCACGATGCCGAAGACCTCCACCCGGCGCCAGACGACGATGGGCTTCGTCTCGTACTGGCAGACGGGATTGGCGGCTTCGAGCTGCATGGCATTGCCGCGGCCCGCGTAGCTGAGCCGCGCGCGCACCTGGTATCGGTCGCCGGCAATCAGTGACGGCTGGAGGTAGATGCCCGAGCGGCCCACGCGGTTCGGGTGCGCGGCGCCGTCCGTGAAGGCCGGGACCCAGAGCCTCCTGGCCCTGGCGTCCTCCGTGGGCGTTGCGTAGGGGGCATAGGACTGGGGCTCCCGCCAGAAGGGGTTGCGGAAGTTGCCGTCCTTGGTGCGGATGCCGCCGTAGGCCACGGGGCAGTTCGTGCCACCGTCGCCCGCGAGGTCGACGAAGTCGCTGCCGAAGACGCGGTTGACGTAGGCCCGGGTTCCCAAGTGCAGGCCGTGATTCAAGGGCAGGTGCGACACGTCCTCGCCCGGCTCGAGCGCGGACCAGTCCACCCGCACCGCGCCCACGGCCTGGGGGGCGGCGATACGGCTTCCATCATGGCCCTTGAGGTAGATGACCGCTTCGAGCGGCACGAGCGGGCGGTTGAGCTTGCCGGCCTCGCTCGCCGTCTTGTTGTGCAGCGTGCTCCAGTCGATGGCGGCGTTGCCCCGGTTGGGAGGAATCTGCCGCATGAACTCGTCGGTCTGGTTGGCGAGGTCCTCGTCGAAGCCCACGGCCTCCACGTAGACCCGCAGCGGCGCTCCATTCCCTTCGGGAATCGCGGTGCCTTCCGGGACGGGGTTGCTCTGGTCATCGACCAGCGTCGGCCGTGCGCCATGGGCGTGCCCCAGCGCGCCGTCCAGCGCGTTCTCGAAGTCGTTGTCCGCGGGCGCGGCCTGGAGCCGTAAGGTGCCGTGGTTGCGACGGAAGCGCTCCTTGGCCTTGTCCAGGAGGTCCGTGTTGGCCGCCGCGCGTGCCGGAGGGCCGGCGTAGTACCCGAGCTGGTTGAGCTTGTGGCAGATGCTGGCGGCGGTGCCCCGGACGAACACCTCGCTGGTGGCCAGCCAGGGCCCGCGGACGACCTCCACCGAATGGTAGAGGACGTTGACCCGCGCGGTGGTGGGTGGTGGGGGCGGCAGCTCCCTCGCTACTTCCTCCGGGAGTGATTCGTCGTGCCGGGCCTCGCAGGGCGCCACGCTGCCCAGCTCGGTGTTGGGCAGGTCCTCGGGCTGGCGGAGTTCCTCGCGCGCATCCGCTTCGATGACGGCTTCGACCCGGAGCGTGTAGGGCGCCCTCAGCGGCGTGGCGAAGGGTTCCTGGACGGCGTCATTGCCCACGTTCAGCGCGCCCGTCCAGTTGACGGCCGCTGGCCCTCCCCAGCAGTCGAGCGCGTCCGAGCGGTACACGAGGGCATCCGCGTAGTCGCGCACCTCCAGCCGGACGGAGACGAGCCGCCCTTCATCCGGCGGGTCGTAGGTGACGGCGAGCGTCTCCTGGGAAGGAGCGAAGTGCGTCCAGTCGCAGCGCAGGGGGAGGTAGGGCATTGTCAGGGCACGGTTGGGGAGCGCCCGCGGCGAGGCCGCAGGTAGTGGCGCTCAATCCAGTCCATCTTCCGGGAAGGCGTGAGGTACGGCCGCGCGAGCACGGCCTGGGGCCAGGCATGGGCCGGGTCCGTGTCGAAGTGCTCGCCCAGGCAGAGCTGACAGGCGATGAAGCGGGCCACGTCCCAGCGCGCGGTGATGCCATGCTGGGCCGCGGCGTTGATGCCGCGCTCGGCCCGCGCGCGCAGCTCCCGCTCCTTCAGGTCCGCGCTCTCCCGGGGGAGCTGCGTCCTCAGGAAGCGCACCACGCTGCTCACGTAGGCGCCGCGTACCGAGGTGTCGAGGCATGCCATCTGCTCGGGTCGAATCCTCAGGACCACGCACGCTCCGGGACCGAACGGCCGAATGTGTGAATTTTAACGCTCAACGGGAAGGTCCTTCAACCGCGAGCGGGTGGCCAGATGCGACAGCGGGGCGGCCACTCCGTGAAGAGTGACGCGCCCCGCGGTGCCCACCTCGTGGGTGGAACGTGATTACTGGACGGTCCAGCCCACCGTGCCGCTGCAGCTGGTGTTGCCGTAGCAGCCGGCGCGGATCTGATACGTGCCGCCCGCGCCCGCCGGCACCGTGTAGGTGGCGTGGGACAGCGAGCCGCAGCCGGCGCCGTCGTCGTTGAACTTCACCTGCGTGCCAGCGGCGTTGTACAGGCGGATGAACGAGTCACCCGTGCCGGAGGCGCCCGTCACGTTGCAGGTGCCGAAGGAGAGGCGCTGGCCAGCCGTGAGGGTGACGTTCTCGTTGGTGGTGTTCTGCCGCGCGCTGTCGGAGTTGACCGAGCTGTAGCTGAACGTGCCGGAGGTGGCCGGCGGGGTCGCCGTGCCAATGGTCCACTTCACCGTGCCGCTGCAGCTGGTGTTGTCGTAGCAGCCCGCGATGATTTCGTAGTTCCCAGCCGCGCCGGCCGTGAAAGTCACGTTGGAGCCGCGGCCCGTGGCGCAGCCATCATCGTTGGAGGCGACCTCGATGCCGCTGGGGCCATTGACGCGCAGCCACGTGTCACCGGTGGAGCTGGCGCCCGTCAGGCCGCAGGTGCCCACGGTGATGCTCTGGCCGGCGGTGAGCTCCACCGTGTGGCGGGTGGTGTTCACGGTGGCGTTGGCGGTGTTGCTGGCCGTGAAGTCGAAGGACGTCGGCGGCGGCGGCGTGGTGTTGCACAGCCGGACGCTGGTGTTGGCGGCGCAGAACGCATCGATGGCCGGGCGGACGTAGGTGATGTCCTCGCCGCTGCACCCGTTCTCCGCGCACTGGTTCACGACGCGGCAGCTGCCCTGGTAGACGTAGTCCGTCGTGCCGCGCACCAGGATGCCGGCGATGGTGTGGCTCGACATGTCGTAGACGGCCGAACCGGAGTTACCGCCGAAGGTGTCGGTGGTGGCGACGAAGTAGTCCAGCGTGCTGGCGCGGCCGTTGCGAACGCTGCCGCCCGAGTCAATCTTGAGCGGGATGCCGCTGCCCGAGCCGATGACGGCCACGTTGGCGCCCACCGTCAGGGCGGCGTTGCCCGGGCGGATGGGCGCGGGCGTGAAGCGCGGCGCCGCCGAACGGTCCAGGCGGATGATGGCGTAGTCCAGCGTGCGGCCGCTGGAGGTGTTATCCCGCCGCACGACAATCTCCTTGCAGCTGAAGATGTCCTGCGTGGTCATGGTCTGCACCGAGTTCGCGTCAGGCCGGTAGAAGTTGAAGGCCCACTTGAAGTCCCTGCAGTCGGCCGCGCTTTCCACGCAGTGGCCGGCGGTCAGCAGGAGGTCATCGTCGATGAGCGTGCCCGAGCAGTAGCCGGGCGACGGGTCGTCGATGAAGCGCTGGCCCGGGCAGAGGTTGACGTATTCGCCCAGGGTGGGGCTGTCGAAGACGACGTTGTTGGGGTCCGAGTCGTCAATCTCGAACGGGTCGACCATGACGGCGCTGGCCTGCATGGCGTACTGCCGCAGGGTGGCGTCGGGGTGCGCGTACACGTCCATCCGGTCGTCGTTGCCATAGACGACGGGCTGCTCGGTGGAGCCGCTGCCGGCGGGCTCGCCCTCCTGGGCCGGTCCACAGGCCGCGACGGAGAAGGTACACAACAGCGCGCCGAGCAGCTTCCTGCGGGCGTCGGTCCGGGGGATACGCATGAGACAACCACTCCTACGGGAGATGTGAGGCCCACCCCCCGTGGGGATGGGCCGCCGCAATATATGTGAAAAAAGGCGTTCCTGCTGTCGGCTGGCGGACAGGCTCCGCGCGCGCCTCAGTCCGCGTCGGGGTCGCGCAGCCACTGGAGGGCTTCCCCCCGCGTCTCGAAGGTGCGGGTGGGGATGCTCAGCATGGCGCGCTTCGTCATCCGCCAGGCCTGGAGTCCGGAGGGGGCGTCACTGACGACCCGGGCGGAGCGCTTCATGCCGTGGAGCTGGGCGAAGGCGTTGAGGCTGGCCATGGCCGTCACCACGTCGCTGGGCATCACCCGGAGCTGGGACTGGTCCACCAGGGCGGACCACTCACCGGCCAGGTCGTTGATGGCCTTCTTCACGTCGGCCAGGTACTCGGCCAGGTCCGCGGTCGTGACTTGCGGGGGATAGACAACCTCGAGGATGCGGTCCTGCGAGTGAACGGTGATCTGGAATGGCATGACGGTGACGGGCTCCGGGCGGGCGCGCCATCCTAGCCGCAGCCGGTGACACGTCTAGAGCGGGGGGACGGATGGCGCGCCCTGGCGGCACCTTCCCGGCCCTGTCCGGAAGGGCAGGGAATGTCAGACCCGCCTGGTACTGACGTCCCTGCCGCTGCTCCGGTACCGGCGCGCCGAAGGGGCGCGACGGCGGCTGCAGCCGGCAAGGGGGTTTCATGAACACGAAGTTGTACGTCCTGGGCGCGGTGCTGGGCGCCGCCCCGGGCCTGCTGCCGGTGGTGTCGGCGCCGCCGGTGGCGTCCACGCAGGAGTCGCGTCAGGACTCGCGCGGGACTTCTCGAAAGGGCCGGGGAGGCCCGGCGAAGGGCGCATCCGCTCCCGTCCATCCGGCGGGAGTGACGCCACCTCCAGACGCGAAGGACGCGCTGGAGACCCAGGGAGCGGTCCCCGACGAAGGCCGCACGAGGGGTGGAGGCCAGGGCAAGGCTCCACGCCATCCGTGCGAGGCCATCACCATCATCCAGGTGCCCTGCGATGCCGAGCAGGAGGCCTGCGAGTACACGTACTGGCACTGCCCCGAGGTCGTGAATCCGCTCCGGGCGTGAGTGACTGAAGCACCCAGGAGCGCACGGGCGGCCGGTTCCGCCCGTGCGCTCTTTTTTCGCGACGTGTCGGCCGTTCGCTTTTCTCCGGGGGCGCGTGTCCGTCTTGCTTGACACCCCGGAATCCCCGTCGGAAAAGCCCGGACACACGAGGCGGCCCGGCTATTTTCCTCAGAGGCCGCCGGGGAGCCCGGCATTGAAGCTCGCGACGCTCAAGGACGGAACCCGTGACGGCCGCCTCATCGTCGTCAAGCGGGACAACACGGCCTATGCGCTGGCCACCAACGTGGCGCTCACGCTGCAGGCCGCGCTGGACGACTGGGAGACGAAGGAACCACAACTGCGTGCGCTGGACGCCCAACTGGAGGCGGGCACGGTGCAGAGCCGCCCGCTGGATGTCAGCGCCCTGCACGCGCCCCTGCCGCGCGCCTACGAATGGGTGGACGGCAGCGCGTACCTCAACCACGTCATCCTGGTGCGCAAGGCGCGCGGCGCCGAGCCCCCGGAGACGTTGAAGACGGATCCGCTGGTGTACCAGGGCGGCTCCGGGGACTTCCTGGCGCCCACCGCCGACATCCCCCTGGCCGACGAGGCCTGGGGCCTGGATTTCGAAGGTGAGGTCTGCGCCATCCTGGGCGACACGCCCCAGGGCACGAAGGCGGAGAACGCGGCGCCGCACGTCAAGCTGCTGATGCTGGCCAACGACGTGTCCCTGCGCAACCTCATCCCCAACGAGCTGGCCAAGGGCTTCGGCTTCTTCCAGAGCAAGCCGGCCACGGCCTTCAGCCCCTTCGCGGTGACGCCGGACGAGCTGGGCGCGGCCTGGCACGACGGGCGCATCCACCTGCGGCTGCGCTCGGTGCTCAACGGGCAGCAGGTGGGCGACACGGACGCGGGTCCGGAGATGCACTTCTCCTTCTTCGACCTCATCCAGCACCTGTGCAAGACGCGCAGCTACACGGCGGGCACCATCCTGGGCAGCGGCACCGTGTCCAACGCGGACCGCGAGCGTGGCATCTCCTGCCTCGCCGAGCGCCGGATGATTGAGACGATTGAGCAGGGCGCGCCCAAGACGCCCTTCATGAAGCCGGGCGACACCATCGACATCGAGATGACGGATGCCGAAGGCCGCAGCGTGTTCGGCCGCATCTCCCAGAAGGTGGTGAAGGTGCCATGACGGGCCTTCGGCTCTACAGCTACTGGCGCTCGTCCGCGTCTTGGCGGGTGCGTATCGGCCTGCACCTGAAGGGGCTGAAGTTCGACTACGTGCCGGTGCACCTGGTGAAGGACGGCGGCGAGCAGAACAGCGCCGCGTACCGGGCGGTCAATCCCATGCGCACGCTGCCCACGCTGGAGTGGACGGAGGCGGATGGCTCGGTGCGCCGGCTGTCCCAGTCGCTGCCGGTGCTGGAGTACCTGGACGAGCGCTTCCCGGCGCCCGCGCTGCTGCCCGCTGACGCGTTCCTCCGGGCGAAGTCCCGGATGCTGGCGGAGATGGTGAACTCCGGTATCCAGCCCCTGCAGAACCTGTCCGTGATGCAGCACGTCAAGCAGGCGCTGGACGCGGACGACAAGGCGTGGTCGGCCTACTGGAACACGCGGGGCCTGGAGGCGCTGGAGGCGGCGGTGCAGTCCACGGTGGGGCGCTTCTGCGTCGGGGATGCGGTGTCGCTCGCGGACGTGTGCCTGGTGCCGCAGCTCTACGGCGCGCGCCGCTTCGGCGTGGACCTGTCGCCGTACCCCACGCTGCTGCGCATTGAAGCCGAGTGCCAGGCGCTGCCCGCCTTCCAGGCCGCCCAGGCCGACCGGCAGCCGGACGCGGTTCCCGCCTGAGTCCGGTGTGGCGGCCGCGCCTGTCTTGGGCGCGGCCGCCGTACAGCGCGCCGCGGGACACTCGATTCCCATGAGTCCCTCCTTGTCCCCGCAGGGTGGCCTTCCGTCGTCTCCCGCTTCGCCGGTGGACCGCGCCACGTCGCTGCGGGAACTGGCCGTGTTGTTCCTCCGGCTGGGGACGTTCGCCTTCGGCGGCCCGGCGGCTCACATCGCGATGATGGAGGACGAGGTGGTGCGCCGCCGCGGCTGGCTGTCGCGCGAGGAGTTCGTGGACCTGCTCGGCGCCACGAACCTGATTCCGGGGCCCAACTCCACGGAGCTGGCCATCCACATCGGCCATCGGCGCGCGGGCTGGCCCGGCCTGCTGGTGGCGGGCGCGTGCTTCATCCTCCCCGCCTTCTTCATGGTCGCGGCCATCGCCTGGGCGTACACGCGATTCGGCACGCTGCCGAAGGTGGACGCCGTGTTGCATGGCGTGAAGGCCGTCATCATCGCCGTGGTGGCCCAGGCGCTCTGGGGGCTGCTACGCGCCGTCGTGCGGACACCGCTGGTCGCCTGTGTGGGAGCGGCTGCCGTGGCGGCGGCTTTCATGGGCGTCAATGAGCTGCTCCTGCTGCTCTTGTCGGGGCTCGCCGTGCTCGCGTGGCGCGGCATGGAACGACAACGGCCAGGCGCTCCTCGGGCGGGGGTGGCGCCGCTGTGGCCGTTGCTGTCCTTGGGTGCCACCACCGCCACGGCCGCCGCCCCCTTCACCCTGCACGGCCTCTTCCTCTTCTTCGTCAAGGTGGGCTCTGTGCTGTACGGCAGCGGCTACGTGCTGCTGGCCTTCCTTCGCACCGGGCTGGTGGAGCGCTACGGTTGGCTGACCGAAGCCCAGCTGCTGGACGCGGTGGCGGTGGGGCAGGTGACGCCGGGGCCCGTGTTCACCACGGCCACCTTCATCGGCTACGTGATGGGCGGCCCCTCGGGCGCGGTGGTGGCCACGGCAGGCATCTTCCTGCCCGCCTTCGTCTTCGTGGCGCTAAGTGGACCGCTGGTGCCGCGGCTGCGCCGCTCGTGGGTGGCCGGCGCCTTCCTGGACGGCGTCAACGTGGCGTCGCTCGCGCTGATGGCGGTGGTGACGTGGCAGCTGGGGCGGGCCGTGCTGGTGAGTCCGTTGCCCGTGGCACTGGCGGCCGTGGCCGCCGTGCTGCTCATCCGCTATCGCGTCAATTCCGCGTGGTTGGTGATGGGCGGCGGCTGCGTGGGGGTACTGGCCGCCGGGGGCCTCAGCGCGGGGTGAGCACGGCCTCGCAGGCGCGCACCTGCTCGTTGGCGAGGTCCGCCTTGCGAGCGGTGCACTTCAGCCGGAGGACCTCACCTTCGCGCAGGACTTCGCACGCGCGGTTGACCTCGACCGCTGTTCCGCTGCCCGCGTCGCCGGGCAGAGTCCCACCATCCGTGTCCACGATGATGGCGACGTTCATGTCCGCCAGGTACCAGTTGTCGCCCTGGCGGAGGTCCACGGTGCCGTCGTAGACGTCCCCCGTCATGGGCAGGCCCGTTCGTTCCTCCACCTCCACGTCGAGGCGGCAGGTGTCTTGGGGGGTGCTCACCCGGAGGATGCCCGGCGCTCCGCACGTGTTGTGGCCCACGTCGAAGGTGACGCTCTGGGCGGGCTGGTGGCAGCCCTTTTCTCCCGAGTCCGCGACGAGCAGCACCGCCGTGGTGGCGAGCGCGGCCGTGGCCGCGAGGTTCATCAGGATGACTTTCACGCGCTGACTCCAGTGGAGGGTGAGGCGGGGAGGGACGACGGTTCGCGGGCGGCGGCGCGGCTGTAGCGCACCGCCGCCCAGACAAGCGGCAACGTGACGAGGTCGGTGGGGTCGGCCCAGGCCCGGAAGCTCCGGATGCCGAGCGGCACGCCCAGGGGGCGCAGCAGCTCACAGAAGAGGTCCGCCGCGGGCTGGGAGACCTTGAGCGCGGTGTAGAGGCACGCGGTGAAGCCCGCGCCCACGGCCACCCTGCGCGCCCTGGGCCAGCGCGTCACCAGCGCCAGCAGCGCGGACACGTAGAGCGGCAGGAAGAAGCAGATGGCGACGTCGGACAGCTTGCCGGTGAGGGCGTTGTGAAAGGTGGGCTTGAGCCAGCGGTCATTCACCGCCATCAGCACCACCGCGAACAGGGGCAGCGGCGCGAGGAACTCCGGCATGGAGGGAAGGCGCTTCATTGGAGCTTCTCCCCACTCGAGAGGGCCCGCAGGAGGATGGCGTCCGTGAGCCACTCCACCGGGGCCTTGTCGTCCGTCAGCGGCTCGCCCTCGGGCACCGGCTTCAGCTCTCCGGCCACGCGCTCCGCCAGCGGGCGCAGCGATGCGGGAAGTGACGCTGTGCGAGCCGCGAGCCGATCCGCGAGCCCGGGGGCCCCGGCGAAGAGCAGCGTGTTGCTGTGGTTGCGCGCGTCGGCGGCCCGGACCTCCGGGAAGACGGTGGCCAGCGTGGCTCCCACGGCCTCCACCACCGCGCGCTCCTGCGCGTAGCGCCCCACGTTGAAGCAGGCCACGCCACCGGGCTTCAGGCGCGCGGCCACGGCGGCGGCGAACTCGCGCGTCGTCAGATGGAAGGGGACGTAGGGGAAGCGGAACGCGTCGACCAGGATGACGTCGTACTGGCGGGTATCGCTCGCGAGGAAGGCGCGCGCGTCTCCGACGTGAACTTCCACCTCGGAGGGCAGGTCGAAGTGCGCACGGCCCAGCCGCACCACCTCCGCGTCCAGCTCCACGCCCACCACCTCCACGCCGGGGTACGTCTCCCGCAGGCCCCTGGCGCTCGTGCCCGCGCCCAGGCCCAGGACCAGCACCCGGGGCGCTCGTGGCGCTGCCTGGGCCATGGCGGGGACCAGCAGGTAGTGCCCGAAGACTTCTCCGCGCACAGGCAGGCCAGGCCGGTGGACGCTCTGCACCGCGTAGCCCTCATCGAAGACGAGCGAGCGGGTGCCGTGTTCGTCCTTCACCACCTGGATGAAGGCATAGGGTGACTCGGCCACGTCCACGGCCTTGGGGCTGCGGGGCAGGGCGTGGACGCCCAGGGCCAGTGCCACCATGGGCACGCCCACCGCGGGCAGCCGCCACCGCCATCCCAGGTGCCAGGAGGCAGTGAGCCCCAGCACCGCCGCGAAGAGCGCCATGGTGCGCGCGGTGCCCAGCAGGGGCAGCACGACGAAGGCCGCCAGCAGCGTTCCGGTGATGCTGCCCACCGTGGACGCCGACGACAGGCGTCCAGCGTGCGCGCCGGCTGACGCCACCCCCGGTAGCCCCACGCGCAGCACGTAGGGGCCCACCGCGCCAAGCACCAGCAGGGGCGGCATCGCTACCACCAGTAGCAAGGCCACGCGGCCCAGCCCCTCCACGGGGCGTCCCCCCAGCACCGCGGCCGTGGCGCCGGGCAGCAGCGTCCGCGCGAGGAAGGGCAGCAGGGCCAGGGCGAGCGCACAGAGGCAGAGCGCGTTCAGCAGCGGCGTCAGGCGGCCCGAGCGGTCAGCCGCGCGGCCTCCCAGATGCGCGCCCAGCGCGAGCCCGCCCAGGACCAGGGAGATGAGCGTGGCCCAGACGGGCGTGCTGCCGCCGAAGTAGGGCGCCATCAGTCGTGACGCCGCCATCTCCGATGCCATGACCGTCATGCCGGTGATGAAGGACAGCCATGTCAGCGAAGACGTGGGTTGCATGCTCGGACGCTTGCTTCAGCAAGGTCCGTTCCAGCGCGAAGTCCTCGGAATAATTGAAGCTGGGGACAGCGATGGCAGGGCCACCATGACAACCGTGCCAGGGGGACGTGTTATCGGGCGGCGACGCCCCGCCGCTTCCGGGCGGCGGCGACCGTCAGCAGCAGCACCACCAGGGGGACGCCCAGCACCAGCGGCCACAGCCAGAGCGGCTCGCCGCCGCGGATGACGGCCCGGAACTCGCGGCCCTCGGCGGGGGCGTCCATCAGCTCCGCGAGGTTGAGCTTCCACTCCACGGTGTCCTTCTGCTCGTTCACCGTGCCGTTTGTCTCGCCGATGCCAGGGCCGTGGATGCGGAGGGTGAGGCGGTTGTTGACGAGCATAGCCTTCACCATGCCCTTCGCGAGCTCCTGGGCGGCCTGCTCCGCGGCCTCGTCACCGATTCCGACCGGCGTGGCGAAGGCCTTCTCCGGGTTGAAGCGCTGGGTGTAGACGTAGTCCCCGCCCTGGCGCTCGATGCGGAAGTCCCACGCATCCTTCGGAGACGACGGTTGGCCCTGGGCGTGCTGTTCGGCGGCGCGGCGGTAGAGCTCCGGGAGCCGGGTGACGTCCTTCACCGTCACGTCGTAGACGAGATGGACCTGTCCGTCCTTCTCGTAGTCCCGGAGCATCACCTGGGAGACTTCCGGGTCCTGGCGCAGCGCCTGTTCCGCCTCGCGCGCCTTCGCGAGCAGCGCCTCCCTGGCGTCCGTCGCGCCGCCCAGCAGCCCCATGGCCGTCAGTGACTTGGGCATCCCCATGTCCACGACGAGGCGCGCCGAACCTCCTGGCTCAATCCAGAGGTCCTGCTCGACGTTGAAGCAGCCCGTCAGGAAGAGGGACAGCGCCGCGAGCAGCAGCGCGGGACGAAGCAGGGTGCTCGGTGAGCCAGGGAACATGGCTCACCAGTATGCTGGGACTGTTTCACGCGGAGAAGGGGAGGGACGCCACCTTCACCGTGGCGGGGCCCGCCGCCAGCGTCAGCTCGGTGCCCGGCTCCAGCGAATCCCGGTGCACGTAGCCCAGGGCCACCCGTTGCCCCGCGACAGGCGACTGCACCACGCTGGTCAGCCAGCCCACCTTCTTCTCCCCGCGCCGCAGCTCGGTGCCGGGGGCCACGTCCGCGTCGCCCAGCAGCAGCCCCGTCAGCTTGCGGTTCATGTGGCCGCGGAAGGTGGCTCGGGCGATGACCTCCTGCCCGATGTAGCAACCCTTGTTGTAGGAGATGGCGTTCGCCAGGTTGGCTTCCAGCGGAATGGTGGTGTCCACCATGTCCTGCCCGTACCGGGGCACACCGGCCTCCACGCGGAGCAGCTCCAGGGCCTCGAAGCCCAGGGGCTTCATCCCGTGAGCGGCGCCCGCGTCGGACAGGGCCTGCCAGGCGCCCTCCAGGCCGGCGCGCGGCACCCAGACGTCGACCCCATGGGGCTCGATGGCGGTGCTCCCCAGCAGCCACACCTCCTGGCCCGCCAGCGTGGCCGTGCGGGCGGCATGGTGCGACAGCGGCGCATGGGGGCTGCCCAGGGCGGCCGACAGGACGTCTGCCGTCTGGGGCCCGAGCAGCCGGAGCAGGGCCAGCTCCCCCGTGGCCTCGTGCAGCTCGGCGTCCTCGGAAATGAGGTATTTATCCAGGAACTCCCGCACCTTGGCGCCGGTGCCGGGCTCCAAATCCAGGAGGAGGTCTGTCTCCCGCTTGAGGATGCGGGCATCCGCCACCATGGCCCCCTTGACGGTAACCATGGCGGCATAGGCCGCGGTGCCCACGGGCAGGTTGTTCACCTCCTGGGTGACCATCCCGTGTAGGTAAGAGGCCCGGTCTTCTCCAGTGATTCGGAGGGTTTCGCGGTAGGAGGCATCATGGAGGGCCACGGACGCCTTCGCCGCCCGGTATTCTCCCTCCGAGTCTCCATACCCGGCCACGGTTTCCCGGCCGCCCACAGCGCCGAAGCGGGCGCCCGCCTTCTCGTGAAGAAAATGCAGAGACAGCGGTTCCATGTCCGTCGCTATATAGAGGCGAAGGAGCGAATGCCACGATGGATGTGAAGCACCTGTCGTCCTTCCAGGACTTCTCACCGGAGAAGCTCCTGAAGCACAACGTCTTCCAGTCCGGCCGTTTCTTCCTGGACGTGTACTGCCTCCAGCCGGGACAGGCCCAGAAGCCCCACCGCCATGCCACGTCGGACAAGGTGTATGTCGTCCTCGACGGACGCTGCCGGTTTCGCGTGGGCGCCGAAGAGGAAGTCCACGGCCCTGGCGCCGCCATTTTCGCCCCCGCGGGCGCCGAACACGGCGTCGCCAACGACGGCCCCGATGCCGCCCGCCTCCTCGTTCTGATGTCCCCGCCCCCGGAGCATGCATGAGCTCGACGTCTTCCCCTTCGCCCACTCCCGTGGCGACTCGTGGCGCGCTGGCGCTGCTGGTCCTGGGCCTCGCGGAGAGTGGCCTGTCCATCTTCCAGTGGATGCAGCTGCTCACCCTGCGCGGTGGCGGCTCCACCGTGTGTGGTGTCTCCGACACGGTGAACTGCGAGACGGTGTGGAACTCCGCCTTCGCCAGCCGCGTGCATGACCTGGTGGGCCTGCCCGTAGCGGCCCTGGGCCTCGTGTGGGGGCTGGTCGCCGTGGGCCTGTCCGCCCTGTTCCTGACGTGGGCCCGCTCGGGCCGTCCGGTGCGTCCGGCGGCCAACGGGCTGCGACTGGTGGCCGCCGCGGGCCTGGTGTCCGTGGCTGTCTTCGCCGTGGCCAGCGCGCAGTCGGGCGCGCTGTGCCCCACCTGTCTGGCGACCTATGCGCTGGTGGTGGCCTTCGCGGGTGTGGCCTGGAAGGGACTGCCCGGGCCGCTGCTGCCCGGCGCGGGCGAGTGGGGCGCCACGCTGAAGTGGACGGTGGGCGTCTCGGCCGCGGTCTTCCTCGCGACGCTGCTGCCCGGCCGGGCCACGCCCAAGGCGTCGGATGCGTCCGGTGCCGCGCTGCTGCCGCCGGTACCGCAGGTGGCGAGCACGCCGATGCCGGGCGTGACGCCGCAGACGCCGCCGCCTCCGCCCGCGTCGCTGGAGGAGTTCCTGCGCTCGCTGCCGCCGCAGCACCAGCAGTTCATCGCGGACTCGCTGGCCGCGTACCGCAGCGAGACGCCGCAGCCCGCCGCGTCGCCCGCGCGTCATCGCTACGGGCCGGTGGATGCGCCGGTGAAGATTGTCGAGTGGACGGACAGCAAGTGCCCCCACTGCAAGATGCTGGTGGAGGAGCTGTCCGCGCTGAAGAAGCGTGTTCCCGAAGGGAAGATGTCGCTGGAGGCTCGCCAGTTCCCGCTGGATGGTGCGTGCAACCCGGCGATTCCGCGCCGGGGCCCGGACGCGCCCAGCGTGCGCTGCGTGGCGGCTCGCGCGCAGATCTGCCTGGAGGGCGCGCCGGACTACTGGGAGCTGCGGGAGAAGATGTTCGCCGCGCAGGCCGTGCTGGACACGGAGCGGGCGGTGGAGATCGCGTCGTCCGGCTCGGTGCCGCGCTCGCAACTGGAGGTGTGCATGAACAGCCCGGCCACGGCGACGAAAATCCAGGAGGACTCCCGCTACGCCATGCTCCACCATATCCAGGGCACGCCGCTGGTGCTGGTGAACGGCCGCCAGGTGATGCCCTCCGCGCCATTCATCTACGCGCTGGTGATGGCGGACGGCAACCCGAGCGCCCCTGGCTTCGACGTGCTGCCTCCGCCGCGCCCGCGCCCGGCTGGTGGCCACGACGACCACGCGGGTCACAACCACTGAGGACGCGGCACCCGCACCATGGGCAAGCGCGACAAGAAGGGTGAGCCGCCGGCGGCACCGGCGGCTCCATTCAACAATCCGTTCGCCGCGCTCGTGGCGCAGCGGGAGGCCTTGCCCCAGGCGCCCGCCGCGCCCGCGGCTCTGCCACCTGTGAAGGCCGAACCCAAGGGCCCCGCGCGCGCGGTGGTGCGGATGGAGCGCAAGGGCCGTGGCGGCAAGGAAGTCACGGTGGTGGAGCACCTGGAGCTGCCCGCGGCTCAGCGGGAGGTGTGGCTCAAGGCGCTGAAGAATTCGCTCGGCTGTGGCGGCGTGGTGGAGGACGACACGTTGGTGCTCCAGGGCGACCAGCGTGAGCGGCTTCCCGCGCTGCTGGAGGCGCGGGGCGTGCGCAAGGTCACGGTGGGCTGACGCGTTTGGTGTCGGGCTTTGTTCGCGGAGGGCGAGGCCTGGTGTCCTCCGCGGGAACTGGCCCGCCACTCTCCTGTCTTGTCAGGTGACGACGCGGAAATGACGAAGGTCGAACCGCGTGTCGTTCTCGCTGCGCGTCTGACGAATGTTTACTGTGTGTGCGTGGCGGCGTCTATAACTCGTGCCGATGGCTTTCTCTGGCTCCATCAGGCTTGGCGCTTTGCTTTCCTCCTCGTGGCGGGATGCGCAGGTTTCACTCCACCCTCAATGACCGCCTCCGGCGCAGAGGTTGCGAGAGGCCCGTGGTCAGAAGTCCCCGCCGTCGAGATGCCCACAGGGGATGCTTCCATCCCGATAAGCCTTCTTCGGGATGTGGCGCAGGCGCTGCTGAAGCTCCCTGGGGCGACGGCGTGCGATCCGGGAACACTGCGTCCCGTCGTAGGGCTCTCCACGGAGTATTGCTCGACGGTGTACGTGGCGGGCGGTCGAGACTCCTTGTCCTGGCGGGTGGCAGAGCCCGTTCGGGGGAGTCATGCTTCCTGTCGCCCGTTCTTCGCGGTGAAGGATGAGGACTATCCATCTTCGCAGGTGTGGGTCGTGGGTTTCGTCCACAACCATCCGTGTGCTGCGGCACCTTCGTCGCAGGACTTGAGCGTGTGGCCTACGGACGCGTTCAAGCCCTTCGTGTCTATGGCGGAAGTGCGCTTGATACCTGGAAACCCTGCTCCAGCAGCCTTCATGGGCTCCGTCATCGAGATGGCCTCCGCATTGGTGGCGGAGCGCCAGGATGGGACTCGGCTCTTCCTGCGCTACTTCCCCACGGGCGAGGTTCAGCAGTGGAGCGAAGCCAGGGGCAGCTGGGTCACACTGGGCATCTGTGCTCCCACTCCTCCTCGTCCTCCGTTTCGGAACGTGGCCCCCCAATGTCGTAGCGGGGGTTTGCAGTTACTCCGTGATTAGGGTCGGGAAAATGAGCAAGGCGCTGACGGTGACAGGGTTGGTCGCGGTGCTTCAAGGGTGCGCCGCGCCTGCATCCGCTTGGAAGGGTGAAGTCCCGTGGCCGGATGAGCATTCGTCCAGAACCATCGTAGAGCCCATGGAGGCCGGTGCCGCGTTGGCTGCCGCAGGCGCAATTCGTGAGGTGGTGAGGACCAACCCATTTCCAAACCTCTTCGCGGGGTGTTCGAGTCCCGAGCAGGGCTTGGACGTCTCCGTCTTCGCGGGGCCGACGCCGGGCTTGTACTTCGTGGCGGTGGACCAACGCTTCGACCGCTGTGGCGGTCCGAGCGGACGTGTCCTCGACTGGTGGGAGGTCTATGCGGTGACGGCCCAGGGTGAGGTGGTCGCGAAGGCTCCGATTCCGACGAGCGAGGAGCCTGCAGCGTCACCGCCTCAAGAAGCCCCGCCTCCAGCCGCACCCGCGCCAGTTGAGTCTCAGTCACCTGTTCCCGAAGCTCCGGCGACCCCGGCGCCGCCGTTGCCCGTTGCGCCACCGCCAGTGTCCCCCGCGCCAGCGGGTTCCCAATAGGGGGCATCCGGACACGAAAAAGCCCGGGCCACCGTGAAGGTGCCCCGGGCTTCTCGCTGCAGCCTGCGCCGTGTGACGATTACAGCGCGGCGATGATGGCGTCGGTGAACTCGCGGGTGGTGGCCTTGCCACCGATGTCGCCGGTGCGGACCTCGCCCGAGCTGTACACCTTGAAGATGGAGTTCTCCATGCGGCGCGCCGCCTCGCCCATCTCCAGGTAGTCCAGCATCATCACCGCGGACATCATCAGGGCGGTGGGGTTCGCGATGCCCTTGCCCGCGATGTCCGGGGCGGTGCCGTGCACGGCCTCGAAGACGGCGGTGCGCTCGCCGATGTTGGCGCCCGGCACCACGCCCAGGCCGCCGACCAGGCCCGCGCACAGGTCGCTGAGCACGTCGCCGTAGAAGTTCTCCGCCACCAGCACGTCGAAGCGGGTCGGGTCCTTCACCAGCTGCATGCAGAGGTTGTCGATGATGACTTCCTCGTAGGTGACTTCCGGGAACTCACGGCCCACCTTGCGGCAGCAGTCCAGGAAGAGACCGTCCGACAGCTTCATGATGTTCGCCTTGTGCACGGCGGTGACCTTCTTGCGGCCGTGCTTGCGGGCGTGCTCGAAGGCGAAGCGGGCAATCCGCGTGGAGGCCTTCTCGGTGATGATCTTCAGCGACTCCACCACGCCCGGGACGATGATGTGCTCCAGGCCGGCGTAGAGGCTCTCCGTGTTCTCACGCACCACGACGAGGTCCACATTCTCGTAGCGCGTCTTCACGTTCGGCACGCTCTTCACGGGCCGCAGCGACGAGTACAGGTCCAGCCGCTTGCGCAGGCCCACGTTGGCCGACGGAAGGCCACCGCCCACCACCGTGCCCGTGGGACCCTTGAGCGCGATGCCGCTGCGCAGCACCGCCTCCACCGTCTCGTGAGGCAGGTTGGTGCCGTACTTGGCCACCACCTCCGTGCCTGCGTCCTTGTACTCGAAATCGAGGGGGACCTTGAGCGCCTCGAGGACGCGAACGGTGGCCGCCATGACTTCGGGGCCAATGCCATCGCCATTGATGATCGTGACAGTTCGTGTGGTCGCCATGGGTGCGGAGTCACAGCACAATTTCCCTGGTGTCGAAAGGACGAAAACGCCCGTGATTCAGCCGGAGGCATGGCGGCCATGAGGTAGGCACACTCTGGCGGGTCACCCGGCCGGTTTCCGGGCGGGAGGGCATCCGCTCCGAGTGTCAGTGCTCGGACGTGGAGGACGGTCGCGGGCGCCGGGTGGGCTTGCGCCGGGTACGGATGGCGTAGGGCCGGTAGAAGGCCTCCCAGAGGGCCGCCCGGCGTCCCCGGGGCCGGGTCCGCAGCTCGCCCAGGGGCGCCCGGATGAAGAAGGACGACAGGAACAGGTAGGACGCGGTCAGCGTGAGCAGCAGCAGGGTGGCCGTCACGGCCTCGCCGGGAATCCAGGCCACCCCCGCCCGTGCCAGGAACTCGTCAAGGTCCACGGGCGGCTTCGGGTGGCTGTAGACCTTCACGAACCACGTCATCATCAGGACCATCAGGATGGGCCCGTAGGCGCGGTTGAGCCGGGTGGAGATGGCGGAGAAGAGGGACAGCTGGATTTGGGGCCGTTCCAGCTCCAGGGCCAGCTCGCGCAGGGCGTCCGGGTCCACCGGCTCACGCCGGAGCATGGGGGCCCACCAGCCGTCCTCCAGCAGACGCACCCGGCGGTTCCACAAGTCGTAGTAGCGGTAGCGCCGCGCCTCGATGAGGAGGAACGACACCACCATCCAGATGCCCACCAGGAAGGTGACGTGTGAGCTCTGCGTCGACGCGAAGCCGAAGGAGATGACCGCCGCCGTCGTCGTGAGCGCCCAGTTGGTGGTGGTGTCCAGGCGCGTGCGCCAGGTGTCGGAGCGGCTCAGCTCCCCCCGAAACAGCTGGGCCATGGCCTGCTGGGAGAGCCAGGGCGACTCCAGCACGTCGTTCTTGTCACGTTCACGCACGGGCATCCTTCGCCGGAAGGTGGGCTGGGCAGTGGGCGTTTGCAACGCAGGCGGGGTGGGGGTGGCAGGCAGGCAGGCGGGCGCACGGGTGGCCATGGCGGGCGCGCGTGTGCAGCTTGCAGACTTGAACGTGCCCGACGTGAATCCCATCCAGGCCCTGTCCCACCTCCTCCAGGAGGAACGCGAGCGCCTGGCGCGCCTGTGGGCCAAGCGCCTGCGCGCGGAGACCTATGACGTGGCGGTCCCGGGCAGGGACCTGCGCGCCCCGCTGCGCCGGTTGCTGGACGAACTGGCCCGCCTGCTCAGGGACCGGCCCGACGACGCCGTCCGGCTCTGGCCGGAGGTGGTCCGCCCGCACGGCGCCTTCCGCTACAGCCAGAACTTCGACCCCGAGGACCTGACGCGTGAGTTCAAGTCCCTGGAAGAGGTGATGCTCCACGTCTACGCGCGCCGCAACGGTGGCTTCATCGAGCCCCAGGTGGCGGAGCTCATGGCGGAGCTGGTGTGGGAGGCGGACGCCGCGGCCCAGGCGTCCTATGCGCGCATCCTGAAGACGGAGGAGGTGCGCTTTCGTGAAGCGGCGGTGATGGAGTCGGTGCTCAACCAGGTGGACGTGGGCATCATGCTGGCGGAGGTGGACGGCACCGTCTCCTTCGCCACGCCGCCGGTGAGCCGCCTCATGGGGGTGCCCATGCGCGCGGTGGTGGGGGTGCGGGCGGCGAACACCATCAATCCCGTGCTGACGCAGGTGAACGCGCGCCACCTCACGGGCGAGCCCTTCAAGCTGGCCGACATGCCCTTCCTGCGGGCACTCAAGGAGAAGGGGCCCGTGCGTGGGGTGATGATGGTGGTGGAGCGCCCCGGCGGCGACACCGCGACGCTGGAGCTGAGCGCCACGCCCGTCTGGGAAGAGGAGGGCGAGCTGGCCGGCGCCATCCAGACCTTCACCGACCGCACGGAAGCGGTGAACAAGACGAAGGCACTCCAGAGCGCGCACGGGGAACTGCGCAGGCTTCAGGGCCGCCTGCTCCAGCGCACCCGCCAGCAGGCGCTGGGACAGCTCGCCAGCGGCGCGGCGCATGCGCTCAACAACTTCCTCAACGTGCTGCGGCTGCGAATCACACTGCTGCAACGCGAGTTCAAGCCCGAGCACCTGGAGGCGCTCGACAAGACGGTGCAGCAGATTGGCGAGCTGGTGGCCCGGCTCCAGGAGTTCAACATCCAGCGCACCCAGGAGCAGCCCACCGACGTCCCGGTGGACCAGACGGTGCGCGAGGCGCTGGAGCTGGCGCGCGGCGAGCTGGAGCAGCGCGAGCACCCGGTGTACGTGGACCTGGACCTGGGCGACGTCGGCAGCGTGCGCGCGGATACGGGCTTCTTCCGCGAACTGGTGGTGAACCTGTTGCTCGTCTCGCGCGACCGGATGGAGGCCGGTGGCCGGCTGCACGTCTCCACCCGCGCGGATGGCTCCGCATGGCTGACGCTGCGCATCGAGGACGAGGGCACGCCCTACGCGCCCGATGAGCTGGCGCGGCTGTTCGACCCGCTGCGCCGGGACGCGGGCGCGCCGCAGCTGTCCCTGTTCCTGGCGGTGGCGCGGGCACAGGTGGAGCGCTGGGGCGGCGAGCTGACGGCGGAGGTTCCGGCTTCGGGCACGGGCACGGCCTTCGTGGTGCGCCTGCCCCGCGTGCATGAAGGCGCCGTGTCCACCGCGCCACGTCCGGAGCCGTCGCGCACGGAGGTGATGCGGCCGGCGGGGCCCCGGCGCTTCCAGCAGACGCGCAGCGTGCTGGTGGTGGATGACGACCTCGACAACGCGCGGATGATGGCGGAGGTGCTGAGCGAGGAAGGCTACGAGGTGCAGGTGGCCCACAGCCCCGCGGTGGCGCTGGGGATGTGGGACCGGCGCCGCTACGACGCCGCGCTGCTGGACGCGGTGATGCCGGAGATGAGCGGCTGGGAGCTGGCGCGCGAGCTGCGCAAGAAGTCCCCTCAGGTGCTGCTGGCCATCGTCACCGGCATGGACGTGCGCGGACAGAACCGCTCCAACCTCGCGCTGGTGGACGCCGTGTTCCGCAAGCCCATCGACGTGGGCGCGCTGGATGACTTCCTGGGGCAGTCCGACACCGCCGCTTCCGAGAACGGTTCGTTGACCTCGGGTTCCCCGCCGCCCGCCTGAGCGCAGCGGACAGGACGACGTGGTGCCTCAGGCGGGCCGGTAGCTCGCGGCGTTACACTTTCCACTCAAAGTGTTGCGGCGCGCGTCACACCGCGAAGCCCGTTGCGCCGGGAAGGGCCCGTGTCTGAGGGGCGCGGATGCTTCCCCATTGCAATCTCCTTGTCTGGCTAGAACTGAAAGTGTGGCTCGTTGCTTGCTCCAGGACCGCGGGCCCGCCGGTGCCCGCAGTCCTGCTTCGGGCGTCCACCCCCGGTGGTTGCCACCCCCCACGAGGTTCTGCGTGAGAATCAATCTGAGAGGCCTGTTGCTGGCCGGCATGATGCTGGCCGGCGGCGGTGCCATGGCGGAAGAGCGTGCGGTCTGCGAGGGCCGTACGTCACAACCTCCCCTGCAGCGGGATGCCCAGGGGCGCGTGAAGGTGGGTGAGGACGTCGTCGCCACGTTCAAGTCACGTCAGCCCAAGGCGCGGCCGGAGGGGGTTCGCGCTCAGGCCGAGCTGGCCTGGACGGACCGCGTCAGCAGCCCGGGTGCCACGTACATCGCGCCGCACTTCAGCCAGTTCGCGCTCGCGCCGGGGGACTACGTCATCGTCCGCGCGCCGGACGGCTCGCGCGAGTACCGCTACGAGGGCATCGGCAAGGGCGAGGGCAACGCGCCGGTGAGGGGCGGCTTCTGGAGTGGTCACATCTCCGGTGACGTCGCCATCGTCGAGCTGTGGAGCGTGGGCGGCCACGCGAAGTCCGGCTACACCATCGACCGGTTCGCTCGCGGCTTCGCCAACCTGGCGGCGCTGGGCGAGGACCTGGACAACAAGGCCGTCTGCGGTCCGGACGACTCGCGCAACGCGCGCTGCTACCAGACGTCGGACCCGCGTCAGTACAAGCACTCGCGCGCGGTGGCCCGTCTGCTCATCAATGGCAGCGGGGCCTGCACGGGCTGGCTCGTGGGCAACCAGGGCCACGTGATGACCAACGAGCACTGCATCGCCAACACCGCGGACGCGCTCAACACCGACTTCGAGTTCATGGCCGAGGGCGGCGCCTGTACCTCCGCTTGCAACAGCTGGTTCGGCTGTCCGGGCACGGTGGTGGCCACGAGCTCCACGCTCATCGCCGTGGACGCGCCCCGGGACTACGCCCTGGTGCGGCTGCCCACCAACCCCACGGCCACCTACGGCTACCTCCAACTGCGCAACACCACCGCGTTCGTGGATGAGCGCATCTACATTCCCCAGCACCCCGCCGCCTGGGGCAAGCACATCGCCCGCAACTCCACGCACGCGTCGGACGCCTCGGGCTTCGCGGAAATCTTCGCCCTCAACCGGCCCGCGTGCTCGCCGGGTGGTCCGCCGGACATCGGCTACTACGCGGACACCCAGGGTGGCTCGTCCGGCTCTCCCGTCATCGCCAACTCCGACCACCGCGTCGTCGCGCTGCACCACTGCGCCAACTGCCCCAACCGTGGCGTGCCCATCACCTCCATCATCTCCCACCTGGGCTCGCTGTTGCCTCAGTGCGCGCTGCGCAGCGCCACCTGCCCGGACCCGTATGACGTCTGGATGCGCGACACCTGGTCCGACACCGGCCTGGAGCCGGACCCCGCCACCGCGGGCCAGGACATGTGGGCCAGCCCGTACATCTGGATTCGCCGCAACCCGGACGGCGTCGCCAACCCGCACGTCCACCAGAACCCCGAGCTGGGCGCGACGAACTACGCCTACGTGAAGCTGCACGGCGGGCCCCGTCCGGGCGCCGCGGGGCGCCTCAAGCTGTACTACGCCAACGCCTCCACCGGCCTGGCCTGGCCCACGGACTGGACGCAGTTCGGTGACGTCGCCGTCAACGGCTTCACGCCCGACACGCACATCGTCGAGTCGCCGTGGAGCGGCCTGCCCGGCGAGGGCCACTACTGCCTGGTGGCGCGCTGGGAGTCCGCATCCGACCCCATGTCGTTCACCGAGACGACGGACATCGGCACCAACGTCCGTCAGAACAACAACATCATCTGGCGCAACGTGAACATCGTGGACCTGGAGTCCGGCAGCGAGGAGGTCCACTTCATCGTGCGCAACGTGCACGAGGGAATCCGGGCGCTGCGGCTGGCGGTGCGGGTGCCGGAAACGGACCGGCAGCGGCCCTTCCCGGTGAATGGCGGCCGTGTCGTCGTGCGTCTGCCGGACGAGCTGTTCAAGCGCTGGGTGGAGGTGGGCGGCAAGGCCGAGGGCATGAAGATGCTGCGC
This sequence comes from Myxococcus xanthus, assembly GCF_006402735.1. NCBI lineage: Bacteria > Pseudomonadati > Myxococcota > Myxococcia > Myxococcales > Myxococcaceae > Myxococcus > Myxococcus xanthus. The sequence goes on along the minus strand of NZ_CP017174.1, from coordinate 7,950,526 downwards.
GAAGGCGAGTTCGAGGTCGTGTCTCCGGAAGGGGGCGTGTTCCACGAGCTGCCGCTGGGCTTCCGCGAGGAGCACCAACTGCGGATGTTCTTCGAGCGCTCGGCGGACGCCACGCCGGAGCCCTACCACCTGGAGGTCGTGCAGTTCGACCAGGACAAGCCTGACCGCGAGAGCCTGGGCGGCATCGGCTACGACATCTACACCCACGGCGAGCCGAAGCCGAAGAAGTAGCTGTCGCTTCGCCTGACGCGGCTTCGCTCGCGTGCCGTCCTGACGCGGGCGAGGCCGTGACGTGTTTGCATCCGTCCGTTGCCGTGCTTTGTCTGGCCTCCGGTGCGGCGCTTCCCGCCGCGTCCGTTTCCCGGAGGCAGTGCGTGCGGGTGGATGACCTTTGCCTGGTGCTGGTGTCCTCGCTGTTGCGGGAGGACCGTTCCAGGTGGCCCCAGAGGCTCGATGCGCTGGAAGAGGAGCTGGGCGAGGCCTGGGCGCTGCGGCGGCTCGAGGTGCCGAGAGCGTACTCCCTGGGTGTGCGGCTCCAGGATGGGCGTGAGCTCCCGCTCGCCACGTGGCTCGACTCGTTCGATGCGGGTGGGGTGCGCTCCGTTCGCGTGGTGGACCTCGGTGCGTCCTCGTCCGAGGCGCTTCCCACGCACATCGCCGCCGCGTTCGCCAACTCGGGAGGCATGGTGCTGGAGGTGTCCTCGGGCGGGGCGTCCTCGCTCTTCCTCCTGCGAATGCACTCCAGCCGCCCGCACCTGCTCACCGCGCGGCAACTCGTGGACTTCGCCCGTGCGCAGCCGCACGCGGACCGCGTCTTCGAGGCCTGGGCGGAGTCCATCTCCGAGAACAACCAGCTCAACGACCGGCCTGCGGTGCCGGCCTCGGAGGTGCCGGACTACCTGGCCTCGCCGGACGGGTTCGTGCACTACGACTTGCGCGGCGGTGACCTGGTGGAGGAACTCCAGGCGACCCTTCGCCGTCACGGCGCGGACGTGACGATTCCAGACGCGCTCCGGGCCTGCTTCTACACCAGCGACCCGGACGCACTGTTTCGCGAGATGCTGTCTCCCGAGCAGCAGGCGGAGTTCGTCCCGTCGGAGGAGCAGCTCCTCCTCACCGACACCACCACGCCTCAGCAGTTCGCTGACCTGGTGTCCGCGCAGCCCTTTGCCGCGGATGCCTGGACGCGCATCGCCCGGGACCAGAACTCGTTCCTGGCGGAGGGGGAGCCGCCCGTGACGGCGGAGGGTTTCGAGGCCCGTCTCCGGACGATGGCGCCAGATGGGCTCCAGTCGCTTCTGACTGGCAACCTGATGATGGCGTTGCAGCAGGCGGCCCGGGCCCATGGCGCGGAGTTGGTCATCCCCGAGCCCCTGCGCGGATGCGTCCGGCCTGCGTTCTCTCGGGATGAGGACCCGGGATGGATTCCGGGCAAGGAGTTGCTGCGCCTGCAGTCCAATCCCGACGTGTACCAGATGTACCTGTTCCACGAGCTGGCGGCCGGGCCCGCGCCCGTATCCGAGGGGCCGTCCTGGGACGCGGCGCGGCGTGGCTTCACGAAGGCACTGCGGGAGGCGGGTGACTTCGCGACCGCGCAGGGCTCGAACTTCGGGGATGCGTTCAAGCTGGCGCTGTTCGCGCTCGAAGGGCAGGCGCCGCGCTACGACGAACTGTCACCGGAGCGGGTGCCGGATTACCTGGAGGCGGTGAAGGCCGCGGGCTTCGACGGGCGGCCGGTGCAGGTCTTCGAGGACAGGCTGGGCTCGTTGGGACTGTTCCAGTCGCTGGGGATGTCCGAGGAGAAGCTGCGTGGACTGCTCGCCTACCAGCTGTCCGACGTGTTCGGCGGCATGGGCTCGTGGAACGACCAGTACTTCGAGACGCCCGAGGCGCAGCAGCAGTACGACGGGGTGTCGGCGCGGCTGTTCGAGGCGCGGAGTGCGTTCTTCGTGGCCACGCTCAACGCGCGCTGAGGCGGAAGGTGTGATGGTGGGCACGGCAGCCGGGCCCTGGCTGCCTGTCCCTCCCTTGTGGCGCTGGGCGGCGGTGTCCACCTCTGAGGGAGGAGGAGACACCGCCATGTCACGCAAGACGATGGACTGCCGGAAGGCGCCCAGTGACACCCACTGCACGCTGACGATTTCGGGTGAGGAGGACGAGGTATTCCAGGCGGCCATCTCGCACGCGGTCTCAGCGCACGGCCACGAGGACTCCGCCGAGCTGCGCGAGATGATTCGCGGCATGCTCGAGGACGAGGCGCCCGCGGCCAGCATGGGCCGGCCCATGCCGATGCAGGAGCCGCAGCAACCGAGCAGGCACTGAAGGACGCGCCTGTCAGCGCGTGGGCAGTTCGCGGAACGAAATGCCGTCCAGTTCCAGGCGGCGCACTGTTTCCATGAACCGCTCGGTGCCGACAATCATCGTGGCGAAGTTGCCCACCCGGAACAGGTCGACGTCCACTGGGAGCGAGGCCGCGTCGAGAATGGGCTCGTCGGGCCGACGGAACCCGAGGCGTCCACAGGTGTCGCACCGAGGGGGCAGGTCCGGAGGCATGCAGTCCGCGTGCAGTTGACCACGCGGGTCGAGCTGAAGCTCCAGGAACTCGGGGGCATCCTTCTGCCGGAACCGCAGCTCTGTTCGCGCGCCGAGCAGTCCGCGGATGCCTTCCTCTCGAAGTCGCTCCAGTTCTTCGTGGCGAATCAGCAGCAGACTGCTACCCAGCCATGCGAAGGGACCGAACCGTCCAGACGCGGTTCCCACCAACGGGCCGAACGTCGTCCCCGGGGGAAGCAGGGCACCTGGCGGTGCCAGAGGTCGCACCAACTCCCGGAGCCGTGAGAACTCGGTGAATGTCTCAGGCCTGGCTTTCAGGAAGGCGCCCTGCTCGGGCAGGACGGACAAATCAACGGCGGGATACTGGTGTCCCGAGCCGGCCCAGGTTTCACCGCAGCCCGGACATTCCTTGAGTCCGGGCAGCCCCCACTTGTGGGCGGCGTTGAGGCTGCCGTTGGTGTGGGCTTGCGCCGTCGAGTCTTCGCGCAGCCAGAAGAAACGCGTCATTCGTCCTCATGCTCCAGGCGGGAATAGTAGGGCTGAATAGGCCCGCCCATGAGCTCAAAGCGGTGAATAAGCTCCCCTGCGTGTCTGAAAATCTCGGTTGGGGTCGCACCCTCGTTCGCGTCTTTGAACTCACGCCAGGCCCTGTTCCACGCGCCGCCGCGTTCGCCGCCTCGGTGAATCCGCTGATGGACGTGGCGTGGAATGGGCATCGTGTAGTCGTGGATTTTCACTCCCTGCCGTTCGAACCAGCGGGCGAGGTCCTCTGCCTGCGGGAAGATGTGGTGCTTCTCCCAGCGTCCGGGCGTGAGTCGCGGTGGCGCTGAGAAGGCTCGCTCAGGGGCGCCATTCCAGTTGGGGAACACCATGACGGCGCCCCGAGGCAGATGCTGTCCTCCGCCCCAGTGCCTCCGGGGGCCTCGGCCGGGAGCCGCGGTCGCCGCGGGCGGACGAGCCGGTGGGAAGCGCGCGAGTTCCACCGCGCCGTCCAGGTCCTGACACCGGTAGAAGCCGCAGGCGTCTCCCATGCACAGGAGCGAGACGCACGGGGCATCATCTGGCGTGGCGCATGCCTCCTCGGCGTCGTCCCATGCTTGCTGAATGGACGCCTGTGGAGTCGACGCGCAGCCTGCCCACGGTGCTGTGAGCAGCAGTAGCCAGAGTGACAGGAGCGTTCGCATGGTTTGGGGAACCTATCGTCCAGCGCCGAGATGGTCGTTAAAGTCCCGCCAGTGAGTGCCCCCCTGGACCTGGAGCGCGTCCGCCGCAAGGTGGAGGCGGGTGAGATTCTGAGCGACGCGGAGCTGTCCCTGCTCCGCGCCGAGGCGCAGCGTGGCCTCGGCTCCGCCTTGCGGTTGGCCCTGGCGCACGCCCTCATCAACGCGGGCGCTGAACGTGAGGCGCTGCCGCTGCTGGAGACCCTGCGGCGGGACTTCCCACGCGACCTGCCCGTGCGGCTGGGGCTGGCGCGGGCCCTACTCGGACTGGAGCGCCACGGCGACGCGGAGCGACTGCTGACCGAGGTCCTGGCCCAGTCTCCGGGAGACCCGGAAGTGCTCAAGGTGCTCGCGGTGCTGGGACTGCGGCGCGGTGAAGCGGACAAGGCGCGTGCCTATGTCGCGGATGCGCTGGCTCGCGACCCCTTCGACGCCGAGGCGCGGCTGCTGAAGGAGGAACTGGAGTCCGTGGACCTGCCGCCTCCGCCCGTTCCCCAGGAGCAGGTGCTGCGCCCGGAGTTCACCGCCGCGCTCACCGCCGCGCTGGGCCGCGCCCGGGTGGCGTTCCGACGGCAGGGGAAGGACCTGCTCGTGAAGCTCGCCACGGGCGGTGTTGGGCGCGTGGACGTGGGCTCGCTGTTCGCGGCCTACCAGGAGTCCCCGGGCACGCAGGGGCTCACTGCCTACGCGGATGCGCTAGCTGCGCGGCTCGGCGGGTTGTCCTCGGGCCTGAGCGCGGAGGTCGCGGCGTTGGAAGCGCGGCTGCGTCCGGTGCTGCGCCCAGCGGACTTCGCGGCGCGCGCCGTGGGCGCCTTGCACCGGCCCGGTCCCGCGGGTCTGGAAGTCTTCTACGTGCTGGAGGACGCGGAGTTCGTGCGCTACCTGCCCGAAGCCGCACTGGCCCCCGCGGGACTCACGCCGGAGTCGGCGGACGCGGCGGCATGGCGCAACCTCGCCTCGCGTCTGGCCCCGGTGCGGCCCGTGCTCGTCGACCAGGGGGAGGTCCGGTTGGCGGAGGCCTTCTCCGGACTCTGGGCCGTGGCGGAGGGGGACGGCCACGACGCCGCGCGGCTGCTCCTGCCTTCGCAGCGCAAGGAGCTGGCACTGCTCGCTGGAGAGGCCCCCCTGCGCGTGGCCCTCGGACGGCGGGAACTGGTGCTGGTCTGCCGCGAGTCGGATGCCGCCGCGTGTGAGTCGCTGGCGCGGCTCGTGCCCTCGCCGGATGGAATCCCGGGCGCCTTCCGCCTGACGGAAGAGGGCCTGTCCGCGGTGTGAGGCGGTTTCAGCCCGCCGTGCCCGCGGGCAGCTGGTCCACGAACATCACCTCGCGGTAGCCCAGCGTGAGCAGCAGCGCCCGCAGCGAGCGCTCCGCGGACTCCCGCGCTCGCCGCTGGAGCTTCCCGTTCGAGCGGACCTCCTGCTCGAAGGCGATGCGGGCCTTCTCCAGCAACTGCGCGGTCTGCTCGCTGTCCAGGTTGGAGTCGATGACCTCCGTCTCGCCGGGACGCAGCTCCACCTTCACCTCCATGGGCGGCAGCACCACGTAGACGCGCGTGCCCGTCACCTGGAGATGAGAGCGGTCGAAGCGCTGGAAGTCGAAGCCCAGGTGCGCGTTCGCGAAGACGATGGCGCGGCCATGCGGATTCTGGAGCGCGTAACGCGCCCAGTTCAGCACGTCCTTCCAGAGCGCATCCGTGGCCTGGGGCTCCGGGGTGAAGGTCACCTTCTTGTAGAGCGCGACCTCCAGCGTCTCCAGCCGGGCCACGTCCCGCATCTGCTGCACGACGGACGGCGTGTCCGGCAGCGACGGCGACGCGGGCTTCATCAACACCCAGGCCCCCAGCGCGCCGAGCGCGGCGCCCAGGACGACGGTGAGGACTCGCGAGAGGTGCGCCATGGGCCCCAGTGTACCTCCCCGGGCAGGCGCTTCCGGCGCGCTCATATCGAAGGCGCCAGCAGGACGACCGAATAACCCACGGCCGTTCGTGCTCCAGGATTCTCGTACGAGTGCTTCTGGTCCCCCCGGAAGACGACCACGTCGCCGGGCTGGAGGTGGAAGCGCTCCCCACTGGCGACGAGCACCATCTCCCCCGACTCACACGCCAGGTACTCCCGGGTGCCGGGGGTGTGCGGAACGCCGGTGACGCGCACCTGCGGCGGCAACTCCACGCGGTCGAACTCCATACCGGGCAGTGGGTCCGGCAGCAGCTTGCGCAGCATGCCGCCACCACGCGTCCGGACGGGCAGGGTGGCGCGCGGGTAGTGCCGGGCACTGGCGCGGGGCTTCGCAATCAGCTCCTCCAGCGACACCTGGAGCGCGGCGGCCACGCGGTGCAGCACGGACAGTGTCGGGTTGGCCGCGCCGGACTCCAAATGGGCCCAGGTGGCGCGCGGCACGCCCGCCAGCCGGGATAGCTGCGCCTGTGTGGCGCCTCGCGTCTCGCGAAGGGAACGGATGTTGCGGGCCAGTCTGCCGGGCAGGTCATCGTCGTTCATGGATTGGCAATCTGCCAAGCCCTTGGCCCACACGCCAACAGAATGGCGCGCGGCGTGTATCTCCCGTCGCAAGGAGAACGCACGAATGATTCGCATCGACAAGAGCATCCTGGTTACGGGCGCGAGCCGGGGACTGGGGCTGGCGCTGATGAATGGCTTCGCTCGCCGAGGTGCGCGGGTGGTGGGCGTGGCGCGCCATGCCGCGGAGATGGAGGCCGTCGCGGAGGCGCTGCGTTGGGAGGGGCTGGAGGCGCACGCGCTGGCCTACGACGTGGGGGACAAGGAGGCCATCTACCCGCTGGTGGGCGCGGCCACCGCGCTGGTGGGCCCGCTGGACGTGCTGGTCCACAACGCGAGCACGCTGGGGCCCACACCGCTGCCGCTGCTGCTGGACACCGCCTGCGAGGACTTGCAGCGCGTGCTGGAGGTCAACGTGGTGGGCCCCTTCCGCCTCACCAAGGCGGTGGCCGGGAACATGGCGGTGCGAGGCAAGGGGCTGGTCATGCACATCACCTCGGATGCGGCGGTGTCCGCTTATCCCCGCTGGGGCGCCTATGGCGTGTCCAAGGCTGCGCTGGAACACCTGGGGCGCGTCTGGGCCGCGGAGCTGGAGGGCACGGGCGTGCGCTTCGTCTCGGTGGACCCCGGGGAGATGGACACGCGGATGTATCGCGACGCGGTGCCGGATGGGGACTACTCGCGGTTGAGCCGCCCGGAGGCGGTGGCGGCCCGGCTCGTGGAGTGGGTGGCGTGGCGGTCGGAGTCGCTGCCCTCGGGAGTCCGCCTGGAGGCGGCGAAGCTGGAGGCCGCATGAAGCCCGCGCGCTGGCCCGTGGACCGCCCCGAGGAGGGACGCCTGCTGCATGTGGAGCCGCGCGCCCGCCGCTATCGCGACACCCGCGTGGCGGACCTCCCGTCGCTGCTGCGCGCAGGGGATCTGCTGGTGGTGAACGACGCCGCCACGCTGCCCGCGTCCCTGGTGGGGCGAACGGAGTCCGGAGAGCGAATCGAGCTGCGCCTGTTGTCACGCGAGCTGGACGGCACCTGGACAGGGGTTCTCTTCGGCGCGGGGGACTGGCGACGGCGCACGGAGGACCGGCCACCGCCGCCGGTGCTGGCCGCGGGCGCGGGGCTCGTGGTGGGAGGCCTGAAGGCGCGGGTGGTGGCGGTGCTGCCACCGTCTCCCCGGTTGCTGCGCGTGGCCTTCGACGTGACGGGGGCGGCGCTCTGGTCCAGGCTCTACCGGAGCGGGCGTCCGGTGCAGTACGCGTACATGGAGGCGCCGCTGTCGCTGTGGCATGTGCAGACGGCGTACGGCGCGCGGCCCTGGTCCGTGGAGGCGCCTTCCGCGGGACTGCCCCTCACCTGGAGCGTGCTGCTGACGCTGCGGAAGCAGGGCGTGCGGCTGGCCTCGCTCACCCACGCGGCGGGGCTGTCCTCCACGGGAGACGCGGCGCTGGACGCGGCGTTGCCTCGGCCCGAGCGTTCCGACATTCCCGCCGCCACGGTGGAGGCCGTCCTGCACACGCGGGCGTCGGGGGGGCGGGTGGTGGCGGTGGGCACCACCGTGGTGCGGGCCCTGGAGGGCCGCGCGGCGCAGCACGGAGGATGGCTGGTGGCGGGGGAGGAGGTGACGGACCTGCTATTGGGGCCCGGCTTCGTCCCGCGACTGGTGCACGGGCTGCTCACCGGCGTGCACGAGCCAGGGAGCAGCCACCATGCTTTGCTTCAGGCCTTCGCGCCGCTTCCGCTGCTCCAGGAGGTGGCCGCGCACGCGGAGGCGCGCGGCTACCTGGGGCACGAGTTCGGAGACTCGTGCCTGCTGCTGGACGCGTGAGCGGCGTGGGCCTCGGAGTTCTACTGGAGTTGCGTGGGCTCCAGCTCCACCTTCACCCAGCCGGGCTTGCGCACGTCGAAGTTGCGGTACGCATCAATGGCGCTGCTCATGGGTTCCACGTGGGACAGGATGGCCGTGGGGTCCACCACGCCGGTGCGCACCAGCTCCAGCAGCTTGGGGATGTACTTGCGGTGGTTGCAGTTGCCCATCTTCATCGTGAGGTTCTTGTTCATCGCCATGCCGATGGGGAACGTGCGCACCTGCGCCGGGTAGACGCCGATGATGGACAGGGTGCCGGCCTTGGCCAGTCCCTCCACGGCCCACATCAAGGCCTGCGCGGGCGCGTCACCGGGCACCCAGTTGTCGCCCTTGGGATTCGTCTTGGGGGCGGCTTCCTTCACCTCGCGCTTGAACTCGGCCTTCTCCTGGTGGGCCTTCTTCGCCGCGGGGCCATGGTGCGGGTGCACGGCGTCCACGCCCACCGCGTCGATGGCGCGGTCCACGCCAATGCCGTTGGTGAGGCGCTTGAGCGTCTCGAGCGGGTCTTCCTCCTCGAAGTTGATGACCTCGGCGCCCTGGGCCCGCGCCAGGTCCAGCCGGTCCTCGTGGCAGTCGATGGCGAAGACGCGGCCGGCGCCCAGCAGCTTCGCGCTCACGATGGCGAAGAGCCCCACGGGCCCGCAGCCGAACACCGCCACGGTGTCACCGGGTTTGATTTCCGCCAGCTCCGCGCCCATGTAGCCGGTGGGGAAGATGTCGGAGATGAGGATGGCCTGCTCGTCGCTGACGCCCTCGGGAATGCGCACCAGGCCCACGTTCGCGAAGGGCACCCGCACCTTCTCCGCCTGCATGCCGTGGAAGGGCCCCGTCTCCTGGGGACCGCCGAAGAAGGCCGTGCCCGCGCTGGGGCCGTTGGGGTTGGCGTCGTTGCACTGCGCGTGGTACCCGGCGCGGCAGTACGAGCAGTTGCCACAGGCGATGGTGGACGGGATGACCACCCGGTCGCCGATGTTGAGGTTGCGGACGTCATCGCCCAGCGCCTCGATGACGCCCACGCCTTCGTGGCCCAGGATGGTGCCCGGTTTCATGCCCGGCATGGTGCCGCGAATCATGTGGAGGTCCGTGCCGCAGATGGCGCTCGCCGTCAGGCGGACGATGGCATCCGTTGGCTTCTCGATTCGCGGCTCCTCCACGTCGTCGAGCCGGATGTCCCCAATCCCATGGAAAACGACAGCCTTCATTGCGTGCGCTCCTGCCCCCCTCGGGGCCCCAAGACGGAAAGGGCCTGCGCGGACGCAGACCCGCGTGACTTGGAGCCTGGGCATCGCCCCGGGTGAGGGCAAAGCGAACGCCGCCCCCTCTTCTGCCTGGCGGCCGGGGGAGCGGGGGCTAGCGGCTCGTGGAGGTGTGGTGGACGTGGAAGGTGAGTCGCTTGCCGAAGACGCGGCGGAAGTTCAGGACCTCCCGGTCCGCGTTCCACAGCTCCAGGTCCACGGGGTGCCTGGTGTGCAGGTGCAGCGCCACGCCATCGCGGCCGTTGGTGGCCTTGAAGTCCTTGATGGGCTGGTGGTGGCTGACGTCCAGCGAGTTGGCCACGCGCAGCAAGGTGGCCAGCTTGCGCACCGTCCGCGCCTCGACCGGGTTGAGACCCGCCATGCCGGCGTGGGCCAGCTCCGGCGGGCTGCGCCGGTGGTAGCGGGCGACGCGGGCCACCAGTTCGCGCTCGCGGTCGGCGAGGCCCGGCAGGTCGGCGTGGCGGATGAGGTAATACGTGTGCTTGTGGTGCCGCTCGTAACTGACGGCGTGGCCCACGTCGTGGAGGAGGGCGGCGACCTCCAGGTGGGGGCGCACCGACAGCGGCAGCTGGTGCAGGGCGGCCAGGTTGTCGAACAGGGTGAGTGACAGCCGGGCGACCTGGCGGGCGTGCTTCTCGTCGAAGTAGAAGCGCTTGCCCAGGGCGAGGGCGGCGTCCGCGAGGCTGTGGTCCTCGCGGTGCTCATCCTGCCGGTAGAGCAGGTCCACGAGGATGCCGTCGCGCAGGCCGCGGTTGACGACGCTGACGGACTCGACGCCCAGGTGCCTGGCGACGCCCTCCAGGATGACAGCGCCGGAGACGATGATGTCCGCGCGGCGCGGGTCGAAGCGCTTGCGGCGGCGCTCGGGAGGCATCTGCGCCAGGGTGTCCACCGTCTGCGTGAGCTGCCGGACGGTGGCGTTGCCGCTGTTCTCCGCGGCGGCGAAGGACACCACGGCGCTGATGGTGCCGGACGAGCCGAGCGCCACGCGGGGGACGTTTGGCACCGTGGGGGGCAGCGTCTTTTGCAGCACGTCCGAGACGAAGCTGCGCATGAGCCGCAGTTGCTTGGGCGGCACGGTGCGCGAGGCGTCGAAGACCTCGGTGAGGCGCACGGAGCCCAGGGCGAGGCTCCAGAGGTTGTCGGGCTTCTCGCCCATGGCGGTGGCGATTTCGGTACTGCCTCCGCCGATGTCGATGAGGAGCGAGCGCGTGTGGGACGGCTTGCGGTGGAGCACGCCCAGGCAGATGAGGCGAGCCTCTTCCTTGCCGCTGACGACCTCCAGGTTGAGGCCGGCCTCCTCGCGCACGCGGCGGACGATGTCGGCGCTGTTCTTGGCCTCGCGCATGGCGCTGGTGGCCACGGCGCGCACCTGGGCCTTGTGGCGGCGACAGAGGGCGGCGTAGCGACGCATGGTGGCCAGGAGGCGCTCGGCCGTCTCCTCCGGCATGGAGCCGGTGGCGAAGACGCCCTCTCCCGGGCGGATGGCGTCGCGTTCCTGGTGCAGGGTTTCGAGCGCGCCGTCGGCGTCTGGTCGCGCCAGCTCCAGGCGGACGGCGTTGGTGCCCACGTCAATGGCGGCGAGTACGGGCGGAGGGGGGCGAGAAGGCATGGGTGGTTCTCGCCGGAGTCTACGGGGCTCCAGCGGTAATCGCAGCGGGAACCTCACCGGCAGGCTGGCCCCTCGCTTCAGCCTGTGACAGACCCGTATCAGTCGCTCAGTCGAGGAAGCGGCGCTCCCAGCGGCGCGCAGCTTCGGGGTCGAGCCCCAGGATGGATTCGCCCTCCCCCCACAGCGTCCATGGTTCCAGGACGCGAGCCAGCTCCCGGTAGCTGGACAGTGGTTCGCCGTGCTCGCTATCGCCCGTTGCGGGCCAGTCACCCAGGGTAACGACGGCGCTTGTGCCCTTCTCCGCCTGTACGGTGGTGCTGGGCGCGTTGAGGCGCGAGCGGAGTTGGTCGGCTCCTCCCAGTTGGCTCAGCACGGGCGCTCCCAGAAAAGTCAGCCAGGAGGGGCCTCGAACGCGCGTGCCAATGCGAAGGGACGTCATGCTGAGCCTGAGGACATCCAGTCCCGGATATCGAACGCAGTCGCGACGCACTTGCCGGATGTTGGCCGCTACATCGAGTGAGCCGCTGAAGGCTAGTCCCGCGTTGCCTGAGGCAAAGGGGAGGGGGGCGGCAAGGGCCATCAGCAGCTCCCGGGTCTGCCGTGGGCCGCGCTGTTCCATGTACTCGGTGGAAAGCCAGAACGACACGGCGCTGACTTCACCGAGACCGCTCACGGAGGGTGCGTCGACGCGTTCACGTCCCAGATAGTCGAAGCGGAAGGCCGCCTCCGGGGATGCGCCGGAAAGATGGACGTTGGCCCATGGTTCCTCCTGCATCCCACGATGAACCTCTGCCCAGCCATGCGAGTCCAGGGGTTGCCACTCCCCATCGTCGCCCTCGTATGAGGTCAGGACGCGTGGGCCCACGGCCCGCTGGTAGACCTCCAGGGATTGCAGCACCGCGGTTGCCACGGAGGAATGGGCATAGGGGAGGTAGAAGCTCGCACTGAGTCCTGCGGACACGCCCGGCGTATCGTCTCGGCCGTGAAGTCGAAGCCTTGGAGGGTGTGCGTTCATGGCAGGGTTCCCATGCGAGGTGTGACTTGGAGGGGAGCCTGCTTCGGCTTCAGTGCCCGTTGGTACATGGCATCTTGTTGCTGCCCCTCGTGGGGATGTCCTTTGGGGTATCGAGGCCAGTTTGAGGGGCGGGTGGGCGTGACACAGGGGAACTTGAAGTCGTAGATGGCCAGGACCTGCATCTCCGACCCCGTATGGATGACGACGTCCGGGACAAGCGTTCCCTTCAATTCACTGCCCCGCCCATGCCTCAACAGTGCGCGCACGTCCTCTTCCCGCATGGGTTCCCATCTGCCTGAGTCCGGGTTGTAGCGATATCGTGGTTCGAGGCGAAAGCCTCCTGGACGGAGTTCGCTCAGCCATTTGTGCGCGCACGGGAGTGCGACTTTGTGCATCTCGGTGCCTAGCTGCATCGCGAGCGTAATGGGGCGCCCCTGCGCGTCTACCGTGACCTCCGAGCGGCATTCTTCTGGAGTCGGGTTCCTTCCGTTGAACAACGCGATGAGCACGGTCGAACGTGCGTCGTCGGCGCAGGCTTCCAGCGCCTCCTCGATGGCATCCCGCTCCTCCGCCTTCATCAGTCGCAGCGCCGCGTCACCCGCGGTGCCAATGGAGGCCGCCACGCGCATGGCCCGGGTGCCAGGGAGGACGGCCTCCTCGCCCGCCATTCGCGCGCACACCGCTGGATTCTGCCGGCACGCGCTGGTCGCGGAATCGAAGCCGTAGCGCTCCGGGCGCGCCGCGCAACCGGCGACCAGTCCACTGACCACCAGCGCCATCCACTGACGTCGCGGCATGACCCCTCCCGTGCATGGCCATGGAGGCCGCGCACACACGGGGGGCACGCTACCGCTTGCGCCGCCGGCCCATGAAGCTGGCGAAGCGCTCCGCGAAGCGGGCGACGGCCAGCCCCACGATGTCCAGGAGCCACTGCTGGAGCCCGGAGCGAGCGCAGTCCTCCAGGTACACCCGCCTCGAGCCGAGCAGGTGCTTGTCGAGCCACCGCTGTGCCTGCGCCGCCACGCCGGGCTCCTCCACCTCCACCAGCGTCTCCAGGTTCACCAGCGACAGCGGATCGAGATTGAAGCTGCCCACCAGCAGCTTCCTGCCATCCACCAGCGCCGCTTTCGCGTGCAGCGTGGAGTCGGTCCACTCGTGGATGCTCACCCCGGCGCGCAGGAAGTCGCGGTAGAGCCGCATGGTCGCCGCGCGCGCGAACACCACGTCACTGCGCCCCGCCAGCATCAGCCGCACCGTCACGCCCCGCCGCGAGGCGCGCTTGAGCGCCCGCATGAAGCCCTTGTCCGGCAGGAAGTACGCATGCGCCAGCACCACCTCGTGCTGCGCGCCGTCAATCGCCTGGAGGTACCGCTTGCGCAACTGGTGTCCTCCCGCGACGCCGGACAGGAACAACTTCACCGTGCCCGACTCCAGCGCGGAGGCGCCCGCGTGCAGCGTGGCCCCCAACTGCCGGCAGATGTCCCCTCGCAGCTCCAGCGCCAGGTCGGCCCAGCCGGGCACGTCCCCATTCGCCACGTACGCGTCCCCGATGTTGATGCCCCCCAGGAACGCCACCGCGTCATCGACGAGGAGAATCTTCCGATGGTTGCGCCAGGAGCGGCCGGTGCACAGCGAGGTGAGCGGGTTGTACACGCGCACCTTCGCCCCCGCGGCCTCCAGCGTCTGCGTGAGGTGCCGGCTGGCGCCAATGCTGCCCCATCCGTCCACCACCACCTTCACCGCGACGCCCCGGTGCGCCGCCGCCACCAGCGCTTCGAGGAACCGCGCGCCAATGCCATCCCGCTCGAAGGTGTAGACCTCCAGGTGCACCCGCACCTGCGCGGAGGCAATGGCCTCCAGCATCCGTGGGTACGCCTCCGTCCCGCCGTCGAGCAGGGTGATGCGCTCCTCACGGAACTCGTTGAGGGGAAGGCGGAGGCCAGGAGCGGTCAACGGCGGCAGTGAGGCTTCGGCACCCATGAGCGCCTTCCACCCTACCGCTCCCAACGTCTCGACGGGACAGCCTCACCGTGACATGGGGCCGTCCCGCCACGAGCCGTCATCGCCCGTCGTGTTTGCGCGCGCCCTTGCCCTTGCCCTTGTGCTTGCACTCGGTGCCGTCCCAGTACTGGCTCGGGTGGCAGTGCTTGCTGTTCCGCTTGGACTTCTTCGACTTGGGCGGACGCGAGTCGTGGTGGTGATGGTGGAAGCAGCCACTGAAGGTGAAGAGCGCGAGGACGGGGAGGAGGAGACGGGCTTTCATCGTGCGGGGCCAGGACATGAATGTTCGGACCCGGCCCGGCGGTGCGCGGCCACATCCCCCCATCGACGCTGTGCGCCTGCTTCGATAGCCTGCGCGCCGTGCCCCCTGCTGCGAAGCCCGTTCGTCATCGGAAGATTGGTGCCTACCGCGTACTCGGAGAGCTGGGACGTGGTGGCATGGCCCTGGTGTACCGAGGCCTGCACGAGATGCTTCAGCGCGAAGTCGCCATCAAGGAGCTGCTCCCGGATGGCCAGCGCGACAGGGAGACGTTGTCGCGTTTCCGGCGCGAGGCGCTCGCGCTCGCGGCCTTCCGCCACCAGAACATCGTGACGCTCTACGACATGGTGGAGAAGGCCGAGAGCCTCTTCATGGTGATGGAGCTGGTGGACGGCCCCACCCTCCACACGCTCATCAAGGAAGGCCCGCTGCCAGCGGACGTCACCGGCGTCATCGCCGCGCGCATCGCCAGCGCGCTGGACCACGCGCACTTCCGCCACATCATCCACCGCGACCTCAAGCCCGCCAACGTCATGCTCACCAAGTCCGGTGAGGTGAAGCTGATGGACTTCGGCATCGCCAAGGACGTGGGCATGGAGGCGCTCACCCAGCAGGGCATGGCGGTGGGAACGCCGTCGTACATGTCCCCGGAGCAGGTGACGGGCGTTCCGGTGGATGGACGCACCGACATCTTCTCGCTCGGCGTGCTGCTCTACGAAGCCCTCTCCGGCGCGCGGCCCTTCCACGGCAAGACGGCGGGCGAGGTCTTCGCGAAGATTCGCGACGGCAAGTACACGCCGCTCTCCAAGGTGGCGCCCAACGTCCCCGCGCCGCTGGTGCGCATCATCCAGCGCGCCATGGAGGTGAAGCCGGAGGACCGCTTCCCGGACGCCGCCGCCATGCGCCGCGAGCTGGACGTCTTCCTCGCGCAGGAGGTGCAGGTGTCCCACGCGGCGCTGCTGGTGGCCTTCCTGCGCCACCGTCAGAAGCTGACGGAGACGGAGGCCCAGCAGCTCATGCGGCCGCACGAACTGGACGCCGCGGTGGAGGGGTTCGACACGGGGCGCTCCCGCCAGGGCGGGAAGCTGAAGTGGGCCCTGGCCGCCGCCATCGCGTTGATGACGGCGGCGGGCACGGGGCTCTACTTCACCCAGGCCCAGTGGGCGCCGCTGGTGGAGCAGCTCACCCGCTGAGGCCCGGCGGGTGGTGGCTCAGGCCTGCTGCTTGGACTTGTCGTGCGTGACGGTGACGATGGTTCCGATGCCGCCGCGCACGAAGAAGTCGCCCACCACGGTGAGCTTGCGCGGCTGGATGGCCTTGATGATGTCGTCCGCGATGGTGTTGGTGACCTTCTCGTGGAAGGCCCCCTCATTGCGGTACGCCCACATGTAGAGCTTGAGGCTCTTGAGCTCGATGCAGCTCTGGTCCGGCACGTAGGAGATCTTGAAACGTGCGAAGTCGGGCTGACCGGTGAGCGGGCAGAGACAGGTGAACTCCGGGACGTCGAACACGATTTCGTAGTCGCGATCGGCGGCGGGGTTGGGGAAGGTCTGCAGTTCCTTGGACGGCTGCGAGGGCATGGCGCTGTCGTCTACCACACCAACGCCGCGTGTCATCCCTCCCTTCGATGTCCGCCTGCCAACGCGCCTGGCGCCCAGCAGGGGGGAATCCTGGGGGTCCCCCGGTTGCCACGTGGGCGCGGGCTCATAATCAAGGGGAGCCTCTTCCCCCGCCCGAGCACATGCCGCTTCCCTCCGACGTCGAAGATGCATTCTCGTGCCTGCCGCTGGCGCTGGTTCGCGTCGGTCCGGACCTGCGCGTGCAGTGGTGCGAGGAAGGATTCGCCCACAAGACGGGCGTGGCGCTGCACGCCGGTGGCGACCTGCGGGACGCCCTGGAGCGCACCCGGAGCCTGGACGCCCTGGAGCGCGCCATCCGGGACGGCGAGCCCCACACCGGCCACGTCATCACCCGCGCCCTGCGTCAGGTCCGTGTGCAGGTGAAGCCCGCCTCGGCGGGCGAGGCAGCGGGTGTCTGGCTGGTCGTGGAGCCCTCGGGCGTGGACGACGAGGGGGCCTTCTCCCAGGCGGTGCAGGAGATTGCCCGTGCCGTGGGTGAGACGCTGGAGGTGGACAGCGTCTGCGCCGCCGCCGTGGTGGCCCTGGTCCGCTGCGCGCACGTGCGCCGCGCCGAAGTCTTCCTCTGCGAAGAGGAGGGCGGGAGCCTGCGCCGGGTGGCGGTGTCGGACCTGGCTGGCTCGGAGTCCCCCGAGGCGACCTTCGACTCCCAGTCGGACCCGTTCCGACAGGCGCTGGCGCTGCGTCAGGCGCAGCTGGGCATCCAGCGGGGCTATGGGGATTCCCTGGGCTCCATCTTCGCCGCGGTGCCGCTGTGCGCGCCGCGCCGGACGGTGGGACTGCTGCTGCTCTACAAGGAACAGGGCACGTCCTTCTCCGTGAGGGAGTTGGACCTGTGGAGCGCCGCGGCGAACCAGCTGGCGGTGGCGGTGGAGAACGCGCGCTTGCTGCGCGAGGCCAAGGCTGCGCTCCAGGTGCGCGAGGAGTTCATCTCCATCGCCAGCCACGAGCTGAAGACGCCGCTCACGCCGTTGAAGCTGGGCCTCTTCACCATGGAGCGGCGCCTGTCGTCGGGCCAGCCGGTGGAGCTGGCCACGGTGCTCAAGTCCAAGCGGCAGGTGGACCGGCTGGTGGGGCTGGTGGAGGACCTGCTGGACGCGTCGCGCCTGGACGCGGGGAGGCTGGCACTGGGCCTGGCGCCGCTGGAGGTGGGGCAACTGGTGGCGGAGGTGGTGGACCACTTCCGCGCGGCCTTCGAGCGGCCCTTCGCCGTGGAGGTGCCCCGTGAGCGCGTCTGGGTGCGCGGGGACAGGGACCGGCTGGAGCAGGTGCTGGTGAACCTGCTGGAGAACGCGCACAAGTACAGCGCGTCGGAAGAGCCCATCGTCGTGACGGTGGAGCGCTCCCAGGGCGAGGCGCGCATCCACGTCCAGGACCACGGCATCGGCATTCCGGGCGCGGACCAGTCGCAGGTGTTCCAGCGCTTCTATCGGGCGCGCAACGTGTCGCACCGCAACTTCGGCGGATTGGGGCTGGGCCTCTTCATCAGCCACTCCATCGCCCGGCTTCACGGCGGCGCGCTGTCGATGCGCAGCGCGGAAGGGAAGGGCAGTACCTTCTCGCTGAGCCTGCCTCGCATGGCGGCGCACGACGTGAGGCGGCTGCCCCACCGGCTGTTGCTGCTGGACGAGGACCAGACCCAGGAGGCCGCGGCGGAGCAGGTGCTGCTCTCCGAGGGCTTCGAGGTGCTGACGGCGCGCGACGGGGCCGAGGCGCTGCGGAGGGCCACGCACCTGCCGGTGGACCTCATCGTCCTGTCCACCAGCGCCACGCAGGGGCAGACAGGCGTCTTCCTGGAGACCTTCGCCACGCTGCCGCGCGCGCGGCCGGTGCCCATCCTGCTGGCCGGAGACGAGCGGCCCTGGTGGGCCCATGAGGGCACGTCGCTGTGTACGCGCCCCTATCGGCCCGAGGATTTGGTGACCCGGGTGCGCAACGCGCTCTCCGTGGAGCGGCGGTCCTCGGCCGAGGCGCCGCTGGACCTGCTCAGCTCCCGGACGTGAGCACGCGGAAGTCCACCGGGACGATTCCCGCCCGGGCCAGGACTTCGCGCGCCTGGGGGTGGAGGAAGGTCTCCAGCTCGACCTCTCGCTGGGCCGAGTAGCCGCTCTTCAGCGTCTCCGGCCGGTAGCCCGGGTGGCACATCAGCTCGATGACGCCGTCCTGGGGCAGGGCGGAGAGCTCCGACGCGAAGCGCTCCAACGTCCAGTACGCCTCCGCGCCCGCGTCACCCACGAAGTGCGCGTTGGTGGCGACGCCCTGGGCCCGCAGCGTGCGCCGCATCTCCGCGTTGATGGAGCGCACCGGGACGCCCACGCTTCGCGCCGCCCGGGCCAGGCCCTCCAATACCCCCGCGTGCAGGTGCAGGTGCTTGTGCACGTCCACGTGGGTGGCCGGCTGGCCCAGCAGGCCCGCGAGCCGAGCGATCTGGGCGAAGGCCTCCGCCTCCACCACGTCCGCCGGCAGGCTGCCCGCGCGCGCCTCCACGAAGCCGCCGTCCTCACCGAGCAGCTCGCGCGGGAAGCCGCTCCACACGGGCGTGCCCCGGGCGAGGTTGAGGTGCAGGCCGATGGAGAGGCCCCGGGCCTCGCGCGCGGCGGCCTCGGAGAAGGGCGTGTTCACCATGAAGGTGGCCGACGAGACGACGCCCTCGCGCATGGACCGGAGGATGCCGCGCGTGACGGCCGGGTCGTAGCCCAGGTCGTCGGCGTTGATGATGAGGGCGCGTGAATGCATGGTGGGGCTCTCCTCGCGGTGGGCTCAGGGCCGGGGACGTGTCTGGAAGAACTTCCACGCTTCCCGCGTGGCGTCCAGGTGGGGCGTGCCGCCGTGGTTGAAGTCCGTGAAGCCGGGCCAGGTGTGCTGGCCGCCCTGCACCGTGCACAGGGACGCGGTGGCGGACTCCGGGCTGCATCCGGTGGCGGCGGTGCAGGTGCTGTCGCCCTGCTGGTACGTCTCCACGGTGGGGCCCGTACAGCCGTTGCGCTCGGCCCAGTGGCGCACGGACTCTTCGGCGGACGGGTAGGTGCCACCGAAGGGGCCCAGGTTGCTGCCTCCCTGGTAGCGGATGACCGGGTCGGCGGTGCCGTGCATGTGCAGCACCGGTACGGGGCGTGACGGGTTGCAGGGCGTGGCGCCCTCCATGCCCGCCACGGGGGCGATGGCGGCGAAGCGGCTCGCGCGCTGGCAGGCCAGTTGGTACGAGAAGAAGCCGCCGTTGGAGAAGCCCGTGGCGAAGGTCCGGCGCGTGTCCACGCACACGCGCGTGTCCAGGTCCGAAAGCAACGTGTCCACGAAGCCCACGTCATCGACCTTGGCCGTCCAGGCGGGGCCACAGCACGCGCCCGCGTTCCACCCCCGGTAGGTGCCGTCAGTCCCCTGGTGATAGATTTCGGAGGCGCCGAGGCCCCGGGGATACACGGCGAGGAAGCCCTCCGTGTCGGCCAGCGTGGACAGGCGCATCAGCCCCTCCATCTCCACCTCGTTGGAGCCGAGGCCGTGGAAGGCCACCACGGCGGCGGTGGGCCGGGTGGCGTCGTAGCCCGGGGGGACGTGGACGCGGTAGTGGCGGGTGCGCCCGTCGTGCTCCACCGTCCAGTCGTAGGTGCCGGGCCCCACCGTGAGGCCGGTGCAGGCCGTGCGCTCCGGCACCGTGGGCTCCTCGCCGGTGGGCGGCGGGACGATGCCGGCATCCTCCGTGGGCCGGCGGGAGGTGTCCGAGGACGAGCACGCCGTGACACCGGCGAGCAGGACCCCGAGGACGAGGCGGGTTCTGCGAAAGCGCATGGCCTCGAAGTTAATGGGCCGGGGCCGTGACGCACGAAGTGTTGGCGTCATTTCACCGCGACGCACTCCGCGGCCAGCGCCTCCGCGCGCGTCGGGAAGCGCTCGGACAACACGCGCTTCACCTCGGTGACACCCGCTGTGTTGCCGGTGTGGGCGTGGAGCTGGCAGCGGGAGGCCAGCGCTCGTGGGTCCTCGGGAGAGAGCCGGTCCGCTTCGACGTAGGCACGCTCGGCTCCCGCGGTGTCGCCTTGCCGGAAGAGCACGGCCCCCAGGTAGTAGTGCGCCACGGCGAGTTTGGGCGCCTTCCGAATCGCGCGCTTGAGCAGGGTGGCGGCCTCGTCCACGCGCTGCTGTCGGAAGCGCACGAAGCCCAGCTCGGCGAGGCTCGCGGCGTCATCGTGGGCGCGTGTCCACGCGGAGAGCACGCTGGCGGCTTCATCCAGCCGGCCACTCTGCGAGAGCAGCAGGCCGTAGCGTGGCGTCACCTCCGAGGAGCCGGGCTTCCGGGCATGGACCGTGGCCAGCGCGGCCAGCGCGCCCGGGATGTCCCCCTGACGCTCGCGCAACTCGGCCAGCGCCAGCGGCGGACGGAGGTCCTTGGGGGCCAGCGCGGTGGCCTCCTCGAGGGCGCGCTCGGCCCGCTTGCCCAGTCGCAGCTCCGTGGCGGCGCGCGCGGCGATGAGGTGCGCCTCGATGTCCTTGGGAAAGCGCGCCACGAAGCCATCGGCCAGGGTCAGGGCCTGCGCGTGCGCGCCGGCTTCCAGCAGCAGCGCGCCCGCCCGGCTCAGCTCCTCCGCGCTCGCCCGGTCATCCGACGCCAGTCCCTCCAGGGCTGCCGCCTTCGCATCCGCCGTGGTGGCGGACTCCGCCCGGGTCAGGCGCTCGGCGGGGGGCGCTGCGGGACGCGTGAGGAACCACGTCGCACCCGCGCCCACCGCGCCCAGTGCGAGCACTCCCGCGAAGAGTGGGACCAGGCGCGAGCGTCGCCTGCTCGGGGTGTGCTCGGCTCCTGGCGTCGGTGGGAGCGTGCCCGCGGGTGCCTTCCGCGTGGCGCCCGCCACCGTCGACGCGTCGGGATTCGTGGTCCGCGAGACCTGGGGCCACGCGGTGGGCGCGTCGACCACACCCAGGATGGGCCGGGTGTGGGGCGCCGGCGTACTTCCGTGGGACGGGTCTGCGAGCCGCGCGCGCCGCAGGGCCAGTCGCTTGGGGTCGCGGTCCGGAGGGAAGAGCGAATCCACGTAGGCGGCCAACTGCTCGGGCGTGGCCATCTCCGCGGCGCCACCAATCGACTCGATGGCGGCGATGAAGGCTTCCAGGCTGTCGAAGCGCGCGGCCGGCTCGCGGGCCAGCGCGGTGAGGCACACCAGCTCCAGCGCGGTGGGCACGGACGGGTCGAAGGCGGTGGGCGGCTTGGGGCGTCCCTCCGCGATGCGGCCCAGCACCTCGTCGGCGGACAGGCCGGTGAAGGGCCGGCGGCCACAGAGCTGCTCGTAGAGCATGACGCCCGCGGCGAACAGGTCGGCGCGGTGGTCTACCGGCTTGCCGGCAATCATCTCCGGCGACATGTAGAAGAACTTGCCCTTGAGGATGCCGGGCTCCGTGCCCGAGCCCAGCGCGTCCGCCTTGGCGATGCCGAAGTCGATGACCTTCACCGCGCCATTCACACCCACGTGGATGTTGTCGGGCGTGAAGTCGCGGTGGACGATGCGCAGCGGCCGGCCCGCTTCATCCACGGCGCGGTGCGCCGCGTCCAGGCCCCGGCAGGCCTCCACCAGCACGCGCAGGGTGATGCCCAGCGGCACGCGGTGTCCGTGCTCGGCGGCCTCCTGGCGCAGCTCGGCGAACGAACGTCCCTCCAGCAGCTCCATGGCGATGAAGGGCTCGGTGCCCTCCATGCCCAGCTCGATGATGGTGACGACGTTGGGGTGCCGCACCTGCGCGGTGATGCGGGCCTCGTTGAGGAACATCTGCACCACGCGCCGGTCCGAGGCGAGGTGCGGCATCAAGCGCTTCACCGCGACCGAGGGCCCACGGCTGCCGTCGTCCTCGACGCGGCGGCCCAGGTACACCTCCGCCATGCCGCCTGTCGCGATTCGCGCGGACAGTCGGTAGCGACCCACCTGATAGGGGTTCTGCTCCGGCTCCAAAGTGCGCGCAGTCTACGTGTAGGCGCCCTCCGCGCACAGTGTTGTGGCCATTACGGCGGGTGGGGGTCCTCTACCTGCCCACTCGCGCGAGGGAGCGGGAATGTTAACGTCCCGCCTGTCTCGTGGGCCTGGCGGGAGGTGGCCCAGACACACGCACGCGCTGCGGCCGGAGGGATGGTTGGGCACAGTCCTCAAGGGTGGTTACGTCGTCGAACTGGAGCCGGCGCTGGTCGAGCGCGTGGACCTGCGCATCGAAGGAGAGCGAATCGTCGCCCGCGGGCCGGACCTGACGCCGGGCCCGGATGACGAAGTCGTGGCGCTGTCGGGCAAGCTCGTCTTCCCGGGGCTGGTGAGCGCGCACCACCGCCTGTACGCGGTGCTGGGCCGTGGCATGCCACGCCCGCCGCTGGAGACCTACCAGGACATCCTCGAGCAGGTGGCCTGGCCGTATGAGAACGCGCTCGACCTGGACGCCGTGCAGGTGGCGGGCTGTGCCGGAGGGCTGGAGGCGCTTCAGTGCGGCACCACCACCGTGTGCGATTTGCACTCGTCGCCCAAGGCGATTTCGGGCTCGCTGGTGCGGCTGGCCCGCGGGCTCCATGAGGTGGGCGTGCGTGGCGTGCTCGCCTACGCGGTGTCCGACCGCCAGGGGGCGCTCGGTCGCGAGGAGGGGCTGGAGGAGACGGTCAGCTTCGCGAAGAAGGCGAAGGGGCGCTTCCGGGGGCAGGTGGGCGCGGCGCCGTGCTTCACGCTCGGGCCGGATGCGCTGTCGGGCTTGGCGGAGGCGCTGAAGGCGCTGGGCGATGGCGGCCTGCACCTGCCGTTGGCGGAGGACCCGCTCGACGAGCGCCTGTCCAACGAGAACTACGGTGCCTCGCCGGTGTCCCGGTTGCTGGAGGCGGGCCTGCTGTCGCCCAAGAGCCAGCTGGCGCACGTGGGCCACCTGGACTGGGCGGACCTGGCGCAGGTGATTGCCACCGGTGCGTGGCTGGTGCACACGCCGCGCGCCAACCAGGGGCTGGAGGTGGGGTACGCGCCGGCGCTGAAGTTCGGGGCCCGGGCCACGCTGGGCGCGGATGGCGTGTCGGCGGACCTGTTCGCGGAGGCGCAGGCGGCGTACCTGCGCTCACGTGAGGCGGGGCAGCCCATCGATGTGCTGCGCTACCTGGCCAACGGGCACCGCATGGCGTCGCAGATTTTCGACGCGTCGGTGGGGCCCATGCGCGAGGGCTCGCTCGCGGACCTGCTCATCCTGGACTACCTGCCGGCCACGCCGCTGACGGCGGAGAACCTGGCCTGGCACGTGGTGTTCGGTCTGGGCAGCCGGCACGTGGAGGCGGTGATGGTGGATGGCGTGTGGCGCATGTGGGCCCGCCGGCCGCTGTCGGTGAGTCCCTCCGTGGTGGCGGAGCAGGCGCGCGAGGCCGCGTCGGCGGTGTGGGCGCGGATGGCGGAGGCGGCGAAGAAGTAGCCCTCCGCTGTCTTGTCCATGGGCGGGATGTCCTGTCTAGTCCCGCCCATGCTCGTGCCATTGCTCGTTGCGGGATTCTTCAGCGGTGCCATTCCCCAGGCCGGAGAGACAGCGCCGGACTTCACGGCGAAGGACTCCGCGGGGAACGTCTATACGTTGTCGGAGATGGTGAAGAAGGGCCCCGTCATCCTGGCCTTCTTCCCCAAGGCCTTCACGGGAGGCTGCACCCGCGAGCTCAAGGCGTACCGGGACCGTTACGCGGACGTGGAGAAGGCGCAGGGGCAGGTGCTGGCCATCAGCATGGATGACGCGGAGACGCTCACGCGCTTCAAGGCCGAGCTGAAGGCGCCTTTCCCGTTCATCCCCGACCCGGAAGGCAAGGTCGTCTCCGCCTATGACGTGAAGATGCCGCTGCTGTCGGCGCCGAAGCGGTACACGTTCGTCGTGGGTGAGGGCCTGAAGATTCTCAAGGTCGAGTCCGGCAGCGACGCCATCAACCCGCACGGAGCGATTGTCGCGTGCCCGCTGCGCAAACCGGCCGGCGCGGACGCGAAGGCGCCGGATTCGGGAACGAAGTAGCCGCGCGAGGCACGTGGCTACCGTCCCTGCGCGGGCGCCACGCGCTGCCGGCTGTCGAAGACCTGCGCGGGTGAGCCATCGATGAAGGTGTCCTCGAAGGCGCCCCCCGTGTACTCGTCGATGACGCTGCGCCAGAAGGCGATGGCGGGGCGGTTGCGCGGCAGCTGGGACAGCTCCCAGATGCCGGGGAAGAGGTCGAACACGGCCCTGGCCGCGAGCCGGCCCAGGCCGCTGCGCCGCTCGTTTCGGAGGATGAAGAACTCGCTCATCCGGAAGTCGCGTCCAGGCGTCATGTAGGGGAAGGGGGACTGCCCCACGAAGGCGAAGCCCACGACGCGGCCCTCCCAGCGCAGCAGCAGGGGATGGACCTCGGGGGCGGGAACCAGCCACGTGGGCAGGAAGTCCGGCCGCCAGCGCCCCTGCTCGTCCATGGCGTAGTCGACGCCGAACTCGCTCAGGTCGTGGAGGTAGAGCGGGTAGAGGTTTCGAAGCAGCGTGTGCTCGGACGGAGTCGCTCGGAGAATCTCCATGGAGGGCCTCTCGTGTTCCCAGCATGACCCTTTGAGCGTCCGTCGGCCAGGGTGTCGCGGAGGGTATCTGCTGGGCCTGGCGGACGGACGAGGAGGGGCCCGGGCGGGTCCTCGTCTCTCCATCCATCGGATGTCATGCAGGGAGGGCGCGCGGTGGGGCAATCCTCCCACGGAGGCGCTCGGCCTACGTTGCCCTCCACGAGTCCGGGGTTCGGCGGGGGGGACCATGAACAGTCAGCGGATGCGCATGGCGAGTGGAATGGAAGGCCAGGAGACCCATGCCCCACCCCGCGAGGGCAGGCATGCGCACGGCAATGACGTCACGTCGAGCCGGACGGTGCGGCGGGTGCTGATGACGGCCGACGCCGTGGGCGACGTCTGGACGTACGCGCTGGAGCTGACCCGGGCGCTCGCGCCGCACGGGGTGGAGGTGACGCTGGCGACCATGGGGGCGCCGCTCACCAGCGCGCAGTGGGCGGAGGCGCGAGGCATCCCCAACCTCTCCGTGGAGGAAGGGCGCTTCCGGTTGGAGTGGATGGAGGACCCGTGGGACGACGTGCGCTCGGCGGGCGACTGGTTGCTCGCGCTGGAGCGCCGGGTGCGTCCGGACGTGGTGCACCTCAATGGCTACGTGCACGGGGCGCTGCCGTGGCTGCACCGGCCCCTGGTGGTGGGGCACGCATGCAGGCTGTCCTGGTGGCGGGCGGTGAAGGGCGAGGACGCGCCCGCGTGCCATGCGCGCTATCGCGAGGCTGTCACCGCGGGCCTGGGCGCGGCGGGCCGGGTGGTGACGCCGAGCCGGGACCTGCTTGATTCCCTCCAGATGCACTACGGCCCGCTGACCGCCGCGGAGGTCATCCCCCATGCCCGGCGCGCGGACCGGGTGCCGCCCCGCTCGGAGCGGGAGCCCTTCATCCTCAGCGTGGGCAGTCCGTGGGACGCCGCGAAGAATGTCGCCGTGCTGGACGCCGCCGCGCCCCGCCTGGGTTGGCCGGTGCGGCTCGCGGGAGACGCGCGCCATCCCTCCGAGCGGAAGGCGGAGCCGCGCCACCTTCAGTGGATGGGGCACCTGGAGCCGCATGTCCTGGCGGAGTGGATGTCGCGCGCATCCATCTATGTGCTACCGGCCCGGTACGCGCCCTTTGGCCTCACCGCGCTGGAGGCGGCCCTGTCCGGCTGCGCGCTGGTGCTGGGCGATATCCCGGCGCTGCGCGAGGTGTGGGGAGATGGGGCCGCGTGCTTCGTGCCTCCGGACGACGTGGACGCCCTGGTGGAGACGCTGGAGCGGCTGCGCGAGGACACCGGGCTGCGCACCCGGCTGGCCCTGCGCGCGCGGGCCTGGGCGCTGACGTACACGCCCCGGCGGATGGCCAGCCGCTATCTCTCCGCCTACGCCAGCCTCATCGGCACGCGGGATGCGCTGTCTCCAGCGGGCACCCCCACGCAATGAGCGGGTGGGGCGTCAACTCGCCTCGGTGGGGCTGACAGGGTAGTCGCCCGACGCGTGGGCCTGGGCATGCTGCGCGAAGAGGAACCTGCGCACCGCGGCGCGGGTGAGCAGCCCGCAGGTGGGGCTGCCCGCCGGGACGCTGACGGGCAGGGCGTCCACGTCCTCGTGGTCCATGACGTGGAGGGCATGGGACAGGTTCGCGTCGGGGGAGAGCGCGGGCAGCTTGCGCGCCAGGTCACTGGCCACCAGCAGCGGGTACACGGATTCGTCGCGCCACACCTCGCGCAGTTGCTCCACCTGCACGGTGCCGTAGATACGGCCCACGGTGTCCAGGACGGGCAGGGTGCCCGCCTCGGAGGTGAGCAGCAGGTCCGTCAGCGCCCGCAGCGGCGTGCCCGCGGGCACGGGTGTCAGGTGGGCCATCAGCGAGCGGACGGGGGTGGCCTCCAGCAGGTCCGCGTCGCTCTGGACCTTCGGCGTCTTCCGCTCGGTGAGGTAGTGGCAGAGCGCCGAGGCGATGGTGCACGTCACCATCAGCGGCAGGATGATGTCGTGATTCCCGCTCAGCTCGTACAGCATCATCATGCCCGTGAGCGGGCCGCGGGTGAGCGCCGCCACCGCGCCGCCCATGCCCACCAGGGCATACGCGCCACTGGGGCCTGTGCTCTCCGGGAAGAAGTAGTGCACCAGGGTGCCGAAGGCGCCGCCCGCCATGGCGCCAATGAGCGCCGCCGGGAAGAACGTCCCGCCCGAGCCGCCCGAGCCGATGGTGATGGCCGTGGCCACCAGCTTCAGCAGACACGCGGTGATGAGGAACAGGAAGGGCAGCCGTCCCAGCGCGGCCAGGTTGATGTAGTCGTGCCCGCTGCCCCAGACGGTGGGGCTGGCGAAGGCCAGGATGCCGGCGCACAGACCGCCCAGTCCCGCGCGCAGCGGCAGCGGCTTGCTGCCCAGCCACGGGGACAGCCGGTCCTTCCCATGGCCATGGAAGTAGTGCTCCACGCCGTGCAGCAACTGCACGAAGGTGAAGGCGAGCAGCCCACAGGTGATGCCCAGGCCCGCGTAGGCCAGCACCTCGCCGCCGCTGACCAGCTCGTAGGGAACGTGCCGGAGCATGGCGGACTCACCCATGACGCCCTGGCTCACCAGGGTGCCGGCCACGCTGGCCAGGATGATGGGGGAGAAGACGCGCAGCTCGAACTCGCGAAGGATGATTTCCATCGCGAACACGGCGCCGGCGATGGGGGCGTTGAAGGACGCGGAGATGCCCGCGCCCGCGCCGCACGCCAGGAGGATGGACAGCTCCTTGCGGCTGAAGCCCAGCACCCGGCCCACGGTGGAGGCGAACGCCGCGCCCCCGTAGACGATGGGCCCCTCACGGCCCGCCGAGCCGCCGCTGCCAATGGTGATGGCGGACGCCACCAGCTTCAGCAGGCCCCGGTCCGCCGGCAGGGCATTGGCGCCACTCTTCACCGCCCGCACCACCTCGGGGACGCCATGGCCATGCGTCTCGGGCCTGTCCCGCAGCAGCCGGCCCACCACCACGCCGCCCAGCGTGGGCGCCAGCAGCATCAGCCACCAGGGCAGGTGGGGCAGCGCCTCGGGCAGGTTGTGGCTGTGTCCGAACACGCTGTTGAGCGCGGACAGCGCCACCAGCGGGTAGTAGAGCGACAGCCCGCCCAGCGTCAGCAGGGCCAGCAGGCGCAGCCGGCGCTTCACCTCGTCACGGGGCCCGCCCGGCTCGATGATGCGCGCCAGCAGCAGCGCGCCGGATGCCAGGGGCACGCCGATGAAGGCGTACTCCGGATGCCAGCGGGCCGCGGCGAACGCCTCCATGAGCGACTGGAACTGGCCCTGGCGAAGCGTGTGCTTCAGCGAGGCCGCCCCGAAGGTGAGCCCGCTCACCAGGCCAATGAGGTTGGAGAAGATGCCGGCCGCCAGCCCGCTGTACAGGCCGACCACCGCGCCCGCCACCGGTAGGACTGAGGGGCCCGGCAGCCGCAGGCGGTTGGACGCTCTCAGCGCGGCGTGGACGAAGCGGCCCATCACCGCGCGCAGCTGCGTCCAGATTGCGCGCTGGGCCGCCGCGCTTGATGCGGGTACATCCCCTGCGGTCATTGCAGGTCCCACTAACAGTGGGTCAGGCGCCACTCAAGGTTCGTGACGCGGACGTGTGCAGGGCGGCCAGCCGTCGGGTCGCGCCCATGGCAGGCGCGTCGCGGTTTCGATTGAGCTTCGAACGGCTACCGCCGCTTGAGCATGGCGGAGGATGGCGGCGCGGAGGTGGGCAGGTGGTCCGCGGCGGCCGTCAGGGCCTCACGCACCTTGTCGCCCGCGGCCTTCGCCGCGTCACTGGCGGCCCGCGCCGCATCGCCCGCGGCCTTCGTGGCCACGAACTGGGCCCGCGCGCCTGAAGCACCCCAGAAGCGGGTGGGGGCCGCCAGCGCCGCGCGCTCCTCGTCGGTGTACTTCTGGAACGCGTACTTCGTGGCCTCGGAGGGAAGCCGCAGCCCCTCCACCACCTTGAACCAGGAGAGCACCTTCAGGGAGTAGTAGCTGAGGTCCACCTCCCACCAGAACCAGCCCTGGTTGGCGGTGTTCTGATGGAAGTGGTGGTTGTTGTGCCACCCCTCGCCCAGGGTGACGAGCGCCAGCAGCCAGTTGTTCCGGCTGGTGTCCGTCGTCTTGTAGCGGCGCTTGCCGAAGATGTGGCTGAGCGAGTTGATGGTGAAGGTGCCGTGCCACAGCAGGGTGGTGCTGACGAAGAAGCCCCACACCAGCATGGAGAAGCCGCCGATGAAGTAGAGGGCCACGGCCAGCAGGACGGGCGGCACCAGGTGGAAGCGGTTGAGCCACACCAGCTCCGGGAAGCGGGCGAAGTCCTTGATGCCCTCCATGCGGGTGTCGTTGTACTTGTCGGAGAGAATCCACCCCGCGTGGCTCCACCAGAAGCCCTTCTGCAGGGGCGAGTGGATGTCCTCCGCCTGGTCTGAATAGCGGTGGTGGTGGCGGTGGTGCGCCGCCCACCACAGCACGCCCTTCTGCGCGGACATGCTGCCCACGAAGGCGAGGATGAACTGGAAGACACGTCCCGTCTTGAAGGCCCGGTGGGAGAAGTACCGGTGGAAGCCCGCGGTGATGCCCCACATGCGCACGACGTAGAGGCCGACGCACACGGCCACGTCCACCGGCTTCGCCCCGACGGCGAAGACGAACAGGCACATCAGGTGGACTGCGAAGAAGGGGACGGAGGAGAGCCAGTTGAGGCGCTCATCCGCCGCGGGCAGGGCTGGAGACGGTGTCTGCAAGGGAGCCTCGTGCGCTGGGTGGGCCGAGCTGGAACGTGCTCAGCCTCACCCCGCATCAACACCCCCGCCTGTCATCCCTCTGTCAGGAGGCGGCCGATTGCCGCAGCTCCGTCAACCACTCCTCGAATGCGGGGTACCCATGGAGCGGAGCCAGGTCCTCGTCCGAGGCGGCATAGGCCCCATCGGTGAAGCCCAGCTCCGTGGCGCGGCGCAGCAACCGCATCGCGTCAGGCACGTTGCGCGCGCGGGCATGGGCGCAGGCCGCGTCATAGGCCAGCGTGGCGCTGGGCGCGTGCTTCAGCGCCGCCTCGCCCACGGCCGCGGCTTCCGAGTACGCGCCCCGGATGAAGAGCACCCGCTCCGCGCAGGAGAACGCCGCCTCCGGGTCCAGGCCCGGAAGCTTCAGGGCCTCCGACTCACGGCCCATGCGGATGAGCGTGCCGGCGTACTCGTGCATCACGGTCCGGTCCGACGAGGCCTGCCAGGCCTGCTTCCACCACTCCACCGCGCGGGCGTCATCGCCCACCAGGGAGAAGGACGCCGCCACCGCGTGTGGCTCCACGGGCAGGCCCTGTACCTGCGAAAAGTGGTCCAGCGCCTGTCGGCCCTGGCCCTCCTTCAGGGCGAGCCAGCCCAGCAGGTGGTGGGCATGGCTGGCCACCCTTGGCGTCAGGCCCTCGTTGGCCTCCAGCACGGACGCGCCCAGCCGCCGCGCCTCGTCCATGCGGCCCGCGTCGAGCGCGGCCCGGGCCTCGCGCAGCTTCTCCGCCAGCGGCCCTTCCAGTGGGACGCTCTGCGCCTGTCCGTTGCGCAGCGCCTCCGCCACCACGCGGAAGGACTGCATGCCGTACATGGCGAAGATGAGGGTAAGCAGGAGCCAACCCGACCGCAGGCCGTACACCACGGCGCCCACGCACACCAGCAGCGCCAGCCCCTGCGCCAGCACGAAGCCGCGCCGCGGACCGAACATCCGCGTGGCCAGCGTGGTGGTGATGCGCCCCCCATCCAGCGGGAGCACGGGCAGCATGTTCAGGAACGCCCAGAAGAAGTTGGCGATCATGAAGGTGAGCAGGAAGAAGTCGAGCGCGGGCGAGCGGCCCTCGAACAGGACGTAGCCCAGCCCGCTCGTCACCCCCAGCATCAGCCCGAAGAAGGGGCCGGCCGCGGTGATGAGTAAGTCCCGCTTCCACGGCAGGGGACCTGGCGCGTCGGTGGGGAGCGTGTGGCCACCCATCCAGACGAGCGCGATGCTTGGCCGGTAGCCGAACAGGCGACTGGCCAGCGCATGCCCCATCTCATGGATGAGCACGGACACGAAGACGATGAGCATCCACGACAGGATGTAGACCACCATCGCGCTGGCGTGGCCCAGGGTGGGGGCTCCATCCACCTGGCGGAACGGCCAGCCGTTCTGGGCCGCGGGGACGGAGCTCCAGGCCAGCATGCCGGACACCAGCAGGTGGCTGGGGTGGACTTCGACGGGAATGCTCCCGAGACGAAAGCGGAACATGGGGACGGACCTTAACCGTTAGGACCTCCGAGCGCAGGCACTTGCTCACCGTCTCCGCCATGTCCCGGGCAAATCCGCTAGGTTCCCCGCCCTTCATGCCGCAGCTTGGTCCCTACACCCTGCCGAATCCGTACATCCTGGCCCCCATGGCCGGGGTGAGCGAGATGCCCTTCCGTGTGCTCGCCTTCCGTCTGGGCGCGGCGCTCTGTCCCACCGAGCTCGTCAGCTCGCAGGGGCTGATGCGCGCCAACCAGCGGACGTTGAAGTACCTGCGCTACGACGCCGAGGTGGAGCGGCCCTACTCGCTCCAAATCTACGGCGGCGAACCGGACGCCATGGCCCGGGCGGCGGTGGTGGGGCGCGAGGCGGGCGCGCAAATCATCGACATCAACATGGGCTGCCCGGTGAAGAAGGTGGTGAAGAACGGGGCGGGCAGCGGCCTGCTCTGTGACGTGCCCCGCGCGGCGGACATCGTCCGGCGCATCCGCGAGGCCACCGGCCTGCCCGTCACCTGCAAGATTCGCTCGGGCTGGGACGCCCGCAGCCTGAACTATCTTCAGGTGGCTGGCGCGCTCCAGGAGGCGGGCTGCGCGGGGCTGGCCATCCACCCCCGCACGCGCGAGCAGGGCTATTCGGGGCAGGCGGACTGGAGCGTCATCGCCGACCTCAAGCGCCACTTCCCGGAGCTGCCCATCATCGGCAACGGGGACGTGAAGACGCCCGCGGACGCGGCGCGCATGCTGGAGACCACCGGCTGCGACTTCGTGATGATTGGCCGCGCCGCGCTGGGCAACCCGTGGATCTTCCGCGAGCTGCTCGGGGGCCCGCCCGCCACGCCGCGCGAGCGCTGCGAGCTGGTGCTGACCCACTTCCGGGCGCACCTGGACTTCATGGGGGACCCGCTGGGCGCCGTGCGCTCCTTCCGCAAGCAGTTGGCGTGGTACGCCCACGGCCTGTACGGCGCCGCGGCCTTCCGTGCGGAGGTGAACGGCCTGGACGTGCCGTCAGCGGTGGAGGACTGCGTGCGCCGCTTCTTCACCGCGGCCCAGGTGGACCTCGCGGGCCCCGGTGGGGAGCAGGACGTGGACTACCGGGCGGCCCTGGGCTGAGGGCACGGCGCTTCTCTATATATAAGGAGGGAGCCCGTGCCCTTCGTGGGCGGCGCGCCGCTCAAGCGCTCGAGGCGCGGACCGCGTCTGGCGGCACCAGCTTCCGTTCGGTGGCCACGGCGCGGAAGTAGTCACACGCGGGCGTGGGGCTGCGGCGGAGCGTGTCGAAGTCGACGTGGTAGAGGCCGAAGCGCGGGCCCCAGCCCTCCAGCCACTCGAAGTTGTCGAGCAGGCTCCAATAGAGGTAGCCGCGCACGTCCACGCCCTGCGCGCGCGCCGCCAGCACCTGGGCCAGGTGGGAATGGAGGTAGTGGGGCCGGCGGGTGCCGACGCGGTCGTCGATGCCGTTCTCCGTAATCCACACCGGCTTCCCGTAGCGCTTCACGTCGCGCAGCGTCTGGAGGAAGCCCTCCGGCCAGTCCTCCCATCCGATGTCGGTGAGGCCCCGGCCGTGGATGTCCCGGTACTTGAACTCGATGAAGGGCGGGCGCGGCACGAAGCGCAGGTGCGCGCGGGTGTAGTAGTTCACCCCGATGAACTCCACGGAGTCCCGCGCGCCAGGGATGTCCACGCGCGTGGAGGCCACGCCCGGCATGGTGACGCGCAGCTTGCCGGTGGCCAGCGCCTCGTGGAACGCATGGTTGTAGGCCTGGGCCCCGAGCCTCACCAGCGCGCGGTCCAGCGGGTGCCACCAGCGGTCCGGTGCGAAGGCGAGCATGTTCTGGGAAATGCCCAGCTCCACGCGGCCCAGCCGGGACAACAGCTCCTCCCGGGCGGCCACGTGCGAGCGCACCAGGTTCTCCATGGCCCGCATGGTGGTGGGGCCATCCGCGAGGCCCGGAGGAATGGCGCCCTGCAGATAGCCCCCCAACAGCAGCACCATGGGCTCGTTGAAGGAGATGACCAGCGCGTCCAGCCCCTCCAGCAGCGCCGCGCACCGCTTCGCGTACCGCCGGAAGACGTCCACGCTGGCCGGCTGGTGCCACGGCGTCTCCCGGTGGAACCAGGTGGGGTGCGTGAAGTGGTGGAGCGTCACCACCGGCCGCAGGCCATGGGCCTTCATCTTCAGGAGTCGCTCCCGGTAGGCCTCCAGCGCCGCCTCGTCGAAGCGCCCGCGCTCCGGCTCGATGCGCGCCCACTCCAGGGAGATGCGGAACGCGGTGGCGCCCACCGCCCGGGCCAGGGCGTAGTCCTCCTCGTAGCGGTTCCAGTGGTCCACCGCGGGGCCGCAGCGAGCGTCCGGCTCCTTCAGCTTCCCGGCGCGTTCCCACTCGGCCCAGTCGTTCTCGATGCCGCCCTCCACCTGGTACGCGGCGGTCGCGACGCCGAAGGTGAAGTCCGCGGGGAAGGTCTGCTCGGTGGCGCTCATGTGGTGGCGAACCGTAGACGCCGCACCCCACGACGAAAAGCGCCGCGTCGCTCGCGCGCATGCGCCGCGGCATGCGCCAACGTCGTGCTCGAAAGTGGCCGAAACGTGTCCGGAGCCGGAAACTCGGCCTCGCGCGCGACACCTCGGATGCGCTCGCGAGTGTCCGCGAGGTGGCGTTCGGCACCTCCGGACGCGCTCGATGCCGAAAAATCGGCCTCGCACGCGATGCAATACATCACCATGCGTTGACACACTGGCATGTCGCCCGTACCATTCACTTCAAGCACTCACTCCCATCAAGAAGAGTGCAGGGCCTCGGTTGACCTGGGGCCAACCACTGAACTGGAGGATTCTGATGGCCGCTAAGAAGAAGACCGCTGCGAAGTCCGCGACCAAGAAGGCTGCCAAGACCGCGAAGGCCACGAAGGCGGCGAAGTCGGCGAAGAAGACGACCGCTCGCAAGACGGCTGGCAAGACCGCGACCAAGAAGGCGGCCGCCAAGAAGACCACCCGCAAGGCGGCCAAGAAGGCCCCGGCTCGCAAGCGCACCACCAAGGCCAAGACGGTGGCGGCCCCGGTTACGCCGGAGTCCTGAGCAGTCCCGTCGTCATGAGCGGACGGTAGTTGACGTCCGGTGAACGGCTCGGCGAAACCCGCCGGGCCGTTTTCATTTTCAGGACCCGGAGTGCCCCATGTCGCTGCGTCCCGTGGAGCTGGAGCAGGTGGTGGCGGAGGTGGCGGAGCGCCTCACTGGCGCGGTGGCGCAGAAGGCTTGGTGTCCCCTTCCCAGGCTCGCCTACGTGGAACTTCGCGTCCCGGGCAGATCCATCCTGTTGTGCCTGTGCGCTGAGGGTGATTTGGCCCGGGTGTCCGTGGCGGATGATCGCTTCCCCACGCCGGGCGAGCCCGCCCCCTTCCAGCGGTGGCTGCGTCAGGAGCTGACAGGCTTCAAGCTCCAGGGCGCCCGCTTCATGGAATCCGAGCGCGTGGTGGCCTTCGACTTCGAGCGCGAGGACGTGCGCAGGCGCCTCCTCCTGGAGGTGGGCGCGCCCGGTGGTCTGCTGCTACTCAGCGACAACGGCCGCGTGCTGATGCTCTCCGGTGAGGGCTTCGCGCAGCGCCGGGGCCTGCATCCGGGCGCGGCGTGGGCGCCGCCGGAGCCGCCGCCGCCCGAGGCCCGCGAGAAGGCCCGGAGCCAACCCTCGCGGCTCGCTCCCCAGGACTCGGATGCGCTGCCGTATTCCCAGGCCGCGGAGCGCCTGCTCGGAGCGCGCGACAAGGCCAGCCGCTCGGAGACCATCCGCCGCCGGTTGGCGCAGCCGTACCGCGCGCGCCTCAAGCGCGCCTCCCGCACGTTGGAGAAGGTGCGCGCCGAGGCGGCCCGCGGCCCGGATGCGGAGAAGCACCGCGAAGTGGGCGAGCTGCTGGCGCAGAACCTCTACCGCCTCAAGCGGGGCGCCACCGAGGCGGTGCTCACCGCCTATACAGAGGAGGGCGCGCAGGAGGTCCGGGTGACGCTGGACCCGAAGCGCACCCCGAAGGAGGAGGCGGACTGGCACTTCCACCAGTACCGGCGGCTGCTGCGGGGCGTGGAGCAGGCGCGTCACCGCGAGGCGGAGCTGGCGCGCGAGGTGGCGCACGCGCAGCAGGCGCTCGCGCAGATTGAGCGGATGGAGGACGCCGCGCTGCTGGCGCAGGCGGAAGTGCTTCAGCTCCCCAGTGGGGGCGAGGGCGCGCAGGAGGGCCGGCCCTTCAAGGAGTACGTGGGCCATGGCGGGGCGCGCATCTGGGTGGGGCGCGGCTCGGAGGACAACGACGCGCTCACCTTCAAGGTGGCCAGGCCCTGGCATCTGTGGCTCCACGCGCGCGGTGTACCGGGCAGCCACGTGGTGCTGCCGCTGGAGAAGGGGCAGGAGGTGGCGCAGGAGGTGCTGCTGGACGCGGCGCACCTGGCGCTGCACCACTCCGGGGCCAAGGGCGAGCCGCGCGGTGAGGTGAGCTACGTGCCCGCGAAGTTCGTGCGCAAGGTGAAGGGCGGCGCGCCGGGGCAGGTGACCTTCACGCGAGAGAAGACCTTCGTGGTGCGCATGGAGCCCGAGCGCCTGGAGCGGCTCCTCAAGTCCCGGCACGCGGAGCCGCCCGCACCGTGAGGGCGCGTCGTACGCTCGCCTGCCTTTCCCTCCTGTTAGTGGACGCTGCGTGTGAGCGCGGTTGACGGGCTGACGGTGAGGAGGCGAGCAGGGGACCGCCGCCCTTGAGTCCCCGGAAGTGCGGGGTACGATGCGCAGCCGCGTGTCCCCCGAGCAATTTCGCCAGACGTCGCTCTTCCCTCGAGGTCTCTCTGCCGCCAGCCGCGCCGCAGAGGGAACGGCCGCACCCCGGCCCGAGGGGGGACCTGCCGCACCCGTGGCGCCCGCGCCGCGGCCCGTCGCACCGCCCGTGCCCACGCCGCAGCGCAACCTCCTGCCCGACGAGGCACCCCGCATCGTCTCGCGCCCGCCCACGCGGGAGGAGCTGTGGACCCGGGCTGAATCGCTGGCCTGGCGGCTGAGCGCCGAGCTGGGCATGCCGGTGCGCCTGTCGGTGACGGACAACCGCTCCACCATGGTGTCCTTCCGCCGGGGCTCCGCGGTGCTGGCGCTGCGGCTGCACCACATGTTCCTGGACGCGCCGGAGCCGGTGGTACGCGCGGTGGCGGACTACGCGGGCCGGGGACACCGCACCGCGGGCGCCATCCTGGACGAGTACATCCGCGGTCAGCAGCCGCGCATCCGTCAGATGCGCCGCGAATCCGACGCGGACCTCAATCCGCGCGGGCGCTGTTTCGACCTCCAGGCGCTTTACGACACCACCAACCGAGATTTTTTCCAGGGCCTCATCCAGGCCCGGATTGGCTGGGGGCGCATGCCTCCGCGCCGCCGTCGCAAGTCCATCCGCCTGGGCGTCTACGACCACCAGACGCGTGAGATTCGCATCCACCCGGCGCTGGACACCCCCGAGGTGCCTTCCTTCTTCGTGGAGTTCATCATCTTCCACGAGATGCTCCACCAGCTCTTCCCGAGCACGGGCCGGGGTGGCCGCCGCGTGCATCACCCGCGTGCCTTCCGCGAACGCGAGCGAACATTCCCGCATTACGCCGCCGCACTGCGTTGGGAGCGGGAGAACCTGGGCGTGCTGTTGCGCGGTTGAGCGCCGCGCCGTTCGCTGGCTCATTTACCGTTTTACCGAGCGAAGCGGCCCATGCAGCGTGCTTGACGCTGCCGTGAGGGAAACCCATCCTCACGGGCTCTATGCGAAGAGCGAAGATTGTCTGCACCCTCGGTCCCGCCAGCCAGAGCCAGGAGATGCTCGAAGCGCTCCTGGAGAACGGCATGGACGTGGCTCGCCTGAACTTCTCCCACGGCAGCCACGAGCAGCACGCGGAGAACATCGCGAAGCTGCGCGCCGCGTCGCTGAAGGTCCGCAAGGCGGTGGGCATCCTCGGTGACCTGCAAGGCCCGAAGATTCGCACCGGCCGTTTCGTGAAGGGCAGCACCGAGCTGAAGGAGGGCGGCACCTTCCACATCACCACGGACGAAACGGTTCCGGGCACGGACGAAATCGTGTCCACGACGTACCCGTTCCTGGCCGCGGACGTGAATCCGGGGGACCGCATCCTCCTGGATGACGGCCTGCTGGAGCTGAAGGTCCTGGAGACGGACAAGCAGAAGCTCATCCGCACGCAGGTCATCCACGGCGGCACGCTGAAGAACAACAAGGGCATCAACCTGCCCGGCGTGGCGGTGCGCGCGGAGGCGCTGACGCCGAAGGACCGCGAGGACCTGGTGTTCGGTATCAAGGCCGGCGTGGACTACATCGCGCTGTCCTTCGTGCGCCAGCCGTCCGACCTGGACACCGCGCGCCAGGCCATGGCGGAGGTGGGCCGCACGGTGCCCATCATCGCCAAGCTGGAGAAGCCGGAGGCCATTGCCCGGCTGGACGCCATCCTGGACAAGACGGACGGCGTCATGGTGGCGCGCGGCGACCTGGGCGTGGAGATTCCCCCCGAGGAAGTGCCGGCCGTCCAGAAGGACATCATCCGGCGCTCCAACCTGCGTGGCCTGCCCGTCATCGTGGCCACGCAGATGCTGAACTCCATGATTGACAACCCGCGCCCCACGCGCGCCGAGGCCAGCGACGTGGCCAACGCCGTGTTCGACGGCGCGGACGCGGTGATGCTGTCGGGCGAGACGGCCAGCGGCAAGTTCCCCATCGAGTCCGTGCAGATGATGGAGCGCATCATCCTGGCGGCCGAGTCCTCCGCGCGCACGACGCAGTCGCTGATGCGCGTGCTGGAGACGCCGCTGGGGCTGCCCAACCACTTCCCGGACGTCATCGCGCGCGTGGCCTGCGAGGCGGCCAAGGCGAGCAACGCCTCGCTCATCGCGGCCTTCACGCTGTCGGGTGTGACGGCGCGCCTGCTGTCGCACTACCGGCCCACGGTGCCGATTGTCGCCTTCAGCCCCAACCAGGAAGTGCGCCGCCGGCTGTCGCTGCTGTGGGGCGTGGTGCCGCGCGTGCTGGAGCCCATCCAGGACACCGAGGCCATGGTGAAGCGCGTGGAGGAAGAGCTCCTGGCGCGGGGCCTGGGCCGCAAGGGCGACCGCATCGTCATCGTGTTCGGCGCGCCGGTGGGGCAGCCGGGCAAAATCAACAGCCTGCGCCTGCACACCATCGAAGGCTGAGCGGCTACTTGATTCCCTGGAGGACCTTCCGGGGGATGTCGGCCTCGATGAAGACGGTATAGAGCGCCGGGTCCAACTGCCCGGCGTCGGACTCGCGCCGGAGGATGTCGAGCGCGAGTGTGTGTGGCACGGCCTTCTTGTAGGGCCGGTCGCTGGCGGTGAGCGCGTCGTAGATGTCGCAGATGGACATCATCCGGGATTGGACGGGGATGTCCTTCTCCGCGCGAGGGTAGCCGGTGCCATCCAGCTTCTCGTGGTGGGCGTAGGCAATCTCTGGCACCCGGCGCAGCGTGCGCGTCCACGGAATCTGGGACAGGAAGCGGTAGGTGTGCTCGACGTGGCTCTCGATTTCGCGACGCTCCTCGGGAGAGAGCGTGCCGCGGGCGATGGAGAGCGACTGGATTTCCCCCGGCAGCAGCAGCGGCTGGGCCTTGTCGTGGGCATCCAGGAAGCGCAGCGCGCCCAGCTCGTGGAGCCGCTCGAAGTTGCCCTGCGCGAGCACGGTGGGGCGGTTGCAGGAGAGGATGAACTCCAGCACCTCGTCCAACTGCCACGACTCGCGGGCGAGCCGCTCCTCTTCCTCGGCCTCGATTTCCGCCAGGTTCGCCTGGCCGCGAATCTTCACCGCCTCCAGGCGGCGGCGGTAGCTCTGCAGCTGCAAGTCCTTCCGGGCGAGCTGGAAGCGGGCGCGCAGGCCTTCGAGCTCATGGGGGTAGAGCTTCTCCGCCTTCACGAGCACGGGCTCGCGCACGCCCACCTTGCCGAAGTCGTGGAGCAGCGAGGCGTAGCGCAGCTCCTGAATCTCCCCGGCGGAGAAGCGCGTGTGGGCGTAGGGGCCGGTGGACAGGTGTTCGAGCACCTGGGCCAGGGCCACGGTGAGGTCGGCCACGCGCCCGGAGTGACCGGCGGTGGTCGGGTCTCTGGATTCAATGGCGACGACGGAGGCGGAGACGAAGCCCTCGAAGAGGCGGTTGATGTCCTCGTGGAGGAGGGCGTTCTCGATGGCGCCCGCGGCCTGGGCGCCCAGGGCGAGCAGCAGCTCCTCGTCCTCGGCGTTGAAGCTGGCGCCGTCCAGCTTGTTGAGGGCCTGGATGACGCCCGTCACCTCGCCGCCGGCGTCACGCATGGGGACGCAGAGGATGGTCTTCGTCTGGTAGCCGCTGGAGACGTCGAACGAGCGGTTGAAGCGGGCGTCGGCGTAGGCGTCGGGGATGTTGATGACGGCGCCCGTCTGGGCCACCTGTCCGGCGACGCCGCTGCCCACCGGGAGGCGGATTTCGCTCTTGGAGCCCTGGGCCACCTTGCTCCACAGCTCGCTGCGCTCGCGGTCCAGGATGAAGAGCGAGCAGCGGTCCGCCTCCACCACCTTGGTGGCCTCGAAGAGGATGAGCGGCAGGAGCAGGTCGAGGTCGCGCTCGGCGCTCATCGCCTTCGCGACATCCAGGATGGACGTGAGCTTCGCCAGGCGGCGGTTCAGCTCGGGCTGTGGGGCGGGTTGAGCGAGCACCAGGCGGCTCCGTGAGAAGCGGCCAGCGGCCGCGAAGGGCTACAAAGTTCTAGCACGGGTAGACAGCACGCTGCCTTGGGGGACCCACCTGGCAGGTCCCTGGCTGTCTGGTGGACGTCGTCGCGTTGCGTTCGGCCTTAGCCAGCGCGCGGGTTGCGGTTATGAAGCGCGGCATGAGCCGCCGCCCCGTTCGCATCTCTCCTTCGCTTTTGTCCTGTGACTTCGGCCGCTTGGCCGAAGAGGTCCGCGCCATCGAAGCCGCCGGTGCGGATTGGATTCACGTGGATGTCATGGATGGCCGCTTTGTGCCGAACATCACGATTGGACCCGTGGTGGTGGAGGCCATCAAGCGGGTGGCGACGAAGCCGTTGGACGTGCACCTGATGATTGTGGAGCCGGAGCGCTACGTGGAGGCCTTCGTGAAGGCGGGGGCGGACGTGTTGACGGTGCACGTGGAGGCCAGTCCGCACCTGCACCGGACGCTTCAGCAGATTCGCAATGCGGGGGCGAAGCCGGCGGTGGTGTTGAACCCGGGCACGCCGCTGTCGGCCATCGAGGAGGTGCTGGGCGACGTGGACATGGTGCTGCTGATGAGCGTGAACCCGGGCTTCGGCGGGCAGAGCTTCATCGAGTCCACAGTGGAGAGGGTGCGCCGGCTGCGCGGGATGTTGGATGCGCGCGGGCTGAAGGACGTGGACATCGAGGTGGACGGCGGCATCAACGCCACCACGGCGAAGCGGGTGGTGGAGGCCGGGGCCACGGTGCTGGTGGCGGGCAGCTACGTCTTCGGCTCGAAGGACTACGCGGAGGCCATCCGCTCGCTGCGCCCGTGAGGCCGGCTGACTTCAGGTGCGAGGGCGCGCCACGGAGGAGGCGAGCCGGGCGACGCGGGTCATGAAGGTGGGGTCGAAGGGCTTCACCTCGTAATCGTCGGCGCCGAGCTCGAAGCAGACGTGGCGGGTGAACTGGTCCTCGACGGCGCTGAGGATGATGACCTTGCAGTCGCGGGTGTTGGGGTCCTGCTTGAGCTGGGCGAGCAGGTCCCGGCCGTCCTGGTGCTGGTTGATGTCCAGGATGATGACGGCCGGCCGGTGTTCGCGGGCGAGCTCCAGGACGCGCTCGGACGTGGTGTCCGAGATGCAGTTCAGCCCGGACCGTT
Source organism: Myxococcus xanthus (assembly GCF_006402735.1). Classification (NCBI taxonomy): domain Bacteria; kingdom Pseudomonadati; phylum Myxococcota; class Myxococcia; order Myxococcales; family Myxococcaceae; genus Myxococcus; species Myxococcus xanthus. The sequence continues at coordinate 7,909,950 of NZ_CP017174.1, read as the reverse complement.
TCCCCTCGCGGGCGAGGGCGGAGACGATGAGGGGCTCGTCATCGGAGATGAGGACGACGGGGGGCGGCGTCATGGCATCGCGGTGCAACAATGCAGGCTGCCTCGTGAGTGTAGCAGGAGGGGAAACTGTCCGGGAGTACAGGAAATTCGTGGTCTTGGGAAGCGGAGTCGGGGGGCACCCGGGCATCGCCCGGCTGCCAGCTCCCTCTGGGCGGGGAGGGGCGGAAGAAAAGGTGATCCGAGGACGTTGACTCGGCTGGGCGGCTCGGGTACTACCGCCGCCACTTCGCCGGTCCCGAGAAGGACCGTCCGGCGAAGCGACATATCGGGGAGTGGCTCAGCCTGGTAGAGCACTTGGTTCGGGACCAAGGGGTCGCAGGTTCAAATCCTGTCTCCCCGACCACGTCATGAAGCGGGCTGGAGATCGCAAGGTCTCCAGCCCGTTTCATTTTGGGCTTCCTGTCTCGGCCCCGCCAGCATCCGGGTGGCCGCTGACTTGGCCGCCGGGCTCAGGTGCATGTACCGCTGGGGGGTGGAGAGGTTCTGGTGCCCGGCCACCTTCGCCGTCACCTTGACCAGCCGCTCGTCCTCATGCGGCTCGTAGAACGGCCCCTTCAACAGCTCGACGGTGGCCGGCATCTGCTCGATGACGCCCCATTTGAGCGCCGTCTTGAAGACCGTGTTGAGCGCCACCAGCACGTTGTTGACCGTCTTCGGTCTGCGGGTCCACCAACTCCGCATTCAGCTTGGCCACCTCGGTTTCCCGGCAGTGGGTCTCCACACGCCCGGGTACGCGCGCCCAGTGGCATCGTTGCGGTTCCCGTAGCCACGGTGCCACATCCAGATGGCCGCACCCTCGCTTCCGAAGCTGCGCGGTGGCAGTGAGCGGAAGCGTTCCTCGACCGAGAGCGCCCGTAGTGCCACCCTTCCGGCCGCTCTCAAGCCACCGCCCGCCGAGGTGCTCCCCATGCCGAAAGCAATGTCGCTGTCCCAGGTGATGAAGCTGCTCGAGAGCCAAGGTGACGAGAAGGTGCGCCAGCGCTACGTGCGCGACGGGGTGGTCGACAATGTCTTCGGCGTGCTGCTCGGCAAAATCCGTGGCCTGGCAGCGACGTTGGGGACGAACCACGGGCTCGGACTGGAACTGTGGGGGACCGGCAATCACGATGCGCGCATCCTCGCGTGCATGCTCCTCGAGCCCGCGGCGCTCACTGAGAAGGAGGCACGCGGGCTCCTCGAGCCACTTTCGAACCCGACCCTGGTCGACGAACTCGTCGGTCGCGTGCTCGTGCATGCGCCCGTCGCCCCGAGGCTTCAGGGGAAGTGGATGGACGGCAGGAAGGAGCTCCCTCGCCGCGCCGGATGGAAGCTTCTTGCCGGGCGCATTGCGCGAGGACTCGAGAAGGAACTCGACGTAGGCGCGACGCTCGAGCGCATCGAGCGTGAGCTTCCGGACGCACCGTACCGGGTGAAGGAGGGCATCAACTTCTGCCTGGTCTGGATCGGCCTCCACCTGCCCGCGTACACCTCGGAGGCCAGCGCCATCGGCGAGCGCCTCGGTCGCTGGGACCCGCGACCGATTCCGAAGGGGTGCACTTCGAGCTACGCACCGGAGTGGATCGCCGCGGCGCTCGCGCTGCGGAAAGGTGAGAAGACCGAAGCCCGAAAAGCGATGGATGCGGCCGCAAAGGCGAAGGCACCGCGCGGCGAAGGAAAGCCGGCAGTCGCGAAGGCGAAGGTCGCTTCGGCCAGGAAGAAGAGCGCCGCGAAGAACCCCTCCGCCAGAACGCGGGCGCGCTGACGTCCCTGGCCGCCTTGCTTGAGGAGGGCGGCAGAGAGTTGTGGGTCGTGGCTGCGCCAGGCTCGGCACTACACCTGCTTCACCCGGAGCGTGGTGCTTGGGGATTGCGCCCACTCGGCGCCGAGGTCGGCATGGGCGGCGAGCGCCTCACCGTCCTCGGCGCCCCCAGTGCTCGCGAAGGTGAGCCCGGTGGCCAGCGCGCTCACGCCCACGCGGCTCTTCGGCCCGCTCGATGCGCAGGCGCGGCAGGGCCTGCACGGTGGGCGTGGCCTTGGCGAAGTCCACGAAGCCCAGCTCCACCTGGCCGCGCACGGCGCCCTTCTCGTTGAGCCACAACCCGAATCGGCGCTGCTGCACCTGGAGGCTGAAGCGCTCCTGGTCCGGCTTCGTGGCGAGCGCGTGATTGCCCGCCGCCACCACGGCCACAGGGGGCTGCTGGGTGAAGGACTCCATCGCGGCAGCACTTCCTCAGCAAGACGGGTCAGTGGCACACGCGAGCGCGTCGAGGCGACCGTGCGGTGGACGCGTTATCGTCGCGCCGATGATGAGCTCTCTCGACTTCACTTCCTGGCGTGGCCTCGCGGCGACGCTGGCCAGCCTCGTGCTGGTGTCGCTGGTCGTCGTCAGCATCCGCCTGCTGGTGATGCAGACCGTGCAGCGTCGACGCGAACGCGAGAACCGCCAGATCAACGAGCGGCTGAAGACGCTGATCTCCGCATACAAGACGCTCGGCGGCTCATTCACCGGTGAGCTTGTCGTCGACCCGACCCACCTGCGCGACATGCGCCGTCGGCTCGCGGCTGGCGAGCCACTCGAACAGGAGCCCGAGCAGGGCCTGGTGCTTGCGTCGCCGCTCGACCACCCAGCGCTCGAACGCCGTCGGCGCACGCGCGATGCGGTCGAGGCGGCGCTGTCGGATGTGATGCTGCTCGGCACCGAGGAACAGGTGCGGCTCGCCGCGGAGGCTGCCGCGGACATGGTCGCCGGGCGCAAGGTCGGCACCGCGCGGCTGGTCGTATCGCTGCGCGATTTCATCCGCCGGGCGCTCGACCTCGAGCCCATCCCCCACGGGGTCGCGATTCCCGACCAGGGCCCATTGCGTCCCAGCGGCGGAGGAGGGGGCAAGGGCGGCGACAAGGGCGGTGGACGAGGGGGCGGTGGTGCCGGAGGAGGAGGAGGTACCGGCGCTGGAGGCATCGGAATGGGCGGGGCAGGCGTCCATGAGGACACCGACGACACCGACGGCGGCCATCGCGTTTGAACCTGGGAGAGTGCTTCCCCCCTGACGCTGGCGGGCCAGCGGCGCTCCAGTCGAGGCAGCAACTGGCAAGGATAGGCGGAATGGGAGCCCTCTTGCCGGGCGGAGGACTGGTACCAGCAAGGCCACGCGCTGCGCCGGTGTAGGGGGCCGTGCCCGGCCTTGGGGAACACTGCCGCCCTGGCCGCCCTTGATTGAGAGGAGGGCGCCAGAGAGTCGTGGGTCGTGGCTGCGCCAACTCCAGGGTTTCCAGACGCGCCGTGCCAGCGCCTGCTCAGCTTCGCACGGGCCCGGCGGACATCGCCCTGGGTGGCGCACTGCCCAACGTGGCTTTGAAGCACACATGCCGCGGCGAAAGGGCTTTGGGTAGGCGCAGGTGCGCTGAGGACCCATTGAACGAGGTATTGCAAATGAACGTGTCCACTGGCGCGTCAAGCCTGCTGCTGACGCGTCAAACACCCGGTGCCAGTTCTGACATGCGTGCGTTTGCCTCAGGACGTCGCGGCATGCGGTGCTGGCACGTCTCCTGCTCTGGGTTTGTGACAGGTCTCGAAGCGGTAATCGAATGCTCCGAGGCCGGCAAGAGGCAGTGCTCTGCCGCGGCGAGGCTTTGCTCTCGCGGCCTGCTGGACACGACTTCACCACGACCCAAAGAGAGGATGAGTCATATGCAAGTCACAAATCCAATCTACGCCGGAGGGAGCTACGACATCATTCAAACGGTGTTCAAACTCTCAAGGTTCTCCAATCTGGGTGACAATCTGGAAGGTTCGGCCTCCGACATCCAGCAGCAACTTGGACCGGTCATAGACGACGCGCTGACGAAGCACAGCGAACAACTTGGCGTGTGGACGCGAGTGTGGGGGCCCTGCGTCTTCCAGGCTGACAAGGACTGTAGTGGTAAATCGAGAGTGTCCAAAGTGGCCGATCACGTCATGTACGTTGCCTACAATACGTCGGCCAACTGCTATGTCGTGGCAGTCGCTGGCACCAATGGAAACAAGGATGGTGATCACAATTGGTATGACACGGATTGTCTGGACGACAATGTCACGGTCACAACCGGCTTCCCTCTGGGCATCAACCCAGCGAATGGTGACAAGCCCGACACGAAGAACGTGGGGTACGTCTCGCAGGGGGCCGCATGGGGAACCACGAATCTGCTGAACATGCAGGACCCGAAGACGCAAAAAACGATTCAATCCTTCTTGAAGGACAATGAATCTTCCCAAGGGACGCTGATTTTCGCTGGGCACAGCCTGGGTGGCTCGCTCAGCCCGACCTTGGCCCTCTGGCTCTACCCGAACGCCTTCGCGGCAAGTCGGTGGGGCGCGCTCTACGTGCTGCCGACGGCGGCCCCTTCGACCGGAGATCGAGGATTCGTCAACGTCTTCAGTGCGATATTCCCGCCGACGGCAATCCGCGGCATTGCAAATTATGGGTTCTGGAATCAGGTCATTTGGAACCAGTACGATGTGGTGCCTCACGGCTGGACCAATCTGATGAACATCCAGCCCTTCAATGTGCAGAACGATGTCGTGTGGGATTATGTCCAGGGAAAATCCTGTCAGACGCTCTACGGTCCGCTCAGTGGTCTCAGCGCCGACATTGTTTATGATGCGATCAACGCGAAGTACCAATTGTTGCGAGCCCAAATCCCTACGTGAGATTGCCTTCGCAGATGTTTACGCCGTCGCCGCTGCCTGCGAAGCCGAGCACGTTCTTGGACTTCATGAACACGGTGGGACAGCAGCACATCGACGCCTATGATTCCTTCTTCGGGGTGTCACCCACCGGGACGAAATTGAAGGTCAGCCTGGTGACACCCGCGCCTGGCGCCGCCGCCGTCACGAGGGCGGATACCGCGGCCTCGCGGAGCGCGGTCTAACCCTCCGGACTCGAGCGTGGCTGGAGACAGGCTCACCGCAAGTCCGCACAGGCTCCAGGTGAGCCCCTGGTACCAGCGTGGTGGAGGTGGCCCGGAAGCACGGCATCACCGAGCAGACGCTCTACCGGTGGCGCCAGACGCTCGGGGTGAGAGACGAGCCCGCCTTGGCGGCGGATAAAGAGGTCGATTTTCATTTCTATCCGTAAGGCGTCTCTTCGTGCCGTTGGAACGGGTAGGCGAGCTGTCCCAGGTAGGTCTCTGGAGGCTGGAACTTCGTCGTTCCATACCGTGACGGCCAGTGCTCGGGCAGATGCGCGGTGCCGAAAACCGCATCAATGAAGGACAGGAAGACAGCGAAGTTCTTATCGATGCCTTCCTCGTCGGACGTGTGGTGCCAGTGGTGGAATTCGGGCGTCGCGAACACCCAACGGAGATAGGGCCAGCGGTGGCTCACGTTGGCGTGGATGTAGACGGCGTGGAAGGACACGAAAACGAGGTAGCCGTAGATGGCGGCCGGGCTGAAGCCCAGCAGGAACACCGGGATGAACCCCGCGAACCGGTTGACGAGCACGTCCACCAGGTGAGAGCGCGAGCTGGCCAGCCAGTCCATCTGCTGACTGGAGTGGTGGATGGCGTGGAACTTCCACATCCACGGCACCTGGTGGAAGGCGCGGTGCACCCAGTAACTCACCAGGTCCACCACCAGGAGGATTTCGAAGAATTGCAGCCACACGGGCTGCGCGGCCACATGGGCCTGGAAGTCCATGCGCACCGCCCAGGAGAAGAAGACCTGCACCGGAATCATCACCGAGAAGGAGATGAGCTGTACTCCCACATGGCTGACAAAGAAGTGCTTGAGGTCTGTCTGCCAGCCCTCGCGGAAGATGCGCTGCGGGTGAAGCCCCCATAGCCGCTCCATGGGGATGAACAGGAGCCCCAACACGAGGAGCTCTAGCGCGAAATAGTCCAGGCCCGCGCTTAGCGCACGCGGCTGGTGGGTGAGCGGCTCCGCCTGGCTGCCGCCCAGCAGCATGGCCACCAGCGCGAGCAGCATGGCGATGCCGCCATGCGCCTTGGAGCGCAAGGTGAGCATGCTGAAGGCCCCCAGCGCGAAGGTGGCGACGATGGCGGCCTGGAGGATGCCCCGGAAAGCGCACAGGTGCTCCACGTAGAAGGCCCGGCCGTCGTTGGACACCAGCAAGTGGGGAAACAGAAAACAGAATTCGACGCACACGCACAGCACGCCCAGTAGGCCGCCGGTGACACCAGCGCGCTTGCCCAGGTTGATGCGCAGGGCAGGAGTCAAGGGGAGGTCCAAGGGGAGTCTTCCTGAGAGAGAATGCCTTGGCGCAAGCCTATTCCACTTCCCGTCCGCGGCTAGCATCGGCCTCGTTGGCTCCGGTGGTCGCGTGTACCTTCCACCAGAGGCCAGACCCCATCACCTGCAACGCACCACTCCATCCAGACAGGAACGAATGTTCCAGGACATGGCTGAATGTCGCGTGTCGCGCGCCACATCGCGTTGATGATTCCGGGTGCCTGAAGTTAAAGCCCGTCACGTTCGCCGAGCGCATCGACATCGGGGCGGGGCCCGGCTCTGGCGACAGGGAGCGCACATGCGAGTCGCGGTAGTAGGGTGGACGAGTCTGTGGTGCATCGCGCTGTTCGCCTGTGGAGGTTCCTCCGGAAGCGCGGACAGCGCGGAGCGGAGCGGGGACACGGCCGTCCTCGCGGCTGCCCGGACATTGACGTGCGCCAGTCTCCAGGTTGAGAGCGGCACCATCGGCTCGGGGCAGACCGTCCAGGGGCTGCACACGCAGACGTTGTCGGGCACGCAGGACCGCTGGGCGGAGTACGTCGAGTTCTCGCCCGGCGCCTCCGCCACGTGCACGTACGCGCTCCCAGCGGACGTGGGCGCCGCCGACGTCGTCGCCGCCGAGGTGGGCATCAACTATCGAGGGCCCCTCAAGTCGCAGATGCGCTGGCTGTTCGAGGCGTGGGACTACGCGGCGGGCGCCTGGGTGCTGGTGGGCGACAACACCTTCGCGCAGTCCTGGAGGTGGACCGCGACGTCGCTCGCGCTGCCGTCTCCCCAGCGCTTCGTCAGCGGAGGCCCGGTGACGCTGCGCTACCGCACGACGTCCACGGCGGATGCGTCGCTGCTGGACCTGCTCGTGGTGCGCATCCAGGTCGCCGCCTCGGACGCGGGCACGCCCGGCGACGCGGGGACTCCCACGGACGCGGGAACCTCTGGCGACGCGGGCACCCCCTCCGATGCGGGAACGGGGACCGACGCCGGCACGCCCGTATCGTGGGAGGGCGTCCACAGCTTCACCTACCAGCTCACGAACTATCCCCAGGGGAAGCTCGACACCATCGCCAACTCGAAGTTCGACCTCGCCATCGTCGAGCTGTCGCGCGACGGCTCCGATGGCTGGTTCACCGCTGCCGAAATCACCGCGCTCAAAGCCAAGGGCAAGCAGGTGCTCGCGTACTTCGAGATTGGCGCCATCGAGGAGTACCGCCCCGAGTGGCCTCAGGTGCCCGACGACCTGAAGCTCGGCCCCGTGGCCGGCTGGCCCGACGAGCAGTACGTGAAGTACTGGGACGAGCGCTGGTGGCCCATCGTCCAGGGCCGCATCGACCAGGCGCTCGCCGCGGGCTTCACTGGGTGCTACCTGGACATGGTGGTGACGTACGAGGAGATTCCCGCGAACTCCGCGGGCACCAACCGCGCCGACCTCGCGCGGAAGATGGTGGCCCTCATCGAGCGCATCAGCCAGTACGCCAAGGCTCGCAACCCGGCCTTCAAGGTGATGCCCCAGAACTCCCCGGAACTGGTGGATGACCCCGCCTACCTGCCCGCCATCGACGGGCTGGGCATGGAGGACATGTACTGGTCCGACGACAACGCCTGCGACGAGGGCTGGTGCGAGGAGAACCGGACGAATGCGGCCCGGGTCCGCGCGGCCGGCAAGCTGGTGCTCTCCACCGACTACGCTACTCAGGCCGCGCACGTCGCGGACGCCTATACCCGCTCGCGCGCGGCGGGCTTCGTCCCCTACGTCACCGTGCGCGCGCTGGATCGGATGACGGTGAACGCGGGGTGGGATCCGCAGTAGCGGCTCAGGCCGTCCGGCGCTTCTCCACGAGTGGGAGGGGCGCCGGTGGCGGCTGCGTCCTCACCGTCTTCGTGAGGCGCCCGCCCGCCAGCACGAGCGCGCCTCCCACGGCGAGCCCCCAGTGCAGGGCCTCGTCCAGCACCGTCCACGCGGCCGACGCCCGCAGCGCGTCGAGGTTCTCGTAGGCCGGCGCGAAGGGCAGCATCAGCACCGGCGTGGAGCGCTCGGGCGGCACAGGACGAGCCCCACGTCATCCGGGAGCGTGCCGCTCGCGAGTCGAGGCAGCGCGGCGAGCGCGAGCACCGCGGCGTTTGCGTCGGCGAGGCTCACATGCTCCTGGATGAGACGGAGGTCGACGTACTTGAACAACCCGTCTGATGCGCCGAGGAGCATGCCGCCTCGCCACGCGAGCTCGAAGGTGACGGGCCGCGCCAGCCCGCTGCCGAGCAGGGGCTTGCGGTGTTGATGCTCCGTCAGCGCGGTCGGCTCTCCGTCCTGGAACAGCCACAGCTCCGAGTCCCCCACGCTGGCCCCCACCACTCGCCGCGTGGTGACACAGGCGACCACGGCGGTGGTTTCACCACCCTGTCCCGAGGCCACCCGCTCCGCGTCGCACCGCACCAGCACGTCGCGCCAGGTCTCCGCGCGTTCCGCGTCGGCTCCGGCCTCCATGGCGTCCTGGACGCCACGAAGCACGGCCTCCGCGGCCTCGGCGCCACGTCGTGAGTTTCCCGCCCCATCCGCCACCACGAGCACCGTCGCGTCACCTCGCGTCAGGGCCAGCACGCGGTCCGCACCCGTCTTGCCCGCCTGTTCCACATGCCACGCCGTCTCCAAATCGCTCATGTGTCGCGTTCCTGGAGGCGCTGAGCGAGCTGTTGCCGGAGGGAAGATGGGGATTTGTGTGGTTTCATTTAATTCCTGATTTACTGCTTTAGGTCTGGTTTATCTTCGTCGTAGGGTGGTGGGCGTGGACGGGACGCGTCCACATGGCAACGCCATCCTCAGGCGTTTCAATTTCCGAGGAAGAGAGAACAACAATGAAGAAGCTGCTCCTGGGGTTCATGCTGGCCGTGGTTCCTGCCGTGGGCTGTGGTGTGGGCGCGGAGGATGCGCCGACGGACACAGTGGAGACGGTGACGACCGAGTCCGGTGAGAGCATCAACCTCGACTACAGCCCCCTGACCTCGGAAGAGGAGCCGCTGGCGTCGATGGGTGACGCGGACGGTGAGGTCTCCGCGATGGGCCCGAACTGTTGGGTCACGCTCCTGTACTGCAAGGACCCTCGCTACAACGGCTGGGCGACCTGCAAGCAGAACGGCAAGTGCACCGACAAGCAGTTCGTCGACAACTGCCTCGCGCTCTACAGGAAGACCTGCTAGGCCTTTTCGGAGCCGCGAGCGCGGTATGAAGAGCCCGGCACCCGCGAAGGGTGGCCGGGCTTTTCCCTGTTGGAGGGAGCGGGCTGGAGGGCGTGCGCGGACTGTGCGCCGGGCGATACAGGTCCAAGCCCGCAGAGACATGTCCTTCGCGCGAGCGTCGCACTTGTTCTTGGAGCGGGTTTGGGCTTGACGCAAGGTATGTCCATGAATCGGATGGAGTCCGCGATGTTCTTCAGGTCGGTGCTGTTGTGGGTTCCCATGCTGGTGGGCGCGGGGATAGGAAGGTGGCGTCGCAATCGCGCGGGTCCCGACGTGCCCGCCGTCACTGGCGTGTGGTCCCTCGTGAGCCTCGTCGGGGCGCTGGGCGTGATGATGTCCCGCAACGCCATCATGGAGGCCAGGACCATTGCGTGGCTCAATACGCTCGGCGTGGTGCCCTTCGAACTCACGCCAAAGTTGATGCAGGGCGTCTCCGGGTTCGCGGCCTTCGTGTTGGGCTTCGGCCTTGCGTCCATGCCCTGGGGCGCCGCGCATCAGACCTCCGAGGTGCCAGCCAACGCATCGGGAGTGACGGGAGCCACGCAGGGCCCCGTCAACAAGCACTCCAGCACGAAGGTGTTGGTCATCATCAGCTCCGTGATGGCCCTCGGCAGTGGCATTGGGGTGGTGATTACGGGCCTCAAGAAAGGTGGCTTCCTGACGACCTCGGACGTGGGAGGTCTCCCCGAGTTGACTCATGTCCAGGCGCAGCTGAGACCGCTCGAGGCCTGTTCGCTCACCTACCAGCGGCGCGACAAGCGAGGCCAGCGCCAGCACCCGACGTCGGTCTTCATCGAGTCGTGCACGGTGGGCGAATACATCAGCGTCCTCATCGACGTCCCAGGGACCTGGGCGGACAAGGGGGTCGGCTTCGAGATGACCCGAGGCTCCATGTCGGAGCCCTGGGAGATCCTGGTCGAGAAGGCGGACGTGCCCTTCCCCGACCTCAAGGAAGCGCTCGAGCACTTCGCGCCCCTCATCGCCGCGCGCTATCCAGAGAAGCTGCGCGAACGACGCGCGGGCGCGAGCGAGATGGAGCGCCACCTGAACGAACGGGAGCGGCAGGAGCAGGAACGCAAGGCGCGGGCGAAGACCTCCTACCCGGAGTGACGCCCCGGCGGCTTCTCATGGCCCGGTGCGCATCCCGAGCTGACGGACGAGCTCCGCCGACACGGGATAGGCAGCCTCGGGGGGGAGCAGTCGCGAGGCCTGCTCGGCGCGTCCGGTGTCCAGGTGCTTGCGCAACTTCAGCACGAGTGGCGTCAAGTCCGTGATGGAGACAATCCAGTCCTCCACGAAGCGCTGGATGATGGCGCGGCCCAGCCCCACCTGGATGCTGTCATGGGGCAGTCCTGCACCACGCAGCGTGCGCTCGGGGTCCCACTGGACATGGACAGGCGCGGCGTCGAAGGCCGTGCGCCACGCCTCCGGCGAGCCGTGGGCCTTCGGCTCGTAGGCGGTGAGGACCCCGAGCCCCAGGGCTGTCTCCCAACCACTGCGCTGGATGCGCACGGCCAGCGTCCGCTCCTGCCCGCTCTTGTGCCCCCAATTGGAGCGGTGCATGAGCCACAGGAAGCTGGGTTTTATCCAGGTCATCCTCCCGGTGGAGAAGGGCGGACCGAACTTCTGCTTCGCCACCGCCACGTCCGCGATGGCGTCCGGATACGCCTGATACATCACGATGGATGTCCGGTCGAAGTCGGCACGGACCTCCCGTTGTGCGCTCATGACCGCGCCCCCGTCCCACTCGTCTGTCGCGAGCCCCGTGTCATGGCGAGCACGGTAGCAGGCCCACGCGGGCGTGTTGGACCATCCTCCGGGTACGCCAGGTCGCATCAGGGGGGGGGCGATGCACCGAGGCGCCCAGCACCGGCGTGAGTTGGGAGCTGTCATCGGCGAAATCGGCTGCCTTTGCGGCGGCGCAGTCTCCACGACGGCTCCATCGGGGCACACCTTGACCCGCTGTTACTTGACCATTATTACCAACCAGTAATAACACTCTCTCCATGGACGCGGATGAAGGGCTCGTGGCCCTTGGGTTCACGGAGGTGGAGGCGCGGGTGTACTGCGAGCTGCTCAAGGGGGCGCCCGCCACCGGATACCGGCTCGCGCAGGCACTGGGGAAGGCGCCTCCGAGCATCTACCAGGCGCTCGCCTCGCTCGAACACAAGGGGGCGGTGCTCGTCGAGGAGGGCGAGCCCCGCTCCTTCCGGCCCGTTCCTCCGGACGAAGTGCTCACGGCGCTCCAGCGTGGCTTCGAGACGCGCAGGCGCGAGGCCGCGGACGCGCTGCGCAAGCTCCACGCCCCGGTGCAAGACGACCGCATCTACCACCTCAAGAGCCATGCACAGGTGATGGAGCGCGCGCGGGCGATGATTGCCGGCGCCACGGAGCGGCTGCTCTTCGACCTCTTCCCGCCGCCCCTCGCGGCCCTCACCCCGGCGCTCACGGAAGCGAGCGCCAGACGCGTGTCCATCGCGGGGCTTGTCTATGACGAACCCCCCAAGGCTCCCTTCGCCTGTGTGCGCTCGTCCAGCGCGGACTTCGTTCGGGAGCGCTGGCCGGGCGCGCAACTCACGCTCGTGGTGGATGCCCGCGAGTTCCTGGTGGCGCTGCTCACGACGGATGGCACCGGCGTCAAGCAGGCCATCTGGAGCGACAGCGTCTATCTCTCCTGTCTGCAACACAGTGGGCTGGCCGCGGAGATCCAGTTGAGCGCTCCACCGTCCGCGCGCGCGCGGCTGGCGCGGTCCTTCTCCCTCATCAACTCGAGCCCTCCGGGGCTGCGCCAGCTCGTCGGGCGTCAGCCCCGTTCCTCTTCCAAGCGCGGAGACACCCCATGAGAGTCCTCATCGCGGTTCTGCTGACCCTGCCCCTCCTGTTTGGCCCCTCTGAAGCCGGGGCAGAGGCGCTGCAGCCGCTCCTCGCACGCCACCTCGCGTGGCGTGGCGGGGACGCCTTCACGCAACTGGAGAGCATCCACGCGAAAGGGAAGTCCGTGACAGGCGGACTCCAGGGCCCGATGGAGTCCTGGAGCCACCGGGACGGGAGGGCACGCCGGGATGAGGACTATGGAGTGATGCGTCAGTCGATGACCATCACCCCAGATGGCGGCTGGAAGCTGAACGCCAGCGGACAGGTCGAAGATGCCTCGCCCACCGACGCGCGCGATGTCCGGCACCAGGTGGCGCTCGACTTCGGGGCGGCGCTGCGGGGGAGCGCCGGCGCGACGCTCGCGCTGCAACCCGATGCGCAGCGCGACGGCCACGCCTGGAAGGTGGTGCGCGTCACCTTTGGCGATGAAGACCTCTACGACCTGTTCCTCAATGAGGCCGACGGAGCCCTCCACGGCCTGCGCATCCGCGAGGACAACGTCACCCGCTTCGTGCGACTGGGGGACTGGCGTCAGGTCCAGGGCGTGCGAATCCCCTTCCTGGAAGAGGTGCTCACCGACAACCCGGATTCCGACTCACGAACGGTGGTGGAGACGCTGGAGCTGAACGTACCCATTCCGCCCGTGGTCTTCGAACGCCCCCAGGACGTCCGCAAGGCGAGCTTCGCGAAAGGTCACCACAGCACCGGCTTCATCCCCTTCGAGTTCTTCGACGAGAACCGCGTCTACATTCCAGCGCGGGTGAATGGCCAGGTGACGCAGGTGCTTCTGGACAGCGGCGCCGAGATGACGGTGGTCGACACGGCCTATGCGCGTGAACTGGGGCTGAAGACGCAGGGGCAGCTCGCGGCGGTCGGCAGCGGAGGACAGGCACAGGCCCAGCTCGCGGGTGGCGTGGACATCACCTTGGGCAACTTGCGACTGACGGGGCTGACGGTCGCCGTCATCGACCTGTCCGAGGTCGCGCGGTTGATAGGCCACCCGCTGCCCGTCGTCCTGGGCAAGGAGTCCTTCAACCAGCTCGTCGTGGACGTGGACTTCCCCAACCGGCGCGTCGCCTTCCATGAGGCGTCCCGCTTCAAGGCTCCGCCGCGAGCGGTGCGACTCCCGCTGGTTGAATCCGCGGGTGGGCAGCGCGCCGTCCAGATCTCCATCGAGGGCCGTCCCCCCATTCCGGTGCTGTTCGACGTGGGCAACAGCGGAGCGCTCTCGCTCTTCCCCGCCTACTGGCAGCAAGCGGGGCTGCTCACGGAAAGGCGCAGCTCCAGGACGCTGTCCGGAGCCGTGGGCGGACTCCGGGAGCGCGATGTGGCGACGCTGAAGGACATCCAACTGGCGGGCTTCACCATGAAGGACGTGCCCACGGTGTTCGACGATGCGGGCAAGAGTGTCTCCGCCTCGGACCGGCTCCTCGGCAACCTGGGGCTCGCCGTCCTCGGGCGCTTCCGGATGATAACGGACTATGCGACGGACACGCTGATGCTGGTCCCCGATGCCCGCGCGCTGCGGCAGCCCTTCCGCAAGGACCGGTCCGGCCTGATTGCCCTCCCCGCGGAGGGGCGGCTCGTGGTGAAGCTGGTGGCCCCTGGGAGCCCCGCCGCCGGCTCGGGCTGGAACGCGGGGGACGAAATCATCGCCATTGATGGCAAGCCCATTGGCCCCGATTACGCGGGCACGGAACTCTCGCGTTGGCGATATCGCGCAGCAGGTCAGACGGTGGTGCTCACTTTGAAAGACGGCAGCAAGCGCCAGCTCACCCTACGAGACTACTACTGAGCCACCGTCGAGCACGTCACGGCTCCTAGGAGCCGGCACGCCCAGGGCGGACCCTGGTTCTACTGGTGCTGACCGACCCGGCTGAGAAGATGACTGACGGGGCCCTTGGGCTGTGCGCCAGGCCGGTGGAGCGGCCTGGCGGCCCCCGCTGGGCACACGCCGTACCAGGCGGCTCATCCATCCAGCAAGGGGGCAACGCGACTGCATGTGGCGCAACACCCCGCCAGCTTCGCTCTCCCCTGAGCCGCGGCCAGCGATGCGGACCGCAGGGGCAGGGTAGGCGGGGCTACGTCGGCGCGCGGTGGCTGCTGGAACGACATCCCGTGGATTACTGCTCGGTGATGATCTCCACGTACTCGTCAGCAGAGATGGAGTTCCTCCACTTGGAAGAGAACCCCAGCGCGTGCTGCGGGTTCACCACGCGGGGCGCGGCCGTCTTCGCCACGTCCAGGCGGGTGATTTCGTTCTTGAACAGGTCCAGGACGAGGCCGAACTGCTTCGCGGTGAGGAAGGCCCGCTTCATCACCTTCTCCACCATTTCCTCCCGCGTCAGCTCGTTGTGAGTGCTCTTGAGGGACTGCATGAAGCCGTGGAAGGTCTCCGCGTCCATCGCGAAATGGCCGTTGCGCTGCATGGTGCAGCCCGGGTCCTGGTTCGTCCCACAGTCGCGGAACGCGGGCTCGGAATGGTGCCGCACATGTCGGACGGGGGGCTCGCGCGGCGCGACTTCCTCGCGATGCTCATGGCGCTCTCTGCGCTCATGTCGCCCCGACGGAGGCGGAGTTCCGGTTCCCGACACGTTCACCTCCATGCGAGTACCGCCACCACGAATCTCCATGTTGACGCCCGCTGGGTTGCCATCCGGGGACATGCCCTCCACGGAAATGCTGGTCGACGGCATGCCAATGTCATCGGCGTGGATGTTCATCTCGACGTCCTGGGCGAAGGCGGAGGAAGCGGCGAACATGGATGAGGCAATCACTGCGCGAGCAATCGAGTTCATCGAACTTTTTCTTTCTATTTGAGAAGCCGGTGGGCCCGTTGGGGCGCGGGGAGTCATTCACCGACTGGCCCACCTGGACGCTCTTCAGCGTGGATTATTCACGGCTCATTTGTCGACTAAAAAGCCTCGCTTGCGCGTGGTGTCGTGCCCGGGGAGGGCGCCGCGAGCCATGCGTCCCGGACCGCGATTCTTGCCGACGATTCAATGCAACGATGTCGCCCGGCCTGTCTCTTCCATTTGAGACGAGGCATTCGTGTTCCCCGAATAGACCTGGGGAGGGACATGAAGACGGCGACTCGCTACCTGTTGGTGGGGCTGTGTTGACTCCAGCGAGCGCGGTGACAGTTCCGCGCCGGCGATGCGCATCAAGGGGGAGTCTGTCCTTCAGGTGGACTCTCGCTGGGAGCAGTCTGGGGACCTGGGAGGTGTTCGGTCGCTGCGTCTGCGCCGCTATCTTGGATAGGCACAGTCATCAGATGGAGTCGCGCGCGTCGATAGTGTGCTGGGTCACCACATCGGCTCGCTGCGCGCTACGATTTCAGCCACGAGCGCGTCCTCGGTCGTCGCGTTTGAGTGAAGCGCAAGCGCTGGCGTGAACCACAGGCATCCTCGCCCATTCATGAGCTCAGTCACTGCACGCGGCACGGCTCGAAGGTATGTGGGAGGGAACAACAACGTGAGCGGGGAAGAGTCTCCCTCCTGTTCGCCGTCCGCCAGGGCCCCGGGCGATACGCGCAACGCGTCGAATGACCATCAGGCGGCCTGCGCCTCCGGCGCTCCGTCGCAGGGCCCTGACGCCGCCTATGTGTACACATTGGACGAGACGCAGGACTCTCGTGACGCATGGCCCGAAGAATGGGGGAATGCTCTCTGCCTACAGCGCGAGGGGGCGCCCTCAATTGACGGGCGCGTGCTGCTGGAGGAACCGCCCCACCAGCGCCCGGGCGAGCTGACGGCCGAAGCCGCCATCCCAGATGTCGAAGCCGTGCTCCGCGTACGGCAGCGTGAAGAGGGCATGGGAAACGCCAGCCTGGGCCAGTCGAGCGGCCATCGCTTGCGAAGCGTCGAGCGGCACGATGCTGTCGGCCCCGCCATGGAGCAGGAGTGTGGGAGGGGAACGTGGCCCGACGTGGTTGATGGGGGAGAGCAACTCGTACAGCTCGCGGTGGCCTTCCAGCGGCACACCCGTGAAGCCCTTGAGCGGAGCAGGGGCGCTCGCGGCGTAGGCCACCAGGTCGCTGGGCGCGTAGAAGCTGATGATGGCCGCCACCGAAGTGTCCCCGGGGGCGCAGGAGGACGGAAGGCGAGCATCTCCCTCGGTGTACCCCGCGAGGGTCGCGAGGTGCCCGCCTGCGGACTCTCCGAAGAGGACGAGCCGGTCCGGGTCGATACCGTAGGTGGCCGCGTGGTCCTTGACCCAGCGGATGCCACACTTGACGTCCCCTGGGGCCTTCAGGCCGGTGGCAGGAGGAAAGAGCCGGTAGTCGAAGGAGATGAGCGCATAGCCCCGCGTGGTGAGGAAGTCGGCCCAGGCGCGGGCATAGCCGCGCTCTCCGCCACGCCAGCCGCCTCCGTGAAAGTAGAGCACGGCGGGGCGGGCCCTGGAGGCGGAGGCATCGGGAAGGAAGACGTCGGCGTGCAGGTCGTGCCCCTCGACCACGGCGAAACGAACGGTGTGGCTCGGGAGGGGGCGGGAGCCGACAAGGGGACGGAGATACTCACGGAGGCTGAGTGGAATGTCGGACGCCCTGGCCATCCGCCACGCGGAGGCGGCGGGCCACGCCGCGAGGATGCCGACGAGCAGTGCGGATGCCGCCGTCGCCCAGCGCAGCCACCTCCATACGTCCACGTGGGAAATCCAGACGGCCACCAGCGCGGTGAGGAGCGCCGGCAACAGCATCACCAGGCTGTATTCCCGCACGATGCCCTTGAGCAGGTGGACGAGCGTGGGCACTCCAGCGGGAGCGAAGAAGACGGCCGCGAGCACCACGCAGCCTACGATGTGCAGTATCGCCAGGAGGGTCGGCATGGAGGGGAGAGAGCAGGGCGGTGACGTCATCCGGCAAGAGGGGCAGACCGTCGCATCGTAGTGCCTGATGCCGGCGTCTGGTGCGACGCGGCTGTAGGCGCGAGGGGGCGCACCGCGAGTTCGGTACTGCCAACTCTCACCCCTGAGCTGCCCGATTTGTCGGGGGCAACTCCAAGTGACATGCCCCCGCTGCAACGCGAAGCGCGCACGGATGACGGCGGCGCACCGGCTCAGTCGAGGCCCGGCGACGACACGAGCGCGTCGAGCTGCCCCATCGTTTCGCGCAAGCCGTGCTCCATGCCGGACGCGAGGACGGCCTCCCGTACTTCCTTTGACGGATACAGTTCTCGCGAGACCATGTGTGTCTTTCCGTCGCGCTCGTCAAAGGTGACGGTGATGGTGACCGAACCCGCGTCCGCCATCGGTTCGAAGACCTGCGTGTACACGAGCCGCGAGGGCGGAGTTATTTCTGCGTACTGGCCGGAGAAGGCCACCTCACCGCCGTCCGGATTGCGCAGCACGTAGCGGTAGCCGCCGCCAACGCGCACGTCCGCCTCGCAGCTCGCCATGGTGACGCCGAGGGCCTTTGGCGCCCACCAGCGCTTCACCAGGTCCGCGCGAGTCCACGCGTCGAACACGATGCGCGCGGGCGCATTGAACTTGCGAGAAATGACGATGGTGCGGTCCGACTCCAACTCCACTGACGTAAGGCTCATCACTTCATCCCTTCTTCTTTCGAGCATGTCGCTGCGCTGCTTCCATGTCCTGCGTCTTGAGTTCTTCGATGAGCGAGTCGAGCTGTCCCAGTCGCTCGTCCCAGATGTCGCGGTAGCGCTCCAGCCACGCGTTCAGCTCGCGCAGCGGCTCGGGCCGCAGGCCGTAGAGGCGCTGCTGGGCGCGCGCCTCCACGTCCACCAACCGGGCCTCCTTCAGCACGCGCAGGTGCTTCGACACTTGCGGCTGGTTCAGGTTCAGCGCTTCTCCGATGGCACCCACCGAGCGAGCGCCCCCCAGCAGGTATTCCACGATGCGAAAGCGGTTCGGGTCGGCGAGCGCCGTGAAGGTCTCAATCACGAGGACGTATATTCCTCGTGAGGCATATTCTCGTCAAGGAATATTGCGGGGGCAGGCCGAGTCGAGAGGTCGAACCGCGGGCCGTGAGCTCCGGAGGAACGGCTGCGTGCTCAGAGCGTGTAGCCGCCGTCGCTCAGCAAGGTCGTGCCTGTCATCAGCGCGCAGTCATCCGACAGCAGGAAGCCAATCTGGCGCGCGACCTCCTCCGGCCTGGCATAGCGGCCCAGAGGCGTCGCCAGGGCGGCGAGCTCGGCGAACGCCGCATCGCGCCCGACCTGCGCCACCCGGTCCGCGAACATGGGGACGGCATCCCATACCGGTGTCTCGACGCCCGCGGGCGCGATGGCGTTGACACGGATTCGGTCGGCCGCGCCTTCCTTCGCCGCCACCTTCACCAGGTGAATCAACGCCGCCTTCGACGCGCCATACGCCGCGACGCCAGGCTCGGGCTTCACGCCCGCCGCGGACGCCGTCGCGACGATGGAGCCACCACGCCCCCGCATCGCACGCATCGCGGCGCGCAGCGTCAGGAACGCACCGTCCAGATTGATTGACAGGATGCGCCGCCATTCGTCGAAGCCATGGTCGACGATGGTCGCTGCCCCCGCGACACCCGCGTTGACCACGGCATGGTCAAGCCCCACCAGCCTTGACGCCAGCGCCTCCCAGAATGCCTCGTCGCGCACATCCCCCACGGCCCGGTCGACCGCGCATGGAAGCGTCACCGCCTCCAATGCCTCCTGCGCGAGGTCGACCAGAATCAGCCGTGTGGCACCTTCCGCTGCCAGATGTCGCGCCACCGCCAGCCCGATGCCAGAAGCAGCCCCAGTCACGAGCGCGGTTCGATGCGTGAATGTCCCCATCGCCTCTTCTAGCCGCGCTTTTCGAGCGAAGTCGAGCGAGGCTGACCTGCCCGGTTGCGGCGGATTCCGAGCCGGCGCCGACGATGGCGTGGGCGTCGAGCGCAGGCGTTGAAAGGGCCGCCACGCGGCTCCGACTTGCCGGGCGGCGAAGCGTCCTTATGGAACGCTCTCAGTCAACGGTCGCGCGCACGAGCACAGCGCTGTGGACCGGCCGAAAGTCATCAAAGGCGGAGCGCGGCGCCGGTGGAGGGGGCCGCGCTCCCATGGAGCACACTTTGATGGAGCGGCCCCGAAGCGTCGGGGCTCGCTTCTTCATCAGCGCCTGGCTCGCCGCTGCTTCAGGCGTCACTCTTTCCGCTGCCACCTCGCCGGGTGTCGAGGCCGATGTGGACAGCATCCAGGCCCCAGGGATGAGCACGGGTGCGGGGCGCGCTGTTCGCCTTGCATTGGCAGTGCTCCCAATCTCCTCCTGGCTCGCGAACGCGAGAGGGCGAAGAGTCCACCGGCCACCGCGAGAAACAACTGCCCCGTACCCGCGCCCTCACATCCCCCACAACCACCGCTCTCGCCATTCACCTGCCCGTCACCAAGGACCTCCTCGGGAGGCTGCCCCCCTGGCGGCTGTCCCTCGGGTGGCGTCTCCTCGACGTCCGGCTGCGGGCCCCCGGCCAGGATGCGGAAGGGCGCGCTCATGCCCGACACCGTCCCATCCTCGGTGCTGGCGACGCGCAGCAGCGCCTCCTGGCTCGGTGCGTCGGGCACGCGCCAGATGAGGTGCCCCGTGTTCTCCACCGACGTGGCTACCGGCACCCAGCCGGCGCTCGCCTCCGTGGAGTACGCCACGTCCAGCGTCCGCACCTCGCCGAGCGTGGACCACCTCACCTCCACCTTCTGGCCCACGACGAAGTCCTCTCCGCCGGTCGGTGCGTCCAGCACTAGGCGCGCCGCGGGCGCCGTCGCTTCCGCCAGCCCGAAGTCGTCCACCAGCGCCCATCCCACCCCTTCCAGGGCGACGCCCACGCTCAGTTCGAACGCGTCGGCCGGCAGCGCGATGGGCAGCTCCCACGACGCCTCCGTCCAGGTCTCCGCGGGTGGCAGGCTCGGGCCGCGGTTCCACACCCTCCACGTCCCATCCGCCCCCTTCACGGCCGCCTCCAGATGCAGCGGCGTGCTGGCTCGGTACCAGAGGCTCACCCGCGAACCGCTCCCTGGCGTCACGGCCGGTGCACAGGTGCCGTCGTCGCGCAGCACCTGGAGCGAGGCGACGCCCCCGGACGCTTCCACGCGCTCGAGCCGGTAGGACCAGGCGCCGCTGTGCGCCTCGGCCGAGCGCTCGGCGCGCACGGCGCCACCGTGGGCGGGGCCCAGCTGCCAGCAGTCGGGCACGCCGTCGACGTTCGCGTCGTCCTCGAGCGAGGGATTCTTCAGCGTGGCCGTGGGCGACTGGGGCAAGGGGTGCACCGCGGGCCGCGCCGCACCGCCCAGGACGTCCTGCATTGTGCGCACCTCTGTCCCCATCGGTGCCCGCTGCGAGAGCCAGCCCATGAACTCCCGGAGGACGTCGGGCTTCACGCAATAGGTGTGCTTGGTGCAGTCCGGCTCCACGAAGTGGAAGACGACGACCACCCAGCCGCCCCCCGCGGCCTCCGTCGTGGTGACCCACGACTGCAACTGCTCCAGCCCGTCGTCGCGCGTCACCGTCGCGGGCGTGCGGATTTCGTAGGGATCGAGCGGAGGGATTGTCTCGGCCGTGGGGCAGGAACTACAGGTATCCACCAGGCCCCGCACGTCGCGCGCGGCGTTGTATCCGCACGCCGCTGCCGTCTGGTTCACCACCGCATCGTTCGAGCCGAAGGGGAAGGCGAGGGCGGTGGGCGAGAAGCCCCAGCTGAGCAGCCGCAGGCGGTCCTCGCAAATCTCCTGTCGTTGGTTCTTGGGCGTCATCACCGCCAGCTCCGAGTGTTGCAGCGTGTGTCCCCCGATGTCGTGTCCGGCCGCGGCCAGGCGGCGCAGGTCATCGACGTTCAAGTATCCCGTCTGGCCGACCCGCCCGCTGATGATGAAGAAGGTCGCCTTCAGCCCCGAAGCCGAAAGCATATCCAGCACCTGGCGCTGCTCCTCGAGTCCGTCGTCGAAGGCCAGCGTGACGACCGTCCGCGCCCCTGGCGTCCCGGCCCACGCCCCTCCGCCCCACACTCCCAGCACCATTGCGAGGAGGCAGGTGCCCGCCCGCGCGTTGAGCCTTGCTCGCATGTTCCCCCCTGTCTCAGGCCACGACGCTCCTCTTCGCGATGGGCCCCCCTGCGCCCCGTCCCCTCACGTTTTGAGGCTGGGCGGACCCAGGCGCAACCGGAGTGCTCCCTCGCGGACGAGGGTGATGGCGACAGCAGCGCTGCCACACACCCTCCCGTCGCAGCTGGAGGCAGGCTGGGGGAGACGGGCACGGGCCCTGCAGTGGGAGGGCAGGGCTGGCAGGGGGGAGCACGCAGGGGGCGGGGTCGCCTCCGGCGAGCATTGGAGGAATGGGAGCGCTGGTGGGGGGGGCGGCAGTGGCGTGGGCTTGGTCGGCGGACTGGTCTGGCGCAAACGCGTCCGTGCCGCCGCCGCTACTCGGTCGCCCACCGACGCGCGGGGTCTTCGAACCACGCCTCGAACACGGCGTCTTCGCTGCCCGGTCGGCGCAGGTTGAATGCACCGTGCTTTTGCAGGAGCGCACGAAAACCAGGCGGATACTTGTGATTGAGCCGCTCCTCGGCGGCGGCAATCTCCGACTCCGTGAGGCTTTCTGGGCCTGACACGAGGCGCTGTTCGAGCGTTGGCATGCGCCGCATGGTGAATGAGCGCATCGCACGCCGCCAACGCCGCGAGCACGCTCAGTCGCGTCTGCGTGTAGGAGAGGGAAGTCGTCGAATTGCTCTCAAGGTAATCGCAGTCGCTTGAAATTGAGCGTATGCCCCTGGAAACCCACCCTCGTCTTGGCTTTGGGCGAGGGAATCCCGAGGTCCGACGATGCGAAAACCACAGGCGTTTTCCAGGGGGCGACTTGTCGCATGGCTGCTCACACCGCTCTTGTCCGTCTCGTGCGCGGGCGGTCCGGAGGAGACTGCCGCGGAAACCGAGGCTCCCGCCGCGGCCGCCGAAGCCCCCGGTCCTCGGGCGCGGGCCGCGTCCTCGCTGGCGACGGTGCTCGTCGCGGCGGGTGCGCCCTGGCGCTACCAGGACACGGGCGCGGACCTGGGCTCCGCCTGGAGCGCGCCTGGCTACAACGATGCCGCGTGGGCGGAGGGCGCCGCGCCCCTGGGCTACGGGGAGCCGGACCTGGCGACGACCGTGTCCTACGGCTCCAATGCCAATAGCAAGCACATCACCACGTATCTGCGCACGCGCTTCACGGTGGAGGATGCGTCGCGTGTGAGTGAGCTGCTCGTGCGGCTTCAGCGGGATGACGGCGCCATCGTCTACCTGAATGGCGCGGAGGTCTTCCGTAGCAATATGCCCACGGGCGCAGTGGGCTACCGCACCCTGGCGCCTGCCACCATCTCATTGCCCGCGGAGGAGACCACCTGGATGGAGCAGGTGGTTTCCCCGGCGGCGCTCGTCACTGGGACGAACGTACTCGCGGTGGAGGTCCATCAGTCCGCGGCCAACACGTCCGATATGCGCTTCGAACTGGAGCTGAGCGCCACCGCCGCGCCCGACGCGAATCCCATGTCGGCGTGCTACCCGTTCGATATGCCCACCACGTCCGTGCTGCGCGCGGCACGCAAGAAGGTGTTTGGCTTCTACTACCCCATCTATCCCATCTCCCTCGAGAACAAGGACCCGTCGGTGGACTTCTGGTCGAGCTGGCTGGACCCCGAGGGACGGAACGGAGAGTACCGCTCAGTCGGTGGGCTCATGCGCGACCGGCCCCTGCCGCGCCCGCCCTGGACTGGCAACTGGCGCCAGCGTGACTTCGAGACGGAGGTTCGCCGCGCGATTGCCGCCGGTCTGGACGGCTTCATCTACGAGCATCCGTACAAGGTCTCGTCGAACGACGCGAACAACCAGCTCAAGACGATGCTCGCGGCGGCGCTCGCGGTGGACCCTGAGTTCCACATCGTCCTCAGTCCGGACTTCCCCGTGAAGGCCGGTGACGTTCCGGACCCGGTGGCGACGGCGGTCGCCGCTGTGGCCAACCATCCGTCCGTCTATCGGCACAACGGCGCCATCGTCCTTGCCAGCTTCGGGGTCAATCGCCAGCCCGTCTCGTACTGGGCCACCCTTCGGAACCAGCTCTCGGCGATGGGCATCGCCACCACCTACTGGCCCTTCCTCGACTACGCCGCCCCCACCACGACCCTCTATTCGGATTGGAACGACATGGTGGCCGGCTACTCGACCTGGGGTTCCCGCCCGGCGAGCTCCGGCGAGACGATGCGACGCTGGAGCGTGGAGGCGCACCGGCGAGGCCGCATGTGGATGTCTCCCGTCGCGTTCGAGGACGTGCGCCACCGGTTCGACGAGGCGAGGGTGAATAGCACGCGTGTCTATTGGGAGGCGCAGAACAGCCTCGCGTTCCGCACGCAGTTCGAGAAGGCCATCGAAGGCGATGCCGACTGGGTGAGCTTGCTGACGATGACGGACTATTGCGAGTCGTGGATGACGGCGTCCCAGGAGCGCGGCTACGTCATCATGGATTGGATTGCGTACTACACCGCCTGGTTCAAGACGGGACAGCGCCCCACCATCCTCCGCGACACGCTCTATTACACGCACCGCCGGCACCGCACGGACGCGCCGTTCGACGCCACGAAGCAGAATGCGCCTCCGATGGCGCTCAAGGGCGGCCCGTCCGGTTGGAATCAGGTGGAGCTGCTCGCCTTCCTCAAGGAGCCGGGCCGGCTCGTCATCACCCAGGGCACCGACGTGCGGACGCTGGACGTGACGAGCGCGGGCGTGACGCCGTTCTCCGTGCCCCTCGTCCCGGGCACCACGCCTGTCTTCGAGCTCCAGCGCAATGGCCAGACGGTGCAGCGGCTGGTGAGCAAGACGCCCATCGTCGCGCAGACCGTGTACCAGGACATGATGTATCACGCGGGCGGCGGCCGGGAGTGCACGCGGCCCTGAGCGTGGACACGAGGGGCCCCGGCGGCCAGGGGCCTCTCGTGACAAGGCGCTCGAGGGCTTCATCACCAGCGGTGTGCGAGCCGTGAAGCGAGGCGAACGCGGGACAGCGCAGGAAGAGATGCCAGTGCATGCCGCGAGGCTGCCGCGCCCTCCGCGTTGGGCTACCGCGAAGGGCGCCGCCGGTGCCCGTTCCGGAGTATCGCGTCGGAACGGGCCGTATGGGATTCCTGTCAAATCAGAAGCGGGCGAGGAAGGCGTCGTAGCCGCCGGCGTTGGTGTTGCCGCCGAGGCTTCCGAAGGTCTGTCCGGCGACGTAGGCGTTGCCGGAGGCGTCCACGGCCACGCCGCGGGCGCTGTCGTGGAACGGGGTGCCCAGGGTGCGGGTACCCAGCTTGGTGCCGAGCGCGTCGTAGCGGGCGAGGAAGGCGTCCAAGGAGCCAGCAGGCGGGTTGCCGTCGAGCGCGGCGGAGGTATAGCCGACGAGCTGCACGATGTTGTTCGCGGTGACGGAGACGCCGAACGCGTAGTCGGTCTGCGCGCCGCCGAGCATGCGGCTCCACTGGCGGTTGCCAGCGCTGTCGTAGCGGGCGAGCAACACGTCAACGGTGCCGTTGTTGGTGTTGCCATCGAGGCTGCCGAACGTCTCGCCAGCGAGGTAGACGCCGCCGTCGGGGCCCACGGCGACGCTCTTGGCATCATCGAGCTCGCCCGCGTCGATTTGCCGGACCCACTGCTGGGTGCCGAGGATGTTGAGCTTGAGCAGGAAGATGTCGGTGCTCACCGGCGTGGTGGTGCCGTCGAGGCTGCCGTAGGTGTTGCCGACGACGTAGACCTCGTGGGTGGGCGTGACGGCGATGCCGCGCGCAATGTCGCTCGCGGAAGTACCGTACTGCTGGAGCCAGTAGGGGTTGCCCGCCGTGTCGTAGAGGGCGACGACGATGTCGTAGTTGCTGGGGTTGCCGCCGTTGGCGAAGCTGCCGCCGGTATAGCCGGTGAAGAAGAGCTTGTCGGGCGCGCTGACGGCGAGGCCGGTGGCGAAGTCGTCCATTTGCGTGCCGTTCTGGCGCAGCCACAGGCGGTTGCCGGCGGCATCGTACTTGGCGATGAAGTAATCGATGCCGCCCGCGTTGGTGTAGAAGTCGAGGCTGCCGAAGGTGGTGCCGGCCACGTACACGTTGCCGTCCGCGTCGGCGGCCACGGCGGTGGCGCGGTCCGTCTGCGCGGTGCCGAACTGGCGGACCCACTGGAGGTTGCCGGCGGTGTCGTACCGGGCGATGAAGGCGTCCTGGCCGCCGGCTCGCGGGTCGGCACCGAGCTGGCTGGTCGTCTGGCCTGCCACGTAGACGCTCGTGCCCGAGACGGCCACGGCGTTGGCCTGCTCGTCATGGTGGGCGCCGAGCTGGCGCACCCAGGACGGGGGTGGGACCTGTGCCTCGGCGATGGAAGGGGCACCCGAGGCGCAGACGATGCCGGCGAGCCCGAACATGCTCAAGAGGGGGTGTTTCATCACGAACTCCATTTCTCAGTGGGGGAACCGAGCCGTGGCGCCGGGAGGACGCCTGTCGTCCGCTCCGGGGGCAGAAGTCTGTTGCCACGGCACCCTTGCAAGACCACGAGATTCGGGCGCGCGGAAGATGGGTAACGAAAGACACGCAAGAGACAATGTCTGACCCGGGGCTGAGGTGTCTCGGACCCCGATGCAAATGATGCACTGTGGCAGCTTCAGCGCCGATGCGGCTGTGACACGTGTGTTTCACCCAGGACGTGCTACAGGCGAGGAAGCGGTGGACCTCGGCGGCGAGCAGGCAGGGCTGCCGAAAAGGAGCGCAGCCGATGGCTGGCTGCCCGAGGCAGAGCCACTCCCCCCGTCACCTGCAGCCGGTCAGTCGCTGGATGCGGCTCATCCACTTGTTCAGATAGCGCGTTCAGCCGCGCAGCACAGCTTTGCCCAAGGAATTTCTGCGGCAGTGCTTGTTACCCGCCAGCGGGCGCGAGACAATCTCCGACAGCCGGGCGTCCATCACGCGCGAGGGGGCCCAGGCGCCGGCGGCCTGCGGAAGAGCTGCCATGTACATTCCTTGCAGGGACCCTTTCGGCCACCGGGACGACTTTGACGCCTGTCTGCACTGTGGCGTCAATATCTGCACCGTCTGCAATGCCGAGGGCGAGTGCGGTGAAGGGTGTGCCGAGGCGTTGGAGATGGACCTGGGCGCCGACCACCCGCACGAGGTCCAGGTCTTCGAGGTGAACAACCACGGGGATCTCGACGCGCTGGTGGTCTACGACGAGTACCTGTACGGGTACATTCGCGACATCGAACGAGAGGACTCGAAGGGAGTTCCCTACTTCCATGTCATCTTCGAGTGCATCGACCAGCAGTGGTTCGGCCAGCTCCATGACGATCTCCGCGACATGCCGCGCTGGAACACGGCGGGGCAGGACAGCAAGTTCTGCATCGTGGACCTGACCGTTTCGGCCAACGTGCTGAGGGATATTGTCACCGCGATCGACGGCGACGCGCCCTACTTCTTTCCAGGCAACTGGGTGGAGATGGTGGTCAACCGCAACGATGACCCTCGCGACAATCGCCCCCTGGCGGCAGTCGACATCCATTTCGTGCCCCAAGGCGCCACCAACCCGGCCCTGGCTGGGTTGTCCGGCGTAATCGACTCCCGGTGGTTCATGCGCGGCATCGCCCGGGTTCCAGACACGCCCTGGGCGCTGCGGAAGCTGATGCGCTTGAGCCGAATCTGGCAGGAGGGCTGAACCGTGCCGATCATCAATCTCAATCAAGGGACCGCTGACGCCCTGCTCCAGAACTGGTTCCCCGTCGGGGCGGCAAGCAGGCCGCGCTTCGTGGTGGTCGTCGACGTGGGGCAGGGCAACTGCAACGTCGTCTTCAACGACAACTGGCGCCCGTTCATCTACTACGACCTGGGGGGCGGGATGAGCGGCAGTCAGTTCACCTATCCCCACCCAGCGCCCACGTACTGCATCGACGTCGCCTACTCTCGCGTGATCCAGTCGCACTGGGACGAGGACCACTACCGCGCGATGCTCCAGCTGTCGAACGCGCATGCCATCAACAACATTCACATCCTGGCACCAGCGCAAGATCGGTCGAACATCGCCTGGCGCGCCTCGATCCAGAAGAGCATGAGCGCGGAGGCGCTGGAGCAGACGCTCGATGGCGACGGGTGCACCCTCCACAAGTGGCCCGACGAGGACTGGCACAATGCCCCGGTCATGCGCAGGTCCACGCATTCGCACTTCCGCGTCATCAAGTGCTCGGGCAACGACACGAACAACTCGGGGCTCGCGTTGCGGCTCGAGAACCCCGGGGTGGCTGGGGAGTACATGCTGCTCACGGGGGATGCGACGTTCGAGCAATTACCCCACATGGCCAATCAGCAGGTCTTCCGCCACGGGGTGGACCAGCGGTGCGTGGGACTCGTCGCGGGACACCACGGTTCGCCCGTGGGCCACACCCCGTACGTTCCGCGCCCCAATCGCGCGGCGGAGTACCTGATTGTCTATTCGTTCGGTTGGGGCAATGCGTTCGGCCACCCGAACATCGGCGATGGCGTGACGGCGTATGAGAGCCGCGAGTGGGACGACGACCACCGGATGGACACCGGGGGGGCGGAGTTCGCCGCGAAGTACGCGGGGCCGCGGGGCAACGTGGGCCTCCTGTGGCCGGGCGCGGCCCGTGGGCCGTGCTACGCGGACGCCGCCAATACTCCGGAGGAGATCAACGGCGCGGCGGTGTCGCTCCTCGCCACGGCCGCGGCGGAGATTGATGTCTACCAGAACGTGCTGGGCACGCGGGCCCAGGTCGCGGTAGGCGCGGCATACCAGGCGGCGATCGAAAGCAAGATTCCGCTCGTGGCCAACGCCATGCTTGTCCCCGCGGTCCAGGTCCCTCCGCGCACGCTCGCGCAGCGGGCGGCCGACATGGCGGGATTGGCGGCCACGCATGCCTCGCTCGCTGGGGCCCTGGGGACCGTTGTGGCGACGGCGGCCGTCGCGTCGCACGTCAATGCCCAGGCCCTGGCCGCCGCGATCGTCGATTGCGTGATGCTCGCCGCCGCGAAGTGCGCCCAGGAGGTCACGAACTTCGTCGAAATCGTGATCGCAGACCTGCTGAGCGACCCGTTGAACGTTCCGACGCTGCCGAGCCAGGCGAAAGAGGCGGCAGCGCAGGCGCACGGCTGTGCGGCGCACGCCGACACCATCGAGGTGGTACACGACGCCATCCCCACCGAGTTCGCGACGCGCATCGTCCTCGCAGCCCACGCGCGCAACGGGGCCAACGTGCCGACGGACGCGCAAATCAAGACGGCGGTGACCGCGGCCGTATGCGCCGCGTCCCAGGCGCGAATCGGCCAGCCGGGAGGCAATTTCTCACAAGGGCCGGCGGAAGCAGCCGCTACCGCGGTGGCTGCGATGGCGGCCATCCGTGCGGATGTCCGCGTGGCAATCGCGGCGGCCGCCGCGCTGGCACCCGCGATTCCCATCAATCCACGGGCGTTCGCACCCGCGATGCTCATCGACAACGTGAACGCCAAGCTCCTGCCTCGAATCGCCGCCGTGGCCGCCATTTGTGGCACGCCCAGCCTGACGCTGGCGGAGGTCGCGCGCGCCGCCGTGGCTTCCGCCCGCGTCGCGTTCGCCGGCGCTTGCGGCGCCCCGCAGGTCGGGTGCCATCGACACCCGCGCGTCTGTCCGAACGGGCCTTGCTCGCTCTCCATCCACAACTTCTTCGGCATGTTCCCGGCGTCCGTTTCGACGTTCGCGGGCACGGGTGTGAACGGCAACGTGGGCGACGCGGGACAGGCGGCCGCCGCGCAGTTCAACACGCCAACGCACCTGGAGTACGACGCGGATTGGAACGTGTACGTCTCGGACCCCGGGCATCACCGTGTGCGCGTCATCGACGCTTCGGGGGACATCCGCGCGCTCGCTGGAGACGGCAACCAGGGGTACGCGGGCGACTCGAACGCGCTGGCTACGAACGCCCGGCTCCGCACGCCGGCGGGCCTCGCGATGGACGCATCACGCAACCGCCTCTTCATCGCGGATTCGGTGTCGCACCGGGTCCGCGAGGTCAACCTGTCCACGGGAATCATCACCACCATCGCGGGGACTGGAGCCCCGGGTTTCGGGGGCGACAGGGGGCTCGCCACCGCGGCCCTGCTCAACGCCCCCAGCGGCCTGGCGCTCGCGGTGGCAGACAACCTGCTTTACATCGCGGATACAGGCAACAACCGCATCCGCTGCGTGAACCTGACGACGGGGAAGATCCGAACTTTCGCGGGCACAGGTGTCGCGGGCCACGCGGGCGACGACGGCCCTCCTGCCGCCGCGACACTGAACGCGCCGACCGCGGTGGCGGTGGACGCGGGCGGCGGGCTCTACATCGCGGATACAGGCAACCACTGCGTGCGCCTGGTCTCGGCGGGACTCATCACGGCCTTCGCTGGCGATGGGACGCAAGGATTCTGGGGGGACGGCGCGGATGCGGACTCAGCCCATCTCAACGCGCCTGGTGGCGTGGCGGTCGACTCCACGGGCAACGTGTACATCGCCGACCGGGGCAACCGCCGCGTGCGAAAAGTGAACGAGGCGGACGGTACGATCAGCACGTTCGCGGGTACGGGCGCCAATGGTAACGGGGGCGACGGCGGGCTCGCGACCGCGGCGACGTTCAACACCGTCTGTGGCGTCGCGGTCGACTCCACGGACGATGTCTACATCGTCGACCGAGGGCACCACCGGG
Source organism: Myxococcus xanthus (assembly GCF_006402735.1). Classification (NCBI taxonomy): domain Bacteria; kingdom Pseudomonadati; phylum Myxococcota; class Myxococcia; order Myxococcales; family Myxococcaceae; genus Myxococcus; species Myxococcus xanthus. The sequence goes on along the minus strand of NZ_CP017174.1, from coordinate 7,879,934 downwards.
TTCGCAAGGTCACGGTGGCGGATGGCACCATCGACGAGTTCGCGGGGAACGGCACGCAAGGGTTCGATGGCGACGACTTTGATGCCAGAGGAGCCGAACTCGACACCCCGCTGGCGGTTGCCTGTGGGCGTGAGGATGTCTTCATCGCGGACTCCGTCAATCACCGTGTCCGGAGGGTGGACGGCGCGGTCGACATCTACACGTGCGCGGGTGACGGCAACAACGGTCACGCGGGCGACGCGAATCATCCCGCTGCGGCGGCGCGGTTGGACACTCCGGGCGGGCTGTCTTACGACCGCGACAACCATGCTCTCTACGTGGCGGACAGTGGGAATCACCGCGTGCGCCGCGTCGACCTCAGGTCCCGCAACATCTCGCTCGTCGCGGGCAATGGGACCCAGGGGTTCGGCGGGGACAACGGTGACGCCCTGCTCGCGCAACTCGACACCCCCACCGACGTCGCCTATGACTTCAAGGGCGACGTGCTGTACATCTGCGACCAAGGCAACAACTGCATCCGCGCGCTCTCAATCGCTACCGGGGCAATCACTACCTTCGCGGGTGACGGCAACGCGGCGTTCGCGGGCGATGGTGGGGCGCCCGCCGCGGCATCGCTCCACACACCAGTCGCTGTCACAGTCGACAACTCGCGCAACGTCTACGTGGCGACCGTCGGCGACCACCGTGTCCGCATGATTGAGTATGACGACACCACGGACACCTTCACGATGAACACGCTGGCGGGCACGGGCGTGCAGGGCCACACGGGGGATGGTGCCGCGGCGAATGCGGCGCAGATCGACACCCCGCAGGGGCTCGCCGTGGATGGCGCGGGCGTGGTCTACATCGCATGCACGCCGCAAGCGCGTGTGCGCAAGGTCGAGGAAGGAATCATCACCACGCTGGTGGGGACGGGCGCAGCCGGTTTCGCGGGTGACGGCGGTCTGCCGGGGGCGGCTCAGATGAATGGGCCTCGTGGCCTGGCGGTTGACCAGGCCGGGCGCAGCCTATTTATCGCGGACACCGGGAACCGGCGGATTCGCCGTGCGATCCTTTGAACGCTTGAATCGTTTGCCTGGTTTCGGACGCCAGACGCCCTCGAGTGAGGGCGCCTCCTGGCGCGACCGGTAGACCGCGTCGATGCGCGACCGGGTACCGTCGTCAAGCTCGCCACTTGGCTCAATGCCAAAGTCCGCTTGGAAGGCCATGAGGGCCTGTCGCGTTTCGGCGCCCGCGTCGCCGTCTACAGGGCCCTGTTCGAACCCGAGGTTGCTCAATCGTGCCTGTACGCCTTGGGCGGTGGATGGGGGCTTGAGCTTGCCCAACTCGAGGTTCCACGTACGCGGCGGGAGCCCTTCGGCGAGCCACACCTTGAGGACCGCCTTGCGTGCCTCCTTGGGGACCAACTGGTCGACCATGCCACGGTCGCCCGTGTTTCCGTCGATGGATGCCGAGCCGATGGTCAGCCGGTACTTCTTGTGGGTGTACACGCCAAAGTCGTGATTCCGCACCACCAGGCGGATTCGCACCTTTTGTTGGAGAGGGCAGGGCTCCACCGCCGAGTCCACGGGGCGGTCCGGGAAGGACTGAGTCTCGGCTTGGAGGCGGGCAAAGTTCTCATGAGTGCTCATCGCAGGGCCCCGGCGGTGAGTTCGCAGAGTTGGTCAACGCGTGTGGACGCGGGGACGCCAGAGGCCTTGAGCACGTCGGCGGCCCACGCATAGCGGGGATTGGTGTCGAACCCTGCGCCGAGCGCGAACTGGACGTTGACGAAGCGCGCGAGGTCTCTTTCAGAGGTGACGCCGTAGTTCCGGCCCCGCGCGATGCCGTCCTCTACGAACTTTTGGAGGGCGGACGGCGACATCGCCTCGCACGACTCCGGCCAGTGCTGGCGCACAAGGTCGCAGAGCCGCGACTCGAACCGATGGAGAGAAGCCTCTCCGAAGGTTTCCAACTGCGCCTGGCGGATAACGAGCGTCATGGAAGAGAGGATACCCATGCGCTGCCCGGAGTATCCATAGGCCGGATGGATGCGCCGCCGCGGGGGAGGGCAGGTGCTGCGCGGCCGAGGAGCGCCGCTGCCGGAACCTCTGCCCGTGCGCCAGGTCTGAGGAGGCGCCACATGACTCCCTTTGGACATATCACCCTGCTCATGCCGTGCTTTGCTCCGGGGTGGCGCGGACGCGCGGACAGATACTCTTCTCATCACCGCGAATCTTGCACCCAAGGCCTCATTGGCATGCGCGCGGACTGCCGGCTGCCTGAGGTCAGGCTTGAGACCTCTTCGAGCACTTGCTCCCAGACAACGCATGGAGGGGGCGGTTGATAACGGTTTCATACGGACGCTGATGGGATGGGCGGCGGGAGTGCATCTGCCGGTGTGCATGCGCTTGCTACGTGTGGCGCAGTGTGGACGGACGCGCCCGCCGCCGCGTCTCCGTGCGCCAAAGCGCCTTCGTCCCTCGGAGAAATGAAGTGACGGCTCGCGGCATCCCCCTCTTGCGCACCCTGCGTCACGAGAGATAAGAGGTGGAACGAGTTCTGATTCTGCAAGTCAATCTCAATTTATGTCCCAAGGAGTCCCATGAAGTTCCGTGCCTGCGCCCTGGCGCTTGTGGCCCTGTTCCTTTCCGCCTGCGGGTCGGACGTGGAGAACACGCCCGGCGTTCCCGCTCCCCCTCGCGTGACGGTGACCACCCCGGTGTCCGGCTTCGAGTCGGATGACGCCGTCGTCCGGCTGACCGGCCGGGTGAACGCGCCGGGGACACTGGCCGACCTGACCGCGCGATTGAACGACGGCGAAGCCGTTCCCGTGGATGCCACCGCGGTCAGTGGTGCCTGGACATTCGCCGTGGACCTCACCCTGCGCGAGGGTGACAACACGGTGCACCTGGAGGCGGTGGACCAGTCCGGGGGCAAGGGTTCCCAGGTGACGACGGTGCGCTATGTCCCGGACACCGAGCCGCCCCAGGTGCAGGTGGTGTCTCCGGACGAGGGCCTCGCCATCAGCGTGCGCCGCGTGCGCGTGGAGGCCGTGGCCACGGACAACAAGCGCGTGGCGGGCGTGAGCTACTCGCTCAACGGCGGTGCGGAGCAGTCCCTGGACGCCCCTGCGAACGCCGAGGGCACGCTGGCCTTCGAGGTGACTCCTCGGCCGGGCGCCAACGTCGTGACGCTGAAGGCGCGTGACGCGCGGGGCAACACGGGCGAGTCGACGGTGTCCTTCCACTTCGGCGGCCTGGCCTCCGCGGGCGGCCTGCACAGCGGCACGGTGCGCAATGGCCTTGTCTACACGTGGGGTCGCAACAACCGTGGCCAGCTCGGCCTGGGCGCGGACGTGACGACGGACCAGAAGAACCCGCAGGCGGTCCCGGGCCTGGAGTCGGTGACCTCCATCGCCTTCAACCAGAACTTCGCCATGGCGCTCACCGCTGGCGGCGAGGTGTGGACGTGGGGAGAGAACGGAGACAGCCAGCTCGGCCTGGGCACGCCGCCCGTGGAGGGCGAGACGCGGACGCCGGACGTCACCCCTCGCTACTCCGCCACGCGCGTGCCGGGGCTGACGGGCGCGGTCGCGGTGGGCCCGGGCTTCCGCCACTCGCTGGTGCTGATGGAGGACGGCACGGTGCGCGCCTTCGGCAACAACCAGAACGGTCAGCTGGGCGACAGCACCACCGCGTCGCGGGACTACCCCGTGGTGGTGTCGGGCCTGACGGACGTGGTGAAGGTGATTGGCGGCTCCATGCACTCGGCGGCGCTCAAGCGCGATGGCACCGTGTGGGTGTGGGGGCGCAACGACTACGGCAACCTGGGCACGGGCGTGGTCGACGGTGACAGCCACCCGCTCCCCAACCAGGTGCCGGGCGTGACGGACGTGGTGGACATCGCCAACGGCCGCGACCACATCCTCGCGGTGCACGCGGACGGCACGGTGTCCGCGTGGGGCCTGGACGCCAGCGGCCAGCTCGGGACGGGCGCCCTCACCCCGGGCGGCGAGAGCGCCACGCCGGTGAAGGTGAAGAACGTCACCCAGGCGCGCGCGGTGTTCGCCAACGGTAACTACAGCTTCGCGCGGCTCGCGGACGGTTCGCTGATGGCGTGGGGACAGAACCACAACGGCCAGCTCGCCCTGGGCTCCACGGTGCAGTCGCATCCGGAGCCCACGGCCTCCTCGGCGGAGGTCGCGCCGCTGTCCTCCATGGGCATGGGCGCCACCCACGTCATCGCCGTGCGCGGGGATGGCTCCGTCTTCGCCTGGGGCTGGAACCTCAACGGCTCGCTCGGCCCGGACGGCGTCATCAACAGTTGGTCCTACCCGGCCCCCATCCCGGTGCCGCTGCCCTGAGCCACGGCGCCTGGGCGCATCGCCGCTCCTGATGCGCCTTCCCGGCGTCGTGGCTCATGGCGGCGTCGGGGGCAGGTCGCCCTCTTGAGGGCACCGGGCGGGAGGCGGAGGACCGCGGGCTTGGAAGCCCGCGGTCCTTCGCCGCGGCTCGCTAGTCCTTCGTGCAGACGACGTCGTCGACCTGGAGGTGGTCGCGGTCGGCTTCACTGCGGCTCGGATAGAAGAACAGGCGCCAGTCACGCACGTTGCCCGTGATGCGGAAGAACACCGGCTGCCACTCGTCGCTGTCGACGGTGAGGAAGTCGGTGGCCGGGCTCCAGCCGGCGCTCGAGTAGCTGCGATGCCGGATGGTGCCGTGGCCCCGCACCCGGTACGAGCAGGAGTAGTTGCCGCTGGGGACGTTGAACTTCTCGAGCGTGAAGCGCTCGGCGACCTGGATGGGGACCACGAACTGCAGCGCCGACGAACCGCCATGCACCGCCGCCGTGTAGCGCACGAGTCGCGAGGGCCTGATTTCCGTGCCCGGGTCGGCGACGCCGTTGTCGAGCCCGTACCAGTAGTCCGGGATGAGATGGTTGCCGTGGTAGGGGATGTTGTAGGTGTTCCAGCTCTCGAACCCACCATTGCGGATGATGTTCGCGGGGTGGTCGGCGGACACGCAGCGTCCGGTCGCCGTGTCGCAGGCCGGCAGCTCACCCACGCAGTCGTACGTGGTGAAGCAGGCTCCCGCGGACAGCTCGCACACGCCGCTCGTGGGGTTGCAGCTCGTCGCCGGGTGATTGCACACGACGCCGGCGCAAGGGTCGCCCTCGACGCAGAGGTGGCTGGCCGTATCGCAGACCGGCGTCTCCGGCGTCCCCGCGCAATCCGCGTGGCGGGTGCAGCGGTCGGCGGCGACCACGCACGTGTTCGTCTCGTCGCAGGCTTGCCACTCGCTGCAGTCCTCGGCAGCGTTGCACCGGCCGGCGAGCGGCTCGCAGGTCGCGGTGGCATTCACGCAGCGCTCCCAGGACTCGCAGCTGACATCGTCACACGGCTCGGCGGCCCGCGTGCAGCGCACGTCATCGATGCTCAGGTGCTCGCCGCTGGTGTTGCGGATGCTGAAGATGAGCTCGAAGGTGTCGAAGACGTTGTTGGCGAGGTTGAAGCTGTACGCCACCTGCGTCCACGTCGCGCTGTTGACGGCCGTGTAGGACGAGTAGCTGGAGTAGTCGTCGTCGAAGAAGGCGTTTCGAACGTCGCCAATGCCCCGCGCCTGGAAGGTGCAGGCGTAGCGGCCCGCGGGCATCGACTTCGCTCCGGTGGTGAAGCGCCGGTGCGTCCCCGAAGTGTTGGTCAGGCGGACGGCGTTCACGCCCTCGAAGGCGTTCGTGGTCACCTTCTGCACGCTGTCCGACGTGATGTTCGACTTGCTCCCGAGCCACATCTCCGGAAGCGCACCGGGCCACTCTTCGAAGCCCCAGTTGTCGATGACGCTCCCCCCGGGCTCCACACCCGCGTCAGGCGTCTCACTGCCGGCGTCCGGCGTCTCACTGCCAGCGTCCGGGATTTCCTCGCCCGCGTCCGGCGTCTCACTGCCAGCGTCCGGGATTTCCTCGCCCGCGTCCGGCGTCTCGCCGCCGGCGTCCGGGATTTCCTCGCCCGCGTCCGGCGTCTCGCTGCCGGCGTCCGGCGTTTCCTCACCGGCGTCAGGCGCCTCTTCCCCCGCGTCCGGCGTTTCGCCGCCCGCGTCCGGCGTTTCGCCGCCCGCGTCCGGTCGCGTCTGGCCGGCGTCAGGAGTCACTACGGGATCCGAATCCCCCCCGCAGGCGGCCACGAAGACCAGCAGCGAAGTCAGACACACTCGAAACAACGTCAAAGCAATCCTCCGGTTCGCGGAACGGGCTTCTCGTACCACACTTCCCTCAAGCGGGACCGAGCCGGCCCCCCCACGGTGGCGCCGTGTCTGCCTCATGGTATGGAAGAATTCTGAGAGTCCGATGCTTCCTTGATTCTTCCGCGCTGCGTGGGCGCGTTCTTCCCCGGAAAGCCCCACACGGCGCACCCGGAAATCAAGGGGGGGCTACCGCGAGCGGGCTGCGCGCAACTTCAGCCGCTTCGGCGACACGCGATGTTCACGCAGTGTTTCCACCAGGATGGGCTGGAGTTCCTTGTGGATGTCCGCCGCTAGTACAGGGGCTTGGGATGCTGCGGTCCGCCCATTGCGCCACGCCTCCCGGCAGGTGCCACTGCGTGCGTTCCCCGCTTTGAATGTCGGCGAAGCGTCCTCGGCCTGACCGACATGCCCTGGTGGTGGGAGTACAACCCCCTGCCGAGCAGTACGCGCTGTCGATGCGGCGGTCCCTTGGCCGTGGATGGTCTCAGCGGAGGACGGTGTAGCCGGCGTGCTTGTGGTCGGTGACGCCGTCCGCCTTCACCTGGGCGCTGGTGTCGGTATCGAGCCCCGCGGACACCCAGACCTGGTTGAAGTTATCGCCATTCGCTTTCTATCCGCCCACCACGCGGCGCAGCCCGGCGTCCTCCAGTGCCGCGCCGACGTTCTTCGTGGAGTCATTGAAGTCTCCCTGCACGACCACCTCGCGGGCTGGAGGGCCCTTGCTCTCCGCCCGCACGACGTCCGCCAGATAGTCGAGCTGCTTCGCGCGCAGGGCCGCGTTCTCGTTGCCCGAGGCGAGGTGGACGTTGATGATGCTCTTCTCCCGTCCATCATTCCCCACCACCCGTGTCACCAGCGCGACCCTGCGTGCGTATTCCCGAGAGAGTCTGACGGCACCGCGCGTGCTGATGGATGGTGGCATTCTGCCCGACAGTGCTGAATGCCTGGGAACAGACCTTTCCAGTGTCTGTAGATGGCGCTCGCCTGGCATGCGTGCGGAGAGGTCATGTCGCCGTGGTTGTCAATGCGAAGAGTGTTCAGGGGCGAGCACCGTCTGTTCATCCGCCCTCGCCACCAGGCCGCGGGATGTTGATCCTGGCAATGTCAAACACGAAAGGAGCGGTCCCTTGAAACTCCGGTTCATGCCCATGCTGGCCATGTGTGTGGGAGCAAGTGCCCTGGTCGCTGGATGCGGCGCCGAGGGTGAGATGTCGGTGCTGGAGGTGTCACCCGAGTCCGCGTTGTACTCCGAGGACATCGTCCCGCTTCATTCCGAGGAGGGCACCGTGGCAGCGGCCGCCTGTTCCCATAACTCGACCCGCTGGGTGCGGGATGGGTGTTGCACACAGACGGCAACCCGACGCCGCCAGGAGATCTGCATCTACGGGGCCTGGTACTCGACGAACGTGTCCGAATGCTATTTCCCCACGTCGTACTGTCTCTGAGCGGCGAAGAATGGCTCGAAGCCCCTTGGCGGCGCGCGAAGGGGCTTCAGCCGGCCATTGATGGCGTCACGCCCATGGTGCCCGCCCCGCTGGCCAGCGCACCCGTGCCTGGCGGAAGCACCTCGCTCCAGCAGCTCGTGGAGCGCATCCTTGAGGTCGTCGATGACAGCGGTGGCGTCGGCACGGAAGCGCAAGGACTCGCGAGCCGCATCCAGGCTCATGGCGCGGCGGCGATTCCGTATCTCCTCCCGCTGTTCAGGGAGGAATCGGAGGCCATTCGTGACTTCGCGGGCTACGTCCTGCGTGACCTCGAAGCCCGGCTTCATGGGGACGGATGGACTGGGCGCGGATGTGGTCGTCACGCCCGAGGGAGACATGCGGCTCGCCAGCCCACAGAACATCTCAGGCACGCAGGACCAGGCGCCACCCACTCCGCCCCGGCGCAAGTGAGTTTCGCGCCGGAGACCGGGCGCACCTGAACGGCGTGCGCCCGGCCCCGCGTGAAATCAGCGTGTGCCTACTCCACGGTCAGGCACTTCGCCGGGCCGAACGTGGCCGCGTAGTACGGCGTGTAGAGGTCGGGCCCGAGCGTGAAGTTGCAGGTGTTCACCGCGTCCGGCGACAGCCCCTGGTTCTGCTGCAGGTAGCGCGCGACGTAGTCCCGCACGCCATCCGCGGACGTCCACAGCACACGGCCTTCCTTGAACATGCTGTAGCCGCCACCACCGCCCGCGCGGTAGTTGTTGATGGCGACGATGAAGACCTGGTCATCGGTGACTTCATTGCCCTTGAAGCGCAGGTGCGTGGTCCGCGAGCCCGCGGGCTTCGTCAGGTCGTAGCCGTATTCGATGTGCGAGTAGAGGTCCCAGTTGTAGTCCGCGATGGAGGGCGAGGTGGCCTTCGCCGCCGCGGGCGTCGGGGGCAGGTTGTCCGGGTCAATCGTGGCGAAGTAGTTGGCGTTCATCTCCACCGCGCGCCGGAGGATGGAGCCGTTGATCTCCATCACGTACAGCGTGTTGTCGTAGATGTAGACGCTGTAGGCATCGCGCAGGGTGACGTCTCCCTCGGGCAGCGAGACATCGTTGGTGAAGATGGCGCCCAGGGACAGGTCCACGGCGAAACCGGCTTCGAGCGCGGCCTGCTCCTGCACGATGTTGATGAGGTCCCCCAGTGGGCCGTCCACGTAGCGTCCGGCGAAGCCGCCCGGGAACACGCCGGTGGTGGTGCCAATCTTCTGGTTCACGTAGGCGACCGTCGTGTCGTGGTGGACCTGGGTGCTCTGGGTGACGGCGGCATCCGCCGCCACCGTGTCGTCCACGACGTGGAGTTGGGCGTCATGGGTGTTCACGCCCCATCGCCCGCCATCCCAGGTGACCTGGAGCTGGACGTCGGCCAGGTGGCTGCCCCAGCGGTTGGGCTGCGTGAGGAGGACCTCGCTCCCGTCCACGTTCCGCAGCAGCATCTTCGGAATGGGCTGGTGCGTGTGGCCCGTGAGGAGGACATCCACGCCGGGGACCTGCTGGGCAATCTGGACGGCCTGGTTCTCTCCCGGGAGGTTGCCCCGGTCCGCCCACTTCGAATCATCCGCGTAGTCGGCCAGCCACGATTCAGGGTTGCTCGCGCTGCCGGTCGGCTGCCGGTCGGGACCGCTGTGGATGGCCACCACCACGACGTCCGCGCCGGCGTCCTTCATCCGCGGCACGTAGTCCTTCGCCGTCTGAAGCGGGTCATCGAAGCGCAGGCCGGCGATGTTCTCCGCGCGCTCCCACGTCGTCACGCCAGGCGTCACCAGGCCGAGGATGCCGACCTTCACGTCACACACCGTCTTGATGATGTAGGGCGTGAAGGCCTCGGAGCCGTCCGCGGAGTTGCGCACGTTGGCTCCGAGCAGTGGGAAGTTGACCTCGCTCTTGAACTTGTTGAGGACGTCCAGGCCGAAGTTGAACTCGTGGTTGCCCAGGGCCATGGCGGCATAGCCCATCTCGTTCATGGCGGCGGCCATGGGATGCTGGGGCGTGTTGTCCACCAGGGCATAGTAGGTGCCCAGCGGCGAGCCCTGGATGGTGTCGCCGGTGTCGACGAGCAGCGTGCAGTCCGGGTTCTTCTCCCGCTCCTGCTTGACGAGCGTGGCCACCTTGGCGACGCCTCGCTTCGCGTCGGGCTTCCCGGAGAAGTAGTCCCACGGGAAGATGTTCGTGTGCAGGTCGCTCGTCTGCAGCAGCGTCAGCGTACGAGGGGTGGTGTCGGGCGGGGGCTCGTTGCCGGGCCCTGGTTCTTCGCTGGAATCGCAGGCCGTCAACAGCGAGCAGGCACCCACGAGACAGAAGGAAGTCGTGCGCAACGCGCGCGCCCAGGCAGGAAAACGCATCAGGAAACCTCTACGAAGTGGAATGCCGGGAAGAATCTCCCAGCTGGGCGAGACCCTAACGCATGGCTCTGTCATTCCCGGCGCGGGAAGGTTTCGTCATGCACTCGCTCGAGCGGCGTTCTCAAATTCCCGCCGGTGTCTCTGGAGTTCTCGGGCTTCGGGAGCACGGCGTTGCAGAATGCCATGCTCGCTGAGTCGAAATCTCACGGGGTGAGAATTGATGCGGGCAGTCTTTGAAGCAGGGCGAAAAAGAGCATCAGCTCCGCCGCCGCGATGGCCGCGCATCCGCCATGGAACATCCGGAAGGTCCGGGGGGGCGTACCAGTTCCAGTGACGCTCATGCCCCAGGTTCGCCCAGCCATCCGTCAGGGAGAACGAAGCCACCGCGAACAGCGTGGGCCAGAGGGGGGCGGTCAGCCGAGTCCGCCCGGGGCTGCAAGTTCAAGTGCACGTTCTGCTCCACCAGGTTCCTCGGGAGCTGGCGGGGCGTGTCCGCGGGCAACTTCGTGGACCGGTTGGAGCGGCTTCATCCCTACCTCAAGCGCACGCGCTACAAGGTCTTCAGCATCATCGATGACCTCTACACGCTGGACATCCAGCGGGTCGCCGACGTCACCCGCGAGCTCAAGCGCCGCGGCATGAAAATCCAGGCCACCCTGGATGCCCGCGCCACGGATGTCATCCGGGGTGAGGTCTGCGAAGCCCTGGCCCCCATCACCAACCACATGCTCATCGGCGCCGAGTGTGGCTACGACGAGGGCCTGAAGAAGATTGCCAAGGGCTGCACGACGAAGGTGCTCGAGCGGGCCGCGGCCATGCTTCAGGAGGTGGGGCTCTCCCACAAGTGTGTGTGCTCGTTCGTCATCGGCTTCCCGTTCGAGACGCGCGAGGACTGCCTGCGGACCATCGAGTTCGCCTCGAAGCTGCTCGTCAAATACAACGTCCGCGTCTACCTGCAGAGGTACAACACCATTCCTGGCTCGGCCATCTGGGAGGAGCTGGCGGGCAAGGGCCTGGTGTCCATTGGGTTGTTCCATGAGCCGACGGTGGACTTCCCGTCGCATGGGGTGCTGGAGAATGGCGCGCGCCGGAGTCCCCGCGGCAGAGCGACGTGGCCGGGCTCGTGGGGCTGCGGCGTGGCAAGTCCCGCGCCGCGGGGGCGGGAGTAGGGCGCGATACCGCCCAGGCCGGAACGAGCCGGCCTGGGACGTGTCCATCGAGAACTCAGTGCCTGCGTTGCGCGCTCACGACGCGGCCGTTCAGTGGCTGCAGCGGGCGGTTGTTCGGGTTGAGGTAGGGCAGACGCTGGAACGCGGCAATCTGCGAGTCCGACATCTCGATGGGGTTCTTCATCACATACCACTGGAGCCCTTCGGTGCACGGGGGCGTGGTGAGTGAGCCGACGTACTTGTAGAACGCCTTGTTGAACGGGAGCAGCGAGCTGGCGTTGATGAGCGCGGACAGGGGCTGGCTGTGCTCACCGGCGTGCTTGGGCAGATTCCGGAAGGCGGTGAGCAGCCCCGGGTGCACGAGGCCCTCCTTGATGAGCACGCCCACGACCAGGGCCGGCGTGCCATGGGCGTCGGTGTGCACCAGGTGCACTTCGAGCGGGTACTCCACGCCGTCCTTCGTGTGCTCGCTGGGCGTATGGAAATGGAACTGCGCCAGGTGATACGTGTTGCCACCCACCTGGAGGGTGCTGCCGGCGTCATAGGTGAACTGCACGGTGTGGCCGTTGTTCGTCATGCGCACGCGGCTGGCGCCGTAATGGAAGCTGGGGACGTCCAGGTGATGCTGCCGGTCCGTCTCCGCCGTCACCAGCGCGATGGGGGACTGGTCCAGTCCCGCCGCGCACAACGCATTGCCCGGGAGTTCGCCCCAGTGCTGCGGGCTGACCGTCTGTGAATAACCCCAATGCGCGTCCTCTCCGCTCAGGAAGACCGGGGCCGGGGTCCCGCGGAGGTCCTGGGCGAGGGCGCTTGAAGCAAGGCAAACGGATGACACCAACGCGCCCTGGAGGGCGCGCACTGAGACAGCGCGAAAACGAGACATGTGGATGCGTCCTTTGGGATGAGACGACGAACACGAGCCGGGCACCCCAGGCCTCACCTCAGGCCAGGGCCGCCCCACTCACGCGGACACGCACCGGGTTTCGAGCCAGCGGCCGGCGTCCGTGAATTTCATCTAAATTCAGAAATATTTGTTAGCCATTGTTTCCGACACTTTCTGTCGGACTCGGCAGACGGCCTGGCGGTGTGTCATGACGGGTTTGAAATGACATCGTTTCTTGTGCGCCGAGCAGCGCCCCCCTTGAATCGCCCTGCTGTCAGGGAGATACGTTCGGTCCTGGAAGGTCTGGTCGTTCCGGGTGGGGGCGCTCGTAGAATCTTGCTGGCTGGGGCTGAGATGGCGGGGGACTGACATGGCCGACGAGGTGCGCATCACGCAGTGTTGTGTCGTGGGAGGAGGCCCGGCGGGGATGATGCTGGGCTTGTTGCTGGCACGGGCGGGGGTGGAGGTGACGGTGCTGGAGAAGCACGCGGACTTCCTGCGTGACTTCCGCGGCGACACCATCCACCCCTCCACCCTGGAGCTGATGCACGAGCTGGGGTGGCTGGAGGAACTCCTGGCCCTGCCGCATCAAAAGGCGCCGGTGTTGCGCTTCCAGCGCGGCGCCCATGACGTGGTCGTCGGAGACTTCTCTCACCTGCCCACGCGCGCGCGTTACATCGCGTTCATGCCGCAGTGGGACCTGCTCGACTTCCTCGCGCGGAAGGCCGCCGAGTACCCGGGCTTCCACCTGCGCCGGTGCGCGGAAGTGACGGATGTGTTGCGTGAGAAGGGGTGTGTCGTCGGCGTCCAGGCCCGGACGCCGGAGGGCTCATTGGAGGTTCGTGCGTCGCTGGTGGTGGCGGCGGATGGCCGGACCTCCGTCGTGCGTCAGCGCGCCGGCCTGGAGGTGGAGGTCCTGGGCGCGCCCATGGACGTCCTCTGGTTCCGTGTCGCGCGCAAGCCCGAAGACCCCGAGGACCCCATGGGCCGCTTCGAGCAGGGACAGATTTTCGTCCTCATCAACCGGGGCGACTCGTGGCAGTGCGGGCGTGTCATCTCGAAGGGCAGCTTCGACGCCTTGCGCGAGGCCGGGCTGGCGTCCTTCCGCGAGGACTTCGCCCGGCTGGCGCCCTTTCTGGCGGACCGGACCCACGAGCTGGCGACGTGGGACGACGTGAAGCTGCTCACCGTGCGGGTGGATCGGCTGCGCACCTGGTACCAGGCGGGCCTGCTCTGCATTGGCGACGCGGCGCATGCCATGTCACCCGTGGGTGGGGTAGGCATCAACCTGGCGGTGCAGGACGCGGTGGCCGCCGCCAACATCCTCGCGGGGCCACTGCTCGCCCGGCATGTGACGCCCATGGACCTGCGGCGCGTCCAGGAGCGCCGGGAGTGGCCCACGCGTTTCACCCAGCGGGCCCAGGTCCTCATCCAGAATCGCGTGCTTGGGCCCGCGCTGCGAAGCCCGGCGGCGTCCACCGCGCTTCCCTTGCCGCTGTGGCTGGTCCAGCACGTCCCCTTCCTGCGGCGCATTCCGGCGCGCCTGGTGGGCATGGGCATACGGCCCGAACACGTGCGCACGCCAGCGGCGCCTCCCAGGGCCTGAGCGATTCCGGCGGGCGTCAAGCCTTGCCCGCCACTTTCGCGGCCCACCACCGCAGGCCCACGAAGAGGAAGCGCCAGTCCTTGAGGAACTCAGGGGGCTTGCGCTCGAAGGCATGGCCCACGAACTGGAAGCTCCACCCGACGACGAAGAGGGCGGCGGGCACTTTCCAGAGGCGAGGGACGAACGGGGATGCGGCGGCCAGGGGGACCGAGGCCGCAATCATCGGAATGCCCACCGTATGACACAGACGGTTGACAGCATGGGTGTGGCTTTTCGAGTACTCCGAAATCCACGCCTCCCAGGAACGGTCGCCGAGCATGACGCCACGGTATGCACCGTGCGCCCCAGGAGGAAGGTGCCGGGTGGGTGCTCGTCTGGCCTGGGAGGCGTCGCGGGCGTGTGACGCTGGAAGTCACAAACCCTCCCGCCGCGTGGCGGCTACGACTGCGCGGACGGCTCCTCCCACGGGAAGTGGGTGGCGCCCAGCGCGGGCTTGAGGTCGAACAGCCAGGATGCCTTCTCGTCGTACTTCGCGAAGAAGGGCCGGCCGACGAGCTCCGGGTCGCGCGCCTGGATGAAGTGGAGGACGAAGACCTTCTCGCCGGCAATCTCCGTCACACCGTCCACGCACACCTTGCCCGGCGTGGAGGACATCGACGGGCCGCGCACCGTGCGCGCCAGTCCGGACACGCTCTGGTAGGCGTTGCGGAAGATGTCGTAGGCCTCGGCGAGCGGCACCGCGAAGTAGTCCTGCGGCCCCGTGTCCCGCTCGATGAACATGTAATACGGCACCATGCCGTGGCGCAGGTGCGTGCGCCACATGCTCTCCCAAGTGTCCGGGGTGTCGTTGATGGTGCGGATGAGCGGCGCCTGGGTGCGGATGACCGCGCCGGTGCCCCGGATGCGGCGCACCGCCTCCTGGACAATCTCGGGGACCATCTCGTTGGGATGAGAGAAATGCGCCATGAAGGCCAGGCTCTTGCCGGAGGCGACCACCTTCTCGAACAGGCGCAGGATGTCGTCCGCGTCCGAATCCGTGACGAAGCGCTGCGGCCAGTAGGCCAGCGCCTTGGTGCCGATGCGGATGGCCTCCAGGTGCTCGATGTCCAGCAGTGGCTCGATATACTTGGCCAGCACGGCCTCGGTCATGATCATCGGGTCACCACCGGTGAACAGCACGTTGGTGACCTCGGGGTGCGCGCGGATGTAGTTCACCAGCGGCTCGATTTCCCGCGAGGCGAACTTCAGGTCCGCGTCCCCGACGAACTGCGCCCAGCGGAAGCAGTACGTGCAGTAGGCGTGGCACGTCTGGCCCTGCTTGGGGAAGATGAGCACCGTCTCCTTGTACTTGTGCTGGAGGCCCGGGACGGGCTCTTCGTTGGCCAGCTTGGGAACGTTGAGCTGCATCTGCCCGGCGGGGTGCGGATTGAGCCGCGCGCGAATCTGGTTGGCGGCCGCGTTCAGCTCCAGGGTTGATGCACCGGAGCTCAGCAGGTCCGCCATGCGAGCCACATCGTCCGTGGGCAGCATGTCCGCCTGCGGGAAGACGAGCCGGTAGATGGGGTCGGCGGGCGCGGCGGCCCAGTCGATCAGCTCGTCCACGACGTAGCTGTTGGTCCGGAAGGGCAGCACGTGCGCCACCGCTTGCACCGCG
The DNA here is from genome assembly GCF_006402735.1 of Myxococcus xanthus. Lineage (NCBI taxonomy): Bacteria > Pseudomonadati > Myxococcota > Myxococcia > Myxococcales > Myxococcaceae > Myxococcus > Myxococcus xanthus. The sequence continues at coordinate 7,864,588 of NZ_CP017174.1, read as the reverse complement.
AGCCGTTCATCCGCTGAGAGCCCGGCCCGAGTCGTCAGCTCGTCCAGGTGTCGCGTGGTGTAGGCACGGTACCGGCGACCCGTGGACAGAGCCAGTGCTGCGTTTGACATAACGCTCATGTCTCGTTTCTCCTGCGGTAGTCAGGGCGGCCACGAGGTCCACAGCGGCCACCCTGGCTGGTGGCCGGGCGTGAGCGCACACCGTTTGACCACCAACGAGGGAGAGTCCGGTTACCACGCCGAGGTGGGAAGTGTCATCCCTCAGCGGCGAGCGGGCAGGCTGGATTCCACCTTGCGTTGCAGTTTCCAGTGACTCTGCGTCCGTAGTGACATGACGCAAGGTGTCGAAGGCCGGGGGGGGGCTGCTGTCTCCAGTCTCCGGGCCGGGGAGTCCCTGCCGCGGCGGCGGGCCGGTAGATACCTGACATACCCCTGTCATGCGGGCTGCCTAAGTCATGGGCGTCGTTTCACTCGTTCGAGGAGATTCCGCCATGTCGAAGGACAGCAAGCTGAAGCACTACACCGGGGGATGTCTTTGCGGAGCGGTGCGCTTCGAGGCCGAGATGGACCTGTCGGAGCCCGTGAGCCGCTGCAATTGCAGCATCTGCACCAAGGTGGGTGGCACGCAGGCCTACCCGAAGCCGAGCGCCTTCCGCGTCACCGCGGGCGCGGAGCACCTGGGTAAGTTCCGGAAGGGCTCGAGCCCGAACTTCCGCTCGTTCTGCAAGCACTGCGGCATCCATTGCTTCTCCGCCGGGTTCGTCGAGGAGCTCGGTGGAGAGTTCCGGTCCGTCAACATCCAGTGCCTGGACGACGTCGACCCCGGTGAGCTCAAGGTCGTGTACTGGGACGGCCGCCATGACAATTGGGAGGCCGGGACGCGCGACAGACCCTGGCCCATCCGGAGCTGAGCCCTCGCTCACGTCCCGCGCGGCTTGCGCCGGCGAGCGAGCCGCTCCGCCTGCTCCGGGTTGAGCATCTTCACGTAGGCCAGGAGGCCGTCGAGGTGCGCGCGGTGTGCCTCGCCGTCCTCCGACCGCCCCTCCTGGTGCAGCATCGCCCGGAGCCGCCGCCGCTCCTCGCGTGACAAGCCCAGCGTCGTATTCACGGTGACGCCAGTGACGCGCTGGGCACCGCCCCGGCGCTGCACGCGGGTCTTCTCGCGGTTGACCTCGAAGCCTTCCTCCTGCACGTACCGCGCGGCCAGCGCGCGGACTCGCTCCAGCGCCGTGACGTCATCGCCGGAGAAGGTGAGGTCATCCGCGTAGCGCGTGTACGTGTAGCCGTACCGCCGCGCCAGGCCCGCCAGCCGCCGGTCCAGTCGCAGCAGCACCGCGTTGCACAGTGCAGGGCTCGTGGGGGCGCCCTGCACGCAGACGCGCGGGCCCACGGGAACGTGGAAGAGGGTGCCCTCCAACTCCACGGGCTGGCGCTCGGACTCCGTCATCAGCACCGCGAGCGTGGCCGCCACGGGATAGCCGTAGCCCAGGGCGATGAGCAGCCCCCGCACCCGCGCGAAGGTGACGGAGGGGAAGAAGTCCTTCAGGTCCAGCTTCAGGACCACCCGCCGGCCCACGTGCGGCGCGGCGCCCGTCTTGATGGAGCGGCCCGGCACGAAGCCATGGGCCTGTGGACTCACGGGGAGCTTCGACACCAGGAGCGCCAGCAGCCGGCGTTGCAGGGCCTTCAGGCGCCGCTTGGGCGCATGCAGCAGCCGGACGCCTCCGGAGCGCTTGGGCACCGCGAAGGTCACGTAGTGCCGCACCCGCTCACGCGGTCGGTGGATGCTGTAGTGCCGGAGCACGCCCACCGAGACGCCCAGCGCCGCGGCCACGTCCTCCTCCGTGCGCCAGAGCGGCAGGCCGTAGCGCGCCAGTTGTGCCTCGTCGGGCAGCAAGTCCCTCAGGTTCCGGTTCCGCGTGCGCAGCGTGGCGGAGAACAGCCGCCGGGCCTCGGCGGCCTCCATCCACTTCTTCCGGCCAGGCGTGTAGCGGCGGATGCCCTTGGGAAGCAGCCGCGCATCCCGGCGAATCTGTCTCAGGTGCCCCGGCTTCAGAGGGCCCGACGTGGAGACCGTCTCCCTCACCACGTCCTGTGGGCGGCCGTGGGCATCCAGCGGCACGTCCAGCCCGGTGGTGCTCCGCGTCACGGGACGGCTGAACAACCCCTTGAGCCGGGAGAGGGCGTTGTCGAACCAGCTCATGGTGCTCCGGAAGAGGCCAGGGGACGACCTGCGAGGCGTTGGACCCGGGGCTCCCGGCGTTGCGTACGCTGGGACCCTGGCGAAGAGATGGGGACAGAACACCCCCGCGGCGAAACACCGCGGTACTCATGGCTCATCTGCGAGCCCTGGCCTCTCCCGAGAGCACCTGCTGTTATCGTCATTCGTCGTCTCCCGGGTCAAGCGCCTCTGTGGGCCGCCGCCGCGCGCCCGCCTCCGCCGCCCGGGCCGCGAGCGCGTCCGCAGAGGCGGGCTCGGAGCTGCTGAGTTCGCGGCGCTGCGCTCGCGCCAGGCGGCTGAGCGCGAGCAGGTGTGCGCAGGGGCCCTGGTTCAGCAGGTGCTCGCTGAAGTACTCGCAGCCGCACCGGCCGAAGAGGACACGGTCCTCGTCGTTCATCACCAGCTCGACGCCCGACTGCGGGCCCGCGCGGCCATGGACCACCCAGTCCCGGTGGACCACCTCGCGCGTGACGGGCCCCTCCGGCGTGTTCAGCGTGCGGACATTGCGCTTCTCTCTCGGCGCCGCGGAGGTCACCTCCACCTCGCCCGCGGCCTCCAGGCGCTCCGCTTCCTCACGGCGGGCGTCAGGCGGGTACAGGCGGCCCAGGTCCACCGGCGTGGCGAACAGCTCGCGGTGGCGCCAGTTCCGCGCCTCCACGTCGAAGAGGGCACGCCCGGCCGCGCATTGCGCCGCCAGGGCGCCCGCGGCCCGCGCCGTGTCCACGCCCAGGGCGGTGGCCACGTCCTCGGTCGAGGCATGAAAGCGCTCGCGCAGCACGCCGAGCACACGCTCCGCCAGCGCGTCGTCGCGCGCCGGCTCCAGCAGCAGGTCCATGCCCGCGGTGTTCGTCCAATGATTCGCCGTCCACCCGGACAGGCCCAACAGGAAGCGCACGCCGCCGGGCAGGTGCGCGACATAGAAGTGCGGCAGCGCGCGGCCCTTCAGGTAGATGTCCACCCGCTCCGCGTAGGGCAGCAGCGGCTCCAGCAGCCGCAGCCGCCGGCGGCCCCAGGCCCGGATGATGCGAGGCGCCGTGTAGCCGTGGACCGCGCCCTTCAAGGGCACGGGGTGCTCCCAAGGCTCCAGCATCAGCCGCGCGTCATTTCCCGGGTGGAGTTCGTAGCGCAGCGCGCGCGGTGACACCTTGGCCTTGGTGTGGCTGAGGAAGCGCACCGCGGAGAGCAGGTCCACCGGCCGCGCGGTCAGGCGGGTGCCGGGCATCGCCATGCCGCCCTGGAGTTGGAGCAGGCCCCGCACCCAGGGCTCCGGGACGTCCACCTTCTGCTCGAAGCGACCGCCCGCGCCGGTGGTGCGCACGTCGAGTCCCTCCGGACCGATGCGCAGGTGTGTCTCCCGGGTGGAGCGCATCTCGGCCAGCGCCGCCCACAGCCAGGCGGTGAAGTCCACGTTGGTGGTGCCACAGCGCACCTCACCCTCGGGCTCGAAGAGGCCGCGGTCCACGATGACGAGCCCGTAGGCGCTCTGGTCCTGGCTGAAGGCCTCGAAGAAGACGCGGTCGGGGTGCACGGTGATGAGCGGGTCCAGCAACCCGCCGCCCCACGTCTCGTTCCACGCGTCCGATTGCCAGATGAGCCCGCCGAGCGCCTGGAGCGCCATCCGGAGGGACAGGACGTCCCGGGCCACGCGCGCGTGGAAACGCACGGGGCGGTGCGCGTCCGCGGACAGGCTGAGCTGCGCGCGCTCCCGGGTGGACTCGAACACGGAGGGCGTGGCGTAGAGGAAGCTGGAGGCCGTCACGCGCCGTCTCCTTTCGCGGGCAGGCCGAAGACGTGGGGGACTTCCGCGGAGCCTCGCAGCTCGGGCCAGCGCGTCAGCATGCGGGCCAGCAGCGCCATCAGCGACTCCTTGGGATAGCGCGAGTCCGGCAGCGCGAAGGCGTCACGCACGCGCGGCACCAGCACGCGGGCGGCCTCCACGCTGTGGGCGGCGGCGTTGGCCAGCGCGTCGAAGGCGGCGTGACGCGTGCGCCGGTGCAGGGGCCTCAGCAGGGTGGCCTGGAGCAGGTCCACGTTCTGTGCGGCCACCTCACGGGCTTTCGCGGAGTCGCGGCCGAGCAGCCGGAAGGCCAGCGCCTGGACGTGAATCTGCGGCGCCTCCAGCAGGTCGCGCACGGCGCGGGGCTCGGCCAGGTAGAAGTCATCCGAGCGGAGGAAGAACAGCCGCGCCAGCCGGTTCTTCTCCAGCAGCGTGTCGAAGGTCCAGATGGAATAGGCGGGCAGGGTGCCCAGCGCGTTGGCGGCGCGGCGGGCGAAGACGCCGCCCTCCTTCGGCAGGGCCTCGTAGTGCGCGGCCATCGCGTCGAGCACCTTCTCCCACTCCTTCGCGCTCCCCGTCGTCGGGACGTGCATGGCGGCGCGACTGGCGAGGAAGTCCAGCAGGTCCTCGTCGTTCGCTTCCAGCGCGCGCATCACCAGCTTGGGGTACGCGGCGCGCCAGCTCGAAGCGACGTGCATGCGGAAGGGGCCACGTACCAACTCCGGGAAGCGCGCGTACAGTGCGGTGGCGGTGGCGTCCGTCAGCCGCTGCACCCGGGCCAGGCCCAGGCCGGGGAGATTCCATTCGCCGCCCGCGCCCGCCAGTTGGAGCAGCCGGCGTCGAGTCCGGGCCGGGAGGGATGCGTCGTCCCGCACCAGCCGCAGCACCTCCGCGTCATACGTCTCCGCCATGGCCGAGGTGCGCAGGAGCGCGCCCCATACATCGTCCCAGTCCCGCGCCCGCGCGAGCGCCAGCAGCTCCGGGAAGCCCTTCGCGTCCTTTCGTCCCAGCGCGCCCCAGCGAGGAGCCACCGCCCGCAGATGGCCGAGGAGGTAGGGCACTACGTCCCGCCCGCGCGCCTCCGCCAGCTCCACGAAGAGCTGCGCCGCGCCGGGCATGGGCGTCTCCGGGTGGTGTGCCTTCAGCGCGGCGACCAGCTCGGCGGGGGGCTGGACGGTGCGTGCGAGCGCCAGGGCATCACGGCACCATGTGGGCTCATCCACGCATCGCCGGTAGAGCGCGGAGGCCAGGGCCGCGTCACCCCGCGCCTGGGCCCGCTCGCGCAGCGTGTTCCACATGGGCTGGCGCTCGCGGGGCCATCTCAACGGCAGGTGCTCCAGGATGAAGGGCCGGGCGGCCTCCGCGTCCAGTGCGTCCAGGGCCAGGGCGGTGGGCTCGTCCAGCCGGCCCCAGCCGATGTCCATCTTGGCGAGTTCGGTGTGCCGCGCCGCGCGCGTGGGCGCTTTCTGGACACGCCGCACCACCTCTGTCTGCCAGAACTCCGTCTGCCGGGGGAGGCGCAGACCCGCGAGCTTCCAGGCCAGGAGGCGGCGGAACATCTCCACGTCGTCGGTGCGGTCCGCGTCGAAGAGCCAGACCTCCAGCGCGGAGGCATTCTCCCCGAGCCAGGGGTTCTGCCACTGCCCGTCGGCGGTGATGCTGCTGGGCGAGAAGCAGGACAGCATGAGGGGGCGGAAGCGGACGCGGTCCCTGGCGTGGAGGGCGGGCCCCCACAGCCAGGTGAAGGACCGGAAGGCGGAGCGGCGCGCCAGTTCCTCGAGGGCGGCACGGAGTTCTTCGTCGGACTGTGTCCGGGACAGGACGCCACGCAGGGCGGCGTCCATCTCTTTTACCTCTCGGCGGAATCGCCGCTCCCAGCTTTCGTTCACGCTCCCCGGTTTACACCGACCGCTCTGGGAGACACAGTGGTGAGCGGTCAACCCATGTAGGAAGGCGGGTCGCTGGCGGGAAACGAAGACATGGAGCCTTCGGCGACGATGTCGCGATTGCCCGCCGCGTCGCGTGACTCGCCAGGGAGGATGTTCCACCGTCCATGCTCGCCCGCGCCGTACCGCGACGGGTCGCGAAGGCTGGAGGCGCGTGCGTCGATGACCACCGGCCTGCGGCTGCACGCGCGCCACTGCGCCGCGAGCAGCGCGGACTGAACGGCCGCATCGGCCAGGAAGACGACGGAGCGCCGCTTCCGGTTCGTGGCGTACGTGGAGACGTCGACCATCAGGAGTGTGAGCGCGCTCCAGATGCCCAGCTTCCTGAGCTCCGGCGTGACGCGGCCATGGCGGTGCGCGGACAGGAGCGTCGCGCCCACCGTGCCGGCGAGTCCGCCCACCGTCTTCATCAGCCAGCCTTCGCGGATGGGCCCGGTGAACCGGGTGACCCGCTTCGGCTGGAACCAGGGCAACAGGCCCTTCAGCAGGAAATACGCGCCCTGGACTTCGGCCGGGTCTCTTCGGAAAAACGAAGCGAGTCGTCTGTTCATCCGCTCTCTGCCTCCCGCGCTCAAGGTGCTTCCTGGCGCAGGGAGGGGCACCTGGGCCGGGCGGACGGGCAGGCGCCAACTCGGGCGGCAGGCGAGCGGCTCGGCCTGCCAGGGAGTGAACGCCCGGTCGCCCTCGAAGTCCTGGGGGCAACCTGGAGTCCGGTTCAGCTCGCTGCCACCGCGAGGTCGTTGATGTCCCGATTTTCGAGCACGCGCTTCGAAGCGCCCTGCCTGGCGACGGCGAGCATCGCGTGGCCCAGCTGCTCCGTCGTCGTCACGAAGGTGGGGAACAGTGCCTTCCAGACGGGATAGAGCGGCGCCATCACCGTATAGAGCGCCTGGTACAGCCGCGTCTTCGACCGGATGCCGTGCATTGGCTGGATATAGCCGGGCCGGAACATGTACGCGGACAGGGTGGACTGCCGGAGCAGCGTGTTCTCAGTCTCTCCCTTCACGCGCGCCCACATGGTGCGCCCGCGTTCCGAGCTGTCGGTTCCCGCGCCCGAGACGTAGAGGAAGCGCATGCCAGGGTTGTACTGGCCCAGCGCCTGGGCCGCAGCCAGCGTGAGGTCGAACGTGACGCGCCGGTACGCCTGCTCCGTCATGCCCGCCGACGACACGCCCAGGCTGAAGATGCACACGTCGTAGCCCGTGAGTTGCTCCGCCACGGCGGAGAAGTCCTGGAGGTCCGTGTGGACCAGTTCGGTGAGCTTCTCGTGGCGTTGCCCCGTGGCACCGCGGCCCACGGTGAGGACGCGCTCCACGTCCGGAGCGAACAGGCATTCGCGCAGGACGCCCTGGCCGACCATGCCCGTGGCGCCAAAGAGGATGACTCGCATGTGGGGGACTCCTGAAGTCAGACGGGCAGGGACGTCAGTCCAACTGGGTGGAGACGATGGGGTCCTGCACCGCCGTGTTCCACGGCAGCGAGGGCCACCAGCGCTCGGGGGAGGACGGCGCACCGGGTTCGACGCGCTCACCCGGCTTCGGGACGATGACGCTCACGCCCGCGGCCTCGCCCGCCGCGAGCACGCGCTCGATGGGCTCCGTCCACCCGTGGAGCGCGAGGGTGAACAAGCCCCAGTGCACCGGCAGCAGCACGCGCCCCCGGACCCACTGGTGCGCGGTGACGGCCTGCTCGGGGCCGATGTGCCAGTCAGGCCACGCGCTGTGGTACTGGCCCACCTCAATCATCGTCAGGTCGAAGGGCCCCAGCCGCTCGCCAATGTCCTTCATGGCGGGGAACAGGCCCGTGTCGCCCGAGTAGTACACGCGGTGCGTGGGGCCCAGGAACGCGAAGCCCGACCACAGCGTCGCGTCCTTGTCGATGCCCGTCCGGCCCGAGGCATGGCGGGCGGGGGTGCAGACGACCTCCATCGCTCCCACGCGTGCACGCTCCCACCAGTCGAGCTCGATGATGCGCGACTCGGGGATGCCCCAGCCCACCAGGTGTGCACCGACGCCGAGCGGCACGATGAAGGACGTGTCCCAGTCCTTCATCGCCAGCAGCGTTCGATGGTCCAGGTGGTCGTAGTGGTCATGGGAGATGGCGACCGCGTCGACAGCGGGCAGTTCTGTCAGCGCCAGGGGCGGGGCGTACCAGCGGCGCGGTCCTATCCAGCTCAAAGGGGACGCGCGTTCGCTCCACACCGGGTCGATGAGAATCCGCTGCCCGTCCAACTCCACGAGCGACGTCGAGTGTCCGAACCACGTGACGCGCAGGCCGGTGGCGGGCGGCGCGCCGAAAGCGCTTCCGTCCAGCGCCACCGAGGGCAGCGCCCCCTGGGCGGGGCTCACGTCGGGACTGGCGCTGAACATGCTCGCGATGGAGCCCCAGGTATCAGTGCGCAGGGGCTGCGGGTTGTCGAAGTGGCCGCCCTGCCACTGGGGCGAGCGCGCCATGCGTGCCCTCCGCGCGCCGTCCGCGGCCTGGCCCAGTGCCGGCCAGGCCTCGATGGCGACCACCGTCAGCAGCAGGGCCAGCAGCGCCGCCATCCCCATTGCCGCATACGCCAGCCTTCTGCGCCACGTCATGCCGTCCACCCGTGCTCGTCGTTGTGCGGTGATGAATTGACGAAATAGGCTATTTTTGTCAATTTGTTCCGCATGACGGGCACCAGGAGCGAGGAGCGTGATGCGTTGCGCCGGGCGGCGATTCTCGACGCCGCCCTGGAGTGCTTCCTACGCTTCGGCTACGCGAAGACGTCCCTGGACGACATCGCGAAGCGGGCGAACCTGTCTCGGCCGCTCCTGTATCTGAAGTTCAAGAACAAGGAGGACATCTTCTCGGCCGTCTTCGAATCCCTGTTCGAGGCGCGCTACCCCCGCGTGGAGCAGGTGCTGGCGCGTCCGGGCGCCGCGCGCGACAAGCTGCTCCAGGTGTACGAAATCATCCTCCTGGAGCCGTGGGAGTTGATGGTCGGGGCGCCCATGGCGTCCGAGTTCTACGCCGCCTGCGAGCGGCTGTTGCCGGAGGTCGAGGCGAGACACCGTCGGCGCTGGCTCAAGTACACGCAGGCCGTCCTGGAGTCGCGGCCGCTCGCCGAGGTGTTCATGCTGGCCGTCGACGGGCTCCAGTCCGACCTGCCCACGACGCGGGTGCTGCGTCAGCGTCTGGAGTTGCTCATCGAGCGCTTCACGGACTGAGGCAGTTGAGGGGTGACGCACGGCTGGAGACCGAGGACCTGCTCGCGCGTGTCTCCGCGGCGGTGTCACCCTGCTACCGCTGACCGGACGCCCCCGGTATCTACCCAGGGGTGCCAGGTTTCCTACTACGCCCGGGCGGGGGCCAGCGCCGAGCGCTTGCTGTAGGTGTCGCAGAGCTCCAGGTACTCGTCGCTGTCGATGTCGAGCGCCGCCACCCGGATCTTCTTCAGCTTGGGCTTCTCCAGCGTGGTCTTGATTTGAATCAGCTTGAGCGTGGGGATACCCATGTAGGACTGGCTGTAATAGGTATTCTCGGTCATGTCGGCCCATTCAATCAGCAGGCCGTCCTCGAAGCGGATGCCATCCCGGCCGATAATCAGCGCGGGCTTGTCCAGGTTGCCCAGCGGCCTGATGCAGCCGTAGAGCATCCAGAGCATGCAGAGGTTGACCGCCCCGCAGAGGGCCATCACGCCCGGGCTGTCCGCCAGCCGGAAGGTGAGGATGCCACAGAGGCCCGAGGCCACCGTCCAGATGACCGCGCCGATGATGAGCTTCGTGCGCGAGTAGTAGACCTCGCGCGGCTTCTGTGTCTTCTGCTTGTTCTGTGAGGAACTGTAGATTTCCATGACGTGCGACCTGTGAGGGGAGAGGGGAATCAGTTGGCCAGCCGTTGCGACAGGTAGGCCAGGAGGACGGGCGCGTTGACGATGCGGGCCTCGTCAATCTTGAGCGGCTTGCCCTGGGCGGCGATGACCAGTTCGCGGGTGGAGACACCCTCCTCGAACTCGTCCTGGAAGCGGATGCTCTCGATGTCGTCCCAGCGCATCAGCCGCTTCTTGTGTGTCAGCCCGGCGCCACTGAGCGTGAGGGGCCCGAACTGCACCGCCTTGCCGGCGTTGACCTGCCGGTGCACGCCTTCGATCAGCGCATCGACGACATGGTCCGTTACGTGGGCGTACAGCTCGTCCGCGTCGCTCCACAGGTTCAGCCTCAGCCGGTAGGTGCCCCCGCGGTGGCGCAGGACGAGCCGGTCGTGGTTCTGCACCGTGATGATGGCGCTCACGTTCCGCCACGCGATGCGCGTGTCGCCCGCGCGCAGGTACTCCTCATCCACCACCAGCTTGGGCGGCGCGGCCAGCCATGCGAACAAGTCGCTGGCCCGCCAGAAGATGAAGTAGAGGCCGCAGGGGATGCCCGCCAGCAGGATGATGGGCGCGGCTTGGTAGCGGAAGAGCCCTTTGATGAAGTCCTGCGGGAGCAGGTAAATCTTGCCGAACGAGAGAAATGCCGCGGCCACCACGTAAATCAGGGCGAAGCCAGCGGCGAGCCAGTACAGGACGTGCGTGGGGAATTCCCGGGTGTGCGAGCGCTTCAGTGAAGCCTCCAGAGCCGTATCGAAAAGTACACGCATCTATAAACAATTGCGTGTGTCTTTTCGATGGGATTCGCGAATGCGCTCAGGGTGAAGCCAGAGTGGCGCATTTCGCCAGTGTCTCATACCCCGTGTGATGTTTCGGGGCTGCTCAGGTGCGGCGAATTCGAGAAACAATCGGCGTTCTCAGCTCGTGAGAAGCCATTGGATGAGGTTGCGTGAAACACAGCCTTTCCGCGCCTGTCGTGCCTGAGGCATGGCGGAGCGCATTCTCCGGACGGCGCCGGGCCCTGGCGGGGGCATCAGGTGGCACGGCGCCGTCCGCTGCACGCGGTGTCCAGGCAAGCGTCGATGCGGGCGGTGAGCGCTGGGTCGAAGCGGATGTCACTGGCCGTGGGGCGTGGTCGCTCGCGCACCGGGTGGGTCTGGCGCCTCCCACGTTGGTGCGTACCCGTCAGGTCGTGCGATTCGTCAAGGCGAACCCCGCCCCTCTGCCTCCGAGAACATGCTGGGGGGAATGAGCAGGCCGGCGCGGGCGCGGGAACGGCGGGGCCCTTGGGGGGGCTGGACGACGACGTCGGGCCCCTCCGTGGAGAGCCCTCGCTCGTCGCTCCCGCCGGCCGCGGATGGCTCGGCCTCGCTTCGGTGAAGCCTCCTCCGCCACTGACGCGAAGAACGACGTGTCTTGGGGCCGGAGCGGGACGACGTCGCACTGGCGCGCGGAAGCCTGGCTTTCGGGCAGGGGCGGTGCCGCAAGGAGTTGCGCGGTGCGCCATTTTCATTCACCCACGAATGGGAATGAGTGGCGGGAGCGCGCCTTGCGTGGTGCAATTCATTGTCATAGGGTCCAGATTTCCTGGGGGGGCCGCTGGAGGGGGCGCAAGGCTTTTTGCGCCAGCCGCGTCCACCATGCCAAAGCTCCTCTGGGATTGCGCCCCCGCGCGAGGAGACCTGCCCCATGCTGACCCGGAGCCTTCGCCAGAGTTTCCGCCGCCAGGAGGGCCAGGCGCTGGTGCTCATGGCGCTGATGGTGCTGATCATGTCCCTGGCCGTGCTGGCCACCGTCAACATCGGCCACACGGTGCATGAGCGCATTCGCCTCCAGAACACAGCGGATGCGGCGGCGTACTCCATGGCGGCCATGGAGGCCCGGGCCTTCAATTTCTACGCATACGCCAATCGTACACAGGTGTCGCACTACGTGTCGGCGATGATGTGGCAGTCGTTGCTGTCGCTCGTCTACTCCATCGAGGCGTTCCTGACGGACCTCTATGGGCTCATGAAGACGCTGAATCCCTGCGCGGGGTCACCTTCCGGCTACTGGATGCTCATCTGTCCGGTCTTGCAACTCGTCCCCATCGTCGGGCCCCTCCTGCGGGTGGTCAGCCGCATCATGACGCTCTACCGGGATACCTTCTTGCGGCTGGTCCAGACGACCATCCGGACCCTCAATCCGGATGCCATCATCGGACAGCTCGTCATCCCCGCGCATCGGGCCTTGAATGGCGTGATGTTCTTCGCATCCCAAGCGGTGATGGTCTCGGCATCCACTCACGTGGTGCAGTCCAGTCAGTCCGTCGTCGAGGCGAATGACAGCAACGTCAATTCCATGATGAGCCAGCTGGCCACGGGAGCCTACAGCCAATGCCTGTTCGGCCAGGCGCACAACACCCACGCGGGCGGAGGGCCGCTGTCATTGAAGAACCCCTTCGGCGCCCTGGACGTGACCAAGCGAGCCGCGAATGACCCTGTCGCGCGCGCCAAGCGCGCCATGGGAGGCATCACCAATGCCACTCGGTATCCCTGCGATACCGCTTCGTCCGGAGGCGTCCTGGAGTGCCCGGAAGGCTTCGTCGGCAATCGCGGTCTGGGCGGGCTCCTGCCGATACCGAACATGCTCGGCTTCCTGAAGGACTTCCTCAACGAGGGGATCGACGTCGATGGGGTCATGCAGTTCGGAAAGATGGGCCAGACCCGCATGCTCTCCTCGAGCTATCCCAACGCGGGGAAGCTCCGGGAGGGCCGAGGGCCTGGCAACGATGGGCGGAACTTCATCCGGGACTGGAACGACAACCTGCAGCCGTGGGGCATGATGGCGCAAGGCGACAACATCGGCTCGGATGACCCGTACTGGATCAACATCGGTCCCGCCGAGTTGGGGCGCGGCCCCCTCAAGATTGACAATCCCCTGGCCTGCACCAAGGACGACGACTACTGGAAGTGCTTTGGCGACAACCGCCGGCGCAAGAACGACAACAACCGAGCCCAGCTGCCCTACAGGCACATGATGAAGACGAGCATCTGGGCGCTCAACGACGTGGACAGCGGAAGCCGGCGAGGAGGGCTCCATTGGCGGGTCAACTACTCGGACTATGGCCGGTCCTGGGGAGGCCATGTGCGGCCCGCCGGGCGCGAGGGCCGATTCGGCATCCATGAGACGGAGATTTGCGTGGTGCGGGGCCTGGTGTGCTTGCTGGAGACAAATGTCTACGCGGCGAACGTCCGGCCCGTGCAGGATGGCAATCACCGTTGGGCGGGGCTCGTGCCCTTCATGCACTTCGAGCCCGGCCAGTTCGGGTCGGTGTGCAACCCGATGGCCAACGCCAACATGCGGGAAGCGGCGACGCGTCAGGTCGACTTCAACCAGCCCTCCACCTGGGTGGCGATGAACAAGTCGCCTGACGAGGTCATCAACCGTCAGAACGCGGATGGTGCCGGCAGCAACGCGCCTGCCCTGCTCAACAACCAGGGCAAGGTGACCTTCGCCTTCTCTCCGGAGAGCGAGGGCCTGGAGATGATGAACAACCGCAAGAAGTTCCTCGGCATGGTCGAGGGACTCAACGTCATCTCCCGCGGGCAGTCCTACTACCACCGGCCGGGCAACTGGGCGGAGCAGCCCAACTTCTTCAACCCCTACTGGCGCCCCCGTCTGGCCTCCGTGTACCAGGGGCGCAACTCCCTGCCCGCGCTGGGCGGCATGTTGGACGCGCTGCCAGGGCCGCTGCGTGGGATTGCACCCAAGATCGTCACGCACTGAGCCCGTCACCCGACGGGAAGCGCGCTGGCCTCGTACTGCTTCGCGAAGTCCTCGCTCGGCGGAATGGGCTTGATGACGTCGATGAGCACCCCGTTGGGGTCCGCGGTGATGAAGTGCCGCTGGCCAAACGCCTCGTCCCTCAGCGGGAGGTGGATGGGCAGGCCGGCGGCCTGCACGTCCCGGTAGACGGCGTCCGGGTCTTCCACTTCGAAGTTCAGGATGGTCCCCGCCACCGTGCCCCGGGCCACCGCCGGCACCGTTTCGTGCCGGCCGTCGAGGATGGCCAGCGCGACATGCTCGGCATCGTCCGATTGGAGGTGGACGTACCAGTCGCTGGTGAAGCGCGGGCTGAAGCCGAAGTGCGCCGTGTAGAACGCCGCCGTACCCGCGACGTCGTTCGTCATGATGACCGGGTAGTAACTGGTGATTTTCATGGGCTCCCGCTCTCCTTCGTGCTTGTCTTTCGATGAGGTAACATACAGGCTGCATGTATGCAGCCAAGGGCACGAAGAAGCAACGATGAGCGCAGCGCGACGACGCGGCAGGCGCTCGTGAGCGCGAGCCGGGCGCTGTTCGTGGAGAAGGGGTACGCGCAGACGTCGACGCCGGAGGTGGTGGCCGCCGCCGCCGTGACGCGCGGGGCGCTCTACCACCACTTCGAGGACAAGCAGGCGCTGCTGCGGGCGGTGCTCGAACGGGAATTCGCCGAGCTGCGCCGTGCCATCGACCAGGCGACGCCGCCGGCCCTGGACGCGCGTGAGGCGCTCATCGAGGGAAGCCTGGCCTACCTCGACGCGATGGCCGTCCCGGGCCGCACGCGCCTGCTCCTCGTGGATGGGCCGGCGGTGTTCGGCCATGCGGAGATGATGGCACTCGACGAGGCCTCCGCCGCGGGCTCGCTGCGAGAAGGGCTCGCCGCCTTGCTGGGGGACGGGCCGCTGGTGCCCGCGCTCGCCAGCCTGTTGTCCGCCGCCTTCGACCGCGCGGCCCTGGCCATCAGCACCGGCGGCGATGCGAACGCCTACCGCGCGGCGATGCTCGCGCTCATCGAGCGCGTTACCGCTGGCGTCGGTCGTTGAGCGGCAGCGGCTCCAGCGTGTTCGACTCCGTGTCGTCCGACAGGGCCGAGACCAGATGGACCAGGTTGGTTCCGCTCAGGTAGGAGGCGATGATGGCGGAGATGCGCAGCACGAGCAGCGTGGGCTCGAAAGGGAGGATGTCGCGTTCCTGGAGCCAGGCGAGCGTCTGCGGCGCGTAGGCGGCGTTGCAGGCCGCCACCACGCCCAGGAACAGGAACATCTGGACGATGCCCAAGAAGGTGTTGGCCCGGGAGCGGACCATGCCGGCGAGCCCGCCCAGCCGTTCCATGAGCAGCGGCCTGACGAACTTCATCACCAGGATGCCCTGGATGATGCCCACGGCCAGCGGAACGAAGATGTCGGCCAGGGCCATGACTGTCTGGGCTTGTTCGCTCGAACTCATGGCCGCGGACGATGCTCCGTCACACAAAGGGAATCAACCTGGCCCGCCGGTTGACGGATGCGGCATGTGAGCGTTTCAGGCGGCACAGCGGGTCCAGGCATTGCGCCTGAACCCGCCGTGTCACTTTCTGAAAAATCAGACGCCGAGCTCCACGTTCTCCAGCACACCCAGCGCATCGGGGATGAGCAGCGCGGCGGAGAAGTAGGTGCTGACCAGGTAGTTCGAGATGGCCTTGTCCGACACGTCCATGCGGCGCACGGAGAGGCCGGGCTCGACTTCGTCCGGCAGGCCGGTGCGGCGCAGGCCGATGACGCCCTGGTCCTCCTGGCCGGTGCGCAGCACGAGGATGGAGCTGGTGCGCTGCTCGGTGATGGGAATCTTGTCACACGGCAGCAGGGGGACCCCGCGCCAGGCCATGCACGGCGTGCCCTGGACCTCGACGGGCGTCGGATAGATGCCCCGGCGGGTGCACTCCCGGCCGAACGCCGCGATGGTGCGCGGGTGCGCCAGGAAGAAGCGCGACTTGCGGCGCCGGCTGAGCAGCTCGTCCAGGTCATCGGGCGTGGGCGGCCCGTTGCGGGTGTGGACGCGCTGCTTGAGGTCGGCGTTGTGGAGCAGGCCGAAGTCCCGGTTGTTGATGAGCTCGTGCTCCTGCCGCTCCCGCAGCGCTTCGATGGTCAGCCGCAGCTGCTGCTCCGTCTGGTCCATGGGGTCGCTGAACACGTCGGAGACGCGCGTGTGGACCCGGAGCACCGTCTGGGCCACGCTCAGCTCGTACTCGCGGGGCGTGAGCTCGTAGTCCACGTAGCCGCCCTGGATGTCCGGCTCACCGGAGTGGCCGGCGGCCAGGGGGATGGCGGCCTGCCCCAGCTTGTCCTGGGGCTTCTTCAGGCGCTCCCGGTACCGCTCCACCTGGGCGCGCAGCGTGGCGGACCGGGCAATCAGGTCCTCGAACACCTGCTGCTGCAGGGACAGCACCGTGCACGGCGTGGTGGCCTTGACGGTGTAGGTCCAGACGTCATCCGACTCCGCCACCGCCTGGTCGCCGAAGTGGTCGCCGTCCGCCAGCACATCCAGGGTGACGGCCGCGCCATACGGGCCTGTGCGGAGCTTGCGCGCCTTGCCGTGGGCCAGCAGGAACACGTGCTCGGCGGGGGTGCCCGCCTCGACGATGACGTCGCCCGCCTTGTACTCCGCCTGGGTGAACCGGCTGGCCAGGGCCGCAATCACCTCGTCGTCGCCGCTCAGGCCCCGCAGCAGCGGCAGCTTGAGCAGCTCCTGTGGGATGACCTGCACCTTCGCGCCGATGTTGCTGAACACGAGGCGGTCATCCGCCACCGCGTAGCTCAGCCGACGGTTGACCCGGTACGTGCCGCCCGTCACCTCCACCCAGGGCAGCATGCGCAGCAGCCACCGCGGGGTGATGCCCTGCATCTGCGGGACGGTCTTCGTCGTCGTCGCCAGCTGACGCGCCGCGGCCGTGCCCAGGCTCAGGCGCGGGGTGTCGTCGCCACCCGTCTTCACGAAATTCGCCATGTGGATTCCCTCACGTCATCCGAGCGGAAGGAGGGCTAGTCGCCGCGGCCGATTTCGACGCTCTCCAGGATGCCCAGCGCGTCGGGCACGAGGACGGCCGTGGAGAAGTAGCTGGTGACCAGGTAGTTGATGATGGCCTTCTCGTTGATGCCCATGAACCGGACGTTGAGGCCGGGCTCGATTTCGTCGGGGATGGTGCCCGGGTGCAGGCCGATGACACCCTGGTTCTTCTCACCCGCGCGCATCAGCATGATGGACGTGGTGCGCGAGTCGCTGACGGGAATCTTGCTGCACGGGAAGATGGGGATGCCGCGCCAGGCGGGCACCATGTTGCCGTTGAAGTCCACGCTGGTGGGGTAGATGCCCTTGCGGCTGCACTCCTGGCCGAAGGCGGCGATGGCGCGCGGGTGGGCCAGGAAGAAGGACGGCTCCTTCCACACGGTGGCCAGCAGCTCGTCCATGTCGTCGGGCGTGGGCGGGCCGTGCCGGGTGTGGATGCGCTGCTTGAGGCCGGCGTTGTGCAGCAGGCCGAACTCGCGGTTGTTGATGAGCTCGTGCTCCTTGCGCTCCTTCAGCGCCTCCACCGTCAGCCGGAGCTGCTGCTCCGTCTGGTTCATGGGCTCGTTGAAGAGGTCCGCCACGCGGGTGTGAATCTGGAGCACCGTCTGCGCCACGCTCAGCTCGTATTCGCGGGGCGACGTCTCGTAGTCCACGTAGGTGCCCGGCAGCACCGGCTCGCCGGTGTGGCCCGCGGCCAGCTCGATTTCGGCCTGGCCCGTGGTGTCCTGCTTCTTCTTCGAGCGCGCCTTGAACCGCTCGACGTGCTTGTTCAGCGAGGGCGACTGGGCCACCACGGCCTCGAAGTCGGACTGCTGAAGCACCAGCACGGTGGTCGCCGTGACGGCCTTGGCCGTGAACTTCCAGTAGTCCTGCGACTCCAGCAGCGCCTCGTAGCTGTAGTGGTCGCCGTCCGCCAGCACGCCGAGCACGGTGGCGTCACCGTACTTGCCGGCGCCAATCATGTTCACCTTGCCGTGGGCGATGAGGACGATGCAGTCCGCTTCCTTGCCCACCTCGGTGATGACCTCGCCGGCCTTGTACGTCTTCTGCTCGAAGCGGTTGGCCAGCGCCGTCAGCACCTCGACGTCGTCGTAGCTGCGCAGCAGGGGCAGCTCGCACAGCTCCTGCGGGATGACCTGCACCTTGGCGCCGGTGGTGGTGAACGTCACGCGGCCATCTCCCACCGCGTAGCTCAGCCGGCGGTTGACGCGGTACACGCCACCGGACACCTGCACCCAGGGCAGCAGCTTGAGCAGCCACCGGGAGGAGATGCCCTGCATCTGCGGGACGGACTTGGTCGTCGTGGCCAGCTGGCGCGCGGCGGCCGTGCCCAAGCTCAACTGGGACTTCTCGGCGTCACCGCCCGGCTTGATGATGTTCGACATGATAGGCCTTTCGAGTGGAATGGAAGATCAGGCGCCGGAGCGCAGGTTGGCGAACAGGGATGTGATGCGTGCGGCGGAGGTGCCCAGGCCGGTGGGGCCCGACGAGAGCTGCGGCGCCAGCTTGCGGGACGCGCGCAGCTCGAACTCCTTGTAGCGGTCCACCGTCTGGTGCCAGATGAGCACACCGCTCATCCACCACTGCAGCTTCTGGACGTACTGCTTCAGCTTGTCCTGGGCCTTGCCGTCCAGGTTGAAGGTGCGCGCCAGCGGCTCCAGTTCGTTGGCGATGATGTATTCGAACTGCTGCATCCGCGCGGTCATCAAGTCGTTGACGACGGAGACGGCCCGCGCCGGGTCCAGGTCAAGGAAGCGCTGGACGACCAACACGCCGTTGTTGAGCTCACCTTCGAACTCAATCTCCTTCTGGTAGGAGAAGACGTCGTTGATGAGGCAGGCGTAATCCGCCGCGGAGTTCTCCAGGCTGCGGATGGGACGGCTGTGGAAGACTTCAGGCGGCAGCGCGTCGCCATGGGCCAGGCGGGACAGGCTCATGGTGAGGTCCGAGCCGAACGTCTGGCGCCGCATCTCCACGTAGTCGATGGGGTCCGGGATGCGGTTCTGGATTTGATTGGCCAGCTCCCACAGCCAGCTCTCCGTCATGTCCAGGATGGCCTTGCGGAACAGGCTCCGTGAGGCGGGCGTCACGCCTTCGGTGGTGCGGGCCCACAGGTCCGCCAGCCCGCGCTCCACCGGGTTGGTGGGGGGCGGAATTCCCGCGCCGGCGTCCTCCGGCATGAACAGCGCCAGCCGGGCGTTGAACACCTTGGCGCCAGCCATGTCCTTGCTGTGCCCGTAGAAGGCCGGGAAGTAGTCGTCCGCGTAGGTGCCCCAGACGAGCCAGCAGGAGGACAGGTTGAGCTGCGCGGCGGTGGCGTGGGGATGAATCAACGCGCCGCAGAGCGCCACGTCCGCCACGTCGAACTTGTGGTCATCCCAGATGTAGCCGCCGGGGACTCCGGGGAGCACGTCCAGCATGCCCATGCGCCGCGCCCACGCCTTGGAGTCGCGCCGCGCGGCATCCAGGTGAGGGCTCGGCTTCGTGGAGTACGGCATGTAGAACTTCGGCAGCTTCACCGGTCCCACGGGCTGGTACGGCACGTGGGAGAAGCTCTTGAGGCGGGTGAGCCCCAGGGCGGTGGGTGACTGCGGCAGCCGCGCCGCGGAGGTGCCCAGGCCGTTGGGGCCCAGGAAGAAGCCGCCCGCGCCGCCGGAGCCCTTGTTCATGTAGCGGCTGGAGCGCATGTGCCACTCGTGCCCGCCGGACTGCCAGTCCTGGAGCCCCCGGACGTAGGTGAGCACCTGGGCCTGCTCCACCGGGTTCAGGCCGAACTCGACGAACAGGGACGGCAGCTCCGTGAGGACGGTGTTCTCGAACTGCTGGAGGCGCGAGGTGAGGACCTCGTTGACGAGGTGCGCGGCGCTCGGCGGGGAGATGTTCAGGAACTTCTCCATCACCAGGACGCCGTTGGAGAGCTCGCCTTCCTCCAGAATCTCCCGCTCGTAGGAGAACAGGTCGTTGCGCAGGTGGACCGCGTCGGAGAACGTGTCCTTCAGCACCCGCATGGGGCGGCTGGCCGCGACCCGGTCGGGGACTTCGGCGAAGACGGCGTGCTCCACCAGGTTGGCGGACCAGGGGGCGCCGCCCACCTTGCGGCGCATCTCGATGTATTCGATGGGGTTGGAGACGCGGCGGTCGCTGATGTTGGACAGCTCCCAGCTCGACTCGTCCAGCAGGTGTTTCGTGCTCTCGAAGAACCGGCGCCGCCACGCCATGGAGCGGCTGGGGACGGTCCGGTTCCACAAATCCAGCAGTCCGGCCTCTACCGGGTTGGTAGGGGGCGGAGGCGTGGCGGCCGGGTCGACCGGCATGAACAAGGGCAGACGGTCCAGGTAGGCCTTCGCGCCGACCTGGTCCTGGGAGCGCTTGTAGAGCTCCAGGAAGTGGTCATCGAAGTAGAAGACCCAGACGTACCAGTCGGTGACGAGGTCCAGCTCCGGGCCCGGTGCCTCCGGATGCGTGTAGGCACAGAGCAGGGCGTAGTCCATGGCATCGAACTTCGCCTCGCTCCAGATTTCCGGAGCGCTGCCATCCTTCGGGCGGCCAATGATTCCCAGCTCGCGCGCCCAGGCCTTCGAATGCACCCGGGCGCCTTCGAGGTTGGGATTCAAGCGCGCCGGCCAGGGAACATAGAAATCTGGCAGTTCGAATGGCTGCTTGTTTTTCGCCGTACCCATGGACGCCCCTCGTTGAACTCAGGGGAGGCGTTATAGTTTTGGATTGAACGGCCTTCCAGCGCTTTGTTGATTATGCGACGTTTACAAGAAGATGTTGTTTTCACTATGAGAATTTATTTGACCGACTCCCCGTGAGTGCGTTGTTCGCCGTGGCGGAGCCAGAAACCGGGTGGCGCGTCAGCGGCGCGAACGGGTGAGCACGAGCTCGCGCAGTGCCGAGGGCGGGACGTCGTTGTGCTTGCGGAACGTCCTCGAGAAGTGGGCCTGGTCGGAGAACCCGGTACAGAAAGCGACGTCCGTGAGCGTCAGGCGCGCGTCTGCCAGCAGCGCGTGTGCCGCGCCGACGCGGACGCGTTGAAGGGTTTGCGAGAAGGTGGTCCCTTCCTGCTGCAAGGCGCGTTGGAGGCCGCGGCGGGACAGGGCGAGCCGCTGCGCGGTCTCCTCGAGCGTCCAGGGGTGCAGCAGGTCGTCCCGCATCACCTGTTCGAGCCGCTCGCGGACCTCGCGGGGGGCTCCCTCGCGCGGCGCAGCAGGCTCCTGGAGACGGAGGGGCTTCCCAGGCTTCCAGTGGAACGTCGCCACGTTCGTCGTGGCGGGCAGGCTTCGCGTTTCGTCCACCAGGGCGGGGCCATGAATGGCCATGGGCGCTTCACCTTCGGACTCGAGTGTGACGGAAAGCTCCGTGACACCCGCGGTCTCCAGGAGCGCGACGAGCACCCCCCAGATGAACAGGTCGTTGACGGTGAGAATCGCCCCGCCGTCGATGGCCGCATGTCGCAACGTCATTTGGGCGCGGGCCAGGTCGTGGGAGAGCAGTTGCGTGCGGTGGCGGGAGTGAAGGAAGCGCTCCAGGGTGGTCCACCGCTCCACGGCGTGCCGGGGCGTGGGCCCCGCGACGAGCGCCCGGAGGACGGGATGGGACGCAAGGGCCCGCAGCTCGCGGCCGAGCTCCAGCACGGGTCGCCAGCCATGGGCATCCATGACGGCCTGGAGGACGGTGACCTTGTCGCGCCCCTCGGTTGGAATCTCCGGGTAGGTCCGCGCGACGGCCGCCTTCAACAGGGCGTTCAGGGACGGGCTCGTCATGGTGCCTTGGTCCACGCCCATGAACGGCAGCTCCTGGTCAGCGCGAGGCGCGCGGTGGCTCGCCGGTGTCCTCGGCGCACCGGCCCGCGTTGCGCCAGTCGCTCAGCGCGGCGAGGAAGTGCACGTTGAAGTCGGCACCCGAGAATGGATTCTGGCTGGTCACCAGGTTGCAATCCCGCACGGCGCGGGAGCGGCCCGGAAGCGCCGTCTCATGGCGGTAGCCGGCGTCGTCGAGCTGGTCTCCAATCCCACGAACCTGGGCGCGTGCGTCCATGACGAAGGTTTCGATGTACCACTCCTCGAAGCCGGAGACCGAAGTGACGCGCCGGCCCGCGAAGGGGCTCTGCTGCTTTGGCAGGCGCGTGAGGAGCGCCGGGGCATGACAGACGAGCCCCACGGGACGGTCCGTGGCACCGAAGTCGATGAGCAAGCCGTGCAGGTCCGCGTCGTCGAGCAGGTCCACCATGACGCCCTGTCCTCCTGGAATGAGCAGCGCCTGGAAGTCGTCTGCGCGCGCGCGGACCTCGGACAGGTTCAGCGGCGTGTGCAACTGGGGAAGCTGCGTGACGAGCGCCTGGGCTTCGGCGAGCGCCCCGGGGTGCTCCTTCCAATACGAAGGGTTCATGCCCTCGGGGTCGAACGCCGGTGCACGGCCCTCGGGCGTCGCGACCACCACGTCGTAGCCGGCGTCGATGAGCGCTCGGTAGGGCTCATAGAACTCGTTCAGGAAGACGCCCGTCTGGCGCGTGCTTCCATTCGCGAGCTTCTGCTCCGACGCGGCCGAGAGGACCATGAGGACGCTCCCAGGGGGATGGACCTCCGGGGGTTGTCGCTCCGCGGAAGGAAAGATGACCTGGTGCGTCGGCGCGGTGGCGCAGCCCAGTGCACCCGCGAAGCATGCGAGCGCGAGCCGGGCGAGGCGCCGCGTCATGGTCATTCCAGCGCGAAACGCTGGAGCCTGCGTCGAAGTGGTTGCTCCCATGTCGCTCCTCCTGGTGACAGCTTCATCACCAGGGTAGGAGCGCAGGGGAGGGCGGGCTTGAACGAACGCGCCAAACCCTGGCCGCGAGTTTGGCGCGGGGGCTCAGCGCGCCGGTGACGCGCCTCCGGTCTCCGTGACGAACTCCACGCGGCGGTTCGTGCCGCGGCCCTCGGGCGTGTCGTTGGTGGTGAGGGGGCGGTCGGGCCCGTAGCCCTTCGCCGTCAGCCGCGAGGACGTGACACCGCGCTGAATGAGGTACGTGCGCACCGCGTCCGCGCGTTCCTGGCTCAGCGTGCGGTTGAGCTCGTCGGGGCCGGTGTTGTCCGTGTGCCCTTCAATGCGCAGCGAGAGGTCCGGGTTGGCCTTCAGGTAGTCCGCGACGGCGTCCAGGTTTCGCCGTTCCTCGTCGGAGAGCGTCGACTGGCCCACCGGGAACTGGACGTGGTGCTCGGTGGGCAGCCGCGTCGGCGCTTCGGTGGCGGGCGCCTGGGGCGCGGGCTCCGGCTTGGGCTCGGGGCAGCCACGGTGGGCGGCGACACCGGCCTCGTTCGGGCATGCGTCTTCACGGTCCACGACGCCGTCGCCATCCGAGTCGGTGTCAGGGCAGCCCTTGTTTTCGGCGGAGCCGGCTTCGTTCGGGCACGCGTCCTCGCGGTCCACGACGCCATCACCATCCGAGTCGGTGTCAGGGCAGCCGTCGTTCTCAGGCGGGCCGGCCTCGAGCGGGCAGCGGTCCTGCCCGTTGGGCACCGTGTCTCCGTCGTCATCCAGCGCGGGGCACTGCTCCGGCGTGTGACTCCGGCCGCTCCGGCACACGTCCTCCCGGGCGGGCGGCTGATGCGCCCAGGCGATGCCCGCGGCCGCGCGGATGGACGGCGTGCCCGGGATGTCCGTGAAGCCATGGCCGGCGATGGCGAAGGCCTCGAAGCCGCCGCCCACGGGCAGCCGCACGCCGCCCAGAAGCTCCAGCGCGAAGTCCGACTCCACCAGCGACTCCGCGGCTTGCAGCGCGATTTCGCCGCGCAGGCCCTTGCCGCGCGTGGACACGACGACGCCTTGCTCCAGCTCGGTGCCGAAGTCGCGTCCGGGCTCGTTCTCCGTGGAGCGGATGCGCACGCCCGCGCTGGCGCCGAGCACGACGGGGCCCAGCTCCCGGCTCACCGCGACCCGGGGCGCGACCTGGAGGCCCGCCCAGCCCTGTTGCCGGCCAAAGGCACCCGCGGTGCCACCGGGCGTGCCCACGTCCAGGCCCAGGCTGAGGAAGACGGGGGCGCCGTCCTCGCGCCGCAGCAGCGCGTAGCGGGCGCCCAGCTCCGGCGTGCCGAGGCCGAAGGCGTCTGGCGCGGAGATGCCCACCAGCGAGTCCGCGCCACTGCCGCCCTGATGGATGATGACGGGCAGCCGCGCGGACAGCTCCAGGTTGTCGACGGGCGACCAGGCGCCCGCGAGCCATCCGGAGACGCGGTAGTCGAGGATGGAGCGCTCCTGTCCATCACTGCCCTTGAGCAGGAGGATGCCGCGCTCGTAGCCGGCCATGAGCATCAGCCGGTAGGCGCCCTTGGGGAGCACGTGTCCCGTGTCCACGAGCATGGAGTCCGTGGCCGCGGGGGTGAAGCGAAGCCGCTCCAGGTCGATGGGGACGATTGTGCCCGTGGTGCTTTGTGCCAGGGCATTGGGCGCGATTGATGCGATGAGCGCTGCCAGCGCCCAGCTCCGAGCCTGTGTACGCAAGGTGAAGTCCATTCGCGAAAGAGGGTGACGTACGGGTCAGTGCGAGGCGTGGCGCGAGCGGCGACGCAGGCCGCTCCACGATGCCAGAACCACCAGGATGGCCAGGGACGAGGCAGCGCCACCGCCTGAGGCCTGGCAGCCGCCTCCGGCGATGGAGATGACCGTTGCCTGGACGGTGACCTGGAACGTGCAGCGGGCTTCATTGCCCGCTGCGTCCGTGGCGGTGACGGTGACGGTGTTGTTGCCGTGCCGGAAGGTGCTCCCCGATGCCGGCGAGGACGTGACGGCGGGCGTCGAGACGCCGTCCGTGGCCTCGGGCAGCTCGAAGGTCACCGTCGTGCCCGACGCATCATCGGAGGTCGTCCGGATGTCGGCGGGGCACGTCAGCGCGGGCGGGGTGCTGTCCCGCACCTCGACCTGGAACGTGCACGTGGCCCGGTCGCCCGAGGCGTTCTCCGCGATGGCGGTGACGGTGGTGGTCCCCAGCGGCAGCGTGCTGCCTTCCTCGGGTTCATAGGTGATGGCGGCCGGCCCTCCGTCCCCGGGAGTCGCGGTGGCGGGCGGCCAGTTGCCCGGGGCGCCATCCGGTCCCGTTGCTTCCAGGACGGTGTTCGCGGGGCAGGTGATGGTCAGGGGCGTGGGGGTATTCACGGTGACGCCCACCGAGGCCTCGTTGCTGTCCATGCCGCAGTCACTGACGCGGTAGGTGAAGCTGTCGGCGCCCACGTAGCCCGCGTTGGGCGTGTACCGGAGGTTCGGCGGCGTGCCGGTCAGCGTTCCATGCTGGGGCGGCGTGACGATGGTCCACGTCAACGTCTGGTCCACGTCCGGGTCGGTCGCGGTGAGCGTGACGTCCAGCGGGACGCCGGAAATCGTGGCGATGCTCACGGCCTCCGCGGTGGGCGCGGTGTTGGCGCGCACCAGCACCATGCGCCCGCCCGGAATGGCGTTGGCGAAGATGGACAGGGCATACGGGCCCGGAAGCACCTCCGCGGGCACTCGCACCGTCGCGCGCGTGGCGGACATGTCCGTGGCGGGGAGCGTCCAGAGCCGCCCGCCCTCGGCGGCGCCCAGGCGCACCAGGGGGAAGTCCGTTGGCGAGTCCAGGTAGTTGCTGCTGGATGCGCTCGAGATGCCCCGGAAGCCCTGGCCTTCGATGACGGTGGGGCAGGTCTGGTAGAGCGTCTCTGGCGCAGAGACGACCGGACGCCAGGCGGGAAGCGCGAGGACTTCCTCGTAGCGCTGGGCCGTGGTGGCGGCTGTGCCTCCCGCGAGCAGGACCTCGCCCGTGGGCAATGCAACGGCGACGGCCCCACCCCGCACGTCGGGCGCGATGACCGGTGTCCAGGTCCGCGAGGGGGCTCCGTAGGTTTCGGCCGAGGCCACGTAGGTGTCTGGGGCGCTCAGGCCGCCCGCGACCAGGAGCGTGCCGGAGGGCATCAGGGTGGTGGTGTGGCGCCAGCGCGCTTGTGTCAGCGGGCTGTCCGGCGTCCAGGTGTTCGCGGCGGCGGAGTACCGCTCCGTGGTGGCGAGCGCCACGCCTCCCGCGACGCCGCCCGCCGCCAGGAGTTCGCCGGAGGGCAGCAGCGTCAGCGTGAAGCTCTCGCGGCCCAGGGCGAGGGCGGCGATGGGCGCCCAGGTGTTGGTGGTGGGGTCGTACACCTCCGCCGACGCGAGGGCTGCTCCACCCGCGTCACGTCCGCCCGCGATGAGCACCCGTCCATCGGGCAGCAGGGCGGCGGCGTGCGCGGTGCGCGCCCCGGCCGCGGACGCCGCGGCGGTCCACGCCTGGGTGGCCGGGTCGTACAGCTCCGCGGAGGCGAGCACGTCCGCGCCGTCCTGGCCACCGATGACGAGCACCCGTCCATCCGGCAGGCGCGTCGCGGTGTGCAGATGTCTCGCGCGGGTGGGTGACGCCGCGGGGCTCCAGGTGTTCGTGGTCGGCGTATAGCGCTCCGCCGTGTTCAGCGTGCCGCCTGCGTTCGTGCCACCCACGACGAGCACCTCGCCCGAGGCCAGCGTCGTCGCCGTGGCATCCGCTCGCGCGGTGGAGAGGCCCGCGGCCGCGGACCAGGCGTTCGTCGTCCGGTCATACAGCGAGGCGGACGCCAGCGCGGTGCTTGCTCCGTCACGGCCACCCGCCACGAGGACGCGGTTCGTGGGCAGCAGCACCATCAGCGGGTCAATGCGAGGAGCGCCCAGGGTCCCCGCCGCGGCCCATCTCTGGACGCCAGGGTCGTAGACCTCCGTGTCCGCGTAGAACGTGAGTGACGGATTGGAGTGGAAGCCTCCGGTGGTGAGCACCTTGCCGGAGGGGAGCAGGGTCGTCGTGCTGTTCTCCCGGCCAGTCGCCATGGAGCCCGCGAGGGTCCACGTGCCGGTGGCGGGGTCGTAGAGTTCGGATGCTGGTTGGGCATCTCGCGCGGCGTTGGAGCCGCCCACGACGAGCACCCGGCCGTCGGGCAGCAGCGTGGCGGTGTGGCCGTTGCGCGCGAAGTTCAGGCCGCCGGTGGCCGTCCACGTGTTGGCCGTCGGGTCATAGAGCTCGGCATGCGTGGTGACGATACCGCCCGAGGTGAATCCGCCCACGAGCAGCACGCGGCCATCGGGGAGCAGGGTGGCGGTGGCGTAGTGCCTTGGGACCAGGGGCGGCGCGGCGGCGGTCCATGTTCCCGCCACCGGGTCGTAGAGGTCGGCGCCCGGGACTTCGTCGTCCACGTTGTTGAAGCCGCTCACCGCGAGCACCTGCCCGTTCCGCAGCAGCGTGGCGGTGTGGGAGCGCCGGACCCTCAGGAGGCTGCCGGTCGGGAGGAACGTGTTGCTCGCGGGGTCGTACAGTTCGGCGGTCGCGAGGTTGCTGCCGCCCGCGATGAGGAATTGACCGGAGTCGAGCCGCGTGAGGGTGGCAAGGGAGCGGGGCGCGGCCATGGGGCCCGTGGCCGACCATGTGTCCGTCGCGGGGTCGTAGATGCGCCCCGACGTGGCGCCGTCCGCCAGCACGAGCGCCCGCCCGTCGGAGAGGCGCGCGGAAATGGCGACGTTGCCTGAAATCCCGGCGGCGGCCGCCGCGCTCCAGGTGTCGGTGTCGGGGTCGTAGCGTTCGGACGAAGCCACGAAGCCCAGGCGGTTGACGCCACCGACGACCAGCAACTGGCCGGTGCCGAGCAGGACGCCGGTGTGCTGAGCGCGGGCCTCCGCCATGGCGGCGGTGGAGGACCAGCCCGGGTCGACGACGAGCGGCGCGGTGAGCCCGGCGAGGGAGACTTCGGTCGTGATGCGGACCTGCGCGCCGTCCACGTCGAACACCTGGGTGCGCGGATTCATGCGTCCACCCGCGAGCCGCGTGCTGCCCGCGCGCGAGTGGCCGTTGGCGTCTCGCACCACGGCGGGATGGAAGCGGAGCACGGGTCGCGCGCTTTCATCGAGGAACTGGAGGTAGTCGCCCGTGTCCTGGATGCGCCGGACGGAGGCCGGCAACGTGACGGTGTACTCGGCGCGGTGCGACGGCTTGTCGCCGCGCGCCTCCGGTACCGCGTCCAGAATCCACGCCTCCTCGACCCGCGAGGTGCGCCAGCCCTGTGCGGTGGTCTGCGTGCTCCCCGCGGGCCACCAGAGGTGCCGCTCGCCCTGGAACGCGGCGAAGCGCTCGCGGTGGAGCGTGCCCGGGGTGGAGGCCGCCGGCTGGACCTGGAAGGTCAGTCCACGCGTGGTCAGCGTCAGCCCTCCGTCATTCCCGAGCTGGGCCTCGAGCTGCCGGGCCGAGGGCGCTGAAGGGGCCGGACCCGTTTCGAGGTCGGGGAAGTAGGCCAGCGCCAGCGCCAGGGCGCTGGTGGCGGAAGGGGCCTGCTTCCACTGGGACAAGGCCTGGCCTCGTGCGGCGGCCAGCGCGTCGTCACCCGGAGGCGTCAATCCCTCCTTCCCGCATGACAGGAGGATGACGCTCCCCACGAGTATCAGGCGCCTGCTCCAGACCGCGCGATGTGACTGCATCCAGGAACTCCGGTTCGAAAGGAGCGGCGGGGCGGCTCGAGCCGTGTCCCCGACGCTGTGAGTCATTTCCAACGGATTATCCGCTGCATGCTCGGATGGGCAAC
Organism: Myxococcus xanthus; assembly: GCF_006402735.1. Lineage (NCBI taxonomy): Bacteria > Pseudomonadati > Myxococcota > Myxococcia > Myxococcales > Myxococcaceae > Myxococcus > Myxococcus xanthus. The sequence goes on along the minus strand of NZ_CP017174.1, from coordinate 7,836,388 downwards.
GTCGACCATGTCTCAGGTGTGCGTTCTGTGTGTCTCCTGGCTCACTGTGCTGGAAGCTTCCGTTCCCCCTGTCGCGGAGCGGGTGTGTCACCCCGTTGCTTGACAGGGTGGGCGCGGATTCAATACATACCAACCAGTTTGTATGAGCCAGGTGCCCACCCGACGAAGGCGTGACGCCCCCGAGACGCGGCGTCAACTCATCGCGGCCGCGACACACCTGATGATGCGTCGGGGGTTTTCTGCGACGACGGTGGACCAGATTTGCGCCGAGGCCGGGCTGACCAAGGGCAGCTTCTTCCACCACTTCGAGTCGAAGGAGGCGATTGGCCTCGCCGCGATGGCCGCCTTCGCGGAGATGGGCATGGGGCTGTACGCCGAGGCCTGGGACGGGCCCGACGTGGACCCGCTGGAGAAGCTGCACCGGCTGCTGGACGTCATGAGCGACCTGGCTCGCCAGCACGGCGAGCTGCTCACCTGCATGGTGGGCATGCTGTCCCAGGAGCTGGCGCTGTCCAACGCCACCGTTCGCCAGGCGGGCGAAGGCCACATGCAGGCCTGGGTCGGCGCGGTGGCGGGGCTGCTCACGGAGGCGAAGCGGCTGCATCCGCCGCGCGTGGGCTTCGACCCCGACGCCGTGGCCTGGATGCTCTACAGCACCTGGCAGGGCTCGATGCTGGTGGGCAAGACGCGGCAGCGGCCTGAAACAGTCATCGAGAACCTGCGCCAGATGCGCACGTACCTGGATGGGCTCTTCGAGTCGCCGGTGAAATCAAAGTCCAAGCAATCCAAGCGCGCCTGACGCCGGGCGCATCCTGAACAGAGGAGAACGCACCATGCAGAAGATCACGCCCTTCCTGTGGTTCGACGGCAACGCGGAAGAAGCGATGAAGTTCTACGTGTCCGTCTTCAAGAAGGACGCGAAGATTCTCAGCCTCAACCGCGCCGGGGATTCGGACACCGCGCCGGTCGTTTCTGGCACGTTCCAGCTTCATGGACAGCGGTTCATGGCGCTGAACGGAGGGCCTCACTACAAGTTCACCGAGGCCATCTCCCTGTTCGTGGACTGTCAGACGCAGGAAGAGGTGGATGAGCTGTGGTCGAAGCTCCTGGAGGGAGGAGGCCAGACGCAGCAATGTGGCTGGCTCAAGGACCGCTTCGGCCTGTCCTGGCAAATCATCCCGTCCGTGCTGGGGACGATGCTGAATGACAAGGACCCGGAGAAGGCGCGCCGGGTGATGGAAGCCATGCTGGGCATGGTGAAGCTCGATATCCAGGGCTTGCAGCGCGCGTACGACGGAGCGGGCAGGTAGGTTGCCCGACGGCACGGGGTGGTGCCGCCCCCTGTCCGTACGGGGCAGGGGGCCGCTTTCAACGCATTACTGCCGCACGATCCGGATTCCGTGCCAGCTGCAGCCGACCCTGGCGCGGCCCAGGAAGCTGCCGGCCTTCATGTCGTACGAGTACGTGCTCTGGCCGATCGCCACGTTCCAGTCGAAGGTCCAGCTGTTCTTGTGGCTGTAGCCCTGGTGCTTCTCGGCCTTTCCGAGCGTCATGCGGAACCGGTTCTGCTCTTTCAGTGAGTTGACCTTCTTGGTGTATTCCGCGTACCGGGTGATGTAGGACGCGTCGATTGCGTTGATGATTCCTCGTTCGATGCCAGCCCACACGTTGTTGAGTTGGCCTCCGATGAATTGGTTGAGCTGGCTGTTCACAAAGGAGTTGATCTGCGCCTGAGTGAGGTTGAAGCGGAGGGCGTTGATGTTGACGTCGATGTTCATCGCGTCGAACAGCCAGTTGCCTAGCTTGAACTTGACGAGCTTCGTGAAGTTCGGCTTGAAGAGCGTGTTGTAGGTTTGCGGTGTGGGGAAGATGTAGCTGGTATGCAGGTCCATGTTGTCGAAGCCGACAACGATTTCATCCGCATACGACGGGCCCCAGTACTTCACGAAGAGCGCCTTCTTCCTGCGCTGGAGCTTCCCCTTGATGGAGATGGAGCGGAACAGAAAGAGGTTGAGCTTCTTCGTCTTGAAGATGAAGCGCCGGTCACCGAACTGCGTGGTGCCTTCCTTGTTGAACCCGCTTCCCACCGTCAGCAATTGATAGGCGGGCAGCGACGGGTTGCACTTGTCGCCACCTGATTCGCCCTTGAGCTGTTCCTGCGCCATCACGGTGGCGAAGGGGGAGTTGGCCACACATTCGAACTCGTCGGTGCCGTCGTAGTCGTCGACGATGAAGCCACAGCCGGCCGTCCGCCAGGCATTGTTGGGCTTCGAGGAGACGGAGACCTGGCGGATGGCGGTGGAGCCCGGCCAGAACTTCTGGCAGTAGGAGAGGCCGCCGATGTTGCAGCCCGAGGTGCAGTCAGGGTCCTCCGTCCAGGCGCCCCCAGGAGACTGGTGGCTGTTGACCTTGCCGCAGTAGCGCGAGAAGCGCCCCAGCACCGTGGCTGAGCTGGACAGCGCGGTGTCGAGCCCTTCTGTGGATACGTCCTCGGAGGATTCGTTCGCCTCCTCAACCTGGGCTGTGAAGCCAGCCTCCGTGGAAGCCGTGGAGGAGGGGGGGCTCGCTGGGCGTGCCACATCCGCCGGCCAGGGCGGCCCAGGATGTCAGGATGAGTGTGTAGACGTCAGGTTTCCTATTCATGGATGTTCTCACGTTCGGGGCGTTCTGGAGGCCGCTGCGCTCATGGCCTTGGGTTGAGGGCCAACTGTGGATTTGTTTGGCTTCAAGCCCCGCAGTTCAAATTCGCACAAATGAGCCGGAATGCGCAATGTCAGTCTAATTCTCGAAATTTGGTTATTGAGCAGTGCTTGCGCTCGGCTGGAGTTGGGCTGCCGGAGCCGCGTCTGGCGCTTGAGGTGCGGCCTGCGCCTTTCGGAAGTGTGTGCGTCCGCGCTGAAGCTAGAGTGGTCTGATGGTGAAATCCGCAGTGACTCTGGCGCCCGTGCTGCTGGGCGAAGTCGACCTTCCCGAGGGCGTGCTCGTCATCCTCGACCCGGGACTTGCGCGCTTCTGGCGTCACGATGCGGAGCCGGCGTCTCCGAGGAAGAAGGACCCCGCGCAGTACGACTTGCGCCTCACGGGCGCTGATGCGGCGGCGGCCGGGCGTGCCTATGACCGCGAGTTCGACGCCCGGTTCTTGTTCGATCGGACGGACCCCGAAGACGCCATGGCGCACTTCGCCCTGTTCGCCCGGGAGAATGGCTTGGATGCCCGCGCGGAGGTGATGCCAACGCGCATCCCTCATGCCGAGCGAGCCCGGCTTGCCGTCGAACATGGAGGAGGCCTGGGCGTGGTGAAGTACAACGGCCTCTGGGCCGTGGCGGCGGGTGGACTGCCCCGCGAGCGGAGCCTGCGTGTCTGGGGCATTCCCATGCCGCGGGGCGCGTTCGAGGGGCGTTGGCAATCCATCGACATCGTCGTGGATGACACGGCGGAGCCCGTCCGGTCGGAGGAGGTGGCGGGGGTGATGGTGGACCATGGCCAGCTGCTGTTCGCGGGGCTCGGACCGTTGGGACACTTCCGGATGTGGGAGCCGCTCGATGGGCTGGCGGACTATGTCTTCCGCGGTGAGGACGCGCCAGCGCTCGCCCGGGAGCTGGGCGCCAGTGACTTCGGTAACGGGCTGTTCGGCTGGAAGGACCTGCCCATGGAACGCGTGGGGGAGAAGGCGACGCCGTTGCAGGCGCGCATCGAAGCCGAGTCTCTCGCCGTTGGCGTCGACTACCGGCCGCACTGCAACCTCGAACGCCTGAATGCACAGCTGCGCGAGAGTCCGGAGGACACGGGGATGCTCGTGCTCGACGGTGCGCGCGTCGTCGGATGTGGCAATCGCTGGGGTGATGGCATCTTCAACGTCAGCCGGCACCTGGACGCGCGGGGCCACACGGTCCGCATCCGGGTGGAGCTGGGGACCGAACAGCGGCAGAAGATGATGCGCCGCCTCCAGTTGCTTCAGCGGGGTGCGATTGTCAGCCGGACCATCCTGGATGACGGAGAGCCCATCCGCTTCGCCGAGCGGATGACGCCGCACGCGTCCGAGGACAGCGGCTGGGCCTTCTCATCGGGTGTCGAGGATGAGGCCTACATGGACGAGCCGTCGAACTTCACGGTGGTGCCGTTGCGCGTCCTCGTGGCCCGGTTCAAGGCCCTGGAGGCCATCCTGGATGCCCCTGTCGGCGCGTTGTTCCGGCTCGAAGGAGAGCGCTTCGTCCAGGAGTAGGGCGCGTCAGCCGCGGCCGCTCGCGGGGAGGCGGCTTCGGCTCACACGGCGGGCCACCCGCGCGCGGAGGTTGAAGGGCACGCCCCACTCGCGCGCGAGCCGCCCGGCGCGTGCCAGCAGCTCCGCCCGAAGGGGCCTGTGCGCATGGGGCAGCCCCACGAGGATGCGGTTGTCCGATGCCTTCACGTCGAAGGCATAGAGCTGGGGGAAGCTGGCCTTCCACAGTGGGTCCATCAGCGAGCCGGGCCGGCCTGACGTCCGGAGCACGTTGCCCACCACCACCCCGTCCGGCGTCAGCCTCGCCTGCGTGGCCCGCAGGAACTCCTGCGTCGCCAGCGCCGGCGGGATGCTTCGCGTGCCGTAGGCATCCAGGATGATGACGTCATATGGCGCCCCGGGTGATTCGATGAAACGCCGTCCGTCCGTGAGATGGGCGTGCAGGGCCTCGTCCTCGTGGAAGTCGAAGTAGCGCCGGGCCATGTCCAGCACCTGGGGCTGGATTTCCACCGCGTCGATGTGCGCGTGCGGGAGCACCGCGCGGAGGAAGGTGGGGATGGTGCCGCCTCCCAGTCCTACGACGAGCAGGCGCGAGGGCTCGGGCACGAAGGCCAGCGTCGCCGCCACCGCTCGCGTGTAGTCCAGCTCCAGGCGCAGAGGGAAACCTGGCCACATCGCGCTCTGGAAGGCGCCAATCCACCCGAACTGGAGGTAGCGGCGGCCCTCGTCGTCCTCACTGACGATGATGGGACCACTGGCGGACTGCGCGACGTGCAGAATCGTGCGGGGAAACTCGAAGGCGCGGGAGACGCGCGCCAGGGCCACGACGCTTCGGTGGCGCTGCCTCGCTCGTGAAGGCTCCTTCGGTTGCCACCGGGCGGAGCTGGCGAGTGCCGTCCTCCAGGGCCTCGGGCCCCACGCTTGTCCTGCCTGACGCATCCACCTCACGCCCCGAGCATACGGGCTACTCGGCGCAGGGGAAGGATGTGTCGAGCGTCTTGCTGTCCTTGAGTCCACCGCCCGTCAGCGTGGCCGTCACCTTGACCTTGGTGGCGCAGTGGTACGGGAGGATGAAGGGCACCTGCGTGACGCCATTCTCCGCGAGCACCGCCAGCTCGCGCGTCTGAGTCACCTTCCAAGCAGGCCGGTCACCCGCCGCTTCGGAGGACTCCTTGGGCGCGCTGACCAGCAGCTTCAGCTTCAGCGGCGCGTCACCCTCATAGGTCCCTTGGAGTTTCACGACGATGAAGGCGTCCACGTTCATCCCGTAGGGGTCGGAAGCCGCATCCGTCGCGACCACGGCGCCCTGCTGCCGGTCGTAGACCTGGGCCTGGATGTCGCTGATGGTCACCTTCGGCGCGGCGGCCTTCGGTGCGGCGGAGACGCTGCCCGCGGGGCCCGCCAGGAACAGTGCCAGGCCCATGGAGAGGGACCGCAGGTGGAATCGGGTTGTCATGGCCGCGCACTGTAGTCCCGGCGCGAAGCCCTCCGGCAGGGCAGGCTGGAAGTGGCATTCCAAGAGCATTGATTTTACTTCGATTACTTCTATTCCTGCTTTGGGGCTGTTGATAGCCTCCGTGCCCGCCATGCTGAGAATCCGTCCGGAGCAGATGGCTTTCATGAACGCGCAAGGGCGCGAGCGCTTCATCGAGGAGACGCTCCAAAGCCTGCCCTCGGTGTTTCCGGGAGACGTGCGGCTCCAGGATGCCCGGGCCCTGCGCGGCGCGGTGGAGGATGGCATCGCCCATGCCGAGCGTCACGGCATCACGGACGCCCGTGAGGTGACGTTGTACGTCTTCTTGTTCATCGAATACGGACCCGGGTTCGAGAAGGCGCCAGCCACCCGCTGGATGGGAGACCTGCTCTCGGACGCTCGGCGGCCGGCTTCCGAGAAGCTCAATCTCATCTATGCGCGCTTGGAGCTGGCTCAGGCGCGCCAGGGGGAAGGATGAATCTCGACGCCGCCCTGAAGGCCGCGGAGAAGACCGCGTCGACCGTCGTGGGGACTTCGACCCTTCCCTGTGCCGAGCACCGGACGGGACTGTTGGTGCTCGTCTATCGGACAGACACCCAGGAGATGCTGGGGCAGGTCCAGGTGTCGCTGTCGGGACGTGCCATACGGCTCATTCCTCCCGTGTACGATCCGCACCGCAGCAAGTCCATGCAGCCCAAGGGCCGCGTCCTGCGCTACGCCGTGGATGACATGACGGCCGCGACGCAAGGCGACGGCGTGGCTCGGTTCCTGCCCTTGGATGCGGGGGCCTACACCGTCACGGTGGATGGCCTCTCGGCGGTGGACGACCTGCTCCTGAATCCAGGGGCCCGGGAGCAGCCGGTGCTCTTGAACACCTGCCCGGTGTGCCTGGTCCCAGTCGAAGTGGGGGCGCGCCCCGAGTTCCTGCTGCAATGGAAGCACGATGCCGCGGGCGTCAGCGGCGTGGAACTCATGCTGGGGGATGCCCATCCCCTGGCTCAGGCCACGGGGACCTCGGGCCTGGCGGGATGGAGCGGGGAACCGCTGGTGCCCGGGTCCTATCCGCTCGCCCTGCGCTTCGCGGGAGGCGGCAAGTTCCAGCTCTATTCCGCCACGGGCCAGTTGCTGGACGCCGCACCTGTGCTGGATATCCCCGCGGGCCGGCCTCACTTCCACTTCCAGGTCCAGCGGCTGGGACAGTTCAAGCTCGCCGTCCAGCTCCAGCGGCCCGACGGGACGACGGCGCCCGTCGACCGGCCGCACGTCACCGTCCAATGGCCGCCGAGTGCCTCGCCAAAGGAGTGGGTGCTCGACCAGGGCGTCAGTGCGGACATTCCCCTGGTGAATGGGCCTCAGACCGCGTTGACGCTCGACGCACTCGAACTCGAGGACGACGGTGCCCCCGAAGTCTTCGAGTTCATTGCCTTGAACCCGTAACGGAGGGCGTCCATGCCTCCTGTCTTCGCCCTCCGGTCGGATTCCAACAAGATTGATGTGACGCACCCGCAGACGCTGGGTGAGTTGCTCGACACGAACGGCCTCAGCGGCCGGTTGAACGACGTGGCCCTCTACAACTGGGGCACCCTCGTCCCGGTGGAAATCAACCGCGCGCTGGTCGAGCTCGTGGGTTGCGCCAGGCCGGAGACGGACCCACTCGCGTCGCTGCTCGACCCCGCGCTTGGACCGAAGCCCTTCATTCACAAACCCGAGCCGTGGAAGCCCGCCGCGCCGCTCGCCCTGGACACGGAGCACACCGTGCAGGTGCGGCGACGGTTTCCTGCTCCGGCGGTGTCCATCCGCAAGCTCACCCGGTGGTTCCTGCCTTCCTCCGGCACCTGCGAAGCGGAGTACGTGCTGGAAGGTGTTGCCTCCAGTGCCGACAAGGTGGACTTCGAGGTCCACGCCCATGGGTATCACTCGCTTTCGCCCCAGGGCGGGCAGGTGGCCTGCGACACGGATGCGACGGAGGCGGGCTCCACGCACCTGTTGCGCCGGCGCAAATGCTACGAGGTCGCTGACAGGCGGCCGCCCGCCGTGGCCCAGAAGCTCCCGGACTGGAAAGGGGAGAGCGAGGCCACGCAGGGCGTGCTGAAGCGGGAGGGCACGGGGACCTTCATCCACCACGGCTGCGCGCCCTATGACGTGCTGGTTCGGTACTACAAGGATGACCGGGACAACGCGGCGAAAATCCTCCTGGCGCCGTTCGCTCCACGCTGGAAGCCCGTCAAGGGCGCGGACCCCGAGCTCGACGAGGACACGCTGAGTGTCTCGTGGGAGCTGCAAGGCGACCACGGCAAGCTCAAGCGGGGGCAACTCGTCGTCTGGGACAAGGACGACAACGTGGTGTTCTTCGCGCCCCTGGACGAGCAGCAGCTCCGGACCCGGAAACGCTACGAGTTCCTGAAGGATGCGCGGAAGACGTGGGACAAGGCCGCGATTCGCCGCGACCAGTTGCCCTACCGGGTGCAGCTCCAGGCGCACAGTGACGAAGACGAACCGCTGGGCCTCGCGCTGGCCGTGATGCCCACCCAGGTCCGCGCCTTCGACTATGCGCAGGTGCAGTTCATCGCCTTCAACGTCAAGCCGGGGACGAAGCCTCGCGTGCCTGGACCCGGAATCGACTACCTGGGCGACGCGGACCCGGACGTCGACATCCAGAAGCGCTGCGATGTGATGAAGGATGCCATTCGGCTCGCGGCGGCGGATGGCCACGTACGTCCCGAGGAGAACGTCCTCAAGTTGTTCATGGCGCCGGAGTTCTACTTCCGAGGAAAGGACGGTGGATATCCGGTCGAGAAGCTCTGGGACGTCACGCGGCAGCTCCGGCAGGAGACGGACAAGCCGGAGTATGCAGACTGGCTCTTCGTGTTTGGCAGCGCCATCGGCTACCTCCCGCACGAGGAGTTGGATGCGGTAACGGGGGCGCCCACCGGGACGCCGCTCACACATGGCGGGGAGGGGCAGGTCCACGCGGTCCTCCTCGATGCCGACACGACCGGCGTGGATGACGTCCTCACGGTCACGCTTTCGCGCCCTCCCGACACGACCTGGAAGGTGCGTGGGGTTGGGAAGAACCACGCACTCAAGGGCGTCGCGACGACGCTCACGCCCGACGAGTACCAGCTCACCGTGGACGGCAAGAGCGGCCTTGCTCCAGGCCCTGTCGTGTTGTCCGAGCCCGTGGCTTGGATTGACACCGTTGACCAGACGGGGGCCTGCACGGAGGTCGTGGTCAACTCCAGGGTGTGCTCTCGCATCTTCATCCCGTCGTCGGGCGCCGCGCCTGCTGCACCGTGGAAGCTGCGCACGGGGCCCGAAGAGGACGACATCAAGGGGTGTGTGCCGCTGGGGGCGGGCCGGTACCGCCTCACGCTGGCGAACAAGAAGGCGGGCTTCGCCAGCGGGTCGGCGGAGCTCGTCGAGCCCAAGTCGACGGAAATCTTCAACGTCGTCATGGTCCAGAAGGGCTGGCCAGCACCCCTGCTCAGCCAGGGGCTGAAAGGGGCCGCCGTCTACAAGGAGTATGTCTCCGCCATCGATTTCGTGGGACCCAACTCCCACAATGCCAATGCCTGGTTCGACGCGACGGGCTTGGGCCGGCGTATCGAAGTCCATGGCGCCACGGACAGGCTGGCGCTTCCCACGGAAGGCTCCACGGACGTACCGGCGGCGAGCCCCAACCGGGTGGGGCTGGGAGCCACCTGGTTGAACCGGCCGAACCGCGTCGGGTCGGAAATCAACCTGTCGGGCGACGGAGGTGGCTCGGTGGTCACCGTGGATGGCGTCACCCTGGGCCTGGAAGTCTGCCTGGACCACGCCATGAACCGGTTGGACCTTTTCTACCACGGGGGGAACAGCCCCGTTCCCCCATTCGGGCCGCAGGCCCCTGGCGCAGTGGCTGGCGACCCGCGGGTGCAGGTCCAGCTCATCCCGTCGTTCGGCATGTCCATTGGCCGTGGGAAGCTGTGCACCTGGAAAGGGGCCCCGCGGCCCGGTCTGGTGTTCAACGTCGATGGTCAGCGGTGCGCATCGGTGGCACGCGTGACGGATGGCGCCTACTCCTGCGATGACCATCCGGCCATGCATGCGACCGTGCCGGGCCTTTGCACCCATGACAAGGAACTGCGGTGGTGCGTCGGCTGTAACAAGACGCGGAGCGCGCCCGGGGACTGCCCGACTCACGGTCCGACCGAGGCGCGGCATCTGTGCGGCTACGCCTGGCAAAGGTGGCAGTGTGGGGTGGGCGGCTGTACCAATACCATGCCCTGCCTCGTACATCCCTATCCCCCAGCGCCTCCTCCGCTTGGCTTCAACTGGTGTCTGAAATGCAGCAAGGAATTCCCCATGGGCCCGCCTTGCCCCACCTGTGGTGGCCCGCCCGCGCCATGTCCTGAGTCATACAAGGTGGGGACGACCTGCTCCAAGCACGCTCCCGCGCTCCCTCAGCGATGCAATGCGCCGCTTGTCTCCATGGGGCAGTCCATCGCCACGGTGGGTGGTCCCACCCAGGTGAATTCCAGCCACGACCCGGCCTTCTTCGACGAAGGGGGACACGTGCTCGTCTATCCCGCGCAAGTCCTTCCGCGTCCCGACGTCTTCTGAAGCCGTGGCGGGGGCCTCGAGCGTCGAGGCTCCCGTCGGAGCGTTCCGCCTCCTGCGCGACCTGAACGGACCTACTGGCCTCGCGCCGGGTTCCGCCTCCGCCGGAGGCCCAGGACACCGAGGAGTGCGAACGCCAGTGGGCCCGCGAAGCTGGCTCCAGCGGCCGCGCAGCCACCCGAGCTCTCGGCGTCGTCCGGCTGCTGCGGCGTCGTGCCCGCATCCGAGGGTGTGCCCGTGCCCGCGTCAGTGGGCGTGCCTGTTCCCGCATCCGTGGGTGTTCCTGGCCCCGCGTCGGGCTCGGTGCCCGTGCCTGCGTCCGGCGTCTCTGTCCCTGGCTCGGAGGCATCCCCATACGCGCCGATGTGGGCCGGGCTCACCTGGGCGCGCGGCTCTCCCGCGGTGTGTTTCACGTACTGCCAGGTGACGGGCTCGCTGCTGGTCTCGGCGGGGAGTGTCACCGCCTGACTTCTCAGGGCGGAGGCAGCGGCCAGGCGGAAGTCCTGTCCGGCGAGGTTGATGAACCCGGGGTCGGCTCCGGTGAGATTCCCTCCCGCATCCACCACGGCGCCAGTGAGCGTGCCGAAGGTGCTCACGTAGCCGGGCTTGTACCAGTTGCCGCCATGGCGGAGCGTGCCCGCTTCGTCCGTGAGGGACAGCGTATTGCCATTGGCCGCGGCCACCAGCACCACGTTGTTCGTCACGTGCGCCGTCTGGTTCTGGTGCGACAGCCGCAACAGCGTGGTCCGGTCCGTGCGGCTGGACACCACGGTGTTGTGGAAGAAGTAGAGCGTGCCCCGGTAGTTGGCCGTGGTGCCAGAGTCGCCGCCGAAGTGGACGATTTGCCGGTTGCCCGCGCCCTCGGGCTCCAGCAGGACGTTGCCGTAGACGAAGGTCCGCGCATACGACGGCGCCGCGCGCAACGTGCCGCTGGACGAGTCCACCAGGTCGAGCTGCCGGTTGCCGCCTTCAATCCAGTTGTACCGGATGACACTGCCCGCGGAGCGGTCCTTCAGATTGTTACCCGGGCACCCGCTGCAGAGCGGGCCGAAGCGGTTGAACTGGTAGGTGAGGCCCAGGGCTTCGGTGTACGTGTTGTGCTCGTAGATGCTGCCGGGATTGCCGTTGCCCAGGATGTGGCTGTGCTCGACGGTGACATTCGACGCCTGATTGGCGATGAACAGGCCGTTGCCGCTGTCTTCGAGCACGCAGCCTCGGATGGTGATGTGCTCGCCCTTCTCGATGAAGATGGCGGCGGCGTTGTCCAGGTAGGTGGACGCGCCATTGCGGCCGGTGAATGCGCCGCGTGCCCGGCGCAGGTGGAGGTTCTCCACCACCAGGTGCGCGGGCAGCGTGTCCGCGGGCCGGTTGGAGCCACCAATCTTCAGGATGCCGCGCTCCTCGCCCCAGTAGTTGAGCTGCGAGCGCGTGGTGGCGTTCTCGCCGACGATGACGGGCAGATTGCCCTGCGCGTCCTTCACGCCGCGCACGGTGATGGGCGCGGCGGCCGTGCCCCTGCGGCCCAGGACCCACTTCTCCGCGTAGGGCGTGGGCCGTGCGTGGACGAAGACGGTGTCCCCGGGCTCGAGTGACTCCCACGGCACGTCACCCAGGCGGGTGTACTGCTGGTCGGGGCCCACGCGGTAATCCGCGGCCTGGACGGCCAGCGGCTGGAGCAGGACGAGAAGGGCGGCTCGCGAGAGGTTCATGTCTCGCAGTCTGACGGCTCCGCCCGGTCCAGGTCCACGAGGGCTGACGCTCCTCAAGGACACGGGTGAAGTGCACCGGGAAGTTTGTAGGCGGGGCGTCCGCCCGGCTCAGGCCGCGCGAACCAAACGCCGCCCGTTTCTCGCCTGCCTCCGGCTGGTCGCGCAGCACCTCTTCCCGCATCCGTTCGTTGAGCGCGGTGTGGCCCACGTCCACCGCGGCGTGCTCAGGGATGAAGGTTACGGCTTCATCACGGAGCGCGCATGGCCTCCACGCCTCGTTCAGAGCGCCACACGGCTTGTTTCAGAATCCCTGTCAGGCGCGATGCCCGGCGTCTCAGTGCGAGGAAGGGCGCCTTGCGTGACTCGAATCAATCGGCGGACCTGCCCGCCAGGTTTCCGAGGCAAGGGGGCGGGCGCCCAACGACAGCATCGTGGTGATTGACGCCCGGGGAGACAGCCGCGTGCTTCAACGGTAGCGGCGCCCCGCCGGGCCCTGATAGGGTTCCCCACGGGGCGGCCCTGGGTGTGCTTCCTTCTCACTCTAGAGGTAGCGGATCCGCTCTCCGCCCCGTTTTTCCTCCCGCTTGGAGTCACCATGGGCTCCCCTTCGCTCGACGTGACGGGCGATACCGCCGCGCTGCTGCTCCGGACCACGGGGCTTGTCTTCCTCCCCGCCGGACTCTCGCCCAGCGGTGATTCGCAGGCACGGGAGCAGGGCATGGATGCCTTGGAGGCGGACCTCGCGGGGGTGGGCTACACGCTGGACGGCACGCTCCGGGAGGCGCTGCTCGCGCTGCCCACCGAGGTCATGGCGGCTTCCGGCCGCTTCATCTACGACAACTGCGCGGCGCTCCGGGGGACCAACCGGCCCTTCGTTCCATTGTTCCGGAACTTCCCCGAAAGCGTGCCGCACGACACCCGGCGGTTGTATGTGCAACGGATGCTGGGCTGGTTGTTCCAGTCGCCGGAACAGCCGTGCATCCACTGTGGCGCGCAGGGCACGGTGCATGCGCTGTCGCCGTGCGCCCACCTGGTCTGCGAGCGGTGTTTCGACGGGAGCGACTACAGCGCGTGTCCCATCTGTCACCGCCGCTTGTCTCCGTCCGAGCCGTTCCTCAAGCCCACGGAGCTCAAGGCCGCCGCGGTCGTGTATGGCCCAGCCGCCGGCCGGTTGACGCGGCTGTCGCTGGGGACCGACCCGGATGCCACGGGAAGGGAGGTCATGCGACGCCTGGTGGCCCGGTCCACGGTGCTTCGCCCCAGCGAAGTGATGTTGCTGAGGATGCTCGTCTCCGCCGTGGGTGTGCGCATCCTGGGATGGCTCCCACCGCGCATCCCGGTGAAGGAGACGCTGGCGCACGTCATGGGCCTCCTGCTTCGGGATGCCCACACGGCGGGAGACGTGCTGGCCAGCGCCTCGGCACACGTGAAGACCGCCACGGACGTGCTCCGGGTGCTCGTCGCGTGGGCAGGCGGCAACCCCGACCTCACCGTCAAGATTCCGTTGAAGAGCCCTCCGCGTCCGGTACGGCGCGCCGTCCTGCGGATGCTGGAAGGCTTCTCCTTGCTGAACCTCACCGAGGACCTCCGGCGCCACCCTGGCCTGTGGAAGGCCCAGGCGAAGCTCCTGCATGTCTTCGAGGAGTGGCAGCGCCATCCGAAGGTCGCGCTCGCGTTCGCTGTCTTGCGTGAGACGGTGTTGGTGCCGGAGACACCCTTCGGAGCAGCAGTGCTGCGTCTGGCCAGCGAGCATCCGGCGGCCTTTGAAAGGCTGGAGGTCGACGGAGGCATCCGCCTTTACTTTCGCTCCTGGGCTTCGCACGTCGAAGCGGCGCTGGACGAGCGCGATGTCCGCGGCGCGCTGCGGCTGCTGCGGCAGCGGCCCGGCGAGTTGCTGCGCCGCTTGGACCATGTGAGCCGCCTGGCTGTGGCCCAGTCGGGCTCCGCCGCGCTCGACCCGGAGCTGCTCGCGGCGCTCGAGGCCGTGCTGCCTCGGGGCGCGCCCGCGCTGCTGCTCACCGCCGCGGCGCACCTGCGTCAGCGGCACAAGCCGTTCGCCAAACGCGTGTTCTTTCCCAAGGGCGAGGCCACCCACGCCTGGGGCATGGAGGACAAGCGCCCCTTGCTCCCCGGTGACGCCATTGGCCAGCTGGTGGCGCCGCTGGAGCGGGAGTTGTTGCGCCGGGCGGAGGCCCTGCCGGCCTTCCCTCACGCGGTGCTCGATGAGGCCCTGGCCGATCTGCTGGTGCCGCTGGCGGAGAAGACGGCCTCTCGGGCGTTGGTGGCGGTTCCGCGTGGAAGCCTGCTGCCGCTGCCGGAAGGGAAGACCTTGCGCTTCTTCGTCCACTGGACGGAGCCCAAGGGGACGCGGGTGGACCTGGACTTGTCGGTGGCCTTCTACGACAAGGATTGGTGGCTGGTGGACCTGTGTGACTTCACGAACCTGCGGCTGGCCGACGACGCCGCGGTGCATTCGGGGGATGTCACGTCCGGCCCACTGCCGATGGGAGGCGCCGAGTTCCTGGACGTCCATGCCCCGCGACTGCTGGCGCAGGGCGTTCGCTACGCCATCCCGGTGGTGTTCTCCTATAACAGCGTCTCGTTCGACCGCATGGAGGACGCGTTCGCGGGCTTCATGGTCCGGGAGGGAGAGGGCGGACCTCACTTCGATGCGCGCGCGGTGGAGCAGCGCTTCGACCTGCAAGGGAGCGGGCAGATTTCCGTGCCGCTCGTCATCGACCTCGTCGAGAAGCAGCTCCGTTGGGTGGATGTGAAGGTTCCTCCCGAGGATGGCTTCCAGAGCGTGCACCGCTCCCGGGGGGAGCTCGCGAACCTTGGAAAGGACACCCTGGCCTATTTCGGAACCGGCGCCCGTCCGACGCTCTGGGAACTGGCCTGCCTTCACGCCGCCGCGCGCAGCCGCACGGTGCAGGTCCGGCGACGAGATGGCACCGTGTCCGTCCTGAAGCGGGGCTCGGGCGAGGACACCGCCGCCTTCCTGCGCAGGCTGCGTGGCATTGAAGCGGATGCCACCACCCACGGCTTCACGCCCGGCACGTCGCCCACGTTCTTCGCGGGGATGACGGACCTCCCGTCGCTCCCGGCAGGCAGCGAGGGCTATGCGCTGCGCTTCCTCCACACGTCCGCGGAGTCCGTTGCACGGCTGGCCGCGGGTGACCTGGTGTCCGCGCTGAAGGCCTAGCGCGCCCCAGGTGCACCTGGATGGAAGTTTGAATGGGGAGTGGATGCCTGTGATTGGGCGTTGGACACCTCGCGGCCCCCGGCTCCCCAGTTCACGAAAATCCTGACATGTCAGCGCCATCCTGAGTGTCTCAGGTGTGTTTTGGAGGTTGTGATGGCGTTGAATGTCTTCAGGAAATGCGCATCCCTGCTCGTGGGTTCTGTTTCACTCTTCGCCATGACGGCCTGTGGGCCGATGGATACGGAACTGGAGGAGGCGGAGGTCGGCACTTCGCGTGAGGCGTTGTCGACCATCAGCCACGGGAGCAGCTCCACGGCCAGCGCGACGAACACCACGTCCCTCACGTTGAGCGTGGGTCTTCTACAAGGTCCCCGGTGGCGCCGAGCCCGCCAGCTACACGTTCGGCATCACCCCGCCAGGCAGCGTCATGAACAACGTCGCGGGAAGCATCTCCGCGTTCTCCGGCGTGGACACGGCCAACCCCATTGATACGCACAGCGGTCAGAAGAACGGGCTCATGCCGAACTTCGACACGCCCCCTATCACCACCAGCTCGGCGCAGGGGCGGGCGGTCTGGTTCGGCTCGCAAATCTGGGTGGGCTCGGCGTGCCCCTCAAGCCCCATTGGTCCGCCTTCAGGGTTCACGGAGGCGTTCGACACGTGCCTCGCCTCTCCGGACACGGGGCTCGTGTACAACATGGCCCACAAGGGCCTGGGCGCGGCGGGTGCGCATCCGGCGTTCAATGGCAGCTCGCCGTATCCCAACACCAACGTCGCGCAGGTCGTCGCGCTGCGGGCCGCGTGGGCACCGACGTGCTCCGTGGGAGACACCTTCGCGAGCACCTACACCACGGTGGGGACGGTGGCGTCCCCGGATGTCATCGAGCCGTCGGGCATCGCCGCCAGCCGCATCATGCCGGGCGTGCTCTACGTCCACAACGAGGACACCACCACGGTGGTCGCCATCAGCACCACCAACGCGGGCACGCTGGGCACCTTCAACGTGGCCAACGTAACGCCCGCGGACTGGGAGGACGTCGCCACGGGGCCGTGCCCGGCCGGCTCCTGCATCTTCATGGGAGACACTGGCCGCTCCAGCGCGAACTTCCCCGTGCCGCCGAACGAGTTCGCCGTCTACCGCATCCCCGAGCCCGACATCGGCGCGGGCCAGACGAGCGGCGCGCTCACGGCGGAGAAGTTCCCCTTCGTGTACCCGGACCCGGCGAAGGACGCGGAGTCCATCATGGAGCACCCGACGACGGGGACATCTACGTCATCACCAAGGCGGCCAGCGGGCTGAGCAAGGTCTACAAGTTCCCCAAGCCACTGCCCGCGCCGGGGACGATGTCCACGCTGATTTTCGTGGCGGACATCCAGTTGCCCACCTCGGATGACACCAACTTCGCGCGTGCCACCTCGGCGGCCATCCACCCGTGCGCCAACCGCTTCCTGCTGCGCACCTACCGCAAGGT
This sequence comes from Myxococcus xanthus, assembly GCF_006402735.1. Classification (NCBI taxonomy): domain Bacteria; kingdom Pseudomonadati; phylum Myxococcota; class Myxococcia; order Myxococcales; family Myxococcaceae; genus Myxococcus; species Myxococcus xanthus. The sequence continues at coordinate 7,819,713 of NZ_CP017174.1, read as the reverse complement.
CTATGAGTTCCGCGCGGCGCCGGGCGCGGCCTTCGAGACGGCCTTCGCGGCCACGCCCGTGTCGCTGACGGACACGGTGGAAGGGCAGGGCGAGGCCATCGAGTACCAGGCGGATGGCGCCGGTTACTTCACGATGAGCGAGAGCCCGGTGCCGACCCGGCTGAAGCGCGTCGCCCGGCAGTAGCCGGTGGAGGGGCCCTGGCCTGGTGTGGCCAGGGCCCCCTGTCCGCGGGTTACTGACAGGCGATGCCAGGCAGCCCGCGGTAAGCGCCTTGCGACGTCCAACGCGTGAAGGGCGTCCCGCAGGATCCGCCGTAGGGGTCATCCGTGCCGTAGCCGGGCACCCAGTATTCGAAGTGCAGGTGCGGTCCCGTGGATGCGCCGGACGAGCCCACCTGGGCTACCCAGTAGGCACACGCGAGCGAGGTGTTCCGGGCGAACTGCTGGGTGAACTTCTTCAGGTGCCAGTACATCGTCTTGGAGCCGTCCCCGTGCCGCATGATCATGTAGTTGGCGGTGTAGAGGCCGCAGGCGGCGTAGGGGTTGCTCTGGTTCCAGTAGTTGCAGCGGTCGTAGTAGCCATCCACCGCGGACTCGATGACGCCGCTGGCGGCGTTCATGACCCAGACGCCGTAGTCCATCTTCGCGAACCCACCCGACAGGGCGTAGTCCGTGCCGGTGTGGCCGCTGTATCGCACGCCGCCGCACGCGTAGTCCCTGCCGCCGTAGTCCTTGTAGGCGCTGACGACGCAGCCTCCGTTGCCGCACTGGTCCCCGAGCATCGAGATGGGAAAGCGGAACATCGTCTGGGCATGAGACGCGGCGGGAAGCGCCAGCAGGGTGAGGGCCAGCGCCAGGGTGAGCTTCCGTGCCATCGCGCGAATCATCGGGCATCTCCCAGGTCCGGAGCCGCCTGACCCGTGCGTACGTTGATCTTCCAGAACGCGCCGCCGCCGGCGTTGTAGCGAAGGACGTCATTGTCGAGCCATTCCATGTGGTGGCTCGAGACGGGAGGGGGCACGAAGTTGACGGGGACCCCTTCGAAGAGCATCCAGTTCTCCATGCCGATATTGGTGAGTTGCCGGGGGGCCTCACCCTCCACCGAGGTGACGTAGAATGACGCCACGCTGGTCCTGCCGGACACGAAGACCACCGTCTTTCCGTCCGGGGAGATGGAGGGCGTCGCGTCCACGCCAGGCCCGTCCGCCAGCACCTTCACGCGGCCGTTCAGGTCGATGATGCCCACGGACGTCTCGTGCGCCTCGTTCCCGCGGCCCTTCAGCGTGGCCACCAGCGCGTCACCCTTCGCTGTCGGGAACAGGTCTCCGCCCACCCGCTGTGCCAGCAGCTTCTCGCGGCCGCCGGGGGCGCGCAGGCGCAGGTTGCCCTCGCCGTCCAGCAGCGCCACGTTGGGCCCCACCAGGCGCGCCTCGCGATACTTGAACTCGCGGTCCACCACCTTCACGGCGCCGGTCGCCTCGTCGTAGTGGACGATGGCCAGCAGCGGCAGTTCATCCGTGCCCAGGGGCTGCGTTGGGATTTCGGCGACGATGCCCGCGAGCATTCCCGGGCCCTGTCCGAAGAGGTTGATGAACCGGGCCTTGGGACCGAACTCTCTCTGGACCGCGGGGGCGATGCTCTCGCGGGCCTTTGTGACGCGGCGAAGGTCCGCGGGGTTCATGCGCTCTATTGCCGTGGCGCTGGTTGCGGCCAGGGTCAGCGTCGCGAGCGCGAGGATTGATTTTCTCATCTCTCACCGAGGAAGGAGGAAACGACGTGGGGAGGCCCCATGGCGTTATCGGGTGCTCCTTTTCTCGGTTTCTTGAATTTATTGTTTTATCGTTTTGTCGCAATATTCCCGTTGTGAAGAAGGGTCGGTGTCTGGCGGAGCGGGGGGAAAAGGCTGGCCTGCGCGGTGGTGGGGTTCCCACCTCGTGGGCATGGCTCCGGGCGTACTTTCACAGGAGGAACGGAAAGTGCGATAGTCGTGAAGGCAACCAACGCCTTCAGGGGAGCGACTGACATGCCTTTGTACTATGTGCAGAACTTCACTTACGACGGTCCTGGCAGCTCGAAGATGTATGGCGCCATGGGGGCCCACAACCACGACCAGGCCAATCAGTTCACCAAGGACTGTCTCGCCTACCTGAAGGCCATTGGCTGCACGAACGTGAAGGAGACGGGCAGCTTCGCGAGCAACCAGGCCGAGCCGCTCCAGGGCAAGGAGATGCGCTGGGACGTGCTCCAAGGGAAATGGGTGAAAGCCTAGCAGTGCTCGCGGGCGTGCCTCTCCTCACGGGCCGAGGCACGTCGCTGCACCCGGAGGCTCAGGGCGCATCCACCGCGTGCGAGATGTCCTTGCCGCCCTTGGTGGCGGCGAACCGGGCCTCGTCCCGCGTGAAGCGGTGCTTCTTCAGTGCGGAGAAGTCGCCCTTCGTCCGAGCGAAGTCGAGGTCCATGACGACCTCGCCTCCCTTGACGAAGACGAGCAGGCACTCCGATTCGTAGACGTCCCTGGCGCCGGACCAATCGATGCCGAGCCACTTCCTGACCTCCTCCGCGCCCACGTAGGGCGTGAAGACGTGGAAGGTGTCCCAGTCGAAGTCCGCCACCTCTGACAGGCGGAAGTCGCCACCTGTCTCCGAGGCGGCGTGGACGCGCTGCTCCAGCTTCGTGGCGAGCGCCGCGCGCTCCTTTCCCCTGCCGCAGCCGCTCATCGCCACGCCGCAAGCGAGCCAAATCGTCACCGCAATCACTGACGTGTCTGTCCAACTTCTGTGTCCGCGCATGCGCGGCACTCTAGCGGTTTGTCTGACTAGACGCCCCGGAGGAGGGGCCGGCCGTGGGACAGGCCGGGCCAGGGAATGGCCAGGACGACGAACAGCATGGCCAGCAGGAGCCCCACCGCCCAGGTGCGGTGTTTGGACCGCGAGGGCGCATCCCGCCGCGTCATCGCGGAGGTCGCGTGCGCGGCCGTGAGGGCCAGGAGCATCAGCAGCGGGTGCTCCAGCCCAAAGAAGCGCAGGTGGCCAATGGACATGCTCATCCGCAGCGCGTCCAGGCTCCGGGGCGTGACGGGGCTGAGCGCGAAGTAGAGCGTCATCCCCAGCAGCATCTGGGTATCGAAGGCGGAGACGAAGAAGCGCTGGAGCCGCCGGTCGCCGGACGTCCAGTCACGGCCTCGCGCCCAGCCCGCCAGCGCCCTCACGAGCGCGAGCACGCCCAGCACCACCACCCCCCAGCGCAGCCAGGAGTGGAGGAGCAACACCCCCGAGTAGAGCATGACGCCTAGCCCTCTTTCTTCGCGGGCATCGCTTCAATCCAGCGCTGGATGAGCGCCCGGCCCTGTTCGTCCACCACGCGGGTGCCCAGGGGGGGCATCTGCATGAAGTCCCCGCGCTGGCTCATCCGGTGGAGCAGCGAGCTGTGCTGGACGTCACCCGGCGCGACGCGCTGCGAGCTCTTCTCGAACATGCCCGACGTCTGGATGAGCGCCTTCACATTCACGGACGTGCGCCAGGTGTCCGTCTCCTGCACGGAGCCGAGCTCGCCCGCTTCCAGGCGCAGGTGCAGGCCGGAGCCGCTGCCCAGCGCCATGCGGTTGGCGCTGTGGCACGACACGCCGCAGTTCATGTGCAGGTAGCCCAGGGCGGCCTGTTCCACCGGCGTGCCGGGAATGCGGGGCGCCTTCGCGGGTGGATGGCTCAAGAGCCCTTCCTCCACCAGCTTCGCCAGCGTGAGGCCCCGCGCGCCGTCATGGGCCAGCGCGACGGCCTCGAAGCCGAGCACTTCGTCGCCGCGCCCGCGGTGGCAGGACTGGCAGTCCAGCTGGCTGGGGATTTCGTAGCCCTCCGTGCCGGGCACGTTCTTCTCGCCATCGGTCAATTCGAGCGCCGTCTTCCCGTCGTCGCTCCAGCGGTAGGTGGTCCGCAGCCAGCTGCCGTCCGGACGCTTCCAGAGGAAGCGCGTCTCAATGGGGCGCCCCTTCCAGCTGAACTCCTTCCAGAGCTTCGTGCCCACGGGGAAGCGCCACTCGTCGCTCTTGGACGTGTCCACCTTGGTGCCGGGCGGCAGGTAGATGAAGCGCGCCTTGTCCGAGCCGTCGCTCCACAGCTGGAGGCCGGGCTCGTAGGGGCGCACCTCGGGAGGAATCACCCGGGCTGCCCACCCCGTGCCGCCCTCGCCGTAGAGGCCGGTGCAGGCCAGGTGCTGGAGCTCCTGGCACTGGATGCCGCCGTTGGCTTCCTTCCAGCCCGCATCGGTGGGCGTCTTGGTACAGCCTCCGGCGGACACCATGATGCTGAGCAGCAGCGCACTCGTGCGTGGCGTGGACATCGGACCTCCTGACACCTTCCACCCTACCGGCTCGGTCGCCGCGTTTCGTGCGTCTTGCTGACGCACCCCGGGGTGCTCACTTGGGAACGGGATACTTGGACAGCTTGCGTTGCAGGCTCCGCCGCTGGATGCGCAGCAGCCGGGCGGCCTGGGAGATGTTGCCTCCACAGTCGGCGAGCACGCGCTGGATGTGCTCCCACTCCGCGCGCGCCAGGGAGGGCACCTCGTGGGTGAGCGCGGCCTCCTGGCCGGAGGGAAGGGTGGCGCCGGCGAAGGCGAGCAGGATGTCGTCCACGTCCGCGGGCTTGGCCAGGTAGTGCGTGGCGCCTCGCCGAACGGCCTCCACCGCCGTGGCGATGCTGCCGTAGCCCGTCAGCACCACGACGGTGATGCTCGCGTCCAGGGCCTTCAGCTCGCGCACCAACTCCAGGCCGGAGCCGTCGGGCAGGCGCAGGTCGACGACGGCGTAACCCGGACGCAACGCCCGCGCGGCATCGAGCGCCGCTTGCGTGCTGGCCGCGCCGTGGGCCTGGAAGCCGTGCCGCACGAAGGCGCGCACCAGCCGCTCTCGGAAGCGCTCGTCGTCGTCGATGACGAGCACCGTGGCGGGGGCTTCACCTGGTGGCATCGGACGACTCCTTCCTCAAGGGCAGCTCCAGCGTCACGCGCGTTCCCTGTCCCTCCTCGGAGCTGAGCTCCAGGCGGCCTCCACACAACTCGGCGTACGTCTGGGTGAGGAACAGGCCCAGCCCCATGCCCTGGCCCGCGGGCTTGGTGGTGAAGAAGGGCTCGCCCAGCCGGGGCAGCAGCGCGCGCGGGATGCCGGTGCCCTGGTCCTCCACGATGAAGCGCAGGCGGTCCACCTCGCGGTGCGCGGACACCACGACGTTCGCTCCGGTGGCCTCGCTGGCATGCAGCCCGTTGCGCACCAGGTTCGTCAGGACCTGCACCAGTCCTCGCACGGGGCACCAGAAGGGCACGTCCGGGCCGGGCTCGAGCTGGAGGCGCGCCTGGTCGGCGGTGCCCAGCTGGTCCCGGAGGCGGGCGAGCACGTCGCTCGGCGTCGTCCGTTCGGGGACCTCGCCCATCGTCTGTCCGGCGCGGGCGCTCATGCGCTCCAGGATGTCCCGGCAGCGCTCCACCTCGTCCCGGATGAGGCGGGCATCCTCCAGCGCTTCCTGGGGCGCCTCCAGGATGAGGGCGTCCAGTTCGTTGGCCGCGATGGCGATGGTGCCCAGCGGCGTGCCCAGTTCGTGTGCCGCGCCGGCCGCCAGCGTGGACAGCGACGCCAGCTTCTCCGCGCGCGCCGCCAGCCGCTGCGTGCGCGCCAGCGCGGCATGCCGGTCTCTCAGCGCGGCGGCCACGCGGGCGACGACGAAGGCGATGATGAGCGCCGTCAGCGTGAAGGCGACCCACATGCCCACGACGTGGAGCGAGTCCAGGCCGTGGCTGCCCGGTGGGTTCACCGTGTCGGGCAGTGGGACGTGGAACGCGAAGAGGCTGGTCGAGCCCAGCACCGACAGCAGCGCGATGAGCACCGTCCAACGGGGGCCCAGCACGATGGCCGCCAGCGTCACGTGGACGAGATACAGCATGGCGAACGGGTTGGCCGGGCCACCGGACAGCGCGAGCAGCCCCGTCAGCAACGCGGTGTCGAACGCGAGCACGGCGCCCAGCAGGCCGGGACGGACCTCGGGCTCGCGGCGGAGCCAGAGCGCGAGGAGCAGGTTGGACACCGCGGTCGTGGCCACCAGGGCCAGCAGTGGCGCCACGGGCAGCTCCAGCTCCAGCACCCGGACGGCGACGCCCACCGTCAGCGCTTGTCCGGCGACGGCGTGCCAGCGCAGGCGGACCAGCCACCCGAGCGCGATGTCGCTGGAGGACAACTTCGCCGCCATGTCCCCGGTGGAGCGTCGGAAGGCGGAGCGCGGCTGGCGCGGGGGCGAGGCCGGGACGTCAGGCGACGGCGCCTCGGCGTGAGTCGGCGCGGTGGACACCCGCACGTCATATCCCGGCGATGGCAGTGGGGTGTGCGTCAAGTTGACGCATTGGCCTGCCGGGCCGGTGCCTGGCCCTGGAGCGTGCTTCGCAGCCGGGAGATGTCTCGCGCGGGCGGCGCGCCAAACAGCCGGCTGTACTCCCGGCTGAACCGCGAGGGGCTCTCATGGCCCACCGAGTGCCCCGCCGAGGCCGCGTCCAGCGCCTGTCCCAGCATGAGGCGCCGGGCCTCCTGGAGCCGCAGGTGCTTCTGGTACTGGAGCGGGCTCATGGCGGTGATGCTCTTGAAGTGGTGATGGAGCGCGGACGTGCTCATGTGCGCCACGCGCGCGAGCTTCTCGATGCGCAGCGGCTCCGCGTTCGTGCTCGCGACCGAGTTGGGCCTGTGCCTGCTCGCGGTGCTGCTGGCCGGCGCGGCCCACGACGCCAACCTGACCCACCTCGTGGCCGGCCGGGACGTACCGCGTGGACACGCTCGTCTACACGTCCAACTGGTCCCAGACGTTGCTGTACCGGAACGACACGACCTTCACCGCGAACTGAGTGAAGGCTGGCGCGTCCCTGTCTTGCCGTGACTTGCGGACTGCCTCATCGCGGGGATGAGGCAGCCCGTGTTTTTTCGCGGCTCAGGCCCGTTCCACGCGGATGCGCGCGGGCAGGCCGTTGATGCTGACTTCTTCTTCCTGGCCGGTGAGGCCCTCGGGGCCCACGAGGATGCTGGAGGCCAGCGTCTCCCGCGCGATCAGCTCCCGCGCTTCGTCCGTCACGCGCTTCACGCGCGCGTCGCCGTCCACCCAGAGCTGGATGCGGTCGGTGTAGCCCAGCTCCATGTCCTTGCGCGCGCCCTGCACGCGGGCGAGCAGCTCGCGCACCAGACCCTCATCCACCAGGGACTCGCTCAGCTCGGTGTGGAGCACCACCACGCCCACGCCCATGCCCGCGGCGGCATAGCCGGGGTTGGCCTCCACCAGCGTCTCCAGCTCCTCGGCGGTGAAGACCAGGTCCTCGCCGGCCACCGTCATGGCCACGCGGCCCGTCTGGAGCAACTCGCGGTGCAGCGCGGCGCCGTCACCCGTGTCGAAGGCCTTGCGCACCGGGGCCAGCTTGGGGCCCAGCCGTCCGCCCACCGCGCGCAGGTTGGGCCGGACGCGGAAGCGCACCACGTCCGCCTCCGGGCTGCCCGGCTCCACGAAGCGCACCTCGTGGACGTTCAGCTCGTCCGCGATGAGGTCGCGATACACCGCCACGCGGTCCGTCAGCTCCTTGCGCGCCAGGATGACGTCCGCGCGCGCCAGCGGCTGGCGCACCTTGAGGCGGTTGTCCGTGCGCACCTTGAGGCCCAGGGAGACCAAATCCCGCACCGCGCCCATCTCCGCCGCGAGCCCCTCGTCGATGAGGGACGCATCCACGGTGGGGAAGCGCGCCAGGTGGACGCTCTCCGGCTGCGTGGTGGGCCAGGGCTTGCGCACCAGGTTGCCCCACATCTCGTCGGCGAAGAAGGGGATGAAGGGCGCCGATAGCGAGGCAATGGTGGTGAGCGCCTCGTAGAGCGTGAAGTACGCGTCCTGCTTGTCCTGTTCGAAGCCCGGCGCCCAGAAGCGCGAGCGGCTGCGGCGCAGGTACCAGTTGGACAGCGCGTCCACGAGCGCCACCATCCGCTGGGCCGCGTCGTAGACCTGGTAGGTGTCCAGCGCGCGGGTGACGTCGCGCAGGGTGAGGTGGACCTCGGACAGAATCCAGCGGTCCAGCACCGGCCGCGCCTTCACCTCGCGCCAGCCCTGGCTGCGGCGGATGGCTTCCCACGGCGAGTCGGACGCGTCCGTGTTGCCGGCCGCGGGGGTGAAGCCGTCGATGTTCGCGTAGATGGTGAAGAACGAGTAGACGTTGCGCAGCTTGACCTGGAAGTCCTTCTGCAACAGCCGCACGTTGCTCAGCGAGTGCCGCGTGTTCGACCAGGTGGGGCTCGCCGCGTAGAAGAACCAGCGGAACGCGTCCGCGCCCGGCGCCTTGGCGGCGGGGTCCTTCAGCACCACGCGCTCCGAAGGCGCCAGCCGGGGCACCTCCACCGGCATGACACTGGCGCCACGCGCGGAGGGCGCCACGTCCAGCGTCTGCAGGTCAGCGGGCGCCAGCAGCAGCACGCGGCGCTTGAGCTTCTTGTGCGCCTTCACCGTCGCGGTGACGACCACGTTCGGACGGTCCGGCCGGAAGAGCTGCACCTTGGCGCCCTCCTGGATGTCCAGGCCCTCCAGGTCCTCGCGAGCGATGAGCGCTACGCCCGGCTCACCCGGAACGCCGGCCTCAGTGGCCGTGAGGACGGCGAAGTCCATGCGCACTTCGTCCAGGATGATTTCCGGCGGCGTGTAGTTGCCCTTGGACTTGGACTCCTTGCGGCCCTCCTTGTCGGAGACGTGGCCCAGCACGATGCAGCTCTTGTACGGCTGCGGCCAGCCGCGCTGGGGTGACAGGCCCATGCGCGCCTGCGTCTCCTCGTCGAAGATGAGCGTGCTCACCATCAGCAGCGAGTAGAACCAGCCACGCGTCTGGTCGATGGCCTCGGAGATGAAGTCCGCGGGGAAGGCGCGGTTGAAGATCTCCCGCGAGCCCGGCGCGTGCGGGAAGCCCCACTGCGCGAAGGGCATGCAACCGGAGTCGAACCACACGTCGACGACTTCGGGCACGCGCTGGAAGCGCCCCGGGGTGCCGGGCTTCTCGAACGTCACCTTGTCGATCCACGGCTTGTGGACGATGAGGTGCTTCGCGTTGGCTTCGTGCGGCTTGCCCGCGAGGAAGGCATTCAGCTCCGCCTCCACCGCGGCCACGTTGTTGCCCGGCTTCTCGCGCAGCGCCTGGAGCGAGGGGATGGCCTCCACCTCACCCGTCTCCGAGTGCACCCACAGCGGCAGCGGCGTGCCCCAGTAGCGCTCGCGCGACAGGGCCCAGTCCACGTTGTTGGCCAGGAAGTCGCCGAAGCGGCCTTCCTTGATGTGCTCGGGCACCCAGTTGACGGCGCGGTTGTTGGCGATCGCCTCGTCCTTCACGGACGTGGTGCGGATGTACCAGGCGGGCCGGGCGAACTGGATGAGCGGGTCGTCGTCCGCGCGCCAGCAGAAGGGGTACTCGTGCTTGTACTGCTCCGTGAAGAGGACCAGCCCGCGCTCCTTCAGGTGGCGCTGGATGTCCTTGTCCGCCTCCTTCACGAAGCGCCCCGCGACGAGCGGCACGTCGTCGGAGAAGGTGCCGTCCGGCTTCACCGCGCAGAACAGCTCCAGCGCCTCCGGCTGGGCGAAGCGGGCCTTGTCCTTGCGGAATGCCTCGTAGTCGTCCTCGCCAAAAGCCGGGGCGATGTGGACGATGCCCGTGCCGCTGTCGAGCGTCACGAAGTCCGCGCCCAGCACGCGCCAGGCCTGCGCATCCTCACCGCCGTCCTTCAGCGGCAGCCGCGTGTCGCCCGCGCGCTGGTGGTAGAGGTCGAAGGGCGGCTGGTAGCGCTGGCCCACCAGGTCGCTGCCCTTCTGCGTGGCGAGCACCGGCAGGTCCTGCTTGAGCTTCTTGGCCAGCGCCTCGCGCAGCGCCGCGGCGACGATGAGCTTGCGCTCGCCCGCGTCCACGGTGACGTAGTCCACGCCCGGGTTGACGGCCGCGTACATGTTGGACGGCAGCGTCCAGGGCGTGGTCGTCCACACCACCAGCGCGGTGTCCGGCGTGTCGCGCAGCGGGAAGGCGACGTAGACGCTCGGGTCGTCCACCGTCTTGTAGCCCAGGCCCACCTCCGCGGCGCTCAGCGCGGTGCCGCCCTGCGGCCACCACCACACCACCTTGTGGCCCTGGTACAGCAGGCCCTTGCGGTGCAGCTCCGCCAGCGCCCACCACACGCTCTCCACGAACGGACGGTGGTAGGTGACGTAGGCCTGGTTCAGGTCCACCCAGAAGCCGATGCGCTCGGTGAGCCGTTCCCACTCGGAGGTGTAGCGGAAGACGGATTCGATGCAGCGCTCGGTGAAGGGCTCCACGCCGTAGCGTTCAATCTCCGCCTTGCCGTGGATGCGCAGTTCCTTCTCGACCTCCACCTCCACGGGCAGGCCGTGGGTGTCCCAGCCGGCCTTGCGGGGGACGTAGTGGCCCGTCATCGTCTTGTAGCGGGGGAACAGGTCCTTGATGACGCGCGTGAGGACGTGGCCGTTGTGCGGCAGGCCGTTGGCGGTCGGCGGTCCCTCGTAGAAGACGAAGCTGGGGGCACCCTCACGCGTTTCGAGCGAGCGCTCGAAGATGCGGCGGTCCTTCCAGAAGGCCTGGATGCGGCGCTCGTCGGAAGGAAAGTCCATCTCCGCGGGCACCGCATCGAACAGGGAAGGGGGCGTTTCAGGCATGGTGCGGTGCTTGATAGCACCGCCCGCGCCGGGGATGGATGCCCGTCCTGTGAATCAGTACAGCGGACAGATGACCGGCCCGTTGCGGCCACAGACGTTTCGCTCGATGTAGTAGCCCCAGTCCGGGCTGTAGTAGGCGTACATCGTCGGACCGCTGCCGCAGGACACGTACTGGGACCAGACCAGGCAGTGGATGTCCGGGTTGTACTCCGGGTAGAGGGCCTGGGACGTGGACTCCGTCGCGGAAGGCTCCGCCGCGGCTTCGTCCATGGCTCCACCACAGCCACCCATCAGCAGGGCGGCAATGCACATCAGGGTTGCGCGATTCTGGGGCATGGGTCTCTCCTGAGGGCGGCGTCCATCGCCGGGTGTCGAGTCTATGCTGGGATGGTGTTGATTTCAGGGTAAGCCTGTTGACGCCCATGTGCGCATGTTTCTAGGTTCTCGGGTGCTGAGAATTCTCATATCCCTGGAATCGAGAGAGACATGAAAAGGCTTCTGCTCTGTGCCCTGTCGCTGGCTGTCGTGGTGGGCTGTTCCGACGCGCCGCCTGGACAGTCCATCGAGCAGGAGGGCTTCAAGGTCCTCCAGCACGACGCGACGACGCTGGAGGCCACGTACGGCTCCGGGGGCGCTGTGGTGCGGATGCTCGCGGTGGAGACGCAGGCCAACGTCGTCGAGGTGACGTACGACTTTGGCGACCCCGTCATTGGGTTCCACATCGACTTCAATCAGGGCGTGGGCCAGTTCATGCCATCGGGCAGCCCGCTCGACGCGACCCATTCGCACCTGCTCGCGTCGCTGCTGGAGGGGCTTGCCCGCGAGCTTCCCGAAGAGGGCCGCACCCGCGTCGAGGACGCCGCCGAGCGCCAGACGAGCTTCATGCAGATCGTCCCCGTGGGCGAGGTCCTCACGGCGTACGAGTACGTGTCCGAGCGCGGCTGGACGCACATCTCCTGCTCCTGCGGCCAGCAGTACATCGGTTCCGGCTACTACCGCACGGCGGGCATGGGCTGCGGCTGCACCGGCGGCTCGGGCAACGGCTGCAAGGGCCGCTGCGGCCAGGGCTGCGGCGTCACCAGCCTGCCGCGCTGCGTGGGCACCACGGCCTATACGCAGGACTGCGCCAAGCACGACTACGGCCTGGGCAGCTTCGCGGCGGCGTCGGATGACTACTCGTTCGCGCGCAACAACTGCAGCTGCAGCGGCGTGGGTTCGTGCAGTTGAAGAAGCGCGTGCTGACAGGTGCGGCGCTGTCGCTCGCCGCCGGGATGGCCCTGGGGTGCAACCGGGCTTCCGGGCCCTGTCCCGATGGCGCGCGGCTCCAGGGTCGCGCGCCGCCCGACGGCGTCCTCCAGTGGTGCGCCCAACTCGATGGCAAGAAGCACGGCCGTTGGGCGGAGTGGCACGCCACCGGGAAGCTGAAGACGGAGGGCACCTACGTCGACGGGAAGATGGAGGGCCGCTGGGTCAGCTACTTCGAGGACGGCGTGAAGCAGTTCGAGGGCGACTATCGTGGCGGGCTCAAGCAGGGCCTGTGGACCCTCTACTACGAGGAGGGCCAGAAGAACCGCGAGGAGCTCCATTCGCCCGGCTCCGGCCCGGTGAAGTGGACCGCCTGGCGCTCGGACGGCTCGAAGTGGGCGGAAGGGACGCTGGCGGGGCATCGCTCGCAGGGCGCTTATGCGGAGTGGCACCCCAATGGCGCGCTGGCCGTGCAGGGCCAGTACGAGAAGGGGGAGAAGACGGGTGATTGGAAGTACTGGGACGTCGCGGGCGCCGCCACGGACGTTCCGCAGGGCGACTTCGACAGCGAGTGACGTCACGTCCGCCGCCGTGGGACTCCTGCTGGCGGCGGGAGCGTGTGGTCCTTCTGTCGTCCCTGTCTCCCCGGAGGCGCTCACCCCGGCGCGGCGGGCCGTGGTGGGCGGAGCGCCCGAGCCGAGATTCCCCGCGGTGGCCGCCATCGTCCCCGTCTCGCCCTTCTGTGGTGAGCCCGACGAGGCGGCTCGCGTGCTCTGCACGGGCACGCTGGTGGCGCCTCGGGTGGTGCTGACGGCGGCGCACTGCGTGGAGACCGCGGATGCGCCGCGGGTGTTCTCGGTGGTGTTCGCCGCGGAGACGGCCCGTGCCTCGGCCGCGCAGCGCATCCGCGTGGTGGAGGGCCGGCTCCATCCCGCGTGGCGTCCGGGTGTGAGCGACCTGGGCGTGTTGATTCTCGCCAGCGATGCGCCAGTCGCTCCGCTGGCCTGGGAGGCGCGGGCGTTTCCCGCCGACGGCGTGGGGCGGCTGGCGCGGGTGGTGGGCTTCGGCGTGGACGGGGAGGGCGGCTCGGGCCTGCGCCGAGGTGGCTTGTCCCGAATCACGTCGGTTGAAGCGGACGCGTTCTCCGTCGAAGCGGCGCCAGCGATGTCGTGCGGCGGGGACAGCGGTGGCCCGGTGTTCATCGAACAGGACGGCCTCGAGCGCCTGGTCGGTGTGACTTCGTTTGGTGACCTCACCTGCACCACGGGGACGAACACCCGCGTCGACGTGCACGCGGACTTCATCCAGGCGGCCATTGACGACGCCTCACGAGGCGCGCCCGTCCGGACGCCGGTGGAGCCAGACGTGGACTCCTGCGCGCAGCGGTGCCGTGCGCATGTGGACTGTCCCGTGGGCATGGCGTGTGTCGCGAGGGAAGACGGCACCCGGAGTTGCGCGGTGGCGGGGCTCGAGGCGGGCCACTTCGGGCCTGCCTGCACCGGCGCGCTGGGGGAGCATCCGTGTGTGAAGGCGGGCTCGGCGTGCCGGCTGTGGCTGCCCTGCTCCGAGCCGCGGGATGCAACAGCGCAGGGAGGGTGCGCGGCGGCAGGGAGCGGAAACCCCGGCCTGATTCCGCTGGTGCTCCTGGCCTGGTCCTGGGGACGTGGCCGTCGCGCGAAGGGCGGGTCGTCCGCGAGCGCCTTCCAGTCGCTGCTCGCCTGTCAGCCCCTCTGGCATGTTGTTTAACTGGGTGGTTTAATTTTGGGCGGAGGTCGTTATGGTCACCCCCATGGTTCAGCAACGTTCCGAGCAGCTCGACGCGGTCTTCCACGCGCTTTCCGACCCGACGCGGCGGGAGATGCTGCGCAGCCTGTCCTCGGGACCGCGGAGCATTGGCGAACTGGCGGCGCCGTTCAGCATGTCCTTCGCGGGCGCTTCCAAGCACGTCAAGACGCTGGAGCGTGCGGGGTTGGTGAACAGGTCGGTGGAGGGGCGCACGCATCGGTGCAGCCTCGCGCCGGCGCCGCTGGCCGGAGCGGCCGACTGGCTGCGTTTCTACGAGCGCTTCTGGAATGACCGGCTGGATGCCCTGGAGCGGGAGCTCCGCAAGCCCGAGCGCGGCAGCGCCAGGAAGGGCGCGCGACATGAGTGAGGTTCGGATGTGTCGCATGCGACGTCCACCCGCGAGGAGGTGGACGCCATTCTCCAGCGCATAGGCTCGGGGCCCTGGCGTCCCGCTCACCTGAAGGGCCAGAAGCGCGTCACGAAGGGGGCCGTGGTGGACGAGCCTTCGTCGGCGCGGAGGCCCGCCACGCACATGGAGCCATCGGTGTCGAGCGCGGCGGCGAGGGCAACCTCGGTTCCCGGCAGGTTGGTGCGGTGCGTGCGCAAGGCGGTCTTCCCATCCTCGGACAGGTGGATGATGCCGATGCCATCCGTGGCGCCATCGATGGTGCTGGCCACCGCCAGGACCAGGTTGCCGCCATGCAGGATACCCGTGCCCACCAGCCGTTCCTGCTGGGGTCCTGACGCGGACCAGTGGGTGACGCTGTCGCCATCCCAGCCGAAGCTCGTATCAGGGCTGCCGTTTGCATGGACCCGCGTCACCGCGCCGCTGTTGGGGGAATCGGTGCCCGCATTCCACCGCGCGCTGCCGCCCACCAGCAACTTGTCCCCGTCCAGTAGATGCAGGGTCCGGGGCGTCAGGCGAGGCCAGTCCGACACGCTGCGGTACGTGAAGCTCGAGTCGGGCGTACCGTTGACGTTGTAGCGACGCAAGGCCATTCGATTGCGGCTGGCATTCGTAGTTCCCGCCACCACGATGCGGTCGTCGGCCAGGGTGACAACGGCCAGTCCGTCCTCGTCTTCGCCCAGGTCATCCCAGGCCAGTCCATCCGAGCTGAAGGTCGTATCGGCGGCGCCCGTGGGCGTGAGGCGCATGATGACGAAGTCCAGGTCATCATGCTGCACGGTGCCTGCACCGACGATGCGCCCCTTCGAATCCACCGTGACGGCATGCAGCGCGGCGTTGCCCGCTGAAATCTGGAAGGTGCGTACACCCATGTCGCCGAAGGTGGTGTCCAGGGCGCCCGCCGAGGTGTACCGGGCGAAGAGCAGGCTCTGGTACTGGCTCCCCGCGCAGCTCCCAGGACCCGAGATGGCGCCCCCCGCGACGAGGATTCGCCCGTCGGGCAGCACGGTGACGGCGTCCACGTAGTCATCACCTCCGCAGACATCCAGGGTGACGGTGCCCTGGTTGCCAAAGTCCGGGTCCAACGTCCCGTTCGGGAGCAGACGCGCCACCAGGACGTCGCGCAGGCCGGTGGAGCCCGTGGCGCCTGCCAGGATCCACTTGCCATCCGGCTGTGTCGCCAGGGCGTGGATGCGCACCTCCGGCTGGCCGAAGGCGGGCATCGCCACGCCATTGCCGCCGAACGACGAGTCCAACGCCGCCGGGCCGGGCTGGATGACGAGGTTCATGGGCTGCTCGACGCGAGTCGCTCCGCTGCTCGCGACCACCGTGACGGGTACCGTGCCGTAGTGGGCGAATTCCTGGACGGAGAGCGAGAGCAGGCCCACCGTCTCCGTTTCGTCGAGCACATCACTGGTCAAGTGCACGTGCTCGGGAATTCCCTCGATGGAGAGGTGCACTGCATCGGTGAACGAGGGCTCGCGGATGATGGTGACGAGCACCCCCGCGCTCACCTCCGGGATGAACCGGAGTGTGACTTCAGTCGGAGCCTGGAGCGTGAAGCCGGGAGGCGGCTCTCCCGCGTCGAGGTCCTCCGTGCCGGCATCCGTGCCCGCGTCGTTCGTCGATGCCCCCGCGTCCGGCCGCTGGGTGCCCGCATCGGGTCTGGGGGAGGGCGACGGCTCCGAACCGCCACAGCCCCAGGTGACGGGGGCCAGGCACAGGAGTAGCGACGCCAGGAGCGACTTCACGCGCGGCGATGGGACGCCCATGACATCGGAGGAACCTCGACGGCGGGAATGCGCACTGTCCGTGGAAATCATATGAGCCGGCCTCTTAAGCGAGGACTCGGCGACTCGTAAAGACAGACGCCTCAGTGGTCGCCGTGTTCTCGCGGCGCGTCATCCGTCCCGGGCCGCGTGCCCCGGAGCTGCCTGAGCAGGTGGCGCGGCCAGAAGAACAGCGCCATTCCGGCCATGACGAGGAAGAGGATGACGAAGGGCAGCACGAGCACGCCGCCGACGAAGCCGGCCGCCATGCCGCCCAGTCCCCACAGCAGGCCATGGGGAAAGCCCAGGATGGCGCCGGTGAGGGTGCCCACCACCGCGCCCGCCAGGACACAGGGCTCGATGAGGTTCACTATGCGCTCCCACGTTGATGCTCGTCACGAGCCTGGGCGGGAACACGCATGAGCAAGTCGCGACGCAAGGTGGTCCTCATCACTGGCGCATCCTCTGGAATCGGTCAGGCCTGCGCGGAGCTCCTGGGGGCACATGGCCACGCCGTCCATGGTACCAGCCGCCATCCCCGCGCGGATGGTGCCCACCATCGGATGGCCGTGTTGGACGTCACGGATGAGGATTCCGTTCAGCGCGCGGTGGCGTCGGTGCTCGCGGCCGAGGGCCGGCTCGATGTGGTGGTGAACTGCGCGGGCTTCGTGATGGCCGGCGCCGTGGAGGACGTGTCCGTCGAAGAAGCCCAGCGGCAGATGGACACCAACTTCTTCGGCGTGCTGCGCGTCTGCCGGGCGGTGCTGCCCACGATGCGCGCGCAGCGGTCGGGCCTCATCGTCAACATCAGCTCCATGGGCGGCGCCGCCGGGCTTCCCTTCCAGGGGCTCTACAGCGCCAGCAAGTTCGCCCTGGAGGGGATGACGGAGAGCCTCCGGCAGGAAGTCGCCGCCTTCGGCATCGAGGCCACGCTGCTGCAGCCCGGGGATGTCCTCACGCGCGTGCGCGAGTACCGGCAGCGCGCCCGGCAATCCGGTCCCGGGTCCGCCTACCAGGAGGCCTTCGAGCGCGTCATGAACCTGGTGGAGTCAGGAGAAGGCACGGGCGTTCCTCCCGAGCAGGTCGCCCGGAAGCTCCTGGCCCTGATGGAGCGGCAGCGCGTGGATGTGCGCTACTCCGTGGGGCACCTGTCGCAGCGCGTCGGCCTGGTGTCGAAGCGCCTGCTGCCCGGGCGCACCTTCGAGCACATCGTGATGGCGCTCCACGGCATGTCGCGGCGCTGAGCCGGGCCCGGCGGGTTGCACATTCCTGACATAGGACTGTCAGGGGCGGGTCGCAGGATGGCGTCCACGAAGCCCCTTGGGTTCTCCCGACCCAGGGGCGTTCGCATCCCACCCCCAGGTGCCACCCGACATGATTCCCTTCTTGATGATGTTGCCGATGCTCGTCCCCGCGGGTGTCAAACGTGGACGCTCCAGCAAGGCACGGAGGGAAGGGGTGCTGAGTCCAGTGCCTTCACCCACGAAGGAATCCGGAAGCGCGCCGCCTGTCCGTGCCTCCTCGCGGCGGCGGAGCGTGCCGGCCCGGGTCCTGGGGCAGCGGGCCCTCAACCGGGCCCTGCTCCAGCGTCAGTGGCTGTTGCAGCGCTCCCGGGCGGGCGTGGTGGATGCACTGGAGCACCTGGTGGGGCTTCAAGCCCAGGCCACCCATCCTCCCTACGGCGCATTGTGGACGCGGCTGGACGGCTTCCAGCAAGAGTCGCTGACCCGGCTCATCACCGAGCGTCAGGTGGTGCGCGCCGGGATGATGCGCGGGACGTTGCACCTGGTGACCGCGCGAGACTGCCTCGCGCTGCGTCCCGTGCTGCAACCCGCGCTGGACAGGGGGCTGAAGCACTCCTCCCATGGCAAGCAGTTGGCGGGCGTGGAGGCTCAGGCGCTGGTGGCGGAGGGACGGGCGCTGCTGGAGGCACGTCCCAGTCCCCGGGGCGAGCTGGGCCAGCGGCTCCAGGAGAGGTGGCCCGGCCATGATGCGAGCGCCCTGAGCATGGGCTTCTCGAGCCTGGAGCCGCTCGTCGTGGTGCCACCCTGTGGAACGTGGGGCCATGGCGAGCGGATGGTGTACGCCACCGCCGAGTCCTGGCTCGGCCAGCGCTTCGAGCCCGCCGCGCCGCCAGACGCGCTGGTGATGCGCTACCTCGCCGCGTTTGGCCCCGCGAGCGCCAAGGACCTGCAGGCCTGGTCGGGCCTGTCACGCATGGGCGCTGTCCTGGAGCGGTTGAGGCCTGGACTGCGCGCCTTCCGTGACGAGCACGGCGTCGAGCTGTTCGACACCCCCGATGCCCGGAGGCCCGACCCGGACACGCCCGCGCCCGTCCGCTTCCTGTCCGAGTTCGACAGCGTGCTGCTGGCCCACGCGGACCGCACGCGCATCATCTCCGATGCCGCCCGCAAGCGTGTCTTCACCATCAACGGCATCGTGCGCGCCACCATCCTCGTCGATGGCTTCGTTCGAGGAACCTGGCGCATTGAACGCGCCCGCGGCACCGCGACCTTGAGCATCACGCCCTTCGCGCGGCTGTCGCGTGAGGACCGCAGCGCGTTGACTGACGAGGGCGCGCGGCTGCTCGCCTTCGCCGCCGCGGACGTCCAGCACGCCGACATTCGCTTCGAGCGGGTGGGGTGAGCCCGCTCCATGTCGAGCCGGTGCGGGGAGGCGGCGCTCCAGCCGGGCCGGGCTGGAGCGCCGTCGTCTTCCCCAGGAAGGTGTGAGGCTCAGGCGTTGAGCGTGCTCTCGTCGACGCCGGCCTCGGCCATCAGCGTGGCCAGCGCGAGCTTGAGCTTGTCCTTCGCGCGAATCTCCAGCTGACGGGCGCGCTCACGGGAGAAGCCGAAGTGCTCGCCCAGCTCGCTGAGCGTCATCTCCGCGTCACCCATGACGCGCTGCTCGATGATGAAGCGCTCGCGCGGGTCCAGGCGGCGCAGGGCGCGCTGCACGAGCTCGCGGGTGAGGTTGGCCTGCTGCCGGTCGGCGACCTCGTCCACCGCGGAGGCGGACTCGGACTCCACGAAGTCCAGGTGCGTGGCGTCGCCGTCCTCGCCCATGGGCGCGTCCAGGGACAGGTCCCGTCCACCCATGCGCTGCTCCATCTCGCGCACCTCGGAGGCCTTCACGTTCAGCTTGCGCGCAATCTCCTCGGCGTTGACGACGTTCGCGTCGCCGGCGCCCATCTTCTCCAGCTCGCGGCGCGTGCGGGCCAGGCTGAAGAAGAGGCGGCGCTGCGCCTGCGTGGTGCCCAGCTTCACCAGGCTCCAGTTCTTCAGGATGCAGTTCTGGATGTACGCGCGAATCCACCAGACGGCGTAGGAGATGAGGCGGATGCCCTTGTCCGGGTCGAACTTCTGCACGGCCTTCATCAGGCCGATGTTCGCCTCCTGGATGAGGTCCGACATCTTCAGGCCGTAGGAGCGGTACTCGTAGGCCACCTTCACCACGAAGCGGAGGTTCGCCGTCACCAACTGGTGGCCCGCGGCCAGGTCTCCCGCGCGGAAGCGCTTCGACAGCTCCTGCTCCTGCGGCTGGGTGAGCAGCGGGTACTGGTTGATCTCCGACAGGTAGGTGGAGAGCGAATCAGGGGAGGAGAAGGAGTTGGAAGCCTGCATGGTGTCTCTCGGGGAAAAAGAGATCTGGTTGGGGGACCGCGATGCCGCTACGGGGGGTTGCCCTTTGCGACCCGCGTGCCAAGGGGTGGCACCACCGTTTCCAAGTGAATCCAGGGGTTTGCATCCAAAACGGCCCGTGCATAAGGGCGGTAATCGGTCGTTTTTACAGCCAGCCCCACGGAAGTCTCTTCCGAACGTTGACTGGCCAACGCGGCCGTTGGCGCCGGGGGGCAGGCAGGGGGAGCGGGCGGGGCCCTTCACGGAGACCCGCTGTTTCTTGCCCGGCGCGTCATCGCCACCTTGGCGGGATGGGGGACCTCTTCCAGCTCTTCGCCGTTTCCGCCGTGGTGATGGGTGTGTCGCAGACGCTGTCCCGGGAGCGCATCTTCGCGTCGCTGCGCGCGCGGCTGGGGGGCAAGGACTCGTGGCTGGGCTATCTGGTGTCGTGCCCCTATTGCGTGTCGCACTACGTGGCGTTCGTCCTGGTGCCCCTCACGGGGACGAACGTCATCCGGGTGACGGTGGGCGGCTGGCCGGGCTACGTGCTCAGCTGGGTGCTGTCCACGCTGCTCATCACCGTCATCGCGGCTTTCTTCCGGGTGGTGTTCTGGTTCGTGGATGAGACGCAGGGCCTGGTGAAGCGGCGCCAGCGGACGGAAGAGGAGGAGACGGCCACGCGGCGCCTCCATCGCGAGCAGGCGGAGCAGACGCTGAACCACCACTGCCCCGAAACGCGTGAGCCCTCACCGCCCGTACCGCATTGACGCGGCATGTCGCGTGCCCTCCGTATGGATCGACTCGCGCGAAGTGGGAGGACGCAACTTCCCTCTGGGACTTCGAGAAGATGGGGAGAACACCCGTCCCCACCGGGCAGGAGGTCCTCGTGAGCCCCATCGACCGCAGCCGCAGCGCCGTCACCCCTACGACTGTGAAGGCACCCACGGCGGCTCCGAAGAACTCCCTGGTGGGCGGGGTGGTGGATGCCATCAAGGGCGGCATCGCCGACGTGCCCCGCTTCATCGAGATGGGCAAGGACGTCTTCCAGGCCGCGCATGTGAACGAGCTGAAGCGCATCTTCGGCGGGGATGCGAAGCCGGACCGGATGAATGACGGGAAGTTCGTGGGGGCCAAGGGGCGGACGTTTCCGCCCGGCACGCCGCTGAAGGATGTCCCGGGCGTGACGCCGCTGGACAACCCGAACCCGTCGAAGACGATTCTCTACGTCAACGGCATCATGACGCCGACGTCGGGGCAGCTGAGTGAGATGCAGGCCATCGCGGAGACGGCGGACGCGAAGGTGGTGGGCATCCACAACGCGACGCAGGGCCTGGTGGCGGACCTGGCGCAGTGTGTGGGGGACAAGCTGGACAAGGGCCGCAACCCCGCGGTGGATACGCTGGCGGACTCGCTCTACAGCGAGCTGAAGGCGGGCCGTGAGGTGCACCTCATGGGCTATAGCCAGGGCGGCCTCATCACCGCGCGGGCGCTGGATGACGTGGCGAAGCGGCTGCGCATCGAGGACGGCATGTCCCAGGCGCAGGTGGAGAAGACGCTGGGCAAGCTGAGCGTGGAAACGTTTGGCGCGGCGTCCACGCGGTATGTAGATGGGCCCAAGTATGTGCACTACGTCAACAACGCGGACCCGGTGCCCACGCTCACGGGCCTGGGCGGGAGCGTGGACCCGACGGCCTTCCTGAAGGACGCGGGCAAGGGCGCGGTGGTGCACCGGTTCACGGATGGGAATGCCAACCCCATCAGCAACCACATGCTGGACACGCTGTACATGAAGCACCGCGTGGACTTCGACCAGGCTCGGGCGGGGCAGTTCTAGGCGGGTTACGTGGTTGCTCCGGCGTGAACTTCACGCCGGTGGCCTGGCTTCAGCGAGTCCTCTTGCCCCGTGACGCTCCCGGCACGGACGTGGCGACGACGAGCTGCCGGTACTGTCGCGGGCTCAACCCCGTCACCTGCTTGAACTGGCGAGACAGCGCGCTCTGGTCACAGAACCCCACCCCCAGGGCGATGGCGGCGATGGGCTGCGCATCCTCCACCAGCCGCTCCGCCGCCTCGTCGATGCGAGTCTTCATGATGAACTGCCCGGCCGACAGCTGGAAGATGCGCCGCATCCGCCGCTCGAACTGCGCCGCGGACATCCCCGCCCGCCGCGCCAGCGAGTCGATGCGCAGCCGCTCCCCATAGTTCGCCTGGATGTAATCGATGGTCCCCGCGAAGCGCTCGTCCACCAGCCCCGCGCGCCCCGGCTCGTGCACGTCCTTGGACAGACACGCCAGCCCCATCACCTCGCCCGTGGCATCGAACAGCGGCACCTTGCTCGTCAGACACCAGCCCGGCTTGCGGTTGTTGAACAACGTCAGGTCCAGGTTGTCCACGAGCGCGCGCCCCGTCCGGAACACCTTCTCGTCCTGTCGCACGTACCGGTCCGCCATGTACTGGGGGAACAGCTCGTGCGCCGTGCGCCCCACCGCCGCCGCCTTGCTCTTCAGGCCACAGCGCTCCGCGCACGCCTCGCTGATGCACACGTAGCGCCCCCGGATGTCCTTCACCGAGAAGACGATGTCCGGCACCCGGTCGAACAGCTCCTCCGCGAACAGCGGATTCGCCACCCGCCCCATGAAGCCCATCCGCCAGTGCTCCAAGGTTTCACGCGTTTTGGTGGTTTCCATTCGTCCCCACATGGGAAAGACACAAGAATGTCACACGTGCTCACGAATACCTTGAAAGCCGCGTGAAACCCACGTCGGTGTTACTCGGAACGGACGACACCGTGCGGCAAGCCCCCCCATTCGCGGAGCACGAAGCCATGCGCAGTCCAGTCACGGATTGGTGTCGCTGTCACATCGTCCTCGCCATCTGTTGTCTCACCCTGTTCGCACCCGGAGCGGACGCCCGTCCCGGAGGTCCTCTCCCGGCCGAGTCTGCTCAGCGCGTTCATGGACTGGAGCACGCGCACCAACGCATCCAACCCGACGAGCGGCAGCCGGATGTCTCCCCGGAGCAGCTGCGTCAGGCCCTCACCCCACCCGCACCGAAGCGCTTTCTGCTGGCGTGTGACACGGCGGCCTTCGGGGCCGCCACCGGCACGGCGCTCGTCACGCTGGTGAAGGGCTCCTCGACGGAGTGCATCAACACGCTGTTCAGCGTCACGGGCACGCTCGCCCGGCAGGTGTTCATCGAGAGCAAGATGGTCACCATCGCCAACGCGCTCACCACCAGCGCGCAAGGCTACGGGGGCAACAACAATGGCCAGACGCTCCAGCTCATCATGTTCCTGCGCGCGGGGTACTACGTGCAGTACTACGCCCCGGACGTCGTGGGCAGCTACGGCACGGCGCTGGCCAACGCCATCCGCCCGGCCCTGGCCGCCTTCGTGGCCAACAGCCACTTCCGGGACGTCAACGACGACCACGGCGCGGTGCTGCGGGAGTTCGTCACGCTCATCGACAGCGCGGGGGAGAACGCGCGGCACCTGGGCACCTTCAAGGGCCTGCTGGACCGCTTCAACGACACCACCCTGGCCTCCTGGTACATGCGCAGCGCCACCAGCAACGTCTTCGTCGGACTGTTCCGCGGCCACTACAACGACGACTTCGTGGCGGCCGTACAGCAGGACCCGTCCATCATCGACTCGCTGGACTCCTTCGGCCTGCGCACCGAGCACCTGCTGGGCACCGACAACCAGTACCTCGCCGTCAACGCGGCCCGCGAGCTGTCCCGCTTCCTCCAGTACCCGGGGACGGTGCAGACGAAGACGCGCCCCAAGGTGAAGGCGCTCATCACCAGCCACTCGATGACGGGCCCCACCGCGGGCGTCTGGGTGGGCGCCGCGGAGATGGCCGACTACTACGACGGCGCCAACTGCGCGTACTACGGCATCTGCGACTTCCGGCGGACGCTGGAGCAGGCGGTGCTCCGCGTGACGCACGACTGCGGCGCCACGCTGCGCATGCGCGCCCAGGAGATGACGGCCACGCAACTCACGCAGAGCTGCGGCCAGCTCGCCACGCAGGAGTCCTACTTCCACGACAAGCTGAAGACGGGCCGCCTGCCCGTCGCCAGTGACAACAACACGTCGCTGGAGATGGTCATCTTCGACAGCAGCCTGGACTACCAGACGTATGCCGGCGCGCTGTTCGGCATCGACACGAACAACGGCGGCATGTACCTGGAGGGAGACCCGGCGGCGTCCGGCAATCAGGCCCGCTTCATCGCCTACGAGGCGGAGTGGGTTCGGCCCGCGTTCGAAATCTGGAACCTGCGCCACGAGTACGTCCACTACCTGGATGGCCGCTTCAACATGAAGGGCGACTTCGGCGACAGCATCAGCCAGCCCACCATCTGGTGGATTGAAGGGCTGGGTGAGTACGTCTCCAAGAAGGACGACAACGCGTCCGCGGTGGAGCTGGGCACCAGCAAGAGCTTCCAGCTCAGCCAGATTCTGCGCAACGACTACAACAGTGGCACCGAGCGCGTGTACTACTGGGGCTACCTCGCGGTGCGCTTCATGTTCGAGCGCCACCCGGCGCAGGTGGACACCTTCGTTGGCCAGTTCCGCGCGGGGAACTACACCGGGTATCGCACGTCGCTGGACAGCCTGGGCTCGGCGAACGACGCGGAGTTCCACCAGTGGATTGACTGCGTCTCCACCGCGACCGACCCGAGCACCTGCGCGAATCCGGACCCGGGCCCGGGGCCCGGCAACGGCACGCCGTGCACGGGCGCGGACACCCGGATGCTGGACAACGGTTGCTACCGGGGCCCGCTGGCCGGAAACAACATCCAGTACTTCTACCTCTGGGTGCCCGCCGGCGCGCGCAACCTGCGCTTCCAGATGAGCGGCGGCACGGGCAACGCGGACCTCTACATCCGCGCCAACCAGTGGCCGTCGACGACGGCGTATGACTACCGGCCGTATCTGGCCGGCAACGACGAGGTGGTGGACATCCCCTCGCCGCTGACCGGCGTCTACTACTACGCCATGGTGAGGTCCCGCGCGGCGTTCGCGGGCGTGAAGCTGGAGTCCCGCTTCGACGCGGCGCCGTGAAGCCCGGGATGACTCCCGGGTGAAGACGGGGCACCCGGGAGTCACTCCCGCTTCAGTACCCCCTCCACCGTTCGCCACAGGTTCAAGGGATTCGCCTCGCGCAGCTCCGGCGGGAGCAGCGCGTCCGGTACATCCTGGAAGCACACCGGCCGCACGAAGCGGCGGATGGCGCCCGTGCCCACGGCGGTGAAGCGGCCATCCGAGCTGGCCGGAAAGGGACCGCCATGCACCATGGCCGGGCAGACCTCCACGCCCGTGGGGACACCATTCATCAGCACGCGCCCCACGCGGTCCGACAACGTGGGGAGCAGCTCGGAGGCCAGCGCCGTGTCTCCCGCATCCATCATCACCGTCGCGGTGAGCTGGCCTTCCAGCCTCGACGCCACGTGCACCAGCTCCGCCGCGTCACGCGCCACCGTCAGCACCGCGCAGCTTCCGAACACCTCTTCCGTGAGCGCGCTCTCGGCGAGCACCACGCGGGCCTCCGCCTCGAACAGCGCGGCAGCGCCCAGCGCGGCCTTCGACTCACCCCGTGCACAGGTCCGCGTGTCCGTGCGAGCGGCGAGACGGCTCACGCCCTCGCGAAAGCGCTCGGCGATGGCGGGCGTCAACATGGGCGCGGCCGAGGCGGCCCCCAGCTTCTCCGCGAGCCGCGCGCGGAAGACCTCGTACCCAGGGCCCTCCACCGCCACGAGCAGGCCAGGCGAGGTGCAGAACTGGCCCGCGCCCTGGAGGATGGACATGGCCAGCGCGTCCGCCATCGCCTGGGGACGGGCGGCCAGCGCCTCCGGCAGGAGGAAGATGGGGTTGATGGAGCCCATCTCCGCGAAGACGGGAATGGGAACAGGCCGAGCGGCGGCCAGCGCCATCAGCGCGCGTCCTCCGCCACGAGAGCCCGTGAAGCCGACGGCGCGGATGGCGGGGTGGCTCACGAGCGAGGCGCCCACCTCCGTGCCCGCGTCGAACAGGAGCGAGAACACGCCTTCGGGCAGCCCACACGCCGCCACGGCCTCGCGGATGGCCAGGCCTGCGCGCTCCGACGTCGCGGGGTGCGCGGGATGGGCCTTGGCGACGACGGGACAGCCCGCGGCCAGCGCGGACGCGGTGTCACCTCCGGCGACGGAGAACGCGAGCGGGAAGTTGCTCGCGCCGAACACGGCCACCGGCCCCACGGGGCGCAGCAGGGAGCGCAGGTCCGGACGCGGCAAGGGACGGCGCTCGGGCAGGGCCCGGTCGATGCGCGCATCCACCCAACTGCCTTCCTCCAGCAGTCGGGCGAACTGACGGAACTGTCCGGCCGCGCGGCCCAGCTCTCCCTGGATGCGCGCGGGGGGAAGTCCGGTCTCCTTTGGCGTCACGGCGAGGAAGTCCGCCTCCGCCGCGAGGAGCGCCTCGGCGATGTGCTCCAGGAACACGGCGCGCTGACGCGAGGGCAGCGCCGCGAGCGTGGGGGCGGCCTGCTCCGCGAGCACGCAGGCCCGCTCCACCTCCTGGGGCCGCGCGCCGTGGAAGCGAGGCTCGAGCGCCACGCCCTCCGCGGGATTCCAGCCGGTGAACGTCGGCCCACCGGGCTCGCCGCGTTCGGCGCCAATCAAGGACAGTCCCATCCAGTTCATGCGGCGACCTCACTCCGGGAGGGGGCCATCGCCCCTCCAGCTTCGATACAGGACACTTCGCGACGGGTCGCTACAACGCGGGCCGGTTCGCCAGGGCCTCGCGCAGCACGCGCAGACACTCCTCGCGCTCGGCACCCGCCAGCTCCAGCCGAGGTCCACGCACCCGCTCGTGGCCCCAGCCGACTTCCTGCTGCACCAGCTTGATGAGCTGGACGAACCGGGTGACGGTGTCCAGGCGCAAGAGCGGCAGGAACCAGCGGTACAACTCGAAAGCGGCCTGCTTCTTTCCAGCGAGGGCCAGCTCGAACAGTCGCACGGACTCGGCGGGGAACGCATTGACCAGCCCCGCCACCCAGAAGCGCGCGCCCGCGTCCACGCCCTCGACGAGGCAGTCGTCCACGCCCACGCCCACGGCCAGCCGGTCTCCCAGGAGGGCGCGAATGGCGGTGACGCGACGGGCGTCGGTGGAGGACTCCTTCACGGCGACCGCATTGTCATGCTCGGCGGCCAGCTCCGCGAGCTGGGCGGGGGTGAAGTCCGTCTTGTAGGCGACGGGGTTATTGTAGAGCAGGCACGGCAGCTTCGTGGCGCGCAGGACGGCGGATATGTGGGCTTTCATCTCGCGCCAGTCGCTGGAATAGACATACGGGGGCAACACCATCAGCCCGGCGCAGCCCGCTTCCTCCGCGGCGCGAGCCAGCCGCACGGCCTCCGCCGTGGACAGGGCGGCGATGCCCGGGATGACGGGCACCTTCACCGCGTCCACGCACGTGCGCATCACCGCGACCTTCTCCTCCTGGCTCAGCGTCGCGCCCTCGCCCAGTGAGCCGCAGGGGATGATGCCGGTGCAGCCCTGCGACACCAGCCAGCGCACGTGTGAGCGCACCGTGCCGTGGTCGACGGACAGGTCCGCGTTGAAGGGGGTGGTGATGGCGGGGAGGACACCAGTCCAGAGGTTCATGACTCTCTCGTGTGGGTAGAGGAAACGTCCGAGGGAAGGCGCAGGCTGCCGATGCGCGCGGGAAGACACGGTGGGCGCACGTCCTCGCCCGGCCAGCCGAAGAGGGTTTGCGCCGCCGTGCCGCAGGTGCGGCCCTGGCAGGCGCCCATGCCCAGCCGGGCGTACAGCCGGGCCTCGCGGAGGTTCTGACAGCCCTCCAGCGCGGACATGGGCACGTCCTCGCAGCGGCACAGCAGCGTGTCGGGCGTGGCCAGTCGTCGCAGCTCCGCGCGTGGCGCGTCATGCAGCGCGAGCTGGGCGGCGAACGCGTGGACGCGATGCCAGGTGTGCTCCAGCTCGACGGGGATGGGTTGCTCGGCGGCGGCGAGTCCGGCCAGCTCTCCAGTGACGAGCGCCTGGTCCACGCCGCCGATGCCGAGCAGCTCGCCCACGGCGTGGACCTTGGGGACTCGCGTCTCCAGGCGCTCGTTCACGACCACCGCGCTGGCCGAGGTTTCACAGCCCAGCATCCGGGCCACTTCCAGATTGGGCACGAGCCCGTAGGCCGCGCCCAGGTAGTCGCACCGCGGCTGTTCCTCGCGACCGCGCACGGACAGGCGCACCGACTCCACCCGGCCCTCGCCTTCAGCGGCGATGACCCAGGCGTCCGTGGACGTGGGCACGCTGATGAGCGCCGCGGACATCAAGGCGCCTTGGAGCAGCCTGGCCGGGTGTCGCCAGAGCTGGAGGGCGAAGCCCCAATGGCTCGCGGCGGAGGCTTGCTCGGCGATGTAGAGGACCTCGCCACCGTGGGCGTGAATCGTCGCGGCGGCGGCGAGCAACAGCGGGCCCGTGCCGGCGAGCACCACGCGCTTGCCGCGAATGGGGAAGCCATCCTTTACGAGCACCTGGAGGCCGCTGACGCCCAGCACGCCCGGCAGTGTCCAGCCGGGGAACGGGAGGAAGCGCTCGCGTGCGCCGGTGGCGAGCACCGCGCGGCCGTAGCGCACCGCGAACGAGGAGGAGCCCTCTTCGACCAGGAGCACTCCCGGCTGGGGCGCGGCGACGACGCGGGCGCCTGGACGAAAGCGAGCGCCCGACGCGGCGAAGCGGGTGAGCCACCGGCGCGCGAGGCGATTCGCGCCCTTTCGGGCCTCGCCTCTCCAGACCTGACCACCGGGCTCGGGCTGGGCGTCGAGGACGAGCACATCCAGCCCCGCCTCGGCCGCACGGCAAGCGGCGGCGAGTCCGCCAGGTCCGGCGCCGACGACCACGAGGTCACAGGCCTCACGCATCGGTCACCACCTCCTGGTCCTCACGGCACGGCGTCAGGCACATGAGGACCTCGGGCACACCATCGATGGTGGCTCGGCACTCAAAGCAGACCCCCATTCCGCAGAGGGGCCCGCGGGGGCGCCCGCTCAAGTCGGCGCGACTGACG
Organism: Myxococcus xanthus; assembly: GCF_006402735.1. NCBI lineage: Bacteria > Pseudomonadati > Myxococcota > Myxococcia > Myxococcales > Myxococcaceae > Myxococcus > Myxococcus xanthus. The sequence continues at coordinate 7,791,123 of NZ_CP017174.1, read as the reverse complement.
AAGCGGTCCGTCATCGCCAGCGCAGCCGCGACAGACGTTCCCACCGGCACCGTGACAGCACGTCCGTTGATGCGCAGGGTGACGAGCGGGGTGGCCTTCGACGCGGGCTCACGCATGAGCGACCTCCCGAGAGGACACCGCCAGGAAGCGCGCGGGTGAATACGGACGCGCATCGATGGGGCTGGTGCGCCCGAGCAGCTGGTCCGCCACCAGTCGCGCGCTGCCCGTGGCGGTGGTGATACCGAGCCCCTCATGGCCACAAGCCAGCCAGAGCCACGGCTTCTCCGGATGAGGCCCCAGCAAGGGCAGACCATCGGGTGTCGCCGGACGCAGCCCCGTCCAGACGCGCAGTGCCTGCAAGCCATCGAGCCCCGGAAGGAACATGGCCGCGCGCTTCAGCATGCGCTCCAGGAGCGCCGCGTCCACCTCGCGCGTCGCATCGCCCGGCTGTCGCGACGAGCCCAGCAAGAGCTGCCCCGTGACACGCGGCTGGGCATTGAACGCCACGGAAGCGCCGTCCGTGCCGTGCGCGCTCTTGAGGTAGCCCAGCTCCACCAGTTGGTGATGCACCACGGGAGCCCCGCGCCGGGTGATGAGCAGGTGCCCCTTGCGCGGAGAGATGGGCAGCCCAGGGCAGAGCGTGGGACTGGCCACGCCCGCCGCGAGCACGATGTGCCGTGCCGTCAGCACCTCCCCATTGGAGATCACGACACTTCCCGAGCGCAGCTCCCGAACCGGACACCCTGTCATCAGCCGCGCACCTCGAGCCTGGGCACGCAGCGCGAAGGTCCGCGCGGCGAGCGGCGGATACAGCACGGCATCATCCACGACACGCAGCGCCCCCACGAGTCCCGGAGCCAGCGCGGGCTCGGCCTCATGGAGCGCCGCGCTGTCGAGCACCTCGGCACGGACACCCGCGGCGCGGTAGTTGGCCACCTTCGCGGAGACAGCGGCCATCTCCTCGTCATCGGCGGCGAGCCAGAGGGTGCCACACGCGTCGTACTCCACCGCGCGAGGCAATCCATCCGCGAGTTCACGCCACAACGACACGGACCACGACGTCAGCGCGAGCTCCGCCGCGTTGTCATCCATGGCCACCAGGTGGCCCATTCCGCACGCCGTCGTCCCCGCACCAATGGACCGCGCCTCGACGAGCGCCACCGACACGCCGTCGGCGCTGAGCACATCCGCGAGCGCCGCGCCGACGATGCCACCGCCGACGATGACGCAGTCGAAGGCGCTCATCCGATGCCCCAGGCAAAGGGGTCCGTCGGGTCCACCAGCAACGTGGCCTCCGCGTTGACGGACGCGGTGCCGGTGATGGTGGGCAGGATGCGCGCACCGTCCCGGACGTAGCGCGCCTCGAAGCGACTGCCGAGGATGCTCTCCTGCACCCACGTCGCGCCTTCCGCGAGCACACCCTCGGCGGCCAGACACGCGACCTTCGCGCTCGTCCCGGTGCCACATGGCGAGCGGTCATAGGCCAGCCCTGGACAGAGCACGAAGTTGCGAGCATCCACCCCCGGCGTCGGAGAGGGGGCGTACAGCTCGACGTGGTCGATCTCCGCGCCGCCCTCCCCGGTGATGTCCTGGTCCGAGAGCGCCTGCTTGATGGCGGAGGTGTACGCCAGGAGGGCGGGAGTCCGCGACAGCTCCAGCGGCAGGTGCGTGGCACGGGAGAGGAAGAACCAGTTGCCGCCCCAGGCGATGTCGCCGCGCACCTCGCCATGTCCCGGCACAGACACCGCCACGTCATGCGCCCACCGGTAGCTCGGCACATTGGCGATGCTGACGCGCCCATCCGGATGCAGCGTGGCCTTCACCACGCCAACGGGAGTCTCCAGCGAGTGGACGCCAGGACCGATGCGCCCCAAGTACTCCAGCGTCTTCACCACGCCGATGGTCCCGTGGCCGCACATCCCGAGATAGCCGACGTTGTTGAAGAAGATGATGCCGGCGACGCTCGACGCATTGACAGGCGGACACAGCAGCGCGCCCACCATGACGTCGGACCCACGGGGCTCGCAGACGATGGCCTTGCGAAAGGCGTCGAACTTCTCGCGGAAGCGCTCGCGCAAGCTCGCCAGGTCGCCCGCTCCCAGCTCCGGGCCTCCATCCGTCACCACGCGCGTGGGCTCACCCCCGGTATGACTGTCGATGACACGAATGCGCCGCATGCGAACCGCTCCCTCTACCCGGGCCACCCATGAGCCACCCTAGGAGTCCCGAGGCGCTGTTTCTTGGGAGATTCGACCGCACTCGCGAGGCAATCACGCAAATGCCCCAGCGAGCAGGCACCCTCGGGGACACCCGCCGGAGACACGCGCGCCCGCGGGGAGGTACCGGTTGGCCGCAGCGGACACCGAGGCGCCCGCGGTGCATTCCATCGCCTCAGAATGAAACGGCCGCACGCCCGTGCCGATGGCCGGGGCTCACCACAGGCCCTGCTGGCGCAGCAGCTCAGCCAGCGGGTGTGCGCCCAGCCCGTGCGCGTCGAAGAGCCGGCCCGCGACCTCGTGTGTGGGATTCTTCCACGCGATGCGCTCCGGCCCGTCCTCTCGCGTGTTGCCACACAGCAGGAGCGACGCCCTCAGCGCCTCGGCGGACGGAAACAGCGTGTGCTCGAAGAGGAGCGGATTCTGGCTGGTGAGAAATACCTGCCGCGCGCCCATTTCCCGCATGCTCGCTTCCACCCAGCGCGGATGCAGCCCATTGCCCAGCTCGTCCGCGATGGCGAAGTCCTCGTTCACGTCCAAGTAATAGAGCAGTGACAGCAGCCGCTTCTGCCCGAAGCCCAGCGCCTCGTGTGTCAGCACCCGGCCATCGCGCCTCGTGAACTCGAAGCCAAAGCCCCCAAAGCCCACTCGCCCTCCGTTCTCGAACGACCGCTTCTCCAGCACCTCCACGCGGAAGCGGCCTGCCTCGAAGCCCGCCAGCGCCACGAACTTCGCCAGGAAGCTGCCTTCGCGCGCGTCGTGCGTCAGCTCGAGCACGTCCGTAACGGATGGCTGCTCCATCTGCTCACGCAGCCAGCCCGGCATCCACGTGGGCAGGGCCATCAGCCCTAGCGGGAACACTTCGCCGTCCCGCACCTCCATGGCGTAGCGGATGGCGCCGATGCGCTCGAACATCCCCAGCGCTTCGTCGAAGCGCTGCGGCGCCAGCAGGAACGTGCGGCGCAGCAGCTCCTTGAGCCGCTCCTTCATCCCCGCGTCGATGTACTGCGCCGTCATGAACAGCAGCGTCCACACCGACCGGTCCAGCAGCGACCAGTGCATGCTCCGCGACCACACGGCCTCGCCGTCCACTTTGCAGTCCATGCCCGCTGCGTCCGCACGCATCACCAACCTGGCCGACGGCGAATGGAACAGCACGTCCACTTCGATGCGCGGGTGCAGCGAGGAATCCAGCGCGGGTGTACGCAGCGGCATCAGCGCGGAGCCCTTTCGCGGCGGTGCCTCCGCGTCTGGCGCAGGAGCGTTCTCCTCGTTCCGGACGAAGACGTGCAGCTTCATGCCTGGGAATGCCAGGTCGTACTCCAGCGCGAACGGCTCGTGGATGAGGCTGGAGAAGTCCGAGCCCAGCACCGTGGAGATGAGCTCCAACAGCGTCGTCCTGCCGGTGCCGTTCTCTCCCAGCACCAGATTGTAGGACGGGCTGAACACCAGCGAGGTGCCAGGGACGACGTTCCGGTAGTGATGGACCTCGAGCCGCGTGAGCTTCATGGGTCTCCTCGGCGCGCAGCATGGCCAGTGTGGGCGCGCGGGGGAACCGCGCAATGTCACGGAATGTCCACCTCCATTCGTGTGTAGAGGGCGCCCGAGCCCCTCCCTGGACGGTCGCCGCATGACGCGGTGCAGGCCAAGGTGGAACGTGAGGTGGAGCGAGACCTCGTCTATACACTCCGCCGGCTCTGCGACCCCTCCGGGTCGGAAAGGACGAAGTGAGGACGATGAAGAACCAGCTTCTCAGCTGTATGGCCTCCGCGCTCATGACCCTGTCGGCGATGCCCGCGCTGGCTCAACTCAAGCTGCCGGCCGCCAGCCCCGCGGCGAAGGTGACGCAAGAGGTGGGTGTCTCCGAGATTTCCGTCGAATATTCCAGCCCCGCGGTGAAGGGCCGGAAGGTCTGGGGCGAGCTGGTCCCCAATGACAAGGCCTGGCGCAGCGGCGCCAACTCGGCGACGAAGATTACCTTCAGCCACCCTGTCACCTTTGGCGGCAAGGCCGTTCCGGCGGGCTCCTACGCCATCGTCAGCCTGCCCTCGCAGAAGGGTTGGAAGGTGATGCTGAACACGGACCTGGGCCTGTGGCGGGGCGGCGCGCCCTACGACACCGCCAAGGACGTGGCCTCGGTGAGCGCCACCACCACGGAGATTCCGTCGCGCGAGCGCCTGACGTACCTCTTCACCGACACCACGGACACCGGCACGCGGCTGGACCTGGAGTGGGAGAAGCTGCGCATCTCCGTGCCCATCACTGTGGACACCGCCGCCCTCGCGAAGGCGAACATCGAGCAGGCGCAGAAGAGCACGGCCATGATGCACGCGAGCGCCGCCTCCTACGTGGCGGAGGCCACCAAGGACTACGCCGCCGCGCTGAATCACGCCGACGCGGCCGTGGCCGCCAACCCCACCTGGTACAACCACTGGGTTCGCGCGGGTGTCCTGTCGCAGATGGGCAAGTACAGCGAGGCCCGCAAGGCCGCGCAGGCCGCGTGGGACCTGGGGCAGAAGGACAAGAACTTCTTCTACCGTGACCAGGTCTCCAAGGCGCTGGCGGAGTGGAAGAACAAGAAGTAGCCAGCCGCTCCCGGGGCTCCTCAGCGACGGAGGGGCCCCGTCAGGAGCCGGCGGTAGAGCGCTTCGTAGCGGTCGATGGCGGGTTCCTTCTGGAAGCGCTCCAGGACCTGCGCCCGCGCGCGGTGCGAGAAGCCCTGCCAACGCTCCGCGTCCTCGACCAATGTGAGCACGTGCCGGGCCATGGCCGGGACGTCACCCAGCGGCGCCAGGAAGCCCGTTTCCCCGTGCGTGACGAGCTCCGGGATTCCGCCCAGGTCGCTGGCCACCACGGGAATGCCGCAGCTGAGCGCTTCCAGCGCGGCGAGCCCGAAGCTCTCCTGCTCGCTGGGAAGCAGGAAGACGTCGGAGGCGGCGACCAGTTCCTCGAAGCGGTCCTGCTTGCCGAGGAACGCGACGCGGCCCTCCAGGCCCATCTCCCGCAGCATCCGCTCCGCGGGCGAGCGCTCCGGACCGTCCCCCACCATCACTAGGCGGCAGGGACGGTGGCGGTGGACCTCGGTGAAGATGGCGACCACGTCGACGATGCGCTTCACCGGCCGGAAGTTGGAGACGTGGATGAGCACCGGCTCGTGGTCACGCAGGGCCGGGAAGAGCGCGCGCAGGCAGGCGCGGTCTCGCACCGGGGCATAGCGGGCGGTATCCACGAAGTTGGTGATGACGTCGATGGGGACGCTCTCGGGAATGTCGAAGCCCCGCCACGTCGCGCGGCGCAGGTAGGCCGACGGCACCGTCACCGCGTCGCTTCGCGTGATGGAGAAGCGCGTAATCGGCAGGTAGCTGGGGTCGATTCCCACCAGCGTGGTGTCCGTCCCGTGCAGGGTGGTGACGACTCGCGGCGCCTTGTGGCCCAGCACCTCACGCGCCATCCACGCGGCGGTGGCGTGAGGCACCGCGTAATGGACGTGCAGGATGTCCAGGCGCTCGTAGTTGGCGACCTCGATCATCTTGGAGGCCAGCGCGATGGGATAGGTGCTGGACTGCTGGAGCGCCGGGTAGTCGCTCTCCGTCACCTCGTGGAAGACGACCTTCCGGTTCGCGCCATGGAGGCGTACCGGCAGGTCCCGAGCGATGAAGTGGACGCGGTGGCCCCGGTCCGCCATCGCGAGGCCAATCTCCGTGGCGACCATGCCGCTGCCACCGAAGGTCGGAAAGCAGGTGATGGCCACGTTGAGCGGGGCGTTCATGTGCGTGCCGGGAAGAACAGGGGTCGGGCGAAGCTATTCCTGCGAAAGTGGTCGAGCGGGTCGGCCAGTCCCAACGCCTCGCGGAGGACGTAGGGCTCGCCGTGGGTGACGCCAATCTGCGCGCCATAGAAGCGATCCCTGGCTTCCAGCGAGGACAGCGATAGCGGTGAGCCCACCAGCGTGGGCGGGGCGTCCGGCCGGGGCATCACCTGGCTGGCGTAGCAATGTACCGCCGCCAGCTTGCGCTCATAGACGGCGGAGACGTCGACGACGACGCTGGGCTCGGCCAGGTGCCGCAGCGGGTAGTAGAGGACCTGCCGCGGCGTGAAGGGCTCCGCTGCGGGCTCGGCGTCGAACTTGCGCACGCCCGCGAAGAAGAGGGCGCGCGTCACCAGCGCACTGGCGGCTTCATGGTCCGGGTGCCGCTCCTGCTCCCAGGGCACGACGACCAGCTCCGGACGCAGGCGGCGCAGCGCTTCCACCACGCGGGCCACGGCGGCGGTGCGGGCGCGCTCGGGCTCGGGCGTGTCGAAGCCCGCCCACGGATTGAGCCAGCCGTCGGGCAGCTCCAGGTTCTCCCGGTGGGCCAGGCCCAGCGCGCGGGTGGCGGCCTCCGTCTCCTCCGCGCGGGACTGGAGCGTGCCGCGCGAGCTCTTCTCGCCGCGCGTCAGGTCGACGATGCCAGTGCGGTAGCCACGGGCGGCCATGCTCGCCAGCAGCCCGCCGCAGAACAGCTCCACGTCATCCGGGTGGGGGCCGAAGGCGAGCACGTCGATGCCGTAGGCGGTGCCGTTCGCGCTCATGGCGTCAGGTCCTTCGAGTCACCGGAGAAGGGGACACACGCGTCCAGCACCAACTGGGTGAAGGCTCGCGCCCCGATGCGGCAGGCGAAGTAGGGCAGCCCGAGGACCCGCTCCTGGGGCGCGCCCTCCGGGAAGAGGAAGGTGCGCAGGCGGTCCACCTGTTCGGCCGCCGTGGCATCGCGCCGGGCGAGCGCGCGGCGGTAGCGGCCCGTCAGACGGGACACCGCGACACGCACCGTGCCCTCGGTGCGGCGCAGCGCATCCTGGAGGTTCGCGTCCACCGCCGACACCTGCCCGGCGACGCGCTCCAATTCGGAGGAGAATGCGCCGAAGAGGCGGGCCTCAAGAGCCTCGGGCGTCTCCAGCGACTCCGGGGCATCACGCGTGGCCAGCCGCGTGAGCAGCGTGTCGCGCGGCACGTTCACCTCATCCGGCTGGAGTCCCACCCTGCCGAGCCACCGTCGCGCGCGATCATCGAGCACCCGGAAGCGGGCCCGAGGAATGGCGAGCGGCATCGGACGTCCCGCGTGGGCGTAGAGCGGTGCCAGTTGCGCGAAGTAGGCCAGCTCGCCCGGGCCGCCGACATACGCGGCCGTGGGGAGCCAGGTGTCCTGGAGGAGGGGACGCAGCAGCGCGGACGTGGTGAATCGCAGCGGCTCTCGCTCCAGGGCGGCATGCAGCGCGTCCTGGGTGATGGCGCTGCTGTCCGGGTGACCCACCAGACTCCAGGCCCCCGCTTCCGCCGGGTCCAGTCGGTAGCGCGGGCCATCGAGCGCATCCGGAGAGAAGAAGCTGAGCGGCGAGCCCGGACGGACATGGACCTGCACCGTGTAGCCCGCGCGGGTGAGCGCCTCCGTTCGGGCCGCGAGCACCGAGGCGAGTGCCCCCGCTTCCTGGAGGGCGAAGCGATGCACGGGCGCGGCCAGTGGCGCCAGCCGTGCGTCTCTCGGGTCGACGAAGACGAGTCCCTCGTCGGCGAAGAGGGATGACAGTACGTCGGTGAAGGCTCCCGCGAGCGTGGCTTCGGGACGGTAGGCCCGCTCCAGCAGGGAGAGGAATTCCTCCGCGTGGGGTTCTGCTTCCAACTCGGCGCGGAGGGTGGCCAGGGCGGGGAGGACGCTCGGTCCAAGGTGACGGTGGGCGATGGGCGCTCGAGACGCTGCTGCATCCGGAAGCTCGAGCGCCAGTCGACATGGCCCTCCGCCCGGACGTGGGATGACACAGTGGTCAATCTCCGGAAGGTCGTGGTCCTCCGTCTGGAGCCAGAAGACGGGAACACAGGGCCGGCCGGTTTCTTCCCGAAGCGCGCGCGCCGTGACGATGGCGGATGCGGCCTTGTAGAGCGTGTACAGCGGCCCCAGGAAGAGGCCCATCTGCTGCCCCGTCACCACCGCCACGGTGCCGGGCTGCGCGAGCAGCGCGAGGTTGCGCTCCCGCGCGGGACTGGGCGCGAGGCGCGCGTTCTGCGCACCGAGGACGTCCAGCAAGGCGGGCGACACCGCGCGCGACGCGGCGGCGGCCACGGCCCGGGCGCGCGCTTCACGGTGTCGATAGTCGTCGGAAAGGAAGGAGAGCGCGGACGCATCTCCGCGAAGCCACGCGGTCGAGAACGAGGACGTCACGGCATGCCGTGATAACAGGTCGCGGCGGACGCGCCACCGGAAGTGCACGCCTGCACGTCATGTGCGGCCGTGACGGCGCGTGTCATCCCGGGTCGAACGCGAGCCGCGCGCAGGGAAGAGGCTTGTTATAGGGTCCGCCCGAATGCGGAACCTGCTCCTCGGAATGACGCTGGCCATGAGCCTTGGAATCGGGTCGACGGCGGTGGCGCAGCCTCCTCGGCAGCTCCACGCGGGTGAAATCGCGGCGGGCCTGAAGCGGCTCGGTGTGACGGGCAGTGTTCTCTATGTCGCGGCCCACCCGGACGACGAGAACACGCGCTTGCTCGCGTGGCTGGTGGGAGACCGCGGCCTGCGCGCGGGTTACCTGTCCGTGACGCGCGGCGATGGTGGGCAGAACCTCATCGGTACCGAGCAGGACGCCCTGTTGGGGCTCATCCGCACGCACGAGTTGCTCGCCGCGCGGAGCGTGGACGGTGCGGAGCAGTTCTTCACGCGGGCGCGGGACTTCGGCTACTCGAAGAGCGCGGAAGAGGCGCTGCGCATCTGGGGACATGAAGCGGTGCTGGCGGACGTGGTGCTCGCCATCCGCCGCTTCCAGCCGGACGTCATCATCACCCGCTTCACCACGGAGCCGCCGAACCACGGCCACCACACGGCCTCGGCGCTGCTCGCGGCGGAGGCCTTCATCGCCGCCGCCGACCCGAAGCGCTTCCCCGAGCAGCTCTCCGAGGTGAAGCCCTGGAAGACGGACCGCCTGCTGCAGAACGCCTCCCAATGGTGGTTCAAGCCCGATGAGGACCTGTCCCGCTACGTGAAGCTGGAGGTGGGCGGCTACGACGCGTTGCTCGGGCGTTCGTGGGGCGAGGTGGCTGCGGAGAGCCGCAGCCAGCACAAGAGCCAGGGTTTCGGCCAGGCCACGGACCGAGGCCCCAGCACGGAGTACTTCACACCGCTGGCGGGGACGCTGCCAAAGCGCGATGTGTTCGAGGGGCTCGACTTCTCCTGGAAACGTTGGAAGGGCTCCGAGGCCGTGTCCCGCGCGGTGGCCGCTGCGACGAAGGCGTTCGATGCGCGCGCCCCCCACCGCTCCCTTCCCGCGCTTGTCCGCGTCCACGAGGCGCTGACCGCGCTGCCGGACACCCACCCGTGGAAGGCGCCCAAGCTGCGGGAGACGGAGGCGCTCATCGCCGCCTGCGCGGGCCTGTTCCTGGAGGTGCGAGCCTCCGCGCCCACGGGCATCCCGGGACTGCCGGTGGCGTTGGACGTGGTGGCGCTGAACCGCTCTCCCGCCGCCGTCGAGTGGGTGGGGCTGACGCTGCCAGGCGAGAAACCCGAGGCCGTGGGGAAGGCGCTGGGGGCGAACGTGCCCTTGAAGCTGTCGCGCACGGTGACGCTGCCGACGACGGCGCCCATCTCCACTCCCTATTGGCTCCGCGAGCCCGTCACCGGAGGACTCTATACGCTCGAAGGCGAGGACCGCGCGCTCACCGGCCAGCCAGAGGGCGTTCCCGCGCTGTCGGTGGCGTTCGAATACAAGGTCGCGGGCCGGCGCTTCCGCGCGGTGCGTCCGGCGGTCTACGTCTGGACGGACCCGGTGAGCGGCGAGCTCTACCGTGACTTCGAGGTCGTCCCGCCCGTCACCGCCACGCTGGCGCAGGACGTGCTCATGTTCCCCAACGGCGAGTCCCGTGTCGTGCCGGTGGTGCTGGCCGCGGGGATGGATCAGGTGCCGGGCACGGTGCGGATGGTGGCGCCGCCTGGCTGGCGCGTGGAGCCCGCGTCGGTCGAGTTCAAGCTCGCGACACGCGGCGACGAGCGCACCATCACCTTCCAGGTGACGCCGCCCCAGGGCTCGACGCAGAAGGGTGACCTCTCCGTGGATGTCGACGTGGGGGACCGCGCCTGGTCCTGGCGTGCCCGCTCCGTGTCCTATCCCCACATCCCGCCGCTGACGGTGCGCCAGCCGTCCACGGCCACGGTGGTGCCCTTCTCCCTGGCCATGAAGGGCAAGCGCATCGGCTACATCCCCGGGCCGGGCGACCGCGTCGCGGAGAGCCTGAGCGCGGTGGGCTATGAGGTGACGCTGCTTCCCGAGGAGCGGCTGGCCCGGGAGAAGCTGGAGCGCTTCGACGCCATCCTCGTGGGCGTGCGCGCCTTCAACGCAAACACGCACCTGACCGTCCATCGGGAGCGGCTGCTCCAGTACGTGGAAGGCGGTGGGCGGTTGGTGGTGCAGTACAACACCAACAGCCGCGTGGGGCCGCTCACGTCCTTTGTCGGGCCCTATCCCTTGGAGATTGGTCGCGACCGGGTGACGGACGAGACGGCCGTGATGACGCCGCTCCGCGCCGATGAGCCGCTGCTGCGCACGCCCAATGCGCTGACGGCCGCGGACTTCGAGGGCTGGGTCCAGGAGCGCGGTCTCTACTTCGCGTCGTCGTGGGACGCTCGCTACCAGCCCGTGTTCGCCATGCACGATGCCGGCGAGGCGCCGCTCCAGGGCGCGCTGTTGGTCGCCCGCCATGGCAAGGGCACGTTCGTCTACACGGGCCTCGCTTTCTTCCGTCAGCTTCCCGCCGGAGTTCCCGGCGCCTACCGCCTGTTGGCCAACATCCTTTCTCAATGAGCACTGCCCCCCATCTGAATCCGAGTGAGCCCTCCGCCGAGGCCCCCGCGCCCCGGCCCGAGCTCGATGACGCGCCGCCGCTGTTGGGCTCGTGGCGCAACATCTACATCCTGGTGCTGGGCACCTTCGTCCTGTTCCTCGCCTTGGGCTGGGTGCTCACGGAGGTGTATTCGTGACGGGGCTCGACTGGGTGGTGCTCGGTGGCACCATCGCGTTCATCGTGGTGTGGGGCATCTGGAAGTCCCGCGGCGCGGCCTCCAGCGAGGAGTACCTGCGCGGCGGCCGCGAGCTGAAATGGCCCACCATCGGCCTGGCGGTGATGGCCACACAGGCCAGCGCCATCACGTTCCTCTCCGTCCCCGGGCAGGCCTACGAGGACGGGATGCGCTTCGTGCAGTTCTACTTCGGACTGCCGATCGCGATGATCATCATCAGCGCCGTCTTCGTGCCCATCTACTACCGGCTGAACGTCATCACGGCCTATGAGTACCTGGAGTCACGCTTCGACCTGAAGACGCGGCTGCTGGGCGCCTTCCTCTTCCTCATCCAGCGGGGACTCGCGGCCGGCATCACCATCTACGCGCCCGCCATCATCCTCTCCGCCATCCTCGGCTGGCCGCTGGAGCCCACCGTCATCGTCATGGGCGCGGTGGTCATCCTCTACACGGTGACGGGCGGGGCCAAGGCGGTGAGCCAGACGCAAAAGCAGCAGATGGTGGTGATGATGGGCGGCATGGTGGTGGCCGCCATCGTCATCGTCTGGCGGCTGCCGGAGCACGTGTCGTTCGGCAAGGCGGTGGACGTCGCGGGCGCATTCGGCCGGATGAACGTGGTCAGCTTCGACTTCGACATGCAGGACCGCTACAACTTCTGGTCCGGCATCACCGGAGGACTGTTCCTGTCCCTGTCGTACTTCGGCACGGACCAGTCGCAGGTGGGCCGCTATCTCTCCGGCCGCTCCATCTCCGAGAGTCGGCTGGGGCTGCTCTTCAACGGCGTGCTGAAAATCCCGATGCAGTTCCTCATCCTCTTCGTCGGGATTCTCGTCTTCGCCTTCTACCAGTTCAGCACGCCGCCGCTGCTCTTCAACGAGGCGCTGCGCACCCGCGTGCAGGGCACGGCGCAGGCGGCCGAGTACGCCGCGCTGGAGTCGAAGTGGGAGCAGGTCCAGTCCGGCAAGCGCGCGGAAGTGGAGCGCTACCTGTCGGCCGTCGATTCAGGCGACGTGGCGGCCGGGGATGCGTCGCGGGCGCTGCTGCAAGGCCATGCGCAGGAGGCGAGCGCCGTCCGCAAGGAGGCCAAGGACCTGGTGGTCCGCGCGCTGCCCGGCGCGGAGACGAAGGACTCCGACTACATCTTCATCTCCTTCGTGAAGCGCTGGCTGCCCAGCGGACTGTTCGGCCTGCTCATCGCCGTCATCCTGTCCGCGGCCATGAGTTCCATCGCCAGCGAGCTGACGGCCCTGGGCACGACGACGACGGTGGACTTCTACCGGCGGGTCTTCCAGCGCAACGCTTCCGACCGGCACGTGCTGGTGGCGTCGAAGCTGTTCACCGTGTTCTGGGGCGTCGTCGCGGTGGGCTTCGCGACCTTCGCGTCGCTCTTGGACAACCTCATCCAGGCGGTGAACATCCTGGGCTCCATCTTCTACGGGACGGTGCTGGGCATCTTCCTGGTGGCCTTCTTCGTGAAGCACGTTCGCGGCCATGCCGTGTTCGCGGCGGCCGTCATCTCCCAGGCGACGGTGATTGCCCTCTTCTTCCTCTCGGACGTGGGCTACCTCTGGTTCAACGTCATCGGCTGCGCGCTGGTGGTGGTGCTGGGCCTGGTGATGCAGGCCGTCCTGCCACGAGGCGAGACGCCGGCCCCGGCGACGGGGGCCTGAGTCCGCGGCATCCAGGGCGGTGAAGGCCGGGAGGCGTCCGTGAAGGGGCGCCGGCCCGGCCTTGAAGTATGCTCGCCCGGGAGAGGGACGGACATGTCTGACGGGAAGAGGCGGCCCGGTCGCCCGGGGCGTTCCGAGGAGCCACGCATCGCCCCGGACGAGGACGAGGACGCGACGCGGGACATTCCGCTCCTCACGCGCCCCGAGGAGACGCGCATGGGGCCCGTGGAGCCTCGCTTCGAGGAAACGCGCATGGGCCCGGTGGAGCCGCTCACCGAGGAGACGCGCATGGGCCCCGTGGAGTCCTTCTCCCAGGTGGAAGACCTGCCCCCCTTGGAGCCTCTCGCGCTGGAGATGCGGATGGGGCCCGTCCCCGACGCTCGGGCTGCCCGGGCGGGTCGCTCACGCGGCGTTGCCAGGAGCGCGCGGACCGAGCCGCCAGCGCCGCCTGCCGAGGTCCACACGGACGTCATGCCCCCGAAGCCTCCCAGGCCACGCGGAGGCCCGGAGGCGAAGGCCACGGGAGGGGTGGTGGGCGCTCCGGAGAAGCGCGCCAGCCCGCCGAAGGCCAGTGCGTCCCCCGCCAGCGTGGGCGTGGTGCGCCTGAGCCCGCTGGAGCCCCTGGGCGCGAAGGTGGTGGCCGCGGAAGAGGCCCCCGCGCTGCGGACGATGTTCGCGAACCACTCGGCGCTGCTGGCCGAGCAGCTCCGCGACGCGCTGTCGACGAAGATGTATGGCCGCGGCCCTCACCGGGTGCTGCGCATCGACGAGCCGGAAGGGCCCAGCACCGCGGGCGGGAAGCTGGCGCGGCAGGCCATCTCCCTGGTGCCTCGCAAGGGCGCGGGGAGCTCGCTGACGTGTGGCTGGGTGGACGTGTCCAAGCGCGAGGCCCAGCTCCGCAACTTCGAGGCGGTGGCGAAGCGGTACGAGCTTCACCACGGCGAGCCGCTGGAGATGCAGGCCGAGGAGTACGAGCGCTTCCTCTCCGACGTCGAGGCCGTGCTCACCCAGGCCGTCATCAAGGTCCGCGTCATCGTCCCCGAGGAAGCGGGCACGGTGCGCGTCGCGGGCCCCGCCGCCTCCGCCCGCGCGACGGGCGTCCCGCCCCTCTGGGCGGGATTGCTGGCCGTGCTGGCCTTCGTGCTGGGCCTGCTCGCGGGGCGGATGGGGTGGGGCGGCTGAGCTACGCGGGGGGCGGGGCCTCACGCTCCCAGTGGCGGCGGGCGATGGACTCGGCGAAGAGCTGGCCGAAGCCCTTCGTCTCCATCTTCGCGCTGCGGACGACGCCGCGCGTGGCGTCCAGGCCCTTGCTCGGCGGCGCCTCCAGGTCGCGCACGCCCGCGGCGTCCAGCAGGGTGTCGGCGTCCGCGGAGAGCGCCAGCGCCTTGCAGTGCACGTAGGCCTCGCGCACGAAGTCCACCGCCAGCGGCACGCGCCGCAGGGCCGCGACGCTCTTCTCTCCACCGGGCACGTAGACGGCGTCGTACATGACGGAGGACGCGGTGGAGAAGGTCCGCAGGGGCCGCTCCTCCCGGCCTTCCTGGCTCGTCACCGGGCTCAGCGTGGGGCCCACCAGCTCCAGCGTCGCGCCGCGCTCCTCCAGCACCTTGCGCACGCCGTCCAGCTCCTTGCCGGCGAAACCGTCCGACACCAGGGCCGCGATCTTCCGCGTCCGGATGGAGTCATGCGGCGAGTTCTCCATGCTCAGCGCCGGGGACGTCTCCACGGAGGGCGCCGCCTTCTTGCCCGCGGCCTTGGACGGCTTGGGGGGCTTGGACACCTTGGGCGGCGTGACGCCCACGGCGCGCGCCACGCGCACGGCCAGCTCCGGGTCCACGTTCACCAGAATCTGGTTCACCACGCGCTCGCGAATCTCCACGCGCTCCACCTTGCCAATCTCGAACTCGAGCGCGGCCACGAGGTGCTCCTGCTCCGGCTTCGACAGGCTCTTGTAGAAAAGGGTGGCCTGGCTGAAGTGGTCGCTGAAGCTGCCGCTGCGCGCGCGAATTTTGTGGCCCTCCACGCGCTCCTGGTAGTGGCGGAAGGCGTTCGTGGGGTTGGCCAGCACCGGGCAGCCGCCGCCCAGGGAGTTGGGATGGTAGTTGGCGCGAGACGTGGGAATCGTCTGCCGCCCGAAGCCGTCCTGCTGGTGGTTGGTGACGGGGCACACCGGCTTGTTGATGGGCAGCTCCGCGAAGTTGGGTCCGCCCAGCCGCGTGAGCTGCGTGTCCAGGTACGAGAAGAGCCGCGCCTGCATCAGCGGGTCATTGGTGAAGTCGATGCCGGGGACGACGTTGGCCACGCAGAAGGCGACCTGCTCCGTCTCCGCGAAGAAGTTGTCCGGGTTGCGGTTGAGCGTCAGCTTGCCCACGCGCTGCACCGGCACCAGCTCCTCGGGGAGCAGCTTGGTGGCGTCCAGCAGGTCGAAGCCGTACTTGAGCTCGTCGCCTTCGGGGATGAATTGGAGCCCCAGCTCGTACTCGGCGAAGTCGCCCTTCTCGATGGACTCCCAGAGGTCGCGGCGGTGGAAGTCCGGGTCCTTGCCGGACAGCTTCTGGGCTTCGTCCCAGGCGAGCGCGTGGTTGCCCAGCAGCGGCTTCCAGTGGAACTTCACCAACGTCGCCTTGCCGGCCGCGTTGACCAGCCGGAAGGTGTGGACGCCGAAGCCCTCCATCATCCGGAAGCTGCGCGGAATGGCGCGGTCCGACATCAGCCACATGATCATGTGCGTCGTCTCGGGGACGAGCGAGACGAAGTCCCAGAGCGAGTCATGCGCCGAGGACGCCTGGGGGATTTCGTTGTGCGGCTCGGGTTTGACCGCGTGGACGAAGTCCGGGAACTTGATGCCGTCCTGGATGAAGAAGACGGGCATGTTGTTGCCCACCAGGTCGAAGGTGCCTTCCTCCGTATAGAACTTGGTGGCGAAGCCGCGCACATCACGCACGGTGTCCGCCGAGCCACGCGAGCCGCCCACGGTGGAGAAGCGCACGAACACCGGCGTGCGCAGGGATGGGTCGGTGAGGAAGCGGGCCTGGGTGTACTTCTCCAGCGACTTGTAGACCTGGAAGTACCCGTGGGCGCCCGCGCCGCGCGCGTGGACGGCGCGCTCCGGGATGCGCTCGTGGTCGAAGCGCATCATCTTCTCCCGGAAGTGGAAGTCCTCCAGGAGCGTGGGGCCGCGGATGCCTGCCTTCAGCGAGTTGTCCGTGTCCGAGATGGGAATGCCCTGGTCCGTGGTGAGGACCTTCCCCTCCGCATGCATCCGGTGGGGTTCGAGGCTTTCGCTCTTGAGCGTGGTGGGCCGGGTCTTCGCCGAGGGCTTGCGCGGTTTCATGGGTGCCTGTCGCCAACGAGAGAGGTGAAGGCGCCGTCTACGCTGGCCGCGTCCACCCTGGGGCCATGAGGCTTGGGGGGACGTCGGCGAGTCGGCACTCGCGCGCGTGGCAGTGTCCGCCACTGCGCGCTCGAACCCCGTGGCGTCAGGCGTGCATCACGGCACGGCGGGCGCGGCCACGGCGGGAGCACCTTCTCCGGCCGGTGCAGCGGCGGCGGCTTCCGTGCGAGCCTTCTCCTCCGCGATGCGCGCGGCCTCGGCCTCCGCGTGCTTCTTCGCGTCGGCCACGGCGACGTCCTTCATGGTCGCCAGGCCCTTCTCGAAGTCCTTCCCAATCATGGCGTCCATGTCCATGAACAGGCTCATCGCCTTGCTCACGAAGTTGTTCTCGCCCGACATGGCCCAGACGACCTGGGTGCCGCCCTCGGCGGCGCTGAAGGCGAAGGTGCTGGTGTTGGTGGCGGCGAAGGGCTTGATGAACTCCAGCTTGATGGTGACCTGCTCGTTGGCCTTGCTGTCGGTGATGGTCATCCGGCCCTCACCGACCTGGTCATTGCCCACCCAGGCGTAGCCCGCGCCGGTGCCAGACTCCGCGCCGGAGTAGGTGCGCTGCGCCTGCGGGTCCAGACCGTCCCAGGGGGACCACTCGGTCCAGCGGTGGAAGTCATTCACCAGCGCGAAGGCGATGTCCGCGGACACGGGGAGCACCGCGGCGCGCTGATAGGTGAACGTGTCGGGGCGGGTGACGACGAAGCCGACGAACAGCAGGATGACGGCGGCGAGGCCGACGAGAATCTTCTTGAGCATGGGGAGTGGGTCCTCACGAGGCGGCCTGGCGTGGCCGCGCTCTTGCCGCGCGTCTTAGAGCGTGTCCGGCGCTCCGCGCAACCCACGCACAGCACAACGACTACGACGGAGATTGGTTGTGGCTCAGCATTCCGGAAGGCCCACGCTCAGGTTGGCCACCTCCAGCACGTTGGCGGCCAGCCCCCCCCGCGACGTCTCCTTGTACTTGTCCTTCATGTCGCGGCCGGTGTCGCGCATCGTCCGGATGACCTTGTCCAGGCTCACGAAGTGACGCCCGTCGCCAGAGAGGGCCATGCGCGTGGCGTTGATGGCCTTCACGGAGGCCATGGCGTTGCGCTCGATGCACGGCACCTGCACCAGTCCGCCAATGGGGTCGCAGGTGAGGCCCAGGTTGTGCTCCATGGCGATCTCCGCCGCGTTCTCCACCTGGAGCGGCGTGCCCCCCATGACCTCCGTGAGCGCACCCGCGGCCATGGAGCAGGCGCTGCCGACTTCACCCTGGCAGCCCACCTCCGCGCCGCTGATGGAGGCGTTCTCCTTGTAGAGCACGCCAATGGCGCCGGCGGTGAGCAGGAAGCGCACCACGCCGTCCTCGTTCGCGCCGGGCACGAAGCGCCAGTAGTAGTGCAGGACGGCGGGGATGATGCCCGCGGCGCCGTTGGTGGGCGCGGTGACGACGCGGCCTCCCGCCGCGTTCTCCTCGTTGACGGCCAGGGCGTAGAGGTTCACCCAGTCCAGCACGGTGAGCGGGTTGGTGAGGCCAGCCTCGGGGCGGCTGATGAGCTTCTGGTACATGCCCGCGGCGCGGCGCTCCACCTTGAGTCCGCCGGGGAGGATGCCGCCGCTGGTGCAGCCTCGGCGCACGCAGGCCTGCATCACGTCCCAGATGCGCAGCAGCCCGGCGCGAATCTCCGCCTCGTCGCGCCAGGTCTTCTCGTTGGCGAGCATGAGCGAGCTGAAGCTCATGCGCTCGCGCTCGCAGTGCGCCAGCAGCGCGGCGGCGGACTGGAAGGGGAAGGGCAGCGGCGTGGTGTCCTTGCTCAGCGGGTCCTTGCCCGCCACGGCGGCGGACTCGTCGACAATGAAGCCGCCGCCCACGGAGTAGTAGACGGCCGATGCCAGCTCCGCTCCGTCCCCGCCGCAGGCGGTGAAGCGCATGCCGTTGGGATGAAAGGGCAGCGAGCGCCGGCGGTGCATGACCAGGTGCTCGCCGTCACGAAACGTCACCTCGCGCTGACCGAGCAGCGCCACGCGGCCTTCCGCGCGCCAGCGGGAAATGATGGCGGGCACGGCCTCCACGTCCACGCCCTCCGGCGTCTCGCCCATCAGGCCCAGCACCAGGGCCTTGTCGCTGCCGTGGCCCTTGCCCGTCGCTCCCAGGGAGCCGAACAACTCCACCTTGAGCCGGGTGAGCCGCTCCAGCACGCCCGTGTCCGCCAGCTTCCGGGCGAACATGCGCGCCGCCCGCATGGGCCCGACGGTGTGCGAGCTGGAGGGTCCGATTCCAATCTTGAAGAGGTCGAAGACGCTGACGGCCATGGCGAGCGCAACATGCCACGTTTCCAGTTCCGTCCCAGTGTCCCTCCGCCGAAGCGCATGTCTCCACGTGGACGGATGAACGTCATTGGAAGTCCAACGAGCGCGGGTAGGTCGCACTCCAGGCGAGAGTCCTCAGTGTCGTGCGCGTGTGACGCGATAGACGCGGTGCGTTGTCTGGCCCGCTGCGTCGAAGTGGCGGGCTCAAGCGACGGCGCGCCGTGGCGCGGACGCCGTGGATGTTTCCGCGCCGTTTCGTTCCTCGTCGATGAGCGCGAGTGACTTGCGGTACTCGGCGGCTTCGGCGACGCGAGTCAGCTCGAAGTCACCGTGGTGCTCGCGCACGGCCTCGGCGATTTCGTCCAGGCTCACCCGGAAGAACTCCTTGCGCTCGTTGATGCGGTTGACGCGCCGGTTGGCGAACGTGCGGTGCAGTTCGGACTCCAGCTTGGGCGCGTCATGGGTGCGGATGATGGCGTGGACGTCGAACTCGAAGGGGACGGACGCGTCACCCAGTTCGTCAATGCGGTCCATCGGGACGAGCCGCCGCGTCATCCCGACCTTGTAGACGTCCTCGCCGAACGAGCCGATGTTGGAGATAACGTAGACGTGTCCGGTGCGGGTGAGCTGGGCCTGGGAGATGGCGCGTTGACGCTCCAGGTCCTCGGCCAACCGGCGCTCCAGTTCCGCGATGCGCTCTTGCAGTCTCTGCTGCTGCGCACCGGTGCTCTGCTCGAACTCGGTGCGGGCCTTGCGCAGGGCCTCCTCGTCGCGCCGCGCTTCCCGCTCGGCTTCGAGCCGGGCGCGCTCCAACTCGCGCTGGGCGGCTTCTTCCTCACGCATCTGCTCGCGGATGCGCCGCTGCTCGTCCTTCTCCTGCTGAAGCTTCTCCTGGTACTCGTGGGCGAGCCGCAGTTCGTCCAGCTTGAGGTCCACGTACTTCGTGGCGATGAAGCACTGCTGGATTTCGGTGAGGGCGCTGATGGCGTCCGCGGCCTTCTGGATGCGCGCCTCCATGGCCTTGACGTTCTTGTAGCTGACCTTGGCGACGCAGGCGTCCGCCTCGCCGTTGAAGGCGCGCAGCATCAGTTTCAGCGTCCGCTCCGTCTGCTTGCGGCCCTCCGCCTTGCTGCCGTTGACCTCCCACTCAATCTTGCAAAAGGCGGCCTTCTTCTCCTTGAGCATTTCCTTCTGACGCTCGCGGATGTCTTCCAGGCGCTCCTCGTACTTCTCCGATGTGGAGAAGTTGTAGACGGGTTTGTAGAGCCCGTAGGAGCGGAGGACCGACTCCTCCTCCAAAGGGCGCAGCTCCGCGGCCAGCCGGGAGATGGTGTTCTCGAGCTGGGTGCGCTCGACCTGCGCCTGTTGGCGCTGGACTTCCGCCTCACGGGCGTCTTTCTCCGCCTGCTCCCGGATGCGCGTTGCCTCGGCCTGGGCCTGAGTCTGAGCCTGGGAGATGGCGCGTTCATTCTCCTCCTTCGCGTGCACCAAGTTCAGCCTGGCGCTCTGGATGGCGGCCTCCGCGTCCTCTCGAGCCCGCGTCAGCTCCGCCGTGACGCGGTTCCGCTCCGCGGCCAGGGACTGGGCGGTGTCCGACCTCTCGCGGGTCAGCTCCGCGGCCACCCGGTTCCGTTCCATGGCCAGCGTGTGCGTGGATTCGGCCTTCTCGCGCGTCAGCTCCGACAGGACGCGCTGGCGTTCGGCCTCCACGTCGAGCACGGGCTTGAAGCGCCTCTTCACGGCGGCGAGCCGGATGGCGGTGAAGACGAGCAGCCCGGACGACAACAGGCTCACAAGCCCCAGGACCCAGACGGCAGGCTGCATCGGTGTCTCCCCCTCGGATGGCCTCCTCGTGGAAGGAGGCGCGTGGCCGCATCTACGGCCCATGGTGGGGGCCGATGCTCAGTCAACGCGCGTGCGTCCCGGAATCCCCCCTCGGGAGTATGGACCTTTCCGCGAAGGAAATCGGTCGGGGTCGTTTCCTACCCGGATTCCACACCGGGAGACGAGATGAGGGGCAGAGAACTGTTCGCCGCGATGAGCTGCATCACCCTGGCCACCACGGGGTGTGGTTCCGAGGGGCCACCCGCACAGAATTGGGAGGTGGGTTCGGGGCTCCGGTTGGATGACAGCAACGTCGTCAGTGTCGCGTATGGAACGGGGCCGGGGACCGTCGTGGAAGGGAGCGACCCTCGCTTGAGCGATGCGCGTCCGCCGCTGCCGGGCAGTGGGGGCTACATCCAGAATGGGACGCAGCCCCAGGACGCCTCGCTGTCTCTCGCGGGCACGGCCAGCACGCGGTCCGGTCTGTTCGTCGACGCGGCGGCGGCTGTCTCGTCCCCCGTACCGCTGCTTCGTGTCACGAACACGAGCGAGGCCCAGCCGGTCTGGGACGCATTGCCGGTCTTCACGGTGGACTCCGGCGGCGGACTGCTGGCGCGAGGCGCGTATGAGCTGGGAGCGCCGCTGCCGATGAGCGGCAGAGGCATGCGGCTCATGTGGGCGCCGGCCCGCGGAGTGTTCCGCGCGGGCAACGCGGAGACTGAGTGGGACATCGCCAACGTGGGGGAATATTCGTGGGCCGGAGGCAACCGGAGCCGGGCCAGCGGGTACGGCACTTTCGCCTTCGGTGACCAGTGCGTCGCCAGCGGCACGGTGGCCGTGTGCTTCGGCTCTAGCAATCAGGCGACGGGAACGGCGAGCTTCACCAGTGGTGCGTCCAACACCGCGAGCGGCTTTGGCTCCACGGCCCTGGGGTACACCAGCACCGCGGCGGGGCAGGGGAGCGTGGCGCTCGGGTACAGCGCCCAGGCAACGGGCGATTACGGCGTCGCGCTGGGCTATCGCGTGTCCACGGGGGGCCGCACAGGCGCGTTCATCTGGGGCGACGGGTCGACCACCACCGCCACCAGCACCGCGGACAACCAGTTCATGGTGCGCGCCGCGGGAGGCGTCCGCCTGCGGACCCGCGCCGACCTGGGGACGGGGTGTGACCTTCCGGCGAACTCGGGTGTGTTCACCTGCACGTCGGACCGCAACATGAAGGAGGACTTCCGCCACGTCGATGGGGAGGCCCTCCTGGCGAAGGTGGCGAAACTGCCCGTGGAGTCCTGGCGCTACAAGGGCGAAGACCGGCAGGTGCGGCACCTGGGGCCCGTGGCGCAGGACTTCCGCGCCGCGTTTGGCCTGGGGACCGATGACACCAGCATCGGCATGCTCGACATCGACGGGGTAAACATGGCCGCCATCCAGGCGCTGGAGCGGCGAACGCGGGAGCTGAACGCAAAGAGCGCCGAGCTCGACGCGCTCAAGGCGGAGCTGGCGGAGCTGAAGGCGAGCGTGGCGCAGTTGAAGGCGTCGCTGCCGCGTCCGTGAGCCGCTGACGCCAAAAACACGAAGGGCCGGGAAGACGTCCGTGGGACGCCGGCTCCCGGCCCTGGGGCTGATGGACGGCTACTGGTCGTCGCAGGGCGTGCCCAGGCGGGCGCCTTCGTACACACCGAGCTCGTTGTAGATGAGCGGCAGGTTCTCATCCACGGGCACCTGGCGCAGCTCCAGGCGGCGCTTGGTGTTCTCAATCCACAGGGCGGGCTTCGCCTTGTCGAGCAGCAGGCGGAGGTCTCCGCGCTTGGTGGAGAAGATTTCGCCTTCGGAGTCGGAGATGACGTTGGTCATCTTCTGGGCCTTCAGGCTGCCGCGGGGCCCGATGAAGACGCGGTAGCTCTTCTTCTCCGCCTCGTGGAAGCCACGGTCCACGAAGTAGTAGGCGCCCTTGGTGTCACGCAGCAGCGCGTAGGGCACGAACTTCTGCGGGTTGGGCTGGAAGCTGGCCTTGCGCAGCAGCTCGGAGGCCGGCTCACCGTCCAACATGGTGAGGGGAATCTTCTTCTCACCGCAGGTCAGGGAGCAGGTGCGCTCCTTGCGGTCAATCTCCACGCTCGACATCACCCGCCAGTCGATGCCGCGGAAGTTGGGGTTCGCGCCCTTGTTGAAGAAGCGCGGGTCCAGGAAGGACGTGGCCGACGTGTAGGGGCCGGGGCGGGGCACCTGGACGAACTGCTTCTCATCGCCGTAGTAGAGGACGGCGTTGGTGTCCTCGTCGTCGGGCGTGAGCGCCACGAAGTGGCCCTTGCCGTCGGTGCACACCGACGTGGCCTCCAACATCATCTTCTCGCCGAGGTTGGACTCCTTGCCCCAGGGGGGCTGGATGGGCTCGGCCGCCATGGCGGCGGTACACGCGAAAGACATCGCCGCGAAGGCGAAACGCTGGAATCGCATCGTGAAGGCTCCGACTACAGGTTCTGCTTGAAGTACTTCGTGGCGAACTTGTCCTGATTGGAGGCGTCGCGGGAGGTCGTCCAGATGACGCGGTCCGCTTCAATCTTGGGTTCCAACGCGGAGCCAAAGCGGCAGCTGACCTGCTTCACCTTCTCCTGGATGGTCTGCTTCGCGATGGCGGACGCCGTACACAGCTCCTTGAGGCTGGTCAGCGGGGTGCCACAGAAGCTGGAGATGCTCAGCTCCTTGAGCTGGTCCTCGTTGATGCTGCTCCAGTCGATGCGGGCGGCCACGGACGTGCCACACGCGTTGTTCATCTCCTGGAGGGTGGCGGCAAATTCCTTCTCGTGGCCGGACTCCTCGCCCTTGCGGTCGAAGGCCATCAGCTTCGCCAGGGAGCCGTCCTTCATCTGCTTCTGGTGCTGCGCGTAGACCTCCTCCGGCTTCAGCGCGGCGGTCTTCTTCTCGTCATAGGCCAGGCGGATGGGGCGCTGGCGGCCGGGCACGTAGAGCTCGTACTTCGTGTCGCGCACGTGCAGGGCCGTGTACTTCCGGCCGTGCCACTGGGTGCTGTAGTTGAACTGCTCGGTGCTGCGGGTGCTCCAGTCGTTCTGCTCGTAGGGGAACACCAGTCCATCGAACTCCGAGCCCGTGCCCTTCACGCGCAGGATGAACTTCTTGTCGGAACGGGGCGTGAGCGGCACCACGGCCACCTCTTCGCCCTCCGTGCCGGAGTACACCTTGCCAGCTTCCACCGGCGCGGCGGCCAGGGCCTGTGACGCCCCCAGCGCGACTGCCGCGACAATCACTGCGACCATGTTTCTCAAGCGAATCACCTCGTGTTGCATGAGGGCCCCCCTACCTGGATGGCCCGCTGTTTCAGAGCTCGATGTCGTGCTTCTGGCAGAACTTCTTGACCTTGGCACGCTCCGCTGACGCGACCTTGGGCCACTCGCTGACCGCACCGCCCAGGTCCTTCTGCTGGCAGTAGGCGCGGGTGAGCAGCGAATACGCCGCCATGGAGCGCTTCGTGCGCTGGCTGCTGCGTGCCAGCGCGATGGCGCGGCTGGCGTCACCCGAGGCCAACGCGCTTTCTCCGTCCTTCAGCAGCTTGCGGACCTGCTCCGGAAGTTCTTCCTTGGCCTCGGGACGCGTCACCGGGCGCGAGGTCGGCTTGTCGGGTACGGTGTTGGTGGCCACGACCACCTGCTGCGGGTTGTCTGTGTCCGGCGGAGTCTGCGTGCCGTTGGCCTGCTCGGTGCCGTTGGCTTGCTGAGTACCGTTGGCCTGCTGCGTGCCGTTGGCCTGCTGCGTGCCGTTGGCCTGCTGAGTGCCGTTGGCCTGCTGCGCGTCCTGAGGGACGCGGGTGTCCGTCACGGGCGTCGTGGGCGAGCCCGAGCCGGAGGTGCCACCCTTCATCCACCAGACGAGTCCCATGCTGGAGGCCAGTAAGACCGCCGCGGTGGCGCCGATAATGGCGCCGCGGCCTTTCGCCGCGGGGGGCGACGAGACCGGCGTCGACGGGGCGGACAACAGCGCCGCGGCGGCATGGGCCTCGGCGGCGCTCGGGATGGGCACGGGAACGCTCACGGCCGTGTGGTGCTGGGCGGGACGTTCCTGCACGGGAATGGCCGGAAGCTGCTTCGAGATGAGCGTGGGCTCCAGGCCAGGCGGGTCGATGAGCGATGCGGCGGACAACTGCGCCACGCCCATCTGCCCCGTGGCGGACGGACTGAAGCCCTGCGCCTGCGCCACGCCCATCTGCCCCGTGGCGGATGGACTGAAGCCCTGCTGGCCGGTGCCGGGCGCCATCGTGGAATCGAAGCCCTCGCGGCCCGTGTCCGGTGCCACCTTCAGGCTGCCAGGCGGGACGGTGGCGGACAGCGACGACGGGCCCGCGGAGGGCAGGGCGATTCCGGACGTCGGGGCCTGGGGACGCGGGGCAGGCTGGTTCCCCGCCGTGGTGGACAGCGAGTGCAGCGGCGTGCCCGTCAGGTCCGCGATGAAGGTGGAGACGTCCGGGTAGCGCTCGTCCACGCTCTTGGCGAGCGCGCGCATCACCGCGGAGATGGCCTCCGGCGTGGCCTCGGGACAGAGCGGGGCCAGGGGCTCGGGCGGCTCATAGACGACGCGGAAGATCATCTGCGCGAGGCTGCCTGAGCCGAACACGGGCTTGCCGGCCATCATCTCGTAGACGATGCACCCCAGCGCGAACACGTCCGTGCGCGCGTCGATGTCCCGGTTCTTCCCCTGGGCCTGCTCGGGCGACATGTACTGAGGCGTCCCGATGATGGTCGCCTCCTGCGTCTGCACCGTCGTGGAACTGAGGACCTTGGAGATGCCGAAGTCGAGCAGCTTCACGCGCTCGCCCACCACGCCGCCGGAGTCGGTGGGAACCAGGAACACGTTGGCCGGCTTGAGGTCGCGGTGGATGACGCCCGCGCCGTGCGCCGCCTGGAGCGCGGAGCCCATCTGCCGGGTGAATGAGACCACGTCCTCCATGGGCAGGCGCCCGCGCTCCAGCCGCTCCTGGAGGCTCTCTCCGCGCAGGTACTCCAGCACCAGGAACGGGTTGCCGTTCTCCAGGGTGTCGTAGTCGAGCACCTCGACGATGTTGGGGTGGCCCAGCCGCGAGGCAATCTCCGCCTCCCGGCGGAAGCGCGCGAAGATTTCGGGCGTCAGGTGGTCGCCGCCGCGCAGCACCTTGACCGCCACCTGCTTGCCGGGGAGCCGCAGGTGCTGGGCCAGGTACACCGAGCCCATTCCTCCCCGTCCCAGCAGGGAGACAATCCTGTACGTATTCCGCAGGACCTCATCAATGCGGAGGTCACCATCAGCGGGTAGGGTCATGGGGCTGGGACTCTCAGGCAGGGCATTCCGGGGAAACTTCGCCCATTCCATCCTCCCACCCCCCCATGAGGCAACCCTCCTGATGTCGCGGCACACCCAGCCGGGTCGTAGCATGCGACGAGACTGGGCGTCCCACCGGCAGCCTGCTAAGGAGGCGGGCGTATGCCGAAGGCCAAGACTCCCAAACCCCCGGACTCACTCGAAGTCCGAGTGCGCCGCATCCACAGGCGGGACCTGAACCGGACCTGGGAGTTCCTCAAGCTCGTCTTCCGGGACGTGAACCGGGAGACGGTGGAGTACCAGCGGCCTCGCTCCAAGCGGCGATTCCTGGAGGTCTACACCTCGGAGTGGATCGAACAGCTCCTCTATGAGGTGGACGGTAGCATCGTCGGTTACTCGGAGTGCGCCTTCGAGGCCACCGGGGACGACAACTGGGTGAACCCCCGCTGGTTCGAGAAGCGGGGCATGCGGCCGCTCTTCGTGGAGGAGCTGGCGGTGCATCCGGACTACCAGGGGCGGGGCGTGGGCAGCTTCATGCTGGATCAGCTCCAGCACCTGGCCCGGACGCGAGGCTGCACGCACCTGGTCCTGGAGGTGGCGGAGAACAACGAGTCCGCCCTGACGTGGTACCGGACGCGGAGCTTCTACAAGCTGGATGCCGCCATCTTCATGGCGCAGAAGGTGCCCGGCGAACCAGACCTGCTGCCGCCGCGCCGGTTGAAGCGCCGGCAGAAGCCCACCGCGGAGGCGGGGACGCCCTCGACGGGCCCCATGCCGGAAACCGCGCCCACCCGGGCCGCGACACGCAAGGCGCGCGCGCCCGCGGCGAGGAAGAAGAGCAGCTGAGCCTGCTCAGGCTTCGAACGAGGCCGCCGCCCGGGGCTCCGAGCGGCGGCACGCGACACCTGCCTCGGTGAGGCTCAGGCGGGCTGAGGCAGGCTGGAGGCGTCCGACGCTGGCTCGGTGGCGACCGCCGTCGTCGCGGTGAGCGCGGACTGCGGCCCGGGGGCGATGATGGACTCGCCCACCGTCTCGCCGTGCTGGCTCAGGTCCAGGCCTTCTTCCTCGTGCTCGCGGGTGACGCGCAGCGGGACGATGCGGTCCACCAGCTTGTAGAGCAGGAACGAGCCGGCGAAGGAGAACACCGACACCAGCACCAGCGCCAGCATGTGCATCATGAAGGTGCGCGTCTCGCCGTGGATGAGGCCCACGTCCTTGGCCAGCACGCCCGTCAGCACCATGCCCACCACGCCGCCCAGGCCGTGGCAGGGGAAGACGTCCAGCGTGTCGTCAACCGATGTGCGGTTCTTGAAGTGCACCGCCGCGTTGCTCACGAAGCTGGCGACGAGGCCCACGACGATGCTCTGCCCCACGGTGATGAAGCCGGCCGCGGGCGTCACAGCCACCAGGCCCACCACCGCGCCGATGCACGCACCCATGGCGCTGGGCTTGCGGCCGCGCAGCCAGTCGAAGGCAATCCATCCCAGCATCGCCGCCGCGGACGCCGTGTTGGT
Source organism: Myxococcus xanthus (assembly GCF_006402735.1). Classification (NCBI taxonomy): domain Bacteria; kingdom Pseudomonadati; phylum Myxococcota; class Myxococcia; order Myxococcales; family Myxococcaceae; genus Myxococcus; species Myxococcus xanthus. The sequence continues at coordinate 7,763,883 of NZ_CP017174.1, read as the reverse complement.
GGTGGCGAAGGCCAGCGTGGCCAGCGACGAGGCCGACATCGCCGAGCCTGCGTTGAAGCCGAACCAGCCGAACCACAGCATGCCCGTGCCCAGCATCACGAAGGGGATGTTGGCGGGCGCGTGCGTCGTGTTCTCCACGTGCACCTTGCGGCGGCCCAGCACCAGCGCGCCGGCCAGCGCCGCGAAGCCCGCGGACATGTGCACCACCGTGCCGCCCGCGAAGTCGAGCACGCCCCACTGACGGAGGAAGCCCTCCGGGTGCCACGTCCAGTGCGCCAGCGGCGCGTAGATGACGAGCGTGAAGAGCACCATGAAGAGCACGTACGCCTTGAAGCGCACGCGCTCCGCGAACGCGCCGGTGATGAGCGCCGGGGTGATGATGGCGAACTTGAGCTGGAACAGCGCGAACAGCATCAAGGGGATGGTGGGCGCCAGGTCCGGGTGCGTCTCACCGCCCACGCCGCTGAACATGAAGAAGGTTCGCGGGTCGCCGATGAGCCCATGGAAGCTGTCGCCGAAGCACAGACTGAAGCCCACCATCACCCAGATCAGGCTGATGACCGCCATGGCGATGAAGCTCTGCAGCAGCGTGGACACCACGTTCTTCAGCCGCACCATGCCGCCGTAGAAGAAGGACAGGCCCGGCGTCATCAGCAGCACCAGCGCGGTGGCTGTGAGGATCCACGCCGTGTCCGCGGTGTTGATGGGCCCCCCTTGCTTCAACTGCGCCGCCGGTTCGACCAGCAACCCCGCCACACCCACACCCACCAGAAGGGCCATCGCGAACCACTTCTTCATTGCGCCTCCACCCGGAAGACTGACGCAATGCAGTATGTGGCGGGTTCGCGTTAGATTCAATCCAGGTTGGGCTTAATCTGCACTTGGGAGAGTTAAAATGGTCTGGATTTAATCTAAATCAAGGCTGTCTGGCGGGCGGGGGCTCACTTCACCTGGATGCGCCCGTCCTTGATTTCCAGGTCTTCACCGCCCTTGAGGACCACGGTTCCCGCGTCCGTCTTCACGGAGCAGGGCCCGGAGCCCTGGATGGTGACGGAGGCCGTCTGGCTCTTGCTGAACGTCACCGACGTCTTCACGCCGCTACACACCACGGACCACGAGTGGTCGCGCGAATCTCGGTTGTAGTAGCGCACCGTCACCGCGGCCCACGCGGCGGAGGACGCGAGCAGGGATGCAACCAGTGTCACCGCGGCGAGCTTCGTCTTCATGCCTTCTTCCCTGAGTCAGGAGCGTTGGTGCCGCGCACACTGGAGCACGGAGTTGGTGCTTGTCCATGCCTCGCGCGTGACGGCAGCCCGAGTCATACGACGCGTCCCTGACAGTCGCGCGGACGGACAGGTGCTTTGCCTACGTACAAACCACCACGCCTCATCAGTGGGTGGGCGTGGGCAGGTCGGGAACGTTGGTGGCGCCCACGTCGGGCGCGCTCGGAACCCGTCAACGCGAGTGAGGCAGTGCGTTCGAGAGATTACTGCGCAGCTTCCTGTGAGGCGGAGAGCCGCGCGGGGTCGTTTATCCAGACGGTGGTAGGCGGGGCCTTCGCCGTGGCCTCCTGGCCGCCTGAGCGGAGCTCAGCCACCGGCAACGGCCATTCCCTCCTTCATCTCCTCCGACGCCTTCAACACGAGCACGTCTCCGGTCTCAATCGCGCCGAACACCTCGACCTTCTCGCCGGCACGCATGCCGCGCGATACAGGCACGCGCTTCGCCGCGCCATCCTGCACCCGCAGGACGTAGGTGCCCATTCCGCTCTCCACCAGCGCCGTCCGGGGAATCATGACGGTGGGGCCCTGCGAGGAGAGCGCAATGCTCGCGTCGGCGACCATCAAGGGCAAGAGCGCCCCGTCCGGGTTGTCGACGTCCGCCTCGATTCGCTCCGCGCGGAGTGCCGCGTCGAGCGCCCCCGCCCGCCGGGTGATTTGCGCGGAGAACTCGCGCCCCGGGAGCGCGCGTATGGTGAACTTCACTGTCTCACCCAGCTGGACATAGGGGCTGTACGCCTCTGGAATCGACACGTGGAGCCGAAGCTTCTGGACGGTCCGCACTACCAGCATCGGCTTGTGCGAGCCCCGGCCCGAGGGGCCCACGTAGGTTCCGAGCTCCACGTTCCGTTCCGTCACGACGCCGTCGAACGGTGCCCGCATCACCAGGTAGCTCCGCATGGCCAGCAGCTCGTCGTAGTGCGCCTTGGCGGCGACCACCTGTGCGGCATCCGCCTGCTCCTTCGCCCGCGCCTGGTCGACCGCGTCGCGGGCCACGGCACCCTCGGTCGCGCTGGTCCGCACGGTGCGCTCGTAGCTTGCCTTCGACGCGACATGGAGCGCCTCCATCGCGGCCCACCGCGCCCTGGCAGATGCGAGCTGCGCTTCAATCTCCGGCGCTTCGAGCGTCACCAACAGGTCGCCCTTCCTGACGACGTCGCCGATATCCACTCGGAGGTGCTTCACGTAGCTGTTGACCTTCGCGTACACGTCCACCGTCTGGTCCGCGACCAGCTCGGCCGGGAGTCGCAGGGTCGACGCCAGCCGGGATGCCTCGACCCGGAAGGTCTCAGTGGCTGCGCGCGCGGTGGGCACGGTGGCCTCCATGGAGGGCTCTGCGGTCCGGCAACCGCTCACACTCGCCAGCCCACCGAGGGTCAGCAGGATGCACCAGCGGTTCGCTCGTGTACGCATTTCAGACAACTCCCATGGCATGGTGTTCACTCTCCTCATCGGTAGGGTCAAGAGACCGGGACGTCGTAGGAACCGCGTCCTGCGCCCAGGCGAACGCGAGCGGCAGGCCGAACAGCACCATCAGCGTGGACGCGCTCAGTCCACCGAGCACTGCTCGTGCCAGGGGGGCCATCTGGTCGCCGCCCTCCCCATGCCCGATGGCCATGGGCAGCATTCCCGCGAGCATCGCCAGCGTCGTCATCAGGATGGGGCGCACGCGCAGCGATACGCCTTCGAGCGCGGCGAGGGGCGCGTTCGAGCCTGCCTTCCGGCGCTGCTCGGAGCTCGCGACCAGCAACACGCCGTTGGCGATGGAGACACCGACGGCCATGATGATGCCCATGTAGGACTGGAGGTTGAGCGTGGAGCCGGTGAGTCGCAGGGAGATGACCGCGCCCAGCACGACGGCCGGCACCGCCGTCAGGACCACGGTGGCCAACCGGAACGACTGGAAGCTGGCCGCGAGCAGCAGGAAGACCACCAGGACCGCGACCATCAGCCCGTTCGCGAGGCTGCGCAGGGTGTCGTCGAGGACGACGGAGAGCCCCGCCATCTGCACGTTGACGCCCTTGGGCAGCTCGCCCATGGATGCAATCGCCGCCTGCACGTCGCGCCGGGCCTGCGCCAGGTCCTTGCCGTGGACATTCGCGGTAACCGAGGCGAACGCCATGGTCCCCAGGTTGTGCGTCTCCCCGTACGCGATGCCAGGGGTGATGGTCGCCACGTCCCCGAGGACGGGGCGGCTCGCATTCTTCAACAGCGGCACCTGCGCCAGGTCCTGCTCGCTGTTCAGCTCGCTCGCGGGCGTCTGGACCTGCACGTCGTAGGCGATGCCCATCATGCCCTCGACCCACATGTTCTTGGACGTGTAGCGCGAGGACGACGTGGACGCGGTCAGGGAGCGCGTGACGTCCTGCATGTCGATGCCCAGCTGGGCCGCGCGAATCCGGTCCACCTCCACGTTCAGGGCCGGATAGCGCAGCGACTGCTGCACCTGCTGGTCTCGCAGATAGGAGATACCCCGGAGCTTCTCGAGCAGCATCCCCGCGTATTTCTCGTTGACCTTCTTCTTCATCCCGGAGAACCGGACCTCGATGGGATACAGCGCTCCCTGACCGAGAATCTTCTCCGTGATTTCCACGGGCTCGAACGCGACCTGGACGTCTGGCATCACCTCGCGCACTCGCTGCCGGATGCGCTCCTTCAATGCGTCGATGTCGCCGACGCCGCCCTCGAAGGCGACCTGAAGGAGCGCCTCGTGGGGGCCCGCGTTGTAGAGATAGATGGGGCTGATGGCGAACGATGAAGGGTGCTGGCCCACGTAGGCCGAGGAGATTCGGACCTTCCCATCGCCCACGACTTCTTCGACGAGGCCCATGGCCTGGTGGACGACCTGCTCGGTCTTCTCGATTCGGGTTCCTTCCGCCGCGCGGAGCCGCATCTGGAGCTGGCTGGAGTTGACTCTCGGCAGCACGTCCTTGCCAATGCGCTGGAGCGAGACCACCGCCAGGACGATGAGGCCTCCCACGCCTGCCGAGACGAGCAACTTCCTGTGCGGCAGCATGCGCTCAATCACGCGGCGCACGCGCCCAGGGGAGGGGCTGGCGCCCTCACCGCCCGGGGGCGGGCCGTGCTGCTTGAGCATCCAGTTCGCCAGCACCGGCACCAGTGACTGCGAAAGCAGGAAGGAGACGACCATCGAGCACCCGATGGCCAGCGCGAGCGGCCGGAAGAGCGCCCCGGGGATTCCGCCCATCGTGAGGGCAGGCGCAAAGACAGCGAGGATGCACAGCAGGATGAGCAGCTTCGAGAAGGCGATCTCCAGGCACGCGTCCCACACCGCCACCGCCACCGCCTTGCCGCGCTGGAGGTGCTGATGGATGTTCTCGATGGTCACCGTGCTCTCGTCCACCAGGATGCCAACTGCGAGCGCCAGGCCGGCCAAGGTCATGATGTTGATGGTCTGGCCAAACAGCTTGAGGAACAGCACGCCGGAGATGATGGCGATGGGAATCGTGATGATGACGATGATCGCGGAGCGCACGTCACGCAGGAACAGCAGGACCATCAGCCCCGTCAGCACCGCGCCGAGCACGCCCTCCGCAATCAGCCCCTTCAGGGCCCCCACCACGTAGACGGACTGGTCGAACTCGTAGGAGATGTGGACGTCGTCGGGCAGGTTGCTCTGGATTCGGGGGATGGACTCCTTGAGCTGCTGTACCACGTGCACCGTCGAGGCATTCCCCGCCTTGGCGACGTTGAGATAGACGGAGCGCTTGCCGTTCACCAGGGCGTAGCCGGTGGCGATGTCGGCACCGTCCTTCACGGTCGCGACATCCCGGACGTAGACGTTCGCCACCGAGCCCTTGAGGAGCGGGATGTTCCCGAAGTCCTCCACGGCGCGAAGGGTGCTGTTGGTCGGCGTGATGTAGGTCATGTCGCCGACGTGGACGTTCCCGGAGGGAGCCGTCACGTTCTGGCGAGCGATGGCCTCCACGACCTGTTCGGGCGTGAGGTTGTGCACGCGCAGCTTCTCAGGCTCGATGTTGATTTCAACCGTGCGCGGGCTGCCGCCGAACGGGGGCGCCGTCGTGAGGCCGGGGATGGAGATGAGGAACGGCCGCGCGGTGAAGTTGGCGATGTCCTGGAGCTGGTTGTTGGTCTTGCTCTCGCTGCGGAACACTAACTGACCCACCGGCTGCGACGAGGCATCGAAGCGGATGATGAAGGGGGGAGGCGCGCCGGGGGGCAGGAACACCTGGGAGCGATTCGAGAGCGCGTTGATCTCCGCGACCGCTTGCCCCATGTCGGTGCCTTCGTAGAACGAGAGCTTCATCAGGGTCAGGCCCTGGGAGTTCTTCGTCTCGATGTTCTTGATGCCGTTCGTGAACAGCATCATGTTCACGTACATCTTCGTGAAATACCCCTCCATCTGTGCCGGCGTATACCCGTTGAAGGTATGCGCGATGTAGACGACAGGGAGGTTCATCTCCGGCAGGACGTCGACCTTGATGTCTCCGGCCGCACGCACACCAAAAAAGACCATGGCGACGACCAGCACGAGGACGGTGACGGGCCTTCGTAGGGAGACCTTCAGGATGCTCATTGCTTCTTCACTCCACGGACCTGCTGCAGGAATTCGTTGAGGTCACCGGCCGCGGCCGACTTGAGGAGAAGGGCTTGCCAGATGCCGTTCTGGGCGAGCTCGAGGTCGACCTCGCCCCGGGTCGCGGAGAAGGTCGCCTGGGTGAGTTCGACAATCGTCCCGAGCCCACTGTCGTAGCGGGCCTTGCTCTGCTGGAACCCCTCCGCGGCGGCGTCCCGTTGCAACACGGCGTGGTGGGTCACCTCTCGCGCCAGGGAGAACTTGTGCTCGGCGAAGCGGGCCTGGGCAACCAGCTCCTGGGTGGCCAGCTCCTGCTCCTGGTGGAGCGCGCGGGTACGCGCGTCCCGCGCTGCCTCGCTGGAGAAGCTGCGCAGCACGGAGGCCAGGTTCCAGCTCAATCCCAACCCGACAATGGTGTTGCCCCGATCGATGCCTACCCCGTCGAGGTACCCACTCGAGAACGCGCCCGGGTCCTGCGCGTAGTTGGAGCGAAAGCCCGAGCCGCGCCCCTGCAACATGCCGAAGGCGAAGAGCGTGGGCAGGCCCTCGGCCGCGGCCACCTTCTTCTCCTGCTCGCCGCGGAGGACCTGCCCTTCGTGCACCGCGAGGACGGGGTGCCCGGGCGCGACGTGCGCTGGCTCGCCGGGCTCGGGCGTCGACTGGTGGAACGTCGGCTCGAGCTGGAACTCGCGAAACGGAACGCCCATCAGGACCGCAAGCTCCTTCGACGCCTGGAGCTCGGCGTCATAGGCCTTGAGCTGGAGGGACCTGGCGCTGGCGAGTTCGGCGCGCGCGAAGGAGACATCCACCCCGGGGACCAATCCGTTCTCGGCGTGGCTCTGGACGGACTCGAGCACGACCTCGAAGCGCGCCACGCTCTGCTTCTGGATGTGGGTGATGCGCTGAGCGGTCGATAGGTTGAGGTACGCGTGGGTGACGCGAACCCCATGCTGGAACCGCGCGAGCTCGAGCTCGCGCTGTTTCAGTTCGTGCGTCCTCTCCGACAGCTCAATCTGCCGGTCGAGACGGCCGAAGGTGGAGACGTTCCAGTGGACGAGCACCGAGTACAAGGCGCCGAACGCCGCGTTCCAGTTCTGCTCCGGCAACGGGAGACTGGTCGATGCATTGGAGGGGCCGCCAGGAGAATAGAGCGTCCCATGCAGGGCATTCACGGTGCCGAATGTCTGCTGCGCCGACAGCACGACGTCGGGGAGATAGGCCTTCCGGGTGTATGACACATCATGCTCGGCCGCGTCGCGACGAGACTGCTTCGCGCGGATGTCGCCGTAGTTGTGAAGCGCGGTGTCCAATGATTCGCGCAGGGTCAGCGTTTGAGCCGAGGCTTCGGCCGGAGATAAGGCAACGGCGAGCACGGCGCCGAAGCCTGAAATGGCGGCGGCGCCACGCGAGAGCAATGCAAACCCGTACACGACATCTCCTTGATGATTCACGCACAGCGACGAAGTTCGCCGAGCCAGCCGTCCGCGGATGCGTGCGAGCGAATTGGCTGACTCGACGTGTTCCTAGGCGCGTCAGGAGTGGAGCGTGACACCTTGAGCGTCGTTGGGGGCCGACGGGGGCAGCGCTGGGGGCTCACGAGGCCGCCCGCGCCATTCGTGGGCCGCGTCCGGGACTTCCCGGCGGGGGTAGAACTACCGGGACGCCCCCGCAGCCTGACGTGAGTAGGCGGCGAAGGTCTGGTCGTTCTCGAAGTAGAGCGCGGAGTTGTCCTGGGTGACGCCGATGACGGCCGTCGCCTTGTCCACGGGCCGCTGACTCACCGGGTCCGTCGCGGTCCGGAACGTCGCGTCATTCGCGAGCCGGTCCTTGCACATCTCGCAACAGCCGTAATACGTGCGCCCGCTGACCTCGACCGGTATCTGTGGCCGGCCCATGTGCTGGTCGTTCACCATGCAGACAAGGCTGCGGTCCGTGACGCGGGTGAGGTGGCCTTGCTGCCCCGCACTCTGTTCAGGGACTGGAGGCGCTGGCGTCATCTTCATGGCGGGCGCGGCCTGCTGCGTACAGGCCCCCGTGAGCATCATCAGTCCCACTACAGTCCAGATATTGGCTCTCATCGTCATGTCTCCCTTTGAAGGGTCTCCGCCAAGCCGGAGTTCACGATTCTCGAGCGGCCGAACGCCTCCATGACCTAGCGGAGGCCCGCGCTCCGAGGGAAATTCGGGGCGATGGTGCGAGTCCGCGCCTCGGCGAGCGTTCGAGAATCAATAGCGTTTGTTCAGGAGGCTTTCTGGCCGAAAACGCGACGCAAGAGGCCAGGAACAATCCCTGCTCCGAAGCCCATGCCAAGGCCGACGACACCCGATGTGCCCATGCACGCGCAGCCCATGGCGCCGGTAAGGAGCGCGAGCCCGGAGGCGGAGACCCAGAACCAGGGGCCCGCGCGACGCTGGAAGCTGACCCCCGACACGGCCATTCCCGCGATCACACCGCCGAGCACACATGCTGGGAGGCACAGGGAGGAGCAGTTGGCTGTGCCACAGGTGTGCAGGGCGCCGGTGCCGAGCGCGAGCGCGAGCGGGACGAGCCCCGCGATGACGCCAGGCAGGAACGCCTTCTGCGGATCGCGGCCATGCCAGAGCATCATCGCACCCATCAGCGCTGTCGCCAGGCCGAACGTGAGAGGTGGCGCGGGCCGGCTCGCGAGAAGGGTGGCAATCGCGGTGACGACGACAATCGGGAGTACGCCCACGAGCGCGCGTCGCAGCCTCGCGAGCTCGTAGGTCCGGCGCACCCGTCGTTGAAGCAGTTGGATGTCAGTCGAGCCCATAGAGCCTCCTGAAGGTCTTTCGGAGCCGGTCCAGTGCGCGCTCACGGCGCTTTCGCAGCGTGGCGCCAGAGACCGACGCGGCCTCGTCCCAGAACGTGGCGATGAGCACCTCGCGGTCCAACTCGGAGAGCTCTCCCAGGGCGGCCATCGCGGCGGTGGTCAGGTCCCGCTGGAGGAACTCCTCCTCCGCGTGAGGTCCGGCGCACGAGGGGATGGCGTCCGTGTGGGATTCGCGCCGGCGTTCTCGGCGGCGCGCCAGGGTCCGGCACTCCCAGCCCGCGATGGCGAGAGCCCAGGGCATCGCCGGACGGGTCTTGTCGAAGTCGGAGGCGCGTTCGAGAATCTTGTGCATCGCTTCCTGGCCGGCGTCAGCGGCGTCTGCTTCGTTCCTGAGCAGGCTCAGGCATAGCTTCTGGATGGGGCCCCAGAGCAACTCGAAGACACGCGTGAACGCGACCCGGTCGCCCTCGGCGAGCCGAGCCATCAGCGCATCGAGTTCCGAGACCGTGCGCACGTTCATGCTGAATGCTTCCGGTTCAGGCCCGCACCTCGAGAGAAGTCACCCTGTTCCCCTGTGAATCGGTCAACCCAGCGGCATCGGGGCACGAGCAGGCGCCCTCCGGCCCGCGCAAGCTACCTGTTCCTGGTCCGGCGCGAAGTCGACAAAGGTGTGCATCAAGAGGGTCCTCTGGGACGGGCCTCGCGCCGTCCTCGCCCCTTCTAGGCGGCACGGGCGAAGAGCGTGACAGGCCTTCGTTCCAATTCTCCGGCCATGGCGCAAGGCATCCCGCCACCCAGGCGCCATCCTGGCAGAGGCCCGGACCTTCCCTCCCAGGGCATCCAGGCCCCAGGCTGGGTGAGCGCCCCTGTGCCTAGGCGCTGGGGCACTGTCACGGAGGGTCGCGGTCGATCTCCTGCAGCGGTGTCGCCCGGCCTGCCTCTCCCTGTCAGGCGGGGGGGCATTCCAGCGCTCCTCGAAGTCCTTGCGCCCGCCGAGCAGCCCCCGGTTGGCGAAGTGCATCAGGCTCTAGAGGTCCACCAGTCGGCTCTCGATGGGTGTGCCGCTGAGCGCGAGCCGGAACTGGTTGCCTCGCTGACCTACCTGCCACCGCACGAACCTGGGTCGCGCCTCACGTCGCTTGCCCGGTCTCCCCGTTCACGCCGCGGGCCCCAGACGCAGTAGTGCTAATGCCCTTGGGGCGAGAGCGCCGAGCCAACGCCTCCGCCGGGTCCGCCAACGTCGACTCCCGAGATTTTTGGGACGCCGGTTGCCTTCCTCCCTCTCTCTCCTCGAGTGCAGAGGCAGACAGGCATCGACCCGAGCAGGACGTACCGCGCCTCCAATCACATGCATCGCGTCTGCCTCAGTCCGGACAAGAGGCATTCCCCGTCAAGAGGAGATATTCCATGGGTTCAGTGACAGCGGTCGGTTCTGGAGGGAAAGTAGACCCTGCCGAGGCACAGCGCCGAGCGGAGGAGGCCCGGCAGAAGGCAGAGGCAGCGCGGCTTGTCGCCGAGGCCAAGCGCAAGGCGGCGGAGACGGCCCGGGACAACCTGACGCAGGCCAAGCGTGACGCGGATTCCGCGCGACGACAGAAGACCGCGGCGGAGAAGGCCGTCGCTGACGCACGCAAGACCGCGGAGAGGCCCGGACAGCCCCCCGCGGAGGCGAAGAAGTCGAAGGAAGACCTCGCCGCCACCGAGAAGAAGCTCAAGGAGGCCACCGAGGCGTCCAAGATGGCGGCCCAGAAACTCCAGGACGTGGAGGAAAAGGCAGCCCTTGCCGCGAAGAGCGCCGAGGAGGCCATGCGCAAGGCGAACGCGTTGGCCGTCGAGGAGGGCAAGACGCCGCCCTACAGCCAGAAGGCCATCGACAAGGTCAAGCCGACGAAGAATGAGCTCGTCTCCGCCTTTGAGGGCACGAGCAGGAAGGCGGAGCTGGAGAAGCTGCTGGGCTTGACGCCCCCGCCACCGCAGGAAGTCATCCAGACGGCGGGGAGCGGCGAATCGCCTGGAGCTCCGTTCGACGCGATGGGCGCGAAGGACGACCCACATGCCCCGCTTGGGCAGACGTACTCGACCCCATCCTCCGATTCCATGCCTTCCGCTGGCAACAACCCAAACGTGGGCGCCCACGAGGGACAGAGCCGCGTCGAGCCCGAGAAGGGCACCACCTCCGCCGCGCCCACTTCCAACGCCACAGGCGCCCAGAAGGAAGTCCAGTCTGCGAAGGCCCGGCTCGACAAGGCGCGCGAGGCCACCCAGTCGAAGAGCGAGCGGCTGTCGAAGCTCCTGGCGAACTTCGGCCCGGCGCTCAACGACCGGCAAAAGGCTCAATTCATCCAGAAGTTCCAGCAATCCCCTGAGAACAAGGCAGCCTACGCGGAGGAGACGAAAGCGGCGGAGGCGCTCGCGGAGTCGCTGGACAAGCACCAGGCCACACTGGGTCAGGCCGCAGTCAAGGAGCCCCAGGCGCGCAAGGAACTCTACGAGGCGCTCAAGTCGCTCGCCAGTTCCCCTGCTTCCGCCAGGACCGTGGATGTAGTGGAGAAGCTCTTCAAGGACCCGGCGGTCGGGCGAGCCTTCAACGAGTTCAAGGACTTCGACAAGGAAGTCCTCCAGCCGGCCGCCAACGGGCTCGCTACCCGCATCCTGGCAGAGAACAATGGGAATCCGAAGAGCGCGATGGACGCGTTCCAGGAGAAGCTCACGTCGCTCGACAAGACCTTCGCCGACTTCGGCAAGCCGCTCTTCGACGCGAAGGACGGCGCGGCGCAGGCCACGATGGCCATCAACGCCCTGGAGGACGCAGCTAACGGCAATTACGACCATTTCAAGGCGCTCGGCAAGGACTTCGCAAACCAGAGCACCGGGCAGAGGCTGCTGACCGGCGGCCTCATCCTATTCAGCGCATACACTGGAGCGGCCAAGGCCAATCAGGGCGAGTACGTGGAAGCCGTGAAGGAGTTCGCCGGAGCAGGCAAGGGAACCGTGGAACTCGTGGCGGGAGTCACGCAGCGCCTTGTGGACCTAGGCCGCAACGCCGAGAACGGGGTGGTCCTCCGCCATGGAGGTAAGGCACTGGCTGCCTCGGAGTTCGCGCTGAGGTTCGCCCCAGGGCTCGGAGCTGTCGCTAGCGCCGCGTCCCTGGCTGTCAATGCACACAAGGCGGGAGAGACTGCCAACCCCGGCTATGCCGTGGCCCTCTTCGGTGACGCCATTGGCGTCCTCGGCGGCGCCGTAGGCGCGTTCCCAGGAGGGCAGGTGCCGGGCGCTGTCGCCAGCGGCATCGGCGCCGGCATCAGCGCGGTCGGGGAGCTGCTAGGCAACGTTATCGAGGAGAAGGGACTCGACAACGAGCGCCAGCGCCTGCTGGACCAGATTGACATCAAGGGCAAGCTCCAGGATGCCCTGATGAACGCGGGCGGTGACCGGCTCGACCTCCTCACGGAGAAGCTAGGGCTGAAACCCGACCAACTCCAGAACCTCATGCAGTCCTACCCGGAACTCACAAACGGCAGCATCGGGCTGGATCCCGAGCCCATTCCCGCCGTCGAGATGCTGGCCAAGAGCGGAGGGCTGAACGGCGACCAGCTCTACCAGTTGCTGGATGGGGTCATCGAGGAAGCGACCTCCCGGCATGGGAAGAAGGCGGAACTCGTGCTCGAGCCCTTCTTCCGGACGCTGCGGAACAACCCGGCGCAGAACCGGGAAGGGCTGAAGCAGTTCTTCGACTCCCTGGCCAATGACAAGAACATTGACCCGGAGTTCAAGGTGCTGTGGCAGGAGGCCTCACGCATCCTGAATGGGTTCCAGGCAAAGGGCTGAGCGAAGGCCCGCCCCTCACCGCAGGTGCTCGGCTTCACCGGAATGCCTGCTCGGCATCCCCGGAATCGGTGCTCGACATGCCCCGGAACACGCACAACAGCCGCACCGACTTGCGGCTGTAGCCTGGCGTCATGACGAACATGCGCGTGCGCCGGTATTTCCCCCGTCTCCGGGTGGCGCACCATGGGCCCCTCCCCATAGTCAACCTGGACTTCGTCGCCCGGCGCCGTGTGGATGACGGCCTTGGCCTCCGGGCCCTGGCTGTCGCGCAACGCCCGGACGAAGCGGCGCACGTTGATGTAGCTGCCCGTGTATCCCTGCGTGTCGCCGAGCTCCTCGTAAGATGGCGCGCCCGTTGCGGCCCACCTCCGGCCGCTGCCGCACCCACTCGACGTAGGGCGCGACGATGCTCGCCGATACGTGCCGGACTCCGGCTCGGCTGCGCGGCATGGAGTCGGTGGTCCCCTCATTGGCCGGTCTTGGGTGACCACTAGGCTTCTTGGGCTTTGGCGCAGGCAACAGAGGCGCCACACGCTGCCAGAATGCGTCGGAGACAAGCTCTCGGGCCATGCCCCAAGAGGTGGGCATGGTCAGCTCGAACGACCAGCTCAGGCCTCTCATTTGTTAGGCGCTGTTGACAACATTCTCCTAGTACTACCTGGTCAGTTGTGCCAGTGGGCGAGAATGATCTACTCCATGGACCATGACGCCCACGCAGATGCGTAAGCTCGATAGGAGCTGCACGAGTACTTCGAGTCGATGGTGGAGGGACTGGGCCGACTGGAGCGGTGCCAGGCCCTGGAGTTGTACCTGACCGGCCTGCTGTTGGACGTGGAGCGCAAAGCGTGGAGCCCATGCCGGGCGACTGGTTGAGGACGTCCGCCGGCGAGAGGCCGTGCGGCAGCGTCTGCAGCAATGCGTATCGCTTGCCGACTGGAGCGACAACGAGTTGCGTCGACGGTTGGCACTGAAGCTAGAAGCGGACCAGCCGGAGGTTGAAGCGCTGGTGGTGGACGACACGGGCGCTCCAAAGAAGGGGGAGCACTCGGTGGGGGTGGCTCGCCAGTACTCCTACCGGAGGCGTGGACTCGCAGCCGCAAGCGATGCAAGGCCGCGGGCGTCCCCTGCGAAACCAGCCGACTCCGACGGGGGAGACGGCATGAAGCAGATAGCTCGGAAGCGATGCGACCCGGTAGTCAATGCCCGTATGGCACCGAAGATGAGGAGTGCCAACGCCGGTGAAGAATGAGCCATCCTCTGGCATTGGTTGTGCTTCTAAAATCATGAGCGGCATCACCAAACTCCTGGTTGCCAGGCATCCATGCACGTACACCTACAACGGAGAGCACTTGAGATGAGCGAGTGAACGCGCCGAGATTTTGGTGGAGTTCAAGGATCGATGGAGGACGCAGGCTAAAGGCCTGAAGCCAACGAACGACGCAGCCCCCTGCGAGAATGCCCCAATGGGATGCATCCTCTCCAGGGACGCAGACGCAGAGGTCGGCCGAAAGATCCAACAGGCACCGACTCTCAAGAGATTTTCGCTGTAACAGGCATCGTCATGGAACAAGTGACGTGAGCCTGCCGATGCCGTGCTTCTCCCCGCGGCACGACGACACAGCTCCATTCAAATCCTCGTCGGTTGGATCCCAATGGCCGAGCGGTGATTTCGCTCAGAACGATGAGGGTTCACCCCAGCGCTCCCTCCTCTGTCCAAGAGTTTGAGATGAAACACCACTCGGATATCTGCATTGTAGGCGCCGGAATCGGAGGACTAACCTGCGCAACCCAGTTGGCAACCTCCCCACTGAGCAACAGCCTATGCATCAGAGTGTTTGATTTGAATGCCAGCGTGGGAGGCCGCATCCTGTCAAGAAAACTTGACGGTGGGGAAATCACCGAACTGGGCGCCGCTCGCTACTCGCCGCAACTGCATCCACGCTTCCAGGCGCTCATGCACTGTTTCCAACATCAACATGAGGCCTACCCATTCACTCAGGCCATATTTCAAGACAACGTGCAAGGAAAGCTGAAAACGACCTTGCTCAGCTTGCTCTCCATGCTGGAAGCTCATCCCCACGACTCATTCCTGGATTTCGTCAGCCAATATCAAGGAGAGGATGAGGCCAGGAAAATCATCAAGGCCATGGGGTATGACGCCCTACTTCTGCCAATTGTCTCCGCGTCCATGGCTTACAGCATCATCAAGATGCACCCGGAAACGCAAGGCCTGATTGACGACGCAAGCAACCAATGGCGCTATGCACCGGATGGCTACGGCCAGTTGCTGGCGCGGCTTCAGTGCCAGGCACAGGCTGGCCGGGTCGAGTTTCGGATGGAGCACCGATTGCTCTCCATTTCGCGATGTGGAGATAGATACGTCCTCACCTTCAGTCATAAAGGCAACACGCAAATACATCGAACGCGCCACCTCATATTGGCCATTCCACCCTCCGCCATGACACGGCTCAATCTCGGCTTTCCCACCAACTGGAGTCCTTGCCAATATGGCTCTCTACCCTTGTTCAAGGGATTTTTGACATTCAATAGCGCCTGGTGGCGAGACTGTCAGCTGGCAGACAAGGTCCTGGTGGTCAATAACCCCCTGAGAAAAATCTACTTCAAAAGCGAAAAATACGTACAATTCTACACCGACGGCGAAAACGCGACTTATTGGCGGGACTGTCTGGAGCAAGGCGAGGACGTTTATTTGAATAGGGTACGCGCCTGCATGGAACAGGTTCTACCCCTCGGTGGCAAGCCCCTACCTTCCATCAAGGACCATTTTCACAAGCATTGGCCACATGGAGTGGAGTTCAGTCTGAAATCCACGGCCGATCAGCCCAACGCCTTGCTTCTTCGCGATGGTGTCATCGCCTGCTCAGATGCCTACACGTCGCATGGCGGCTGGATGGAAGGTGGACTGCTCAGCGCGCATCAAGCAATTCAGCTAATGCTGGAACAGCTCACCAGCGCTTCAAAGAATCGGGCTTAACAAAGCCCTCACAGCACCTCTTGTCGAACGCCATGAGTATTCTCCATTTTCCTCGGCTTTATTTTCGAGGCTTTGCTCGCGCCAATGTTCCAACCGCGAATCGAAACACGCATGGCCAGATCGACATTGCCACCAATACCGTCTTCATGGAGGGCGCTCCGTTTGATCTTCGCCGGGCGCCATCCGAATTTCATGAGCATCTGAAACAGCTGGCGCCCAGATTCGACGCGGAGGGGAGGCCGGACTCTGGAGGAATCTTTAGCGAGGCAGCCGGCTATAATTTCTGCGGAAATAATCACTTCTCCTGGGAAAACGTCAGGATCACGGGAGTACAACTGCAGGACGGAGACATCGACACAAGCGACAGTCTGGTGGGGGGGCAATTAGCGCTCTGGGGACACTACAACGAATACCTTCGCACTACGTTCAATCGCGCCAGATGGGTGGACAACAATCCCAGCCAGGCCGACACCACCTTGATATACGCCGGCCAGTTGACGCTGAGCGACAAGCACGCCACGCCTCACACTCCGTCTTTGCTCACGGCGAGAATTCCGCGTGCTCATTCCGTTCGCTGGGTGGGGACAGGGCATGTCGTCGAGCGCAGCGACCATTTTCTCGCCGAAGAATTCACCCGCTCGCGGCTGTTTCAATTTTCCATCTCAAAAAAAGACACCCAGTTCACACTCGATTCGAAAGCCGCCCTATCCCTCGGCTTGCGTGCCGTACGGCAAGCGCTGGAAGACGAGGAGATACAGGGACTGACGGTCCAGTACGCCTTGTTCAACATGTCGACGCCGCGGGGGGCGGATTCACCTGTCTTTTATGATCTGGTTGGCACCGTTGGTTTATGGTGCCAGCATGAACTAGAAACCTATCCAACAGGACGTCTATTGTTGCCGCGCCAGCCCGGCCTGGGGCCGGTCGTGGTGAAAGTGCAGTCGGACCGGGTGTCTCTCAACATGCCGACCGCCGTTCCTTTCACTACCCGAAGCGCCCAGCTCGTCTCAGATCAACATCCCACCCATGGCTTGGGCGGAAAACTGCCACTGGGGGACCTTGCACTACTCAGCCAGTCCGGCGCACTGATTGCCAGAATTCCTGAAAAGCTATATCTCGATTATTGGCGTCATCATGGCGTCCTAGACGTGCCGTTGTTGAACTCCGCCACTGGTTCGCTTCTCCTGACAGGCGCACAAGCACAGTGGAAAGAAGTCGATTGGGTGGTGCAGTCCGACAGCAATCACCTGTTTCTTGAGGCCCCCAACAAACAGAAGGACCAGGTCTTCCCGGAGACCATCACCGTGCAAAGCCGCCTCCGTGGCGAACTGGCATCGCACGCGGCGCTGGCAGTGCAGGCTGAAGCCTCCAACATGCTGACCGCGCACCTGTCTCCTTCGACACAGGGGGCTGGCTATGCACAACTCACCCTCACGGGCCAACGTCCTGGAGCGACTCGCGTTGAACTGAGAGCGGGACAAGACAGCCAGTTCATTGGCGTCAGGGTATTGCCCGACGACTGGCACCTGGATGAGGTCCCCGCCGAGCAGGTGGACTATGCATTCTTGTATCAGCACGTCATGGGCTATTACGAACTGGTATATCCCTTCATGGCGAACAAGGTGTTCAGCCTGGCGGACCGCTGCAAATGCGAAACGTATTCCCGACTGATGTGGCAGATGTGCGATCCGCTCAACCGGGACAAAAGCTACTACATGCCAAGCAGCAGGGAACTATCCCTACCCAAGTCCAAGCTGTTCCTGAAATATCTGACGCACATCGAAGCCGCCTCCAGGACTTCCCTTCCTGAGTCTCCTGGACCGCAGCCGATCGGCTGTAAGGCCCATTTAGTCAAGGAATTGAAGAGAGCGATCGATCTGGAGCTATCCCTGCTGCTTCAATATCTGTATGCCGCCTACTCCATACCCAACTACGAACAAGGACTCAAGCAGGTTCATGCGGGCCGTTGGCGGATGGCCGAGTTAGAGCTGGCCTG
Organism: Myxococcus xanthus; assembly: GCF_006402735.1. Classification (NCBI taxonomy): domain Bacteria; kingdom Pseudomonadati; phylum Myxococcota; class Myxococcia; order Myxococcales; family Myxococcaceae; genus Myxococcus; species Myxococcus xanthus. The sequence goes on along the minus strand of NZ_CP017174.1, from coordinate 7,746,435 downwards.
CGGCTCCGAGGATAGGCGCCGCAACAGTGGTATGCGCGGTACGTTGCTGGAAATCGCGCATGAAGAAATGATTCATTATCTGGTGATGAATAATGTGCTGATGGCCTTGGGCGAACCCTTCCATGCTGGCACGCCCATGTTGGGAGCGCAGGCGCGGCTCCATTTTGGTCTGGATACTGAGTTTTCCTTTGAGCCCTTCTCAGAGCATGTGCTCGCTAAATTCGTTCGTTTTGAATGGCCTGGCCATATCCCCGCGCCAGGAAAATCCATCGCGGATTTCTACACCTCGATTCGCCAGGGGCTTCGTGAGCTGCCGGACTTGTTCGACACCGGTCCCGGCAAACGCGGCGGGGAACACCATCTCTTCTTGAATGAGCTGACAAACGAGAGATTTCCAGGATATCAGCTGGAGGTCTTCGATCGGGACAGCGCGATCTTCTCCATTGATTATGTCACGGAGCAGGGAGAGGGGGTCGCGGTCGACTCCCCATATTTTGAGTCCTCGCATTTCCAAAGACTGCGCCGCATGGCATCCCGATTCAGCGCTCAAGAGAAACCGTTCGAGCCGGCCGTGCCGGCATTGAGGAATCCGGCCCTGGAGCCACGTGAGAATTGTGTCCAGGTACTGAACGAGAGAGCCAGATCGCTGATGGTCCTTTATCAAGGGGGGCATGAATTGATGATTTCATTGATGACTCATCATTTCGCGCAAAGACCGCTGAGCAGCTTGCGTCGCTCCCGCTTGATGAATGCCTCAATCGACATCATGACGGGCCTGCTGCGCCCTTTGTCGATCACCTTGATGAATACGCCGTCCGGCCTGCCTGGGCGCAATGCCGGACCGCCAGTGCCCGAGCCAGTCAATGGCCCGATCAGCAGCGACTACGCTTCGGGATGCCATATGCTGGCTCAGAAATGCCTGACGTTGGCGCGATTGGCCCGCAGTCTTGGCGCGGACCTCGTCGGCGTGGCACAGATAGAAATGTTGGAATTCTTCAATCGTCAACTGAGCGATTTGGCCCAGGGGAATATTTCGAGAGAGGCCTGAATGCACAAAGCCATCATTGTGGGCGGTGGACTTGCAGGCAGTCTGACCGCCATCTATCTAGCGCGGCGTGGGTACGACGTTCATGTCGTCGAAAAAAGGAGAGACCCACTGCAAAACACCGTCTCTGCCCTGGAGATGACCAACTCGCGCGCCATCGGCGTCAGTATGACCGTCAGGGGCATCAAGGCAGTCCTGAGGGCTGGGATTGCCCCACAAGAACTGGAGCTATGCGGCGAACCAATAGTTGGCATGGCTTTCTCCGTTGGCGGAAAGTACAAGATCCGCGAGCTCACTCCGTTCGAGGGGCTATCCCCTTTGTCTCTGAATCGATTGGCGTTTCAAAAGCTGTTGAACAAGCACGCCGCCCTTCACGGCGTGAAGTATAGCTTCGAATGCAGATGCCTAAGTGTCGATCTGGAGAAGAAGTCCGTCCTCGTCCAAGAAGACGACGGTGGGTTCCAGCACCATCGAGGGGATTTGATCATCGGCGCGGATGGCGCACACTCTGCGGTACGCCAGTCCATGCAGAGCGGCCTGCGGCGCTTCGAATTCAAACAAACCTTCTTCCGCCACGGCTACAAGACGCTGGTCCTTCCCAATGCCGCGGAACTGGGCTATCGGAAGGACCTATTGTATTTCTTTGGTATGGACTCCAAGGGTCTTTTCGCCGGTCGCGCGGCAACCATTCCCGGTGGCAGCATCAGCTTTGCAATTTGTTTACCATATACTGGTGCCCTTAGCTTGGCGACGCAAGATGGAGATGCAATGCGCGCCTTCTTCAATCACTATTTCGGCGGCCTGCCGCCCACCCGTCGGAAAGAAATGCTGGAACAGTTCATGACACTGCCCAGCAACGACCTCGTCAATGTTCGCTCCAGCACTTTTCACTATCGTGGGAACGCGTTGCTGCTTGGCGATGCGGCGCATGCCACCGCGCCCTTCCTGGGCCAAGGCATGAACATGGCTCTGGAAGATGCCTATGTCTTCGCCACCCTGCTGGACAAGCACGCCGATGACCTTGACGTCGTGCTCCCGGAGTTCACCCGCCAGCGCAAGGTGCAGGCGGATGCAATGCAGGACATGTCCATCGCGAACTACGAGGTGCTGAGCAATCCAAGCTTCATCTTCTTCTTGCGGACCCAATATGCTCGCTACATGCATAAAAAATTTCCGAGCCTCTATCCGCCGGACATGGCGGAGAAGCTGTATTTCGATTCGATCCCTTATGACGAACTGCAACAAATTCAGCAGAAGCAGAATGCGTGGTATAGACTTGGAAGGATGAACTAGCCGAGAAGCTCTTTCTCAAGGTCGACGGCACAGGTCATGAAGTTCATACGTGAGGACTTGCGTTATCACGCCGAGCCGACAAGAGGTGCGGCTCCAAGGTCCTCGCTTCGCCCTGGAGAGATAAGGCCCTGTCATGCAATCACATCCCCCTCCGCCGCTCTTGCCAATCCAATGGAGCAGCGCCTACGTCTCCTATTGGTCGCCCATGCTGCGAGACGACCAAGTCACTTCCGGCTACTGCTGGTTTGACTATGCTCGCGATGTCTGCCGAATTGACGGCCTGTTCAATCCCTGGTCCGAGAAAGAGATGGGGTACCAGCTCTGGATGTCTGAAGTCGGCGATGTCGCGCGCGGACAGAGCCTCAAGAGGAAAATGGCTTACTGGAAGAAGGCGACCACCATCGGCGATTGTCTTGATGGGGCCTTGTTGTCGAATGAAATGTCGTCGTTTCATGAGTTGTTCCTGCCTCGCGCCGTGTTGATTGATGGGAATGCGCGTCATGCCGGATGTGACCCTGTACTGGGCCAACTGGCTGATGTCTGGACCATCGAAAGGCCGCACAAGGCACCATTGACTCTCTACCTCCAGACCGGAACCAACCTGTTGCTCCGCATGGTTTCCGGAAACGACAAGCAGCACGTCTCGGTACGTGACTTCCCCAACGTATTTGTTGGAGACATTCCCGAGAGTGTTTTCGCGATGAAGAGAACCATCTCCCCACCCGGCGTGGATGGGGAGGTCCCGCGCGTAGTTGAAATTTGAAGGGGGGGCCTGTGCCTACCCAAAATCCGGTCGCTGCGTCATGCGGTATCCGTCCGGCCAATGACGTGCTGAGGGGCGTTGAGTGAGGAGTCGCCGCCGGGGCCCCTGGCGCGCATGTCGAAGCCGGTGGAGACGCAGGAGTGGTTCCGTGTCGCTGAAGCATTCGAGGCGAGCGGGCTGACGCAGCAGGAGTTCTCGCAGCACAGAGGGCTGCGGCTGAGCACGCTGCAGTCGTGGGTGTACCGGCGGAGGCGTCAGCTGGCCAGGAAGCCGGAGCCGGTGCGGCTGCTGCCGGTGGAGGTAGCTGGCACGCCGCAGCTGAGTACGACGCCGCTCGAGGTGGTGCTGGCCAGCGGCGCGCGACTGCGATTCGCCTCGGGCACCGACGTTGACTACGTGGCCCGGCTCGTCGTGGCACTGGGGCGGTGAGCGGTGTTCGCGCAGCCTGCCGCGGTGCGCGTGGTGCTGGCCACCGAGCCGGTGGACATGCGCAAGTCGATTGATGGCCTCATGGCGCTGGTACGCAGCGCGTGGGGTGAGGACGTCTACTCGGGGCACCTCTTCGCCTTCGTCTCGCGCAGGGGCGACAGAGTCAAAGTGCTGACGTGGAGCCGGGGCGGTTTCGTGCTGCTGTACAAGCAGCTGGAGACGGGGAGATTCCGGCTACCGCCGGTGGACGCTGGCGCGCAGACGGTGCACCTGGACGCGACGCAGTTGGCGATGCTGCTGGACGGCATCGACGTGGCCCAGGTGCGGCGTCAGCCCGCCTGGACGCCTCCCGGGCGCACGGGCACCTGACAGGCCTGGCCCGGGACGAGGTGCGGCGGCGGCGTGTTGAGGCTGCGTGCCGCGCGAGTTACCTCAAGACCACTTCTGCCCCTGGCGCGAGGAGGCGGAGGAACTCAAGGAGCGCCTGACGTCGCTGGAAGCGAAGATGGCCTCGCTGGAGCGCCACGTCTTCGGCCGCAGGGCGGAGAAGCTGCCGACGGTGTCCGCTGAGCTGCGAGGGGATGCGGTGTCGACGGCGGCCCGGGCCGAGGCCGCGAAGAAGAAGCGCCAGCAGCGGGCGGCCCGGAAAGCCGAGGAGGCCCCGGCGCGAGAGATTCGCCACGCGGTGCCAGCCGAGGAGCGCCACTGCCCAGCCTGCGGCAGCGAAGAGCTGAAGCCACTGGGCCAGGGCCGCACCTCGGTGCTGTACGAGTACGTACCGGCGCGCTTCGAGCGGCAACTGCACGTGCAGGAAGTCCTGGCGTGCGCGTGCGGCCGGGGCGTCGTCATCGCCCCACCTCCGGCGCGGGTGGTGGACAGGGGCGAGTACGGCCCCGGCTTCCTGCCCACGTAGTGACGTCGAAGTGCGCGGACGTCATGCCCCTGAGTCGCAGCACGCTGACGGACCTCTTCCACCAAGCCGCCTCGGTACTGCTGCCGCTGTCGCAGCACCTCTTGCAATGCACTGCGTCCGCGGACGTGGTGTGGGCTGACGAGACGCCGCTGCGCGTGCTGGACGTGAAGAGGACGAAGCTTGGCTACCTATGGACTTTCCTCACCTAGAATGAGGAAGGTGAATGGCTCATCGGGTACCGCTTCATCAGGGGGCGGGCCAGCAAGACGCCGAAGGAAGTGCTGGGCGGCACTTCGGGCGCACTCGTGGTGGACGCATATGCTGGCTACAACGCGGTGACGCTGCCCAGGGCCGCTTACGCGTCGGCTGCTGGGCCCACGTGCGTCGCCGCTTCTTCGACGCGCTGGCCACCGCACCCGAAGCGCGCGAGGCGCTGGACTTCATCCTCGAACTCTACCGCGTGGAAGCCCAGGCGCGCGATGCGGACATGGTGCGTACGGCCGCGCACCGAGAACTGCGCCAACTGCGCAGCGCCCCCGTCCTCGCGCAACTACATGCCTGGCTCGAAGCACAGGCGCCGCGGCACCCGCCCAAGAGTCCGCTGGGTCAAGCCATCTCCTACGTGCGCCAGCAGTGGGAGGCCCTCACTCGCTTCGTCGAGAATGAGCGGCTTCCTCTCGACAACAACCGCTCGGAAGCGGCGCCTGAGAAAAGCGGCCGTCGCTGGCGTGAAGGCCCCGGGGCGCTCTCCGCTGCGGTTCAGCGTCGTCCAGGTCAGCCTGGACGGGGGGACGACCTGGGCACACCGTGCCTCCTCGGCTGCGGTCGACGCACGCGAGCGCAAGTACACCTACGACCTGACGGGAGAGGACGCTCCACTTCATGTGCGCCTGTCGGCCCCCCTCTCCGACAGCTCCGGGCGCGTGAGGCTCCTCGTCCTGCCCGGGAGCCAGGCCCTCTCGGCGCTCCCACCTCGGGTTCCATCCTGTCCGATGCGTGGCGCGGGGCGCACACTATGCCGGGTTCTCCCGCCTCGCTGTAGTAGGTTGGCGTGAATGGTACGCACTTCAAGGCTGGTGTTGATCGGGTTCTTCCTCCTCGCCTCCGTCGAGGCCTCCGCCGCGTCTGCCGAGGCTGGCGCCGCGAGGTCCATCGGGGAGGCATCGAAGCGAGTGGAGCGTGCTCGCGCCGACCTCGCGACGGCCGTGCAGCGGATCGAAGTGGAGCCGCCGCGCAACGCCGACCTCGACGCCGCCCTCGCGGCGGTGGAGGCGCTGAAGGTCGCGCTCGATGCCGGAGCGAGCTTCGAGACGGAGGACCTCGAGTACGCGAAGCTGGTCCTGGCGGCGCGCAAGCAGCTCCGGACGCAGCGGGAGTACGTCGACGAGCGCCGGGCCAAGGTCCACATCCACGAGTACCGCCGACGCATCGACGGCGCGCTCGCGCCCCTGAACGAGCGCATGGCGAAGCTCGGCCAGGGCGACCCGGGCTCCAAGGCGATGGACGAGGCCCGCGCCGCGGTGGACGCGCTTGGGAAGCTGGCGGAGGAGGGCCGGCCTCTCAAGAGCCAGGACCCGAAGTTCTCCACGTACCTCACCGAGGTCGAGGCGACCCTCGCCCGTCACCGGAAGACGCTCGACGAGCGGTGGTTGCAGCTGTCGGCGCAGAAGCAGCGGGGCCTTCTGGACGAGAGCCGCAAGAGCCTGGCGAGCTCGCTCGCCGAGGTGGGCAAGGCCTGGTCGGACGAGAAGTTCGCGGCGACCGACAGGGCGGTGGCCGCGCTGCAGAAGCAGCTCGAGGAGGGCAGGCCGCTCGAGGCTCAGGACAAGGCCTATCGCGCGGAGGCGGAGAAGGCCCGCGCCGAGGTCACCCAGGCCAGGCGTCGGATGGATGAGCTCGTGGTGCAGGCGGGTGTCTCGCGGATCAAGGTGGAGCTGGAGCCCGCCCATGAAGAGCTTCGTGCGGCCGCCAAGGCGCTCCGGGTGAAGCGGCCCACGCCCGAGCAGCTCTCCGAGGCCAAGACCGCGGCGTTTGTCGTCCGGAAGCTGGTGGACAGGTACGAGCCGCAGGCGGCGAGGAGTCAGGCCATCGGCCAGTACCTCGCCGAGGTGAAGAACACGCTCGTCGAGGTGGAGGTGGCGCTCCAGGTCCGCACCCTCGACGCGGCGCGCGCCGAGGTCGTCCAGGCGCTGCGGCTCGTCGAGAAGCGGTCCGTGACCGCCGAGCAATTCGAGGAGGCGAAGACGGCGATGGTCGTCCTGGAGAAGACGCTCGAGACGGTCCACGTGAAGAACCCCGCCATCAGCCCGGCCGCCGCCGACGCGCGTCAGCTGCTCAAGGACGGGCGGGCGACGATGGAGCGGCGCCGGTACGAGGTCGACCTGCTGCAGCAGCGCGCGAAGGTGGACGAGGCCCGGAAGAACGCGGTGGCGCTGGTCACCCAGGTCCAGAAGGAGACGCCCTCGGAGGCGCAGCTCCAGGAGGCGGAGAACGCGGTCAAGCAGATTGGCGTGGTGCTGGAGGCCGGTGCCGCCCTCGTCAAGAAGGACCGTGACTACGCCCTGTACGCCAAGGAGTCGAAGGAGCGCATGGCGGAGCTGAGCGACCGCATCAGCCGGCGGAAGGTCGTCCTGGCCGCGGCGGAGGCCCGAATCCAGCTTGCGTCCCGGCTGGCCACCACGAAGGAGAAGCTCGAGGTCGCCAAGGCCATCTCTGCGACCGACGCCGAGGTCGAGACCGCCTCGAAGAGCGTGGACGAGGTCATGCAGATGTTCGAGGCGCACGCGGCGCTGGAGCGGCAGGACGCGAGCTACGCGGCGTCCGCCGAGCGGTCGCGCGCCGACTGGCTGAAGATGGTCGAGGCGCTCGAGTTCGCGAAGCAGGCGAGGGCGCTGCGCCGTCTGACCGGTGAGGCGTTGGACGTCGCCGGCAAGGCGGCGGCCTCCGCCGCGTCCTCCGCGGACCTGCGCAGGCGCAGGGACTTGTACGCGAGCGCGGCGCAGAAGCTCAAGGCCTGCCAGGACGAGGGAGCCCGGATGGTGAAGGAGAACGCCAGCCTCGCGGCGGTCGACGTGCTCGTGGGCGGGGTCCCCACCCGGCCCCAGGACGTGATGACCCAGTGTGCCCAGAAGGCCGAGGCCCTGCAGGTGCCCCAGAAGCGGGTCGACGTGGAGCTCCGGTTCCAGGAGGGCCAGCGCAAGGCCTACGACGCGGCGAAGGCCCACCTCTCCAAGGGGCGCAAGAACGAGGCGCTCGCGCAGCTCAACGATTGCATCGCGGAGGGGCGCATCCTCGAGAACCGATACCCCGACTTCAAGGAGCAGAAGTTCGACATCGGCGGCGCCAGCATGAGCATGCTGGAGCTGCTCCAGGTCTGCGCGAAGGAGCGCAAGGCGCTGCAGCCTTCCCCTTGAGCCACCGCGCCAGGGTCCTTCTTTCATCTCCCCGAATGAAGCCCTGCGCGCGGAACGCGAGCCAGCGTCCGAGTTGAAGGCCGCACGGGCCACCTGGATGCGCGCCTCCCCTACGACTTGGAAGGCGCGCATCAGGGACCCCGTTGATTCAGTACACCACCACTGAGGCGTAGACACTGGTGCCGTTCGTGTAGGCCACCAGGGCGCCGCCGTTCGAGGGGAGCGCCGCGACTGCTGGCGCGGCGCCCGGCCCTACTGTCCTGGCATCCGTGGCCAGAATCATGGTGGCCCCCACGAGCATCCGGTCCAACTGGATGTCGCCCGTCCCCCGCTGGGACACGATGTAGCCGTTGCCGAGCGCGTCCGCGTCAATCGCCCGGAGGGGCGCGGGACCGATGTCCGTGGGGAGGCCCGGCACCTGGATGCTTGTCCCCGGCGCGGACATCGGGATGACGTCCACATTGTCGTCCCCGAAGGAGCCCGTGACGTAGATGAAGCCGTTGGAGCCCGTCCAGTCCGAGAAGAACGCCCGCCCCGGTGGGGAGCTCTGCGGGCCGAAGGTGGTCCCCTGGTCGCTGCTGCGGCGGATGCGGAACGAGGGGTCGTCGCTCACCGAGAAGACATCTCCGCTGATCTTGTCCACGACGACGTCGAAGAAGGCATTGTTCTGGTCTACATCCGTCACGCTGAAGTCATTCGCGCCTCGCGCGAAGTTCTGGAGGACGCTGACCCCCGTGGAGCCTCGCGAGACGGAGATGTAGAGGGCGTCGCCCCTGGAATCCAGACTGACGGTAGGGTTGGCCGCCGGGCTGAGGACTCGCGGCGCCTCCCAGCCTGCTCCCGCGTCGACGGTCCGGGTGAATATCAGCGTGCCCGCGCTGGTGGCCGCGACGTAGGCAATTCCGGTGGGGCCGCCTTCAATCGCGACTTCCGCCGCGTTGGTGATGCCCAGGGGCGTGGGGCCCACCCAGTGGAGTTGCCCCCGTCAAATCGGACAGCTCAGGGATGAGAGTTAGCAGTACGGAACTCGTGGGGTGACTTCATCTTCAGCCCGCGGAACAGTGGGTGCGATTGCAGTGGCGCACCCACCTCCACCTGGATGGACTCGCGGTGGGTGTCTTTCTCGCGAAGACCGCGCCGCGCTGGCAACGGTGGCCTCAGGCTTGGCGGAGGGCCTGCGGCGCGATGGGCGCCCTGTTGCTCGGGGTGACCTTGGCAGTGTGCGTGCCTCACCTGCCGGACTGGGGAGGCGTGTGGATTTTCGCAGGGCTCGCGGTGGGATTTGGCGGGCTGCTCGTGGCCACGGAAGCGGTTGCGCTGCCCATACCGCTGAGGGGGCTCGTGTACCAGGCCGCGGTCCTCTCCTATGGCACCTATCTCTGGTTCTGGGTCGTGGCACGCGTGTTCGAGCGGCGAAGCCTGACCTTGGGTGTGTGGGGATTGGATCTGCTCGCCTTCATCACGGTGACGCATGGGCTCGCCTGGGTGACCTACATCGCGGTGGAGAGACCTGCCCTGCGGCTGCGGGATAGGCTGCTTGCGTGGCAGGCTTCGCTGGCGGAGGCGCGTGACGGGGTGGTGGCCCCCGGACGCTAACGGCTCGGCAGTACAGACATAGGCGCAGGACCATTCGGGGCACCACTCACGTGGCCCTCTGGTTGGCGGGGTTGGCGCAGGTCGAAACGCAGGCCACCGCCGCCGAGCGAGCCTGCCTCGCCAAGCACGCCGCGGGACGGCGGCGACTCGTGGTTCCGAGGCACGGCGGAGCCTCCTCCTCGCGTCATTCGAAGACCGAGCGCGTGCGTCCCGGCAGGCCATTCAGGCAGTCATTTCGAGCCCTGCTCGAGCTTCCGCAATTCTCGCTCCGCGTACTTGCGTTGAGCCGCGGTGACCTTGCGTTGCAGGAAGGACCGATAGGCCTTGATGGCCTCAGGACCCTTTCCCATGTCCCGAAACAGGTCTCCCCGATTCAGGTTGAGCACGTTGCGCTCGTGGCCCGTCGCGGTGAGCAGCGCCAGGCATTCGTTGAGGACGGCCTCGGCCTGGGACCACTCCTTGTGGGACCACAGCGCGAAGCCGAGGTTGTTGAGGATCTCCGCCTGGAGGTCGATGGTTGCCTCCAATTGCTGGTTCAGTTGTTCCCGCAGGGTTGCGTTCTCCACAGCGAACTCGTCCAGGGTTCCCCCAGCCATGGGCCGGCCGTTCTCAAGCCATGTTCGGTACAGCGTGGTCCACGCGCTGAGCGCCGCCTTCTGGTTCCCCGTTCTCCACTGAGTGAGCGCATCCTCGTTCGCGGCGAGCAGGCCTTGATGGGTGCGACGGAGGTCCTCCAACTCCTTCAGGTTTTCGACCCTGTTCTTCTCCGTCAGCCGTCCGTCCTCTTGCATCTCCTCGAACTCCGGAAGGGAGTATTGGCGACCCATGTACGCCTCGCACGTGACGCCTGCCTCACCCGTCTTCGCGAACGTGCAATCACAGGAAGGAAGCGCAGTGCCCCCACCCATCCTGCTCGTGGTGTACGCTGTCTGGGGCAGCCGGATATACAGGTCGTCGGCGGAGACGGTCCCCTCGAGACACTCGCAGATCTCCCGCGTCATGGCCTTGCTGGCCGTGGCGTTCACCTCAGGGTTGATGCTGTCGATGACCCACAGGGCGCACTCATCCTGGGACGCAGCGAGCAACCAGCGGGAGTTGGGCTGGTAGGACCAATTGAGCTCGCGAACCCCTCCGTCCCTGGGACCGAGTGCCTTCTCCAGGGCGGCAGCTGCCTCTGGAAAGGCCTCCGCGGGGGAGCGTGCCTCATCCGGGAAGAGGGAAACGGCCCATGCCTCCTTCATGCGCTGGAGCCGGACCAGACACCGCTGAGGAGCATTGCCGAAGCCGATCGCGGCGGAGGTCTCGCTCTCGGGCTCGGGGATGAGCCGCGCCACCTCGCCCATCGTCGGACAGCCATTGAGCGGCAGTCTCGTTCGTACCAGGGCCGGGGCAACGAGCTGTCCCGTGCGTGGGTCCACCACGAAGAAGGCGTCATGGAAAGGGAGCTTGTCCGCGTACTGGCGGGTCCATCGGCTGGGGACGACGAAGTAGCCCACGTGAAGTCCGACCTCCGGGAGGTCGACCCAGCGCTCCTCGAAGAGGAATCGTCCGCCGCGCCAGTCCTGGAAGGCGGGGGTCTTCTTGAGGTTCGCCGACGAAATCTCCGGGGAGGGCGCGGGCGCGACGGCGACCAGGAGTGGCAGGAGGAGTGGGAGCATGAGCGGTCCGTGAATGTACTCCTGGCGGTACTCCTGGCGCGGCCTTCGCGTGAAGTCCGCGACCCAGTGGAGTTGCCCACGTTCATTCATTGGCGGAGCGGGAGCCTCTTCAGGGTGGGACTCGACCGACCGCATTTCACGGCAGAGGCCTGTCTGCCCTCGGCGCTGTCGCTCGCCTCACGGTTTCGACCTCGACACGGGAGCTACCGCGCCAGGCAGTGCGACCTCCGACGGGGGCAGCTTCGAGAAGACGGAGCCCGCGGAGCGGAGGGAGATGCGCTGATAGCGCGCATAGGCCTCCACGAGTGCCGTGCGCATGGCCTTGGGCTCCGTGGGCCCATGGCGCGCCACGGTGCTGGCCAGCGCCTCCAGCAGATAGGCTTCGGGTGCCATCAGCGTTCGCGTGAGCGCGATGGGGCTCGCGCCCAGCGTCTTCAGCACCGGACCGAAGTACTGCTCGCTCGTGCAGGCCAGGACGACCACGGGCCTGGGCGTGGCTCCCGGCGGTGCAGCCACTCGGGGAGGCTCGCGGTCCATGAGCCGGTCATGTCCGGCCCACACCAACAGGTCGGCGCGACTCGCGCCCGCCGCCGCCCGCAGGAAGTCCTCCAGCGCCGTGTCTATCGCGTCGCCCGCGTAGGCGCGGAGCCGCAGCCGCACGGGCCGCTCTCCCTTCGCCGCGGTCCGCTCCAGGACGAGCTCGCGCAGTATCGCGGCCCCTTCGGGTCCCGGCTCTCGGCTCACCATCTTGAATCCAGGCGCCCGTGAGAGGAACCGCTCCGCACCGTACATGGCCCCCCAGTAGAGGTTTGTCTCAAGCGCGCGCGGAGCCCCCGCGGGAGGACGGCCGCACTGGAGCAACGCGTTGTCACACAGCGGGACGAAGACCTCGACCTCCACCGGAGGCACGGCCAACAGGCTCAGCAACACGACGGTCAGCACAGCGGACCTCCAGCGGGTGCTTGCACGAGACACCCGTGGCGAATCCACCGTTCCGTCGCGCAAGCCACTCGCCCCTCCCATGGCCAGCTCGACGGCTCCGTGCGTGGGGGCGCCCCGCGGAGCCATCCGTCGACGCGACGCTCGTCTCCCAGAAGCGCGCGCGCCTGCCTTGGCCCGTATGTCATTCGACAGCGACCCGCTGGCCGTCTTGGTGGAGGGGCTCACCGCTCTTATTGGAGCGTTCCTCGACTACAGGTGCGACGTGAGCCGGGCGTCGGTGTCCCGTTGGCGCCGCCCCGGCTGAACAACTGCTGCACCTTCGTCGAAGCCCTGCTGGTGAAGGCCTTCTCTGCAAGGAGGGTTGGAGTCGTTGGGGCATATCAGTACACTTCTCGCACGCATCGTCTCAGTTGCTTTGATTTTCACCAGGAGGCGTCCCGTGCCACGTCGACATGCATCCCAGCGCATCTTCCTGCTTCCGATGAGTACCGTTCTGACAGGGGCCCTCCTCGCCTGTGGTAGTGTCGGGGCGCCGCTCGAGCCTGAAGCGCTTGGGCAGAAAGAGGCCGCCCTGATCCCCAGCGACCCTCTCTTCTCTAGCCAGAGTTGGCACTACAACGCCATCCATGCACCAGCGGCATGGGGGCGCACCACTGGCAATGACAGCGTGTCAATCGCTGTGCTCGACAGCGGGCGGTTGGCGCACCCCGACCTGAATACGAAGTGGACAGGTGGGTATGACTTCTTCGCTGGCGACAGCGACCCTACTGACGAGGGCTTGTACCACCACGGCATTCACGTCGCGGGGACGATTGGTGCCTCGGCTAATAACGGCATCGGAGGCGCTGGCTTGTGCTGGAATTGCCGCTTGTTGCCTATCCGCGTCGCACAGCAGGAGGGCAGTTTTGGCTCTGGCTCCCCGGGAGCGTATGAGCCTCTCTCCACAATCCTCGCCCGTGCAATTCGTTACTCGGCGGGCTACTTGGTGGATGATGGGCTGTTCAACTATGTCCAGGCACCTTCCAGAGCCTCGGTCATCAATATCAGCATGGGTAACGTCGCTGGCCCCTGTCCGGCCGACCTCCAAGTTGCTGTCAATGACGCCAATGCCGCGGGAACACCCGTGGTTGTCGCGGCTGGCAACTGGGAGTCTGAAGGCGCGCTCAATACTACGGCATTTTCCGCATTCATGTGGAGCGGATGCACGAGCGTCATCTCTGTCGCCGCCGTGAATCAGAATGGAGTCCTTGAGCCCTATTCGGCTCGCGGCCCGGGAATCACCATTGGTGCACCTGGCGGGGGGGCTTTTCGCGCTGCCAATTCTTCGGGCGGTTTTGGCGAACTCATCGGCTGCACGGACCCGAATGAGACGCGCGGCGTCGGTACCCATGGCGTCGTCTCCTCGTGGACGACATCCCAAGGAACCCACTGTTATCGGCACTGGGCGGGTACATCCATGGCCGCACCGCATGTCTCTGGTGTGATTGGCTTGATGCTTTCACGCAATCCGGCGCTGACGTCTTTGCAGGTTCGCGACATCCTCCAGAAAACCGCGACGCCTATCTCATGCACGAACAATGGCTGCGGGGCGGGTTTGCTCAACGCCGACGGGGCTGTGGCCGCTGCGACCTTTGATGTCTCCATTGCGTGTGAAAGCGCTTCGGGCAGCTTCGTGTGCTATGCGAACCCCGAAGGCGGCATTGGTCCCTTTACAGCGATGTGGACGGGCATGACGCGTGCGAACATCGCACCGAGTCACGTGAACAATCCCGATTACACATCAGGAACCTGCACTCCGAACAACACCAGTACCGTCCTGCTCAGCTTCACCGACGCATTGGGCCGCAACGTCGTACGGAGCAAGCAGTTCTACTGCAATCTCGTCACGCCGTAACCCGCCTTCTTGACGATGGTGGCGCGGCCTGCGGTGGGCAGTCTCGTGCCGCCTACCGCGTTGATGGATTGGTGCGGAGGCTGTTGGAGTCAGGCAACTCCGAGGCTTCGAGCTCCAGTGGGACGCTGGTGTTGAGGCACCGGCCCCAGGGTGGGCGAAGACACGGTGTGAACGCGACTTCGCATCTGTGCTGTGCCTCCTTGGCGGCGTGCGCGTGGCCGAATGGCAAGCGACGCAGTCAGGTGAGGCGATGATGTGGGAAAGTCATTCGCGAGCACAAGGAGCGTTGGACTCTCTGCGCCGTCACAAGCCGTGCACGGAGCGCCTCGATGTCTCACTCGATGCGCTCCGGCGCCCACGGTCAGCGGCCGAGGATGGCGTGCCAGGCATCGCCGTTGCTGCCGTTCAGGTAGTTCTGGACGTCCGCTTCGGAGAGCACGCCCGTTTTCACCGCGGCGTCGAGGGCGGCCTTGGCGCCGCTGCGGTGCGCGTCCAGGCCGTACTGGTTGATGTACTGCACGAAGCTGTCCAGGGAGCCGTTGTCCTTCATCCGATTGATGAACTCGCTGATGTACGCCTCGTCGCCCTTGTTCTGCTCACACAGGTTCGCGTACACGAGCGGGGAGTCCATCGTCCCGGCGTAATGCTCGAAGTCTTGGCCCGCCTTGAGGCGCGACTCCGCGCTCTGGCCGAAGATGTCCGGGGCGTGCTGCTGGGCGTAGGCGTACGCATCCGGGTAGCGGCCCTGGACGTAGGTGCGCCACGATTCGTCCGTGGCCGTCGGGTGTGTGCCGTCACCCCGCATATTCGGCATAACCCCGAGCAAGTCCCACGCGAAGTCCGGACGGCCCTTCGCCAGCGTGTCAATGAAGCCCATCGCGTCTGAGCCCTTCATGCCGCACGCCTTGGCGGCGTCAATGACCGCCTGGCCCAGGCCCGGGGCGTCGAACATCGTCGGGTAGCGCTTGGCGAGGTCCTGAATCTGCGCCGGAGACAGGCCCAGGTCCGAGGACAGCCGTTCGGGTTGGTCATCGCCGTGCGCGAGCGTTTCCGCCACGTCCGCGTCGAGGCCCATCTCCAGGAGGATGCTCTCGGACTCGTTGTCCAGCGCCTCCTGTTTCTCCTTGTCGACGAGCAGGCTGCCGAACGCGGAGACCACCAGACCCACGCCCTCGATTATCTGCCCGACGCCTGGGAGCCCCGTGCCCATGAGCGCTCCCACCCACGCCACCGCGTCCCCGAAGGTCTGCAAGGCACTGCCGACCGTCGGGTCGTCCACCATGTCCTTGAAGTGGTCCGCGAGCACCACCGAGTTGGCCACCACACCGAACGCGGGCGCCAGGCGCGAGAGGAACGTCGCCGCCGCCTCGCCCGTCTGCGCTGCGATGCGGCCCGACTCACCGAGGGTGCGCATCGCGAAGGCCGCGGCCTCCGCGCCGCTGCGGCCCGAACTGGCCAGGTCCTTGATGAAGTCGCCCCACTCGCCCCGTATCGCGTCGTTCGTCGCGCTCGCCAGGCCGTAGGCGGCGCCCACGCCCGCCAGCGCCGCGCCCAGCTTTCCGTCTGATTTCGAGAGCTCCAGCAGTGGTTCCGGAGAGCCCGACGCGAGTGCCGTCTTGATTGTCTCAATGCCAGACTTGACGGACGCGCCTCCCTCGGAGAGCTGGACGAGCGGCTCGGTGATTGCCGTGAGTTGCTCCAGCGCCGCCTGGACATCGCCGTTGTTCTCGGCCAGGAGCTGGCCGGAAGTGGTGGTGAGCGCCGTCGCCACGACGTCGTCGTCAATCTGGTCCTTGAGGCTCTCGAAGGCGGTTCCCGCCGGGCCATTCGGGTCCAACGCCTTGCCAGCCCACTCGAGTGCGCCCTTGGCCTGCGAGGACTCCCCGAGCGACTTTGCCGCCTCAAGGCTCTCCTTGGCGACGTCCGGGTTGTTCCTGGCGGCTTCAAGCAACTGCGGGTCGTTGAGCGCGTCGTTGAGCTGCTTCGCTGCTGCCTCCTCGGCGGCGAACTCATCCGGGTATTTCGCCCGGAATTGCTGCACGTACTGCTGCTTCTGCTCGTCGGTGAGCGCCGGGCCGAGCTTGGCGAGCTCCAGGTTCAGCGCCTCGTTGAGCTCCTCGGCCTTCTTGCTCGCGTCGTCGTAGGCTTGCTGGGCGGCGACGAGGTTGGCGCGGGCCTCGTCGGGCGACGTCGCGCCGGTGGCGGCGGCGGTCTGCGCGACGGCGGGCCCGGCGAGGTGGCGGAGGGTTGGTTCGGAGCGGGAGCCTGCCGGGAAGGCGCCGAGCGCGGGCGTGCCGAAGAGCGAGCGGCCCGGACGACTGGAGAAGTCACCGCCGTCCTTCATCAGTGCGTCGTGGAAGGTCTTCTCGGCGGTGGGGAAGGGGCGCGGCAGCCCCGCGGCCACGGCGGCGTTGTTGGCGCGCTGAGTCGCCTTCTCGGCGGCCGTCGCGAGCTGCCTTGCCTGGGAGGCCGCGACCCCCGCCTTCGGGGCATTCTTCGCGTCCTGGAGGCCCTTGGAGAGCTGGGCCTGCGCGAGCGCCCGCTGCGACGCCTCCTGGGCTCTGCGGCGGGCCTCCTCGGCGGCGCGACGGGCTGCCTCCGCCGCGCGCCGAGCAGCCTCCGCCGCCGCGCTGCTCGCGGTGGAAGCACCGGCCGAAGAGACACCACCTGTGACGCGCGTCGCCATGCTCATGCTCCAGGATTCACGGACGTGGAGTTGGAGTCCGGTCCTGGATTATTTGAAAGTACGGTCCAAAGTTGCTTGGCGATGTGAAAGAAGCATCGTCGGACCGAACCCTGGACCTGGCAGCGCAGGCGCGCGGGGCGCCCTCGTCCGAGGAGGTGGGGCGCGTCTCAGAGCGTCAGGCCGACCAGCGGGGATGAGGCGACATCCGGGACGAGGCTGAGCCGCCGTCCCGCGTTCGTCGACTGTCCAGTGGGCACGCACATCCAGCCCGACGAGGTGCCCCAGACGTGGGTGATGGCCCCGTTGTGGTTGGCGACCAGCTGCGGCCAGCCATAGGCGGCGCGGCCAGCGATGGGCGTCCCAGTCGGCAGGGACGCCGTGGTCGGTATCCGGTTCCACCTCCCGTTTGCCCCGAAGATGTGGTGCACCCGGCTGAACTCCAGCGACAGGCCTTGCAGGCTTCCATCCGGCTGAATAACGGCGACCAGGTCGGCGCCGGGCTGCAGGTCCACCTGGGTGTCACCCTTGTGCCAGCCGGAACCGTCAGCCCAGACATGGAACAGCCGGCCGTTGTCGTTGAACAGGCCATGAAGGTCCGTCCCATTGGCCGTCATCGAGAAGGTGCAGTTGCCCGACACCGTCACGGACGACGGGAACTTCTTCCAGCCATTGCCGTCGAAGGTGTGCCAGAGCCGTCCGTCCTCGAGGGTAAAGATTTGGGGCGATGGATTGGCCGGGGTCCGCAGCACGTTGAGCGGAGCCCCCGGGTCCATCGCCAGGCCACTGCTCATCGTGGTCCAGCCGTTGCTGCCGGCATATACAAGCATCATCACGCCGTCGACGTTCGCCATGGCACGCGGCGACTGTCCAGGGCCCGGCGAGAACGCCCCGTAGGTCGTGTTGCCCGGCAGCACGAGGTTGCTGAGCATGTGGGCCCAGCCCCCCGCGGTGCCGAGATGCCCGAGGCGCCGGTCCTCCAGCGGCAGACCGCCCCCGGTGCCGCCGCTGCCGGCGCCGACGTAGTCGAGCGGGTTCACCCGGGTGCCGCCGGCGGTCACCAGATGCCAGTGCAGATGCGGACCCGTCGAGGACCCGGAGCCGGGTGCACCCGCAGCGCCTCCGGAGTACCCGACGATTTCTCCCTGTTGAACGTAGCGCTCGCCGCCGTTGAATCCGGACAGGTGGAGGTACTGGCTCCTCATGCCGTTGGCCATCACGATGGTCGCGGTGTAGCCGCCCGTGCCGTTGTTCCAGTCGATGCGGAGCTGACCCGACGCGCAGGCCGGGAGCGGCGTACCAACGCCCATCACGTAGTCGATGCCGCCCAGGGAGCCGCGGTTGACGTGGTCCCACCACCCATCCGAGATTGAGTAGCCAGAGAATGGGTTGATGATTGTCTCTGCGGCGTGGGCGGTGCCAATCAGCAGGCCAGACCCGCCGAAGGCGGCGAAGCCGGCCGCGACGCTGCCGGCACGCAGAAGGGAGCGCCGGGAGAATTGGCGAGGGTTGCGGGACTCGGGAGACATCAAAACCTCCAGTGGGGATGGGGAGAGGTCGTGAATACTGCGGCTCGCTTTGTCACGGTCTGTGGCCCGCCCAGGCAGTCAGTGGAACCGCCGCGAGTTATTGGCCTCAGGGGGCGTGACAATAGCCTCATCGAATCGAGATATTCCAGATATGCTAGAAAATAACGAGTGTCCGTGCTGGCGTCGCTCAAGCACCCGGTGACCGGCAAGGGGCCCGCGCGCATCCGGAAAGAATTATCTGAGCCGATATCGTTTTGTTTCCGCCCAGCATGCTTGTTGGCGTTTACCTGATGATGTGCAAGCACGCGTCGAGGGGGGGCGACTGACCGGGTTGGTTGAATAATTCCGGCGGACTGGGACGAGTGTTCGAATCAGCCCCCATTTCCGGGAGTTGGGTATCACCCGCGCTCCAATGGCCGAGACGCTCGATGCCCGCTTCGGTCCGGGCACCGCCAAGGCGCCTCCATCCGCACCCAGGGCTCACGATGAAGTCACCCCGCGAGTTCCGCACTGCGAAATCTCAACCCTGAGCTGTCCGATTTGACGGGGGCAACTCCACCAGGCGCCCAAACCTGAAGGCTCTCCCGCGCCATGGTGACTTCCCGCCTTGCCGGCCAATGAACTCGAAGGCAGTGCGCGCCTCGCTCACTCGCCTTGACGCGCGTCCTGGCTCAGTCTCGACGCAACCATGACGCAGCGACCGAACGTGGAGTAGGCACAGCGGTAGGCCTGGAGTTGTGGGCGTGGACCAAGTCTGTGCCCCTCGGCCTGACGATGCGTGCTGAGAGACGCGGTCACCCGCCCGAAGCGCTTCGTTTCGGAGCGGGGACATTCTCGCTGGGCGCAGGTGTAGGGGGCGGTGGCGTGCCGCCAGCGAGGCGAAAGACCCGGTGGAGAGAGCAGGTATCCGGCTTTCGCCCCCTGCCCACTCAGGGTCCACACGGTGCGCCGGTTGGCACTGTTGAGCACCCGTGCCAGGACGGTGCGCGCGGGCTCCTGGGTGCCCCCCCTGAGTCAGGGGCGTTGTCGCCTCGGCCGGTGCGCCTCGCTCGCTCGCACCTCGTACACCACGTCCGGCGTCAGCCTATCATTGGGGGATGGCGCCGAACTCCGCCTCGGCCGGCTCGATTTTCGCCTCCGGGTTGGTCCACACGAAGGGGATGCCCGGCTGCCGGTAGTGCGTGGCCGGTATGGCCTGGGCGAGCTGCGCGTGAAGCTCGGGCAGTTGAGACCAGTGCAGCCCGTGCTTCGCGTGGTGCGCGGTGTGGTAGCCCAGGTTGCCGGTCATCAGGTTGTAGCCCTTGTGCAGGATGTTGTACGAGGCGTGGGTGTGCTCCGTCGCTTCCAGCCCCACGTGGTGGAAGTAGGTGGCCCAGACGGTGACGTAGAGCGACACCGCCATGGGCAGCAGGAACACCCAGAGGGCGTTGTACCAGTCGTGCCAGAACAGCACGCCGAGCAGTGCCACCTGGAGCGCGCCCATGGTCAGGAAGACGCGCATCGCCTTGGGATGTGAGCGGCCCACGCGGAAGGCGCGGGGATAGGCGACGAGCGTGTTGAAGACGGAGTATTCCATCTCGCCCATGGTGGACCCGTCGCGGCGCTTCCACCCCGATTCGTCCTGGGCCTGGTCCAGGTAGTTGCGGTGGTGGCCCAGCACGTGGTGCAGGAACCACGCATGGGACGTCACGCCCGTCTGGAAGCCGAAGATGACCTCCAGGAGTCGGTTGGGCAGCGCATGACGGAACATGGGCACATGCTGGTGGTGGTGGTTCCACGCGCTGATCCACCCCTTGGGAATCACTCCCAGGGCGAGCCAGAGGATGGGGAACCACCAGCTTCGCGCCGTGAAGAAGACCGTCAGGTCCAGGGCGAACACCAGGGTGAAGAGCAGGACGGGGATGCGGTCTCGGGGATGTCGGAACAAGGTCATGCGGATTCCACTGCGGCGGTGGGATGGGCTCCCGTGGGAGGGTGAAGGGTTTGCCTCTGGCGCGGGACGAGCTTGCCCGTGACACCCTGGGGCCGCACCACGCCGAAGAAGAAGCCCTCCTCGAAGGGCTCCATCGAGTCGACGTGGACGCGCGCGTGGGCGGAGAGGGTGGCCAGGGCCGTGCGCAGGAACACCATGGCGAAGTCCCCGGCCACGCAGGCGCGAGGACCCCGGCCGAAGGGGAAGAAGTGGCCGCTGCCGAGCGGATTCCGGGCCGCGCCCCCGTCGAGCCAGCGCTCCGGGGCGAACGTCTCCGGGTTCGTCCAGTGGCTCGGGTCCCGGTGCAGGTGCTGGTTGGAAATCATGAGCGTCGTGCCCGGCGGCAGCGTGACTTCCGCCAACCGCGTCGGCGTGAGCGGCGTGCGGCGCAGGAAGATGCGCACCGCGGGCAGGATTCTCAGGGCCTCGTAGGCCACGGCCTCGCCCCAGGGCGCGTCCTTCAGGCGCTCCAGAGTGAGCGGCCCCTGCGCCAGCGCGGCGGACTCCAGCGCCAGCCGCTCCTCGGTGGCGGGGTACTTGTTCAGCTGATGGAAGGCGCCCACCAGGGTGGTGCTCGAGGAGAACACGCCGCCGAAGAAGAACCCGCCGAGCAGGTTCGCGTGCACCACGTCATCGAGCTGGGGCATCTCGCGCAGCGTCCACGACATCAGGTCCACGCGGTGCGGCTCCGGGGCCTTCCTGGCCGTGCGAACCTTGTCCAGGAGCAGGCCGTAGAAGCGCTCCTTCGCATCCGCGAAACCCTTGGGCGGTGAGACGAACTTCAACGGCAGCTTGGCCTGGATGCGCGCGTCGGCCGCCGCCGCCAGGAGCATGAAGTCGTCGTACACGGACGTGGGCAGCTTCTCGCCCACCGTGGCCACGCAGAACGCGTCGAACGTCAGCTTGCGCAGCGTGGGCGTCAGGTCGATGGAGGGCTGCTGAAGCAGCGCCTCCACCGACTCGAGGATGGCCGCGCGCAGGGGCTCCACCTGGGCCGCGTGCCAGGCGGGAGTCCACGGCTGGGCGAGCGGATCCATGGCGTGCTTGCGAGCCCAGTCCTCGCCCTGCTGGGCGATGAAGGGCGTGTCGTCCGTGGCGGAGTGGCGAATCTGGTCGCCGATGTTGCCCTTCTCGAACTCCAGCCGGCGCGTTTCCAGTACCTCGTGGATGAGGGGGGGGGCATTGAGCACCAGCGCCGGGCTGGGCCCCAGCCAGGTGACGGCGACGGGGCCGTAGGTGCGCGCGTAGCGGGCGCAGACGTCCCACGGCTGGGCGCCGAGGAAGTCGCCGATGTTGCCCAGAAGCCCCGGCGGGGGGCCCGGCAGGCTGGCCAGGGGCTTGCGCCGGCCACCGAAGAACAGGCTGAAGAGACCTCGAGAGAGCAGGTTGGGCATGAGCGTGTGTCTCCAAGGGCTCAGACGGTGATGCCACAGGGAATCCGGTCAGGACGCAGGACGGTGTAGGGCACCTCGGCGCTCGCGTTGCGCGCCTCCACCGCCTTGCGCTGGGCGCGCAGGCGCTCCTGGAACCGCTGGCGGATGGCCACCAGCTCCGGCTCGTGGAAGTACTCCTCGCGCCAGCCGCCCTCGTGCAGCAGGTACTCCTCGTCGTCTCCGAAGCTGGAGAGCGCCCGGCCGATGGCGACCTGCCAGAGCATCTGGGACTTGGTGGGAATCATCTCGGGGATGTCCTCGGCACGCAGCGTCCCCTTCTGCCGGGGGGGCTCCCTGCGCATGGACAGGGGGGCGTTTGGCACGAAGGCGTAGTGCTCGTATTGCAGGTAGTTCACCGCGGCGTGATGCACGCTGACCGTGAAGAGGACGGTGGTGAGGATGTCGACCAGGTCGTCGACGCGGCGCAGCTCCCGGCACGGCAGCTTGTCCGCGGGCAGCCCGTGCTCGGTGAGGTCCTTCCACCATTGCTGCATCTCGGTGTCGGCCTCGAGGTCGGCATCGGTCCGGTAGAAGTGCCTGAGGACGCCGCCGACGTACTCCTCGAGCACATCCCACAAGGGCAGGGCGTCGTCGCGGTAGGGATAGTTGGGGAGCACGGCCGGGTCCAGCACACCCCGCCGCTCGAGGTCCTGACGGGGCTTGTTGTCCGCCAGCGTCCAGCGCTGGAAGCCCTTCTTGCCCAACTGGAGGTGGCCCTTGTCGGGGCCGCCCGTCGCGATGAAGTCGTCGAACACCCCACCCGCGGAGAGCAGGCCCTTGCGTGCGCCCTCGTTGATGGCGAGCGTGTAGCGGAAGTGCCGCCGCAGCAGCTTGTAGACGGGGTGCGGGTCCGGCAGGTTGCGCATCGTCGCCATGACGAACGGCTCCGCCACGAAGTGCGTGCGCAGCGCGTGCGCCACCATCTGGTGCGCGTTGCCCTCGCTGCACCGGAGGTAGATTTTCGCGGCGAGCCAGTCGTACGTGTCGTCGTTCGGCGTGAAGACGGGGTCCTTCTGGGCGTCCCGCCCGAGCTGGATGGCCAGGGGCCGCAGCTGACGCTGGTCATCCAGGTACAGCAGGCAGCGCGCCGCGGGAGCCCAGCGCCGCTCCTCGACGCCGCCCTCGCCGACCTTCCGGTACATCCTGATGTCGTCGAGGATTTCGAAGTCGAGCAGGAAGATGCGCTTGGCGTCGAGCGCCCTGGCCAGCGTGGTGCCGGGCGACAAAAGGCCCCGGACGTCGTCGTCGGTGAGCGGCATGCCCTGCGGCAGACTGGGGATGAGCGTGATGTGGAGGGGGGCGATGCCCTGGATGGCCTGCCGCGCGAACTCGAGGTCGTCCTTCCAGCGCTGGGCGAGCTGGGGCACCTCCATGTGCTTGAAGAAGTCGAAGATGTCCACCAGCCCGTTCCAGGCGCGGGTCAGCATGGGCAGGTTCAGCTTGATGGCCGCCAGCGTCTTGGCGATGACCACTTCGTAGCTGCCCTCCGTCAGGCCCCGGTAGAGCTCGTCCTTCGGCAGGGGCCGCGCCTCGCTGATGTCGAGCGCGCCGGGAAGCCCCTCGGTCGCCTCGGGCGCGCGCCACGGGTACATCCGCTGGCGGGCCTCGAGCAGCTCGCGCCGCGCCGTGGACTCGCGCTCGCTGCCTGCCTGGCGAGCGAGCTTCGCGGTCCCCTCGAGCACGTCCACCGTGGCGCCACTCAGCACCCACCGGTAGAAAGGGAAGCGCCACTGCTTCTCTCCGGCCGTGACGGTTGCCCAGTCGAGCAGCCAGTCGGCCGCCACGCCGCCCGCGTTGCTGAAGCGCAACAGGACCAGGTCACCGAGGTCCTCGGAAGAGAGGGCGTATACGTCCTCCGCGCCCGCCTCGAAGTCGTTGTGGAAGTACTTGTCCAGCACGCGGGGGGCGCTCTCTCCTCGCGTGCCCACGAGGACGATGGAGATGTTCGCATCCGTCCCCGCGCCGAGCTTCGTGCCCGTCCGAATCGTGAGTTTGTACTCGACAGTCATGGCTCCCTCTGTGTAGCGGGCGCAGACCGTAGAACGAGAAAAGTAGGACCTCAAGCCATGGTACTCTCCCCTGGGAATGAAGCCGGCGTCGCTCAGCGCACGAACGCATTGAACAAGCGTCTGACGTGAGCGCGAGTGTGACCCGGAGAGGTGGGGCTGATGAGAGACGTTGGGACGGGCGCGCCTGCGGCATGGGGGCGGGCATGATGTTCGCGGGGCTGCGCCGATGGATGGGCTCTCTCGGGGGCAAAGGACGCGAGAGCGGAAGCAACGAGGTGCTCGAGGCGGAGGAGCTGTCCCGGTGGTACTCGGGGCTCGCGCTCGAGGAGCGTCTGGCCATCAGCCGCGAGCTCGCACCGCGCATCCGGGCTGTCCGTCCCGCGAGGGAGCCCACCACGCTGCCAGCCGTCGCGGTCGGGCGGCTGGTCTTCGAGCAGGACGGGCCCCAGGGCCCCATTCCCCTGCATCACATCAAGGTGGAGCTGTGGGACAGGGACTTCGGCACGCCGGATGACTTCCTGGGGGAGGGGTTCACGGACTCGGATGGATGTTTTTCCATTCGCTATGACCCGGCCGACGCGGGCGTGGGAGACCTGCCCGACCTGGAGGTGCGCTTCTTCGAGCCCCAGCACAGCTTCCGCCCGGATGGGCAGGTGGTGGAGGCATGGCGCCGCATCGGCTCGGAGAAGGGGCCGGATGACCATGGTGGGCTCCACTACGACTTCGGCACGCTGCGGCTGCCTTACTGGGAGTACGACCCCACGACGCCGCTGGCCCGGTTGCTTGTCACGGAGGAGGGGACTCCGCCCACGGCCTACGCGCCGGGGCGCGCGCTGGCGATGCTGAAGGCGGTGGCGCCCATCGAGCTCGTCAAGCGCCGCCACCTGCTCCAGGGACGGCTGGGGCAGGCGCCGAGCCTGGACGGGATTCAGGCGGACTATCCGGAGGCGATGACGGTGCGGATGGAGCGCGAGTCGCCGGGCTCCACGCGCACCGACGCCTTCTTCGGAGAGCGGCTGCTCAACGGCATGTTCTCCACCCTCATGGATGGAGACCCGGAGGCCCCCGGCGACCCGGAGGCGTTCCGGCTCTACTTCCCGTGGAACGCTTACGAGCAGGACGGCGTCCACTGCCTGCCGGACGTGGACGTGCGGCTGCGGCTGGTGGAGGGACGGCTGTTGCCGGTGCGCATCATCCTGGGCATGCGCGAGCCGGGCGCGACGGCGCCGGGCTCTCCCGTGACGCGGCGGAGCTACACGCCCGCGGACGGCGAGGCCTGGGAGGCCGCCAAGCGGATGGCGCGGGTGAGCGCGACGCTGGAGACGGAGCTGGGCAACCACCTGGGCCAGTGCCACTTCAACGTGGAGCAGTACGCCATCGCCGCGCACCGCAATCTGCGCCGCAGTCCGCTGCGCTGGCTGCTCATGCCGCACCTGCGGGAGGTGGTCCTCATCAACCACTCCGCCAACGGCTTCCTCGTGGGACCCACCGGCTACATCACCCGCGCCAGCGCGCTCACCGAGCGCAGCGTGGAGACGCGGCTGTTGCACCTGATGGGCAGCTACGACTGGAAGGGCTTCGCGCCCGCGCCGCCCATCTGCGAGTCGCACCGCTACGCACGCGCGGCGGGCCTGTTCTGGCGGCTGGTAGGGGAGCACGTGGATGCCTTCTTCGCGGAGCACGGCGCGGCGTTGGAGGCGCAGTGGAGCGAGGTGCGGCGCTTCTCGGACGACCTGGTGGCACACTCGGCGCCCGCCTTCGTGTGCCGCTACCTGCGCGCGACGGTGCCGGGAAGGGCGGCGCCGTGGTTCGTGCGCTCCGAGCGCATGGACCTGGACGCGAAGGTCGCCGCGACCCACGCCAAGGCCGTCAGCGCGGTGACCCGGACGGACGCACCCCAGCCCGGAGAGATGGAGGCGCTCAAGCAGTTGTGCCGGTACGTCATCTACTTCGCGACATTCCGGCACGCCTGGGCCAACAACCTCCAATGGGACGACGCGGGCGAGGTGCTCTACGCGTGCCTGGGCCTGCGCTGGGGCAAGGCGGGCGCGCTGTCGACGGAGGCGGACCATGACGTCGCGCCGCCTCCGGAGGAGGCCACGGAGATGCTGTGGATTTCGTGGATGCTCTCGAAGACGAGCTACGGCTTCCTGCTGGCGAACGAGGAGGCGGACGTGCATCCCCGCTTCGTGGAGTTCCTGCGCGCCCACGCCGCCGAGTTCTCCGCGTTGGGGATGGACATCCGCACCGTCAGCTCCCGCATCAATATCTAACACGGCGTGCATCGCGATTGAGGCGGGTAGCCGCAGTGCGCGAACCCAGCCGCCGCCTCTGGCAGGGGTGGCGGAGGCCACTGTGCCTGGTGCAGCCGGCGACAGTGGTGAAGTGGCATCGGATGGGCTTTCGACTCTTCTGGCGCTGGAAGTCCCGGAGTCGGGTGGGGCGGCCTCGGGCAACTCCGGATCTGCGCGCGTTGATTCGGCGCATGGCCGAAGCCAACCCGACATGGGGTGTCCCGCGCATTCACGGGGAGTTGCTGAAGCTGGGGATGGAGGTAGGCCAGACAGCCGTCGCTCGGTACATGTCCAGACCGGGAAGGGGGGCGCCGAAACCATCACCCACATGGCAGGGCTTCTTGCGCTTGCATCTGTCAGAGTCCGCGGGGATGGATTTGTTTGTCATTCCACCTCAATGTGACAGCGCACCCGACTGCGAGAGTCCTTCCCTTGGGCCAGCGCCCCGCGGTACTTGCACCGAGACAGGGACAAGCTCTACACCGAAGGTGTTCGCGCCACGCTCACCCAATTGGGATTCGCGAGGTGCCGACCGCTATCAAGCGGGAGAGAGGACCCGGCGGCTGGTCGTGCATACCGCTCACCGTCATGACGCGCTCATGACGCAGCGACCGAATATTGGGTAGGCACAGGCCGACGCTACCCCAGCGCGATGACCGCGCGGTCACAGCCCACGTAGACCGTGCCGTCGGCGACGAGCGGTGCCGTCGTCACGCGGTAGGGAGCCTTCCACCGCCAGCGCTCTGTTCCCTCCCGAAGCGTCCAGGCGTGGACGGCGTTGCCGGCCCCCATGTAGACGACGCCACCTGCGATCGCCGGCGAGACCGTAGCCGTCGGCGGCTTGTCGAGCGCGACCGACCAAATCTCTTTCCCGGTTTTTTCGTCCAGCGCGTGGAGAATCTTGTGATCGCCGGTGAAGCACACGACGCCGTCCGCGACGGCGGGCGTTCCCCACAGCGCGCCGCCCGTCTCGTAGGACCAACGCTCTTTGCCGCTGGCGAGGTCGAGCGCGCGAAGGCACTTCCCCAGACCGGACAGGGCATAGACCGTGCTGCCTTTGATCGCGGGCGCTCCGCCATTGCCCATCGCACCGGCCTTCGCCGACCATCGCTCGACCCCCGTGGCGCGGTCGAGCGCGACGACGTGGCCCTCGACGAAGTCCCGTCTGGTCCCGACGACGACCTGATCGCGCGTCACGCTGACCGCGGACTGCACACTCTCACCACATCGTAGCTGCACGCGCCATCGCTCGGCTCCTGTGCGCGCGTCGATGGCGACCACCCCACCGAGCCGCGTTCCTACGTAGACGTCGTCGTCGACAACAATCGGAGAGGAGGTCGCCTCGGAGTCGCACGAGGCGCTCCAGCGGATGGCGTGCGTGCCAAGATCGACGGCGTGACACTGCCCGCCCCCGACGACGAAGAGCAAACCATGCGCAACCATCGGATTCGAGATGCTCTCGGAAACTCGCCCCCCGACCCGCACGCTCCAGAGCTCATTTCCCTTCGAGAGGTCGAGCGCGTAAAGCTTGTCGTTGTCGAAGTTCGCGAACAGCACGCCATCGTGGATTGCAGGCGTGTTGCGCGTGGTCGCGAGCGTGCTCATCGTGAACTTCCAGCGGGCTCGCTTGACCACGAGCGGCCCCGCTCCCTCGAAGTGTCCGGTCCGCGCAGCATTGGCGCCAAAGAATACGGACCGAGATGAATCCGACATCGGTAGATCCCGTTCAGTGGCCCGGTGGATGGCGTTCGTCGCGCTGGGTCTCGTCTGGAAGCGGAGACACCTCGGACCAGTCGCCTGTTGGAGCGGATGGTTGCCGGAGGAGCGGTGACTGTCAATAATTCTGAGACAGGACCCGTGTCTCAAAGTCGTTGACAGGTTCCGGCGTATAGGCGGGATAGAGGCCATGTCGAGGGTGAGAGCAGGAGCGGCGGGGGCGAGGAGGGCCGCTGACGGGGGCCGCGCGAGCCGTGCGCCAGGCAGGTGGAGAAGCCGCGCAGCCCCATGGGGTAGACGCCTGCCCTGGCCTCCACACCTCACGCAGGCGAACACGGCCAACGTCGTTTTTCCGCAAACGACAAAACCTGCCGGAGAGGGGGACGGCGTGCTCGATGGTGACGCGCTCACCCGTCACCACGACGCGCTCGATGAGCAGGCGTACCAGCCGCTGCCTGCCCTCGAAGTCGAGCGCGTCGAGCCCCTCACGCACGGCCGCGGCAAAGGCTTCCAGTTGCGCTTCCCGCTCGCCCAACCGCGCAGCATCGGCATGCTGCGCCTGGAGTTCCTTGGCCCGGGCGCGCGCTGCCTCAAGGGCAGTCGCCAATTGCGCGCGCCGCACCTTCAACTCGTCCACCCGTGCGCGCCTGGCTCACTTTCATTGACGCACTGCCGAAGGTGGCCTTGACGCGCTTATGACGCAGCGACCGAATTTTGGATAGGGACAAGGCACACCCCGCTGTGGCGCATGCGTCGCGGACATCCAGATACTCCTCACGGGGAGCAAACGGATGGTCTCAGGAGTCATGCCATTGAACAGGCTGGCCTCCTGGTGCCTCGGGCACGCATGCCTTCCGGAGCCCTGTCACGGCCCCGCAGTGCGTGCGGCCCCCCTGTCCTGGTCCGTGCGCCGCGTCACGGTCCGCCCATCACGAGCGCTTGTCCTCGTACCAGGCATTCATCCCATCGACGGCCCGGTCCACCTCGGCAATCGTGTTGTAGATGTGAGGGCACAGACGGAACGTCTTGTCGTCCCCGGAGCCCGC
Source organism: Myxococcus xanthus (assembly GCF_006402735.1). Lineage (NCBI taxonomy): Bacteria > Pseudomonadati > Myxococcota > Myxococcia > Myxococcales > Myxococcaceae > Myxococcus > Myxococcus xanthus. The sequence goes on along the minus strand of NZ_CP017174.1, from coordinate 7,717,807 downwards.
GATGCGGTAGCGCGGGTCCTCGTAGAGCCAGTCGTACAGCGTCTTCTCCCGGTGCTCCTTCGGCGCCTCAACGCGCACCACTCCCCAACTGCGCGCCGGGTCGCTCGGCGTGACGAGCTTCCACCGGCCGTCGCTCTCATGGAGTCGCGACATGAGGTGCCGGGCGAGCTGGGCGACGCGCTCGTGGGGTTTGCGCGACTGCAGCGCCGTCCACATCTTCTGGGTGAGGTCGAGCGCGATGATGTTCACGTCGTCGCGCTGGCCGATGAGCTCGAACCGCAGCGCGTTTTCCGGCAGCTCCCGGTAGGGCTGGATGACGATGCGGTAGTCGTACCCGAAGATGCTCGGCATGAAGTTCCGGGTCTTCTCCTTGCGCATGAAGAGGATGCCCGTCTCCTTGGGGCCCAGGAACCACTTGTGGGCGCTGGATACGAGGCTGTGGCAGTACGCGTCCGCCAGGTTGAGCGGGCGCGCGCCCCACGCCATCGTCCCGTCGATGTGGATGTGGCAGTCCGGCCGGTTCGTCTTCACGTGGTCCCAGATGGCCTTCATCACCGGCTCGGGCATGCGGAAGCCGTTGCTGTTTGCCGTCTCCGTGTACGTCACGAAGCGCGTGCGCGGGGTGATGCGACTGATGAAGGCCTCCGCGATGTCCGCCTCCGAGGCGTTCGTCGGGAAGCTCACCTCCACCACCTGGAAGGGCTTGGGGCGACCGGGCCACTCGGCGCGCATCTTCCAGGCCTCGCGGTTGGTGGGATGGTTCTCCGCCCACATCACCACCGTGTCGTTCCCGTCGGTGCTCCAGCCCCGGAAGCCGCAGTTGACGGCGTTGTTCGCCTCCGTGGCGTTGCGCACGATGGCGAGGTCGTTCGGGTCCGTCAGCCCCAGCCCGAGGGCCAGGCTCTTGCGCGTCTGCTCCAGTTGGCGCACCCGCTCGCCTTGCGCGGTGCGCATCTGCTGCGAGACGTTGAGATTGTACTCCAGGCGTAACTCGTTGAGTGACTCGATGAGCGCCGTGGGCTCCGGGCAGAGGTTGGCGGCGTTCATCGGCGTGACGCGCTCGGAGGGCGCGACCGTAGCGAAGCCGAACTGCTGCTGGAAACCCGTCCAGAACGCCTCGTCGGTCTTCTTTGATGGAGCACGGACCGCCTCGAAGAAGCGGTTCAGCTTGTCTGTCAGCGCGCGTCCTCGCTCCTTGGATAGGAGACCCACGTCGGACAGCGACGTGAGGAGGGGGCGGCAGTCGACGGATTCGGCCGCGCTGGCGGCCACGTCGGAGTTGGGGGCTTTGAACATGAGGGCGCTCCGGAAGGGGGGCGGCCACCGTGCACTTGGTTCCGACTCCGGGACATTGCTCCACAGGGCACCGCGCCAGTCGGAGACCGGACATATGCCGGTCCCCGTCCCGAGTCTTCACCCTCACACCGGAGCGTTGTAGGCCCGCCCGTCGAAGGACGGATGGGCCATGATGTCCTGCGCGAGCCGGTCAGCCCAGGCGCGGCCCTCGCGAGCAAATGCCTGTGCCTCCTCCGACGTGATAGCCGCATACGCACCGTGCTCGTCGCGAAGCCACCCACGACGACCTCGATGACCAGCACCCCATCTGTCTGAAGAATGAAAGGAGGGGCTCGTCCCACGGGAGTGCCCATCATCTCATCCACGGACAGTGGGGGCTCTCGAGTCGGAACTCGCTTGCCTCGTACGCGCCTCGCTCACTCCCATAGACGCACTGCATGAAGTGGCAATGGTGTCCCCATGACGCAGCGACCGAACTTCGGGTAGGCACAGCTGCTGGGTGGAGCACCACACGCAGGGCGCCGCCGTTTGCGTTACCTCCGCCAGGGGCCCGGCGAATGCAGGTTGCACCTCGACGTCGGCCCCGCCCTCGAAGTCCAAGAGGTCGTCCACCCAGACGCGCGTGGCCTATGTGAATGCGGGCGAGTCTCCGAACACCATCCATCCAGAGGGCCTTCGCTCTGCATGCGAGGCCTCGGGTTCCCGGTCATGCATCGTTGGGCGTCGCCTTCGAGGTGATGACCACGCGCCCCAGGCGCAGCTTGCTGCGCGGCAGCTCTCCTCCGCTGGGGTCATCGTTGCCCCCCGTGGTGTCATCGAGGAACGAGTGGATGCGTGCAGATTGTCTGCGAAGAGAATCGCTTTGCTGTTACCTTCCTCGCGCTTCCCCGCGAGCCAAGGAGTTATTGCACGATGCGATTCTTCAAACGGGCTGTCTATCTTTGTGCCGCCGTTCTCTTCCCTGCCTGCGGCGGAGGAGATGGGGTGACCGGGCAGGACGACGCGCTGGCGCAGCAAGAGTCAGCGGTATCATCCGTGTCGCTTGACGGATGCATCTACAGCATCTCCGCCTACCCGCAGCCGAACGTGACGCCGACTGTCTATGACATCAAGCTCTTCCGCCAGCCCATCCCGACGTGTGTGTATGGTTACGGCACCGTGACCCTGGGCACGTCCGTCGTCTATGAGCCGACGCGGTCCGTGGCGGGGAACGAGCTGGGAATCGCCGCGAGCTACACCAAGAAGTCGAGCCTCAGCGGCAGCGCGCCTATCACCCTCAGCGTGCATCATGTGGACCCGGCCACACTGACCGTCATCCGGAGCAGCGGCTTGGGCGTCTACATGGGGGCGGGCAACATCGTGTCGGAGAACGTGGCGATTGCCGCGGACGGCACCACGGTCACCGTCTCGGGCTCGAAGACCGGCGTCATCTCGGGAGAGAGCGGCAGCGGGAGCCACTACACCGCGAGGTTCCCGGACTTCTTCACCAGCACCACGCCGCCGACAGTCATGGCATTCCCGTGAGGCCTCGCCTCGCACCTCGGGCCACATGAGGTTTGGGGGCAGAGTGCTCTTCCCAGCGCCGCGATCCAGAATCCCTTGTGATGCAAGGGCTTAAGCACGAAGGCCCCGCGATATTCATCGAGAGGCCCGTGTTGAACAAAAGGGCCCTACCGGTTGGTAGGGCTCTTCGTTCAGCTCCCCGAATGAAGCCCTGCGCGAACTCGTTCTCGGCTTTTCTCTCAGAGGACTCAAACTCTCTGAGGGGCCGAAAGCCGAGTAATATTCAGCGGCTTCAAGGAGGAGGTTGGTTGCGCCCTTCAATCGGGGACCGATTGAAGCTCCGCGAGCTTCACTTCTCGTGTGCCCGATATCGTGGCGAAGGGCCGCTGTCAGCTTTCCACCCACAGTCGCCGAGGTGGGTGAAAGCCGCATGGTTTCGATGCGCGCGCAGGCTCAGGGTCGAAAGCCCTGCCCAGGTGGCCCCGTGGCCCATCTCGGCCGGTCCGGCCCTCGTCCGCAGCCTCCGCGGTTGGTGTCGAGCCGGCCGCGTGTAGCGGCAGCTTGGTATGTCCCGAGGCCGTCTCCCCATTGCTCCTCCTCCCCTCATTGCCGCCACGGGAACTCACCGGCCCCGTCCGCGCCTCGCTCACTCGCATTGACGCACTACCGAAGGTGGAGTGGACGCGAGCGTGACGCAGCGACGGGATTTTGGGTAGGTACAGGCGAACAAGCCCTTCGTGAGCTTCCTGTCCACGCAATGAATCGAACGGTAGACATGGAGCCACCAGAACCTCTGGACTTCCCCGCTCTCGTCTCGAAGGAGACGTCCGCTGGGAGAAACTGAAGGTGGCTGACGGCAAGGGCTCAAGGGTGGATTTGGCCCGGGCGGAGAGCAGGGGCTCACAGGAGCCTTCATAGGCAGGGAAGGGCTTCTTCGGCAGCGCCCCCGGACTGATTCGCAGCTTCATGGGGTTTGTCACGAACACAGGGCGCTGTTGCCACGGAACTCCCCTGCGTCATTTCTCGGGTGGCGGCCCTTCGTGGACATGGCAATCTGCTGGGGCCGTTTGGGGTACAGGGTGGAGCATGCGTCAATTCACCCATATTCCAGCGCCCCCCGCCGACCGACAGGCAGACTGGCTACTTCACGGGCGTCAGGATCGGCGCGCCCTGCTTCTTGATCAGGAACACGAGGAACCTTGCCGGCTTTGTCTTGCTGGCATTGCGCCCGACCGTGTGGATATCGTCAGGGCTTTCGTGGAAGGTCTCTCCCTCCTTGAGCGTGACCTCCTTGCCGCCTTTCACGCCCATCACGATGCTGCCTTCGAGCACATAGATGAAGCCGTGTGCGTCATGGCGATGGATCGGGTCGGCACCGCCCGGACCATATTCCACAACGATCATCTCCACTTCCTTGCCCGGATACTCGGGTAACGGCTCCGTGAGCAGTGGCTTGACGCTGACATCGGCCGCGGCTACGGCGGGGCTTGCCATCATCAGGCATGACATCGCCAGGATTGTCACAATGAAAAGAACGCGTTTCATGGCATCACTCCAGACCGGGGATTGCTGAAAGTCGTCAAGATGTTGCGTCATGGGTATCTCCTGCAGGGCTAAGGGTTCGGGCTCGCGGCGCCTGCGTGGCCTCAGTCGACCACGCTTACGAGGCTGTGCATCCCTTCGCGTGCCATCTTTGCGTAGGGACAGAGGCGCTCGGTATCCCGGACGAGTGCTTCGGCAACGTGCCTTTCCACGCCGGGCATGCGAATGTGGAGCTCCGCGAACAGCGCATAGCCGCCGTCGATGGGGTCGCGGCCGAAGGACACCTCGACCGCAACCATCGCGTTCGTCATGTCGACCGGTGAGCGTTTGGCGACAAGCCTCAATGCCCCGTGAAAGCAGGCTGCATAGCCTGCCGCAAACAACTGCTCCGGATTGGTGCCGCCGCCCGGGCCTCCCAGTGCCGCGGGCAGACGCAGATCGAGGATCAGATTGCCGTCATCGGATCTCGCGATGCCCGATGCGTGGCCATGCGCGGCCTCGCCGCCTGACACCGTGACGGTCGTTGTGTAGGGCGCGGAAAATCCCTGACCCCGATACTTGTCGAGCAGCGTAAGTGGCGGAGGCCGCAACCTCTCGTTATCCATCGGGTGTCTCTAGACTACTTCGCTTGTGATGGCAGCCAGTCTTCGAAGCGGATGCGGCCAAGGCGAGCCTCGCCTTCCGGCACGAGCGTGTCTTCCTTGAGTTCGGCGTCGAAATACCTCGCGGCGGGATCCGCCACAACGCGGCGCGTATCGCCAATCCCCTTGAGATAGCGTTGCACCAGATCACTCATCCTGAAGCGCTCCGGCCCTGCGATATAGGCAATACCGTTGAGCGGCGCGGCAAGCGCGGCATCGGCCACGGCGTGCGCCACGTCGTCCGACGCGATCGGCTGGAACAGTGCGGGGGGCAGCGCAATCGTGTCGTCCTGTCCGGCCGACTGCACGATGCCACCCAGAAACTCCAGGAACTGCGTCGAGCGAACAATCGTGTAGGGAATATCGGCCTTGCGGATCAGGTCCTCCTGCGCGGTCTTGGCGCGGAAGTATCCGCTCTGTTTGAGCTTGTCGGTGCCCACGACCGACAGCGCAACATGGTGCGCCACGCCCGCTGCCTTTTCGGCCGCCGCCAGGTTGCGGCCCGATGTCTCGAAGAATTCGAGTACGGCCCGAGCCTCGAACGAAGGCGAGTTCGCGACATCCACTACGACCTGCGCGCCGGACAACGCCTGCGCCAGGCCCTCGCCCGTCAACGCATTGACGCCGGTTGCCGGCGAAGCGGCAACCACCTCATGGCCCTGCGCAACCAGTCGCGCCACGACCTTCTTGCCGATCAGGCCGGTACCGCCGATCACAACAATCTTCATGACGCTTCTCCAGGCTGAAGGTGGAATGAATCCACGTGCATGCTAAGGAGTGCCGCGCGCCGCCACGAGACCGCCTGGGGACGCACGGTGTTTCCTGTTTGCATCGATCGGACTTGGCAGCGCACCAAAGACCCGCGCGCGGGCGCCCGAGAGAGCTAGCGATTCACCTTCAGCCGGTATTCGCTGGGCGAGATGCCTAACACTCCTGCGTCAGGGGTAGGCAGAGGAGCGAGCAACTGAGGGCCGTGTCCGCTGGCGGCCATTGGGCCTGCTTCGGTTCGGTGGACAGGTTGACTATGCTACCAGCCTCTTGGTCTCGGTCATCCGCTCGTACTCCACGGGGCAGACGTAGCCCAGGGCTGAGTGGCGCCGCTTCCGGTTGTAGAACACCTCAATGTACTCGAACAGTGACTGCTTCGCCGCCTCACGTGTCTTGAAGCGGGTGACGTAGACAAGCTCCAGCTTCAGCGTGGAGACGAAGCTTTCCGCCACGGCGTTGTCCCAGCAGTTGCCCTTGCGCGACATGCTGCATCCGATGCCTCGCTCCTCCAGCAACTGGCGGTAGTCCTCGCTCGCGTATTGGCTACCGCGAACGGAGTGGTGCAGTAGCGGGGCGGGACGGCCGAGCAACGCCATGTCGAGCGCGCTCAGCACCAGTCTGCGGTCGATTCTCTCGCCCATCGCCCAGCCCACCACCTTGCTGGGGGGTAGGCACAACTCGGTGTAGTCGACGGACTCGGGCCGCGTGGCCACGGCGGGATGCCTCCGGGGAGGCAAAGCCCTGGCGCGACAGATTCTGGGGACGGCAGAATGCGGCAATGGAGCGGCGAATGACCTGTTTCTCGCTGCGCGAGCTCATCGTTGAAGGCCGACTTGGCGGTGCCGCCGTCGGCATGGGCCGCGACGACGTACGCCAGCGGTTGGGAGCGCCGGACGACTGGGGAGTCGAGGAGACCGTCGAGCGCGCGTCGATCTGGCGCTACGGGAACTTCGAGTTGCACTTCGGCGAGGATGGTCGCTGCTGGATGATCTTTAACGACTACGCGCAATACGGCCTCAACGCTGGACCTGGACGCACGCTCGAGCTGTGGCTCTTCGCCGATGGTCCTGATGACTCCGTTGTGTCGGCTCGGCTGCGCGCCGATGGCTTGAGCGTCGACGAAGGCATCGAACGTGACATGCGCCGTCTGCGTGTCGGCGCCGCAAAGCTATTCTTCGAACACAATCATCTCGCAGTCCTCGTGGTGACGGGGTAGCCCCTCACCGCTCGATTGATACGTCCACCGACGCCGTCACGTTCCGCTCGCAGACCCGCACGCGCAGCAGGATGTCGGCGAGGTACGCCTCGGGGCTGGCGCCGTTGGCCTCGCAGGTGGCCACCAGGGCGTAGAGGCCGAGACGGTGGAGGCCCGCTTCGGCTCGGGAACCTCGAGGGTGCCACATCCGGTGGAGTGGCTGTCGGACAACGGGCCCGTCGAAACGGCCACGGACACCCGCGATTTCGGCCGGAGCCTCGGCCTGCTGGTATGCACCACGCCCGCCTGCTCCCCGGAAGGCAACGGCATGGCCGAGGCTTTCGTGAAGACGTTCAAGCGCGACTACGTGTACGTCAATGAGTTGCCCTCGGCTCCCCACGTCCTCGCCCAGCTGCCCGCCTGGTTCGACGACTACAACCGCGGCCACCCTCATCGCGGATTGAAGATGATGTCACCCCGCGAATTCCGTATTGCTAATTCCCAAGCCTGAGCTGTCCGAATTGACGGGGGCAACTCCAGGGGCAGAGCACCTGAGCTCCTGCCTCACCCGCTGGGTCGACACGTTACGATTTCCCCGTGACGTGTCTCACGACTGCGTGACATGCCACGGGCCCTGGAGTTCCTGCTCGGCGCCTCGTGCCGCTGACACCTGGCCAGGCAGGGCGTGACGCGGCGCGGGAGACGTGACGTCACCGTGACACTCGACTCAGCTCGCCACCTTCGGGCCCGACTCCCCGTCGCTGGCGCTCCTTCTGGGTGACATAGGAATCTCTTCGGGTCGTTTCACGTTCGTTTCTTCGGCGGCTCGTTTCCCGTGAGGCAAGGCTGTCTCGACTTGGACGAATTCACCGGAAGGGTTGCCCAGGTGCGCGCGTGAGCTCGTCGCGGAGGTTCTCCTTGCGCACGGCTCCCGGATGGCTGGGAGTCCTCTTGTTCCTCCTGTTGTGCCCTGCCGTCGCGCCGGGTGCTCAGGAGCTCGGGTTGATGCAGGTGGGCGGCGCGCGCCCCTTCCAGGCCGAGTACATCACCGAGGTCCTCTACGACCGGGTGGGGCTGCTCTGGATAGGAACTCGCGAGGGCCTCTACCTCCACGACGGCCAGCGCTTCCGCAAGTTCCAGTACGAACTGGGCAACCCTGCTTCCCTGGCAAGCAACGCGGTGCGCACCCTGCACGAGGACACCCAGGGACGGCTGTGGGTCGGCACGATGACGGGTGGCTTGAGCCTCGTGGACCGGGCTCGCTGGTCCTTCCGGCACTTCCGTCACGACTCCAGCAACCCCGCCAGCATCCCCCATGACGGCGTGTTCGCCCTGGCCGACGCCGACGATGGGCGCCTGTGGGTGGGCACCCACAGGGGACTCGCGCTGCTGGACCCGGAGACGGGAGTGGCGGAGCGGATTCCGCTCCAGCCTGGCGGGGGCCAGGAGTTCGTGATGGCCCTGAAGCACGACCGCACGGGTGCGCTCTGGGTGGGCACGCTCTCGCGAGGACTGTTCCGACGCGGGCCCGGCGCCACGACGTTCGAGCCCATCTCTTCCGAAGAGCGAGGCCCTGGCTCCAGGGACATCTTCAGCCTCGCGGCGGACCCGGACGGCGGGATGTGGGTGGGCACCCGTGACGGGCTCTACCGGGTAGAGCGCGACGAGGCCTACCTGCGCCGCACCCGGCTGTCTCCACCGGAGCTCGCCCAGAAGGTGCAGGTCGTCACGGAGCTCGAGCCCGATGGACACGGGACGCTGTGGGTAGGCTCCTTCGGCGGTGGACTCCTCCGCGTGGACACGGCGACGGGCGAAGTGCGTGAGGAGCGTCTCCCGTCCGCGGGGCCTGGCTACGAGCACCGCATCGACGAAGGCGCGCTCGCGTTCGACGCCGCTGGGAACCTGTTCATCGGCACGTTCGGGATGGGCTTGTTCTATGCGCCCTTCCGGCAGGAGACCTTCAGGACACTGCGAGGAAAGGCCGGGAACTCGGCCTCCGGGCTGACGAACGAGGACGTGTGGGCGGTGATTCCGGATGGCGACAGCCACCTGTTCGTGGGCAGCTTCGGCGGAGGCGTGGACCGGGTGGATGTGCGCTCGGGGAAGGCCGTCCCACTGCCTGGGCCCGTGTTGGACGGCGTCGACACTCGAGGCGTCCTCAGCCTCCTGCGCACCCGCGACGGGGAGTTGTGGATCGGCATCTCGATGGGCGCCTATCGCCTGGACCCGACGACAGGCCAGTTGCTCAAGTTCTACCGTCGCACGGAGCGCGGGGCGAGCGACCATCCTGGCTTCGTCAACACGCTGCTGCAGGACGCTCGTGGCCACGTGTGGCTGGGCAGCGGGGGACAGGGGTTGCAGCGCTACCGGCCGGAGACCGATGACTTCGTGGCCTTCCGTCACGAGCCCTCGAATCCTCGCTCCCTCTCCGATGACTTCGTGACGGTGCTGATGGAGGACCGGCGCGGGCGCTTCTGGGTGGGAACGCGCTCGGGCGGACTCAACGTCTGCTCGGCCAGCGAGGACACGGTGGAGTGCATGCGCCTGGGCTCTGACTCGAAGCTGCACCTGAGCCACTACTACGTGAGCGCGCTCATGGAGGACCCTTCGGGCGCCATCTGGGTGGGGACCGTGGGCGGAGGCCTCCAGCGGGTGTCGCTCGACGACTCCGGGCTGCCGGTGTCCGTGGACCTCTGGACGAGCACCGACGGGCTCATCGACAACAACGTGATGGCCATGGCGCGTGCCCCCGACGGGGGCATCTGGGTAGGGACTCGCGCGGGCCTGTCACGGCTGGACGTGGCCACGGGGGCATTCGAGAACTACGCCGCCTCGGATGGTCTGCCCAGTGACGCGTTCAACCCGGAGGCGGTGACGCTCCTGGGCGGCAGGCTCTACTGGGGGAGCTCCAAGGGGCTCGTGGACCTGGACCCCTCGGTGCGCCCGCCCCGCGAGCCTTCGCCGCCGCTCATCCTCACCTCCATCGAGGGGTTGGAGTCAGACGCTCTCCCGAACCAGCCGGTGTGGGACCTCCCTGGCCTGGAGGTCCCCTGGCGCCAGCCTTTCTCGCTCGAGTTCTCGCTGCTCGACTATGCGCGCAACGGCGTGGAGTACGCCTATCGCTTCACGGCGGAGGCGCCCTGGCTCTCGCTGGGGACGCGCAATCAGCTCTCGTTCCACTCGCTCCCTCCGGGGGAGCATTCGCTGCGGCTGCGCGCGCGCAGCCCGGGCCGAGACTGGGTCGAGATGCGTCCGTTCACCCTCCGCGTGGCGCCGCCCCTCTGGCAGCGGACCGATGTGCGCTTCGGCGCGCTGGCGGTGGTCCTGCTCTCGGTGGTGGTGGGGCTGGTGTGGCGGACTCGGCTGCTCGTCGGACGCAACCTCGCGCTGCGCACGTTGCAGGCGGAGCGCGAGCAGGCGCTCGAGGAGGCGGAAGCCGGGCGTGAGCGCCTGCGCCGCCTCACCATGCGGCTGGAGGCCGCGAAGGAAGAGGAGCGCAAGCATCTCGCCCGCGAGCTGCACGACGAGTTCGGCCAGGCGCTCACGGCGGTCAAGCTCAACCTCGGGTTGATGAACACCTCCGCGAGTCCCTCGGTGACGCGCCTGCCCGAGGTCGTCGCGCTCATCGACCGGCTCATCGGGCAGGTGCGGGCGCTCTCCGTGGACCTGCGCCCGCCGCAGCTCGATGAGCTCGGGCTGGTCGCCGCGCTCGAGTGGTATCTGCGCGAGGTGGCCCGGCGCAGTGGCGTCGAGCTCGTGTTCACCGCGTCGTCGGCGCCTCCCTCGCTGAGCAAGGGGCGGGACATCGCCGTCTTCCGCATCATCCAGGAGGCGGTCACCAACGCCCTCCGACATGCCTCCGCGCGCCGCATCGACGTGCGGCTGGAGACCGTGGGGCGCGTCATCCGGCTCGAGGTGCGAGATGACGGCAAGGGGTTCGACGTCAACCAGGTCCTCACGGGCCGGGGGCCGGGCAGCTTCGGCGTGTTCGGGATGCAGGAGCGGGTGCGCGACTTGGGGGGACACTTCGAGGTGACCTCGCGTCCGGGGGCGGGGACGCGCGTGGTGGCCGAAGTGAGGGTGGACGAGCGGGAAGATTTCTCCGGAGGACCACATGCGCGTGTTGCTGACGGATGACCACCAGTTGGTGCGGGCAGGCCTGCGTGCACTGCTGGAGTCGCTGGGTGGGGTGACGGTGCTCGCCGAGTGCGGCGATGGGCATGAGGCCCTGACGCTCACGGACAAGCTGCAGCCGGATGTGTTGCTCCTGGACCTCTCGCTGCCGGGGCTCAATGGCATCGAGGTCGCCCGGCGCGTGCCGAAGCTGAGCCCCTCCACGCGGATCCTCATCCTCTCCATGCACACGTCGGCCGAGTACGTTGCCCAGGCCTTGCGCGCGGGTGTGGCGGGCTATCTCGTCAAGGACTCGGCGGTGGAGGAGCTCAAGGTGGCACTGGAGTCCGTGTGGCAAGGCCGCACCTACCTGAGTCCCGCCATCTCACAGACCGTGGTGGAGGGCTTCCTGCGCATCACCGACGACGAGAGGCCCGCGGCGAATCCGCTGGACCGGCTTACCTCGCGGCAGCGGGAAATCCTCCAGCTCATCTCCGAGGGAAACGGCACGCGCGCCATCGCCGAGCGGCTGCAGGTGAGCGTGAAGACGGTGGAGGCGCACCGGACGCAGCTGATGGAGCGGCTGGCCATCTATGACGTGCCCTCGCTCGTGCGCCTGGCGGTCCGGTATGGGCTCGTCCCGGGAGAGTCGTCGTGACGTAGGGGATTCCTGAGGGGAGGTTAGGGGGCTCCCCGATGGTGGGGCTCTCCGACGGGGCCGTAGGGTCGTAGTGCGTCCCAAACCGTCATGGAGACCCCCCGCCCATGAGACTGATTTCACGTCCCTTCTTCTCCAGCGCCGTGCTGGTGGGCCTGCTGAGCGTCGTGCTCACCGCCTGCGGCTCGGACCCGAAGCCCCCCGGTGAGCCCGATGCCGGAGGCGGCGGAGTCCCGTCCTACTCCGTGGGCGGCACGATGTCGGGCCTGCGTGACGGCGCCCAGGTGGTGCTGCGCAACGGCGAAGAGTCCCTAAGCGTCACCACCAATGGCTCCTTTGCCTTCAGCCAGAAGGTCGCGCGAGGTGCGGCCTACGCCGTCACCGTCCAGTCGCCGCCTGAGGGCGCCTCCTGCACCGTGGAGAGCGGCAGCGGCACGATGGACAACGCGGACGTCACCAGCGTCGCCGTCACCTGCGGCGCGAACACCTATCCGGTGGGCGGTGTCGTCTCTGGCCTTTCCGAGGGTGCCTCGCTCGAGCTGCGGAACAACGACGGGCCCGTGCTCACCGTCTCCGCGAATGGGCCGTTCCGGTTTCCCGCGGAGGTCGTCGACCTCGCCGGCTACTCGGTGACGGTGCAGTCGTCTCCGGCGGGCCATGCCTGCACCGTGGAGCGCGGCGCCGGCACGGTGAACGGCTCGGCCGTCACCGATGTGGCCATCACGTGCGCGGCGCACACCTTCGGCGTGCGCGGCTCGCTGTTTGGCCTGACGCAGGGGCAGTCGGTGGTGCTGAAGAACAACGGGGGCGATGCCATCACCATCACCGCCAGCGGGCAGTTCGTCTTCGCGACGCCGGTGGCCTTCGGCGCGAGCTACGACGTCACCGTCGAGGCGGTGTATCCGGTGGCCTGCACCGTGAGCCGGGGGACCGGAACCATGGGCAACCAACCGGTGACGAACGTGAGCGTCAGCTGCAAGACGACACGGTTCTCGCTGGGTGGCACCGTGACGGGCCTCCTTCCCACAAGCTCGGTGGAGCTCACGAACGGCTCGGAATCGATCCGCGTCAACGTGGACGGCTCCTTCGTCTTCGTCGGGCCGGTGGATGACCTGAGCGGCTACTCGGTGACGGTGAGCTCGCCGCCCATGGGCCAGGCCTGCGACGTGCGCAACGGGACGGGCACCGTGAGCGGGGCGAATGTGAACAGCGTGGTCGTGACCTGCTGGGCGTCGGAGTATCCGCTGGGCGGAAGCGTGGCGGGGCTCTCAGGGGGACAGTCGGTGGTGCTGAAGAACAACGGAGGGGATGCGCTCACCGTTGCGTCAAATGGCTCCTTCACTTTCCCGAAGCCGGTGTCCTACTGGAGCACGTATGTCGTCACCGCCGAGGCTCGCTACCCGCTGATCTGCAGCGTGCCGAATGGCACGGGCCGAATCGGGGTAGGGGGCAACGCGGACGTGGTGGTCTCCTGCACCACGCGGTCATTCACCGTCGGAGGTGAGGTGGCGGGGCTCGTCGAGGGAACCGCGCTGGAGCTGTGGAACAACGAGCAGGAGCGTCTCACCGTTTCCGCGAATGGGCCCTTCGCCTTCCTCCAGCCGGCGGCGGACCTGAGCGCCTACTCCGTCTCGGTGAAGACCCAGCCGGAGGGACAGTCCTGTGAGGTGCGGCAGGGCACGGGCACGCTGGGGGGCGCGACCGTCAAGAGCGTATCGGTCGTCTGCTCGCCGAACTCCTATCTCGTGCGCGGCACCGTGGCGGGGCTGGGGGATGGGCAGTCGGCGGTGCTGAGGAACAACGGAGGGGATGACCTCACGGTCTCCGCCGATGGAGCCTTCGCCTTCCCGACGCCGGTGGCCTTCGGCGCGGCCTATTCCGTCACGGCCCAGGCGACCGCGCCGCTGGTGTGCACCGTGTCGAACGGTACGGGCACGATGGGCGAGGGAGACGTCACCCGCATCGAGGTGCTCTGCGGCACGGCGTCGTATCCCGTGGGTGGCAGCGTGAGCGGCCTGGCCGAGGGCGCCATGCTCGAACTCCAGAACAACGGCGACGAGGTGCTCCCGGTTTCGGCCAATGGCGCCTTCACCTTCGCCCAGCAGGTCGCGGAGCAGGGCAGCTACTCGGTGACGGTGAAGACTCAGCCGGAGAACCAACGCTGCGCCGTGAGCTCCGGCGGGGGGACCGTGAGCGGTGCGCCCGTCACGAACATCGTCGTCACGTGTGAGAACGTCTACCGGCTGCGCGTCAGTGTTTCGGGGCTGACCGGCACGCTGGGGCTGAAGTCCGGCGCGGACGCCCTCACGGTCGCCACCGACGGGGAGTCTTCGTTCCCGCTGCCGCTGCGTCCTGGCGAGGCGTATGCGGTCGAGGTGAGCCGTCACCCGATGGGACAGACCTGCGAGGTCTCGGGCGGAACGGGCACCATGGGCGAGGCCCACGTCACCGTCATGGTGGCCTGTGAGGCGAACGCGATGGTGTTCCGGGTGGGCGCGGGCGCCACTGCCCTCAACTCGAATGCCACGGAGGTCTTCATCGATGAGTACCGCCCCATGGGGGGGGCGCCCGTGCGCACCTTCGCCATTCCCTCATCGAACGCGGCGGGGGCGGCCCGACTCACGGTGTCCGGCGGTGATGTCCACCAGGGGCACCTCTCGCGCTCGGGCAATGGTCGCCTGCTCACCTTCACGGGCTTCGATGCGGACGTGGGCCTGGCGAACGTCTCGGCCACGACCGCATCGGAGAGACCTCGGGTCATCGGGCAACTGGACCTCGCGGGGACCTTCACCCTCCCTGTGCGTCTGAGCGATGCCTATGACCGAGACCAGGTGCGCGCGGCCTCGACGGTGGACGGCACCGGCTACTGGCTGTCGGGTCGAGGCGGCGGCATCCGCCATGCGCTGCCTGCCGAGAACACCACGGTGTCGACAGCCATCTCCACCGGCGTGGCGGACACCCGCTTCGTGAGCCTGTTCGACGGCCGCGTCTACTTCTCGCTCGGAACCGCTCCGAACCCGAATCCCCAGGGCTACAACCAGGGCATCCTTACGTTCCCCACCGAGCAGCCCACCGCGGCGGTCGCGCCGAACCAGCTCCCCTCGCTCTCGACGGTGTTCAACTCGTCCGGCTTCGCGCTGCTCGATGAACGTCCCGAGGTGGCCGGTGTGGACACCGCTTACGTGTCCATCAACCTCGGCCGGGGTGTGGGCCAGGGCGAGACTCCGGACATGTTGCGCCTGGAGAAGTGGACCTTCGACGGGGTGAGCTGGAGCCGGGTGTCCAGCTTCGTGCCCACCTTCGCCGTCGCGGGGACCACCATCGTGCCTATCGCCACCCATGGCGTCTCGGCGGTGCGGACTCCCCGAGGAGTTCGCGTCTATGTCACCACGTACCAGCCGAGTGGTGGTGGCGCGGGCAACCTCCTGGTGTCCTTCCTGGATGATGGAAGCTCGTTCACGCCGTCCGTGCATGTCGTGGCCACGGCGCCGGCCAACACCAGCTTCCGGGGCGTGAGCGCCAGCCCGCTGCCCTGAGTCGTGAAGCGCGCGGCATCAGCGCCCCTAGGGGATTCCTGAGGGACTTCCAGGGGCGCCCCCGATGGTGCGCGCCGCCCGAATCCGTACCGTTTCGTTTCCAACTCCATGGTTGCTGTTCGTCGCACGCGCGGCGGTTTGCTGCAGAGAGGTCCATCCATGTCAGTGCGTTCCCGTTGTCGTCTGCTTCACCCCGTGTTGCTGGGGCTGGTCGCGGCGGCAGTCCTTGTCGGCTGCGGCAGCGAGAAGTCCACCCCCACCGTGAAGTCCCTGCGGATTACGCCCGAGAGCTTCTCGCTCGCCGTGGGCATCGGCGCGGACGTCACCGCGACCGCCACCTTCTCCGATGGCAGCACGCGGGACGTCACGCGGGAGGCTTCGTGGTCCTCGACGGATGCCGCCGTCGGTGCGGTGTCCTCCGAGGAGGGCGCCGCGCCCCAGGTGCGCGCGCTGGCCAAGGGGCAGACGACGCTGCGCGCGACCTACTCCGACGTCTCCGCGCAGGCGCGGCTCGACGTGACGGACGCCACGGCTGTCTCGCTGTCCATCGAACCGAAGGAGCTGTCGCTCGCCGCGGGCCTCTCGGGGCAGCTCGCCGCCACGGCCTCCTTCTCGGATGGCACGTCGCACGGGCTCACCAGCGACATCATCTGGTCCTCCTCCAACGAGGCGATTGCCGAGGTCAACGCGAGCGGCCTGGTTCGCGCCGGTTCGCCCGGAGAGGCCACCCTCAAGGCCCGGTTCGGCACGCTGGAGGCCACCGTCAAGGCGACCGTCACCGCGGCCGTCGTGACGTCGGTGGCGGTGACTCCGGGTGACGCCTCGATGGCCCGTGGCAGCACGCTGATGCTGA
Source organism: Myxococcus xanthus (assembly GCF_006402735.1). Taxonomy (NCBI): domain Bacteria; kingdom Pseudomonadati; phylum Myxococcota; class Myxococcia; order Myxococcales; family Myxococcaceae; genus Myxococcus; species Myxococcus xanthus. The sequence goes on along the minus strand of NZ_CP017174.1, from coordinate 7,701,702 downwards.
CCGCCATGGCGACGCGCTCGGATGGCACGACGGTGGACGTCTCCAACGAGGCCACCTGGAGCTCTAGTGACGTGAACATCGTGTCGCTGAACAAGCGCGTCGCGAGCGGCGTCGCGCTGGGCGGTGCCCGAATCACCGCGACCTTCGCGGGCATGAGCGGCGGCACCGAGGTGACGGTCTCCGAGGCCGCCGCGCTCGCCGTCACGCCGGCGGCGAGCATGCTGATTGAAGGCCACCCGAGCCAGCTCCACGCCGAGGCCACGCTGTCCAACGGCCGTACCCAGGATGTCACCGCGAGCGCTGCCTGGACGAGCAACACGACGGAAGTGGCCGTGGTCTCGATGACTGCGTCCACGCGTGGGCAGGTGACGCCGGTGGGGCAGGGCTCCGCCACCATCACCGCGACCTTCAACGGACTTCGCGGTACCGGCCAGGTGAGCGTGTCGAAGCTGAGCATCACCAGCGTCGTCCCGACGTTCCAGACGATGGAGGATGGGGTGGTCTCCTTCACGGCGCGGCTCACCAAGGCCCTGCCGCCCTCCGCGCGGCTGCGGTGGCGCGTGTCGGTGATTCGTCACAACCCTCCGGCCGATCTCCACCTGCCTCCCACCGACAGCCCCGTGGTGGGCCAGCCGGTGCGCTACTTCTCGGGCGCCGCGGGTGAGGTGGCCGACCGGCCGGAGACGTGGACGGGCGGCTCGGAGACCGACCCGAGCGGCGCGGCCTACGTGGGGCAGGAGGCGGGCTTCGAGGTGGTCTCGACCGGGCTTCAGGGCGCCGAGGGTCACACGTACTCCTTCCGCACGCGGTTCGCCATCAAGGGCGACTACAGGTTCAACGTTGAGCTGTTCGAGGTCGGCGCCGCGGGCGGGCTGGCTCGAATCGGCGACGCCACGGAGCTGAGCGCCACCGTGGGGACGATGCGCGCGACGGATGCCTCCGAGCTGCTGTTCTTCACCGCTTCTCCCTCGGCGGAGGCCCAGACGGAGGAGGAGGCCTTCCCGCAGGCGTTCGCCGTGCGCCCGGATGGCTCCCAGTTCCGTCAAATCACCCATGCGCCCACGCCGTTCTTCTCTCCGCGAGACGTCCACTCGGAGGTGATTCGTTCGCCGGACCGCAAGTCGGTGGTCTGGGTGGACGGGCGAGACAAGTTCGGGGGCATCTACTTCCAGGGGCTCCTCTACATCGCGGACGCGGATGGCGGCCGGGTGCGGCGCCTCACCCAGGCGAGCTCGTTGCTGTGCGGAGAGCGCATGCCGGAGTTCTCGCCGGATGGGCAGTGGATTTCATTCATGAGGTCGTGCATGCGCGACCCGTACCCGGGACGTGATGGCGTCGAGTTCACCTACATCATCCGCGCTGACGGGACGGACGAGCGGCGCGTCCTCATCAGCGGCATCAACGACATGCCGCAGCCCTCCCCCATCTCGCCGCTGGTCTTCTCCTCCTTCTCGCGCGACAGCAAGACGCTCTACACGGTGCAGTACGCGATGGCGGGCGTCCAGCTCTGGGCCTTCTCGCTGGAGGATGGGAGCGCGCGCTCCATCATCAACTTCTCCGTCCCGGGGCAGGAGAGGGCCTCCATCGTGCGGTTTCCGATGGAGCTGCCCAACGGCGACCTGCTGTACCACTACTGGAGCGCGGACGTGAAGTCGGACACGTGGCTGGAGCGCATCCGGCCTGACGGCACGGGCCGCGAAATCGTGCGGCCCGTCATGCTCGGCAGCAGCAGCGAGCTCCTCCAGTCCCTCTTCACGCTCTCTCCCGATGGCACGAAGGTCGCCTACACCGAGCGGGACCCGGTGACGGGGATCAACACCATCATGGTGTCCAACCCCGACGGCTCGGAAGCCGTCTCCATGGGGAACCCTCCGGCCTACTTCGTGCGGCGCATCTTCTGGGCTCGCTAGCGCGCGTGCCGAGCACACCCATCCCTCTTTCGAGGTCCATCTCGTGAAATCGATCCTCAAGAACCTCGCCGGTGTCGCGCTGGCGTTCGCGGGCACGCAGGCTGGTGCCGACTCCCTTCCCAACTACGATGCACTGCTGGAGCGCTCGCCCGCTCCCGGAGCCCGCTCGCTCCTGGAGGATAGTGAGAGTCTGGGCGGACAGGTGCTGCACCGCGAGCACCGGCTCGGCGTGCCGACCTTCGTCTGGGCCTCGCGGCCCGCGCAAGGTACGGCGTTTCCCCCGTCGCTTCGCGCGGCCAGCGACTACGCGCGGATGTCTCCGGCGACCGCGGCCCGGCTCCAGCTCGATGCGCTGGCTCCGTTCCATGGCGGCCGGTCGCTCTCGCAGGTGGGGACTTCGGTCGCCAGCGTTCGCCGGAGCCCGCTGGGCTCATCGGTGGTGACGCTGCGGCAGGAGGTGGGGGGGGTCGAGGTGTTCCGTGGCACCGTCAACCTGCTCCTCGACAAGGAGAACGTGCTGGTGGCCGCCTCAGGTCACCTCTCGCCGGACGTGGGGCAGGGCAACAAGAGCCCCGCGCGCTCCTTCCGGATGGGGGCTCCCCAGGCCGTGGCCGCGGCGTTCGCGGACCTGACGGGGCAGTCGCTCGATGCCGGCCTGTTGCGGCTCACGGGCGGGGCCTCGGGCCGCTACTCGCATCATGAGCTGGTCCCCTATGCCCGGCCGCTCCCGGTCGGGTTGCGCATCCCCGCTCGAAGCAAGCCGGTGCTCTTCCAGCTTCCCGAGGGACTGCTCCCCGCCTACTACGTGGAGCTGAACACGGGCGCCGCGGGCTCCTCTGCCTCGGACTACTACTCGTACGTCATCGCCGCGGAGGACGGCCGGGTGCTGTTCCGCAAGAACCTCACGGCGGACGCGGCGCACAGCTACCGCGTCTGGGCGGATGCCACGTCTCCGTTCACTCCGTTCGCCGGACCGTCGGGCAACTCGCACATCCCGCACCCGACGGGGACGCCGGATGGCGACGTGCCGCTCTTCGTCGAGCGCAACCTGGTGACGCTCGACAACGCGCCCTTCAGCCGCAATGACCCGTGGCTGCCCGTGGACGCCACGGAGTCGGTGGGCAACAACGTGGACGCGTACGCGGACCTGGCCTCGCCGGACGGGTTCGGCGCGGGGGACATGCGCGCGGCCATCACGGGGCCCGCGACGTTCGACTATCCGCACAGCTTCAACTTGCTGCCGTACGAGACACCCCAGCAGATCCAGTCCTCCGTCACGCAGTTGTTCTATGTGAACAACTGGCTGCACGACGCGTACTACGACGCGGGCTTCAACGAAGCGGCGGGTAACGCCCAGCATGACAACTACGGGCGTGGAGGGCTTGGGGGTGACAGCATCAAGGCGGAGGCGCAGGACTTCGGTGGCGTGAACAACGCCAACATGTCCACCCCGGCCGACGGTGCCCGCCCGCGGATGCAGATGTTCATCTTTCCCGGAGGCACCGCACAGAACTCCGTCGAAGTGACGGCGCCCGCGAGCATCGCGGGACCGTATACGTTCGTCTCCGCGCAGTTCGCCCCCCGCGTGTTCTCGGTGTCCGGCCGCGTGGTCGAAGGGTTTGATGCGGAGAACGCCGACGGGCCTTCCACGACGGATGGCTGCACGGCGCTCACCAACGCCGCGGAGGTGGAGGGGAACATCGCCCTCTTCGACCGAGGCACCTGCGGCTTCCATCGGAAGGCACTCACGGCCCAGGCCGCTGGGGCCATCGGGGTCGTCATCGCCAATATCGATGGCATGGACATGCCCGAGGGGATGGGCATTGAGAGCGGGCTCTCGCCGTCGCGCATTGGCGCGGTGCTGATTCCGAAGGGGGACGCGGACCGCATCCGAGGGAAGCTCACGGAGGGGGTGCAGCTCTCGATGATTCAGCGCCCCGAGGGTGACCTGGACGGCACCATCGACACGAGCATCGTGGCGCACGAGTGGGGGCACTACATCAGCAACCGGCTCGTCCATGACGGAGCGGGCCTGGGCACCAACCAGGCGCGCAGCATGGGAGAGGGGTGGGCGGACTTCCACGCCCTGCTGCTCACGGTGCGCGAGGAGGATGCGCAGGTCGCCTCGAATCCGAACTGGACGGGCGTCTTCCCGGTGGGCGACTTCGCGACGCGGCACATGAGCGCGGACGCCGCCTACTTCGGGATTCGCCGCGTGCCCTACTCGGTGGACTTCCGCAAGAACCCGCTGACCTTCAAGCACATCTCCAACGGAGTCCGTCTTCCCAGCGGCGCGCCCTATGCCTTCGGAGCGGATGGGAGCAGCAACGCCCAGTACCACAATTCCGGCGAAGTCTGGGCGACCATGCTGTGGGAGTGCTACGTCGGGCTGCTGCGTGACTCCTCGCGGCTCTCGTTCAACGAAGCCCAGCGGCGGATGAAGAGCTACCTCGTCACCGCGTACACGCTGACCCCGGCCTCGCCGACGTTCCTGGAGGCTCGCGACGCGCTGCTCGCGGCGGCCTATGCGGGAGACCCGGCGGACTACCAAATCTTCGCGGAGGCGTTCGCTCGGCGTGGCGCGGGAATCGGCGCGGTGGCGCCGGACCGGGCCTCCACGAACCATGCGGGCGTGGTGGAGAGCTTCCGCACGGGCGCGGACGTGGTGTTCGTCTCGGCGGAGCTCACCGAGGACGGCAGCGAGAACACCTGCGACGCGGACGGGTATCTGGACAACGGCGAGAGCGGCGTGCTGCGCGTCACGCTGCGCGCCACGGGCACCGCCCCGCTGCAGGCGACGAGCATCACCGTCTCGTCGGACAGCGAGGCCGTGCAGCTGGCCAATGGTGGGGCGGCGAGCTTCCCCACCGTGGGGCTGTACGAGACGGCCACGGTGGAGGTGCCGGTGCGGCTCTGGGGCGCGGCGCCTCGCTCGGTGGTCCACTTCAACATCGCCTACCGCGATGCCAACGGGGTGGCTGCCGGTGACAAGAAGGCGACGCTGAGCGCCAAGGTGGAGCAGGACGAGCTCCCTGGGGCCTCGACGACCGAGAGTGTGGATGCGCGGCTGCTGCCCTGGACGATGACGTCCGCGGTGGGCGGCGTCTCCTTCACCGTGAACGAGGATGCCGGGACTGAGCGCTTCTTCCATGGAGAGGACGTGGGGCGCGCCGCGGACTTCGCGCTCGTCTCGCCGCCGCTCCATGTGGGCAAGGCGGGCTTGTCGTTCACCTTCCGCCACCGCTACTCCTTCGAGGCGTCAAGCGGAGAGTACTTCGACGGCGGTGTCCTCGAGCTGTCGGAGGATGACGGCCAGACGTGGACCGATATCGGAAACCGCATCACCTCCAACGGGTACAACGTCACGCTCACGAACTACGAAGGGAACGTCAATCCGCTCACCGGGCGCCGAGCCTTCGGCGGTGCGAGCTTCGCGTTCACGCAGAGGCAGCTGGTGACGTCGAGCGTGAACCTGGGCACCGCCTTCGCGGAGAAGGTGGTTCGCATCCGCTTCCGCATTGGCACGGATGAGGCGGCCGGGGGCTCTGGCTGGTTCATCGATGACATCGCCTTCACGGGGTTGGCGAACACGCCCTTCACGGCGCTGGTGGACGAGCAGGGGGTCTGCACGACGGGCCAGGTGGATGCGCAGGCGGGCGAAGACCTGGCGGTCGATGAGCTGTCCGTGGTGCAGCTGCAGGGCAGCGGCAGCAGTCTGGCGGGTGGTGCGCTCACGTACCGCTGGGAGCAGGTGGCGGGTCCCTTCGCCGCGATGAGTGGCGCGGACACGGCCACACCCAGCTTCACCGCGCCGGAGGTGCTGGCAGATACCATGCTGACCTTCCGCCTGACGGTGCTGGACGGGGGGCTGCGGGACAGGGACACGGTCCAGGTGCTCGTGCGCCAGGTGAACAAGGCGCCGGTGGCGTCCGCGGGCACCGCGCAGACGGTGGACGAAGGGAGCACGGTGACGCTCCAGGGAAGCGCGGAGGACCCGGACGGCGACGCGGTGGACAGCCAGCAGTGGACGCAGGTCTCCGGTCTGCCTGTCACGCTGACGGGCGCTGATACGCTGACCCCGAGCTTCACCGCGCCCGCGGTCGCCAAGGGGAGCGCGGAGCTCGTCTTCCAGCTCGTGGCGAGTGACGGGCAGCTGAGTGGCGAGGCCGCGAAGGTGAGTGTGACGGTGCACCACGTGCCGCTCGCGCCCACCGTGAGCGCGGGGGACGATGTGTCCACCTCCTCGGCGAAGTCCGTCACGCTGACGGCCACGGCCACGGACCCGGAGCAGGGGACGCTGACCTACGCGTGGAGCCAGAGCGAGGGCCCCGCCGTGACGCTCCAGAATGCGACGCAGGCGCGTGTCCAGTTCACCGCGCCCGAGGTCTCGGCCGCCACGGAGTTCGTCTTCGTGGTGAAGGTCTCCTCGGAGAGTGGCTTGTCCGCCGAGGACCGGGTCACGGTGACGGTGAGCCCGGCGCCCCCGGCGCCGAAGGAGTCCAGCGGTTGCTCGTCCACCGGGACGACTGCCGCGCTCCCGCTGGCGATGGCGTTGCTCTCGCTCCTCGCGTGGAGGCGGCGCGAGGACTGACGCCGTCCTGACGTTGCCTTGAGGCAGTGAAGCGGGGCGGTGGCACATGCGCCATCGCCCCGCTCGGGATGCGCGGCGACTCACTCGTTCCGTGGAAATTCCCAGGCACCCGCGCGGCGGTCAGTCACATGCCCACCACCCCGGGCTCCGCGAGCTGGATGCGGTCGAGGGTGGAGAAGATGTGCCCGTGCTTGGGACTCAACACCACGGAAAATGTAACGAGTCTGAGTCTGTCCCACGAAATCGGGGCAAGCCCACTGGCGATGGGCTGCATCGCCCGGCTGTTTTCCGTGTGCCAACGCAGGTCTTCCGTTCCATCAGGAGGGCTGTTGATGGAACGGGAGCCCTTCGGCTCGCGCTCGTGTATATGCCTCCGCGCTTCCCTTCTCTGGAATCGATATGAGCGCCCTGCCCTCCTGCCCGAAGTGCAACTCCGCCTACACGTACGAAGACGGCAGCCTCTACGTCTGCCCGGAGTGCGCGCATGAGTGGTCGACAGCCGCTGCCGCAGAGTCGGGGGAAGAGAAGCGCGAGGTGCGCGACGCCTACGGCAACCTGCTCCAGGACGGCGACAGCGTCACCGTCATCAAGGACTTGAAGGTCAAAGGCTCGTCGACGGTGGTCAAGGTCGGCACCAAGGTCCGGAGCATCCGCCTCGTCGACGGTGACCACGACATCGACTGCAAGATCGACGGCATCGGTGCGATGGGGCTCAAGTCGGAGTTCGTGAAGAAGGCTTGAGGAGCCAGGCTGCTCTCCGCTTCAGTGGACACCCTGGAAGGAGCAGGGATGGTGTCCGACTTGACGGAAGGAAAGTAGCCGCGAACCGCCCTGGGCTGCACTAGAAGAGGCTGCGAGGTGCACCGCACCCCGTCCCTGGAGCCGCCCCACGTGCAGCCCTCAGCCCCCCGACGTCATCGAGAGCCGCCCCGCTCCTGGTGGACGCGCTTCCTGGACTTCATGGAGCTGTCCTCTCCCGAAGGGCGCTGGGGGCTAGGCCTCGTGCTCGGCCTGCTTGTCATCGGCTTCTGGCCGCTGTTGCTGCTGGCTGTCCTCGACGTGAGCGGGACGCCGCGCAAGGTGCTGGTCGCGCTGGGGCCCGCGTCGATCTGCCTGGGGTTCGCCCTGCTCATCCTGGTGTGCGGCTACCGGTATGGTGAGTCGCTCCGGTGGTCGCGCGCCCAGACGTGGGGGCTTGCCGCGCTGTTCCTGGGCATGGGCCTCGCGGGTGGCGCGGGTCTGTGGTTCAGCGAGGGCTGAGCTCGCGCTCCTCGCGAGGGCGCCCTCAGCCCTCCTGCTCGGAGCCCTCGAAGGTGACTTTCGCCTTGTTCATGACGTGCTCCACTGCGAGCAGGTACCAGCCCATCTCGGTGAGTCGCTTCGTCGTCTCGGGCGACTCGCGCAGGGCGGCGTGCGCATCCGCAGCGGTGAGCCCGAAGGGCTCCACCTGGTCGCGCACCAACTGATCGAGCTTCTCCGGGGTGAGCTGAAGCTTGTGCTCCTCGGTGACGGCCTTCAGCACGATACCGATGTGCAGCCGGCGCTCGGCGTCCGCGCGCGTGGTGGGGTCCGTGAGCCAGCCCTCGAGCGCTTCTCTCTGCTCGTCGACGTCGAACTGGTGCTCGAGCATGCCCTGGCCCTCGGCCTGGACCCAGCGGCGGCGCAGCTCTTCGTCCACCAGCGCGCGAGGCAGCTCCACCGGAGCACGCCGGGCCAACTCGTCCAGCACCATGTCCCGCGCCTGGACCCAGAGCTGTGACGCCGCCGCGTCCTCCAACTCGTCGCGCAGGTGGGTCATCACCTCGCCCAGCGTGCCGCCCAGCCCGAGCTTCTCAAGGAACGCGGGGGCGCTCTCCGGGGGCAGCGTCACCTCGTGGGCGGCGAGGACGTCCACCAGGAAGCGCGCGGGCTTCCCCTGGAGCGCCTCCACGGGGTACGTGTCCGGCAGCTCCAGGGCAATCTGCAGGGACTGGCCCACCTTGGCACCCTCGGCCACGGCCTCGCTGAATCCAGGCAGGGCCTCGATGGGGGCCAGCTCCGTCGTCATGCCGAAGCGCGCGGAGAAGGGGATGAGCTTACCGTCGGAGTAGCCCACGATGTTGAGCCGCACCTCGTCGCCCAGCTCCAGCGACTCGCCGGGTTGACGCTCGCGCGAGGTCGCCAGGGCGCGGCGCTTCTCGTGGAAGGCGCGTAGCAGGTCCTCCTCGGTCAGGTCGTCCGGGGTGGGGACCCGCACCGAGATTCCCTCCAGGGAGGGCGCCTGCACGGTGGGGAGCTCAAGGGCCTTGGCGGAGACGAGGCTCGCCACCGGGCTCATCTTCAGGAGGCGCTCGACTCCATGACCTGGTCCTTGCGTCCCTTGCTTGCGGCTCACGAATGCTCCCGGGAGATAGGCTTGCCAGCGCCCGCGCCAATGGGGGGAAAAGCGACGGCTCGGCATGGACCAGGGCATAGTCCAGCCGAGCCGCTCTGACAAACCCCGAAGGGTGGGGCGCTGCTCTAGAAGAAGGCGCCCACGATGCTGGACACCGTGGAGACCGCGGCGCCCACCTGGCTGACAATCGGGATGTTGGTGGCCGCGGCGACCGAGCCCACCGCGGTGATGACGGACGTCACCTTCTTGCCCGTGCTCGCGTTCTTGTCCATCAGCGTCGCGCCAGCGTTGGCCACGTCGACCGCGGCGATGGCCACGTTGACGCCCGGGGCGAACCGGCCCAGCGCCTTGGCGGCGGTGCCGGCGGCGGCCTTCGCGCCCTGCTTGAGGGCGGCCTCACCGGCCTCCTTGCCCGCCGTCTTCAGCGCGGCCTTGGCGGCCTGGCGCGTGCCGCTGCCAGTCAGGCCCTGGGCCAGGGTGCTGGTTGCCTTCGCCGTCTCGGCTGCGGCGGACTTGACGGCCTGGCCCACGCCCTTCGCGGTGCCGCTCTCGAAGATGCCCTTGGTGGCGGCGGACTTGACGGCCTTGAGCACGTCGTCGCTGGCGTTGGGGAGCGTCTTCTTGAAGGCGTCGACGGCCTTCTTGCCGGCCTCCAGCTTCTCCTTGAAGACGGTGCCGCCGAGCACGCCGCCCATCACCTTGCCGCCGACGATGCCGCCCGTCGCGGCGGACAGGCCCGCCTTGGTCGCGTCGAGCGTCGAGCGCGTGGCGGTGATGATGTCGTCCTTGCTACCGGTGCGGATGGCCTGGCGGATGTCCTTGACGGCCGTGGCGCCCGACATCACCGCGCCAGGGATGCCCGCGTAGCGCGCGGCGGCCTTCATTCCGGCGCCCAACTTGGTCAGGCCCTTGAACTCGCCCGCAGCGTAGGTGGGGTTGCTGACGAACGCCCGGTTGTTGCCGGTCAGCAGTCCTTCGGCGCCGTTCTTGATGTTCTTGATCTGCTGGAAGGCATCCTTGCCGTACCCGAAGGCCTTCGCGCTCTGGGTGGCAACCGCCGTGGCGCCCTTGATGAGCCCCTTGTTGTCCTCGACGGTCTTCTGGACGTCCTTGGCTACCTTCTGGACGTTGGCGCGGGCAGAGTTGAGGGTCTTGCGGATATCGAAACCCATGGTGGGCCTCTCGAAATTGAAATGGACGAACTCGTGGGGATTATCGCGAACACCCCGCCGGAGTTGCGTCAGCATCACCGACCAGACACTCCCTCCCACACTTCAGGGCAGTGCATCACATGCTGCCGGATAGTACGTGCATGTGGGGGGGATGGCGGTGAATGAGGGTGCCATATTCTCTGGCGTTCGTCTCGCCAGAGAGAGGAATGTCTCCCACCGTCGCTACCGTGCTGCTGGTCTGTGGCCTCGCCCCTTTGGGGGAGCCGCTCACGCTGCGCGAAGCGTTCCTCGCGGCCCGAGGACGGGCCCCCGCGCTTGCTCAGGCCCGTGCGCAGGAGGCTGTTGCCCAGGGGGACGAGGCCCTTGCGCGGACCTTCGCTCCGTTGACCCTGTCGCTGTGGGGCGGCGGCAATGACCCGCGATGGGCGGTGGGCTTGACGCAGAAGCTTCCGCCTCCAGGGGCGCGTGCGGCACGCATTCTCGCCGCGGAGTTGACGACGCGAAGCGTCACGGACGACCGCCGCGCGAGTGAGGCCGCGGTCCGGGCGGATACCCGGCGTCACTACTTCTCGCTCCTGCGCGCCCACCAGCTCGTGGAGGCGTCCGCCCGGGCGCTTTCGCTCGCGCGTGAGTCGGAGGCCGCCGCCGCGTTGCTCTTCGAAAGCGGGGCGGCTCCAGAGTTGGAGCTCATCCAGGCCCGCATCGCGCGTGGCGCCGCGGAAGTCCAACTGTTGACCCTGCGGGGAGACCTGGTCGCCGCGTCGGCGGCACTGGCCTTGTTGTTGGGCAGGGAGCCCAGCGTGGTGCTGGCGCCCGTGGATGCGCGGCCGCCGCCCTTGGTGGAACTGGACTCGGTGCTCGCGCTCGGTGCGGTGTCTCCTGCCGGCGAGGCGCGCCAGGCAGAGGTGGCGGCGGCCGAAGCGACGCTGCGGGCGGCACGGCGTGAACGTTGGCCCGTCCCGACGGTGGGAGTCTCCGTGGAGGCGGATGGCCCGCGAGGGCGGAATGCCTTCCTTCGCGGTGCGCTCGACCTGGACCTTTCCCTCCCCGGACTGGGCCGGGGCGAAACGGCTCGCGCCGCGGCCGCCCTGGAGTCCGCGCGTGCTCGTCAGAACGAGGACCAGCGCTCCCGGCGGACGGAGCTTGTTTCCACCCACGCGCGGTTGGCCGCCGCACTCGCGGGCATGGCGCGCTACGCGGAGGAGATTCTGCCCGCCGTGGAGAAGACGGAGCGCATGGCCTTGGAGGCGTATCTGGCGGGCCGAAGCCCCCGGGTGGCGCTCAATGTGGCGCTCCAGGCGGCAACGGACATGCGGACCCAGGCCATCGAGGCCACCTTCGCCGCCCAGTCCGCCTTTGCTGACCTCGAACTCGCTGTCGGGTTTCCGCTCGATGCGCCTTAGATTCGCGCTACTCGCCTGCCTCCTTGCGTTCGGAACGGGCTGTCGGCGGCCGCCCTCGGAGGAGCGCCCTCTGCCGTTGCCGCGTGTCCGCGTTGCTCCCGTGGCCTTGGGGCAGGACGTGCGTGGTCTCTGGGGTACGGGTGTACTGTCCGCTCCGCCAGGGCGTGAAGTCCGGCTTGCGCCCCCGGTGCCCGGCCGGTTGTCGTTGCTGCGTGTGTCGGAGGGTGACCGGGTGCGGGCGGGGGATGTCCTCGCCCAGGTGGACACGGGGCCCGCCATCGCCGAACTCCAGCAGGCGGAGGCCGCGCTGCACGAAGCCACTTCGGCGCTCGAGGCCGCGCAGGAGAAGCGTTCGCGTACCCTTTTCCTGGTCGAGCGTGGGGTCGCGGCCCGTCAGGACGCGGAGCAGGACCAGAGTGCGGAGGCCGCCGCACGTGCTGCCGAGGTGCGCGCCCGGAGTGCCTTGGAGTTGGCCCGGCGCGGCGTGGGGCGCACGTCGCTCCAGGCTCCCTTCGACGGGGTCGTGACGACGGTATGGGTGAGACAGGGCGAGATGGTGGATGGCTCGACGCCCGCCGTGGTCCAGATTTCGGCGACGGACCCGCTGGAGTTGCGCGTGTTCGTCACCCAGTCGCAAGCCGCGTCGGTCGCGCCCGGCCAACGCGCACGTCTCTTCGTCGACGGGCTTGCCGGAGTTCGTGAAGGTGAGGTCGCCGCGGTGGCGCCCTCCGTCGACTCGCAGAGTGGCAATGTGCTGGTCCGTCTGCGTTTCGCCAACCCGAGCGGGGACCTGCGCCTGGGCGCGGCCGCGCGAGCCCACATCGTCCTGGAGGACCTGGGCCCGGCGCTGAGTGTGCCGTCCTCCGCGCTGCTTCCCCTTGGGGATGGCGGTGTTGGCGTCGCCCGGGTCGAGGAAGGGCGGGTCCACACGGTGCCCGTCCGCGTGGCGTCCGAGGACGAAGGACGGGCCATCATCGCGGGACCGCTCACGGTGGGGGAATCCGTAGTCGTGGAGGGAGGCTATTCCCTGCCGGATGATGCTGGCGTGGAGGTCGTCCGGTGACGTGGCTGGCGCTGCTTCGCCGCAACGCGCCTGGAGTGGTGGTGTTGCTGTCGGCCCTGACGCTCGCGGGCGCGCTCGGCGCAACGCGGCTCCCTGGCGGGCTCTACCCGGAGGTGTCCTTCCCTCGCATCGTCGTCGCGGCGACGTTGAACGGAGCCAGCGCGCAGACGATGCAGCTCTCCGTGACGCGCCCGGTGGAGGAGGGACTGTCCACGGTCCTTGGCGTGCGGCGGGTTCGTTCCCGGACCATCCGCGCGGCTTCTGAGACCTCCCTCTGGTTCGACTCGCGCACGGACATGGACCGGGCCTTGGGGCTCGTCAACGCCCGGCTCGCGGAGGTGCGGGCCTCGCTGCCGCCCGACGTGACGCTTGCCGCCGAGCGGCTGACGCCATCCTCCTTCCCCATCCAGACCCTTGCCGTCACGGGAACAGCGGACCCGGCCCGGCTGCGCGACTTCGCCCTGCGGACGCTGAGCCCTGGACTGGCGGGCCTCGCGGGCGTGGGACGTGTGGACGTGCTCGGGGGCGACGTGCGCGAGCTGACCATCGCCGTCGACGCGCGGCAACTGGAGCAGGAGAAGATGGACCTGCCCGCGCTGTCGACCAGCGTCGGCAGCGCGCTCATGCTCGAACCGGTGGGCCGGGTGGACGTCCGTTACCAGCAGGCGTTGGTGGTGGTGGAGGGACCGGTGGAGTCCCCGGACCTGCTGTCGACGCTCGTGGTGGGGGGCACGCCCGAGGCGCCGGTGCGCCTGGGAGATGTCGCGCGAGTCGAGGAGGGGCATGCGGACCGGCTCACACGGACCTATGCGAACGGCCAACCCGCGGTGCTCGTCAACGTGGGCCGCAGTCCGCGCGCGGATGCCGTCACCCTGGCGCGGGAGATTCACGCGCGGGTGGAGGAGGTGAGGACCCGGTTGCCCCCGGGCATCGATGTCGCGCTCTCCTATGACCAAGCGGGGTTCATCGCCCGGTCCGTGTCCCACGTGCGTGACGAGGTCATCCTGGGGGGGCTGCTCACGCTCACGGTGGTCGGGCTCTTCCTGCGCTCCTGGCGGGCCATGGCGGCCACGGCCGTGGTGCTCCCCGCTACCCTGGCGATGACCATCGGCGCGCTCTGGCTCGTGGGGGGAACGCTGAACCTCATGTCGCTGGGCGGACTGGCGGTCGCCATCGGGTTGGTGGTGGACGACGCCGTGGTCGTGGTGGAAGCGGTGTACCGCCGGGTGTCGGCGGGGACGGAGCGGTGGACTGCGACCGCGGAGGCGCTGCGCGAAATCGCCTGGCCCGTCACCAACTCCACGCTCACCACGGTCGTCGTCTTCGCGCCGCTGTCGTTGTTGCCCGGCGTGTCCGGCCAGTTCTTCTCCGCGCTCGCGTTCACGCTATGCGCCGCGGTGCTGTTCTCCCTGTTGCTGGCCGTCACGTTGACCCCGCTGCTGTGCGGCTGGTTGCTCGTCGCGCGAGGCGCCCCGCACGCGTCGGCGCCCTCCGTCCCGAAGCGCCTGCGCGAGCAGTGGAGCCAGCGTCCGGGGCTGCTCGTCGCCGGGGTGGGGCTCATCACCCTGCTGCTGGCGATGGTGGGCCGGGGCGTGGGGACCGGCTTCCTCCCGGAGCTGGATGAGGGCGCTTTCGTCGTGGACTACTTCACGCCGACGGGTACCTCGGTCGCGGAGGCAGACCGGCTGGGTCGGACGCTGGAAGAAGTGGTGGCCGCGATTCCCGAAGTCGTGGGTACCAGCCGGCGTCTGGGCGCGGAGCTGGGGCCTCCGGCGGCCACGGAATCGTCACGCGGTGACTTGACCGTGTCGCTGGCTCCCCATCGGAAGCGCCCTGGGCCGGACATCATCGAAGAGACGCGCCTTCGTGCGGAATCCGCCCTCCCGGGTGTCCGCCTGGAGTTCGTCGAGCTGCTGCAGGACGTGCTCTCCGACCTGGAGGGCGCGCCGGACCCCGTCGAGGTGATGCTGCTGGGACAGGATGTCCAGGTGCTGCGGGACTTCGGGCCGCGCGTGGCCGAGCGGCTCCAAGGCATCCGCGGCCTCACGGACCTGTTCGACGGTGTCGCGGGATGCACGCCCGAGGCCCACCTGGAAGTGGACCTCGTCCAAGCGGGCCGCTTGGGCTTCACGGCGCGGGACGTGGCGACACAGGTCCGCACCGCGTTGCTGGGGGAAGTCGTGGGAGCCATCCCACGCGAGGGGCGGCAGGTGGACGTGCGCGTGCGGCTGCACGACGCCGACCGCCTGGACCCCCAGGTGCTCCAGCATCTGCGGTTGCGGACCGCTTCAGGGCTGGTTGTTCCATTGATGCAGGTGGTGCGACTGCATCAGCGGTGTGAGCCGGCGGAGCTGTTGTCCGACAACTTGCGTCCATTGGTGGCCGTGACAGGGCGCCTGGCATCTCGAGACCTGGGCGGTGTCACCGCGGATGTCCAGGCGCGGCTCGCGACATTGACGCCGCCCGTGGGCGTGGAGGTGCGGCTGGGGGGCCAGCGCGAGAGTCAGCGCGAGTCCTTCCGAGCCATGGTGCTCGTCTTGTTGCTGGCGACGCTGGGCGTCTTCCTGGTGCTGACCTTCCACTTCCGTGGCGTCGTGCTCCCGCTGCTCATCCTGGGCGCGGTCCCCATGGCCCTCTCCGCGGGCGTCGCGTGCCTGCGGCTCACGGGCACGCCGCTCAACATCTCCTCGTTGATGGGATGCATCCTGCTCGTGGGGCTCGTGGTGAAGAACGGCATCCTCCTGCTCGACCGGGCGGAGGAGGGCCGCGCCGCGGGACTGCCCACTCGCGAGGCCATCATGAGCGCCACCGCCGTGCGCCTGCGTCCCATTCTCATGACGACGCTGGCGACGTTGCTGGGGCTTGTTCCACTCGCACTCGGGTTGGGTGAAGGGGGCGAGCTGCAACGCCCGCTGGCCATCACCGTGCTGGGAGGATTGTCCCTCTCCACCGTCCTGGTGCTGGTGGGGCTGCCGGCAGCGTATGTGCTGGTGCGTCGTTCATCGACTCCTTCACGATGATGAAGGCGCGATGAGCAGTCTCTCATGGACCATCCTCCGACGTATGCCTGGTTGATGGCACAGTCTGTCCAACTCCTAATGAGCTTCAGGGAGTGACGTTAAGGGCGAGGCTGTTGAGTTCGTGAGCAGGACTTCTCATGGCATGGCAGCCTCGCCATCTCTCCACCGAGCAGAAGCAGGAGCGACGATTTCTTCAGCCGCGCGTTCTCCTTCTCCAACTCCTTGAGCCGCGTCGCGTCGCTTGCCTCCATGCCGCCGAACTTCTGCCGCCACCGGTAGAGCGTCTGCTCGGCGACGCCGTGCTTCCGGGCCACCTCCACCACGCTGGCCCCAGGCGCCTCCGCCTCCCGCAGGATGCGGACCATCTGCTCCTCGGTAAACCTGCTCTTCCTCACGACCGACCTACCTCCTGGCCGCGAGGACTCTCTCACTCTTCAGCTGGTCCGAAAATTGGGGAGCAGACCACTCGGAATCACCAATTAGGCGTGCGCATTGGCTTTGCCTTGGTTGAGTGAGGCCCACACGACGGCGCCGCAAATGAGAGCACCGCCTAGTAGCGTCCGTGTGCTAGGTACTTCTCTGAGTATGAGCCACGCGAGCAAGATTCCGTAGACCGGCTCCAGGCTGAACACCACGCTCGTCGTCCTTGCTCGTAGATGTCGTAGGCTTGCCACCACAAGGCCTTGTCCTAGCGCGGTAAACACCACTCCCAGGATGGAGAGCAGTATCAGGTCGCGACCTGTAAGCGTACCTTCCCACTGCAGGGCGAGGGGCAGCGAGCATAGTGCGGCAAAGCCCTGCTGATAGAGCGAGATGCTGATGGTGGAGTATTTATGGGTATAGGAGCGACTTAGGAGCGACAGTACGGCAAAGGTGAATGCGGAGAGAATTCCCCACAGCAGTCCCTGAGTCAGATGGTTGCTGAAATCGAAGCTCGGCGTCACGAGCACCAATCCCACTGTCACGGTAGTTGCCGTGACGACGTCGCGACGGTGTAGACGTTCGCTGAAGATGATGGGTTCGAGGATGGTGGTGAATAGAGGGAATGTTGAGAACGCCAGTAGTCCGATGGCTACGGTGGATACTTGGATTGAGAGAAAAAATGTAAACCAGTGGGTGGCTAGGATTGCACCTGAGAGGGCTAGGGCTCCCAGGTCCTTGAATCCATGTAGGCGGAGGTTTGTTTGGGTCAGTATGGCAGCAATCAGGAGCGCCAGGCATCCGAATGTTGTGCGGCCTGAGACGAGTGCCATGGGACTGATTGTGAGGAGTTTGGCAAAGAGGCCCGCGCCGCCCGCGAGTAATACGGCAATGTGGATTTGAAGGAGCCCGTGATGATGGTTGGTGTGGGGTTTCTGCATGGTGTTTTCTTGGTGGTTGATATGCTTGGATGGCTCTGTGTTTGGGTGTGATAGGGGCGGGAGTGGTGCCAGTTGTTGATGTGGACGTGGCGGCGCTGTGTTCCGCGCGGTCCCGTCCGCTGCGGCTCTCGAGTGGACGTGGCTCGCGAGTTTGCCAAGGGCTGTTCTGGCTAGAGCCTCGAAGCACTCCCCAGTGCTTGAATGAGTTCTTCGGCCAAGCAGACTGTCACTGCTGCAGACGCTGGGTCCTGCAGTCGTTGTTCTTGGGTGTGAGTCGCGAACAGTGACTTCTAGAGTCTGGGGCGTTCTGTAGGGGCGGTTGGCGGCTACCTCCCCTCTGGAGGAGATAGGCGTCAGTCTGGATGGATGCAGAGGGGCGAAAGTGCTGTGCTGGCAATGCGCATGGTTGCCAACGTCCTTGCGGTCAAGGCGGGCGGCACTGTGAGTACTGCCGGGGCAGACGAGACTTCGAGCGCGAACCCGCGTCCAAGTAGCAGGGGAAGTCTTGAGCTGAAAGGGAGCGGAGATTTGTCTCCACTCGCTGATGAAGAAGAGCAGTCACTGGGGTGAACGTGTCTCTTGACGGGTCATCTGTCCAATATATTGTAGGGCCTAGAGCTATCTGTTTTGGATCTACCATGGAATTAAGGCATATCCGATATTTCTTGGCGGTCGCCGAGGAGCGAAACTTCACGCGAGCGGCCGCTCGCGTGGGGATCGGTCAGCCGCCGCTCAGCCAGCAGATTCGTGACCTTGAAGAAGAAGTGGGTACCCCGCTTTTTCGCCGAATGTCGCATGGTGCGGAGTTGACCGAGGCGGGCAGGGCCTTTCATGCGGCAGTGCACTCCCTTCCCGTGCAGGTGGCCGTGGCTATCCGGGAGGCACAACGTGCTGGACGTGGCGAAACAGGGGTGCTCCGCATTGGCTTCACGAGTTCAGCGGCGATTAACCCTGTCGTTCCAGGAGCAATTCGGGCATTTCGCCACCGTTATCCCGAGGTCGAGCTGACCCTTAATGAGAATAACAGCGCGTCTCTTGGGGCCTCACTACACGAGGGGAGTCTCGAACTCGCGTTTATGCGCCCCTCTGGAATCGACACGGTTGAGATGAACGTAGTTTCATGGCCCGATGAGCCGATGGTTGTTGCGCTTCCGGCTGGACACCCCGCGTTGCCCATGGCGGCCTCGGGCCCTGTGGCCCTCGCAAGCTTGCGTGAGGAGCTATTCATCCTCACGCCGAGAATGAACGGCCCAGATTTGTTTGACGCCGCAGTGAGGGCTTGCGCTGCGGCTGGCTTCGAGCTGCGCGTGGGACAATCCGCACCACAAATCGCATCGGTCCTTTCGCTCGTCGCAACTGGCCAGGGGGTTTCAATCGTCCCGGCGTCAATGCGTCAACTTGCCCTGGAGGGCGTCAGCTACCGAGATATCAGCGACGCACGGCCGGTTGCACGACTTGCTCTTGTTTACCCGAAATCCAGCCGTTCGGCCCTTGTTCATAACTTCTTGGAGATCGCTCGGCGGGATGTGTAATAGGTTCTCTGTTTGCCTTGTCTCTCATGGCTGGATTGATGACCGACAAGGCGACTGGCGATAGTCGCGCCGGGATGTCGCTCACTCGCATTGACGCGCTGCCGAATAGGGCTTTGACGCACGTATGCCGCAGCGACCGAATTCTGGGTAGGCACAGGGCACGGAGGTCGCGGGAGCGCTCGACTCTCTGCCGTCTGAGGGGCGACGGCCCATTCGCCGTGGCCGGTCCCTGCCACCCTCACCCGCCACTGAGCAACACCGGCATGGAGGCGGCCGCCCGCATGGACGCCGCCTCAACTCCATCTGGCCTGTCGTCTTCACTTCGGGGCCTGCCCATATTCACCTGCGTTCTTCACACCCATGGGGGAGGGCGCGATGGCCAGGAAGATGAAGGCAGTGCAGGTGAAGCAGGCGAAGGGCCCGCTCGAAGTCGTGGGGCGGGATGTCCTCGAGCCTGGCTCCGGACAGGTGCTCATCGCCGTGGACGCGTGTGGCGTCTGCCACAGCGATGCGATTACCAAGGAGGGGTGGATGCCCGTTCAGTACCCGCGGGTGCCCGGCCATGAAGTGGTGGGCCGCATTGACAAGGTGGGGCCCGGGGTGACGGCGTGGAAGGCGGGCCAGCACGTGGGCGTGGGCTGGCACGGGGGCCACTGCGGCCAGTGCCCCGCGTGCCGCGTGGGCGACTTCGTCACCTGTGACTTCCAGCAGATCTGCGGCATCAGCTACGACGGCGGCTACGCCGAATACATGCTCGCGCCCCAGGAGGCCCTGGCCCGAGTCCCGGACGGTATGAAGTCCGAGGACGCCGCGCCGCTCTTGTGCGCGGGCGTGACGACGTTCAACTCCCTGCGGAACATGGGCGCGAAGCCGGGCTCCCTGGTGGCGGTGCAAGGCATTGGCGGCCTGGGGCACCTGGCCATCCAGTTCGCGCGCAAGTTGGGCTACCGCACCGTGGCCATCTCGCGCGGGGCGGACAAGCGGAAGCTGGCGACGGAGCTGGGCGCCCATGAATACATCGACACGGAGAAGGGCGAGGTGGGCAAGGCGCTCCAGGCCCTGGGCGGCGCGCGCGTCATCATGATGACCGCGTCGAGCAACAGCCTGGTGGCGGACATGATTGGCGGCCTGGGCCGCGACGGCGTCCTGCTCTTACTGGGCGCGGGCGCGGAGCCCATTCCCGTCACCAGCCAGCAACTCATCATGAAGCGCCAGCGCGTCCAGGGCTGGCCCAGCGGCATTCCCCAGGACTCGCAGGACACCATGGACTTCAGCGCGCTCACGGGTGTGCGCTCCCAGAATGAGGTGTTTCCCCTGGAGCGCGCTGGCGAGGCCTTCGAGCGAATGATGAGCAACCACGCCCGCTTCCGAGTGGTGCTCAAGATGCGATGAGCAGTGCACTCGCTCCTCATGTTGGCTGTCAGCGCGGGCGTGTCCTCGGACTGTCTTCTCGGTCCGGAATCCAATTCGAGGGCACTGGCCCCGCGTGGAGAAGAGCAGCGCGGCGGGGGTAGCGCTGTGCCGGTCGAGAAGCGCGGCCGAGACAGTCTGAGAGCCGTCTCTGAGAGTCTGTGCCGCGCAACGAAATCGTGAGTACCCAGTAAAGGCTAACCGCGCTTCGCTCTCTCGGTTAACAGGTCGCCCGATTCGTCATTCTGAAAGAGGGAAACGACGCAACCCTGGAAGGTGTGACATCGAAAGCCCGGGATTGTCAGAATCGGATGCCCTTGATGGTTAACAAAGCTGTTAACCACGTCCAGGTGGCCCCGTGGCCCATCGCGGCCGGTCCGGCCAGCGTCCACGGCCTCCCCGGGCGGTGTCGAGCCGGCCGCGCCAGGTTGCCGCTGCCCCAACTCGCGGCTGCATGTTGCGTGGCCCAGCGAACTCGGGCCACGGACCGGCGGCGTGGAGTCCCCCTTCATCGCCCAGAGGGCGGGGGCATCCGAGCCGTGCCTCCACGCGCGGCGCTACGGGGACGACGCAATCCTGTTCTCGCGCCTGCGCTCCTCGTAGTCGGGCCAGCCGAAGTGGCCTTCGTGCTCCTCGACACCCAGCTCCGCGGTGGCCGAGGCGCGCAGGGCCTCGAACTGGCCGCTGTCCCGCATCTCGAGCAGCGTCGCGACGAGCATCTTCCCCAAGTGCTCCTCGAGTTGCGCGTGCGCCTCGGGCGTGCCCCAGGTCCCATCCTCGCGGGCCGCGAGTTTCGCGCCATCGAGGCCCACCAGGGACGGCCTGTGCTCCTTCATGTCGGCCCAGCGCGGGACGAGGAGCTCCGCGAAGCCGAAATGGGTCATCGCGTCGCCACGTCCCGGCTCGGCCGCCGGGTCGAGGTCGAAGCTCACGTTCAGCGTCCCGTTGTCGGTGGAGTACTGGAGCTCCAGTCGTTGGAGCGGCCGTGCGTCCTGGACCCGGGCGAAGTCCTTTACTGCCTTGGCGAGGAACTTCGCGACGCGCTGGCGCTCCTTGCCCAAGTCCAACGGGGCGACCTTCTTCTTCGGGGGAATCTCGACGTAATACGAGGCGCGGAAGGCGCCCTCGGTGCCCTCCCATGGAGCCAGGGCGATGAAGGCCTCGGTCTCGTGGCCCTTCGCGTTCTTCAACACCAGGTCACACCAATACGTCGGTTGCGGGTGCAGGCGCTGCGAGCGGAAGATGGACCACCGGGGCTGCACGAAGGGCTTCAGCGTCGCGCTCGTGACTTGAAAGCCGCTCTTGCCGAGTCCGCGGATGAAGCTGTCGTTCTGGCGGGGAGGGCCGGCCTCGGGAAAGTCGGGATGCTCGTGCGCCCGCAGGCCGGACCAGTCACAGGCATCGAACAGCTCGCGCCAGCGGTCCACGAATGCGACCGCGCCCGGGGGAGGAGAGGACGTCATGCGGCAGCTATACCTCAACGGCCGCGCGGCTTGGGCTCCTCCTCGTCGTCCGGGTACATGTCTTCCGGGTTCGTCTCGTCATCCGAATACATGCCCTCGGGCTGGGGCTCCGGATCCTCGACGCGCTCATGACGCAGCGACCGAATTTGGGGTAGGCACAGGGGAGCACGGTCATCCTCCAGATTGGAGGAAAGGCGGGGACGAGTGCCGACTACAATGCGTGGAACGACTCGCTGGACAAAGCCATCACCTGGAACACGACACGCTTCCAGAAGTTGTATCCCAGCCTGATGCTGCTGTCGGGCGTGGACAACGACTCTCTCTCTCCACCGCGAATGCGCTACTCCAGAAGTTCAACAGCTACTCGCACGTCAAGTCCCTCCAGCCATTTATCGATGTGGCCGGGTACGAGAAGAAGCTGGCCGAACTGCTCAATCCTTTCGGGGAGTAGGTGAGCGAACCAGCCAGTACCCAGGAGACCGGATGAGGCGTCGCCGGCTCTTGCGCGCGTACTGCAACTCGAAGCCGAGGGGGCGACAAGCTCCTCCTTCCGTGAACCTGGCTGTGGGGGCATGACACGACGTGCACCGTGCTCCAGTGCCTTCGGCGCACACCTCCAGATTCCAGCCAGCACGAAGGTAGGGCATCACGCGTTTGGGAGTCGCTCAGAACATGGCGCTGTTGGGGCGCCCTGCGCCGGCGCTGCGTCACTCGGATAGAGGCCGGGGCAATTCCGAATCCTGTGTAGTTGGTTCGGAGGGGCCCAGGGCGGAAAGCACCGCGGAGGTATCCAGCAGCAGTGGTATCTGGGGCTGAGCTCATCAGGGACATGTCGCGGTAGCGGCGGTCATTCCAGACGCTGGTGACTTCAATGACGATGGCGGTGATGAGGCGCAGCGCACTGGCGCGGTCCAGTACGGCGCCGACAGCGCGGATGCGACGCTTCACCTCGCCGTGGAGTTGCTCCAGGCCATGGATTTGTGAAGGCGCTTCCAGGGGGGCTGGGGAAGGCAAAGAAGTAAGTGACGGCGGCGAAGCCCTCACGCAGACACTCCATGGCCTCGACACCTGGCGGCCCAGGCCGGTTTGGAACGCCTCCTGGTGCTTTGGAGCCTCCTGGAGGCTGGGAGTCCGAAGGGCGGCTGACGTCTCCGTACCGAGCCGGCCTCGCAGCCGCCAGGGGGCTTTGGCGAGGGCGTTCCGGTGAGGTGCGCCGTGAAGCGCAGCAACTGAGCTTCTGATTAACATCCGTCGTGCCACAGCGGCCAGCCCCGCGCGCTCATCGGCGATGACGAGTCGGATGCCCGTCAGTCCCGCTTGAGCAGCAGGTGCAGCAGTCCCAGACAGGAACTCCACCGACTCGCTGCCCCAGTGGATGTCCAGCAGGTGTCGGTGCCTGTCCTCGTCCTCGCCGTAAGCCACCAGGGCAGAGACATTCGGCACCGTGCGCGTCTCGCTCACTCGCCTTGACGCACTGCCGAATGTGGCCTTGACGCACTCATGACGCAGCGACCGGATTTGGATAGGCACAGGTGCTGCGGTTTGGGGTCCACTATTCGCACTAATATGAGCGCGAACAAGTCGACAAATGAGGATTGACAGCGCGGCCAGCGTCAGCGGAGAACCCGGCGCTCCGCGTTTACGCTGCCCATATCGGGCACCCCCACGAGGAAACGTCATGTCATATTTGCTTTCGAGATGGCTCGCAGCGCCAGTCGCCGCATTGCGCGCTGGATTGGTGCTTGGACTGGCGGCCAGCACCCTCGCCGCTTGTCGCGACAACGAGCCGCCCAGCATCCCGCCGGTGACCCGCAACATCACGCTTGAGACGGTGGAAGACACGCCCCTCAATCTGCGCCTGCCGGCCACCGGCAACGAGGCACTCACTTTCACCATCGTCGACGCACCGGACCACGGCACATTGAGTGATATCAGCGCCAGTGGCTCCGTCACCTACACCCCCGGCGCCGATTACAATGGCGAAGATGCGCTCATCTTTCGTGCCACCAACCGCCAGGGCCAAAGCGCCCAGGGCACGGTGACCATCACCATCACCCCAGTGAACGACACGCCCACGCTATCCTCGTTGGCCAACCAGACCATCGCCGAGGACAGCTCGACTGGTGACCTGGCCTTCACCCTGGGCGACGTGGAGACCACCGCCGACGGCCTCACGGTCACCGCGACGTCCTCCAACACCGCCCTGGTGCCCGACGCCCCCACAAACCTGGTCTTCGGAGGCTCCAGCACCAGTCGCACCCTCAAGGTGGTTCCCGTCGCCAACGCCAGCGGTACCACCACCGTCACCCTCTCGGTGAGCGACGGCTCCGCCACCGCCTCCACCACCTTCACGGTCGACGTCACCGCGGTGAATGACCTCCCTACCATTTCCCCCGTGGCCAACCAGAGCATCACTGCTGGCAGCTCGACCGGCGACCTGGCCTTCACCGTGGGCGACGTGGAGACCGCCGCCGACAGCCTCACGGTCACCGCCACGTCCTCCAATACAGACCTGGTGCCCAATGACCCCAGCCATCTCGTCCTTGGCGGCTCCGGCTCCAGCCGCATCCTCAACGTCGTCCCTGTCGCCAGCGCCAGCGGCTCCACCACCATCACCCTCTCCGTGAGTGACGGCGCCGCTACCACCTCCACCACCTTCACGGTCGACGTCACCGGTCTTGCGAGCCTCTACTGGATCACGACCGCCGGCTCGCTGTGGAGGGTTGACGTGAACGGCACGAATGCCATTGAGCTCAAGACTGGCATCAGCGGGGCCGGTTTCGTCGCCACCGACCCGGTCACCCGTACCATCTTCTACACGCGCGACAGCGCCATCGTCCGAGCGGCCAGTGATGGGGCGAATCCGGTCGATGTCGTGGCGGACGGAGGCTACCCCAGCGCGCTGGCAGTCGATTCGACGAACCGCAGGCTGTACTGGTCCGATTTCAACGGAGAACGGATCATGCGCGCCGAGCTGGACGGCAGCAATCCAACGCAGGTCGTCGGGGGCATCAATAGCCCGTCTGCCATCGCGTTCGATATCCCGAATGATAAGATGTATGTAATTACCTATAACAACACCAGTCTCGTGCGATTCAATCTCGATGGTACCAACCTGGAGACCCTCGCTTCAGGCCTGGGCGGCCTGGGGGTGGGCCTGGCGGTCGACCCGAGCGGCGGGAAGGTGTACTACTCGACCCGCGGCAACAGTATCTATGTCTCCGATCTGGACGGCTCCAACGCCACTACCCTGGTGACCAACCAGACCACAGTGCACGGGATTGCCATCGATGCCACGGCCGGGCGGCTGTATTGGGTGGATTGGCTGGGTGGAGTGCTCCGGAGCGCCAATCTGGCCGACGGCAGCGATATCCAGGACGTAAACTCGGGCAGCAGCAGGAACTTGGGTCTGGCCTGGATGCCTGCGCCGTAGCCAGGAGCAGGCGGCACTTCGCATCCAGGGGCTCCAACAGAAGTCAGGCCCATTGACGACGTGAGCGTCCGGCTGGAGGCAAGAGGGTGGTCCCGCCCTCTTCATGTACCTTCCTCAGTCCTCTGCGACCCGAACTGCACGGAGTCGAAATCGCGCTCGTCAGCTCACGGCGAGCAGAGGTTCGCGAGGTCGTAGCGCTGCGCCAGGAATGCGCGCGCGCCGCTATTCCGGAAGTTTCGGAGCGTCTGCTCTGCGTGTGGCATCCGGTGGCCTGTCTGGCAGGGGACTGTGTGGAGGTAGGAGGGGGCCAGGTCGGCTGGACTATCGAAGTCGTAGGCGGTCGACGTGCTCGTCATGCGGCACCCTCGGCAGTGCGGCGTGATGACGCCTTCGTCGATAATCCGGTCCTCTTTTTTCGTCTTCCACGCGGGAAGAACGAAGTCGCTCACAGATACGGCAGTGGGGGCCGAAGGGTTCTTCCCGGCGTAAAGCCTGTGGCTGCCAGAAATTCGGGTCCAGTGCCCGCGTGCGTCAGCGAACGCGTCATTGCATGCACGGAACTGCGAATGGGGTTCTGAATAGCGCAGGGACCCCACTGCATGCTGGGGCCAGAAGGGGCGGCGAGTGTGCGCGACTGTCTCTGGGGCGTCAGGCGGCTCATGACAGAGCGCGCCAGACTTCTGGCCTGCCTGCTACGGTCGGCAAGAATGGCACGATGCGGGGCTTCGTGAAGGCGCTGGTCGAGACGATGCTCTCGGCCCTGCGGAGCCGTTCGGAGCTGGCGCTGGGGAACCTGGCTCTTCGCCAGCAACTCGCAGTCTTCCGTGAGACGCGCCCGTCCCCGAGGCGAACGCCTTTTCTGGGGTGTTCTCCATCGCCTCTGGCAGGGGTGGTGAAGGCCACTGTGCTTGGTGCAGCCAGCGACGGTGGTGAAGTGGCATCGGATGGGCTTTCGGCTCTTCTGGCGCTGGAAGTCCCGGCGTCGGACAGGGTGGCCTCGGGCAACTCCGGAACTGCGCGTGTTGATTCGGCGCATGGCCGAAGCCAACCCGACATGGGGTGCCCCACGCATTCACGGAGAGTTGCTGAAGCTGGGGATGGAGGTAGGCCAGAAACGGTCGCTCGGTACATGCCCAGTCCGGGAAGGGGAGCGCCGAAGCCAGCGCCCTCATGGCAGAGCTTCTTGCGCTTACATCTGGCGGAGTCTGCGGGGATGGACTTCTTTGTCATGCCCACTGCGACGTTTGGAGTGCTGTTGGGATTTGTGGTTGTGAGTCACCGGACAGGCGAATCCTCCACCTCAATGTGACAGCGCACCCGACGGAGGAATGGACGAAGCAGCAGTTGCGAGAGGCCTTTCCCTGGGCCAGCCTCAGTGGTCACCCAAAACCAGCCAATGAAGGTCCCCTGAAAACCGGCCAATGGGGAGGGCCGAGACGTTGACGCCCGGGTAGGACGTGGAGTCCGCCCGGGGGATGGGCAACGTCTTGAGCGACGAGAAGAAGCAGCAGGTCATCGCCCTGGGGCGGTTGGGTTGGAGTCTGAGACGTATCGAGGATGCGACGGGGGTGCGCCGTGAGACGGCCAGCGGCTACCTGAAGGCCGCGGGCGTGGGCATCCGTCCACCGCGCCGGTGGGGCAAGTCAAAACCGGCCAATGAGGGGACCACCGAGGCGAGTGAGCCGGAGGCCGAGGCCGCCGGAGCAAAACCGGCCAATGAGGGGACCACCGACTCCATGCCGCGCAGCCGAGCCGGAGTCCGGCACGTATCGGCGAGCATCGTCGCGCCCTACGTCGAGCTGGTGCGGCAGCGGCTGGAGGTGGGCCGCAACGGGCGCGCCATCTACGAGGAGCTCGTCGACACGCAGGGCTACACGGGCAGCTACATTAGCGTGCGCCGCTTCGTCCGGGCGTTGCGCGACAGCCAGGGCCCGGAGGCCAAGGCCGTCATCCACACAACGCCGGGCGAGGAAGCGCAGGTGGACTATGGGGAGGGGCCCATGGTGCGCCACCCGGAGACGGGGAAATACCGGCGCACGCGCATGTTCGTCATGACGCTGGGCTACAGCCGCAAGTCAGTGCGGCTGTTGTGCTGGAAGTCCTCCAGCCGCGCGTGGGCGCAGTTGCACGAGGAGGCCTTCCGGCGGCTGGGAGGCGTGACGCGCACGGTGGTGCTGGACAACCTGCGTGAGGGGGTGCTTTCGCCCGACGTCTACGAGCCGGCCCTCAATCCGCTCTTCCGGGACGTGCTGGCCCACTACGGGGCCACGGCCCTGCCGGCCCGAGTCCGCCACCCGGACAGGAAGGGGAAGGTGGAGTCTGCGGTGGGCCACGCGCAGCGCACGCCGCTGAAGGGCCTGCGCTTCGAGTCGCTGGAGGCCGCCCAGGTCTACCTCGACGCGTGGGAGGCGAAGTGGGCGGACACCCGAATCCACGGCACCACCAAGCGCCAGGTGGCCGCCATGTTCGGCGAGGAGCGCCCATGGCTGCTGGCCCTGCCCGTGGAGCCCTTCCGCTACTACGCCTACGGTGAGCGAGTGGTGCACCTGGACGGGCACGTCGAGGTGGACGGCGCGTACTACTCGGTGCCCCCGGGACACATCGGCCGCAAGCTGCACGTGCAGTGGGACAGCCTCCACGTCCGCCTGCTGCTGCCCGCTACGGGGCAACTGCTCCGGGAGCACACCCGGGCCCCTCGCGGCCACCACCGCACACGCGAGGAGGACAGGCCTTCCCACGCGCCGCGCACCACCGTGCAACTTCTCGAGCGCGCCGCCAGGGCCGGACGCGGCGTCGCCGCCCTTTGCGCCGAGGTGCACCGCCGAGAAGGAGAGGTGGGCACCCGCCGCATCCTGGGCGTGCTGTCCCTGGTGAAGAAGCACGGCGCCGCTGCCCTGGACGACGCCTGCGAGGTGGCTCTCGAGGTGGGCGTCCCCACCTACCGCTTCGTGCGCCGCTACCTCGAAAGACGCACGCCCACTCCCGTCACCCTGCGCCAGGTCGACCCGCTCATCCGCGAGCTCACCCACTACCGCGACGTCATCGTCCGTCTGACTCAACCCACCCCTCACCCAGGAGACACCGAGACATGAATCTCGTCGAAATCACCCGCGCCCTCACCACCTTGCGCCTGTCCGGCATGGCCCAGGCCGTCGAGGCCCGCATCCTCCAGGCGCAAGCCGAGAAGCTCGCTCCACTCGACTTCCTCTCCGCCCTCGTCAACGACGAGTTGACTCGCAGAAGCGACAGCTTCATCCAACGCCGCCTCAAGCAGGGCGCCTTCCGCGACGCGGGCAAGACGCTCGACGGCTTCGACTTCGACTTCAACAAGAAGATGAATCGCCGCCTCGTCTTCGAGCTGGCCACCGGCGGCTTCGTGGAGCGGCGCGAGGACGCGCTCTTCCTTGGCCCTCCAGGCACCGGCAAGAGTCACATCGCCCAGGCCCTCGGCCGCGCCGTCATCCAGTCCCAGGGCCATCGCGTCCTCTACCGCGAGGCGCACCACCTGCTCGAGGAGCTCGCCGAAGCAAGCCTCGAAGGCACCCGACGCCAGAAGCTCGATGCGCTCACCGGCGCGCCTCTGCTCATCATCGATGACCTCGGCATGCGCAAGCTGCCGGCCACCGCCGCCGAGGACCTGCTCGAGCTCATCATGCGCCGCTACGAGAAGGCTTCCACCCTCATCACCTCCAACCGGCCAGTGGAGGACTGGGGGAAGCTCTTGGGGGACAACGCCGCCGTGGCCGCCATGCTCGACCGTCTGCTGCACCATGCCCACGTCGTCCAATTCGGTCCCCGCAGCTGGCGCACCAAGGGGGCCATGGAGTTGCGGACCTCCGAGTCCGCGGGGTAGGAGTCCTCCTGTCTCGGTCCTCTCCCTTTGGCCGGTTTTGAAGGGACCCTCTTTGGCCGGTTTTCACGTGACCATTGAGGGCCAGCGCTCCGAGGTACTTGCACCGAGATGGGGACAATCTCTATTCCGAGGGCGTTCGAGCCACGCTTGCCCATTTGGGGATTCGCGAGGTGCCGAGTGCTGCGCGGTGTCCGTGGCAGAATTCCTATGCGGAGAGAGTCATCGGCTCGATACGTAGGGAACTGCAGGACCATGTCGTCGTCCTGAACGAAGCCGCGCTCGGCGCCTGCTGCGCGAGTACCAGCGCTACTACAACGCGAGCCGGACGCACCTGTCGCTCGGGAAGGATGCGCCCGAGACGCGTGAGGTGGAGGGCCCGGAGCACGGAGTCGAGGTGATAGAGCTACGTGAAGTCTTCGGGCTCCACCACCGGTACGCGCGCCGCGCTGCGTAGAGTCTCGCTCCTTCCAACAACACCCTCGTAGACGCGCGCTTGCTGCACCAGCCTACCTGCGTTCGCAGGACGGGAGGGGAGTGTCCACACGCAGGCAGAAAGGTGTTGAGGCGTCTGAGCCGGGCGTAATTTCGACCTCAATCAAATGGAAGAGAGGACCCAGCGGCTCGTCATGCGCATCGCTCACGTCATGACGCGCGTTTTGACGCAGCTTTGACGCACGCATGACGCAGCGACCGAATTTTGGGTAGGCACAGGGGCCCTGGACGCCAGGGCTCCCCTGCTGACGGTCGAACCAGGGCTACTTGAAGCTGTTCACCGCCTCCTGCTCGGTGTCGTAGACATCAAAGACGGTGATGAGCTTGGTGATCATTAGTAGATCCTGGACCTTCCGAGAGGGGCTCAGCAGCTTGAGCCTGCCGCCCTCACGGCTCGTGGTCGTATAGGAGCTGACCAACTCACCCAGTCCAGCGCTGTCCAGATAGGTCACCTCGGCGAGGTTGAGCACCAGGTTCTTCCTGCCGTCTTGTATCGCGGTGCGAACGGTCTCGCGCAGGACGGTGTCTCCGGCTCCGATGGTGATCCTCCCGGCGAGTTCGAAGAGGGTCACGTCGCCGGACTGCCGCTCCCTGATGTTCAACTCAGACATGGTTCTTTCTCCTGGGGGGTGGTGGGCACTGCGGGGCTGCTGCTTCGACAGGCGAACGACGGTGCCTCCCTCGGGATGGGGCGAGAGCTCGACCGCATCCATGAGTGCGCGCATGAGCAGCACGCCCCGGCCCGAGGGTTTGAGGCGGTGGGCTGGCGCGAGCGCGTCTGGAATCGCGGCGACGTCGAAGCCGGCTCCTTCGTCTCGGACGGAGACTGTCACTCGGTCCGCCAGCGAGACGAGCATCACGTCCACGCGTCGGCTCTCGACGCCTTGGTTCCCGTGTTGGATGGCATTGGCCACGGCCTCCGCCACGGCCAACTCCACGTGCTCGGCGGTCGCGTCCGGGAATCCTGCTTCCCTCAAGAAGACTCGCGTGGCCGCGGTGACGTCATTGATGAAGGTGAGGCGGCTTTCGCCAGACAGCTTCAGGGACATGGGCATCCAGGGCCGTGGACGCGCGGCCTCAAGAAAGCCAAGCCATCGCTTGATATGGAGTACGCTCGAAAATCTGCTTTTGCAAGTATGTTGGTTTTTTAGATATTGGGAAACTGACTGGGGGTTATGACCTTTCGCCCCAGGAAGAAGGATGGACGGGAAGCAGCGCCGCACTCGCCTCGACGCACTGTCCAAGGTGGTCTTGTTGCTCCGATGATGCAGCGACCGGGGTTTGGGTAGGCTCAGCCTTCATTGCACTCCGAAGTTGGTGGCGCGCAGGGCCCGGCCCACGACTGCCGGAGGCGCTGTGACCTTCACCCGCTTCCGTCGGGCAAGCTCAGAGTTCCGTGAGGGGCCGCGGCGGAGTACGGGAGGCCCTTGCCACAGCGGCCAGTCCATGAACGGAGAGGGCGTGGATCTGCATGGGGTAGTCAATAGCGAAGGGCCTTGGACCGTACATCTGCAGCGGCCCAGGCCAAGAGCCCCCCGGCTCTTGGAGTTCTGCCAGGTAGTGGATGGCGCGAGTCACGCACAGGTGCTCATTGGGCAGGTAGAAGGTCAGTAACGCTAGCGCCATACCCGTGGCAGCTGCCGAACTCGCCGCCCCTTGGGTGGGAGGCCAACCCCCATCCGGGTTCTGCCGCTCAACGAGCTCCCGTGCAAGATGCCGTGTCGAGTCATGGGAGGGGCCAAGCGCCAGCCCCACCTCGTGAGAGGCATAAGAGTCGATGTTGTACCAGTGCGCACGACAGCCGCCTTCCTGCCGCGCGCGCAGTGCAAGCCACTCCCCTGCGGGGGCCCAGAACGCAGGGACCGTGCCCCATTTTCGCAACGCCAAGATGGCATGTGCGACCACGTCCTCGGCGGGTGGGTCGTCCCGGGACTGCCACGTCAGCCACAGCCCCGCTGGGGTCTGCATCCGCTCCAGGTACGCTCGCCCCAGGCCCGACGCGGACGTCCCGGCGTCCGTGCGAGGTAGGGCAAGCATCGCCATCGAGGTGGTGTCGGTATCCGACTCGACCCCTTCCCGGTAGGACCAGCCACCGTCCTCATTCTGAGCGCGAAGGAGGAAGGACCAGGCACGCTCGAACATCGCGGGCTCCAGGTCTTCACACCCCTCCAGCGCTCGGCACAACAGAGCCGTATCCCATACCTCCGCGGGGCTGAAGCACCACACCCCCGCTGTCGTGCGCTCGTGAAGAAGGAAGTCGAGCGCGCGGGCGAAGGCCTCCGAGGTGGGGTCCCACCGGCGCAGCGCCGCGAGCGCCACGAGGGTTGCCCCCATCTGCTCACCGAAGGAGCCCGAGGTCGATTGGGCCTCGCGCAGCGCCTTCAGCGCCTCTACGGTGTCCGCTGACGGCGCTTCATCAGCCAGCAAGAGGAACAGCGCGGCCAGCTCCGCTCCTGACCAACGCTTGAGTCGCACGGTCTGACGGGCGCGGAGCCGCTCCAGCAACTGGGCCTGGAGTTCCTCGCGAGACGGCCCTCCACGCACGGGTGCGCCCACCGCGAGCGCGAGCGCGAGGAAGAAGTTCCGGCGGTCGCAGAAGACCGGCTCGGAGAAGAGCGGATGGGACACGTCAAGGGTGGCCGTGGGGGCCGTGCTGCCCACCCACCCTTGGAGCCAGCTCTCTATCAGACGAGGCACTTCGTGGTGTTTCTGGACCGGTGCGGCCTGGACCCAGCGACGTGTCGCGCGCAGGTGCGGTCGCAATTCGGGCACGAATGCATCCGCGATCAAGCACGCCAGGGCATTCTCAAGGAACCTTGGCGAGGGGGGGACCCGCCACGCACCATCCGCTGACTGGGCTTGGGCCAGATGTGCACAGGCGCGGCGCAGCACACGCCGCACGTGGTGTTGAAGGTCTTCATTCTTCGGACAGGGGCTCTCCTCTGCGTGACGGGCCCCGTCTGGCATGACCGCGCCTGTTTGTGCCTCGGCACTCTTCCCTTGAGCCTTGATGTTTCCGGTGACGTCGGTGAGGTCGGCGCCGGTGAGGTCGGCGCCGGTGAGGTCGGCGCCGGTGAGGTCGGCGCCGGTGAGTCTGGCGTCACGGAGATTGGTGTCGAGGAGCGAGGCTCTGCTGAAATCAGCGCCGCTGAAGTCGAATCGCGAGAGGTCGAATCCGTCGAATCTGACTCCGGTGAGGTCAGGTCTTATGTCTGGGTTGTCCTTTCTCCATTGGTTCCACATGCTGCGGGCGGTGGGGCCCCCGTCACCAATCTGCTCAACGTGAGAGCGGTCTGCCATGGACGTTTCTTCCTCGAAGTGAACATCGCGTTCATCTGATGAAACTGGCCATACCCAATCGGTACACACCACGAGTTGGAGTCGTTGGGAGCGCCAGCACTTCCTTGGAAGCGAGGTCCGTACGACTTGATGGGGCGTGCGCCGGCCGTCGCCCCAACTTCCCTCATGTCGTCTTTCTACGAGGCCACCGGCCTTGTCGACGGGTGGGGTGACAAGAGGTGTTGGACCGCGGGAATGAGCGGGCGCAGTCCAAGAGCACGTCACTTCAATGTGTGTCCTCCAGGGGAGGGACCGTCATGGGGGCGGGGTACCAGAATGGGCCCAGGCGGATACCCAGCCCCACCATGGGTCCTTCCTCCCACGCGCGGCGGTGGCTGATGGCCTCTTCCGCCCGCCCCGTCTTGTCGGCGCGCCAGGTGCGCCGCAGGTAGGCATGGTCGTAGAGCACCGTGCGCAGTTCCCGCTCGGTAAGCCGGTAGCCGGGCCGCTGGGTGAAGTAACAGTCCATTGGGCCTTGCAGCAGGGGAGGGACCTGCTCCGGGGACACCATGGGCTTGCCAAAAGCAATCATCAACTGGGCGAGAGGGATGTCCTCGCCGTAGAGTGCACGGATGGCATCCTCGCGGGTGCGGGCTCCGGTGCGAATCACGGCCTGGAGCAACTCGTTCCAGGGGGCCCCCGACTGCGCCACCACCGAGCACCACAGTGTGTGCTTGCCCCGAGGGGTGGCTGCCGCGACCTTCTCGGAAAGAGGCCGTAGCTCATCCGGCAGACTCTCGGCGCCCAGCAACCGCAGGCGCCAGTCCTGGTGCTGGGAGGTGGTGAGCAGCGAGAATTCTTTCACGAACAGTGCCACCCAGTCGAACAGGCGCTCGCGGTAGTGCGGGGTGACCTCAGCGAACTGACTCGGTGTGAGCAAGGGGGTGATGACGTGGCGCACCCCGTGGTGGAAGAACAGCTCCACGCAGGCTTTCATCTGGGAGATGGACCAGTGGGCATAGTCCTCGGAACTCACGTCGATGCCGGCCAGGGCGGCACTGCGGCGAGTGCCTTCCACTACCCAGATGAGCGTGGCGGGCGCTATCCGACGCACTTGCTCGATTGGCGCCGCGAGAAATTGGTCCAAGGACATGGGTTCTGCTGCTGAGATATCGGGTGTCTTGTCAGGCATCGGGCTCCTTCAATCGAGTGCAACGGACCTCATGTGTTCGGAACCGTCGAACGCGCGGCAGTAGGGATAGCGCCTATCTCGGAAGGGGCTCCGGGCGCAAGCCGGGTCCTGAGTCCAGGAGAGAGGTTTTTCTACCCGCATCATCTCCCGGAGGCTGCGCACGGGGGAGGCATGGCCATTGTCATGTGGGTCGAGGGGTAGGCTTTTCCCGTGACTTTGTCGACTCCTCGTTCGTGCGGGAGTCAAAAAAGGGAGCCTCGCGGCCCAGCCCGCGAGGGTCAAGTCCCGAATCTTGTATAATTGCTCAGGAGGGGCGGGGAGGAAGGTTCTTTGGCGGTATCATGAATGGGTGTCTGTGTTTGACCTCAGCAGGGGCCTGTCGTGGTAGCGGCGGTCGTCCCAGACTCGGGTGACTTGGCGGGCGACGGAGGTGACGAGGCGCAGCGCACTCACGCGGTCCGGGACGGCGCCGGCAGCGCGGATGCGGCGTTCCACCTTTCCGAGGAGGAGATCAAGGCCCTTGGTGCTGCGCAGGCGCTTGCAGTGGGCCCAGGGGAAGGAGAAGGAGCGGGTGGCCGCGGCGAAGCCTTCGCGTGACACTCCATGGCCTCGGGGACCTGTCGCTCCAGGCCGGCCTGGAGCGCCTCCAGGTGCTTCCTGGGGTCCAGGGGAGAGGGGGCTTCGACGACGTCCGTGGTGTCTTTGCCAAGCCGGCCACGCAGCCTCCAGGGCGCCTTGGCGAAGACGTTCCGGGTAGAGTGCACCGTGTAACGCTGGAGCTGGGCCTCGGGCAGTTGCTGCCAGACCGCGGCAGCCAAGCCCGCATGCCCGTCGGCGATGACGAGGCGCATGCCCCTCAAGTCTCGCTCAAACGGTTGGCGAAGCAGCTCCAGCCACGAGTCCACCTACTGGCTGCCCAATATGATTGCCAGCAGGTGTCGGTGCCCATCCTTGCCCTCGCCAAAGGCCACCAGGGCCGAGACGTTCTGCGCTGCGCACCTCTCTCACTCGCTGTGACGCTCTATCCAATCCGAGTGTCCTGAGTTCCAGGCCACGGCGGACCGCCTCGTGCGGCCCATGGAGGCGTCGCTCTTCCAGGCCGGGATGCAGCGACCGGTGCGCGTCCTCCGGGACGGGGAGCGCCAACTGGTGGAGCTTGAGTAGCGCAGGGCTCACTGCAAGCGATGCCCTTGGTGGTCCAGCCCGAGCGCCCTCGATGGGCGCTCGGGAGGCCGACCGTCACGAACCGGAACTGCCGACCTGCACCAGTCCCGGCGCGATGTAGGAAGTGTTCTCCGGGCCGTAGATGCGAAGCACGATGTAGAACGAGCCACTCGCGGGCGAGGGCAACCAATTCGGCATCTCAGCGGCCGATGGGGCGTTGGCCTGGATGTAGATCGTCACGGAGCCGTCGGCGGCGATGCTCAGGTTCGACTGGGTCCCGAGCGAGTAACGATTAATGCTGTTGGGGACCAGGAGTTGATTCTCCCCGTACATGGTCAACGACCAGAAGGATGCAGCAGGGGGAAGCTGGCCGGCGGGGAAAGTCACCGTGTACTGGTTGGTGCCGGCGAGGGGCTTCGAGCTCTCGTCCTGGTAGGCGCGGTAGTAGATCGCCTCCGAGGGCGAGACCGGGTAGATCCCCGCCTGTGCGGTTCTCGACCGGAAGCGGTAGTCGGTCCACCACTTCGTGCCGAAGTAGGGACGGTTCACCTCCGGGAGGTTCCAGCCGTTCTTGACGATGCCATGGTGGGTCATTTCCTTGATGGCATTGCTGGCCTCGAGGATTCCGCGCTGGAGTGCACCGGCCAGTTCCGGATCGAGTGTGGACGGATTGAAGGGCAGGCCGGGCCCCACGCCGATCTGTGCGAAGCTCTCGAGGAGCGGCGCATCCCCGGCCGGCGGGGTCTGGAAGGTCAGCGCCAGGTTGAGGTACTGGAAGAACGCCAGCGTCGTGATGAACGAGGGGGCAATCGGCAGGAAGGGAGTCGCGGGCGCGGGCGCGGGCGCGGGCTGGCCGAGGAACTGGGACAGCGGGACCAGCGTGTATTGGTCCATGAGCGCCTGGGTCGCCGGGATGTCGTTGGTACCCAGGAGCTGGGTGCGTCCGAGCAGGAAGATGTAGCGACTCGGGACGGGGATCACCGTCGCGTTCGGGACGCTGCCTGGCACCATACCGGGGGGCGCAAGGACGTAGTTGCCCGCCGCCGTGCCGGTTGTCAACGAGCCAACGAAGCCAACGTTGTTGGTGCACGCATCGATGATCGTGAAACTATAGTACCGCGGTGGATTTTGGGGCACCGCCGGCACTTGCAGGACGATCGGCTCGGCGCCCAGGTCGAGCCATCCTTGCGAGTACGCCGTGTCGTTGTTGGGAGTGATGACGGTGGTATCGTTAGGCGTGGTGAGCCGCGCCTTGCCGTAGAATGTATTGAATTGCTGTTGGATGGCGAGAGTGCTCTGCCACAGGATGGAGTAGTTCTCGACCAGCGGGTAACCGTACATGAAGGCGTGGTACGCGATCTTCTGTGCTTCGTCGGGGGGCAGAGGTGTCATGGTATCTTGGACTTGCAGTGGTGGGGTGGGGTGCTGTTAGGGATGAGTCGAGAGGACAATCGAGAACGGATACCGGTCCTCGTCTCGGAGGTCCGGGTCATAGGGGCCCGTGGGCAGGACGGTGACGATGAGCGTCCGCGTCGAGTCCGCAGTGAAGAGCAGGGGCTTCGGACCCGACGAGAGGTCCAGCGTCTCGCCATCAGAGTCGGGCGTCAATCCAGGCACTGCTTGAACGACAAAGCGACGGCGTGCGTCGGCTGGGGCCTCCAGAGACACGTAGAGGGCGTTCGGAGTGCTGGCTCCGGTCCGCAGCGACAAGTAGCTGGTGCCCAGCATCATCGGCGCATCCTCCGTGACACGAAGGGTGCCAGGGGATGCCTCCTGGTCCGCAGCCAGCGCGAGCTTCGCGGCCTTCAGGTTGTCCAAGCCCCCCTGGAAGTGGTGGAAGTGGCGGTCATCGACGTGGTCTCCCGTGTACCAGCGCCAGCGTGAGAATTCAGGGACGGTCTCGACATAGCTGAAGCCCTTGTCCGCAAGCATTGCGTCGAGCGCATCGGCGAAATCTGGCTCGTTGAGCGTTGGGTCGTTCTCGGCCCCTGGTGGATTGCGGGACGCGAGCCACATGCGCGACAAGAACCCGGGGTCGCCGTCGAAGAAGCGGTCCTTCAAGTAGAGCAGGTACAGGGAGGCCCCGTACATGTACCAGGTCTCATACTTGTCATCGCGGTCAAGGGCCCAATCCGGATGGGCCTGGAAGTCATCGAAATAGGTCTTGATGTAGCGGTTCGCATACACCTGGTCCGTGAACACGGCGGACATTTCGAAGGTGATGGGGGATTCGTACCAGTCATCCGCGGCCTGCGAGGCATGCGCCATTTCATGGACGACGGTCTCTTCGAGCTCGGGGCCGCCGTAGGGGCCCCACGGGTCGACGACCATGAAGCCGCGCCGGTCGTCCCATGGGGTGGAGGGGTCACCCGAGAGGACGTTGACCAGACAGCTTCGGTGGCCCTTCCACACGAAGACGTCGAACGCTTCATCAGGGCCGCACTCGCCCTGATCCGTGATGGCGGGACGCATGCCGAGTCGCTTGACATGGTAGTCCCAGCCCTTCTCGACGTACGTTAGGACCTGCTGTGCCGTCTCTCGCTCCACCTCCCTGTAGTAGTGGACAATGACTGGCAGCGTCTCCGAGCGGATGGAATAGGGGAACATCTCGTCGAAGTCCGCCCGCCCGCAGATGGGCGAGCCCTCGGCCAACGGATGGACGTAGTCCGTTGGCTTGTCAGGCGGGTTGGTTGAGCCGCAGCCGGCGATGGCGAGCGCCAGCGCGACGCAATTCAGCCAGAGCAGGGGCTGTCGAACAGGAGGCATCAGGAGGAGGGGGCCAGATGAGTAGGCGGTGGACGCGACGTGAGCGAGCGACATGGCCTGGTCCTTGAGAGGTGAAGCATCTGATGAGGCGTCGGCGGTGACGACCTTGAGTGATTCGCACTCAAGGCCGTGTTCGGGAGGAGTCCGGGCAGCGCGCCCAGCGCGAGCACCTCCTCAGGCATTGGCGGGCGCCGAGTCCCCAACTGCGTGGACAGGCTGACTCCGCCACGGCCCTTTCCAACGACCCGCCCAGCCCTGACTTTGTCAGGGACTCTTAGAACTGCGGCACTCCGCCCGCAGACCACACGGACACGATTTGCTTGGGAAGAGCCCACATGCTACCGAGGTCGAGTTCGTCGTCCCCGGCATAGCCCTTCTCCAACGCGGTCAAGAGGCTCGTGAATCCGGTGGTGAGCTGCTGCTGCGCGGCCGCGAGCCCACTGCTCTCCGTGGTGGGATAGGTCTTCAGCGGGCCGCCGAACTTCAGCATTGCCTGCACCATCCGGAATCGCGCGAAATGGCTGAACTGATCCTCTAGGTCGTTGGCATCCTCGGGGCGGAGCTCTGAGTCGATGACGGGTCCCAGGTTGCCCTCGCCCTGCCCGACGATGGCCTGGAGCACCTCATTCGCCTGTTTCAGCGCGGTGCGGCTGTCACCGCCGATGGTGCTGCTGAACCTGGTGTAGTCGTCGCTTCTATATTGCGGGTTGGCGAATTCGCTCTTCTGCCGGTGGTCCGCGTCGGGCTGGTAGAGTTCGTTCCAGCGCTGATTGATGCCCTGCTCGATGGCCTTGTAGAACTGACCGATGGAATCGTAGGCATCTTGCGGCCCGTTCAGCACGCCATCGCTCTTGGGCTCGGGGGTCTCGATGGCGGCCAGGAGGGACATTTGCTCAGGGTCCACCGGCCCGAGCTTCACGGGCTTGTTGACCGCGATCCAGGACGGGAACCTGTCGTACCGCGGCGCCCATTCGCCCGTGAACTTCGGCGAGTATCCCTTGGGGGCGAACAGCGCATTGAAGAGGTTGCTGGCCAGCTCGAGGTGTAGCATCTCCTGCACGACGACCGAGTAGATGTTGTTGAAGGCGAGCTGCTCCCGGCTTCGATTGGGGTTCTTCTTTCCGCGAACGGTCACCTGCTGGGGTGGGAGCTGAGCGTTCGTGCCGGGAACCTGCAAGGAATAGGCGGCCGTCAGATAGAGGGGGATGGTCCACAGCTCCAAGTAGACGGCTTTCTGGAGATGCTCGAGGAGGGCCGCGTCGGTCCAGGTTTTGTTTTGCATGGAGAACTCTGAGGTTGATGCGAGGCGCCGTGGATGGATGTGCCGGCGACAAGAGCAATGTTCGCGCCAGGGCTTGCGGAAGAACGGCTCCAGTCATTTCAACTCCTTGCGGTGATGCCAGGCTCCGGGTGCCAGGGGAATCCCGTGTCACTGACACGTCAGTGACGGAGGCTGACGTGTCCGCCAACTTTGCGTTGGGCGTGGTGAGAAGCCTGCGGGCGGCCAGGCCGTGCTCGCCCGCCGCGCTCACAACCAGGCGGAAGTGTTCGTCCCTCGCCTTCGTGCGCGCCTCGCTCACTGGCGGTGACGCACTGCCGAGTGCCGCGTTGAAGCATCCATGACGCAGCAACCCGTCTTGGGGGCGGCACAGGTAGAAGCTCTGCTCGGTCGCCCCATGCCGCCGGCAGACCGCCTTCGCCTCGGCTCCGGCATCGACCTTCTACAGCATCCACATGCGCTGCTCTTCCGTTTACCTGCTTGCGTCCCGTACGTTCCCCCAGTGGAGGGCCCACTCGAAATCCGGTCCAGTTTTCGGGAGCATGTCACAGGCTCACAGCTCGACCATGACCCCGGCCGCGATGACAGCCAGGACGAACACCGAAATCGCGGTATAGATGTAGTCGCGCTCGCGCAGGGACATGACCAGCATCAGCGCCACACGCGCGATGGGCAAGATGATGAACAAGGCCACGCCGGTTTTCATCACGTCGTAGCCGCTGAGGCTGGGGGCGAGAAAACTCCAGAAGTCATGTGTCGCGCCCAAGGCTATCCCGGCGGTAACGAGCGCTGACGCAAGCCAAGTGCCGTTCCAAAGCAGTCCGGCGATGCTCTGCTCGCACCGACCAAGGCGATTGGTCGTAGGCTTCATGCCGACCCTCCGAGGAACTGAACACCAAGGGCGCTCAGGAGCATTTGAACCGCAAGCAGGGTGAGGATCACCACGAAGGAGATGCGAAGTTTCTCAGCGGGCAGCCTCATCAGCAAACGCGCCCCGACGAACGCCCCGACGACTGAGCCAAGTGCGACAGGCCCCGCAATGCCGATGTCGATATCGCCTCGCACGAAGTAGGCGCCAGCGCTCGCTGCGGCCGTCACGCCGATCATGAAGTTCGATGTGGCAGACGAGACCTTGATGGGCAGCCGCAAGGCGGTATCCATGGCAGGGATCTTGAGCACGCCGGAGCCGATACCGAGCAGCGCCGAGATCACGCCGGCCCCGTACATCAGAGCCAGGCTGAGCGGCACGTGACCAACCTGATAAGGCACGTCGCGGCCCGATGCATGGTCGGGAAAGCTCGAATGCAGGCGTAGCACCGTGGCCAGACTCTTCACGTTTGGCCCGCTGGTATCGGCCACTTCCACTTCGCGCCGCCGCGCTAGCATCTGCTTTGCGGATAGCGTCAAAATAAAAGCAAACAGGCCGTACAGAAACGAATTCGAGACGATGCCGATCAGGAACACGCCTGTCAGCGCGCCGAGTGTGGTGGCTGTCTCAAGGACGATCGCAAGCCGGATATTGGTCAGGCGCCTCTTCAGGAGCGGCGCAGCGCTGCCGCACGAACAGGCAATCACCGAGATGATGCTCGCGCCGATCGCTACGTGAATGTCTATGTTGAAGAACAGCGTGAGGATTGGCACGATGAAGATGCCGCTGGCCATGCCAAGCACGCCGCCGAGGGCACTCGCGCCAAAGGCGGCCGCGAACAGCCAGAAGACCATCGTGGGGTTCATTGACGTGTCTCCGGCTCATGACCGCGCGCGTGGACGCCGGGACAAGCGAGTGATGAACCTGATGAGGTCGCCGCGATAGTGGAGCCTTTCGTAGTCGATGGGGCGAGACCCTTCGCTATATGACGTGCGCTCGATCAGGAAGACCGGGTTACCGGGCTCCACGGCGAGGGCCTGCGCAACGGTCGGTGTGGCTGTGATGGCTTCTAGCCGGTATTCGGCCTCAATCAGTGGCAGGTGGTATCGTTCTTCGAGCAGTGCGAATATTGGCTCGGTTTCTAGATCGTGGGTGACGATCTTCTCCCCTATCTCGCGCGGCAGGTAGGTTTCATCGAAGGACATGGCCATGCCGTCGGCGAGCCGCACGCGTTGGATGCGCATGACGAGGCTGCCGGGCGACACGACGAGTTGCCGGGCAACGTCAGCATCGGCTGGGACGAGCTGACTATCCAGGAGCCGAGCGGTCGGGGTGCGGCCGAGTGCCTGCATGTCCTCGACGAAGCCAGTCAGCTCGGTCAGTTCTTGGATGATCTTGGGCTGCGCGACGAAGGTACCGATGCCGCGCCGGATCTCTACCAAGCCACGAGCCACGAGGTTCTCTATCGCTTTTCGGACTGTCGTTCGGCTAACGCCGAACCGCTCAATCAAGCGGTCTTCCGTGGGAAGTTGGCTGCGAGGAGGGAGGACCCCAGCTGCGATTTCAGAAGCAAGCGTCAATTCGACTTTCGCATAAAGCGGGTTGGATTCACGCGTGGCACCCATTATGACATCACGACATCATGATGTCGTGATGTCAAGGTCCCTCTCAAGCGAGAAGAATCCCTGATGTGCAGGGTCACTCCCTGATTCACGACTCGGCGAGTCCTTCTCGGATTTACCCTGAGTGCGTTGGCTGGAGTTGAGCGGGGACCAGAGGGGCGAGCTCAGGGCGTGCTTCCGCATGACGGAGCGTCGGCGCCTGCGCGACCGGTGCCAGGCGGTGCTGATAACGGCCCGAGGCCGTCATCAGCAGCAGATTGCCAAGGACCTGGGGCCGGACGCCGCGCAATATCTCTGGCCGCTTGCGGCCGGTTGTCTTACGCCTGCGCGCAGAGGAAGGGGCAAGGGCGCGGAGCCGTTCGGGTTTTGATGAAGCCAGGGCTGTGCCCCAGGGGGAAGAGACGGGGCACGGCGAACGATTACTGCCTCGCGCGCCTCGCTCACGGCAGTGACGCCCTACCGAATGCGACGGCGGCGCACCCGTGACGCAACGCCTGAAGTTTGGGTAGGCACAGGCACACGAATCAACGCCACCATGCCCGCATTTCAGGTGTGTCAATTGACGTGGCTGACGTGTCAACGGACGCGACGGACACGTCACCGCGACGGGCCAGGCCACTTGCGTGTCGCCTCTCCTCTGGAGTGCGCGCGGTGCGCGGCTTGCAATGCTGGAGGGACCACCTCACCCAGGAGCTCCATCATGAACATCCAGCACCACCGCGCTTTCGAGCACGTCCTCATCATCATGCTCGAAAACCAGTACCGCAGTTACGTGATGCAGAACCCCTACTTCAAGAAGCTGGCACGGCAGGGCATCTGCCTGCGCAATTCCTTTGGCGTCATGCATCCCTCGCAGACCAACTACATCACGTCGATTGCCGGGGAGCTCTGCAACGTCGCAGACGATGACCAGCCCGAGCCACTTCCTCAGCGGACCATCGTCGACCTCATCGAGGAGTCACCGCGG
Organism: Myxococcus xanthus; assembly: GCF_006402735.1. NCBI lineage: Bacteria > Pseudomonadati > Myxococcota > Myxococcia > Myxococcales > Myxococcaceae > Myxococcus > Myxococcus xanthus. Next base: position 7,659,488 of record NZ_CP017174.1, on the reverse strand, counting down.
GGACTGACGTGGAAGGCGTACATGCAGAGCTACGACCCGCAGAAAACGCCCTGGTCGCCCACGCTCAAGCCGAAGGATCAGCGCCCCTACGTCATCAGGCACAACCCGTTCTCATCCTTCAAGAACATCCAAGAGAGCAGCGCCCGCTGGGAGCGAATCCAGGATGAGGATGCATTCTGGATGGATATCAAGAACGGCACTCTGCCGAACTACGCTTGGTTCACTCCCAACATTTGGAATGACGGCCACTATCTCACCGGTAAGTTCCATGAGCCGGAGGAGCGTGCGCCCACGCTCGTCGACCAGGCCGCGGAGTGGCTCGAGTCGTTCCTGGGGAAGCTGGGCTTCCCGGGACCGGACTCACTTCTGCCGCCACGAACGCTCGTGGTGATTACCTTCGACGAGGCGGACTTCAAGAAGTCCTACGTGGGGGGCTCGGAACTCATGACTTATGACGGGCCCAACCAGATCTACACCGTGCTGCTGGGCGACATGATTCAACCCGGCGAGCAGGCCGAGGGCTACAACCACTACAGCCTGCTGCGTACCATTGAGGAGAACTTCCAGTTGGGCTCGCTGGGAAAGAATGACGCCTCTTCCAACTGGTTCCAGTTCCTCTGGGGCAGGCAGTTCCGGTGGGAGGATGTGCCGCCCACTCCGGTCTCCGAGGCGGCGAACTTCGTGCTCGCGGAGTTCGCGGGGGCGCTCCATCTCGTGTACGCGACGAGGCAAGGTGAACTCCGCGTTCGCACGTTGGAGTCCTCGGTCTGGTCGGAGGAGCGCTCGCTCGGAGTTTCGGGGAGTGGGCCCATGGCCCTCGCGGCCACGACGGACCAATTGGTGCTCGTCTACGAGACGCGAGATGGCACGCTCAACGCTCTTTCGTATGCGGTTGGCAACGGGTGGTCCTCCGCGCCCACTCAGGTCGCCACCGGCGCGCGCGGTGCGCTGTCCCTCGTCGCCTTCGCGGACGGGCAGCGCCTCATGCTGGCCTATCGGACGGAGGAGGGCGCGATCCAGTCGCGCATCCACCAGCGCGGGGCGTGGGAAGGGGAGGTGCAGGTCCCAGGCGCCTTCACCGAGGGGCCCATGACGTTGGGCTCGCTGGGGGCCTCGCTCTACCTCATCTACAGGCCGACGGGCGGCACCCATATGTCCGTGGTCTCGTACAACACCGCTCCGTTCAACGTGGTCATCCCGCCTGCCGACAGCAAGCTTGCCGTGGGGGATGGAGTCACGACGCGAGACACGTGGTCTCCCAGTCAGTTCCCGGTCGCTGCCTTCACCCGTCAGCCCCTCGCGGACAGTGATGGAGAGCCAGAGCCCTGGAACAGGCCCTACGCGGCGGGGAGTCCCCTCGCCACGGCGGAACTCGCGGGAGTGCTCCACCTGGTGCACCCGGTGGGCTCTCAACTTCCGCTCATGACGGAGACCTTTTCTATCAGTGGCCTCATGACGCCTGCCAAGCCCGTGGCCTACGGCACGAAGGACGTTGCGTCCTTCAACGATGGTTTTGGCACCCTTGCACAGGCGGGTTGGAGTCCGCAGTCGCCCATCCTCGGGGCCCATGGCGCGCCCGGTGGAGGACTCGGCATGGCGCGGGTGGGCGATGCGCTCGTGCTCGCGTTCCAGCCCGAGGCAGGCGGGAGAGTCCACCTCCGCGAGGGCCGATACCTTTCGCTTCCGGATTGAGGCCGGACGCCGAGGCGTTCATCGTGGCCTCCTGAAGATCGAGACGCCATCGGGCCCGGTGGGAGCGCGGTTTCTCCTGCAAGCGCGCATGCGCCGCTGAAACGCAGCGGCGCGGGGCTCACTGCCGTCGTCGCAGGTGCTGGTCCAGGAAGGAGAGGATTCTCACGGGGGTCTCCTCTTCGCTCTTCGTACTGACGAAGGAGTCGATGGGCACGCCGTTCTTCCGGACCGTCTCGACGAGCGCGTCCGTTCTGTCCTTGGGAACGCGCGGATCGTTGACGCCTTGGATGACGAGCAGGGGCTTGCGAATCTTCTCCGCGTGGAACAGCGGGAAGATTTCTCGAAGCATCGCTTCCTGCGTCTGTGGTGTAGCCCTCTGCTGTACCGCGAAGCAAAATCTCTTGGGATTCAGGGGCTTAAGCACGAAGGCCCCGCGATATTCATCGCGAGGCCCGTGTTAAACAAAAGGGCCCTGCCGGTTGGCAGGGCCCTTCGTTCAGCTCCCCGAATGAAGCCCTGCGCGAACTCGTTCTCTGCGCTGCGGCAGAGAATCTCGAACCGATCTTCGAGAAAATAACGAGTCACAACAGGGGCTTATTGGCATGGTCCAGGCAGCGACTGCCGATCAGGGCCCGATTGGTTCGCCGCGAACTTCGCGCAGCCACTGAATTTCGGGTAGGCACAGCCCTCGATGGGCGCTCGGGAGGACGACCGTCACGAGTTGGAGCTGTCGACCTGCACCAGACCGGGCGGAATGTAGGACGTAGTCTCCGGGCCGTAGATACGAAGCACGATATAGAACGAGCCACTGGGCGGCGAGGGCAACCAGTTTGGCATCTTGGGGCCGGCGGGGGCGTTGGCCTGGACGTAGATCGTCACGGAGCCGTCGGCTGCGACGGTCAGGTTCGACTGAGTCCCGAGGGAGTAGCGATCAATGCTGTTGGGGACCAGGAATTGATTCGCCCCGTACATGGTCAACGACCAGAAGGCCGAGGCAGGGGGAAGCTGGCCCGCGGGGAAAGTCACCGTGTACCGATTGGCGCCGTCGAGGGGCTTCGAGTGGGTGTCCTGGTAGGCGCGGTAATAGAGCGCCTCTGAGGGCGAGTTCGCGTAGATCCCTGCACGTGCGATCATCGAACGGAAGTCGTAGTCGGTCCACCAGTCCGTGCCGAAGTAGGGGAGGTTCACCTCCGGCATGTTCCAGCCATTCTCGACGGCGCCCTCCTTGGTCTTGTGTGTGATGGCATTGCTGGCCTCGAGGATGCCTCGCTGGAGCGCGCCGGCCAATTCCGGATCAAGCGTAGAGGGATTGAAGGGCAGGCCGGGCCCCACGCCAATCCGTGCGAAGCGCTCGAGGAGCGGTGCATCTCCGGCGGGCGGGGTCTGGAAGGTCAGCGCCAGGTTGAGGTACTCGAAGAACGCCAGCGTTGTGACGAATGAGGAGGCGGCCGGCAGGAATGGAGTTGCGGGCGCAGGCGCGGGCGCGGGCTGGCCGAGGAACTGGGACAGCGGGACCAGCGCGTACTGGTCCATGATTGCCTGAGCTGCCGGGATGTCGCTGGGCCCCAGGATTTGCGTGCGCCCGAGCAGGAAGATGTAGCGACCCGGGACGGCGATCACCGTCGCGTTCGGGACGTTGCTGGGCACCATGCCGGGGGGCGCAAGGACGTAGTTGCCCGCCGCCGTGCCGGTTGTCAACGAGCCAACATAGTCAACGTTGTTGGTGCACGCATCGATGATCTGGAAACTGTAATATCGCGGTGGATTTTGGGGGACCGCCGGCACCTGTAGCACTATTGGCTCGGCGCCCAGGTCGAGCCATCCCTGAGAGTACGCCGTGTCGTTGTTGGGAGTGATGACGGTGGTATCGCTGGGACCGTAGAGCTGCGCCTTGCCGTAGAATGTATTGAATTGCTGTTGGACGGCGAGAGTGCTCTGCCACAGGATGGAGTAGTTCTCGGCCAGCGGGTAACCGTACATGAAGGCTTGGTACGCAATCGCCTGGGCTTCTTTGGGGGGCAGAGGTGTCACGGTAGTTTGGACTCGCAGTGGAGGGGTGGGGGCTGTTGCCGACAGCCCCAGGCTCAAAACTGCCAGCGACGTCGATACGCCGCCTGCTTTGGCAGGGCATCCTCGCAGTCCGCAAGTCAAGGAACAAGGGCAGAACAGACGGTCAGGTCCCGAACCTTGTGTAGTTGGCCAGGAGGGGATTGGGGAGGAAGGCTCCTTGGCGGCATGATGCAGAGGCGTCTGGGTTGACTTCAGCTAGGCCACGTCAAGGTATCTGCGGTCATCCCAGACACCGGTGACTTCAAGAGCGACGGCGGTGAATAGGCGCAGAGCGCTGTCGCGGTCTGGGAACGCCCCGACACCACGGATGCCGCGCTTCACCTCACCGCGGAGGCGCTCCAGGCCGTTGGTGCTGCGCAGGTGCTTCCGTGGCCGTGGGGAAGGAGAAGAAGCAGGTGGCGGTGGCGAAGCCCTGCCGCAGGCGCTGCATCGCCCCTCGGGCACCTGCCGCCGCAGCCCCTCCTGGAGGCCTGGAGAGTCGGCGCCTCGAAGAGGGCCGACCTCTGCTTGCGGAGCTGTCCACGCAGCCGCCAGATGTCGCCTCTGCCGTGCGGGCCTCTCTCACTTGCACTGACGCACGGTTCAACGGGGGACTGATGCTGCGCCCGAGGCTTGAGGAGGCGCAGCTTGGTTCGGGACCGGCAGCCCTGCCTCGCGCATCAGCTACGGCCAGCGGAACTTCGCGAGAGGGGCCTGGGCGGCACAGCCAGCTCCATGCCTTGGCGGTGACCGGGGCCAAAGATGGGAACTACCGGAGGGGTACCGAGTCCAGCATGGCGATTCCTCCGTCATCCCCAGCGGTCTTGGAAGTTCAGGCCTGCCGAGAAGGGGGGAGGTGTCGGAAGTCCGGACCCCCCTCGGTGACAGCCCCGCATCACAGCCGCACGCGCACCTGCCCCGTGCGCGCCTCGCTCGCATTGACGCACTGTCAGATGTGGACTCCGGCGCACCCAGGGCGCAGTGACCGAGTTTTGGGTAGGCACAGTTACTTGGCTTCGCTTCATTGCCCTTCCCCTTGCGCACCAGCTTCGCCTCCGGGGCAATCTTCGACTCATGCTCGCGTTGCTGCGCTTGTGGCCGTGGAAGTCAATCGTCGGGTTGCCCTTGTCGCCCTGCGCCTTCTCGTCCTTGGGGCGGAACGCCTTCAGGCTTACCCAGGTCTCGACGTGCGTCCGGTAGGTACAGCGCCATTGACACGTCAACGCTGCCTCAATGACACGTCAACCCTCCTCACCACGTCCCCTCTGTGGAGGGAGCGCGCGGGGATTGTCCGTGGAACGGCACTTGCTAAGTCCCGAGAATCCCTACCCCCGGAATCCCCATGTCCAAGAAAAGATGTTCCCGGCGCCGCTGGATGGGTGGCAGCCGCCCCCCTGTGCTGGCGATTCTCGCCTGTCTCCTGTTGACTGGCTCGTGCGCGGAGACGCTCCCCGAGGACGATACCCCAACGGAATTCACCGTGAAGAGCCCCCACGAGGACCTCGACAGCGTCGTGTGGGAGCCCCAGTTCGAGCCCGACTACAACAACCTTCAACCCCAGCCCTGGGTGGAGGTCGTCACGGAGACCCAGGCGCGCACCGTCGTCGTCCGGCCAGACTCGCTCATCTTCCCCAGGGCGGAGCACCCCGAGGTGCTGGAGTGGGAAGCTGGCAAAATTGTGGTGTCCGCACCGAGTGACGGCCCGGGCGCGAATCCCCTGGGCTTCGCCCGGAGGGTTGTCTCCGTCACCGAGGTGGATGACACCCTCGTCGTGGCAACGGAAGCCGCGGCGCTCGAGGACATCGTCAAGGGGGAGATGCGGCTTACGTTCGACTACTCGAACATGGAGACCGTGGACATCTCAAAGCTCGACCTTGAATGGGCCGCCAGCCACCTGTACGTCGATGCGAATGTGATGTCCCCCAGCGCCGAGGGCAATCCCGACGATGAGCCCTTGCCCGAAGTTGGAGAGGAGCTTGACCCGAATCAGCCGGGAGACCCCTTCCTGGGCTCCATCTGGAACGCAATCAAGGCGGTGGGCGAGGCCATAGGCGGAGCGGCCAGGGCGGTGGCTGAAGCGGCGGTGGACATCTGGAAGGCCGTGACGGTCGAGGGAATCACCAAGGGCTTGGATATCAAGCCCGAAATCAAGAACAACTACGCCAGCCCCTTGTTCACGCTCAAGGAATACAAGAAGACCTTCAACGAGACAGGCAAGACTCCGTACACGCTCTCCATTTCGGGCAGTGGAAGCGCGGCGGTGGAGTACACCTTCAACCCAGGCGCGCAGGTGGAGTTGCACGTGCCCGGCCTTTTGGCGGGCCGCGACTCGACAAGAATGACGCTGAACGTGGATAGCAAGGCCCGGTTCAAGCTCGACCTCGAGGCCATTCTGAATGCCACGATAGCATCCGTGGGCACGCTGAAGGGCCCCGAACTCGCGAAGAAGCTCGCGGAGAGAACGAAGTTCGCCGAGGACACCCTTGCCGACGCGAAGCAGAAGTACCTGGGCAATCCGGACATGCGGCCCGCGGGAGGCTGGAAGCGCAACATCCTCGTCACGAAGCCAGCCGTGCAGACGGTCCTCGTCGGGCCCGTGCCGGTCGTGTTTACCCAGACCCTCCAGCTGGACCTCGAGTGTGGATTCGAGGCGAAGGCGGGCATCAAGGCGAAGGTGGAGTATGAGCAGAACGCGACCTTCAAGTTCACGGCGAAATACGAGAACGGAGCGTTGACGAACACGCAGCCCGTGCACACCACTGCGAAGAACACCTCCGCCACGGTGACTGGCGAAGGCAGCCTGGTGGTCGTCTGCGGGCTCATCCCCCGCCTGAACGTGTACGTGTACGACGCCCTCGGTGTGAATGCCGGTGTCCGCGCGTCACTGGTGGCCAGTGCGAAGTATGCGTCACGCTGCGAAGGGAAGAAGGCGACGGCGGACATCACCCTGGGGCTCGACGCCAGCCTCGGTGTCCAGGTGGGCGGGCGGGTCCAGCCCCCGGGAACCAGCTACTTGGGCTCCTCCGGGGCGGGGCTTGGATGGGACATTGGTCCCCTCGAAGTCCACACCATTCCGATTCCACTCTGGGGGCCCGAGAAGATCAGCCTGAAGGATGGTCTGGGTTTTTGCGCGAACACGTGTGGCAATGGGAAGCGGGATGGGCGTGAGACGGGAATAGACTGTGGCGGTGGTTCCTGTGGCGCTTGTGCTGCGGGCAAGCGCTGCTTAGTCAACTCGGACTGCGCACATGGGTATTGCAATGCGGGTAAGTGCTCGGCCAAGGACCACTGCGCCGATGGCGTCGTGGACGGAGACGAAACGGGCATCGACTGCGGCGGTTCGAAGTGCAAGCCCTGCGGCAATAAGCAGGGCTGTATCCGCCCCGAGGATTGCGCATCCGGGTACTGCAAGAAGTCCGAGGTTTCTGGAGTGAATTTGGGAGTATGTGTGCAGAACCACTGCAACACGGGTGTCCAGGACGCGGACGAGAGCGGCATCGACTGCGGTGGGAAGGACTGTGCGAAATGCAAGGTGAAAGCGCGATGCGCGGTGGGGGCAGATTGTGCGTCCGGGGTGAGCAACGGCACCTTCTGTGTCCTGAGCTCCTGCCAGGACGACAAGAAATCCGGTGACGAGACGGACGTGGATTGCGGCGGTTCCGTCTGTGCACGCTGCGATATCAGAATGGAGTGCAAGCAGAACTCCGACTGTATGCTGCGGGGGGGGGCGGAGAGGCGTCCCCTGTATTGTGAGAAATACGGCTCAGACGATGGATTATGCCAGCCCTCATGGTGCGATAATGGGAAGAAGGATTTGAACGAGACCGACGTGGACTGCGGGGGGCCCTGCGCACCTTGTTCTGAGGGAAAGAAGTGTTACCAGCAGAGTGACTGCGCCGCGGGTCTGGAGTGTGATACGTCGGCCATTCCCCGCCTCTGTGTGTCGTTCCTCTGCGCTGCGGGCCAGTACCTCTCCAGTGGAGTCTGTGTGGACGTGGGAATCGGGTATTGGTCGCCCGCGAGCTCCAATGCCCGTAATGCCTGCACGAACGCACCCGTGAATGCGGTGTATACGAGTCCAACCGCTGCCAAGAAGGACTGTCCCTGGACCTGCAAAGCTGGGTATCTGCGCGACGCCACGGGGACGAAGTGCGAGAAGAACGACACCGTCCAGGTCCTCACGTGCGGGGACGACGAGGTGGCGGTCGGAATCCACGGGCGGGCAGGCGAATGGTTGGATGCGCTCGGGATGCGCTGCGCCCGCTTCGACTCCGGAGGAGTCATCGGTGGCACCACGAGCGCTCCCTCGATTGGTGGCATGGGCGGCAACCTCTTCACCCAGGACTGCGCGGCGGGAGAAGTCGTCCAGAGGGTCACCGGAATCAACGGCTGGGCAAAGGACGCGCAAAATCAAGCATGGTGCAGCGAACTCAACCTCTCGACGATTGTGCTGTCGTGCAGGAATCTCCAGACGGGGAAAATCACGGTGATGCCCAAGGTAGGCGGGGGGGGCACTAACTGCAAGGTGGGCAACGCCGAGTACTCCTTCGGCTGTGGTGCAGATGGCTATCTCCGCGGGCTCGCGGTGGATAGCGCGAACACCTCCATGTACGTCGGCTACGTCCTCGACAGGAGTTGCCGCTAGGCGCTCGGCGACCTCTGTCGCCTCCGCCAGAGCCAGGCTCCCAGCCAGGCGCCCGCGCCTCCCATCCATCCCCAGAAGGAAGATGGGTGGCGGGGCGCTGGCTTGGGCGAGGCGGATGGGGCGGAAGGGCCACTCTCGAGTTGTGCCTACCCAAAATTCAGTCGCTGCGTCATGAGTGCGTCAAGGCTGCGTCAAAACGCGCGTCATGACGTGAGCGATTCGCATGGCGAGCCGTGGGTCCTCCCTTCCGTTTGACAGAGGTCGGAATTACGCCCGTCTCAGACGCCTCAACACCTCTCTGCCTGCGTGTGGACACTCCCCGCCCTTCCTGCGAACGCAGGTAGGCTGGTGCAGCACGCGCGGGTCTACACCAGCGTCGCTCCTGCTGTTGCTCGGCGGAGAGCCGGCGAGGCTGCCAAGCCATGAGAAGTGCACCTCCTCACGAACGCAACAGCCTCGCTCTTAACCTTACTCCCTGAGGCTCATTAGGGTTGAGGCGCCGGTGAGCGAGCCTCGGGAGCCTGGAGAACCAGGTCTCCTGGTCGGGGCCCCTTGTTGGCGCGCCAGCCGGGGGCCAGCTCCAACACCCAGCCCTCGCCTTCCCAGCGTGCATCTCGGGGGCCCGACGGGGGGGCGTTCACCGTGGCCGTCTTCCAGTCCGAGGAGAGGAGCACGTCGGAGGTCGCAGTGAGCGAGCCCCACGCATCGACGATGCGGGCGCCGGGATACACCGTGCCGTGCTCGGCGAGCGGGATGAGCTCACCGGGGTTGAATTGGATACGCATGCGCACCAGGGGGAGGTGTAGCACGGGGCCCTCCACCAACTTCTTGCGCAGCGCCTCGGCCCGGGCCTGGGCGAGGCGGGCCCGCTCGCGTTCGGTCTCTCGCAGAGCGGCGCCTCCGTAGCGCGCTTCGCGCTCGGGTGAGGGCTCGGGCGTGCCCAGCCGCAGTGCGTCCTGGAGCAGCGTTCCCAGGTCCGCCCCGGCGAGCGCTCGGGCACGCCATCCCTGGGCGCGGGGGCCCGCCTCGTCCAGCAGGAGGCCATAGGCGGGGCCTGATGCATATGCGAAGGAGCGCACGAAGGAGCTTCGCTTGACGGCATCGTCGAGGTTCTCCAGCGCCAGGGCCCGCCTGCCACGTGCGTCGGCCACCGCCAGCGCCACACCCGTGTATTCGGCGAGGCCTTCGTGCTCCTCGAGGAGCCCTTCCGCGACCGCCGCTTCAGGGAAGCGCGTTCGGCGCTCGCGACGGAACACGAGAGCGTCCTCGACGGCGCGGGTGCGGACCGAGGGGGTCGTCGCGCGCAGGGCGGCCGCGAGGGCACGCCACTCGAGTTGCAGCAGCGTGCGGCCCTCGATGCCATCGAGGTGGGCATTGTCCTTCTCCCGCCCTGGGTGGCCCAAGGTGGTGCGGAGCCGATGAAAGGCCTCGTGGGCAAGCAGGGCACGGCGACGCGCGGGGGCATCGGGCAACGGACCTTGGAGCTGGACCCAGGTGGTTCCCGCCCAAGTCAGCGCCGTGTTGGCGATGGTGAGTTCCGAGGGGAACATTCCCACCCAGGGCCCTGTTCCCGATCCACTCGGCCAGGTGCTCGCGACGAAGACGCGCGTGACGGGATGGACGACGAGGAGAGGGGCACACAGCGACTGTCCCCACAGTCGCCGTCCCGCGGCGTCACACGTTCGTTGGAATTCCTCGAACGTCGAGGTGAGTGCCCCTACCTCCAGAACGTCGGGCACTGTCTTCACCTCGGGTTCGGCCACGGCCGAACCGAAGCTTGAGAAGCCAATCGCCGCCACAGCCACCTGCGCGAGCCTCACCTGTCGAAGGAATCTCATTGAGCCATTGTACCGCGCCGGATTGTTGAGACACCAGGTTGGTTGTAATCAGGCCGCCTGTTTCGACTGCATCAGCTCCCGCCGGGCCTGACTCGGAGAGTGATAGTTGTGACACTCCAGCAGCCAGTGCTCGTTGTACCGGTAGGCCCACTGCAGCAGGGCCAGCCGGAGTTCTTCCTCGGTGGCGAAGGTGCGTACCCGGAGCAGTTGCTTTTTGAGCGTGCGGATGAAGCGCTCGGCGCAGCCATTGCCTTCGGGGCTGCGGACGAAGGACGGGCGGGACTCGGCTCCCAGAAAGCGCAGCTTGTCCTGGAAGGCTTCCGAGGCGTACTGGCGGTCGTTGTCGTGGCGGATGGCCAGCCCTGTGGCCACGCCACGGTCGTACGCGCCGGAGCGGGCCTGGATGCCCTGGCAGGGGCTCGAGGGCCTCGACGCGATTTCCCACCCGAGCGGCGTGGCTGCCCACGCGCGCGGAGGTGCCGTGGTCGACGGCAATGAAGACGGTGGCCTGGCCTTCCTGCGTCGTCACGGTGCAGATGGCTTCGGTGCCCCACATGACGTTGGGCTTGTCGATGGTAATCGTGCCGTCGTGGGCCCCAGCACCCGGAGGGCCCGGTTCCTTGCCAGCAGCCCCGGCTGATGCATCAACTGGCCCAGGCAGAGCGATGTCCTTGCGCGCCTCGCTCACTCGAATTGACGCACTGGCGGGCTGGCCTTGCCGCGCGCGTGACGCGGCGACCGGGTTTGGGTGGGTGTAGCGGGCAACCGGACTTTCCAGTCGGTGAAAGAGGTGCTCAATAGAGCCCTGTGGTGGAGAAAAAACCACATCTGGCGTGTGAGTCGCCAGATGTGGTTTCCGAACTGGGTGGAAGTGGCTGTGTCGGGAGGCGCGCCCAGAAATTACATGGTCAATTTTCGTGGGCGCATCTCATGAACAAACGAGCTGCGAGCAGTCTCTACGGGGCGGGTGGTGCTTCGACTGGAGGCTTAATCCTGCCAACGCATCTCCCTTCGATGCATGCGGCAGTACATGACCTGGGGCAGTAATAGTCCGCCACACCGCCGCATTGGATGTAGGTCGTATTGAGAAGAGCACGGGTTTCCCTGCGTTGGCGCCAAGTCCATGACGTTGAAAAGCAACATCCTTGGGGGACCACGCGGAGGTCTTCTATGTAGCAGTCGTCGTCTTCTACGCAGTTGTTATGTCGCTCGGCATCGGTTTTGAAGATGGTGCGAGCCCTCTGGCATTCGATGCTGTCCGCCTCGTTCTGAATGTCGATGGGGGCAGGGGCTCTCTCAGAGGGCGCCGTGCATCCGTATATGCAGGTGAGTGCGAGAGCAGCGGCACGTTGGCGAGGAGTGTTGCCGATAGCTTTCAATCAGTATCGCGACATGGTCAGTAAAGGCCTCACCTCCATATTTGACTTTGCCAGTTACCCAGTCAAGTCCGTGGGCTGATTCATGTGCTAAACCAACGATCGTGATTCTCGAACGACCTCAGGAGGTGCGCCTGAGGTCGGCTCGACGCAGGGATGGACTGGCGGAGCGCTGGGCATTGCGAGCGGTAAGGTAGGCATGCACGCGGGCATGGGCTGGGCCATGGTGCGGCAGCGGTGATTGCGAGTGACGTTGGCGTGCAAGTCAAGCCACACCCGCTCGATGCGATTGCCCTGGGGGCAGTATGGCGGCAGGAAGTGGAGGACGAAGCGCCCGCGGAGTTGCGCCAGGGCCTTGAGCGTCTTCTTGCTGGAATGCACCGAGGCGTTGTCGAGGACGAGGTGGATGCGGCGGGCTCGTCGGTATTCACTCGCCAGGCGCCAGAGCAGTTGGATGAAGAGGAAGCTCGCCTTGGACGTGCCTTCCACCCACGTCAGTTTCCCCGTGCGTGTGTTGAGTGCTCCGGCCAAGTAACGCTTCTGGTTGTTGCCCGGCGTCACCACCACCCGGCGCTGTCCGGGCAGACACCAGTCGCGCCCCACCTTGGGGTTGAGGTGGATGTCGACCTCGTCGACATGGAGGACGGGCTCCTTGGCGGGCCCATACACCTCGAGACACCTCAACTCATGGAGTCGACGTCGTCGCTTCCAGCTGTGCCATGGACACTCGACAATGGGCTTGGCCGCCTTGAGCCGGGCACCGAGCGAGGCGAGCGTGCGCCCCATGGTCGCCACGGACACGCGGGCCAGGCCTCGGCGGGCCAACTCTTGGCACAGCAACTCGCGAGTCCAAGTAGGACGACACCAGCCCCAGTCCTCGGGCGTCCCCTCCAGCACGCGGATGAGCCGCTCGCGGAAGCGCTCGTCCACCTTGGCGCGTCCGTTTCCCTCCCGCCTGTCTCGAAGAGACTGGCGTCCACCCTCCCGGTAGCGCCGGACCGCCACCACCACTGTCGAAGTGGCACACTCCAATGTCCGGGCGGTGGCGTGGCACGACGCTCCACGCCCCACGGCCGCCACCGCCAGGCACCTCCGATAGGTGAGCGGGCAGCCGCTCTTGATTGCCCACCGAAGCAGCGCCTGTCGCTGCTTCCTCTTCAACCACTGCCTACCTTTGCCTTCGGGCAGGGCCTTTTCGCTCTCAGGCTTTCTGCGCACACAGAGCCGAACGGGAGGTGCCCCTGCCCATTCTTCCCGCTCGCTCCGCGCCCGCTTGCCCTCCAACCTGATCGAGATTCACGAACCTCGGTTTAGGGATCGGCGTCCTGGTGATGCCACGTGTGCTGCTGGCAATCAATGCTCTGTTCTTGCGCCTTGAGGGGGCGCATTTGTCTGCGGCCGAGGCGCAGGCCCGACTCGATGAGAAGATACTTCAGCGCGCCTGGCTCCGACGGCTACTCAGGCTGAGTGTTTGGTCCGTGAGCGCGCTCATCTGTGCCTTGCTCCCTTTGGTCCTTGCGATCTCCGTTGGCGTAGTGCTGTACGAGGCGACACGAGTGTCGTCACCTTCTGTCAATGTTCTCCTGGCTGCGTCGGCGACTGGGGCTGTCTCGCTGCTTTCAATGCTCCGGGGCCGCAACCTCTTCCCTCCGGATCGATTTCTTGGGCGGCCTGTTACCAAAGCAGACGAACCTCGGTTGTTTGCGACGCTCGCCGAGGTCGCGGATGCGATGGGAATGCGGATGGTGGATAAGGTGATAATGCTGGCAGCCCCAAGTATTGGCGTCACCGAGGTCGGACCGCTGTGGGAGGTACTCGCCGGGCGCGGTGAACGAACCCTTTTACTTGGGTTCCCCCTCGTGAAGGAGTTGTCGAGCAGTGAGATGAAGGCGTTGGTCGCTCAGTCATATTGCCGGTTTCGTCACGGGACTTTCGATTGCTGGCCATCAAGAGTCGTGGAGAGTCCTCGCTGATGGGGGCGATGGCGCTCATCAAGTATCCAATCTTGAACCCACTGTTTTGGGTTGCGCGGCCCTGTGCCGTAATGCAGGTCGAACTTGCTGGCTATGATTTGCGTCTGAGTAGGCTGCAGGCGGACCAGACTGCTGCGCGACTGTATGGCGGAAAAGTGCTTGCTTCGGCCTTTATGGGGCTCGCACGCAGCTCGGAATGATACAGCCGTATCGTGGAGCCGTTGTTGACATATATGCGTGGGCTGGACCTCTCGTGTTGTGATGTTTATCGGTGCTTGGATGCGATGGAGGAGCAGTCCCCACGTCTTCTTCGGGAGCTGAGATTTCATTCGTTCTGGAATCGCGACACGGCGGAGGAGTACAAACAGATTCCGGCATCTCGTGTACGTGTCGCTCGAATAAGCGGCATCGCGCCCCAAGTGACTCAGGACGGCTCCCCCGCGTTCAGTCTCATTGCTCGGCCTGCTGAGTTGGCTGAGGAACTCACTGGCGTGATCGGTCGCGAGAATGATGCCCGTCTGATGGCCAAAGGGCATGTCTTGCATCCAGTGCCTGATGCGATGGATGTGGATTTTCAGGAGCGGACTGCTTGTGCCATCGCAGCTTGTTGGGATGCTTGTGAGATGGGAAAGGAGGGCTACCCGACTGCGCCGGATGCGCTCCTTTTGGCAGTGCGGGAGTTGAAGGGCGCAATTGAGTATACAAATGTTCTAGCGCTGCTTCTCAAGAGAATCGCCAAAGTGCAGCACGAGCTGGGGCTCATCTCTGATGCTCGTGCGACCTACTTGCGCGTCATTGAGATTCTTGAATCTGAGCCCGAGACTGCGGAGGGAGAGATTCAACAGCTTCAGGGGTTGGTTCAGCAGTTGGTGACGGTAGATGCAGTTCGTGCTCAGCAGATGGAGGAGTGGCTTCCGGCCGAGGCAGCCTCAAGCTGTGATGTCGAGGATTTTGAGGGCGTCGTTGAGCACTATTCGCTTCTTGCGGAATACCTGGTTGCGTTGCTGCATGTGCCGGTTCCGTCCGTCTTTGAATCAACTCCCGAGTCGCTTGCGGATATTGATGCGCACTTCTGGGAGGAGAACTTTCCGGAGTCGTTTGAGCGCTGGAAAATTGATGAGTCGACGGTGCCACTTGTTGGGGCGTTCTTGGGGGAGGTGCTGGTGCGTAGGTTGGGTGGACGGTGGGTGCCTCGCGCGAGGCTTGAGGAGTCTCAGGTGCGAGTCGGGGATTCAGTGTGCCTGCCCTTTGTTCGAGCATATCGCTACATGCGCTCGCGCCAGGCGCTTCGAGAGCATTCGCTTTCCCAATTCTACGTGGAGGCGGAGCTTCGCTGCAGCGGCATGCGGTCGATCAATTGAGATGGGCCGAACGAGCGGTTGGCCTCGTGGTATTCGCGAGCGTCCGGTGCAGTGGAGCGGCGGCGGTTGACACGAAGGCTCGTCACGGCAGAGCCAGGGGCTGCAGGTTCGTGTCGGCAAGTGCGCTTGGCGGCTCCTGCCTCACCCGTCGGTCCATGCCGTCCTGCCGGTCGCTGCTGGACCATTCGCTCACCCAGCTTTCTTTCGAGTATTCGTCCACGTCCCGGCCGAGCAGGACCAACACCCTGCCGCGGCGCAGACGTCCGCGCACTGCCTCCCGCATTGGTAGCTGCACCCATCCCGACACACGACGGCCGAGGCCCCACCGGGCGGATTGCCGTCACACGCGTCGTCCGAATTGGAATCGCCACAAGCGAAGCAGGACATCCATGCACACAGACTCAACAGCAGCATCCGCTTGCTTCTCGCCATGCGCCATCCAGGGTCGCATGCCAGCAGAACATGAAACTCCTGACACAGCCGCCACAAACCGCGTCCACGGCGCGCCATGTCCCTGGGATGCACGGCGGCCCTGATGTAGGGGTGACGACGCCTGGGGGGATATCTGGAGCACCGAATGCAGTGGAGAACAGCGGTACTGACGGCCCTCCTGGTGGGGTGTGCCCCCACGTTGAAGCCGCCCGAGACAGCCCTTCCGAGCACCCCCGCCGCATCGCCCACCTCCGTGGTGACGGAGGACATCGACCGTTTCTGGGTGGCCCATGACGCGGCGATGGCGACCGAGGACGTGGCCGAGCGCGCCGCCATCATCCAGCGCCTCTACATCGACCCCGGCACTCCCGGGCTGCATGCGTTGATGCAGGCGCGCGACTACACCGCCCAGTCCTTCGCCGACGTCATCACCCGCTATCCCAAGTACTGGGCTTCCGTCCGCCCGCTGACCTCGCACGCCCGGAGCGCGGCCTCGTCACTGGAGAAGGACCTCGCCACCTTCCGACGCCTGTACCCCGAGCTCCAGCCCGCCACCATCACCTACGCCATCGGCGCGATGCGGACAGGGGGGACGACCCTGGGCCGACAGGTGCTCATCGGCGCGGAGATCGCGCTGACGGACGAGACGGTGGACGTGTCCGAATTCCCCGAGCCGATGCGCACCCGCCTGGGCGCCTTCTTCGCGACACGCCCCCGCGAGAACAACGGCCAGAACAACATCCACGAGTACGTCCACACCCAGCAGCGCGACATGGCGGACGTGCTCGCCTCGCGGGTCGCCTACGAGGGCGTGGCGGAGTTCGTCGCCGAGCAGGTCACCGGCAAGCGGCCCGCGCTGGAGATGTACCGCTACGGCCCCGCGCACGCCGACGCCATCCGGGCGCACTTCGTGGCGCAGATGGACGGCGACTCCCTGAAGGACTGGCTCTACAACGCGCCCACCAACACCTTCGGCGTGTCGGACGTCGGCTACTACGTGGGTTACGAAATCGCCCGGCGCTACCACGAGCAGGCCCCCGACAAGCGCGTGGCCCTCCGGGAGATGATTCAGCTCGACTACTCCGACGTCGCCGCCGTGAAGGCCTTCATCCAGCAATCCGGCTACCTGAAGTGACACTTCGAGCGGGGCACGCGTCGAGTCGCGCGTGCCCCGTCCGGAGTCAGGCCCGGGACGCGGCTCACTCCTTGCGCGTCGCCGCCTTCGGAGCGGTCTCTTCACGCAGCACCTGGAGGGCGCGCTCCAGCAGCTCGTCCCAGGCCCGCCTGGAGGCCCGCGAGGGTGGGCCGCACCTTCACGTGGGGCTCCAGCCCCTTCTTCTGGAGCTGGCGCCCGTCGCCGTGAAGCACGGCCTGCCCGGTGAAGGTGAAGACGACTCCGCCCGGCAGCAGCGCCCGGGTGATGTCCCCATTGGTCCCCGAGGTGGGGCTGCCCACGAAGACGGTGTCCGTGGTGGCCTCCAGCATGAGCCCCGTGTGCTCGGCCTGGCTGATGGCGCGCGCCGGCCTGGGCAGGCGTGTGCCCCAAGGGGGCTCAAGCGGCCTGTCCACCGGCCAGGAGCATCGCTCGGGCGGCCCCGTCAGCGGCCCTCCTCGGCCCCTCTGCACCCTCCCTCCCCCTCAACAGGGCCCCCATTCCTCTTATGCGCGGGCAAGGGCGCCGTGGTGCACCGCTTCACGGACGGCAACCTGAACCTCATCGGCAACCACATGATGGACACGATGTACCTGAAGCACCGCGTGCCCTTCGAGCAGGCGCGCGCCGGGCAGTTCTGACCGGCGCCGCGCGCGGGTGACGTTCCACGAGGGCTCGTGCACACACACGGGCCCTTCGTCGTTTCAGGCAACGGTCCATCCTCGGACGTCGTGGCGAAGAAAGACCTTCGAGGGCTCCGCCTCGACGACGCGGGTGGCCATGGCCCTCAGCCGGAGCTTGTCCCGCTTGCTCAGGTCCCTCCAGGGCAAGAACAGGTGCGAGTTCCGCGAGCGCCAGAGCACCACGCCCCTCCAGCCACCCTTCATCGCCTGGTCGTGGCGGAAGGAATCGAGCTTCTGGGTGAGCGTCACGGGCTTCAGCTCGGGGCTGAGCAGGAAGTCGAGCACGGCAACCTGTCTGGATTCGACGGCCCTCACGATGGCGCTCGCGACGTGCTCGTTCACACGCTGCCGCTCGTGCCAAGCGGCAGCGCAGCTCCTCCTCGGCGGACCAGCGCAGCCGTGGGCCGGACGCGGCGGACTTCTTCTCCGTGGCCAATGGACGGCTCGGCACAGGAGCCAGCGAACGCGAGCGCATCCTCGGGCCGTCTTCCTTGCCCTGAAGGTCCCCCCCTCGGAGCCACTACGGCGCGCGGGCAAGAACTGAGAGGCGGGGCAGGGGGCCGTGCTGAGGACTCGGCCAAGAGGTTCTGAGAGTCGTCTCGGGGAGTCTGCGCCGCGCGACGAAATCGCGAGTACCCGGTAAATACCTGCTGCGTTTTTCTCTCTCGGTTAACAGCCGCATGGGGCTGGACCGTCGTCGAAGGGCTCCGGGCGGCCCTGGAGACAGGGAAACGGAGCAACCCTGGAAGGTACGACATCGAAAGCCAGGGATTGTCAGAATCGGTCGCCTGCGGTGGTTAACAAAACTGTTAACCACTCTCGGCCTCTCTCTCCCCAAAATGGGTGAAAGAGCGCTCCAGAGAGCCCAGTTGGCGGCGGAGAAGAGGGGACATCTCGCTCTGCGGGGTAGCGAGCCGAGAGAGCCCTCTTCAGCACCGCGAGGAGAAATCCCTTGTGATTCAGGGGCCTAAGCACGAAGGCCCCGCGATGTTCATCGCGAGGCCCGTGTTAAACAAAAAGGCCCTACCAGTTGGTAGGGCCTTTCAAGAAGCTCCTCGGGGTGCAGGCGGAACCAGCGGGCGATGAGCATCACCTCCTGCGCTTCGTGTGCACGGAAGCCCAGCGTCTCCGGCTCGGGCCGCTCGAGGATTTCACGGGCCTTCGCCTCCAGCGCCTGCTGCTGCTCAAGCGTGACGGGCGCGGGCAGCTCCGCGCGCACGCTGCCCCGGCGCACCACGTAGACGCGGTCATCGCCGCCATGGCCGGGCACCGTGTAGACGAAAGAGAGGCGCTTGAGCATCCGGCTCAGCTCCACCACCCAGCCGCGCATCAGTTCCAGCCGCTCCGCCCTGTCCCGCAGCTCCGCGGCGTATTCGAACTGGAGCCTGCGGGCCGCCAGCGCCATTCGCTCACGCAGCAGCGTCAGCGGCGTGTCGGACGTTCCTTCGAGGAAGGCGCGGGCCTGGGCGACGCGCGCGTCGTACTCCGCGCGAGTACAGCCGCCGGCGCAGGGCGCCAGGCAGCGCGAGAGCTGCCCGCGCATGCACAACGGCTCCTGCTTCAGCGGGAAGAGCTGGCCCTGGTCCGCCAGGCGCATGGGCGTGTCCGCCGCGCAGTCGCGCAGCTCCATCAAGTCACTCACCGCGCGCACCACGTCGGACACGGCGCTCCGGCCGTGGAACGGCCCGTAGTAGTCGCCGCTCTCGCCGCTGGCGCGGCCCACCACGCGCAGCCGGGGGACGGGTTCACGCGTGAGGTGGATGAAGCAGTGGCCCCGGTCTCGCTTGTGCTCCACGTTGTAGAGGGGGCGCTGTGACTTGATGAGGCGGAACTCGCGCAACAGCGCGGCGAACTCGCTGGGCGTGTACTCCCAGACGATGCGGTGCGCGTGGGCGATGATTTCCGCCGCCTTCTCGTGCGCTTGCGCGCGGAAGTACGACAAGAGCCGCGTGCGCACCCGCACGGACTTGCCCACGTAGAGCACTTCGTCCGAAGGCCCCAGCATCCGGTAGATGCCTGGGCGATTCTCGGCGTGCTCGCGCACGTGGGCGAAGAGGGCGGCGACGCGGGATTCCATGAGACGGGAGCGGAGGCCCGCACCGTAACTGGCGAGGGCCGTCGCTTCCATGCCCCGGACCTGTCCGGCTCCCCTGTGAGCCGAAGCCGCTCGGGAGGGGGCCTGCCGGACGTCGCCTCTCGAGGGCAAGCGGTTCGACGAGCGGTGGCGCTGGGACGCAGGGCGGCGGCCTCGGGTGAAGGCCGCGCGCCCTGGCCCGCGGTGAAGCGCGGCTACGCCGGCTCGATGAAGTTCAGCCGGTAGCCGTCCGGGTCGGTGACGATGAGCTCCCGGGTGTACCAGGGCTGAACCGTGGGGCCGTCCACGGCGGCGCCCAGGGCCTGGGCCCGCAGGAGCA
This sequence comes from Myxococcus xanthus, assembly GCF_006402735.1. Classification (NCBI taxonomy): domain Bacteria; kingdom Pseudomonadati; phylum Myxococcota; class Myxococcia; order Myxococcales; family Myxococcaceae; genus Myxococcus; species Myxococcus xanthus. Next base: position 7,639,872 of record NZ_CP017174.1, on the reverse strand, counting down.
CCTCGTCCAGGCTGTGGGGCGCCTCGGCGCGGAGGCCGACGAGCACCCCCGTGCCGCGTCGGCCTTCCAGCTTCAGCTGCGGCGGCGGGGTGACCAGGTACACGTCCAGGGCCTCCGCCCACCGGAGGTGGACGAAGGGGGGCTCGGCGCTCACGCGCGTGAAGCCCAGCGCTTCATAGAAGGCCACCGAGCGCGCGCTGTCCGTGACGAGCAGCTTGACGAAGGCCGCCGTCACTTCGCGAGGCCTTCCGCCTTCAGGGCCTCCTGTACGGAGGGCCGGTCCGCCACGCGGGCGTGATAGGCGCGCAGCGCGGGGAAGGGCTCCAGGTCCACCTTCGTGTGCCCGGCCCAGTTGAGCGTCGTGAAGAGGTACGCGTCCGCCACGGTGAACTGGTCGCCCAGCAGGAACGCCTGCTTGGCCACCACCGCCTCCAGCACGCCCAGGCGCTGCGCGAGCCGCTCACGCGTCAGTCGCTTGCCTTCATCCGGGAACGCCGGGTTGAACAGGGGGCTGAAGCCCTTGTGAATCTCGGTGGAGATGAAGTTGAGCATCTCCTGGAGGCGGTAGCGCTCCAGCGTGCCGTTGGCCGGGGCCAGCTTCTTGTCGGGGACCTGGTCGGCGAGGAACTGGACGATGGCGGGGCCCTCTGTCAGCAGGCTGCCGTCATCCAACTGGAGCGCCGGGACATAGCCCTTGGGGTTGATGGCGAGGAAGTCCTCGCCCGCCGCCGTCTTCTTGGCGCGGATGTCCACCTTCTCGGTGGTGAAGGAGAAGCCGCCCTCACGCAGGATGATGTGGGGCGACAGCGAACAGGCGCCAGGGGAGTAGAAGAGTTTCATGGCGCGGATTCCTGCACGACTCCGGCGCCGTTCGCCATGAATTCGGATGCAGGTCGGAGAAGGTCGGGCGTGCTCCCCCAGCCGCCCCCTGGGTCGGCCCTGCCCAGGTGACCCGCAGGCACTGCGAGTGATAGGGATTCGTGAAGGTCGGCACCGGTCCGGGGAGCCCGGCCGACCGCGTCCCCTCAGCGCATGCCCGGCCCCGCGGGCCTGTCCGGATACCTGAACCTATGCGTCTCAAGCAGTCTTTCCTGCTTCCCCTCGCGGTGCTTTCACTGGGTGTGCTGCCGGCGTGCTCGGATGATGGTGACGAGAACCCTCCTGGCAATGACGCGGGCACCGACGCGGGCACCCATATGGGAACGGACTCCGGCACCGACGCGGGCGACGACAACCCGGGGCCCAGCACCGAGCCCGGCACCTGTCCTTCCAACGCGCTTCTCTGCGAGTTGTTCGACAGCGGCAACGACACCAACGGATGGACGGCCAGCGCGGAGAACGCCTCCGTCCAGGTGGACAGCACGCGGACGCGCAACGGCCCGGGCGCGCTGCACGTCCTCACCGAGGATGGACACGACGAGCGGCAGCGGGCCGGCAAGGCCATCGCGCAGTGGGAGAAGCGCATCCCCGCTTTCGAGACCCGGCTCTTCGTGCGCGCGCACGTCTACATGCGCTCGCTGCCAGGGGCGTTCGGGCAGATGGGCACCTTCTTCGTGCTGTCCAACTTCGGCGCGGACTTTGGTGGCTTCGAGCTCCAGGTCATGCAGGACAGCGGCTTCGCGCTGGATGACTGGTCCTTCCGCGAAGGGCAGGGATGGAACCGCCAGCCCGAGCCCGTCCAACTGGGCATGTCGGCGGGGCGTTGGGTGTGCCTGGAGTGGGAGGTCCGCCGCGACAGCACGTCGAGCACGCATGGCAACACCCGCGTCTACGTGGACGGCACGCTGGCGCACGACTTCACCAACATCGGCATGCGCGCCTTCAACAACTTCTCCGTGGGCTACGGCTTCGTCCACCCGCTGGGTGCGTCCGGCTCCGAGACGTGGATTGACAACGTCGTGGTGAGCACGCAGCGCGTCGGCTGCGACTGAGCCGCATCGCGCGCGGTTCCTGTCAGGTTGCCCGAGGCCTGTTCGTGTTGTTCTTACACTAATGCTCGCGCACCTTCGCGTGAGCGCGGACAGACAGGACGCAGCACATGTCGTTGAAGGGCATTGGACAGGAGACGGTGGACATCATCGAGCGGGGTCAGTACCTGGCTCCCTCGGGCCGATGCGTCCCATTGGGTGAGGCCGTGGAGCGCGCGGTCTCCGGCACGGAGCTGTACCGGCCGGGTGACTTCTCGCGCTTGTCATTCCCCGCGGCGGCGAACCCGTCGGCGCCTCGAATCGAAGTCACCGCCGAGAAGACAGGCGCCGCCGCGCGCCGGCTGGTGGAGGCGGGCGCGTCCCATGTGGCCGCGCTCAACTTCGCGTCGGCGAAGAACCCCGGAGGTGGTTTCCTGGGCGGCGCGAAGGCACAGGAAGAGGACCTGGCGCGCTGCTCGGCGCTGTACCCGTGCTTGCTCACGCAGCGCGAGTACTACGACGTCAACCGCGCGGACCGGTCGCCCCTTTACACGGACCACCTCATCTATTCGCCGGACGTGCCGTTCTTCCGGGATGAGGGCCTGACGTTGCTGGAGCAGCCCTTCCAGGTGTCCATCCTCACGGCGCCCGCGCCCAACGCAGGCGTGGCGCTGTCGCGTGACCGGGACATGGGAGGACGCATCCGCAAGGTGCTGGATGCGCGGGCCCTGAAGGTGCTCCGTGTCGCCGCGCACCATGGGCACCGCACCCTGGTGCTCGGCGCCTGGGGATGCGGCGTGTTCCGCAACAACCCCGTGGAGGTCGCGGAGGCCTTCGCGCTGGGATTGGCCTCGCTCCCGGGCGCCTTTGACCAGGTCGTCTTCGCCGTCTACGAGCGCGGTGGGGATGGACCCAATCTGCGCGCGTTCCAGGCGCGCTTCGGCTGAGCTGTCCTCGCTCCAATGACAAGACAAGCGCCCCGGTGTCCTGGGCGGGCATCCGGGCGAGCGGTCGTTGGGCTCCGACGCGTCCATGTACATCGTTCCCTCGCGGACGTGGCGGGAGCACTGGAAAGGAACGAGGACACATGGCGACGGGGACATTGCGCCGGCCCGACCTCCAGCGGATGGCTCGGGCGGGGCAGGGCGCGGGCCGGAGCGGCGTGGAGTGGGCGGCCCGCGTGGGCTTCGCCGCGCGCGCGGCGGTCTACGCGGTGATTGGGGTGCTGGCGTTGATGCTGGCCGCGGGTGAAGGAGGCCAGGCGACGGACACCCATGGCGCGGTGGAGGAGGTGGCCCGCCAGCCCTTCGGCTCGGTGTTGCTGGTGATGCTAGGGGTGGGCCTGGTGGCCTTCGCGCTGTGGCGTTTCGCCCAAGCCGCCTGGGACTTGGAGGACAGGGGCCGCTCCGGAAAGGGCATCGCGGCGCGCGTGGGCATGGCGGGCAGCGGCGTGATTCACGCCAGTCTCGCGCTCACGGCCTTCAATCTCCTTCGCGGCCAGGGTGGTGGTGGTGGCGGCGGCAATCAGGGGCTCACCGCCAGGCTGCTGTCCCAGCCCTTTGGCCAGGTGCTGGTCGTCATGGTGGGCCTGTCGGTGATGGCGTTCGCCGGGTACCAGCTCTACCAGGCCTGGAAGGGACGCATGTTGGAGGAGCTGACCCTGTCCGGACTGGCCGCGCGCCGGCGGACCTGGGTGGAGCGCATCTGCAGGGCCGGTGTCGCGGCGCGCGGCGTGGTGTTCCTGCTGGTGGGTTGGTTCTTCATCCAGGCGGCGCTGCGCGCGGACCCGGGAGAGGCGGGTGGCCTGGGTGAAGCGCTGGGCACGTTGGCGCGTCAGCCCTTCGGACCCTGGCTGCTGGGCCTGGTGGCGTTGGGACTGGTGGCCTACGCCGTCTATCAGCTCTGCGCCGCGCGCTACCGGCGCATCCCCACGCCGTGAGGCGGCCCTACACGCGGCGCTGCAGGTGTGACACCGCCGAGGTGAGCAGGGCCTCGGGGGCCACCTGTCCCTGCGCGCCGACCAGCGCGGGGTAGACGTCGATGGGCGCCGCGCAGCCCACCACGAAATCCGCGGCTTCGCGCAGCTTCGCCAGCGCGAAGTCCGTGCAGTGGATGGTGATGACGGGCAGGAGGCCAGGCTCGCTGAGCCACCTCACGCCGTCCGACAAGTCGTGGGCGCTCACGAAGCGTTGCACCCTGTCGCGCAGCTTGCGGCTCTCGTCCAACGCCGCCGCGAGCCCGCTGCGCCGGTCCCGCTGTGGTGCCGGGACGTAGGGCTCCGAGTCGTCCTCGCGCGGCATGATGATGCTCTCAATCCACATCGGAGCGCCTCCTGACGAAACGACCGTCGCGACCATGACGAGCAACGAACCCACACCCACTTGACGCCGAACCGGGACGGCATCATGCACGTGTTCGGCGAACCCCGATTCACTGATGGCGCCAAGTCCTTCTCGAAAGGCGTCAGGGTGTAAGAAATCGGAGAAAGGGCCGGGTGTCACCGCGTGGGCGGCGCCCCACATGTGTCCAGGAGTGGATGCCGCACCCGCCCCGCCGGACTGGGTGGCACCTGCCCTACCGTGGCAAATCCACCACGAAGGCGGCGCCGCCTCCGGGCGCTTCCTCCACGTGAACGCGGCCGCCGTGCGCTTCGATGATTTGCCGGACGATGTGGAGCCCCAGCCCCAGGCCGCCGCGCCGCTGGGCGTTGTCGCCCTGGGTGAAGCGCTCGAAGACGCGATCCCTGTCCGCGGCGGGGATGCCCGGTCCGCTGTCCTGCACCACCAGCCGCGTCCTGTCCGGAGCGTGCTTCAGCGACACCTTCACCGGCTTGCCCGCGCCATAACGGAAGGCGTTGGTGAGCAGGTTGCTCACCACCTGCTCCATGCGCAGCCGGTCGAAGCGGCACGGGGCCGGCGCGTCCACGTGCGAGTCCAGGAGCACGCCCGCCAGACGGGCCTCCTCGGCGAAGCGGGAGACGACGTCCGACACCACGCCGGACAGGTCTCCGTCAGCGAACTGGAAGTCCAGCTTCCCCGTCTGGATGCGGCTGACGTCCAGCAGGTTGTCCACCAGCGCGCCCAGCCTGCGCAGCTGGCGCTCCGTGTTGTCCAGCTTCCCGGCGACCTTGTCCGAGCCGAGCGTCGCGGTCGGCGCGGAGGCGCCCAGGCGCCGCAGCAGTTGCAACTGGAGGCGCAGGGACGTCAGCGGCGTGCGCAGCTCGTGGCTGGCCATGGAGAGGAAGTCGTCCCGCGTGCGCACCGCCTCCTGCAGCGCGGCCTCCGTCTCCTTCAGCGCGGTGATGTCCAGGATGGCCCCGCGCACCACCGCGACGTTGCCCGTGGCGTCGCGAATCACCGACGCCCGGCTGGTGAGCCAGTGCCAGCTCCCGTCCGGCCAGCGGGTGCGGAAGGTGGACGTGTAGGCGTCCACGTGCCGGGTGAAGAGCGCGGAGACCTGGGCCTCCACCTCCGCGCGGTCCTCCGGGTGGATGGAGGCGAGGAACTTCTCGTGCGTCCACTCCGCCTGTGGCTGTGCGTAGCCGTAGAGCCGGTCATGTGCCTCGGAGCGGAACACCTGGCCGGTGACGAGGTTCGTCTCCCAGACGGCCATCTGCGCGGAGTCGAGCGCCACCTGGAAGCGCTCGCCCAGCTGGCGGAAGCGCTCCTCGGTGCGCGCCACTTCATTCTCCGCGTGCTGGCGCTGGGTGATGTCCGTGGCCAGCACCCACGTCTCGTCACCCACCACGCGGACCGTCACCTCCAGCCAGGTCCGCGACGGCAGCTCCGCCAGGAAGCGGCCGCCCTCGCGTGTGGTCAGCGCCGTCATCAGCCGTTCGTGCATCACCGTGCCCGAAAGCCCGGGCTGGGCAAGCCAGGGCTCTTGGCCGCGCACCTGCTCGGCTGACATCCCCAGCAGGGCGGCGGCGTGCGTGTTCAGCTCGCGGACGCGGCCGTGGGCGTCGAGCGTGAAGAAGGCCTCGCCCATCATCTCCTGCAGCACACACAACCGGGCCTCGGCGGACAGGCTGACCTCGTCGGCGGCGTGAGCAGGCAGCTCGGTGGTGGTGACTGCGGGGGGCGGCTCCGAGGGACGACCGGGCTCGGAAGACGGAGCGAGTCTCATGGGGGCCGGGAAGGTCTCCCGGCCATCCGGAGGCGTCAAGCCGTCCGGCGCGGCGCTCGCAGGGTCTCCTGGTGTGTCAGGAGGCTCACGGCGCCGGTCCCTGCGTCCCCGTTTCCGGCCCCCCCCAGGCCGCCCCGACTCGCCCATGCGCGCTCAGCCTCCGTTCGCTGCCGCCGTGGGGTCCACCAGGGGTTCAGGCATGACCCAGAGCGCCGTGGGCTGAAGATAGGCCGCGTCGAATGCGAAGAGAATGCCCGTCCAGCGGTCCCAGAAGATGGCCCAGTTGTACTCAGTGGGCGGCGAGGTGAGTGGGTTGCCGTCGCGGTCCGGCTGGCTGTAGGCGAAGTCCGCGTACGTCCACGTCATCGTCCCGAAGTCCGTGGACAGCAGCGGGGTGATGGCGCGCAGCAGCTCGACGCGCGACACCTCGTCCGGGCGCTGGACGGCAGGGGAGAAGACAGGCTGGGCCATGTCGTGCTGCTCGCGCCAGGCGATGTAGTTGTTGCCCATGGCAATCAGCGCGTCGCGCGCGGCCGGCGTGGGCGCCAGATGGGCCTCTTCGTACAGCGCGAAGGCCGCGACCAGCAGGCTCTTCCAGTGCATGCCGGGGAAGAGGGTGTCGAACTTGAACGGGCGCGGCGTGTCGAAGGCGTGCGCGAGCGCGTAGTCATAGGCCTGCCGGGACTGGGCGGGCACCGCGCCCACCAGCGTGAACTCCGTCAGCACGCGCTCGGGCGTCACCACGCCGGCCCCCGCGCGCCAGTCCATGTAGAGGCGCCCCGAGCCGCCGATGTCCGTGAAGATGGCGAGGTTGCTCTCGTTGAGCGTGCGCTCCAGCGTGTCCACGATGCGCTCCGCCTTGTCGAGCGGGCGCACGCCGGGCGCGCTCGCGTAGAGCGCGGCGAAGCGCGACGTGGTGGTGAGCAGCGTGCGCGGGTCCAGCAGGGCCGCGCCATTCAGCGCCGTGGTGAGCGAGGCGAGGGACGCAGCCACGTCGAAGGGCAGGCCCGTCAGCACCAACCGCAGGCCCAGTTGCTGGACGGACAGATGCAGGGCGCCCGTGAGTCCCACGCGTCCCAGCGCCTGCTGAAGCGACAGGGACGGCTGACCGCGGGCGGCGCGGATGACGCTCCGGGCCAGTGACGCGCCGAGAAGGCCTTCGCCGCCGGTGCGCGAGGCGTGCGGCGCGAAGACGAACCAATTGGGCCGCACGGCGCTGGTGCCACCCGGGGTGAGGGTGGGGTCCAGCAGGCCGCCGACTTCATAGGCCAGTTCGATGTAGCCCGCGGTGATGCGGTTGTTGTCTTCCAGCGGCGTGGTTTGGGCGTGGGACGTCGAGGCCAGCAGCACGCTCGCGACGAGCAGCGCGCGGGGCAGGCCCAGGGGGATGGGGCGGGATGGGGTGAGGTGCATGAGAGAGGGAAGTAGCCACGCCCATGCGCCTTCCAATCCATTCCGCCGCGCGCACGCGAAAAGCGTCTAACAGCAGACGCTCGCGCGGCTCACCTCACGGGCAGGGGCCGCAATCCTGTGCGCAGCTGTCGTACCGGTTGGAGGTGCCACATTGCTCCGTGGCCTGACATAGGGTGTCTCCGCACACATTCACGTTCGTGGGGGACAGTCGCGTGGTGATGGGGCGGTAGGTGACACCGCCGAGCGTGCACGTCTCGTAGTAGAGGCCGCTCGAGTCCAGCGTGCAGTGGGACGTGCAGGCGCCCACGTACACCATGGGTGCGCAGGGCACGAGCGTCTCCGTGCCGTCGTGGAGCAGGCCCGCGCAGGCGCGCGAGGTGCTCTCCTGGGGACCCAGCGGAGCGCGCTCCGCCCCCACGTGGATGCCTTCTGAATTGAAGAGGTTGCCGAAGAAACACGACTCCTTCCGGGAGTGCGTGGCGAGCTCCTGCGCCGTGTAGGGAATGACGGCGCCCGCGCCGTCCAGGCCGAGGACGGAGATGAGCAGCTCCTCCCCCAGCCGGTTGGCGTGGGCCGCCAGGCACGCGGAGACGACCTGCTGTTCGGCCACCGTGGCCGGGCTTCCCCTGGCCCAGTCCGGCGCCAGCCCCAGGCCGCCTTCCCAGGTGTACGACTGCTCCGTCGTGGGGGCCGTGTAGGTGCGCGTCTGCCCCGCGGGCACGGCGCAGCGGACCACGTAGCGCATCGCCATGTCGGCCAGTGAGGGATTGGCCTGGAACCAGGTGTTGAAGGCTTCCGACGACAGGCCATTGAAGGACAGCCCGTTGAACGACAGGCCATTGAAAGACAGCCCGTTGAAGGACAGGCCATTGAAGGACAGCCCGTTGAACGAATCCTGCGGCTGCGTCAGCGCGCCGGTCGGGGACACGGCGTCTGGCGGCAGAGGCTCGCAGCCAGCAATGCCAAGCATCGTCAGGGCGAGCATCGGAAACGTCTTCGGAAACAGTGTCTTTTTCATCGACTCCCCAGTGGGTCCAGGTCGCCGGACGGCTCGCGGTGCAAGTGTCCGGGCGGGGCCACCCCGAGGAGTGCGGGCATGGTGAAGGGTGGCCGGCGCGAAAATTTGCACCGGGGATGCATGCGGACAACCCGTACCCACGGGCAATGTTTGCAGTCGCGGACAGTCGAGGCGTGCTGGAGGTGGGCACGGGGTTCACACCGGCGGTGCCTCCCGGGACGAGTGGGCCGTGGCGTTGTGGACGCGTCCGCGCGCGAGCGTCTCGTGCCGGATGCTGTCTGTGTTGAGGCCCGGAGCATGTGCCCGTCACGCATGGGCGGTGTTCGGTCCGCGTGGTGTCATCTCTTCATCGGGAACTGGCATCGCAGGAGCGTGCGATGGGTGATGTGTCCTCCAGAAGGCTGGCAGGCTCCGCGGCGGGCATGCTGAGGGCACTGCCCGGCCAGGAATCCCAGCCGGCCTCCGCGACGCCTCCCGAGGGCTCCGTGGCGCTGGTCTTCACCGACGTCCAGGGCTCCACGCGGCTGTGGGAGCGTTGTGGCGCGGGCATGCGTGACGCGCTGGAGGTGCATGACCGCGCCCTGCGTTCCCTGCTGGTCGGCAGCACCGGCTACGAGGTGAAGACGCAGGGGGACTCCTTCATGATTGCGTTCCCCTCGGTGCTGGAGGCGTTGACGTGGTGCCTGGAGGCGCAGGACGTGCTGCTGCGCGCGCCCTGGCCGGTGGACATCCTCTCCCAGCCCGAGGCCGCCGAAGAGGTGGGGCCCGGAGGCCTGTTGTTCCGGGGCCTGCGGGTCCGCATGGGCGTGCACGTGGGCGAGCCGGAGTGCCGCGTGGATGCGCGCTCCGGCCGGACGGACTACCTGGGTCGCATGGTGAACGTGGCGGCGCGCGTGGCGGCCGCGGGCCATGGAGGTCAGGTCCTGGTGAGTGGCGGCGCCTGGGCGCAGGCCGCGCAGGGGTTGGAGCCGCTGGGCCGGCCCGCGGTGCGTCCCCTGGGCGCGTTCCGATTGAAGGGCATCGATGATGCCGTGGCCCTGGTGGAGGTGCTGCCCGCGCACCTGTCGGAGCGGCGCTTCGGAGTTCCACGTGCGCCGAGAGATCGGCAGGGGAACGTGCCCGTGCTCCAAGAGGGACTGGTGGGGCGAGGCATCGAACTCGGGTTGCTCCGCCGCTGGCTCGTGGACGGCACGCGGCTCGTCACGCTGCTGGGGCCGGGCGGCATGGGCAAGACCCGGCTGGCCACGTCCTTTGGTGCGCTGGAGCTGGAGTCGGGGGAATGGGAGGGCGGGGTGTGGCTGTGTGAGCTGGCCGAGGCCCAGACAGCGGAGGCGCTCTGCCTGTCGGTGGGCCATGCGCTGGGAATCCCCCTGCGCGCGGACGGCGACCCGACCGAGCCGGCGGAGCGGCTGGGGCGCGCGCTGAACGACTGTGGTGACGTGCTGCTCATCCTCGACAACCTGGAGCAGGCCGTGCAGCACCTGCCCGCTACGTTGGGGCGCTGGCTCCAACTGGCGCCTCGCGCGCGCTTCCTGGCGACGTCGCGCGAGGCGCTGGGCCTTCCCGGTGAGCGACTGCTGGACCTGGCGCCGCTCTCGGTGCCGGAGGAGGGCGAGTCACGGCTGGAGGAGTTGGTCCGGTCGGACGCGGTGCGGCTGTTCGCGCAGCGGGCGCGCGAAGCCCGAGGCCACTTCGAGCTAACGGCCGGCGAGGCACCGAAGGTCGCGGACATCGTGCGGCAGCTGGATGGAATCGCACTGGCCATCGAGCTGGCCGCCGCGCGCATGGCGCTGTTGAGCGTGAGCCAGCTTCGGGAGCGGCTCACGCGTCGCTTCGAACTCCTGCGCACGGGACGGCGTGACGGCCGCGCGCGGCAGGCGACGCTGCGAGGAGCCATCGACTGGTCCTGGAACCTGCTGGAACCGGAGGAGCGGGCCGCGCTGGCGCGCTGCTCGGTGTTCCGTGGCGGCTTCACGCTGGAGGCGGCGGAAGCGGTGCTGGGGTTGCCCCCGGACGGGCCCGCCGTGCTGGACGTGCTCCAGTCGCTGCGCGCCAAGTCGTTGCTGCGCGTGCTGGAGGCGGAGCTGCCCGGCGGTGACTCCCGGCTGGGCCAGTACGAGAGCATCCGTCAGTACGCCGCGGCCCGGCTGGCCGAAGAGGGCGTGGGCAATGTGGCCGCGTTGGCGGAGCGGCACGCGGATTGGTACCTGTCGCTGGCCCACGGCCTGCGCGCGCAGGTGCGCAGCCAGGGCGGCGCGGAGGCCTTGCAGCGGCTGGCGCTGGAGCGGGAGAACCTCCTGGCGGCGTGTGACAACGCCCTGGCCGTGACGCCCGCGACGGCGCGCTCGGTGGAGCGGGCGTTGGAGGCGTTGGTGGCGCTGGAGCCGGAGGTGGTGACACGGGGCCCGGTGCGCCTGTTGCTCGAACGGCTGGACGCGGCGCTGGCGCTGACGGACCGGGTGATGGGCGCGCCCAGGCTGGTGGCCGAGGCCGTGGCGGTGCGTGGCCGCGTGTTCCTGGAGGCGGGCGACCTGGTGTCGGCCCGCAGGGATTTGGAGTGCGCACGCGCGTCGCTGAGGAGGCTGGGCGCGGTGGCGGGCGAGAAGCGCGTGCTGGTGGACCTGTCGATTGTGGCTCGTCACGAAGGCGAGCTGTCCCAAGCCTGGGAGCTGGTGCGCGAGGCGCGGCTGCTGTCGTCGGAGGGCGACCGCTGGCTGGATGCCTACACAGTGGGCAACCTGGGGCTGGTGGAGCAGGCGCGCTGCGGCGCGGAGGCGGCCATTCCCCACCTGCGCGCGGCGCAGGCGCTCTTCCACGGCGTGGGCGACGTGACGTTCGAGGTGGGCTTCCTGTCCAACTGCGCGGTGGCCATCGGGGAGATGGGGCGCACGCGCGAGGCGATGAGCCTGCTGGAGGATGCGATGGCGCGTTCGGCCAGTGTGGGAGACCGGGCGGGGCATGCGCTGGCTCGCCTCAACCTGGGCTGCTACCTGCTGGAGGAAGGGCGCCCGCAGGAGGCGCGCGAGCACCTGCTGGCCGCTGTGCGCATTGGCCGGCAGCTGGGGCAGCGGCTGCTGGAGGGCACCGCGCTGGGCGAGCTGGGGCGCGCGGAGCTGGCCCTGGGGGCGTGGAGCGAAGCCTGGGCACGGCTGTCGGAGGCGGTGTCCGGCCTGGGGCGCGTGTCGCGCGGGCAGGTGCTGCGCTTCGCGGTGTACCGGGCCGTGGTGGAGGCGTGCGTGGGAGACGCAGCGGCGGCGGAGGCGAGCTTCGTCGTGCTGGAGGGCGCGTCGGAGCTGCGGGACGACCCGGTGCTGCGCGAGCTGGCCGCGCTGCTCCGCGCGGCGGTGGACCTGGCGGAGGCACGGGCGGCCCGGGACGACGTCGCGCGGGCGCAGCGGGCTTTCGAGTCGGTGCGCCAGCGCATCGCGCGGGCCCGGTGCGCTCCGCCCGAGGCCGCCTCGTCGGACCTGCGTGGCGCGCTGGGCTTCCTGGAGGACGCCCTGTGGCGACTCACCTCGGAGCCCGAGGATGTGGAGGCTGTGGAGATGGAGGGCAGGGGCACCCCTGTCTGCGCCGGGGCTGCTTGACGCCCCTGAAACGGCTGTGCTTCAAGCGGCGCTTCCATGCCCGAAGCGCGCGTCACCTTCGTCTCTGTCGCCCCGCGTGAGTGCCGCTCATGAGGCCCGCCCTGCCCGAGCGGCTGCGGCGCATCTTGGACACGGTTGCATCGTTCGTCGTGGCGAACGCGGGCCCGCTGGGGGCCGCCGTGGTGGGGCTGCTGGCGTTCCTGGCCATCTACGGTCCGGCGGCGCTGAATCCCACGCGCCTGGCCTGGCTCATCCGTGACGACTTCAGCCAGCACCTGCTGGGCTGGCTGTTCTTCCGAAACGAACCGCTCCGCTTTCCGCTGGGCGCCATCGACGGCTACCTGCATCCGCTCGGGACGACGCTTGGCTACATGGACGCCATCCCCTGGGTGGCGTTGCTGCTGCGGCCGTTCTCCAGCCTGCTGCCCGCCGACTTCCAGTACATCGGACCGTGGATGTGCATGTGCCTGGTGCTCCAGGGCGCTTCGTCCGCGTGGGTGGCGCGGCGGATGGGCGCGACGGTGCCGCAGCAATGGCTGGTGGGCGCGCTGCTCGTGCTGTCGCCCACGCTGCTGGCGCGCATGAGCATGGCGCACGAAGCGTTGTGCGCGCACTGGACCATCGTGCTGCTGGTGGGGCTGAACCTGATTCCTCAGCGGGACGCGCGCGAGGCGACGCAGGCGCTGGGCATCGCGCTGGCGCTGTGTGTGTTCGCCGCGGGCGTGCACCCCGTGATTACCGCCATGGTGCTGCCGCTCGCGCTGGCGCTGTGCGTGCGGACCGCGTTGGAGCGCAAGCTGCCCTGGCGGTGGCCCCTGCTGGGCGCCGTGGTGAACGTGGGCGTGGTGCTGGTGCTGTTCTACGTGCTGGGCTACCTCGGCACGGTGCGCACCCTGGGCGCCGGCGCCTTCGGTGGGTTCTCCGCGGACCTCCTGGCGTTCGTCAATCCGATGGGCTACCGGGACTCCTGGTCGCGCTTCCTGGGTTCGCTGCCGAGGCAGGGCGCCCAGTACGAAGGCTTCGGCTACCTGGGGCTGGGCGTGCTCTTCGCGCTCTGGGCCGCGCTCATCCTGCTCGTGCGGGACGCGCCGCTCGTCGCGCGGCAATGGCGCAGGCTGGTGCCGGTGGGGCTGGTGACGCTGGGCCTGGGCTTCTTCGCGCTGTCCTCGCGCATCACCCTGCAAGGTGAACTCATCGCGGACCTGACGGGCCTCTACGCGCCGGTGATGCGGTGGGTGGAGCCCTTCCGTTCCTCCGGCCGCTTCGTGTGGCCGCTGTACTACCTGCTGGCGCTGGGCTCCTCGCTCGCCCTCATCCGCCTGCCCCGGCCCACGGTGGCGCCGTCGCTCCTGGCCCTGGCGCTGGTGCTGCAGGCCTTCGATGTGAACCTGGGGCGAGGCCATCAGGCGAAGGAAGGGCCGGCCTGGAACACGCAGCCGTCCGAGGCGCTGCGCGAGGCCGCCGTGGGGCGCAAGCACCTGGTGCTCTACCCGCCGCAGATGCATGACGGCTCCGGGCGGGGCTGCCGCGCCGGGCCCATGGACTTCCACCGCTGGGCCTACCGCGCCTACCGGCTGGGGCTCACCTTCAACAGCGGCTACGTCGCGCGGTTGGACGACTCGCGCGCGCAGCCCTACTGCCTGGGACTCGACGACGATATCCGGGCGGGCAAGCTCGACCCGGAGACCCTCTACCTCTCCATTCCGCAGCGGCTCCATGAGTTCCGCGCCATTCGCGGTACGCGCTGTGTGCAGGAGGAGCGGCTGTGGATGTGCGTCCTGGAGCAGGCGCCCGCTGCTCCGACGGAGCACGCCTCGCCCTGAGTCCGGAGGGAGGACAGGGGGCGCGAGAGGGGGTATGGAAGGTGCGTGAGCGCTTCTACTTCTCGCGGCATCCTCTTCGACCTCGACGGCACGCTGGTGGACTCGCTGCCGGACATCATCGACAGCTTCCTCCATGCCTTCAGGCACCTGGGGCTTCCGGCGCCGACGTACGAGCAGGTTCGTGCGCTCATCGGCCATCCGCTGGACTGGATGTACAGCCAGTTCGCCCCGGACCACGTCCCCGCGTTGTGCGTGGCCTACCGTGAGCACTACCCGCTCAACTTCCACCGGCGCTCACGGCCCTATCCGGGAGTGGTGGAGGTGCTGCGCGCGCTGCGCGAGCGGGGCTACCTGCTGGCGGTGGCCACCACCAAGCGCCCCGACATGGCGCGCAAGTTCGTGGACGCCATGGGCCTGGGCCCGTTGCTCCACCACGTCCAGGGCACGGATGGCTTTCCGCACAAGCCCGCGCCCGACGTCATCCACCACGCGCTGGCGGCGCTGGGCACGGGCGGGTTGTGGATGGTGGGGGACACCGCGCTGGACCTGCGCGCGGGACAGGCGGCGGGGCTGCGGACCTACGCCGTCACCTGGGGCACGCATCCGGTGGAGGTGCTCGCGAGCGCCTCGCCGGATGAGCTGCAGCCGGACCTGCAGCGGCTCCTGACGCACCTGCCGCCGCTGGCGTGACGGCTGGCGTCTTCGGGGGATGAAGCCAGCGCCTGGCCCACCTGGACGACGCGGGGGGCAGGGCCTCGGGCGCTGGCCTCATGTCGGGCTCAGTCCGCCGCCATCCCCGGGCACTTCCCCGTGTCCAGGTACTTCGCGTTCCGGTGGATTTCGGAGCTCAGCTTGTCCTGCCGGGCCGGGTCGACGGCGGTGTAGACGATGACGACGCCCTCCGGAGAGTCGTGCACGCTGGCGATGGACGGCACCGACGGTGCGCCCGCGGAGCCCGGCTCCTCGCGGCCGCCCATCTCGTCGTAGTCGACGCCCGGTGGCTGGGCCATGCCGCTGCCGCCTGTCCCGTGCTGCTGCTGGAACTGCATCATCCTCCGGCTGCGCTGCTGGAGGTCCGCCACCTTGTCGGTTTCCTGCGTGACGATGATGAGGGCCACGCCCTCCGGGATGTCCTCCGCGCGTGCCTGTGCGCCGGACACGTCCATGGGGCAGTCCCGCTTCATCTCCGCCTGCGCGTTGGGCGGCAGGCCTTCGCCCTGCCGTGGCATCTGCTGCGCCGTGGGTGGCCTCCCGCCCTGGGATGTCTTGGCGTGCCTGGAGCAGCCGACCGAGAAACACATCACCGCCGAGGCGGCCAGCGCCGCCGGGAACCTGAATCTGGACATGAGCCCCCCTTTGCTGAAAGTCCTGCGCGCAGAAGGTGGGGAGCGGTGCGCGGCGGTGGCAATACGCACTGACGTACCAGAGGGCCGGCCTCCGGGCCGATGCGCGTATTCGCGGCGCGACGGATGCGGGCTCGGTTCACGTCAGCCGCGAGACATCCTCGGGCGTGTCCACGTCGTCGCCACCGCCGGGCAGCGGGACGTCCACCACGCGCGAGGCCACGCGCGCAATCACACCGCGCGCGCCCTGGCCCGGGCTGAGCGCATCCAGCTCCGGGAAGACGTCACGCGCGAAGAGGGCGGGCACGCCCTGGGTGTCCTCGTAGGCGGAGGCCACCACGGACGCGCGAGTCCGTTCAAAGGTATCCAGCAGCGTCCGCAAGTGTGCGGCATCCACGCGAAGCTGGTCGCACAGCAACACGAGCACTGCGTCCAGCGCCGGGGGCTCCGTCTCCCGCAGCGCACCGAGCCCCGCGCGCAGTGAGCCTCCAGGGCCCGTGGCCCAGTCCGCATGGTCCACGGTGCGCACGGCGAGGCCCGTGAGCTCCGCGGCAACCGCATCCCGCGACGCGCCCAGCACCACCACCACGGGGCCGCATCGCAAGCAGGCCGCGGCCTCGGCGGCGCGCCGCACCAGCGTCGTGCCCTGGTAATGCACCAACTGCTTGGGGTGGCCCAGCCGCGAGGAGCCGCCCGCGGCCAGCAGCACCACGCCCACCGTCATGCGAGCCTCCGCACCGGAGGGGGCGCGGCGGTGTGGATGGGCGCGCGCCGCTCGCGAAGCTTGCCGCCCGCGCGTCCGGAGACCACCGCTTGAAGCTCGGCGATGATGGACAGGGCGATTTCCTCCGCGCCTTCCGCGCCCAGGTCCAGGCCCACGGGCGCGTGGAGCTTCTCCAGGTGCGCGTCGGTGGGCGGGGAGGGCAGCTCCGCGAGCAACCGGTCCGTGCGCGAGCGAGGTCCCAACACGCCCAGATAGCGCAGGGGCCGTGGGAGCAGCCGCGCCAGCAGCTCGCGGTCCTGCGGCAGACTGTGTGTCATCAGCACGGCCAGCGTACGGGGCGACAGGGGCACCGCACCGGGCGCGTCCGGGGCCTTCGCCGACACCACCGTATGGGCCTGGGGAAAGCGGCGCCGCAGGGCCTGTGCGGGCCGGTCCGCCACCACCGTGACATGCCAGCCCAGGGCCGCGGCCTGGTTCACCAGCGGGGCCACGTCGAAGCCGCTGCCGAAGAGCACCAGGGGATGGGGCGGCTCCACGACTTCCACCAGCACGTCCGCGCCGCCGCAGGGGCCACTCCACGTCCGGCCCGCCTCCAGCGCCTCGCGTGCGGCTTCGCGCACGGCGTCTCCCAGTGCGCCGGACAGCTGGCCCGCTTCGGTGCCGTCATCGCGGAGCCTCAACCGGGAACCCACGGCGTTCGCGGGGCCCCGGTACACCGTCGCCACCACCGCCCGGCGTCCCGCTCCCCGCGCCTCGGCGGCGAAGGTGAGGGCCTCGCCCGCGCCCGCCTCCCAGCGCTCCAGCAGCACGTCCACCACGCCGTTGCAGCCCAGCGCGAAGGAGAAGGCACCTTCGTCCTCCGAGGTGTCGCTGGTGGAGTCGTAGCGCAGCAGGCGGGGCCCGGTGGTGGTCCAGAAGAAGGCCTTGCGGACGACGTCGGCCTCCAGACAGCCGCCGCTGATGCCGCCCGCGAGCCATCCGTCCTCGCTCATCAACATCCTCGCCCCCGGCCGCCGGTAGGCGGAGCCCGATACCTCGACCACCGTGGCCAGGACCAGGGGGCCGCGAGCTTGCGCCCGCGCGCGGAGGATGGCGTCCAGGTCCTTCATGTCTCGTCGTCCTTGGTGGGGGTGACTGGAACGCGACGAGAAACTGTAGTCGGCGCCATTCCATCCCGGCCAGTGGCGTTCTTTCGCGGGAGCGCCCCGAGGCGGGCCTGGGTGCGGCACTCGACACACGCAATGAGTGGATGAATCCTCGCGGCTGGGGTGTAGTTCCCATCCGCATGCCTGTCCTGCGTTACGCCTTCACCCTGAATGCCGTGCGTGAGCTCGGCCGCCTGGCTCCGGACATCGCCCGGGCACGGGCAGAGGCGGCCCTGGACACGAGCCTCCTGCACATCCGCGAAGCCTGCACGGCCACGCTGGGCATGGAGTTCGACACACTGGTGTGCTTCGACGCGCGCTCCGTGGTCCGCCTGTTCTCACACGCGGAGCAGGCCCGCATCCTGGCCCGGCTGGTGGACGAGCGGGCACGCACGCTGGCGCAGCTGGGCCGCTTCCAGGAGGCGATCGAGGACACCGTCTACGCGGGGCAGTTGCTGGCGTGCTCGCGCCAGCGCTTCGGCCTGCCCAAGGATGCGCGCGCGGCGGAGACGCTGGAGCGCGAGGTGCCCGAGCTTCGTTGACCCACGCGTTGTGGGCCGCGCTTCATCGGGAGCGCTCGCCACCCGGCGGCGGTTCGTCCTCACTGCCGGCGGGCTCGGGTTCCGGCTCCAGTCGCGCCTGCCGTTCGCTGGCTTCCCAGGAGGCCTGGGCATCGCCTGCATGGACACGGCGGGCGGAGTCATCATCCTGTTGGCCCGTCCATGTGGTGTGGCCGCCCGCGTAGCCTTCCAGGGGCCGGGGGCCCCGGTGGGACTCCACGTCCAGGTCCTTCTGCTCCTCCTCGCGCAGGCGCTTGCGCTCCTGTTCCCGCTCGCGCTGGTGCTGCCGCTCCAAGGGGTCATCCGCCATGGTGCCTTCACCTCCTGCACCAAGGTGGGGTCCGCCCGCGAAGAAGGCAGCGCCGGGCGTGGCCGCACGCAGCAGGTCGCATGCCCGGCGGTCAATCAACGGGCACCGGGCGCGAGCACTCCCGCGCCGGTGCCTCCAGGCCATGTCAGCCTTCGCGCATGCGCAGCACCACCTTGCCCGTGGCGCGCCGGGCGTCGAGCTCACGCAGGGCCTGCGCGCCCTGCTCCAGCGGGAACACCGGGCCCACGACGGGCGTGAGCACACCACGGTCCGCCATGGCCTCCAGGTCCTTGGCGATGGTGGGCGTCAGGGATGGCTCGTGCAGGAGGAAGCCGCCCCATGCCACGCCGACCACGTCGATGTTGCGCAGCAGGAGCCGGTTCACCTGGACCTCGGGGATGCGCCCGCTCGCGAAGCCCACCACCAGCAGCCGGCCTTCGGGCGCCAGGCACTTGAGGCTCTTGTCGAAGATGTCGCCGCCCACCGGGTCCACCACCACGTTGGCACCCAGGCCGCCCGTCTTCTCCCGAACCTGCGCGACCCAGTCTCCGGTCGACAGCAGCACCTCATGCGCGCCGGCCCGCCGGGCGACGTCCGCCTTGCGCTCGTCGCTCACCACGGCGATGACGCGCGCCTTCGCGCCGCGCGCCACCTGCACCGCCGCCGTGCCCACGCCTCCCGCGGCGCCATGGACCACGACACGCTCCTCCGCCTTGAGCCGGCCTCGCCGGTGCAGCGCGAAGTGCGCCGTGTGGTAGTTCATCACCACGCCCGCGGCCGCCTCGAAGCTCCAGTCCGCGGGGATGGGGAACACCATCTCCGGCTGAATCGCGGCCACCTCGGCGAAGCCGCCCAACCCGAAGCTGAAGGCCATCACCCGCTGCCCGGGCTTCACCGCCGCGCCCGCGGGTGCCTGCCGCACCACGCCCGCCACCTCCACGCCTGGAATGAAGGGCAGGGCGGGCTTGAGTTGGTACTGCCCCCGGGTGAGCAGCAGGTCCGGAAAGCTCACCCCGGCCGCCACCACGTCGATGAGCACCGAGTCCCCCGCCTCGGGCTCGGGCACGTCCACCAGTTGGAGCCCGTCAGGGCCGTCCAGCCGCTGTAGCTGCAATGCGCGCATCGTTGCCTCCCGGACAGGAAGCGTAATGGCCAGCCACGTCGATGCCAGTGTTGCCGCACGCGCGCGGGCGGACCCGGAGTTCGGCACGGAGTTCACAAAACCTGTGGAAAACCGAGGCCCGCCTGGACGACCTGTCACGTCACGTGACAGGTTGCCCGCACTGGAAGTGGACTCCGTAAGTCCGTGGAAGCAAAGGATTAATCGTAATTAGCCTGAAATCTAAGAAGAGGATAACAACTGAAATAATCGCGCAACCTTGAAATACGTGCCATCCCTGTGTCATCGTGCTTCCTAATCTTTCCGCTTAGGAGGATTACATGGTGCAGAAGAGAGTTCGCGGAGCGCTCGGTATCGCGGCGCTGTCTGTCGTTGTCGGTTGCAACGAGTCCACCCCTGCCCCCGAGGCCGACAAGCCTACGGATGCCGCGAAGGCGGCGACGCTGGAGAATGGCGCGAAGGTCGTCCTGACGGACGACCAGAAGGTGGCGCAGTTCGTCACCGGTCTGTCGATTGCCCTGCCGGATATTCCGGCCGCTGGCCCCAAGGCGCTCAACGCGTCCGCGCTGGCCCCGGTCGTCGACGCCGTGGCGCCGACGTTCCGCCTGGAGCCGGGCAACCTGGTCTTCAAGAAGGCGCACACGGACAAGCAGGGTGACAGCCACTACCGCTATGCCGTGAAGCACAACAACCTCCCGGTGCTGGGCGGCGAGCTGATCCTGCACGCGCGCAACGGCAAGGTGTTCGCGGCGAACACCAACGTCCGCAGCGACCTGCGCGCCGAACTGAAGGCGACCATCGCGGGTGAGATTGCCACGTCCGCGGTGGACTCCGACCGCGAGACGCTCAAGGGCTGGGTCACCGACAAGAACCCGGAGCTGGTGTACTGGCGCGTCGATGACGAGCTGCGCCTGATGTACAAGGTCGTCCAGCACGGCAACAAGGCGGACGGCACGCCTGTTCGCGACTGGGTCCTGGTGGACGCGCGCAACGCCGATGTGATGCTGCGCATCCCGCAGATCAAGGAATCCCTCGACCGCCGCCTCCACAACGGCAACAACACCAGCATCCTGCCGGGCGCGGTCGTGCGCATCGAGGGCGCGGTGCCGGTGGCGGACCCCGTGGTCAACACCAACTACGACCACCTGGGCACCGTCTACGACTGCTACAACACCCTGTTCGGCCGTGACTCCATCGACAACGTGGGTGGCACGCTCATCAGCACGGTGCACCACCGCGTCAACTACGTGAACGCCTTCTGGGACGGTACCCAGATGGTGTACGGCGATGGCGACGGCGTGACGGCCACCAACCTGGCCAACTCGCTGGACGTGACGGCGCACGAGCTGACCCACGCCGTGACGGACAACGAGTCGGACCTCATCTACTCGGGTGAGTCCGGCGGCCTGAACGAGTCGATGTCCGACGTGTTCGGCGCGGTGTGCGAGTGGTACGGCGACGGCGCGGACGAGGTCTCCCCGCGTCACTGGCTGATTGGCGACGACGTGTGGACCCCGTCCATCCCGAACGACGCCCTGCGCTACATGAACGACCCGGCGCTGGATGGCGACTCGCTCGACCACTACCACAACTACGTGCCCGGTACCGGCGTGCACTACAGCTCCGGTATCTCCAACCTGGCGTTCTACCTCCTGTCGCAGGGTGGCACGCACCCGCGTGGCAAGAGCACCATCGTGGTGGCGGGCATCGGCATCGAGAAGGCCGCGCAGATCTTCTACAAGGCCAACACGTTGATGGTGCCGACGTCCAACTTCGAGGCCGCGAAGACCATCTCGGAGCAGGCCGCGGCGCAGCTCGGCTACGACGCCGCCACCATCGAGTCGGTGTCGAACGCGTGGAAGGCCGTTGGCGTCAGCGTCCCGGTTCCGCCTCCGCCGACGGACCCCATCGGCAAGGACACGCCGGTCGTCGTGTCGGGTGGCGCCAACGAGAAGAAGTACTTCGAGGTCACGGTGCCGGAAGGTGCCTACAACCTGCGGTTCACCCTGTCGGGTGGCACGGGTGACGCGGACCTGTACGTCCGCTACAACAGCGCGCCCACCACCGCGCTGTACGATTGCCGCCCGTACGCCGGTGGCAACAACGAGGTCTGCACCTTCGCGGCTCCGCAGCACGGCAAGTGGTACGCGATGCTGAACGGCTACCGTGCGTACTCCGACGCCACGCTGACCGTGACCTGGGAGGGTGGCTACGTCCCCATCGAGAGCGGCATTGCCGTGGAGAACCTCTCGGGCGCGGCGGGCTCCTCGCAGGTGTTCATCCTGGACGTGCCGGAGCGTCGCCCGGGCCAGGGGAAGAACAACATCTACATCCAGACGGGCGAGGGCAAGGGCAACCCCGACCTCTACGTCAAGCGTGGTGGCGCCCCGACGCACGCGGACTACGACTGCCGCAGCGTGAAGGACCACCAGTCGGAGAAGTGCAACCTCATCAACGCTCCGGCCGGCCGCTACTACATCGAGGTCTACGGCGCGAAGGATGGCTTCGAGGGCATCGTCCTCATCGGCTCCTTCCTCGAGCCGCTGCCTCGCTAGTCTGAAGTGACGGCGCGGCCTTTGTCCGCGCCGATGAGGCCCCGGGTGCTCCGCTTCACGCGGCGCCCGGGGCTTCGTGTTTTCTACGGCGTGGGGCCGGGCAGGATGACGCGCAGGCAGCTCTCCCACGCGTGCACGCCCCGGTACTTCCACTGCACGGGGTAGCCCAGCGACACCTCTTCGAAGCGCACGCCGTCACGCCACAGCGTCGCGGGCATGTGGAGGTGGCCGGTGACGACGACCTCCGCGCGGTAGCGGGTGTGCCAGTCCTCCGTCTGCTTCGTCCCGCACCAGATGGAGAAGCGGGGGATGCGCGGCAGCCGCACGTGCTCGTAGCGCAGCGGGTAGTGGTTGATGAGGACGGTGGCGCAGCCCGGGGGCAGGGCGTCCAGCCGGGCCCGCGTGGACTCGACGCGCGCGGCGCACCAGGCGGAGCGGCTGGCGTGGGGCTCGGGGTGCAGCAGCACCTCGTCGGTGCACAGCAGGTCATCCTCCCAGGCCCACTCCAGCGCCTTGTCCGCGGGCACATGGTCCGGGCGGAACGTGTAGTCGTAGCCCAGGAACATGGGGACGATGACGCGCTCGGGGCCAGGGCCGGGCCAGCGGGGGTAGGGGTCCTCCGGCGTGAGGGCGCCGTAGCTGCGGCACAGGCTCACCAGCCGCTGGTAGCGCGCCTCCCCCTTCAGCTGCGGCTGCTCCGACGGCATGGTCCACAGCTCATGGTTGCCGGGCACCCAGATGACCTGGCGGAAGCGCTGGGTGAGGGTGCTCAGCATGAGCTCCATCTCCGCCAGCGTCTCGCCCACGTCCCCCGCGACGATGAGCCAGTCCTCCGGATGGGCCGGAAGCGCCTGGAGCGCCAGGCGGTTGTCGTTGTGGCGCAAGTGCAGGTCGCTGATGGCGTAGAGCTTCATGGCGCGTCGAGGGGGGCACCTTAACGCGGGCTTCCCATTGACGCCGCACAGATGCCCAGCATCCGCAGCAGGGCATGCACCTCCGAGGGCGGCGCGGCGCGGTCCATCCAGGTGATGTCCCGCGCCAGGGGCGGCATCACCGCATGCAGCGCGCAGGCGGTGCGGGGGTGGCGCGCGCGCACCTGCTCCAGCAGCTCCAGCCCGTCTCCGTCCGGGAGCAGATCGCCCGTCACCACCACGGACGGCGCTTCTTCCTTCACGAGCGCGAGGGCCTCCTCCACGCAACGGGCGAAGCGCTTGCCGCCGGGCAAATCCCTCACGAGACGCCGCAGCGCCGCGAGTGAACGTGGGTCTTCGTCCACGAACAAGAAGGTCAGCATGTTCTTCGCGCCAGCAGGGTGAGACCTGTGTGGTTGGCCAAACGCACGAGGTTGCCTACCTACAAGACTACTCAGGAAGTTCTTGGATGCCAACCTCTCAAGTCATATCGACATGTGCGGACCCGCTAGGTTAACGACCCATGGAAAAGACTCTCGCATCCCGCCTTGGCGGAGCGGCTCGCCTTGCTCGGACCCGCCTGAACCTGACCCAGGCCGACGTGGCGGAGCGCATTGGCATCGCGAGCGAAGTCTATGGCCGGCTCGAGCGCGGCCACATGCTGCCGAGCATCCAGACGTTCCGCCGGCTGTGCACGGTGCTCTCCATCTCCGCGGACGAGGCGTTGGGCCTCAAGCCGGTGCAGGAGGTGAAGTGGGCCGCCGAGCCGCCCAGTGACTACGGCGAGTCCGCCGAGCTGCGGCGGCTCATGCGACGGGCCAAGCAGTTGGACCGGACGTCCATCCGGATCCTCAGCGTGCTCGCGGCGCAGTTCAAGTCGCGCGGCTGACGCACGTCCGCGGCAGGCGAGCGCATCGCTCACCGCCCGGGCTCCAGTTTCGCCAGGCGCTCCCGCAGCTTGCGCGCGGAGGGAAAGCCGTTGAAGAGCACCACCTGCGGGTGGGCCTCCAGCGTCTCTCGCTCGGCGGCCTCCTTGGCCAGCGCCCGGTCCACGCCCAGCAGCAGGCCCGCGTCCGGCCGCGAGCGCAGCTCCGTCAGCCTCCGGGCCAGGGGCGCCGCATGCCATGCGTGGAAGAGCTCCAGCGCGACTTCTCTCTTGGACGCACGGTGGCGGAAGGTGAGGTCCGGCACGCACAGTCCGGAGGCGCCCACGTGCCGGGGCAGGGGCGTGAGGTCCAGCTCCCAGGCGTCATCCATGAAGCCCTCCGCGAGGGAGGCCACTTCCGGAGGAATGTGACCCAGTGCGGCGGGTAGGGGCGAACGCAGCGGGTCCTTGTGGCTGAGCATCAGCGTGGCCTGCCGCCGGGAAGGTTCCACGGTGGCGGTCAGCTCCCAGCGCTCCAGCACCGGCACCACGGACAGGAAGGTCGCCAGCTGCAGGCCGTACTTCTTCTGGAGCGCCAGCATGGCTCCGGGGCCCTCCACGTCGAGCGCCCAGTTGTCGTCGTCGCGCCACACCTCGGCCACCAGGCGGCAGAACTTGAGCCACCGGAGCACCTTGCGCACGCGCAGCAGGTCCGGCGCCTGGGCTCGCAGGCGGAGGCGCCGTGCGGACAAGAGGGGGCCCTGCGCCAGCGCCAGGTTGTAGCGGTCCAGCAGGTCCTGGGCGTCCAGTGCCTCGCCGTCCCAGCCCACCAGCCGGCGGTGGCCGGGCAGGTCCGAGTACAGCGCCTCGCGGGCCTCGGCCAGGGGGACGGGGAGCGTCTGGGCCAGCCGTGCCTCGAAGTCCTCCACCGAGGCGTCGGGCGGCAGGGCGCGCAGGACCTGCCCCGCCGCTTTGATTCGCTCCCAGCGGGCTTCCGTCACGCCGGGCGCGGGCTCGTCGAAGAGGAGCCGGTCCAGCACCAGCTTCACCAGGCCGCGCGCCACCTTGGGCTTGGTGAAGGCGCCGGCCTTCAAGCCCAGCGACTCCTCGATGTCGTCGCGCTGGCCGCCGTGCGACGCTGCTACCTCCGCGAGCAGGTCCTGGGCGAAGGTCAGCAATTCCGCGTCATCGCGCTTGACGAAGACGGGGCGCAGGACGCCCTGGCGCACGCGGAAGTTGAGCAGCTCGCGTGTCAGCATCTCAGCCGCCCTCCTGATAGGCGCCGTGCTGGCGTCGCCGCTCGCTGATGCTGCTCTCCGCCGTCTGCGCGGAGCACACCTCGTACAGCAGCGCGCGCTTCCCCGGCCGTTTGCGCAGGATGCGCCCCAGCCGCTGCACGTGCTCGCGCACGCTCGCGCTTCCGCTGAGCACCACGCCCACGCGCGCCTCGGGCACGTCCACGCCTTCGTTCAGCACGCGCGAGGTCAGCAGCACTGGCAGTTCCCCGGAGGCGAAGGCCGCCAGCAACGCCTTGCGCTCGGGCACGGGCGTGTGGTGCGTCAGCGCGGGCAGCAGGAAGCGGCGCGCCAGCGTGTACACCGTCTCGTTGTCGTCGGTGAACACGAGGACACGGTCGTCCCGGTGCTCCAGGAGGATGCGCCACATCACCTCCTGCTTGCCGCTGGACGTGAGCGCAATCCGCCGCTGCTCGCGGTAGGCGCGGTACGCCGCGCGGCCCTCGTCGCTGCGCTGGCTCTGCGCCAGGAAGCGCGCCCACCCGTCCGGCGCGGAGAGCGGCACGCCCAGCCTGCGCACGAAGCCCAGGTACAGCGCGCGCGCCGTGTCGTAGCGCGACTTCTCGTCGGGCGTCAGCGGGACTTCCACCCGCTTCACTTCGTAGGGCGCCAGGTATTCACCCTGCAGCTCCCGGATGTCCGAGCGGTGCACGCGGGGGCCCAGCAGCTCCTCGCAGACGCGCTCGCCGCCATCGGCGCGCTCCAGCGTCGCGGTGAGGCCCAGCCGGTACGGCGCCAGCGAGCCCTCCGCGATGAAGCGGTAGCTGGGCGCGGGCAGGTGATGGCACTCGTCGCACACCAGCAGGCCGAAGCGGTTGCCGTGGAACTCCGTCTGCATCGCCGCGGAGTCGTACGTCGTCACCGTCAGCGGCTGCCGGTCATTCACGCCGCCGCCCAGCAGGCCCACCGGTACGGAGAAGTGGCGCGCCAGCACGCCCTGCCACTGCGTCATCAGGTCCAGCGTGGGCACCACCACCAGCGCGGGCCGCTTCACGTGGGCGATGGCGAGCACCGCCAGCAGCGTCTTGCCCGCGCCCGTGGGCAGCTCCACCAGGCCACGTCCGCCCGCGCGCGTCCACGCCTCCAGCGCCTGTTGCTGATGCGGAAAGGGTTGGATGGGCGAGGTGAGCGGCAGCTCCAGCGGCTCGAAGCGCTTCGCCTTGTCCTCGTAGGGGATGCCCAGCTCCCGCAGCCGCAGCACCGCCTCGCGGTAATGCCACGCGGGCGCGCGGTAGACGCCGGTGCGCCCGTCCTTCTGGAAGAGGGCCCGCAGGCGGGCATCCTCCGGCAGCGTGGGCGCGACCAGGGTGCCGCAGTCGAAGTGGAGCTCGGTGGGCGACGGCATCGGCGTGTAGGGACCTAGCCGGTCATCCAGGGTTTCGCCAGTCTCATCGAAGACGTGGAGGGTAGGCTTGCAGGTAGGCGCTGTTCACGGTACCCAGCGCGCCGCATGCGTTTCATCTCGCTCGTTCCCATGCTGTGTGGCCTGGCGGTCGTGGCTCAGGCCGGTCTCAACCGTCGCTTCGCGGGCCAGTGGGGCCTGATGAGCGCCGTGCTCCTGAACATGGTGGTGGCGACAATGGCCACCTTCGTGGTGTACCTCGTCGTGCGCACGGTGCCGGGGCTCTGGCCGGAGGCCGCGGCGGGCCAGGGTCGCTTGAGTGGCTTCACGCCCTGGCACCTGTTGCCGGGCCTGTGCGGCGTCATCATCGTCCTGGGCATGCCCTGGGCCTTGAGCCGCCTGGGCGCGGTGCAGTCCGTCCTGCTGCTGATGGCGGCGCAGCTCCTCACCAGCCTCGTGTGGGATGCGATGGTGGAAGGCCGCCCCGCGACGTTCCCCCGGGTGCTGGGCTCCGGGCTCGCCTTCATGGGGGCCGCCATCGCCGTCTGGAAGGGCTAGATTCAGCTGCAAGATGCGCCGAGTCCTCATCGTCAGTCCTCATGCTCCTTCGCGCGAGCTGTTGCGCCGTATCCTCGAGGCGCCGGACCTGGCCATCTCCGTCACCGGGGATGCGGACGACGCCTTCTCCTCGCTGACCTCCCGTCCTCCCGCGCTGGTGGTGGTGGACGTGCGCCGCCCGGATGAGGACCACCCGCTCTTCCTGGGCTTGCTCCGCAAACGTCACCCGACGCTCCCCGTCATCGCGCTCGTCCCTGGCAGGCTGCGCATCTTCGATGGGCGGCACGAGCGGGTGCTCGAAGCCCACGGTGACACCGCCGAGTCACTCCATCAGATGCTCGTCTCGCTTCAGCAGGCCATGCACGAGCTGCTTGCCCAGGACTCGCTCCGGCTGTGGCGCCCACCTGTCGGGCGCGCCTGAAGGGCTTCGTCGTCGCTTCGACAGTAGACCGGTACGCCGGGACAGGCCGTTCGGCCCGCGAACGTAGTTTTTTCCGGCCGCCGTCCAACTCCGCGTCCGCCCCTGGGTTCCATGCCTTCGTAAGTGGCTGAAACGATTCGCATTCCGTGCTCCGGTGGGCACGGCACGGCGAATGCTATGGCGTTGGGCACGGTGCGACGCGGGCCGGCGGATGGGGAGGGTTGGCGGGTGTGGGAAGCCGGTGCGGGTCGCGGGTTGCAGGAGCGGGGACGGAACTGGGGCGGCGCCTGGAGTGGGGAGGCGGGCCTCGGTGGGATGGGGGAGAAGGACGGCGCGGCATGCCGGCGCTTCGTTGGGGACGAGGGCGGCGGCGGACGTGGCGGCAGGGCCTGGCTCGCGGTGGGACAGGGAACAGGTCGGCGGATGGGCGGACCCTGCCGCGCTTCGTGGGGGCGGAGCGCGGCGGGTTCGCGCCAGCAGGGCGGGGCATGACGGATTCTGGGGGAGCAGGACGGGGGGCGTGACGGATGGGGCCGCGGTGCTTCGTGGGGGCGGAGCGCCGCGTGGGCTCGACGGCATGGCGAAAAGGGGCGCGGGTTCCGGTGAGGTGGGGGCTTCCCGGAACCCGTCGCGTCTTTTCCCTCGCTCGCGGTTCAGGTGCGGCGGTGGAGCAAGGCTCCCGCCCGGCGCTGACCAGGCGGGCAGTCAGGGCACTCCCGGGACGCGAATGCAGGGTGGCGAGTGAGCAGTAGCATCACCCGAGAGGCCAGTCGTAGCGGCGGGGTGGGAGGACGGGCGGGACGGGGCATGCGTCAAGGGAGGCCGGGCATGGGGGTGGTATCCGCGCTGGCGGCGGTAGGGGTGCTGCTGACGACACAGACAGCGTCAGCTTCGGGGCCCCAGCGGCGGACCCAGGACCCGGAGCGGATGGCTCCTTTCGGCTTGATGCTGGACGCCAGCGCACCCGAGGGCGCGGGCCTGTCACTCTCCTTCCGGCCCACGCGAATGCTCCGGCTCCACGTGGGCGGCACGCACAATGGTGTCCGTCCCGGAGCGCGCGTGGGGCTCACGTTGCTGCCCTGGAAGGGCCGCCTGACGCCCGCGCTGACGCTGGAGGCCGGTCATGCGCGTCCCGCGAATGGTGAAGGCCTGGAGCGGCGCATCGTGGACCGCACGCAGATGCCCATCCATTCTCTGGAGCGTGTGGGCTACTCCTACGCGAGCGCCCTGCTGGGCTTCGAATGGCAGGCCCCGAAGCGGCTGACCTTCTTCGTGCGCGGCGGCTTCAGCATCATGCGGCTCTACAGCCCTGGCATCGTCGGCGTGGACGAGCAGTTCCGCGACGCGCTGGAGCCCGCGAACTTCCACGGCTGGAGCCTGAGCAACATCGAGCCCACCGCGAAGCTCGGCATCCTGTTGTCCTTCGGCTGAGTCGAGGCCGCTGCCTCAGGCCGCGCGCGGATGGGCCAGCACCGCGTCGAAGAAGGCCAGCACTTGCGCCTCGGCCCAGAAGTGGGGCCGGTGCACGTGGCCGCCGACGAAGCCGACGTGTCCACCGCGCTCCGTCACCACGATGCTCAGGTGGGGATTGTCGGCGGCGGCGGGCGGGATGACGGGCGTCTCCAGCATCGGGTCGTCCGCGGCGCTCAGCAGCAGCGTGGGCCGGCGGATGGCGTGCAGCCGTGGGCCGGCGGAGGACTCCGCGTAGTAGTGGGCGGCGT
Organism: Myxococcus xanthus; assembly: GCF_006402735.1. Taxonomy (NCBI): domain Bacteria; kingdom Pseudomonadati; phylum Myxococcota; class Myxococcia; order Myxococcales; family Myxococcaceae; genus Myxococcus; species Myxococcus xanthus. Next base: position 7,611,129 of record NZ_CP017174.1, on the reverse strand, counting down.
CGCGGAAGCCGTGCAGCGCGGACGTGACGGCGTCGTCGAAGGCGCGGATGGTGCGCGCCGCCTCCATGGCCCGGCCGTCGAAGGACTCCGGGAAGTGGCGCAGCTTGTCGCGCGCCTTCTGCTTCAGCGTCCGCAGGAAGCGCTCGCGGTACAGCCGGTGGAAGGGGCCACCCGCGTCGAGCTTGCGGCAGCAGGCGCTCAAGTCATACGGCGCGCTGACGGACGCGGCGGCCTCCACGGGCGCGTCGTCGCCCAGTGTCTCCAGCGTCCGGCACAGCACGTTGGCGCCCAGGGAGAAGCCCACCGCGAACAGCGGGCCGGTGACGCGGGCGCGCGTCTCGTTCAGCACCCGGAGCGCGTCATCGATGTCGCCCGAGTGGTACGAGCGCGCCAGCCGGTTGGGCTCGCCGCTGCATGAGCGGAAGTTGAGCGCGGTGGCGCCCCAGCCCCGCGTCTGCGCACCTCGCAGGATGGCGGTGACGTAGCCCGCGCGGGACGAACCCTCCAGGCCGTGCAGTGCCACGACGTGTGGCGCGCCCGCCGCGCCGTCGAAGGTGTCCAGGTCGACGAAATCGCCGTCCGGCAGCTCCAGGCGCTCGCGTCGCAGCGTGGGGGCCCGGGTGGGGCGCACGAGCGAGGCGTAGATGGTCTGCGCATGCTCGTTCGCCAGGCCGGGCGCGGGCACGAAGGGCTGGGTGGGCTGGAATCGCACGGCCGGGGGATATCGCCCGTGCGCGGGGACGACAAGCGCTCTTGCCGCCAGGCGCCTAGTCCTTGGCGCCTCCAGGGCGGGGCAGGGCGGCCAGGCGGCGGGCCATGCGCATGGAAGCACAGCCCTGCTCGCGTAGCGCCCGGGCCTCTGACTGGAGCCCGAAGAGGCCCAGGTACTTCTCCACGCGCTCCTCCAGCGTGGGCGCCTCGATGAGGGTGCAGATTTCGTCCGCCTGGTAGTCACGGCAGATGGCGGGCCGCTCCTCGTACACGCCGCAGAGGTTGTCCTCCTGCAGGTGCGGGCAGCGCAGGCCCAGCGGCTTGTCCAGCGCGGCGATGTCGGGCGCCACGCAGCAGGCGCCGCAGCGCGTGCACTCCACGGGCTTGGGGTGGGGGGCACTCACAGGGGCACGACCTTCTCCACCGTGCCCAGGTTCGTCACGGTGAGGCGCGCGCCCTGGCCCTTCTTCCAGACGAGGAACGTCCGTTCGTCCTCCGGCTCCAGCACGTGCTCGTGGGCGCCGTCGTCCTCGTAGCGCAGCCGCACCGTGTATGTCTCCTCGCGGCGCAGCCGGTCCGCGGCGCCCACGGCCAGTTCGGGCCAGCGCGGCGCATCGTCGGTGCCGGACGCCTCCCGGCGCGTCAGCGGCTTCCACTCATGGGTGTCGTAGGTGCACTGGTCGGCATACACGGGCTCCCGGCGGTAGCGCGTCTCGTTCTGGCAGTCCTCGTAGGACTCGCGGCAGTACTTCGTCACGTCCTCGCACACCTCTTCCATGAAGCCATTGCCCATGTCCTTGCGGCGGCACTTCTCCTCCGAGCCGCAGGCCACCTTGCGCGACTTCGTCCGGCACACCCGCTCCGTGCCGTCGGGGACGCGGCGGGTGCCCCGCTGGATGGACACGCAGTCGCGGATGTTGGCCACGCCCGCCACCTCGCCGGTGCCGTCAACGGGCAGGCGGGGCGTGACGGCGCGCAACTCGTTGCGCCAGCCCTGCTTCGTCACCCGGGTGAAGCGCTCCTGCACCACGGTGCGCTTCCAGGCCGTGCCCGTCACCTCGCCGGGAAACTCATGCGTCTTGTTGGCCCACAGGCCGAAGACGCCGGACCCGAGACAGCAGAGGAACAGCGAGCCCAATGCCAGGAGCACCGGTGCCTTGCGCTTCGGCTTCGCGGGACGTGGCGGCGGCAGTGGTGGGGGCTCGTCGAACGCCTGGCGTGGGGCGGCCTTCGCGTCGTCGGTGCGCTCGGCGCCGCAGTGCTTGCAGCGCGTCGTGTCCCCCCGCGTGGCCGCGCCGCAGAAGGCGCAGAACCAGTCCTCTCCCGCCTTGGCCAGCTCCAACGCCGCCGCGTCGGTGACACCCTCGCGCAGCGACTTCCCGCTGGCCGCGTCCACGCCGCCGAAGTCGAACTCCGACTCCTTGCCCGTCAGCTCGCGCGGGTTGTTGCACTGGGGGCAGCGCTTGTGCCGGGCGCGAATCGACTTCGTGTCACACGAGGTGCAGTTCCACGTGCCCTCGATGATGCGGGTTCTGCGGGCCATGCGCGCATCCTAGCCGGACGCTCACGCCCACAGCGCGCGAGCGAAGGGGATGTCCGCGGCGGCGGGCAGGCCCGCGCGCAGGGGGCGCACCATGGGCAACGAGCCATCCCGGGCCTCGCGGCTGGCTTCGGGAAGCCGGGCCACCCACGGCATGTTGCCCGGCTCCTCCCACAGCACCACCTTGGACAGCCCGGCCTTGTGGGCCTGGGCCCCCGCGGCCTCCAGCAGCGCGGCGGCGTCGTCCTCGGAGCGCGCGTCCAGCATCAGCACCACCAGCTCTCCTTGGCGGGCCATCATCGCCCACAGCGCCGTGGACGAGCCCACCACCGCGCCGCAGGCCCGGGGGCGGGGGCGGCGCAGCAGCTCCGCGTAGATGCGCTCGCGCTCCAGGTGCCAGTCCACCTGCGTGGCGTCCGGCCACAGGTAGAAGGGCACCTCTGGCCGCCGCATCCGCTCGAGCGCCGAGGGCACGTCCGGGTCTTCCAACAGCGCGTCCACCTTGCGAATCACGGGCCCATTGCCCACCGGCAGGTGCCAGTCCCAGGCGGGGACCTCCTGGTAGCCGGAGCGCCGGTAGATGCGGGCGCCCACGTCGGAGTAGAGCACGGCGGCCTGGGCGTCCGGCTCCGTGCACTCCAGCTCCGCGGCCACCTGGTCCATCAGCCGCGTGGCGTGGCCGTGTCCGCGCAGGGCCGGCTCGGTGTAGACGCTGGCGATGACGAAGCTGTCGCCGCGTGTCGTCTGACAGTCGGGGCCGCGCAGGTAGCTGGGGGTGCGGAACGTCTCGCACGAGGTGAGCACGCGGCCGGCGTCGTCGCACAGCAGCCAGGTGCGCATGGTGTCCTGGCTCCACGCATGGGCGCGCAGCCGCTGCTCCCGCTCGAGAAACTGCTCGACGGTGAGGGGCGAGCCCCAGGCCGTATAGGTGTGGCGGTCCCTGTCGGCTTTCTGTGCTTCGTTGGCGACGACCAGATGCATGGCGGGGCAGGGTAGTCGCGCGCGCGACGCTTCGCAGCAGCGCTGGAGGGTTCTTGAGGCCTGCCTGCCTTCCGCCTTACACGCGCACGGCGTAGGGGACGCGGAAGTGGAGCTGAAGGTAGGCCTGTCCCACGTGGAAGAAGCCGTCGCGCAGGCGCTCGGGCAGGCCCAGTCCTCCCAGTTCTTGCGGGACGTAGAACGCGGACTCCCAGCCCACGCCCAACAGGAAGCTCTTGGAGAGCTGGAGTTCCAGGTCGATGCCCACCTCCACCGGGACGGTGACTTGCTGGGCGGAGGCCGCGGCGGGGGCGAGCAGGGCGCAGAGCAGCAGGAGCGGAGCGGGGCGCAGGGGCATGGGCTTCCTCGCGGGCGTCCCGGAGACTGGAATTCTTCGCGCCTTTTCTTTCAAGAGCCGCCTGCGAAGCGGTTGGAACGGACCCACCCGGTGCGGCGGCGCGGGGCGTGTCCGAATTCGACCATTAAGGCATTGAAGCGTGGCGGGCCTTTGAAGCAGGAAGGGGGCTGCGTCGGCATCGGGGGGGAACACAGGACTTCCGCACCCGGACTCAGGCTTTTTGCCGGCGTCGTTGACCTGGAGACCCGATGCTTTCCGCTGCCTTCTTGATTGCCACGTCCCTGCAGGCCCAGACGCCTGCGCCCGCTCCCTCCACGCCGCCGGCTCCCGCCGCCGAGACCGCGGCCGCCGCGCCCCTCAGCGTGGAGGAGCGCGCCGCCGCCGCCGCCGAGCGCGCCGCCATCGCCGCTGAGCGCGCCGCCGAGGCCAGCGTCCGCGCCGCCGAGGCCGCCGAGCGCGCCGCCGCCGTCACGGCTCCGCCCCCGGCCTCCGCGCCCGAGGCTGCCCCCGCCACCGACAAGAAGCAGGGCGAGTGGGACGTCACCGTCGGCCTGGGCCTCATCTCGCTGACGGGTAACGCCTCCACCCTGACGGTGAGCGGCCTGGCCAGCGCCCAGCGCACGACGGACAACTGGATCTACGCCATCAAGTCCTACGGCTCCTATGGCCGCAGCCGTCCGCCCGAAGTCACGGGCGAGGAGGCCGTGTCCCAGGTGGTGGCGTTCAACGCGGGCCTGGAGCTGCGCGGTGACCGGCGCTTCACCGAGGTCATCAGCGGCTACCTGCTGGCGGGCGCGGAGACGGACCATGTGAAGAGCGTGGAGTCACGCACCTTCGGCGAAGGCGGTCTGGGCGTGCTGTGGTGGGACGAGAAGAAGGAGAAGGGCCGCGAGTCCTACCTCCGCACGGACGCCGCCTTCCGTTACGCCAACGAGACGCGCTTCCAGTACTACCCCACGCGGTTGAACCTGCCGGACGTGGACCTGGGCGGTCCCCGCTTCGGCGCGGTGTTCCGCTACGGCCTGGCGCAGAACGTCACCTTCAAGGAGGACGTGGAGGTGCTGGTGAGCGTCATCGGCGACTCGCGCATGCTCTTCAACAGCCAGACGCAGCTGTCCGTGGGGCTCACCAAGCAGCTGTCGCTGGGCACCAGCTTCCTGGTGAAGCACGACAGCGCGCCACCTCCGGGCAAGGTGTCTACGGACACCGCGCTGGCGCTGAACTTCGAAGTGATGCTGTAGCCCGCAAAAGCAAAGCGGCGCCGGGGATGTCCCTCGGCGCCGCGTGCTGGTGGAGTGGGGCGGTGGCCGCCCCGACCGCCTTACTGCTTGGGCGCGCCGGACTCCTCGCCCATCTTCCCTTCCTTGCGGATGCCGCCGCCGTAGCGGCCTTCCTCGGCGTCCGCGCCGATGTCGATCGCCTGCAGGTCGCTGTACGTCGAACCCGGAGGCGTGGCGCCGCGGAAGCGGGTGCCCAGGTCCACCAGCGGAATGGCGAGCATCAGCACCACGAAGATGATGGAGACGGCGAACACCAGTCGGTTGGCGCCGCGGTGGTCAATCAGGTGCATGAAGTAGAGCAGCACCAGCGCGCCCTTGGTGGAGGCGATGACGAGCGCCAGCACCAAGCCCCACGTCGGGATGTGGATGCCGCCGGTGGCAACCGTGACAAACGTCAGCACCAGCAGCAGGCCCCAGATGAGCCAGTAACGGCCCGCTCCGTGGTGCTCCTCGCGCATGTTCTGTTCTTCTTGCCGGGATTCGTTGGCAATGCCCATGGTGGAGGAACCCTTCAAACGAGGTACAGCATCGGGAAGAGGAAGATCCACACCAGGTCGACGAGGTGCCAGTACATGCTGCCCAGCTCGACCATCGTGTAGTTGTTCGGCCCGAAGTCAGCCTTCTTCAGCGCGCGGACCATGGAGAAGGCCAGCACGATCATGCCGATGACGACGTGGATACCGTGCAGGGCCGTCGCGCAGAAGTAGACCGTGAAGTACAGGGGCACGCCCGGAAGCTGGATGCCCTCGTACGAGTAGAAGCGGCCCGGCAGCGTGCCAATCTCGAACTTGTGGTGGTACTCGAAGTACTTGATGACGAGGAAGCCGACGGCCATCACCAGGGTGAGGGCAATCTGCACCGCGACCATCTTGTTCTTCCCCTCCTTCGCGTAGTGCACCGCGAGCGCCGCGGTGAGCGAGGAGGTGATGAGCACCACCGTGTTGATGGTGCCCAGCGTCAGGTCCAGGCTGCGGCTGGCGGCGGCCCACGCCTCCGGGAAGAGGAAGCGGTAGACGCCGTAGCAGATGAAGAGGCCGGCGAAGAGCAGGATTTCCGTCGCCAGGAACAGCCACATGCCCAGGCGCGCGGCGTGGTTCTGCACCTCGAGCGAGGCGAAGTGGCCGGCGAGCCGGGGGACGGGCACGGCGGCGCCCCCGGCGGCGTGAGAACTAGACTGCATCGGGCACCTCGGCCTTCTTGGGGTCCACGTAGAAGTGGGGCTCCTCCGGGAACACCGGCTGCGGCCCCACGAAGTTGTGGGTCGGCGGCGGAGACTCGGACAGCCACTCGTAGCCCTTGCTGCGCCATGGGTTCTTGCCGGACGCCTTGCCGTAGATCAGGGCGTACGTCAGGTACATGGCGATGATGATGAACCCGAACGCCAGCAGCGTCGCGCCGGCCGTGGAGGCCACGTTCAGCGCCTGGAAGCGCTCCGGGTACTCATAGTAGCGGCGCGGCATGCCGTTGTTGCCCAGTAGGAACTGGGGAATGAACGTGGCGTTGAAGCCCAGGATGATGAGCGCCGCGGACACCAGACCCCAACCCTCGTGGTACGTGCGCCCGAACATCTTCGGGAACCAGTAGTGGAGGGCGGCCAGGAAGGCCATGATGGTCGCGCCCACCATGATGAAGTGGAAGTGCGCCACCACGAAGTAGGTGTCGTGCCAGGCGACGTCCAGCGACACCGTGCCCAGCGCGATGCCCGTCATGCCACCGAACACGGTGAAGAACAGGAAGCCGCAGAAGTAGGCGAAGGGCGTCTTGAACTCGACCGCGCCCTTGTAGACGGTGCCCACCCAGTTGAAGACCTTGATGGCGGTGAACACGCCCACCAGCATGGTCAGCACGCCGAACAGGCCGCCCGCGAAGGTGGACTGGCCGGACACGAACATGTGGTGGCCCCAGGCGAAGAAGCCCACGAAGGCGATGCCCAGGCTGGAGTACGCCACCGCGCGGTAGCCGAAGATGTTCTTGCGGCTGTAGGTCGCGACGATCTCGCTCATCACGCCGAAGGACGGCAGCACCATGATGTACACGGCCGGGTGGCTGTAGAACCAGAACAGGTGCTGGAAGAGCACCGGGTCGCCGCCGCGCGCCGGGTCGAACATGCCGAACCCGAACAGGTTCTCCACCGTCACCAGGACCAGCAGCAGGCCGATGACCGGCGTGGCCAGCACCTGGATGCAACTGGTGGCGTAGATGGCCCACACGAACAGCGGCATCTTGAACCAGGTGATGCCCGGCGCGCGCATGGTGTGGGTCGTCACGATGAAGTTGATGCCCGTGACGATGGAGCTGAACCCGATGATGAACGCGCCGAACAGCACCGGCGCCACCGTGGTCGTCGTGTGCGCGCTGTACGGGGTGTAGAACGTCCAGCCCGTGTCCAGGCCGCCGTTGAGCATGCCCCACAGCGCCAACACCGCGCCGGCCAGGTAGATGTAGAGTGACAGCAGGTTCAGCCGAGGGAAGGCCACGTCCTTGGCACCCAGCATCAGCGGCAACATGAAGTTGCCGAAGACGGCGGGGATGGCCGGAATCATGAACAGGAAGATCATGACCAGGCCATGGAGCGTGAACGTACGGTTGTACGTCATCGCGTCCATGATGGTCGGGCCCGGCGTCAGCAGCTCTACCCGGATGAGCAGCGCGAAGATGCCGCCCACGAGGAAGAACAGCAGGACCCAGAACAGGAACATGAGCCCGATGCGCTTGTGGTCGACCGTCAGCAGCCACGATTTGATGGTGGTGCCGTCGACCAGGTAGCTCGGGTGGTGGTCGTGATGCTCCTCGGGCGCGGGGGTGGCGCCCGGGGCTGCGATGCTACTGGATGGCGTCATAGGCGGGTCCCTCGGAGGCGCCCTCACGGACGTTCGGAGTGCGAAGCGACTTGATGTACTCGACGATGGCGGCCGTCTCCGGGCCCTGCAGCTTGCCCTGGTAGGTCGGCATCACGTTCTGGTAGCCCGCCACCAGGTGGGCGCCCGGGTCCATCATCGACTGGGTGATATAGGCCTCGTCCACGCGGATGGTCTGCCCGTCCTCGAGCTGCTCCACGCGGTCGTACATGCCCAGGAAGGTCGGGCCGATGTGCTGCGAGCCGTCCACCGAGTGGCACTTGAGGCAGCCCTGCGTGCCCGCGAGCACCTGGCCCTGCTCCACCATGCGCGCCACCGGCGGCACCAGGGAGTTGTCCGCCAGCGCGTCCTGACGGTCCTGCAGACGGCCGCGGCGCTGCTCCTGGATCCAGTTTTCGTACTCCTCCTGCGGGAGCACGACGACCTCGGCCAGCATCTTCGAGTGCGACAGGCCGCAGTACTCGGTGCACAGCACCTGGTACGTGCCCGGCTTGGTCGCCTCGAACCAGATCTGCGTGTAGCGGCCCGGGAGCGCATCCATCTTGATGCGGAAGGCCGGCACGTAGAAGGAGTGCAGCACGTCACGCGAGGTGATGAGCAGACGCACCGGACGGTTCGCCGGCACGTGCAGCACGTTCACCCCGTTGGGGCCCTCCGGGTAGGAGAACTTCCACATCCACTGCTTGCCCATGACGTAGACATCCATCGAGTCCTTGGGCGGCGTGGTGACCCACGTGAAGTCCCGGAACCCGATACCGAACCAGGTCAGGAAGAACACGAGGGGAACGGAGACGAAGAGGAACTCCGTCTTCAGGGTGGGAACGATGTACTCCGTCGCCTGCGCCGGGAGGCGGCGGCGGTAACGGAAGAAGAAGAACAGGGCCGCCATACCGACCGCCGTTGACATCACCATCGTCGTACCCACGACGAAGTGATGCAGCGTGTCGATGCGCTCCGCGAACGTGGACGCGGCCTCCGGGAGGAACAGGATATTGTTGAGAAGCTCGCTCATGCCGCCGCGCCTTTCTTCAGCTCGCGCCTCCAGAAGTAGATCAGCATCGTCGCCAGGACGGAGAACACGGCTATGCCGCCCAGGCGGATGAACCCGAAGATGTAGAAGCCATACCGCCGACTGGCGGTGTCATACTTGAAGCAGGACAGGATGATCTGATCGAAGCTGGTACCTACGCGGCCATTGGCCGCCTCCAGCAACGCCAGCTTCATGTCCGAGGGGGGAAACGTCGTCCCGTAGAGATACCGGGAGATGCTGCCTTCCGGCGTGAGCACGTGCACCACGGCTGCGTGGGCGTACTGCTTCGTGCTCTCGTCGTAGGTGTACTTGAAGCCAAGGGCGTCCGCGAGCCGGCGGATTTCCGCGTCCGTGCCGGTCAGGAAGTGCCAGGGGGCCGTCTCCGGCTTGCCCATGGACTGCAGGTGCCGCCGCCGCCGCTCCAGGCTCTGGGCAGGCGTGTCGTCAGGGTCGATGCTGACGGTGACGGCTTCGTAGTCCTTGCCCAGCTCGAGCCCGAGCTCCTTCATGGACTGCACCTGGGCGTTGAGCACCAGGTTACAGAGCATGGGGCAGTTGTAATAGACGAGCGTCAGCAGGGTGGGCCGCGCCTTCGGCACCACGTCGCCCAGGCGCACCTCGCGCCCGGAGGCGTCGAGGAAGCGGGTGTCCATGGGCACCAGCTCCCCCAGATGCTCCTGCACGTCCACACCTTGAATGGGGGGCGGCAGGTCCTGCTGTGCCTCCAGGATGGCCCGGGGCGTCTTCCCGGCACCTGGCATGGCCAAGGCCGGCACCGCGACGGCCAGCACCAGCGCCGCCGCGGCGAGGAAGCCCGCGCGGCAGGCGCGCGGAAGGATGTAGGAGCGGGTGGACATCATTGCAGGACGGCTCTTACGACAGGGGAGCGGTGAAGGCTACTGCTGCGGTGCCGGAGGCGTCTGCCCGGGAGCGGTCTCCGGGGCGGGCGTGGGGGGCGGGTTGCGCTTCTGCTCGATGACCGTCTTCATCGCGGCGTCGATGCCGGGGTGCTGCTTCACCCCCGGCTGGTCACCCCAGCCGGCGCGCAGTGCCCGGTCCTGGCCGCTGATCTTGTCCTCGGCGTGCCAGTCCTGCTCGAACAGGCGCTGGTTGACGATGCCCACCTCGTACTGGCCCATCGCCGCGGGACGCGGCGGCGGACCCTCCGGTTGGATGTCGGCCATGGTCTGGACCTGAATCCACCAGGCCCAGACGATGCCCACCCCGAAGATGAGGAGCGAACCCACGCCGATACCCACCACCTTGCCCATGACCAGGTGGTCTTCTTCCGCCGCCACGCCGTGCGCGCCGACGATGACGCGCGACTCGAGCTCAACCTGGGTCTTCTTCATGGCTGCACGTACCTCAAGGACTCGGCGATGTAGGGGTCCTTCACCGTGAGCGTGTAGTGGCCACGCGCCAGGAAGAGGGCGAAGCCCACCGCGATACCGCCCACGCCGAAGAAGGCCGTGAGCAGCGACCAGTGGAACGTCGGGCCCGCGTCACCGGTCAGCGCCGGCCACACCAGCCAGTACAGGTCCACCGCGTGGATGATGAGCAGGTATATGGCCACCACGGCCAGCTTCCGAGGCTGCAGCTTCAGCTTGCGCGACAGCAGGATGCCGAAGGGCAGCAGGAAGTGGAGGAAGAACAGGGCGATGGACATCGGCCGCCACGGGCCGAACATGCGCAGGCCGTACCAGGGCGCCTCTTCCGGGATGTTCGCGATCCACACCAGCATGAACTGGGAGAAGGCGATGTAGGCCCAGAACGCGGTGAAGGCGAGCATCAGCTTGCCGAGGTTGTGGAAGTGGTCCGGCTTCACGACGCTGCCGTAGAGGTCCTTGCCCTGGGCGTTCACCGTGACGATGGTCAGGATGCAGAAGGCCGCCAGGAAGCTTCCGGCGAAGTAATAGACGCCGAAGATGGTCGACTGCCAGAGCGGCGTGAGGCTCATCAGCCAGTCGAAAGAAGCGAACGTGATGGTGAGGGCAAGGAAAGGCAGCACACCCGGAGAGAACTTGCGCTGCTTCACCGTGAAGTCGAGTCCACCCTCGGTGTCCTGCTTCAGGCTCCACGACCGCAGCCGCCAGGCCGCGAAGCTCCACACGCCGAAGTAGATGATGTGGCGAATGCCTACGCCGGGGGGGAAGGAGAGGTGGTTGTTCAGGTAGCCATGCTGCTTGTGGCTCAGGTGCTCCAGCTCCAGGCTGGAGTAGCCCTTGGTCAGCGCGGAGCCTTCCCACCAGGGGTAGAGGTAGGCGGCCATGGCCAGCAGCGGCAGGGCCAGCACGAAGAACACCGGAATCACCGCGGAGGCCGTCTCCATCGTCCGGCGCAGCACGATGAGCCACTTGGCCTTCGCCGTGTGGAAGATGGCCTGCATGATGAGGAAGGCGACGCTGATGCCCACCCAGTAGGTGAAGCCAATCAAATAGGCGTGCGCCGTCTCACCCTTGGCGTCGGTGGCGAAGAAGCCACCCAGCGTGGCCAGGAGGCAGAGAATGCCCACGGCGAACGCGGGCACCATGAGCTTCGGCGTGCCGGTGTACGGCCCGAAGCTGGTGTGCGAGTTGGTGACGGGGGGACTCATCGGTTCTCCTGCGGAACGGGCTGCTGGCCGTCCGTGCGGGTATTGCGGGCCGTCTGGAGTGCGCGGACGTAGGCGACCACGGCCCAGCGCTCGCGCAGGTCGAGCTCACCGGAGAAGGACGGCATCACGCCGTAGCCCTCGTTGATGGCCACGTAGAAGTGGCCGTCCGACTTGCTCTCCAGGTCCAGCAGCGAGGGAGGCAGGCGCAGGGCCATGTTCTCCGCGACGATGCTGTTTCCATCGCCGAGCACGCCGTGACACTGCGAGCAGACGATGTTGTACTTCTTCTGACCCAGGGTCAGCAGGTTCTGGTCCACCGTGATGGGCACGTGGGCCACCGGCTGGCCGGCGCTGCGGCCGGTGAGGGCCACCTGGCGCTGGGTGGGGTCCTTGAGCTCGGGGAGCTTGTCGAAGCGCTCACGCGGAACCGTGCCCACGGGAGGCGTGCGCATGGCGCGACCGTCCGCCCAGAAGTCGGACGCCTCGTAGTACTCGTACTTCGCCTGGTGCTCCATGCGCTGGAGGAACTCCGAGCTGACGTTGCAGCCCGTGAGCGCGGCGAGTCCGGCGGCGGGGATGAGCCACCTCATTCCTTCTCTCCCGTGACGAGGGTCACCTGGGTCGCGCCCAGGGCCTTGAGCTGATCCATGACCGGCGCCGCGTCCGTGCCCGTCGCCTGGGGCACGCTCAGCCAGTAGCCGTGCGTGGAGGCGGTGCGGAACTCCTCGGACTCGAAGACGGGGTGGTACGGCTGGGGCAGGCGGCTGAGCCCCAGCAGACCGAAGAAGATGCCGAAGGCGGCGAACAGCACCCCCAGCTCGAACGTGATGGGCACCCACGCCGGCAGCGACAGCAGCGGGCGACCACCGATGTTGAGCGGGTAGTCGATGGTGTTCATCCACGTCTGCATGGCCAGCGCCGTGGCCACGCCCGTCAGACCGCCGCACAGGGCGATGAATGGCACGCGCGAGGGCGGCAGCCCCAGGGCCTCCGACCCGCCGTGCAGCGGGTACGGAGAGTAGGTGTCCATTCCCTCGAAGCCCTTCTCCCGCATCTGGCGGGTGGCGGTCACGAGGGCGTCCGGCGTCGAGAACTCCGCCAGGACCCAGGAATCGAGAACGGTGGCTTCCATGGCTCTTAGTGAGCTCCGTGGGTGAGGGTGCCGGCGCCGGCAAGCGCATCATCAGAGCCGTGCTGGTGAGCGGCGTGCTTGAGCTCGAGCTGGAGCTCCTTCACCTCGCTGATGGCGACCGCGGGCACGAACTTGAGGAACAGGAGGAACAGGGTGCCGAACAGGCCCAGCGTGCCGATGTAGATGGACCAGTCCACCCACGTCGGGGTGTAGATGCCCCAGGAGGACGGCAGGAAGTCCTGGCTCAGCGAGGTGACGATGATGATGAACCGCTCGCACCACATGCCGATGTTCACCGCGATGGACGCCACCCACATGATGGCGATGTTGGTGCGGCACTTCTTGAACCAGAAGATGTTCGGGGTGATGACGTTGCAGGCGATCATCAGCCAGTACACGCCGGCGTAGGGGCCCGTGGCGCGGTTCACGTAGAAGGTCCAGAGCTCGTACTGGTTCTGCGAGTACCAGGCGACGAAGTGCTCCATCAGGTACCCGTAGGAGACGAGCAGGCCCGTCGCCAGGATGACCTTGTTCATGTTCTCCAGGTGGCGGTCCGTGATGACGTCCCGCAGACCCAGGTACTTGCGCGCCGGGATGATGAGCGTGATCACCATCGCGAAGCCGCTGAACACGGCGCCGGCCACGAAGTAGGGCGGGAAGATGGTGGCGTGCCAGCCGGGCAGCAGGGAGACGGCGAAGTCGAACGAAACGATGGTGTGCACGGACACCACGAGCGGCGTGGAGAGGCCGGCCAGCAGCAGGTACGCAATCTTGTAGTTGTGCCAGTGCCGACCGGAGCCGCGCCAACCGAGCGCGAACAGGCCGTAGATGGTCCGCTGGAGCTTCGTCTTGGACGAATCACGCAGCGCCGCCAGGTCCGGGATGAGGCCCACGAACCAGAAGAGCGCGGACACCGTGAGGTAGGTCGAGATGGCGAACACGTCCCACACCAGCGGCGAGCGGAACTGCGGCCACGCGCCCAGGGTGCTGGGGTAGGGGAACAGCCAGAAGGCGAACCAGGGACGGCCGGTGTGCAGCAGCGGGAACAGACCGGCGCACATGACGGCGAACAGCGTCATGGCTTCCGCGAACCGGTTGATGCTCGTGCGCCACTTCTGCTGGAAGAGCAGGAGGATGGCGGAGATGAGCGTACCGGCGTGGCCGATACCGACCCACCAGACGAAGTTGATGATGTCGAACGCCCAGCCGACAGGCTGGTTGTTACCCCACACGCCGATACCGCGGGCCAGCGTGTAGGTGACACCGATGACGAGCAGGCCCAGGGCGCTGAGCGACAGGCCGAAGAGCATGAACCAGCCCTTGCCCGGCTTGCGCCAGACATGGTCCAGCAGCGTCTCGTTCAGGGTCGCGTCGTCATGGTGCGGCGCGACGAGGGGTCGTGGCTCGAGCGGGTCGTGATACGTGGTGGAAGCAGTTTCAGCCATGGCTTAGTGGCTCCCTTGGTTCGCAGCGGCGGGCGCGGCGGGCTCGAGGGCGGGGTTGGGATTGCGGACGCGGATGAGGTGCGCGGTGCGCGGGCGGGTGCCCAGCTCGTGGAGCAGCTTGTACGCGCGCTCGTCCTCATGGAGCTGCGTGACGCGCTGCTGCGGGTCGTTGAGGGAGCCGAAGGTGATGGCCTGCGTGGGGCAGGTCTGCTGGCAGGCCGTCTGCAGCTCCTTCTCATTGATGACGCGCTTCTCGACGCGGGCGTCGATGCGCACTCGCTCGATGCGCTGGACGCAGTACGTGCACTTCTCCATCACGCCGCGGTTGCGGACGGTGACGTCCGGGTTCATCAGCATCTTCTCGGTGGCCGTCTTGTCCGCCGTGTAGTGCAGGTAGTTGAACCGGCGCACCTTGTACGGGCAGTTGTTCGAGCAGTACCGGGTGCCGACGCAGCGGTTGTACACCATGTCGTTGAGGCCCTCGTCCGAGTGCACGGTGGCGTTCACCGGGCAGACGTACTCGCAGGGGGCCTTCTCGCAGTGCACGCACATCACCGGCTGCATGACCATCCGGGGGTCGCTCTCGCTGCCCTCGAAGTAGCGGTCGATGCGCAGCCACTGCATCTCACGGCTGACGGAGACCTGCTGCTTGCCCACGACGGGGATGTTGTTCTCCGCCTGGCAGGCAATCACGCACGCGCTGCAACCGGTGCAGCGGGACAGGTCAATGGCCATGCCCCACTTGTAGCCCTGGGGGTTGCTGGGGCCCTTGTTGTAGTCGAAGGCCGGCAGGTTGTCCTGGACGCCGAACTTCAGCTCGCTCTTGACGCGGTGGAGCGTGTGCTGCGTCGCGATGGACGGGTTCTTCAGCTCGGACAGCGGCATGTCCAGCGCCAGCGGGCGGTTCTCCATCCGCCAGTGCGTCTGGGTCAGGCTGAACTTGTAGCTGCCGCGCACCTTGGCGAGCGTGGCGCCGCCGTCGAACCAGGGGGCCTTCACGGTGCGCACCGCGTTGGCGTTGAAGCCCACCGCCTTGGCCACCTGTTCGTGCAGGCCGTCACGGCCGTAGCCCAGCGACATCGTCACGGTGTCGTCCGCGTGGCCCGGCGTAATCCAGACCGGCACGGTCATCTTGCGGCCGCCGTAGGTCAGCTCCGCCAGGTCACCGGGCTCGAGGCTCAGCCTCTTGGCGGTCTCCGGGCTCAGCAGCGCGGCGTTGTCCCAGGTCATCTTGGTGATGGGGTCCGGGAGCTCCTGCAGCCAGGAGTTGTTGCCGAAGCGGCCGTCGAAGATCTTGTAGTCGTAGACGAAGTTGATCTCGAGCTCGCTCGTGGCGGGGGCCGTGTAGCCCGTCACCAACGCGGAGGCGGCGCCGAAGTCCGGGGCGCCCTGCGCCGGAGCGGCCTGCGTGCCGGGGATGGCACCGTCCGACACCCAGCTCTCCCAGCGGGCCTCGAAGTCACCCTGGCCCTCGGCCCGACCCTGCCAGTAGTCGCGCAGCATCTGGTACGCGGGGCGGTAGGGCTCGTCGAGGAACATCGCCAGCAGCTCGGACTCCGGCACGCCGTTGTAGAGCGGCTGGATGAGCGGCTGGGCAATGGCCACGGTGCCGTCGAACGAACGGCCGTCGCTCCACGTCTCCAGCGGGTGCGTCGCGGGGACGAACCAGTCGGCGTACTGGCTGGTCTCGTCCTCGTAGAGGCCCGTGTAGAGAACGGTGAGGTTGCCACGGTTGGAGTTGGTCGCCGGGTCCAGCAGCTCCTTAAGACCCGTGTCCGCCGGAACCGAGAACACCGGGTTCCAGCTGGTGATGACCAGCGTGTCCACGCGGCCCGCCGTGATGTCCTCCACCAGCGCGCGGACCTGGCTCAGGCCCTCCTGCTCCGCGATGGACGACTGCACGTACTTCACCGTGGTGCCGGTGTTGCCCAGCGCGGCGTTGATGGCGTGGGCCAGCGCGTGGACCGCCGCCGGCTGACGCTCACCCGCGACCACCAGGGTGCGGCCCGGACGCGCGGCGCGCAGGTCCGCGACGACCGCCTGAACCCAGGCGTTGTGGTCCGACTTCAGCGACGCCTTGTTGGCGGCGGCGCCAGCCAGCGAAGCGGCGGGGCCACCCACGGCCTGGGCCACGGCGGCGGCGACCGCGAGCACGTCCTGCGACTTCACGCGCAGGCGGTGGTCGGCCATGCCGCCGGTGATGGAGAAGCGGGCCTCGGCCACGTAGAGCCGGTTGAGCGGACCGTTGTTCGGGTCGCGGCGGTTGGCGAACTGGCGCGCGTAGCCCAGGTTCTCCGGGCGGCTCTCCAGGAAGTCCGCGTCCAGCGACAGGACGATGTCCGCCTGGGCGAAGTCGTAGATGGCCGAAACAGCCTGGCCGCCAAAGAGCGCGCGGGCCGCCTCGTCCTGCGTGTCGTGCGTCTGCGCGGTGTAGCTGTGGAAGCGCGCGTTCGGCAGCTTCTTCAGGATGCGGTTGCGCAGGTCGCCGGTCAGCGGCGAGTTGCCGGGCTCGGACAGGAAGCGCACGCGGCTGCCACCGTCACCGGCGGAGGCCTTGTTGGCGCGGTTGACCAGTTCCTCGCGCAGGGCGCGGAGGGCGCGGGGGCTCTTGCCCTGACGGAGCACGCGGGCGCGGCTCGGGTCATACAGGGACAGCAGGAACGCCTGCTCCCAGGGGCCGGCGGCGCCCTGGTTGACCGGGTGGTCCGGGTTGCCCTCGATCTTCACGGGGCGACCCTCGCGGGCGGTGATGAGCAGACCGGAGGTGTGACCGGCCAGCGTCATACCGGACGCGTAGTGGAGCGGGTTGCCCGGGACGAGCTCGGGAGGCGTCTTGGTGTACGGCAGGAGGCGCTCATCCACCGGGCGCGTGCTGCACGCGGTGGCGCCGGCCAGCGCCAGCGAGGCACCCAGCAGGTGCATGAACTCGCGGCGGGCGAAGCCGGTGGGAGCCAGGTCCGCGCCGACGGGGAACTCCGGACGCGTCTCCTCCAGGTAGTCGGGCGTGCCGAGCTTCTCCTCCAGGCTGCGCCAGTACGTCTGGCCATAGCCGGGCTCGGAGGGGGAGGCGTTGGCGGCTGCGTGCTCAAGCGCCTCGCCGACAACGTCGGACTTGGCGGCAGGCCGGTCCGTGACGACCGGGAGCGCGAAGGAGGAGGGGGTATCCTGCGACGGGGCGCCGTCGCGCTTCGTGTTCATCGGTGGCATGTGGAGCAGCTCTCGCGCGAGTGGACGTCGTACGCTTCTGCCAACTGGCGGCCAAGCTCAGCGGCCTTGGCCTTGTCTTCAGGCGGGGTCCACGTCATGGACGTGATGAACTCCGCCGGACGCAGGTGGGGCTCCGGATTGCGGTGGCAATCCAGGCACCAGGCCATGGTGAGCGGCGCGGCCTGCTCCACGGCGGCCATCTGGTCGACGCGGCCGTGGCAGGTGGCGCAGCCAACGCCCTTGGCCACGTGGATGGAGTGGTTGAAGTAGACGAAGTCCGGCAGGTTGTGCACGCGGACCCAGGGGATGGGCTGGTCGGAGAAGAACGCCTTGCGGACCTCGGTGAGGTACGGGCTCTTGTTCCAGACCTGTGCGTGGCAGGACATGCACACCGTGGTGGAGGGGATGCCCGCGGAGGGCGAATCCTCGACCGACCAGTGGCAGTACCGACAGTCAATCTGCTCATCACCCGCGTGGTGGCGGTGATCGAACTCGATCGGCTGTTCAACGGGCCGCTGCTGGCCAGTGACGTACGGCGAGCGCACGTAGGCCATGAGACCGCCGATGCCGATGGCGGGCACGGCAAGGAGCGCCGCGGCGGACAGCCGCGACACCGTGTTCGTCCAACGTGGGAAGAGAGGGCCGCTCATACCTGGACCATGGGCAAGGGGGCTTCGACAACAGCACTCGTGAAGGGAACGAAAGGCGAGGCGTGGGCGTTACCGGGCACGGGGAGCGGAGGGGCGTTCCCGGCCCCAACGGGGCGGGTGGGCGGTGGCTCCTGGCGCACTGAAGGCGAAGCGGACACGTCCAACGAAACCTCTATTAGTAATGCCGTGGGCGGGGCCCTCCTACTCTCCCTGCCCTAATGCGGCGCGGGACCATCGGGCATCGACACGGCAGTGTCAACCATTCAGATGTGGCGGCACGGGGATACCACTTCCTCGCGCGAGGGCGGAAAGTCGCGGTCGCGCGGTGATGAATCTCTCTTCTGGCGGGAGGTAGGGACGATTGAGCAAAGCACCCGCCGGGGTGGATCACTCCGGGTGTTTCACGGCTCTTCGTCGGTCTCCGGCTTCCGCCAGCGCGCGAGGCGCCGGGCCAGAAGCCGTTCCACCAGCTCCCGGGCGCGTGCGTCCCGGTGATAACGGGCGTCATGCCGGGTGCCCTTGCCCTGATTGCACCGGGCGCAGGCCAGGCCCAGGTTGGTCAGCGCCTCGGTGCCCCCGGCCGTCTTCGGGAGGATGTGCTCGATGGTGGCGCGGCTGATCGGCTCGCCATCCAGGCCGACCCATAAGTGCGCGTTGCAGTGCAAGCACTTGCCGAGCCACGCCTCGCGGCCCCGGTGGTCGGCGCGCTCGAAGGTATTATCTGTTTCGATGATACCCAGTATCTTGCGGCGCTTGGCGTAGCTCATCCTACACCTCGACGACTGCGGGGCCGGCGACGGCGAAGATGCGATCGCCCGCGCGGCGGGAGACGTTGAGTCCACCCGTGAAGGCGCTGAAGGCCGGAAGTACGCCCACGCCGCGTCCCACCTGGAAGCAGGGAAGGCGCAGTGTGTCGCTCCTTCCGCCCAGCCGCACCATGGGGTGGAGGTGACCTGCCCATACATAGCGGCCTGACACGGGCTCCGGGTGGTGGGCGAAGTGGAAGGGGCCTTCGTCGATGGAGGACTCGCGGACGTCCAGGCGCCAGCGGTCGGGCAGCGTCTTCACATGCCGGTCATGGTTGCCCCGCACCAGGACGCACTCCACCGACGCGTGGGACTCGCGCCACACCGCCAGCCGCTCCACGACGGCGGGGGTGAGGCCCTGGCGTGAGTGGATGAGGTCACCCAGCAGGAGCAGGCGGCGGGCGCCGGTGGTGGTGAGCGCCGCGGACAGGCGGGCCAGGTCGTCCTCCAGCACGCCCGTGGGCAGGGGGATGCCGTGCTGCTGGAAGCTCTCCGTCTTGCCCCAGTGCAGGTCCGCCACGGCCAGGGTGCCGGTGTCGGGCCAGTACAGGGCGCGCTCCGGGCGCAGCTCCAGCAGGGTGCCCTCTATGTGGACCTGGCATCTTCGCGCGTCCATCGCTCCTTCAATCGCTCCACCCGCTCCAGCAGGGACTCGCTCGACAGGCTCGCGCTGATGCGCTCGACGACGAGCGGGAAGCCCAGAGGCGTGGGACGGCGGACATGGATGAGCTCCAGGGGCGCGGCCTGAAGCCGCTCCAGGGTCCGTTCCAGGCGCCCCTCCTCGAATTGTTGCTCCAGCACTTCCCGGCGGGCCTGGACGAGCAGGAGGTTGTCCGGGTCGTATTTGATGAAGACGTCGTGCAGCAGCGACGCGCTGGCCTGGACCTGCCGCGAGGACTTGCGCGCGCCGGGCAGGCCCGGCAGCACCAGCCCCGCGATGCGGGCGATGTCGCGGAACTGGCGCTTTGACAGCTCGCCGACGTTGACGCTCTCCAGGACGTCCGCCTCCAGACGCTCGCGGGTGAAGAGCGCGGGGTGCAGCGCCTCCTCGAAGGGGAAGGGCGTGGGCGTGAGCAGCTCCAGGCCGTAGTCATTCACCGACAGGGTGAAGGTGGCCTTGCGCAGGCGCGTCAGCCGCAGTGCCAGCAGCGCCGCCAGTCCTTCGTGCACCAACCGCCCTTCAAAGGGATAGAGGAAGAGATGGTGCCCGTCGCGCGTCTGGCACGTCTCCGCCAGCAGGATGTCCGCCGCGGGGATGCGGGACAGGCGGGCCTGCGCGTCCAGCACGGGCCAGGCCGCGGCCAGTTCGTCCGACGTGACGTCGCCGTGGCGCGCGGTGTCCAGCGTGCGCCGAACGGCGGCGGCCAGTGAGCCGGACAAGGGCAGGCGGCTGCCGCCCCAGCGCGGCGTCTGGGTGACCTTCGTCTTCGCGGGCCGCACGTAGGCGGTCATGTCCTGGATGCGGCTGAACTCCAGCTTCTTCCCCGCGAAGATGAAGGTGTCGCCCGGCTTGAGGCGGCTGACGTAGGACTCCTCCACGCTGCCCAGGCGCCCTCCGCTCCAGTAGCGCAGCTGCACCACCGCGTCGGAGGTGATGGTGCCGATGTTGAGGCGGTGCATGCGGGCCACGCGCGCGTCCGCGACGACGCAGCGGCCCTCGTGCTCCACCACGCGCCGGAACTCCGGGTAGGCGCGCAGCGTCGGGCTGCCTTCGCGGACCAGGGATAATGTCCACCCGAACTCCTCGTCGGTGAGGCCGGCGAAGGCCGCCGCGGTGCGCACCTCGTCTCGCAGGGCGTCGGGCGTGAAGCCGCCGCCCAACGCGCACGTCACCAGGTGCTGCGCCAGGACGTCCAGCGGCTTGTCCGGAGGCGTGCGGGCCTCTACCTCGCGGCGCAGGAGCGCGTCCTTGGCGGCGGCCATCTCCACCAGCTCCAGCGCGTGCGTGGGGACGAAGAGGATGTGACAGGTGGCGCCCGGGCGGTGGGCGCTGCGGCCCGCGCGCTGCATCGTCCGGCCAATGCCCTTGGGGCTGCCCACCTGCACCACGCGCTCCACCGGGCCGAAGTCCACGCCCAGGTCCAGCGACGAGGTGCACACCACGATGCGCAGCGAGCCTTCCTTGAGGCCGCTCTCCACGCGCTCGCGCTCCTCGCGCGCGATGGAGCCATGGTGGAGCGCGATGAGGTGCTCCCACTCCGGACGGGCGAAGCGCAGGCCTTCGAACCAGCGCTCGGCTTGGGAGCGCGTATTGGTGAAGATGAGCGTGGAGCGCTCCGCGTCCAGCCACGCGCCCACGCGGGCCAGCATGGAGAAGCCCAGGTGGCCCGCCCAGGGGAACGCATCCACGGACTCGGGCAGCAGTGTCTCAACAATGACGGGCCGCCCCAACGCCGCGCTCACAATCGTGGGCGTCTGGCCGGTGCCCACGGCGTGACGGGCGGCCTCTTCCAGATTGGCCAGCGTGGCGGACAGCGCCCAGGTGCGCAGGCCCGGCGCGAAGTGGCGCAGGCGGGCCAGCGCCAGCTCCAACTGCGAACCCCGCTTGGAGCCGAGAAGTTCGTGCCATTCATCCACGATGACGGAGCGCAGAGACGCGAACAGCTCTGGGGCCCGTTCATGCGTGAGTAGGACGCACAGCGACTCCGGCGTGGTGATGAGCACCCGCGGCAGGCGCTCCCGCTGACGCTGGCGCACCGAGGAGGACGTATCGCCGGTGCGGCTCTCCACGGTGATGTCCGCGTCCAGCACGGCGAGGGGCTCCCTCAACGCCTTCTCCACGTCCCGGGACACCGCGCGCAGCGGTGTCACGTAGAGGAGTTGAAGCCCTGGCTGTCCATGCGCCGCCACCTCCGCGAGCGGGCCCAGGTAGGCCGCGTATGTCTTGCCCGCGCCGGTGGGGACGTGGATGAGCCCGCTTTCGCCGCGCGCATGGGCGGCCCAGGCTTCTTCTTGAAACGGATAGGGCGTCCACCCCTTCGCGTGGAACCAGCCGCGCAGCCGCTCCAGGGGTGGTTCATTCGTTTGAGCTCGAGTCGATGCGCGCTGGATGCGAGGTCGCCTGGGCTTGCACGGCGCCTCTGCGTCCGGAGGCTCGGTGGTGGCGCGCAGGGCCTTGCGACTGGCGGCAATCTGCGCCCGCAGCGAGCGGGGTCTACCCGCTGGCATGGAGCAGCTCCTTGAGTGAGTCCAGCGTGTCCGCGTCCTGCGGCTTCTTGTCCGTCCGCCAGCGGGCGATTCGGGGGAAGCGCAGCGCGACGCCCGACTTGTGACGCGGCGAGGGCTGGATGCCCTCGAAGTGCAGCTCGAAGACCTGTTCGGGCTCCACCGAGCGCACGGGGCCGTACTTCTCGCGCGTGTGCGCGCGAATCCACCGGTCCAGCCGGCCAATCTCCGCGTCCGTCAGGCCGGAGTACGCCTTCGTCACTGGCTGGAGCTCCGCGCCGTTCCACACCGCGAAGGTGTAGTCGGTGTATAGCGACGAGCGTCGGCCGTGGCCCGGATGCGCGTACAGCAACACCGCGTCCACCGTGAACGGGTCAATCTTCCACTTCCACCAGTCGCCCCGCTTGCGCCCGGTGAGGTACGGCGATTCCAGGCGCTTGAGCATGAAGCCCTCGACGTTGCGCGCTCGCGCTTCGCCCCGCGCGGTGGCCAGGTCCTCCCAGGTCGCCGCTTGCACGACGGGGGAGACGGGAAGCCGAGGCAGGTCCTTCAGCAGCGCCTCTAGCTTCGCGCGCCGTTCGCGCAGCGGCTGGCCCCGGAGGTCCTCGCCTCCCAGCTCCAGCATGTCGTAGGCGATGAAGGCCGCGGGGGCTTCGGCCAGCACCGTGGGCGTCAGCTTCTGCCGGCCGATGCGCCGCTGGAGCATGGCGAAGGGCAGGGGCTTTCCGTCCGCGTAGGCCAACACCTCGCCGTCCAGCACAGTGCCCTCGGGTAGCGCGGCGGCGGCGTCCGCGATTTCGGGGAAGCGCTCGGTGATGAGCTCCTCGCCGCGGCTCCACAGGTGCACGCTGCCCTTGCGGCGGATGAGCTGGCCCCGGATGCCGTCCCATTTCCACTCCACCTGCCATTCCGCCCGGTCGCCCAGGTCTCCTGGTGGCTGCTCCAGCGGCGACGCGAGATAGAAGGGGTAGGGCCGGGAGCTGTCGCCGTCCGACACGTCCAGGGACACGAGCTGCCGGAAGAAGGTGGGCGAGGGCGTCCACGTCCCCATCAGCCGGTGCGCCACGCTGGGCGCGGGCAGGCCCGCCACCTGCGCCACCGCGCGGACCACCAGCGTGGAGGACACGCCCACCCGCAGCTCACCGGTGAGCATCTTGTTGAGCAGGAACAATTCACGCCGGGGCATGGCGTGCCACCAGGACACCACCTGCTCGCGTTGCCCGGCGGCATCCAGTTGACGCAGCGGCAACAGGCGTTGCTCCAGCCAGACGGACAGGGGCAGCTCCTCGGTCCGCGCCGGGCGCTCGCGGGCGTCCAGCAGCAGGGCAATCACCTCCGCCAGGTCACCCACGGAGGCGTAGACCTCCTCGAAGAGCCAGCTGGGGATGCTGGTCAGCTCCTGCGTCCACTCCACCAGCAGCTTCGTGGGAATCAGCCGCTTCAGCTTCTGCCCCGTGAGGAAGTAGAGCGCCCACGCCGCGTCCTCCGGGGGCGCTTCCTTGAAGTAGCGCGCGAGCGCTTCCACCTTGGCGTTGGTGGACGTGGTCTGGTCCAGCGTTTCGTAGAGGTCCGCCAGTCGCCGCACGCGTCAGCCCTCCGCTTCGCCTTCGAAGGGCGTGGCCAGGGGCGTGGCGTCCACGCCCTGCTCGCGCAGGTAGTGGGCCAGCGGCTCGGTGTAGCCGTGCGTCACCAGCACGCGCTCCGCCTGGGTGTCCTTCACCGTGCGCAGCAGGTCCGGCCAGTCCGCGTGGTCCGACAGCACGAAGCCGCGGTCGAAGCCCCGGCGACGACGGTTGCCTCGAACGCGCATCCAGCCGGACGCGAAGCCGGTTTCGTAATCACCGAAGCGGCGCATCCACGTGGAGCCGCTCGCGCTCGGCGGCGCCAGCACCAGGGCTCCCGCGAACGAGGTGCCCTTCTCCACCTCGGACACCCATTGCGTGGGCAGCATGCGGACGCCCGCGTCCCGGTACACGTCCACCAGGGAGTGCAGGGCGCCGTGGACGAACACGGTGCGGTCGGTCAGCTTCGCCAGCTCCGCGAGCAGCCGCTGCGCCTTGCCCAGCGCGTAGCAGAACAGCACCACCGCGCGGCCCAGCGCGCGGTTGGCGTCCCACCAACGCAGGATGTCCTCGGCCACCTGCTCCGTCGCGTCCCAGCGGAAGATGGGCAGGCCGAACGTCGCCTCGGTGATGAAGGTGTGGCAGGGGACGACCTCGAAGGGCGCGCACGTAGGGTCCGGCGCGCGCTTGTAGTCACCGGACACGACCCATGTCTCACCGCCGTGCTCCACGCGCAGCTGCGCGCTGCCCAGCACGTGGCCCGCGGGATGGAAGCTGACGGTGACCCCGTTGATGCTCAACCGTTCGCCGTAGTCGAGCGTGTCGATGGTGGCGTCCGCGCCCAATCTCCGGTGCAGCAGTCCCTTGCCTGCCCGGGCGCCCAGGTAGTGGCGGCTGCCACTGCGTGCGTGGTCACCATGCGCGTGGGTGATGAGCGCCCGGTCCACCGGACGCCAGGGGTCGACGTGGAAGCCGCCGGGAACGCAGTAGAGCCCCTGAGGCGTCACCGTCATCAATGGAGCGGAAGGAGCGGCACTCAAAGTCCCATTCAGATAGCGAGGGGTCTGGAGCCGGACCACCCGGGGTGGGACTTCGCCTCACCGGCGGGAGCTCTCCGGGCTGCTCCCCGGGCACCCGCTGGCCCGGGGGCTTGCGCGACGCACGCAGAGGAATATCGGACCGCTTGGAGGACTCCCCTGGACGGGGGATAACCCCATTCCCCCTGCCGTGATGCGCGGTGGGAAGTGAGTCAGAGACGATGGATGCACAGGAGCGGAAGTCAGCCTACCGGCAGCGCGCGGAGCAGGGCGAGGCGGTGCCGGTGTCGGTGGAGCTGCCGGCGGACCTCGACACCCCGCTGTCGGCCTACCTGAAGCTGGGCGGTGGTTCGCGCGGCTTCATCCTCGAGTCGTGCTACGGCGGCGAGCGGTTCGGCCGCTACAGCCACATTGGCGCGGAGCCCGCGGGCCGCGTGCGGCTGGACCGCGGCGGCGCCACCTTGTGGCGCGGCTCGAACGAGGAGCGTCGGGACGGCAAGCCCCTGGACGTGCTGCGCCAGCTCTGGCGCGAGCTGGCCGTGGCCCGGCTCCCCGGTGAAGCGCCCTTCCTGGGCGGGCTCGTGGGGTACATGAGCTACAACTGCTTCTCGTGGCTGGAGCCCACGGTGCCGGACCGGCACCCCAGCGACATCTCCTTCCCGGACTCGGAATGGCTGGTGTGCGAGGACTTCGTCACGCACGACACCCGCACCGGGACGCTCAAGGCCACCGCCATTGCCCGGCCGTCGCTGCACGGCAGCGTGGCCGCCGCGCTGAAGGACGCGGAGGCGCGCGCGCAGGCCATTGCGGACCGGTTGCTGAAGCCACTGCCTCCGGAGGCCTACGCGCCCGCGCCGCGCATGCGCGGGGACGTGGCGCCTACCGCGTGCTGGGACCGCGCGGGGTATGAGGCGGCGGTGGCTCAGGCGCAGGAGTACATCCGCGCCGGAGACATCTTCCAGGTCGTGCTCGCGCGCCGCTTCGAATCCCGGGGCGCGCCGCCGCCGCTGTCGCTCTACCGCGCGCTGCGGCGGGTGAATCCGTCGCCGTACCTCTTCCTCGTGGAGCTGGGCGAGGCCCGCGCATTGGTGGGCGCATCGCCGGAGTTGCTGGTGCAGGTGCGCGACGGAGACGTGGTGGTGCGGCCCATCGCCGGCACCCGTCGCCGTGGCGCGTCCGAGGCCGAGGACCTGGCCCTGGAGAAGGAACTGCTCGCGGACGAGAAGGAGCGCGCCGAGCACATCATGCTGGTGGACCTGGGGCGCAACGACGTGGGCCGCGTGGCGGCGCCTGGCTCGGTGCGCGTCGAGGACATGATGCTCATCGAGCGCTACAGCCACGTGATGCACATCGTGTCGCAGGTGCGCGGCAAGCTCGACGCGAAGTACGACGCGCTGGACGCGCTGGCCAGCACCTTCCCCGCGGGCACGGTGTCCGGGGCGCCCAAGATTCGCGCGATGCAAATCATCGACGAGTTGGAGGTCCAGCGGCGCGGGCCCTACTCGGGCGCGGTGGGCTACCTGTCCTTCTGCGGCACGCTGGACGTGGCGATTGCGCTGCGCACCTTCTTCGTGGACGGAGACCGGACGATGTGGACCTCGGGCGCGGGAGTGGTCGCGGACTCGGTGCCGTCGAAGGAAGCGGACGAGACGGAAGCCAAGGCGGGCGCCATGGCCGCCGCGCTGCGGCTGGCGCGCGAGGGAGGTGGCCGGTGATTCTGGTCATCGACAACTACGACTCCTTCACCTTCAACCTCGTGCAGCTCCTGTACACGCTGGGGGCCGAGGTGAAGGTGGTGCGCAACGACGACCTGGATGCCGAAGGTGTCGCGGCCTCGGGCGCGTCCCACCTGGTGATTTCGCCGGGGCCCTGCACGCCGCACGAGGCGGGCGTCAGCGTGGCGGCCATTGCCCAGTCACGTGTGCCGGTGCTGGGCGTGTGTCTGGGGCACCAGTCCATTGGCGCGGCCTTCGGAGGCAAGGTGGTGCGCGCGCCAGAGCCGGTGCATGGCAAGGCGGCGCACATCCGGCATGGCGGCACGGGGCTCTTCGCCGGGCTCAGCGAGGGCTTCTCGGCGGCGCGCTACCACTCGCTCATCGTGGAGGCGCCGTCACTGCCGGCCGGCCTGGAGGCCACCGCGTGGAGCCAGGACGGCCTCATCATGGCGCTGCGCCACCGTGAGCGGCCGGTGGTGGGCGTGCAGTTCCATCCGGAGAGCGTGCTCACACCCGAAGGCCCCTTGCTGGTGCGCAACTTCCTGGAGGGGCGGCTGTAGCTACGCGCGCAGGTGCGTGGTGTCGTTCCACGACACGATGGCCGGGCGACGCCTGTCGCCGTCATGGCCGAGCACGCTGATGGACGCGGTGCTCAGCAGGAAGAGGCGGCCTTCCCACGGGGGCAGGCCCAGCCACCGCGCCGCGAGCACGCGAAGCAGGTGCCCGTGGGCGAAGATGAGCACGTCTCCGTCCGTCCGGAGTGCATCGGAGATGACGCTGTCCACGCGAGTGGCCACCTGCGCCGCGGTCTCCCCGTTGGGGACGCCGTTCTTCCAGATGGTCCAGTCGGGCCGCTCCGCCCGAATCTCCGCGCCGGTGCGTCCCTCGTAGTCGCCGTAGTCCCACTCCATGAGGTCCTCGCGCGGCTGGGCGTAGTCCCCATAGCCGGCCAGGGCGCACGTCTCCGCCGCGCGGCTCAGCGGGCTGGTGTAGACGGCATCGAAGCGCCAGGCCTTCAGCGGCGCGCCGAGAAGGCGGCCCATCTCCCTTCCGGAGTCCAGGAGCGGAATGTCCGTTCGCCCTGTGTGCCGGCCGTTGATGCTCCACTCCGTCTCTCCGTGCCGGACGAGTACCACCTGTTTCCCGGGGTTCTTCATGGCGCGCATTCTGGCAGGGCCCGGGCTCGCGCGCAGGTGGAAGCCAGAGGGCCCTGGGGGCGCCGGGACTTTCAGTGGGCGATGTATGTTGACGGCAGGAGCGTCTTTTCGCCTCTGCCGTCGAAGAGGCTGTCCTTCAGGTGCAGGTGGATGACGACGCGTGAGCGTTGCTCCAGGGCGCTGCGCGTGGTCGAGAACTGGATGGTTCCGGCGTGGGCGTTGATGAGACCCGCCAGGCTGTCTTCCTTGAACGCTCCCACGTCGTCCAAGCGCACGGTGATGTCCACCTGCTTCACGTACCTGGGCAGGAAGAAGCGCCCCAGCAGGTGGGCGTGGTCCGTGTTCGACAGGTCCATAGCGCGTGCGTTCGGCGAGGGCTCGAAGCGGACGGGCTCGCCGAAGGATGTGACATCGACCTGTCCCATGCCCAGCAGGACCTTCTCGTACTGGGCCGCGTCCTGGCCCCGCAGACGGATTTCGAAGGCGTCCAGCACGGGGTCGCCCAACGCCCGCATCAAATCGTCTTCGCTGCTATCACAGGCACCTGTTCCCAGCACCACGAGCAGGGCCGGAACCCACCTGGATTGGGATGGAATCTTCATGCCCACGCTCCCTCTCAGAACCGAGGCTCCTCGGCGCGCTCCATGGCTCGCAGCGGGTCCACCGCGAATATTCGCTTTCGCAGCGGGATGGCGATCCGCTTGCCAGAGTGGTTGTGCCGCTCCAGCCGCTGACGCAGCTCTTCCATGCGGACGGGGTCGAGCGAGTCCGGATTCTCCAGCGCGGACAGGGTAGGCGCGCGCGTGTTGAAGACGCGCTCGTTGCAGGCCGCCGTCAGCGCCTCGCGCGCCGTCCGGACCTTCAAGGACTCCAGGGTCGTGCGACGCGCGTTGTTCGAGGCGATGGCGGGGTTGGCCCAGAGGATGCCCAGGGCACCTGGGAGGGTGGAGACTTCGCCGAGAGCACCGAGGGAGATGGGGCCGTATGCCAGGCACTCCAAGAGGGCGCTCTCGCTGGCGCCGAAGAATCCGCGGTCCCGCGTCGTCGGCTGCGGACGAGACGAGCCCCAGAGGTAGACGCCACACATTGCGCCGTTCGCGAGCTGGGGCACCGGCCGCGTGAGGAGGGTGGTCAGGTTTCCCGTCGTCACGTCCACGGCATGGAAGCCGCTGACCCTGCGGGTGTCGGGGCCGCTGGTTCCGTAGAGGAAGAACTCGCCGTCGCGTGTGAAGACGGCGGCGCTCATGACGGGGTTCTCCGCGGACCTGCCGTCAATCCGCGCGGGCTCGGGATGGTCCGTGGCCACGCCCGTGAGCGGGTCGATGCGGGTCAGCCGCTGGGTGGCGTTGTTGAAGGCGTAGAGCTGGCCGTCCCGGGGACTCATCGCGAAGTCCGCCATCTGGAAGCCTCCCAGGACGGTCACCACTTGCTCGGAGAGCGTCTCACCGGTGCTGGGGTTGACGCGGATGAGGCGATGGGTGCTGTGCTCGAAGCCGACGTAGGAGCCATCCTTGAGAATGGCTCCCGCGGTCCAGATGGCCGAGCGAGGTGCCGTGGTGCCCAGCGGGGCGATGATGCTCGAAGAGCCGGTGGCGTCGACGCGGATGAAGCTGGGAGCGCTGACGCCGTCCGAGGCGATGGCGTACAGGATGTTGTCGTAGTGGTTGTACGCCAGCGCGTTGTAGGGAAGTGCGGCTTCACCCTGCAGCGTCAGCGTGCCGGTGGCGGGGTCGAAGATGTAGAGCCGTGAGGGGGCCGCGGGCCGTCCTTCCGGGGAGTGCGAGGCCGTGGAGAGGTAGACGGTGTCGTCGCAGAGCAGGTTGGGCTGAGGAAGGCAGAGCACGTTGGTCCCCGCCTGGCTGGCGCCTGCGTCCCAGCTGATGCTGAAGGTGCTGGTGAAGGAGACCTCGGGGTTGGGCGTCACGGGGTTCGCATCGTGCATCCCCAATGTGAGACACGCGTCGTAGCTCTCCAGCTCGATTTCGCACTGATACGTGACGTGGCCTCCCGCTGGAACCACGAGGGGTGACGTGGGCGAGAGCGTGCAGGACTTCAGCAGGGGCGCGGTCGCGGAGAGCAGCTCGGAGGGGAGCGTCGGGTCGATGTTGGAGACGGTGAACGTGAAGCGCAGCGTCTCCGGGTAGGTGTCGACCGTGTATTGCTTGAGCCCGTTCACGAGCTTCTCGGCTCGGAAGTCGTTGGCCCAGGCGTTCGAGGCCCAGACGGCGCCGATGAACAGGAGCCCGAGCCACTTCCTATCCATCATGGGGGTCTCCTCGTCCGTCATTGCTGGAGGGACAAGGGACGGCTGCAGCCGATGTACCAATTGTTTTCTTGTGTGTTGTTATTCTCGGGGGTTGATACGCATGCCCCGGCGGGCGACCGGATGTCGAATGGTGTTGTTTGGGAATGTCTTGGTGCCGGCGGGAGGATGGCCCCGGGGGCTTGTTCTTGTCTGGAATTCCCAGCCGGAGGGGCACGTGACGGTAGGAGGCGCTGACGCCGAGGGCGGTACGCTGCAACGCGGGCGTGTAAGAGTTGCAGGCGGGAGGCTGGCATTCTTTCAGGGATGCATGCCCGCAGGACGGGAAGGGCCCTCTCGTTCGAACTCGAAACAAGGCCCGGCCGAACGTCGTTGCGCTCGGCCGGGCCCGTTCTCAGCCAGCGACTACGGCGTCACCATGATGAGCCGGTCCGCGAGAATGTTGTTGTCCTCGCGCAGTTCGTCCCTGTTCATCCACGGGTCCACGATGGCGCCCAGGTAGAAGAACCCCGTGGGGCCCGAATCCGGAGGCGTGTTGGCCGTCACCTGCGTGTTGCGTGTGACGCACTGACCGGCGTCCAGAGATTGCACGGTCATCACTCCAATCTGGCTCTGACTGTCGGGGGGGGCGCCCGGCCAGCCTTGATAGGGGAATTCGAGCGTGTTGTTGCTCGACAGGTACAGCGTCACTTCCGTGGAGCCGTGGGTGGGCGTGGTGCCCTGGTTGCAGACCCGCACGGTGGCGGTGAAGGTGCTGCTCGTTCTCACGGAGGTGGGGCCGGAGACAGAGGTGACGACCAGGTCTGGCCGGTTGCCCACACCCATGAGTCCGCTGACGAAGATGTTGTTGTCTTCGCGCAGCTCGGCCTGCATCTGGTTCGAGTCAATGATCGCGCCCAGATACAGCGGGTGATGGGGTTCGGCCTCCTCGGGCCGGGCGACCCACGCGGGGACGGGCTCTGTGATGCATTGTCCCGGATTCAGGGGCTGCACGTTCCAGGATCCGATGAGCTCTTGCGTGCGCGGGTAGGGGGCACCTGGTGAATTCCACTGAGGCATCACGACCTGGGCCCGGGTGGAGAAGTACAGGTCCAACAGCACGCTGCCCGAGGTCTGGGTGCCCTGATTGCAGACCGTCACCGAGGCGGTGAAGTTGCCGTTGAGTTCCACGCTGACGGGCGCTTGCACCGCGGTGACAATCAGGTCGGGACCGGCGCCAACACCCATGAGGTCACCGACGAAGGTGTTGTTGTCCTCGCGCAGCTCACCGGCGAGCAGGTCGGGATTGATGGCCGCGCCGAGATACAATGGCTGTTCGGGCTGAGCCAGGAAAGGAAGGCTCGACCAGGAGGGCACCTGAAGCGTGACGCAATCGTCGACATCCAGGGCGGGGACTCCGAGCGCGCCGGCGTACACCTGGCTGGCGGGTATCGGGATTCCCGGGCCGTACCATTCGGGCATGGCCATGCTTGCTTCGGTGGAGAGGTGGACCTCCAGTTCCGTGGGATAGGACTCATACGTGCCTTGATTGCAGACGGTGACCGTGGCGGTGAACGCGGTGTTGGCTTCGACGCTCGCGGGGCCCGTGAGTGACGTGATGACCAGGTCGGACGCATGGCCCACGCCCATGCGACCGCTTATGAAGATGTTGTTGTCTTCACGCAGCTCCTCCTGGGATTGAAGCCCATCGACCAGGGCACCCAGGTAGAGTTTCTGGTCAGGGGCTGTCGCGGGCGGCGGCGCCAGTGTTGCGACAGCGCTTCCCGTGAAGCACCTCCCTGGATTCAGGAAGGGGACACTCAGCTCGCCAATGGGCTGCTGTGTCGGTGGCAGTGGATTGCCTGGTCCATTCCAGCGCGGCATGACGAGCGCCTCTTCCGTGGAGAGGTGGAACTCCACGAGGGTGCTGTCCGAGTGCGCTGTCCCCTGATTGCAAACCGTGACGGTCGGGTGGAACGTCGCGAACGGCCCGACATTCGGGGGCGCCTGCACCGCGGTGATGACAAGGTCAGGGCCGTCACCGACGCCCATGATTCCGCTCACGAAGGTGTTGTTGTCCTCGCGCAGTTCCTCGACGTTGCCCCACCCGTCGATGATGGCGCCCAGGTACAGGGGCTGGGCAAACAGTGCGTCGGGTGGCAACTGTGTAGAGGCCTGGATGGATTGGGAAATGCAGTGGCCCGCGTCCAGATGTGGCACTGAGATGTTGCCGATGGGGGTCTGGGTGACGGGCAGGGGGGAGCCCGAACCGGACCACCGTGGCATTTCCAACGTGGGCAGGGTCGAGAAGTGCAGTTCCAGGTCCGAGGAACTCGCGTAGTCGGTGCCCTGGTTGCAGACCGTCACGGTGGCGGTGAAGGCACTGTGGATTCGCGCGCTCGTCGGAGCGTTGATGGCGGTGACGACGAGGTCCGCTTTGTTTCCTACGCCGATGCGGCCGCTCACAAAGGCGTTGTTCTCCTCGCGAAGCTCTTCGATGGAGTCGTTCGCATCGATGATGGCGCCCAGGTAGATGGCCTCGCCGTGCGCGCCGGGCGGGATGTAGGCCGCGCCAGTCACTTGCCCTGTGAAGCAGTGCCCGACGTGCAGGGTGGGGATGCTCACGTCGCCCACGGGCGTTTGACTCCATGGGAACGGAGTTCCTTGCCCGCTCCAATCTGGAAGTACCAGGTGGGGTTCGGTGGACAGATACACCTGCGCCATCGTGGGCCCGGAGGAATAGGTGCCCTGGTTGCAGACGGTCAGGGTGGTCGCGAAGAGGGCGCTGTTGCGCACGCTGGCGGGACCATCAATGGCAGTGACGACCAGGTCAGGACGGTTGCCCAGGCCCATGAAGTCTCCGACGAAGGTGTTGTTGTCTTCGCGGAGTTCCTCGTCCTGCGCGTGTGGGTCGATGATGGCTCCAAGATTGAACGCCCTGTCGATGTACTCCGCGGGGAAGCTCATCGCCGTAGCAAGGGCGGAGATCGTCCTGCACTCGCCCACATCCAACGATGGCACCTGGTGCATCCCAATGGAGAACGCCGTATGCGGGTCGGCGTTGTAAGGCGAGCCCCCCTGAATCGGGGCATTCAGGAAGGCATGCGCGGCCAGGTAGAACTCCACCTGGGTGTTCTGTGAGGCCACGGTGCCCTGGTTGCAGATGCGGGCGGTGACAGGCACGTCGCCAGGCATGCTGCTGGCGGGGCCCTTCACTGAGGTGATGGCCAGGTCCGGCCTGTTGCCGAGACCCATTTGCTCACCGACAAAGACATTGTTGTCCTCGCGAAGCTCCACGATGTTCGACCCGGGGTCGACAATGGCGCCCACGTAGAATGCTTGGAGCTGGGGTGGCGCACCCTGGGGACGGGCCAGGGTGATGGGCTCCTCGCGTGTGACGCAACGCCCTGCTTCCACGCCGGAGAGGCCGAAACCGCCGACCTTGAACTGGGTCCCGTGCAGCGGTCCCTCCATGGCGGGCGAGTCCAGCGTCGGCACCATGGAAAGGTAGATATCCACCGCGGCCGCCTGGGCATAGACGGTCCCCACGTTGCAAATGGTGACGCTGACAGAGGCCCAAGATGCCGAAGGGGGCACGCTGGCTGGAGCGCGAATCGCGGTCACGACGAGGTCCGGGCGCGCCCCCGCGCCGATGAGCCCCTGGGTGAAGGCGTTGTTGTCCTCGCGCAGTTCAGGGATGTCTTGCGTGGAATCGATGATGGCGGCCAGGAAGAGGGCGCCATCCTGGGGCGCGCCAGTTGGGAACGTCGCGGCGCCCTGGACGTTGCGAGTGATGCAAATGCCAGGGTTCAGGAGGGGCACATCCGTCTGGCCTACCATTTCCTGTCCAGGCGGCGGTGGGCTGCCGCCACCTGGCATGGTGACGTTGCCATCCACGGAGAGGTACAGCTCGAGCGAGCTGGGATTCGCTGGTAGCGTGCCGTGGTTGCAGACCCTCACGGAGGCGCCAATCAGGTCACCGCTCTGGATGCTGGTGGGGCCGTGCACCGAGGTGACGACGAGGTCCGGTCCCACCCCCATTGCGACGAGGCCACCCACGAAGACGTTGTTGTCCTCGTTCAGTTCCGTGGAGAACTCGGGCGTATCGGCGATGGCGCCCAGGTAGAGCGGCTGACCGGGTGTCGCGTCGGGCGGCAATATCACCGGGAAAGAAGCGTGGCGGATGGCACAGTGGCCCGGGACCAGGCCGGGCACCTCCACCGTTCCCAGTGAGGCCTGATGCGTGGGCGGAGGCCCGCCCGTCGTTGGCGGTGTCAGCGTGCCGTTCGTGGAGAAGTACAGCTCCACGATGGTGGCGTCCGACAGGTTGGTGCCCTGGTTGCACACCTTGAGGGTCGACGCGACCGTCCCGCTGTCCGTGACGCTCGTGGGGCCACGAAGCTCCGTGACGACAAGGTCCGGCCGGTTTCCGATGCCCAGCGCGGTCACCGCGGTGTTGTTGGCCTCGTCCAGTTCGACGAGGGTCTGGTGTACGTCGGTGATGGCTCCCAGGTAGTAGGTGCCGTCCGTTTGGGGGCCAGGCGGCGTGGCGGAACTGGTGATGGCTCGCGTCTCGCAGCGGCCGGCCTCCAGCGCGCTGACGTCCAGCGTGGCGAGGAACACCTGGTCCGTCGGGGGTGGCAAGTTCGGGTCGGGCCAGGAGAGCGTGTCATCCGTGGACAGGTACAAGTCCATCTGGATGGGACCTACGGGGCTCTGCGCGGGCGCTGTGCCTTCGTTGCAGACCTTCACGATGGTCGTGAAGGGCTCACCGAACCGAATACTGCTGGGGCCTCGTAGCTCTCGAATCACGAGGTCGGGGCCAAAGCCCCGGCTTTGCGACTGACTCCTGAGTTGCTCGGGCTCGGTGGGAGCCGCGTTGCCCCCACATCCCGCTCCTGCCAACAGACCCGCTGTCAGCAGGAATGTACTGCTCCAAGACGGCCTTCGCCGTTGCTGCATATTGCCTCCGGAGGAATGTCCTCGCGCAAATGCCCGCCTGATGCGGGCACATGCGGAGAGCCGGAGTGCTTATACGGGGTGTGGGATTATCCCTGAGTTTTCAGCTTGAAGAGAGCGTTTGCAGCCGTGCCTCAGCGCCGCAGCCCGCGCTTGATGTCGGCGCAGAGCGCCTTCGCCGCCTCGGGGCCCTCGGTGTGCGCGGCGTGCACCAGTACGCTGCCCACCACGACGCCATCCGCATGGGCAGACAGCATGCGTGCCTGTTCCGCCGTGGAGATGCCAAAGCCTGCCACCACGGGCACGGTCGCGGCCTTGCGCACCAAATCCAATCGCTGTGAAAGGTCCGGCGGCAGCTCCGCGCGCATGCCCGTCACGCCCGACACGGACACGCAATAGACAAAGCCTCGGCCTTCCTTCGCGATGGCCTGCGCCCGCGCCGGGGGCGTGGTGGGGGCGCACAGGGGAATCAAGTCCAGGCCCTCCGCGTCGAACGTGGCGCGCAGGCTCGCGCTCTCCTCGGGCGGCAGGTCGGGGAGGATGGTTCCAGACACGCCGCGCTCGCGCGCGAGCTTCGCATAGCGCGCCTCGCCCATGGCCATGATGAGGTTGACGTACGTCATGATGACCAGCGGCGTCTGGGGACATCGCTTGCGTACCGCCGGCACCACTTCGTCCAGCACGCGCTTGAGCGTGGAGCCGGCCTTGAGCGCCCGCTCCGCCGCGCCCTGGATGACGGGGCCGTCGGCGATGGGGTCGCTGAACGCCACGCCAATCTCCAGCACGTCCGCGCCGCCCTCGACCAGCGCGGCGAACACGTCCACCGAGCGGGGCAGGTCCGGGTCGCCCGCCATGGCATAGGTCACCAGTACGCCTTCGCCCCGCGCCTTCGCCTGGGCGAAAGCCTGTGCAATCTCGCCGCTCACGCCTTCACCCCCACCGGCGGAGGCACGCCCCGCGCGGAAATCGTGGCCACGTCCTTGTCTCCGCGGCCCGAGCAGTTGATGACCAGGTGCTTGCCCGCCCCCAGCTCACGCGCCAGCTCCCGGCCGCGCGCGAAGGCGTGGGACGTCTCCAGCGCGGGGAGGATGCCCTCCAGGCGCGCCACCTCGTAGAAGGCCGCCAGCGCCTCGTCGTCCGTGGCGATGCGGACCTCCATGCGGCCCGTCTTCGCCAGGTGCGCCAGCTCCGGGCCCACGCCGGGATAGTCCAGACCCGCGGAGATGCTGTGCGCCTCCTGAATCTGGCCGTCCTCGTCCTGGAGCACCAGCGAGCGCGAGCCGTGCAGCACGCCCTCCGTCCCCAGCGTCAGCGACGCGCCGTGCTGCTTCGTATCCAGGCCGTGGCCTCCCGCCTCCACGCCCACCAGCCGCACGCTGGCGTCACCGATGAACGGGTGCAGCACGCCAATGGCATTCGAGCCGCCCCCCACGCACGCGATGATGGCGTCCGGCAGGCCGCCAAAGGCAGCCTGGGCCTGTGTCCGCAGCTCGCGGCCGATGACGGCCTGGAAGTCGCGCACCACCGTCGGATACGGATGTGGCCCCGCCGCGCTGCCGATGACGTAGTGCGTGTCCGACACTTGCGACACCCAGGTGCGCATGGCCTCGTTCATCGCGTCCTTCAGCGTGCGCGAGCCGGACTCCACCGGACGTACCACCGCGCCCAGCGCGCGCATGCGGAAGACGTTGAGCGCCTGCCGCTCCACGTCCAGCGCGCCCATGTACACCTCGCAGGGCAGGCCGAAGAGGGCGCACGCGGTGGCGGTGGCGACGCCGTGCTGGCCCGCGCCCGTCTCCGCGATGATGCGCTTCTTGCCCATCCGCCTGGCGAGCAGCACCTGACCTACGGTGTTGTTGATTTTGTGTGCGCCGGTGTGCGCCAGGTCCTCGCGCTTGAGCCACACATTCGCGCCGCCCCAGGCCTCCGTGAGCCTCCGGGCGGGCGTCAGCGTGGTGGGGCGGCCCACGTACTCGCGCAGCACGCGGGCGACCTCCTCGCGGAAGGCCGGGTCCGCGCTCGCCGCGGCATAGGCCTCTTCCAGCTC
Organism: Myxococcus xanthus; assembly: GCF_006402735.1. NCBI lineage: Bacteria > Pseudomonadati > Myxococcota > Myxococcia > Myxococcales > Myxococcaceae > Myxococcus > Myxococcus xanthus. The sequence goes on along the minus strand of NZ_CP017174.1, from coordinate 7,574,657 downwards.
CTGCAGCGCGGGAACCAGTGTCTCCGGAACGTAGCGTCCGCCGTAGCGCCCGAAGCGGCCGGCGGCAGTCTCCGTCGTCATGTCTGTCACTCCCAGAGGTTGATGGACTTCGCGGCGCGCACGAAGGCGCGCACCGCTTCCACGTCCTTGATGCCAGGGGCGGATTCCACGCCGCTGGCCACATCCACGCCGTACGGCCGCGTCGCGCGTACCGCCTCGGCCACGTTGGAGGGCCGCAGGCCTCCCGCCACCAGCACGGGCAGGCCACTTCCCGCCAGCCCCGCGACGAGCGACCAGTCAAAGCCCACGCCGCCGCCGCCATATCCCGGGGCCGCGCCGTCCAGCAGCAGCCCCGCGACGTCTCCTACGCCCACATACGTCCGAGCCCGGGCCACGTCTTCCGGACCCAGGACACGCAGCGCCTTGATGACGGGCACGCCGTACCCCGAACAGGCCTCCGGGGGCTCGTCCCCATGGAGCTGCACGGCCGTGAGGCCACAAGCGCGCACCGTCTCCCGGATGGTGTCCGGCGCCGCGTTGACGAACACGCCCAGCACCGTGCCCAGGGGCGGCCGCGTACGTGCCAGGGCCGCCGCCGTGGGGAGGTCCAGGTAGCGGGGCGACTTCGGGTAGAAGTTGAGGCCCAGCGCGTCCACGCCTGCTTCCCACGCGGCCACCGCGTCGGACAGGCGCGTGACGCCGCACACCTTCACACGGACACTCATGGCGCCGCGTCCTTCACCCCGAGCAGCCGCCGCAGCGCGTGTCCGGGGTCGGGCTCTCGAAGCAGGGACTCGCCCACCAGGACGGCGTCCGCTCCCGCTTCCTGCGCCGCCATCAGGTCCGCCAGGGACTTGAGGCCACTCTCCGCCACCAGCACCCGGGCCCGGGTGCGCAGCTTCGGCATCACCCGCAGGGCCGTGCCCGTGTCCGTCTTCAGGGTGGCGAGGTCGCGGTTGTTGATGCCCACCAGCTTCGCGCCCGCGGCCAGCGCGCGCTCGGCGTGCGCCTCCGTGTGGGCCTCCACCAGCGCGGCCACGCCCACCGCTTTCGCCGTGGCGACCATCTCCCGCAGCTCGCCATCCTCCAGCGCGTCGGCGATGAGCAGCACCGCGTCCGCGCCCCACATCGCGCTCTCCTCCACCTCGCGCGCCGCCACGAGGAAGTCCTTGCGCAGCACGGGCAGCGACACCGCCGCCCGCACGGCCACGAGGTCCTCCAGGCCGCCGCCGAAGTCCGGCCCATCCGTCAGCACGCTGATGGCGCTGGCGCCCGCGGCCTCATAGGCCCGGGCCACCGCCACCACGTCGGCGTGGGGGAAATCCCCGCCTGAAGGGCTCTTGCGCTTCACTTCCGCGATGACGCTCAGTCGCCGCCCGGAGCGGTGGGTCACCAGCCCCTGGGCGAAGTCGCGGGGCGTGGGCCGGGTGCGAGGCGCCATGGGAGGCCGCGCCGCCAGCTCCTGGCGTTTGCGCGCCATGATGCGGTCCAACGTTCCTGTCGTGCTCATGACAAGGCCCCCTCGATGAGGGCCGACAGCTTGTTCCGGGCCGCGCCCGAGTCGATGGCCTGCTCCGCCTTCCGCACGCCGTCACGCAGGTCCGCCGCCAGTCCCACGACGACGAGCGCCGCCGCCGCGTTGAGCAGCACCGCCGTGCGCAGCCCCGAGCGCTCGCCGTCCAGCAGCGCGCGCAGCCGCTGGGCGTTCTCGTCCGCGTCGCCACCCGCGATGGCCTCGCGAGGCACCACATCCAGCCCCGCGTCCTGGGGCGACACCGTGAAGGTGTGGACCGTGCCGTCCTCGCGCAGCTCCGCGACCTCCGTGGCGCTGCACGGGGAGATTTCATCCAGCCCGTCATGGCCGTGCACCACCCACGCGCGGCGGCTGCCGAGCCGGCCCAGCACGCGCGCCGTCTGCTCCACGCGCTTGCCGTCGAACGTCCCCAGGAGCTGGTAGCGCGCCCCCGCCGGGTTCGTCAGCGGCCCCAGCAGGTTGAACACGCTGTGGAACCCCATGTCCCGCCGCGCCTGCGCCACGTGCCGCAGGGCCCCATGGTGGGACGGCGCGAAGAGGAAGCCCACGCCGTGCTCGTCGATGTCCCGCGCCACGCGCTCATGCGGACGCTCCATGGAGACGCCCAGCGCCGCCAGCACGTCCGCGCTGCCACAGCGGCTGGAGACCGCGCGGTTGCCGTGCTTGGCCACCGTCACTCCGGCCCCGGCGGCCACGAAGGCCACCGCGGTGGAGATGTTGAAGGTGTGCGCGCCGTCGCCGCCGGTGCCGCAGGTGTCGAGCACCACGTCGGCACGCGGGGACAGCTTCGCCGCGCAGGCCCGCATGGCCTCCGCCGCGCCGAGGATTTCATCCTCCGTCTCACCCTTCATCTTCAGCGCTGTCGCCAGCGCGCCAACCTGGGCAGGCGAAGCCTCCCCGGCGAGCATCAGACCCATGACGCGGGTCATCTCCTCGCGGGTGAGGTCGCGCCGGCCCACCACCTTGCCCAGCGCTTCCTTGAGTGTCATGGCCTATCCCAGCCTGACCACTTCGCGGCCCATCGCCTGGGCGATGGCGCGGACCTCGTTCATGGACTTCTCGAACTCGGAGAAGTCCAGCGACTGGGCACCGTCCGACTTCGCGCGCGGCGGGTCGGGGTGCACCTCGACGATGATGCCGTCCGCCCCCACCGCCGTCGCCGCGCGCATCATCGCCGGCACCGCCTTGCGCACGCCGATGCCGTGCGACGGGTCCACGAAGACGGGCAGGTGCGAGAGCGCCTTCAGCATGGGCACCGCGTTGAGGTCCAGCGTGTTGCGCGTCATCGTCTCGAAGGTGCGGATGCCGCGCTCGCAGAGGATGACCTGCGTGTTGCCGCGGGCGACGATGTACTCGGCCGCCATCAGCAGTTCCTTGATGGTGGCGCTCATGCCACGCTTGAGCATCACGGGCTTGCGCAGCTCACCCACGGCCTCCAGCAGGCTGAAGTTCTGCATGTTGCGCGCGCCAATCTGGAGGATGTCCGTGGCGTCGGCGACGGCCTGGAGCGTCGCGGTGTCCTTCACCTCGGTGGTGACGAGCAGGCCCGTCTCCTGGCGCGCCTCGGCCAGCAGCGCCAGGCCGTCACCCTTGAGGCCCTGGAACTCATAGGGGCTGGTGCGCGGCTTGAACGCTCCACCACGCAGCATGGTGGCGCCCGCCTTCTTCACCGCGTGGGCGGTGGAGAGAATCTGCTCGCGCGACTCCACCGAGCACGGGCCGGCGATGACGTGGAAGGCCGAGCCGCCAATCGTCAGGTCGCCGATGCGCAGCTGCGTGTCGTCCGGCTTCACCTCTCGGCTGACGAGCTTGAACGGCTGGGAGATGGCCACGGCGTCAGCGACGCCAGGGAGCACGCGGAAGGGCTCCGGTTCCACCGCGCCCGGGTTTCCGGTGATGCCAACGGCCGTGCGAGTGCCCCCTGGAATCGCGTGCGGTTGCCAACCACGGCGGCGGATCTCGTCGTTCACACGCTCGATGTCCTGGGCCGTCGCGTCGGGTCGCATCACGATCAACATGGGGCTACCTGCTTTCTCTCGCTCCGAGGGGTGTTGTGGGCCGGGAGCATTCCGGCGCCGGGTTGCACAGGTGTGACGGGCAACAGCCGGTGTTTCTGCATCAAGTGTCGGTTGCCCGCAACCGCATCCGAGTCTCCCTTGCGCCTCCCACGCTTATCAAGCGAGCGTGGGCGCTTTTCTTGAGCAGGACGTGTGGAGGAGCGTGCGTGTCGTATCCGGAGGTCATCGTCGTCGGGGCGGGGCTCGCGGGGTTGGCGTGCGCGCGGGCGCTCGTCGCGTCACGGGTGAAGGTGTTGCTGCTAGAGGGAAGTGACGCACCGGGGGGCAGGGTTCGCACGGATGTCCATGAGGGCTTCCTGCTAGACAGGGGCTTCCAGGTGTACCTGTCCGCGTATCCGGAGGGCCGGCGCACGTTGGACCTGGAGGCGCTGTCGTTGCGCAGGTTCGTCCCCGGCGCGAAGGTGTGGCGGGGGGGCAGGTTGCACACGGTCGTGGACCCGCTGCGCCGCCCCGTGGAGGCGCTCGGGCACCTGTTCGCTCCCGTGGGGACGTTCGGGGACAAGCTGCGCATCCTGGAACTGCGGCAGCTGGCGCTCTCCGGTGAAGTGGAGGACGTGTGGCAGCGGCCGTCACGCACGACGCGGCGCTACCTGGACGAACTGGGCTTCACGGAGGCTCTGCGTGAGTCGTTCCTACGCCCCTTCTTCGCCGGCATCTTCCTGGAGCGGGAGCTGACCACGTCCAGCCGCTTCCTGGAGTTCGTCTTCCGCATGTTCTCATCCGGATACGCGGCGGTGCCGGAGTCGGGGATGGGCGCCATTCCGGAGCAACTGTCGGCGCGCCTTCCTCCGGGCCTGTTGCGGATGCGCGCGCCGGTGGCGGACGTGTGGGGACACCGCGTTCGCCTGGCGGACGGAGAGCTGATTGCCGCCAAGGCGGTGGTGGTGGCCACGGACCCGGCGAGCGCGGTGGGGCTGCTGCCGGGCATGGTGCCACCGGTGATGAACCGGGTGACGTGCCTCTACTTCGCCGCGCCGGAGCCGCCCGTGGAAGGGCCGTGGCTGTTGCTCAATGGCGAGGGCCGGGGCCGGGTGAACAACGTGGCGGTGATGAGCGAGGTGTCACCGGCGTATGCGCCTCGGGGACAGGCGCTCGTGTCCGTGTCCGTTGTCGGCGCCACGCCGGACCTGGACACGCTGCAAGCCGAGGTGCTCGCGGAGTTGACGGACTGGTTTGGTCCGGCTGTGTCCGCATGGCGGCACCTGCGCACCTATGCGATTCCGCTCGCGCTGCCCGCGCAGCCTCCGGAGGTGTTGGAGCCGCCTCGCCGGCCGGTGCGGCTGTCACCGGGACTGTTCGTGTGTGGAGACCACCGGGACAATGCCTCCATCGACGGCGCGCTGGTGTCGGGCCGCCGCGCCGCAGAGGCCGTCCTGAGAGAGTTGGAGCGCGAATGAGACACCGGGGGCTCTCCATCATCGTGTTGGGCGCCGTCATCTCGGGGGTGGGCTGCAAGTCCACCAAGAGCGCACCGGATGCCGCGGGAACGCAGGCGGCGCAGGATGTGGGGCTGTCACTCCAGCCCGTGTCCGCGTTCGCCGCCATCACGGATGAGAAGCAGCGCTCCGCCGCGCTCTTCGTCGAGGCGGGGCGTGTGATAACGCACCCTCGCTGCGTCAACTGCCACCCGGCCGATGGCGTACCCCGGCAGGGCATGGACCGGCGTCGGCACGTGCCCGCCGTGACGGGCGGGCCCACGGGACATGGCACTCCCGGACTGCCTTGCTCCTCGTGCCACCAGGCGCGGAACACGCCATTGGTGGGCACGACGCTGCGGAGCGTGCCTGGCAATCCGAAGTGGGCACTGGCGCCAGCGGAGATGGCGTGGGTGGGCGTCCCCCTGGGGAAGATTTGCGAGCAGCTCAAGGACCCCGCGCGAAACGGCGGAAAGTCCCTGGACGCGCTGCATCACCACATGGCCGAGGACGTCCTGGTGGGGTGGGGTTGGGACCCAGGTCCTGGCCTGGAGCCCGTGCCAGGCACTCAGCGTGCATTTGGTGAGCTCATCCGCGCTTGGATTGACACGGGGGCTGCCTGTCCGAGCCCCTGACATGACCTGATGGGCCTGATAGACAGCTCATTGATGAAGGACCTTCCGGATTCTGGGAAGCAGGCATTCGCCTTTGAGGAGCACCGCTCGGCGCTCATCGGCCATTGCTATCGCATGCTGGGTTCTGTCTCGGAGGCGGACGACGCCGTCCAGGAGACGATGGTGCGCGCCTGGCGCGCGATGGACCGGTTCGAGGGCCGTGCGTCTCCACGGACCTGGCTGTACTCCATCGCCACTCGCGTGTGCCTGGACGCCTTGTCGGCGAGCGGGCGCCGGGCGCGGCCGATGGAGCTGGGGCCCGCATACTCCATCGACGGGCCGCTGACGCCGCTGCCGGCGAACAGCTGGATTGAGCCCATCCCGGACGCGCTGGCGGTGCCGTCGGACGTGGACCCCTCCGAGCAGGTGTCGCTGCGTCAGAGCATTCGGCTCGCGTTCCTCGCGGCGCTCCAACACCTGCCCCCCAAGCAGCGCGCGGTGCTGCTGCTGGCCGAGGTCTTGGGCTGGCCGGCCACGGAGATCGCCGAGACGCTGGAGACGTCGGTGGCCTCGGTCAACAGCGCGCTCCAGCGTGCCCGGGCGACTGTGTCGGACCTGGGACTGGAGGACTCCGAGTTCCGGGTGCCTCAGTCCGACGCGCAGGCGGCGTTGCTGAATCGTTACGTGGATGCGTTCGAGCGCTACGACATGGACGCCTTCACCGCGATTCTCCACGAGGAGGTCACCTTGTCCATGCCCCCCTACACGCTGTGGCTCCAGGGGCACGAGCCCATTCGCGGCTGGTTCCTCGGGCGGGGGGCGGTCTGCAAGGACTCCCGGCTGGTGCGGACCGAGGCCTGTGGCTCACCCGCCTATGGCCAGTACCACGCGAGCAGCGACGGCGGGCCCTTCAAGCCGTGGTCGCTCATCGTCCTGGAGCTGTCCGGTGGACGCATCGCGGCGATGACCCACTTCCTCGATACAGAGGCGTTGTTCCCGCGGTTCGGCCTCCCCAAGGAGCTCCCTCGGTAGGCGGGGCGCGGAGAATCTCTCTGAAAAAGGACCGATGATTTCGGTCCGCCTCTGGAGTCAAAGCCTTCGTAACCCACCCGCCCTGGAGGCGAACATGAAGGTCAGCCGTCCCCGTAAGCTCTTCCTCAACCTGCCCGTGGCCGACCTGAAGCGGTCGGTGGACTTCTTCACGAAGCTGGGCTTCGAGTTCAACAAGGACTTCACCGACGAGCACGCCACCTGCATGGTGGTGGGCGAGGACGCGTTCGTGATGCTCCTCACGCACACCCGCTTCAAGGACTTCATCAAGAAGCCACTGCACGACGCGCACCAGACCACCGCGGGCACCTATGCGCTGTCCGCGACCAGCCGCGAGGATGTCGATGAGCTGGTGAAGACCGCGCTGGCGAACGGCGGTTCGCCCGCTGCGGACGCCATGGACATGGGCTTCATGTACGGCGGGAGCTTCTACGACCCGGACGGTCACCACTGGGAGGTGGCCTGGATGGACCCGAACCAGATGCCTCCGCAGTAGTCGCCGGATGTGGCGTGCCGCGTGGATGCCCAGGGCTTCCGCGCGGCGCGCGGGCGCTTCGTCAGGGCGCGCTTTCGGCGGCCACCACGGGAGGCAGCCACTTGCGCAGCACGCTGGGCGAGCTCTTCCGGTAGATGTTGTCATGACGCAAGTCGGGCCGGGGTTCGACTTCCCACTTCAGGCCCGCGGGCGCGCTGGTTCGGAGGACGTCCTGGAGCCTCGCCACGGCGGGGACGATATCGTCCGTTTCATTGGCGGAGGACACATAAAGTCCCGCGCGCAGGTCCGGCCGTGCCGCGAACCATTCACCCGCGCCCTTCACCAACGACTCCGCGTTCCACCACAGGCTGGGGCTCAGCGCGAGGTAGGTGTCGAACAGGTCCGGCTGGAGGAAGAACGTCTCCACGATGAAGTAGCCCGCGAGCGACTCGCCGATGATGGCCCGCTCCTGCGTCACCCGGTAGCGGCGCTCCACCTCCGGCAGCAGCTCTTCGTGGATGAAGGCTCGGAACGTCGCCGAGCCTCCCGTGACGGGGGCGACCTCCAGGTCCGACGCCACCGTGGTCGGGCCCGTCATGTCCCGCCGCCGCACGGTGTTTTCGATTCCCACGATGATGAGGGGCCGCAGCTCACCCGCGCGGATGGCCGTGTCGACGGTGGTGGCCAGGTGCGGGAAGTCCTCCTTCAGGCCACCGTCGGGCATGTAGAGCACCGGGAAGCGGCCCTCCGCCGACGTCGTGTAGCCCGGCGGAAGATAGATGGTGATGTGGCGGGGCTCCTTCAGCTTCACGGACTCGATGGTGAACGTCTGGTGGGGAGGCACGGGCTCAGTCACCGCGGGCCGGGTGCTCGCACACGCGCCCCCCAGTACGAGCAACAACAGCCCCACGCACTTCATCGATGTCCGCATCACTTGCTCCCGCAGTGTTCGACGAGCCATCGAGGCTCGTGACCGGGATAGTGCCCGAGCCCTGGATGCGTCGCCAGGAGGCGTCCACGTGCGCGAGCTCGGGTCAGCGCACCTCGATGTGGTGCGCGCCGTGAGGCATCGGCAGGCGTCCGAGGTTCCCCAGCGCGGGCGCGGTCTTCGCGTCGTCGATGGGAGACGCGTTGAACAGCGGGTCGTCTGGCAGCACCCGCGACAGGGCCCGGCTGCTGTCGAGCTGGGCGGTGTTACAGCGCCGTCGAACGCTCCGCCTCGTCCGCGGACCTCGCGGCGCCGGGCCGCGCCGAAGCGGTGAGCAGCCACCGTCCCAGGACGAGCGAGAGGACAGCGGCGGCCCCGCTCGCGGCCAGCACCCCCAGCTTCCCGGCGGCGAGCAGCTTCGTCTCCGTGAAGGCCAGCTGCGCGATGAACAGGGCCATGGTGAAGCCGATGCCCGCGGTGCTTCCCAGCACCAGCAGCTCCCGCATGCCCAGGCCCTTCGGCAACGTCGCGAGCCGCAGGCGCAGTGCCAGCCAGCAGGCCCCAATCACGCCCAGGGGCTTGCCCACCAGGAGCCCGGTGGCCGTCGCGAGGGCCACGGTCCACGACGCGGCATCGAGCGGCTCACTGGAAATCGACACCCCCGCGTTCGCGAGCGCGAACACCGGCATGATGCCGAACGCCACCCACGGATGCAGCGTGGCAATCAGGCTCTCCGAAGGGGACATGGCCTCACGGCGCGCGGCATCGACCCGGCGCAAGGTCTCCGAGAGGTGATGGGAGGACAGCTCGCCCGGCTGCGCCTGGGCGATGTGTTCGAGTTCGGTCCGGGCGCCGGTGACGAAGCCTTCCGGACCGAGCCAGGTGCGCACCGGCGTGATGAGCCCGATGATGACGCCCGCGATCGTCGGATGAATCCCCGCGGAGTAGACGCCCGCCCAGGCGACGAACGCTGGAACGACGTAGGCCCACTTCGAGCGCACGCCAAACCGCTGCATCGCGAAGACACCCACGATTCCCAGCGCCGCGACGAGCAGCCCGGTGACGGCCACGCCCGATGAGTAGAACACCGCGATGACGATGATGGCGCCCAGGTCGTCGATGACCGCGAGCGCCAGCAGGAGCACGCGCAGGGCCGGCGGGACTCGGCTCCCGAGGAGCGTGAGAATGCCCACCGCGAACGCGATGTCCGTTGCCATGGGAACGCCCCATCCCGACCGCGTGGCCGGAGCGTCCGCCAGGAGGAGGTAGATGCCCGCTGGCGCGAGCATGCCCCCCAGCGCCGCCGCGGCGGGGAGCGCGGCACGCCGCCACTCGGACAGTTCGCCCTGGTGGACCTCGCGACGAATCTCCATTCCCACGACGAAGAAGAAGATGGCCATCAGGCCGTCGTTGACGACCCATTCGAGGCTGCGCTCGAAGGTGAAGTCACCGACGCGGAGCCCGAGCGGCGTGTGCCAGAAGCTCGCGTAGCTCTCCGCCCAGGGAGAGTTCGCCCATAGGAGCGCAAGCGCCGCCGCCACGAGGAGCAGGATGCCGCTGGCTGCCTCGATGTGGAGGAAGCGCTCTAGCGGCCACCTCGCGAGCTTGGAGAGGCGAAGCAGTGGGGCCCAGGCCTCGGGCGGAAGGGGAGGCTGCCCCGGTGGCGTGGTCGTCGACATACGCTGTTCCCGCCGGCTGCGTTGCCGGCTGGGATGGCGGCCCGACCATCCGAGTTCCTGCGGCGTTCATCGCCGCACCCTTCCACTTCGAGCGCAGATTCACATGGCGCGCGGCCTCCGTCGAGTGTTGTCGACGTGAGCGCGGGCCATGGGCTTGCCCCCTCGGTGCCGCCTCAGCGTGTCTGGAGCGCCGCCGCCAGCCGCTCCGGCGTCAGCGGCAGCTCCCTCAGCCGGGCCCCCGTGGCGTCGAAGATGGCATTGGCCAGCGCAGCCGAAGTGGGGCCCTGGGATGCTTCACCCACACCCAGGAGGGGCTCTCCAGGACGCTCGATGAGCGCGACCTCGATGGGCGGGACTTCCGAGAAGGTGAGGATGGGGTACGTGCGCCAGTCTCGCGAGGTGACGCGCTGGGCGTCGTAGCGGACCGCCTCCTTCAGGCTCCAGCTCAGCGACTGGATGAGCCCGCCCTCGAGCTGGTTGGCGAGCCCATCCGGATTGACGACCTCGCCCGCATCGGCGGCCAGGACCGCGCGCAGCAGCTGGATGGCGTGGGTCCGAGGGTCGACGCGCACTTCGATGCAGACGGCGCAGTAGCTCGCGAGGTTCTTGTAGCGCGCGAAGCCGATGCCGCGCCCATGGCCCTGGGGCCTGGGGGCGGTGGTCCAGCCGAAGCGCTCCGCTGCTTTCTGGATGACCGCCTTCGCGCGCGCGTCGTGGAGCTGCCGGAGCCGGAAGGCCACCGGGTCCACCTTCGCGGCGTGGGCCAGCTCATCCATGAAGGACTCGATGGCGAAGATGTTGCCGTAGGCCCCCAGGCCTCGAAGCGAGGAGACGCGCAAGGGCATTCGCGTGACGAGATGGGTCGTCACCTTCCGGCCCGGGAAGCCGTAGAGCGGAATGGCGTTCCGGTCCGCGGCGTAGTTCGGCGGTCCGCCATTCCGGGGCATGGGCATGGAGAAGGGCGACGCGAGCGAACGCCCCGCCAGCAGATTTCCCGGGTGGCCTCCAGGCCGGGTGCTGTGCGGCGTGGACCACAGCGCATAGTCCCAGTCCAGCACGTTGCCTTCCGCGTCCACGCCCGCGCGCACCTTCATCACCATCGCGGAGCCATAGGGCTCGCAGGCGTGCTCGTCCTCGCGGGACCACTGCACGCGCACCGCGTGGCCGGGGAGGGCGCGCGCGAGCAGCGCGGCATCGGCGGCGACGTCGTCCGCGCCGTTGTGGCCGTAGCAGCCGGAGCCGGGCAGGTGCTTGCCGTGGACCCGGTCCACCGGGACGCGGAGCATCCTCGCGATGGCCGCGCTGGTGTCGAAGACGCTCTGGCTGTGGGTGTGCACCGTGAGGCGCTCGCCGTCCCACTCCGCCACCGCGCAGGACGGGCCAATGGCACCGTGCATCTGGTACGGCCGCAGGTAACGCGCCTCGATGGTGTGCGTGGGCGCGACGTCGGTGGGCCGCACCGTGTCCTCGATGACGCTGTCCTGGCTGGGTTGCTCCAGCAGCCAGGTGTACGGGTCCGGGGGCAGGGTGGCCTGTTCGCGCCAGCGGGCGCTGCTCGCGAGCGCCGCCGCGGCCTGGATGGCCTGCCACTCCTTCGTGGCGAGGACGCCCAGGAAGTCGCCGTCACGCACCACCTTCCGCACGCCGGGCATCTGCTCCACCGGCGCGGCGTCCACCTCCGTGAGCGAGGCGCCTTGGGACGGCGCGCGGATGACGCGGCCGTGCACCAGGTTGGCGGGCCGGTAATCGTGCACGAAGCTCGCCTCGCCGGAAATCTTGCCCGGCAGGTCCACGCGCGGAACCGAGCGACCCGCATGATGGCGCTCGATGGGAGGCTTGGGCTTCACCGTGCCCGTCGCCTTCCTGTTCAGTGCCTTCCCGCCGACGAGGCTCCAGTACGAGATGGAGGCACCCTTCCCGCCGCCAGCCCGGATGGTGCCGTCCCGGACGCGCAGATGCTCCACCGGGATGCCCAGTTGCTTGCTGGCCATGGCCAGGAGGATGGCGCGAACCTCGGCGGACGCGTAGCGCACCGCGGTGCCGCCCTGGGAGACGGAGTTGCTGCCGGCGGTGGTGCCTTCGTACGGCGACAGCTCGGTGTCGCCGGAGATGAAGGTCAGCCGCGAGATGCTGACGTCCAGTTCGTCCGCGCAGAGCTGCCCGAGCGCCGTCAGGATGCCCTGGCCCAGCTCCACCTTCCCCGTCTTCAGCGTGACGACGCCGTCCGCGCCGATGCGCAGCCACGCGTCGAGGTCGCGGGTGCGCCGCAGGCTCCCGGGAAGCCCGGCCTCTTCCAGTGCCGCGCCCAATGCGCGTGGGCCCGTGAGGGCGAAGGCCAGCACCAGCGAGCCTTGGAGCACCTCGCGGCGGCTCAGGCGGAGGCTCATCGCGCCAGTTCCTCCGCGGCGCGCTGAATGGCTCGGACGATGCGGTTGTGTGAACCGCACCGGCACAGGTTGGCATCCAGCGCCGCGCGAATCTCCGCCTCGGTGGGCCGGGGCTTCTCCTTCAGCAGGGCCGCCGCCGTCACCACCATGCCGGGGATGCAGTAGGCGCACTGGCCGGCCTGCTCGGCCACGAAGGCGTTGTGGAGCGGGTGCGGTGTCCCATCCGGCGCGCGCAAGCCCTCCACGGTGGTGAGGTTCCGGCCGCTCAGCGTGGCCGCCGGCACGACGCAGGCGCGCAGCGGTGAGCCATTGCTCAGCACCGTACATGAGCCGCACTGGCCCACGCCGCAGCCATACCGGGCTCCGTGAAGTCCCAGTTCATCGCGCAGGATGTAGAGGAGGGGCGTGTCCTCGGGCGCGTCGACGGCGTGCTCCCGGCCGTTGACGTTCAAGGTGAAGCTCATGGCGCCGGCTCCTCCCGGAAGACGGTGGACTCCACAGCGTATCGCACGCATGTCCCGGCCCGGAGGAGATGTGGCCTGGCGCGGCGATATCCCGCCACCGGGTTGCCATGCCGTGAAGCAGTGCACATCCCGGTGAGGGCGGGTACAGCACGGGTAATGGCTGCTGGTGGATGCCGTTCGCGGGAGGGCGGGTTGGGATGTCCGTTCGCGCCACGTATCGGGTAGGGTGGGGCTTTCCCCAGGAGGGCGTGATGCGGTTGCGGACCTTCCTCACCCTTGGAGCGGTACTCCTTGCGGTTCTGGGGCTGGGGTCCGCGGGTGGGCTCTTCTGGATGACCACCCTGCTGCAGCGGCAGACCACCAGCCTCATCGACGCCGCGGAACGGGTGCGCGCGGCGGCCGAGCTGGAAATCACCTTGCTGCTGCTCCAGTACGCTCACGAAGTGGAAGGTATCGGGCCCACGGACATCGGGCCGCGCGTCGGGGTGGACGCGCTGGTGCGCGAGGTGCCGGAGCGGCTGGCCCATGTCGAGATGTACACGGAGACGGAGGCGGAGCGCGGGCTGGTGGCGGCTTCCCGCGCGAGCGTCGAGGCCTATCTCAATGCGCCGGAGCCGGACCGGCGGCGCCGGTTGGCGCAGGCAGTGGATGCGACGCGGGCGGTGATGGACTCCAGCATCGCGCGGGCGCGCACGGCTCGCGACGAGGCGACCGCCGTGCGGAGAACGGGGCGGCTCCTTGGCACGTTGCTCGCGGTGTCGGTGCTGACGGGCGTGGTGCTGTTCCTCACCATCGCGCAGACGAGCATCTACCGGCCGCTGGTGGCCATCCGCCGCGCGTTGAGTGCGTTCAAGTCAGGCCGGCGTGAATCCCGGGTGGCGCGCGCGGGGCCGCCAGAGCTCCAGGAGATTGGCGCGGAGTTCAACGACATGGCGGAGACCGTCACCAGTCAGGACGCGCGGCAACTCCAGTTCCTCGCGGGCGTGGCGCACGACCTGCGCACGCCGCTCAACGCACTGAAGCTGTCGGCGCAGATGCTGCTACGGGCCAAGACGGCGCCTCCGCCGGAGAAGGTGCGGGATTCGCTGGTGCGCATCTCCAACCAGGTGGACCGGTTGGAGCGCATGGTGGGCGACCTGCTGGACCGGACGCGCATCGAGGCGGGGAACCTGGAGCTGCGGCTGGAGGAGTGTGACTTGCGCGGGTTGGTGGAGGAGGTGGTTGAGCTCCACCGGCCGTCCAGCGAGCAGCACCGGCTGGAGTACTCCGTGCCGGACTCGCCCGTGCCCTGGCGGTGTGATTCGACGCGGCTGTCGCAGGTGCTCACCAACCTGGTGAGCAACGCCATCAAGTACTCGCCCGAGGGTGGGGTGGTGTCGCTGCGGCTGGAGTCCTCGGAGCGCGACGTGTCGGTGTCCGTGACGGATGAAGGCGTGGGGATTCCGCCCGGCGACCTGGGCACCCTCTTCGAGCCGTTCACGCGCAGCCGGACCGCGGCGAAGGACATCCCCGGCGTGGGCCTGGGGCTCTCCGTGTCCCGCCGGATTGCCCGGGCGCACGGGGGGGACATCGAGGTGGAGAGCGTCGTCGGCACGGGCTCTACGTTCCGGCTCCGCCTGCCGCGCTAAGGGGCGTTCAGGGCGCGGGTGTGCATCTGCTCGTTGCCCACGCCCGGGACGATGCTCCGGGCGTGTGACACCGTGTCTGGAGGCCGGAAGCCATGCTTCCGGCCTCGCGGGACGTCAGTGAGTCGGTGAGGCGACGTGGCCGCGGCCCGGCGGCGGCGGCCGCGCACCGGGCGGCGGCGCGGGCACCACGTGCGCCATGCCACCGTAGGGGCCCGGCTGACGGCCGTCACTCACGGTGCTCAGCCGCATCGAGAGGATGGCGGCGCTCTCCAGCGACACGTCGCGGCGTTCCACCAATTCGTTCACGGGCACGTCCACCGAGCCCAGCAGCTCGCTGCCGTGCGGCCCGTCCATGTACACCTGGAAGCCGACCCGCCGGCCGTCGAAGGCATTGGCGACGGCGACGAACTCGGCGTCGTAGTCCGTGTAGATGCCGTTACGCCCCTGCGTCGTCAGGTGCATGCCATCCGGGTGGTGGACCTCGATGCGCAGCCGCGGGCGGTTCTCGTGCGGGATGCTCATGGCCAGGTCCTTCACCAGGTCCGTCATGCCGCGCTGCCGGACCATCTGGGTCACCCGGTTGGCCAGCCGCATGAAGATGTCGTTCGACGCGCCCACCCACGCCCTTCCATCCGGCCGGCCTGGCGTCACCAGCACCGAGTGCAGGACGAAGCGGTAGGGCCGCAGCTGCACCCGCTCCAACTGGTGGGTGGCGAAGCCGTCGTCCTGACCCGTGCGCAGCGCCACATGGTAGGCATCCGCCGCCCCGTTCCAGTCGCGGCCCGCGATCCGCTGGTCGGCGAGGGCCATGTGGCGCACGTACTCCTCCAGCGGCGCGGCCCGGCCACCCTGCCGCAGGCTCAGCGCGGCGCCGTAGCTCTGCTGCGCGCGCCCCCAGTCATGCTGCGCCCGCGCGGCGTCACCCTCGCGCGACAGCCGCTCGACCTCCTCGGTGATGAAGTGCTCATACTCCGCGGCGATGTTCTGCGCCCACGCCGAGGCGGAGGCGTCCAGCCGCAGCACCAGCTGCGCCAGCTCGTGGGCCGCGATGAAGTGGCCCTCGAGCAGGTACCGGTCTGCCTGGGCACGCCCCTGGGTGGTGATGATGCGCCGCACGTCCTCCGCGTGCGTCTTGACCTCGGGCACCGGGGACAGCTGCAGCGCCCGGTCCATCAGCGAGGCGGCCTCCGCGTACTGCCCCCGCTGCGCCTGCTCGACGGCCGTGTCCAACTGCGTCATCGCCACCTGCTGCGCCGCGTGCGCGCGGAACGAGGCGATCTCCGCGTTGCCCGGCTCCACGGACAGGGCGAAGTCGGACTCGGCGAGCGCACAGCCCCAGTCATTCACCTGCGCGCACGTCTGCGCCCGTTGCCGCGCATCCTGGAGCGCCTTGCTGCGGGCCGTGTCGAACTTGAGTTTGATTTCGGGGCTGTCCGGCTCGCTGGCCAGCGCCTGCCGGTAGGACGCATACGCGGCCTTCCAATCCCCCACGGCCGCGGCGCGGTCTCCCGTCTTTTCGTGCGCTGCGCACGCACTGAGGACCACGGCTGCGAACAACCCCAGAACCACTCGCTTCATGTCGTCGGACTCCCCTCGATATTCCGAGGGACGATAGCCGACGCGCCCCGGGGAAGCCGATACCCCCGTCCCGGGTCGGCAATGCCCCTTGTCCAGGGCCTCGCTGAAGCAGCCAGGCGCACCATGCGCTCGCTCGGGCTGCGGGCGCCCCCTCTCGAAGCGAGAGGGGGCGTGGGTGACGGCGTCTCAGCTCGCCGTCGACGAGACGGGGGCCTGCGCTGGAGCGGGCGCCGCCGCCAGGGCCGCCACCTGCGTCAACAGCCCCGTCATGCGGCGAGCGAAGCGGTTGGGGTCGGCGATGGTGCTGCCCTCGGTGAGCAGCGCCTGGTCGTGGAGCAGCTCAATCCACTCCGCCACCTGGGCCGCGGCCGGGTCTCGGTCATGCACGGCCTTCAGGTGCTCGATGACGGGGTGCTTCGGATTCACTTCCAGGATGCGCTTCACGCGCGGCATGCCCGCGCCCCGGCCGCGCTGCTGGAGCAGGCGCTCCAGGTAGGCCGGCGAGCCGCCCTCCGGCACGACGAGGCACACGGGCGAGTCCGTCAGGCGGTCCGACACGCGCACCTCGCGCACCGACTCCTGGAGCACGTCCTTCATCTTCGTGGTGAGCGTCTTCAGGCCTTCGGCGTGCTGCTCCTGCTCCTTCTTCTGCTCGTCCGTGGACTGGAGCTTCAGGTCCGCCTGGAGCGCGGACACCAGCGGCTTGCCCTGGAACTCGCGCAGGCCCTGCGCGGCCCACTCGTCCACCGGGGCCGTCATGTAGAGGACCTCGAAGCCGCGCTGCTTCAGCGCCTCCAGGTGGGGGCTGTCCGCCACCGCCTTCCGGGACTCGCCGTAGACGTAATAGATGGCCTCCTGGCCTTCCTTCATGCGGCCCACGTAGTCGGTGAGGGACGTCAGGCCTTCCTCGCGCGAGCTCTCGTAGCGCAGCAGGCCGCCCAGCTTGTCCTTCTGCTCGGCCTCCGTGGCCAGGCCTTCCTTCAGCACCGTGCCGAAGGCCTTCCA
Organism: Myxococcus xanthus; assembly: GCF_006402735.1. NCBI lineage: Bacteria > Pseudomonadati > Myxococcota > Myxococcia > Myxococcales > Myxococcaceae > Myxococcus > Myxococcus xanthus. The sequence continues at coordinate 7,557,822 of NZ_CP017174.1, read as the reverse complement.
GAAGGTGAGGTAGTCGTCCGGCTTGTCCTTGGCCAGCTTCTCCAGCAGGTCCACCGACTTCTTCACCACGTGCTTGCGGATGGCGCGCACCACTTGCGAGTCCTGGAGCAGCTCGCGCGACACGTTCAGCGGCAGGTCATCCGAATCGATGACGCCGCGCACGAAGCGCAGCCACTGAGGCACCAGCTCCTCGCAGCGGTCCATGATGAACACGCGCTTGACGAACAGCCGCACCCCGCGCTGCTGCTGCGCGTCCAAATCGAACGGAGGCTGCTTGGGCACGAAGAGCAGGCCGGTGAACTGGGTGTTGCCGTCCGCCTTGAAGTGCGTCCACGCCAGCGGCGCTTCCCAGTCGTGCGTCAGGTGCTTGTAGAACTCCTGGTACTGCTCGTCCGTGATTTCGGACTTGGAGCGCTGCCACAGGGCGCTGGCCTTGTTGACCACCTCCAACGACGTCTCCGTCTTCGCCTCGTCGCCCGTCCCCGTCGTCTTGCTCACCTGGAGCTTGATGGGGTGGCCCACGTAGTCGGAGTACTGCGTGATGAGCGACCGCAGCCGCCACTCTCCCAGGAACTCCTTCTGGTCCTCCTTCAGGTGCAGGGTGATGGAGGTGCCGCGCGCGGCGCGCTCGGCGGGCTCCACCGTGAAGGAGCCCTTGGCTTCCGACGTCCACCGCCAGGCGGACTGGCCCTGGCCGGCGGCGCGGCTGACCACCTCCACGCGGTCCGCGACCAGATAGGCGCTGTAGAAGCCCACGCCGAACTGGCCGATGAGCTGCATGTCCTTCTGCTGGCCCTTCTGCGCCAGCGCCTCGATGAACTCGCGCGAGCCGGAGTGGGCGATGGTGCCCAGGTTCTTCACCAGCTCGTCATGCGACATGCCGATGCCGGTGTCCTCGATGGTGAGGGTGCCCTTCGCCTCGTCCGGGATGAGGCGAAGCTCCAGGGCCGGCTCGTCCGCCAGCAGCTCCGGCTCCGTAATCGCGCGGAATCGGAGCTTGTCGAGCGCGTCGGACGCGTTGGACACCAGCTCGCGGAGAAAAATCTCCTTGTGGCTGTAGAGCGAATTGATGACCAGGCTGAGGAGCTGATTGATTTCCGCCTGGAAGGCGTGGGTCTCCCGCTGGGGGGCGTTTTCGACGGTCATGGTGACAGGGGCCTCCGGGGCGCCCGGTGGGGCGCCAGCGTCGCTTTCCCTTAACCATGGAAAACCGCTTGTCGAGTCCGGACCGTCCGCCCGCCCGCTCAGGGGCGGGTGGGCTGGTGGTCCACGCCGAAGTGGGTGTCCCAGTACGTCTGGCCGGCGACCTCGTCGCGCACGGGGCGCGGGACGCGGGTGTCATCGAGGGCCTCGAAGGAGGGCGGGAGCACGGCTGCTGCCGGCGCGCATGGTGGCATGGGCTCCCCCGACTTCCGAGTGTGCGCGAATGAGGGGGGAAATGTGGGACGTTGGGTTTTCAGATGTGAGGACCGCTGGGAGGGGGGGCTGGGTTGGAGTAGGGAAGGGGACATGAACCGTACCCTCCTGTCCCTGCTCGGCGCGGCGATGCTGTCGGGCGCCGCCACCGCCGCGGAGAAGACGCCCCCTGCCCGTTTCCCGGATGCCGCGGAGCTCCAGCGCCTGACGGCGCGCTTCGCCCCGGTGGAGCTCCGGGTGGACCTGAAGGCGCTGCCGGAGTCCGAGCGCCGCGCCCTGGCCCGCATCGTCCAGGCCTCGAAGCTGATGGACGCGCTCTTCCTGCGTCAGCGGTGGGCGGGCAACGAGCCGCTGCTGCTGGACCTGGTCCAGGACTCGACGCCGCTGGGCCGCGCGCGGCTGCAGGCGTTCCTGTTGGACAAGGGGCCCTGGAACAGCCTCGACGAGGCGCGGCCCTTCATCCCGGGCGTGCCGGCCAAGCCCGCGTCCGCGAACTTCTATCCGGCTGGCGCCACCCAGGCGGAGGTGGAGGCGTGGGTGAAGTCGCTGCCCGAGGTGCAGCAGAAGGAGGCCACCGGCTTCTACACCACCATCCGCCGCGGCACGGATGGCCGCTTCATCACGGTGCCCTACAGTGTGGAGTACCAGGGCGAGCTGGCCCAGGCCGCCGCGTTGCTGCGTGAGGCCGCCGCGCTCACCCAGCAGCCCACGCTGAAGGCGTTCCTCACCTCGCGCGCGGACGCGTTCCTGTCCAACGACTACTACGCCAGCGAGGTGGCGTGGATGGAGCTGGACGCCAGCATCGAGCCCACCATCGGGCCCTACGAGGTCTACGAGGACGAGTGGTTCAACTACAAGGCCGCCTTCGAGGCCTTCGTGGGCCTGCGCGACGACGCGGAGACGCAGAAGCTGGCGAAGTTCAGCGGGCAGCTCCAGGGGCTGGAGAACAACCTCCCCATCGACCCGAAGCTGCGCAACCCGAAGCTGGGCGCGCTGGCGCCCATCCGCGTCATCAACAGCCTGTTCTCCTCCGGTGACGGCAACCGGGGCGTGCAGACGGCCGCCTTCAACCTGCCCAACGACGAGCGGGTGTCGGAGAAGATGGGCTCCAAGCGCGTGATGCTGAAGAACGTGCAGGAGGCCAAGTTCGAGCGCGTGCTGCTGCCCATCGCCAAGGTGGCCCTCACCCCGGCGGACCAGAAGGACGTCTCCTTCGATGCCTTCTTCACGCACATCCTGATGCACGAGCTGATGCACGGCCTGGGGCCCAGCAACATCACCGTGGGTGGCAAGGCCACCACCGTGCGCAAGGAGCTCCAGGCGGCCTCCAGCGCCATCGAAGAGGCGAAGGCGGACATCTCCGGCCTGTGGGCGCTCCAGCGCCTGGTGGACACCGGCGTCATCGACAAGTCGCTGGAGCGCACCATGTACACGACGTTCCTGGCCTCCGCCTTCCGCTCCATCCGCTTCGGCGTGGACGAGGCGCACGGCAAGGGCATCGCCGTGCAGCTCAACTACTTCCTGGACACCGGCGCGGTGAAGGTGAACGCGGACGGCACCTTCTCCGTGGTGCCGGCGAAGATGAAGCAGGCCGTCACCTCGTTGACGAAGCAGCTCATGGAGATTCAGGGCCGCGGTGACCGGAAGGCCGCCGAGGCGCTGCTGGCGAAGCACGGCGTGGTGCGCCCGCCCGTGCAGCGCGTGTTGGAGCGCCTCAAGGACGTGCCGGTGGACATCGAGCCGCGCTACGTCACCGCGGAGGAACTGGTACGTGATGTGAAGAAGTAGCCACCGGTCCATTGCCCGCCCCGCCGCCTGGGCATTTCCCATGCGCGGCGGGCCGGCGATGGCCAGAAAGCAGGAGAGATGGAGACTTCCGCCCGCCAACTCCGTCCAGCGCCGCCCGGTCCCTGGGGCGTTGTCATCGCGCTCGTCGTCATGGGCGCGTGGGGCGGGCACCTTGCCTGGGCGCTGACACGCGCGGAGCTGCCGTGGGTGGAGCCGCTCACCTGGCTGCACGTCGCCCTCCAGGCCTGGCTGTGCACGGGCCTCTTCATCACCGGCCACGACGCCATGCACGGCACGGTGTCTGGCCGGCGCTGGGTGAACGAGGCCGTGGGCACGGTCGCCTGCTTCCTCTTCGCGGGGCTGTCCTACCGGCGGCTGGTGGTGAACCACCGTGCCCACCATGCCCGGCCCACGAGTGAGGAGGACCCGGACTTTTCCACTCACAGCCAGTCCTTCTGGCCGTGGCTGGGCACCTTCATGGCCCGCTACACCACGTTGCCCCAGATTGGGGTGATGGCGGCCAAGTTCAACGTGCTGCTCTTCCTGGGCGTCTCCCAGCCGCACATCCTCGTCTTCTGGGTGCTGCCCTCGGTGCTGGGCACGTTGCAGCTCTTCTACTTCGGCACCTACCTGCCGCACCGGCGCCCGGAGACGCCGGACATGGCCCCGCACCACGCGCGCACGCTGCCGCGCAATCATCTGTGGGCCCTGCTGTCGTGCTTCTTCTTCGGCTACCACTGGGAGCACCACGAGTCCCCAGGCACGCCCTGGTGGCGGCTGTGGCGCCTGAAGGACGCCCGTGCCCGTGAGACCGCGCTGACGCAGAGCGCCGGGACGCTCCCGGGACACGAAGGCACTGCCCGGTAACGCGCGGGCGGCCCGGGCCGTTATACAGGGGCCATGCGTGACAAGCCGCCCGCCGAGCCGCCCAGCTCCGAAGTCACCTCCGAGAAGACGTACCTGCGCCGGCGCGAGCTGCTGAAGAACGCGGGCCTCTTCGCGGGCACGGCCGTCGCCGTCGCCGGAGGGCTGCACCTGCTGGGCCGCAATCAGACGCGCCCCATGGACCGCTTCGTCCCGGACGCGGGCCTGGTGGAACAACCGGTGGCGAAGGCGATGGGCCCCTACGACACGGACGAGCCGCGCACGCCCTACGAGGACGTCACCACCTACAACAACTTCTACGAGTTCGGTTTCGACAAGAACGACCCGGCCCGCTTCGCGCACACGCTGAAGCCGAAGCCGTGGAGCGTCGTCATCGACGGCGAGGTGCACAAGCCGCGGACGGTGGACGTGGAGCAGCTCACGTCCTGGTTTTCTTTGGAGGAGCGCGTCTACCGCATGCGTTGCGTGGAGGCCTGGTCCATGGTGATTCCGTGGCTGGGCTTCCCGCTGGCGGCGCTGCTCCAGCGCGTGGAGCCGACCAGCCACGCGAAGTACGTCGCCTTCACCACGCTGCTGGACCCGGAGCAGATGCCGGGCCAGCGCCGCGCCCTATTGGATTGGCCGTACACAGAAGGGCTGCGCCTGGACGAGGCGATGAACCCGCTCACGCTGCTGGCCACGGGGCTCTACGGCCGGCAGTTGCCCAACCAGAACGGCGCGCCGCTGCGGCTCGTGGTGCCGTGGAAGTATGGCTTCAAGGGCATCAAGTCCATTGTCCGCATCAGCCTCACGCGGGAGGAGCCCATGACGACGTGGCGGCTGTCCGCGCCGCGCGAGTACGGCTTCTACGCCAACGTGAATCCTTCCGTGCCCCATCCGCGCTGGAGCCAGGCCAGCGAGCGCCGCATCGGTGACTTCGAGCGCCGCCCCACGCTGCCCTTCAATGGCTACGCGGAGCAGGTGGCCCACCTCTACACCGGCATGGACCTGCGCCGGTTCTACTGAGTCCCCGCGCCATGGCCTCGTCTCCGTATCATCCCTGGCTCAACCCCGCGCTCGTCGTGGGGGGCCTGTCGCCGCTGCTGATGCTCGCCGTCCAGGGCCCGCGGGGCGAGCTGGGGCCCAACGCGATTGAAGCCGCGCTCCACCAGACGGGGCTGCTGGCGCTGGTGCTGCTGCTGGCCTCGCTGGCGTGCACGCCGCTGCGGCTGGTGGCGGGGTGGACGTGGCCCGCGCGCGTGCGCCGCACCCTGGGCCTGCTGGCCTTCACCTACGCGGTGGCGCACTTCCTCGTGTACGCGGTGCTGGACCAGGGGCTGGCGTGGGGCGCGCTGTGGGCGGACGTCACCGAGCGCCCCTTCATCACCGTGGGCTTCGCCGCGCTGGTGCTGCTGGTGCCCCTGGCCGTGACGTCGACGAACCGGTGGGTGAGGCGGCTGGGCTTTCCGCGCTGGCAGCGGCTGCACCGGCTGGCCTACGTGGCCGCGGCGCTGGGCGTGGTGCACTTCGTGTGGCGCGTGAAGAAGGACATCACCGAGCCGCTCATCTACGGCGCGGTGCTGGCGCTGCTGATGGCCATCCGCGTGGGTGAAGCCATGCGAAAACGCCGGGCCCGCGCCGCTGCGGCGGCCCGGAACCCGGCGTGAGTGAAGCGGCGCCCAGAGGGGCGCGGCGCGCTACTTGCGCGGCAGCGGGAGGATGGTGTCCACCAGCGTCATGAGCTGCGCGCAGCTCACCGGCTTGCGGACGAAGGCGCTGATGCCGGCCTTCTGACCCAGCGCGCGCACCTCCGCCACGTTCGGGTCGCCCGTCATCATCAGGATGGGCACCTTGGCCAGCCGCGGGTTGGCGCTGGCACGAATCTGCGCGGCGAAGTCCGCGCCGTTCATCCCATCCATGTGGAAGTCCGTGAGGACCAGGTCCACCGGCTCCGCTTCCGACACCTTGAGGCCTTCCTCGGCGGACTCCGCTTCGAGGAACTCGAAGTTGCGGGCCATCAGGTAGATCTTCAGCAGCGTGCGGATGGAGCGGCTGTCATCCACCAACAGCACACGCTGCGGAGCCGTGCCCGTGACGGGGCGCGCGCCCAGGGGGCGGGTCGTCTCCGTCGTGGTGCGGAGGGGGAGGGGCTCGGGGAGGGTTCCGGCCTTCATCGGATCATCAACCTCAATTGGGGCAGTTCCCCGGGGAACGGCGATCATGTTGGCGGATGGAGCGTCCGAAGTCAAAGCACCGCCACTCAGGGAACCTCCAGGAAGAAAGCCTGACTTTCCACGGCGGGAAGCCCCAGTCCAGACGCGAGGGCGGGTGCCAGTTCATTGGGCACACGCCATGTTTGTCCACTGGGTTGGATCAACACCACCGCGTAGCGACCTCGGGGCAGCTCACGCAGCGGCACGGGGTTGGTAGGTACCCGGGCATCCAGTGCCTGGGGTCGCACTTCCACCACCAGCTCCGGAACGACGGCGCCTTCCATGCGAGGGTTGCCGTTCTCGTCGGTGAGCGCGGCGATGATGCTGTCTGGCACCAGGCGCGCGTTGAGCACGACGACATCCGGTACGCCGTCCTGGGAACCATCGGCGCGGGCGTAGTCCACGCCGGTGTCATCCGGGACGCCATCGCGGTCCAGGTCGTTCTCGTCCACCAGGTTGCTGGCGTGGTCCGCCAGCTTGCGCACCACCACGCGCGGCCAGAAGCCATCGGGGGTGCCGTCGTTGTCGGCGTCCACGTAGCTGACGGCGAAGCCGTCCGGGCGCTGGTCCACCGCGCCGTCGTGGAGGGACAGCGGCTGGAGGCGCAGCTGCTTCTGCGAACTGCCCATCTGCCCGTCTCCCTGCACCACCTGGAACGTGGGCCGGTCCCTCAGCACGCGCGCGGTGTCGGAGAAGCTCACCGCCACGCCGGTGAGGGGCTGCGGCTGGCCGTCCGCGTCCGCCACGACTTCCACCGTGAGCGGTCTTCCGGTCGCGTCCACCGCCGCGCCACCCACGTCACCCGCGTTGGGCTCGCTGGTGACGCCGTACCAGGGGTTGAAGTCGGACCGGCGGCAGTCCGCGCCCGCGTCCGAGCCGCAGCCGTTCGCGTCGATGAAGCCGCGGAGCATGTAGCGACCCGCGGGCACCAGGCTGAAGCTGAAGGGCGCGACGAAGGGGCCGGGCGTGTCACCCGCCAGCGCCGGGCCGAAGAGCTGCTCGGCGGGGACGACGGTGAAGGTGATGGGGCGGCCGGTGCCCTGCGGCGGCGGGGGCCGGTCCGCGTCGTAGAGGAACACCACCGCGTTGCCACGCGCGCGTGACTGAACCACCAGGTTGCCGTCGATGCGCGCGGTGCGCGTGTTCTGCCGCACGTCGGCGGTGGGCACCACGGGTGGTGAATCGCAGCCGAGTCCGAGCACGGACGCGAGGGCGAGGCCACCTGCGGCCCGCCTCCAGGAGGACAGGGTGGGGCGGCTCATGGAGTCACCGTCAGGGTCGCGTAGACGCGCCGCTCGATGCGATTGCCAAAGGGGTGCTGGGAATGCGCGCCGCCCAGGTGGCTGCCCACCAGCGCGACGGTGACGGTGTCCTTGACGGCCATGTAGCCCACGCGTGCGTTCACCACGGTGTAGGCGCGCAGCGGGTTGGACACCAGTTCGATGCGCGTGGGGTCCGCGGCGGCGGGCTCGCGCTCAATCCAGGTGGACGCGGAGGTGTAGGCCGCGTCCACGCCGAACTCCAGGTCCGCGCGCGAGCGGTAGGTGAGGCCGCCGTACAGCCGGAACTGCGGCGCCTGGTTGCACGGGCCGCACTCGGCCGCCGACTCGCGGTCCGATGTCACGTCCTGCAGCGACGCGCTCAGCTTCAGTCCCAAGCCGTCCACCGGCGCCAGGGTGACGCCCGCTTCGGCGCCGCGCGCGGTGTAGATGGCGTCCTCGTTCTGGAAGGACGAGCTGCCCAGCAGGTACGAACCGGTGCCCGGGTCATACGACTGGCCCGGCGGCAGCCGGGACACCCCGGACAGGCCGATGAGGTCTCTCACCGTGTTCTGGTACACGGCCACGTCCAGGTCGATGCCCAGCTCCGGGGCCTCGCCGCGCCAGCCCAGCTCGAAGGCGGTGAGGCGCTCGGGGCGCAGTTGCTGATTGCCGGTGGTGAGCGTGCTGACGCCGTTGATGCCCGGCACGGGCACCGTCAGCTGCGTGTAGCTCTCCAGGAACGTCGGCTCGCGGAAGGCGGAGGCCGCGCTCGCGCGGAAGGCGTGGTTTTCGAAAGGCTTGAACAGCGCGGAGATGCGCGGCGAGTGCGCCAGGCCCGGGCTGCCCAGGTTGAGCAGCGGGTGCCGGTCCACGCGGTAGCTGGCCACCAGCGCCAGCGGCTCCACGATGCGCCACTCGTCCTGGACGAAGAAGGCCGCGTGCACCTGCTCGCGCAGCGGCCCCAGGTAGTCTCCCCAGTCCACGCGCTTGATGCGGCCCTCCACGCCAATGTTGAGCTGGTGCGTGCCCGCGAGCTCGAAGTCGCGCGCGAAGAGCAGCTCGGCGTTGAAGAGGTTGGAGTTGAGCGACGTCACCAGCGAGCGCTGGCCCGTGGCTTCATACTGGGGACCCGCGTCGCTGGAGATGTGGTTCCAGAACGTCTTCAGCTTCAGGGGCCCCAGCTCCACGTCGCCCTTGGCGAAGGCGTTGACGCCGTCGATGAAGTAGTTGCGCAGCAGGCCCGGCGGATAGATTTCCGTGGTGAAGCGATTCACGCCGCCGGACAGGCCCACCTGGCGCCCTTCGGCGAAGGTGTACACGGCGGACAGCGACGCGCGCGCGCCGCGAGCACCCAGGTCCGGGTCGGGGCCGCGCAGCGTCACGTCCGGCAGGCCGCTGGCGTAGTCCCGGCTCCACTTGTCCGTCTGCGAATAGCCCGCCGCCGCCCGGTAGCGCATCGCGCCCGAGCCGCCGTGGCTGACGAAGGAGCCCGCGGCGGTGTTGCCGGTGCCGCCGGTGACGTTGAACTGCGCGCGCGGTCCGGTGCCAGGCGCGCGGGTGATGATGTTGACCACGCCGAGCATGGCGTTGGCGCCGTACAGCGCGCTGCCCGGGCCGCGGATGACCTCGATGCGCTCAATCTCCTCCAGGCCGATGGGGATGGAGGACCAGATGGTGAGGCCCAGGAAGTCCTGGTACTCCGTGCGGCCGTCCACCAGCACCAGCACCTTGTTGGCGATGCGCTGGTTGAAGCCGCGCAGCGACACGTTGGCGCTGCCCACGCCCAGGGCCATGACGTCCGCGCCGGGCACGCGCCGCAGCAGCTCCGGCAGCGACGTGGCGCCCGACAGGCGGATGTCCTCGGCGGTGATGACGGTGGTGGCGTTGGGCGCGTCCAGCGAGGACTGCGCGCGGCGGCTCGCCGTCACCACGCGCTCTTCGTAGGGCACCGCGCCCAGGTCCACGCCGCCGGCCGTGTCGTCCGTGCTGGCGGGGGCGACGCCGGTGGGCGTCAGGCCGGGAATGGTGGCGCTCCCCACGGGCATGGCCTCGGCCCGTTCAATGGCCTTCTCCAGCCGCTCCAGCAGCGCGCTCAGCTGCTGCGACTGCATGCCCGCGGGGGGCGGCGGCATGGGCAGCGACGACGGGTCCTGCGCGGCGGCCTGTGCTCCCTCGGCCTTCAGCTTCTCCTCCAGCGCGGCCACCATGGGCATCACGGACGCCGCGTCCGGCGGATTGCTGGCGAGGTAGCGCTGGTAGACCTCCAGCGCCTCCTTCGACCTGCCCGAGTCCTGGTAGGCGCGGGCGATGTTGAAGAGGACGTTGGGGTGCGGCTTGATGGCGTAGGCGGCTTCGAGCTCGGCGATGCCCGCGTCGTACTGCTTCTGGGCGATGAGGCTCATGCCGCTGCGGAAGTGGCGGCGGGCCTCAAGGCGGGCGTCCGCCAGGGCCTCCCCCGCGCACAGACACATCGCGAGGAGGCCCGCTCGTTTGAGGGCTGTCAGGGTTTTCAATTGTACGGGTCGTCCTTGTAGGGCGACGAGTCTGGGGCCTTTCCAGGCCGCGTGCTCGCCTTCTTCTTGGGCTGGAGCTTCAGCGTGAAGCGCTCTTCGGGGCCCGCGCCCTTGGCGACGGCGCGGGCGCGCTGGTAGCCGTCCAGGGTGAAGGTCAGCGCCGCTTCCGCGACGCCGCTGGCATCCGGAGCCACCTCGAGGTTCAGGGGCGTCTCGCCCAAGTCCTTCCCCTGGTACGTCACCCGCGCACCCATGGGGTCGCTGACGATGAGGAAGCGCACCGGCTCCACGGTGGGCCGCGTCAGCGGCGCCAGGGCCAGCTCCTCGTCGGACTCACCCACCGCGGACTCCGCGGGCGGGCTGGCGGCCTCGGGCGCGGCCTGGGCGGTGGCGGGCGGTGGCGGTGTGACGATGGGCTCGGCGGGCGGGTTGGGGCGCATCGCCACCACCAGGGCCGCGCCAAGGCCCACCAGCAGCGCGCCGCCACCGAGGAGCAGGCCCAGCGGCTTGCGGCCGCCTTTGACCGGCGCCTCCTCCACGGAGATGTCCAGCGCCACGGTGGCGGGACCGGAGCCGGCCGCGCCGTGGGGACCGCTGCCGTGGGGGCCGCTGATGGGGCCGCTGCCACCGACGCCACTGACGCCAGCGCCCGCGAAGCGCGCGCCACTGAAGGCGCCGCTGACGCCCACCGTGGACATGGTGCGGCGCATGGCCTCCATCACCTCGTCCATGGACTGGTAGCGTTCCGGTGGCGTCTTGGCCAGGCACTTCATCACCAGGGCCTCCACCTCTCCGGGGATGCCATGGTTGGGGTAGAGCGAGCCGAAGGCGGGCGGCAGCTCGTTGATGTGTTTGACGATGACGTCGATGCTCTGCGCGGCCAGGAAGGGCGGCCGCCCCATCAGCATCTGATAGAGCACCACGCCCATGCTGTACACGTCACTGCGCGGGTCGGCGATGTTGCGCGCCTGCTCCGGCGCCATGTACTGCGGCGAGCCCAGGATGATGCCCGCCTGCGTGATGGACGTGTCCTGCGGCACGGGCGCCGCGTCGCCGATGAAGGACTTCACCAGGCCGAAGTCGAGCACCTTCACCACGTCGTGGTCCGTCTCCTGATTGAGGACCATGACGTTGGCGGGCTTGAGGTCGCGGTGGATGAGGCCGACCTTGTGCGCCTCGCGCAGCGAGCGGGCGATCTGCTGGGTGATGTTGAGCGCGCGCGGCCACGGCAGCGGGCCCATCTGCGTGAGGAGCTGGCCCAGCGTCAGCCCCTCCAGGTACTCCATGGCGATGTAGTAGATGCCGTCTTCCGTCTTGCCGTAGTCGATGACGGTGACGGTGTTCGGGTGGCGCAGCTTCGCGGTGACGCTGGCCTCCAGGAAGAAGCGCTTCTGGAAGCCGGGGTCCTTGCCCTCGCCGTACTGCGGGTTGAGCACCTTGAGCGCCACCAGCCGGTCCAGCGGTGACTGCACGGCCTTGTAGACGCGGCCCATGCCTCCGGCGCCAAGCGTCTCCAGGATGCGGAAGCGCTCGTTCAGGACCCGGCCCAGCATGGGGTCCGCGACGTCGGGTGGGGCGCCATTCGTCGGGGCGTTGCTTTCCATCATGACTGCCCCCACCGACCGGTGAGGCACGTGACACGCCGGTCGAACATGAGGGCAGATGCTAACACTGCAATCGTCCACCTCCCAAGCGACCTGCCGGGTTGGCGCAGTGCGCCACCGGCCGAGAATCCGGCTCGGGCGCGACAACGTTTCACAGGTGACACACCTGGGACGTGTCGTGACTGGGAGTGCGGTGAAAGCCCGGTCCATGCGCACGGACGAATGCTACGGACACGTAGCGCGGCGGTGGCCGCGTTAGGGTGTGGCCCCGCATGAATGCCCGCCTGTCCGAGCTGCTCTCCGGTGCGCCGCCCTATCCCCGCCGCGTCGTGTGTCTCACCGAGGAGACGACGGAGGTGCTCTACCGCCTGGGCGCGGAGGACCTGGTGGTGGGTGTATCCGGCTTCACCGTGCGTCCGCCCCAGGCTCGCAAGAAGCCGCGTGTCAGCTCATTCCTGGACGCGAACTTCGAGCGCATCCTGGAGCTGAAGCCGGACCTGGTGCTGGGCTTCTCCGACTTGCAGGCGGACATCGGCCGCGAGCTGGCGAAGCGGGGCGTGCCCGTCTACCTGTTCAACCAGCGCTCCATCGCCGAAATCCTCCAGTCGGTGCGGCTGACGGGCGCGCTGGTGGGGCGGCCCGAGGCCGCGGAGGCGCTGGCCGCCGAGCTCACCGCGAACCTGGAGCGGCACGCGGACGCCGCGGAGTCGCTTCCACGCCGGCCACGCATCTTCTTCGAGGAGTGGCATGAGCCGCTCATCTCCGGCATCCGCTGGTGTTCGGAGCTGGTGGAGCTGGTGGGCGGCGTGGACGTGTGCCGGGAGTCGCGCGCGTCGCAGGGGGCGCAGGGCCGCATCTTCGCGCCGGAGGAGGTGGCGCGGCGCGACCCGGAGGGCGTCATCGCCAGCTGGTGCGGGCGCAAGGCGAAGCGGGAGAAAATCGTCGCCCGCCCCGGGTGGACCGGGGTCCGGGCGGTGGTGGATGACCAGCTCTACGAGGTGAAGAGCTCGCTCATCCTCCAGCCGGGGCCGGCCGCCCTGTCGGACGGCGTGGACCGGCTGGCGAAAATCGTCGCGGCGGTGGCGCGGGGCGAGAAGCTGCCGCCCCTGCGCGATGGGGAGCTGCGCTCCGCGGGGGCCTAGAAGTCCTTGATGCGGTCGGCCAGCGCCGCGTCCTCGACGAAGGCGTTGGAGTTGCCCTGGATGGTGGCGATGCGGCGGTTGCGCTCGATTTCGGCGGCGTCCACCGTGTCGAGCTTGTTCCACGCCTTGAGCGCCGCCTCCTCGTCGCTGGAGATGGGCTTGTTGTAGGTGGCGGAGAAGTAGAACATCGCGCGCGCCACGTTGCCCTTGTGGGAGTCGGGCGGCTCGAAGACCATGTTGCCGCGCGCGTCGGTGCCCAGCTTGGCGCCGTTCTGGCTCCACCGCACGTTGACCACTTCGCCGAACGGGAAGCTGCTGCGCCGGGAGTTGGCCTTGCTGTCGGTGGGGTAGAGGTGGTGCAGGTCGCTCTTCGCCGCGCCCGTGGCGCCCTTCGACTGGGGCCAGGTGTGCTCGGTGTTCATCACCGAGTTGTTGGGAATCTTGCCGCCTTTGACTTCGGCGCCCGTGTAGACGCAGACGACGTTGCCGTTCTCATTCACATCCAGGCTGGAGAACATCAGCCGGCGGGCCTCGTTGTAGCTGACCACCTTCTTGCCGGACGAGTAGTCCTGGAGCGCGTCCAGCAGCGCGCCGTCGCGCAGGCCCTCGAAGAGGCCACCTTCGGGTTCTTCCGGCGCCTCGGGCTCCGTCACTGGCGTCTGCGGGGCGATGTCCAGGCCCCACGACTTCAGCGTGCCGGTGTCGCCGCGCGCCGCGTCCTGCACCTCCAGCATCCAGGTGCCCTTCGTGGGCTCGCCCTTGAACGCGGACAGGTCGAAGGCGCCGGTCAGGCCATCCGCCGAACCGCCCTTGCGGTCCGACACCACCGCGCTCTTGCCGGACGGCGAGGTCAGCGTCACCTTCAGGTCTCCCCGGTAGGTGTGCTCGATGTCCAGGTTGAGCTTGAGCGACTCCACCGTGGCGTCCTCGGGGACGTCGATGGTGCTCTCGATGGTGGTGTGGTCCTTGATGTCGGCGTTGGGCGTCGTGCTGTGGACCAGCGCCGCCGCCCGTGTGCCGACCGCGGCCTTCAGGTGGGAGGCCGCCGCCTGCGTCGCAGTGGGCGTCTGGGGAACGAAGACCGCGCCGAGCTTCGTCAGCATCGAAGGCGTTGTGCCCTCGAGTCCCGGCCGCGCGGGCTGGAACGAACTGGTGGCCGCGGAGGAGGTCGTCCGGGGGGAGGACGTCGTCTCACGGGCGGTTTCGGTGGTCGGGCGAGCGAGGAGGGGCGAGCGGCGGGGGCCGACGACGCTGGTCATGCCGTCATTATCCACCCAGTGGGCTTCGCGGTTGCTTCCCCCATGTATATTTTTGACGCGACCGTGAAAGCGGGAAATCCCCCGATGTAACAGAGCGCGGCATTGTCCAGGGGGCAATGCCGCGGCTCATGACAGGATGCCTTGCGTGCCGCTTTTGCTGCCTGCGTTGCTCGTCGCCACGTCTCTCGCGGCCGCGCCTTCCACGCCGGAAGCGTCGTCTGACGCGCCAGCGCAGGGCCTCGCGTCGGCCATCGACAACTACGAGGACGCGCTGATTGACGAGGCCCTGGCCCGGCACGGACGGGTGCTGGAGCCTGCGCCGGAGGGCAAGATTCTGGAAGAGGTGTTGGTGGACACCGAGGACGTGGTGGCCGAAATCGACCCCTTCCCGGACTTCCTCAACATCTTCCATGCCCGGACGCGGGACGACGTCGTCCGGCGCGAGGTGCTGCTCCAGGTGGGGGCGCCGTACTCGGACGCGCTCGCCCAGGAGACGGCGCGCAACCTGCGCGGGCTGCGCCTGTTCTCCATGGTCCGCCTGGTGGCGGTGAAGGGCCGCACGCCGGACTCGGTGGCGCTGATGGCCGTCACCAAGGACATCTGGTCGCTGCGGCTCAACAGTGACTTCGCGGCGGTGGGCTCGCTGCTCCAGTACCTGAAGCTGCAGGGCACGGAGCAGAACTTCCTGGGGCGCGGCAAGCGCATCGCCGTGGACTTCGTGCTGCGGCAGGACACCCTCAGCCTGGGGCAGAGCTACACCGACCCGCGTGTGCTGGGCAGCCGCTGGTCACTGAGTGAGTCCATCGCCGTCATCCAGGGCCGGGAGACGGGCAAGACGGAGGGCTCGCGCGGCAGCCTCGCGGTGAGCCGGCCCTTGTACTCGCTGTCCACGCCGTGGAGCGCCAGCGCCTCCGTGTCCTGGAACGTGGAGACCAACCGCGTCTACCGGGGCGCGTCCATCTGGCAGCTGCCATTCCCGGGCGGGCCCGCGGTGCCCTACATCTACCGGACCGAAGAGGTGGTGGGCGGCTTCTCGTACACGCGCTCGCATGGCACCCGCTACAAGTGGAACGTGGGCGGCACGGTGGGGGCCTACCATTACGCCTACGGCGCGCCGCTGGCATCCGGCCTCTCGCCGGAGCAGTCGGAGTGGTTCAACCGCAACTACCTGCCGCGCGCCGAGGACGCGGGCTACGTCGGGCTGAGCCTGCGCGCCTTCGACGCGCGCTACGAGGTGCTGCGGGACGTGGACTCGTACGTCCTGGCCGAGGACTTCCAGATGGGGCACTGGGTGGCGGCCACCCTGCGCTACGCGCCGCCGGTGTTCGGCGAGCAAAGCCACTTCGTCGAAGGCGGGCTGGCGCTGCGCTACCGCCTGCGGCTGGGGGACACGCTCACCACCGCGTCCATGTCGGGCGCCATCCGCCGGCCGCTGGGGCCGGGGGGCGCGTGGACCAATCGGCGCTGGGCGGCGGAGCTGATTGAAGTGTCGCCCAAGGTGCTGGGCGGGCGCTTCGTGGCGCGCGGGCTGCTGGACGTGAATATCGATGACTTGTTCGACCGCATCCACCTGCTGGGCGGCGCCAACGGCCTGCGCGGCGCGGGCGCGGATGCTTACTCCGGCCGGCGGCTCTTGCTCTTCAACCTGGAGTACCGCAGCCGGCCCATCGTCGTGAAGACGGTGCACTTGGGCGGCGTGCTCTTCTGGGACTCGGGCAGCGCCTTCAATGACCGGCCCGCCATGGTGCACACGGTGGGCATGGGCCTGCGGCTGCTCTTCCCGCAGTTCAACGTCCTGCCCTTCCGCGTGGACTTCGGCTACGTGCTCAACGACGCCCGGCCGCCGGTGGGCAGCCGCTTCTCCTTCGCGGGCGGGCAGATGACGGACGTGCGGCCCAACTTCATGGAGACGCCGCTGTAGCGCGCGGCGTGGCTCACGGGGGCTCGGTGCGCAAGAGCTCCCGGAACAGCACCTGGGCCGCGTCCTGGAACAGGTCCCCGGACGCGAGCAGCCCGCCGCAGTGGTGGGGCTCGCGCGCCAGCGTCAGCGCCACCGTCTTGCGCAGCACCGTGTCCCAGAAGGGCTCCGAGTCCTCTGGAAGCAGGAACTCGCGAATCACCTGCTGTGGCCAGGGGAGCACCGTCGTCGGGTCCGCGTCGCTCAGGGAGGTGAAGCAGTCCAGGTCCACGTCCAGCAGCACCCGTCCGGCGGCGTCCAGCACGTCGCGCACGGCGTCGCCGGGGGCAGGGCGGCTGTAGGCCTCGGCGGCGCGGTCCACGGTGGGGATGGCCACCAGCCGGTGCGCGCGGCCCCGCGTGTCCACGTAGGTGTCGCCCGCGAAGGCGCCGCGGGGGCGGGTGCGTGCAATCAGCAGGGCGTCTCCCACCAGCCCGGCCTCCATGGCCGCGAGGATGTGGTCGTAGTTGCGGACGTCCAGGGACCAGCGGGCATGTTCATCCAGCGCGCGCAGCCCGGCCGTGCGGTCCGGCACGGCCGCGGGAGCCCGGGGCACCACGGTGTCCAGGTGCCGGTCCAGCGTCACCAGCAGGGCGGGGCCCTCCGTGTCACCCAGGGCGCAGGCCCAGGCGGGGAGGGCGAGCCGGTGCGGGTCGAACACGTAGGCGTCTTGGGGGCCGCGTCCTCCGCCCAGGCCCAGGCGGATGATGCCGGCCAGGCGCAGGTGCCGCGGAGCGTCGTCTTCCGTTTCCATTGCGTCGGGAATCCTCCAGCACGCCAGGCGTTTGCTCCGGCCGCGAGGCCGCCGAGTGTAGGCTGCTCCGCACCTTTCCACGAAAGGAGCCCCGCCCTTCCGCGCGGGGATTCGACGACGCATGCGCCACGTCCTCACCGCCGCGCTCCTGTTTGCGAGCGCTTCGTCCTTCGCCCAGGAGCAGAAGCCCCTGACCATGTCCAAGACGCAGCGGTCGCAAGACCCCTTCCTGCGCCAGTTCTCGGAGACGCGCCGCTTCATGAGCGGCCGGCCCGGCGGCGTGCGCATTTCGCCCGACGAGAAGAGCATCCTCTTCCTGCGCACCCAGCCCACGTCCAACGTGCAGACGCTCTACGCGTTCGACGTGGAGAGCGGGCAGACGCGTGAGCTGCTCACGCCCGAGGCCATCCTCAAGGGCGCCGAGGAGACGCTCACCCCCGAGGAGAAGGCCCGCCGTGAGCGCATGCGCGTCAGCGCCCGGGGCTTCACCAGCTTCCAGGTGTCCGAGGATGGCAACCGGCTGTTGGTGCCCCTGTCCGGCCGCCTCTACGTGGTGGACCGCGCCAACGGCAAGGTGACGGAGCTGAAGACGGGGCCGGGGACGCTGGACCCGCGCTTCTCGCCGGACGGCAAGCAGGTGGCCTACGTGCGGGACAACGACGTGTACCGCATCGACGTCGCCGCCAACCGCGAGCAGCGCGTCACCAAGGGCGGCACCGAGACGAAGTCGCACGGAGTGGCCGAGTTCGTCGCCCAGGAGGAGATGGGCCGCTTCACCGGGTACTGGTGGAGCCCGGACGCGAAGTCCGTCGCCTACACGGAGTCGGACACGTCGGACGTGGAGAAGCTCACCATCGTCGACGTCATGCACCCCGAGCGCGGCGGCGAGGAGTTCGCATACCCGCGTCCTGGCAAGGCCAACGCCAAGGTGCGCCTGGGCATTACCCCCGTCACCGGCGGACGCACCGTGTGGGCGCAGTGGGACGCGGCGAAGTACCCGTACCTGGCCACCGTGACGTGGCCCAAGGGCGGCCCGCTCACCGTGCTGGTGCAGAACCGCGAGCAGACCGAGCAGAAGCTGCTCGCGGTGGACCCGCGCACGGGCAAGTCGCGGGAGTTGCTCACGGAGAAGGACGACGCCTGGCTCAACCTGGAGCAGGCCTTCCCGCTGTGGCTGGAGGATGGCAGCGGCTTCCTCTGGTACACCGAGCGCAACGGCGGCCCGGAGGTGGAGCTGCGCAAGGCGGATGGCTCGCTGGCGCGCACCGTGGTGAAGCCGGACGCGGGCTTCCGCTCGCTGGCGCGCTACATCCAGAAGGATGACACGCTCTACTTCAATGGTGGCCCCAACCCTACGCAGAGCCACCTGTGGCGCGTGAAGGCCGGTGGCGCGCCGGAGAAGGTGACGACGGGGCTCGACATCGAGTCGGGCTCGGTGTCCAAGAGTGGCGGGCTGGTGGTGATGAACGGCCAGGGCCTGAAGTCCATGCCCAAGGTGCAGGTGGTGCGCGGCGACGGCACCCGCGTGGGCGAGCTGCCCTCGGTGGCGCAGGAGCCGCCCTACACGCCCAACGTGGAGCAGCGGCAGGTGGGCCCCGAGCGCTTCTGGACGTCCCTGGTGCGCCCGCGCAACTTCAAGCCCGGCCAGAAGCTGCCCGTCATCGTCGAGGTGTACGGCGGCCCCACCACCACCGTGGTCCACAAGAGCATGGCCGCGCACCTGATGTCGCAGTGGGTGGCGGACCAGGGCTTCCTCGTGGTGAAGATTGACGGCCGGGGCACCCCGCTGCGCGGCGCGAAGTGGGAGCGCGAGGTGAAGGGCGACTTCGCCGGCGTCACGATTGATGACCAGGCCGCCGCCATCCAGGCGCTGGCGAAGGAAGTCCCGGAGATTGATTTGTCCCGCGTGGGCATCTCCGGCTGGAGCTTCGGCGGCTACATGGCCGCCCTGGCCGTGCTCAAGCGTCCGGACGTCTTCAAGGCCGGCGTGGCCGGCGCCCCGGTGGTGGACTGGCTGGACTACGACACCCACTACACCGAGCGCTACCTGGGGGTGCCGCAGCAGAGCCCGGAGGCCTACGAGAAGAGCTCGCTCTTGACGTACGCGAAGCAGGACAAGCCCATGGGCAAGCTGCTGCTCATCCACGGCACCGCGGACGACAACGTCTACTTCTTCCACACGCTGAAGCTGAGTGACGCGCTCTTCCGCGCCGGCAAGCCGCACGACCTGCTGCCGTTGAGCGGCCTGACGCACATGGTGCCCGACCCGCTCGTCACCGAGCGCCAGTGGGAGCGCGTCATGGACCACTTCAAGCGCAACCTGTAGGCCGCGCGGCCCCAGGGTTTGAAAAACCAGAGGCCCGGTCCCCAGGTGTGGGGCCGGGCCTCTTGTCATCGGCCAGTCCGGAGGGAGTGGCTGACGGACGCGTTAGCCAGCGGCGCGGACGTTCTGCGCCTGGAGGCCCTTGGGGCCACGGGTGACTTCGAACTCCACCTTCTGGCCTTCGGCCAGGGTGCGGAATCCGTCCATGTTGATGGCGGTGTGGTGGCAGAACACGTCTTCACCGCCGCCGTCCTGGGTGATGAAGCCAAAGCCCTTCGCGTCGTTGAACCACTTCACGGTACCGGTTGCCATTGCACGTCCTTCAGTCTTGCGGGGCGGCGCGAGGAGAGCCGCCCGTTCTTCCCGCCCCCCGACAACCGGGAGACACTCCCAGTTGTAGTGAAACGGCCGGCTGGAAGTCCAGCCGGCCGCCCGGAATGCAAGTCTTGCCCGGATGCCGGGCCTGAAGTCAGACGTCCAGGAGCAGCCGCTCCGGGTCCTCGATGCACTCCTTCACGCGCACCAGGAACTGCACGGCCTCGCGGCCGTCGACCAGCCGGTGGTCGTAGGTGAGCGCGATGAACATGATGGGCCGAATCACGACCTGGCCGTCGCGGGCCACGGGGCGATCGACGATGTTGTGCATGCCCAGGATGCCCGTCTGCGGCGGGTTGAGGATGGGCGTGGACAGCATGGAGCCGAAGATGCCGCCGTTGGTGATGGTGAAGGTGCCACCCTGGAGGTCGGACAGGGCCAGCTTGTCATTGCGCGCCTTGGTGCCCAGCTCGCCCACGGACTTCTCCAGCTCCGCCAGGCCCTGCTTGTCCGCGTTGCGCACCACCGGCACCACCAGACCGCGGCTGCCGCTGACGGCCACGCCGATGTCGTAGTAGTGCTTGAAGATGACGTCCTCACCGTCGATCTCCGCGTTGATTTGCGGGAAGGCCTTGAGGGCCTCGACGGAGGCACGGATGAAGAAGCTCATGAAGCCGAGCTTCACGCCGTGCTTCTGCTGGAACTTGTCGTTGTACTTCTTGCGCAGGGCCATCACCTCGCCCATGTCCACCTCGTTGAAGGTGGTGAGCATGGCGGCGGTGGACTGGGCCTGGATGAGGCGCTCGGCCACGCGCTTGCGCAGCGGCGTCATCCGCACGCGCTCCTCGCGGGCGGCGTTCGGGCGGGGGCCGGTGGGCTGCGCCGGGGCGGCGGGGGCGGCCGGGCGGTTGAGCTGACCCAGCACGTCGTCCTTGTGCACGCGGCCACCAGCGCCGCTGCCCTTCACCTGGGAGATGTCCACCCGGTTCTCCTCGGCCACCTTGCGCGCGGTGGGCGTGGAGCGCGCGTCGGACGCGGCGGGCGCCTCGGCGGCGGGAGCGGGCGCGGCGGCCGGAGCCGCGGCGGCGGGCTTGGCGGCGGGAGCACCGGCACCCGCATCGAGGAGGCCGAGCACCTCGCCCACGCGGACCTTGTCGCCCTCCTTGAAGGCGATGCTGGACAGCGAGCCCGCGGACGGGGCCGGCACGTCGATGGTGACCTTGTCGGTCTCCAGGACGACGAGCGGCTCGTCGGCGGTGACGGCGTCACCCGGCTTCTTGTTCCACTTGCCGACCACGGCTTCGGTGATGGATTCGCCCAGGGGCGGCACTTTGATTTCAACGGCCATTCTTGGTCCCTCGGAGGATGGCTTCCTCGATGATGAGCTGCTGCTCGTATTCGTGTGTCTTGGGGAAGCCCGTGGCGGGGCTGGCGGCTTCGGCGCGACCGATGTAACCGATCTTCACCTGCTGCTTCGACTGCGTGGAGGCCAGGTCGTGCAGGCGGGGGAACATGAAGTGCCACGCGCCGGCGTTGCGCGGCTCTTCCTGCACCCACAGGAGCTCGGCGAGCTTCGGCATCTTCGCGATGAGCCCCGCCAGCACGTCGGAGGAGAACGGGTAGAGCTGCTCCAGCCGGACGATGGCGATGCTCTCGTCCTTGCGCTCGTCCCGCGCCTTCACCAGGTCGTAGTACACCTTGCCGCTGCACAGCAGCAGCCGCGTCACGCCCGCCGGGTCCACCCGGTCCATGATGACTTCCTGGAAGGTGCCCGTGGCCAGCTCGTCCACCTTGCTGGTGGCCTCCGGCCGGCGCAGCAGGCTCTTGGGCGACATGATGACCAGCGGCTTGCGCACCGGGCGCAGCACCTGGCGGCGCAGCAGGTGGAAGATCTGCGCGGGCGTGGTGGGGTAGCAGACCTGGATGTTGTCCTCGGCGCACAGGTCCAGGAAGCGCTCCAGACGCGCGCTGGAGTGCTCCGGGCCCTGGCCTTCGTAGCCGTGCGGCAGCAGCAGGGTGAGGCCGCTGAGGCGGCGCCACTTGCTCTCACCGGCGGCGATGAACTGGTCGATGATGATCTGCGCGCCGTTGCCGAAGTCGCCGAACTGCGCTTCCCAGGCCGTCAGACCGTCCGGCACGTCCAGGCTGTAGCCGTACTCGAAGCCGAGCACGCCCATCTCCGACAGCGGGCTGTTGTAGACGTGGAAGCCGTTCTTGCCCTTGCCGCTGACGAACTGGCGCAGCGGGACGAACTTCTCGCCCGTCTTCACGTCGTGCAACACCGCGTGGCGGTGGCTGAACGTGCCGCGCTCGCTGTCCTGGCCGGTGATGCGGATGTTGTAGCCCTCGGAGAGCAGCGTGGCGTAGGCCAGCGACTCGCCCTCGCTCCACTGCAGCTCGCCGCTGTCCAGCATGCCCAGGCGCTTCTTGATGACGGTGCGCTCCACGTCGCGGTGGACGTTGAAGCCCTCCGGCAGCGTGGACAGCTTGCGCAGCGCATCGCACAGCACCTGCTTGTCCACCGCGGTGGACACGTCCGGCGCGCTCTTCAGCGAGCCGCCCTGGTAGGGCTTCCACAGGCCCTCCAGCGCGCTGGGCTCCTTGAACTGGCTCT
The DNA here is from genome assembly GCF_006402735.1 of Myxococcus xanthus. Taxonomy (NCBI): domain Bacteria; kingdom Pseudomonadati; phylum Myxococcota; class Myxococcia; order Myxococcales; family Myxococcaceae; genus Myxococcus; species Myxococcus xanthus. Next base: position 7,535,798 of record NZ_CP017174.1, on the reverse strand, counting down.
CCTGGCGCGCGCGGGTGAGCGCCGCGTCGAACTCCTGCTGGCAGCGCTGCTTGATGGCCTCCGACTCCTCGGCCGGAATCTTGTTCTGCGCCGCCAGCTTCGCCGCGTAGAGCGTGCGCACCGTCGGGTGCTTGCGGATGATGTCGTACATCGCCGGCTGCGTGAACGAGGGCTCGTCACCCTCGTTGTGGCCGTAGCGGCGGTAGCAGACCAGGTCGATGACGACGTCCGTCTTGAACGTCTGGCGGTACTCCGCCACCAGCTGCGCGATGTGGACGCAGGCCTCCGGATCATCCCCGTTCACATGGAAGATGGGGATGTCCAGCATCTGCGCGATGGCGGTGGAGTAGAGGGACGAGCGCGAGTCGTGCGGGTCGGTGGTGAAGCCGACCTGGTTGTTGATGACGACGTGGACCGTGCCGCCCGTGGTGTAGCCCTTGAGGCCGGACAGGTTGAGCGTCTCCGGCACCACGCCCTGGCCGATGAAGGCCGCGTCGCCGTGGATGAGCAGCGGCATCACGCCGGTGCGCTCGGTGTCGCCGCCGCGGTCCTGCTTGGCGCGCACGCGGCCCTCCACCACCGGATCCACCGCTTCCAGGTGGCTGGGGTTGAAGGCCAGCGACAGGTGCAGCTTGCGGCCCTGGCGCGTGGTGTGGTCCGACGAGAAACCCATGTGGTACTTCACGTCGCCGCGGCCCAGGTAGGCCTGCGGGTTCCGGGGACCGTCGAACTCGCTGAAGATCTGATCCGGCTGCTTGCCCAGGATGTTCGTCAGCACGTTGAGGCGGCCGCGGTGGGCCATGCCGATGACGATCTCCTTCAGGCCCATGCCGGTGGCCACTTCGCCCAGCGCGTCCAGCATGGGGATGAGCGCCTCGCCGCCGTCCAGGCTGAAGCGCTTGGCGCCCACGTACTTGGTGTGGAGGAAGTGCTCGAAGCCCTCCGCGTAGGACAGCTTGGTGAGGATGTGCCGGCACTCGTCCGGGGAGAAGTCGGTGCGGTTCTCGTTCGACTCCATCCGGTGCATCAGCCAGCGGCGGCGCTGGCTGTCGAGCATGTGCATGTACTCGACGCCGATGGTGTCCGTGTACGTGCGGCGCAGGCGCGCCAGCAGGTCCGCCAGGCGCACGCGCTGCTCGCCGAACACGCCGTTGGTCTCCACGAGCTGCTGGGCCTCGGCGTCGGTGAAGTGGCTGTCATCCACCAGGGCCACGTCCGCCACGTGCTCCAGCGCCGGGCGCGGACGGCCGAGCGGATCCAGCTTCGCGCGCAGGTGGCCACGCAGGCGGAACGCGAAGATGACGTGATCCACGCGCGCCTGCAGCGAGATGTCCTGGACGGTCTGCCCGGGCACGGGCGCGGCCACCGGTGCGGCCTGCGGCGCCGCCGGGGCCTTGGGCGCGGCGCCCTTGCCTCCCTTGGCCGCCGCTGGAGCCGCTACCGGCTCCAGCAGCCTGGTGCTGAAGATGGGTCGGCCGGCGCCGTTGCTGCGGTCGAAGACCTCTCGCCAGCTTGCATCCACGCTGGCGGGGTCCTCCAGATAAAGGGCGTAGAGGCCCTCGATGAAGTCGATGTTGGCGCCGGAAAGGAACGTGTCCTGGAAATTCGCCATGGCGGTGTCGTCTTTTACTGGATGGGCGCCCCGTTGGGGGGTTTTCGCAGCAACTTTTGTAGCGCCCGGCCGCTGGCCGATAAGCCGCACCTGTTGCCGTGGAGCAGGTGGATTCATGCCCTGGGTGAGTGCAACTTCAACCGTTCCGCCCAGAAGGAATGGTAGAGAACGCGTTTCCTGTCTTTCCCCTTCCGCAACGAGGCTGTCTCCATGCTGCTCCAAGGCAAGAAGCTGCTCATCACCGGGGTGCTCACGCCTCAGTCCCTGGCCTACGGCATCGCCGAGCACGCGCTGGCTCAGGGGGCCGAGGTCCTCCTCACTGGCTTCGGCCGGGCCAAGTCCCTCACCGAGCGGAGCGCCAAGCGCCTCAAGCCAGGGATGGAGGTGCTGGAACTGGACGTCACCAACTCCGCCCACTTCCCGGCGCTCACGGACGCCTTGCGCCAGCGCTGGGACCGGGTGGACGGTGTGTTGCATTCCATCGCCTTCGCGCCCGAAGATGCTTTGGGTGGCAACTTTCTCAACACCCCGTGGGAGAGCGTGCAGACGGCGTTCCGCATCTCGACGTTCTCGCTGAAGGAGCTGTCGGTGGCGTGCCTGCCGCTGATGACGCAGGGCGGCTCCATCGTCACGTTGGACTTCGACAACCGCGTCGCGTGGCCCATCTACGATTGGATGGGGGTGTGCAAGGCGGCGCTGGAGTCCACGGTGCGCTACCTGGCGCGGGATTTGGGCCCCAAGGGCATCCGCGTCAACGCGCTGGCCGCCGGGCCGCTGTCCACCATCGCCGCGAAGGGAATACCGGGCTTCAAGGCCCTGGAGCGCGGCTGGGGGGCGCAGGCGCCGCTGGGCTGGAGCGCCAAGGACAGCCACGACATGGTGGCCCGCACCGCGTGTGCCCTGCTGTCGGACTGGCTGCCCTCCACCACCGGCGAAATGATCCACGTGGACGGTGGCTACCACGCCATTGGCGCGCCTCCGGTGACGCCGGACGCGGACGAGCTCCCCCCCAAGCCCGCCGGAGAGTAAGCCCTTTCCCCCGGGACCATCTGGACCCGGGGGCGCCGCCTCTGAGGTCATCCGACACCTGCCTGCCCGCACGGATGCCGGGTCGGACCGCCCCCTGTTCTCACGTGAGAGCCCTCACGCTAGAGTCGTGAACGTTTCGCAGGATTCTCCGCGCGTCGCGGGGCCTGCGCAGGAGCCGCCGCACAGTGAGCACCCACAGCACCAACGTCTTGCTGGTGGACGACAGCCCGACGGTTCGCAACATCGTCAAGATCTACCTGATGAACCTCAAGGTCTCGACCGTCGAGGCCGACGATGCGACCCGGGGGCTGCAGATTCTCCGGCTGGTGCCGGTGAGTCTGGTCATCGCGGACATCAACATGCCAGGGATGGACGGCATCACCTTCGTCAAGGAGGTGCGCGCCAGCGCGATGCCGCAGGTCCGCTCGGTGCCCATCCTGCTGCTGACGGCGGAGAAGAACGTGGACCTGCGTCAGCGCGGCACCGAGGCCGGCGCCAACGCCTTCATCCAGAAGCCGGTGTCCCACCACGAGCTGACGGAAACGGTCCGTCAGTTCCTCACCAAGGCCTGACCGCCGTGAGCCTGCCGTCCCTGCTGCTCGTCGACGACAGCGACGCGATTCTCGCGCTGGAGCGGGCCATCCTCTCCGGCCACTACACCATCCACACCGCCAGCAACGGCCGCGAGGCCCTGGAGAAGGTGGGGCGCCTGCGTCCGGCGGCGGTGTTGCTCGATTTGTCCATGCCGGAGATGGACGGCGACGAGGTCCTCCAGCGGATGAAGGCGGATCCGGCCACGGCCGACATCCCCGTCATCATCATCTCCTCGGAGAAGTCGCGCGCGGAGGCGTGCCTGGGCCTGGGCGCGGAGGCCTTCCTGGCCAAGCCGTTCCGCGCGGACGAGCTGCTGCAGACGGTGGGCGAGGCCATGACGAGCGCGCGGCAGCGGGCGCGCACGGGCTCGCTGTTGGTGCTTCGCGTGACGGTGGGCGAGCTGGAGTTCGCCATTCCGCTGGACGCGGTGCGGGAGGTCCTGCTGCATCCGGCGACCCGGCCGCTGCCCACCGGGCCGGCGTACCTGCGCGAATACGTGGAGGTGCGGGGCGCGGCGCTGTGCGTGCTGGACGTGGCGCGCCGGCTGGGCGTGGAGCACAAGCTGACGCGCGTGGAGCGCATGCTCGTCGTCATCGAGGCGGACGGCGTGTCGCTGGCGCTCGCCGTGGACACGGTGAAGGACCCCGAGGAGTACGCGTCGGCGGACATCGACCGGCGTGAGCGCGTGGGCGGCGCCGACCATGGCCCGCTGCGCGATGGGCTCATCGGCATGCTGCGGTCGGGAGGGCGTTCGCTGCCCATCCTGGACCCGCGGGTATTCATCGCGCGGGGGCTCCTGCGGGAGCTGCCCGCGATGCTCGAGGCCGCGGAGGCCGGGCGGAACGCATGAGCGGAGCGCTCGACCCGCGGCTGCTGGCCCGCGCGCGGGAAGTGGTGGCCAGCATCACTGGCTTTCGCAATGACGCCATCGCCTCCGAGGCGGTGGACCGCGTCGTTCGCGCGGAGCTGGCCCGGGGGCGCACCGCGCCCGACTTGCTGGGCGAGCTGCTCCATCCCGTCTCCCACCTGGCCACCGCGCTGGTGAAGGCCATCCTGGTGGGGGAGACGTACTTCTTCCGCCACCCGGAGCACTTCCGCTTCATCTCCCACGAGGCCGTGCCCGCGGCGCTCCAGCGTGGTGCCCTGGCCCTGCGGGGCTGGAGCGCGGGCTGCGCGTCTGGCGAGGAGGCGTATTCGCTGGCCGCGTGCCTCCAGGCGTCGCTGCCGCACGGCTTTCCGGTGGAGGTGCTGGGCACGGACATCCACGAGGCCAGCCTGGAGGCGGCCCGCCGCGCCACCTACGGGACGTGGTCCCGCCGCGAGTCCGCACCGCGCCTCTTCCCGCTCTACTCGGAGACGGGCGAGCGCGAGGTCACCATCCTTCCCCCCGTCCGCCGCATCACCACCTTCGCCCAGGCGAACCTGCTGGCGCCGCTGCCCGAGCGCTTCGGCCGCTTCGACTTCATCCTCTGCCGCAACGTGCTCACCTATTTCACTCCCGCCGCGCGTGACGCGGCCATCTCCCTCCTGTCGCGCACGCTCAACCCCGGCGGCTGGTTGTTCCTGGGCGCCGTGGAGGTGGACCGGGTCCCCGCGGGCATGGTCCGCGAGGGGCCGCCGGAGCTGCAGGCCTTCCGCCTCCTCACGCCGGAAGAGCTGAACGCCCGCGCCGCCGCCGCGTCCCGCGCCGCCGCCCGTGCCCGTCCAGTGGCGGCGCCGGTCCGCCGTCCGGTGGCGCCGCTGATGCCCGCTCCGGCGCCCGTGGCGCCTCCGCCGCCGCCCACGCGGCTGCACCTGAATGCGCTGGAGCGCATCGAGGAAGGCGACGAGGTGGGCGCGTCCTCCGTGCTGGAGGCCCTGGTCCGCCAGGCGCCGGACTATCTGCCGGGGCTGCTGGAGCTGGCCCTGCTGCGGGAGCGCTCCGGGGCGCGGGAAGGCGCGGTGCCGCTGATGCGCGCCTTGCGCTCGCGCGCCGAGCGGCTTCCACCCGACCAACTCGTGGAGGGGCCAGAGGCCCTGCCCGCGCGTTTCTACCAGGCGTCCGCTGACGCCTACCTCAACCAGGGGGCGCTCGAATGAAGGTCACCCCGCGGACGTTGGAAGAGGCCCAGGAGGCCGAGGCGCGCGAGCTGTTGGAGCGGCGCGCGTCCCGCCTGCGAGAGCAGGGGGAGAACACCGTCGAGGAGGCGGTCCACTGGATTGCCGAGTTCCCGCTCGGTGAGGAGCGCTACGCGCTCTCCCTGGAGGCGCTGCGCGCCGCGCTGCCCCTGAAGATGGTGTCGCCGGTGCCGCTGTCGGCGCCGCACGTCGTCGGGGTGCTGCGCTTCCAGGGCCAGGTGCTGGCCGCGCTCAGCCTGGCGTCGCTGCTGGGTGGCCACGGCTGGCGGCAGGACCCGGCGGTGCTGCTGGTGGTGGACCGCGGTGACGGCGAGCTGTGCGCGCTGGACTGCGAGGCCATTCCCCGCCCCACCACGCTGCCCATGAGCGCGGTGGAAGCCGCGCGGGTGCGCGCGGAGGGGGCGGTGATGGAGGTCTTCACGCAGGACCGGCAGCTCATCCACCTTATCGACCTGAAGCGGCTGTTCTCCGCCACGCGCGGCACGGGAGCCCGTCATGCCCGTTGATCCGATGCTGCAGGGGCTCGTCGCGGGCTTCGCCGTCGAGGCCCAGGAAGTGGTCCAGAAGGTCACCATGGACCTGCTGGAGCTGGAGCGCGAGGGCCTGGAGACGGACGCCCTCACCAGGCTCTACGTCCGGCTGGGCCGCCACCTGCACACCTTGAAGGGCAGCGCCGCCTCGCTGGGCATGCAGGACCTGAGCGACATCGCCCACAAGCTGGAGGACGCGCTCGCCCCGCTGAAGGCCAACCCTCAGAAGATGCCGCGGCCAGTGGTGGACATCCTGCTCCACGGCCTGGACCTCTTCCTGCTGCGCGCGCAGGCCCACGCGGACGGGCGCGGGGACGCGCTTCCGGACCCGGCGGCCGCCCTGGCGCAGCTGGTGGCGGACGCGCCGCCGCCCGAAGAGGCCGCGGCCATGGTCGCCGCCTCCGGGGGCGTGGCCGCCGTCGCCGCGCCGGCTCCGTCCGCGGAGCCCGTGTCCGTGCCGGACGCGCTGCCGGAGTCCGCGGACGCAGGCTGGCGCGTGTCGTCGTGGCAGGTGACGGCGCTGATGCGCGAGGTGGAGCGCCTGCGCGAGGTGCGCCTGCGCGTGGAGGAGCGGGGCCGCGAGTTGGAGCGGGTGGCCGTGCTGCTGGCGAAGCAGGGGCTGCTGGCGGAGACGGCGGAGGCGCGTACGGCGCTGTCGGGCACCGCGCGCTCGCTGCGCACCGACGGTGAGGAGACGAGTGACATCGTCGACGCGCTGGAGGATGGCCTCAAGGCCATCACCACGCGCCCGGTGCGCACCATCCTGGATCCGCTCCAGCGCATGGTGCGTGATTTGTCCCGTCAGCTGGGCAAGGAAGCGCGGCTGTCGGTGGTGGGCTCGGAGGTGTCGCTGGACCGGCGCCTGCTGGAGAAGCTGCAGGGCTCGCTGGTGCACCTGCTGCGCAACGCCGTGGACCACGGGCTGGAGCTGCCGGCGGACCGTGAGCGCGCGGGCAAGCACCACGAGGGCGCGCTCACCCTGCGCGTGGAGCAGCAGGGCAACCTGCTCTACCTGGAGGCGTCCGACGACGGCGCCGGCATCGACGTGGAGGTGGTGCGACGCCTGGCCGAGCAGCGCGGCGTCGTCACCGCGGAGGAGACGGCGCGCTTCAACGAAAACCAGCTGCGGGACCTCATCTTCCGGTCCGGCTTCAGCACCCGCACGGACGTGACGGACACCTCCGGCCGCGGCGTGGGCCTGGACGCGGTGCGCGCGTCGGTGGAGGCGCTGCAGGGCCGCATCGAGGTCGCGAGCACGCCGGGGCAGGGCACGCGGTTCATGCTGACGCTGCCCACGGACCTGGGCAGCTCACCGGTGCTGGTGGTGCGCGTGCTGGAGCAGCTGGTGGGCCTGCCCATGCTGGCGGTGGAGGCCACGCAGCTGGCGCGCGCGGAGTCGCTGCGCCTGGGCAAGCGCCGGGCGCATTTGGAGTACCAGGGGCAGCTGTTGTCGGTGGTGGACCTGGGGGCGCGGCTGGGCCTGCGCGCCCTGGCGCCGCCGGCCGAAGGGCAGCCGCTGCTGATTGTCCAGAGCGGTGGCAAGCGCGTGGCGCTGGTGGTGGACGCGGTGGTGGGGGACCGGGATCTGGTCATCCGCCCGCTGCCGTCGGAAGTCCGCGACGTGCCGGCCTGGCAGGGCGCGGCCACGCTCAGCCGTGGCGAGCTGCTGCTCATCTGCCGCCCGGACTGGCTGGTGACGGAGACGGTGCAGGTGCAGGTGTCGGCGCAGCGGCGGGCGCTGGTGGTGGACGACTCGCTCACCGCGCGGGCGCTGCACCGGGCCATGCTGGAGGCGGGCGGCTTCACGGTGCACCTGGCGGCCAGCGGGGCCCGGGCCCTGGACCGGCTCCAGTCGGACACCTACGACGTCGTCATCTGCGACCTGGACATGGAGGAGATGGACGGCATCCAGCTCATCGCGAAGCTGCGTGAGCGCCCGGAGACGGCGTCGCTGCCCGTCATCCTGGTCTCCGCGCACGACAGCTCGGTGGCGCGCGAGCGGGGCCTGAAGGCGGGCGCGGACGGCTACCTCAGCAAGCGCGAGTGCGCCGCGGGCCGTCTGCTGGCAGAGGTGCTGGACGTCATGAGCCGCCGGGGGAGTCGCGCGTGAGCGTCAAGCGGCCCATTCGGGTCCTCGTGGTGGACGATTCGCCCACCATGGCGAACATGCTGACGGCCCTCCTCACGGAGGAGCCGCGCATCGAAGTCGTGGGCCGGGCGGGAGACGGCAACCGCGCCGTGCAGCTGGCGCGCCTGCTGCGCCCCGATGTCATCACCATGGACCTGCTCTTGCCCGGCCTGGATGGACCGGGGGCCATCGCCGCCATCATGTCCCAGTCCCCCGCGCGCATCCTCGTGGTGAGCGCGGTGGCGGAGCAGCGCGGCGTGGACCTGGGCTTCCAGGCGATGAGCGCCGGCGCGCTGGAGCTCATCGGCAAGCCCAACGTGACGAACGCGGAGGAGCTGCGCCGCTGGGGCAAGGAGCTGGCGCACTCGGTGTGCCTCATGGCGGAGGTGCCCGTCATCTCCCGCCGGCCGCGTGCGGCCACCGCGCCGCCGCCCCCCACTGGCGCGCGGGTGGACATCTTCGGCGTGGTGGCCTCCACGGGGGGGCCGCCCGCGCTGGCGGACGTGCTGTCCAAGCTGCCTCGCTCGCTGCCGGTGCCGCTGCTCATCGCCCAGCACATCACCGTGGGCTTCACCCAGGGCATGGTGCGCTGGCTGTCCCAGGTGACGCCGCTGCCGGTGGCCATCGCCAAGGACGGCGAGCGGCTGGAGCCGGGCCGCGTGTACTTCCCGCTGGACGGGCATGACCTGCTGGTGGACGCGGCCGGACTGGCGCGCCTGCAGCCCAGCCGGGGCGGACCGTGCCCCAGCGGGGATGTGATGCTGACGTCGCTGGCCGCCGCATTTGGCCGGCGCAGCGGCGGGGTGGTGCTCACCGGCATGGGCGAGGACGGCGCACGCGGCCTGCTGGCCATCCGCAGGGCGGGCGGCGTCACCTTCTCCCAGGACGAGGCGTCGTCGGTCGTCTTCGGCATGCCTCGCGCCGCGCTGGATGTGAAGGCCACCGACCAGGGCGTGCCCCTGGCTTCCATGCCGGAGCTCATCCTCCAGAGCTGTACCTTCGCCCCCTTCCGGGGCGGACGCCCCGAGGGAGGACCCACCCGGTGAGCTCCTCCTGTGCCTGTTTCACCTGCCCGCCTCCGCGCGGGTGCCGTGCTGACGTCGTTTCCCCGGCGGTGATTCCGTGAGCCTCCCGCAACAATCCTTCGCCTCCCAGTTGTCGCAGCAGTTCCGCCAGTCGCTGGGGCTGGCGCCGAAGTTCGTGCTCGTCACCGCGCTCATCAGCGCGACGGCGGCCACCCTGCTCACCGGTGTCGCCACGCGGCGGCTGGAGAGCGACCTGGCGGACAGCTACCTGGGCGCGGGGCGGCACGTGGCCCGCGGGCTGGCGGTGGCGGCGGAGCAGGGGGTGTCGGCGGGGGCCAGCGCGCTCCAACCCATGCTGGACGCCAGCGTGGGCCATTCGGACCTGGCTTATGCCTTCATTCAAGACTCGGCTGGCAACGTGGTGGCCCACACCTTCCCGGACGGCTTCCCGGACGCGCTGAAGGACGCGGTCGCCACCGCGGGCGCGGGCTCGGTGCTGGAAGCAGACGCCGGGGGCCTCCGCCTGCGCGCCATGGACGTGGTGGCGCCGGTGGCCGGTGGCCGCCTGGGCTCCGTGCACGTAGGCGTGTCCCGGGACCACATCGACGAGCTGGTGTCCGCGCTGCGCGTGCGGATGGTGGGCTTCGCGGCGCTGCTGGTGGCCCTGGGCGTGGCGGTGTCCGCGCTGTTCGGCCGCAGCATCGTCGGCCCGCTGAAGAGCCTGACGGAGGTGGCCGGCCACATCGTGGAGTCCGGTGACCTGACGCGCCCCATCCAGGTGAAGAGCGGTGACGAGGTGGGCCGGCTGGCCAACTCCTTCTCGCAGATGGTGGAGCGGCTGCGCGAGGTGACGCTCAACCTCCAGCAGGCGGCCGTGGCGCTCACCCAGTCCACCGAGCACCTGAATTCGTCCTCCACGGAGCAGGCGCAGACCATCTCCCGGCAGGCCGCGGCGCTGCAGGAGACGCAGGTGACGGCGCAGGAAATCAAGCAGACCTCCATGCTGGCCGCGCAGAAGGCGGAGAGCGTGCTGTCGGTGGCCGAGCGCGCCGACGCGCTGGCCAAGTCCGGCGAGGCCTCCATCGAGCTCACCATGGCGGGGCTCAACGACATCCGCGCCCAGGTGGGGGAGATTGCCCAGAAAATCGTCGAGCTGGGCGAGCGCACGCAGCAGATTGGCGGCATCACCCAGACGGTGAAGGACCTGGCGGACCAGTCCAACATGCTGGCGCTCAACGCCGCCATCGAGTCCGTCCGCTCCGGCGAGCACGGCAAGGGCTTCGGCGTGGTGGCGCGCGAAATCCGCGCCCTGGCGGACCAGTCCATCGAAGCCACCACGCGCGTGCGTGAGCTGCTGGACGACATCGCCAGCCAGGTGACGTTGGCGGTGCGAATCACGGAGCGCGGTGCCGAGCGCATGGAGTCGGGCCTGGCCCAGGTGCGCACCAGCGGGCAGAACCTGCGCGAGCTGTCCTCCATCGTCCAGGACAACGCCGCCGCCGTCCGTCAGATTGCCGCCGCCGTCAGCCAGCAGAACGTGGGCATCAACCAAATCACCCTGGCGGTGAATGACTTGTCCAAGATGATGGATGAGACGGTGGCCCGCATCGGCTCCACCGGCGAGGCCGCCACCACGCTGCAAATCATCTCCGAGCAGCTCTCCAGCGCGGTGAAGAGCTACCGCGTCGAGTAGTCGCTCGCCCGCTGTCACGGGCGGACAGACGAAGGCCCCGGCTCCCAGGGAAGGGGACCGGGGCCTTGTCATGTCCGCGGCCAGCGCGGGCAGGGGACTACGCCACCTCGGCGGTGGCGGGCTCCGTGCGCAGCTTGAGGTTGTCATCCTCCACGTCGTAGTGGGCGGTGCCTCCGTTCTTGAGGTCCCCGAAGAGGAGCGCCTGGGCGAGCGGCTTCTTCAGCGAGTTGTCCACCAGCCGGGCCATGGGGCGTGCGCCGAAGGCCGGGTCGTAGCCGTGCTCGGCCAGCCATGCGCGGGCGGCGGGCGTCAGCGCCAGCTTCACCTTCTTCTCGTCCAGCATCTTCTGGAGGAGGCGCACTTCCTTGTCCACCACCTTGAGGATGACCTCGGGCGGCAGGCCGGAGAAGAGAATCCACCCGTCCAGGCGGTTGCGGAACTCCGGCGTGAAGGTGCGCTCAATCGCCTTCTTCGCGCGGGTGGCGTCCACCGGCTTCGCGAGGTCCCCGAAGCCAATGGCCTTGGTGCTCATCTCCTGGGCACCCGCGTTGGTGGTGAGGATGAGGACGATGTTGCGGAAGTCGGCCTTGCGGCCGTTGTTGTCCGTCAGCGTCGCGTGGTCCATCACCTGGAGCAGGATGTTGAAGAGGTCCGGGTGGGCCTTCTCGATTTCATCCAGCACCACCACCGCGTAGGGGTGCTTGCGCACGGCGTCCGTGAGCAGGCCGCCCTGGTCGAAGCCGACGTAGCCCGGCGGCGCGCCGATGAGCCGGCTCACCGTGTGCTTCTCCGAGTACTCGCTCATGTCGTAGCGCAGGAACTCCACGCCCAGCGACTGCGCCAGCTGCTTGGCCAGCTCCGTCTTGCCCACGCCCGTGGGGCCGGAGAAGAGGAACGAGCCAATGGGCTTCTCCGGCGCGCGCAGGCCGGAGCGGGCCAGCATGATGGCGCTGACCAGGTCCTTGATGGCCGGGTCCTGCCCGAAGATGACGCCCTGGAGGTCCTTCTCCAGATTCTGCAGCTGCACGCCCTCGCTGGCGGACACGCTCTTGGCGGGGATGCGCGCCATCTTCGCGACGACGGCCTCCACGTCCGCGCCGCTGACGGTGTTGGAGCGCTGGCCCTCCGGCTTGAGCCGCTCGGCCGAGCCCGTCTCGTCGATGACGTCGATGGCCTTGTCCGGCAGGAACCGGTCGTTGATGTGCTTGGCGGACAGCTCCGCCGCCGCGCGGATGGCCTCGGGCTGGTACTTCACCCCGTGGTGCTCCTCGTAGCGGCTCTTCAGCCCTTCCAGGATGAGGATGGTGTCCTCGACGGAGGGCTCACCCACCTCAATCTTCTGGAAGCGGCGTGACAGGGCCCGGTCCCGCTCGAAGGCGGACTTGTACTCCTGGTACGTCGTCGAGCCGATGCAGCGCAGCCGCCCGCTGGCCAGCGCCGGCTTGAGCAGGTTGGACGCGTCCATGGAGCCGCCGCTGGTGGCGCCCGCGCCGACGATGGTGTGGATTTCGTCGATGAAGAGGATGGCGTTCGGCTGCTCCTTCAGGGCCTTGAGCACACCCTTGAGCCGCTCCTCGAACTGGCCGCGGAACTTGGTGCCCGCGAGCAGCGCGCCCATGTCCAGCGAGTAGACGACGGCGTCCTTCAGCACCTCCGGCACTCGGCCTTCGTGGATGTGCAGCGCCAGGCCTTCGGCGATGGCCGTCTTGCCCACGCCCGCCTCACCTACGTAGAGCGGGTTGTTCTTCCGGCGGCGGCAGAGCACCTGGATGGTGCGCTCCAGCTCCTTCTCGCGGCCGATGAGCGGGTCGATGCGCCCCTCCTTGGCCTCGATGTTGAGCTGCACCGTGTAGGCCTCGAGCGGGCTTTTCTTCGGGGACTCGCCCTCGTCGTCGTCGCCCGCGGGGGCGGCGTGGCCGGCGCTCTCCTCGCCTTCACCCTCACCCTCGCCGTCCTTGGTGACGCCGTGGGAGATGTAGTTGAGCAAATCCAACCGGGTGACGCCCTCCTGCTGGAGCAGGTAGAGCGCGTGGCTCTCGTCCTCGCGGAAGAGGGCCACCAGCACGTCCCCACCGTCGATGAGCTTCTGCTCGGCGGACAGCGCGTGCATGGCGGCGCGGTGGAGCACCCGCTCCACGCCGATGGTCTGCTGCGGCTCGGCGTCCACGCCCTCCGGCAGGCGTTCAACCGTCTCCTCCAGGAAGGAGACCAGGCGCTCCTGGAGTTGCTTCACGTTGGCGCCGCACCCCTTCAAGACTTCGCGCGTGCGCGCGTCCCGGGTGAGCGCCAGGAGCAGGTGTTCCAGCGTCAGGTACTCGTGGCGCATCTTCCGCGCCTCGTCCAGGGCGGTGCGGAAGCTGGCCTGCAACTCTTTGGCAATCAGCGGTCCTGCCACGTTTCAACCTTCCTCGGGTTCCATGGAGAGTCGCAGCGGCATGTCGTTCTCCTGCGCCGCGGCCTCCACCGTCTGAATCTTCGTTTCGGCGACGTCGTACGTATAAACGCCGGCCACCCCGACACCGTTGTAATGAACGTGCAGCATGATCTGCACGGCATCCGTCTCCGACTTGTGGAAGACCTCCTTGAGCACCGCCACGACGAACTCCCGGGTCGTGTAGTTGTCGTTGTGCAGGAGCACCTTGTAGAGCGGCGGTTTCTTGAGCTTCTGCTTGGGGGCGGACTCCGTGATGACGGAGGTGTCGTGCTCATGCTTCTGCGCCATAAGTCGTTCGGACTCCCTTTGCTGAACGGGCGGGGGATTTTCAGTCCCCCTCCTTGAAACCAGTCTCCGCCCGCCACTGGGGCAGGCCTCCTTCGACGGCTGCCCGCTCGTGGGCCAGGAAGCCGCGCACGGCCCTGTCCATGCCCGGGTGGAGGAGCAGGTGCGCACTGTACGTGAGGTGCGGCTCGAATCCCCGGGTGAGCTTGTGCTCTCCCCCCGCGCCCGGCTCGAAGCGCTCCAGCCCGGAGGTGATGCCCTCCGAGACGGGGTGGTACAGGCAGACGTTGAAGTGAAGGAAGGGGTGCTCCTCGAAGCAGCCCCAGTAACGGCCATACAGAACGTTGGCACCGGTGAAGTTGAACGCACCGGCCACCAGTCGGCCTTCCCGGCGGGCCTCCACCCACTCGCAGCGGTGCTGGAAGCGGGCGAGCACGCGAGCGAAGAAGTCCGGGGTGAGGAAGCGCTGGCCCCACGGGTACTTGTCCACCGTGGTGGCGTACAGGCGGTAGACGGTGTCCGCGTCCACGTCCGCCAGCGCGTCCCCGCGCAGGGTGCGGACCTCGATGCCGCGCTCGGTCAGGGCGCGCAGCTCCCGGCGCAGCTGGTTGCGGCGCTTGGCGTGGAAGCGGGCGAGGAAGTCCTCCAGCGTCCGGTAGCCCTGGTTGCGCCAGTGGTACTGCACGCCCAGCCGCACGGCGAAGCCCTGGGCCTCCAGGACGGGCAGCTCCTCCTCGGTGGAGAAGAGGACGTGGATGCCGGACAGGCGCTCGGCCCGGGCGAACTCCTGGGCGGCGGCGTACAGCTCCGCCTCGCGCGCGGCGCGGTCCTCGCCCGGGGCCACCAGCACGCGGCGCCCCGTGGCGGGGGTGAAGGGGACGGCGAGCACGAGCTTCGGGTAGTAGCGCAGGCCCGCGCGCTCGGCGGCGGTGGCCCAGGGGCTGTCGAAGACGAACTCCCCGTCGCTGTCGTCCTTGAGATAGGCGGGCGCGGCGGCCACCAGACGCGAGCCGCGCCAGAGCGTCAGGTGCCGGGGGTGCCAGCCCCGCGCCGGCACCGCGCAGCCGCTCTCCTCCAGCGCGGTGAGGAAGGTCCACTCCAGGAACGGCGTGGCCCGGGCGTCCACCAGCGCATCCCACGTGGCACGGGGGACGTCGGTGAGGGAGCGCAGGATGCGCAGCGTGGTGGGGAGCGGTGTCGACATCGTCGGAGCCTGGGCCAGGGCGAGCCTATAACGATGCGTACCCGCTGCTGCCACGACTGTCCGGGCGCTACTTCCCGCGAGTCAGCTCCGCGGCGAGGAAGCGTCCGGCTTCCGCCAGTCCTTCCTCCCCCCGGCGGCGTCCCTCGTCCGATTCCATGACCCGCCGCGCGGCGTCACCCGCGGTGCCCACCTCCAGGTCCACCAGGATGAAGAACGCGCTGAGCGCCGGACCCACGGGGGCGATGCGTCCCGGCCGCAGGGGCCGCTCACTCAAGGTGGCGGCCACCTTCTCCACCAGCCCGTCGTCGGTGAGCCGCTTCGCCTTGCCGCGCATGGCGGTCCACGCGACATCCAGCAGCGTGGGCAGCATCCGTCCGGAGAGCGCGCTGGACAGCCGCTGCGCTGCTTCTTCCTCGTCGATGTGGTGGGCCTGCGCGTAGGTGGGGACGAGCTTCGCCACCACCACGGCGCGGGTGGCGAGATGGGCGAGTCTGGGCGGGTAGGACACGCGGGGCTCCAGGGTGGGGCTGGCGGGCTACCAGCGCACGAACAGACGGTACCCCCCGCTGCTGCGCTCCTCCACGGAGATTCGAGGCCGGGCGTTGGCCATCTCCAACATTCCCTCCAGGCCCCCCGCCATCAGCTCGGGCCGGTTGTAGCGGTCCGACAGGGAGAGGCGGCGGCCGCGCTCGCCTTCGGAGGACATCGAGACGTCCACATCCGAGCGGCCCATCATCGCCAGGTAGCGAGGCACCCGCTCCAGGGCCCGCGCAGGCCCAATCATGGGCAGGGCCACCGCGGCCACGCGGCCTACCAGCGTCTGCGCGAAGCCGAAGACGCCCTGGCGGCCCAGCTGCCGGTAGGCGTCCTCGTCACCGAGCTCCGAGTAGCGCTCCCGCCGTGCCAGGGCCACTGCCCGCTGCCAGAGAGAAATGGGGTAGTCCAACTCCGGCTTTCGGCTGTCGTACCCCAGCGCCTCCAGTTCCTGGGCCAGCCGGCCCTCGGCCTGGAGACCCCGCACGAACAACCCCTCGAACACGCTGGCGGGCACGCGGGGCGGTGGCGGGGGCATGCCCCCAGTCTACGCAAAATCCACTACGAGTTCATATTTTTCTGGGATTACCGGTTGGTGCCGGAGCGGAGGGGGGCGAGGGGCGATTGCCAGCCCGCGAGCCGGGTTGCTATGGGGCCGCGAGCGCCTTAGAGGAGTCGTCCAAGGAGATTTGAATGTCGGTGAACATCCAGCTCGAGTGGACCCCAAACCCCAGCACGCTGAAGTACGTGGTGGACCGGCGGTTGTTGGCGGGCGGGGCGGTGAACTTCACGAACCCCGAGGAGGCCCAGGCGAAGTCCCCGCTGGCGCGCAAGCTGATGGACGTGCGCGGCGTCACGGCGGTGATGATTGGCACCAACTTCGTGACGGTGACGAAGGGGGAAGAGGGCGAGTGGGACGAACTCAATGACGAGGTCATGTCCACGCTGGACACCCACCTGACGGCGAATGAGCCGGTGGTGGACGAGGCGGCGCTGGCGGCGGCCCGCGAGGCGGCGGGACAGGCCGGTGGTGGCACGGTGGAAGGGCGCATCCAGGACATCCTGGACAGCGAAATCCGCCCGGCGGTGGCCATGGACGGTGGTGACATCACCCTGGACCGCTTCGAGGACGGCATCGTCTACCTGCACATGAAGGGCTCGTGTGCGGGATGCCCGTCGTCCACGGCGACGCTGAAGATGGGCATCGAGGGTCGCCTGCGGGAAATGATTCCCGAGGTCCTCGAGGTGGTGTCCGTCTGAGGCGCAACGTCAAAGCCTCGCAGGTCCGGCGGGAGCTGCTGCCGGACCAGTCCCCCGCGCTGCTGCGCGAGCTGCACCTGCTCACGCGCGAGGGGCATCTCAACGCGGACGCGCTGCGCAAGCTCAAGCAGGTGAACCACCTGATGGGCCTGCTGCGTCCCGCCGTGGAGGATGTCCAGGCGCGCCACCCGAACGCGGTGATGGTGGACGCGGGCAGTGGCAACGCCTACCTGGGCTTCGTCCTCTACGAGCTGTTCCTCAAGGGCGCCGCCAGCGGCACGCTGCTGTCCATCGAAGGCCGGCCGGACCTGACGGAGCGGGCCCAGGGCCGCGCTCAACGGCTGGGCTTCACGCGGATGCAGTTCCAGACGGCGCACATCGATACGGCGCAGTACCCGGAGCGCATCCATCTGCTGATGGCGCTGCACGCGTGTGACACGGCCACGGATGATGCGCTCGTCGCGGCCATCCGCCATGGCGCGGACCACGTGGCGGTGGTGCCGTGCTGCCAGGCGGAGGTGTCCGCGCAGCTCAAGGAGAAGCGCCCCGTCGTGGCCAGCAGCGGTAGCATGTCGCTGCTGTACGCGCATGCGTGGCACCGGCGCGAGTTCGGCTCGCACCTGACGAACGTCATCCGCGCGCTGACGCTGGAGGCTTTCGGCTACCAGGTGACGGTGACGGAGCTGACGGGCTGGGAGCACTCGCTGAAGAACGAGCTGATTCTGGGGCGCCGCGTACACCGGGAGAACCGGCGCGCGCGCATGCAGCTGGAGCGGCTGTTGGCGGAGACCGGGGTGAATCCCAAGCTGACGCGTGAGCTGGGCGTGAAGCCGGCGGTGTCGGCCGTGGTGGAGACTGTCTCCGCGCCGGAGCCGGATGCCTCCGAAGATGCCTCCGAGCCAGAGGTGTCTTCTTCCACCTCAGAGGCGTGAGCCGCACTGCGCCGCGGGCGTACGCCCGGCGTGGATTGGCAGCGCATGAGGGGCTTGGCATCGTCATGCGCGCGCCTCGCGCCTGGACGGGCGGGGCGCGTGTTCGCGGTGCCAAGCCGGAAGAGGCTCCCATGCGCAACAGGAAGGGCGTGTCTGTCGCGTTGCTGTTCCTGGCGGTTGCGGGTGTCACCCTGACCTCGCAGCGTGAGGCCGTGGATGCGGCCATGGGAGGCGACCCTCTCTGTGTCGCCTCCGCGTCCGCGGAGCGCGCGGCATCGAGGCCGCTCGAGGCGTGTCCCTCGTTCTGTGGGCCGGACCGCGTGGCCGGTCTCACGGCCTGCAATGGCGACGCGGCTTGCCGCAGCGCTTGCCAGGACGCGTACATCGCCTGCTGTGGTTTCTAGGCACGTCGTCGCGCGCTGAACGCGGGCGTCTGCCATGGCGACGCGGCCTGTCGTGGCGCCAGGCTCCGCACATCGCCACCTGTGGTGTCCAGGTGCGCGGCCCGGGATGAATGCGGGCGCCTGTAATAGCGATGCGGCCTGGCACCTCGCTGGTCAGGACGCATGCCTTGCCTGCTGCGGTCGCCAGGTGCTGGTCTTCGCGCTGATAGCGGGGGCCCCACCGGGGCAGTGACAGGGACGCACGCCTCATTGAAGTCACCGCCTTTGAGGGGGGCGTCCCCAGGGAGGGGCTCTGCTTCGCGTGCCCGGGAACGGTGGATGCGCAGAGGGGGCGGCGCGTTCGAACAGCGAGGTCGGGACCTCTCACCCAGGGCCCGCGTCGATGGTGCTCCGGGCGTCGCGGCGCCCTCGTGCGGCGCAGGCTGGCGGTCGAGATACGCGAGGTCAGAAGGGCGCCGGCCGCTCCAGCGTGATGCGCTGTCCCGTGACAGGGTGCTGGAACGACAGGGCCTCCGCATGCAGATGCAATCGGGGACCCGGGTGGCCATAGAGGCGGTCGCCAACGATGGGTGCGCCAAGGCCGAGCGGATGGGCCGCGTGAACGCGCAGCTGGTGTGTCCTCCCGGTGAGCGGAAAGAGGGCCACCTTCGTGCGGCCGTGGCTGCGTTCAAGCGCGTGCCACTCCGTCACCGCGGGCTTGCCGTGCACGGGGTCATGAATCTGCCGGGGCCGGTCGTCCAGGTCCACGCGCATGGGAAAGTCGATGGTGCCGCGCTCGCCCCGGACGTTTCCTTCGACCCATGCGACGTAGCGCTTGTACACCTCGCGCCCGGCGAACTGGCGCTGCAAGGCCGTGTAGGTGCGCGCGTCCTTCGCCGCGACGAGCAGCCCCGACGTGTCCAGGTCGAGCCGGTGCGCGGGCATCGTCCCCGTCGCTTCCGGAGATCGCGCGCGCAGCCGGGCGAGCACGGAGTCCTCCACCGAGACGTCCTTCGCGGGCAGGGAGAGCAGGCCCTCCGGCTTGTCCACCACCACGAGCCATTCGTCCTCGAAGACGATGTCCAGCCCTCGTGACGGCAGCACGGGCACCGTGAAGGGCCGGGGCGCGGAGACAGGGAGACCGTCCAGCATGTACGGCAGCAGCGGCCCGCACTTGTCCTTGCAAGCGGGGTAGTACGCGCCGGCGGCCCGGCCTCCCGCGGGAGGAGGAGCACCCCACCAGAACTCGGCGAGCGCAAGCGGACGGAAGCCCTGGCTGAGGGCATGTGCCAGAAGCTTGGGCCCGGCGCAGTCCGCCGCGCCCGATGGGGGCTCGCCTCTGGCGTAGAGGCCGCGCAGGTAACGGTGTTCTCCTCGTGCATTGGGCACCACGTAGGTGTCGTGCAGGCGCTTCATCAGCGCACGGCAGACGATGCGCCGCAGTCGCTCCATGGCGCGAAGCCGCCGCTCCATGCGGGCCCGCTGGGGCGCGAGCGCCCGCTGCGCCTCGTCGTGTTCCGCCTCCAGTCTCCGCAATTCCGCCTTGTCCCCCCGGCTTTCCTGGTCGAGCGCATGCAGCGTCGCTCGCTTCGCCTCCTCACTCAGCGAGTCCGAGGCCATGACGTCCGTGCGCCTCGCATGGCGCTGCTTCTTCCGGGCGTCGTGTGTAGCGCGCAGCGCCGCGCGGGCCTCGGTCTGGCGTGCTTGCAGCGCGTCGTGCGCGGTCAGGACGGCGGCGCGCTCGGGGGACTGGCGGAAGGACGCCTCACGGGCCATCAGGCGCTTCACCAGGGCGTCGCCCGCGGGCTCCAGTCGTTCGCGCTCGTCACGGGCGAAGAGGGGAGGCACGAATCCGGGGAGGTCCCATCGGCCAGCAAGCATGCCCGAGAAGGCGCGGAGGAATCCGACACGTCCGTCAGGCGCCTGGACCACGAGGATGCCGAACATCTTTCCACCCTCGGACGTGTCGAGGCACGAGGCCGCAAGTCCAGGCGCGAGATGGCCTTCCCGGAGTTCCCTCTGGAGCCATTCCGCCGCCCGGCGCGCCAGCGCGTGGGGCGCGCCCTCGTCGAAGGGGTTTGGGAATTGCCCGGGGAGTTCGTCCGCGAGGGGCTTCGGCTCGAAGGGCGTGAACCAGGTTTCCACATGCCCGCGTTACCACGGCACGGCGGCACGGCGCATCCGGACGGCCGTCTTCATGGGGGGCCGGCGCGGGTGCCGTCTCGCTCGGCTGTCTCGGCCGCGAAGCCGGCGCGCATCGGCGCATCCAGGTCCTTGCCGTAGAGGAAGACCTCGAACGCATCGCAGTGGAGCACGTCCCGGGGCGCGCCGTACTTCGCCGTGATGGCATCCGGAGCCAGTCCTTGGGTGATGATGAAGGTGTGGTCCGCGTTCCCGCCGCGTCGTTCCAGGTACCAGTCCAGGTTGTTGCCGGTTCGGGTGCCTCGCCGCTCACGGTGGCGCATTTGCCGGGGCCCTGTGGCCTGGCCTCTTCCTGGAGGCCAGGGGGCCGCGCGTTCAGGTCAGCGCACCTCGTTCCGAGGTGGCAGCGGCTCCGAGCCTCGTGCCGCTCGCGCCGATGCAGCAGCGGCTCGGGGCTCGCATCCCTCACGCCGCGGCGGGCGGCGGCCGGGGCCTCACGTCACCCCCGGTCCCGACAGCAGCAGCCGGCACCGCAGCCCGCCGTTTCGCACTGGAAGGCTCGTCGCCCCCGCCAGTCCCAGCGCCTTCATCAGCGGCGCCTCATCCGGAAGGATGACCGCCGCGCGCCACCCCGCGAAGCCCTGGCGCAGCGTGTTCCCCAGCGCCCGGTACAGCGCGGGCAGGTCTTCGGCTTCGCCCACGCGCTTGCCATAGGGCGGATTCACCACCACCAACCCCGGGCCTTCCACGGGGGCCTTCAGCGTCCGCGCGTCTTGCCGCTCCAGCGTGAGCGTCACCCCCGCGCGCCGGGCATTGCGCCGCGCCGTCCCCAGCGAGCCCGCGTTGATGTCGTAGCCATGAATCGCCGCCCCTGGCGCGGGCAGGGCGTCCGCCTCCGCGCGCGCCTTGCGCCCGGCCCAGGTCTGGGCATCGAAGGAGGGGAAGGATTCAAAGGCAAAGGCGCGCAGCAGTCCTGGCGCCCGGCGCATGGCCATCCACGCGGCCTCCACCAGGAAGGTGCCCGAGCCGCACATCGGGTCCACCAGGGGCTGCGTGCCGTCGTAGCCCGCCAGCCGGAGGATGCCCGCCGCCAGCGTCTCACGCAGGGGCGCGCGGCTCACTTCCTGGCGGTAGCCCCGGCGGTGCAGCGCATCCCCGCTGGTGTCGGCGCTCACGGTGAACGCGTCGCCATCCACCCGCACCAGCAATGTCAGGCCCAGGCCTCCGCCCTCTTCATCGAGCGGCCCCGCGCGCTCCACCGAGGGCACGTTCCACGCATACGCCGCCGCGGAGAACACCACGTCGGGCCCTGGCACGCGGGAGCGGTTCAGGCTCACCGACAGCTTCGGTGGCGAGCGGCCATCCCAGACGTGAGACAGGTCCAACTCGGCCAGCCGGTCGGAAAGGGTGTCGGAGTCTCCCGCGCGGAAGTGGCCCACGCGCAGCAGCACCCGGCTGGCGCAGCGAAGGCGCAGGTTGGCGTCCTGGTGCAGGCCGGCCGGGCCCTCCAGCTCCACGCCGCCGTCCACGCGGCGGGGCTTCCAGCCCAGCGCGGAGGCTTCTGCCTCCAGGGCGGGCTCCAGGCCGGGGAGGGTGGAGACAAAGAGCTGTTCGTCGGTGCGGGCGCGTGTCACGGGAGCGTCCATTGTCCGCGTCCCGGCGCGCGCCGCAATGCTTCATTCAGGGCGCGGGGGCGGAAGGCCGCTCCCAGTCCGGGGCCGGAGCCGCGGGAGCGGGGGTATCCGCGTAGAAGCCGCGGTACTCGGGCGGCAGCAGCTCCGCCACCCGGCGCATCATCGCATCCACCAGGGCCTGGCGCGGGTCCTCGGCGCCCGCTACCTCGGCCTCCAGCGCCTCCACGCGGAAGGGCGGGCCGAAGCGCACGAAGACGTCGGCGTTGAAGAGCCGCTCGCCGCCCATGTCCGAGTCGTTGATGGGCATCAGCTTCTCCGTGCCCTGCAACGCCACTGGCACCACGGGCACGCCCGCGCGCTTGGCAATCAGCGACAGTCCCTTCTTCGCCTGGGTGAGGGTGCCCGTGCGGCTGCGCGCGCCTTCCGGGAAGATGAGCACCGACTTGCCGGCCTTGATGGTCTCCAGCGCCCGCCGCATCGCCTCGATGTCGGGCGAGTTGGGCTTGATGGCGATGGTCTCCATCGTCTCCGCCGCCAGGCGCGTCATCACCGTGCTCTTCAGCTTCACTCCGGCCAGGAAGACGACCTTGCGCGGCCGGAAGGCCCGGTCCAGCGTGAAGCCGTCCGCGTTGGACAGGTGGTTGCAGAGAAAGAGGCAGGGTTGGTCCGGGATGTTCTCCCGCCCCAGGACCTTCTCGTTCGCCAGGGTGTCCCAGACGCCGTCCATCAGGGCGCGGACCACCTGCTGGCGGGCGCCTTCTGGCAGCTTCGACATCAGGAAGAAGAGAATGCGCAGCACGTATCGGTCGCCTCTAGCTCAGGGGGGCAGTCGTCCCAGGCCCTCAACGCTCCACCCGCAGATGTAGTTCCGACAAGTGTCGCGCGTCAGCACCCCTCCTGTCCCGGCGCCTCGCCTGCCGGGCGGGCCGTCGTACAGCCAACGCTCATGTGGGACTGGGGGGCGGGACGGTTTTTCCTTCCCCTCTTCCCACCCTCCATGCGGGTTGGCTATGGGAGGGCGCATGAGTCTGGTCGAAGCCCGCGCGTCGCGCGCCAGGAAGCCCGTGGAATACGAGGTCACCGTCGACCACGTGCGGATGGACACGCACGACACGGCGACGCTGTTCCTGGATTTCGGCGGAGTCCCGCTGGATTACAAGGCCGGGCAGTTCCTCAACATCGACCCGCACCAGTTCCCCGCATTGGGCCGCCTGTCGGCCTACCTCCAGGAGCAGAAGGGGCGGAAGGAGCCGCAGCGTTCCTACTCGCTCGCCTCCGCGCCGCACGAGCCGCTGGTGGCCATCACCGTGAAGGACGAGGAGTTCATCCCCGGCCTCACCCGCTATCCGCCGCTCTTGTCGCCCTACCTCGTGCATGGCCGGCTCACCGGCGCGCGGATGAAGGTGATGGCCTTCATGGGGCCCTACGTGCTGCCGGAGGACGTGGAGGAGCGCACCGGGCACGTCGTCCACCTGGTGGCCGGTTCCGGCGCGGTGCCCAACTTCGCCATCCTCAAGGACGCGCTCCACCGGGGGCTGAAGCTGCGCCACACCTTCCTCTTCTCCAACAAGACGTGGGGGGACGTGCTGTACGGCGAAGAGCTGGCCGCCCTGGAGCGCCAGCACCCGGACCGCGTGCGCGTGGTGCACACGCTCACCCGTGAGACGGACGAGTCGCGCTTCGGCGCCGCCGTGCGGAAGGGCCGCATCCACCAGTCCCTGCTGGAGGAGCTGATTCAGGACCGGGACACGTGCCTGGTGTACGCCTGCGGCCCGGCGATTACGCCGTGGGACCGGCGCAAGGCGCTGGAGACGCGCACGCCCTCCACGCCGCGCTTCATGGAGACGGTGCTGGGCCACCTCCACGCGCTGGGCATCGAGGACAAGCGCATCAAACGGGAGACATACGGCTAGGCGCTCGCGGCAGCCACAGCTCGAAGCGAGCACCGCCGCGAGGCCGGCTGCTGGCGCGTACGCTGCCCTCGTGTGCCAGCACCACGCGCCGGACAATGGCCAGCCCCAGCCCCCGTCCATTGGCGCGGGTGAGGAAGAAGGGCTGGAAGACGCGCTGCGGGTCCACATCGGGAATGCCGGGCCCTTCGTCCTCCACCACCAGGCGCACGCCGCCGTCCACGGGCTCCACCGTCATGCGCACCTTGCCGCCCGCGGGTGAGGCCTGCACGGCGTTGCGCACCAGGTGCGTCACCGCCAGCTGGAGCAGCGTCTCGTCACCTTCGAGTGGAGGCGTCTCCGCGGCCTCGTCCACGCTGAAGCGCAGCGTGGGGGCGTCCGGCGGGCCATGCATCTGCCCCAGCGCGCGGCGCACCAGCTCGCCCAACTGCACGGGGCGGGGGCGCGGCTCCAACGGGCGCACCACGTCCAGCAGGTCCCGGACGATGTCCTCCAGCCGGATGGCCTCCTCCTCCAGCATGCCCACCGCGGCCTGGCCCGTGGGCCCCAGGTGGGCCTCGCGGCGCAGCACCGCCACCGCGTTGAGGATGGCGCCCAGGGGATTGCGCACCTCGTGGGCCACGACGCCCGCGGCCTCGCCCAGCACCTCCAGCCGCTCGCGCGCCACCAGCTCGTCCTGGAGCCGGGACACCTCCTCCAGCCGCACCGCGGACGTCTGGTGATGGCGCACGTTCTCCAGCGCGCCGCCCACCAGCTGCGCGAACAGCTCCAGGGTGCTGGCGCCCGCGGGGGTGAGGGCGGGACCCTGCACGGAGAGCACGCCGAACGGATGCCCGTCCACGAGGATGGGCGCGTCCAGCCCGCGCATGTCTGGCGGATGCAGCTGGCACACGGGGCTCCCCCCGTGGGTTGAAGACGGGAAGCGCGCCACGCCAAGCATGTCGTGGTGGAAGGCCGCCTTGCGCCGCTCGAGCACCTCCAGGAAGTGCGGCAGCGCGGCATTCGGAATGCGCACGTCCGCCAGGGGCATGCCGTAGAGCTGCTCGGCCTCGGCGACGATGAAGGGGTTCTGCCGCAGGGGCCCGTACCGGAAGGCGTCGCCGTCCACGTGGATGACGGACACGGAGAAGCCCTGGCGGTAGATGGCGTCCACGGCCGTCTCCAGCACCGACCGCTCGTCGCGGCAGCGCAGCATCGTCGCGGCGGCCGCCACCAACGCCTCCGAGAGGCGCCGCACGGAGTCCTCCGCTTCCGCCTCCAGCAGCACCACCACCAGCTCGTCCGGGTGCGCTCCGGGCGCATGCCTCAGGGCCAGCGTGCGCTGGGGGCCCCTCGCCGGCTGCACGCGCACCCACACGGGCCCTTCGGGCAGCGGCCCACCCCGGACGAGGGATTCGTACAGCGGCTCCACCCAGCCGCGCTCCGCGGGGACGAAGCGGCGGATGCTTTCGGAGAGTGACAGGGCTTCCAGCTCCGCCGCCGGAACGCCCAGCAGGGTAGCGAGCGCCGCGTTGACCCGTAGCACCTGCTCACCGCGGATGAGGGCGGTGGGGAGGGGCATCGCTTCGAGCAGCCGGTATTCGGCGGAGGCGGTGGACACGGCGGTCATCCTCTGGGTCCACCGCCCCGTCCGCAAGGGAACTTCAGCGGAGCCGGCGGCGGCGGACGCAATGGGTTTTCCCGCACCCCGTATGGAAGGGCGAGGGGCAACACTCGGAGGGCACGACGATGAACTTCATGAACCTGATGGACCGCGATGACCTGGAGCTGAAGGCTGTCATGGCCGTGATGGCGGCCTTCGTGATGACGGGCGCCGTCTTCCTGGGACAGATGCTGTAGCGCCTGGCCTCAGGGCTTCTTTTTCAGGTCCTTTGCGCGAGCCAGATACTTCTGAACGAATTCCTTCTCCTCCGGGCGAAGGTGGCTCAGACGCAACCCGTAGCCGCGCGGGTTCTTTCCGTCCTCCAGCGAGTTCTCCCAGATGACGGAGCTGCGGAGCGTCAGCACCCGGGACGGCTCATCGAAGCGCAAGGTGAGCTCCACCAGCGTCCCCAGCCGCAGCGGCTTGTCCGTGGCGATGAACAGTCCGCCCGATGACAGGTTGATGATGCGGTGGTCGGTGAAGATGCCCGCGTTCTGCAGCGTCACCTTCACGTCCGCGTGGATGCGGTCGTCCGAACGCCGCTCCAGGCCGACGAACTCCGCGCTGGAATAGGTGGGCGCCGCCGCGGCCCGGCGCATGGCCGGGGCGGGCGGTGGAGGCGCGGACGGCGGCGGAGCGGGCGGCGGCGGGGCAATGGGTGCCCGCGCCATCACCGGCGCGGCCTGCACGGGGCGCGGCGGGGGCGCGGCGGACACGACGGGCGCGCGCACCGCCGCGGGGGCCGCGTGCACCACCGGCGGGGGCCGGGGCGGCGCGGCCGGCACGACGGGCGGCGGAGGGCGGGGGGCCTGCGCCGCCTGCGTCCAGGTGGCCTCCGCGTCGCGCATGCGGCGCGACAGGAAGTCGAAGATCTCCGCCGACACCTTCTTCAGCTCCGGGTGCGTGTCCGGGGATACGTGGTCCGGCGTGAAGCGCTTGGCCATGCGGAAGTAGGCCAGACGCAGCTCGTCCAGGTTGGCGGTGGGCTTGAGGCCGAAGACTTCGTGGGCCGGCAGGCTCTGCATGGCGCGCATCTGCGCGCGCAGGCGCTCGGCTTGCTGCAGCTCCAGGGAGGGCGAGGGCCGCGCGCTGGCGAACAAGTCGCTCAGCTCGGGCAGCTCCGGCAGGGCGACCCAGTTCGTCCCATCCCGCGAGGCGCGCACCGCGGCCTTCAAGCGTCCGGAGGAAATCAGTTCCCGGAGGGCCTGGAGCGCCAGGGGCCCCAGCACACGTCCGAGATTGTCCGCGACCCAGTAACCGACAGCAGAAGACGACACGCAGACACCCCTGGGGTCAGTGAGCCAGCGCCTGGCGCACTGCCGAGGCGATCTCGAGCGGATGGAAGGGCTTGCCCACGAAGCCCACGGCGCCTGCCGCCATGGCCTGCTCCACGACGGGCTCCGCGTCCATGCTGCTGATGACCAACACGCGCGTGGTGGGCGACACCGTCTTGATGGCGCCCAGGACCTCCAGTCCACTCTTCTTCGGCATGAACAGGTCCAGGAACATCACCGCGGGCTTCTCCCGCGCGGCCACGGCCAATCCTTCCTCACCGTCCGCGGCCTCGAGCAGCCGCAGCTCGATGCCTGTGTCGGCGATGACGTCCTTGAGGATACGGCGCACGAAACTGTCGTCATCGACGAGCAGCAGGGTCGGGGTGTCGGACATGGCCCTGGATGATACTTGGACCGCGCAACATCCGCGCGGGGACATGGCACGCCTGCCCGCCTTTTTGGGTTAAGGGGTGAGCATGTCCACCGACAACGCTCTCTCACACTTCGAGTCGAAGAAGCAGACGTACCTGGAGGACCTCAAGTCCCTCGTCCGGATTCCCAGTGTCTCATTTCCTGGCTTTGATGCGACGCAGGTACGACGCAGCGCGGAAGCGACTGCACGGCTGTTGAAAGACCGTGGTTTTGAAAACGTTCAGCTACTCGAAATCGAGGGCACGCACCCCTACGTCTATGGCGAGGTGCTCAAGGCGCCGGGCAAGCCCACGCTGCTGCTCTACGCGCACCATGACGTGCAGCCCGCGGGCGACGAGGCCGCGTGGAAGAGCCCTCCGTTCGAGCCGGTGGAGCGCGACGGCCGGCTGTACGGCCGCGGCTCGGCGGACGACAAGGCGGGCATCGTCGTGCACACGTCCGCGGTGGAGTCGTGGCTGAAGGGCGCGGGAGCGTTGCCGCTCAACGTGAAGGTCATCATCGAGGGTGAGGAGGAGATTGGCAGCAACTTCCTGGGCGCCTTCCTCCAGGAGCACGCGGCGCTCCTGAAGGCGGACGCCATCGTCCTCACCGACACGTCCAACTTCGACACCGGCCTGCCGTCCATCACCACCGCGCTGCGCGGGCTCGTCACGGTGGACGTGGAGGTGCGGGCGCTGCGGCAGGCGGTGCACTCGGGCATGTGGGGCGGGCCGGTGCCGGACCCCGTCATGGCGCTGTGCCGCATGCTGGCCACGCTGACGCACGAGGATGGCTCCATCGCCATTGAAGGCATCCGTGAGCGCGTGAAGCCGCTGACGGACGCGGAGCGCCAGAGCATCCAGTCCCTGCCCGGAGACGAGGCGCACTTCCGCGCGCAGTCGGGCCTGCTGCCGGGCGCGCAGGTGCTGGGAGGCGGGGCGCATCCGTGGGAGATGAACTGGCGTCAGCCGAGCATCGCCATCAATGCCATCCAGGCCAGCAGCCGCAAGGACGCGCGCAACATCATCTGTGATTCGGCCTGGGCGCGGGTGGGCATCCGCATCGTCCCGGACCTGGAGGCGCGCGACGTGGAGCAGCGCCTGAAGGAGCACCTGCGCAAGGTGTGCCCGTGGGGGTTGGAGGTCCACTTCGACACGGAGGGCGCGTCCGGCTGGTGGTACACGGACCCGTCTCACCCCGCGTTCCAGGCGGCCTTCCGCGCGCTGGAGAAGGGCTACGGCACGAAGGCGGTCGCCATTGGCTGCGGCGCCTCCATTCCCTTCGTGGAGCCCTTCGCGAAGGAGCTGGGCGGCGTGCCCGCGCTGCTCATCGGCGTGGAGGACCCGTACACCTATGCCCATTCGGAGAATGAAAGCCTGCACCTGGGCGACTGGGAGAAGTCCATCCGCAGCGCCATCCACCTCTACGCGGAGCTGGCCGAGGCCCTGAGCGCGCGGAAGGTTTGAGCACCCGGTGACTCCGGGCCCTGGTCTCGTTGAATCGTGGGCTTGATGTATCGTCAGCGTGATGTCAGGAGCGCTTGGGATGCATGGGGCGAACGCGGAGTTCTTCGAGTGGGTGTTGCAAGCCGCTGGCGAGCCGTCCTCCGCTCGCCTCCGTGCGGCGCCGAGTGCCAGGGAGGCCGTGGACCGCGCCGTCTCCCTGGCCGCGGCCCTCCACGCCGCCGCGCCCGAGTCCAAGGCCTTCGCCCAACACCTGGGGGCGCTGCTGTCGCGAGCGGTGGACCCGGTGCTCGCGCTGGAGCGACTGCATGCCAGGGACGTCGCGCTCGCGCTCTCCTGCGCGCAGGGACTGCCAGCGGCCCGTGCGCTCCTGGAGCAGGAGGTCCTCCTCAAGCTGCGCGTTCCCTTGGCGCGCATCCACCCCTCGCCGGTGTTCACGGACGAGGTGTTGCAAGCGCTCCGGGCCAACCTCTTGATGCCTCGCGCGGAGGCGCCGTCCCGGTTGCTCGGCTACGCGGGCGCGGGCCCGTTGCTGCACTGGGTGAGCATCTCCGCGACGCGGCTCGCGCTGCGGATGCGCAAGGCGCTGGGAGAAGAGTCCCACGTCGAGGCCGAGGTGCTCGCCGCACACCCCGCGCCGGGCGGCCTGGAGCTGGGCTTCGTGCGGGAGGAGGCCCGGGGGCATGTGCGTGCGGCCTTTGTCCGGGCGGTGGCCTCGCTGGACGATGAGGACCGGGAGTTGCTGCGGCTGCACTTCGTCGAGCGCCTCTCCCTGGAGCGCATGGGCGCCCTGTTCGACCTGCACAAGTCCACCCTGTCACGCCGGCTCACCGCGGTGCAGTCGCTGCTGGAGAAGCGGACGCGGCGCGCGCTCGCTGAACGCCTGTCGTTGCCCGAGCCGGAAGTGGACAGCGTGATGCGCGCCATCCATGGGCGGCTGGACTTGAGCCTCTCGGGCCTGCTGGAGGGGCGCGAATGAGCTGCCCGGATGAGAACGCACTGTCGGGGTTTGCGAACGGCGCGTTGGACCCGGATGGCATGACGACGGTGCGCCAGCATGTCTCCGGCTGCTCGGAGTGCCGGAGCGTGCTTGCCGCGCTAGGGGGGCTGGAGAATCCTCCCCCGTTGGTTGACACGGGGCTGCTCGTCTCCGGTGCGCGGGTGGGACGGTACGTGGTGCTCGGGCTGCTCGGCGAAGGTGGCATGGGGCGCGTCCATGCCGCCTATGACCCGGAGCTGGACCGCAAGGTGGCGCTCAAGCTGCTGAACCTCGCGAGGCTCGGTGAGGACTCGCTGGCCCAGGCGCGTCAGCGATTGGAGCGCGAGGCCCGCACGATGGCCCGCCTGTCGCATCCCCATGTCGCCCGGCTGCATGACGTGGGCGAGTTCCAGGGACAGCTCTTCCTGGTGATGGAGCTCGTCGAGGGCGGCACGCTCCGGCGGTGGCTGGCGGAGAAGCCGCGCACGCGCCGGGAAATCCTGGCGCGCTTCATCCAGGCGGCGGATGGGCTCGCGGCCACGCACGCGCTGGGCATCATCCACCGCGACTTCAAGCCCGACAACGTCCTGCTGACGCGCGACGGTCAGGTGCGCATCACCGACTTTGGCCTGGCCAACGCCGCGGTGGGACTGGGGCCTCCTCGGGAGGATGCGGCCATCGACTCCGGCGAGGCGCCGCTCACCGTCACGGGGACCTTCCTGGGGACCCCCGCCTACGGCGCGCCGGAGCAGCTTCGCGGAGAGCGGGGGGATGCCCGTTCGGACCAGTTCGCCTTCTGCGTCGCGCTCTACGAGGCGCTCAACGGGCAGCGGCCCTTCGCGGGTGCCACGCGCGAGGAACTCCTGGCGTCCATGCAGCGCCAGGAGGTGCGTCCGGAGCAGCGGGGCGTGCCCTCGTGGCTCAAGGCCGTGGTGCGGCGGGGCCTCTCCGTGGACCCGTCGCGGCGCTTCGAGTCCATGCAGGTGCTGCGAGCCCGCCTCGCGCGGGAGGTGGGGGCCTGGAAGCGCAGCGCGGCCACGGCGGTGCTCGCGGGAGGACTGGTGGGCCTGGGGTTCCTCGTGCTGGGGCCTTCCGCGGCGGCGCCGAGCGAAGCCTGCCAGGGCAGTGAGCGGCACCTCGAGGGCATCTGGGACGCGTCCGTGCGTGAGGCCACGCGTCAGGCCTTCCTGGGGACGGGAGCCCCCGCGGCCGAGGCCTCGTTCCAGGCCGTGGCCTCCACGCTGGAGCAGTGGACGCAGGACTGGACGCGCGCGCATCAGTCCGCGTGCGAGGCGACGCGTGTCTTCGGCGAGCAGTCGGAAGCGGCGCTGGGGCTGCGGATGACGTGCCTGGACCAACGGCTGGGAGAGCTGTCGCGGCTGACGGTGGCGCTCCAGGGCGCGGACGCGCGGACGGTGGAGCGGGGCTTCGGGCTGGGGGCCTCGCTCGGGGGCGTGGGCGGGTGCGCGGACGTGCGCACGTTGCAGGAGGCCGTGTCTCCGCCGGAGGACCCGAAGGCGCGTGCGGAGGTGGACGCGGTGCGCGCGGAGCTCGCGCGGGCGAACGCGGAGAGGCTCGCGGGGCATACCCCCGAGGCGCTGCGAATCGCGCTGGCCGCCCGGGAGCGCGCGCTCGCCACCCATCATCGGCCGCTGGAAGCCGAGGCGCATCTTCTCTGCTCGCGATTGCAGGAGGACGCGGGGGCGTTCGAGGACGCGCGCGAGTCCCTGGTCCAGGGCTCTCTGGCGGCCGAGGCAGGGCGGCATCTGGGCGTGCTCGCGCGGGTGCTGCACTTCCAGGCCTGGCTGCATGGGTACGGAATGGGACGGCCCCAGGAGGCGTGGCCCTTCCTCCATCGCGCCCGGGCATTGGCGGAGACGCTGCGAGACGCCGAGCTGGACACCCTGCTGGACCAGGTGCAGGCGGAGCTCCTGGAGCAGGAGGGCCGCTTCTCGGAGGCCGAGTCGCTGCTACGTGCCTCGCTGGAAACCGCCAGCGCCCGGGGCCAGACGTTCGCGCGCGCGGAGCTGAACGGCCGGCTGGGATTGCTGGCCCGGCAACAGGGGCGGTTGCTGGAGGCGAAGCGTTGGCAGGAGGAAGCGCTGCGCGTCCATGAGAAGCACCACGGGCTGGCGCACCGGGACACGGGACGGGCCCTGTCGAACCTGGGGGGCACGCTGGCCCTCCTGGGGGAGCTATCGAGCGCCGAGGCCGTCCTCAAGCGGGCGCTGGGCATCCTTCGCCAGACGCTGGGTGCGGAGAACCTGTCGGTGGCCCGGACCTTGTCCAACCTGGCCCTCGTCTACTTCGAGCGGGGGCATGGGGCCCAGGCGCGGGAGGCCGCGGAGGAGAGCTGGGCCGTGGCGCTCAAGAGCGTGGCCGCCGACAGCCCGGTGTTGATAGGGGTGAAGTCCAATCGGCTGGGGGTGCTGGGCGAGCAGGGCGAGCGTTTGCCGGAGCTGGAGTATGCCCGAGGCCTCCTGGCGCATCGCGAGCGTGCCTATGGCGCCACCCACCCGGAGGTGGCGCTGGATGCGCACGAGGTGGGCCGGCTGCTGCGTCTCCTGGGGCGTCCGGACGAGGCCCGCGGCTTCCACGCTCGCGGCGTCTCGCTCCAGCGGCCCCTGGCCGACAAGGGGGAGGTGGACGGTTCGGGACTGCGCTACCTGGCGGATGCTCTCCTCTTTTTAGGGCAGGTGGACGAGGCCCGTCGTCACGTGGACCAGGCGCTCGTGGCCATGGAGCGGGACCTGGGGCCTTCGTCGTCCGAGCGCATCGAGGCGCTCCTGCTGCTGGGGGACGTCCATCTCGCGCGAGGTCAGCCCTCCGAGGCCCTGGCGCCACTGCGGACCGCGCTGGCGGACCTCACGGCCCGGCAGGTGGTCTCCGCCCGCGTTCCCAGGCTGCGCCGCCGGCTCGCGCGGGCGCTTCGGTTGACGGGCGCGGTGGAAGAGGCCTGCGGAGAGGCCCGCCGCGCCTGGGAGGAGCTGTCCGTGTGGCGCACGGCCTATGTCCAGGAGACGGCGGAGGCGCGGGCCGAGCTGGGGCACTGTCGCGGGTAGCGGCCGCTGTCATCCAGCGACCGCCACCCTCGCGCCGGGGCTCTCTAGGGAGAGGTGTCCAGGTACGCGCGATGGCTGTCGGAGAACTCGAAGTTCGTGAACGCGTCCCAGTTGATGGACCAGGTCATCAGGCCCTTGAAGCCGGGGTAGCCGGCGGGATTGCGCAGCACGTAGGTTCCGCCGAAGGGCTGGCCCTTGAGCAGATAGTCGAGCGCCTTGTGCACGTTGGCCGGCGTCGTGTACCCGCCGCCCGCCGCCTGCGGTGACGACGGCAGGCCGATGAGCACCTGGTCCGGCCGCAGCGCTGGGAACATCGCCTGGGGATTGCCGCCGACGGGGAACCCCTGGAGCATCATCTCCGCCATGGCCACGTGGAAGTCCGGCGTGCTCTGCGCGTAGGCCCGGCCGTCGAGCGCCATGACGGTGCCGGTGTTGTAGTGCTGCACGTGCAGGTACGTCAGTCTGTCTCGGAGCGCGTGGATGACCGGCAGGTACGCGCCCCAGGGGCCGCCGTACGCGGCCATGCCGCCTTGGACGTAGGCCGTCTCGGGCGCCATGGTGAGGATGAAGCCCGGGCCGTTCTGGTTGAGGAGCTGGCGCGTGGCCTGGATGACGTTGACGATTCGCGGCGTGGTGGGGTTGCGGAAGTCGGTGTCGCCGCCATTGAGAGACAGCGAGCTGCCCTCCAGGTCCAAATCCAACCCGTCGAAGCCGTAGGTGTCGATGAGGGCCTGCATGCTGGTGACGAAGTCCTGCCGCGTGGTGGCGTCATCCAGGTGGACGGTGCCATTCGCGCCGCCGATGGAGATGAGCACCTTGCGGCCCTGGCTCTTGAGCAGGGCGACGTCCGCCTTGAAGTCCGCGATGCTCGAGTTGTACGGCGCGAAGGCCATGCGGCCGGAGCCCGGGCCACCCACGGGCTCGGCGAAGGCGACCTGGATGATGTTGTACTTCGCGGAGACGTCCCGCAGCCGGATGTTCGTCGAGCCGTTGTCGAAGTTGTGCCAGTAGCCCACGATGATTTTGTTCCCCGCGGGCGGCGTCCCCGTCGTCGCGGAGACGCTGTTGCTCACCGCCGAGCGGTTGCCCGCGGCATCCCGCGCCTTCACGGTGAAGGAGTAGGTCGTGTTCGCGGCCAGGCCCGTCACCGTGACGGTGGTGGCGCCCGAGGTGGTCGCGGACGCGTTGCTGCCCCCGTTGACGAAGATTTCGTAGCCAGTGACGCCCACGTTGTCGGTGGACGCGCTCCAGGACAGCGACACGCTGCTGTTGCTCACGCCGGTGGAGCGCAGGGCGCCGGGCGTGGAGGGCGGCACGGTGTCGGGCGCGGGACGCGGTGAGGTCGTCACGCTGTGCGCGTTGCTCGCCGCGGAGCGGTTGCCCGCGGCGTCCCGCGCCCTCACGGTGAACGTGTACGTCGTGTTCTCCGAGAGCCCCGTCACCGTGGCGCTGGTGGCGCCCGAGGTGGTCGCGGACGCGGCCGTGCCCCCGTTGGTGAAGACCTCGTAGCCGGTGACGCCCACGTTGTCCGTGGCGGCGCCCCAGGACAGCGACACGCTCTCATGCGTCTTCGCGGTCGACGTGAGCGAAGGTGGAGCGGAAGGAGCCTGGGTGTCCGGTGGTGGGTTCCCCGTACGTTCCAGCCAGAGTGCCGGTGTGTTGGGGGGCTCCCAGCCGACGATGGAGTGATGCGACTGGCGGCAGTCGTAGCCCTTGCCTCCATGGGAGACGATGTCGCCCACGGTGTACGGGATGTTGGGTGCCCACGCGCCCCGGTCCGCCGCCAGGACATGCGCGGGGAGCAGGAAGCTGAGCAGGGTGGTGAGGACCACCAGGGCCGCGAGGCCCGTCCGGTGGAGGTGTCCTGGAAGCTGCATGGCGTCTGCCTTTTCTGCTGGGGGAATGGCGGGCCCGGAGGCTCCACCCCGCAGAGAGCGGCCCCGCCTGTTTTTCGGGTCAAAGCCGTTAAGTCTTGGAGGCCGGCACTTTCCCCTGGATTCGGGCGGCGCTTCGCTGGTGTCCTCGATGCTGGGCGTCAGGAACCTGTGCTTCCTGGAGGGGAGAGGCAGCGTGGACGCTGTGGATACGAGGCTGGTCACCAGTTACGCGGTCGCCATTGCCTTCGACGTGCTGATGCCGGTGGGCATGGTGCTGTGGGCGCGCCGGCGGCTGGGCGTGGCCTGGAAGGTGGTGGGCTGGGGCGCGGCGGCGTTCGCGCTGTCGCAGTTGCTCACCCGGCTGCCCCTGGTGCAGGTGGCGCAGTACTTCATGCGCGACGCGCTGAAGACGTCCTCGGTGCTTCTGGGCGTCTGGATTGTCGTGCTGTCCCTCACCGCGGGCCTCTTCGAGGAGACGGCGCGGCTGTGGGCCTTCCGCAAGCCGCTGAAGGACTTCCGCCGTTGGCGCGACGCGGTGGGCTTCGGCGTGGGCCACGGTGGCCTGGAGTCGGCGCTGCTGGTGGGCGGGCTGTCGGCGCTGGGGCTCGTCAACGTCATCGCCCTGTCAGCGTTGGACCCCTCCACCTTGCCGCTGAAGCCGGAGCAGGTGGCGCAGGTGGTGGAGGCCAAGGCCACCATCGCCGCGCTGGACTGGTGGATGCCGCTGCTGGGGGCCTACGAGCGGCTGGGCTCCATGGTGGTGCACATCGCGCTGTCGGTGGTGGTGCTCCAGCGCTTCATCCGCGACGAGGTGAAGTGGTACTGGCTCGCGGTGGGCGCCCATGCCTTCTTCAACACGCTGACGGTGGTGGTGGGGAAGCAGGCCACCGCGGCGTGGGGAAAGCAGGCAGGGGCGTTCGCGGGCGAAGCCATGGTGACGGTGGCCGCGCTGGTGGGCCTGTGGGTCATCCTCTATTTCCGCCGCGTGGACTCGGAGCGCGACACGGCGGCGGTTCCGGCGCTGACGTGAGCCGGCGCTAGCGCCCGCGGAAGCGGTCCGTGGCTTCCACCAGCGCGGAGGTATTGCCCGGCTCGTTCGCGGAGTGCCCCGCGTCGGACACCATGACGAACTCCGCCTCTGGCCAGGCCTTGTGCAGGGCCCAGGCGCTCTCTGGCGGGCACACCACGTCATAGCGCCCCTGGACGATGACGGCGGGGATGTTGCGGATGCGGTGCACGTCGTCGAGCAACTGGGTGTCGCCGCGCAGGAAGCCCCGGTTGACGAAGTAGTGGCATTCGATGCGGGCGAAGGCGAGCGCGAAGGTGTCCCCGCTGTTGCGCGCCACCAGCTCCGCGTTGGGGTACAGGCAACTGGTGCGTCCTTCCCACACGCTCCACGCGCGCGCGGCCTCCTGCTGCGCCCTCACGTCGGAACCCATCAGCCGGCGGTGGTAGGCCGCCAGCAGGTCCCCGCGCTCCTCGGGGGGGATGGGCTCCAGGTAGTACTCCCAGGCATCCGGGAAGAGGGCGCTGGCGCCTCGCTGATAGAACCAGTCAATCTCCTGCTTGCGCAGCAGGAAGATGCCGCGCAGCACCAGCTCCGAGACGCGCTCGGGATGTGTCTGGGCATAGGCCAGGGACAGGGTGCTGCCCCATGAGCCGCCGAAGAGCTGCCACCGGGAGATGTCCAGGAACTCGCGCAGCCGCTCCATGTCGGCCACCAGGTCCCAGGTGGTGTTCTCCTCCAGGCTCGCATGCGGGGTGCTGCGTCCGCAGCCACGCTGGTCGAATAGGATGATGCGGTACGCGGTCGGGTCGAAGAAGCGGCGCTGGCGCGGGTCCGTTCCTCCGCCGGGCCCCCCGTGGACGAAGAGCACCGGCTTGCCCTCCGGATTGCCACTCTCCTCGAAGTACACCTCATGCCCACCGGAGACGCGCAGGCGTCCGGTGCGGTAGGGCTCCAGGGGCGGGTACAGCGAACGCAGCGGCCGGTGGGACACGGACACGGGCAGGCCTTCCGTAGCGGTGGGAGCGGCTGACCCTAACAGGGGCCCCGCCGTGGGCCTTCCGTCCGCCGGGGGCAGGTGGTCTGGAATGTGCGGCGGGCTTCCTGCCCGGAGGGCGCTCTGTCAGGCATGCCACGGACGATGTGACGGCGAGTTCACCGCGCCGCAACGCGGGCTTCGCGGACGGCATGGAGACTGCCGGCTGTCTCCCACACCCCACGGAGCACGCCATGAACATCGCTTCGCTCATCCGTCCTTCGACTTCGCCTCACATGCCCGCGCCGCGCCGGCTGCGGCTGGTTCGCGTGCAGGCCACCGTCCTCGCGCAGGGCGCGGTGGGCGCCATGAAGGACGGCGTGAAGGCCTTCCGCCACATGTGCGACGTCCTTACGGGAGGCGATGCCCAGGCCCGGCACTGAGCCAGGCCATGCGTCTTCCGGCCCCGGGGAGTCAGGGGCCGGGTGCTTCACTCAGGAGGGCGCGCCCGGGCGTGGGCCGGTTCCCGGGCTCGAGGGCGCGTCCTCCTTCGGAGGCGGGGGCGGCACACCCTTGCCCGCGGGAGCCACCACCCGCACCTCGGTGCGCTCGTCGAGCGCGAGCCCGTCACCCTTGGGCTCCGTCTCCGTCACGGAGATGACGTCGCCCCGGTTCAGCTTGAGGAAGCGCTCGTTGCGCTCGTTGCGGTGGCGCTCCTGCATCGCCAGGCCCACGCGGCCCTCGGGGCCACAGCCGATGTAGCGGTGCCGGCCCTTGCCCTCCAGGGGCTCGGAGACGATGCGGAACAGTCGCCCAGGCGTCAGCTCCGGCCACGCCTCGTCCTTGGGGGCCAGCACCAGGTAGCTCATCTTCAGCGATTCCTTGTGCAGGCTCGCCGCGCGCGCCAGCTCCTCCACCACGCGAGGCATGGGCCAGGCGCGCTCGGCGTGGCACCAGTCCGTCTCCTTCACCAGGGCGGGGCAGGGGCCGCGGTACATGCAGGGCGCGCGGACGGCGTAGCCCTTGGCCACCATGGCGTCGCGCACGTGCAGCAGGCCGCGGCTCGTCTCGCGCAGCGCGGGCTCCATCACCAGCAGGCTGCCGCCGCGCTTCACCTTCGCTAGAATCGTCTCCAGCAGTGCGGCGCGGGGGGCCGTGGCCGCGTCTCCCGTGCCGTACAGCTCGTTGACGACGTGGCCCATCGTAATCAGGTCGAACTGGCCTTCGGGCAGCGTGGCGCCCTTCTTCGTCGGGTCCCAGTCTCGGGTGGCCAGGGCCTCACCGGCCTCGGCGGCCAGGTTCCGCGCCAGGGTGAGGGCGGCCTTGCTGCGGTCGGCGGCGGTGACCTGGCCCCCGCCCGCGTCCAGGGCGGCGAAGGCCACCGGGCCCGGACCGCTGCCCAGGTCCAGCACCTGCCGGGGGCGGTTCGGCAGCTCGCCGAGCACCTGCCGGGCCTGCGCATAGGACACCGGCCAGTAGAAGAGGAGATAGGCGCCCAGGAGCTTCGGGTCGTCCATGTACCGCGCGCCGGCGAGCTGCCGCTCCCGGGTGAGGCCCAGGGAGAGCTGGCGGACACCCGCGGCCACCTCCTTCACCTCCTGGGGCGTCAGGCGCGTCTCCGGGGCGCCGCCACCGCCCCGGCCGCGTGACGCGCGCCAGACGGCGATGAGCCGCGGCATCCATCGCTCCAGGTCCTTGCTGTATGCGTTGCTCATCGAACCCAGCCTTCACCTGTGGGGCCGCGTCCCTCCGCGGCCGTTGCCAAACCATTGTCGTCCCGCCAAGCCGTCAACGGCGAGATCGCCATGGAGGGGGAGACCGCGTTAAATCCTGGTCGCACATGATTTCCGTTCGTGGCCTTCGCAAGCACTACAAAGTCCATAAGCGCCCGCCGGGCTTGAAGGCGGCCCTCCGCTCGCTCGTCCACCGTAGCTACACCACGGTGAAGGCCGTGGATGGGATTTCCTTCGACATCCGCCCTGGGGAGCGGGTGGGCTTCCTGGGCCCCAATGGCGCCGGGAAGACGACGACGCTCAAGGTCCTCTCCGGCCTGCTCTATCCCTCCGACGGCGAGGTGACGGTGGACGGCCATGTCCCGCAGAAGCGGGAGGAGGCCTTCCTCAAGAAAATCATGCTCGTCATGGGGCAGAAACAGCAGCTCCTGTGGGACCTGCCTCCGGCGGAGACGTTCGAACTCAACCGCGCCATCTACGACGTGCCCCAGGCCCAGTACAAGAAGACGATGTCGGACCTGATTGAGCTCCTGGAAATCGGGGACCTCATCGGCAAGCCCACCCGTCAGCTGTCGCTGGGGGAGCGGATGAAGTGCGAGCTGGCCGCGGCGCTCATCCATCAGCCGCGGGTGCTCTTCCTGGACGAGCCGACCATCGGGCTGGACGTGGCCATGCAGGCCACCATGCGGACGTTCATCAAGGAGTACAACGAGAAGTACGGCGCCACGCTCATCCTCACCAGCCACTACATGGACGACGTGGCGGCGCTATGCCCCCGCGTCATCGTCATCGACAAGGGCCTCCTGTCGTACGACGGCGGCCTGGACGCGCTGGTGCAGCGGGTGCGGCCGGAGAAGCGCGTGGTGCTGCGCCTGTCGGCAGAAGTGGACGCCGAGCGCCTGTCTCCGCTGGGCCGGGTGGTGACGCATGAGCCCGGTACCGCGGTGCTCCAGGTCCAGCAGGAGGCGGTCAACGCCACCATCACCCGCGCGCTGTCCACGTTGCCGGTGATGGACCTCACGGTGGAGAACGCGCCGCTGGAAGAGGTGATGAGCGAGCTGTTCGCGGAGTCGAAGGCGCGCCGGGCGGCGGCGTCGGAGCCGGTGTCCGCATGAGCGCCCGGACCACACTGCGCGCCTTTCCCACGCTGCTACGGGTGGGGTTCGCGGAGGCGGTGGCCTACCGCGCGGAGATGCTCATCTGGGTGCTGTCCACCACCATGCCGCTGGTCAACATGGTGCTGTGGATGGCGGTGTCACGCGAGGCGCCCGTGGGCCGCTTCGGCGAGGCGGACTTCATCAGCTACTTCCTGGCCACCTTCGCGGTGCGGCAGCTCGCCACGTCGTGGGCGGCGTGGCTCATCAACTGGGAGGTGAAGCAGGGGACGCTGGCCATGCGCCTGCTTCGTCCCATCTCCCCGCTGTGGGCCTACGCGGTGGAGAGCATCGCCGCCTTCCCCATGCGGTTGATGGTCGCGGTGCCGGTGATTCTGCTGAGCGTGGCGCTGGTGGGGCAGAAGGCGGTGCCCCAGCACGCGTGGCAGTGGGGCTTCGTCGTGCTGGCGGTGATTGGCGGGTGGGCCGTGGCCTTCCTGGCCAACGTGGCCATTGGCGCGCTGTGCTTCTTCCTGGAGAGCAGCCAGAAGGTGCTGGAGGTGTGGCTGGTGCTCTTCTTCGTGTGCTCCGGCTACATGTACCCGGTGGAGCTGCTGCCGCCCACGCTGCGCACCATCATCGACTGGTTGCCCTTCCGCTATCAGATTGGCGTCCCGGTGGAGATGCTGACGGGGGCCTACGGCTGGGAGGAGTCCCTGCGGCTGCTTGCGGCCCAGTGGGCCTGGGTGGCGGTGCTGGGCGTGTTGGCGGCGGTGACGTGGAAGCAGGGCGTGCGGCGCTTCGCGGCGTTCGGGGGCTGAAGTGAAGGTGAAGCGCTATCTGCGGCTGCTGGGCATTCAACTCAAGGCGTCGGGGCTGCTGTCCCTGCAGTACCGCGCGGACTTCTTCACGGAGGGGCTGACGTCCCTCTTCTGGACCTTCACGGCGCTGGCGCCGCTGTTCGTCGTCTACAGCGAGCGGCCCAACATCGAGGGCTGGAGCTTCGGCGAGGCCTTGCTGGTGGTGGGCTGGTTCACGCTGCTGCAGGGCATCCTGGAGGGCGCTATCAACCCCAGCCTCACGGGGGTGGTGGAGCACATCCGCAAGGGCACGCTGGACTTCGTGTTGCTCAAGCCGGCGGACGCGCAGTTCCTGGTGTCCACGCAGCGCTTCCAACCGTGGCGGGCCTTCAACGTGCTGACGGGAATCGGGTTGTTCGCCTACGCCTTCACGCTGCTGGGACGGTGGCCGTCGGTGACGGGGCTGCTGGCCTCCGTGCTGCTGCTGGGGACGAGCACGCTCCTGCTCTACTCGCTGTGGATTCTGACGGTGAGCGCGGCGTTCTTCGTCGTGCGGGTGGACAACCTGACGTACCTGTTCACGTCCATCTTCGACTTCGCGCGCTGGCCGTCCTCGGTGTTCCAGGGCGTGGGGCGCGGCGCGCTGACGATGGTCTTCACGTACGTCATCCCGCTGGCGCTGATGACGACCTTCCCGGCGCAGGCCATGCTGGGCCGGCTGCCGCCCCAGTCGCTCGTGGGCGCGGTAGTGGGCGCGGGGCTCTTCGCCTGGGGCTCGCGTCAGGTGTGGCTGCGCTCCATCCGCCGGTACACGTCGGCGAGCAGTTGACGGGGGCGTGAAACGCCGCTCCCCAGCGCGGTGACTCGCGCCGCCCTGGGGAGAGGCTGACCGCCAGGGCCTACTTCTTCAGGCCGCGGGCCATGTCCTGGACGAGCTTGGTCACGTTCGCGATACCGCCACCGACGATGTACCAGCTCGGGGCGTCGACCACGATGACCTGGCCCTGCTTGAAGGCGCGGGTCTGGCTGAGCTCCGGGTGCTTGGCCAGCGTCTCCAGGGCCTTGTTCTCACCCCCGCCGGTCGCGGCGCCGCGGTCCAGCACCACCAGCCACTCCGGGTTGGCGGCCACGGCCTTCTTCAGCAGGGCGGCCGCGGCTTCCTGACGGGCCTTCGCTTCGGGCGACCCGGCCTGCGGGCGCGGGCCGTCGTTGCTGCCCTCCGCCTTCGGGACCACGGCGTTGAAGCCCGTCAGCTCGTGGAGATAACCGAAGCGGTCGCCGGGCGCGTGCACCATGACGTTGCCATTCAGGGTGAACAGCATCACGGCGGACTTGCCGCCCGTCAGCTTCTTCAGCGCCGCCCGCTCCTTCTCGAAGCTCTTCACCAGCGTGTCGGCTTCCTTCTGCTTGCCGAAGGACTTGCCCAGCGCCAGCGTCTGGCCCGTCACGTCCTCCACGAAGTGGTCGGCGCGAACGGACATGTTCACGGTGGGCGCAAGCGCGCTCAGGGCTTCGGCCTGCTTCCGCGAGCGGCCACCCACCACGATGAGGTCCGGCTTCAGCTCCGCGAGGACCTTGGTGTCGGGCTCGAACAGGCTGCCGGCCTGGGTCACGCCATTGCCGTTGTAGGCGGACAGCGTGGCCGGGAAGGTGGACTTCGGCACGGCCACGGCACGGATGCCGAGCGCGTTCAGCGTGTCGAGCACGCCGAGGTCATAGACGGCGAGGCGGGACGGCGTGGCTGGCACGCTCAGCGTGCCAGTCTCATGCTTCAGCTCGAAAGCAGCGGCGGGAAGAGCGGTAGCCAGACCGGAGGCGAACAGTGCCGCGACGAGCGGGCGATGGAAACGGCGCATGGGAAGTTCTCCGAAACGTGACCGCGAAAACCGAGGGACGTTCCGGCGGATATGCCACGTCGCTCCGCGGGTCGACAGCGGCACCGTCCGAGTCAAGGAGCTCTGGATGGTTCATATTTTCATTTTGAGATTAGTTTGCATTATCGATAGATGCCGCGCGTTTGTCGCCGCTGCGCCCCTCCGAGCGTTCCTGTCCTTCACGTAGGGCGGACTTGCACGGCATGGGAGAACGTCCTGCCCTCCAGGCTCAGGTTCATCGTGAAGGCGAGGAACCGCCAGAGCGGCGCCAGGGTGCTCTGTTCATGCGCGCCTGGGACAAGCGCGTAGACAGTCAGCCCTACGAAACAGGCCGGGAGGATTCGAAGGAGGCGGCGGTGGAAGAAGCGCACCAGCAGAATGGCGAACCCGCGAAGGGTCTCCCGTCCTGGGGCGTGGTGGAGCGGTGCGGGCGGGCGGGGAGATGCGGCGGCGAGCACGAGCGCCGCGAGCGCAGTCTCATCCCTTGGTGAATGCCCGTGCGGAGAAGGACGGCGGTTCGTGGCGCGACGGCGGGATGGGTGCTCATTGCCCCGGGCTGCGTCTCAATACAGGTCGTCGTTCGCATGGCTGGCAATTCTTTAATTGCGCGAATTGCATGGCCTGGCGCGGCAACCTTTGGCTTTCACCCCGCACGGGTGGGTGCCCAATGCCCCATGTGTTGAATGTGTTCAGTTTTGGGTGGTGCGATGGTCCGCCCGTGCAGGGCTGGGGTAAAGGCGCCGGGCGCGGTCCCTCCGCGCATCCCCCCGTCACACAAAGGACCCCCACTCATGTTTGAACCTGTCGGGTTCGGCCGCAAGGCCGCGCTCTTGATGACGCTCGTGTTCGCAGGATGCTCACACGAGGATTTTGCAGACGCGCTGAATGAGCCATGGACCCAGGACGCCGAGCTCGCTTCCGTCAGTTGGGTAGGCACCCCCAGCATGTCCACTCAGCGGCTGGACCATACGGCCACGGTGCTGCCCAATGGCCGCGTGCTGGTCGCTGGTGGCCAGTCCTCCACGAGCGCCGAGCAATACGACGTGGCGACCGCGCGGTGGCTCAGCGCGGGGAGCATGAATGTCATCCGCCGGCGCCACACCGCGACGCTGCTGCCCACCGGCAAGGTGCTGGTGGTGGGCGGTGACGTCGCCGCCGCGACCACCGGCACCGCGGAGCTGTACGACGTGGCCACCGGGACCTGGTCTTCCACCGGCAGCCTGGACTCCCTTCGCTCGGGACACACCGCCACGTTGCTGCTCGACGGCAAAGTGATGGTGATGGGCGGCGAGGACGGCACGGGAACCGCGTTGAGGACGGCGCGCCTGTATGACACCGACACGGGGACCTGGAGCGCCACCCACAGCATGACCGTCCCGCGCATGGGACACGCGGCGACGCTGCTGCCCAATGGCAAGGTCCTGGTGTCGGGCGGGCGCTCCAACTCGTGGGGCACCGTCCTCCGGACCGCGGAGCTCTATGACCCCGCCACGGGAACCTGGTCCTCCACCGCCGCCATGAGCTCGCCGCGCACGGGGCATGCTTCGACGGC
The DNA here is from genome assembly GCF_006402735.1 of Myxococcus xanthus. Taxonomy (NCBI): domain Bacteria; kingdom Pseudomonadati; phylum Myxococcota; class Myxococcia; order Myxococcales; family Myxococcaceae; genus Myxococcus; species Myxococcus xanthus. Next base: position 7,492,608 of record NZ_CP017174.1, on the reverse strand, counting down.
GCTGCTGAATGGCAAGGTGCTGGTGTCCGGCGGACTGGTGGATGACATCACCGCGACGCGCAGCACGGAGCTGTACACCGTGGAGACAGGTGTCTGGGGTTCCGCGGGGAACCTGATGCCCGTCGAGCGCGCGCACCACACCGCGACGGTGCTGCACTCCGGCGAGGTGTTCATCACCGGTGGCTCGGACGGCAGCGAGCCCTACCTCCAGAGCGCTGCATTGTATGACCCTGTCAACGCGCTCTGGACCTCCACTGTTTCGATGGGCACCAGCCGGCTGGGCCATACCGCCGCGCTGCTGGGAACGGGGGATGTGCTGGTCGCGGGCGGCAGCCCGGACGGCGTCCTGCGCACCGCTTCCGCCGAGCGCTACGTCCCGCCCACGCTCCCCTGGCGCGCGGCGAACGTCATGCTGTCCGCGCGGTATCACCATTCATTGACGGTGTTGTCTTCGGGCGAGGTCCTCGCGGCGGGTGGCACCGCGAATGGCAGCACGGCTTTGACGGGCGCGGAGCGCTACTCCGAGGCCACGGGCCACTGGCTGCAGGCGGGCACGCTGCTCACCGCGCGCTATCTCCACACCGCGACGCTGCTGCCCAATGGCAAGGTGCTGGCCGCGGGAGGCCAGGGCACGTCGTCCAGCTATCTGCCCTCGGCGGAGCTCTATGATGCGGCTACGGGCACGTGGACTTCCACGGGTGCGCTGGCTGCGCCGCGTGCGCGCCACACCGCGACGCTGCTGCCCAATGGCAAGGTGCTGGTGGCGGGAGGCCGGATGAGCTCCAGCTTCTCCGGCATGCTGGCGACCGCGGAGCTGTATGACGCGGCGACCGGGACGTGGACCGCCACCGGGGTGATGAGCCGCCGTCGGCAGTACCACACCGCGACGTCACTGCCGTCCGGCAAGGTGCTGGTGGTGGGAGGCAACACGCAGGACGGAGACACGTCCTCGGCGGAGCTCTATGACGTGTCCACGGGGCAGTGGACGCTCACCGGCTCCCTGTCCGGGACGCGTTATGGACACACGGCGGTGGCGCTGCCGTCGGGCAAGGTGCTGGTGGCCGGAGGCTGGGGCTCGCGGGGGGCGCTCGCCACGGCTGAGCTCTACGACCCGGCGACGGGCACCTGGACCTCGCTCACGTCCATGCAGCACTCCCGCTACGGGCCGATGTCCGCGCTGCTGCCCTCCGGCCGCGTGCTGGTGTTGGGCGGTGACGGAGGAGGCACCGTGGGCTTGTTGGCCTCGTCCGAGGTGTATGACCCGGCCAGTGGTCAATGGCACGGCGCCGGAACGCTGCCCACGGCGCTCACCAGCGCGAGTGTGGTGACGCTGGTGGGCTCTGGCCGCGTGCTGGTGTCGGGAGGTCTGGGCCCCAGCGGCTCGCTGTCCTCCGCCGGATTGTATTCGCCTGCGCCCTGAGTCCACGTCCCGCCCCGGGGGCTTGTGTCACCGGGGCGGGCTTTCGGATGCGGCCCGCAAGACAGCTCGAGGGCTGGGGTGTCGCCTGGGTGATGGCGGCTCGCTTTCGGGTGACTTGAGCCGCGTATCCACTGCTCCAATCCTCCCTGCGGTGCATTCGAGGGGGGACGTATGAATCGGATTCAAAGGGTGGTCATGACGGGGTTGTTCGCCGGAGTGCTGGGAGGGGCTCCTGCGTCCTGGGCCGGCGCGGCGAAGACGCAATACCCCGTGGTGTTCGCGCACGGCATGGGCGGGTTCGATGACCTGCTCGGCTACGACTACTGGGGGAACGACTTCGGCACCTTCGTGGGCGAGGCCTGTGAATCGCGCTTCGACACGAACTGCAACAGCGACCTCGACCCGGGACAGCGCGCCTTCGTTGCACAGGTGGCGGCGTTCCAGTCCTCGGAGGTCCGCGGGTTGGACCTGGCGGACGACATCGAGGGCTTCATGGCGACGACGGGGGCCTCGAAGGTGAGCATCATTGGCCACTCTCAAGGGGGCATCGACGCGCGGAAGGCGGCGCGCGTGCTGCGGGAGCGAAGGGGCGCCACGTCGGTGGCGGTGCTGGCCAGTGTGTCTTCGCCGCACCGGGGCTCGCCGGTGGCGAAGTACATCCTCGACCAGAAACCGGGCGTCACCAGCGTCATCGCGGCGCTGGCGCGCTACTACGGCGACTCCGTCTACGCGCCGGGCAATGATGCCTACGCCGCGGCGAAGCAGCTCGTCTTCAATGACTATTCATCCTCGGACGGTGTCGTCACGGGCATGAAGGTCTTCAACGAGAAGTATCCGGTGAGCAGCAACTACGCGGAGCGCTACGTGTCACTCATCACCGCGCAGTTCGGGGGGAATGTGAATCCGGCGCTGTACCTGTTGAAGGAGTTCCTCTTCGACATCGACGGCAACGGCTACTGCGCGGGGGATGGGGACAACGACGGCGCGGCAGGCTGCGGCGACGGCGTGCGCAACGAGGCGGATGACGATGGCATGGTGGGCATCAACTCTCAGCAGATGGGGCGTCGGCTGCGCTACCACGACGCCTTCTTCGGCTTCGACTCGGTGACGGACGACGCGTCCATTCCCGCGCTCAATGATTTGAACGCGCCATCGCGTCCGCAGAGCACGTCCATGTCCAGCGTGGTGCCTCAGGACCATGTGGATGTGGTGGGGGTCGGGCCGGACGCCTTCGATGAGCCGGAGTTCTACGCCGCCCTCATCCATTACATCTCACTGCATGATTGACGTGCTGGCGCGTCAGGCCCCGGGCTGCGGGGCTTCGACCTCCTCGGACTCCACGCCGTAGTACGCGAGGCACTCCACCTCGCGTCCGCGCACCACACGCCGGCCGTCGAGCGGACCGCCATGCGCGGTGACGATGGTGCATTGGCCCTCGTCGCCTTCCTGGTCGAAGTAGAGCACCACCCAGTCATGGGTGGCATTCTGCTGGTGGGCCAGCGCGGTGTTGGAGAAGAGCGCGCGGAAGTTCCATCCCTCCAGCTTCTTGCTGAGCACAGGCAGCCATGCTTCGCCAGAGGGGTTGAACCGGCGCGGCGCAATCCGGCGCAGCTCGCCTGCGTCCGCGCGCCGCCGGTACTCCTCGTCCACCTGGAGCAGCACGCCCACGTCCGGCCGGGGGCCTTCATCCCGTCCTTCGCTCCGGCGCGCGGCGCCGCGCCGCTCCCTGCCCAGCCGTGCGCCCAGCAGCTCGCGCACCTGTTCGCTGCGCCGGGGGCCGAAGCCCTCCACGCGCTCCAGCCGTCCGTCGTGTGCGGCCTGCTCCAACTCCTCCAGCGTCCGCACGCTCAGCTCGTCATGGATGCGGCGCGCCAGCCCCGCGCCGATGCCCGGCACGCTGGCCAGGAGTTGCTCCGGAGAGTGGTCTGTCTCCAGCCGCTGGAGCAGGGAAAGCTGTCCTGTGCGAATCAGCTCCGCCATCGCCGCGGCGATGCTCTTCCCCACGCCCGGGAGCTTGCGCAGCCCTGCTTCACCTTCCTCGGCCAGCAGCTCCGCCACGGGTTGAGGCCACTGCGCGATGGTGTCCGCGGCCTTCCGGTAGGCGCCGACCCGGAAGGGCATCGCGTCCTGCTCCTCCAGCAGGTCCGCGACGCGCTCCAGCGCATCCGCGACGTCGATGTTGTCCTTCCAGGAAACGCCCATGGCTGCCTTCAAGGTGGGGCGCGTCGAAGACGATGGCCACCCCTGTCGCTCAGGTCGCGCCGTGGCACCGGGCTCGGCGGGCGGCCGACTTGCAGCCCGCTCTCACGACCGAGGCGCTCAGCCCGGCTCGCTCGCGGAGGCGCGAGGTCCTTCAATGACGACCTTCAGGCCGCGCGGCGGGTTGGGCGCGAAGGCGAGTGAGAAGCCGACGCGGTGGCACAGCTCGCGGACGATGGACAGGCCAAGCCCGCTGCCCCGGGTCGCTCGCCGCCGCGTGGCCTGCGTGCGGAACCCGCGTTCGCCCAGGCGCTCGAGCTCCTCCGCAGAGAGTCCTGGGCCGTCGTCGAGCACGGTGAGCCGGAAGCGTCCGGGTTCCGTATCCTCCAGGACAGCCACGACGTGGCCCCCCGCCTCACCATGCGTGACGGCGTTGTGGAGCAGGTTGCCCAGGGCCTGCTCCAGCATCGTGGGATTGCAGCGCACCCAGAGCGCCTCGTCGGGTCGAGAGCACTCCACGGTCAGCCCAAGCAGCCGCGCGAGCTGCTGGAGCCTGCGCACCACGCGCTCCACGGTCTGCCCCAGCTCCACGCGCGGGTCGCCCGCCGTCGGGTCGATGCCCTCTCCGAGCTGGCAGGCGAGGTGGAGGTTGTCCACCAGGGAGGTGAGGTAGACGGTGTCCTCGATGCCCTGGCGGAGGAGCGCCGCGGTCGGCTCGGTGGGTGTCGTCGAGGCCAGCTCCAGCGACAATTGGAGCGAGGCGATGGGTGTCTTCAAATCGTGCGCGACGTCCGCCAGGTGTCGCTCCAACGCGTGTTTCTGGGCCTCGATGCGGGTGGCGTCCTCCTGGACACGGGCATGGGTGGTGTCGAGCACCCGTGACAGCTCGCCCAGCTCATCGTCCTGGCCATCCGCCGCGGAGTGATACCGGGTCGCCCCGAGCATTCCCGCCGCCCGGTGCAGACGGCGGAGGCGCTGGAGAAGGGGGTGGACGACGGCGAAGGTGGACAGCGTCGCCGCGAGCATCGTGAAGAGGACGGCGGACACGAGGACCCACGAGCCCACCGTGGCGCGCTCGCGCATGCGCGGCCAGCGGAACTCCAGGAGGCTGCAGGGACCGGACTCCGCGAGCTTCAGCAGCGAGGCCCCCGCCCACGCGGAGTCCGGACGGAAGAGCGGGAGGTAGAAGATGGAGGGCTCACGCTCGCCTTGCGCGAGCCGTGCGAGAAGCCTGGGGTCCGGACGTGCGCCGGGCGAGCCCGCCCCTACCTGGGCAAGGTCATACGCCTCCACCTCCACACCGTCCGGGCTCCGGAAGTGCCATCCCTGCGTCGTCCGGCACTCCGAAGCCTGGGGCGCAAGCACGAGCGCGGCGGACATCCGTACGCCATGCGTCAGCGCGGCATCCACGCCCAGGACAATCGCGAGGACGGACGCGCCCAGCGTGCCCAGCAGGCCCAGGAGCGCCGAGGCCACGAGGATGCGCTGGGCCAGGCGATTGCGAAGCCTCACCGTGGCTCCTCGTCGGGGACGAACCGGTAGCCAATTCCCCAGGACGTCTGGATGCGCGCGCCCGCCGGCCCCAGCTTCTTGCGGATGCGCGCGATGTGAGAGTCCACGGTCCGGTCATCGCGCTCCTCGCTGGGCGGCAGCGCGTGCTGGGCAATCTGGGCGCGTGTCAGGGCCCGTCCCGGGCGCTCCGCGAGATAGGCGAGCACGTCGAACTCGTGGCGCGTGAAGGGCAGGGCGCCGGTGCCTTCGCGGCTCGCCTCGCGTGCGTCGAGGTCCAGGCTCACGTCGTCCCAGTGCAGCACGCGTCGCGGGCGCTCCTCCTGGAGAAGGAGGCGCGCGCGGATGCGGGCGACCAGCTCCTCCATCCAGAAGGGCTTGGGGAGGTAGTCCACCGCCCCCAGGCCGAAGGAGCGCAGCCGGGCCTCCAGTTCCTGTCTCGCGGTGAGGACGATGACGGGGACACGGAGCCGGAAGCGCCAGGCTTCCAGCAACTCGAAGCCGTCCTGTCCGGGCAGGTTGAGGTCCAACACCACCAGGTCGGGGTGCTCGCGCTCGGCCATCTCGAGCGCGAGCACGCCATCCGTGGCGAGCACCACCTGGAAGCCGGCGAGCTTCAATCCACGAACGATGCCCGCGGCGATGGGGGCGTCGTCCTCAACGACCAGGATGCGCGCCGATGGGTTCATGGACACGGTCCCCAGGTGGGTCTCGTCGTGTCAGCGCTGTCGCTCAGTACACCCAGGTGTAGCCGCAGCCGACAGTGGCGCTCACGCCGTCTTCTGCGAAGGTGCTGACTTCCGCGCCGAGGCACATGACGAGGCCCGCGAGGTCGAGCCTGCCACTCGTGGCGAAGGCCGTCCATTCCTTCTCGGTGACGGGCATCTTGAAGATGACCTGGGTGCTACCGCAAAACTTGCCGGCGCTGGCGCCGAGGCTGACCGCGAGCACGGGGCCGGCGAGCTTGGAGGGCATGTCGGCCCACACGCCAAACTGGAAGGTCATCGACACACCCTTGGTGATGCCCGCGACGCCCCCGATGCCGAAGAAGCCCCGGAGTTGCGTCTGCCCCGGGTGGTCGAAGGCGACGCCGACGCTGCCCTCGAGGCCCGCGCCGAAGGTCCCGCCGCCACCGCTGCCGATGGAGAGGGTTCCGAGCCCCTTGCTCCGGGCCTCGTTACCGGTGCGCTGGACCGACTCGTCCTGAGACAGCGAGCTGACCGTCTTGTTCGTGTCCTCGTCCTTCTTCTTCTGGGAGGACTGGCCCACGAGGAAGTCCACCTCCTTGCGGCGGGTGGGATTCGTCAGCAGCGCGTAGCCCGTCTCGGCCATGTTCTCGAGGAGGGCCAGGTGCTTGCGGTAGACGTCCTCGGCCAGCGCCTCGGCGACGTCGCTCAGCGCGTCCGTGAGGAAGCGGGTGGACAGCTCCACCACCTCGTTCCACGCGGCTTCCCCAGCAGCCAGGGACTCCGCATACGCCTGCTCCGCCAGCTTCGCGGTGTCGCGAGTGAGTGTGTCCACTTCCCGGGCGAGCTGCTCGGCCTCGCGGCTCACCTGGTTGGAGACCGTGCCGGCAGTCCCTGTGACGGTATCGGCCGCCTTGTTGGCGGTGTCCACCACCGTGTTACCCGCCTTCTTCGCCGTCTTCTTGACCTTCTTCACCGCCTTCTTGAACGACTTGCTGAGGCTCGACACGTGGGTACCCCCTGCTGAGTTGAGGGGCCCACGATGCGGGAGAAGTGTTGAGGGACTGTGGAGCGCGCCTTCAGCGGTCGTCCGCGACGACAGCGTCCGCTTCAATCTCCACCAGGATTTCGGGGGAGATGAGGCGGCTGACCTCCACCATCGACGTGGCGGGGCGGATGTGGGCGAAGAACTCGCCATGCGCCCGGCCGACCGCTTCCCACTGCTGGATGTCCACGACGTACATGCGCGTGCGCACCACGTCCTCCAGCCGGGCGCCCAGGGCCTCCAGGGCGGATTGGATGTTCTGGAGCGTCTGCCGGGCCTGCAGGTAGGCGTCCCCCACGCCCACGATGTTTCCCTGGGCATCGGTGGCCGTCGTCCCGGACACGGAGACGAAGGGGCCCACACGCACGGCGCGCGAGTAGCCCACTTGGGGCTCCCACGGGGTTCCAGTGGAATGCTGGGTGCGCTTCATTCGGTCTCCGAAGGTAGGTGTGGGTCGGCAGCCTTGCATGGGCCCCCGACCGGCCGGCAAGCGCCGCTTGCAAGCTGCAAGGAAACACCGCCCGTGATAGTTGGCCCCGGGTCATGACGAACGAGCTCCAAAGGGAGGTCGCCCGGCGGCGCACCTTCGCGATCATCTCCCACCCCGACGCGGGCAAGACGACCCTCACCGAGAAGCTGCTGCTCTACGGCGGCGCCATCCATCTGGCCGGAAGTGTGAAGGCCAAGCGGGCGCGGCGGCATGCCACGTCCGACTGGATGGAGCTGGAGAAGGAGCGCGGCATCTCCGTCACCTCGTCCGTCCTCCAGTTCAGCTACCGCGACCACTCGGTGAACCTGCTGGACACGCCGGGCCACCAGGACTTCTCCGAGGACACCTACCGCACCCTGGCCGCGGCGGACGCGGCGGTGATGCTCATCGACGCCGCCAAGGGCGTGGAGCCGCAGACCAAGAAGCTCTTCAAGGTCTGCCGCCTGCGGGGCATCCCCATCTTCACCTTCGTCAACAAGCTGGACCGCTACGGCCGCGAGCCGTTGGAGTTGATGAACGAGCTGGAGCAGGTGCTCGGCATCCGCTCCTATCCGATGAACTGGCCCATCGGCATGGGCCCGGACTTCCGCGGCGTCTATGACCGGCAGGCCCGCGTCGTCCACGTCTTCTCCACCGAGGGTTCCCACGGTGAGTCCGAGGTGAGCGAGCGCTCGGTCTCCATCGACTCGGACGAAATCAAGACGGTCCTCACCGAGACGGAGCTGGCGAAGCTGCACGAGGAGATCGAGCTGCTGGACATCGGCGGCGACGAGTTCACCCGCGAGAAGAGCGATGCGGGGCAGCTCACGCCCATGTTCTTCGGCAGCGCGATGACCAACTTCGGCGTGCGCCCGTTCCTGGATGCCTTCCTGGACCTGGCCCCCGCGCCCACGTCGCGCCTGACGACGCAGGGGCCGCGCGAGCCCACCCACCCGAAGTTCGCCGGCTTCGTCTTCAAGATTCAGGCGAACATGGACCCCGCGCACCGCGACCGCATCGCCTTCATGCGCGTGGTGAGCGGCCGGTACGTGAAGGGCATGAGCGCCTTCCACTCGCGCCTGGGCAAGGACGTCCGTCTGGCCAAGCCGAGCCAGTTCATGGCCGCCGAGCGCACCTCCATCGAGGACGCGTGGCCTGGGGACGTCATCGGCCTGTTCGACCCGGGGCTGTACCGCATCGGCGACACGCTGGCGGAGGGCACCGGCGTGGAGTTCGAGGGCGTGCCGCGCTTCAGTCCGGAGTTCTTCGCCGTCGTCCGCAGCCGGGATCCGCTCCGCCGCAAGCAGATGGAGAAGGGCCTGGAGCAGCTCTCCGAGGAGGGCACGGTGCAAATCTTCCAGCAGCTGCAGATGGGCATGAAGGACCCCATCGTCGGCGTGGTAGGCGCGCTCCAGTTCGAGGTCCTCCAGTACCGCCTGGAGCACGAGTACGGCGCGAAGATCGCACTCGACCGGCTGCCCTTCAGCCATGCGCGCTGGGTGGTGGGCGCCAACTTCGACCCGAAGGCGTTCGACTGGGAAGGCAACCGTCAGACGGTGCAGGACCGGGACGGATTGCCCCTGGTGCTCTTCCGGGATGACTGGGCGCTCCAGCACGCCGAGGACAAGCACCCGGAGCTGAAGTTCGTCTCGGAGGCCCCGCAGTTGCGGCAGGCCACCACCGTGGCCTCGGGCGGCTGAGGCCCGCCGGCCGGGTTGTATCAGCCCCTGGGCGAGTGGACTTTCGCCAGGGGCTTCATTAAGCGACGGGGGCTTTTTCGCGACGCACCGCAGCCGGCCCACTGCATGTCAGAGCGGCACCTTCCACCTCACGAGGTCGTGCGTGCCTGGCGTCAACGCCAGCTGCCGCACCCATCTCCTCCCGCGCTGTTGGACTTGTTCGAGCGTGGCTTCCAGGCGCTGTGGCGCCGTGGCCGTTCGGCCCTGGGGGAGGTCACCCTGGTGGTCATCCTGGAGCGGGTGCTCCAGCGGGTGGTCCAGGCCCATCCGCACTTGTCGGCGCTCGCCGTCACGTCGGAGGGGCTTCGCTTCGAGGGGCTGCATCCGGTCGTGGCTGAATTGGACCCGGAGCGGCTGGAGGAGTCGCTGGTGGTCCTGGTCGAGGAGTGGCTGCGCGTCCTCGGGGCGCTGACGGGCGAGGTCCTCTCCGCCGCGCTCCGTGAGGAGCTGCTGGCCGTGGAACGCCCGGCGGTGGAAGGGACGAGGCACCCCCGGTGAAGGCGCCGCGCAGCCCAGCGGGGGATGACTCCGCCCGCCCGGACGTCCCAGCCTCCCGCCGGTGGCCCCGTCGCGCCTGGCGAAAGCAGGGGCAGGCCCGCCGCCATCTGGCGCGGCTCCATGAGGTCGGCCAGCTGCTCTGCGCTTCCGATGGCGTCGCGGCCAGCTTTCCCTCGCTGGTGGACCGCCTTTCCCGATGGCTGCCGGTCCGCGTCGCGCTCCTGATGGAGGGGGTGGATGCGTCCGGAGTGCCCGTTCCGGAGCGGCCCTGTCTGGTGGCGTGGCATTCGTCCGTGGGCATGGAGTCCCCTCCGTCCCAGGCCGTGGCGCATGCCGCCGCCGCGTACGCGTACCTCGTGGGCCTGGAGCGCGTAACCCCGCCAGGGCGTGACGCCATCGAGGGCGTGTTCAAGACGGGACCGGCCCGGGTTCCCGGGACGGTCACCCTGCCGCTGGTGGCGAAGGAAGGTGTCCTGGGCGTGCTCCACGTGGAGTCGGTGGGGCTGGGGGAGGACGGGCTGTCGCTGCTGGACGCGGTGGCGAACCTTCTGGCCGTGGCCCTGGCGAAGGAGCATGTCCTGCGCCGCGAAGTTCGCCTGCGTGAGCGCGCGGAGGCGCTGTTCTTTCAGGCCCAGGAGGCCGTGCGCTGGCGCGACGAGCTGCTCACCGTCGTCTCCCATGACATCAAGACGCCGCTGCTCGCGGTGCGGATGAACGCGGAGATGATTCTGAATGCGGGCACGGCACCGGAGAAGGAGCACCGCCGGCGCCGCTACCTGGAGAACATCGTCCTCGCCGAGCAGCAGATGAGCAGCCTCATCGGCAACCTGCTGGACCGGGCGCGCCTGCGCGGCATGCCCATTCCCCTGACGCTCCAGCCCCTTCCAGTGGACGCCTTGCTGGCGCAGGCGCTGGAGGTGCTCCGGCCGCTCGCGCTGGAGAAGGGGCAGGTCCTGACGGTGGCGCTGGCGCCAGAGCTGCCGCCGGTGCTCGCCGACCGCGAGCGCATCCTCCAGGTGCTGGCCAACCTGGTGAGCAACGCCATCAAGTTCACGCCCCCCGGCGGCGCCATTGAGGTGCAGGCCCGCCTGGTGGAGGGGGCGAAGGTGGGCGTCTTCGTGAAGGACTCCGGACCCGGCATCCCCGCCGAGGACGCGCCGCACCTCTTCGAGCGCTTCTGGCGGGCCAGCCATTCACCGGGACGCGGCACGGGGCTGGGGCTGAGCATCGCCTGGAGTCTGGTGGCCGCGCACGGCGGGACGCTCAACGTGGAGAGCCACGAAGGGCAGGGGAGCACCTTCTCCTTCACCCTGCCCGTGGCCCTGCCCTGAGGCGCCGCGGCTACTTGTAGGGAGACACCGTGCCGCCGCGGAAGGCGGAGTCGCGCAGCACGAGCCCTTCCTTGCAGAGCCGCGCCGTCTTGGGGCCCACGAAGAAGCCCTTGGGATCGCCCTTGCGGTACGTCTTCTTGATGTACTCCTCGACCTCGAGGAACAGGCTCCGGAACTTGTCGGGCGCCGCGTTCTTCCGGCCCGTCTGCGCGGTGATGTCCAGCTCCGCCCACATCTTGCCGCTGAGCAGCTCGCCCTCTTCGTTGGGGCGGCAGCGCTCCATGAAGATGACGGGCGAGCGCACCTCGTCGATGCGCCAGTAGCCCTTGTCCGGGCCCCGCTTCACCTTGTCGACGATGGCCGCGCCCAGCTCGGAGGCCACCATGTAGAGGTCCTCTGGGGGCAGCCGCTCCAGGTTCTCCGTGTTCGCGCGGAAGGTCTCCCAATCCTGTGGGACGCGCCGGGGGTACACCTCCAGGACGAAGCGCTCCAGGAAGCGGAAGAAGGCGAGTTCGTCGTCGGGGGACATGAAGAACTGAATGACGTTGGCCATCGCGCAGCCCTCATACTCCCGAGTGCGTCTTTCGCGATAGTGCGCCGCGAAGCGGGCTATGAATCCGGGCATGGATACCTGGCTGCTGACCCGGATGCAGGAGCTTCGCGACCTTCAGGGCCTCATCGGCCTGGCCACGTGGGACATGGAGACGTACCTGCCCGCCAAGGCCGGCCCCGCCCGCTCCCATCAGCTCTCCACCCTGCAGGGGCTGCACCACGAGCGCCTGGTGGACCCCCGGCTTGGGGACGCCCTGGCCCAGGCCGCCGCTCAGGCGGACCTGTCCGACGACGCCCGGGCCATGGTGACGGTGCTGACGCGGGAGCGGGAGCGGGAGGTGCGCGTCCCCGCGCCCCTGGTACGGGCGCTCGCGGGAGCCATCAGCGACGCCATCCATGCCTGGCGGGAAGCCCGGCAGGCAAGGCGCTTCACCGTCTTCCAGCCCGCGCTCCATCGCCTGCTGTCGCTGCGCCGGGAGCAGGCGGACGCGTATGGCCATGACGGGGAGCGTTATGACGCGCTGCTGGAAGGTCATGAGCCAGGCATGCGCGTGGCGCGCCTGACGCCGGTCCTGTCGGCGCTGCGCGAGCACCTCATCCCCATGGTGGGCAAGCTCACCGCGGTGAGCCGGCCGGTGGCGCCCTTCCTGATGGGCCGTCACTACGACAAGGACGCGCAGTGGGCCTTCACCCTGCGGTTGTTGAAGGACATCGGGTTCGACCTGGACGCGGGCCGGCAGGACCTGAGCATCCACCCCTTCACCGGGGGCACGCACCCCTTGGACGTGCGGCTCACCACGCACGTGGACACGGCCACGCCGTTCCCGTCCATCTTCAGCACCATCCACGAAGCCGGCCACGGCCTGTATGAGCAGGGCTTCGCTCCCGAGCTCTACCGCACACCACTGGCCGCCGCGCCTTCCATGGGACTGCACGAGTCGCAGTCACGCCTGTGGGAGAACATGGTGGGCCGCGGCCTGCCGTTCTGGCGGCACTACTTCCCCGTGCTGCGCGCCGCCTTCCCGGAGGCGCTGTCCGGCACCGACGTGGAGACCTTCCACGCCGCGGTGAATGCGGTGGGGCCGTCGCTCATCCGCATCGAGTCGGACGAGGTGACGTACAACCTGCACATCGCGCTGCGCTACGAGTTGGAGCTGCTGCTGGTGCGCGACGAGCTGCCGGTGGAGGACCTGCCCGCCGCGTGGAACGCACGCATGGAGAAGTACCTGGGCGTCACTCCGCCGGATGACACGCAAGGCGTGCTCCAGGACATCCACTGGGCCTGGGGCGAGCTGGGCTACTTTCCCACGTATTCGCTGGGCAACCTGTACGCGGCGTCGCTCTACCGCGCCGCGAAGCGCGACCTGCCGGAGTTGGAGGAGCACCTGGGCCGGGGTGAGTTGCTGCCCCTGCGTGACTGGCTGCGCACGCATGTGCACCAGCATGGCTTCCGCCACTCCGCGGAGGAGCGCGTGAAGCAGGTGACGGGGCAGGGGCTCACCGACACGGACTTCCTGGCGTACCTGAAGGAGAAGTACGGCGCGCTCTACGGTGTCTCGCTTTGAGAGGTTGAGAGAGCGTGCGTCAGTCAGGAGGTGGCATTCATGCCGCCTCGTACCTGGGCTGTCCGTTCTGTGATAGCTGAGGAGCAACACTGTAAAGGGGGATGCAAATCAAACCTGGAAAAACAATGCTGCTGGGCTGGGGCGCGGGTGCCATCGGCGTGGGCGTCTACTTCTTCTTGACCCCGTACCTGTCGCCACCCGCGGAGCCAGGGAACATCTCGAGTCCGACGCTGGCGAAGCTGCTCAATGAGAGCATCGACGCGGCCATCGCGAGGATGAATCCCACGCATTCCCCGGGGCTGATTCCGGAAGCGGCGGCCAATTCGCGGGCGTTCCTGAAGGAAGTCTCCGAGGTGGTGGCCCGGTGCAGCAAGGGGCGCTTCGAGCCCAACCAGAAGTACAACAAGCTGGAGTACCACCTGCTCCGTGCCGACGGTGTCCGCTACGAGCCCATCTACACGGGCATCCGGTGCCATGAGGAGACGCTCATCTACCGGGCCGTCTTCAAGGATGGGCGCGTCGCCGAGGCCTTCACGGACGGGCGTGAGCGTCAGTATCCGGTCGGCCAGGTTCGCGGCGCGGTGGGCGAGTTCGGGAAGAAGGTGACCTGGTCGGACAGGGATTACCACCCGGCGCGCTATTACGTTCCGCCGCCTGCGCAGCCGACTCAGAAGGACATCGCGAAGCAGTGGGAATAGGCCGGTATGGGCACACCAGACGTGCCCGCTCTTGCCGGAGCGGGCCGTGGCGTCGCCGTTTCAGTGTCCGCCGCCGTTCGAAGCGACTGTAGCGGCGGGAGGAGCGATGGCTCAGGGGGGCTCCTGCCGCAGACAGGCATGTGCCAGGGGTTGTGACGCGAATCGCATTCATAGACGTGCATGGGCAATGTCCGCAGTGGCCTTGCATCAAGGAATGCATGAGGTCGTCGTAACCCATCGCTAATGCGTGACACGCTTTCTTGCGCCCCAGCGCATCGGCGGTCGCCGCGAATTCAGTGGGTGTGTCAGGCTTTGCAGGGTCTGCCGTCATTGCGTGGCCGTGGGCTCGGGAGTTCCGAGTCCACGTTTGCAACGCATGGCACGGGAACCGCACTTGTCGTAGTGGACCCGCGCGGAGGGGGAACATTCATGAGAATTCCGAGTCGAGTTGGGCTGATGTGGGCGGCCTGTGCGCTGGTGGCGGCGTGCAACAGCGAGGGACCGTCCGAGAACGCAGGTGAAACCGAATCCGTCCGAATGGAAATCTCCCTGGCGGGGGATGTCTGCGGCGTCGTGTCCGCCGATGCCGTTGTTTCCGGCCTGGGCATGTCGGTCATCGGGCCTGTTCCGCTTCAAGTGGACGGCACGGCCATCCGGGGGCAGGTGTCAGAAGTGCCCGCGGGCACGAGCCGGACCGTGCGGGTGGTTGCGTACAACGCGTCCATGTTGGAGGTCTACGCGGGTAGTTCCCAGGTCGATGTCGTGGCAGGGGAGGTGGTTTCGGCGAGCCTCGTGCTGCATCGCAACCCCACCAACTGCCCGGGTACGACCAACGGTGGCATCGACATCACGGGCGAACTGGAGACCGGTGAGCCCACTCCGGATGGTGGCAGTGATGGCGGCGTGGACCCGGATGCTGGCGTGGTGCTGGGCGGGGCCGCGTTTGCCTTCGCCTACCAGGATGCAACGCTGACGCATGATGGCGTCATCCACTTCCTGGACGGCAATGCGGATCAGATCCGGCGGTTCGATCTGTCGTCCCGGAGCTTCCTGCCCGCCTACATCGGTACGGGGGATGTGACCGCGATGGCGGTCGCTCCGGATGGTCAGGCCACGTACCTGTCCTACACAGGGGGACGCATTGACGCCTTCGCTCCGACGGAGGGCGGCGCGGGGCGCTTCTTCGCCGCGGCGCCTGAGTCGGTGTCGAACATGGTGGTGGCTGACCGCTTCCTGTTCACCATCGATGGTTCCGGGGCCTGGGATACGCACGCGCTCTATCAGCGGTCCACGGGGGCGCGGGTCGCAGCGGTGGACTGGCGGGATACGGCGGTGAACCTGCTGTTTTCGGAGGCGAACAACACCATCTACTTCGCCGATAGCGGCGTCTCGCCACAGGACCTGAACCGGGTGCAGGTGGACATGGAGGCGGGCACGCTGGGCGCTGAAATCGACTCGCCCTACCATGGTGCCTACAACCTGAGGGCGCCGCTGCGGCTGTGGCCGGATGGCTCCGCGGTCGTGACGGGGAGTGGCCTCCTCTTCAACACGGCGGACCTGACGTACCGCACCAGCATCGGCCTGTCGTTCGTGGACATCGCCTTCCACGGTGAGCGGCTCTACCTCATCGACACGGTGGGAGACAGGACGCAGCTTCGGGTGCTCAACCACCAGTTCGACATCCTCTCGGCGGCGTACTACCCGGGCAAGGCCCAGCGGGTCTTCGTCCACAACGATCAACTGGTGTTGCTCACGGCGACGGGGAGCAGCGGCTTCCAGGCGCGTCTGCTGGACCTGTAATCCCGGCGTCATCTTGACCGCTGGAACGTGATACCGGGGCGCGGGAGAAGAATCAGTCCTCTCGCGCCCCATGTGCATGACGCTGGCCGCGCATCGAGTCCGGGAGGGGCATCGGTGGCGCTGTTGCCCGTCGTGCTAGAACGCGAAACATCATCGGGGGTTGCATGCACGCGCTCGTACTGGCCCTGTTCTTCGCCTTCCAGGCTCCCGGCACGGAGCAGAAGGCGCCCGAACTCTTCCCATTTAGTGAGGAACTCGAGACTGTCTATGACTCGGCGTTCGAGGTCGCGCAGAGCGCGTCTCCCGCCGATGCAGGGCCAGCCATCGAGCGGCTCCTGAAAGAGGCCGCAGACAATCCTCGCGTCTCCCGGCTCGCGGGAAAGTACTACTTCAACCTCGGGCAGCTCGACGATGCCGAGAGGTACTTGAAGCTCGCCCTGGAACAGGGAATCGACGGACCGCGCCGGGGAGATGTCCTGAGCGCCTTGGGGGCCATCAAGCTTCGGAAGGAACGGCCTGTCGAGGCGCAGGAACTCCTGAACGCCGCCCTCGAAATCTGGCCCGATGATGTCGTGGCGCACCACCAGTTGTGGCTGCTCTACATGAAGCGCCAGCAGGTTTTCGTCGCGCTGAGACACGCGCGACGGTTGGTGGAACTCGCGCCGGACGCGCCCATGTCGCACATGGCGCTGAGTGCGGCATTGGCGGAAACGGGAGCGCTGGAAGAGGCGCTGGAGGCGGTCGAGCGTGCGAAGGAGCTGGGAGCGGAGCCCAGCCCGTTCATGTCCGCCATCGAGGAAGAGGTGTCGCGGCAGCGCTGGATGCATCGCATCTGGCAGATCCCGTTGGGGATGGCGCTGTTCCTGGGGGGCGCACTGCTGTTCTCGTGGGGCGCGGGGCTCGCGCTCTCGAAGCTGCAATTGGGCCAGCTCCAGTCGGACAATCTCCACTTGCTGCGCGCGGAGCAGACGCACCAGGAGCGCCGGGTGGACCGGCTCTATGCCGCCGTCCTGTGGTTCGCTTCACTCCTGTTCTACGTGTCCGTGCCGATGATGCTGGTGCTGACGGTGGCCATCGCTGGCGGCGTGTTGCTGCTGGTGTTCATGATGCCCGTCGTCCCCGTGAAGCTGCTCGTCGTCATCGGGGTGATTGGCCTGGGCGGCTTGTTCGCCATCCTTCGCGGCGTGTTCACCAGCCCCGAGCAGGGCGAAGAGGGCCGTGAGCTCGCCGTCTCGGAGGCTCCCGCCTTGTTCAGGGCCCTGGAGGAGGTGGCGGACGTCGCGAAGTCTCGCAAGGTGGACCGCGTCCTGGTCGACGCGGGCACGGGGATTGGCGTGCGGGAGGCGGGCGGCCGGTTCCGTGTGCTGATGGGACGTGGCGAGCGCATCCTGCATCTGGGGCTTGGTGCGATGCGCGGCCTCACGGTGACGGAGCTGAAGTCCATTCTCGCGCACGAGTACGGGCACTTCTCGCACGGCGAGACGCGCCTGACGCCCATCATCTCGCGCATCCAGACGCAGGTCATCCAGGTCATCCAGAGCATCTTTTCCATGGGAGGAGGCAACCTCAATCCGGTGGGCTGGTTCCTGCGCGCCTACTTCTTTGTCTACCTGCGCATCACCGCCGGCCATGGGCGCCGCCGGGAGTTGCTCGCGGACCGTGTCTCCGCGCTCGCGTACGGCGGCGACGCCTTCGGCGCGGCGCTGTCGAAAGTGGTGGAGAACAGCGACGCCTATGACCGGGGCATCGTCGTCGCGCTCCGGCTTCGCGAGGCCGGCCGGCCCACGCGGGACCTGTTCCGCACCGTGGACTCGGTCGCGCTGAACACGCCCCCGGTGCTCCAGTCGCTCATCCGGGAGGAGCTGTTTTCCCGGCCCGTGGATGCCTATGACTCGCATCCACCTCCGACGGAGCGCGTCGCACGGGTCGCGGGCATTCCGGGGCAGCGTCCCGAGGAGCGCGAGCCGGCGCTGAGCCTGTTCGCGGACCCCGCGGCGCTCGCCGCCGAACTGGGAGGTAAGGTCCTGGAGGAGCTCGACAGCACACTCAAAGCGCGAGGGTACGAGGCGCCGACGCCCCTGGCCGCGACGGACGAGGAGCAGGACCGGCTCGCGAGCGCCATCGTCCTGCAGAGCTCCGCGTTCGATTTGAAGGAGCGCAACCACACGGATGCGTATTCACTGCTCCAGGAGTCCCTGGTGCGGTTGGAGCAGGCGGCGGGAGCGCAGGACCCATATCTGGTGCCGCAGCTCGTGGAGTTGGCCCGCCTCCACGTCCAACATGACGCTCCCGAAGCGGCGCGGCGCGTGCTCCAGCGCGCCATCGACATCGTCCAGGCTCAGCCGGGCCACGAGCAGCAACAGGTCGACGCGCTCAACGAGATGCTGTCTGAGATTCCCGTCCAGCGGGCGGCGTGAGCGCCCCGCGACTGCGCGCGGGCGACGGTATTGAGAAGTCGAGCAGCCAGAGGGCGGACGTCCATGGGGCTCCCTCACGAATGTTTGCCTATTGGCTGCGCCGGTCACTATACTCGCGACAGCACTCGGGTCGGCGCGTGCGCCCGTGAGGATGGTATTGATGTCTGCGCGCCTGATGATGTCTGTTCTGCTGTTCAGCCTGTTGCTGCCTGGCATTGCGAGGTCAGAGACACCGTCGTCGCCGAGGTGGGGCGTCTTGCTCTCCGGCGGCGGAGGACTCTTCGCAGGTAGAAACAGCGCCAATCGAGGCGGGCTCCTGAGCGCCCACCTGCTCCTGGTGACTCCCCTCGATTTGGAAGTCGGCCTCGCGTTGCAGTGGGGCCGGACCTTCAACACGTCCCCTGCCGCGGATCTGGACGCCAAGCCTCCTGGGAACATGGAAATCCGACAGCATCCTTGGGGCGCCTTCCGGGGCATTGCCGCGGAGGCGCGCTACCGCTTCCTGCGGGACCGGCGTGTGTCACCCTGGGTGGCGCTTCGCGTGGGGCGAAGCACCTCCACCAATATCGATACAGATGCCTTTGTTCCGCGCCTGTACACCGGTTCGCATCTCGCACTGGCCGCGGGGGCCGGCATGGACGTCCGCATCCATGGGCCGCTGGGCGTCACCCTGAGTGGCTACTATCAGCGCTGCGACATCAACAAGGAGCCTGCGGACAACATCTGTACAGGCGCGGGCCCCACGCTGGTGCTCAGTCCGCACCTGCGCTTCTGACTCAGGCGAACAGCAGGGGCCTGCACGCGCGGGCCAATTGCAGCGCGTCCCGCGCGAGCGTGTACGAATCGCGGTCCTCCGCGTCCAGCCACGCGGTCCGGGCAACCAGGTTGGCCAGGTCGAAGCACAGGCTCGCGGTGCGCCGGGCGAGCCGGCTCTCCTTCTGGAGCGCGCGTGCATTCAGTTCGCACAGTTCAGCACACTGTCGAAGCAGGCGTACCACTTCGCCGGACAGCGGCTCCCCTCGGGCGACCCGGCGGGCCATGCCCTCTTCGCAGGAAACCTGACACTGGAGGCTCGCGGCGATGCACCGGGACACATCCGCGTGCGCACCACCAATTCTGGCTGCCAGCATCGAGACCTCCTCCATCCAGAGCGACGACAAAGTTATGCACGAGGCGTCTGACGGCAACCTGAAGTGGGGGGCCCCGCGGTACGTGCTAATCGATGGGACATGCCCAAGCTCACCCTCGTTCCTCCCGAAATCGAGGCGTACGCGGACGCTCACACCACGGCACCCGCGCCCCTCTTCGATGAACTCCGTGATGTCACGTATGCGCGGATGTCCTCCCCCAACATGCAGGTCGGGTCCGTGGAAGGCACCTTCCTGCGCATGCTGGTCGCCCTGACGGGTGCGCGGCGGGTGTTGGAAATCGGGACCTTCACCGGCTACTCGGCCTTGATGATGGCGGAAGCGCTGCCGGATGACGGGTCGCTCATCACCTGCGACATCAACCCCGAGGCCACCGACGTGGCGCGCGCCTTCTTCCTGCGCAGTCCGCATGGGCGGAAAATCGACCTGCGCATGGGTCCGGCGCTGGACACCCTGAAGACGCTCCAGGGGCCATTCGACCTGGCGTTCATCGACGCGGACAAGCCGAGCTACGCCGCCTACTGGGACGCGGTGTTGCCGCTGCTGCGGCCGGGCGGGCTCATCATCGCGGACAACGTGCTGTGGTCGGGCCGGGTGCTCCAGCCGGAGGGCCCCAGTGACCATGCGATTGTCGACTTCAACGCGAAGGTGGCGGCGGACCCTCGCGTGGAGCACGTGCTGCTCACGGTGCGTGACGGGATGATGCTCGCGCGCAAACGCTGACGTCAGTAGCGGCGCAGGAAGCGTTCCAGGCCGGGGCGCAGGGCTTCGCGCTGGGCGATGCACAGGTCCACGCGCTCCAGCGCCTGCGCCAGGGCGCGCTCACCCCCTTCAAAGGTGGGCGCGTAGGACGCGAAGAAGGCCGCGAACCGCGCGCGGTGTTCGGCGTCGCAGAAGAATCCGCCGGTGCCCAGCAGCCAGGGCGCGATGTCGCGCGGCAACCGCTCCCGGAGCGTCTCGAAGTGCTCGCGCAGGAAGTCGAACGCACCCGCGCGGGTGGGCTGCTCCTCCAACTGCCGGAAGAGGATGGGCAGGGCCTCGCGCGTGTCCACGTCCGGCGCCAGCAGCAGGGCCCGGCTGGCGCTGGCGAGCGCGGCATCCTGGAAGCCTCCCAGGGCGGTGAAGAGCAGGTCGCGCTCGCGGCTCTCCGTGGTGGTGCGCAGGGCTTCGAGCATGCGCTGGTGGAGGACGGCATCCCCCGAGACCGCGGCGGCGCCCAGCACGCCCTGCGCCGCGTCCATGGACAGGGAGCGCCGGTCGTCCAGCCAGCGCAGCGCGAGCTTCCGGGCCTCCGTTCGCAGGAGGGCGTCCTCGCCGGACTGGGCCACCATCCACACCAGCCGGGGCCGCAGCATGCGCACGTCGTCGCTTTCGTCCGGGCGCGGCACGAAGCCCAACTGGCGAGCCTGACCGCCAAAGAGGCCACGGACGAAGCGCGCCCGGTTCGGCCACGCGGCTCGCGGGACGAAGTCATCCCGAACGCTGGCGACCAGGGCCGCCGCGCCCATGACGAGGTCCGGGTCGTCCGCACGCAGCAGACGCGTGGCCAGTGTGAGGGCCTGGGCCACGTCCAGGTCGCCGCTGGCCACCAGGGCCTCGGCGTCATCCAGCAGGACGCGGCGCTCGGCGATGCTGAGCCCCCGGCCTCCCTGCCGCGTCAGCCGCTCCAGCGCGTCACCGCGCAGCAGCGCGTGGTAGTAGCCGCGGCCTTCCGCGTTGGGGTGGACCCAGTCCGGGCAGGCCTTCGCGCCATCCAGGGACAGCGTGCCCTTGGACTCCGAGAGCACCGTGCAGGCGCGGCCCTCCGTGCCCCCGGCGGCGTAGCGCACGCACACCGGCACCTGCCACGCCTGTTCCTCGCCGCGTCCGCCCGGCGAGCCCAGAGGGAGATAGCGCCGCTGCTCCAGGGCCAGCCGGGGCGGTCCCTCCTTGGGGCACTCCAGCGTCATGGCGACGCGCGGCGCGCCCGGCTGGTCCAGGAAGGAGGAGAAGGCGGGCGCCACGTCCTTGCCGGTGGCTTGGGTGAGGGCTTCGAAGAAGTCCTCGGTGGTGGCGGTGCCCCTCGCGTGGGTGTCCAGGTAGTGCCGCACGCCTTGCTGGAAGGCGTTGGGGCCCACCCAGGACTCGAACATGGCCAGCACCGCGGCGCCCTTGTTGTAGGTGATGCCGTCGAAGGCGGAGTGGATGTCTCCCGGCGCTTGGATGGGCTGCCGGACACTGCGCGCGCTGACGAGCCGGTCCTCCACCAGGGCATCACCCCGCGCCTCCACGCGGCGCACGTCACCGCGCCATTCGGGCTTCCACTGCGTCACGACTTTGTAGGCGAGCCAGTCCGCGAAGGACTCGTTGAGCCAGAGGTCGTCCCACCACGCGGGCGTCACGAGGTTGCCGAACCACTGGTGGGCCAGCTCGTGTGCCTGCGTCAGCGCGAAGTAGCGCTGGCGCCACAGGGAGTCCCCCTCCACGGGGCCCAGCATGAGCGGGGCGCTGAAGGTGATGAGGCCCGGGTGCTCCATGGCGCCACCCTGCGTGCCGGGCAGGGCCAGCACGTCCAGCTTCGCGTAGGGGTAGGGCGTGCCGAACCAGGACTCCAACGCCTCCAGCAGCGGGGGCGTGGTCTGCGCGGCCCAGGCCGTCTCCGCGGCGCGGCCCTGCGGCACCAGCATCCGCACCGGCACGCGGTGTTGGCCCGCGACGCCCGCGTCCACGGCCTGGAAGGGGCCCACTGCGAAGGCGACCAGGTACGAGGGCAGCGGGGGCGTCGTCTGGAAGCGCACCGTCTTCCATCCATCCGGGCCGTGCGTCTCCGCCTCCACCGGTGAATTGGCGAAGGCGCCGTCCTCCTCACGTACGCGCAAGGTGAGCCGCCAGGGAATCTTGAAGGCGGGTTCGTCGAAGCAGGGGAAGGCGCGCCGCGCGGCCATCGGCTGGAACTGCGTCATCGTGTACCAGCGTCCCGCGTCCTGCTCGCGGTAGACGCCCGAGCTCTCCCGGGCACGTGCCCGGCCCGTGTACGCCACGCGCAGGATGACGGTGCCGGGGCCCACCGCCTCACGTGGGAGGAAGACGAGCGTGTCGCCCAGGGGCAGCGTGGATGTCTTCACCCGTGCGCCCGCCACGATGAAGGCCGCGTCCTTCACGGAGAGCTCCTCCCCGTGCAGCCACACCTCGTGCGTGGCCTGGGGCAGCTCGATTTCGATGTCCGTCGTCCCGCTGAACATCTCCCGCCGCGGGTCCAGCTCCAGCGTCACCGTCTGCCGCACGGGCCGCACGGCCGGAGACAGCCGCAGGCCCGGCGGGGTGAGGACGGGGGCCTCCTCCTCGGGCGTCACGGCATGCGTGACGGGGCGAGCGGAGGCGGACGGAGTGGGGGCGGGCTGGGGCCGCGAGCCCGCACAGGCGCCGAGGCAGAGGACGAGCAGCGGAAGGATGAAGTGTCGGCACCGCACCGGGAGCATCTCCATCCGCGGCGGGAAGGGGCGCGCGGGCGGACATTCTCCATGACTGGCGCCAGGGCCGCGAGCAGGTCGCGGCCCCCCTTCACTTCAGGCGTTGAGGACGGGGTAGGCGGCCAGCAGCTCAAGGAGCGCGGGGCCGTACAGCCGCACCCGCTTCTCGCCGAGGTACGGCACCTGCGCCAGCGCCTCCACGTCCTTCGGGGGCTGCGAGGCCAGCGCGTCCATCAACGGGTTGGTCAGCACCACGCTGGGCGTCACCTTGCGCTCGGTGGCCTTCTCCACGCGGAAGGCCTTGAGGGCCTCCTCGCGCTTGCGCTTGTTGGCGTCCTTGGGCCCCTTGGGCTCGCGCTCCGGCGCCAGTTCGCCCCGGCGCGACTTCTCCAGCAGTTCGCGCACCACGGCCAGGAGCTCCTCCCCGTGCGTGCGGATGAAGGAGCCCCGCACGCCGGCCATGCGCGCCAGCTCCTTGGGGTTGGTGGGCAGCTTCACCGCGATGTCACCCATCGCCATGTTGGAGAGCATCCGCCCCATGGGGACGTTGTCCTTCTCCGCCCACTCCAGCCGCTTGCGGTGCAGGGCGTGGGCAATGGCGTGGGCCAGCGTCATCTGCGTGGGATTCAGCCCGGCGCGGGGCAGCTTGGGCTTGAAGTCCGCGCCCACGTCGGGGCGCGCCGCGGCCTCGTCACACAGGCGGACGCAGTCCAGGAGGACCTCCTCCAGGATGTCGGCCTCGCGGCAGGCGTCGCGCACCTGGCGGCCCAGCTCGCACAGGTAGCGCACGTCATTGGCGATGTACTCCCTCATGCCCGGGGGCAGGGGGCGGATGGAGAAGTCCGACTGCTGGTGCTCCTTCGGCAGCTCCACGCCCAGCCGTTCCCGGGCGAGGTCGGCCAGGCCCACCTTGGGCCACCCCAGCAGGGTGGCCGCCCGGTGGGTGTCGAAGAGGCCCCGCACCCGGACGCCCACCTCGGCGAGGAACTGGAGGTCGCCCTGGGCGGCGTGGAAGAACTTGGTGCGCGCCGGGTCGGCCATCAGCGGGGCGAGCATGCCCGGCACCACGCCCGGCTGGAGCGTGTCCAACAGGAAGACCTGGTCGTCGGTGGCGAGCTGAAGGAAGCACAGCCGGGCGCGGAAGGCGTGCATCGAGTCCGCCTCCAGGTCCACGGCGATTTCGCGCGCGGCTTCCAGCGTGCGGGTCGCGCTCTCTTCACCTGAGGCATCTACTACGTCAACGGCACCTTGCGGGTAGGTCGGCATTGCGGGGGGCAGGCTAGCGGACCGGACCTTGGGATTGAGGTGTTTTTTCCCGGGCCGCCGCTAGGATGGCCGCGCCGATGAACGACGTCCAGCGCCTGGAAAAGAGTCTGCTTGGCCACATGGGCCGAGCCATCGCGGACCACCGCCTCATTGAGGACGGGGACCGCATCATGGTGGGCGTGTCCGGAGGCAAGGACTCCTACACGATGCTGCACCTCCTGCGGGAGCTCCAGCGTCGCGCTCCCGTGAAGTTCGAATTGCTGGCGGTGAACCTGGACCAGGGCCACCCCGGCTTCCCAGCGGACAAGCTTGAGGCGTACTTCCAGCGGGAGGGCTACCCGTACAAGCTGCTGAAGGAGGACACCTACAGCATCGTCCTGGAGAAGACGCCTCCGGGGAAGACGCAGTGCTCGGTGTGCTCGCGCATGCGGCGCGGCATCCTCTACACGGCGGCGGTGGAGCTGGGGTGCACCAAGATTGCCCTGGGCCACCACCGCGACGACCTCATCCATACGCTGCTGCTCAACCTCTTCTTCGCCGGCTCCATCAAGGCGATGCCGCCGCTCTTGCGCAGCGACGACGGGCGCAACGTGGTCATCCGCCCGCTGTGCTACGCGCCGGAGAAGGACATCGCGAAGTTCGCGGAGTTGATGGCCTTCCCCATCATCCCGTGCGACTTGTGTGGCACGCAGGAGAACCTCCAGCGCAAGCGGATGCAGCGGCTGATGGAGGAGCTGGGCAAGGAAATTCCCAACGTCCGCCAGAGCGTCCTCAACGCCATGGCGAACGTGCGGCCGAGTCACCTGCTGGACAAGACGCTCAACCCCGACCCGCTGCACGCCAGCGAGGAAGGGGCCACGACGACCGAACCGAAGGACACGCAAGGGAGCGCCAGCCCATGGCTCGAGAGCAGGCAGTGAAGGCGCGGAACGACCGCAACGGCGCACTGGTGGAGGCGATGCTGCTGGCCGCGATGGCCGACGGGCGCGTCTCGCAGCGGGAGATGCAGACGCTCCTCAGCCGCGTGCTGGAGCGCCCGGAGTTCGAGGGCACCCGCCCGGACGAGCTCAACGCCCTGGTGGAGACCAGCGCCGAGCGGCTGTCGGAGGCGAAGAATCTGGAGGACGTGCTCGCGTCGCTGCGGCGCCGGCTGCCGGACCACAAGAACCGGATGCTGGCCTTCGGGCTGGCGGCGGCGGTGGCCCTGGCGGACCAGCGCGCCACGCGGGACGAGCTGGGCCTGCTCAAGACGTTCCAGGCCGCGCTGGGCATCTCCGAGGACGAGGTGGCGCAAATCATCGACGTCATCGAGAACGGCGGCAGCCTGGCGGAGGCGCTGGGCGAGCCGCTGGAGCGCCTGTTCGCGGAGGTCATGGTGCTGGTGAGCGCCGCGGACGGGAAGCTCCAGGAGGCCGAGGCCCGGGCGCTGGTGGAGAGCTTCGCGGCCGACCCCCTCTTCGAGAACGTCAGCCCCGAGCGCGCGCAGAGCTTCGTCAGTGAGTCCGTGTCGGCCCTGGCCGCCGAGGGCCTGCCCCAGCGACTCCATGTGCTGGCCCACGGCCTGACGACGCACGCCCAGCGGGTGAAGGCCTTCCGGCTGGCCATCAAGATTGCCCACGCGGGGGGCGCCCCGAGCCATCCCGAGCAGCGAATCCTGGATATGCTCCAGGCCACGTTCGGCCTGGCCGACGATGAAGTGGCGCGCCTGGGCAGGGAGGGGTAGTTAGGGGGGCGTATGACCCTGCAAGCCCCCTCGACGCCCCGGCATTCCTTCCGGTTCGGCCTGCCCCCTTCGCTGGGCAGCGAAACGGCGCGAGAGCGCGCAGACCGACTTGCCTCGTTCCTCCAGCGCGCGCTGGGCAAGCTGGTGGAGGTGAGCGTCGCGTCCAGCTACGAGACGCTCGCCAAGGACTTGCTCTCTGGCCGCGCGGACGCGGCCTGGGCCCCGCCCTTCGTCTGCGCGCGCATGGAAGCCATGGGCGTGCGCGTGGTGGTGCGCGGCGTTCGCCGGGGCATGTCGTCCTACCGCTCCGCCCTGGTGTGCCGGGCGGGCGCGGGGCTGACGGTGGAGCGGCTGAAGGGCACCACCGCCGCGTGGGTGGACCGGGATTCGGTGGCGGGCTACCTGCTGCCCACCGCCTACCTCAAGACGCAGGGCCTGGAGCCGACGCGGGCCTTCTTCGCGCAGCACTTCGCGGGCTCGTACCAGGGCGCGCTGGAGGCGGTGCTGGACGGCAAGGCGGACGTCACCAGCGTCTTCTGTCCGCCTGCGTCCACGGGGCTGACGTTCGCCACCGGCGTGGAGGACGTGCTGGGCGCGGGCGCCGGCCGACGCTTCGAGCTGATTGCGTACACCGACGAGGCCCCCAACGACGGTGTCCCGGTGGCCATGGGGCTGCCGCCGCAGCTGGTGACCTCGCTGGAGTCCACGTTGCTGAGCCTCCAGTCGTCGCCGGATGGGCAGGCGCTGCTGAAGGACATCTTCAACGCGGAGCGCTTCGAATCCGCGCCGCGCATGGGCTACCGCGCGCTGTACCGCGTGGCGCTGGCCAGCCTGTAGCCGCACCGCCAGGCGTCATCGTTTCGTGCCGCTCTTTCCGTGCGCGTTGGGGCAGGATGCGCGCATGTCCGAATCCAAGCGCTACGAGGGTGGTTGCCACTGTGGTCTGGTCCGTTACGACGTGAGCCTGGACCTGAGCCAGCCGCTGGTGTCCTGCAACTGTTCCATCTGTCTCAAGACGGGCATGCTGCTGGGCTTCGCCCCCGCGGAGCAGTTCAACCTCCAGAAGGGGGCCGAGCACATCACCGACTACCAGTTCGGCAAGAAGAGCATCCACCACCTGTTCTGTGGCACGTGTGGGGTCCGCTCGTTCGGGAAGGGCACGATGCCGGATGGCAAGGAGATGCGCGCCATCAACGTCCGCTGCCTGGACGGCGTCGAGCTGGACGGCCTGCCGGTGATGAAGGTGGACGGAAAGAACTTCTAGTCCGCGGGCTACTTGCCGCCGTCGCCCTGTCCGCCGGGGCCCTTCGGTGGAGGCCGCTTCGCTGGGGCGGGTTTCGCACCCGGCGCGGCGGCCGGCGGACGGGCAGTGGCGGCGGGCCGCGCCTGTCCGGCGGGTACAGGCGCCGCCGCGGGGGAGGACCCACCGCTGGCGCGAGCAGGAGGCCGGGGGGACTGGGCCCTCGCCGCCTGACGCGGGTCGAAGTTGATGACGGTGGGCTCGGTGGCGAAGCGGTCCTCTTCCAGCTCCTCCGCGTACATGTCCCGCATGAAGGCCGCCAGGTGCGCCGTCGTCGCGTGCAGCTTCTGGGTGAGGAGGAACTCCTCCAACGCGAGCTGCAGCTCACCGGCCGTGGAGAAGCGCTCGTCCCGCTTGCGCGCCAGCGCCTTGAAGACGATGGCGTCCAGCGCCTTGGGAATCTCTGGCACCACCTCCGACGGAGGGACAATCTTCGTGCCCACCACCGCCTTGAGCGTGGCCAGCTCCGTCTCTCGCTTGAAGAGGCGCTGCTGAGTCAGCAGCTCGTAGAACACCGTCCCCAGGCCGAACACGTCCGAGCGCGAGTCCAGCGGCTCACCGCGGGCCTGCTCCGGGGACATGTACGCGTGCTTGCCCTTGATGGTGCCGACAATCGTCTGGGACAGCTTCCCGGACGCCTTGGCCACGCCGAAGTCGATGAGCTTCACGCCGCCGTTGAAGCCCACCAGCACGTTCTGTGGGGACACGTCGCGGTGGATCAACGCCAGCTTCCGGCCCGAAGGGCTGCGCGCGTTGTGGGCCGCGTCCAGGCCCGCGGCGGCGTCCGCGATGATGCGGCACTTGAGCCCCAGCGGGATGGTGATGCCGTGCTGCTGGGCCCGGGCGCCCAGGGGGCCCACGGCCTCGCCATGCACGTACTCCATGGCGATGAAGTACTGCCCGTCCACGTCTCCCAAGTCGTAGATCTGCGCGATGTTGGGGTGGTTGAGGTGCGCGGCGATGCGCCCCTCATCCAGGAACATGTCGATGAACTCGTCGTCCTCGGACAGGTGGGGCAGGAGCCGCTTCACCACCAGCAGCTTCTGGAACCCCACCGGCCCCTTCTGCCGGGCGAGGTAGACGGCGCCCATGCCGCCGATGGCGAGTTTCCGAAGCAGCTCGTAGCGGCCGAATGTTTCCACGACGTCCGCCACGATAGCCGCGCCGGGTGGGAACACGGAAGTCCACGGTGCATCATTTCCTGTAACACCGCGACTTCCCTGTCTTGGCCGGGGTGACCCGGACCTCCCTGCCGGGCCTACGGGACCGCGCAGAGGCTGCGGTAGCGGACCTCCACCGACTGGCCGGCCAGGGGGATGGCCCCCGGCTGGAAGACGATGGCGTTCTGCTCCGCGTCGTAGACCCACTGCGTCGCGGGCACCGGCTGGCCCTGGACGCGCACGCCCATCTCCCCCAGGCCCGTGGGCGCCGCGGTGAGCGGGAAGTCCGCCTGCGGCTCCCCGGCGCCCTGGATGACCTGCTCCAGCAGCCCGCCGTAGTTTTGTCCGCAGATGTTGGCCACCTGTCCCCCCGTGCCGTTGGCCACGGCGGTGAAGCGGGCCGAGCCACTGCCCGCGGTCGCGCAGCCGGCGTCGGTGGGCACCAGCCCGTAGAGCCGGCTGCGGTGGGACATGCCCGTCCCCTTCATCGTCTGGAGGAACTGGATGTAGCTCTCTGGACCGAAGCCGGAGTTGTCGTCCTCGTCGGCCAGGACCACCACCGCCATGCGGGCCGCCGCGCGGACGAAGCCGGAGTTGCCGTCATTGGGTTGCGGGGTGCGCGGGTCATCCATGTGCTCGGACAGGGGCGCGGAGAGTGCCTGGCGCATCGTCTCCAGGCCCTGCACCAGGTTGTGGCACATGCCCACGCCCAGGTTGGCCTGGATGGCCGCGGCCGCGGTGGCGCTGGAGCCGGAGACCACGCGAGGCCGGCTGCCATCCACCGGGAAGAGGCGCCCGGCCTCGCCGCCGTTGGCGCCGCCGCCGCACTGCGGACCCCGGGCCACCAGGCCCGTGCTGGTGACGCCCACGCGCACGTCCACGCCGTTCGTCTGGGCCGCCTGCAGCCACTGAGGAATCGCCGCCTTCAGCCGGTCCTGGTACTGCTGCATGGTGGTGGTGTTGGACACCACGAAGAGGACGTCCAGTTGGCTGTCGGCGCCCTGCGTGAAGCGGTCCACCTGGATGCCCTCGTGGTTCGTCTCCGCCAGCAGCGGCACGAGCAAGGGTGAAGGCTCATTGGGCGTGCGCAGGTACAGCGGGCTGAAGTGCTGGCCGTGCACGTTGCGCGCGTAGCCGACCTCCAACTCGAAGCCCGCGCCCGGCGCCAGCGTGACGGGCGCCGTCATGGGCATCACCAGCGAGAACTGGTGGCTGGTGCCGTTGCCGATGTCCGCGCCCGTCACAGTGACGGGGCTGCCGCACCGGTTGGCCACGTACGTCTTCCGGGGCGCCGCGGCGCAGTCGTAGCGGATGGGGCCGAAGTCCACGAAGGACGGCGTCGCCACCAGGCAGCTCTGCCGGGACACGCCCTTGAGGGGCAGGCGCACCATGGGCGCGGCCGGGTTGCTCACCGTCAACTGCAGCTCGCCGGTGAAGTCACCCTCCGCCTGCGGCCGGAAGGCCACCATGGCGCTGAAGCCCGAGTCGTACGGCACCACGCCACCCGTGAGCCGGCCGCCCGGCATGAAGAAGACGCCGCCGCCATCGTTGCTGATGTGGATGTTCTTCACGGCGCACTCGGCGCTGCCCGGGTTGCGGAAGTGGAAGCCCTGCACCGCGCCCCGGCCCGGCGTCACGTTGCCGAAGTCCATCACCGGCTGCGGCGTCAACTCGTACACGCACGGCGCGGTGGGGCGCGAGCGGCCGGTGAGGATGATTTCGCGCTCCGGGTTGAACAGGTCATCCGAGCGCACGCGCAGCGCGGCCGTCCACGTGCCCGCCGCGGTGGGCTCGAAGTAGACCTTCAGCTCCAGCGCGTCGGTGCCGGGGGCAATGGGCAGCCCGGGCGTCGCCTCCAGCACGGGCCAGACGCCGCCGCTCCACGGATAGGCCTCGGTGCCGCGCGTGGGCACGTCCACGCTGAACTGCGGACTGTCGCCGCCCGCCGCCACGCCGATGAACTGGAGGGGGCCGTTGGTGCCCGCGTTGGAGATGCGGATGACGCGCTCCACCTTGCCGCCCACCGGCACCTCGCCGAAGTCCAGCGACACCGGCGTCACCGCCAGCGTGGGCCGGCCGCCGCGCGCGTCCAGAATCACTTGCGAATTGCGCGCCTTGTCGGACGTGTAGTGCACCGTGAGGTCGCCCACGTTGGGACCGGAGAAGCGCGCCGCGAACTCCATCTGCATCTCGACGACTTCGCCCGGGCCGACGAGGGAACCCTCCGGCCGGGAAATCGGCACGAAGGCATGGTCGCTGGTCACCAGCCGCTCGATGGTGACGGGGCGCCAGGTGATGTTGCGCGCGCGTGTGTACGACTGCGTGCGCTCATGCACCGGAATCAAATCGAAGGGGACGGGCGCCGGGTCGAACACGAAGGCGGAGGCCACCGAGTTGCCCTTCAGCTCCACGGTGGACGGTGTGCAGCCCTCACAGGAGAGAATCTCCATGCGCGCGCCCATGTTCCCCAGCGCGCGGGGCAGGTACCTGGTGCTCACCTTGCGCGACGACAGTGGGGGGATGGTGAGGGTGTCCGCGGAGAAAGGGTCCGGGTGCGTGCCCACCACCGTCAGCGTCAGCGGCAGGTCCACGGGATTCGTCACCGTGACCTCCAGCGTGCGCTCGCTGTCCACCTCGAGCGTCTCGTAGTCCAGGAAGGACGGCTCCACGCCGATTGGGGTGGGCGTGCCCATGCCCATCACCTGCACCTGGGCTTCCGCGCCCTGGTTGGCGTCCGTCTTGACGTGCACCGTCTCCGTCGCCAGGCCTTCGGTGAGCGGGTGGAAGCGGACGTGCACCACGTGGGACTCGCCCGGCAGCACCCGCTCGGCGCCTTCGCCCAGCTCCACTTGGTAGGAGGGGTTGTTGGCCAGACCCAGCGCGTCCAGGGCGGAGAAGGGCACGTACCCGACGTTGCGGATGCGGACCTTCCGCTCCCGCCACTCGCCCACGGGCACATCGCCAAAGTCGAGGAGGTCCGTGTCCACCACCGCGGTGGCCTGCACCGCGCGGGTCTCCATCCCCTCGTGGCACGCCGTCCCGACGGTTACGAGCAACGCCAGTGTGAGTCCACGCCCTGTCAGCCCCATCCTCATTGCCCGCTCCCCACCCTTCTCCCCACACCCACCGGCCCGTGCCCGGTGAGTGATCCGCCCCCTGCACCTCCATCAATTTGCGTACCAACCCAGGGAGCGAGGGGGAGTCTCCCTGATTTCAGGAAGTTGGCGTGATGTGGGTGTCATCAGGTTGGCAAAGAGGAAGGGCGATACTCTGGAGGGTGAAAGACTTTCCCGTCCTTCTGTCGGTGAGGAAGTGTAGGTGAGTATCAGGAGGCGAGGCGAATGAGCGCCTCCGCGACCATTTCGGGCTGCTCCATGTGGACGTGGTGCCCGCCGGGGAGGTGCAGCGGTGGATGGGCGAGGGTTTGGAGCGCCTGCGTACGGTTGCGCATGAGGGCTTCATCGTGGCGCAGCCCGCCGGTGGCGAGGATGAGCTGCAGCGGGCAGGTGACGCCGGCCTGGAGCGCCATCCACTGGGCCTCGTCATAACCCATGCCGAAGCGGCGGCGGTGGCGCGGGTCGAAGGTGAAGGCGAAGCCGCCCTCGTAGGGCTCCGTCCCGTGCCGGGCGAGGTACAGCGCCGCGTCCTGCGTCAGCGTGGGGCTGTTCTCCAGCAGCCGCGCCGCGGCGGTCTCCACGGTGGGGTAGCGCTTGCGGTTGGGCGGGCGGCGCGCGTCATCCAGGGCGCTGCGCAGCCGGCCCAGGGCGCCTTCCGCGGGCCCGCCAGCGGGGCCCAGGCTTTCGATGAGCGTCACGCTCTTCACGCGCCCCGGGCGGGCGGCGGCGTAGGCCTGTGAGACGATGCCGCCCAGCGAGTGCCCCACCAGGTGCACCGCGTCCAGGCCCAGCCCGTCCAACGTGGCCTCCACGTCGAGCGCGTAGTCGCTGAACTGGTAGGTGGCGCCGGGGCCCACGTGGGCGCTGCGGCCCATGCCCCGGAAGTCGAGCAGCACCAGCCGCCATGTCTGGGGCAGGTGCGGGATGAGGGCATCGAAGCTGTGGGAATGGTCCAGCCATCCGTGCAGGAACAGCACGGCGGGCGCGTTGGGCGCGGGGCGCTGCCGGACATGCAGCGCCAGGCCTTCGGCATCAACAGTGAGGGATTCGAGCGCGTCGGACACGGGAGCCTCCTGCCCCGTGCCTTACCCGGTTCACGCGCCCGGGAGAACCGTCATCCACGCCCGGGCGCGGCGCGCGTTCAGCGGGGCCCGGCGGGTTGCCGCGGCGGCCCACCCGTGTCGGGCCGGGAGAGAATCATCGCGAGCTGGCGCGCCTGATTCTCGGTGGCGCAGCGGTACTCCTGCTGCTTGCCGTTGTCCTTCTCGATACGGAGAACCCAGACATCGTTTTCCTTCGTAACATTCGCCTGCTGGGACATGTGGCGGTTCCTCCCCGCCGCGGGGAAGAGCATGTTTCATGCCGCACAGGAGAGAGGCCTCAAAGGCCCGAATTTCCGGCACTGCACCGCCTCGCCTGTCGAGCTGGGTGACAAAAATTGTGCACAGTTGCGACAATTTTGGCCGGAAAGCCTCGCATAGATTGCGTAGTGCCCCAGGGCGGGTCTGCCTTTACCCTGTTACAACCCGAGGTGTCAGGTGTCCTGGGCGTCGGGCCATTCCCAGGCGGAGCGGTAGCCGCCGCTGGCCTGGGTGCCCTCGACGAAGCGCGCGTAGAAGGGGTGCCCGCTGAGGGTGGCGGAGTCGCCCACGACGAAGAGGTGGCGGCGGGCGCGGGTGAGGGCCACGTTCATGCGGCGCAGGTCCGTGAGGAAGCCGAGCTGCCCCTCGCTGTTGGAGCGGGTGAGGGAGACGATGATGGCGTCCTTCTCCCGGCCCTGGAACGCGTCGACGGTGTCGACCTCCACCTCCGGGCTGAGCGCCTCGATGCGCTCGCGGAGCTGATGGGCCTGGGCGCTGTAGGGGGTAATCACCGCCAGCTCTCGGGGCGCCAGTCCGGCGGCGAGCAGGGCGCGCACGCGGGCCTCCACCAGTCCAGCCTCGCCGGGGTTGAAGAGGCTTCGCGTGGTGGGCTCGACTTCTTCGTCGAAGCCCTTGCCCGCGGTGTCCAGGTAGAGCACGGGGGGCGCATCCACGTCCGCGCCGGGCGTGAGGACGGCGTCCATCGTGCGGTCCGCGATGGAGGGGTGGGCGCGAAGCTCGCCGCCGTACATCTCCCGCGAGGGGAAATCCATGATGCGCGCGTTCATCCGGTACTGCTCGCGCAGCATGCGTTTGACGCCCTCGCCGTGGTCCTTGAGCAATCGCTCGAAGAGGCTCACGCCCAGGCCGGCCTTCGCGGCCTCCTGGGAGAGGACGGTGGGCGGTAGCTGCTGCGGGTCGCCAGCGAGGATGACGCGGGGCGCGCGCAGGAAGCCCAGCAGCGCCAGGGGCTCGGTGGCCTGGGTGGCTTCATCGAGCAGCGCCAGGTCGAACTGCTGTCCAGAGAGCACGCCGGAGTCGAGGCTGGAGAGCGTCACGCAGATGACGTCCGCGTTGGCGAGCACGGACTTCACGGCCTTGCGCTCCAGGGCGCGGGCCTCGTCGAGCATGCCCTTGGCTTCCGAGGTGGACGCGCGGGCGTTGGCGAAGCGCTCGCGGCTGCGACCCTGGTTGCGCTGGCGGCGCGCGTAGCCCAGCAGGGAGAAGGCCTCGTCGAAGAGGTCGCGGGAGACGGCGCGGTCCGGGTGGGACTCCACGACGATGTCCAGGGTGTGCTCCTGGAGCCGCGCGGCCACGCGGGCGGGGTGACCCACGCGGATGGCGCGCAGGCCCTTGTCCAGGCACAAGTCCAACAGGTGGTCCACGGCGGCGTTGCTGGCGGCGGTGCACAACAGGCGCTTGCCGTCCGCCACGGCCTGGGCGGCGACCTCGGCCAGCACGGTGGACTTGCCGGTGCCCGGGGGGCCGTGGACCAGGAAGAAGTCCTCGGCGGCGAGCGCGCGGGCGGTGGCGTCCTGTTGTTCGGGGTTGAGGGGGCGGGTGGGCTCGAACTCGCGGGGCTTGTCGAAGCGGGGCGGCTCGTTGCCCAGGACGACCTCGCGCTTGTGCCGCTCGGCGCCCTTGTCCAGGGCCTTGATGCGCTGGAGCCCGGCGCGCAGCCGGTCATAGGTGACGTCGTTGGGGACGACGTCCAGGCGCAGGAGGCCCTCGTGGACGTAGGGCGGCGGGGAGCGGTCGAAGGCGAGCTGGATGCGCGTGGCGGTGGCACGGGAGATGAGGGCGCGGGCGGGCTCCTTCACCTCCGCGCGGCGGGGCAGCACGGCCACCAGGTCACCGTTGTGCAGCCGGGTGGGCAGAGGGCGGCGGTCCGCGCGGCCCAGGGTGACGAGGAAGCGGCCTCCCAGGCCGACCTCTTCCTCGATGGACTCCAGGTCCAGGACGGACAGGCCGTGCTCCTCGCGCTCATGCAGCGTGAGGCTCTGGGCGAGCGCGGCCAGGCGGGCTTTCTCGGCCTCGCGTTCCTGGGCGAGGAGCGAGCCGAGCTGGTCGAAGAAGGAGACGTCACGGGCCATGGGCCTGTCATGCCATTGGGGCGGGGCCGGAGCCAGTGGGACGAGGACTCTCGTGTCCACGGGATGGGCAATCGAGGCCAGAGTAGAGTGTCGGGATGGTGCCACCCACCGACATCCTCGATGCGATGCGCAAGCGTCCTGGCATGTACTGTGGCGACACGGGCGAACTCGGGCTGCATCACCTCGTCTATTTCCTCCTGGAGTCGGTTCTCGAAGAGGCGATCCTTGGGCAGTGCGGAGACGTGGTGTTGGAGCTGGGCGGGGACAACTCCATTGCCCTCTTCTCTACCAGCCGTACGGTACCTATCGGTGATGTGGTCCCCGTGGTGGAAGGGAAGCGATTCTTGGGGCAGCCACTGGAAGTGGGGCTGTTCTGGGACAGCATGCTCGTCGTATCTCTCGCCCTGTCGTCACGCTACCAGGTGGACATCTGGGCGGAGGGGCGTCAGTGGCGCTTGATGGGCGAGCATGGCCGTCCTCAGGGAGACGTGTCTGAGGTGACGCCGATGGCGCCGATGCCCGTCTCCGCGGAAAGAGGAATACGTCTCCACTTCGTTCCAGACGCCACCATCTTCGAGGTGCTCGCCTTCGACCGGGAGCGCCTTTCCCGGCGCTGTAGCGAGCTGGCGGCGCTCGCTCCCGGGCTGCGCGTTGCTTTCGTGGACCTCCAGCGGGAGGAGCGCACGCTGTGGCACTTGCCTGGCGGTGTGGCGCAGTGGGCTCACGTCCTCACGGAGGCGAGGACGCGTCTCCACCCCGAGCCGATCGCCTTCGATTTCACGTGGGACGGACTGCGTGTCCAGTGTGCATTGCAGTGGTGCGAAGACGAGGGCAGCACGTTGCTGTCATTTGCCAACGCCGTGCGGACCGTGCGGCATGGCGCACACGTGAAGGGCGTCACTCAGGCGCTCCGGGGTGCACTGGCGAAGCTCTCAGGTGAGACGCGGGGGGCATTCCCCTGGGATCGGGTGGCGCAGGGACTGACGGCTATCGTCGCCGTGAGTGGACCCCGGAGGCAGATGGCGTTCGCGGGCCCCACCAAGGAGTTGCTGGCCATCCCAGGACTGGAAGAGGCCATCCGCAAGCAGCTCCAGCCCCTGCTCATCGAACTCCTCCGCGAGCACCCTGTGACGCCGAAACTTCTGGCACGGCGTACGAGCGGCTCGCGGTAGCCCTCCAGAAACAGTCCGGGCCGGCACTCCCACGAAGGGAACACCGGCCCGGCGCCTGCGTCAGCTCAACCCTGGCCTACTAAATCTTGCCGCCGCTCACGACCAGCGCGTAGGTCGCGTCCAGCACGCGAGTCGCCAGATTCGTGTCCTCGATGATTTCGTCACCAATCACCTCCACGGTCCACGTGCCGGCGGCGGGGGTGGCGAGGAACACGTTCTCCACCGTATCCACCGTGTTCGACACACCGCCCGGCGTGGAGACGTTGCTCGCCGTCAGGCCGTTGTTGCCCCAGTAGACGACGCCGGTGGGGGACGTCACGCGCAGCGACAGGTCGTTGATTCGGGCGTGCGCCGCGCCCACCGTGCCGGCGGGGTCGGTGTAGACCATGGTGACGTTGAGCTCCGTCTCCCCGGGAGCCACGGTGACGTTGTACGTGTTCGTGCCGAGCGGGAGCAGGGTGTCCGTCTCGTTGATGATGCTCGTCACGGCGGCGCGGTCATACAGGCGCCTCACGTCCGCGGTGCCCCAGCCCTGCCGCGCGCGCGTCAGGTCGCCGTTGGAGCCACCCGCGAGCCAGTTGTAGCGATGCGCCATGTTGATCATCAGCGCCTTCGCCGTGGCCATCTTCGGACGGCTGGCGAAGACATCCGCGCCACCACCGAAGCCCGCCCAGACGCCCTCGTGCCACATCTGGAACAGCAGGCCGAAGTGCCCCGACGTCTGCGGCGTGGCCGCGCTGGTACCACCGAAGTTGGTGTAGGACGTGTTGCTGGTGTTCGACGCGGAGCGGATGAGGTCGTAGTAGTACGACAGGTCCGGCTTGAGGCGGCCGTCCGCCGCCGGGCCCACGCTGGCGCCGCCGTTCCACCGGTCATTCCCGCGGCTGGCGTCGTCGTAGTGGTACATGCCACCCACGGACACGATGTTCTTCGCCCACGCCTGTGGCCGCGAGTTCTGGTTGCCGGTGTTGCTCTGCGACTGCGTGCTGAGGATGGGGTACTGGAACAGGTAGTCATCCACCTCCGCGGAGATGGTCGTGTAGCCCGTCACCTGCGCACTGCCCACGCTGGATGTCTGGAACACGGCGCGGTACGGCCCGGCTGGGTCGATGAGCTCCCGGTTGATGTCGTAGCGGGACTTGGGGCCGCCGAACTGGGAGGACTCGTTGTAGCGGTAGAAGATGCCCTGTCCGGACGGAATCAGGCCGCGTGCGTTCGCGTCCACGCCTCGGGCGAAGTTGATGCTGTAGCAGGCGGTGCCGTGGAAGCTGCCCGTGGTGGACGTGCTGTGGATGAGCGGCGGGGTTGCCCACTCCTGGTGCGTGGTGCGTAGCTCGGTGTCGAAGATTTCGCCGCGGACGCCCTGACCCGTGAAGCCCTCCACGCCTTCAAGGTAGGTCGCGCCGCCCACGTCGCGGACGTTGTTGTTGTCGAGCTCACCCGGACCGCCCCAGCGGTCGACGTACTGCACGGCATTGGAGCGCACCAGCCGCTCCAGCTGGGACTGGGTGAGGGTGGCCTCCACGCGCAGGCCGCCCGCCTCGATGAGCTCCACCGTGCCGCCCAGCGTGCGGACCAGCGAGGCGACCTCGCCCTGCCGCGCCGCGCCGCGCTCGCCCACCATGATGGAGTAGCGCTGCGGCTCCAGCTTCAACGCGCGGCCCTGGAGGGACTCGCGCAGCACGCCTTCCACCCGGTACTCCGGATGGTACGCGCCCACCCAGCGGACGTAGGGCAGCCCGGCGACGCGCTTGTGCGTGCTGGCGTTCATCTCCACGAGGAAGGTGTGGTCCGTGAGGAAGCGCAGCACCTTGCCCCCCGCGGCCTTGATGGCGTCGCGGTACTCCGGCAGGGGCGTGGCTTGGAACTGCACCAGGTGCAGCGTGTTGCTTGCGTCCGCGGTGAGCAGGCCGGCGACCAGGGGCTGTGCGCCCTTCAGCGGGTCGAAGCGCGCGTGCTCCAGCCGCACCAGGTACTCGGTCGGCTGCACGCGGCCCAGCAACGCCACGCCGCCCTGACTGTAGGCGAAGAAGTCCTGGCGCCTGCCGTCCGCCGTCTCTTCCTGCCAGGTGTGGAGCTGGACCGACGCACGCGGCACGTCGAGCGTCTTCAACGCATGGATGGGCTGGGCCGTCCGGTGGAAGACATGCCCGGCGCCCGTGGCAAGGGCATACGTGCCGCTCGCCGCACGGTCGATGCCCGTGACGAGGCGAGCCTTCTCCGCCTCGGCACCGGTGAGGACCCGGGCGGGGCCCAGCGCCGCGGTGCTCCGGATGACGCCGGGGCGCAGGTCCGGCGTGTTCGCGGCGAGCGCCGTGACTGGCGCGGACAAGCCCCAACCGAGGGCCAGGAGGGACAGCGGGGACAACGAGGACGGCATACGCATGGCGGTGTCTCCTTGAGAGGGACTTCCGTGCTGCACGACGCTTGAATCCTCGAAAAACGAGACGTGCTTGTTAGTCTGCTTAAGCGGAATGTGTCAATGCATGCCCAAGTCTGGGAATTCATTGGAATGACAGGCATTCGTGACGTTGGGATGACACTGCGGACGCGACAGATTCGTCGGGTTGACTGTCTTTTTCGCGTGGCAGCGTTATGGCTGGGGCCATCGCTGTCAGCCCCTCTCAATCGGAGGCGTCCGGAGCCGCACGTCATGGACCTGGTTCTCTTCGTTGGCTTGCAGGGCTCGGGCAAGAGCAGCCTCTACCGGCAGCGTTTCGCGGCCACGCACGTGCACGTCAGCAAGGACTTGTGGCCTCACGCCGTTCGCAAGGAGGCCCGCCAGCGCCGCTACATCGCGGAGGCGCTGGCGGCGGGCCGGCCGGTGGTGGTGGACAACACCAATCCCTCCGCGGACGTGCGCGCGCCCCTCATCGCCCTGGGGCGCGAGTACCAGGCCCGAATCATTGGCTACTACTTCGCGTCGAAGCTGGAGGACTGCCTGGCGCGCAATGCCTTGCGTGAAGGGCGTGCCCGGGTGCCGGAGGTGGCGTTGCGCGCCACCGTGAAGCAACTCGAGCGGCCCCGGCTCGAGGAGGGCTTCGACGCACTGTTCTACGTGACGCTGGCCGCCGACGGTGGCATTCGCGTCCAACCCTGGATGGAGGAACCCGATGGACCCTGAGGAACTGGCGGCGCGAGCAAGGCAGGGCGAGGTGTTCCACGGCCAGCGCATGCTGCCGGGCGCCTGGGTGGTGCTGCGCGTGGATGGGCGGGGCTTCTCGCGCTTCACCGAGGCCCGCTACGAGAAGCCCTTCGACCCGGTGTTCCACCAGTTCATGGTGCGCACCGCCAGCGTGATGCTGGAGGAACTCCAAGGCGTCTACGCCTACACGCAGAGCGACGAAATCTCCGTGCTCTTCCGGCCGGACTGGGCGCTCTTCGACCGCTCCGTCGAGAAGGTCGTGTCCCTGGCGGCGGGCCTGGCCAGCGCAACCTTCACGCATGCGGCGGGTGTCCCGGCGGTGTTCGACGGCCGGGCATGGCTGGGCGCCTCGGAGCGCGCGGTGCTGGACTACTTCCTCTGGCGACAGGCGGACGGCAGCCGGTGTTCGCTGCATGGCTGGTGCTACTGGACGCTGCGCAAGGAGGGCCGGAGCGCGGCGCAGGCCACCCGTGAGCTGGACGGCAAGCCCGTGAGCTACAAGAACGAGCTGCTCTTCCAGCGAGGCATCAACTTCAACGACGTGCCCCTGTGGCAACGGCGTGGAAGCGGGGTGTGGTGGGAGGCGTACCAGAAGGAGGGCGTGGACCCACGGGATGGCCGGCGGACCCAGACACTCCGGCGGCGGCTCAAGGTCGACTCCGAGCTGCCGATGAAGGAGGCCTACGAGCACCTGGTGCAGGGCCTGCTCGCGGCGCCAGGCGCCGAGGCGGACTGAGGCCCAGGGGCGTCAGCCCGCCGTGTCCGGCCCCCCGTTCAAGGGCAGCACCTTCCACAGCCGGGGCTTGTCGTATTGGGGCGGAATCATGCCCAGCGGCCAGCCCGGGGAGGTGACCTCCGCGTACAGGTAGCTGCGCCCGGCGTAGCGCAGCGCCGTGCCCTTGCCGGGCAGCCCCACGCCCACCGCCGCGTGGGACAGCGGGTCGGAGTACAGCACCACCGCGTCGATTCCCGCCTGCCGCAGCAGCATCACCGCGAGCACCGCCTTGGAGTCGCAGTCGCCGCGATTCTCGGCGGGGACCAGCGCCGGTGGGACGATGCCGAAGGCCTCGTGCTCCGGCAGTTCGTAGTCGATGCGCTGCACGAAGCCGACGATGAGCTGCGTGGCCTGCGCGGCATCCAGCCTCCGCTCGCGGATGGAGGCGACGAACGTGTCACCCAGCCTCCGCACGGGCTCGGCGTTGGTTCGCATCAGTTCCTCGTAGATGCAGCGCATGTCGGCGCTACAGCCGGGCGGTGCGTTGAACGAGAAGCGCTCCCTGCCCAATGAGCGGTAGTTCAGCCGGCGGCCCAGCGCCGCGTGTTCATCCGCCAGGGTCTGCGCCAGCGCCGTCCCCAGGCCGTAGGAGACGTGGTGCTCGGGGGGCTGGATGCTGTCCGCTCGCCAGTCGTAGTCACGGGCCCGCTGCGGTGAGGTGCCCGGCGGGAGCAGCACCAGTCCCAAATCCACCGCGCGGGCGCCGCTGGGATGGCCGGGCTCCGGTGGCGCGATGTCCATGCCCGCCAGATGGCCCAGCGTGCCCAGGCCGCAGCAGCAGATGCAGCTGGCGAGGCCCACCACGCCGAGCATCCATTTGAAGAACGTCTTCACGCGGGCGCGCGCAGCGTCCCTTCAGGGAGCTGGGGGAAGGGGATGAGCCCGTTGAGCGCCGCCTGGAGGCCCGGGGCGGTCAGCAGCGCCAGGACCAGCAGGATGGCGGAGAGGATGAGCGCCGCCGCGACGTTGCCCTTGCGCACTTCCGCCAGCTCGTCGATGCCCGGCGTCATCCGGTCGAACAGCAGCACACCCGTGCCGAGCACCGTGACGCCCACGCCCAGTGACAGCCCCACGTGCAGGACGGCCACCGCGACCAGGCGGCCGACGACCAGCAGATGCAGGGGCGGATTCTGCACGGTGAGGTCCAGCGCGTCCGACGTGGCCTGCACCGCGTGCTGCACCAGCAGCCCCAGTGACACCATGCTGGAGGCGTGGACGAGGCAGGCGGCAACGTTGCCCTGGCGCAGCTCCTCCACGGGGTTGGCGCCGAGGATGCGGCTCAGTCCACGCAGCGCGAGCCAGATGCCCAGCGCGGCGACGAGGCCGCCGAACACCACCTTGATGAGACCGACGAATAGCAGGACGAGGTCCATGACGAGCGAGGCGAGCCGGGCGCCCTGGATGAGCGCCCGGCCGCGCATTCTATCCCGGTGTTACTGCCGGCCGAAGGCCTGCGTCCAGTAGTGCCGGTACGTGCTGCTCGGCGCGTTGAAGTAGCCGACGCCCATCTCCAGCAGCGCCGGGTTCATGATGTTGTTGCAGTGCCCGGTGCTGGTCATCCAGCCATTCACCACGGCCAGGGCCGTGGAGTAGCCGGCCGCGACGTTCTCCGCGGCGTTGCGGTACGTGTAGCCCGCCCAGTTCATCCGCTGCCAGGGCGTGGAGCCGTCCGAGCCCGTGTGGCTCATGAAGTTGTTGGTGCCCATGTCCTTGGAGTGCTTGCGCGCCGCACACCGCAGCTGGGCGTTGTTGCTGAGTGGGGGCGCGGGAGGCTTGGCCACGCCGCCACAGACGGCTCCGGCGGCGCGGTGCTCGTTGACGAGCACGAGCACCTGGTCTTCCAGGGCCGCCCACGCGGAATTCCACGTCGTCACGTCGTCGCAGTACGCGGCGGCAGTGACGGTGGCGGACCCTCCCTGCGTCTCCGCTGAGGGGATGATGACGCCTTCACCGGCGGGTGTCTCAGGGGGGGGCTCCGGCTCACCACAGCCGGTGAACATCGCGGCACCCAGGACAGCGACAGCAAGAAAACGTGAGTTCATGACTGCTCCTTTCCACGGGGTGTGGAGCGCCATCCTGCCGCTGCACACGCCCGCATCGAAAGGCGCCGCTCGCACTCACTCCGGCAAGCGCCTGCTCGCGTGCTTGGAGCACGTCGATGGCCTTCAAAAGCGCTGCGTCTCTGCCCATCGCGAAGTCTTCCGTGGTGGGCACAATCTCTTCATCCGGGACAATTCCCACGCCATGGAATGTGGGGCGGTCGGGACGAAGAACTTCCATCCCGGTGTACATGAACCGGAAGCCGTCCGGGAGCACCAGCTTGGTGATGTTGCCGTTGGTGCCCGCGCTGCGCTGCCCCACCACCCGGACGCGGTTCGCGCCGACCAGCATGGTGGAGAAGTTCTCCTGAGAGGATTTGAAATCTTTCACGGGCGGGGCGTCTGGCCAATCACTGTCCTGCCTGGGCCAGGTTCGATAGCGCCGTCCGCGCCTCCCAGCGCGCCTGGAGCCGGGGGAAGCAGGCGCGAAACACCATGAACCACACGGCGCCCGCCAGCAGGTCCACGGCATAGTGATAACGCAGCACCAGCGTGGACATGAGGATGGCCACGGCGACGGGCACCATCAGACGGAATCGCCACGGGTGCTGACGCCGGTCGTGTTCGAGCAGCACCAGCGTGATGTACGTGTGCAGGCTGGGGAAGAGGTCGTAGGTGGACGAGCCGCTCGCCACGACGGCGGCATTCAGTTGTGTGAACCAGCCACCTTCAATGGGGAGGGTGAACAGCTCCGGCCAGGCGGCCACGGGCCCGACGGCGGGCATCAGGTAGTAGCCGGCGATGCCCGGGACATAGGCGGAGAAGACGTCGATGAAGAAGCGCTCCGCCCGCGCACGCGGCCCCACCAGCGCCCAGGCCATGGCGAGGTGCAGGTAGCCGTGGAACGCCAGATAGCTGGCACTGAAGAACTCGCTGACCCAGGGCGTGCTCCACCGCTGGAGCCATGCGGCCGGGGTGATGCCGAACAGGAACACGTCAGCGGACAGGAGCCACGCGTCACGCGTCACGAGCCCCAGCGCGGGGACGGCCTGCTTCACGGAGGCATAGAAGAAGAACGTCGCGAGGTAGGCGAGCAGCAGCCGCGCCCGGAAGACATGGGCCACTGCGTCCAGTCGCGCCAGCAGCGCCACGCTGCCCATGAACATCACCGTGCCGCCAACCGCTTGCACGGTGACGGCCGCGGAGACTCCCGCGACGAACACCAGCGCCGTCGAGAGGGTGATGCCGAACGCCGCCAGCAGGACTTCGTGCGGGTACAGCCGCTCAGGCATTGGGCGTGGCGGGTTTCGCCCCTCGGATGAGCGAACCGGAGAGGACGCCGCGTACGAACGAGAAGTAGGACGGGATGAAGGGGGCCCCCTGCGCGACGAGGTCCGCGCGCAGCGTCCGGTGCAGCTCGGGCAGGTTGTACCAGGGCACGCGGGGATACAGGTGGTGCTCCAGGTGGTAGTTCTCGTTGCACATGAAGAAGCGCGTCACCGGGTTCGACAGGATGGTCCGGGAGCCTCGGACCGGGTGCGTGCTCTCTGGCAGGAAGGTGTGCTGGCTCATGCCCCGGACGTTGACCAGGGTGTTGAGGAGGAGCATCGGAATCGCCCATGCATGGAGCAGCACCTGTCCGGGGATGAAGATGACCGCGGCCGTCAGGCCCGCGACGGCCAGCGCCACCTCGAACAGCACCCATCGCCGCTCGGCGGCCGTCCCCTGCCGCCAGCCCAGGATGGGAATCATCGTGATGTACGCGGGGTAACCGAGCAGCAGCCGGCCCACATGCATCAACAGCTCCAGCCAGCGCCGACCCGTGTAGTTGGCGTAGTGGTCCGGGTCCTTCCCGCCGCCCAGGTCGGCATGGTGCTTCAGGTGCAGCACCTTGTAGGCCGCGTAGTTCTGCAACACCGGGAGCGCGCAGGCGATGCCACCCAGCCGGTTCAACCAGGGCCGCCGCGCGAGGCCACCGTGGACGGCCTCGTGGGTGAACAGGCTGATGCCATGCAACGACGCCGCGGCGATGAGGTACAGCGGGGCGCGAGCGAGCCAGTCTGTCCAGGCCGCGTCCCGCGCCGCGAGCACCACGGACAGCGCCGCCGCGCCGAGGTAGAACAGGAGGAACACGGCGAGCCGCGGAACGTGCCGCGCATCGACCTGCTCCAATTCACGCAACTGCGAAGGGGTGAGGGATTCTGTCGCGAGCGGCATGGGGGTTCCGAGGTAGAACCATGCCATGGAACCTGGCTTGGTTTCGACGCCGCCCCTTCGCTTGAAGTTCGCCGTTGTCCGGGAGGATGCCGCGCTGGAACTGGCGCTCGTCGAGCGCACGCGGGCACGGGCCGTGCTCACGGTGGCCTCGGGAGGTTGCACACTCCTCACCCTGGCGCGGCGCCATCCAGCGCTCGAACTGGTGGGCTTCGATTTCAACCCGCGTCAGCTCGCGCATGTCCGGGAGAAGGCGGAGGGGCTCGGTCGCCTTCCGCTGGCGCGTTACAGCGTGGAAGAGGAGGACACCACGGCTCTGAATCAGCGCGGCGAATTCGAGGGGCTCTTCCGCACGCTCCGCCGGTTCATCGAGGAGTTCGTCGCGCCCGCGCATGAACTCGCCGCCTTCTTCGCGCCGGCCACCACGGCCTCACAACGCCGGGAGGTCTGTGCCCGCTGGTTCGCTTCGCCCTACTGGCCCGTGGCCTTCGAGCTGGCCCTGGCGGCGCCGCTGCTGAACACCATGTTCGGTCCCGCGGCGACACAACATGCCGAGCCCGGCTCGTATCCTGGCTATTTCCAGGCGGTCTTCGAACGCGGGCTCCAGCGCGAGGATGCGCCTCGAAATCCCTTCCTCCAGCACGTGCTGCTCGGCGGGTACCTGCGTGAGGATGCCCCCGAGTATCTCCGGGCCGAAGGCCCGCTGGCGCTGACGCTCGTCCAGGGCTCGTTGCCGGATGTGCCGCGCCTGGACCGCTTCGACGTCATCTCGCTCTCCAACATCTTCGACTGGTC
This sequence comes from Myxococcus xanthus, assembly GCF_006402735.1. Taxonomy (NCBI): domain Bacteria; kingdom Pseudomonadati; phylum Myxococcota; class Myxococcia; order Myxococcales; family Myxococcaceae; genus Myxococcus; species Myxococcus xanthus. The sequence goes on along the minus strand of NZ_CP017174.1, from coordinate 7,447,924 downwards.
GGAAGACGCGCTGGTGGCGGAGTGGGCAGGTTTACTCGCGCGTGAGGCGCGGCCCGGTTGCGCCGTCCTCATCCGTCAGCTCAACAACCGCCGGGACCTTCGCCGCTTCTTCCAGCCTGCCTTCGAGTTCGATGACGCGCTCGGCGCGGAGTTGCTTGCCAGGGACAGGAGCCTGTTCTACGAGCGCATCGAGGTCGGCTTCCGCGTGCCAGACAGCCCATGAGTGACGTGCGCTTCATCGTTGCCCGGCCCGACTCGCTCGGGCCCTACGTCGAGCGGCTGCGCCTGCTGGAGCGCGAAATCCTCTATCCGCTCGCGGATGGAGCCGACCACTTCTTCATCGACCATGGGCCCGGGTACCACCCGTTCTTCTCCTCCATGGGAGAGGCGTACTTCCTTCTGGCGCTCCGTGGCGACGACTTGCTCGGTTCCGTGACGGGGGTCTTGCGTCCGGTGTGGCACGGGTCGCGAAAGGTGGACGCGCTCTACATCTGCGACCTCAAGCTGGCGAAGCACGCGCGGGGCTCCGGGCTCTCCACGAAGCTCCTGCTTCAGGGCCTCAAGCACCTCTTCCTCATTCCCCCGCTGCGCCGGATTCGTTTCCTCTACGGCGCGGCCATGCGCGGCGCCCGGGGCGACGTGATGCGTATCGCCCGAGGCTGGAACCCGCTGCGCATGGGACGTCCGGCGAGCCGGCTCGCGCTCTACTTCGTACCGCCCTCGCGGCTCGAGGCGTTGGATACCCGGCGTGCGCCCCCGCGTCCCACGGGAGCGGGGCTCCGCCTGGGACCCGCTCCCGCCAGGACGCTGGAAGGGGCGGGGTGGTGCACCACGGCGGGGGACAAGGACCTTCAGCGGCTGTCCACGGGACGCCCGTGGCCACTGGTCCACCTGGCGGCACCGCCCGAAGCCTGGACGCACGGCTGGGGCGAGTACCTTCGTACCTGCGGTGTGGAGTTGGCGGCGCGCGGGGGCGAGGCGCTCACCTGTTTCAGCATCGACGAGCGGCTGGAGGACCATGTCCGCTGGCTGCGTGAGGTGGGCATCGCCCAGGATTCGGTGTGCACCGTCTATTCTCTCGACCTCTCCTTTCCAGTCAGAGCGCCAGCATGGGTGCACCTTCCCTCGTCCGAAATCTGAAGCTGCGTCAGTACATCGCCGGACTCAAGGCGGCGTGGAACGCGTTGGACGCGCCCTACCTGTGTGCGCTGAGAGACGGCACCTTCGCGCGGGAGGACTTCGTCGAGACGCAGCTCCAGTTCTTCTCCGCGGTGGCGCACTTCTCCAGGCCCATGGCGATGCTCGTCAGCCGTCTGCCACATCCCAACCAGCGGTTGCCGCTGGTGGAGAACATCTTCGACGAGCACGGCCGCGGCACGTTGGCTCACGGCCACGAACGCACGTTCCACTTGCTCCTCGCGCGCCTGGGAGTTGAGACGGCTCGCGCGGAGCGACATGGGACATGGCCGGAGGTGCGTGCCTTCAACGTCGCACTCACGGGCATCGCCGCGTTCGAGGGGCCGCTCACCGGGCTGGCCGTGTTCGGCATCATCGAGGACCTGTTCAGTGGCATCTCCCTGGAACTGGGACGCGGCATCGTCGCGCGGGGCTGGCTCCAGCATGGCGAGGTGGTGCACTACCCCACGCACGCGGACCTCGACGAGGAGCACGCGGAAGGCTTCTACCGGCAGCTCGATGTGCCCTACGAGACGGAGGCGGGGGCGGCCGAGATTGAGCAGGGCCTGGCGCTGGGCGGGCACCTCTTCCTGGGCCTGTACGACGGCCTGTTCCGGGCGCGTCACCGCCGGCTGGCTTAGGGCCGCGGCCCGCCCGGACCTTCCCGCGCCGCGTCGCCGACAGCGTAGAGCCGCAGCCATCCCCGGTTTCGGAGGAGTTGGTGGATGGGGGCTCGGAGCTCCGCGCGGAGCCGGGGTTCCTCGGTGGTCACCGCGTCGGCGGAGACTGGCAGTTGCCAGGAGACACCGCCGAGCTGCGATGGCGCGGGGGATTCGCCCGCGAGCACCAGCCGGATGATGAGCGGTGGCAGGTCCGTGTCCTCGCTGGCGCGCCATTGCGCCGTGGCCCGTGCGCGCTGCGGCGAGGCCAGGTGGTTGAAGATGCCCACGGCCTGCTGCGCGACCTCCGGCTGTGAGCATTCGAAGACGATGGACCAGACGCGGGCCTGCTTCATTCGCGGCGCCCGCTGCAACCAGCGGAAGAGCAGCACCGCGAGCGCGGCGCCCAGCAACTGCGCGGCGATGATGGACTCCACATCCATGGGGTGCATGGCGCTGGGGCGGGTGCTGAACGCCCGGGCGAGGATGAGCGCCGGATTCGCCAGGGCACGGGAGTCGGTGAACCAGACGGTGGCGGCCAGATAGCCGGCGACCACCAGAGGAATCGCAGCGGGGCGATTCCGCACGCAGCCGCGCACCATGACGAGCAACCCGAAGGTGGACACCAGCTCCGTGACGAACTGCGCCGAGCTGGCCGCGGGCTCACGCGCGGCGACGAGCATCGGCTCATGGCACATGACGTGGGCCACCAACCGGCCCGCGACGGCGCCTCCCACCTGGGCCAGCACGTACAGGGGAACGTCACGCCACGGGGTGCCGTCTTCGAGCGCATCCGCGAAGGTGAGCGCGGGATTGAAGTGCGCGCCCGTGAGCGGCTGAAGCACGAAGGCCAGGCATGCCAGTACCGCGCCCGCCGCCAGGGACATGAAGAGACGTCCATCCGTGGCGCTCACGCCCAGGTGCTCGGCGCCGTGGTGGGCACCCTCCAGGGCCACCACGAGCAGGCCACACCCCAGCGCCTCCACCACGAGCCGCCGGGAGCGGTTCATCCGGGCCACGTCATCCGGCGCGGCAGGGGATTGGAATGCGTGCGTCACGGCAAGCCCCTCCTGGAAGCAGGTCCGCGGGCCCCTGGGAGAGACCGGCTCCACCAACGCACCTGGAGCCGGCAACCTATGGCTCACCCGTGGCACCGTCAAAGGCAGGGGACCAGACTGCCCGTCGGTGAACAAGGCCCGTTGGCTGGGACACGGAGGTCCCCGGAGTCGACGCTCAGGGCTTTCGCGCTCGCAGTCGCCACACCTGGAAGGTGTGCAACCGGCGTCCATGGAAGTCGCCGAAGAGCTCCACGGGGCCTTCCAGCGCGGTGAAGCGAGAGGCCAGGTCCTCGGGAGGCTGAGGCCCTCCCTCGCTCACCCACAGCACGTCGTGTCCGGGCGTCACGTCCGGGGCGGACCAGAGGTCGTACTGACTGAAGCGGGCCGGAGCCCCTGTCTTCGTGAGCCGCCGCGCGTAGTAGGCCACCTGGGACGCCAGTTGGTAGTTGGGCGCGTACACGGCGGCCACGCCGTCGGGCGACAGGTCCGGGAACAGCCGCTGCGGTGTGGCCAGCTCGCGCAGCACGCTCCATCCGTGCGTCCGCCATAGCGCCGTATCCCGGCGGAAGTGGAGCAAGGGGAAGAGCAGGTGCGAGCCCATCACCAGCACCACCGCCAGCCCGCTGAACGCCGCCGCGCGCTGCCAGAGCGGCCGCATGCCCGCCACGCCCACGCAGGCCGCGATGTACGCCGCGGACGGCCAGTTGGCCTCCCCCCTTGTGCGCAGCGACGCGTAGCCGAAGAAGAGCAGGGGGACGCAGGCCGCCATGCGCAGCAGGAAGTGCTCGCGCGGACCGCGCACGCCGTACACCAGCGCGAGGGGAAAGAGCACCGGTCCTCCCAGGGCGAGCTGGCCCGCGAGGAACTCGCCGAAGGTGTGCCAACTGCTGCGCCAATCGCGTCCCAGGCCATGGCTGAGCTGGAAGGCGAAGCCCACCCAGTCATGGCCCGCGTTCCAGAACACCACCGGCGCGAAGACGGCGCCCGCCAGCGTCGCCGTGCGCCACGCGCCCCAAGGCATGCGCCGCGCTCGCACCGCGGTGATGAGGAACGCCACGCCCAGCAGCACGGCCGGGTACTTCGACAGCAGGGCGCACCCTCCAGCCAGTCCCGCCACCACCCATCGCTCCCGCCACAGGGCCCACAGGGTCAGCGTCCAGAACAGGAGCAGGGGGGAGTCAGGCGTGGGCCATACTCCCGCCACGGCGCCCGCGGGGACGGCGCTCCACAGCGCCGCCGCTCGCCAGGCTGTCGCCGTGTCACCATGGACGTCGCGTGCCAGCCGCCACACCGCGGCCACCGTCCCCACGCCGCACAGCATCGCCGTGCCCTCGATGCCCAGCAGGGCGATGTGCCATGCCACCAAGGGTGGGTGGTCGAAGTAGCCCCAGTCGAGCTTGCGGGCCCATTGCCAGTAATAGGCGGTGTCGAAGTAGACATCCGTGCCCAGCACCAGGGCGAGCCGCGCCCCCATCGCCACGCCGAGCAGCGCCACGCAGGTCTTCAGACTGAGTCCCGTCGAGGCGGGACGTTGGACGGCGGGAGACGGCGGAGACACGGTGGCGACCTACTCCGTCCGCCCCTCTGTTGACCACCATCCCTCCAGTGCTTTCGGCTTGCCCGCCCTCACGCGGGTTCGTATCTCGACAGCAATTCCTCTTCCTGGAGTCCCGATGGCCACGCCCCCTCCGTCAGCTGACACTTCCAATCGTCTGGCCCGGGAACCCTCTCCGTATCTGCGCCAACACGCACACAACCCCGTGGACTGGTTTCCCTGGGGGGAAGAGGCGCTCGCGAAGGCGAAGGCGGAGAACAAGCCCATCCTGCTGTCCGTGGGCTACTCCGCCTGTCACTGGTGCCACGTCATGGCGCACGAGTCGTTCGAGTCACCCGAGACGGCCCGGCTGATGAACGAGGGTTTCATCAACATCAAGGTGGACCGCGAGGAGCGGCCAGACCTGGACCAGATTTATCAAGGCGTGGTGCAGCTCATGGGGCAGGGGGGCGGCTGGCCGCTCACGGTGTTCCTCACGCCAGACCTGAAGCCCTTCTACGGCGGCACCTACTTCCCGCCGCAGGACCGCTATGGCCGCCCGGGCTTCCCCCGGCTGCTGATGGCGCTGCGGGACGCGTGGGAGAACAAGCAGGACGAGGTGCAGCGGCAGTCGGCCCAGTTCGAGGAGGGGCTCGGGGAGCTGGCCACCTACGGGCTGGAGGCCGCGCCCGCCGTGCTGACGGCGGCGGACGTGGTGGGCATGGGCCAGCGCATGGCGAAGCAGGTGGACGCGGTCCACGGAGGCTTCGGCGGCGCGCCCAAGTTCCCCAACCCGATGAACTTCGCGCTGATGCTGCGCGCATGGCGAAGAGGCGGGGGCGCGCCGTTGAAGGACGCGGTGTTCCTGACGTTGGAGCGCATGGCCCTGGGCGGCATCTATGACCAGTTGGGAGGCGGCTTCCACCGGTACTCGGTGGACGAGCGCTGGCTGGTGCCCCACTTCGAGAAGATGCTCTACGACAACGCGCAGCTCCTGCACCTCTACGCGCAGGCGCAGCAGGTGGAGCCTCGCCCGCTGTGGCGCAAGGTGGTGGAGGAGACGGTGGCCTACGTTCGCCGCGAGATGACCGACGTGGGTGGCGGCTTCTACGCGGCGCAGGACGCTGACAGCGAGGGCGAGGAGGGGAAGTTCTTCGTCTGGCGCCCGGAGGAGGTCCGCGCGGCCTTGCCGGAAGGGCAGGCGGAGCTGGTGCTGCGCCACTTCGGCATCAAGCCCGGCGGCAACTTCGAGCACGGCGCCACGGTGCTGGAGGTGGTGGTGCCCGTGTCGGAGCTGGCGCGGGAGCGCGGCGTCTCCGAAGACGCCGTGGAGCGCGAGCTGGCCGCGGCGAAGCAGACGCTCTTCGACGTGCGGGAGCGGCGGGTGAAGCCGGGCCGGGATGACAAGCTGCTGTCGGGATGGAACGGGCTCATGATTCGCGGGCTCGCGTTGGCCTCACGTGTCTTCGGCAAGCCGGAGTGGGCGAAGTGGGCGGCGGACGCCGCGGACTTCGTGCTGGAGAAGGCGTGGGACGGGACGCGGCTGGCGCGCTCGTACCAGGAGGGACAGGCGCGCATCGACGGCTTCCTGGAGGACTACGGCGACCTGGCCTCGGGCCTCACCGCGCTCTACCAGGCCACCTTCGACGTGAAGTACCTGGAGGCGGCGGACGCGCTGGTGCGCCGGGCCGTGGACCTCTTCTGGGATTCGGAGAAGGCGGCGTACCTCACCGCGCCCCGGGGACAGAAGGACCTGGTGGTGGCGACGTATGGCCTCTTCGACAACGCCTTCCCGTCCGGCGCCTCCACGCTGACGGAGGCGCAGGTGGAGCTGGCGGCGCTCACGGGTGACAAGCAGCACCTGGAGCTGCCGGAGCGCTACGTGGCGCGGATGCACGACGGGCTCGTGCGAAACGCCATGGGCTACGGCTACCTGGGCCTGGCGGCGGATGCGCTGCTGGAGGGCGCGGCGTCCGTCACCGTCGCGGGCGCGTCCGACGACGTGGCGCCGCTGCGGGCCGCCATGGACCGTGCCTTCGCGCCCACGGTGGCGCTGGCCTGGAAGGCACCAGGGCAGCCCGTGCCTGCGTTGCTGCAAGGGACTTTCGAAGGACGTGAGCCCGTGAAGGGACGGGCCGCCGCCTACCTGTGCCGGGGCTTCGTCTGCGAGCTGCCCGTCACCGAGCCGGACGTGTTGGCCCAGCGGCTGGCGGCGCTCACCGGCCCCTGAGCAGGGGCCGGCGCGGCCTGCGTTACTTGACGGCCGTCACCTTCAGCGCGCCGATGAGCGGCGTGATTTCGGCGTTGCCTTCCTTGCCGAAGGCGAAGTGGGTCGCGTCCGCCACCACCTGGTTGAAGGTGGGGTCCAGTTGGGTCCACTCGCCCACGAAGGCCTCCACCCATTCGTGCCAGTAGAGGGCGGGCACGCCGTCCTGGTTCACCATGTAGATGACGCCGTCCACGCGCCGGGCGGGCACTCCCGCCGCGCGCAGCAGCGCCACCGACAGGAGCGAGTGCTCCGTGCAGTCGCCCTTCTTCTGGCTCAGCACGTCCGTGGCCCGGTCCGCGCTGGCGCCGTAGTCCTTCTCCAGGTTGGAGTACACCCAGGTGTTCACCTTCTGGGCGATGCGGTACGCGTCCTTCTCCGTCCCCACAATCTGCTTCGCCAGCTCGCGGATGGCCGGCGCTTCGCTCTCCACCACGAGGGTGGACTTGAGATTCTCTCCGCCCTCCGGGTCCTTCAGCGGCAGGGGCTTGCGCGCCTTGGGCGCGGCGGCGGACAGCGTCACTTCCACGCTGCCGTCCGGCTGCGGCTTGAACTGCTGGCGGTACGTCTGCTCCTGGAACTTCGCGGGCAGGCCCTGCACCACCAGCGTGACGTTGCCGGGCACGGTGCGAGCGGACTCGGGCAGCGGCTTGGGCAGCACCACGCGGGTGAGGCCGAAGACTTCCACCAGGTCCAGCCGCTTCGCGACGGCCTCCGTCTCCTTCCGGGCCTGCATCGTCGTGCCGTAGTCCACCAGCACCATCTCCCCGCGCTGGGTGATGTACGAGACGACGGGGACCTTCTCCTTCTCCGACACGGTGACGGCCTTGCCCAGCTTCACCTGCACGCCGTTGATGGTCCGCTGCTCCTCGGGCTCCACGGTGGTGGAGAGGCCGTAGGACTCCAGGTCCATTCCATCCAACGAGAAGCCCGTCACCTTCGCCTTGCGCAGCAGCGCCACACGCGGCGGGTCGGCGTCCTCCACTCGCTCCTTCGTCGGCGGCAGCTTGGGCAGCGTCTCGTCGGGGCGGCCCGGGCGCTTGCGCACCACCTGGAAGCCGTTCGCGGTGGCCGTGCCCTCCAGCGTCTGCGTGCCGCCATCACCCGTCTGCTTCACGACGAAGGACAGCAGGCGCCCACCGGGCTTCGCCTCGTAGATGCGCTCCTCGTCATGCATGCGCTCCGACACGCGCGAGCCCACCATGGCCTTGAAGACGAGCTGGTTGGTCGTCTTCACCCGTGCGGGCTGGCCCGGCAGGACTTCCAGGTCGGTGAAGAGCCAGCCGACCTTCTTGTCCATGAGGTACAGGCCGAAGTACTCGCCGCCCTTGGGCCGGGCGGCCTTCACCACGTCGGAGACGGGAGCCTGGGTGGCAGCGGCCTTGGCCGCCGGGGCGGGCGCCCTCGCGAGCGCGGACGGTGCGCCCACCAGCAGGGCGCACAGGGGCACGAGGGCCAGCAAGGTCGGTCGGTGCGTGCGAGTCATCGTGCCCCTTCTAACGAGGGAAGGGGCCGTTGTCTTCACCCGCCCGGCCTGGCGGCGCGGGGACTACAGCCGCTTGGTGAGGATGATGAGGTCGTCCCCCACCTTGTAGAAGTCCCGGATGCGGGCCTCCTCGCCGTACTTCATGGAGGCGTAGAAGCCGCGCGTGGGGCCGTAGGCCTCGGTGGCGCTCGTCTCCACGCGGATGAGGCGTCCGTTGCGGCGGCGCAGGTCGCCCTCCATGGCGGAGACCAGCGCCGCGCCTACGCCCTGACCGCGAACTTCCGGTGCGGACGCAATCCAGTACAAGTCATAGGTGTCCTCCGTCATCGGCGTGGGGCCGTAGCAGACGTAGCCCACGAGCTCGCCGCCGCGGTCCGCGACGATGATGGCGTAGTCCGTGTTGCCCGGCGTGAGCGTGGTGTTCGCCAGCTCGATGGCGACCTCAACCTCCTGCGGCGAGAAGGTTTCGATCTTTCGAATCAGGGCGGCGATTGGCGCCCGATCCTTTTCTTCGATGGGACGGATGTCCATGTGCTCTCTCGAGCGCGACCTCCACGAGCCGGGACGCCAGGGCCGGATAGTCCATTCCGGCGGCCAGGGCGGCCTTGGCGAACCCCGCGCTCGGATGAAGGTCGCAGTTGGGGTTGATGTCGATGACGTAGGGCACGCCCTCCGGGGATACCCGGAGGTCGACCCGTCCATAGTCCTGACAGTCCAGTGCTGCAAAGGCTTCCAGCGCAACCTGCACGCAACGGGACTCCAGGTTCGCGTCCAGCCGGCACAATCCGCTGGTGGTGTCCCGATACTCCGCCGACGCCGCCTCCCACTTGGCGTTGTAGGAGACGATGTTGGGTCTGTCCTCGAACGTACGACCGAAGACGATTTCCGTCAGGGGCAGCGCCTGGCGCGGCCGGTTGCCGAGCAGCGGCACATAGATTTCCCGCCCGGGGATGAACTGCTCCACCAGGGCCGGCTGATGAAACTCGCGGAGCACCGCGTCACAGGCGCGGACCAGCGCGGCGCGCTCGTGCACCACGGACTCCGACGTCACGCCCATGCTGGCGTCTTCGCGCGCGGGCTTGACGATGAGCGGCCAGGGCAGGTCCACCGCCAGCGCATCCTCCAGTCGCTCCACCACGCGGAAGGGCGGGGTGGACACGCCGCGCGCGGCGAGGACTTCCTTCGCCTTGGGCTTGTGCAGCGCCAGGCCCAGGGACAGCGCGCTCGAGCCCGTGTAGGCCAGCCCCAGCGCGTCCAGCAGGCAGGGGACGGCCATCTCGCCCCGGCTGTCGGCCGCCAACGATTCGCAGAGGTTGACGACCAGGTCCGGCTGGCGCCGGCGCAGGGTGTCCACGAAGTCGAACCGGTCACCTTCGATGGCGAGCGGTTCGACCAGGGTATCGCCCCGGTTGAGGGCGTCCGCCATGGAGGAGACGACACGGACCACATCCTCCCGGGCCTCCCGCCCAGGGTCGTCCTCGAGGAGGTCGTGGTCGCGGTTGTGCAGCAGGATGATGTGCATTCGGTGGTGCGGGAGGGTTACCACGTCCCCTGCCTCCATCACAGTCCACACGCGAGGTCGGCTGCCCCCCGGAAAGGTTCGCGGTACGTTTGATGACCTCCCGAGGGGGTATCCAGGAGTATGGAAAGGGAATCATGCGCATCCGTGACCCCATCCACGGCACCATCCCGGTCAGCGACCCCGAGAAGGCCGTCATCGACAGCCGGCACTACCAGCGGCTGCGGTATGTCCGACAGCTTGGCTTCGGGGACCTGGCCTTTCCCGGGGCCACGCACACGCGCCACATCCATTCCCTGGGCGCCATGCATGTCGCCTCGCGCGTGTTCGGCGCGGTGGCTGCTCGCTCGTCGCTGCCGGAGGACGTGCGGGAGCGCTTCTGCGCGGCGGTGCGTCTGGCGGTCCTCTGCCATGACCTGGGGCACATGCCGCTGTCACATGCCTCGGAGCGCATCGCTCCGAAGCGCTCGCTCCTGCGCCTGCCGTCCTGGCTGGACGGCACCGCGGAGGGCGAGCTGGCCACGCACGAGGACTACACGGCGAAAATCCTCCTCGACAGCTCGCTGACGCCCATCATCGAGAAGCACTTCGGCGGCATGGGGATTACGCCCATGGCGGCGGTGGCGCTGGTGTCGGGAGCGAAGCCGCCGAAGGACCCGGGCTTCACGCACCAGGGCGTGGACTGGACGCCGCTGCTACGCGCCATCGTCTCCGGCGAGCTGGACGCGGACCGCATGGACTACCTGCTGCGCGACTCCTTCTACACAGGAGTCAACTATGGCCGGTACGACATGGATTGGATTGTCAGCAACCTCAATCCCGCGATGAAGGACGGGCGGGCCTACCTCGCCCTCAGCCGGGCGGCGGCCTTCGCCTTCGAGGACTTCCTCCTCAGCCGCTACCACATGTTCGTGTCGGTGTACCTGCACCACACCTCGGTGAACTTCGACTACATGCTGCGGCGCTACTACGAGGAGTCGCCCGGCGAGTTCGAGATTCCTTCGGATCCGGAAGAGTTCCTGCTCTGTGACGATTCGGCGCTCTGGTACACGCTGCGCCGCTCCAAGAATCCGTGGGCCCAGCGCATCAGCCGGCGGCAGGGCTACAAGCTGCTGGCGCAGTTCACGGAGCGGGACACGGGCTACGACCTGGACGTGCTGCGCAGCGCGCTGGTGTCCCACAAGTTCGACCACTACGTCGTCGAGTCCCAGAACGTGCTCAGCAAGTACACCTCCGGGCCGTCTGGCCGTGGGCCGAGCCTGTACATCATCGACGCCTCCACCGGCCGGCTGACCGAGGTGGCGCGCTACACGCCGCTGTACCAACGCTACAGTGGCGCGGTGCGGCTCGTCCGGCTGTACGTCCGGCCAGACCAGGCGGACAAGGCACATGCGTTGATGGGCCGGGTACTTGGCCAGGCGGTGGAATCATGAGCGAGCGTCTTCCCAGTCTGGGCCTGGGCCTGGACCTGCTGACCCACAGTCCGGTGGAGGCCCGCCCTTCTTCCGTGGCGCTGCTGTACCGGCGCGCGGGGGAGGGCGTGGAGGTCTTCTGGGTGAAGCGCGGCAAGGCGCTTCGCTTCGCGGGCGGCTTCTATGCCTTTCCCGGAGGCAAGCTGGACGCGGCGGACGCGGACGTTCCGGTGGCGGGCGCCAGCGGGGAGGAGGCGGCGCTGCGCTCGGCCGCGGCGCGCGAGCTCTTCGAGGAGACGGGTGTGCTGGTGGCCAGCGGCGCCGAGGCGCTGTCCGCCGTGAAGGTGGAGTCGCTGCGCAAGGCGCTCCTGGACGGGACGCTGGGGTGGGGCGCTTTGTTGAAGGCGGAGGGGTTGTCGCTGAACGCGGATGACTTCCGGGCCGCGGGCCGGTGGGTGACGCCGCCGGCGTTGCCCGTGCGCTTCGATACGCGCTTCTACCTGGTGGAGATGCCCGCCCACGCGCGCGCGGAGTGGTGGCCCGGCGAGCTCGCGGAGGGCGCCTGGGTGAAGCCCGCTGATGCCCTGGCGCGGTGGGGAGATGGCACGGCGCTGCTGCACCCGCCCGCGGTGCATGCCTTCCAGGTGCTGGGCGCCTTCACGGATGCGTCCGACGTCCTGGCGCGCCTGGCGACGCCTCCGTTCTGTCCGGGTTACGTCTCGCAGCGCATCGAATTCCAGCAGGGCGTGCGCGTGGTGGCGCTGGAGACGCCCACGCTGCCGCCGGCCGCGCATACCAACGCGTATGTGCTGGGCAACGGCGAGCTGCTCATCGTGGACCCGGGCGCCGCGGACGTGAAGCAGTACGCGAAGCTGCTGTCGCTGGTGTCCGGCCTGAAGGCGGAGGGGCTGCGGCCAGTGGCGGTGGTGCTCACCCACCATCACGGTGACCACGTGGGCGGCGCGCGCGCGGTGAAGGAGCGCCTGGGCATCCCGCTGTGGTGCCATGCGCGCACGGCGGACCGGCTGGACTTCCCCGTGGAGCGGTTGCTCGAGGATGGCGACGTGCTGGAGCTGGCGGGTGCGGTTCCGCAGCGCTGGCGCGTGTTGCACACGCCGGGGCATGCGCAGGGGCACGTGTGCCTCGTGGACGAGCGCAGCCGCTCGGCGGTGGTGGGAGACATGGTGGCCGGCGTGGGGACCATCGTCATCGACCCGCCGGAAGGGCACATGCGGGACTACCTGTCGCAGCTCGCGCGGCTGCGGGACTGGCCCGTGAGCACGCTGTACCCGGCGCACGGCTCGCCGATTCCGGACGGGCCCGCGAAGCTCCAGGAGTACCTGGACCACCGGGCGGCGCGGGAGGCGCTCATCCTCCAGTCCGTGCCACCCAACGGCGCCACGCTGGCGCAGGTGGTGTCCCTGGCCTACGCGGACACGCCGCCGCTGATGCACCCCATCGCGGAGCGCAGCGCGCTGGCCACCCTGGAGAAGCTGGTGGAGGAGGGCCTCGTGCGTGAGGAGTCGCTCCAGTACTTCCGCGCCTAGAAGCGGCCGGCGAGTCCGAGCGCCCCTCCTCCCGGGGCCAGGCTCACCGTGGGCACCATTTCCACGGGGCGCTCCTGCTGGCGTCGCCGCTCGTAGGCGCCATGGGACAGCTCGAATGCGAGGATGGACGTCGCCACGGGTACGGCGAAGGTGGCGGTGAGGACCGCCCAGGACGCTTCGTCCGACAGCGCCACGACGGTCAATGGCGCGGCTGTTCCCACCAGTCCGCCCAGCAGCGTGGGCAGGAATCCGCCGCGTGCATCCATCAGCGAGCCTCCCAGGTACACGCCTGACGCCGCGCCGAGCCCCATCCCAATCGAAGCGCTGATGAGGCTGAGGTTCCTCCCGGAGCGGCACTCGCTGTAGCCGCAGGACACCCGGTCCGACACGAGGACACCTCCGAGGAAGGTCACCGCGAGGCTGGAGGCGCCAATCAGCGCGCCGCCCACCGTTTCGCCCACGAGGCGCGCGCCCAGCGGAAACGGCGCATCCTGGGACGGATGCAACTGGGGAGAGACCGGTGGCCTGGAGGCCGGTGATGGCCGATCCACCACGGGCCGTTGCCGCGCGGGCGTCACGGGCTCTGGCATCCGCGGTGCGTCATCCGTTGGCTGGGCGAGCGCGAGGGCGGGCAGCAGGAGCGTCAGCAGGATGGGGCAATTCGGATGGGAGAGCATGGGGGCTGATGCTCGTAGTGAGAGCACGGCGCGGGCTCGGATGCCATCGCCTCCGTGATGGGTTTCGCGCTGAACGGACGGCGCGGGTCGGGCGCGAGTCCCGTGGTGCGCTGTTTGGAAATGTCGGGGGTTTTGGGCGGCGCTTTCAACCGGTCATCGCAACAGCCCGGGGGGCTTTGCCTCAGAAGCTTCCGGCGAGGCCCAGGCGCGGCCCGCGTTCGCCCATCCCGGCGACGGGGACCACCTGGAACGTGCTCGGGGCCTTGCGGGTGAGCGCGGGGCGCTCTTCTCCCGGCGACGACAGCTCATAGCCCGCGACGGCGCCCACCACGGGAAGCAGCAGCAGGAACACCGCTCCGCCGGGTTCGTTGTCTCCGATGCCCAGTAGCGCGGAGCCGATCAGCGCGCCACCCCAGCCCACGAGGCTGCCCCCCGCGGTGGCGAGGAAGGTGCCCTGGCCGCCCATGAGCTTGCCGCCCATCCACGTCCCAGCGGGGATTCCCACCACCACGCCGGTGATGCCACCGACGCCCGCGACGATGCCGCACTCGTCGCAGCCCACCGTGGACGCACCCACGATGAAGCCGGTGAGCATTCCCACGGAGCCCGCGATGATGCCGCCACCGGCGCCGGCCAGGAACTCCACCGCCACCCTTGGCACGGGGTCCGCGGGGCGGGCGTGGGCCTTGCTGGGAAGGGCCTGTTCGTTGACGGAGGTCGTGCCTTCCGTCTCCTGACTCGGGCGGGAGTCGTCCCCGGCGTCTTCGTCGCGGCGCGTCGGCGCGTCCCAGCCGCCGGGGGCTGGAACCAGGGGCGGCGGCGTCAGCTCGGAGGCGGGCGCCCGGGCGGGCTCGCTCGCGGGGGGCTCCTGCGCCCAGGCGGCGTTCTGGCCCGAGGAGAGGACCAGCATGGCCAACCCGATGGAGTGCGCTCGCGAAACCTTCACCTGGGACACGCTACCGCAACGACGGGCGCGCGTCGCCCTAACCCGCGGAGGCCTCGGAAACAGGCTGGGCACGGCCCTTTCGGCGGAGCAGGACAAGGGCCAGCGGAATGCCGCCCAGCAGGAGCTGGGGAACGAGCGAGAGCGCGTCCGGATAGATGCCCAGCATGTCCACGGTGATGAAGGGGAAGGGCAGGGGCTCGAGCGGCAGCGCACCGACTTCCTGCAGCGAGTGCAGGCCCTTGCCCAGCAGCATCACCGCGGTGAGGACCAGGATGACGGTGGATGCGTTGAAGAGCGTCTTCATCGGCAGGCGGTAACCCAGCCGGTTGATGAAGAGGACCATCACCGCCATGGCCACCGCGCCCGCGAGCGCGCCCCAGGCCACGCCCTCCGGCGAGTCCAGCGCGAGCCCCTGGAGGAAGATGGCCGTCTCGAAGCTCTCGCGCAGCACGGCGGTGAAGGCGATGAGGAACAGGCCCAGCATGCTGCCGCGGCCCAGCGCGCCCTGCATCTTCTCGCGCAGCTCGCCCATGAACTGGCTGATGTTGGAGCGGGCGTTGAGCCACATCGCCGCGTACAGCAGCATGGCCACCGCCACGAGCGCGGCGATGCCTTCCATCCACTCGCGCTGGGCACCGGCCAGCAGGTGGCGGCCGAGCACGTAGGACAGCGCGCCGACAATCAGCGCGGAAATCCATCCGAAGTGCACCACGCGGGCGTGCTCGGTGGCCTTCATCTTCCGCAGCGCGGCCAGCAGCGCCGCGACGATGATGGTCGCCTCGAAGCCCTCGCGCAGCAGGATGAGCAGCGTCAGCCACATCGTGGACAGCAGGCTCGCGGTGGTGCCCGAGTCACGCCGCGCCTGGTCTAGCAGCGCCAGCAGCTCACGGCCTTCGTCCTGGAGGTGCGGGCTGCCGCGCTCCGCCGCCATGCGGGCCTTGAGGAAGCCCTGCTCGATTTTCAGCGTCAGCGCCGAGTCGCGCGCGCTGAGCTTGGGCTCCACCGGCTCCACGCCGTTGAGGTAGCCGTCCAGCAGGGCCGCCTTCGCGCCCGCGATGTCACCCGCGGCGCCCAGGCGCATGGCCTGCTGCACGTTCTCCCGGGCGGCGAGCAGCGAGCGCTCCTCGTCCGCGTCCAGCATCTTCCGGCGCAGACAGGCGAGGTTCTCCTGGCCGAACTCCTTCACCAGGTCCGCGTCGGTGGCGTTGGCGAGCCGCTCCAGGGAGACGCGTGGCGGCGTGCCCTCGCACTCGGGCAGGCGCATGGTGAAGACGTAGAAGGCCAGCGACCAGCGCTCCTCCTCGGACAGGGTGGGGTAGGCCGGCATCGCGGTGCCCGGCACACCGAAGCTGGTGGTGTTGAAGGCCTTGTACGGCGTGAGGCCTTCCATCAGCTCCGCGTCCTGGAAGTTGGCGGGCGCCGGCTCCATGTTGGCGGCGATGGCCACGTTCGCGCTGCCGTCGGCGCCATGGCACGCGGCGCAGTTGGTGGCGAACAGCGACTGGCCCAGCGCCAGGTCCGGCGGGCGGCGTGGGCTGCGGGCCAGCCCTCCGGCCGTGACGAGGTTCTCCACCAGCTCACCGCAGTCGCGGCTGACGCCGTCAGGGTCCTCACCCTTGTCCACGCGGGCCTGGATGTCCTGTACGCGCGGCAGGAAGGCCGCTGCCGCGGGGCCCAGGCCGCGCGCCGCGTCCACCGCCTCCGCCGCGAAGCTCTTCTGCTCCGCCAGCTCGAACGCGGACTGCGACTCGATGGCGAGCGGATAGTCCGCTTCCAGGTACTGGAGGATGCCGATGAGCCGGTGCCACGTGCGTTCCTCGGAGGCGCCGTCGTCCGCGCGGGATGCAACAGGCAGGGCAAGCAGGAGGAACAGCAGCAGCGAGGCGGCGCGAGTCATGCCACCCCCTCTACCAGCGGGGTGGTGGCCTTTCAATCTTGCGAGGCAACTTCAAAATCAGCCGGCATCAGGTCGCGCCCACGCCAGACAGGCCCGCGGGTCCAATCGTCTCCACGACCTGGAGCGAGCCCACGCGGAGTGAGTCCACCTGCCAGTCGTCACCCCGCAGCTTGCCAATAGTCAGCGCTCGGATGGCCAGGGTGCCGATGCTGAGCGCGCCGATGGCGAGCGCTCCCAGCGCGGTGGCTCCCACGGCCAGTGCGGGCAGGGCACGAGGCCGCGGCCTCAGCCGGTGGCGCAGCAAGGGAGCAAGCCGGAGGCTGGCCACGAGCGCGGCCACGTTGGACGCCGTGAGCACGGCGGCGCTGGAGAGGGCCGCGGTTCGCCACGGCACTTCAATGGGACGAGAGAGGAGGGTGGTCTGCATCCCGTGGAAGTGTGCATGGCGTCAGGACGTGCCACGTGGCGGGATGGGAGGCCCCCGGCCGGATGGATGGCCGGGCGCCTCGTGCTTCACCTTCGCGCTACTGCTCGATGATGATTTCGCAGTACTGCGGGTAGCGGTTGCACGGGTAGCAGGTGCCATCGGGGCCGCCCACGCAGACCTCGTTGGCGGCACAGCGCCCCTGCAGGTCACACCGGCGCAGCTCCTGCTCGGCGCTGCCCGTTTCGTCCACGGGGGCCTCCTCCACGGGGCCACCACAGGCCAGCATCACCGCCGCCGCAACCAATCCAAGTCCTCGCATCCACGTCTTGTGCATCCGGAGCTCCTTGGGACTGACGGGTGAGGTCTGGATTGTGCGCTTAACGTTTGAAGGAGGGAATGTGGGCGCGCGCCCTCGCCCGGGCATGCATGTAGACGCCGCCGGGCGGAGGGGTGCGTCAGCGCTCGTAGGTGAGGAAGGTGTGGGGTGGCTCGGCGTCGGGATGTGCTTCCTCTTCGACGCGCGTCCAACCCGACAGGTCCACGTCAGGAAACCAGGTGTCGCCAGGGAAGTCCCGGGCGATGCGCGTGAGGTAGAGGCGCCGCACGCGGTCCATCGTCTGGGCGTAGAGGTCCGCGCCTCCGGCGATGAAGACCTCCGGGTCGCCGCTGGCTTCCGCCACGGAGAGCGCTTCGTCCACGGAGTGCGCCACCTGGACGCCCGGGGGCGCGAAGTCGCGCTGACGGGTGACGACGATGAAGGTGCGGCCTGGCAGTGGGCGGCCGATGGACTCGTACGTCTTGCGCCCCATCACCAGGGTGTGGCCCATGGTGATGCGCTTGAAGTGCGCGAGGTCCGCGGGCAGCCGCCACGGGAGCTGGTTGCCGGCGCCGATGACACGGTTCGCCGCCATGGCGACGATGGCGGACAGCTTCATACGGCCACGGGCGCCTTGATGGCGGGGTGCGGGTCGTAGCCTTCGAGCGTGAAGTCCTCGTACTTGAAGGCGAAGAGGTCCGTCACATCGGGGTTGATGCGCATGCGAGGCAGGGCGCGCGGCTCGCGCGACAGTTGCGTCTTCGCCTGCTCGACGTGGTTCAGGTACAGGTGCGCGTCACCCACGGTGTGGATGAACTCGTGCGCCTGCAGCCCCGTCACCTGCGCCACCATCATCGTCAGCAATGAGTACGAGGCGATGTTGAAGGGCAGCCCCAGGAAGAGGTCCGCGCTGCGCTGATAGAGCTGGCAGGACAGCCGCCCGTTGGCCACGTAGAACTGGAAGAGGACGTGGCAGGGCGGCAGCTTCATGGACGGCAGGTCCGCCACGTTCCACGCGCTGATGATGTGGCGGCGCGAGTCGGGGTTCTTCTTCAGCCCCTCCACCAGCGCCTCCATCTGGTCGATGTGCCCACCATCGGGCGCCGTCCACGAGCGCCACTGGTGCCCGTACACGGGGCCGAGGCTGCCGTCGGCGTTGGCCCATTCGTCCCAGATGGTGACGCCCTGGGCCTGGAGCGTGCGCACGTTGGTGTCCCCCGCGAGCATCCACAGCAGCTCATGGAGGATGGACTTCGTGTGCACCTTCTTCGTGGTGAGGAGCGGGAAGCCTTGCGTGAGGTCGAACCGGAGCTGGGGTCCGAAGACGCTGAGCGTCCCCGTGCCGGTCCGGTCGCCCTTCTTCACCCCGTGGTGCAGGACGTGGTCGAGCAGGGACAGATAGGGCTGCATGGGGCCATGTACGATCGCGCCCCGCCTGGATACAAGGGGCTCGTGCCAGCGGTGAACTCCGTACAGGGCTGTACGTCGTGGTGCGGCTTCTCATGGACGCCAGTCGTCACGCACCGTTAGAAGCCGGGGCATGAAACTCTATACGAAGACGGGTGATGCGGGAGAGACCGGTCTGTTCGGTGGCGGACGCGTCTCGAAGGACGACGTGCGTGTGGACGCGTATGGGGAAGTGGACGAGCTGAACGCGACCCTCGGCCTCGTACGGAGCTTCGAGGGGCCCACGGATGTGGACGCGCTGCTCCACCGGCTCCAGGACCAGCTCTTCACGGTGGGCGCGGTGCTGGCCACGCCCGAGGGCACCAAGGCGTCGGCGCACATTCCCGAGCTGAAGCCTGAGTGGGCCGAGGACATGGAGCGCGCCATCGACGGCTTCGAGGCGGAGCTGCCGCAGATGACCCACTTCATCCTGCCTGGAGGCACGCGGGCCGCGAGCGCACTGCACCTGGCGCGTACCGTCTGCCGCCGCGCCGAGCGCCGCACGGTGCCGCTGTTGCGCGAAGGGAAGATTCCGCAGGCGGTGGTCGTCTATCTCAACAGGCTCTCCGACCTGCTCTTCGTCCTGGCGCGCGTGGTCAACCACCGGGCGAGCGTGGAAGACGTGAAGTGGATTCCGGCGAAGCCCTCCAAGTAGTCGGACGCGCCCCGTGAACGTGCTGCCCACCGCCCATCTGCGTGATCTCGCCAGCTCGGTTGGCTTCGACCTGGTGGGGTTCGCCCGCGCCGAGCCCATTCCACCCGACTTCCTGATGTCGTGGGTGGCGGCGGGCTACGCGGCGGACATGGACTGGATGGGCGAGCGGGCCGCCGAGCGTCTGGACGTCTCGCTCCTGCTGCCGGGCGCGAAGACGGTCATCTCCTTCGCGAACAACTACTGGCGCGACGACGCGGAGACGGTGGACTCCCCCATCGCGCGTTATGCCCGCGGACGCGACTACCACTCCACGCTGCGCGACCGGATGAAGGCGTTCCGCAAGGCGCTCAACGTGATGTACCCGGGGCTGGGCTCCTACGGAGGCGTGGACAGTGGCCCGCTGATGGAGAAGGTGTGGGCGGCGCGCGCGGGGCTCGGCTACGTGGGGAAGAATGGCTGCTTCATCACCGAGCCCTATGGCTCGTGGGTGCTGCTGGCCACGCTCGTGGTGGATGCCGAGGTCGACGACTATGGCAATGGCCCGGCGGCGGACCGGTGTGGTGCGTGCCGCCGCTGCCTCATGTCCTGCCCCACGGGCGCGCTGGTGGGCAACGGGCGCGTGGACGCGCGTGCGTGCCTGTCCTACCAGACCATCGAGAACCGCGAGCAGCAGGTGCCGGAGGCGTTCCGGTTCAAGTTCGACAACCTGGTTTTCGGCTGCGACATCTGCCAGCAGGTGTGTCCGCTGAACCGCCGGCCGGTGTTCGCGGAGCACCCGCGCTTCGCGCCCCGGGCGGTGGCGGAGTTGGGCGTGCGCGAGCTCGCGGGACTCACCGTGGAACAGTATGAGCACCTAATACCTGGCACCGCGCTGGCGCGCGCACGCTACGACGGGCTGCGCCGCAACGCCGTGTATGCGTTGGGTGTGGCGAAGCAGGCGGACGCGAAACCGTTACTGGAAAAGCTCAGCGGCGATTCGAGCGAATTGGTACGTACCGCCGCGCAATGGGCGCTCCTTCAGCTCGACCCCTGACGTCCACCTCTCCGCAGTCATTGGGCCCTGTCTACGCCGGGCTCATCCTCCAGGTCCTCATCAGCGCGGGAACGTACCTTGCGGGCAAGCGCGCGATGGCGGAGCTGGCGCCGCTCACGGTGGTGTTGTGGCGTTTCGTGTTGAGTGGCTCGGTGTTCATGCTGCTGCTGTGTTTCCTGCCTGGGCCCCGGCTGCCGCCGCGCAACGAGTGGGGGCGGGTGCTGCTGCTGGGCCTGCTGGCGGGGCCGGTGAACCAGGTGTTCTTCTTCTATGGCCTGTCCCAGTCGACGGCGGCGCACGCGGCGCTGCTCTACGCGCTGACGCCGCTGGGCGTGTACCTGCTCAGCCTGAGACGGGGCCATGAGCGGGCCTCGCTCCGGGCGATGGGCGGCATCATCACGGCGTTCGCGGGCGTGGTGGTGTTGCTGTTGGGGCGCGGGCTGGCGGATGCGAGCGGCTCGTTGATGGGAGACCTGCTCATCCTGGGCGCGGTGATGTCGTGGGTGGTGTACACGACGGAGGGCAAGCCGTTCGTCGCCATCCACGGACCGATTCGCGCGACGTCGTGGAGCATGGTGGCCTCCACGTTCATGATGCTGCTGATGGCGCCGTTCTTCGCGAAGCCGGAGGCGGTGCTCGCGGCGAGCCCCGCGGCCCGTTACTCCATCGTCTACCTGAGCCTGCTCACGTCGGTGGTGGCGTATCTGCTCTGGTATTTCGCGCTGTCGAGGGTGCCGGCGTCGAAGGTGGCCGTGTTCTCCAACCTCCAGCCCGCGGCGACCGCGCTGGCCGCCTGGGCCATCCTGGACGAGGCGCTGCACTGGGAGATTGCGGTGGGCGGCGTGCTCGTGCTCCTGGGCGTGCGACTGACGCAGGCGGCGCACGTCCGGTCGCCCGCCGTGGCGCCCGCGCCTTCGCAGGCCTCGCCGCGCATCGGGTAGCAAGACTCGGAGTGCCGTGCCTGCCTTCGCCCTTTAGCGTCCAGTCATGGCCGCAAGGTTTCCTGGAGGGAGGCAGACACCGTGTCCACGCAGAAGGTGACGGCGCGAAAGGCCCGTTCGTCCAGCGCCGCAGGTTCCGTGAATCATGTCCCGGAGCGGGTGGCCGACGTCGACTGGGCACGAGTCTCGGAGGAGTTGGACGCGCGAGGTTGCGCGACGTTGGAGCGGCTCGTCACGCCGGCCGAGTGTGATGCCCTGACGGCGCTGTACCCGGAAGACGCCGTGTTCCGCGGCCGCGTGGTGATGGCTCGCCACGGCTTCGGGCGGGGCGAGTACAAGTACTTCGAGTACCCGCTGCCGGACGTGGTCACCGGGCTGCGCGAGGCGCTGTACCCCCGGCTCGCGCCGATTGCGAACCGCTGGAACACGGCCATGGGCATCGAGGTGCGGTACCCGGAGGCGCATGCGGCGTACCTCGAACGCTGCCACGCGGCGGGGCAGGTGCGGCCGACGCCGCTGCTGTTGCGGTACGAGGCGGACGACTACAACTGCCTGCACCAGGACCTCTATGGGGAGCACGTCTTCCCGCTCCAGGTGGCGATTCTGCTGTCGGAGCCCGGGCGGGACTTCACGGGAGGCGAGTTCGTCCTCACCGAGCAGCGTCCGCGCATGCAGTCACGGGCGGAGGTCGTCCCGCTGCGCCAGGGAGACGCGGTGGTGTTCGCCGTCCACCACCGCCCGGTGCAGGGCACGCGAGGCGTGTACCGCGT
Organism: Myxococcus xanthus; assembly: GCF_006402735.1. Taxonomy (NCBI): domain Bacteria; kingdom Pseudomonadati; phylum Myxococcota; class Myxococcia; order Myxococcales; family Myxococcaceae; genus Myxococcus; species Myxococcus xanthus. The sequence goes on along the minus strand of NZ_CP017174.1, from coordinate 7,426,159 downwards.
CAACCTCCGGCACGGCGTCAGCCGCATCCGCTCAGGACAGCGCCACACAGTCGGCGTCATCTTCCATGATGCGGCTTGAGGCGCGCGAATGACGATGGACTTGTTCGACGGCCTGGGTGGCATGGGTCCTCGCGAGGAATCGCTGGGCCCCGGTGCCATGGTGCTTCGAGGCTTCGTGCTGGCTCACGACGCGGAGTTGCTGAGCGCGGTCCAGGACGTCGCGCTCGCTTCACCCTTCCGCCACATGGAGACGCCGGGCGGCTTCCGCATGTCGGTGGCGATGACGAGCTGCGGTTCGTGGGGCTGGGTGACGGACCGGACGGGGTATCGCTACGACGCGGTGGACCCGGTGCGGGGGCAGCCCTGGCCGCAGATGCCGGCGGTCTTCCCGCGGCTCGCGCAGTTGGCCGCCGCGAAGGCGGGCTTCGAAGGGTTCATCCCTGATGCGTGCCTGGTGAATCGCTACGAGCCCGGTGCGAAGATGTCGCTGCACCAGGACAAGGACGAGCGTGATTTCACCGCGCCCATCGTCTCCGTCTCACTGGGGCTCCCGGCGGTCTTCCTCTTCGGTGGCGCGGAGCGAGCGGACAGGCCGGCGCGAGTACGGTTGAGCCATGGCGACGTGGTCGTCTGGGGCGGGCCAGCCCGCCTGCGCTACCACGGCGTCACGCCGCTCAAGCCGGGCCACCATCCGCAGGTGGGTGGGCATCGCATCAACCTGACGTTCCGGAAGGCGCGTTGATGTCCGGAGCAGGGCTGGGGCCTCCCTGTGCTTCAGTCTCGCGATGAGGACGGGCCTTGATGGGCCGCCGGTTGGAAAGGGTGGACGGCGGTGAACGCCGTAGAATGCGTCCATGCTTCGTCCGGGTGAGGACCTGTTTCAGGTGGAAAAGCGGCTGTGGCTTTTGTCCGCGCCGACCGGGCAAGGCATCTACGACTTCGCCTTCGACCGCTTCTTCGCATGCCGCCGTCCGTACGTGCTGCCTGAGTCCATGGAGGTCGTGGCCAGGGCCGGCGTCTGGAACGACTACGCCGAGCGCTACCGCGAGTTGGCGGAAGCGGGCATCCTTTCCCCGTTCGCGCTCTGGCAGGCCATCCTGGACGTCGAGCGCGGAACCGGAGCGGCCTAGCGCGCGTCAGTCCCCGTTCGGGTCCCACTCGGAGATGTCGTACTTGGGCTCGGGCGGCAGCGGCGGCTTGCTGGACTTGCTGGGCGCGGGCTTCTTCACCACCGGAGGCGGAGCGTCGGACACGTCTTCGTCGAGCAGCGGGTCCTTCTTCGCCGGGCTCGCGGAGACAGCAGGCGGAGCAGGCTTCACCGGCTCGGGCGCGGCCGGCGCGGGCGCGGGCTCTGGCGCCGCCATCACCGCGGGCTCATCATCCGGAGAGTCCAGGTCGCCCAGGGACGTCGGGTCGGCGGGGGCCGATGCGGGGGTAGGGGACGGAGGTGGGTCCGATTCACTCGCCCGGTACACGCCCGTCCGCGTGGCCTCCACCGCGACACCGGAGGACGGAGGCGGCGGAGGAACAGGCTCCGGCGCGCGGCGCGAAGGCTCCGCCGCGGCGGAGGACTCCGACGCGCGGTAGCCGTCCCGCCGGCCCGAGGGCTTCTCATCCCCGAACGGGTCCTCCTCGCGGCTGTTGCGCTTGCGCGAGGGCTGCGCATCACCGTCGCCGAACGGGTCCTCCTCGCGGGTCAGCTTCTTCCCATTCCGCCTCTTCGGCGGATCCGCCACGACGCCGGCGGGCAGGCCCTTCAGCGACGAGTGCCGGTCCGCGCACAGGCCCACGCCCTCCTGACATTCGGCCAGACAGTGCGTGAGCTGCTTGATGGTGCGCCCACTGCCTCCGTACTGGATGGAGCAGTCCTCCTTGCAGGTCGCGTAGTCCTCCTGGCAACCAGAAGGGACGGCGGCCGCGGCGGGGCCGGCGGCGAGGGTCAGGCCAAGAATCAGAAGGGCTCGCATGGCGATTACGAAAACTACCAGTCTTCTGGGGTTCCGGCGCCAGGGGGGCGCGTTATGGTCCCCTGGCGCGATGGTCGCGCCATGAGGAGGCACATGGCTGTCAGGGTGGGCATCATCGGGAGCCCCGGGTTGGCCCAGGCACTGGGCATCCCCGGGAAGGGCGAGTCCCACATCTTGGAGACGCCCTTTGGTCCTCACGCGGGCCCCATCGTCACCACCGAGCTCGACGGCGTCTCCGTCACCTTCGTCGCCCGCCATGGCACCGGCCACGTCTACAACGCCACCCGCGCGCCCTACCGCGCCAACCTGTACGCGCTGAAGGTCCTGGGCGTCACCCACGTCCTCTCCACCGGCACCGTGGGCAGCCTGCGCGAGCACATCCATCCGCTCCACCTCGCCCTGCCGGACCAGGTCATCGACCGCACCTACCGCCGTCCCTGCACCTTCTTCGACGACGTCGCCGTCCACGTGGACCTGGGCAACCCCTTCTGCGGCACCCTGCGCCAGGTGCTCGAGCACGCCAGGGACCCGCTGGGGCCGACCGTGCACACCGAGGCCACCTACGTCTGCATCGAAGGCCCGTCCCTCAGCACTCGCGCGGAGAGCATGCTCTACCGCACGTGGGGAGGAGACCTGGTGGGCATGACGGGCATGCCCGAGGCCCGGCTCGCCCGCGAGGCGGAGCTCCACTACGCCATGGTGGCCCTGCCCACCGACTACGATTCGTGGCAGCCGCGCGCGCCAGGGCAGGAGCATGACGACCTGCTGGCGCAGATCTCCCACAACCGGAAGGCCGTCACCGCCAGCGGCGCCGCGCTCATCCGCCGCGCGTTGCCTCGCATCGGCGAAGCCCGCGCCACCTGCCGCTGCGACACCGCGCTGGCCCTGGCCATCGGCACCGAGCGCAGCCGCATCCCCGACGAGGTGCGCGGCCGCCTCCGTCCGCTGCTGGGCAGATACCTCCCGCCCAACGTCGCCTGACGACACCGCACCAGGCCATTTGGCCGAGCCACACGCCGTGCGCTCGCCTGGCCGCCTGCTGCCAAAGCGCGCTTCCGTTTTCACCTTCTGAGCCCCGGTACGACTCGGAGCGAGGAGGCGAGCATGCGGTTGCCCAGACTCAAGCACCTGTCCTGGCGCGAGTTCAGCCGACGCTTCGTGAAGGAATTCCAGGAGGACAGCGTCACCGACATCGCGGCGCAGCTGTCGTACTACCTGCTGTTCTCGCTGTTCCCCTTCCTCTTCTTCCTCGTCACGCTGGTGGCGTACCTGCCGTTCGCCCCGGGCGCGGTGGACGCGATGTTGGACCGCATCCGCCCCTTGGTGCCGGGTGACGCGTTGGGGCTCATCACCGGCCACCTGCGGTCCCTGGTCAACCAACCCCAGCCCAAGCTGCTGACGGCCGGTCTGGTCATCACGCTGTGGTCCGCGTCGCGCGGCGTGAATGCGCTGCGCACCGCGCTCAACCTGGCCTACGACGTCTCCGAATCCCGGCCCCTCTGGAAGACGCAGGGCCTGGCGATGCTGGTGACGCTGATGGGCTCGCTGCTCATCCCGCTGTCCTTCGCCGTGTTCCTGCTCGGCGGGCGGCTGGGGCTGTGGCTGGCGGGGAAGCTGCAACTCGTGGACGCCTTCCACCTCGTGTGGTCCTGGCTGCGCTGGCCCTTCACCGCGTCACTGGTGATGCTGGTGCTGGCGTGCTGCTACTACCTGCTGCCCGACGTGAAGCAGCGCTTCAAGTACATCACCCCCGGCTCCGTCCTGGGCACGGGCCTGTGGCTGACGAGCACCTGGGGCTTCACGCAGTACGTGGAGCACTTCGGCAAGTACAACGTCACCTACGGCTCCATCGGTGGTGTGATGGTGCTGCTGCTGTGGCTCTACCTCTCCGGGCTCATCTTCATCGTCGGAGGCGAAATCAACGCCATCCTCGAGCACGCCTCGGTGGAGGGGAAGTCGAAGGGCGCCCGCGGCTTCGGGGAGCCCGCGCCGCTGGAGCCGCCCCTGAAGACGCCCGGCGCGGCCAAGAGCGCCAGCAGCGCCATGCGGTCGAAGCTGGCGCGCTTCCGGTGGCGGCGACGCGTGGCCCGGGGCCAGGAGCCCGAGCCCACCGTGGAGGAGCAGGACCCTCGCTCCTCCACGCTGCACTGAGGGCTGGGGAACTACTTTCCGCCCAGGGCCTGCTTGATGGCGGGAAGCCCGCCCGGGCCGTTGTTGCTGCCCCGCAGGTTCTTCTGCGAGATGATCTTCTGGATGTTCGCGATGCGGTCCCGGTTGGTGGGGTGCGTGCTCAGCCATTTCATCAGCGCGGGCGTGTCGCCCTGCTCCTTCTGGAGCTTCTCGAAGAAGGTGATGAGGCCCCGCGGGTCGTAGCCCGCACCGGAGGCGTAGCGGGCGCCGTACTCGTCGGCTTCAATCTCCTCGCCGCGGCCGTGCGCCAGCAGCGTGCCGCCGCTCACCAGCGACGCGGCGATCTGCGCCACGGTGCCCGGGTTCTGTCCCAGCGCCGCCTGGGTGATGGCCTGCAGGCCCATCTGGTTGACCATGGCGCGCGCGGAGTGACGGCCCACGACGTGGCCCGCCTCGTGCGCCATGACGCCGGCCAGCTCCGCCTCCGTGTCCGCGGCCAGGATGAGGCCGGTGTAGACGTACAGGTAGCCGCCGGGCGTGGCGAAGGCGTTGACCATCTTCGGGTCGTCGATGACGTTGATCTTCCACTTCACCCCGGGCCGGTCCTTGGAGGCCTGGTTCAGGATGCTGGCGGAGATGCCGCGCACGTAGTCGACGACGGCCGCGTTCTGCACGTATTTGATTTTCTCCTTCGTCTCCAACTCCGCCTTGACCTGCTTGCCGAGCTGCTCCTCCTGCTCGTCGGAGATGAGGGTGCGGGCCACGGCCTTCTCGGCGGAGATGCGCTGCTTGGTGCAGCCCGTCGACAGGCCCAATGCCAGGGTGACTCCCAGTACCGCCACGAGGATGCGCTGCATGACGAGTGCTGCCTTTCTTTCCAGAGGTCTACGCCGCGTCGCTCCGCGGGAGGCGCGACGCTGGCCCACATCGGCACCTGCCTTCAAGGGCCACGTGGTGCAAGCATCCAGGCATCCGGCTTTCGCGCCGCCACCACACCCGTGTTCGCTGCCCGGCAGGTAGGCGGTGCGTGGGGACGCCCGCCGGTGTATGTGCCCCGGCAGGATGCCAGAGCTACCCGAAGTCGAAATCGCGCGGCGCAACCTGGTGCGCTGGTTCAGCGACCGGCGCCTCGTGCGTGCCGAGTCGGAGAACACCCGCATCTTCCGAGGCGCCGAGCGCCAGCAGTTCGACACGCTGACGGGCCGGTTGGAGTCGCTGGTCCGCCGGGGCAAGTACCTGCTCTTCGCCTTCGAGGGCGGCAAGGGGCTGATGGGGCACCTGGGGATGACGGGCAAGTTCGTCCGCCGCACCGAGGGGCAGGTGGCGCCCTACAGCCGCGCCCGGTTTCATCTGGACGACGGCCATGTCATCCACTTTTCCGATCCACGAATGTTCGGCCGCCTGGAGCCGGCGCCAGCCGCGCGCCTGCGGGAGCTGGAGGCGGTGCGAATCCTGGGGAGGGATCCGCTGGCGGATGGCCTCACCGCGGGGCAGCTCCAGCAGGCCGTGGGCTCCTCACGGAAAGAGCTGAAGGTGGCGCTGATGGACCAGGAGCGCATCTCCGGCCTGGGCAACATCCACGCCGCCGAGGCGCTCTTCCGCGCGGGCCTTCACCCCTCGCGCCAGCCCGGCTCCCTGACGCCGGACGAGTGGAAACGCCTGGTCCAGGCCATCCGCGCCTCCATCGACTTCGGCCTCAAGGAGCAGGAGGGGGAGGAGCCGGTGTACCTGGAGGAGGGGCGCTCGGAGAATCCATTCAGGGTGTACGGCCGCGCGGGGAGCCCATGCTCCCAGTGTGGCACCCGGGTCGAGTCCTTCACCCAGGGAGGCCGTACCACCCACTACTGCCCCCGGTGCCAGCCGGGGGACGGACGCCGAAGTGAGGCGGGGTCGCCGGCCGTTGACGGCGCGAAGGCCCGCCCTGGTAAGCGTTGACACCCCTTGGTCCCGTCGCTTGAATCGCCCGCCTTTCAGACCCGGCCGCCCCAGGTGGCCCTGGAGATCGTTGCCCATGTCTCACGCCCTGCTGGCGGCGCTACTCGTCGCTTCGTCCACGGCCACCGCTCAGACGCCGGTGCCGGAGGGTAGCCCGCCCGCGCCCGCGGAAGCCGCACCCGCTGCTCCCGCCCCCGCGGAGTCTGTTTCCGCGGAGACCGCGCCTGTGTCCTCCACTCGCGAGGGCGTCAGCCGTGACGACCTGGAAGCGCTGAAGGAGGAGCTGCGCGAGGAGATTCGCGCCGAGGCCGCCAAGCAGTCCATTGGCGCCACGGACGAGTGGGCCGAGGAGTTCCCGGAGGAGAAGCGCAAGCTCGAGGTCTTCACGCTCGACGGCTACTTCCGCGTCCGCCCCACGCTCTTCTACAAGTTCGACCTGGGCAAGGCGCCCGGCAAGGAGCTCTTCCCGCGCTCGCCTCGCAGCGCGCAGGAGAACACCCAGTCCTTCGCCACCATGCGCGTGCGCCTGGCGCCCACCTTCAACATCTCCGAGCAGGTGGCGTTGAAGATGGAGGTCCTCGGCCTGGACAACTTCATCATGGGCGCCATGCCGGACACGCTGCTGCCCGGCAACACGCGCAACCTCTTCGGCATCTTCTCCGAGAGCCAGGACCCGCTGGCGGACGCGCTCCAGGACTCCATCAAGCTGCGCCGCGCCTACGGCGAAGTGAAGACGCCGGTGGGCATCCTGCGCTTCGGCCGCATGGGCAGCCAGTGGGGTCTGGGCATGCTGCGCAACGACGGCACCTGCTTCGACTGCGACTTCGGCGACACCGTGGACCGCGTCCAGTTCGTCACCAACCCCTTCGAGGGCTGGTACGTGACGCCGATGCTGGACTTCAACTCGGAGGGCGTCACCGACACGCGCGGCACCGTGGGCGAGCCCATCGACCTGACCCAGTCCGATGACGCGCACAGCTGGGTGATTGCCATCGCGCGCCGGGACACCGACCAGGTCATCCGCTCCAAGCTGGACAACAACCAGGGCGTGCTCCAGTACGGCCTGCACTTCACCTACCGCACCCAGAAGTGGGAGTACGACGGCTCCACCACGAACGGCCAGAACACCGGCTTCATCCCGCGCGACGCGTCGCTGTTCGTGCCGGACCTGTGGCTGAAGTACGAGGAGAAGAACTGGCGGCTGGAGTTCGAGGCCGCCGCCCAGTTGGGCCGCATCGGCAACCGCGCGCTGGACGTGGGCGGCATCAACGACCCCACGCTCAACCAGAGCCTCACCGTGGCCCAGTTCGGCGGCGTGGCGCAGGGTGAGCTGCGGCTGCTGAACCAGAAGCTGTCGCTGAACATGGAGCTGGGCTTCGCCTCCGGCGACAAGGCGCCGGGCTTCGGCAACCAGCCGAGCCGTCCGGGTTCGGGCACCAACGGTCGGACGGAGCCGGGTGACTTCGAGGGCCCGCAGTACGACTGCGGCACGGGCGGCTGCAGGGACAACGCCATCCGCAACTTCCGCTTCAACCGCGACTACCGCATCGACCTCATCCTATGGCGCGAGCTGCTGGTCGGGGTGACGGACGCGTTCTACGTTCGCCCGTCGGCGAAGTACACCATCACCGAGGGCTTCGACATCTACGGCCGCGTCATCTACTCGCAGGCCATGTACGCGCAGTCCACGCCGTCCTTCACGAACAAGGCGCTGGGTCTCGAGGTCAACGTGGGCGCGGACTACAAGACGGAGGATGGGTTCATCGCCGGCATCGCCTACGGCATCCTGTTCCCGATGAGCGGCCTGCGGGAGTTCAACGCGACGGTGCCCACCGACCTGGACACGCCGCAGACCATCCGCGCGTGGCTGGGGATGCAGTTCTAGCCATGCGCCAGGTCCTCGCGCGGCTGTGCGTGGCCGCCAGCGTGTCACTGACGCTGGCGGCGTGTGGCATCAAGGGGCCCCCGAGGCCGCCCGGGCCGCCGCCAGCGCCCGCGACCCAGACGCAGCCGCCGCCCCCTGAGTCGGAGCGAGGGCCCCTGGAGCCGTCGGGGCCCACCCTGTCTCCCACGCCGGAGACCGGGGTGGAGACGCCGCTGTCACCGCCGGAGTCCGAGGACGCGGGAGTCCCGTGAATCACTTCGCCTACCGCAAGGGCGTGCTCCACGCGGAGGATGTGCCGCTGGCGGCCATCGCCGAGTCCGTGGGCACGCCCACCTACGTGTACTCCACCGCCACGCTCACCCGGCACGTCCGGGTGGTAACGGAGGCCTTCGGAGACCGGCCGCACCTCATCTGCTACTCGGTGAAGGCCAACTCGAACCTGGCCATCCTCCGGCTCATCGCCGAGCGGGGCGGTGGGTTTGACATCGTCTCCGGCGGCGAGCTGGCCCGGGTGCGGCATGTGGGCGGGGACACGGCGAAGACGGTGTTCGCTGGCGTGGGCAAGACGCAGGAGGAGATGGAGGCGGCGCTGGCCGCGGGCATCCTCCTCTTCAACGTGGAGAGCGCCGAGGAGTTGGAGGCGCTGGACGCCGTGGGCCGCCGCCTGGGGCGCCGCGCGCCATTCGCCCTGCGAGTGAATCCGGACGTGGATGCGCGCACGCACCGTTACATCTCCACCGGCCTGAAGACGTCGAAGTTCGGCGTGCCGTTCGAGGAGGCGGTGGCCCTCTACGCGCGCGCGAAGAAGATGAAGGGCCTGCTGGCCGCCGGGTTGGATTGCCACATCGGTTCGCAGCTCACCCAGACGGCGCCCATTCGCGCGGCCTTGTCCAAGGTCGCGGGCCTGTACTCCGCGCTCAAGGAGAAGGGCCATCCGCTGGCCTACCTGGACGTGGGCGGCGGGCTGGGCATCACCTATTCGGACGAGACGCCGCCGTCTCCGGACGAGTACGCCCGCACCGTGATGGCCGCGGCTGGAGCCACTGGGGCCACGCTCATCCTGGAGCCGGGCCGGGCGCTGATGGGCAACGCGGGCGTGCTGCTCACGCGCGTGCTGTACCGGAAGAAGACGCCGGCGCGGCACTTCGTGGTGGTGGACGCGGGCATGAATGACTTGCTGCGCCCTGCGCTCTACGAGGCGCACCACGGCTTGCAACCCCTCATGAAGCGGAGGGGCAAGGCGGTGGAGGTAGACGTGGTGGGGCCGGTGTGTGAATCCACCGACGTGCTGGCGAAGGCACGGCCCCTGGTGCTTCCGCAGGCAGGCGAGTTGTTCGCCATCATGAGCGCGGGCGCATACGGCATGAGTATGTCGTCCACTTATAATTCCCGGCCGCGCCCGGCCGAAGTGCTGGTGGACGGTGAGGCGTGGCGCGTGGTCCGGGAGCGGGAGCGCGTCGAGGATCTCTGGCGCGGCGAGCGGGCCTGAACGTATAAGCGCCGGCATGAAGACCTTCGAAGGCTCCATGACGGCGCTGGCCACTCCGTTTCGCAACGGAGCGCTCGATGAGCCCGCCTACCGGGCGCTGGTGCGCCAGCAGATTGAAGGGGGCACCAGCGTGCTGGTCCCCATGGGCACCACCGGTGAAGCCGTGACGATGACGGCCGATGAGCGGGCCCGCGCGGTGAAGGTGGTGGTGGAGGAGGCGAAGGGCCGCGTGACGGTGGTGGGCGGCGCCGGCTCCAACAGCACCGCGGAGACCATTGAAGGCGTGCGCCGCGTGCGCGACGCGGGCGCGGACGGCACGCTCATCGTCACGCCCTACTACAACAAGCCCACGCAGGCGGGCTTGCTGGAGCACTACCGCGCGGTGGCCAAGGCGCACCCGGGCTTCCCCATCATCGCCTACAACGTGCCGGGCCGGACGGGCGTGGACCTGCTGCCCGACACCGTGCTGCGGCTGTGCGACATCCCCGAGGTGGTGGCGCTCAAGGAGGCCACCGGGAGCATGCCGCGGGCCATCGACATCCTGGAGAAGTGCGGCGACCGGATGACGCTCTTGTCCGGTGACGACTTCACCGTGCTGCCCTTCATCGCCTGCGGCGGCAAGGGCGTCATCTCCGTGTCGTCCAACGTGGCGCCGCGGATGATGGCGGACCTGGTGGCGGCGGCGCGCGCGGGGAATATCGCGGTGGCGCGCGACCTCCAGGTGCGGATGAACGAGCTGCACCGCCTGCTCTTCATCGAGTCCAGCCCCACACCCGTGAAGTGGGGATTGCACGTGATGGGATTGTTCGGGCCCGAAGTGCGGTTGCCCCTGGTGCAGATGACCGAGCCCAACGCCGCGAAGCTTCGCGACACCCTGCGCCAGCTGGGCCTGCTCACGGGCTGAGCTTTCCCTCATCCCGCCGTTACCTGGAGCGCGGCAGACATGATTCGCACCGTCATCACCGGCATCACCGGCCGCATGGGCAGCACGTTGCTCCGCCTGGCGCGCGACTCGGGAGACCTGCGGGTGGTGGGAGGCACGGCGCGGCCGGGCAGCGCCTCGGTGGGCCAGGACGCCGGGGTGGCCACACGGCTGGGCCCGGTGGACGTGACGGTGGTGGACAGCCTGGAGCGGGCGCTGGACGCCGCGCAGGCGGACGTCGTCATCGACTTCACCAGCGCGGAGCTGAGCGTGGCGCACGCGAAGGTGTGTGCCGCGCGCGGCGTGGCCCTGGTGGTGGGCTCCACCGGCTTCACGCCGGAGGCGTCCGCGTCGCTGGCGGAGAGCGCGAAGACGGTGCCCATCGTCGCCGCGCCGAACATGTCGGTGGGCGTCAACCTGGTCATCCGCATGGCCGCGGAGCTGGCGCGGGTGCTGGGGCCGGGCTTCGACGTGGAGGTGCTGGAGGCGCACCATCGCATGAAGAAGGACGCGCCCAGCGGCACCGCGCTGCGGCTGGCGGACGTGCTGGCGGAGGCCCTGGGGCGCACCCAGGAGGACCTCACCTTCGCGCGGCATGGGCAGATTGGCGCGCGGCCCGCGCGCGAGATTGGTGTGCAGACGCTCCGGGGCGGCGACGTGGTGGGCGAGCACACCGTGTACTTCCTTGGCGAGGGTGAGCGCATCGAACTCACGCACCGCGCCACCAACCGAGACCAGTTCGCTGCTGGCGCGCTGAGGGCCGCGCGCTGGGTGGCGGGGCGCGCGCCTGGTCTCCATGACATGGCCGACGTGCTCGGCTTCCAGAGGACTTCATGACGACCGCGCGCTACTGCCGCTTCCTGCACGAGGGCCGTGCGCACCACGGCCGGGTGGAAGGCTCCGAGGTGGCGGTCCTCACCGCCGCACCCTGGGCCGGCGCGAAGGAGACGGGCATCCACCGCTCGCTGTCCTCGCTGACGCTGCTGGTGCCGTCGGACGCGTCCAAGGTCGTGTGTATCGGTCAGAACTACCGCAAGCACGCGGAGGAGATGGGTAAGCCGGTGCCGCCCGAGCCGCTCATCTTCACCAAGCCCTCCACGGCGCTCAACGGCACGGGCTCGCCCATCCGCATCCCCAAGGCGAGCCAGGAGGTCCACTACGAGGCGGAGCTGGCGCTCGTCATCGGCGAGAAGCTGAAGAACGCCGACGAGTCCACCGCCGCGCGCGCCATCTGGGGCCTCACCTGCTTCAACGACGTGACGGCGCGCGACGTCCAGCGCCGCGAGATTCAGCACACCCGCGCCAAGGGCTACGACACCTTCGCGTGCGCGGGGCCGTGGGCGGTGACGGGCCTGTCCCCCGACGACCTCCACATTGTGTGCCGGGTGAACGGGCAGGTGCGCCAGGACAGCCGCACGTCCGACATGATTTTCAGTCCCGCGCGCCTGGTGTCGTTCATCTCCCACATCATGACGCTGCTGCCCGGGGACATCGTCAGCACCGGGACGCCGTCGGGTGTGGGGAAGCTGTCGGCCGGGGACACGGTGGAGGTGGAGCTGGAGGGAATCGGAACCCTGGTGAACCCTGTTGAGATGGAGCCGTGAGCGACACCGTCTACGTCGGGTTGGGTTCCAACGAGGGGGAGCGCGAGAATCACCTCGTCGCCGCCCTGTCCGCGCTGTCCCGCATCGACGCGGTGGCGGTGCTCCACTGCTCCTCGCTTTTCGACAGCGCCCCCGTGGGGCCGCCGCAGCCGCGCTTCCTCAACGCGGTGGTGGCCCTGGAGTGTGGCCTGCCGCCGCAGCGGCTGCTCTGCATCCTTCAGCAGATTGAGAAGGACCTGGGCCGCAGGCGGGATGTGCGCTGGGGCCCGCGCACCATCGACCTGGACATCCTCTTCTGGGAGGGACAGGTGGTGGCCGACCCCTCGCTCCAGGTGCCCCACCTGGAGCTGCACAAGCGCCGCTTCGCCCTGGAGCCGCTCGTGGAACTGGCGCCTCACCTGCGTCATCCGGTACTGGGGATGTCGGTGAAGGAGCTCCTCGGGAAACTCGCCCCGCAGGATGTCCGCAGGAGCGAGGCCACGTGGTGGCCCGAAGCGAGCTACTCGAGCAACGACACATGAACCTGCCCCTTGCCCTGGCCACCGCGGCGCTGCTGACCGCCGAGCCCTCGACGTTGCCTCCCGGTCACCCGGTCATCCCGCCGGGGACCACGGCCTCGCCCGCCACCTCTGGCATGCCGGAGGGCCACCCGCCGACGGGGGGCGTGGCTCCCAGCATCAACCCGGAGCAGCTGCCCCCGGGCCACCCGCCCATGTCGGGCACGGGCCGGGCGCCGCCGTCCGCGGAGGAGCTGCTGCGCCAGCTCGACTCCACGGAGGGGCTGGCGGACCGGGAGAAGACCTTCGAAATCGCCGCGTCGCTGGGCCGCCTGTACTACGTGAATGGCCGCAACGCGGAGGCCAGCACCTACCTCCAGCAGGCGCTGGAGCGCGCGAAGCCCACGCGGGAGCTGTTCCTGGCGCAGCGCAAGAAGCTGGGCAAGGCCGTGGTGCCCACCCCGGAGGCGGCGGGCTGCGGCTTCACCCCGAACATGCCGGTGGAGGACATGGGCGCCGCCGCGCAGGCGCGCGCGAAGAAGGGTGACGCCGCGGGCGCGGCGGCCTGTGCTCGCGCGGCACTGGCGCCGGTGCTGGACGTGGCGGTGATGCAGGCCAACGCGCTCTACCTGTCCAACGACAGTGGCAAGGCGCTGGTGGCCTACGACGCCGTGCTGGAGGTGGAGCCCCTGCACGAGGACGCCCTCTACGCGCGCGCGGCGCTGCTCTTCGAGACGAAGGGCGACGACGTGGCGGCGCTGAAGAAGGCGGGCGAGGGCTTCGAGGCGGTCGCTACCACGTACCCCGATTCGTTCCGCGCGCCCATGGCGAAGCGGATGGTGGCGCTGGTGGAGGAGACGGTGAAGGCGGGGGGCCGCAAGCAACTGCTGGCCTCGCGCGCGGAGGACCGCCGCATCCGCCTGTCGCAGGCACCCGCTGCCGCCACGCCGGATGCGCCTCGGCCGCTGTCGCAGGAGATGGTGGACGCGGTGAAGAACACCGAGCGCACGCCGGAGCTGGAGCAGGGCCTGGCGAAGCTGGTGGACGAGGGCGAGGAGCTCCTGGCGAAGGGCCAGTACCAGGAAGCGCTCGCGAACTACACGCGCGTGGTTCCCTTCCAGCCGGAGAACGGGCGCGCGAAGGCGGGCATGGCCTGGTCCCTGGTGAGCCTGGAGCGCCCCATGGCGGCGCGCGTGTGGGGCGTGGCCGTGCAGACCGACCCGCTCTCCGTGGAGAAGCTGGGCGACGCGCTCAAGGCCAAGGGCGACGACAAGGGCGCGAAGGCGCTCTGGGAGAAGCTCGCCACCGACGCGCCGGACTATCCCAACAAGGCGAGTCTGCAGGCGAAGCTGGGCAAGTAGTGTCCGCGCGCTAGAAGTGCTTCGCGGCCAGCGGGTCCTGCACGTTCAGCAGGACCGCGCGGCGGCCCTCCGCGGCCCTCGCATCAGACGAACTTCGCGGCCAGCAGGTCCTGCACGTCGAGCAGGCCCACGGCGCGGCCCTCCACGTCCACCACGGGGAGCTGGTCCACCCGCAGCTCGCGCATCTGCGTGGCCGCGGCCAGCACCAGTGTCTCCGGCGTCACGCAGCGAGGGTTCTTCCCCATCAGCTCGCGCACGGGCACGGTGAAGTCGGTGAGGCCCGCCTCCACGCGGCGGCGCAAGTCGCCGTCGGTGAAGATGCCCACCAGCTTCCCCGCCTTGTCCACCACGCACGCGGCGCCCGGACGGCCGGGCGTCTTCGTCATCACCGCCACCACCGCGGACAGGGGGGATGTGTCGCGCACCAGCGGGTTGGCGTTGCCGGTGCGCATCAGCTCGAAGACGCGCTGCACGGAGCGCCCCAGCTTCCCGCCCGGGTGCAGCAGCGCGTAATCCTCCGTACCGAAGGGCCGCGAGCGCAGCACCGTCATGGCCAGCGCGTCGCCAATCGCGTGCAGCGCGGCGGTGGAGGCCGTGGGCACGAGGCCCATGGGGCAGGCCTCCGCGATGGCGCCGATGTCCAGCACCACGTCCGCGCCGCGGCCCAGCGGGCTCTTCGCGTCGCCGGTGAGGGCGATGACCGGCGTCTCCATCCGCTTGAAGGAGGGGAGCAGGCGAATCAGCTCTTCCGTGGAGCCACTGTTGGACAGCGCGAGGATGACGTCGCCCCGGCCCACGCGGCCCAAGTCCCCGTGCACGGCCTCGGCGGGGTGGAGGTACACGGAGCGGATGCCCGTGGAGGCCAGGGTGGCGGACAGCTTCTGGCCGATGTGGCCCGCCTTGCCCATGCCGGTGACGATGACCTGGCCCCGGCAGTCGCGCACCAACTGCACGGCGCGCAGGAAGTCGTCTCCCAGACGTTCCGTCACGCCGAGGATGGCGCGGGCCTCGGCCTCCAGCACGCTGCGCGCATAGGCGAGCGTGGCCTCCGCGTCGGGGAGGACGGCAGGTGCCTGTGCGGGACGGCCGGGGAGGGCGCGAAGGCGGGGCTTCTTGGCGGCGGAGCGGGAAGGGCGGGCCATGTTCAGTGTCCGGCCTTCTACCTCCGCCCCCCCGCGGTGGCCACCCTTGACGCATGGGGGGGCATCGGTTACGCGCCTGCTCGCCCGGCCTCCTTTGGCCGGGGCACATTCCACCTTCAAGAGAGGGACGAGATGAAGTTCTTCATCGACAGCGCCGACGTGGAGGAGATTCGCAAGGCCCACGCCATGGGCTGCGTGGACGGAGTGACGACCAACCCGTCCTTGCTCGCCAAGGTGGGCCGGGGCCTGGAGGAGACCATCCGCGAAATCTGCTCCATCGTGGATGGCCCCATCAGCGCCGAATGTGTGTCCATGGAAGCGGACGAGCTCATCAAGGAAGGCCGCTCCCTGGCGAAGATCCACGACAACGTCGTGGTGAAGATTCCCATGGGCGTGGAGGGCATGAAGGCCACCAAGGCGCTGACCGCCGAGGGCATCCGCACCAACGTCACGCTGTGTTTCTCCGCCAACCAGGCACTGCTGTGCGCCAAGGCCGGCGCCACCTACGTGTCGCCCTTCGTGGGCCGGTTGGATGACATCTCCCAGGACGGCATGGAGCTCATCTCCCACATCCTGGAAATCTACCGGAACTACGAGCACTTCAACACGCAGGTGCTGGTGGCCAGCGTGCGCAACCCCGTGCACGTGCTCCAGGCCGCCCGCCTGGGCGCGGACGTGGCCACGCTGCCCTACAACGTCATCACCCAGCTGGCGAACCACCCGCTCACCGACGCCGGCATCAAGAAGTTCCTGGCCGACTGGGAGAAGGTCCCCAAGGCAGCCAAGCCGCCCGCGTCCAAATAGACCCTCCGGAAATACAGACTAACGTCGGTTTTCTTGGCTCCAATCCCTCTGCGGGGTTGGGGCCTGTTTTTTTGAGAAAAATGGAGCCCGTCCTCCTCCGGTTCCCGGTGGGTTGCACTGGCGATTTCGCGCCGCGGCATGTATTCGTTGACTCCCGAGTCAACGAGCCGAACCCGTCACGAGGTCCCCATGGAATTCCAGCTCACCGACGCCCAGCGCGCGCTGCAGGACGCGGCACGCAAGTTCGCCCGCGAAGTGGTGCGTCCGAAGGCCGCCCACTACGACGAGACGGCCACCTTCCCACTCGATTTGCTGACGACCGCGTGGGAGCTGGGGCTGCTCAACATGGCGATACCCGCCGAGTACGGCGGCGTGGGCCTGTCCCACCTGGACCAGACCATCGTCGCGGAGGAGCTGAGCTGGGGCTGTGCGGGCGTGGCGACGTCCATCATCGCCAACGACCTGGCCAACCTCCCCATCATCCTCCACGCGACCGAGGAGCAGAAGAAGCGGCTGCTCACGCCCTTCACGGAGAAGCTGAAGTTCTCCTCGTTCTGTCTCACGGAGCCCGAGGCCGGCAGCGACGTGGCCAACATGCAGACCACGGCGCGGCTGGACGGAGACCACTACGTCCTCAACGGCGCCAAGTGCTTCATCACCAACGGCGGCCAGGCGAGCCAGTACACGGTGTTCGCCACGGTGGATAAGGGCAGGAAGCACAAGGGCATCACCTGCTTCGTGGTGGAGGGCCGCCCCGAAGGGCTCTCCGTCAGCAAGCACGAGAACAAGATGGGCCAGCGTGCCAGCGAGACGGTGTCGCTGACGTTCGAGGACGTGCGCGTCCCGGTGGCCAACCGCATTGGCGAAGAGGGTCAGGGCTTCGCCATCGCCATGGCCACGCTGGACAACAGCCGCCCGCTGACGGCCATGTTCTCCGTGGGCATCGCCCGCGCCGCGCTGGAGCACTCCATGGAGTACTCCACGCAGCGCCGCACCTTCGGCAAGCCCATCATCGAGCACCAGGCCATCCAGTTCATGATTGCCGACATGGCCATGAACACCCACGCGGCGCGCATGCTCACCTACGAGAGCGCGTGGCTCTTGGACGAGGGCAAGCGCAACTCCCTCCAGTCCAGCTACGCGAAGTGCTTCGCCGCGGACATGGCCATGAAGGTCGCCACCGACGCCGTCCAGGTGTACGGCGGCTACGGCTACATCAAGGAGTACCCCGTGGAGAAGCTGATGCGCGACGCCAAGCTCATCCAGGTCTACGAGGGCACCAGCCAGGTTCAGCGGCTCGTCATCGCGCGGGAACTGTTCAAGTAGCGCCGCGGCACCGCGTCTGGCGGCCGTTTCCCATTGCCGCCGCGACGCGCCAATGCCTATTAACCCAGACCGTTTTTTCCAGATTCCAAACTCCTCCCCGTAAGGAGAAGCACCGCCGTGAAGATCCTCGTCACCGCCAAGCGCGTGGAAGACCCCGAGTCGAAGATCAAGGTCAAGCCGGATGGCTCGGGCATCGTTCAGGAGGGGCTGAAGTACAAGATCAACCCCTTCGATGAAATCGGCGTCGAAGAAGGACTTCGGCTCGTCGCGAAGCACCAGGGCGAGGTCGTCGTGGTGTCCATCGGCGGCAAGGAAGTGCAGGAGCAGCTCCGGCACGCCCTGGCCATGGGTGCGCACCGCGCC
Organism: Myxococcus xanthus; assembly: GCF_006402735.1. Taxonomy (NCBI): domain Bacteria; kingdom Pseudomonadati; phylum Myxococcota; class Myxococcia; order Myxococcales; family Myxococcaceae; genus Myxococcus; species Myxococcus xanthus. The sequence continues at coordinate 7,408,734 of NZ_CP017174.1, read as the reverse complement.
GTGTGGGTGAACCACACCGGTCCGGTGGACCAGCTCGGCATCGCGGCCCTGCTCCAGAAGGTCGTTGAGAAGGAGCAGCCGGACCTCGTCATCCTCGGCAAGCAGTCCATCGACGATGACCAGAACCAGGTGGGCCAGTACCTCGCCGAGTTCCTCGGCTGGGGCCAGGCCACGTTCGCCTCCAAGGTGGAGTCCATGGAGAGCGAGCAGGAGAAGAACAAGGTCCCCGCCATCGTCGTCTCCGCCGACAAGAAGAGCGTGCAGGTGATTCGCGAGGTCGACAACGGGCTCGCCACGGTGGAGTGCCAGCTGCCCGCCGTCGTCACCACGGACCTGCGGCTCAACCAGCCGCGCTACGCCAGCCTCCCGGGCATCATGAAGGCGAAGAGCAAGCCCATCGAGGAGCTGACGCCGGCCAAGCTGAGCGTGGATGTCACCCCCGCCATCCAGGTCCTGAAGATGTCCGCTCCCCCGGCGCGCAAGGCCGGCATCAAGGTCGCGGACGTCCCTGCCCTGGTCGAGAAGCTGCACAACGAGGCGAAGGTCGTCTGAGCGGCCCTTCCGCACACTCTCTACGGAGTCATCCAAATGCCTATCGTTCTCATTGTCGCCGAGCAGCAGCCGGACGGGAACCTCCGCAAGGCCACCCTCAACGCCATCTCCGCCGGTAAGCAGCTCGCGGAGAAGGCCGGTGGTGAGCTTCACATCGCCCTGGTGGGCAAGGACCCCTCGAAGGTCGCTGATGAGCTCAAGGGTTACGGCGCGAAGGCCGTCCACCTGGGCGCCGCCGCCGAGTTGGAGCACTACCTCGCGGAGACCTACGCGCCCGCCATCGCCGCCCTGGCCCAGGAGCTGAAGGCGGACTACATCGGCATGGCGTCCACCGCGCAGGGCAAGGACCTGCTGCCGCGCGTGGCAGGCCGTCTGCGCGCCGCCATGGCCACCGACGTCATGGCCATCAACGGCAGCGGCGCGGACATCACCTTCACCCGTCCCATGTGGGCCGGTAACGTCTTCGCCGACGTGAAGCTCACCACGCCGGTGAAGGTGCTCACCCTGCGCGCCACCGAGTTCCCCGCCGCCGCTGGCGGTCAGGGCGCCGCCGAGGTGAAGACCTTCAGCCCGAAGGTCGAGGCCTCCAAGACGAAGTTCGTCGACTTCAAGGAAGTGAAGAGCGCGCGTCCCGAACTGACCGAGGCTCGCGTCGTCATCTCCGGTGGTCGTGGCACCAAGGGCGACTTCAAGGAGATTGAAGGCCTGGCGGACGACCTGGGCGCCGCGGTGGGCGCGTCCCGCGCGGTGTGCGACGCGGGTTGGGTTCCCAACGACCTGCAGGTCGGCCAGACGGGCAAGGTGGTGGCTCCGGCGCTCTACATCGCGGCGGGCATCAGCGGCGCCATCCAGCACCTGGCGGGCATGAAGAGCTCGAAGACCATCGTCGCCATCAACAAGGACCCCGAGGCCCCCATCTTCCAGGTGGCGGACTACGGCATGGTGGCGGACCTCTTCAAGGTGCTGCCCGAGCTGCGCGCGGAGCTGGCGAAGCTGAAGTAGTTCCGAAGGGCACGGATGTGTCCTGAAGCAAGGGGCGACGTGGGGACCTCCCCGCGCCGCCCCTTCGCATTTTCACCTCACAGCTCGATGTCGCGGCCCGCGTCGCGCGGCGCCACTTTTCCGGGCTCCGGGGCCTGGTCCGCGTAAGGCGGCTCGGCGGGCAGTGGCAGCTCAGGGCGCTTGAGTGGTTCGGCTCGGAGCAGGTCGATGAGCGTGCCGTCGCTCAGGGCGACGATGAGGTTGTTGAACTGCCAGGGGCCGTCTCCGCGTTTCTCACCCTGCGCGTGCAGCGTGCCCTTGCCGTCGGGCCCCTCAAGCGGGAGGGAGAACTGCGCGCGAGAGACACCGTTGCGGCTCTGCACGGAGCTGCGCCGGGGCAGGCCACTTTCGATGGGCGTCCCCAGCGCGCGCTGCACCAGCGCGTCGCCGCTGGCGATGGCCACGGCTTCCCGGTGCGCGTCGGACTGCCCCAGGGAGGAGAAGCCCAGGTACGTGGCGAGCACGCCCAGGCCGATACACGAGGCGAGGAGCCCCAGGCATCCCAGCGGAAGGACCCAGCGCCAATGGCGGCTCCACCAGCCAGGCCGAGGCGCCATTGAACCTTCCTGTGCTGTGTCCATGGCCACCTCCTCCCACTTCGCGCGCGGCTTCCTCTTATTCGCTCCCGAGGCTCGCGGGGAACGCGTGGAAGCCGTCCGGCACCGCCAGCGGTTGGTGTGTGTACCGGGCAACAGGTAGATTTCGCGAGTGCTCCCAAGGGCCGGGGAGCACGTGAGGCTGGGTGCATGCCTTCGCGCAGATCCTCCTCCGCAGAGGTGTTGTTGGACGTGCTGGAGGCACTGCCTCCGGGGCACCGGCTGTGGGTGCGTGGCGCGGGGCGAAGCCTGTTTCCGCTGCTGCGGGCCGGGGACTCGGTGCGGGTGATGCGCTGTGGCCCGGGCTCGCTGGCGACCGGGGACGTCGCGCTGATGCGGCAGGGGCGCGAGCTGGTGGCGCACGTGGTGGTGTCCACGCAGCCGTGGCGGACGGCCTCGCTGCTGGGGCCCCAGGACGCCCCGGGCGGCGTGACGCTGGGCCGGGTGGTGGCCATCCGCAGGGGCCGCTGGGTGGTTCCGCTGCCCAGACCGCTGCGTCCGGCGCTGCGGCTGGCGCAGCAGGCCGCGTCCACGGCGTGGGCCTGGCCCCGGACCCGGATAGTGTCTCGGGGCGTGTGGGACTTCCTCTTCGCCGGATGGTCGCTGCCGCTTCGTCGCCGCCTGGTGGGGCCGTTGGAGGTGCGGCTCCTGACGGCCGGTGACCTGGACCCGCTCCTGGCCTTCGCCAGTGAGCGGCTGGTGGTGTCTCCGGGTTTCCTGCGCCGTCAGCTGCGCGAGCGCTGGGGTCTGCCAGACGCGGGGCGCCGGGGGGCCGCGGCGGGCGCCTTCGACGCCCAGGGACGGATGCACGGCTTCGCCTGGGTGGACTCCTACCGGCAGGAGGGCTTGCAGCTAGAGGGCGTCTGGGTGCGCTCCCTGGTGGTGGCGCCCCGCGTGCGACGCATGGGCGTGGCCACGGGGCTGCTGGAGTGCCTGATGGAGGAGGCACGACGCCAGGGGCAGTCGCACGTCTTCGCGGACGTGGACGACGACAACACGGCGTCGCTGCGCACGTTCGAGCGGCTGGCGTTCCGGCGAGCGGACGCGACGCTGACCCAGCAGGCCAACGAGGCCTGGGACGCCACGGGCCGCTCCAAGCGGCTGGTCGTCGTCGAGCGCACCCTGTAGGTGCGCCTCCGGAGGTTGCGCGGCCGCCCTGGCTGCGTCAAAAAGCCCGCGGCCGTGGCCGCCGTGACGTCACGTGGCGAGCCCGGCGTCATCCTCTCCGATGGACTGCGCGCTATGAGCACCTCGACATCCGACATGCTGCGGGGCGCCACGGAGACCCCGTCGCGGTCGCAGCGACTCCGTGCGGATGGGGCGCTGGCGCTCATCACTTCGTTCTGGGGCATCACCTTCGTGGTGGTGAAGGACGCGCTCGGGCATGGCGACCCGTTCAGCTTCCTCACGCTGCGCTTCATCGTGGGCGCGGTGGTGTTGAGCGCCCTGGCGGGGCGGCAGGTGCTGACGGCGCGCAACCTGCGCAGTGGCACGATGCTGGGGACCTTTCTCTTCCTGGGGTTCTCGCTGCAGACGGTGGGGCTCACCACCACCACGCCTTCGCGCTCGGCGTTCATCACCGGGCTGTGCGTGCTGCTGGTGCCGCTGCTGTCGATGGTGCTCTACCGGAAGGCGCCGAAGTTCACCTCGCTGCTGGGGGTGGGCGTCGCGGCGGTGGGGCTCTACCTCTTCACGCAGCCCGACGCGGGGCTTGGCAGTGGCGGCCTGTCGTCCGGAGATGTGCTGTCGCTGGGCTGCGCGGTGGCTTACGCGTGCCACATCCTCATGACGGAGCGACATGCGCCGAAGCAGGGCGTGCTGGGGCTGGTGGCGGTGCAGCTCTGGACGGTGGCGCTGCTGTCCGCGCTGTGCCTGCCCTTCGTGGAACGGCGCGTGGTGTGGCATCCGTCCTTCGTGGGGGCGGTGCTCGTCTGCGGGGTGTTCGCCAGCGCGCTGGCCATCAGCCTCCAGACGTGGGGGCAGGCGCGCACCACGGCGGTGCGCGCGGCGCTCATCTACTCGCTGGAGTCGGTGTTCGCCGCGCTGTACTCGGTGTTGCTGGGCTACGAGACGCTCGGGCCTCGCGAGTGGCTGGGCGGCGCGCTCATCCTGTCGGGCGTGTTGATGTCGGAGGTGGGCGCGGCGGCCTGGGGGTGGTGGCGCGCGAGGGCACCAGCGCGGTAGCGGCCCTGTCGCGGGGCATGCGTGAAGCCAAATCGGGCCTGTCCACCAGCCGGGCGGGCAGGGCGGTGAAGTGAAGGCGGCCACCGGCGGGTGGACGCGCTATACCCGGGGCCCTTCCCATGAGTGTGGAGCTGCGGCGAAACGGGATGCACCTGACGGGCACCCCTCTGTCCCTGGATGCGAAGCGCAAGTCGCCGCTGTGCTTCGTGAGTCACGGGCATTCGGACCACATTGCCCGTCACGAGAGCACCATCGCCACGGCGGCGACGCTGCGTTTCATGACGCATCGCCTGGGGCCGGTGCGTGAGCCGCGCGAGGTGCCCTTCCGGCAGCCCTTCGAGCTGGGTCCGCTGGTGCTGGAGCTGCTACCGGCGGGTCACATCCTGGGCAGCGCGCAGCTTCGCGTGACGCGGCCGGATGGGCGCCGCATCGTCTACACCGGGGACCTCAACGTGGCGCCGTCGCTCACCGCCGAGGCGACGGAGGTGGCGGAGTGCGACACGCTCGTCATCGAGTCCACCTTTGGTCATCCGCGCTACCGCTTCCCGCCGCGTCCGGAGGTGCTGGGGCAGGTGGAGCAGTGGCTGCGGATGCAGTTGGAGCGTGGCGCGGTGCCGGTGCTGCTGGGCTATCCGCTGGGCAAGAGCCAGGAGGCGATGAAGCACCTGGCGGGACGCGGCTTCCCACTGGTGGCGCATTCCTCCATCTACGAGGTGGCGCAGCTCTACGCGGAGCTGGGCGTACCGATTGAAAATCTGCGTTGCTACGACGGGAAGGTGGAGCCGGGGGAGGTGCTCTTCTTCCCGCCGCACCACGCGCGGGGCGGTGCACTGGCGCCGCTGTGGCCTCGGGCGACGGCGGTGTTGACGGGGTGGGCGGTGGACCGGGGCGCGGTGCGGCGTTACGGCGCGGACGTGGCCTTCCCGCTGTCGGACCACGCGGACTTCCCCGGGCTGGTGTCCTACGCGAAGGCCACGGGGGCGCGGGAGGTGCTGACATGCCACGGTTTCGCGGAGGAGTTGGCGCAGGCGCTGCGCGACGCGGGGATGGACGCGCGCCCGCTGGGCGGGAAGCCGCAGCAGCTCGGGCTGTTCTGACAGGCGGCGGGAGGCCGGGTTCGGTAGAAGGATGGCGATGGCCCGCAAGACACCGCAGCTGGAAGGACGCATCGTGCACGTCCTCGTGTGCACCGAGCGCAAGAGCTTCGTCACGAAGGAGCTGCCCGAGGCGCGGGTGTCCTTCGAGGGCTTGGAGGGCGACCGCCACGCGGGCCTGACGCGAGCGGCGGACGTGCGCACGCCGTGGTTCCCCAAGGGGACGCCCATCCGCAACACGCGGCAGTTCTCACTGGTGTCGAGCGAGGAGCTGGCGCAGGTCGCGCAGGCGCTCGGCATTCCGCGCGTGCTGGCGTCATGGCTGGGCGCGAACCTGGAAGTGGCGGGCGTGCCGCGGCTGACGCACCTGCCTCCGGGCACGCGCCTGTTCTTCCCCGAGGACGCGACGCTGGTGGTGGAAGGGGAGAACGAGCCCTGCACGGGCCCGGGACGCGTCATCGAGGCGCATCATCCAGACGTGCAGAAGCTGGCGAGTCGCTTCGTGAAGGCGGCGTGGCAGCGCCGGGGACTGGTGGCCTGGGTGGAGCGCCCCGGCATCATCCGGGCTGGGGACACCGTGAAGGTGCTGCTGCCCAGGCCAGTGACGTACATGCTGCCTTCGTCCGGCGTGTAGCACCGCGAGCCCTTACTCCAGAAACACCACGGGGCCGCCAGGTCCGGAACGTATCCCGGACCCCGCGGCCCCGCGGGCCTCGACCTGCACCGGACGGCTACTCCTCCGGTGATTGGACGATGAGCTTCTCCTTGCCACACACGTCACAGCGCAGGTGGACGAAGAGGTCGCCGTCGCTCTCCTCGGGAACTTCACCCTCGGGCACGCCCAGCTCTTCCTTCGCCAGCGCCGCCACCTTGGCGGGAATCTCCTCCGCCTTCAGCGACTGGACGTACGTCATCTCCCGCTCGTGGCACTCGCGCGTCTCGGGGCCCGTGAGCCACGACGGCTCCATGCCCTCCGGCAGCCGGCTCACCAGCTCCAGGTTGGTGACGGACTCGGCCAGGTAGGCCAGCCGCCGCAGCCGGGCCTCGTCCGGCAGCGCCGCGAAGACCTGGAAGCCCTCCAGCAGGGCATTGCGGTCCTCACCCGTGGCCAGCTGCGCCAGCTCCATCGACGCGTCGCTCGACTCCAGCGCCTCGTCCCAGTTGTTCTCCGGGTTGAAGCCCGCCTCCAAGAGCGACGTGTAGAGCTGCGTGGCCGCCAGCCGGCGCCGCGCCTCCTGCAGGTGCTCCACGACTTCGTGCGTCAAGCGCAGCTCCAGGAGCGCGCCCGTGGTGCGCGGGTCGATGGAGCCCGTCAGGTCATCCACCTCCACCTCTTCCCGCAGCGCACCCTTCAGCACCTGCGCCGCGGAGAAGCGGAACAGGGGCAGCACGCCCACCTCGCGCAGGTACATGGCCGCCACCGGGGCGTCCTTGGCGCCCATGCGGAGCGCCTTCTGCGCGCGGTCCACCACCGCCGGGTCCGCCGCGGGCTTCTTGTTCTCCAGCCGCGTCTTCACCGCCTCGCGGTAGAGCGTCTCCAGCGAGCTGCCCGGGGGCAGCCGCTGCGGCAGGAGCGGGCGCAGGCCCGGCACGTCCAGCACCCACAGCGGGGGCACGCCCATCCGCTTCAGCGCCCGGAAGAAGAGCGAGCCTGGAGGGTCCTGGGGCCGGAAGGGGGGCAGCTCGTCGCCAACGGGCTCACCCTGGAGCGCCGCGGCGGCCTGTACGCCCAGCGCCTTCTCCCGTTGCTCACGGGTGAAGGCGGTGATGCCCTGGGCGGGGGGCGGAGGAGGCGGCGGGGCCTCCTCGCCGTCCAGACCGACGACGCGGTCCATGTCCACGTCGTCCATCTCGATGTCGTCGAGCCCCTTGGCGCCCGTGAAGTCGCACCGCAGCAGCTTCAGCTTTTCGAACGTCGCGCCTTCGAGGTTCGCACCCCGGAAGTCGCAGTCCTGGAGCCGGCCGCCGTGGAAGTAGGCATTGGAAAGGTCCGCGTCCCGGAAGTTGACCTTGGACAGGTCGCACCGGTCCCACTCCGAGCCGATGAGGCCCAGTCCGGACAGGTCCGTGTTGGCGGAGAACAGTTGAGTGAAGGTGGCGCCGGTATGGTCGGTGGCGACCTGGCCGGACTTACGCATCCGGTTCCATTCCGCCGAGCCACTCTGAAGAAGCTTCTCGATACTCTGGGCTTTCGCCATGGACCCGGGATTATTCGTATGGTCTGGTCCATGCGCCAGCACAAATGATCGAGTATCGAATCGAAGCCGACACCGCCGGGATGCGGCTGGACAAGCACCTGCGCAAACGGCTCCCCAATGTTCCGGTGAGCCACCTCTTCAAGATGATTCGCACCAAGAAGGTGCGGGTGAACGGGAAGCGTGCGCAACCCGAGCAGTTGCTGTCCGAAGGAGACGTGCTCACCATCCGCGGCGACGAGCAGCAGCTCGTGGGGGCGGAACGTCCGAAAGTGGACCCGCCTCCGCCACCGGTGGACCCCAGCCGGTTGGTCATCCTTCGAGAGGACGACTGGCTCATGGCCGTGGACAAGCCCAGCGGAATGGCCGTCCATACCGGCAGTGGCATCACCGGCGGAACGCTGGTGGACTACGTGCGCGCCTACCTGGGGCCCAAGGCCGTCCGCAACGACTTCGCGGCCTCGCCCGCACACCGGCTGGACCGGGAGACCTCCGGCGTCATCCTGGTGGCCAAGCGGCGCCCGGCCATGGTGCATTTCACCGAGGTCTTCACCCACGGCCTGTCCCGCAAGCGCTACCTCACCCTGGTGAAGGGAAAGATGCCCCGGGACTCCGGGGTCATCGACCTGCCCCTGTCAGAGCACCAACAGACGGCCGAGTCCAAGGCCCGTCGAGGGGTGAACATGCAGGCGGCCGTCACCCGGTGGAAGGTCGTGAAGCAGTCGAGCGAGGCGGCGCTCCTGTCCTGCGCCATCGAGACCGGGCGCACGCATCAGATAAGAAGGCATCTGGCCGCCATCGGACATCCGGTGGCTGGGGACAAGAAGTACGGTGACTTCGCCTTCAACCGCGACGTGCGGGCGCGCTGGGGGCTCAAAAGGTTGTTCCTGCACGCCGAGCGCATCGAATTCCCGCATCCCGAAGGCGGCGCGAAGGTGGTCGTCGAGGCTCCCCTCGCCGTCGAGCTCCGAGATGTGCTCAAGCGGGCCGCATTGGTGCCCTGACGCCCGCGAGGCACAAAGAAACGCGTATGTCCGACCCTAAATCCGCTGACCGCAGCCGCTCGAAGCTGGTGCTCGACGGCGTCCCCTCCAAGCGCTGGTGGAAGTTCCTCCTGAAGACCGCGGGATGGCTTTCGCTGACCGGGGCCACGGCCGCCGTGATTGCCGTGACGGCCGTGTACTACGTGTACGCGGATGGACTGCCCGCCATCCCCAAGGTGGACGAGTACTGGCCGCCCATCGTCACCGAGGTCTACACGGATGACGCGGTGCTGGCCGGCGAGTTCTACGAAGAGCGCCGCAAGGTGGTGCCCTACGAGCGGATTCCGAAGCGCCTGGTGCAGGCCTTCATCGCGTCGGAGGACTCCAGCTTCTTCGACCACTTCGGCGTGGACGTGCTGGGCACCGCGCGCGCCGGCTTCAAGACGGTGAGCTCCAAGCTGGGCCTGCGCTCGGGCGGCATCCAGGGCGGCTCCACGCTGACGCAGCAGACCGCGAAGGCGGTGCTCATCTCCGCGGAGGGCTACAAGTCCGCCACCGCCAAGACGCTCACCCGCAAGATTCGCGAGGCCATCCTCGCCCGGCGCCTGGAGGAGTCGCTGACGAAGGAGGAGATTCTCTACCTCTACCTCAACAACGTCTTCCTCGGGCACCACAGCTACGGCGTGCAGAGCGCGGCGGAGAACTACTACCGCAAGGACGTGCGCGACCTGACGCTGGGCGAGATGACGCTCATCGCGGGCCTTCCGCAGGCGCCCAGCCGCTACTCGCCCTTCCTGCGCCCGGAGGCGGCCCGCAAGCGCCGCTCCTACGTGCTGCGCCGCATGCTGGTGGAGGGCATGATTTCGCAGGAGGAGCACGACGCCGCCAACGCCGAAGAGGTGAAGGTGTACCCGGTGGAGGACGTGTTCCACGAGTTCGCGCCGTACTTCGTGGAGCAGGTGCGCAAGGACGTGGTGGACCGGTACGGAAACCCCGTGCTGCTCAAGGCCGGCCTCAAGGTCTTCACCACCATGGACAGCGAGCGTCAGCGCGCCGCGCAGGACGCGGTGCTCCACGGCCTGCTGTCGGTGGACAAGCGCCAGGGCTGGCGCGGTCCGGTGGAGCAGCTCGCGTCGAAGGAGGCCATCCGCGCCTTCATCGACCGCTCGAAGAAGCTCATGGGCGCGAAGGAGCTGGTGGAGAACCGGCTCTACGTCGCCGTCGTCACGTCCATTGACGGGGACGGCAAGGGCGCGGACGTACAGGTGGGCGGGCACACCGGCCGGCTGCCGCTCCTGGGCATGCGCTGGGCGCGCAAGGTGAACCCGGAGGGCTACTACCCGGCGATGATGATTACCTCGGTGAAGAAGGCCATCTCCGAGGGCGACGTCATCGTGGTGCGCCACGTCACGAAGAAGGACCTGACGGACGACAAGGAGCAGTGGGACAAGAAGCTCGCGGACGAAATCCCCAGCGAGGGCGTGAAGCTCTTCCGCCTGGAGCAGACGCCCGAAGCACAGAGCGCGCTCGTCTCCATCGACCCCCACCGCCAGTACCTCACCGCGATGGTGGGCGGCTACGACTTCGACGACAACGAGTTCAACCGCGCCTTCCAGGCGTGCCGTCAGCCGGGCAGCTCCTTCAAGCCCTTCGTGTACTCGGCGGCGCTGGAGCAGCTGAACTGGACGCAGGCCACCGTCCTGGTGGACTCGCCGATTGTGGAGCACGACCCGGACACCAAGGTGTCGTGGAAGCCGGCCAACTACAGCGACAAGTTCGAAGGCGAGGTGCTGCTGCGCACGGCGCTGGTCAACTCACTGAACGTGCCCGCGGTGAAGACGTTCGGCGCGGTGGGCGTGAAGAACATGGCCGCGTGGAGCACGAAGCTCGGCATCACCACGCCCATGAACATGGACTTCTCCGCGGCGCTCGGCTCCTCGTGCGTGTATCCGGTGGACCTGGCCAACGCCTACGCCACCTTCAACCGCTACGGCCGCAAGAAGCCCACGTTCTTCATCCGCAAGATTGAGGACCGCTGGGGCCGCACGCTGGAAGACCACACGGCCTTCGACGACGCGTGGGCGCCCCTGCAGGACCGCGTGGCCGCCGGCTACGCGCGCCTCTTCGAGCCGGGCGAGCAGGTGATGAGCCCGGAGGCTGGCTTCATCCTCACGCACCTGCTGCGTGGCGTGGTGCTCCAGGGCACCGGTGGCCCGGCGCAGCGCCTGGGCAAGCCGGCGGCGGGAAAGACGGGCACCACCAACGACTCCTTTGACGCGTGGTTCGCCGGCTACTCCCGCGACCTGGTGACGGTGGCGTGGGTGGGCTACGACTTGAACCCGCATCCGCTGGGCCGCTACGAGACGGGCGGCCGCGCCGCGCTCCCCATCTGGCTCAACTACATGAAGAGCGCGCTGGAGGGCCGGCCGCAGTCCGAGTTCTACCCGTGGCAGTCCATGGACCTGGTGCGGCTCCACATCGACAAGAAGACGGGGAAGATTGCCCCCGCGGGCTCCAGGGATTCGGAGCTGATGTTCTTCAAGAAGGGCACCGAGCCGAAGGACGCGGTGCCCGACAAGAACACGGTCGACGTGGATCAGTTCATGATGGGCGCGCAGTAGCCCGGAAGGCGCGGGCGGGCGCCAGGTGCCGCTCCAGCGCCTGGCGCAGGGCGGCGGTGTCCGGCCCCGCCTCCAGCACCGAGCGCGTGGCGGTGGGGATGACCTGCGCCTCGCGCCCGGCGAACAGGCGCTTCAAGTCGTCGAAACCGGCGCCCTGCGCGCCGATGCCGGGCGTGAGCAGCAACGCGCCGCCGAGCCGCTCGATGACGCCGCGGTCCGTGTCGGGGAGGGTGGCGCCCATGACGGCGCCCGCCACCGGCGCCGCGTCCTGGCCGGGCTTCTCGTTGAAGGCGCGCAGGCCGTCCGCCAGGGCCTCCGCCACGGTGCGGCCGTCGTCGCCGCGTGACATCTGGAGTGACGTGCCCTCCGGGTTGGAGGAGCGCACCACCAGGAAGGCGGCGGCGCCGGACGCGCGCGCCCGCTCCAGCGTCTTCAGCAGCGCGCCCAGGCCCAGGTAGGCGGTGAAGGTGGCCGCGTCCGCTTCGTAGGCGCTGCCCTCGCCGAAGACAGTCTCGGCGTAGGCCTCCATGGTGGAGCCGATGTCCCCGCGCTTCACGTCCAGCAGCGTGAGGGTGCCCACGGACTTGAAGCGCCGCATCAGCTCCTGGAGGACCTGGAGGCCCGCGGGGCCGTGGCGCTCGAAGAAGGCGCTTTGCGGCTTCACCACCGCGACGGAGTTCCCCGCCGCGTCGGCCACGCGCTCGCAGAAGTCGCGCAGTCCCTGTGCGTTGTCGGGCAGGCCCCAACGCGTCAGCAAGTCTCTCGACGGGTCGATGCCAAGGCAGAACGGCGAGCGCTGCTCGGCCAGCTGACTGAAACGGTGGGCGAAGGGCTGTGGCGTCGTCACCGGGCGTCTCCGGGAAAGGGGAAGGGGAACGTCAGCGCAGCCGCCGCGCGGCAGCGTCGAAGAGGGGGTTGGGCAGCACCTTCGCCAGGCGCGTGGGCACCGCGAGCTGCCAGGGGAAGGACACCTCCGCGTCGCCCCGGACGATGCCATTGCCCATCAGCTCCACCGCGTCATGCGTCTCCATGAGGAAGGGCATGGGGAAGTTGTTGGTGGCCGTCAGCTCGCTCTTCACGAAGCCGGGATAGATGCAGGTGACGCGCACGCCGGTGCCGCGCAGGTCCACGCGCAAGCTCTCCATGAAGGTGGACAGGAAGGCCTTGGACGCGGAGTAGGCCGCGTGGCCGGCCAGCCCTCGGAAGCCCGCGAGGCTGGAGACCCCCACCAGGTGCCCGCGCTTGCGCTCCACCATTTGGGGCAGCACGGCGCTCAGCGTGGCCGCGGCGCCGGTGACGTTGGTGTCGATGATGCCGCGCACGCGCTCCCATGGGAGGCGCTTCGCATTCGTGGTTCCGCCCACGCCCGCGTTGGCCACCACCAGGTCCAGCCCGCCCGCTTCCGCATCCAACGCGCGGATGCGCTCCAGGGTGGCGTCCGCCTTCGTGACGTCCAACTCCACGGGCTCCACGGTGACGCCGGCCGCCTGGGCCTCGTCCCGCAGGGCGTGCAGCTGCGGCAGGCGGCGTCCGGCGGCGAACACGCGGACGCCCCGCTTGGCGAGCCACAGCGCCAGCCCGCGTCCCAGGCCGCTGGATGCACCCGTCACCAACGCCGTCCGGTAGTTCATCTCCGCCATGCAGTCCTCCCGTGTGCTGCCGGGCTTCTGGCACGCCGTCCTGCCAACGTCTACACGCGAGGCCAGTAATGCCGCATCGCCTCGCGGCTCATCCGCAGCGCGTCCTTCGCGTCCGCGTGAGTGTCACCCGTGGGGAAGCTGTCCTTGCGCCCGGCGAGCACCTCCACGCAGGCATGCACGGATTGGGACAGGCCCTCCAGCGAGTAGCCGCCCTCCAGCAGCAGCACCAGCCGGCCCTGGCACACGCTGTCGGCCAGGGACTTCATCGCCGAGCACATGGCCGCGAAGCCGCGCTCGCTGACGTCCATGCCGCCAATCGGGTCGTGCTGGTGCGAGTCGAAGCCCGCGGAGACGAGGATGAGCTGGGGCCGGTACGCCTCCGCCACGGGCAGCAGCAGCTCCTCGAAAATCATCCCGTAGTCCGCGTCCGAGTTGCCGCCCGGCAGGCCCACGTTGACGGTGTAGCCCTCGCCCGCGCCAACGCCCACCTCCGGCGCGGCGCCGGTGCCCGGGAAGTAGGGGAACTGGTGCACCGACTGGTACATGACGTCCCGGCGAGACCAGAACGCCGCTTGCGTGCCGTTGCCGTGGTGCACGTCCCAGTCGAGCACCAGCACGCGCTCGGCGCCCAGCTTCCGGCCAGCCTCCGCGGCGATGGCCGCGTTGTTGTACAGGCAGAAGCCCATGGCCTTGTCGGGCTCGGCATGGTGCCCGGGCGGACGCACCAGCGCGAAGGCGTTGCGGGCCTCGCCCTTCATCACCGCCTCCACCGCCTGCACGGAGGCGCCCGCGGCCAGCCGCGCCGCGTCCACGCTGTCGGGGGACACCTGGGTGTCCGGGTCGATTTGCGCGCGGTGCCCGTTGATGCGCTGGAGGTACGCCAGCAGCTCCGGCGTGTGGACCGACGCCAGCTCCGCCTCCGTGGCGGAGCGCGGGGCGGTCATCACCGTGCCCTTCACCGGCGTGCTGGCCAGCACCCCGAGGATGCGGCGCAGCCGGGAGGGCGACTCGGGGTGGCCCTGCCCGGGGTCGTGCTGGAAGAAGAGCGGGTCCGTCAGTAGCAGGGTGGAGGACATCGGAAAGACCTTACGCATCCGCCAGGCGGGAAGTCAGCGCCCCCGGAGGACAGGCCGCGTTGGCGCCCTGTTCTTGCCCTGCCGGTGTTTCCCTCCCTACAGTGCCTCGTCTTGGCTCTCCGGTTCAAGAAACCCGGCCTGCGCAGCCTGCTGCTGGGCTCCTTCGCGCTCGTCCTCGCCCTCATCCTGGGGACGCTCTTCTTCGTCGTCCCTTCGCGCGTGGAAGCCCACTTGGAGCAGCGCCTGCAGAAGCGGGGCGAGGCCCGTGCCAGCCAGGCCGTCAGCATGCTCACGGCCCAACCCGCCGCGGCCCTGCCCGACAGCCTGGAGCGGCTGCGCACGGGCGACGACGACTTCAAGGTGCTGGCCGTCCTCTCCAGCGAGGGACAGGTGCTGGCCACCCACCCGGCCGAGCCGCCCGCGTGGTTCCATGCGGAGCTGAAGGCCCGGCAGGGCCAGCCGCTGGATGGCTTCCGCTTCGCCAACGGCGACCGTTCCGTGGCGCGCTCGGTGACGCTGTCGGGCGGCGTGGTGGGGCAGGCGCTGCTGGTGCTCGACAACTCCGGGCTGGACGCGGTCGTCACCGAACTCCAGCGCGTCGTGATGCTCGCATTCGGCATCGGCCTGACGCTGTTCCTGCTGGTGGCCTTCTTCATCTCCCGCGCCTTCATCCTGGTGCCGCTGGACGCGATGATGGGCATGGCGCGGCGGCTGGCGGAGGCGGACCTCACCGGCCGCGTGGACGTGGGGACGCGGGACGAGCTGGGCCAGCTCGCCGAGGCGCTCAACCGCATCGCCCAGAGCTGGCGCGACACGCTGGGCCGGGTGCGCGGCGTGTCGGACGTGGTGGCGGGCGTGGTGGAGCAGATTCACCGCACCGGCACCACGGTGTCGTCCGGCGCGGGCACGGTGCAGGCGCGCGTGGAGGAGACGTCCTCCTCCATGGTGGAGATGATGGCCTCGCTGCGTGGCATCGCGGAGAACGTGGAGGTCCTCTACCAGAGCGCCGAGGAGAGCAGCTCCTCCATCATGGAGATGGCCGCTACCAACGACGAGGTGGCGGAGAACGTCCAGGCCATGGCCGCCAGCGTGGAGGAGACCACCAGCGCCATCGAGGAGATGACGTTCTCCATCAAGGAGGTGGCCACCAACATCCAGGAGCTGTCCGCCTCCACGGAGGAGACGTCCTCGGCCATCAGCCAGATGGACGCCGCCATCGGTCAGGTGGAGGCCAACGCGAAGGAGACAGCCCGGCTGTCCGAGCAGGTCTTCGACGACGCGCAGACGGGCGTGGAGTCGCTGCGCAAGACGCTCAGTGGCATCGACCGCATCAAGGAGACCAGCCGCAGCGCGGCCCACGTCATCGAGAGCCTGGGCCGGCGCATCTCCGAGATTGGCAACATCCTCAACGTCATCGACGACGTGGCGGAGCAGACGAACCTGCTGGCGCTCAACGCGGCCATCATCGCCGCGCAGGCGGGTGAGCACGGCAAGGGCTTCGCGGTGGTGGCGGAGGAAATCAAGGACCTGGCCGAGCGCACCGGCGCGTCCACGAAGGAGATTGCCGAGCTCATCCGCAGCATCCAGGAGGAGAGCCGCAACGCCGTGGTGGTGATGAACCAGGGCGTGCGCAGCGTGGAGGAGGGCGTGCAACTGGGCCGGGAGGCGGAAGGGGCGCTGCGGAAAATCAACGACAGCACCCAGAAGTCCACGCAGATGGTGAAGGCCATTGCCCGGGCCACCGTGGAGCAGGCGCGCGGCAGCAAGCAGGTGACGGCCTCCATCCACCGCATCAGCGAGACGGTGCAGCAGATTTCCAAGGCCTCCAACGAGCAGGCCCGCGGCGGCGAGCAGATCATGAAGAGCGCGGAGAAGATGAAGGCGCTCACCGCCCACGTGCAGCGCAGCAGCCAGGAGCAGGCGCACGGCAGCAAGCAGATCACCCGCTCCATCGAGAGCATCAACGAGATGGTCACCCACCTGAACCGCGCCCAGAAGGAGCAGACGAAGGGCAGCGAGCAGGTGCTCAAGGCGGTGGAGACCATCAAGGGGGTGTCCGAGCACCAGACACGCTCCGTGAAGCAGCTGGAGGAGGCCATCGACAACCTCCAGCGTCAGGCGGAAATCCTCCGTGCGGAGGTTCGCCGCTTCCGGGTGTAGACACGTCTTCATGCCGAATCAACGACAGGTCTCCGAGCGCGCTGTGGTGGCGCTCATCGGCGCGGTCCAGTTCGTCAACATCCTGGACTTCGTGATGGTGATGCCGCTGGGCCCGGACTTCGCGCAGGGGCTGGGCATCGCGTCGTCGCACATCGGCATCATTGGCGGCGCGTACACGGCTGCCGCCAGCGTGGCGGGGCTGGCCGGTGGCTACTTCCTGGACCGCTTCGACCGCCGCAAGGCGCTGGCGGTGTCCATGCTGGGCCTGGTGGTGGCCACCGCGGCGGGTGGCTTCGCCACGGGGATGTCCACGCTGCTGCTGGCGCGCGTGGTGGCGGGCATCTTCGGCGGGCCGGCCACGTCGCTGTCGCTGTCCATCATCGCGGACCTGGTCCCAGTGGAGCGGCGCGGACGCGCGCTGGGCGCGGTGATGGGCGCCTTCTCCGTGGCCTCGGTGGCGGGCGTGCCCATGGCGCTGAAGCTGGCCGAGTTCGGAGGCTGGCGCGTGCCCTTCTTCGCGGTGGCCGCCATGGGCCTGCTGGTGGTGATGGGCGCCATCTTCTACCTGCCACCCGTGCGCGGCCATCTGGACGCGGGGCCCCGCCAACAGGCCGGCGTGCTCGAGCTGCTGGGCCACCGGGACATCCAATTGTCGTACGTGATGACGGCGTTGGTGATGATGGCGGGCTTCGTCCTCATCCCCAACCTGTCCGCCTATCTGCAGCAGAACGTGGGCTACCCGCGGGAGCTGCTCTGGCTGCCGTACTTCATTGGCGGCATCGCCAGCTTCGCGACGCTCCGGGTGGCGGGGCCCATGGTGGACCGGTACGGCTCCTTCGCGGTGGGCACGGTGGGCTCCATGCTGGTGCTGCTGTCCACGTATGTGGGCTTCGTCCACCTGCCGCGCTGGATGCCCGTGCCCGTCATCTTCACGCTCTTCATGGTGGCCATGGGGACGCGCAACGTCGCGTACAACACGCTGACGTCACGGGTGCCGGACAACCCGGTGCGTGCGCGCTTCATGTCCCTTCAGTCCGCCGTCCAGCACATGGCCGCCGCCGTGGGGGCCTTCCTCAGCGCCCGGCTGCTGACGGACCTGCCAGACGGGACCCTGGGCGGCATCCCCCGGATGGCCGGAGTGTCCATGGTCCTGACGCTGTTGCTGCCCGCCTTGCTGTGGGTGGTGGAGCGGCGGGTGCACAGCAGGGAGCAGGCACGGGCGCTGGCGGTGGCTCCCTCGCAAGGAATGGCGGTTCCGCTCTCGCCCGGGGCGGATTCTCACGCGTAGTATGAAAGGGCGCCTTCGGGTTGCCTGCCGCCCATTCCGGGTGGCGGGCGGATGCTTTGGCGAGACGAACGGTTGCGCCTGTCTCCCTGGGGCGCGATAAACCGGGCTGCTCCGGGGAGCGCGTCAGGAAAAATGTTCAACATCGGCGCAGGCGAAATGGTGTTC
The DNA here is from genome assembly GCF_006402735.1 of Myxococcus xanthus. Taxonomy (NCBI): domain Bacteria; kingdom Pseudomonadati; phylum Myxococcota; class Myxococcia; order Myxococcales; family Myxococcaceae; genus Myxococcus; species Myxococcus xanthus. The sequence goes on along the minus strand of NZ_CP017174.1, from coordinate 7,391,139 downwards.
ATCCTGGTGGCCGCGCTGCTCATTCTCGGGCCGCAGCGGTTGCCCGAGCTCGCGCGCGGCATCGGCAAGTTCCTGCGCGAATTCCGCCGCCAGACGGATGAGGTCCGCAACGTCGTGGAGCGTGAGTTCTACGCCATGGACCAGGAAATCGGAGAGCCTCCCACCGCGCCCGTGAGGCCCGGGACGCGCTTCGCGCCCCAGCCGCCGCAGGCCGTGGGTGGGCCCGAGGCCACCCTGCCTCCCGCCACGGACGGCGCGCCGCCTCCGGCCGATGCGGCATCCCCTCAGCCCTCGTCGCCCACGCAGGTGCTGGAAATGGACGCGCAGGGGCCTCGTGACGTGTCCGCCGCGGACGTGCATGCCGGGGAGACGCCCGCGCAGGACGCCGTGGCCGCGGAGCCGGGCGCGGAGCCCACCGCCGAGGCGTCTCCCGAGCCGACTGCTTCCTCCGCCACCTCGCCCACGCTGTCTCCCATCCCGGGGACGGTGGCGCGCAACGCCCCGAAACGGAGCTGAGCCCTGAGCCCCCCGCCCATCAACCCCGGTGCCGACTCCGAGCTGCGCATGAGTCTGGCGGACCACCTGACGGAGCTCCGCTCGCGCCTCATGCGGTGCACCATCGCGGTGCTCGTCCTGGGGACGATTTCGCTCGTCTTCGCCAAGCCGATTTTCGGCCTGCTGATGCAGCCGGTGCTGGATGCGCTGCCGCCCGAGAATCGCTCGCTCATCTACACGTCCGGCATCGAAGAGCTGAACGTCCTGATGAAGGTGGGCGTGTACTGCGGCATCTTCCTCACCACGCCCGTCATCCTGATGCAGATCTGGGGCTTCGTCTCGCCCGGCCTGTATCCGGAGGAGCGCCGCTTCGCCGCGCCCTTCGTGGCGTTCGGCTCCATCGCCTTCCTCCTCGGCGCCGCCTTCTGCTACTTCGCGGTGCTGCCCTCCATGTTCACCTTCCTCCTCAACGAGGAGGAGACGCTCGCGCTGGAGCAGCGCCTGGACACGGCCCGGCTGCGCGCGGACGACGCCTTGCGCTTCCTGCGCCTGGGTGAAGCGGAGGAAGCGGGGCGCATCGCGAAGGAGACGAGCACCCAACTGCGCGCGGAGGGCGAGGGGCAGGCGCCCGCGCCGGAGGTCGCGCCCGCCGCCAGCGTGGAGATGACGGGGCGGCTGGATGGCCTGGGGCGGCTCTTGGACGCGGCGTCGGTGGGCTATGGCGCGCAGTCCCGCGGCGTGCTTCGGCAGGCGGTGGAGAAGCGCGTGGAGGCCGTGACGGCCTACGAGAAGAAGGACTTCGCGGCGGCGGCGGCGGCCATGGACGGCTCGGCGAGCCTGCTGGCGGGCATCGCCCCCACGCGCACCGAGGAACTGGCGGGGCTGTGGCGGCTGGAGAAGGAGCTGGCCACGGCGCACGCGGCACATGAGGCGGCGCGCTGGACGCGGCCCATGTTGTCCATGCACGAGCAGCTCTCGCTGGTGCTGCTGCTCATCCTCGCCTTCGGCATCATCTTCGAGCTGCCGCTCGTCATGGCCCTGCTGGGCGTGGTGGGCGTGGTGAAGTCGTCCTGGCTCTTCAGGTATCAGCGCCACGCCTTCGTGGTGTGCCTCATCGCGGCGGCCATCATCACCCCCACGGGAGACGTGGTGAACCTGTCGCTGATGGCCGGCCCCATGCTGCTCTGCTACGAGCTGGGCGTGCTGCTGGTGTGGATGGTGGAGCGGCGTCGCGCGCGGAACTCGGCGGAAACGGGCATCACCCCGGCGTCGTAGTCGAGGAGCCTCCATGAAGCAGTCCCGCAGGCACTTCCGGGCCAATCTGCGCTACCTGCGGGCGCTGGTGCGGCGCTTTCGCACCACGCTGATGCTGTCCGCCGTGCTGTTCCTGGGAGCGCCGCTGCTCTTCCACTGGCGCTTCCGGGGACCGGGCGGCGATCGCATCGACTTCGGCGAGGCGCTGCACCACACCTACTTCCTGCTCTATGGCCAGCCGTCGCTGCCCTATGTGGACGACTGGCTGGTGGAGATGCTCAACCTGGTGATTCCGCCATCAGGCATTGCGCTGGTCGCGGATGGTGTGGTGCGCTTCGCGTACCTCTTCTTCGCCCGGCACAAGAACGACAAGGAGTGGATCGAAGTGGTCTCCGAGACGATGAAGGGCCACGTCGTGGTGTGTGGAGCGGGGCGGGTGGGCTACCGCGTGGTGACGCAGCTGCGGGAGATGGGCAAGGACGTGGTGGTGGTGGAGAAGCGCGAGGACGCGGCCTTCGTGTCCGCGCTGCGCGACGAGCTGGTGCCGCTGCTCATCGACGACACGCGCAGCCCGCTGTGCCTGCCTCGCACCAACGTGAAGGACGCGTCCGCTATCGTCTGCGCGACGGACGACGACCTGGCGAACCTCAACATCGCCCTGGACGCGCGCAAGCTCAACCCGGACATTCGCGTGGTCATCCGCCTCTTCGATGACGACTTGAGCGGCAAGGTGCGCGAGACGTTCAAGGCGGAAGCGCTCTCCAGCTCGTCGCTGGCGGCCCCGGCCATGGCGCTGGCGGCCATGGACCCGCGCATCGTCCACTCGTTCCACCTGGCGAAGCACCTGATGGTCGTCTCCCTGTTCGAGGCGCGCCTGGGCCTGCCGGGTCTCACCATCTCCGAGGTGCGGGACCGGTTCGGCTGCCTGGCGCTGTCGCTGCAACGCAGTGGCGAGGAGCGGCTCCACCCGCAGGGGGACGAGGTCATCCGGCCTGGAGACGTGCTGTCGCTCCAGGCGTCCTATCCGGAGTACCGGCGGCTGCGCGCCTTCACTCACGAGGCCGAGCCGCCCCTGTGGTCCCACCACGAGCCGGTGGCCGTGGTCACGCCTTCGTCCCGCAAGGTGAGCTGAGGGCGGGGCGCGCTTCCGGCCAGCGCGGGAAGGCGTGCACCGGACTCCTGGCGGTAGGCAGGGCGAGCGCCCGCGCGAGCAGGACGGCCATGGCGTCCCACTCCAGCAGGAAGCCGTCGTGCCCGTGCTGACTGGACAGCGTGGCGTGCTCGGCGTGGAGGCCGTGCTCGCGCAGCCGCCGCGCCAGCGTCGCCATGTGGCTGGGGAAGAAGAGCTGGTCGGTGTCGATGCCCACGCACAGCGCGCTCGCGCGGATGCGGGCCAGGCCGCCTCCCGGGAAGCGTGACAAGTCGTGGTGGTCCATGGCGCCCAGCTGCGCCAGGTAAGCGCGCGCGTCGAAGCGGCTCTCCAGCTTCTGGCCCTGGTACTCCAGGTAGCTGTGCATGGGGTGCAGCGCGCGTGAGGACCACTCGTCGGGGCGGCCCTGGTGCGCGTCCAGGCCGGGCTCCGCGCGGTAGGTGAGCATCGCGAGCTGCCGGGCCAGTTCCAGGCCCCGGCGGGGGGACTCGGGGAAGCCCGGGTCCATCAGCAGGGCCTGCCTCGCCACGTGGTTGAGGCCCACCACCCACGCGGTGGCGGACTCCGTGGTGGCGATGGGGAAGAGCCGCGCGAAGCGCTCTGGCGCCAGCGCCGCGAGGCAGAGCACCACCATGCCGCCCAGCGAGCCGCCAGTGACGAGCTCCACTTCGTCCAGTCCCAGCGCGTCCATGGCCAGCAGGATGCTCCGGGCCTGGTCCCACGGCGTGACGGTGGCGGGCAGGCGCTGTTCGTCCTGGCGCAGGTCGCCCTTGGGCAGTGGCAACGGCGGACCGAAGCGCGCGTCGTCCGTCCGCAGCGGGAAGCCCTCGTCGGCGGGGCCGGTGGTGCCGTAGCAGGAGCCCAGGTTGTTGAAGCACAGGAGCCGCACGCGGGACGGGTCCAGCGCGCGCCGCGGGCCGATGAGCGGCTCCCACCAGCCGCCCTTGCCGCCCGCGCGCATGTCGCCGGTGAGCGCGTGGACCAGCAGCACCGTGGGGACGGACGTGGGGGCCCGGGCCGGGCCTCGGTGACGGGCTTCCGCCGCGAGCGCCTGCTGTTCGGCCACGGTGCGGCGGACGACGCGCAGCGCGCTCGCCTGGGCTTCGTCCTCGGAGAGAACGCGTGCGCGCGACTCGAGCCAGGGGACGTCCTCCGAGGGGCCCCACCACCAGCCGCGGACGAGGTGGTTCGTGATGCGGGCGCCCGCCTCCAGCGTCAGGTCGGGCAGGGAGGCGTCGAAGAGGCGTGGAGCGGGGAGGTGGGTGATGGGCACGGAGATTCTCCGGGAGTGATGCGGGAACGGCCCTCCTGGACGCGGAGGGCTGGGAGAAGACGGCGTGCCGTCAGGGGCAGTCGCGCACCGGGAACAGGCCGCGCGGCAAGTTGAAATGCAGAGGACGTTTGTTCGGCGTGCTCATGGAGCGCGGCGCCTCGGTGGGAAAGTGCGAGGGCAGCGCGCGTCCAGAAACGACGGAGCCCACCAACCCTCGCGGGTGGATGGGCTCGGTGGCTCACCAGGGTCGGACGGACATCAGCCGAACCTGGAGGGCGAGAGCCCACCCGGCATCGACATTCGACACATGGCGCTTAGCGACGTCATTGGCGGTAACGGATAAGCGCTCGCCTCTCAGGAGTCAAGTCAACCCATCGCCGTGCACTGGGCCGCGACGACCTGCGGCGCGTCGTCCACGACCTGCCACACGCGCGTGTAGCGGAAGTTTCCTTCGAAGTGGGCTCCCTGGAACTCACCGGATAGCGCGGCATGAACGACGACCACGGCGCCCGCGGAAAGGTAGCGGAAGTGTGTGTCGGTGAAGTCCACCCGTGTGAGGCGCAGGGCTCCCGAGCGATGCGATTCCAGGTCGGCTTCCTTGTCGAGGACGCGGCCGGTGTGGCTGACGAAGATGAGGTCGTCGGAGAGGAGGGCGTCGAGCGCGGTGACATCGCTCGAGAGCATGGCCTGTCTGAGCGCCTCCTCCGCGGCCAGGAAGTCTTCCTCTGGAAGCATGGCGCTCCTTGCCTGAGGCGATGTGCGGGGTGGGCCTTCCCGTTGTTGCACAATGACACCTCATGTCAACGCACGCCCGGCGCGCAAGGACAGCGCAAGAACCGGGTTGCTCCACCATGTGTTGGCGGACATACGTTTTCGCGAAGCGCATCCCAGGAGCATCGGCATGGCATCCAGCGACTACGCCCGCATCGAACAAGCCATCCTCTATCTCGACGCACATGCCCGCGAGCAGCCGTCCCTGGACGACGTGGCCGCGCACGTGGGGCTGAGCACCTTCCACTTCCAGCGGCTCTTCTCGCGCTGGGCGGGCATCAGCCCCAAGCGCTTCGTCCAGGTGCACACACTGAGTTCGGCCCGGCGCCTGCTCGACGAGCGTCGCAGCGTGCTGGAGACGTCGCTGGAGGTGGGCTTGTCGGGCAGCGGCCGGCTGCACGAACTCTTCGTGACGCTGACGTCGATGACGCCAGGGGAATACAAGCTGGGCGGCGAAGGGCTCACCGTGCGCCATGGCGTCCACCTGTCTCCGTTCGGCGCGTGTCTGCTCGCGGTCTGCGAGCGTGGCATCTGTGGCCTGCACTTCCTCACGGGCGAATCCGAGGAGGAGGCGCTCGCCTCGCTGCGCAAGCAGTGGCCGCGCGCCACATTCGTGGCGTCCGCCGAGGACACGGCCCCATGGATGGAGCGCATCTTCCAGGCGGAGCACGGCGGCTCGGAGTCGAGCCCCTTGGCGGTGCTGGTACGGGGAACGCCCTTCCAGGTGCAGGTGTGGCAGGCGCTGCTGCGTGTGCCGTCGGGCGAGGTGACGACGTACGAGGACCTCGCGCGCGCCATTGGCAAGCCCAAGGCGATGCGCGCGGTGGGTTCGGCGGTAGGCGAGAATCCCGTGGGGCTCTTGATTCCCTGCCACCGCGTGCTGCGCAAGACGGGCGTCTTCGGGGAGTACCGCTGGGGCGCCTCACGCAAGCGGGCGATGCTGGCGTGGGAGGACTTGCGGTACGACGGTGCGCCGCTCAGCGGTATGTGAGCAGCGCGCGCTGGGCGCCCTCGAAGTGGCTGTGCTCGTTGAGCGTGGACAGGTAACGGCCGCGCTCGCTGTAGATGACCTTGGTGAGGCCGCAGTTCGCCAGCGTCAGGTTGAGTCGGAAGGCGTGCTCGTCGGGGATGCGGAGCAGCTCCTGGCAGATGGCGGTGATGGTGCCCCCGGAGGTGAAGACGAGCGCGTTCTTCGACGCGCCCATCTCCTGGATGAGGGCATCCATCGCGCGGAGGCACCGCTTGCCGAAGGCGGACCAGGGCTCGGTGTACTCGGCGTCGTGCTGGCCGGCCACCCAGCGGGCCACGGCGTCGGTGAAGAGCGCCTGGTAGGCGCGCCAGGGCGACTCCGTTTGAGACAGCTCCGCTCGCAGCACGTCCGGGTCCGCGTAGCGCGGCGTGTGCCGGGCGACGATTTCCTCGTGGTCGAACTCGTTGAAGCCCGCAGTCTGCACGGCCACGGTGCCGCAGCCGAGCGCGGCGAGACACGCCTCCGCCGTCTGCTGGTGCCGCGCCATGGTGCCGGTGACGACGGCGTCCACGCGGGGCAGCCGCTCGCGAAGGGCCTCACCAAGCACCCGGGCCTGCACGAGGCCCGTCTCCGAGAGCTGGTCGTAGTTCGCCGCGCCGAACGAGGCCTGGCCGTGCCGGACGAGGTACACCACGCCCATCAGCGCGCCCCCTTGCGGATGAGCCGGTGGCAGCGCCAGCCCAGGTAATTGACCAGCACCCAGAAGTTCCTGAACGCGGGGTTGCGCGTCTGCTTGTGGTGGTACCGGTAGTAGATCTGCTGGGCGATGACGGCGAGCCGGAAGAGGCCGAACACCTCGTAGAAGGTCCAGTTGGCGGGCTTCAGCTTCGTCTGGTCCAGGTAGTACTCCACCACCTCTTCGCGCCGGAGCATGCCGGGCAGGTGCGTGGGCTGGCGCCGCGTGGAGCGTAGGAGGAAGTCGTCATCGGCATGGACCCAGTAGGCCAGCGCGCTGCCCAGGTCCATCAGCGGGTCACCCAGGGTGGCCATCTCCCAGTCGAGCACGCCGATGATGCGCGTGGGCTCCTCCGGGGCGAGCACCACGTTGTCGAAGCGCCAGTCGTTGTGGATGACGCAGGTGGCGATGTCCGCGGGTGTGTTCGCCTTGAGCCAGTCACGCACGTAGCGGAAGCTGGCGACGTTCCACGTCTGTGCCTTCTCGTAGCGCGCCGACCAGCCCTCCACCTGCCGCGTGGGATAACCCGGCCCCTTGCCCAGTGACGTCAGGCCCACCGCCGCCGGGTCCACGGCGTGCAGCTCCACGAGCTTGGAGATGACGTTGAGGCACAGCTCGCGCGTCTGCTTCGCGTCCAGCGCCAGCCCTCGGGGCAGGTGCTTGCGCGGGATGAGCCCCTCGATGCGCTCCATGACGTAGAAGTCGGAGCCCAGCACGGCCGGGTCCTGGCACAGGCCCACCATGGTGGGGACGACGGGATAGGCCGGCTTCAGCGCCCGCTGCACCGTGAACTCACGGGCCATGTCGTGCGCGGACTTCGCCTTTGTCCCCGCGGGAGGCCGGCGCAGGATGAGGTCCCGGTTGGCGTACTTCAGCCGGTACGTCCAGTTGGAGGCGCCGCCCGCGTACTGCGTGACTTCCGGCGAGCCCTCCAGCGTGGGCACCTGGGCCTTGAGCCAGGCATCCACGGCGGGGAGGTTCAGCTCTTCGCCCGGGCGCACTGTGCCAGCGGGGTCGATGGTCGCGGTCGGTGGCATGCGTGATGGCCCCTTGTTCAGCCGGCCTTTGGATGAGCGCCAGGGCGCATGCCCCGCGTGTTCCGGCGCATGACCCACGCGTAGAGTTCGCGTGGCAGCAGGCGCTTCATCCGCCAAGCCCTGCGGCCGTCCGCGTGGGGCAGGATGTAGAAACCGCGCTCGGCCACCGCGTCGAAGACGTCGTTGGCGATGTCATCCGCGGTGATGGCGGAGCGCTCCAGCAGCCGCGCCATGGTGGCCCCCAGCCGAGGGTCCGTGGTGCGCAGCGAATCACCCAGGTTCGTCTTGAAGAAGGACGGACACACGACGCTGACGCCGATGCCGTGCTCCGCCAGTTCGTTGTGCAGCGTCTCGGACAGCGACACCACGGCGGCCTTGGTCGCGTTGTAGCTGCTCATCAGCGGCACATCGAGCAGGCCCGCCATGGACGCGACGTTGACGATGTGGCCGTGGCCCTGCTGCTTGAAGGCAGGCGTGAACACCTTGCACCCGCGCACGACGCCCAGCAGGTTGATGTCGATGATCCACTGCCAGTCGTCAATCGACACGTCCTCGATGGCGCCGGCCTGCGCGACACCGGCGTTGTTGATGACCACGTCCACGCCGCCCCACTGGTCCGTGAGCCAGTCCAGGGCCTCGCGCAGGTCTTCCTCGCGCCGCACGTCACAGCGCAGGTAATGGGCCTGGGGCGCCAGGGCGGAGAGTTCCTTCAAGGCCTCTTCGCCTCGTGCGTCGTTGACGTCGCCGATGCAGACCTTCCAGCCAGCGCGAGCGAAGCGCACGGCGATGGCCTTGCCAAGTCCGCTGGCACCACCGGTAATGAAGATGCGTTGAGTTGCCATGGCCGTCAGCTCCGGGAGAAGCCCCGCTTCGACAGCTCGATGCGGGCGATGAGACCCTTGTGCACTTCGTCCGGGCCATCCGCGAGGCGCAGGCTGCGCGCCTGGGCGAAGAAGCCCGCCAGCGGCGTATCTTGGGATACGCCCGCGCCGCCGTGAAGCTGGATGGCGTCATCCACCACCTTCTGGAGGACACTTGGCGCGACGACCTTGATGGCGGAAATCTCGGTCATGGCTCCAAGTGCTCCCACCTGGTCCATCTTCCAGGCCGCGTAGAGCGTCAAGAGCCGCGCCTGGTCGATGGCGATGCGCGCCTCCGCCACCTTCTCGCGGTTGCCACCCAGGTTGAGGAGCGGTTTTCCGAAGGCCGTGCGCTTCATGCCCCGGTCAATCATCAGCTCCAAGGAGCGCTCCGCCGCGCCGATGCAGCGCATGCAGTGGTGGATGCGCCCCGGCCCGAGCCGGCCCTGGGCAATCTCGAAGCCCATCCCCGCTCCGGCGATGATGTTGTCGCGTGGCACCCGCACGTCTTGGAAGTGGACTTCGCCGTGGCCGTGGGGCGCGTCATAGTCGCCGTACACGGGAAGCATGCGGCGGATGCTCACGCCCGGCGCGTCCAGCGGCACCAGCACCATGGAGTGCTGGTGGTGGCGGTCCCCACCGGTGTCGGGCGTGCGGGCCATGAAGATGACCACCTGCGCGTTGGGGTGCCCCAGGCCGCTGGACCACCACTTGGTGCCATTGAGGACCACCTCGTCGCCGTCGACGATGGCGGTGGCCGCCATATTGGTGGCATCCGACGAGGCCACGTCCGGCTCCGTCATGCAGAACACCGAGCGGATGTCCCCGGCCAGCAGCGGCTTCAGCCAGCGATCCTGCTGCGTCTCGGAGCCGTACTTCCAGAGCACCTCCATGTTGCCGGTGTCCGGGGCGCTGCAGTTGAAGACCTCGGGGGCGATGAAGCTGCGGCCCGTCTCCTCGGCGATGGGGGCGTATTCGAGCGTGCTGAGCCCTGCGCCGAGCTTCTCGTCGGGGAGGAACAGGTTCCACAGGCCCTGGGCCTTCGCCTTGGCCTTGAGCTCCTCCATGACGGGGGGCACACGCCACGTCTTCCAGTCGCCGCCCTGGGCCGTGGCTCGCAGCTCCTCGTGGTAGCGGTTTTCCGCAGGGAGGATGTGCTCGCTCATGAAGCGCTTCACGCGCTCCAGGTAGTCCTTGGCTCGCTCACTGGGCTCGAAGTCCATGGCCTTCATCCTGCGCATGGGGCCTTGATGCATCCAGTGAATGTTGGTCATGTGTAACCATGAACCCTGTTCAGGATTCGGCACGGCTCGCCCGGCTGGACCTCAACCTCTTCCGCGTGTTCGACGTGGTGCTCCGGGAGCGGAACCTGACGCGCGCGGCGGAGGTCCTGTTCCTCAGCCAGTCAGCCGTGAGCCATGCGCTGGCCCGCCTGCGTGAGCAGCTGGGAGCGCCGCTGTTCGTCCGGGAGGGGCGCGGTGTGGCGCCCACGGCGTTCGCGGAGCGCCTGGCGCCGGAGATTCGGGAGGCGCTGGCGCTGTTCGAACAGGCGGTTCATCGCGGACGCGGCTTCGACCCTCGCCGGGACGTAAGCCAGTTCACGGTGGCGATGAACGACGTGCTGGAGCCGTCGATTCTCCCGCTGCTCGTGGCTCGGTTACGGGCACACGCGCCGGAGGTCCGCATCTCCAGTGTCCGGCTCGACCGGGCGCGGCTGGAGCGGGACCTCGCGTCGGGGCGGCTCGACCTCTCCATCGACGTGGAGCAGCAGACCGGCGCGGAGCTGAAGCGCGCGGCCCTGTTGCAAGACACCTTCTGCGTGGTGAGCCAACGCAGGCGCAAGCTGGACGTGGCGAAGTACATGGCGGCCCGGCACGTCACCGTGTCCTCGCGCCGCACCGGGCTGGCCGTGGAGGACCTGGTGCTCAGCCGCCTGGGCTACCAGCGTGACGTCGTCGTCCGCTGCCAGCACTACGAGGCCGCGTTCAAACTCGTCGCGGACTCCGACTTGCTGCTGACGATGCCGAGGCGGCGCGCGGCGGAGTTGCACGCGCTGCTGGGCAACCACCTCCTGCCGATGCCGCTGTCACTGCCCCCACTGGAGCTTCATGTCTACTGGCACCGACAGACGGACGCGGACCCGCGCAACCGCTGGTTGCGAGGCGAGTTGCTCGCGCTGACGGGGTAGGGGCCCGGCCCGGAATGGGACCATGCGCTCGCTGTTCGGAAATGTCGGGGGTTTTGCGCGGGCAAATGTCCCGACATTTCCGAACAGCAAGGTGCAGGAGTCGCCCCGGGAGGCTCCGGGCCCTGCCGCTCAGCCTTGGATATCGAAGCGAAGCGACGTCCGCGCCCCGGGCTGCACGTGAGGCAGCCCTTCGCCCGTGGCCAGCGCACCCTTCGCGGCCGTCCACGGCTCCACGCAGACGAAGTCCTTCCCGCGCAGTGTCCACACGACGAGGACGCGGTACTCCGGGCTCCACGACAGGCGGATGGGCTTGAGCCCGGGGCCCCGCTCTAGCGTCGTGCCCGGCTTCGAGTGGTCCTTCAAGTGAAGGTCCACTTCCTCCTCGGTGAGGTTCAGCCCGGTGACGGCCACGTCCTGCTTGCGCCAGTTGTCCCACGCGCGCGTGGCGTCCGTGTCCACGCCCGCTTGGGCCTTCGCCGCGTCCGGCACGCGGAAGTACGGATGGAAGCCCAGGTGCAGCGGCATGGGCCGCGTGTCCTGGTTCTCGAACTCGCTCTCCAGCGTGAGCCGTTGGCCGGCCAGCGAGAAGGTGAGCCGTGCGTCGAACCGCCACGGGAAGTGGCGCAGCGTCTCCTCGTTGGAAGACAGCTCCACCACCAGCTGTGACGCGTCCGCCTGCCGCACCTTCCACGGCAGCTTCCGCGCGAAGCCGTGCTGCTGCAGCGTGTATTGATGACGGTCCACGGAGTAGGTGTCCCCCGGCAGCGGCCCGGCGTTGGGGAACAGCACGGGGATGCCCCCGCGCACGTTCTTCGCCGGGTCCGCGACGGTGGCCTCGTCGAGGTACAGCCACTCGTCGCCGTCTACGTACATCCGGCTGACGAGGGCCCCGCGTGAAGGAATGACCTCCACGCGGCACCCGCCGTCCACCAGCGCGTACGTGTCCAGTCCTGCGATGCCGGGGAACGGACCGTTCATACGTGCCTCAGATGGCGCCTTCGTTCGGGTCGTTGTCCATGAAGGGGTAGGGCACCTTCACGGGCGGGACGAAGGTCTCCTTGATGGTGCGGGGGCTGGTCCACCGCACCAGGTTGAGCGCCGAGCCCGCCTTGTCGTTGGTGCCGGACGCGCGTCCACCGCCGAAGGGCTGCTGGCCCACGACAGCGCCGGTGGGCTTGTCGTTGATGTAGAAGTTGCCCGCCGCGTGGCGCAGCTCGCGCAGCGCCGTGTCGATGGCCTTCCGGTCGCGCGCGAACACCGCGCCGGTGAGGGCGTAGGACGCGGCCTGGTCGACCTCACGCAGCGTCTCCTCGTACTTCGCATCCGGGTAGACGTGCAGGCCCACCAGCGGCGCGAAGATCTCCTCGCGGAGGATTCGGTGGGTGGGGCTGTCGAGCTGCACCAGCGTGGGCTTCACGAACCAGCCCTGCTTCCGGTCCACGTCACCACCGGCCACGATGCTGGCCCCGCTGTCGCTCTTGGCCAGGTCGATGTACGAGGAGACCTTCTTGAAGGACTTCTCGTCGATGACGGCGCCCATGAAGTTGCGGAAGTCCGACACGTCGCCCATGCGAACCTCGCTGATGAGCGCCTGGAGGCGCGGCTTCAGCTTGGGCCACAGGGATTCGGGGATGAAGACGCGGCTGGCCGCGGAGCACTTCTGGCCCTGGTACTCGAAGCCGCCGCGGACGATGGCCACCGCGAGCGCCTCCAGGTCGTCCGCCGCGGACGGGTGGGCGACGATGAAGTCCTTGCCGCCCGTCTCGCCGACGATGCGGGGGTACTGCTTGTAGCGGGAGATGTTCTCTCCCACCGTGCGCCACATGGCGTTGAACGTCGGCGTGGAGCCGGTGAAGTGGATGCCGCCCAGGTGCGGGCTGGCCAGCACCGGGTTGCCCACCGTGGGGCCGTCACCCGGGAGCATGTTGATGACGCCGTCGGGCAGGCCCGCCTCGCGTAGCAGCTCCATGATGTACCAGGCGCTCAGGGCCGCGGTGGACGACGGCTTGAAGAGCACCACGTTGCCCATGATGGCCGGCGCGGTGGCCAGGTTGAGGGCAATGGCCGTGAAGTTGAACGGTGCCACCGCGAAGACGAAGCCGTCCAGCGGACGGTAGTCCGTCATGTTCCACGTCTGGTGCGCGGCCTCCGGCTGCCAGCCGAGAATCTGCTCGGCGAAGTGGACGTTGTAGCGCAGGAAGTCCACGGCCTCGCACGTCGCGTCAATCTCCGCCTGGTGGGCCGTCTTGGACTGCCCCAGCATGGTGGCGGCGTTGAGGATGGGGCGGTAGCGCGAGGCCAGCAGCTCCGCGGCGCGCAGGAAGATGGCGGCGCGCGACTGGAAGGGCATGCGAGCCCAGTCGTCCTTGACGGCCAGGGCGGCCTGGATGGCCTGCTCCGCGTGGCTGGCATCCGCCTCGTGCAGCGTGGCCAGCACGTGCGAGTGGTTGTGCGGCATGCGCACGGTGTCCGTCTTGCCGGTGCGGATGTGCTTGCCGCCGATGATGACGGGGATGTCGATCTGCTCACCGGCCATGCGCTTCAGCTCGGCCTGCACCTCCCGGCGCTCGGTCGTGCCGGGCGCATAGGAGAGGACAGGCTCGTTCTTCGGCGGCGGGACGCGGGTATTGGCGTTGATCACGCGGATTCACCTCGGGCGGAAACGAAGGGCGCGCAGCATAGCCAAGCAGCCCAGTGGGGGAAGCGTTGAAGGTGGCGTAATCTCCAATGAACCTTTGAGGTTTTGGACAATTCCCTGTCATTCCGGGGCGTCTTGGCTCACTGACGCGGTGCGCGGGTACGATGAGGCCCATGCGCGTCCCCTCGAGCCCCGCCGAGCTGCCTTCCGCCTCTGCTCTCGCCGCGCTGGAAACTCGAATCCGAAAGGACCTGGAGCAGTTGGAGTACCCACGCAGACCGTGGGTGCTGCCGCGCCGCACGCGGGACGGACGGGCCGTGTTGGACGTGCTCGTCATCGGTGGTGGGCAGAGCGGGCTCACCGCCGCCTTCGGGCTGATGCGTGAGCGCGTCACGAACCTGCTCGTGGTGGATGACTGCGAGCAGGGCCTCGCCGGACCGTGGAAGACCTTCGCCCGCATGCACACGCTGCGGACACCCAAGCACCTGACGGGCCCGGACCACAACCTGCCCAACCTCTGCTTCCAGTCCTGGTACGAGGCGCAGCACGGCGAAGGTTCGTGGGAGGCGATGGTCCGAATCCCCAAGGAGCTGTGGGCGGACTACCTCGACTGGTATCGCCGCACGCTCGCCATCCCCGTGCGGTGTGGCACGCGCGCGGGGGCCATCGCCTGGGGCGCGGAGGAGGGCTGCTTCTCCGTTCCACTCGTCGACACGCGCAAGGGCACCACGGACATGGCGCATGCGCGCAAGGTGGTGCTGGCCATGGGCATTGACGGCTCCGGTTGCTGGGAGGTGCCGTCCGTGGTGGCCGGGCTGCGGCGCGAGCTGTACGCCCACACGCGCGACGCCATCGACTTCGAGGCCCTGCGTGGCAAGCGCGTGGGGGTGCTCGGCGCCGGGGCCTCCGCGTTCGACAATGCCTCCGTTGCGCTGGAGCACGGCGCGGCCGAGGTCCACCTCTTCTACCGGCGCAAGACGCTGCCCAACGTGAATCCCTACCGCTGGGCGGAGTTCGTGGGCTTTCTCAAGCACCACGCGGACCTGCCGGACGCGGACCGCTGGCGTTTCATCCACCGCATCATCGAGATGGGGCAGTTGCCACCGTCGGACACTTTCAGCCGGGCGCGTGCCTTTCCCCAGTTCCACCTGCACGGCGGCAGTCCCTGGCTCGGCGCGGAAGAGGTGGGCGGACAGGCGCGCGTCACCACGCCTCATGGGCAGTTCGTGTTCGACAAGCTCATCATCGGCAGCGGCACGGTGACGGACCTGTCGCTGCGTCCGGAACTGGCGGGCCTCCACGGCGACATCGCCCTGTGGAAGGACCGGTACACGCCGCCCGAGGGGCAGTCGCACGCGGACCTGCTGCGGCACCCGTACCTGGGCGCGCACTTCGAGCTTCAGGAGAAGCAACCGGGGCAGGCGCCATGGCTCCAGGGCATCTTCAACTTCACCTTTGGCTGCCTGCTCTCGCTGGGCTTCGGGGGCGCGAGCATCTCCGGCATGAAGTACGGCCTGCCCCGGCTCGTGTCCGGGGTGACGCGGCAGCTCTACGTGGATGACCGGGACGCGTTCTTCGAGTCCCTTGCGGGTTACGACGAGAAGGAATTCGAGCCATGAGTGGAGAGCAGTTCGTGGTGCGCGGCCGGCGCGTGGTCACGGGCGAAGGCGTGCGCGAGGCGGCGGTCGTGGTGCGTGGCGGCAAGGTGGCCGCGGTGGTGTCTCACGCGGAGACTCCCTCCGGACTGCCAGTGGTGGACGTGGGCGACAAGGTGGTGATGCCAGGTGTGGTGGACAGCCACGCGCACATCAACGAGCCCGGCCGCACGGAATGGGAGGGCTTCGAGACGGCCACACGCGCGGCGGCGGCGGGAGGCATCACCACGGTGGTGGACATGCCGCTCAACTCGCTGCCACCCACCACCACGCTGGCGGCGCTGAAGCTGAAGGCCGAGGCGGCCCAGGGCCGTTGTCAGGTGGACCACGCCTTCTGGGGCGGCGTCATCCCGGGCAACGCGGGGGAGTTGGAGGCGCTCATCGACGCGGGCATCTCCGGCTTCAAGTGCTTCCTGTGCCCCTCCGGTGTGGACGAGTTCCCGCATGCGACGCGCGAGGTGCTGGATGTGGCGATGCCCATCCTCGCGCGCCGGGGTGTCCCGCTCATCGTCCACGCGGAGCTGGAGTCCCCGGTGGAGGGGCTGGTCGCCGGTGGGGACGCGCGCACGTATCGCGGCTACCTGGAGTCCCGTCCGAAGCGCTGGGAGAACGAGGCCATCCGGATGATGGTGGGGCTGGCGCGCGCGCACCGCTGCCGCGTGCACATCGTCCACCTGTCCTCCGCGGAGGCGCTGCCCGTGCTGCGCGAGGCCCGGCGCGAGGGCCTGGATGTGTCGGTGGAGACGTGCCCGCACTACCTGAGCTTCACGGCGGAGGAGATTGAGGACGGCGCTACTCACTTCAAGTGCGCGCCACCCATCCGCGAGGCGGAGAACCGCGAGCGGCTGTGGGCCGGGCTGGCGCAGGGGGACATCGAGCTGGTGGTGTCGGACCACTCGCCGTGCACGCCCGCGCTGAAGCACCTGGATCGCGGCGACTTCGGCGCGGCCTGGGGCGGCATCGCGTCGTTGCAGCTCAGCCTGCCGGCGGTGTGGACGGAGGCGAAGCGGCGCAGCCTGGGGCTGGAGTCGCTGGTGCGCTGGATGTGCGAAGCTCCCGCGCGGCTGGTGGGCCTCGCGGGTATCAAGGGGACGCTGGCGCCCGGCGCGGACGCGGACCTGGTGGTGTTCGACCCGGACGCTTCATTCGCCGTGGAGCCACAGCGCCTGCTACACCGTCATCCGATAACACCGTACGCGGGCCGGACGTTGACGGGCGTGGTGGAGATGACGTTCCTGCGAGGGACGAAGGTTTTCGAGCGCGGCCAGCCGATGCCGCGCCCGTCGGGACTCTGGGTGCGCCGCCCCGTGGGGACGCGCGCCGCTGCTTGAAGCACTTGGGAGACACACACCATGCACGCACCCGAAGAGGGAAAGCTGCGGATTGCCTTCACGGAATTCATCGACCTGGCCGCGGAGAACGTGGGCGGTCAGGCGCTGCTGGCCAGCGATGAGTTCTTCGCGGGGAAGGAGAACCTGCTGAAGCCCGGCCGGGGCGTCTTCATCCCCGGCAAGTTCACCGAGAATGGCAAGTGGATGGACGGCTGGGAGTCGCGCCGCAAGCGCGTCCCGGGCCATGACTGGTGCATCCTCAAGCTCGGCCTGCCGGGCGTGGTGCGCGGCGTGGACATCGACACCAACCACTTCCTCGGCAACTTCCCCGAGTACGCCTCGGTGGATGCGCTGGAGGTGGAGGGCTCGCCCACGCCCGAGGCCCTGGCCGAGGCCACCTGGACGCCCATCCTCCCGCAGCTCAAGCTGCAGGGCGGCACGCGCAACCTGTTCCCCATCGCCAGCGACAAGCGCTGGACGCACCTGCGGCTCAACATCTTCCCGGATGGCGGCGTGGCCCGCTTCCGCGTCCATGGCGAGGTGCGGCCGGACTTCGAGCGCCTGTCCCACGCCGGCGGTGCGGTGGACCTGGCGGCGGCGGAGAATGGCGGCACGGTGGTGGCGTGCAATGACTCCTTCTTCGGCCCCAAGGACAACCTCATCCTCCCGGGGCGCGCCGCCAACATGGGCGAGGGCTGGGAGACGCGGCGCAAGCGCGTGCTGCCGGGCTTCGACTGGATTGTGGTGAAGCTCGCCGTCCCGGGCACCGTGCAGCGCGTGGAGGTGGATACGGCCTTCTTCAAGGGCAACTACCCGGACACGTGCTCCATCGAAGGCTGCTACCTGCGCGAGCCGGTGGTGGACTTCGCCAACGCGCATGACATCGCGTGGACGGAGCTGCTGCCGCGCACGAAGCTCCAAGCGCACCACCGCCACTTCTACGAGTCCGAGCTGGCGGCGAAGGGGCCCTTCACCCACGTGCGCCTGAAAATCTATCCCGACGGCGGCGTCAGCCGGCTGCGGGTCCACGGGTGGCCAGCATGAGCAGCGGACTGACTCGACTCAATTCGCTGTTGCCGTCGGAGGCGCGCGCGGAGCTGATGCGCTGCTGTGGCGCGTCCCGCTGGGCGGACGGCATGGTGCGCTCGCGGCCCTTCCGCGACGCGGAGCACCTGTTCTCGGAGTCGGCGTGGCTCTGGAAGCAGACGGGGCCGGACGACTGGCGCGAGGCCATGACGCATCATCCGCGCATCGGTGACGTGTCCCAGTTGCGCGCGAAGTTCGCGTCAACCGCCTCGTGGTCCTCACAGGAGCAGGGTGGGGTGCAGGGCGCGGACGAGGCGGTGCTGCAAGGGCTGGCGGAGGGCAATGCCGCCTACGAGCAACGCTTCGGTTTCATCTTCCTGGTGTGCGCCACGGGCAAGAGCGCGGCGGAGATGCTGGAGCTCTTGCGCGAGCGGCTGGACAACGCACCGGACGAGGAGCTGCGCATCGCGGCCGGTGAGCAGGCGAAAATCACCCGCATCCGACTGGAGAAGCTGCTGGCGCCATGAGCACCCTGTCCACTCACGTCCTCGACACGCACCGGGGCCGGCCGGCGTCCGGTGTTCCCATCACCCTGGAGCTGCAAGGCGACTCGGGCGAATGGAAGCAACTGGCTCGCGGCGTCACCAATGAGGACGGCCGCGTGCGCGACTTCCTGCCCCAGGGGGCGCGCGTGGAGCCGGGCGTCTACCGGATGGCCTTCGACACCGGGGCGTACTTCCGGGCGCTTGGCGTGCGCGGCTTCTACCCGTCGGTGACGGTGGTGTTCGAACTCACGGCGCCAGACGAGCACTACCACGTCCCGCTGCTGCTGAGCCCCTTCGGCTACTCCACGTACCGGGGGAGTTGAGCCACGGCGCGCTTTCCTTTGGCGGCACGTCAGGTGTGTCGCGTCGAGCGGCCCCGGCCTCGCCGCGAGGCGCATGGAGGCTTCTTCGGAGCGGCGCCGCCGGACGCCTCTTCGAGGAACTGTTGGAGGGCCGCCGCGTTGTTGTGCTCGGTGTCATGGGCGCTGTAGACGAGCGTCACCGTGCCGTGGCGCGCGGCCTCGAGCAGGGGCTGCCATGCCGCGGGATTCGCCGCGAGCTCGGCGGTGTATCTTCGGCAGAACTCGGACCAGCGGTCGGGGTCGTGTGCAAACCACTTCCGCAGCTCGGTGCTGGGGGCCGCGTCCTTCAGCCAGGCTTCGATGGGAAGCGCTGTCTTCCGTACGCCTCGCGGCCACAGCCGTTCCACCAGGAAGCGCCGCCCATCCGTGCGGCTTGCTGCTTCGTACGCCCGCTTGAGTCGAATCGTCACCGGCCCCCCCCGCGTGTCACCCGTTCGTTGGTGGCAACGCCCGGGCGCCATGCGACCGTCCCGCGCGCCAGCGTGGCCGGCGCCCGTCTTCTCACTCGCGACGCGCCGTGCCGGGTGCTTCGGGGTGGGCGGCCTCAGCTCTTCCACGCGGGCTGGATGGTGGGCGCGGCCGGGGTGACGGCCTCCGCGCGAGCCAGCAGCGCGTGAATCTGGGCGATGAGCACGGGCGGCTTCACCGGCTTGACCAGGTACGCGTCCGGGACGGGCTGGTCCGCGGGCCCTTCCGTGCGAGGCGCATAGCCGCTGACGAAGACGACGGGGATGTGCTTGAGCGTGGGCTCGGAGCGGAAGTGGCCACAGAGCGCGTAGCCGTCCATTCCGTCCATGTTCACATCGGAGATGAGCACATTAGGCGGGTGCGCCAGGGCCTGCTGAAGCCCCGACTCGCCGTCGGCCGCCGTGGTGCAGTCAAACTCGCCGGAGAGCAGGAGACGGAGCGTCTCCCGCATCGTCCACGAATTCTCGACGATGAGGACCTTCGGCTTCACGACACCCCGACTCTCAGGGAGGCAGCCGCCCGGCGGTGCCCGGTGCACACGCTCTCCCCCGGCGAAAGGCCCAGCATCACCCCACGCGCCAGCCGGGGCAAGAGGGGGTGCCCAGCACCCCTGGGGTCCGTGGGGTGCGTGGCGCGGCGCCTACTCCTCGGGAGGGGGGCTCACGAGGCCCTGACGTGAGACGGCGGAGTCCGGCTCCTCGTCGCCTCGGGCCTCCCTCTCCGGGACATCTTGGGACGTCCACTCCTCGCCGCGCTCCACGCGCGCCTCCCACGGTGTGTCGGCGTGGGGCGCCGCGTCGCCGTGCTCGTGGGCGAGGTGCCGGGAGGCGTCCGCCGCGCCACGGTCCTGCGCGTCCGCCACCTGCCCGCGGTTGCGCGGTTGGAAATTCTCCCCGGCGTGGAAGCCCGCCTGCTGGTCATCGCCAATGTCCCTGGGCCGCGCGTCCTGGGGCCCCTTGTCCTTCTTGCCAGCCATGGTGCCGTCTCCGTGGGTAGGGCGAGCGTGAGGGGTCCGCCCCGTTCGCCTCGAGTTTCAAGTTCGGAGCGGGCGGCCCCTGGGGCAACGACGCCAGGGCCCACTGACGGGAGGGCCGCCTAGCGAGGCGGAGGCGGCGCCTGCCGCGCCAGGGCCGGCCCCCTTCGCGACAGCTGCGCCACCACCTCCGCGAGCCCCGCGGTGGGCGCGGCGATGCGGCAGGCGGCCCCGCCGTGGACCAGCCCCACCACCCGCATGCGCGCGTCCACCAACGGCGCGCCGGAGTCTCCCGGCCGGCCCCGGATGGTGGTGAAGAGCGCGGCGGGCACCTCGGGAAGCGAAGGGCAGGTGCCCAGCCGCTCCAGCACGGCCTGCTGAGGCTCGTCGGGACGGTCATTGCGGCCCGCGAACACCAGCGGCTCGCCCGGAGCGGGCAGGGCCTGGGCGACGTCCAGCGGGCGCACCGGCGCCGGCGCGTCCAGGCGGAGGATGGCGATGTCCCGGCCCCGGTCCACGTGCACGGCGCTGCCGTCCATCCGGCGTCCGTCCAGGAAGGACAAGGGCACCCCCGTGTCCTCATTCCGGAGGCAGTGCGCGGCGGTGAGGACGTGCCGGCCGTCTTCCACCACCACGCCCGCACAGTGGCCCGGCTCCAGCGTCACCGTCGCCGCCGCCACGTCGTCGAGGTCCGGCGGTGTCTCCTCCTCCGACGTGTGGCATGCCGTCAGCAGCAACGCCCCCACGCCCGCCCCCAGCCACGCCCTCCAGCCCGCGTTGCTCATCCGTCACCCTCGTGGCCCGCTCATCCGGCCGGCGCCTTCCGAGGGAGGATGTGCACCCACGCGTCCAGGGCTTCGGGCAGGGCTGCTGGGCAGCCGTCCAGCCGGGGCCCGTGTTGTCAGGTGCTTGTCGCCTGGGATGGCACGCGCGGTGCGACACTCAACGCCGACACGGCACTGATGATGTGTGCCTGCCGCAAGGAAACGTGATATCCCATTAACTTCTGCATTTCGCTGACCCCGCCGGTTCCCCTTCGTGAGCGACGAGGAGAAGACAGCAGTCCTGGACGAGCGCAGCCGTCCTCCAAGTTCGTGGGGGGACCGCATCCGCACGCCCATCACCCTGCCGGGAGCGCGCGCCGGGGAGCGCCGCTCGTTGGCCGTGGGCATGGTGGTGACGGGGCGCTATCGGGTGGAAGGGCTGCTGGGCGAAGGCGGCATGGGCCGCATCTGGCTGGCCACGGACCTGCACGAGCACCGCCGGGTGGCGCTCAAGGAGATGCAGGTCCCCGCGGGCCTGACGGCGGGCAAGACGGAGGAGCTGGTGCTGATGTTCCGGCACGAGTTCTTCGCCATGAAGAAGCTCCAGCACCCCGGCACGCTCAAGGTCTTCGACTGGGGCATGACGGAGGCCGGCAACCGCTTCATCACCATGGAGGTGGTGGACGGGCAGGACCTGAGTTCGCTGGGGCGTGAGTCGCCGCTGGACACGCGCACGCTGTACCGCGTGCTCATCCAGATGTCCCAGGTCCTGGCCTTCCTGCACTCGCGGCTGTACGTGCACTGCGACATCAAGGCCAGCAACATCCGCATCACCAGCGCGGGCGCGGTGAAGCTGATGGACTTCGGCGTCATGCACCAACTGGGCACACCCAGCCCCGGCCGCCTCAAGGGCACGTTGGAGTACCTGGCGCCAGAGTGGCAGCGCGGCGCGAGCATCGACGGGCGCGCGGACCTCTATTCGCTGGGCGTCATGGCCTACTACCTGGTCACGCGTCGGCTGCCCTTCAAGCGCAACACCCCGGCGGCGCTCCTGGCGGACCACCTGACGCGGCCGCCGCCGAAGCCGTCCACGATTTGCCCGGTGGATCCGCAGCTGGAGGAGATCATCCTCCTGCTGTTGGCGAAGGATCCGCGCGAGCGCTTCCAGGACGCCAGCGAGCTGATGGAGGCGCTCTGCCACGCCAGCGGCGAGCCGATGCCGGAGGAGCCGCTGTCGGCGCGCGCCAGCTACCTGCACGTGCCGGAAGTGGTGGGCCGCGCCGCGGAGCTGGAAGCGCTGATGAACGGCCTGGCCGAGGCGGACTGGGGCCAATCCCGCGCGGTGCTCATCGGCGCGCCCGCGGGCGTGGGCAAGACGCGGCTGCTCCAGGAGTTCGAACTCCAGGCGAAGCTGGCGGAGCTGCCCTTCGGCCGGGGCCAGTGCCGCGCGGAGGGGCAGGCACCGCTGACGCCCATCGTCCAGGCGGTGCGGTGTCTGGTGCCGCTTACGCCCGCGGAGATGATGGAGCGCCTCGGGCCGAAGCTGCGGCAGCTGCTCCCGGGCCTGACGCCGGACGCGGGCGAAGTGCGCCCGGTGGCGGGCGAGGAGAAGCTGGCCTTCTTCGGCGCGCTGGCGGAGTGGGTGCAGGCGCTGGGCCGGCGGATGACGCTGGTGCTGTGCTTCGAGGACCTGCAGTGGGCCGACAGCGCCACGCTGGAGGTGCTCAACGTCCTCATCCGCGCGCTGTACGGCACGCGTGGCATGGTGGTGGGCACGTTCCGGAACGGCGAGCTGAGCCGCCTGAGTCTGGCCTTCCAGACGGTGGACGAGAAAATAACCACCCGCATGGACCTGGAGCCGCTGGCCGCCGAGCACGTGCGCACGCTGGTGGAGCTGGCGCTGCCGGGGCTGGCCGTGCCCGAGGCCTTCGTCACTCGGTTGCATGAGACCACGGGCGGCAACGCCTTCTTCGCCACCGAGTGCCTGCGCGCGCTGGTGGAGGAAGGCGCGCTGACGCGGGTGGGCGGCCGGTGGAACGCCGTCGAGGGACTGGACACACGGCCGCTGCCCGCCAGCATCCACGACGCGGTGCTCGCGCGTCTGGGCAGTGCTCCCGCGGAGCAGGTGTCGCTGCTGCGCCAGCTGGCGCCTGCGGGCCGCAGCCTGGAGCTGCCCATGCTCCGCGCGCTGGCGGAGCTGCCCGAGTCTGAGCTGTTCGCGGTGCTGGACGGCATCGTGGAGCGGCAGTTCCTCCAGGAGGTGGAGGGCCGCTACGTCTTCACGCACGACACCGTGCACCAGGCCGTCTACGACAGCACGCCCGAGGAGGCGCGGCGCGTGGCGCACGGCCGCGTGGCGCTGGCGCTCCAGACGCTGCACTCGTCGCGGCCGGAGCTGTCTCGCACGGTGGGGTGGCACTACCTGCGCTCGTCGGAGCCGGAGCTGGCCATTGGCCCGCTGCTGGACGCGGGCCGGGCCGCCATCGAGGCGCAGGCGCTGCTGGAGGCCACGCTGCTGCTGAAGGAAGCGGCGATGCTGCTGGAGGCCGCGCCGGACTTCCCGGGCCGTGACAGGTTGCTCTTGCGCATCTGGGTGACGATGGTGGAGGTGGGCTATTCGAGCGACCCGCCCACCTCGCTCGTCTTCGCGCGGAAGCTGAGCGACCACTGGGCCTCCACGGTGGACCTGGTGGACGGGCGGACGCAGGCGGTGGCCGCGCTGGAGGCCGCGTGCGCCGCGCCCGAAGCAGAGCGTCCCGCGCGCCTGAAGGCGCTGTTCCGCGAGCGCGAGGCGGATGCGTTCGCCAGCTCCTCGGACGTCTTCTGGAAGCAGGCCGAGCTGCGCATCCTCCAGGCCATGGCGCTGGCCAGCGTGGGGCGCACGGACGAGTTGACGGCGCTGCTGGAGCGCGTGCGGGCCGAGCAGCCAGAGGTGTCGCCCTATCGCGCCGCGACGCAGCTGGCGCCCGCTCAGTTGTGTGCCTACACGGGCCGCTTCGCCGGCGTGCTGGAGACGCAGTACGAGCAACTGAAGCGGCTTCGCGGGCTGTGCGAGGTGATGGGCCGTCTGCCCAAGCGCCTGGCGTGGGCGCTGGGCATGGGCGGCTTCACGATGAACATGAACCTGGCGCTGCGCGGGGAGCCGCTGGACGCGCAGGCGCTCCGCGACGGGTACGCCGTGGCGGAGGCCCAGGGGTTCACGGACGTGCGCGGCTTCCATCTGTTCTCGGTGGTGACGCGCGCGGCCTTCACGGGCGACGGCGCGGCGTTCGTCCCGGCCTTCACGGAGAAGACGGAGCTGGTGCGGCGGCTGGGCAACCCCCGGTTGATGGAGCGCAACCTGGCCCTCTTCACGCCGCCGTACTACCTGGAGCGCGGCGAGCACGAGCACGTGGCCGCGGTGGTGGCCCGCGCCGAGGCGCTGGCGCGGGTGCTGCCGGAGGACCGGTGGCTCCAGTGTCACCTGCGGGTGTACCAGGCCTGCCGCGACGTGCTCTTCGAGGATGCGGGTGCGGCGCGCCGGTCACTTCCCGCGGCCCTGGCCGCCGCGCGCGAGAGCGGCGTCCGCATGGAGACGCTGCTGCGCGTCTACCAGTCCCGCTTCGAACGGGAGCAGGGCAACCTGGTGGCGGCGCAGGACGCGGCGGAGGCGGCGCTGGCGCGGGCCACGGACCCGGTGCTGGCCAACCCGTGGGATGAAATCCTCTCCCGCCGGGCGCTGGCGGCGCTGCTGCCCGGTGAGGAGGGACTGGTGCACCTGCGCCGGGCGCTCGCGCTGGCGGAGCTGACGGGCAACGTGCTCCAGGTGGGGCTGGTGCGCCTGTCGCTCGCGGAGCGCGCGCGGGACGCGGAGTCGTCGGTGGTGGCGCTGGAGGCGGCCGAGGCGGCCTTCACGGATGCCCGGGCCTCCAGCCTGCTGGCCCTGGCCAGCTCCCTGCGGGGGGCGCTCCAGCGCCGGGCCGGGGAGCTGCGTCAGAGCGCCTGATGTGACGCTGGAAAGTCGACGGGACTGTGTCCTCACAGCCCGGACGTGGGGCGTTAGACTCGGGCCATGGCCCACACCCCACTGCGGTTCCTGCTGGATTTCATCTCGCCGTATGCCTACCTGGCCTGGACGCGCCTGCCGGCGCTCGCCGCGCGCCATGGCCGCACCGTGGAGCCGGTGCCCGTGCTGCTGGCGGGGGTGCTCAACGCGACGGGAAACATCGGTCCCGCGGAGGTCGTGCCCAAGCGGAGCTATATCTTCAAGCAGACCTTCCGCATCGCCCATGACTTCGGCGTGCCCTTCGCGCCGCCGCCGACGCATCCCTTCAATCCGCTGCTCGCGCTGCGCGTGACGGCCGCCGTGGATGACGTGGAGGCCCGGAGCCGGCTGGTGAGCGCCCTGTATGCCTCCGCCTGGGGCGGCGGGAAGGGGGCGGAGTCGCCCG
The DNA here is from genome assembly GCF_006402735.1 of Myxococcus xanthus. Taxonomy (NCBI): domain Bacteria; kingdom Pseudomonadati; phylum Myxococcota; class Myxococcia; order Myxococcales; family Myxococcaceae; genus Myxococcus; species Myxococcus xanthus. The sequence continues at coordinate 7,366,213 of NZ_CP017174.1, read as the reverse complement.
AGGCCGTGGGCGCGGCGATTCAGGCCGCGGGGCTGGACGCCCAGGCGCTGCTCGCGGCGGCCCAGACGCAGGAGGTGAAGGACCGGGTCCGGCGGAACACCGAGGCGGCGGTGGCCGCCGGGGCCTTTGGCGTGCCCACCTACCTGGCGGACGACGAGCTGTTCTTCGGCGTGGACTCGCTGGGGCACCTGGAGCAGTTCCTGCGCGGCGAGGACCCGCTCACCCTGGCGGACGTCGAGCGCTGGAGCGCGCTGCCGGCCAGCGCGTCCCGGCGCTGAAGCCAGCGCACGCGGGCGCCGCTTTCCGCTAGGGTCCCGGAGCCATGGTCTCCGGTCGGCCCGCCTTGTTGACCTCCCTCATTCGGCTCCTCGCGCCCATGGCGTGGGGGGCGATGCACCTGGAGGTCCTCCCTTCATGAACGTCCTCGCCGAACTGGGCATCGTCGTCGCCGGCCTGGTGCTGGCGCTCGTGCTGCTGTCCATGAATCTGTGGCGCAGCATCCTCTTCCTCTTCCCGTCCAGCGTGCGGGTGGAGCCCGAGGCGCCCGCGGACCAGATGGATTTGCCCCTGGAGCTGTCGGGGCGCGCCAACCAGCTCCAGGCGCTGGGGTTCGTGCCGCTGGGCAGCCACGAGGAGAAGCCGCGCCTCCAGCGCGCCACGCGCTCCTACGATTGGGCCCACCCGGGTGAGCGCGTCTTCGCCACGCTCCATGCGGGGCAGGGCGGCGTGCCCCGGCTGTACCTTCTCACGCCCCTGGCTTCCGGGGGCTTCGTCATCACCGCGGACTACCGGCGCCCTGCGCTGGAGGTCCCCGGCGTCTACCTGACGGGTTCACTGGAGGACGCTCCGCCCGACCGCCTGCTGCGCGCGCACCTGCGCCGCCTGGACGGGTTGCAGCCCGCCGGGGATTTCACCTGGGAAGGCAGGGTGGCCGCCGGGCGTTCCTGGTACCAGGGGCTCGGCCGCAAGGAAATCCGGAGACAGAACCTTCAAGGTTTGTTGTGGACCGTCATCGCGCTTGCCATCGTCGCCAGCGCCTTTTTCGGGCCGCGCGCGCCCTAGGCCCGCCCGTCCCACACGTCACGACGTCACGGCGCGCGTGCACCGCGCGCCCCATGAGAGTAGGTAGACGACCACCATGAAGAGCGTGTCCAAGAACGAGGAAATCTACTTCCTGTCCGGCAAGCGCACCCCGTTCGGTACCTACGGGGGAAGCCTGAAGGACCTCAGCGCCACCGACCTCGCCGTGGAGTCGGCGAAGGCCGCGCTGGCCCAGGCGAAGGTGTCTCCGGAGGACGTCCAGCACGTCGTCTACGGCAACGTGGTGCAGACCAGCGCGGATGCCATCTACCTGCCGCGCCACGTGGGCCTGCGCACCGGCGTCCCCGTCCCCGTGCCCGCGCTGGGCGTCAACCGGCTGTGTGGCTCCGGCTTCCAGGCCTTCGTCACGGCGGCGGAGCTGATGCTCACCGAGCAGGCCTCCGTCGTGCTGGCCGGTGGCACCGAGTCCATGAGCCAGGCGCCCCACGTCATCCGCGGCGCCCGCTGGGGCCTGCCGCTGGGCAAGGGCAGCCTGGAGGACATGCTGTGGACGGCCCTCACCGACAGCTACACCGGCCAGGCCATGGCGCTCACCGCCGAGCAACTCGCGGTGGACTACTCGCTCACGCAGGAGCAGGTGGACGAGTACGCCGTCCTCACCCAGAAGCGCTTCGCCGCCGCGCAGGAGGCGGGCCGCTTCCAGGATGAAATCGCCCCCGTCACGCTGAAGACGAAGAAGGGCGAGACGGTGGTGTCCCGGGACGAGCACAACCGCCCGGAGACGACGGTGGAGAGCCTGCGCAAGCTGCCCAAGGTCTTCAAGAAGGACGGCGTGGTGCACGCGGGCGCGGCCAGCGGCATCTGCGACGGCGCCGGCTCCATGGTGATGGCCACCGGCAGCTTCGTGAAGAAGCACGGCCTGCAGCCCATTGGCCGGCTCGTCAACTGGGGCGTCTCCGGGTGCGATCCGAAAATCATGGGCATCGGCCCCGCGCCGGCCATCCGCCAGCTGCTGGAGCGCGCCCAGTGTCAGCTGTCGGACATCGACCTCTTCGAGGTCAACGAGGCCTTCGCGCCGCAGTACCTGGCGGTGGAGAAGGAGCTGGGGCTGCCCCGCGAGCGCACCAACGTCAACGGCGGCGCCATCGCCGTGGGGCACCCGCTGGGGGCTTCCGGCGCGCGCATCACCACCACGCTGGTGTACGAGCTGAAGCGTCGCGGCGCCCGCTATGGTATCGGGTCCGCCTGCATCGGTGGCGGCCAGGGCATCGCGGTGCTCGTCGAGGCGCTCTGATGGCACAGGACTTCCAACCAGGACGCGAGATGAGCAACGAGGTGGACGCGAAGACGGCGCGTGAGCGGGCCAAGGCCATCGCGGAGCAGCGCCGCGCCGAGCGTCGCAACCGCAAGCGCAAGTGCGTGGTGTGTGGCGTGGAGGAGAGCGACAAGACGCCCCTGACGGCACACCCCGAGGGCATTGGCCCGGCCTGCAAGGACGAGGTCACCTGCCTGTCGCGCAAGGCCGCCAGCGGCCGGTGAAGTCCCAGCCCCCGGGCCCGCGCGCTCCGTGCGAGGCCCGGGAGCCCACCTCCCGGGTGGGATGCCCAGGACGCGCAAGGGCCGGATTGTCGGGCCCGATTCTTGATGGCGGAATCGTCTCGGGGTAAACGTCCAGAATCTCTGGTTTATGACGAGGGTCGGAATGGGCGTTATCAGCTTCACGGGCGTCAAGGTGTTCTCCACCACGCTCGCGCGTGACCGCGAGAACATGGGTGAGAACATCACCAAGTGGCTCAAGGAGAACTCCAACCTCGAGGTGGTCGACAGGGTGGTGACGCAGTCCTCCGACAAGGAGTTCCACTGTTTGACCATCACGCTCTTCTACAAGCCGAAGGCTTGAACGGCCGCGAGGCAGTTGACGAGGCGTGGGTGTTCGAGGGCGCTCTCCCCGGTGTCGGGGATGGGCGCCCTTCGTCATTTGGGGTTGCGAAGCGAGCGGTGTTCCACCACCTTTGGACGGCTCTGAGCAACGAGAGGATGGTGTACTGAATGCGACCGATGAGGAGCTTCGGAGGCGGGGGCGGCGGCATGGGTCTGCCCGGCCTGGAGACCACGGCGTCCAAGTTGGCGGTGGCGCTGGTGGCTGGCTCCGTGATGTTTCACCTCACGAAGTCGCAGTCGGGTGGCTTGCTGCTGCTGTTCCCGGACCTGGTGTTCGGGAAGCTCTTCCTGTGGCAGCCGCTGACGTACGCCTTCATCGAGTCCAGCCCCATTGGCATCATCTTCGGCGCCATCATCACCTGGTCCATTGGCGGCTACCTGGAGTCCGTCTGGGGCGGCAGGCGCCTGTTGATGGTGGTGCTGGGCATCGCGGTGAGCGCGGGCCTCATCACCTCGCTGCTGGCCATGCTGGTGCCCGGCGCGACGGTGCAGGCGTACGCGGGCGGCAACGTCATGACGTCGGTGCTGTGGGTGTCCTACGGACTCACCATTGGCCGGGGGCAGACGAACTTCTGGGGCCTGCCGCTGTCGGGCAACGCCCTGGCGGGCATCGGCGCGGGCTTCGTCGTGCTGTCGGCCGTCACCAGTGGCTGGCAGACGCAGGTGCCGGACCTGCTGGGCCTCTGCATGGCGTTCGCCTACGTGCGTGGCGCCAACCCGCGCAAGCTGTGGCTGCACCTGCAGCACTGGCGGCTGCAGCGTCAGTTGAAGGGCCGCTCCAAGCACCTGCAGGTGGTGCGGCAGGACCGGCCGGACCGGGACCAGTACCTCAACTGACGCCGGGCCCTCCGCGACTCAGTGGGCCGCCTCCGGGTGGCCGTACTGCTTGAGCTTGCGGTAGAGCGTCGCCACGCCGATGTCGAGCTGCTCGGCGGTGCGCGCGCGGTTTCCGCCGTTCTGCGCCAGCACCGCCAGGATGTAGTGCTTCTCCATGTCCTCCAGCCGCTGCGGATTGCCGGTGGGCACCAGGCTGGGGGGCGCGGCGCGGACCTCCTCCGGCAGGTCCTCCCGCTCCACCCGAGTGCCCTCGCACAGCGCCACCGCGCGCTCCACGGCGTTTCCCAGCTCACGCACGTTGCCGGGCCACGCATAGCGCAGCAACTGGTCCGCCGCGTCCGGGGACAGGCCAGACACCCTGCGGCCCAGGCGCTCCGCGGCCTCGGCGAGCAGCAGCCGCGCCAGGGGGAGCACGTCGTCGCGGCGCTCACGCAGCGGCGGAATCTTCAGCTCGATGACGCGCAGCCGGTAGTAGAGGTCCTGGCGGAAGCGTCCCTGGCGGACCTCCTCCGCGAGGTCTCGGTTGGTGGCGGCCACCAGCCGCACGTCCACCTTGCGGCTGGCATTCTCGCCCACGCGGCGCACCTCGCGCTCCTGCAGCACGCGCAGCAGCTTGGCCTGCATGGACGGGGGCACCTCGCCCACTTCATCCAGGAAGAGGGTGCCGCCATGGGCCGCTTCGAAGAGGCCGGCCCTGTCGTGGGTGGCGCCGGTGAAGGCGCCGCGCGCGTGGCCGAACAGCTCGCTCTCCAGCAGGCTCTCCGTGACGGCGGCGCAGTTGACTGCGACGAAGGCCTTGTGCGCGCGGCCTGACTCGTCATGGATGAGACGGGCGATGCGCTCCTTGCCCACGCCGCTTTCACCCGTGACGAGCACCGTGGAGTCCACCTTCGCCGCCCTGCGCGCCAGGTTGATGACCCGCTGCATCTCCTCCGAGCGCGCCACCATGCCCGCGGGGTCCTCAGTCACGCCCGCGCGCGCCAGCGACTGCCGCTTTGCGCGCAGCTTGCGCTCCGCCTGCCGCAGCGCCTCCGTCACCTGCGCCAGCATGCCTTCCATGCACTGAGTCTCGTAGAGGCGCAGCACCTCCGTGCACTCGGTGCTCCACTCCTCGGCGGGCCGGCCCACGTAGTGGCATGCCGCGTCGCCCTTGCCCACGCAGCGCAGCTCCGTGCCGTAGATGGGCTTGCCGTTGACGTAGCTCATGTAGCCGGACGCGAAGCCGGTGAGGCTCCAGCACACCGGCTGATCGGACTGGCCCAGGTGCAGCAGGTGCTGCTCGGCTTCATAGGAGTCGCGCCACTGCGCCTCGGCGAAGGGCTCCGGGCCTTCGTCCGCGCGGCGCTGGACGGGCTCCACCCGGACCTGTCCCTGGAGGGTGTGCAGCCGCCCACCGGCACGGCGCCACAGGGATTCGTCCTTCCAGGGAACCGCGCCCTTCATCGCTTCGGCCGTGCGCCAGCCGTGCGCGTAGCCCAGGCGCGTGAAGGTGCCGCGCGCCGCCGTCATCCCCATCAGCTTGATGAGCTCCTTGCGAAGCAGCCCCAGCGCCACCGGGTCCATCAGCAGCACGCGCTGTCCCCCGAAGTGGATGAGCCCGCCCCCCGGCTCGAAGGACAGCAGCTCACTCAAGTCCAGCTCGAAACGGCCACCCACGCTGTACGACTCCTTCCAGAATGAGTTGAGTCTCTATCGTTTTGAGAGGCTGGTTGCACGGGAGGTTTATGGAGTGGAGTAAATTCAATAGGTTGGGGTTTTGGGTGTCGTGGTCTTCCGGTTGCATTAGAAGGCGGCCGTCATGGGCGACGAACTCGACAGACGCGTGGTGCTTCAAGGCGTGGCGGCGGCCGGGGTGGCGGGCGTGCTGGGGGCGGGTGGCCCTGGCGGCGGCCAGGCCGTGGCCCCCGCGGCGTTCATCTCTCACGGCTCACCGATGGTGGCCCTGGACGCGGATGCCTACCCGCAGGCACTGCGGCGCTTCGGCGGCGAGGCCCAGGCGCGGGCCCTGGTGGTGGTGTCCGCCCATTGGGAGACGCCCGGCGAGATTCGCGTCACCGCCAGCGCGCAGCCGTCACTCATCCATGACTTCTATGGCTTTCCCGAGCCGCTCTACCGCCTGCGCTACGGCGCGCCGGGTGCGCCGTCCCTGGCCGAGGACGTGGTCGCCCGGTTGAAGGCGGGCGGGTTGCCCACCGTGGCTGACGCGGAGCGCGGGTGGGACCACGGCGCGTGGGTGCCGCTGCTGCATGCCTTTCCGGAGGCGAAGCTCCCCGTCGTCCAGGTCTCCATGCCGCTGGGCGCGAGCCCCGCGGTCATCGCGCGGATGGGCGAGCTCCTCCGGCCGCTGCGCGCACAGGGCGTGCTGTTGATGGGCAGCGGCGGCATCGTCCACAACCTGCGCCGGCTGAATTTCCACGAGAAGGCGGCGTCCGTCGAGCCGTGGGCCGCGGCCTTTGATGCGTGGATTGCGCAGAAGCTGGAGGCGCGAGACTTCACCGGCCTTCAAGCATGGTTGGATGCACCGAACGCGCGGCTCGCGCATCCAAGGGCCGAACATTTGATGCCGCTCTATTTCGTCCTCGGAGCTGCCCTCCCCGAGGACCGTCTCACCCCCGTATTCGAGGGCTTCCATCACGGAACCTTGTCCATGCGCAGCTTCGCGCTGCGCGCCTGACTTCGCCGTATCCCCAAGGAGTACACTTCCTATGAAGACGTCCATGAAGAGCGCCGTTGCCCTGTTTTTCGCCCTCCCGTCCATCGCGCTGGCCTCCACCTGGAAGGTGGATGACTCGCACTCCAGCGCCGGCTTTTCCGTCCGTCACATGATGGTGTCGAACGTCACCGGCTCGTTCAACGTGAAGAGCGGCACGGTGAACCTGGATGACAAGGACGTCACCAAGTCCAAGGTCGAGGCCGTGCTGGACGCGTCCACCGTCAACACCGGCAACGCCAAGCGCGACGAGCACCTGCGGGCCCCTGACTTCTTCGACACGGCCAAGTTCCCGGAGATCACCTTCAAGTCCACCAAGGTCCAGAAGGCGGGCCAGGGCAAGCTGAAGGTCACCGGTGACCTGACCATGCACGGCGTCACCAAGCCGGTCGTCCTGGACGTCACGGGCCCGTCGAAGGAGTCCAAGGACCCCTGGGGCAACACCCGCACGGGCGTGACGGCGACCACCAAGCTGAACCGCAAGGACTTCGGCCTGGCCTACAACCAGGCGCTGGAGGCGGGCGGCGTCGCGGTGGGTGAGGAAGTCACCGTGAACCTGGAGCTGTCGCTGGTGAAGCAGGCCGACGCCGGCGCCCCGGCCGCGACGGACAAGAAGTAAGCCTTCGCTGCTTCTGAAATGACGGAGGGGCCTCCCACGGTGGTGGGGGCCCCTCTTTCATTTGCGGGGCACGGTGGCCCCGCCCGTCCTTCGGGGACGCGCCCGCTCAGCCCTCGGCCACCGCCTGCACGCTGGAGCGGTAGATGAAGATGCGCGCGGTGTTGGTGCGCTGGTCGGCGGGGATGACGAAGAAGCCCGGCGTGCTGCCCTGGAAGTCCTGGGAGAAGCCCGCGACCTGACGTCCGTCGTTGAAGGTGACCCGAATCTTCTGACCCTCCACCTGCGGCTGACGCGCGCCGGCGGCGAGCATGAAGAAGATGGCCTTCACGCGCTTGCCCGGAATCTGCTCGGCGGCGAAGCCGCTCTGCTGCTCCAGGGAGATGACCTCGTCGAGCAGGTCCGCGTCGCGGATGGTGCCGCGCTTCACCTGGCCTTCGACGGTGTGGATGATGACGCGGTGCTCGCCTTCCACGAAGGAGGTGAGGGCCGTGCCTCCGACGATGGCGGTGTCGTCGAAGAGCGGCTCACGCTCCACGGCGATGCTGTTGGCGGGCGCGGCCGGCATGACGACGGCGGTGTGCTGCGGCTGCGCGGCGGTGGCCAGTGAGGCAGCTTGAGCGAAGTGCGCGGGCGCCGGCGCGGTGACGGGGAAGGCGGCGATGGGCGCGGGCGGCGGCACCACGGCTTCTTCCTCGACGTCGATTTCGGAGACCTCCTGCTCGAGCTCCATCGAGACTTCTTCTTCCTCGATGGGCGTGGCCTCGGTGAAGTCCTGTGCCTCCGCGCCGAAGGGGCTGTCCGTGCTGGCGGCGGCCCACTGCGACGTCACGGGCGCGCTGTCCTGGATGGGCTCGGCTTCCCACTCGGACGCCTCTTCGATGGGCTCGGCCTCCTCCATGACGGGCTCCACGTCCACGGAGGCGTCATTCCACTCCGTGGAGGCAGGCGTGGCCGTGTCCGCGAGGGAGACCTCTTCAGCGGGCGCTTCGTTCCAGTTCGCCGTCTGCTCCGAGGACCACTCGGTGGTGGCGGAGGCGTCCCAGGTCGCGCTGGTGTCGTGGCTGGTCGCGGACCATTCCGCGCTCGCCGCAGGTGTCGTGTCCGGCGTGGGGGAGGCCCACGCGTTGGCAGGCACGTCACCTGAGGGCGCGTTCCATTCGGAGGCCGCGGGGGCGTTGTCCGCGGGCGTGTCCCACTGCGAGGCAGCAGGCGCGCTCGTTGAGGCCCATTCGGCGGCCGGAGCGGCTTCCTCGATGGGGTCGGCCCATTCGGCCTGGACTTCCTCGGTGGCGGGCGTGGACCACTCGGCGTGGGGGGCTTCCGTGGGGGTTGCCCACTCCTGCTGAGCGCCCTCCGCCGGAGCGGCGGCCCACTCGCCCTGGACTTCTTCTGCCTCGGGGGCGGCCCACTCTGCCTGCGCGCCTTCCGTGGGGGCGGCCCAGGCGGGCTGGGCGGCTTCGGGCGCAGGCGAGGCCCACTCCGGCTGGGCAGCGGTTTCGGTGGTGGGCGTGGCCCACTCGGCCTGGATTTCCTCGGTGGCGGGCGAAGCCCATTCCGACGCCGTTGCAGCGGCATCGGTCGCAGGCGCCGCCCACTCAGCCTGGACTTCCTCCGTCGCGGGCGAAGCCCACTCCGATGCTGGTGCAGCGCCTTCGGCGGGCGTCGCCCACTCAGCCTGGACTTCCTCGGTCGCAGGAGAAGCCCACTCCGACGACGGCGCAGCGCCTTCCGCGGGCGTTACCCACTCGGCCTGAGCTTCCTCGGCAGCGGGATTCGCCCACTCGCCTTGCGCCTCTTCCGTCGCAGGCGAAGCCCATTCCGACGGAGCGGCGGCATCGGCTGCGGGAGTGGCCCACTCGCCTTGCGCCTCTTCCATCGCAGGCGAAGCCCATTCGGATGGGGCGGCGGCATCGGCAGCGGGAGAGGCCCACTCGCCCTGAACCTCTTCAGCCGCAGGCGCAGCCCACTCCGGCTGCGCGGCTTCCACGGGCGCTGCGGCCCAGCTGGCCTGCGCGGCATCGGCAGCGGGAGTGGCCCACTCGGACTGGGCTCCCTCGGTCTCAGGCGAAGCCCACTCCGACGATGTGGCGGCTTCGGCTGCGGGCGTCGCCCACTCGGCCTGGACTTCCTCGGTCGCAGGCGAAGCCCATTCGGGCTGAGGACCTTCGCCGGGCACGGCTTCGGTCGCAGGCGTGGCCCACTCGGGCTGTGCGGCGGCTTCGGTCGCAGGCGCAGTCCATTCGGTCTGGACTTCCTCGACGGGCGTGGCCCACTCGGGCTGCGCGGCCTCGGCGGTCGCCCACCCGTTTTCCGAAGCGGCAGTCCATTCCGACTGAGCGGTGTCGGCTCCCGGCGTCGTCCAACCTGCCTGGGCATCCGTGGTGGCGTCAGCGGTTTCTGGCGCAGCCCATCCGGCCTGGGCCTCCGTCGCCGCAGGTTCAGCCGTCAGGGCGGCGCCATCCTGCTGGGCGGGGTCGGCCCACTCGGCTTGCACTTCCACCGGCGCCGCGTCGGGCGTAGGGGCCGACCAATCGGTCTGAACCTCAGTGGGCGCGGCCTCAGAAGACTCGGCCCACTCGGCCTGGACTTCCACGGGCGCTGCTTCAGTCGACGCCGTGTTCCAGCCTTCGCTCGGGGACGCTTCAGCCGTGGCCCAGTGGGCCTGGCCGTCCTCGGCGGTCGGCTCAGCCCACTCCGCTTGGGGTTCGACGGGCGCGGCCTCGGAGGAGGGGGAAGCCCAGTCGGCCTGGGCCGCCTCGAGCGTGGCGTCTGGCGTGTTCGCAGCCCATTCCGTCTGCTCGCTGCCGGGGGCGGCGTGCGCGGCGGTCTCGGTCCACTGCGCCTGCGCTTCGGTGGGCGTCTGCTCCGCGGTGGTGGCCCACTCGGGTTGAGCTTCAGTGGCTGCCGCGTCTTCGGCCGCAACCCATTCGGGCTGGAGCTCGGTGGTGGAGTCGGTCCACTCGGCCTGGCCAGCCTCGGAGGCGATGCCTGCATCGGAAGCCGCCCACGCCGCGTGGCTCGTGGCAGGCACCGTTTGCTCGGAGGTCGTCCACGCGGAAGCGGTGACAGGCTCTGTCCACTCCGCCTGGAGTTCGACGGTTTCCGAAACAGGATCCTCCCAGCCTGCATACGCATCGTTGGAAGCGGCCTGCTCACCGGAAGTGGCCCATTCCGTCTGAGCCGCTTCCGCAGCGGGCTGCTCGGAAGTGGAAGCCCATTCAGGCTGCAGCTCGATGGCGCCCGCGTCACCCTCCGCCATCGCCACACTGCGCTCATCGGTCGGCGTGAAGTGGCCGTGGGCCAGGAACTCGTTCGCTGCCACGAGAGGCACGGCCTCTTCGGGGTTCCCGCTCAGGTCGAACATCTCCTCGGCGGAAGGCGTGCGCGCGGAGTGCCGTGCGGACGAATGCGGCGGATCTCCCACCACCTCGATCGTTTCCGCGTGGAGGTCCGGACCCGCCTGGACCGGCCGGATCTTGAGCGATGGGACATCCGACGACGCGAAGGGCGCAGCCCCCTGCGGAAAGTCCACTTCCGAAGCGGTGGCCTCCGTACCGACTTCGATAACCTCGAGCGTGGGCTGCTCGCTCCCGGCGTCAGCGGCCTGGAACGATGCCTCGTCCCCGGCGTGTCCGGGCGCGGACTCGACATCGATGACATCGAGCGAGGGCTCGTCGGACGACACCTCGGCCGCGTTGAGCTCCAGCGTCGGGACGCTTCCCTGCTGCGCGGGAGACTCTTCGCTCACCTCCGAGGCATCGAGGGTGATTTCAGCCGACTGCGGCTCGGCGACGTCGGAGGCCTCCAGGGAAATCTCCGCGGCCGGCTCAATCGGAGCGGACTCGGCGACGTCCGTGGCGTCGAGCGTGATTTCGGAAGGCGACTGGGCGGAAGGCGATTCGGCGACATCGGACGCATCGAGAGCGATTTCGGGCTCGCTCATCTCGGTCGCGTCGAGGACGAGCTCGTTCTCAGCAGAGGTCTCACTCGAGTGGTCGTAGGTGCTGTGAGCCGTCTCGGGTGCAGTCTCGAAGGCAGCCAATTCGCTGACGTCGGAGGCCGCATGCGCCGTAGTGGCAAACTCCTCGACCGCGTCCGTGCTGCCCCATTCGCTGGATGCGAGCGCCGTGTCGGAGGTGGCTTCAGCAGCGGTCGTCGCCGAGTCCAACTCCATCGTGGCCGCGTCACTGACATCGGCGGTGTCGAGCGCTACTTCCGGATACGCCTCGGCAGTGGCCGACTCGCTCGCTTCGGACGTCGCGAAAGCGTGCTCGCTCACTGCCGTGTCGCTGACCTCTGCGGCGTCGAGCACCGCTTCGGTGTACGGTTCGCCAGCGGCGGTTGCATCGCCTTCGCTGAAGGCAGTCTCGGCGAAGGGCTCGAACGAGGCTGCTGCGCTGCCGTAGGGGGAGGCCTCGGCGACAACTTCGCTGCTGGAATCCGCGGCCGCCAGCTCCGGCTCGGGAACAGACGTTTCGATGACATCCGACGCCGCGAGCGCGAACTCGGGAGCGGCTGCGGTCGAATCACTTGCCTCGAAGGCAGTCAGCGTCGCCTCGGGATAAGCCTCCGCCGTCGCGGCCTCGCTGACGTCGGCCGTCGCGAAGTCCGTCGCGGGGTAGGCCTCCGCCGTCGCGAAGTCCGTCGCAGGGTAAGCCTCTGCCGTCGCGAAGTCGGCAGCGGGGTAGGCTTCCGCCGTCGAGGCATCGCTGGCGTCAGACGCCGTGAGGGCCGTCTCGGGATAGGTCTCCGCCACGGCGACATCGGAAGTGTCGAGCGCGATTTCGGCAGACGCGTCGAACGCCATCTCCGAGGCGTGCTCAACCGCCGCATCGCTCACGTCGGCTGCATCGAGCGCAATCTCGGTGGGCTCGGCTTCGGCCGAAGCCACATCCGCGGTGTCGAGTGCAAATTCGGCGGGCTGTGCCTCGTACGTATCGCCCGCGCTGGCCGCGATGAAATCCGTCGCGCCGTGGTCGGCCGTCGCAATGGCATCAGCCGTCACGTCGGTCGTCGCACCCGCGTCCCACGCATCCGTCGTATCCGCAGCCGACGCTTCGACCATGTCGGAGGCATCAAGCGCGATTTCGGAATCCGCAACCTGCGAGGCCGCCTCCGGCTCCGCCATGGCGGCAACGTCGATGATGTCGCCCGCATCGGCGACGTCCACGTGCTCAGGCTCGACGGCGAGCGGCGCGGAGGCCCACGCATCATCGATGGGGGTGGGAGACTGCTCGTGGGCCAGGACAGGCTCGCTGTCGGCGGTGCCGTCCAGCAACTCGACCTCGGAGGAAGGGACCTCCACTTCCGTCGAGGCCAGGGCGTCGCCCGTGGGCGCCACCGGCGCATCCGGTGCCGACTCGACCTCCATCGACAGGTCGGCGAACGACGCCTCCAGGGAAGGCTCGGGCTCGGCGCTGGCGGCCACCGCCGGGGTGTCCGACCCCACTTCGGAGAAGTCATCCTCCGCAACGCTCAGGGCTTCCGGCTGCGCCTCCTCGGACACGGGCTGCGCATCCTGCTGGAGGTCCGCGGTGACGTCCGCGAACGACGCAGACGGGTCATCCGCCGCGGCCGGTTCCTCGTCGGCGGGCATCGCCTCGATGTCGGGTTCCTGCTCAGCGCTCAGTGCATTCTGCGCCTGTCCACCGGCGCCCGGCGTCATCCACGGCGCGGGCTCGCTCAGCGCGGGAATGTCGATGTCGTCCGAAAGGCTGAGGTTGTCCGGCTCGACAGCCGGCTGGGGTTCGGGAGCGGTGGGGTAGGGCTGCTGCTGCACGGACTCCGCGGCATAGGCCTGCGGATCCGCCTGCCACGCTTCGGCAGTGCCCTGGGCGTAGCCCGCATTCGGATCATACGCCTGCTGCGCATACGCCTGCGCATTCGGGTCGTAACCCTGCTGCGCATATGCCTGAGCGTTCGGGTCGTAGCCTTGCTGTGCGTAGGCCTGAGCGTTCGGGTCGTAACCCTGCTGCGCGTACGCCTGCGCATTCGGGTCATACGCCTGAGCGTTCGGGTCGTAGCCCTGCTGCGCGTATGCCTGCGCGTTCGGATCGTACCCTTGGTTCGGGTCGTAGCCGACGGGGTAGGGGTACCACTGGCCGTCGTCGGCGTAGTAGCCCTGGGGCTGCTGCTCGTAGCCGGTGGGGTAGGGGTACCACTGGCCGTCGTCGGCGTAGTAGCCCTGGGGCTGCTGCTCGTAGCCGGCGGGGTAGGGGTACCACTGGCCGTCAGCGGCGTAGTAGCCCTGGGGCGCGGCCTGCTGCTGCCAGGCGGCGGCGTCCGCGGCTGGCGCGTCATCCACGCCCAGTTGTGCGCGCAGCTCGTTCCAGCGAGCCTCCTCCACCGGAGACAGGCTTCCCAGCTTCCGCTTCTCGTCGAGAAAGCGGAATTCTCTCATCGCTGCGCGCGTGTCCGACATCCGTCACCTTGCTGCGGACAGCGTACAGCCGAGCCTCTGTCGCAGCGTAAATAGAGGGGCTGCGAGTCTAGGGGACTCCCGGGAACGGGTAAACCAATTGGCCCGGGCCCGGCTGCCAGCCTCCCCTACTGGAGAGCGGCCCGGACGTCCTCGTCGAGGCTCGCCCGAGTCTTGCCGTAGTGGTCCGACAGGGCCTCGTCGATGGGTCTTCCCCGTCCCACCTCGCGGACCATCGTGAGGAACCGGCCCGTGCCGCCCCGCTTCACCAGCTCGCGGACCGCCACGGCGGAGGTGGCATAGGCGACCGTCGGGTTCCGCTGCATGATGAGGGACGCGCCCTCCATCTGCGCCAGCTTGGGCAGGGAGTTCGCCTTGGCGGCCTGGGCCATGTAGTTCCGGACCGACCGCTCGGGGTCCTCGCCTCCCAGGTAGCGCCACTCGACGTACTCGGCCAGGCCCTCGTTGAGCCAGACGGGGAGGTTGTTGCCGTCGCCGTCGCAGAAGTCATCCAGCGCGGCGTGTACGTACTCGTGGACCAGGGTGGCCTTGGTCTGCTGCGTCAGCTCCGCGGCGTCGTTGATGCGGATGGCGTTGTCGGAATAGAGCCCGGCCACCGCTCGCGCCTTCGCCGCGCCGAAGTGCGTCTGGAACTCCGCGAGTGTGTACAGGATGATGTCCACCGGCGCCTGTCGCACCTCGCCCAGCATGCTGCGGGTGAAGTCGTAGGCCTCGTCCAGCGCGGCGACGATTCGTCCCTCGTACTCCGCGCGCTGGCCGAAGTCGCGCTGGTTGTTGAAGTACTTGATGACGAAGCGGCTGTTGGAGCGCGTCCGCATGCCGTCCGCGCCGGTGCCCGACTCGTAGTTGAGGCTGGCCGAGCGCGTGGAGCCCCGGCCCTGGCCGGCCACCGCGGGCTGGGCTTCGGCCGTGACGGTGGGCCGCCCGCTCGTGGCGCCATTCATCCGCAGCTCCAGGCGCTCCGCCTCCCGCCGCGCGGCGGTCTCCTCCGTCGTCTTGGCGCGGGCCTGCACGAGCAGCCGCTTCGCTTCCGTGGCCTCCTTCGACTTCGCCGGCACCTTCTCCAGCGCCGCCACGGCGCCCGCCGCGTCCTGTTCCTCCATCAGCAGCCGCCCCAGCTCCAGGCCGAAGGCACCGTCCTTGGGGTACTGGGCCAGCCCCTTGCGCAGGGCGGCTTCCGCGGTGGCCCGCTGGTCCGTCTTCCGCGCGGCCCGGGCCAGGCACCGCAGCGCGCCCGCGGACTCCTCGTAGACGGTGGCGCGCTCGCCCAGTGAGTACGCCATTACCGGGTCCTCGTCCTTCAGCGCCTCGCAGCCCTTCTGGAGCGCCGTGGCGACGGTGCCCCGCTGCGGGGCGGGCACGTCCGATGCCTCTCCGGCCGAGAAGGCCAGATAGAGCTCCTCCCAGGCGCGGCTGGCGGCGAGCGACTTCGCCTTCTGTCCGGGAGAAGAAGGGGCGGCGGTCAGCAGCAGGGCGGAGAGCAGGGCGGCGGGGCTCATGCCCTGAGTATCGCCGGACACGGGCGCACGGGCGCAAGGCCCTGCCCCCGGATGGGTGTTACTTGCGGGCCACCTGCCAGCCCAGCCGGTGGAGCGCGCGCTCCAGCTCCTCGATTTGCGCGGGCCCGGTGGTCTCCAGCGTCACCTCCACCATGGCCTCCCCCAGGCCCGCCTTGGAGAAGGCGCGCTCGTGGTGGATCTCCACGACATTGGCGCGCAGGTCGGCCACCTGCGTGGTGAGCTTCGCCAGCATGCCGGGCCGGTCCGGCAGCCGGACCTCCAGTTGCACCAGACGACCGGCCTTCACCAGGCCGCGCTCGATGATGCGGCTGATGACGTTCATGTCGATGTTGCCACCGCTCAAGATGATGGCGGTGCGCCGGCCCCGCGCGGAGGGAACGTCACCGCTGAGCAGCGCCGCCAGGCCCACCGCGCCGGCGCCCTCCACCACGCTCTTCTCCTGCTCCAGGAGGGTGAGGATGGCGGCGGCAATCTCCTCCTCGTCCACCGCCACCACCTCGTCCACGTACTTCTGCACCATGGGGAAGGTGAGGTCGCCCACGCGCTTGACGGCGATGCCGTCCGCGATGGTGGTGCCCGCGGCGGCCAGCAGCACGCGCTCGCCCGCCTCCACCGACGCCTTCATGCTGGCGATGGTCTCCGCCTGCACGCCCACCACGCGGATGTCGGGCCGCGTCTCCTTCAGCGCGCACGCGATGCCGGAGATGAGCCCGCCACCGCCAATGGGGACGAGCACCACCTCCAGGTCGGGGCACTGCTCCAGCAGCTCCAGGCCGATGGTGCCCTGGCCGGCGATGACGTGCGCGTCATTGAAGGGGTGGATGAAGACGCGGTCCTCCGCCTTCTGGATGCGCAGCGCCTCCGCGTAGGCCTCGTCGTAGTTGGTGCCCTTGAGCACCACGCGCGCGCCGTAGTCATCCCGCGTGCGCGACACCTTGATGAGCGGGGTGCGCTCCGGCATGACGATGGTGGCGCTCACGCCCAGCCGACGCGCGTGGTACGCCACGCCCTGCGCGTGGTTGCCGGCGGACGCGGCGATGACGCCCCGGCGCCGCTCGTCCTCGGTCAGCGTCAGCAGCTTGTTGAGGGCGCCGCGCTCCTTGAATGCCCCGGTGCGCTGGAGGTTCTCCAGCTTGAAGAACACCGCGGCGCACTCCGTCCGCTCCGTGAAGTAGTCCGACTGCGGGCACGGCGTGGGGCGGATGGCCGAGCGAAGGCGCTCGCGCGCGGCCTGGATGTCCTCGAGGGTGACCATGGGCGCGCCTCTATCGGATGCGAGCCCCGGGCGGAAGCGACACGAGGAAAGAGCGTGCTCCGCTGGCTGCCTGCCGCGCCGCGCTACGTCCAGCGCGTGACACGGCGGGCCGCGTCAGATGCCGCGCAGCACGGTGGCCTTGCCCACCCGGCCAATCGCCAGGATGTACGCGGCCGTCCGCATGGAGACCTTCCGGGAGCGCGCCACCTGCGCCACGCGCTCGTAGGCCTCCTTCATGGACTTCTCCAGCTCCGCGTTGACGCGGTCCTCCTCCCACGACAGGTGCTGGAGGTTCTGCACCCACTCGAAGTAGCTCACCGTCACGCCGCCGGCGCTGGCGAGCACGTCCGGCACCACGAAGATGCCGCGCTTCTCGAAGATTTCGTCGGCCTCCGGCTGGGTGGGGCCGTTGGCGCCTTCGATGATGAGCTTGGCGCGCACCGCGTGGGCATTCTCCCGGGTGAGCACGTGGCCCAGCGCCGCGGGGATGAGGACCTCACAGTCCGCGCCCAGCACGTCATCGTTGCTGCACGAAGCACCACCGCTGAAGCCCGCCACCGTGCCGGTGCGCTTCACGTGCTCGAAGAGGGACGGGATGTCCAGGCCCTGCGGGTTGCGCACGCCGCCCAGCGCGTCCGCCACCGCCACCACCACGCCGCCGTCCTCCCAGAGGAGCTGCGCGGTGTGGCCGCCCACGTTGCCGAAGCCCTGGAGCGCGAAGCGCGTGCCCTTCACCGGCAGGCCCAAATCACGCAGGATTTCACGCGCCACGTAGAGCAGTCCGCGGCCGGTGGCGGCCTCGCGGCCCTTGGAGCCGTAGAGCTCCAGCGGCTTGCCCGTCACCACCGCGGGAGAGTGGCCGTGGTAGCGCGAATACTGGTCCATGATCCACGCCATCACCTGGGGGTTGGTGTTGACGTCGGGGGCGGGGATGTCGCGCGTGGGGCCGATGACGTCCTGCACCTGGTCCACGAACTTCCGGGTGAGGCGCTCCAGCTCCTTGATGCTCAGCTGGGACGGGTCACAGGCGATGCCGCCCTTGGCGCCGCCATAGGGGACATTCACCACGGCCGTCTTCCACGTCATCAGCGAGGCGAGCGACGCGCACTCGTCCTGGTCCAGCATCGGGTGGTAGCGCAGGCCGCCCTTCATGGGGCCGCGGCTGTTGTCGTGCTGAATCCGGTAGCCGAGGAAGGTGCGAATCTCCCCGGAGTCCATCTCGATGGAGACCTGGACCTTCACCTCGCGCAGGGGCGTGGCGAGCAGCGTTTCGATGGGGGTGCCCACGTCCATGATCCGCGCGGCTTTGCGGAAGTAGTAGTTGGTACCCTCGACGGCGCTCATGTGTCGGCAAACTCCTGGATGGCGGCGCGCGAGACCTTAACAGAAGGGGTGCGCTACCATAGGAAACTGCCATGCCGCCCGAACCGCCGGACGCTTCCACCGTGAGCGGACACCTCCAGGGACTGGCCCGGCGCATCCGGACACTGCGGGAGCGGCGGGGACTCACCCAGGAGGACTTCGCCGCCCGCTGCGGCATCTCCGTGTCCTTCGCGTCCCTGCTGGAGCGGGGCGAGCGCAGCCCCAGCTACGAGACGCTGCTCCAGGTGGCCGCCGCGCTCCATCTCCCACTGTGGGAACTCTTGCGGCTGGAGGACACGCAGGACGCGGGTGGCCACCGGCTGGAGGCCTTCGTCCGGGGGCGCGGCCTGGCTCGCGCGGACGTGGACCGGTTGCTGTCGGTGGCGGAGGTGATGTTCGACGAGCCCACGTGGGCAACGGAGGACATCCAGGCCGTCCGGCCGGAGCCCGCCCGCTGCGGCGAGCCCGGCTGTGAGAAGCCGGTGCTCGCCCGGAGCCTGTGCGCCGCCCACTACCACCGTGAGCGGCGCAGGAAGGCCGCCAGTCCAGGGACCGGCGGCACCTGAGGGACTACTTCCGCTTGGCCTGCTCCACCTTGAGCGTGCGCTCGCCGTGGGGCTTGCCGTGCGTGGTCTCGAAGGCCGCCACGTCCTCGTCGGCGACGAAGACATACGCGTAGGTGGGGCGCAGGTCCGTGCGCAGCACCTTGCCAGCCGGAGCGCCCGCGGCCTCCAGCGCGGCGGCGACGCCCGCCTCGTCCAGCCCGTCCTGCTTGCCCAGGCCCACCCACAGACGTGTCTGGCCGGGAACCTCCGGCAGGGCCTCCGTGCGGGGACGGCGCTCCGTGCGCGCGCCACGCGGACGGTGACGCTCCACCTTCAGCGCCTTCTCGCCGTGGGGCTTGCCGTTGACGGCCTCGAAGCCGGGCGCGTCCTCCTCGGCCACGTAGGCGTAGCCGTAGGTGGGGCGCAGCAGGGTGCGCAGCACCTTGCCGGCCGGAGCGCCCGCGGCCTCCAGCGCGGCGGGCAGCTTCGCCTCGTCCATGCCGTCGTCCATGCCCAGGTTGATCCACAGCTTCGCCTCGCCGGGGCCCGCGTCCGGAGACGGGGGCGGGCGGGGCGTGGCGTCACGCTCCGTGCGCGGCTTGCTCTTCTCCACGCGCAGCGTCTTGGTGCCGTGCTGCTTGCCGTTGATGGTCTCGAAGGCGGCGGCGTCCTCCTCCGCCACGAAGACATAGGCGAAGGTGGGGCGCAGCTCGGCGCGCACCACCTTGCCCACCGGGGCGCCCGCGTCTTCCAGCGCCGTGGCGATGCTGCCCGGCCCCAGGCCATCCGCGGTCCCCAGGTTCACCCACAGCTTGGCTTCGCCCGGACCCGCCTCCAGCGCCGCCGCGCCGCGGCCACTCTCGCCGCCGCGCTCGCGCCGCGCGTCGTCACGGCGGGGCCGGCGCTCGCGCTCGCGCTCGGAGGACTCGCCACGCTTCTCGCGCCGGTCGTCGCGCTCCCGGTCGCGGCGCTCACCGCCACGCTCCTTGCGCTCGCCGCGCTCGCGCCGGCCGCCCTCGCGGCTCTCGAACTTGCGCTCCTGCGGAGGCTCACGCCCCTCCGCCGCCATCGCCGCGGCGGCCTTCTCCATGCGCAGGTGGCTGAAGAAGTACTTCAGCAGGAAGGCGATGAGGTCGTCGGCGTCCGCGCGGGGCTTGAGCTGCGCGGCCAGCGGCAGGAAGCCCTCGAAGACGGAGCCGCCCGCGGCCTCCTGGATTTCGCGCACGTGGCGCTCCGTCCACAGGCGCATGGCCTCTTCCGGGGCCGGCATCTCGCGCTTGTCGAACTTGATGCCGTACTTCTTCTCCAGCGCGGTGTACGTGGCCAGCTCGCGCCCGGAGAAGAGGTTGATGGCGGTGCCCTTGTTGCCGATGCGGCCGGTGCGGCCCACGCGGTGCAGGTACACCGCCGGGTCCTCCGGCAGCGAGTAGTTGATGACGTACTCCAGGCCGGAGATGTCGATGCCGCGCGCCGCGATGTCCGTGGCGACCATGAAGGCCACCTCGCCGCGCTTCACCTTGCCCATGACCCGCTCGCGCTCCTTCTGCGGCAGGTCGCCATTGAGCAGCTCCGCGTCGAAGCCGTTGCGGTTGAGCACCGCCGTCACCAGCGCCGTGTCATCCCGCGTGTTGCAGAAGATGATGGCGTTCTGCGGCTCTTCCTTCTCCAGCACGTAGATGAGGTTGCGCGGCTTGGGGAAGGCGTCCGACACGTCGTAGCGGATGTGGTGGATGTGCTCCACCGTGAAGACGTCGCCGGACAGCAGCAGCGTTTCCGCGTTCGTCGTGTAGCGCGCGATGAGGTTCTGGATGTCCGTGGGGACGGTGGCGCTGAAGAGCAGCACCTGGCGCGTCTTCGGAAGGCGGTCGAGGATGCGCGTGACTTCCTCGTAGAAGCCCTGGTTCAGCATCTCATCCGCTTCATCCAGGACGGCGTGGTCGCACGCGTCGAGCTTCAGGTTGCCGCGGTTGATGTGGTCGAACACGCGTCCCGGCGTGCCGACGATGATGGGGGTGCCTTCCTCCAGCGCGTCCTCCTGCTGCTTCATGGAGGCGCCGCCGTAGATGGCCGCGATTTTCAGCCCCTTGTGCTTGGCGAGCATCTTCAGCTCGTCCGCCACCTGGAGGGCGAGCTCGCGAGTGGGGCAGAGGATGAGCGCTCGGACGCGGCGCTCATCGGCGGGAATCTTCTCGAGCAGGGGTAGGCCGAACGCGGCCGTCTTACCGGTGCCCGTCTTGCTGCGAACGATGAGGTCTTTTCCCTCCATGGCGGGCCGGAAGGCGCGGGCCTGGACAGGGGTGGGGTTGGTATAACCGCGCTCCGCCAGGGCGAGGCGGATGGGTTCTGACAGGTTCATGTCGTCGAAGCCGATGTCCGCGATGTACTCGGCGGGACGCGTCGGGGCTTCGTCAGGCGCCGGACTCCCCGGCACGTTTGGCTCTTGGATGTCGCTCATCAGGCATGGGCATAGCCCCTGCATTACCCTGTGGCAACAATCGCGGCACTTTGCTGTATGGAGCCCCCATGGCGAATGGGAGGAAAAGAACCAAAGGTACGTCCCCCCGACCCCGCGTGAAACGGCCGGCCTCGCCCGGGGCTGGCGACGTCGTGGACGCCGAGGTGGAGGGGGCGGAAGTCGAGGCTCAATCGGACCCGGATTCCCTGGAGCCGGACGCGGCGGAGCTGGCGGAGGTCGAACCGGAGGCCGAACTGGACACCCCCGTGGTGCCCCCCCGGGCGCTCGTCCGCTCGGCGGAGACGGGGCTCACGCCCAGGGACCCCCTCCAGGCCTACATGGCCGAGGTGCAGCGCCATCCGCTCCTGACGCGGGAGGAAG
The DNA here is from genome assembly GCF_006402735.1 of Myxococcus xanthus. NCBI lineage: Bacteria > Pseudomonadati > Myxococcota > Myxococcia > Myxococcales > Myxococcaceae > Myxococcus > Myxococcus xanthus. The sequence continues at coordinate 7,345,108 of NZ_CP017174.1, read as the reverse complement.
AGCTCCAACTGGCCCGGCACTACAAGGAATCCGGGGATGTGAACGCCGCCTACCGGCTGGTGGCATCCAACCTGCGCCTGGTCGTCAAGCTGGCCCATGAGTACCACCGCAACCCGTTGTCCCTGCTGGACCTGGTCCAGGAGGGCAACATCGGGCTGATGCAGGCGGTGAAGAAGTACGACCCCGAGCGCGGCGTGAAGCTGAGCAGCTACGCCGCCTGGTGGATTCGCGCGTACATCCTTCGCTACATCATGGACAACTGGAAGATGGTGAAGCTGGGGACCACCGAGGCCCAGCGGAAGCTCTTCTTCAAGTTGCGCCAGGAGCAGGAGAAGCTCATCGCCCAGGGCTTCGAGGCCAGCCCCAAGCTGCTCGCCGAGCGGTTGAACGTCACCGAGCAGGACGTGGTGGAGATGGACCAGCGGCTGGGACACGACGAGATGTCCATCGACGCGCCCCTGGGCAACGACGACGACTCGCGGACCACCCGGGCGGACCGCTACCTGCCGTCCAACTCGATGCCGGCGGACGAGCGCCTGGGCGCCGAGCAGCTCAAGGCCCTCTTCCGGGAGAAGCTGTCCGAGTTCGCCCGGACGCTGGAGGGCAAGGAGCGCTTCATCTTCGAGAGCCGCCTCGTCTCCGACGAGCCCCTGACGCTCCAGGACATCGGCGACAAGTACGGCGTCAGCCGGGAGCGGGCCCGGCAGATTGAAGCGGCCCTCATCAACCGGATGCGTGAGTTCATGCGTGAGCACATCCCGGACTTCGACCTGGTGGCCAGTCCCAAGGCCTGACGGCGGGGGAGGGGCGAGGCGTCCGGCCGGGCACTGGCGATATGCTGGGGGCGCCCGGCCGTTCTCCTCGCACCTTCAGGGGACCCCCTCATGCACCGCTCCACCCGCCTCTCGGGAGTGTGTCTCGTCGTCGCCACGTTGCTGGCGCTCACGGGTTGTTCCGGCTCGATGCGCAAGAACTATGTGCGTGACAAGGCGGCCAGCCACGTCTACCGCCAGGAGTTGGCGCAGCTGTGGCCCCACGTCCAGGAGGTGCTGCGGGGCCACGGCTACTCGTGGAAGGAGATGCCGGGCCGCTACGTCCTGGAGACGGAGTGGCTGGACTCCGGCGGCGGCAGCCTGGGCCCAGGCACGGCGTCTCGCTTCCTGGTCCAGGGCATCGTGCTCACCAGCGGCGGCACGGCCCTGCGGGTGATGCGCGGAGACCGCATCACCCAGTCCATTGGCGTGGGTTACGTGGACAAGGAAATCAAGACGGACGAGGACTACGCCCAGGCCGTCAACAGCAGCCAGGCCAGCGGCGTCCTCCCCACCCGGCAGAACTACTTCCGGGACCTGGAAATCGAGCTGGAGATTCTCCGTCGCAGTGACCCGGAGGCGGCCGCGCGCTTCGACGCGGACGCGCTGGCCGCACACCCCTGAGTCCCGCGGCGGAACCCGCCCCTACTTCGACCAGGGGCGGGAGATGACGCAGGCGTTGATGCCGCCCACGCCCATGGACAGCTTGCCCGCGCAGCCCGCGGGCGCCTCGACGGCTTCGTCGAAGACGAAGCGGCCGTGCACGCGGGAAATCTGCTTGTTGAGCTCCGCTTCCTTCAGCGGCGTGGGGAACACCTTGCCCTGGCCGTAGCCCAGGTACTGCGCCGTCAGCTCCCAGCCGCCGCCGGCGGACATGCCGTGGCCGAAGGTGCCCTTGCGCGCCGTAATCAGCACCTGCTCGGGCAGCACGTCGCGCAGGTTCTGGACCTCCAGGTAGTCACCCGGGGTGGCGGTGGCGTGCAAGTCCCAGCTGCCCACGTCCTCCGGGGCGCAGCCAGCGGCGGCCAGGGCCTCGCGGATGGCCAGCGTGGGGCCTTCCTTGGACGGGGTGATGATGTGGTCGGCGTCCGCGGTGACGCCCACCGCGATGGGCTCCATGCCCAGCGGCTTGAAGCCCTTGGCCGCGAAGTGCTCCAAGTCACCCAGCACCCACACCACCGAGCCGCCCGCGATGTGCGTCCCGCGCAGCGCGGTGAGGGGCTTGGAGATGGCGGCGTCCGCGGAGATGACGCGGGCGTTGTAGAAGCCGCCCACCGTGAGCGGCATCGGCGGCGGGTCCGTCATGCCCATGACGACGGCCTTCGCCTGGCCCAATTGAATCGCGTTGATGGCCAGCCGCAGGCCGTAGCCGAACGACGAGCACGCGGCCACCGGGGCGAACGTCATGCCGGTGATGCGGCCCATCATCGAAATCTGCGAGGCCGGCGTGTTGTGGATGTTCCACAGCACGTTGGAGGACACGGCGTTCCACGGCGGCTCCGGCGACATCCACTTCTTCTGGAGCCGGGCGTTGCGCGTGCGCTTCTCCTTGATGACGGCCAGCTTGGCGGACTCCACGTCGCCGTCCTCGGGCACGCCAATGGCTTCGATTTCGCGCAGCTCGTCCAGGTACTCGCGCAGCTCCGGCGAGCGGCCCGCCCAGAAGTGCCACCACGCGTCCTCGGCCTCGTCGCGCGTGGCCTCGTCCACCGTGGACGGCTCCGGCGGAAGGCCGGGCAGTGGCTCCTGCGTCTCACGCCACTTCCGCAGGGCGCCGTTGCGCTCCGGCGCGGACCAGAAGCGGTCCCACCGGCGCTGGGCGCGGTACAGGTCCAGGGAGATGGAGCGGATGGTGGGCAGGTCGCCCAGGCCGGTGCCCACGTAGACGTGCGCGCGGGGCCCCAGCGCCTGCAGCTCCTGCTCCAGGCCCGGGTTCTGCGCCAGGGACTGGATGAAGGCGCCAATGGCGAACTGCGTCGGCTGGCCCATCTTCCGCTCGAGCTGCGAGAAGCGGCTGCCCGGGAAGCGCGCGTCAATCCACGGCTTGTAGTCGGCCAGGTCGAACTCTGGCATGCCGACGAGGAAGTTGTCGGGGCCGAAGCCGTTGAAGGGGGACAGCCAGCTTTCGGACGACGAGAGGTTGCGCTCGAACGCCTCGATGTTCCTGGACCGGGGGGCGACGACGCCCCAGCCGAAGATGCCTACTCTGCGCACGTGTGATTGTCCTTCGCCGCTAGGGGGCGAGCGGCTGAATCTTCAAGTTGTCGAAGTGAACCCGGTTCTTCCAACCGGAGAAGCCGAAGTACTGATTGCGTGGGCCCTCCAGCGGGACGGGGTCCTTGAGCGTCAGGTAGGGCTGGCCATCCAGCTCCCACGCCAGGGTGCCGCCGTTGCGGGTAATCTTGATGTGGTGGCGCTTGCCGGGCACCACCGCGGCGCCATCGCGCACCGCCCGATCATTCGTGTGCTCGTTCTGCCGGGCGATGGCGGACTGGGTGTTGCGCCAGCCACCGAAGATGATGACGTACCCGGTGGCGGTGTACTGCAGCCGCAGGTCGCCCGCGTAGAACGAGCGCCCGTCGCCCCACACCTCCACCTTGATGTCGCCCTCCGGGTTGTCCGTCCAGGCGTCGAATTCAATGGTGGCGTTGGTGGGAATGGGCTGCTTCAGCCACACCGGCCGGTTGTGCATCAGCTCCACCACCAGCGCCCCATCCACCAGTTTCACCGCGGAGGGGTTGGTGGCGTTCCACGCGTCACCCAGCGTGTCGCGGTTGAAGTCGTCCGCGTAGGGGCCGGGGGGCGGCGTGGGCGCGCGCGGCGCCGCCGTGAAGGGCAGCCGGTCCGGCGTGTCCACGCGCAGGTTGTCGTAGAAAATCTGGGACTCGAAGCCGGACAGGCCCAGCCGGTCCTGCCCTGGGCCCTTGAGTGGGAAGGGGTCGTCCAGCTCCAGCATCAGCTCGCCGTCGACGAACCAGCGCAGCAGCGAGCCCCGGCGCTCGATGCGCCAGTGGTACGTGCGCCCCGCCTGCACCGGCTGGCCTCGCAGCTCCACCCGGACCTTGGTGTTCTCCTTGAAATAGCCGCTGGCCTTCAGGTCCACGTTCTCCTGGCCTCCGCGAGCGGCGCGGCGCCGGAGGGCGTCCAGGGAGGGCGCGTTCATGTCGCGCCGGCCAATGACGGACGTGGAGTTGTTCCACCCGCCCTGCACCAGGATGTAGCCGGAGGCCGGGTCCACGCCGTTGCCGAAGAGCTCCACCCGGATGTCACCGGCGGGCAGCTCCGAGCGAACGTCGAATTCCACGGCGACGTCATCCGGCAGCGGGGCCTGCAGCCACAGCGGGTTGTTCTTCACGCCGGGAGCGAGCAGTTCGCCCTGCAGCACGCGCCAGTAGCCACCCGTGGAGAAGAAGTCGCGCTCCACCACGCTCGGGTCGGAGAAGTCCTGCGTGTAGGGCAGCTTCGCCGTCACCTCCGCCTGTCCGCGCAGCAGCGCGTAGTGGATGAGCGGGAACTGGATGACCAGGATGAGGCCGACGAGCACGGCCCACCCCTTGCGAGTCAGTCCCGTCGGCTTCACCCACGCGGTGCTCGCGGGAGGCTCCTGCCGGGGAGCGGGCTCCGTGGGGGACTCGTGCTGCTTCTCCTGACGCCTGGCCTGGCCCATCAATCCTTCCGGGGGGAAAGGCGGCGGAATCTACGCCCCGGGCAGGTGGACGTAAAGCACGGCCACCAGTCTCTGGGGGCTACTTGACCCCCCACCGTTTTTCGAGCGCATGTTGCTCCGCCTGCCGCACCTTGAGCCGCTCACGCTCCGCGCGAAGCTTGTCCGCCTCCTCGGGAGAGGGCCGGACGGCCAACTGGTACACCGCGCCGGCCACGGCGAAGAGGCCCGCGGCGATGATGACGCCCCAGGGCTTGCTGGCCACCGCCTGCACCACGCCGCCCACCTGATGGAGCGCCGCGAGCGCGCCGATGACGAGCATCCACGCACCCACCGCGGAAGCCACCATCACTGCCACCGGGCGTTGCAACATCGCGCCCACCAGCCCGCCGATGATGAAGCCCGGCACGAAGCCCAGCAGGAAGTCCTGCTGCCCGGCGATCTGCCCGGCCAGCAGGCCCAGCGGCACCCCCACGCCCAGGAAGGTGATGGCCGTGGGGAGCAGGAAGCCCAGCGCCATCAGCACCGCGGCGGCGATGGTGGCCATCTTCGTCACGTCCGGCAGGCCCAGTTTCATGACGAGCACGGGCGTCCACAGCAGGCCCAGCACCGCGCCAATGGGGCCCGCGAGCACGCGGAACAGCTTGCCCCCACCGGCGACGAGCAACGTCACGCCGGCGACACAGCACACGATGCCGGCCCACATGGGCAGCATCCGGTAGATGGCCACCCAGCCGGTTGGATTGAACGTCTGGTAAGCCCCGAGGGCCTGGAGGAGGCCTTCCATGGCAGATTCTCCTTGATGCGGTCCGCCGAAGCTTACGCGTATCGGACGATTGCGAGTACGAGCAGGAGCACGAAGACGGTGGCGGCGAGCAGGGCGAAGCCGTAGAGGGCGCGCGGGGTGGCGGTGCGCCGCAGCAACTCCTCCGCCTCCGCGCGGTCCTCGGCGGACGGACTGCCCGCGAGGATTCGCTCGGCGTCGCGCCGTGCACCAGCCACGTCGCCCGCCTCCTTCCGGGCCCAGGCGGCATGTGCCTCCGCCGAGCCGGGCGCCGGGGGCGTCTGTCCGCCTTTCGCCATGACGCCGTTCTATACCGGGGAATGCGCATACCCGTCGACGGTATATAGATACGCCCTATGTCCGCGCGGCGTCTGACCCGTCGAAACCTCTTGCTCGGCACCGCCGCGCTCGCCCCACTGCTGGCCCGGCGGGCGCATGCCTTCGGTGAGAAGAACCGCTTCATCCCCGCCGTGGCCCGTCACAAGGGCCGCTGGGATACACGGCTGTCCGGGCTGCGCCGCATCGCCTGGGAGCTCCAGCGCCGCACCTCCGTGGAAGTCGTGCCGGACGCGCGCCCGTTTCCGCTCAGCTCACCGGACCTCTTCGAATACCCGTTCCTCTACTTCGGCGGCGAGGGGGAGTTCCCCCCGCTGGAGGAGGCGGAGGTGGCCAACCTGCGCCGCTACCTGACGTACGGCGGCTTCATGCTCGCGGACGCCAACGACGCCAGCGACGGCGCCGGCTTCGATGCGTCCTTCCGCCGGGAGATGGCGCGGGTGCTGCCGCAGAGCCCGCTGGCCGAGGTGCCGTCGAAGCACGTGGTGTTCAAGTCCTTCTTCCTGCTGGACGCGGCGCCCGGGCGGGTGCTCAACAAGCCCCAGTTGATGGGCTGCAACCTGGGTAAGCGCGCCGCGGTGCTGTACTCGCAGAACGACCTGGCCGGGGCGTGGAGCCGCAGCGAGTCGGGTGACTACGAGTTCGACGTCTCGCCGGGTGGCGAGCCCCAGCGCGAGCTGGCGGTACGGCTGGGCATCAACGTCTGCATGTATGCCCTCTGCCTGGACTACAAGGACGATGCCGTCCACCTGCCGCTCATCCTCAACAAGCGGCGCTGAAGCACCGGCCCTCCGCCGAAAGCCTGGATGAATTCCCCCACGTTCAACGCCTGGAAGCTCGTCACCCTCTCGCCATTGCCACCGTGGGCGTTGGTCCTGCTCGCCCTGGGGCTGGTGCTGGGCGTGGCGCTGGCCGCCTGGGGCGTGCGCCGTGAGCCCTCGCGCGGGCGCCGGGTCCTGCTCTGGGCCCTGCGCGTCGGAGCCGGCCTGGCCGCGCTCTTCTTCCTGCTGGAGCCCGGCATCCGTCACCTGCAGGTGGCGCGCATGAAGAACCGCGTCGCGGTGCTGGTGGACCGCTCCGCGTCCATGAGCTTCCCCGCGGAGGTGGGCGGACGCACGCGCTCCGAAGAAGTGGCCGACTTCCTGGAACGGGCGGCGCCGCGCCTGGCGGAGCTGCAGGACCGCTTCACGGTGGAGCTGTATGGCTTCGACCCGGAGCTGGCGCCAGTGACGCCTGAGGCGCTGAAGACGCCCGCGCGCGCGGGCACCACGGACCTGCTCGCGGCGGTGCGTGCCGCGGCGGGGGCGGGGCAGGGCTCGCGCAAGCTGTCCGGGGTGCTGCTCTTCAGCGACGGCGCGGACAACACCGAGCTCAAGGCGGGCGTGGTGGGCCGGGCGCGCGCGGCGCTGGCGGACCTGAACGTCCCCGTCTCCACCTTCACCGTGGGGCAGGAGACGCTGAAGGACGTCGCCGTGGAGGGGCTGAAGGTGGATGACTTCGCCTTCGTGCGCAACTCGCTCACCGTGGAGGTGGAGATTCACGGCCGCGGCTTCGCGGGGCAGGACATCCCCGTGGTGCTCAGCCAGGAAGGCAAGACGGTCGCCAGCAAGGTGGTGCGGATGGAGTCCGCGGACGACGTGAAGCCCGTGGCCTTCACCTTCACCCCGGACCAGACGGGGCGCTTCGTCTACACGGTGACGGTGCCCACCTTCCCGGGCGAGGCCGTGGCGGACAACAACACGCGCTCCTTCACGCTGAAGGTGATTCGGGACCGCGTGCGCGTGCTGCTGGTGGTGGGACGGCCCTCCTGGGACGAGCGCTACCTGCGTGGCCTCTTGCGCCAGGACGCCAACGTGGACCTGGTGTCCTTCTACATCCTGCGCACGCTGTCGGACGACCCGGGCGTGGTGAACGACCAGCGCGAGCTGTCCCTCATCCCGTTCCCCATGGAGGAGATTTTCGACACGAAGCTGGACACCTTCGACGTCGTCATCTTCCAGAACTTCGGGCACTCGGACCCGTCGCTCTCCATCGCCGAGTACGAGCGCAACCTGGAGCGCTACGTCCACAACGGCGGCGCCTTCGTGATGATTGGCGGCGACAGTGTGCTGGGCGAAGGCCGCGCCACCATGCCCACGCTGATGGAGGCGCTGCCGGTGGCGGCCGCGGGCCCCGCCAACCTGGACGCCTTCAAGCCGCGTCTGACGCCCGAGGGCCTGCGCCACCCGGTGACGGGCATTGGCATGGGCGCCGCCAGCACGGAGGCCGCGTGGGCGGAGCTGCCGCCCATCCCTGGCGCCAACATGACGCAGGCGCGTCCGGGGGCCACGGTGCTGCTGGACCACCCGCACCAGACAGTGGGCGGGAAGAACGCGCCGCTGGTGGCCGTGTGGGACTACGGCCGCGGCCGCTCGCTGGTGATGGCCACGGACGCCTCCTGGTACTGGGCCTTCGCGGCGCACAAGGATGGCTCGCCCAGCCGCGCGTATGACCGCTTCTGGGGCAATGCGCTCCGGTGGCTGGTGAGAGACCCGGACCTGACGACGCTGAAGGTGACGGCGGACCCGCCGTCCGTGGAGCCGGGCCGGCCCGTGGGCGTGGTGGTGCAGGCGCGGATGGCGGACTACCAGCCGGCGCAGGACGCGCAGGTGCGGGTGGAGCTCTTCTCCGTCGCCACGCAGAAGCCGGTGGCGGTGCAGACGGGCACCACGGGGACGGACGGCGTGGTGCGGCTGGAGTTCGAGCCCCCCGCGCCCGGGCCCTACAAGCTGCTGGCCTCCGCGAAGAAGGGCGAGACGGACCTGGGCAAGGGCGAGGACGCGGTGGCCGTGCGCGCCGTGGGGCCCGAGTTGTCGGACGCGTCCGTGCGGCCGGAGTTGATGGCGCAGATCGCGAAGGAGACGGGCGGCAAGTCGTACAAGCTGCCGCAGGACGGCCTTCCGGATGTGCCGCTGTTGGATCCGCCGGTGGTGGAGGTGGGCCGCGCCAGGGACCAGCCGCTGTGGGACCGCTGGTACTACCTGGTGGCGCTCATCGCGCTGCTGGGCGCGGAGTGGTTCGCCCGCCGGCGCTTCGGCTACGTGTGACAGCGGCCTCTCCCAGTGCGAGGGAGAGGCCCGGTTGCTTCTCGCGTGGGGCGGACTACGACTTCTCCACCACGCCGCAGGCGATGCGGCCGCCCGCGTCGCCCGTCGGGTCGGTGTGGTAGTCGTCCTCCTTGGCGTGCACCACCACCGCGGAGCCGTCCTTGTCGAACAGCGACTTCAGGGTGAGACCGTTCTGCGAAAAGATGTCGAACTGCACCGTGCCGTCGCTCGCCACGTAGAGGTTGGGCAGGTCGCCTTGGTGCTTGCCCTTGGGCGCCAGCAGGCCGTGGGCCTTCTTGCTGGGGTTGAAGTGGCCGCCAGCCGTGGTGAAGGCGGGCCCCTCGCACTTGCCCACCTCGTGGATGTGGAAGGCGTGCTGGCCCGGCGGCAGGTTGCTCAGCTTGCCCTTGATGAGGACGCCTTGCTGGGTCTGCTCGAGGGTGATTTCGCCCACGTCCTTGCCCTCGGAGTCCTTCACCTGGGCCTTGGCCGTCTGGCCCTTGGGCTGCGTCTTCTTGTCCGCCGGCGGCGGCGTGCCCGCGTTCTCCTGAGCCAGGGCGGGGAGGGCGGCGGTCAGTGCGGCGGCGGTGAGCAGGGCTCGAATCTTCATGAGTGTGTCTTCCTCCTGGGACGTGCGCTACGGAGCGAAGATGGACACTAGCGGTTGCTCGTGCCCGCCGCTGGGGAAAGCAAGCGGGCACGCGAGCCATCTGCCCTGTAGCGCTCACTCCTCCGTGAGGGGCACGGGCACCACGCGAGAGGCGCCGAAGGCGGGCGCCCAGATGCCTTGGACTTCCGGCCCGTTGAGGAATCGGACCAGTGCCTGGAAGGCGGGCAGGGGGCCGCCCAGGCGTTCGGCCCACGCCAGGCCCTGGGGAGAGAGGTTGGGCACCAGCGGGCCCAGTTCGTCCCGTGTCTTCACGGACCGGGTGAGGCCCAGGCCCTCGTCGCGCAGGCGCTGCGGCACATAGAGCGGGGCGAAGCGCGCGTGGCGGTGGTCATGCACGCAGCCTTCGTCCTCCAGCAGCGCTGCCGACAGGGGCAGCTCGCGCACGTTGAAGAGCAGCTTCACCGCGCCCAGGTGCGGGTCATAGGGGCCGCGCAGCCGGTGGTCGCCACGGGGGACGAGCCGACGGTCCAGGTAGCAGTAGGCGCGGGCCTCGGGGGGAACGCTGCCGCGGTGGCGCGCGCCGCCGTAGCGATAGAAGGGCCGCACGTAGCTGGCGTCCACCTCCAGCGGTGGCCCGGCCTTCAGTGCGCGCAGCTTGGGCATCAACTCCTCTGGCAGGCCGTGCGCCTTCGCGAACTCGGGCAGGGCTTCTTCCGGCGTGGCCGCGAAGTCCTTCACGCGCGTGAGGAGCCGCTCCGGGTCGGCGTCCACCAGCAATTCGTCGAAGCGTGTCTTCACGCCGGGGAGGCTGACGGGGACGAGCCGTGTCAGGGGCTCACCGCTCTGTCGCCAGCGGGCATCCAGGGCGGAGGCCTCGGGCGCGGTGGGCGCGAGCCGCCACTCGGGGGGCTCGGGGGTGAAGTGAGTTCCGATGCCCCGGCGCTCGAAGCGCGGGGCGGGGTGGGGGCCCGGGAGGGAGCTCCACACGGTGATGCAGGTCCGCACCTGCGTGCCCGCGAATGCGCCGGGGCCCAGGTCCACCACCTCGCGCAGGGAGAGCGTCTCCAGCAGCGACTGGCGCAGCGGCGCGTACATGAAGGCGTCGAGGAAGCTCGCGGGGGTGATGAAGGCGAGCGCGCCGGGGCGGGTGGCCAGCCGGTGCGCGGCCACCAGGAGGAAGAAGGCGAAGTCGTCGCGCAGGCTGGTGCCGGGCATCAGCGCCAGGGGGAGCAGGGCGCGCAGCCGGGCATAGGTGCCCGGGTCCTTCAGCACGGAGGAGGTTCCGTTGTAGGGCGGGTTGCCCACCCACAGCTCCTGGTGCTCCGGCGGAGTGGTGGCGAGCAGGGGCTCCAGTCCGTCTCGCAGCGCGTCTCCCGCGCGCACGGTGGCCTCGGGCACGCGGGCCTGGCAGAGGCGGGCGACCTCGGGGTCCAACTCAAGGCCGCAGAGCCGGACGCCGGGCCGCAGCCGCGAAGCGGCGGTGAGGAAGGCGCCCGCGCCGCACGAGGGGTCCACGACGGTGAGGGGGCCTCCCCCTACGTGCTGGAGTGCGAGCGCGAGGGTGCGTTCCGCCAGCGGTGCAGGCGTGAAGAAAGCACCCACGGCCTTACGGTCCAGGCTGGGGAATTGAAGGACGAGCTTCTCCTCATCCACTTCCAGCGGCCTATGCGCGGTGCGTGGCATGGAACCGCATCCTACCCAGCGTGGTGCGGAGTGAACGTCGAGGGCCTGCTTTCTGGCGGGTGTTTCAGCGAGTTGTGCGCTTGGCATCAACATACCTGCCCTGGAGTCGCAGGCGTGTGTGATGCCTGGGGGCTCGCTGCCGTGTTGTTACAGGTTGGCTCAGGAACGTGGCGGGTGCGCCAAGATTCCCGGAGGCTCGCGAGTCGATGTCGTGGCGTGTTTGCGTGGGCTCCGGGCCGGATGGGCAGCAAGCCTTGAGCTGGTGCCGCCCCTCCTGTGCCTCAATGTGTGAGGCTGTCTTGCGTGCTGACCGGTGCCGTCAGTCCACAAGCGCGGTTGGCGGGAACCGCCACGTCGATGAGCTTGGGCTTCGGCAGGCCCAGGTTGTTCATGAGCTGGATGAAGCCGTCGCGGCTCCGGCCGGCCACGCGCGGGTTGTGCCGCTTCTCCTCGCCGATGGTCGTCACCGTCAGCCCTTTGTAGTCATGGGCCGGGTACACGAGCGTCTCATCGGGAAGCGCGAACAGCACTCGGGTGATGGAGTCATACAAGGTGCCGGCGTTCCCATTCTGGAAGTCTGTCCTGCCATTGCCACGGATGAGCAGGGCATCCCCGGTGAAGACACGGTCTCCCAAAAGGTAGCTCACGCTGTCATCCGTGTGGCCCGGCGTCGCGAGCACCTGGAGCGTGAAGGTCCCGGCGCGCAGCGTGTCGCCATGCTTCACGTGGATGTCAGCGCACGGTGCCCCAGCTGTGCCGCCCACCACCTTGGCGCCCGTGCGAGTCCGGAGCAGGCCGGACGCAGTGACATGGTCCGCGTGCACGTGCGTGTCGAGCACATGGGTGAGGGAGAGGCCAAGCTCCCGCAGCAGCGTGAGGTCCCGGTCGAGCTTCTCCGCGAAGGGGTCGATGAGGAGTGCCGTTCCTCGTTCCTCGTCCCCAAGCAGATAGGTGTACGTCGACGACGTCGTGTCGAAGAGCTGGCGGAAGAGCATGGTTGCCTCCAGGGCATCGAGAGCCAGGGCTCCGTCGATAAGCTTCACCCTGTGAGGAGCATTGGCTGGAATCGGACGCCCGTTCCGCCTCCGTCCCGTCCAGGAAGTGCCCGGCCGCCGGTACGGGGGCCATGCGAGCGCCCGCGACCTAGAGCCCGTGGCCGCAGTGCTTGCAGAAATGCGCATCCAGGTCATGCCCCTGCTGGCCACAGGCGGGGCACGCCCGGTTGTCCACCGCGTGCCGCGTGGCGGCGGCCAGCTCCACGGAGACGATGCCCGTGGGCACCGCGATGATGCCGTAGCCCATCACCATCAGGATGGAGGCGATGAACTGCCCAGGTGCCGTCTTGGGGGTGATGTCGCCAAAGCCGACCGTCGTCACGGTGACGATGGCCCAGTACATGGCGCGCGGGATGCTGTCGAAGCCGTTCTCCTGGCCCTCCACCACGTACATCAGCGCGCCCATGATGACGACGATGGTCAGCACGGTACCCAGGAAGACGGTGATTTTCGGGCGGCTGGCGCGCAGCGCGGTGAGCAGCACCTCCGCCTGGCCGAGCAGGTGCGTCAGCTTGAGCACGCGGAAGACGCGCAGCAGCCGCAGCACTCGAATCGCCAGCAGGGACTGCGCCCCGGGAATCAGCACGCTCAGGAAGGTGGGCAGGATCGCCAGCAAATCCACCAGCCCGAAGAAGCTGCGGGCGTAACGCAGCGGCTTGCTGACGGAGAAGAGCCGGAGCAGGTACTCCAGGGTGAACAGGCCCGTGAAGAACCACTCGACGCCGAGCAGCACGCTCCCGTACTGGGCCCGCACCGAGGCGACGCTCTCCAGCATCACCGCGATGATGCTGAAGAGGATGGCCCACAGGAGGCCGACGTCGAATGCCCTGCCCGCGGGCGTCTCCGCCTCGAAGATGATTTCGTGCAACCGACCGCGGAGGCCCTCGGTGGGGCCCTGCTCTGAGGCGTTGGACACGGGCCCAGTGTAGGCGACCCGTGCCCCAGGGGAATGCCCGTCCTCAGGCCTCGGCTTCGCTACCCGAGGCAGCGGGGCGGGACTGCTCCGCGGCCGGCTTCGATGCCACCGACGCCACCGCGGGGGCCGGCTGGGGCGCCCCCACGTGCATCCGGTGCTTCACCTCGGCGAAGCGGGCGGCGGACTCGTGCTCGGGGAAGAGCAGCGACACCGCCGCGCCCACGATGAACGCCAGGGGAATGGTGATGACGCCCGGGTTGCGCAGGGGGAACAGCGCGGACGTGTTGCCCAGGAGGTCCACCTGCACCGTGGGGGACAGGAAGATGAAGAGCACCGAGCTGATGGCGCCCGTGAGCATGCTGGCCACCGCGCCATTCGTGGTGAACTTCTTCCAGGCCATGGACAGGAGCAGCGCCGGGAAGTTGGCGCTCGCCGCGATGGCGAAGGCAAGACCCACCATGAAGGCCACGTTCTGCCCCTTGAAGGCCACGCCCAGGATGATGGCCAGGACGCCCAGGAAGAGGCTGGCCAGCCGGGCTACCTTGAGCTGCTCCGCCTCGGGGGCCTGGCCCTTGCGCACCACGCTGGACCACAAGTCATGGGACAGCGCCGCCGCGCCGGACAGCGTCAGGCCGGCCACCACCGCCAGAATCGTGGCGAAGGCGACGGCGGAGATGAAGCCCAGGAAGCCCGTGCCACCCACGACTTCGGCGAGCATGGGCGCTGCCATGTTGCCGCCCTTGTCCACGCCGGTAATCGCCTGACGGCCCACCAGCACGGACGCGCCGAAGCCCAGGATGAACGTCACCAGGTAGAAGTAGCCGATGAGCCCCGTGGCGTAGAAGACGCTGCTGCGCGCCGCCTTCGCGTCCGGCACGGTGTAGAAGCGCATCAGGATGTGCGGCAGGCCCGCGGTGCCGAACATCAGCGCCACGCCCAGGGAGATGGCCTCCAGCGGGTTGTTCACCAGCTTCCCAGGTGCCAGCACCTCCGCGCCGTATTGGGTGGCGGCCTCGTTGAAGAGCCGCAGCGGGCTGAAGCCGAACTTGGACAGCACCATGCCCGCGAGCCCCGTGGCGCCTGCCAGCAGCAGCACCGCCTTGACGATCTGCACCCACGTGGTGGCAATCATCCCGCCGAAGAGCACGTAGAGAATCATCACCGCGCCCACGATGATGACCGCCATCTCGTAGGACAGGCCGAACAGCAGGTGGATGAGATTGCCGGCGCCCACCATCTGCGCAATCAGATAGAAGCTGACCACGGTGAGCGTGCCCACCGCGGCCGACAGCCGCACCGGGGTCTGCTTCAGCCGGTAGGCCACCACGTCCGCGAAGGTGTACTTGCCCAGGTTGCGCAGGGGCTCGGCGATGAGGAACGTCACGACCGGCCAGCCCACCAGCCAGCCCACGGAGTAGATGAGCCCGTCGAAGCCGGACGTCGCCACCAGGCCCGCGATGCCCAGGAAGCTGGCGGCGCTCATGTAGTCGCCCGCGAGCGCGAAGCCGTTCTGCGCCGCGCTCACGCCGCCGCCCGCGGCGAAGAACTCCGAGGTCGTCTTCGTCTTGCGTGCCGCCCAGTAAGTAATCGCCAGGGTGATGCCGACGAAGATGAGGAAGAACAGGATGGCCGTCGCGTTCGGCTGGCCGAGCTGCGTCGTCGTTTCTGCCGGGTTCATGCCTGCCTCACTTCCCACCGCGGAGTTGGTGCAGGGCGCGGTCGTACTTCCCGTTCGCCCACAGCATGTAGATGCCCGTCAGCGCCCAGGCCGCGACGATGACCAGCGCGCCCAGCAGGATGCCAATGGACAGGCCGGGGACGAACTGCTGCCCCATGAGCGGCTTGTTGAACGCCACCAGCAGGATGAAGCCCAGGTACGCCACCAGCGTCGTCACGGTGAGCACGCCGGCCACGCGCCAGCGCGCCGCCGCGAGTGCTTCCAGCGCTTCCTCATTCGGATTCGTGGACATGGGGTTTCTCCTCCGGTCAGCGCTTCGCCTGTGGGGGTGTGGCCTTCGCGAGCAGTTCGTCGAGCACCGCCGGGTCCGCCAGGGTGCTGGCGTCACCCAGGTTCTCCACCTCGCCCGAGGCAATCTTGCGGAGCATGCGGCGCAGAATCTTCCCGGAGCGCGTCTTCGGCAGGCCGTTGACCAGCACCACCCGGTCCGGCGTGGCGATGGGGCCAATGACATGCCGGACCTGCTCCTTGAGCGCGCCCACCATTTGCTCGGAGCTGGACTCCTGCCAGTCCGGCTTCACCGTGACGAACGCGCACACGCCCGTGCCCTTGAGGTCGTGCGGGAAGCCCACCACGGCGGCCTCGGCGACGGCCTCATGGGCCACCAGCGCGCTCTCCACCTCGGCGGTGCCCAGGCGGTGCCCGGAGACGTTGAGCACGTCATCCACGCGGCCGGTAATCCAGTAGTACCCGTCCTCGTCGCGGCGGCACCCGTCACCGGTGAAGTACAGGTTGGGGAAGCGCGCGTAGTACGTCTCCTTGAAGCGCTGGTGGTGGCCGTACAGCGTGCGGGCCTGCCCCGGCCACGAGCGCGCCAGGCACAGGTTGCCGCTGACGCCGTTGCCTTCGATGACGCGGCCCTCGTCGTCCACCAGCACCGGCTCCACGCCGAAGAAGGGCAGGGTGGCGGAGCCCGGCTTGGTGGGCGTGGCCCCCGGCAGCGGCGCAATCAGGATGCCGCCCGTCTCCGTCTGCCACCACGTGTCCACCACCGGGCAGCGGCCTTCGCCCACGACGTCGTGGTACCAGCGCCACACCTCCGGGTTGATGGGCTCGCCCACGCTGCCCAGGAGGCGCAGCGACTGGCGCGAGGACTTCTTCACCCACGCGTCACCCTCCTTGATGAGCGAGCGCAGCGCGGTGGGCGCGGTGTAGAGGATGGTGGCCTTGAGGTCGTCCACCACGCGCCACAGCCGCCCCGCGTCCGGGAAGGTGGGCGTGGACTCGAACATCACCGTGGTGGTGCCGTTCATCAGCGGCCCGTAGAGGATGTAGCTGTGGCCGGTGACCCAGCCCAGGTCCGCCGCGCAGAAGTAGACGTCCTCCGGCTGGATGTCGAAGACGTAGCGGAACGTGGTGGCCGCGTAGACGAGGTAGCCGCCCGTGGTGTGCAGCACGCCCTTGGGCTTCCCCGTGGAGCCGGACGTATAGAGGATGAAGAGCGGGTCCTCGGAGTCCATCCACTCCGCGGGACAGACGCCGCGGTGCTTCGCCATCTCCGCGTCCAGCCAGTAGTCGCGGCCGGCGAGCATGGGCACATCCTTGCCCGTGCGGCGCACCACGAGGATGGACTCCACCAGGGACAGGCCCTCCACGGCCTCGTCTGCGATGGCCTTGGTGGCCACGAACTTGGGGCCTCGCGGACCTTCGTTGGCGGTGATGAGCACCTTGGCGCCGGAGTCGAGAATCCGCTCGCGCAGGGCCTCCGATGAGAAGCCGGCGAACACCACGGAGTGCACCGCGCCGATGCGCGCGCACGCGAGCATGGTGTAGGCGAGCTCCGGCACCATGGGCAGGTAGATGCAGACGCGGTCGCCCTTGCGCACGCCGTGCGCCTTCAGCACGTTGGCCACGCGGCCCACGTGGTGCTGGAGGTCGCGGTAGGTGATGGATTCGTATTCGCCCGGCTCGTTCTTCGCCCAGATGATGGCGACCTTGCCGGGGCGCTCCTTGGCGTGCCGGTCGATGCAGTTGTAGGCCGCGTTGAGCTTGCCGCCGCCGAACCAGGAGAAGTCCACCTGTTCGGCGTCCAGGTCCATGATGGCGTCTGGCTTGTGGAACCAGGTGAGCTGTTCGGCCATCTCACTCCAGAAGGCCTCGGGCTGCTGGATGCTGCGCTGGTAGAGGCGCTGGTAGTCCTCCAGGCTCTTCACGTGGGCTTTGCGGCTGAAGGCGTCCTTCGTGGGAATGAGCGCGTCCTGCGTCTGGGCCATCGTCGGCATCCTTGGGGGTGGAGGAGGGTTAGTAGAAGAGCTGCAGCTGGCTCGTGCCCGTCACGGAGGCACGCGCCTGGGAGATGTCGCCCGTCCACGCGACGGCGACCTCTGTCCGGAGGTTGAGCGTGTGCTTCTGGAACCAGATGTTGAAGCCGGGCTTGAGCGCGAGCAGGTCCTGGCCGTCCACGCGCGCCTTGAAGTACTCGCCGGAGATGAGCGGCTGGAGCTTGCCGAAGCGCCAGCCCGTCTCCGCGTAGAAGCCCGTGCCGCTCTGTGGGTTGTCCAGGCCCTGGCGGTAGTGGAAGAGGGTGGCGTTGAAGACGAACTCCTGGTCGTTCGCCAGGGGCACGTCGAGGAACACGTCCGCGGCCGTGCCCAACGAGTCATGGAGACCGGACTCCGTGGCCACTGCTTTGGGCTGGTAGTCGGCGCCGATGCCCACCGACAAGCGCGGCTCGGAGGCGAAGTAGATGCCTTGGAAGAAGAGGTCCTCCTCGCGCGTGAAGAAGTTCCAGCGCGCCATCGCCGTGACGCGAGGCAAATCGTCCGGGTTGAGCACGGTGCCATCCGGGGTCGTCTTGCCGTTGACGCCATTGAAGATGGCGGCCCGGAAGCCCAAGGGGCCGGCGAAGCCGCGGACCTGCACGCCGATGTCCCGCCACACCTTGCCCACGCCAGGTGCCCAGCGGACCAGGTTGGAGTGGTAGTCCACTGCCTGCAACGCGATGGCGCCCTGGAGGACATGGCGCGTCAGCGGCGGCAGCAGCATGCCCACGTCAATCCAGACTTTCTCCGCCACCTCGTAGGAGATGAACGCGTCCTGGATGAAGAAGGCGACGTTCCAGTCGCCGTTCTTGCCGTAGTTGGGCTGGTCCGTTTCGGCGAAGAACGACAGTTTCTGGGTGATGTTGCCGAAGACGAGCAGGCGCGTGCGCCGCAGGAACATGTCGGAGCTGGGGCCGCCGGACGGCGCGCCTTTGTCGACAATCTGGAGCTGCGGCTGCAGGAGGATGGCGACGTTGAGGTAGGACTCCTCGCTGAGGGGAATCTTGAATGCGCTCGACGGAGTGGCTGACAGCAGGACCGCGAGCGCGGCCATGAACGACAGCATGCGTGCGGGGGCAGTGCGCATGCTCCAGCACAGAGCAACGTGTCTGCCAACGCCCCGCGCTCGGAGATTCAAGACGTTGCAGGTTGGCTCGGCGCGTCAGGACGTTACCGAAGGTGACGTTCGCGTTACCGCGGTAACGCTTCGTGCGCTGCGTCGTAACGCTTCGCGCGCGGCGTCAGGTCTGCTTGGAGTTCGAGTGGTCGCCTGTCTTTCCTAGCAGGTATCCACCATGGCTGATGGCCAGCAGGGCGAGCATGCCTTGCGACAGGGCGGGCATCGCGCTGGTCATCCCGCGCGCCACCGACATGGCCACGTCCATGAAGTAGCCCACCGCGGCGATGAGCGTGAAATAGAACATCTGCACCTTGGCCAGGTCGATGTGCGCGGTGTTGCCCACCTCGTCTCCCTGGAACATGTCCGCCATGCGCGCGTCCGTCATGTTCGCGTTGGCGTAGAGCACGCCCTGGCGGTGAGCGTCGATGTCCTCTGTCGCCTCCGCGAGCTGGACGGAGGTGTTCTGCACCAGCTTCTCGTCCGGGCTGCGCGCGCGCTTGCCGCCCAGCACCAGCGGTGTGCCCAGCAGGGACGTGGTGGAGATGCCCATGGCAATCCAGAGTTCCTGGGGGATGTCGACCCCCACGGCGTTGGACGCGCCTGACTTCGCGCGGGAGAGCGTCATCGTCAGGTAGCCCGCCATCACCACCACGGTCCACACGAGCGCCTGGAAGCGGGAGAGGCTCATCAGGTTGCGCTCACTGATGAGAAGCGCCAGCGGTACGCCCGCGATGGCCTTGCCCAACACCAGCAGGAAGCCGGTGAGCATGGCGGCCGTTCCGAGCAGGTTCCATCCCGGCGGCAGGAACCACGTCGTGGTGAGGACGGCCAGGGGCATGACCGTGGTGAGCACCACCATCCGCCCGTACTCCGCGCGAGGAATGACGCCAACGACTTCCCCCGCGCGATTGCCAGCCCCACTGCCAATCACAGGCACGCTGTCTGCCATGAGTTCCCCCCTGGGGTGTGTTGGCGGGAATCCTAGCGATGGGGCGCGGCGGGCGTTCCGCCGTGCCGGGGCGGCGCCCATGGCGGACGGGCTTCCAGCACTGGAGGGCAGTGGACAGGCGCGCGGGCGCCGTGCCTCAGGCTCGCGTGCGAGGGATGCCCAGCTTCTGGCGCTTCTCCCACAAAGCCTTGCGGCTGATGCCCAGGCGCTTCGCCAGCTCCGTCTCGCCCATGTGCTCCTGGTTCTCCATGACGAAGCGGCGGAAGTACTCCTCCATGGAGTCCGGGGAGGCGCCGGTGGCGTCCTCGGCGGCGGCAGGGCTTGTGTCGGTGGACTCGGTGGACGCTCCGAAGCTGTCCGCCGTGTCGGGCAGCTCCAGCGCCAGGAGTCCCGCTGTCACCACCGGGCCATCCGCGAGGATGACGGCGCGCTCCAGGGCGTTCTCCAGCTCGCGCACGTTGCCCGGCCAGGGATGGGAGGTGAGCGCTTCCAGGGCCTCGGGAGACAGGCTCGCCGTGGGGCGGCCAATCTTGCGGCTCGCCTTCTCCAGCAGGTGCCTGGCCAGCGCGGGCACGTCCTCCGTGCGCTCCCGCAGCGGCGGCAGGCGAATCTCCACCACGCGCAGGCGGAAGTAGAGGTCCTGACGGAAGGACCCCTCCTGCACCCGGCGGGGCAGGTCCCGGTGGGTCGCCGCGACGATGCGCACGTCCACCTTTCGGGGCCGCGTCGCGCCCACTCGCCGCACTTCGCCGTCCTGGAGCATGCGCAACAGGCGCGCCTGGGCGGGCGCGGGCAGCTCGCCAATTTCGTCCAGGAAGAGCGTGCCGCCGTGCGCCGCCTCCACGAGCCCCGGGTGCGCGGCCTGCGCGCCGGTGAAGGCGCCCTTCTCGTGGCCGAACAGCTCGCTCTCCAGCAGGCCTTCGGGAATGGCCGCGCAGTTCACCGCCACCAGCGGCCCGTCCGCCCGGGGGCTCTGGGCGTGGAGGGCCCGCGCCACCAGCTCCTTGCCCGTGCCGGATTCGCCCAGCACCAGCACGGTGGCGGGGGAGGGCGCCACCTTGCGGACGCGCTCGAAGACCTCGCGCATCGCGGCGCTGTTGCCCACCATGCCGCTGACGGGGTGGGCCTGCTCCACCTCGCGCTTGAGCGCCGCGTTCTGCCGCGTCAGCAGGCCTTCGCGCAGCACCCGCTCCACCTGCATCAGCAGCTCGTCGTGGTCGAAGGGCTTGGCGATGTAGTCCACCGCGCCCAGCTTCATCGCGTCCACCGCCGACTTCACGGTGGCGTAGCTGGTCATGATGAGCACCGGCACACCCGGACACATGGAGATGATGTCCGTCCCCGGGGCGCCCGGCAGGCGCAGGTCCGACAGCACCAGGTCGAACGAGTCCAACGGGTAGTCGCTCGACGCCTCCTGGACCGAGCCCGCCTCGGACACGTCATGCCCCGCGCGCACGAGCAGCCGGCGCAGCTCCGTGCGGATGATGGGCTCGTCTTCGATGACCAGGATGCGGCTCATGCCGGGGACTCCCGCTCGGGGTTCACGCTGGCTTCCATCCGGCGTGGCTCCGGAAGGCTCACCACGACGCTAGTCCCTCCCCCCTGCCGCTTGTCCACCTGCATCGTTCCGCCGTGCTCTCGGACGATGCCCGCCGCGAGCGCCAGGCCCAGGCCCGTTCCCTCGCCGGGGCCCTTCGTGGTGAAGAAGGGCTCGAACACGCGCTGCGCCAGCTCGGTGGGAATCCCGTGTCCCCGGTCCATGACGCGCAGGCGCACCGCGCCACCGTCGGTGTCCGCTTCCAGCTCCACCATGCCGTGCTCGGGTGAGGCGTCCATCGCGTTGGTCAGCAGGTTGACGAGCACCTGCTCCAGCCGCTGCGCGTCGCCTTGCACCTCCAGGCCCTCTGGACAGCGATGCTCGAAGCTCACCCCATGCTGCTTGCGCGCCAGCCGCGCCAGTTGCACGGCTTCGCTCAGCAGTGGCGCCACGGCGACGCGCGTGAAGGGCCGCGCCTGTCCGCCCACCGTGCCTTCGTGGCTGAAGCCCACCAGCGTCCGGACGATGGCGTCGATGCGCCGGCACTGCTGGAGGATGAGCCCCGCGCGCTCCTGCACCGCCGCCGGGTCCTCCAACTCGTACTTGAGGTTCTGCGTCAGGCTGGCGATGGCCGTCAGCGGGTTGCCAATCTCATGGGCCACGCCCGCGGCCACGCGCCCCAGCGAGGCCAGCCGGTCCTGATGCGCCATGCGCGCGTCCACGGCCTTTCGTGCCGTGAAGTCCTCCACCAGGAGGGCCATGCCCTCGGACGTGCCCGTGCCCTGCTCCGCGGGAGAGAGCCGCGAGCGGTGCAGCCGGAGGATGCGCTCGACGCCCGCCACGGTGACACGCGTCTCCGTGTCTCCGTCCACACCGCTGGCGAAACCGGACAGCAGCGGGCCCCAGGGTGCGGGCAGGGCCTCCAGGGGATGGCCACGCACTGTGTCCACTGGCACGCCGGAGAGCTGCTCGAGCGTCGCGTTCCAGATGACGACCTCACCATCCGGCCCCACGGCGCAGACGCCCACCGGAAGGTCCTCCAGGATGCGGCGCAGGTAGCGGCGCACGGCCTCCAGCGCGGGCACCGGGCCTTGCAGTCCCCTCGCGTCGCGAAGGCGCTCCTCGACGAAGCGGAGTTGTTCGGCCAGGGCCGTGCGCGCGCCGGGCTCCAGCCGCAGCGCCTCCTCCACCGTCATCCGCGCGAGCACGGGGCCCAGCAGGCCCGACAGGTTTCGCTCCACGCCGTCGCGCAGGCGGCGCAGCTCGGAGGGCCGGCGCTCGTCCTGCGGCAGCGACAGGGACTTCAGCGCCCGGTCCACCTCCGCCGTCGCGGCCTCCTCACCCAGCAGCGGGGCCAGCTTGCGACGGAACTCGTCGGGCGAGCCCGCCACCACGCCACCCGCGGCGGGCGCGGCCTCCTCGCGTGTGCAGGCCCGCGCGGCCTCCGCTTCCTCGGCGGACTGGCGCGTCGCCAGCGACACGCCGATGAAGGCCAGCCCGTTGAGCGTGAGCGAGGCGAAGGTGGCGAAGCCCCAGGGCTCACTGTCGGAGAACCCGAGCAGCGCCGCCATGCGGTGCGTCCACGCGACGACGCCCGGCGACGCCCACAGGGGCACCACCAGCGTCAGGAACCACAAGCTGGCGCCCACCGCCAGGCCCGTCAGCAGCCCGGCGCGCGTGCCCCGCTTCCAGAACAGCAGCCCCAGCACGCCCGGGATGAACTGCGCCACCGCGACGAAGGACACCAGCCCCAGGTCCACCAGCCCCGTGCCGCTGATGTTCAGCAGCCAGTGGAAGCCGTAGCCGGCCAGGATGATGATGCCGATGAGCAGCCGGCGCGCCCACAGCAGCCAGCCGTAGAGATGCGGCTGCCCGCGTGCGTAGCCCAGCGGCAGCACCAGGTGCGTGAGGCACATGGGCGCCAGGGCCAGCGTGGTGACGATGACCATGGCGCTGGCCGCGGAGACGCCGCCCAGGAACGCGCCCAGCGCCAGCCACGTGGCGCCGCGCGACGCGGGCACCGCCAGCACGTGAAAGTCCGCGGGCCAGGGCAGCCCCAGCGCCTCGCCGCTCCAGAGCACCACGGGGACCACCAGGTTCATCACCAGCAACAGGAGCGGGAAGGCCCAGGTGGCGGTGGCCAGTCCCTCTCGCTCCGGGGCCTCGGTGAAGGCCACGTGGTAGCTGCGAGGCGTGAGGAACGCGGCCGCGCAAGAGAGCACCAGCAGCGGTGACCAGGAGGCATCCCGCGCCGGGCGCTGGAGCCCTTCGATGGCCTCTGGATGCGCGTCCACCCAGGCCAGCAGCCCGTCCACGCCGCCGAACACGTTGCAGACCGCCCAGGCGCCCACGGCCACCAGGGCGACGAGCTTCACCGCGGACTCGAAGGCGATGGCCAACATCAGGCCTTCGTGCCGCTCGCGCGGGGTGAGGTGCCGTGCGCCGAAGAGGACGGAGAAGACGGTGAGGACCGCGCAGAAGCCAAGGCCCACTAGCGTGGGAGACGCGGAGGGACTGAGCACGCGCGCGGACTCCACGACGGCCCGCACCTGGAGCGCCAGATAGGGCAGGCTGCCCGCCAGCAGGAACAGCGTCACCGCCGTGCCGGTGGACTGCCCCGGGTAGCGGAAGGCCAGCACGTCCGCCAGCGAGGTGAGTTGCAGCTCGCGGGACAGGCGCAGCAGCGGGCGCCACAGCACGGGAATCAGCAGGCACGCCAGGGTGACGCCCAGGTAGATGCCCAGGTAGCGGAAGCCATGCCGGGCCGCGTAGCCCACGCTGCCGAAGTAGGACCACGACGTGGCGTACACGCCCAGGGCCAGCGCGTAGACGAGCGGATGCTGGGTGATGCGCGCGGGGATGGCGCCTCGCTCCGCCGCGTAGGCCACCAGGAAGAGCACCAGCAGGTAGGCGACGGACGCGGCGACGAGCGAGCCGAGCTCGAGCGTCATGGGCCACGACTCCGGCGCGCCGCCCAGCCGCCCAGGAGGATGACGCCCAGCCACACCGCGAAGGGCAGGTACCCCGGCGCGCCCTCCGCCAGCCAGAGCCGGCGCAGGGGGGAGCCGAAGAGGAGCACCGCGACGGCGAAGACGAGCAGCGACGGCATCACGGGGGCGTCGGGCTCGGTAGGGCGCTTCATGGCGGCGAGGATACCAGCCGCGTCGCCTTCGGGTGACGAGGCCGCCATGTGCGTCGTGTGGAAGCGGTGGTTCGGTTCGCCGGGCGCGGGAGGAGCAGCCTCACGGCGCACCTGCTGTCCGGACGCGGGCGCACGGGCCTGCCTGGCCGTGGATTGTGGCTCGACAGGCAGGCCGGGCCGTCGTGAGAATGTGGGCGGCCGAGAGGCGCCTGCGTGCGCCATCGGTGAACGGAGATGCGCGTGGAGACGCAGCCTGGCGACTTCGGACCGCCGCGAGACGAACGTGAGATGGCCGCCGTCGCGGACATCATGATGCAGTCGTATGCCATGTCCCCCGCCGACAACGCCGCCTGGGTGCAGCGGGCGTCGCGGCCGGACCTGCGGTTGTTGCGCGAGGGCGGCGAGGTGGCGGCCACGCTCGTGCTCATCCGCATGGGGCAGTGGTACGGCGGGCGCAGCGTGCCCGTCATCGGCGTGGGCGGCGTGGGCGTGTCTCCCGTCCACCGGGGACGCGGCACCGCCACGCGACTGATGCAGCACCTGCTGCGCGAGGCCCGCGCGACGGGCGCCCCGCTGTCGGTGCTCTATCCCGCGACGCAGCCGCTCTACCGGCGCGTGGGTTACGAGCACGCGGGCACGCGGCAGGAGATTCGCATCCAGGTCCCATCGCTGGACTTCAGTGAGCGGACGTTGTCGCTCCGGCCCATCGAGGAGAAGGACACGCAGGCCATCGTCCTGAGCTACCAGCGCCACGCGCGTCACCGGCCGGGCTGGCTGGACCGTGGGGACTTCTCATGGGGCCGTGTCCGCAACATGCGCGGCGAGGTGGCACATGGCTACCTGGTGGAGGGCCGCGCCGGTGTGGAGGGCTACCTCTACGTCATCCGCCGGCCGCTCAAGGACTTCAAGCAGGAGCTGTTCCTCGCTGACGTCGTGGCCCATACGCCCGCGGCGGCGCGGAGGATTCTGAGCTTCCTGGGGGACCACCGCTCCCTGGCCACGGACGCCTTCTGGTACGGCGGCGTGGACGACCCGCTGCTCCTGCTGCTGCGCGAGCAGACGTACTCGGTGAAGCTGTACATGCACTGGATGGTGCGGGTGCTGGACGTGGCCTCCGCGCTGGAGGCACGCGGCTGGCCGGAGGGACTCACGGGTACCCTCCATCTGGACGTCGAGGACGACCTCTTTCCGGAGAACCAGGGCCGCTTCGTGTTGGAGGTCTCGGACGGTCAGGCGCGCGTCCGCCGTGGCGGCGACGGAGGTCTGCGGCTGCACGTGCGGCAGTTGGCGCCGCTGTACACCGGTCACCTGTCCGCGGAGTCGCTGCGGGCCATGGGCGCGCTGGAGGGCGATGATGCCTCGGTGCGCGCGGCGAACAGTCTCTTCGCCGGCCCGCCGCCCTCCCTGCGCGACATGTTCTGAACCGGGCCGGGCGCTCTATCGGGCCCGGCGCGGGAGTGCTAGGAGCGCGAGCAGTCCTTCCCAGGAGCGTGCGGGCAATGCGGGCATTCGTCACCGGTGGTTCAGGCTTCGTGGGAAGGCACCTCCTCACCGCGCTGAAGGTGCGCGGGACGCCCGCTCGGGCCCTGGCGCGCTCCGCCGCGGCGCTGGCCTCGGTGACGGAGGCCGGCGCCGAGCCCTTCGAGGGCGACCTGTCGGACGTGGAGAAGCTGAAGGCGGGCATGGAGGGCTGTGACACCGTCTTTCATTGCGCCGCGGTGGTGAAGGGCTGGGGCGCGCGCAGCGAGTTCTACGAGACGAACGTGCGCGGCACGGAGCGGGTGCTGGAGGCGGCGCGCGCCGCGGGCGTCAAGCGGTTGGTCCACGTCAGCACGGAGGCGGTGCTGGCGGATGGCTCGCCCCTGGAGCGGGTGGATGAGACGATGCCCCTGCCCGAGCGCCCCATTGGCGACTACCCCTCCACCAAGGGCGAGGCGGAGCGCCGGGTGCTCAGCGTGAATGCCCCGGATTTCGTCACCGTGGCGGTGCGTCCCCGCTTCATCTGGGGCGCCGGTGACACGTCGCTGCTGCCGCAGTTCCAGGAGGCGGTGCGGACCGGGCGCTTCCGGTGGTTCGGCGGCGGCCGTTACCTGACGTCCACCTGCCACGTGGCCAACTGCGTGGAGGGCATGCTGCTGGCGGCGGAGAAGGGCCGCGGCGGCGAGGCCTATTTCCTCACCGACGGGGAACCCGTGGAGTTCCGAGGCTTCATCACCGCCATGCTCGCGACGCAGGGCGTGGACGCGGGCGAGCGCACCCTGCCATATGGCGTGGCCGCGACGGTGGCCACGGTGGGGGACTTGCTGTGGGGCACCTTCGGCCTGGGCGGCAGGCCTCCGCTCACCCGCACCGAGGTGCTGCTCATGGGGCGCGAGGTGACGGTGCGGGACGACAAGGCCCGCCGGGAGCTGGGGTACGAGGGCCGCCGCTCCCGTGAAGAAGGGCTCCGCGAGATGAAGGCGGAGCATCAGGGCACGGCGTCGCGTATGCTCTGAGGCATGCGAAGGTTCGAGTTCGTGGAAGGCTCCAGCTCCAAGTTCTGGGAGCCGGAGCTCAAGGGCAACACCTTCATCGTCACCTTCGGCCGCATCGGCACCGCCGGTCAGCGGCGGGAGAAGGCTTTCGCGGACGAAGCCGGCGCCCGGAAGGAATACGAGAAGAAGGTCGCTGAGAAGCTGCGCGAGGGGTACCGCGAGGTGACGGGGGGCGGCGCCCCCGAGGCCGCGCCCGCGCCGCCGTCCGCGCCGAAGAAGGCGGAGTTGCCCCGTCGCGTGCCCGCGGCCACGCCCACGCCCGAGTCGCTGAAGGCCGCCGCCGAGGCCCTGGCCGCGCTCCGGGCCCGGCTGGGGTGGCGGAGCTGGGAGGTGACGTCGCGGGCCCGGCGTGCGAAGCGCGCGCTGCGGGCCCTGGGCGGCGTGGACCCCGCGGCCCACGCGGAGCTGGCGGGCACCTTCACCGCGCTGATGGAGCGCGTCGTCGCTCCCAGGAAGGATGGCCGGCTCCCGCTGCGGCACGCGCTGGCGTTGCTGGGCGAACTGGACGTGGCTGCCTTCACCCGCGCGGCCGAGGTGTGGCTCGCCGCGCCGGACGCCGTCCCCGCCGCGACGACCGTGGCCCGGCAGGCGTCGGCGCTGGGGCAGCCCGAGCTGGCGCTGCGCATGGGCATGCTGCTGGCGGAACGCCCCGGTCAGGCGGGCGCGCCTTCTGAGGAAGGGTGGAGCAAGCGGTGGACGCATCTGCGGCCGCACGTGGAGGAGCAGCTGTCCTCCAGCGGTGGCTCGTTGGCCACCTGGGCGCAGTCCGTCGATGCCGCGAAGGACGCGCACCTGGCCAGCCGGTTGGCTCGGCTGCAGGCGTGAAGCGCCGGCGTCGCTGGCTGCTGGGCGCGCGTGGGCGGGCCCCTCGCGCTCCAGGGGAAACGGTGGGCTAGCCCGGGCCGCCGTTGCCGACGGGCGCGGACGACTTCTTGGCGGCGCCCTGGCCCGAGGAGGAGACGCTGTCGGGCTGACGGTCCATCTCCGCCGTCGGGTAGTCGCGCGCGGCTTCCAGGTAGGACTGGGGTTTGATTCGCCGGCGCATGCGCGACGTCAGGTTGTCGGGCTGCACGAGCACGGGCTCACCCTCGGCGCGCTGCTCCACCACGTGGCCGTCGCAGAAGCGCCACAGCTTGCGGCCGTCCACCTCCTGCCGGGCGTAGTACAGGTCCGGCTGCCCCACCTGGGGATTGGGCGGGCACCACGTGCGGCGGGCGGCCTCCTCCCGCTCGGGCGTCTCCGCGCGCCACTGCCGGCGGGCATTCTTCAGCGCCACCTCCGCCAGCACCTTGGGCCCTTCTTCCAGCCGGGCATCCACCTCCGTCAGCAGCTCGTGGCCCCGACGGGCAATCTCCGGGAAGGCCCCGGTGTTGCGGAAGCCGCACTCCTTCAGCCGGTTGAGCGTGTAGCGGTGCACCTCCATGAGGGGAGGAAGGGACTCGGTGGCCTCCCGCATCATCGCCATTTGCTGGGCGTGGTCCGGCGCGTCCAGCTTGGAGAGGTTCTCCGTCTCCCGGAGGAAGCGGGCCATCGTTCCATTCACCGTCGTCAGCTCGTCCGCCAGCCACCGCGGCTCCGAGGACGCACAGGGGTCCGCCTTCGCCTTCTTGTAGTCCCGGTAGTCCGCTCGGGACATGCCGAGCGAATAATGCTCCACCGGAGGAGCGGGCCTGGTCGCGCACGCGCTCAGCGCCGTGCCCAGGCCCGCGAGCACGAGCTGCCGAATGTTTGCCGTCATCCGCCCATTCTGACATGTCATTTGTGTTCAAACAAACGTGCGAAATCGGACGCTTCGGGGTCAGGCCCGGATTCCGAGGCGGACGTGCCGCCCCTGTACGGCGTCGCGGAGGTTGCCTACAAGACTGCTCAGGCGCAGAGCACCCGTTCCCAGAAGGGCGAGCCGGTACATGAAGCCCGCGGTCCTCATCATCATCGGGGTGCTCACGGCGTTGGGTGGGGCCCTCTACCTGTCCTCGCGGCGCGCCGCGGAGCGCGGCGCGGGGGAGGCACGTCCCGCGGCGCAGGCGCCCGTGTCCACCCGCGCGGTGCGGACGGAAATCACGTTCCTCTACAGCTCGGAGAAGAAGGCGTGGGTGGAGGAGGCGGCGGCGGACTTCCAGAAGGCGCATCCGCTCATCCGGGTGAACCTGGTGGGCCGGGGCTCACTGGAGGCCGCGCAGGCCATCCTCGAAGGCCGTGAGCGGCCCACCGTGTGGAGCCCCGCCGACAGCGCGGTGCTGCGGATGCTGGAGTCGGACTGGGCCACGGACGCCACGCGCGAGCCGCTGTTCGCTTCGGAGGGCGAAGCGGCGCCGCGGCCGTTGGTGAAGACGCCGCTCGTCTTCGTGGCGTGGGAGGACCGGGCGGAGGTGCTCCAGCGCGCCAGTGGTGGGGGCGCGGTGTCCTGGAAGGTCATCCACGACGCGGTGGCCAGCGACCAGGGCTGGCCCGCGGTGGGCGGCCAGCCGGAGTGGGGCTTCGTGAAGCTGGGCCACACGGACCCCACGCGCTCCAACTCCGGGCTCCAGGCGCTGCTGCTGGCGTCGCTGGAGTTCTACGGCAAGCAGAGCGGACTGACGGTGGCCGACCTGCTGGAGCCGCGGTTCCAGACGTGGCTGAGCCAGTTGGAGCGGGGCACGGGCCGCTTCGAGCAGTCCACGGGCGCGCTGATGGCGGACATGGTCCGCTTCGGCCCGGCCCGCTACGACATCGCCGTGGTGTACGAGAACCTGGCCATCGCCCAGCTCTCCCAGCCGCCGGGGAACTGGGGGGCGCTGAAGGTCTTGTATCCGACGCTCACGTCCTGGAGCGACCATCCGGCGGCGGTGCTGGAAGGGGACTGGGTGCTGCCCCGCCAGCGTGAGGCCGCGCTGGAGTGGCTGCGCTATCTGCACAGCCGGCCGGTGCAGCAGCGCGCGCTGGCCTTCGGCTTCCGCCCCGCGGATGCCTCCGTGCCGCTGACGTCACCCGGCGAGGACAGCCCCTTCCCCCCGCTGGCCGCGCGCGGTCTCCAGGTGGACGTGCCAGACGGCGCGGAGGTCCCCGAGGGCGCGGTGGTCCGCAACCTCCTTACGCTGTGGTCGCGGCGGGTGGGCAACGCGCGGTCGCCGTAGCCGGCCGCTTCGCCCGGTGCGCCGCCGTCAGCCGCCGCGCGCCACCAGGTCGATGAAGCCGCGAATCCAGATGAGATTCACGGCGTCGCAGATGTCACGTGGTGTCGGCGTCGTCGTCTCCAGCGCGGCCGTGTAGGGCACTCCCTGGCGCGAGTACCAGTCGGTGACGCTGCCGTCGTGGTACTCGATGAGGCCGTCCGCGTCGGTGACGCTGTGGTCGTCCACCTTCTGGCTGCGCACCACCGCGACGTGCTTCGCGCTGGCCTCTACCAGCGGGCGGTAGGCGGCCTTGTCTCCGAAGGTGTACGCGTACGTCGACGCGCCGCCCAGGTAGTCATCCTGATGGATGTCGAGCGCGGCGGCCGGAGCGGCATAGCGCGCCAGCTCGCTGCGTATCGCGCGCGTCTCCTTGGGGCCGCCGTCATACAGCGCCCAGCGGAGGATGGGCCGCGCGACGTTCAGCTCGCCCACCCACTCCCCGGGGGCGACTTCGTAGCGGAGGAAGTCGTTGTTGGGCTTCTCGCCGCTGCGGTTATACCGGGTACCCGCCTCGAAGCCGGACGGGTTGATGCAGGGGTAGACGCGCAGCCCCACGCCGCGCTCCACCGCGTACGCCGCCACCGCCGGGAAGTGCTCGGCCAGGGTGAGGGGACCGGCGGGTTCCTCCCCGTGGAAACCGGAGGTGATGACCAGCCAACGCTCTCCCGGGACGACGAGCCGGAAGAGGGGGTAGTCCTGGTCCCCTTCCGTCACGCGGCCGTATTCGGAGACGTCCGCGACCTGAGCGTGGGCGCGGATCCGCTTTGCGTAGTCGGTGTAATTCACGCACCTAAACTAGCCGTGCTCCGCCGCCCCGCCCACCCTTTCCCGCAAGCACACACCCCACCTGTCCTGCCGCCACGGTGGCGTGCGCGTGGACTACGGGCCTACGTGTTCGCGGAACTGTTCGGCCAGCTCCTTGCGCTGCTGCGGCGTCAGCGTGCCGTGGACCTCCAGGGCGGCGTCTGTCGCCTGGTGAGCGAAGGCGCGCATGGCCTCGATGCGCGCGTCCACCAGTGCGTGGAGCTTCTGCCGGTCCGGCGTGTCCGACGCGAGCTGTTGGAAGGCCTCCTCGCGCACCGCGCGGTGCTCCTGCATCAGCTGCACCCCGTCGGAGAACAGGCGGTCCTTCACCGCGTGGATGGACTGGCGCTGGGACTCGGTGGCGTCCAGCGTGTCCAGCTTGTCGTCGAGCTTCCACGTCACCAACTGCTTCACGCGCTCCGGGTCCTTGCCCCAGCGGGGGCCTCCCCTCAGCGCGAAGCCGCTGAGCAGCGCGACGGCGAGCATCGCGGAACCGACCACGGCGAACCTCTTCATCATGGCTCTCTCCTGGGTGGAGCGCGGACGGCTCCACGTGAAGTCGCCACCACTCGCGGCGACGGTGGGCAATGTGCCGGCCCGCCGTTGCTGGGATTTGTACGAGGCGTGAAGAAGTATGAAGCCGCCCGTACGCTCACCGGGCCAGGGGCCACGTCCCGGCGCCCGAGGCTTGGACGCATCGTGACTTCCACGGAGACGGGCGGTGGGAAGGGCGGGCCGTTAGCCTTCCGTCCAGGGCTTCCGCTCGTGGCGGAACGCCGCAAGAGGCCGATTTTCCGGCCTCGCCCGCGCTTCTCCGCCAGGGGCAACACTGGACTGGCGAGCAGGGGAGCACGGCCCTAGTGTTCGGCGGCACCCCGGCCTCCAGGAGCGGAACGCGCTTATGTCCTTTACCCACCTCCACCTGCACACCCTCTACTCGCTCCTCGATGGGGCGATCCGGATGAAGGACCTCATCAAGACGGTGAAGGAGAAGGGGATGAGCAGCGTTGCCGTGACGGACCACGGCAACATGTTCGGCGCCATCGACTTCTACAAGAAGGCGAAGGACGCCGGCATCAAGCCGATTCTGGGCATGGAGGCCTACGTCGCCGGACCGAAGGGGCGTGAGGACCGCTCCGAGAAGGTCTCCCACCACCTCATCCTGGTGGCGAAGAACGCGGAGGGCTACGCCAACCTGCGCTACCTCTCCTCCACCGCGTACATGCACGGGTTCTACTACCACCCGCGCATCGACAAGAAGGTGCTCGCCGAGCACAGCAAGGGCCTGTTCGCGCTCACCGCGTGCCTGGGTGGTGAAGTCACCAGCGCGTGCTTCCGCGGCGACATGGACCACGCCCGGCGCGCGGCGCAGGAGTACAAGGACATCTTCGACCCGGGGCACTTCTTCCTGGAGGTGCAGTCCAACGGGATGCCGGAGCAGGACAAGGCGAACGAGAACCTCAAGCAGCTCTCGCGCGACCTGGACATCCCGCTGTGCGCCACCGCGGACGCGCACTACATCAAGCGCGAGGACGCGCGCGCCCACGAACTGCTCATGTGCATCGCAAGCGGCAAGACGCTGGCGGATGGCAAGCGCATGAAGCACTCCACGGACAAGCTCTACGTCACCAGTCCCACGGAGATGCTGGAGTTCTTCAAGGACACGCCCGAGGCGGTCCACAACACCCAGCGCATCGCCGAGCAGTGCAACCTGGAGCTCAAGCTGGGCAAGCCCATGCTGCCCACCTTCAAGGTGCCCGACAGCCACACGCCGGACAGCTACATGGCGGAGCTGGCGTATGAGGGCCTGCGCGAGCGCTTCAAGGAGCTGGCGGCCACTGTCACCTATCCCATCGACCGCGAGCAGTACCAGGCGCGGCTGGCGCTGGAGATTGGCGTCATCCAGAAGATGGGGTTCTGCGGCTACTTCCTCATCGTCCAGGACTTCATCAACTGGGCGAAGAAGATGAACATCCCCGTGGGCCCCGGCCGTGGCTCCGGCGCCGGCAGCCTCGTCGCCTACGCGCTGCGCATCACCGACGTGGACCCCATCCCGTACAACCTCCTGTTCGAGCGCTTCCTCAACCCGGAACGCGTGTCGATGCCCGACTTCGATATCGACTTCTGCCAGGACCGCCGGGACGAGGTCATCCAGTACGTCGGCCGCAAGTACGGCGAGATGAACGTGGGGCAGATCATCACCTTCGGCTCGCTGAAGGCGAAGAGCGTGCTGCGCGACGTGTGCCGCGTGTTCGCGCTGCCCTTCAGCGAAGGTGACCGCATCGCGAAGCTGGTCCCGGAGGTGCTCAACATCACCTTGAAGGAGGCCATCGAGATGGAGCCTCGCCTCAAGGAGATGATGGAGACGCCCTCCAACATCGGTGAGGTGGAAGGCAAGCCCGTCACCACGAAGGACGTGCTCGAAATCGCGCTCGCGCTGGAGGGCCTGCACCGCCAGCCCGGCATGCACGCCGCGGGTGTGGTGATTGCCGACAAGCCGCTGTGGGAGTTCGTGCCCGTCTACCAGCCGCCGGGTGAGAAGACGCTCATCACCCAGTTCGCCAAGGACGAGGTGGAAGCGGCCGGCCTGGTGAAGTTCGACTTCCTCGGTCTGAAGACGCTCACGGTGATTCAGCACGCGCTGGACCTGGTGAAGCGCAACCACGACAAGGACATCCCGCGGC
This sequence comes from Myxococcus xanthus, assembly GCF_006402735.1. NCBI lineage: Bacteria > Pseudomonadati > Myxococcota > Myxococcia > Myxococcales > Myxococcaceae > Myxococcus > Myxococcus xanthus. Next base: position 7,312,241 of record NZ_CP017174.1, on the reverse strand, counting down.
ACGAGATCCCGCTCAACGACGAGAAGACCTGGGAGCTGATGGCCAAGGGCGACACGGCCGGCGTCTTCCAGATGGAGTCCAGCGGCTTCACGGAAATGGTCGTGAAGCTCAAGCCGAACTGCTTCGAAGACGTCATCGCCGCCGGCGCGCTCTACCGCCCGGGTCCGCTGGACTCCGGCATGGTGGACGTCTTCATCAACCGCAAGCACGGCCGGGAGAAGGTGTCGTACCCGCACCCCGCGCTGGAGCCGGTGCTCAAGGACACCTACGGCGTCATCGTGTACCAGGAGCAGGTGATGCAGATTTCGCAGGTCCTGGGTGGCTACACCCTGGGCCGCGCGGACCTGCTTCGCCGCGCCATGGGCAAGAAGAAGGCCGAGGTCATGCAGGCCGAACGGGCCGGCTTCCTCGAGGGCTGCGCGAAGAACAACGTCGACCTCAAGGTCGCCGGTGAAATCTTCGACCTGATGGAGAAGTTCGCCGAGTACGGCTTCAACAAGAGCCACTCGGCGGCCTACGGCCTGGTCACCATCCACACGGCCTGGCTGAAGGCGCACTTCCCCTGCGAGTTCATGGCGGCCCTTCTCTCCAGTGAGAAGGACAACACGGACAAGGTGGTGAAGCACATCGGCGAGGCGCGCGAGTCGGGCCTCGAGGTGCTGCCGCCGGACGTGAATCAGTCCGACATGGAATTCGGCGCGGTGAGCGGGAAGATTCGCTTCGGCCTGGGCGCCATCAAGGGCGTGGGCGAGGGCGCCATCGAGTCCATCCTGGAGGCGCGCAAGGACGGCCCCTTCAAGAGCCTGTTCGACTTCTGCGAGCGCGTGGACAGCCGCAAGGTGAACCGGAAGGTGATGGAAGCGCTGGTGAAGGCGGGCTCCTTCGACTTCGAGAAGCGCTCACGCCGGCAGATTTTCGACACCATCGAGAAGGCGATGAACCGCGGCTCGGCCAGCCAGAAGGACAAGGCGGCCGGGCAGAGCTCGCTGTTCGGCATGTTGGCCGGCCCGTCCACGGATGGCGGTGGCGGCGGGCTGAAGGACGACTACGTCGAGGTGGAGGACTGGTCGGAGAAGGAGCGGCTGTCGCTGGAGAAGGAGGCCATTGGCTTCTACGTGTCCGGCCATCCGCTGCACCAGTACGACAAGGAGCTGAAGCGCTACGCGCGGCCGATTACGGCGGTGCAGCGCGCGCGCAAGGACGACAAGCTCACGGTGGCGGGCATCGTCACGGTGCTGCGCGAGCGGCCCACGAAGACGGGCAAGCGCATGGCGTGGGTGACGATTGAGGACTTGTCCGGCTCCATCGAGCTGGTGTGCTTCCCGGGCAAGGACGGCACGCGCAACGTGATGGGCCGGGACGGCAAGTGGGCGAAGCAGGGGCCCAAGCCGGGGTTCGAGAACTGGGAGCACCTGCTCAAGTCGGACGACCCCATCCTGGTGTCCGGCACGGTGCAGATCAGCCAGCGTGACGAGGACTCGCCGACGCCGGAGCTCATCGTCGACGACATCCAGAGCCTCAAGGCGGTGCGTGAGAAGCGCACCAAGCGCCTGGAGTTGCGCGTGCCGGCGGACCTGCTCACGGAGGAGCGGGTGGCGAAGCTGCACGAACTGGCGAAGAAGTACGCCGGCGCCACGCCCGTGGCGGTGAGTGTGCTCTTCAAGGGCGAGGGCGAGGCGCTCATCGGCAACACGTCCATCAAGGTGCAGGTGAATGACGACCTGCTGCTCGCGGTGGACCGCCTGTTCGGCATGCGGGTGGTGGAGTTCGGCTGACGTCTTGAATCGGAGGCCTGAATGGACGGGACCTACAAGTCGCTGCGCATCGAGAAGAACGAAGGCGTCGCCGAGCTGGTGCTGACCGGCCCCGGCAAGGGCAACGCCATGGGGCCCGACTTCTGGCGGGAAATGCCCGAGGCCATCCGCGCGCTGGATGCGGATGACTCCGTCCGCGTCGTGCTGGTTCGCGGCGAGGGCAAGCACTTCACCTTCGGCCTGGACCTCATGGGGATGATGGAATCCCTGGGGCCGCTGCTCACCGGCGACGGCAACCTGGCCCTGGAGCGCTTGAAGCTGCTGTCGCTGATTGGCGACATGCAGCAGGCCACCGAGGGCATGGCCCGCTGTCGCAAGCCCGTCATCGCCGCCGTGCACGGTTGGTGCATCGGTGGCGGCATGGACCTCATCGCCGCGTGTGATTTCCGGTACTGCTCCCAGGACGCGAAGTTCTCCCTGCGCGAGGTGAAGGTGGGCATCGTCGCCGACCTGGGCGCGCTCCAGCGCCTGCCTCGCATCATCGGCGAGGGCCACACGCGTGAGCTGGCCTACACCGGTGGCGACGTGGACGCGGCGCGTGCCTTGCGCATGGGGCTCGTGAACGAGGTGTTCCCCTCGCCGGAGGCCCTGCTGGAGGAGGCCCGGGCGACCGCGAAACGCATCTCCGAAAATGCCCCGCTTGTCGTCCAGGGCGCCAAGCAGGTCATGGAGTACTGCGCGGACAAATCCATCGCGGATGGCCTGCGTTATGTGGCGGTATGGAACTCCGCGTTCCTCCAGTCCCATGACCTGGCCGAAGCCTTTTCCGCATTCGTGGAACGCCGACCCCCTCACTTTCAGGGGCGCTGAGCCCCCGGCCGTAGGGGCTTTCGTCCCGCGTGTTGCCGATGCGAGAATTCCAGGAACAGCTTGGATTCGGAGTCCGGCGACATGACGGAAAGCATCGCGCTGCTGGGGTACGGCCGCTTTGGCCGTGCCCTGTCTGGCCTCCTGCTGGAAGCGGGCATCTCGCATCGGGTGTTCGAGCCGCGCCAGGACGACGTGCCCGACGCGCTGAGGGCACCGACGCTCGCGGAGGCCGTCGAGGGCGCGGAGTTGGTGGTGCTCGCCATGCCCGTGTCTGGAATGCGCTCGGTGCTGGAGGCGCTTCGCCCGCGCCTGTCGCCCGCGCAGACGGTGCTCGACGTCGGAAGCGTCAAGGTGCGGCCCGTGCAGGTGCTGGCCTCCGTGCTGGGGCGGGACATCCCCTGGGTGGGCACGCATCCGCTGTTCGGCCCGGCCAGTCTGGCGAGGGGCGACCTGCCTCGCCGCACGGTGGTGTGCCCGAACGAGCTGCACCCGGAGGCCGTGCGCAAGGCCTGGGTACTGTTCGAACGCATCGGCTGTGAAGTGACGGAGCTGTCGCCGGATGCGCACGACGCGCTGATGGCGCGCACGCACGTGCTCACCTTCTTCCTGGCGCACGGACTGCTCAAGGCGGAGGCCGGAAAGGACCTGCCCTTCGCGCCGCCCAGCTTCCAGCCCGTGGCCCGCCTGGAGGAGTACGCACGGATGGAGGTGCCCCATCTCTTCGGCGTCGTGCAGTCGGAGAATCCCTACGCGCGGGACGCACGGGTGCGGCTGCTGGATGCCCTCACGCGGCTCCACCTGGGTTGTGAATCAGGGCGCTCGGGCGCGCCGGAGCCTGTCGCCACGCCGCCTGGGCTGACGGACGTCCGGGAGCGCGTGGATGCGTTGGACCGAGAGCTGGTGCAACTGCTGAATCGTCGCGCCCAGCTCATCCAGCAGGCGGCACACCTGAAGGCCGGGCATGGACTCCCGCTGCCAGACGCGGAGCGCGAGGCGAGCTTGCTGGAGACCCGGCGTCAGTGGGCCGCGGAGCAGGGGATGGACGCGGACGACACGGAAGACGTGTTCCGTGCCGTCCTGCGCTTCTCACGCCGTGCCGTGCCCACGCGCTCCCGTTGAACGCAGCGGGCTTCAGTGTCAGCGCTGCACGGTGAACGTGGGGTTGAGCACCTTCATCGTTCCCTTCGTCACACCGAACTGTTCATGCACCGCCGCGCGGCGCACGGTCTCGGCGGGGGAGATGCGGCCGGCCAGCAGCTCCTGATACGCGGAGAGCACGCGCGAAGCCTCCTCGCGAGACTCGCGCACGAACTCCACCCGGAAGCGCCGCACGCCCCGCGCGAGCAGCGACGGCACGAGCGACGCCGCGCTCTGCGCCTGCGCGTTGAACACCGTGTTCCGGCACCCCACGTCCACCACCACCGGATGCTCCAGCCCCTTGTGGTCTCTCAAGGACACACGGTGCTTCTCGCACGGCCGTCCACAGCTCCGGTAGTCACGCCCGTGGGACAGCGTGTGGGAATACACGCAGTGCTCGGTGTGGAACGTGGAGATGTGGTGGTGCACCGTCACCGTGAAGCGCTCCGCGGGCAGGTGCTCCAGCATGGCCCCGAGCTGCACCGCGTCCAGGTCATGCGCGAACGTCAGCGTGTCCAGCCCGAGCCCCAGCAGGTGCAGCGCCGTCACGGAGTTGGTGACGTTGAGTGAGAAGTCCGCGTGCAGGGCAGGGCGCGCCTCCCCGGGCGCGGGCGGCCGCTCCAGGAAGTGCATCATCGCGCCCCAGTGTCGCACGAGCACCGCGTCCGGCTTCAGCTTCGCGATGCGGGCGTCGTAGCCTTCCTCGCCCGGCTTCTGCACGCGCACCGTGGCAATCGTCACGCGCAGCCCCGCCGCGCGCGCACGCTCCACCGCGCGCTGCAGGCCCACCAGCTCCATCCAATCCAGCTCCACCTCGGGCAGGCCCGCGGCAATCACCGCTTCGAGCTGCTCGTCCGTGCGGCACAGGGGCAGCAAGCGCGCGTCCTCCACCGCCCGGGGCGCAGGCTGCACCCGCTCGCGCAGCGACGCGCGCAGGGGCTCCAACGTGGAGCCCTCGTTCACGGTCCGCACCGGACCGCGCGCCACGGCTTCCGACAGCTCCGCCACCAGGCGGCGACGCAGCGCCTTCATCTCCGACACTGGCAGATGCAGCCCCGCCGCCAGTCCGGACGTATCCAGCCCCGTCAGCGTGAAAGGCGTTCCGCCCAGCGCCGCCAGCTTGTCGCGCAGCAGCGCTTCGTCGAGGCCACCACCGCGTGCCTCGGCCAGCAGCACCTCGCTGGACACCGAGTAGACGTGTCCACCGCGCGCCCGGCCCAGCACCGTCAGCGGCGAACCGGCGGCGCCGGTCACGGTCAGCGCCAAGGGCACGCGGCCTTCGGGCTCGCCGCGCCCCAGCAGTTCCTCCGTGCGCTTCGCCAGGGCCGGGTCGCTCGTCATCCAGACGCGCTGGCCGGGCTTCACCCGGCCCATGTCCGGACCGGGATTGCCGAAGCCCAGCACCCACCCACGGCCCTTGCGCTCCACTCGGAACAGCGGGCCGCCGGGCTCGTGCTTGTCCTCGGGGTGCCCGTCGTCGAACACCACGCCCATGCCGGGCCGGGGCGACACCTCGGCCGCGACCGGTGTCGCCGTCTCCAGCGGAGAGGACACCTTGCCCACGGGCGCATCCGGGCGCGCCTTCTCGTCGTCCTGGCCCAGCCCGCCCGTCCAGGGACGTCCCTCCGTGTCGTCCACCACGCGCACGTCACGACCGTGCACGGACTCCACGCGGCCCAGGTACGCGCCCCGGTGCTTCGGGAAGCGCCCCTCCACCAGCGTCTGGTGGTCCGAGCCCGCGAAGAAGCCGTGCGAGAAGCCCCGGCTGTACGACAGCGTCATGTCCGCCAGGTCCTTGCGCAGCGCACCCGTGTCCGGCGTCCCCGCGGACACGCCATCCACCCAGCGCCGGTAGCCCTGTACCGCCGTGGCGACGTACTGCGGCCCCTTCTGCCGGCCTTCAATCTTCAGCGAGTGGACGCCAATCTCCACCAGCTGCGGCACCGCCATGACACCCGCGAGGTCCTTGGGGCTGAGCAGGTACTGCACGTCGCCCAACTCCCGCGTTTGGCCATCCACCACCAGGTCGTACGGAAGCCGGCACGACTGCGCGCACTGTCCCCGGTTGGCGGAGCGTCCACCCCACGCCTCGCTGGTGAGGCACTGACCGCTCCACGACATGCAGAGCGCGCCGTGGATGAAGACCTCCAGCTCCACGTCCGTCTCCGACGCCAGCCGGCGAATCTCCGCCACGGACAGCTCGCGCGGCACCACCACGCGCGTGGCGCCCAGGCCCTTCGCGAAGCGCGCGCCTTCCGCGCTCGAAATCGTCATCTGCGTGGAGGCATGGACCTCCATCTGCGGACACACCGCGCGGGCCACCAGCGCAATCGCCGGGTCCTGGACGATGAGCGCGTCCACGCCAGCTTCGGCGATGCGGCGCAGGATGTTCTCCACCACCGGGAGCTCGGGCTCGAAGACCAGGGTGTTCAGCGTCAGATAGGCGCGGGCGCCGGCGCGGTGCACGAGCGCCAGCGTTCCGGGCAGGGTGGCGAGCGAGAAGTTCTCCGCGCGTGCGCGTGCGTTGAACCCTTCGTCCAGTCCGAAATAGATGGCGTCCGCGCCACTGGCGAGCGCGGCCTTCATCGAGTCGAGGTCCCCTGCGGGGGCGAGGATTTCGGGGCGGCGGCGGGTCATGGCGCGACCTCTAACACACGGCCCCTGGTTCCGCTGTCCGCCCGGCGAACGTCATGGACGCAGTGCGGCAGGTTTGTTCAAGTCCCTGCCCGGTTGCTTCCACAGGAGACGGGTCCAAATGGCTGATGGCGTGTTCCGGGACGGGCTGCTCGCGGGCAAGGTGGCGTTCATTTCTGGCGGCAGCAGTGGCATCAACCTCGGCATCGCCGAGTCCTTCGTGAAGGCGGGCGCCAAGGTGGCCATCAACGGCCGCAACGTGGAGAAGCTCGAGGCCGCGGTGAAGGGGCTTCAGGCGCACGGCACCGCCATGGGCGTGGCGGCCGACGTCCGGGACTATGCCGCCGTGGAGAAGGCCCTCCAGACGGTGCGCGAGGCCTACGGTGAGCTGGACGTCGTCGTGTGCGGCGCCGCTGGCAACTTCCCCGCGCCCGCGCTGGGCATGTCCTCCAACGGCTTCAAGGCCGTCATGGACATCGACGTGCTGGGCACCTTCAACATCAGCCGCGCCGCCTTCGAGCACCTGCGCAAGCCGGGCGCGTCCCTCATCAACATCTCCGCGCCCCAGGCCTATCTCCCCATGGCCATGCAGGCCCACGTCTGTGCCGCCAAGGCCGGCGTGGACATGCTCACCCGCGTGCTGGCCATCGAGTGGGGTGGCTCCGGCGTGCGCGTCAACTCGATTACCCCCGGCCCCATCGACGACACGGAAGGCATGCGCCGGCTGGCCCCCAGCGACGAGGGCCGCGACAAGCTCGCCCAGGCCCTGCCGCTCCAGCGTTTCGGGAAGAAGCAGGACATCGCCCAGCTCGCGCTCTTCCTGGCGTCGGAAGGCTCGTCCTACATCACCGGATCCATCATGGTCTGCGACGGTGGCCAGTCCCTGATGGGCGGCGGGGCGCTCATGGCCGCGCTCGGCATGTAACGGGGACGCACTCAACGGGGCATGGGTCACGATAGCCCCGCGGGTTCCACCCGGGATGCAAAGCTCTGGTGGAGGTCTACGTGGTGACGGGAGTTGTCTGGTAGAAGGCACTGGGACCTCGCGAGTGCTCTCTTCCGTGCGGGGTCCGTTCGTTCCCGGAGCCGCTCATGTCCCGTTGTCCTCTCGCGCTCACCCGGTTGCTGGGGTTGGGCGTGCTGTGCCTCGGCGTTGTGCTGGTGGGGTGTGGTGACAGCGCCACGTCGCCGCTCCCGCCGCCAGCGAAGTCCCTGCCCGACGCGGCGCTCTCCACGGTGCAGGTGGACCGGGCGGAGCAGGTGCTGGCGGACGGCGTGGACCGGGTCGCCATCACCGTGACGGTGCGGCAGAAGGACGGCTCGCCCATGGCGGGCCGCACGGTGCGGGTGGAGGTCTCCGGCGACGGGAACACCGTGACGCAGCCCGCGGACCGGACGAATGCCCAGGGCGTGGCCACCGCGTCCGTGGTGTCCACGCGAGGCGGCTCGAAGCGGGTGACGGCCTCGGTGGATGCCGAGGGAGGCGCGGTGGTGTTGGGTTCGCGTCCCGTCGTCGGCTTCACCGTGCTGCGGGCCTCGAGGCTGGCCTTCGCGGCGGCCTCGCTGTCGGCCCGAGCCGGTGCACCCATTGGCGGGCTGGACGTCGAGTTCCGGGACGCCGATGGCCGCCCGGTTCCGTCCGTCACGGGGGAGGTGACGCTCTCGCTGGCCGCTGGCCCGGGTGGGGCTTCCCTGGGAGGCACGCTCCGGGCTCAGGCCGTGGACGGCGTCGCCCGCTTCCAGGAAGTGGTGCTGACGCGCGCAGGCCTGGGCTATCAGCTCAAGGCCGAGGCCACCGGCGTCGAGGGCGCGGTCAGCCCTTCGTTCGACGTGACGCCGGCCGCCGCCGCCACCGTCGAGGTGACGGGGCTGCCGCAGACCGCCATCGCGGGCTCCACGCATGATGCGGAGGTGACGGTGCGTGACGCGTTCGGCAACGTCGCCAGTGGCTATCGCGGCACGCTGAGCGTGCAGTCCTCGGACGCCACGGCCACGCTGCCGGGCGGGCACACCTTCACGGAGGTGAACGCGGGCCGCTTCCGTTTCACGGGCATCACCCTGCGGCGGGCGGGCACCCAGCGCGTCGACGTGCAGGACGCCGCGCAAGCGGGCCTGGCGGGGCGCCAGGACGTGCGCGTCTCGGCGGACCGGACCGCGGCATTGGCTTTCGCGCGCGTGCCTTCGCATGCGTCCGTTCGCGCCGCGCTGACCGCCGTGGAGGTGGTGCTCCAGGATGCGCATGGCAACCGGACGCCCGTGGGCGCACCTTCGGTGACGCTGTCCCTGGTGCCGGCGGGTGGCGTGCCACTGCGTGGTGTCACCGAGGTGGCGCCCGTGGAGGGGCTGGCGTCGTTCTCCAGCGTGCACGTGGACACGGAGGGCCGCTTCCAGCTTCAGGCCACCGCGGATGGACTGACGCCCGCCACGAGCACGGACATCGACATCATCGACAATGTGTTCCCCTCCGTCCCTGTCCTCGCCGCGACCACGGCCACGCCCGACAGCGTCACGGTGTCCTGGATGGCCGTGGGTGATGACGGCGACCAGGGGCGGGCCGCGTCGCATGCCCTGCATTACTCGCTGAACCCGATTGAGACGGATGCGGACTTCAACCAGGCGACGCCGGTGGGCGGCCTGGGCGAGCCCGCGGAGGCTGGCACGCAGGAGTCCGCCGTCCTCACGGGCCTTCAGCCTGGCACGAACTACCACGTGGCGCTGCGCGTGGCGGACAACCAGGGCAACGCGGTCCGCTCCGCCAGCTTGATGGTGCAGACGCAGGTACAGGGCGTCACGCGGCTCGTCTTCTCCCAGCAGCCCGTGGATGGTGACGCGGGCGACACGCAGCCGGACATCCGCGTCTCGCTGCTGGATGGCGACGGACAGGTCGTCACCACGGCCACGTCGCCGGTGACGCTCACGCTGGAGGATGAACCCGGCTTCACGCCGTTGCAGGTAGCGGCGGTCGCGGGCGTGGCGACCTTCTCGGGCGTGGTGGTGGAGCAGGCGGGTACGCACCGCTTCATCGCGGCGGCCACGGGGTTGGGCCCGGAGCCCAGCGACACGTTCACCGTCGAGCCGGGCGACGCTGTCCGTCTGGCGCTCACGGGCCTTGTTTCACCCGTGGCCGCGGGCGCCGAGGGCAGCGTGGTGGTGACGGCCCATGACGCCTTCGACAACGTGGCCACGGGCTACACCGGTGCGGTGCGCTTCACGTCCACCGACGCCGAGGCGGAACTGCCTGGTGACTACACGTTCACCGTGGCGGATGCGGGCCGGCGGACCTTCAGCGGCGTGATGCTGCTGACGTCGGGGACCCAGAGCGTCACCGTGGTGGACACGGCGCGGCCGGTGCTGACCGACACGCTCGAGGTGGAGGTGAGCACCGGTGCGGCCGCCGAGTTGGAGCTGAGCGCGCTTCCCGCGGCAGTGGCGGCCGGCGAGGCGCAGAGCCTCACCGTCACCGCGCGCGACGGCTTCGGAAACATCGTCACGGGCTACACTGGCACGGTGCGCTTCGAGTCGGATGACCCGGAGGCGACGCTGCCCGCGGACTACACCTTCGTTCCCGGGCAGGACGCGGGGCAGCACACGTTCTCGGTGACGCTGATGACCTCCGGGGCGCGTTCGGTGACGGTGCGGGATACGGGCAACGCGGGGCTGACGGTGACGGTGAGCACCCAGGTCCTGTCTGGCCCCGCTGCACAGTTGACGGTGCAGTTGGCTTCCGCGACGACCCTCGCGGGCGAGCCCGTGGCGGCCACTGTGTCGGTGCGGGATGCACACGGCAACCTCACCTCGGGTTACCGGGGCTCGGTCCACTTCGAGATTCCGGGGGACGCCCAGGCCACCATCCCTGCGGACTACACCTTCACTGAGTCTGACGCCGGCCAGCGCCTCTTCAATGTGACGTTCGCCGCGGTGGGCAGTGGCCAGCTCGTCGTCACGGACACCGCGGCGGCGACGCTGACGGGGACTTCCACTGTGACGGTGCAGCCCGGACTCCTCACGGCGTTGTCGGTGGTGGGGCCGACGGAGTCCATCGTCGCGGGCGAGCCGCAGTCCTTCGCCGTCTCCGCGCATGACCGCTTCGGCAACGTGCTGACGGCGTACGCGGGAACGGTGGAGCCCACGTCCACGGACCCGGAGGCCGCGCCGTTGTCGACGTACACGTACACGGAGGCGGACCAGGGGGCGCACACCTTCACCATCACCTTCGAGACGGCGGGTGCGCAGTCAGTGACGTTCACGGACGGCGATGCCGCGGTGGCCGACACGTATGACTTCTCCGTGGAGGCGGGTGCGCCCGTGCAGCTCGCGTTCGTCGCGCCTCCGGAGCCGGGCACCGTCCTGGAGCCGCTGTCCGAGACGCGGGTGGCCTTGCAGGATGCGTTCGGCAACGTCTCGAACGCCACGGCGCCGTCCGTGACGCTCCAGTTGGTGGGGGCGGTCGGGGTGACGCTGGGCGGCACCTTGACGGTGGCGCCGGTTGCGGGCGTGGCCGTCTTCAACGACCTCACGGTGGATCAGGCGGGTAGCTTCGTCCTCTCCGCGACCACGGAGAACCCGGCGCTGCCTACCGTTGACACGATGGTCACCATCACCGACGACGTCGCGCCCGCCGAGCCCGTGCTGAGCGTCAGCCTCGTGGACAACATGACGGTGCGCCTGACGTGGCTGGCCACGGGAGATAACGGCGGCGTGGGCAACGCCGCTCGCTACGAGCTGCGCTACAGCGCGGGGCCGATTGACCCACAGAGCTTCGCGCTGGCCAGCGAGGTGCCCACGGCGGCGCCACGGGCGCCGGGACAGGCGGAGGAAGTGATTCACGCGCTGCCGCCGTCCCAGGCGGCCACCTGGTACTTCGCGCTCCGCGTCTTCGATGGCGCGAACAATGGCAGCACCGTGGCTTTCGCCTCCATCGAAGTGCCGGGGCCCTGCGGTGATGTCGTCTGCACGCCGCGCGCGCCGGAGTGCGCCGCGGACGGAGTACAGCGTGTGACCTACGCGGAGGCGTGCGTGGTGACGGCGGGCCTGGCGGAGTGCGAGTACACGCCCGCTTCGGAGGTCTGCCCGGGCCAGGACGGTGTCTGCATCGAGGGCGCCTGTGACACGGCGCCCGCGCCCGGGGCACGGGAGTTGGTCATCAGCGAGGTCATGCACCGCCCGGATGCGAACACCACCGAATACGTGGAGCTGACCAGCACCGTCGACGCACCGCGGGACATCACGAACCTGCGCATCCGCTTCGACAATGGCGCGGGCGGCGAGACGGACTTCAGCGTGCTGACGGCCGGGGACCGACCCCTCATCGTCCCAGGCCGGGGCACCTTCGTCCTCGCGAACAACACGGATGTGGCCACCAACGGCGGTGTGGCGGCGCAGTACGGCTACGGGAGCACGCTCTTCGAGCTTGGCCATACGGGGCACCTCTTCGTCGAGATGGGCGCCACCGTGGTGGATGACGTGGCGTACTCGGCCTCCTTCCCGCAGACGACGGGGCGCTCGATGAACCTGTCGTCCGTGGTGGTGGGGACTCGGGCGAGCCAGCACGCCTGGTACTGGTGTGACTCGGAGGCGTCACTTCCTGGCGGTGGACAGGGCACGCCGGGCGGCGCCAACGCGTCCTGCGGCGTGGAGATCACCGGCCCGGTGGACTACTGCGCCATCCAGTATCCGAAGTCCTTCGCCACGCCCATCCGGGCGGGCCGCGCGGAGTCCGTCTTCAGCCAGTTCTACGAGTCCCAGGTGAGCACCAGGAACCAGAATGGCAACGACGGCTTCCCGCACCTGGTGGCCGAGCTGGGCTATGGGACTGACGCCGCGTCACCGGACTCGTGGACGTGGGTGCCAGCGCAGGCGAACGCGGGCTTCGCCACGCCGGGCAACAACGATGAGCTGGTGGCCCCGCTGAACATCGCGGCGCCGGGCAGCTACATCTACGGCTTCCGCTACCGCTTCACCCAGGGGCCCGAGGTGGCCCAGGAGTGGGTTTACTGCGACCAGGACGGCGTCGTCGCGCAGGCGAGCACGGGCAACTACGGCACGGTGACGGTGGTACCGGCGCCGGCCGTGGCCAACCACGTCGTCATCAGCGAGGTGAGCGGCGGCCTTTCGAACTCGGCGACGAACGAGTTCGTGGAGCTCCACAACCCGACGGATGCGGACGTCGACATCAGCGGCTGGCGGCTCCAGTACAAGTCCGCGACGGGGGGCTCGTACAGCGGCAGCTACACCATTCCCGCGGGGACTTTCATCCGGGCTCATGGGTACTTCCTGCTGGGGCACAATGGCTATACCGGTCCCGTGGCGCGAGACCTGAACTACGGCACGGTGTTCGACATCTCGGCGTCACCGACGGCCGGAGGCCATGTCCGCATCGGTCCTGGGCTGACGACCAACGTCAATGACGTGGCGGTGGACAAGGTGGCGTGGGGCACAGGGAACTCGCCCGAAGGCACGGTGGCGCCCTTTCACCCCGCGTCGGGTGGCAGCCTGGAGCGGAAGGCCCTGTCCACCTCGACCTCCGCCACCATGGCCGCGGGCAGCAGTGACGAGGACTTCGGCAACGGCCGGGACTCGGACAACAACAACGCGGACTTCGTCACCCGGGCCATCCGTCAGCCACAGAACTCCCTGAGCCCGACGGAACAGCCGTAGCCGGGCTGGAAGCACCGCGTTTCCCACGGAGGCCGCCGGGCGTGCATGCGCCGGGCGGCCTCTCGCATTTCCGCCGCCAATCCCTGCTGCTCCGCGGCGTCCGGCGCATTACCTTTGCGGCCGTACCTTCGCCGTCACCACGCTCAGGAGCAGACTGTGTCAGAGAGCCAAGTCCCCGACGCCGCCCGCCTCGTCACCTGCCCACCGGCCGAATTCACGCGCGCCGGTGAGGAGGCCATGGCCGCCGCCCGAGAGGGAATCGCCCAGCTCAAGGCCCTCCGTCCCCCCTACGTCACGCGCGAGGTGCTGGAGATATACGACGAGGCCACGGCGGCGCTCGACGACGCGGGAGCCCGCGCCAGCGTTGCCCGTCATGCGCACCCGGACGCCGCCATGCGCGAGGCCGCCGAGGCCGCCGAGCAGGCCCTGGAGACGCTCAGCAACGACATCCGCATGGACCGGGGCGTCTATGACGTGCTGGCCGCGCTGGATTTGTCCGGCGAGGACGCCGCCACGCGGAAGTGGATGGAGAAGGTGCGGCGGGAGTTCCGCCGCGCGGGCGTGGACCGGGATGACGCCACCCGCGCCCGGGTGAAGGCGCTCCAGGAGGAGCTGGTCCGCATCGGTCAGGAGTTCAGCCGCAACATCCGCCAGGACACGCGCACGGAAGCGCTGGCGCCGTCGGCGCTGGAGGGCCTGCCCGACGACTACGTGCGCGCCCACCCGCCCGGGCCGGACGGCAAGGTGCGCATCACCACGGACTACCCGGACATCGTCCCCTTCATGACGTACTCGCGTGATGCTCAGGCCCGCGAGCAGATGTGGCGCGTCTTCCGCCAGCGCGGCCATCCCGCCAACGCGGACGTCCTGCAGCGCATGGTGTCCCGCCGGAACGAGCTGGCCACGCTGCTGGGCTACCGGAACTGGGCGGCCTACGCGACCGAGGACAAGATGATTCGGGATGAGGGGGCCGCCTCGGACTTCATCGAGAAGATCGCCGCCGCGTCCGGCGCGCGCATGGAGCGCGACTACGCCACGCTGCTGGAGCGCAAGCGCCGCGACGTTCCCGGCGCCGAGCGCGTCAACCCGTGGGACCAAGCCTACCTGGAGGACCGCGTGAAGGCGGAGCAGTACGCCTTCGACTCGCAGGTGGTGCGGCCCTATTACGAGTACTCGCGCGTGAAGCAGGGCGTGCTCGACCTGACGGCGCGCCTGTTCGGCGTCACCTACCGCCGCGTCGCGGACGCCCCGGTGTGGCACCCGGACGTGGAGGCCTACGACGTGTTCGAGGGCACCACGCTGCGCGGGCGCTTCTACCTGGACATGCACCCGCGCGACGACAAGTACAAGCACGCGGCCCAGTTCACGCTGACGAGCGGGAAGTCGGGACGGCGGCTGCCGGAAGGGGTGCTTGTCTGCAACTTCCCCCGTCCTGGCGCGGAGCCCGCGCTGCTCCAGCACAGCGACGTGGAGACCTTCTTCCACGAGTTCGGCCACCTGCTGCACCACATCTTCGGCGGCCACACTCGCTGGGCGGGCGTGTCCGGTGTCCGCACGGAGTGGGACTTCGTGGAGGCGCCTTCGCAGATGCTGGAGGAGTGGGCGCGTGACACCGCCAGCCTCCAGACATTCGCGAAGCACTATCAGACGAACGAGCCCATCCCCGCGGACGTGGTGGAGCGCATGCGCCGCGCGGAAGAGTTCGGCAAGGGGCTGTGGGTGCGCCAGCAGATGTTCTACGCGGCGCTCAGCCTGGAGCTGTACCGGCGGAAGCCGGAGGGCGTGGACGCGGTGTCGCTCGTGCGCGAGCTCCAGGGGAAGTTCACACCCTTCCCGTACGTGGAGGGCACCTACTTCCACCTCTCCTTCGGCCACCTCGACGGGTACTCGTCCAACTACTACACGTACATGTGGTCGCTCGTCATCGCGAAGGACCTGTTCACGGTGTTCCAGCAGAAGGGGATGCTGTCCCCTGAGCCCGCTCAGGCCTACCGGCGCGCGGTGCTGGAGCCGGGTGGCTCGGACGACGCGGCCCGGCTGGTGAATGCCTTCCTGGGGCGCGACTACGACTTCCGCGCCTATGAGGAGTGGCTCAATCAGGCGGCGTGACGTCCCGTCCGCGTTTCAGTTGCGCCCCCACTGCCGGGGGCGCGTGAAGCGGAAGAGGCCACTGGCCTCCTCCTGGGCGATGACGTCCGCCTCGGTGCCGAAGTAGCGGGCGCGCACCTCCTGGAGCCGGGCCTCCAGCGCATCGCCGGAGAGCGTCCGTGCCAGGGTCGCGCGCTCCGCCATGTACCGGAGGCCCGCTTCCCAGCGGGCATCCCGTGTCTGGTCCAGCGCGTCCCATCGCCGCAGCGCTTCGTCATCCAGTCCCAGCTCCTGGCGCACGGCCCATAGGCTGCGGGCGCGTTCGGCCGGTGACATGCCAGTCAGCTCGCGTTGGACGGAAGGCAGCGCAAGGAAGCGATTCATCGACTCCTGCGGATGCCGGGCGAGGTGGGCTGGTGCCTCGTCACCGTAGACCTCGCCCAGCCGCGCCTTGTAGGCAGACAGCTTCTCGGAGAGGGGCAGGTCCTGCCTCGCATCAATCACCTGAAGCGCGTCCACCAGCGCCTGATGCTTCAGTTCCGAGTCCCAAAGTCGATGCGCGGTCTCCTTCCCGAAGAGACGATTGCGCGCATCCCAGACGGCGGCACGGCGCTGCTTTGAGTCCAACCCTCGCAGGTAGGTGTCGTTGTCCTTGACCCACTTTTCATAATCCATACGGTCGCGCAGCAGGGCGGCCAGCGCTTCGTACTGGCTGGGAAAGGCCTTGCGGAGGAAGGTCTGGAGTTCTTCTCGCCACTGGTCTGGCGAGCGCGCCTGGAAATACCGCATGAGCTGCTCCAGCATCCGGAGTTGGACAGCCGGCTCATCCAGGCGCGAGCCGAAGCGATCGAGCAAAGAGAGGCGCAGCACCTCCAATTCCTCGTCCAGGGGCTCCGCTACCGGGGCGGCTGCGTTGACGGCGCCTGGCATGGGCGGTCGGCCCGAGGGGCCTCCCACGAGAGCAGGCCGGCCGCGACCCTGTGCCCTCACGGTGCCTGCGTCGGCGGGCGCGCCAGAAGTCTGTCCCAGGGGAAGGAGTCGCCATCCCAAGAGCAGTCCCAGGATGACCGCACTCGTCCCCAGCATCCGTTTGGCTTGCACGCTCATGCCGCCAGGTCCTCGGACGTGACGACTCCAATGCCAATCACCCTCCAGTCCTGTGCGCGGAGCCGGATGCCTTGGACGTCCGCTGAAGCGAGGCGGACACCGGGGATGTTTTCAGTACAACGCAGGTACGCGGTGGAAATGTGGGATATTTAGATTTTTAGGTTAATTCTTGTTATCCTGTTTTGAGGCAGGGTATGACCCTTCGGGCCAGGCGCGATGTCTGGCATTCAAAAGGGGAAGACACCATGAAGAAGGCGATGACCTTGTTTGCCAGCGTTTCGCTCGGATTCCTCGTCAGCGCGTGCGGCGGGCCGGAGATGGAGGATGCCGACGGCTCAACGCTGACCACGGCGGAGCAGGCAATCTGTGAGGGCCATATCCCGGGCGCCGTGTGTACCTTCAAGTGCACCAGCACGTCCAATTGGACCTACCTCCACGGCGTCACCTACGGCAATTGCCAGAGCGAGGCGAACCGTGTTTGCGGGCGCACGGCCTACGGCGCCTGCTGGAGTCACTGAGCCCGTCCCGGCCTGACCTCAAGGCCTCCCACGTCGTACCAGGGGCAGCCCATCCTGGGAATACCTGCCCGCACCAGTCGAAGTGCTGGCCGTACCACAGCCGGTACATGAGCTGGCACGGGCTGTGGGCGCATCCACCACCATGTCCTCGGTGAGAAAGCGGATGCGCCCGAAGTCACCGCGAAACTGCGCCGCGAAGGCCTCACGCACCTGCGTGAGGCCCCGGGACAGCTTTCCGTCGTCCGTCTCGTACCGTGCGTCCGGTACGACATCACCGCGTCCAGGTCGTCGTGGTTGAAGGCGTTGACGAAGGCCCGCACCACGCCCTCCGGCCGGCGTCGTCACCGGCCGGGAGGGGAGGCGGGCCCTGCGCTCACGGATCCACCGGCGTCGGCTGGATGCGCCAGATCTCCTCGGCGTACTGCTTGATGGTCCGGTCCGAGGAGAAGATGCCGCCGCGCGCCACGTTGATGATGCACTTGCGCGCCCAGCCGTCGGCGTCTTTGTAGGCGTGCGCGACGTCCTCTTGCTTCGCCATGTACGACGGGAAGTCCGCCAGCATGAGGTAGCGGTCCTCCTCCAGGAGGCTGTCCACCAGCGGCTTGAAGAGGTGCTTGTCCTCCGGCGAGAAGAAGCCGGTGGAAATCAGGTCCAGCGCCTCGCGCAGCTCCTGGTGCTGGTTGTACTCGTCGCGCGGGCGGTAGCCCTCGCGCTTGCGGGCAATCACCTCGTCCGCCGTGAGGCCGAAGAGGAAGAAGTTCTCGTCGCCCACCGCGTCGCGAATCTCCACGTTGGCGCCGTCCAGCGTGCCCAGCGTCAGCGCGCCGTTGAGCATCAGCTTCATGTTGCCGGTGCCGGACGCCTCCATGCCCGCGGTGGAGATCTGCTCGGACACGTCCGCGGCGGGGATGATGCGCTCGGCCAGGCTCACCCGGTAGTTGGGGGCGAAGACCACCTGCAGGCCCGTGGTGCCCGCGTCGCTGTTCACCACCTCGGCGATGCCGTTGATGAGTCGGATGGTCAGCTTCGCCAGGTGGTAGCCCGGCGCCGCCTTGGCGCCGAAGATGAACGCCCGCGGGTGGATGATGGTGGACGGATCCCTGCGCGCCTTCATCCACAGCGCCACGATGTGCAGCGCGTTGAGGAGCTGGCGCTTGTACTCGTGCAGGCGCTTGATCTGCACGTCGAAGATGGCGTCCGGATTGAGCTGCACCCAGCGCAAGTCACGGATGTGCCGGGCCAGGTCTTCCTTGTTGGCGCGCTTCACGTCGCGGAAGGCCTTGCGGAACTCCGGGTCCTCCGCGTGCGCCTCCAACTGGGTGAGCTTGTCCAGGTCCGTGGCCCAGCCCTCGCCGATGCGGGACGTAATCAGCTTGGACAGGCGGGGGTTGCACCACGCCAGCCAGCGGCGCGGCGTCACGCCGTTCGTCTTGTTGTTGAAGCGCTCCGGGTTCATGGCCGCGAAGTCCGTCAGCACGTCCCGGCGCAGCAGGTCTGTGTGCAGCGCGGCCACGCCGTTGACACTGTGGCTGCCGACGACGGCGAGGTGGGCCATGCGAATCTTCTTCTCGGCCCCTTCCTCCACCAGGCTCATCCGCTGCATCTTCTCCTGGTCGTACGGGTAGCGAATCTGCACCTGCCGCAGGAAGCGCGAGTTGATTTCGTAGATGATTTCCAGGTGGCGGGGCAGCAGTCGCTCGAAGAGCGTCGCCGGCCACTTCTCCATCGCCTCGGCCAGCAGCGTGTGGTTGGTGTAGCCGAACGTCTCCTGGGTAATCGTCCACGCCTCGTCCCAGAGCAGGCGCTTCTCGTCCACCAGCACGCGCATCAGCTCCGCCACGCCAATGGCCGGGTGCGTGTCGTTGAGCTGGATGGCCGCCTTGCGGGAGAAGTCCTTGAAGTCCGTGTGGTTCTTCAGATAGCGCCGGACGATGTCCGCGATGGAGCACGCGACGAAGAAGTACTGCTGCTTGAGCCGCAGCTCCTTGCCGGCCTGGAACGCGTCGTTGGGGTAGAGGACCTTGGAGATGACCTCCGAGTCGTTCTTCTCCACCACCGAGCGCTCGTAGTCGCCCGCGTTGAACAGCAGCAGGTCGAACTCCTCGGAGGCGCGCGCCTGCCACAGCCGCAGCGTGTTGACGGTGTTGTTGTGGTACCCGGCGATGGGCGTGTCATACGGAACACCCACCACCGTCTTGCCGCCCACCCAGCGCGCCACGGGGCGGCCATCCGGGCCCTGGTGGTGCTCCACGCGCCCGAAGAAGCGCACCGGCACCGCCTTCTCCGGCCGGACGATTTCCCACGGGTTGCCGAACTTGAGCCACTCGTCGGCGCGCTCCACCTGGTACCCGTCGACGATGTCCTGCGTGAAGATGCCGAACTCGTAGCGGATGCCGTACCCCATGCCGGGGTAGGCCAGCGTGGCCAGCGACTCCATGAAACACGCGGCCAGGCGGCCCAGGCCGCCGTTGCCCAGGCCCGCGTCCGGCTCCATCTCCAGCAGGTTGGTGAGGTCCACCCCCACCTCCTGCATCGACTCGGCGGCCGCTTCGTACATCCCCAGGTTCAGCAGGTTGTTGCCCAGGGCCCGACCCAGCAGGTACTCGGCGGACAGGTAATAGGCGCGCTTGACGTCCTTCTCGTAATACGTGCGCGACGTCTTCACCCACCGGTCCGCCAGCCTGTCACGCACCGCGAGCGACAGCGCCATGAAGCGGTCGTGAGGGGTGGACGACTCGTAGTTCTTTCCGCGCGAATAGCGGACGTGGTCGAGGAAGGAACGGCGCAAGCTGGCCGCGTCATGCCCGAGCCCGCTGTCGTCGGTCGTGGCCGGCTGGGCGGGGCGGGGCTGCTGGGAGGCGGAGGCAGGAGGGGCCATGTCGCTGGGTATCTCTGGACGGAGTTGCTGCGGGTTCATGGTTTCGCGGGCCCCGGGGTTTCCCGGGTACGCGAAGGTGCGTCAGGCTAGCGCAGCCGTGTCTCGCATCGCACCGGTAAAGCGCGTCCCAGCCCCTCGGGACAGCTCACCTGGAAGGGCGGCAGACTGCCTGTCGGTGGATGGCGCGCCAACCCGGAGACGGATTGATGTAGAAATCCATCCGCCATGGGCTTTCTGCAGAACGACCTCGAACAACGATTGGCCGTCATCCGTCCCGACGACACGGTGCGCGGGCTCGTCTTCAACGCGGTGTTCAACCTGGCGGAGAGGAAGCTGGGCGCGGAGGCGGCCACGCGCCTGCGTGAGCCCTTCTTCAAGCGCTCCCCGGTGGACTTCTTCTCCTACCCGGCTGTGGATGCCCTGCGCCTCTTGTACGCGACCTCGGAGGCGTTGACGCCCGTCTATGGCTCCAGGGAGGACGCGGTGCGGGCCTGCGGCGCCGCGGCCGTCACGCACTTCTTCCAGTCCACGGTGGGGCAGACGCTCAACCGGCTCATCGGCAAGGGCGACCCCAAGCGGCTCCTCTCCCACGCGCCCACCGCGTACTCGACGCTGGTGAGCTACGGCCGGCGCGAATTCGCCGTGCTGGGAGACAAGCAGGTGCGCCTGGCCTTCCACGGGGACATGCAGCCGGTGCAGTACCACGAGGGCGTCTTGCAGGAGGCGCTGAGCGTCGTCGGCTGCAAGAGCCGGGTGGTGGGCACGCCTCGCGGCGTGACGGGCGCTGACTACGTCATCACCTGGGAGTAGGCCCGCGGCGCGCGTCCCAGGGATGGGACGCGCACGGCGTCACGGCATGGCCGCAGCCTGCCCGGCGACGGCGGCCATGGACACGGCCTCCATCTGCCCCGTCAGCTCCTGTGCCTTGGCGAGGAAGTCCGGCAGCAGCTCCTTGGGCAGCGGGTCCGCGCGGGGGAACTGCTGGTTGAGCGGGTTGGTGTACTGGCCGTTGCGCTTGAGGCCGAAGTGCAGGTGCGGCCCGGTGGAGCGGCCGGTGTTGCCGGAGTAGGCGATGACCTGCTTCTGCCGCACGCGGGTGCCCGCGCGGACGCCTTCGCCGAAGCGCGACAGGTGCATGTACTGCGTCTCGAAGCCGTTGGCGTGGCGGATGACCACCATGTTGCCTGCGGCGCCCGAGTAGCCCGCCTGCGTCACCGTGCCGTCCGCCACCGCCCACACCGGGGTTCCAATGGGGGTGCCGTAGTCCACGCCGTTGTGGGCCTTGAGGTACTTGAGCACCGGGTGGAAGCGCGAGCCGAAGCGGCTGGTGACGTTGGCGTACTTCAGGGGCGTCTTGAGGAAGGTCTTCTTCGCGCTGGCGCCCTCCTCGTTGAAGTAGTTGGGCTGCCCGTCCGGGAGCACGTAGCGGTACACCTTCTTGTTGCCCACCAGGCCGCCCGCATACGTCGCCGCCAGCACGTCGCCGTAGCGCAGCAGGCGGCCCTTGGAGACGAACTTCTCCACCAGCGCGCGCGCCGTGTCGCCCTTGCGCACGTCACGGTAGAAGTCGATGTCCCAGGCGAACACGTCCGCCAGCACCATGCCGATGGCCGGGTCCTCACCGGCGGCCACCGCCGCCTCGTACAGCGACGACTGGATTTCCAGCGCAACGACAGCGACCTGCTTCTCCACTTCGATGGCGCGCTTGCTGCCCACGTACTTCTCGCCGTCGCGGCGGACCTGCCACTCGTCCACCATGCTCTGGCGGTAGTCGAAGAAGTCCAACTCCCCGTCGCGCATGACGAGCCGCAGCTGGTCACCCACGCGCGACTTGCGAAAGTCGAACACGCCCTCCAGCGCGGAGATGACGGCGGCCACCTGCGCGTCCGGGAGCTGCGCGTCGTGCAACGCCTGCGCGAGCGTCTGGCGCGGCTCGATACGGCGGTTCTTGATGACGTGACGGACCGCGGCTTCGGACGTCGAAGCCAGCAGCGCGGCGGCCAGGCAGAGCAGGGGAGCGATTCTCATGGGGGCGGCGGCCGAGTGTAGTGGACACCCTGGCGCTCGCCCAGCGAAGGGCCGGGAAATTTCCGGGCTCGGCTGCCTGGCTGCTTGAAGCCACCGAGGAGCGCCTGGCCCGGCCTCCCTTTGCCCCCGGGGAGACGCTGCCCACCTGGTTTCCTCAGGGCCTCCGGCGCATCGACGAGGCTGTGTCCGCGGGCCCGCGCTACCTCGAACAGGCGATGCCGTCGGTGAACCTCTGACGCACTGCCCGGGGCCGGGCAGGGCCGCTCAGAGTTCCACCTTCCGCTCGGAGTGGCTCTGCCCGTCGAAGCGCAGCATGGCGCCCTTGTTGTCATACCGCGTGAGGATGTTGACGGGCCGGCGCCACAGGGACTGGAGGTTGCGCAGCGTCTCGCGCGCGTAGTCGCCCTTGAGGTCTTGACCGTCGTGGCGGTGCGCCAGCAGCAGCTCGCTGCGGTTCTCGAAGTTGCCGTCCACCACTTCGATGATGGGCTGGCCGAAGTTGGTGAGCCCCTGGAGGAGCTTGTTCTTCACCTTCCGGAACTCGCGGTCGAGGATCTCCCACGAGTTGCGCTTGTCGTTGAAGCCGTACACGAAGAGCTTCTGCTCCATCGCGAACTCGGGTGTCAGGAACGTGTCGATGAAGGTGATGTCGTTGTAGTGCTTGCGGACCTCGAAAATCTTCTCGCGGCCGGCGCCCAGCTTCTTGTCCCAGGCGCGGCGCGCGCGCAAATCATCGCACTCGTCCCACTCCTTGCCGAAGCGGCCCTTGTTCCACCGCTCCTCGATGTCCCGCCACAGCTCGATGCCCAGCTTGTATGGGTTGATGGCGCCAGGGCGGGTCCCCATGGTGCCGGAGTGGTGGTCCGCGTAGTCGATGATTTCGTCGTCCTTGAGGGCCCGGCGCGTCATGATGGTGGAGTGCCAGTAGCTGGCCCACCCCTCGTTCATGATCTTCGTCTGGCCCTGGGGCGCGAAGTAGTAGGCCTCGTCGCGCAGAATCGCGAGGATGTCCGCTTCCCACGGCTCCAGCGGCGCCTCCTCCAGCAGGAAGAGCAGCACGTCGCGTTGCGGGCGCTCGGGGAACTTCTTGGCGCGCTGCTTCTCGTCCTCCACCTTCTTGCGCTGCGAGTCGAGGAACTCGGACGGGTTGATGTAGCCGCGCATGTACTCGCGGCCCACCTTGAAGCCCTCCACGCGCTCGTTGGCCTTGAGCTCGTCCTCGGCCTTCTTCGGGTCCGGGTTGCGCCGGATGTGCGGCGCGTGCTGGTCGATGAGGTTCTCCAGGCTCAGCGTCCGGTCGATGAAGTCCTCGACCTTCTCCACGCCAATCTTGTCCACCCAGCGCCGCACCCGTGTGGCGTGGTTGG
This sequence comes from Myxococcus xanthus, assembly GCF_006402735.1. Lineage (NCBI taxonomy): Bacteria > Pseudomonadati > Myxococcota > Myxococcia > Myxococcales > Myxococcaceae > Myxococcus > Myxococcus xanthus. Next base: position 7,289,203 of record NZ_CP017174.1, on the reverse strand, counting down.
CCATCTCATCAATCATCCGGCGGTTGGTGTGCCGGAAGGAGAAGTTGTTCTTGAAGAAGTCGCAGTGGCCGTAGACGTGGGCCATGACGAGCTTCTGGTCCACCTCCGGGTTGCTCTCCATCAAGTAGGCGTAGCAAGGGTCGTTGTTGATGACGAGCTCGTAGATTTTACTCAGCCCGTACTCGTAGCCCTTGGCGAGCTGCTCGTACTCCATGCCCCAGCGCCAGTGGGGATAGCGGGTGGGGAAGCCGCCGTAGGCGGCCACCATGTTCATTTCGTCGTAGGACACCATCTCGAAGCGCGTGTCGAAGAAGTCCAGGCCGAACTCCTTGGCGTAGCCATGGATTTCGTCCCGGAGCGCGGCGAGGCGAGGGGTGAGGCTCTTGGGCATCGGGCAGTCGCTCCGGTGGGAAAGGACCGCTGAAGTCAGCGGCCCTTGCCGAGGAAGTCCTTGATGGACGCGTAGATGGCGTCCTTGTCCGCGATTTCGCTCAGCGCGACGTTGGGCGTGTCCCCCACCGCCTCGCGCAAATCCTTGATGAACTGGCCGCTGCCGTAGGGTGACTCCACCTGGCCGTAGGCGAACTGGTTGACGTTGGGCAGCACGTCGTTGCGCAGCATCTCAATGCACTGCCGCGTGTCGTCCGCGCTCCAGTTGTCCCCGTCGCTGAAGTGGAACGGGTAGATGTTCCAAGCGCTCTTCGGGTAGTCCGCCAGGATGATGTCCCGGCAGAGCTTGTAGGCGCTGGAGATCATCGTCCCGCCGGACTCGCGGGTGTGGAAGAACGTGTCGCGGTCCACCTCGCGCGCCACCGCGTCGTGGATGATGTAGCGCGCCTCCAGGCCCTTGTATTGGTGGCGCAGCCACGTATCGAGCCAGAAGCTCTCGATGCGGACGATCTCCTTCTGCTCGTCACCCATGGAGCCGGACACGTCCATCATGTAGATGATGACCGCGTTCGTTTCGGGCAGGTCCTGGAGCTTGTAGCTGCGGTAGCGGCGGTCCTCGCGCGTGGGGATGATGACGGGCCGCGCCGGGTCATATGTGCCAGCGGCAATCTGCCGCCGCAGGGCCTGCTTGAAGGTCCGCTTGAAGTGTCGCAGCGACTCCGGGCCGGTGGTGTTGACGCCGGTGTAGCGGATCTTCTGGGTGATGATGCGCTCGTTCTGCCGCCGCTCGATGTTGGGCAGCTGCAGCTCCTCGCCCAGAATCTGAGCGAGCTCGTCGAGCGTGACGTCCACCTCCATGGCGTGGTCGCCTTCGCCCTGGCCGGCCTGCTTGCCCTCCCCGGGCTCCACCGCCCCGGGGCCGAGCTGCTGGCCGACCTCGCCGTCACCCTGTCCGACGCCACCCTGTTCCTTGTGGCCGTACTTGAAGCGGGGGATGTCGATGAAGGGGATGGGGATGGAGATGGCGTCCTTCCCCTTCTTCCCAATCATCTCGCCCTTCTGCACGTACTTGCGCAGGTTGGCTTTGATCTTCCCCCGGACGATCTGTTTGAAGCGGGAGTGGTCCTGGTGGATCTTCAAGGTCACGACGGCTCGCCCCTCTCTGGTGTTACTCCTTCGCGTCGCCGCGGGCGAAGATGCTGGCCACGAAGTTCAGCACGTCCGTGGAGCAGATCTCGCAGTAGCCGTAGTTCTTCATCATCCGGTCCTTCACCAGGTCGATCTTCTCCTGCGTCTCCTTGTCGACGACGGAGGACACCAGGTTCTTGAGCTTGATGCTGTCCTTCTGGTCCTCGAACAGCTTCAGCTCCAGCGACTTGTGGAGCCGCTCGTTGGTCCGGTAGTTGAAGGTCTTCCCCTCCACCGCGAGCGCGCCGATGTAGTTCATGATTTCGCGGCGGAAGTCGTCCTTGCGGGTATCGGGGATGTCGATCTTCTCCTCGATGGACCGCATCAGCCGCTCATCGGGCTCCTCGTAGAGGCCGGTGTACTTGTTCTTGACCTTCTCCTTCTGGGTGTAGGCCTTGATGTTGTCGATGTAGTTGCCGCACAGCTTGGCGATGGCGTCCTCGTCCGCGGAGATGGCGCGCTGGACCTCGTTCTTGACGATGTCCTCGTACTCCTGCTTCACGGACGTGAGCAGCTCCTTCATTCCCTTGCGCGTGTCCTCGTTGTTGATGAGGGAGTGCGTCTTGAGGCCGGCTTCCAACTCGTTGAGGACCATGAAGGGGTTGATGCAGCCCTCGCCCTTGTCGCTCACCAGGGCGTTGGAGATCTTGTCCTGGATGTAGCGCGGGGAGATGCCCTCCAGGCCCTCGCGGTTGCTCTCCTTGCGCAGCTCCTTGATGTTGTCCTCGGTGAAGTTCGGGAGCGTCTTGCCGTTGTAGAGCTTGAGCTTCTGGAGCAGCGACAGGTTGTGCTTCTTGGGCTCCTCCAGGCGCGTGAGGACGGCCCACATGGCGGCCATCTCCAGCGTGTGCGGAGCGATGTGCTTGCCCTTGATGGCGCGGGAGTTGAAGTCCTTCTCGTAGATCTTCACCTCTTCGGACAGCTTGGTGATGTACGGGACGTCAATCTTCACCGTGCGGTCTCTCAGGGCCTCCATGAACTCGTTGTTCTCGAGCTTCTTGTACTCGGGCTCGTTGGTGTGGCCGAGGATGACCTCGTCGATGTCCGTCTGCGGGAACTTCTTCGGCTTGATCTTGTGCTCCTGCGACGCGCCGAGCAGGTCGTAGAGGAACGCGACGTCCAGCTTCAGCACCTCGACGAACTCAATGATGCCGCGGTTGGCGATGTTGAACTCGCCATCGAAGTTGAAGGCGCGCGGGTCGGAGTCGGAGCCGTACTCGGCGATCTTCCGGTAGTTGATGTCACCGGTGAGCTCGGTGGAGTCCTGGTTCTTCTCGTCCTTGGGCTGGAAGGTGCCGATGCCCACGCGGTCCTTCTCGCTGAAGACGAGCCGGTTGACGCGGATGTGGCCCATGACCTTGGCGAAGTCGCCCTGGTACTGCGTCATCAGTTCCTTGAAGACGAAGCGGCAGGCGGGGCACAGCTCGGAGCCGTCCGGAATGGTGTAGCCGGACTCGGGCGGGGACACCTCGGCGTAGACCTTGGAGCGCCACTCCCGGGGGATGAGGTTGAGCGGCTCCTCGTTCATCGGGCACTTCATCTTCTCCTTCACCGGGGCGCCGTCGGCGCCCTTCTTGTCGGTGAGCCAGGAGAAGGTGTACGCGGCGCCCTCCGGCGTCTTCGAGTAGTCCTCGGTGCCCTTCTTCAGCAGGCGAGCGATGGTGGACTTGGACGAGCCCACGGGGCCGTGGAGGAGGATGACGCGCTTCTCGGTGCCGTAGCCCTGGGCGGCGGACTTGAAGACGTTGACCAGCTTCATGAGCGGGACATCGAGCCCGAAGATGGCGTCACGGCCGCCGAACTTCTCGTCACTGAAGAAGTGGTAGCGGATGAGCTTCTTCTTGTTGTCGATGTACTCCGTCTTTCCGTGGCTGAGGATCATGTCGTAGATCCTCTGGAAGGCGGTGCGGGTGACCTTGGGGTTCTGCCGGACGATTTCGAGGTACTCCTCGAACGAGCCTTCCCAGTTGAGCTCCGCGTAGGTCTTCACGTCCTGCAACGCGGCGATTCTGGAGACCCACGAACCCTTCTCAGCGTCCTTCATGTCTCTCCCTCGGAGCCACCCGGGGACGCGGAAAGCCGCGCCGACAGGGGGGCCAAAATGGTCAACCTGGAGGGCATGACTGCCATTCCACACCCACCCCGACGAGGTCCCAGGCACGACAGCCCTGCTGCCCCTTCGGGACCCCGCCGCGGAGTGGGACCGCGCGTTACGCTCGTGTCAGGGGTGGAACGCCCGAAGGCGCACCCCCTTCACGGGGTGAAAAGGCATCTTGATTATAAGGGCCCTCGCCCACGGGGGTAGGCGCACACCGGCTGCACGAGGGGTAGTGAACGCCTGAACGGTCATTTCCCCAGCGCCCGGCAGCAGCAATGCTCGTGTGGGTTGTGGGGCAGCGTGCCCGTTCACTCCACATGTCGGCGCGGAGCCTTCACGGGCGAGGCTGGCGTCGCATGCATGAAAGCAGACGAGCGGTCGTGCGGGATGGGTATCGGGTGCCGAGTGAGCGTTGAGCGCCGGACACGCGTCCGCGAGGCGACAACGGGATGATGCGTCGCTCACGTCACGATGAGGCGCGACGGACATCGCTTCATGCCATGCCAGGTATCGGGCACGCGGGAAGGGGGCCCGTCGTTGGCGTGCTTTGCCGTGAATGAAACGCGACACGGCTCATCCGCGTCGGCGCGGTGCAGCCCATGCTTCACTCGAAGGGTCTCCCATCCTGGACGGCTCATCGGGAGTGCACGAGAGGAAGGCCTCTGAGCATGGCGTGTGCAACGGGGCTCGGCGCCTGTCCTTCCGTGGAGCCTCCTGGTGCCCGTCCTGCTCGTCGCAACCTGTCTTCTTGGCGCATGGGTTCAAGCAACAGTCCCTCCTGCGGAGGGAGACGTGGTGGCGACGGCGCTGCTCGATGCGGGGCGCGCACCCCGCCGCGCGCTGCGGCTGGCGCAGCGGCCAGGGTGGAGCCAGGGCATGGTGGTGTCGGTCTCTCCCGAGGTTGAGACGGTGCTGGGAGTGGGGGCCGGCCGCGAGTCGCGAACGGAGTATGGCCCCGAGGTCTCGGTGCCGCTCTACATGGAATGGCAGGCGGGGGCGGGGAGGGGACAGGCGCATTACCACGTGCGGGTGGGGCGTCCCGAGGTCCGCGCCGTGGACGATGAGGGGATGGAGCCAGCGTGGCGGTTGGCGGAGGAGCTGGGCGCGGTGAGTGGCCGGGATGGAGTCGTGGTGCTCTCCGACCGGGGGACGCCGGTTCAGGCATGGCTGCAACTGGGGCCCGGGGCTTCCGCGGCATTGAGCACCCTGGTGCGGGCGGCGCTGTCCTCGGACTGGCTCGTCACCCCGCGGTTTCCAGAAGAGCCCGTGGGAGCAGGAGGGCGCTGGGTCGTGGCGCGGGCCATGGAGGGATGGCTGGCCGTCGTCACGTACGAGTTGGTGGAGCTGGATGGCGCCCGCGGCCGGGTGCGCTTCCTTCTTCTGTCCCAGGGCGCGGACGGCCCTCCAACCCCCAGGGCCGAGGGCGAGCTGCGTTTCGACCTGAGCCGCCCGTTTCCCGAGCGGCTGGAGGTCAGTTACACGTCGCGCGCCGAGCTGGGGACGCAGGGCGCCCGGCGGCTGGAGGTGGTCCGCCGCACGCGGGTGACGCTGGAGTCCGGCAGCCCCTTGGCCCCGGCGCACCCTGAAATGATTGCAGCCCCCTGGATATCGGAAGGGGAGCAGGTTCGCGCACCGTGAAATCGGCCGCGCTCCCCGAGCAAGGGAACAATGGGCGTTGGCTTGGCTTTGGGCCGTGCCTGCGTATCCTGCCGCGCGTCATGGCCACCGCCCCCGCCCCCCTCTCCGTTTCGCCTCCCCACGCACCTGGCCTGTCGGCGGTGCCTGCCCCTCAGCACGAGCCAGGCACCTGGCTGCTCGTCGGGCTGTTGCTGGTGGCGGCGCTGGTGCCGCGGCTGGGCGTGTTCTTCGTCAATGAGAACCTCTTCGGTGACGCGGTGGTGCGCACGGAGCTGGCGGAGCGCTGGTTGCGGGCGCCGCACATCATCACCGCCTATGGGGACGGGGCCTACCAGTTCGGTCCGTTGCACATGTACCTGGTGGGCGCGGCGCTGTCGGTGTTCGACCGGGAGGTCGCGGGCCGCGTGGTGAGCCTGCTGTTCGGCGTGCTGTCGGTGGTGCCGCTGTTCGCGCTGACGCGCCGGCTCTTCGGCTGGCGCGCGGGCGTGGTGGCTGGCCTGTCCTTCGCGGCGTGGGGCATGCACATGCAGTTCTCCACCACGGCCTGCAGCGAGGCGGTGTCCCTCTTCTTCATGCTGGCCACCTTCGCCCTGTACGCGGAAGGCGTGGATGACAACCGCTTCCTGCCCCTGTTCCAGGCGGCGTTGATGCTCAACCTGGCGTGCGCGCTTCGCTACGACGCGTGGATGTACATCCCGCTGCTCACGGGGGCGTTGTGCTTCAGCAGCCAGGACAAGGTGGTGTCGCTGACCCGGGCCGTGGGCTTCGGCTTGGTGTGCCTGCCGTTCCCCCTGTTGTGGATGCAGGGAAATGAGCTGATGCACGGCAACCCGTTCTTCCCGGTGGCGGCGGTGGAGGACTTCCACCACAACTGGGTGAAGTCGTCCCTGGGCTCGGGGTCGAACGTGCTCTGGCGGCTGCAGCAACTGGGGTTCTGGCCCGGCATCGCCATGCTCACGCTGTCGCCCCTCGTGGCGCTCCTGGGCATGGCGGGCATGGTCCGCGCGTGGCGCTCGCGTCCGGACACTCGCTGGCTGGTGGCCGCGGCGGTGCTTCCCGCTGCCTACTTCACCTTCCGGGCGGCGGTGCTGCTGACCTTCGTTCCGCTGGGCCGCTTCACGGTGACGCAGGTCGCGCTGGTCCCCGTCTTCGTGGCCTTCGGCTTCGCCGGGCTGGTGGGAGCTCGTGGAGGGCCCGTGCTGCGCAAGGCCCTGGCGGGCGTGACGGTGCTGGTCGCCGTGGCCGTGCCGGTGGCGATGGGCATCTATACGTTCCGTGCCGACGGGCCGCTGCAGACCACGATGCGCCCCATCAGCCCCACGTCCACGAATCCCGTGGCGCTGATGCAGGTGGCGAAGTTCCTGAAGGCGGAAGTCGCCGCCAAGGGTGGGGCCGCCGCGCTCGACATCGACCCGAACTACATGGACCTGCAGCTGGCCTTCTTCTCCGGCCTTCCCGAGGAGCGGCTGGCGCGCGTGCGCTGGGACACCTTCCGCCAGCGCATGCAGGAGGCCCGGCCGGACGTGCTGGTCCGCTTCGACGGTGGAGCGCTGGCGAAGGAGGCGGGCGTGAAGCTGGAGGAGCGCTCGCTGCTGCTGGACGGCGTGGCCTACCAGAAGCTGGATGGCTTCACCGCGCCGCTGCACGTGTACAGGCGTCAGCCGTAGCGCGGGTACCTGGAGGAGCCCTCAAGCCCCCTCAGGGCTCCGAGTCGTAGTCGTCGGGGTGGTAGTCGGTATCAGGCGGCCGGTGGGCGTCCAGCCATCCTTGGAGGATGAACTGCGCGGCCACCTGGTCGATGACCTCCCGGCGACGGGCCCGGCTGACGTCCGCCTCGAGCAGGGTCCGTGTGGCGGCCACGGTCGACAGCCGCTCGTCCCATAGCTCCACCGTCACGCCCAGCGACTGAGTCAGGGTGTCCGCGAACTTCCGGGACGCCTCGGCGCGCGGGCCCTCGCTGCCGTCCATGTTGAGCGGCAGGCCCAGCACGACGTGGGTCACCTCGTGTTCGCTCGCGACGGTGGCCAGCGCCGCGAGGTCCGCCTTGAGCGACGTGCGGCGAACGGTGGTGACGCCTTGGGCCGTGAGGCCCAGGCCGTCCGAGACGGCCACTCCAATGGTTTTGGTGCCCAGGTCCAGGCCCATGGTGCGCATGCCGCGGAACTTAACCGCAATCCTTCGTCGTGGACCGCTCCGTCCGCGCCTGGGGACGTGCCCCTGCTTCGGCGAGTGCTAACCGCCGGAATTCGCTGGGGGCCTCCCACGCCCACTGACGGCACCGCCGCTGCAATCCAGCGGTCCCGTCCGAAGGACGACTGCGCGGCGTCCACTTCAACCCCGTCGCGCGAGAGGGTTCATGCTCGACTTCCTCAAAGGTGCGGCCAACCTGCTGGCTGGCCCCATGTCCACCGCGGTGGATTTCGCGGGCAACGCGCTGGGATTGCCGCCGCTCATCACCAACTCCATCAAGACCGCGGCGGGGGTCGCGACAGGCAACGTCATGCTGGCGGCCAGTGGCGCCATGGGCGTGGCGCAGGAGCTGTCGAAGAACCCGCCCGCGAAGACGGAGTACCACTCGTCCTCCTCGGGCAACTCGAAGGCCGACAGCGGCTACGCGCCCTCCGCGTCCTCGTCGCCCATCCTGAATCCGGGCAGCAGCCCGTTGGATCCGAAGATGCTCGACTACTCGGACGCCCTGAAGGTGCTGGAGGCGAACTTCCAGCAACTGGACCTGCTGGATGGCACGAAGAGCGGCTCGCTGTCGAAGAAGGACCTGCAGCGCATCTCCACGGACTCCAGCCTGTCACCTCAGTTGCGGGACGCGGCCCGCTTCATGGTGGACAACACGGCCCTCTTCGAGCGGCTCGACCGGCAGGGGCCGCTGGCGAGGATTGGCGTCTTCTCTCCGCTGTACAACCTCGACACCTTCTCGGTGAAGGACCTGCAGCGCGAGCTCAAGTCGGTGGATGCGGAGTTCGCGCGGTATGGCCGGCCCGTGCGCCCTGGAAGCGGTGGCACGACGCCTCCCGGGACGGGATGCACGCCCGGCGGTGGTGGCACGACGGCGCCGGGGACGGGCGGCACGTCCGGCGGCGGTGGCTCCGCGCCTGTACCGGGCAGCCCGCCGACTTCGACGGCGAGCCCGCTGGACCCGGACTTCCACGAGTACCACGACGCATTGCGCGTGCTGAATGCGAACTGGGACACCTTCGATACCGCGGTGGGGGCCCGGGACAACGTGCTCACGCGCGACAACCTGGATGCCATCCTGAACAGCCCGGCCGCGTCGTCGACGCTGAAGCGCGCCGCGCAGTTCTTCAAGGACCACCCCGCCTACTACGACCGGCTGGAGATGGCCGCGGGCGTGGGGCCTCGGGACGGCATCGTGGGCCGGCCCGATGTCACGGCCGCGCTGCGCCAGGCGGACGCGGCGCTGGCGTCATCCGGAACGTCGTCCACGAATGGCTCCGGCGGAAGCCGGCCAGTGGGCGGCGCTTCGTCGAATGTGCGGAGCATCGTCGACAACCCCAACATGAGCATCGAGGACAAGATTCAAGCCATCTTGATGTCCATCTCCAGCGACACGGACGAGGAGATTCTCGACGTGATGGAGCAGATGGCGAACGTGCGCGAGCAGCGGGCCTCGTTGGGCAACGGTGAATCGGACCGGAAGGCGGGCGCGAAGCTGGAGAGCAGCATGCAGGAACTGGAGCTGCGCCTTCAGCGGCTGGTGGAGAAGCGCAAGGCGATGTTCGACCTGATGAGCAACATGTCCTCGAAGTTCCACGAGATGGCGAAGACGGCCATCTCCAACCTGCGGAGCGCCTGAGCCGTCATGGGACGCATCATCAAACACGAGGGAGCGGTGGCCATGCGGATGCAGCGCGGCGCGGTGCAGGGCTTGAAGGCGTTCGCCCGGGGAGAGGCGACGTGGGCCGAAGTGGAGGGGATGACCTTCGAGGAAGCGAAGGCCATTGCCCAGGTGGGGTGTGACCTGGCGGCGGCGGGTCGTCTGGAGGAAGCCCGCATCCTCTTCGAAGGCCTGGTGGAGGGAAACCCGAAGGACGCGGCGGCGCGGGCGGCGCTGGGCACCGTGTACCAGAAGCTGGGCAAGCTGGAAGACGCCATCGCCGAGTACAGCGCCGCGCTGGAGCGCGAGCCCGACAACCCGGTGGCGTTGGCGAACCGTGGCGAGCTCTACCTCCGCAAGGGAGAGCGTCAGGGCTTCACCGACCTGGCGAACGCGGTGGAGGCGGACCCGCATGGCGAGACGGCGGGAGGCCGCCGGGCGCGGGCGCTGGTGAAGGCCATCACCTTGGTGGCGGTGGAGAAGCTGAAGGAGAACTCGCAGCCGTAGTGCCGGAGTCGGGGGGAGTGGGGCCACCCGGCTGTCGGGGAGCGGCCGGGTGGAGGCAGTCGGCGGGTGGGCTCGGGGAAGAGGCGTGGCCGGAAGGGGAGGGGGGAGCCCACCTGTCGACCGCTGTTTCAGGGCGTGGGAAGCGACGCAATCCGTTCGCCGATGGGCGGATGGCTCATGCCCTTGAGGACGACCCAGCGGGGGGGCTCGGGGTCCATCTTGTTGACGCGCGCGGCCTTCACCAGCATGCGCCGGAAGGCGTCCACGTCACCCGTGAGCCGCAGGGCATAGCGGTCCGCTTCACGCTCACGTTCCCGGGAGAAGGCGCCCGAGAGGGGCTTGGCCGTCAGCACGAGGAGGAAGAAGAGCAGGGAGATGAGGGGCAGGTTGCGGATGTCCGCGAAGTGGGTGGCGCCGAACCAGCCCCGCGACGCGGACAGGCGCAAGAGGCGGTCGAGCGCGAAGAGCAGGGCCACCAGCATCAGCGATGAAGCGATGCGGGCGGGCCACTTCGACTCGTTCACATGGCCCGCTTCGTGTGCCACCGCGGCCAGCACTTCGTCCTCCGAGAGTTCCTTGAGGATGATGTCGTTGAGGACGATGGTGCGCGTGGGGCCCTGCCCGGCGAAGTAGGCTTGCAGCCGGCGCGAGGCGACGGAGGTCTCCTCCACGAGGACGTCGGCGAAGGCGATGTCCGCCTGCTCCATGAGGTCCACGATGCGGGTTCGCAGGGGCCCCTCGGGCAGCGGTTTCTGGTTGAAGAAGAGCCTGCTGCGATACGGGTCCAGTGCCCCGGAGACGAGGAGCAGCAACGCCACGGGCACGCCCAGCACCAGCCACCATTGGCGCAGCTTGCGCGCCAGGCCGAACATGCCGATGACGAGCGCGGAAATGGCGAAGGCCGCCAGCAGTTGGGCCTTGACCATGTCATAGGCGAAGGTGGCGGGCGTCTGCGTGGACATGCCGTGCCGGTGCTCCAGCGTGTAGCTGAACCAGACGTCCACCGGCAGGTAGACGAGCGACACGAACAGGTCCGTGAAGAGGGCGAAGAGCACCGCCGCGCCCCAGCCGGGCTCGCCCCACAGCCGGTCCATGGCGCGGAAGAAGGCGCGGCTGACCGGCGCCGCCCGGAGGAAGCCGAGCCGCCGCTCCAGGCCCGCGGCGGCCGCCACGGCCAGACGGTGGAGCGGTTGGACGAGTACGCCCAACATGAGCAGCATCAGGGCCAGGTTGGCGAAAGGCCCCACCGCGGCCCGGATGTAATAGGGCTGGTGGAAGGCGTGAATCTCCGCCAGTTGCTCGGGCGTGAAGAGGGGCTCCATGGAAGCCCCAGGCTACGCCGTGCGCCCCGACCTGCCCAGCCAGGGGCGTTACTGCTGCGCTCAGGTATGCGGCTCTCTCTCGGAGGAAGGCGCCGCCGACGCGGGCTCGCCCTCCGCGTCCGCCAGCAGCAGGGCCTTCACCTTGGCCAGGCTCTCACGCGTGCGGTCCACGAAGGTGCTCTGCGAGCCGATGCGCTCGGCCGTCTCCAACGTGCGCTCGTAGATGTTGATGGATTTGGTGAGCAGCACCCGAATCTTCTTCCGCAGCTCCTGCCGGTAGATTTCCGCCTCGCTGGCATCCAGCTCCGCGGGGGCGGGCGAGTTCACCATGTGCTCGTAGAGGTTCTCGTACAGCGAACCAATCTGCGTACCCGCAGCGGTGGCCCAGTAGCCGTTGCCCACGCGGATGGAGCGCAGGTAGTGGCCCTGCGCGGACAGGAGCAGCTCGGCTTTGTAGTTGAGGTCCTGGGCGAGCTTGTCCGCGCCCTTCGCCGGGTCCAGCTTCACACCGTCGTAGTGGAGGCGGTACAGCTCACCGATGAAGAAGTGGGCCTGGGCGGGGAAGTAGTCGTCCACCTCGCCCTTGTCCTCCAGGGCGTCATAGGTGGAGAGCGCCTTGCGCAGGGTGACCTCGGCGGTTTCCGGCGAGCCACTCTCCAACTGGCAGATGCCCTGCTGCACCTGCGCTTCGAGGCGGCGGTTGAGGGGGAGGTCCTCGCGCGCGGCGATGATGCCCAGCAGCTTCGAGGCCTGTTCAAAGCGCTCCAGGTGGTAGTCCACCTCCGCCACGCGGAAGGCCGCGTCCAACGCGTCCCCCTGGCCCTTGGCCGGGTCCGACAGCTCGGAGAAACGGTGGCCGGCCTCTTCCCACTCCTTGAGGCGCTGGTGGGCAAGGCCCGCGTTGTAGAGCGCCGCGCGGCGGTGGCGGCTGTCGGGGAAGAAGTCCACGAGCCGGCCGAAGTAGCGCGCCGCCTGCTGGAAGTCGTTCGCGGCGAAGGCCGACGTGCCGCCCGCGAAGAGCTCCTCGTCGTTGAGCTTGTCCAGCTCCAGGTCCGCCGTCACCGTCACCGCGTCGAAGTGGAGCTCCTGTTTGGGCGCGGTCGCCCGCGGCTCCTCCCGCGCGGCGGAGCCCGTCGTCCGGCACCCGGACACGACGACGCCCAGCGCGGCCATCCACCACCACCGGCTGACAGGCTTCTGCTTCAGCGTTCTCCCGTTCACCACATCATCCTCCTGGACCGGCTCCCCCTCCCGGACAGCACCGGGCACCGCGGGGTTCCCACCACCGTCATCGGGTCCGCCAGCTTAATGCGCCCGACCCGTGCGCGCCTCCCCGGCCGCCTGCTTCCCGCGGACGGCTGGACTGAAGAAGTGCGGCGGTTTCACACAAGCACCGTGCGAAACCGGGAAACGCGGCGGTGGACCCGAAGCGTGTGGGCCCCAGGCCGTGTCAGCCGAGTGTCTCGTCGCCCACCAGGTAGCGTCCGGTACGCCAAAGGGCGGAGATATCGTGCACATCCATCGCGAAGCGGGGCACCTGGACGATGGGGACACCCGGACAGGCGGCCTGGAGCTGGGCGATGCCGGTGCGGTCCTGCTCAGCCATGATTTGCTGCTCGCGCAGCGTCTCTTCCACCTTGGCGCGGCGGCTGGGCGTCAGCGTGGCCGCGTCCGCCCACAGTGCCTCCGTGGGCATGGGGTGCACACGGTTGACCACCAGCGACACCACTTCCATGCGGTGCTGCTTGAGCATCTTGTGGAAGTGGATGGCTTCGTCCATTCGCTCGGGGTGGGGGCTCGTCACCAGCACGAAGCCGGTGTTCGGGTCCTCCAGCAGCTGGCGCACGCCCCGGGCGCGCTCGCGAAAGCCCTCGTTGAGCGAGGAGATGGCGAGCATGAAGTTGGAGAGCTCCTGGAGCATCTCCGTGCCGGTGAACTTGGCCAGGCCCCGCATGACATAGCCGCCGCGGTTGAACAGGGACATCCCCAGCTTGCCGGCCTTGAGCGCCGGGGTGAGGAGCCACTTCGCCGCGTCGTTGTCCAGGAAGTCCAGCACGCGGTTGGGCGCATCCAGGAAGTCCAGTGCGTGCGCGGTGGGCGGCGTGTCCAGGACGATGAGCTCGTAGTTGCTGCTGCGGCGCAGCTCCCACAGCTTCTCCATGGAGATGTATTCCTGGCTGCCCGCCAGGGCCGTGGAGAGCGACTGGTAGAAGCGGTTGGACAGGATGCGCTCGCGCTGCTCGGGCGGAGCGACGCGGGTGATGAGCTCGTCCCACGTCTGCTTCATGTCCAGCATCATCGCGTACAGCGACGCGCGGGGATGGACGCCCAGTGGCTCCAGCGCGGTGGCGGGGACGCGCGTCTCCGCGTTGCCCAGCGCCGTGAGGCCCAGCGAGTTGGCCAGCCGCCGCGCCGGGTCGATGGTGCACACCATGCTGGAGCGCCCATCCACCGACGCGCGCAGGGCCAATGCGGCCGCCGCCGTCGTCTTGCCCACGCCGCCGGAGCCCACGCAGATGAGGACGCGCTTGCCCGCAAGCGCGGGCGACAGGGCCGTCGTGCTCACGCCGCCCCCGTCACGAGAGGTTCGAGGTGCTCCATGACCTGTTCAATCGCCTTGCGCCCGAACTCGGGCGTGAAGAGCCGGGGGACGGGGTAGACGGGCGCGTGCAGGTTGCGCTCCAGCTTCGTCCCGGCGAGCACCGCCTGCGCCGCGCGGTCGTGGTGCGCCTGGGCCACGGCGAGCAGCTCCGGATGGCCCCCCAGGGCCTCCAGGTCCGCTTCGGTGAAGCGCTCCGGAAAGGATTGGTTGAGCACCGCCGCGTGCGTGCGCAGGCTCACCTTGTCCCGCAGCGCCGCGTGCAGCTCCAGCGCCTCGTTCACCGGCATCTCCTCGGGGAGCGCCACCAGCACGGCGGCCGTCACCGCCGGGTCCACCAGGAGGTCGCGCATCTTCTGGGCCTCGCGGGCCATGGGCCCCGGCGGCACCGTTTGAATCAGCACCTGCGGCACGCTGAGGAAGGAGATGGCGTGGCCCGTGGCCGGCGCGTCCATGATGACGGTGTCGAACCGCCAGCGCCCGTCCGGGAGCTTCTCCTGCAGGTGGAACATGATTTTTCCCAGCAGCACCAGCTCCTGCAGGGACGGGATGAAGCGGAGGAACTGGCGCACCAGCCGGTTCTCGAAGACCGTCTTGTAGAGGGTCTCGAAGCGGAGGACCATGAGGCCGTACTCGCGCATGGCCTCCTGGGGGCGCACGTTGACGGCCCAGAGGTTCTGCTCCAACTGGGCCACTTCGGGCCCGGCTTCGGGGCGCTCCAGGAAGCGGCTGACGCGCTCCTGGGTGTTCACTTCGCACACCAGGGTGCGCTTGCCCGCGCGCGCCGAGCGCAGGGCCAGGGCCGCTGCAACGGTGCTTTTGCCGACTCCGCCCTTGCCGGAGACGATCCACAGGCGCTTGTCGAGTAGTCCGGCCATAGAATGAGAGCGGCGAACCGTAGGAATCGTGTTCACAGGAGTCAACGCGTTTGGCCTCGGCTTGTTGCTCTGCTTGACACGTCGCGTTGCCCCCTCGCAGAGTGCGGCGTTTTCTTCAAGACTTCCAGACGGCCCGGTAGGGCTTTGCTCGCGAGGACGCGCGTTTTCATGCTCAAGAACAACCCGGTGATGAAGAAGCTCGTGGAGACGGGCGAGGAGCGCATCGGCAAGCTGGCGCAGCAGCTGCTCTCGAACGAGAAGTTCGTGGCGGCGGTGCAGACGCTGGTGTCGCGCTCCCTGGCGGCGAAGGGCACCTTGGACAGCGCCCTGCGCACGGCCCTGTCCGCCGCGAACCTGCCGTCCACCGCGGACCTGGAGCAGCTTCGTTCGAAGGTGGACGACCTGGAGCGTCTGCTCTCGTCCGTCGAGGGCAAGGTCGACACGCTGCTGGCGGCGAAGTCCCCGAAGAAGTAGTCCGCACGTCAGAAGCCGCCACCTTCTCGGTGGATGAGGAGTGCCCAGGCATGAGGCGCATCGCGTTCATCAATGAGAAGGGCGGGACCTGCAAGACGACCCTGGCGGTGAACACCGCCGCCTGGCTGGCCAAGGAGCGCGGCCTGCGGGTGCTGCTGGTGGACCTGGACACGCAGGGCCACGCGGGCAAGGCCCTGGGCGTGGACGTGCGCACCTTGCCGCGCAACGTGTTTCACCTGCTGACGGACTCGTCGGTGCGCTTCGAGGACGTGGTCCAGCGCTCGGCTCTCGAGGGCCTGGATGTGCTGCCCGCCTACAAGGAGATGGCGGACTTTCCCATCGTGGTGGCCGCGGATGAACGCCGGGCCCACCGGCTGGCGGACCGCCTGCGCGCGGCGGAAGCGGCGGGCTATGACGCCATCGTCTTCGACGCGCCGCCCTCCATGGGGACCACCACGCGCAACATCCTGGTGGCCGCCACCGAGGTGGTGGTGCCGGTGGCGCTGACGTACCTGGCGCTGGATGGCTGCGCGGAGGTGGCGGACACCGTGCGCCAGGTGGGCGAGGCGGAAGGGCGGCCGGACCTTCGCGTCACGAAGGTGGTGCCCACGCTGTACCGGAAGACGGCGCTGGCCACGGCGATTCTGGAGCGCCTGAAGGCCTACTTCCCGGACGCGCTGGCGGCCACGCCGCTGGGCTACGACGTGAAGGTCGACGAGGCCCAGAGCCACGGGCAGACCATCTGGGAGTACGCGCCGCGCAGCCGGGGCGCACAGATGCTGGCCGCCATCGCCGCGGAGTTGCACGGAGAGCCCGCCCCCAAGCGGAGGCGGGCCTCACAGAAGGCCTGAAGCCGCGCGGTTACTCCTGCTTCGGCGGGCTCTTCTGCTGCTCGGCCTGCTCCAGCTTCTTCTCCAGCTCCTCGAGGCGCTGGGTGAGCGAAGCCATGTCGCGGCCAAGCGCGGGCAGGTTGCCGGTGAGGTTCTCCACGACGTGCTTCACGCGCTCGTCGATTCGCCGCTGCCACTCCTCGAAGGCGCGCTGGCTGGCCTTGAGCAGGTCGGCCGGGCTGAGCCCAGCTGCCGCGGCGTTGTCTGCGGCGGTGGTGTCCTCAGGGGGGGCGACGGGGGCTTCGGGCTCTCCCTCTGCCCGGGGGGCGTTCTCGTCCCGGCGCAGGAGCTTGTCGAGACGGGACTCGGCCTCCTCGCGGATGGAGGCGACTCGCGGGGAGACCTCCTTCTGGATGAACCCGGAGATGGACTCGCCGGGGTGGCGGATGATTTCCCGCAGCACCGACAGCGGCATCTGGTTCTTCTTCTTCTCCTCTTCGAAGATGATCTGCGCGAGGGTGACGGAGGTCAGGTCCTCCTTGGTACGATTATCGACAATCCGTACCTCGGTGCCCTCCTTGATCATCGCTGCGATCTCATCAAGGGTGACGTATCGGCTCTCCACGGTGTCGTAGAGCTTCCGGTTCGTGTACCGCTTGATGATCTTCGGCTCCTTGCTCGGAGCGCCTGCTTGCTCAGCCTCGCTCATGTGTCTCTCCGCCCCTTTTGGGCTCGACATCAAGCCACGTGCCCCGCCTGAGTCTCGCAGGGGCGTTTCTCGTAGCAGAGGGGGTGGGGGCGAGCAAGCAACGTGAACCCGGCTCGCCGTGCCTACCCCGTCGTCCTATACTCGTGCTTCCAGCCGGGCCTGCTGAATGATCGTCAAGTGTGAACGGTGCCAGACGCGGTTCAAGATCCCCGACGAGAAGGTGACCGAGAAGGGGGTCAAGGTCCGCTGCACCAAATGTCAGAACACGTTCCGGGTCACCCGCGAGGCCGCTGTCGGCGCTCCGGGCGAGCCGCCAGCCCCCTCCTCGGACGGGCAGGTGGACCCTTTCGCCCAATTTGGGGTCGCGCCAGACCCCACGTCAGTGGACGTCACCAAGCCGGGCTACTTCGAGCTGGGCGTCGAGGCGAGCAAGCCGATGCCTGCTCGCCCCAGTGCCCCCGCGTCGAACTGGAACAGCATGGACGGGGACCTGGGCTTGGAAGACGGTGTTTTCCGGGAGCCCACGCGAATTACGTCGCTGCCGCTGCCTCCCGCCGCGCGTCCGCCCGATGCGCCGGTTGGCCGCGCGCCACCGCCGGGCGCTTTCGTGGTTCCAGGCCCTGAGCGTTCGGGGCGTCCACCCGCCGCAGTGCCTGCGCCCCCTGGTCCGGGAAGCGCACCTGCGCGAGCGGCGGGGGCCCGAGGGGCGGGTGGCTCCGCTGGCATGGAGGACCGCTCCGTGCCTCCCGTCCCCGAGTCCGCTGGGCCCTCCGTGTCCCCGGCCAGTGCTCGCCGAAACGCCGCGCCGCCGGTGGCCGACCCGTTCTCGGAGCTCTTGGGGCCGTCTTCGCCTGCCGAGCCGTCGGCTGCGGCCACGAATGCGCTCCGCCGAAGCGCGGTGACGCCGCCTCCGGGGGGCGCGCCTGCGGGCGCCGTGGCGCTCGGGACGATGCGCCCGGGCGCGGCTCCGCCTCCCGCTGCTCCGCCCGCTTATGGTGGGGACGATCCGTTCGCGTCCATCGACATCGATGATGCGGCAGCGATGCCATCGACGGCCACGGGGGCGCCGCCACCGGTGGAGAACGACCCGTTCGCATCCATCGACATCGACGATGCGACGGTTCCGTCAGCGGCTCCCGGGCTGCCTCGGCCCGTGGGGAGCGACCCGTTCGCGTCCTTCAGCATCGACGATGCAGCGGTTCCGTCGGCGGCTCCCGGGCTGCCTCGGCCCGTGGGGAGCGACCCGTTCGCGTCCATCGACATCCATGCGGCGGGGCCCGCGAAGTCCCCTAGGGCTGCGTCACCTTCAGTCGGAAGCGGTCCTCTCGCGGCGGCCGACATTCACGCCGCCGGGCCCACGAAGCCCTCCAAGGCCGCGTCGCCTTCAGGTGAAAGTGGTCCTCTCTCGGCGGTCGACCTCCATGCGTCGTCGCCGGCCGCTGCGGGCGGCAACGACCCCTTCGCCGCCATTGACCTGCGGGCACCTGCCGCGTCGACCCGGAAGGCAGCGCCGCCGCCTGCCGGGAGCGACCCGTTCGCCTCTATCGACCTCCACGCTGACGCTTCCGCCGCGTCCGGCAGTGGGCCTGTTCCAGGCGGGAGTGACCCGTTCGCGTCCGTCGACCTCCACGCCGACCCTCCGGCCGCGATACAGCCTTCCGCGAATCCCCGGGACTTGTTCGACCTTGGCTCGGACGTGGGCGGGCACGGCGAGGATTCCGGCCTGCTGCCCACGGACACGGGCCGCGCCGCGCTGTTCGGGACCTCGGATGCCTCGGACGCCTCCCTGCTTGGCGATGTCCCCCTCGCCGTGGATGACGCGGAGGCCCTTGGCGTCACCCTGGGCCGGGTCGGGGCACCCAGCGGCGTCCAGCGCGAGGTGCTGGACATGGACGGGCTGCCGTCGAAGCCCGTGGTCACCGTGGCCAAGCCCACCGCGCGTCCCGAGGACGTGGGCATCCCGCAGAGCCGTCCGTCGAGCCGGCTTCGCAAGGCGTTGGGCTTCACCGTCAACTTCGTGTTGGCCGCGGCCCTGGTGGCCGTGCTGGGCACGGTCGGCCGGGTGTATCTGAGCGAGGGTCGCCTGGATGTGTCGGCCCTGTCGCTGGACTCCCTGCGCGCGCTCTTCGTGCCCGCGCCGAAGCCGCTCGTGGCCGTGGATGTGACGAATGGGCTGTACGAGACGCGCGAGGGCCGGTCGCTCTTCTACGTCCGAGGGGACGCGGCGAACCATTCGGACACCGCTGCCCGCATCCGCGTGCGCGCCGCGCTGTATGACGGCAGCCAGCGTGTGGCCTCCGCCGAGGCGCTCGTGGGCGGGGTCCCCACGCCCGAGGAACTCTACGCCGTGGGCTCACTCGACGCGGCCGTGGCCCTGCGCCAGCGCGTCGACGAGGCCGCCGTCTCCGTGGCGCCCGGCGCCAAGGCCCCCTTCGTCGTCATCTTTCCCGAGCACCCCGTGGATCCGGGGGGCTACCGGTTGGAGCTGACACTGGAGCCCGAGCGTTCCAAGGCGGCGGAGGCCGCCCCCCGGCCGGAGTGAGCCACCATGCCCACGCAGGAGGATGCCCGGACCGTCGCGCGCTTCATCCATGCCTTGAGCGGGGGGGCGGAGGTCCGTCGCAAGGCCGCCGCCCGTGAGCTCGCCTGGAGAGATCCGCTCGACTCCAACGAGCTGGTGGGCCACCTCATCGCCCTCTCTCGCGCGGGGTGGGGGCCCGCCTCCTGTGCGTTGTCGGACTTCATGGCCGCGCTCGAGCAGGAGGCCGAGCACATCCCCCACGTGGAGTCGCTGCGGCGGCTCGCGTACGTCCAATCGCTCGACACCGTGGCGGACCTGTTCGCCCAAGGCCCCGCGAAGCTGGAGATGGACGCGGACGCCGCTGCCCGTGCGGACGCCAACGCCTTCTCCCAGTCGCTCGGGCACCTGAAGCAGCAGGCCCGCCTCACGAGGGACCCGGACACCCTGTCTCGCCTGGCCACCGTCAGCAATCCCACCGTCCTGCGCAACGTGCTCATCAACCCCCGGCTCACCGAGGAGCTGGTGGTTCGCATCGCCGCGCGCCGCCCGGCCCGACCCGAGCCGCTCATCGAAATCTGGAAGTCATCCCGCTGGTCCGTGCGCCATGCCATCCGGCGCGCGCTCGTCTTCAACCCCTACCTGCCGCCGGAGACGGGCGCGAAAATCGTCCCGCTGCTCAACACGGCGGACTTGAGGGAGCTTGTCTCGAACGCTGCCCTGCATCCCGCCTTGCGGGCACAGGCCTCCCGGCTGCTCGCCGAAGGCCATGGGACAGGGCCCGCGGCCGCGTCACTCATCCCCGGGCATCGCGGGCACGACTGACGGGCTTCGCATCCTGGGGAGGGGAGGGGCCTAGCGGCGGCGCGGCTGCTCGGGCTCCGTGAACTCGGCGTCCGTGGTGCTGCGGCGGCCCGGAGGCAGCGGCTTCGCATCCACCAGGTCCTCGCCGCGCGACGCCTTGCGGAACGAGTACACGAACTTGCCCACGGCATTGCCGAGCTGACCCATGCGGGCGGCCGAGAAGACCACCAACAGGATGAAGCCGAGGACGATGATTTCTCCGAGGCCGAGGCCCAGCATGATGGAGCACAGTGCAGCAAAGGGCGGGGGGAGGCAAGCCATGCGTCCACCGCCGCACGCCCGGTTGGACTTCTGATGCACGGCGGCGGCCACCCGCGCAGACTGGAGGGCATGCTCCTGCTTGCCCACCGTGGCGCCAGCGCCGATGCCCCCGAGAACACCCTGGAAGCCTTCGCCGAGGCGGTCCGCCAAGGCGCGGATGGTGTGGAACTGGACGCGATGCTCTGTGGCTCGGGCGAGGTCGTCGTCTGTCACGACGAGCGCCTGGAGCGCCTCGCGCGGCTGCCGTGGGAGGTTCGCCTCACCCCGTGGTGGAAGCTCCAGCGGGCGGACGTCGGCTCGCCGCTGGGCTTCGCCCCCGCCCGAATCCCGCTGCTGGAAGAGGTGCTGGAGGCCCTGCCACCTCAGTTCCTGGTCAACATCGAGCTCAAGTGCGAGCGCGCCGACGACGGAGGCCTGGCGGAGCAGGTGGCGCGGCTGGTGCGTCGGCGCGGGCTGGCGGGCCGGGTCGTCATCTCCAGCTTCAACCCGCTGTGTCTCTTCCGCCTGGCGGCCGCGGCGCCGGAGCTGCGCCGGGGGCTGCTCATCGACCCGGACAAGTCCTGGGCCATGCAGGCCTACGGGGTGAGCCCGCTCGTGTCGTCACACTCGGTCCACCCCTTCCACGAGGCCTGCACCCCGGAGCGGGTGGCCGCATGGCGCGCGGCCGGGATGAGCGTGGCGGCGTGGACGGTGGATGACCCCCAGCGCGCCCATGTCCTGGAGCGGATGGGGGTCAGCTACCTCATCACCAACCGGCCGGGGGTGGTCCGTCAGGCCCTGCACCCCGCCGCGTAGCGCTCAGAAGTCCAGGCCGAGCGTGGTGTTGAAGGCGAAGACGGCCGGCAGGCCCCGGTCCACGGTGCTGCCGTTCTCCTCGTAGGAGACGCTGCCCGTGCGCGTCAGCGACAGCTCCGCGCCCAGCTGGAGCACGCCGCCGATGAAGCGGACGCCGCCGTAGATGCGCTGGTTGATGTTGCTGCCGAAGGACACCTTCCGGTACGCGGCGGTATCCGTCAGCGCCACGCGCGAGTCGTCCCCCGTCGTGTCATCGAAGCTGCGGTCCGGGTTGAAGTCGATGCGGCTGGACGTCGCGCCGACGAAGCCCAGGTCCAGGCCGCCGTAGGGCGTCAGCGTCACCATGCCGCCCAGCGGGAACTGCTTGCCCACGCCGAAGTCCAGGCCCATGACGGTGAGGCCCAAATCCCGGGCGCCGAACAGCTTCGTCACGTGTCCGCGCACGCCGAAGTCGGGCAGGTAGGTGAAGCCCTCGTTGGCGGCCCACTTCAGCTCGCCGGTGGCCACCACCTGGCTGCTCTTCTCCACCCAGCCCACGCGCCCACCCAGCTCCAGCGAGAAGGGCAGGCCCTTGCGCGCGTGGAAGGAGGGGATGAGCACCGTGGAGGGCTGCTCGTTCTGCGTGGGGATGTTCACGCTGCCGGGCAGCGACACCACGGAGAGCTCCGCGTTGATGGCCCAGGCCGAGTGGCCCGTCGTCTCCGGGGGCATCAGGTTCACGGAGGTGATGGCCGCGCCCATGATGCGGGCGAAGGCCTGGAAATCCGCGTCAGCGGACGCCACAGGGTTGTCGCCCGTGGGGTTGCCGAACCGCGCGATCTGCAGGTCATTGGGCGCCGCGACAACGGACGCGCCTGACGCCCAGGCCGCGAGGGCCACCCACCGACTGAACGTCCGCATTCGAGTCACCGCCTCCAGGGCGCGCGACCGGCCGGTAAGGCGCCCACCGCGCCGGACGCTAACGCCTGCTCGCGAGGAGCGTCAACAAAACGGGCGACCCCTCCCGCGGTCTCCTCTCAGGGAGTCTCGCTGGAAAGGCCGCCCGGAAGGAGGCGGCGCGCCAGGTGGGCGCGGGGCGCCTACTGCGGCTGCGGCTTGCTGGAGGGGCTCCCGGTGGGGGACGCCATCTTCTGGGCGACCTCGGCCGGGCGGCGGCGGATGACCAGCGTGCGGCGGCTGGCAAAGTCATTGTCCTCGCGCGCCACCACCAGCACGTTGTTGTTGCCCTCCTTCAGCGCGAACTCCGTGGAGAACTTCAGCGTGTTCGGCTCGGAGCCCTTGGGGTCCACGCCCTTGAAGTAGACCTTCTGGTCGTTCACCAGCACGTAGACGTCCAGGAGCCCGTGGGGGTCCGTCACCACGCCGGAGAGCGTGAACTTGTCCCCGTTGGCCACCAGGCCGCCAGCGGCCGGATCCACGTCCAGGCGGATGTCGGGCGGCCGGTGGTTGGTGACCAGCGTGACCTTCGGCGCGGTGGCCTTGCCCGTCTTCAGCTCCTTCGCGTCCTGGCTGCGCACGAAGGCGAAGCGGTCCTTCTCCAGCTCCACGCGGTAGTAGCCCTTGGTGACCGCCTCGGCGGGCAGCACCGTCGTCCCGCTCAGCTTCGCCACTGCGCGCGCGCCCTGCGCGGGAGCGCCATACAGGTCCACCTTGTCGCCCACGCGGACGAAGCCCTTCTTCGGCTCCATCGTGGCGATCGCGGCGTCGGTGACGGGGAGCTCCAGCTTCTCCATCACGAACTCCTCGAGCGGCTCGTCGATGATGGCCAGCTTCAGCGGGAAGGTGTTGCCCTTGAAGCCCTTCTTCACCTCCAGTTGGAAGCGCGCCGTCTTCGTCTCACCGGGCTTCAGCTCGCCCAGTTTGAAGCGGCCCTTCTCGATGAAGATGTTGGCGTCGCCGCCATTCTTGATCTGCGTGAAGGAGTCGAGCGCCGTGCCGGTGCCCGCGTTCGTCACGTCCAGCAGCACGGAGACAGTCTCCCCACGCTGCACGGTGCCGTCGCCGTTGCAGGTGGCGCAGTCGTCGATGACCTGCCAGTTGAAGGCGAAGGCGGGGCGGGGCAGCTCCACGAAGTTGAGCTCGGCCACCCGCGTCTCAGGCAGGGCGCCGTGGTCATCGAAGAAGCGCACCGTCACGTCGTCGCGGCGGCTGGTGAGGTCCTTGGGCAGGCGCACCTTCACCTTCCACGTCTTCTTCTCACCCGGCGCCAGCGCGCCGAACAGGAACTCGCGGCGGTCCAGGAAGGCGTTGTCGCTCTCCGTCCAGGCGCGCACGCGCTTGAGCGGCTCGGTGCCACGGTTCTCCGCGGTCAGCGCCATCTCCATCACCTCGCCCGCCAGAATCTTCGCGTCCGGGCCCGGCGTCAGCGACACGGCCATCTGCACGTTCTTCGGCGTGGGACCCGCGCTCCAGTCCACGCCCAGCGCGGCGATGGCGGCGTTGATGCGGGACTCCTCCTCGGCGCGCTTCTGGTCGATGAACGCCTTGCCCTGCTTGAGCTGCTCCTTGCGCGTGGTGGCCGGAGCGCGCAGCACGAAGTCGCGGGCGAACTGGACCTCGAAGTCCTCCTTGATTTCCTCCTGGGCCTCGGCGTCGAGCTGGTCGTCCAGGTCCTCACCCATGCCGGCCACGTCCACGTCCAGCAGCGGGTCCTTGTCCCCGTGCTTCTTGGCGTTGGCGGCCGTCTTCGGCGCGGCCTTGCTCTCTTCCTTCTTGGCGGTGGCCTGGGCCTGCTTCTCGTCCACCTTCAGGTACTTGAGGCTCTCCAGCGGCTTCTCGCGGTCGAGCACGTCCTCGCGCTTCTTGGCGACGGTGCTGGAGTCCGGGTTGCCGAAGTGCTGGTCCAGGTCGGCCTCGCCCATGGAGCGGCGCGGCGCGAACACGTCCACGCGCTCATCGGTGGCGCGGGTGGGGACCAGTTGGATGTCCGGGACGATACCGACCTCCTGGATGGAGACGTCGCCCGGGGTCAGGTACTTGGCGATGGTCAGCTTCAGCGCGCTGTCATCCGGGAAGTCGTACAGCACCTGCACGCTGCCCTTGCCGAACGTCTGACGGCCGATGATGGTCGCGCGGTCGAGGTTCTTCAGCGCGCCGGCGACGATTTCGGACGCGGAGGCGCTGCCGGCGTTCACCAGCACGGCGATGGGGTAGCTGTCCTCGCCATCCGTGGCGCGCGCGCGCTTCTCCTCGCGCAGCTTGTCGGACAGGCCCACCGTCGCGACGATGGTGCCGCTGGACAGGAACGTGTCGGACACTTGGATGGCCTGCTCCAAGAGGCCGCCCGGGTTGCCGCGCATGTCGAGCACCAGGCCCTTGAAGCCGCCCTTCGCGTCCGCCTGCTTGCGCAGCTGCGTCAGCGCCGCCTCGAGGTCACGGGTGGTGTTGCCCTGGAAGTTTTTCAGGCGGATGTAGCCCACGTTGTTGGAGAGCATCTTGTGCTGCACGCTCTCGATGGAAATCATGGCGCGCGAGAGCGTCATGATGCGGGGCTTGTCCCAGCCGTCGCGCTCCACGGTAATCGTGATGCGGCTGTCCACCGGGCCGCGCAGCTTCGACACGGCCTCGTTGAGGTCCATGTTGACGGTGGACTCCTCGCCAATCTTCTTGATGCGGTCGTCCTTCTGGATGCCGGAGCGGTGCGCGGGCGTCTTCGGGATCACCTTGACCACGGTGAGGTTGCCTTCGCGCATCTGGATGACGAAGCCCAGGCCGCCGAACTCACCCTTGGTGGACAGCTTCATCTCCCGGTACAGCTCCGGGCGCAGAAGCACCGAGTGCGGATCCAACGTGGACAGCATGCCGTTGACGGCCGCGTACTCCACGTCGCGCGTGTCCTCGATGGGCCGCATGTTCTTCGACAGGAAGTCGAAGACGTCCTTGAGCGCGAAGGACATCTTCCACAGCGAGTCCACGTGGGCGATGTCGAACTCGCGCTGCTTGCCGTTCACGTTGACGTTGAGCTTGCCCGTCTCCGCGTTGCCGTCCACGAGCACGTCGGGAACGCTCTTCTCGACGTACTCCAGCGAGGCGATCATCATCTCCTTCGGCTTCACCCGCTTGGGGTCGACGTAGTTCTCCTTCACGTAGAGGATGACCTTCGTCAGGACGCGCAGGCTGTTGAGGTCGTGCGGGGCCTTCTCGCCTTTGACGGCAGGAAGACTGCCGTCCCACGAGCCTTGCCCGGCCTCGGCTGCACCCATGGTCAGCGGCAAGGGAGCCCGGTCACTGCCCACCAGGGCCCAGGCGCCGAGGAGCACGGCAACGGCTGTGATTCGGCGGAGGAAACGCGGCATTTGGTTCATCCAAGCTGGGGCGCGCTGTCCGGCACCCCGGGTGTGGCGAGAAGCCTTGAGATTTCGACCGTTTATACCGAGTAGGCGAACACTGTAAGCGGCCGGGCAAGCCTAATCACGGGCTCCTGGTGCTTCAAGGCATCGCCTCTCTGCTGGTGGAGCAGAACGTCCCTGGCGGGCATTGCGTTCCCGGTTCCCCGGGTTGGACACCCGGCTCGGGCGTTTATTTCAACGCAGCGGTAGTGGACTCCCCAGGAGGGGGCGCCAGCAGCCGGGCCTCGCGCAGCCCGCCATAAAGCAGGGTGCCGGCGACGATGGCCACCGGGAGGAAGAAGGCGTTGAGGATGGGGACCCAGAGCAGCACGTAGATGCCCGCGCCCAGGCCCAGGCAGAGCGCCCGGCGCTCGCGCAGCATCCGGCGCACCTCGGCGAAGGGATACAGGTGACGCGTCATGGGAGCGGCCAGGTACTCGCCCGCCATCCACGTCATGGTGTACAGGCTGGCGAGGAGCGTCCACAGCACGCTGCCCACCCCCGGTATCAGGTGGAGGGGCAGGAGCACAGCCAGGCCCGCGAGGAGGAAGAACAGCCGCGCGAGCGTATGGGCGATGCCGGTGACGAGCCCCCGGACGAAACCCGCCACGGTGAAAGAGGTTCCCGGGCCGCCGCCACAGGCCTCTTCGGTCAGCTCGGACAGTGGATCCTGGAGCGGGGCCAGCAACAGGGGCGGCAGCACGTTGGCGCCCACGACCCAGAGCACCAGGCCGGACAACACCAGCACCGTGGTCCAAGCGGCCTGGCCGTACCAGCTCTCCGGGCGGGTCCAGACGGATTCCAGGGCACCGGGGGCGTAGCGCCACAGCAGCCAGACGAGCCCCACGAGGGCGGCGGCGGTGACGGCGGCACAGAGGGCGGACAGCAGGAACAGCCGGCGGTCGCGCAGGATGAGGGAGAAGGCCCGGCCGAGGAGCCCCATCCCCTGGAAGAAATCGGACAGGCGGGGCTGGGGGGAGATGGTGGGGAGGGTGGAATGTGGGCTCATAAAGGCCAGTGCGCAAATCCGGGCGGGTCGAAAGGTCTAGGTTATATAGGGCGCGCCCATGTCACTCGACCTCAAGCGCGCGGCCTCAGAGCCCATCTCCTCCGTCGACATGCTGTTGGCTGGATTCCGAGCCGCCGAGAAGCCCCGCGGTGCGCACCGTCTGGGGCTCGAGCATGAGAAGTTCCTCTACCCGGTGGGCGCCGCGGAGCCTCCGACCTATGACGGTGAGCGGGGCGTCGGCGCGCTGCTGAACCGGGTGGCCTCGGCGGGCTACACGCCGTTCCGGGAGACACCGGAGTCGCCTGTCATCGCGCTGCAGCGCGGCGGAGCCACCATCTCCCTGGAGCCCGGCGGCCAGGTGGAGCTGTCCGGAAGCCCCTTCGTCACCGCGCGCGAGGCGCATGCGGAGAACCTGACGCACCTGTCGGAGGTGTCCGCCGCCGCAAAGGAGCTGGGTTTGCGGCTCGTCTTCCTGGGCTACCGCCCGTTTGGCACGACGGAGCAGATGCCGTGGATGCCGAAGACGCGCTACCTCATCATGCGTCGCACGCTGCCGGAGCGCGGCCGGCTGGCGCTGAACATGATGTTGATGACGTCCACCGGCCAGGTGTCCCTGGACTGGGCGGACGAGGCGGACTGTGTCCGCAAGACGGTGGTGGTGGCGCGGCTCGCCCCGCTGATGAATGCGTTGTACGCCAACAGCCCCATCGTGGAGGGCAAACCGTCGGGTTACCTGTCTTTCCGCAACCGCGTTTGGGACGAGGTGGACCCCACGCGATGTGGTTACCTGCCCGCGTTCTTCGACGGCTCGTTCTCGTATCGCGCCTATGTGGAGTGGGCGCTGGACGCGCCGCTGCTCTTCCTGCGGCGCAACAACGAGTACCTGTACCCGAAGCTGACCTTCCGGCAGTTGATGAAGGAGGGCTTCGAGGGCAAACCGCCCGACCTGAACGACTGGACCGACCACCTGTCCACGCTCTTCCCCGAGGTGCGGCTGAAGACGGTGATCGAGGTGCGCGGCGCGGACTGTGTGAACCCCGCGATGACGGGAGCGCTCGCCGCCCTCTGGCGCGGCATCCTGTACGATGCCACCGCGCTGGATGAGGCCGAGCGCCTGTTGCCGAAGCTGACCTACGCCGAGCACCTGGCCTTCCATGACACGGCGCGGCGCGAGGGGCTCGGCGGTCGGCTGGGTTCGCAGGAACTGCACCGCCTGGCGGCGGAGATGCTGGCCATCTCCCGTCGGGGCCTGATGCGGCTGGATGCGCAGGATGCGCCCCTGTTGGACGCGCTGGACGCGGTGGCCGCGTCGGGGCGCTCGCCCGCGGTGGCGGTGCTCGAGGCGTGGGAGAAGAATCCCCGCCCCGAGGCGCTGCTGGACGGCTTCGGCCTGTGACGTGGGGGCGGGCTAGAACTGCCCGCCAATCATCACGTTGCCGTTGAAGAGACTGCCTTTCTCGTCGGCGTTGGTGACGGGGTTTCGGAGGAGGCCCTCCCCGCCGACGAAGCGGTACGTGGCGCGCGCGCCGGCCACCAGGTTGCCGAAGCGGTAGTCCAGGCCCGCGGCCAGCGGGAGCTCCGTCTGCCAGTCATTGTTGTAGAAGCGGTCCGCGCCGTCCGAGGGGTTGAGGTAGCTCAGGCCGACGCCCGCGCCGACGAAGGGGCGCCACTTCTCGTCGATGAGCGGTCCCGCCTTGGCGAGCAGGGTGGCGTTGTGGCGCCAGACGCCCTCGCCATCGCCGTTGTCGCGCAGGCGCGAGTCGTCGATGGGGAAGCGCTGGCCTTCGTAGCCGACCTCGACGCCGCCGTACTGCCAGGGATAGGCGCTGGCGTTGATGCCCAGCAGCGGGCCCACCTTGGTGTTGCTGCCGAGGTCTCCGGTGAAGTTGCCGAGGCCCAGCCGGACGTCGATGCCCACCAGCGGCCGCTCCTCGACGCGAAGTCGCTCGCCCACCTGCTGTGCCTCGATGGCGAAGGCCGGTCCCGCCAGGCCCAGCGCCGCCGTGGCGGCTCCACCCACAATCGAACGTCGCATCGCATTCCTCCCCGGGAAATCAGTCACCGGAAAGCTGGCCATCTGTCGCCACGGTTACAGAGAGAGCCGCAGGGACGCACGGTGGCCTGGATGGCCGCCGGCACATCGGCCCACGGGGCGAAGGACGCCGTGTCTTGTGCGCGGACGGGCGGGGAGGGGCTCAGCGGCGGCCGAAGAGCTTCTTCAGACCGGACAGCACGCCACCCGGGCGCCGCTCCGGCTCGGGGATGAGCGGCGAACGGGCGATGAGCGCATCGAAGGCCGCGTCGTCCAGGTGCTCCGTGGCCAGTGACACCGCGTGCCGCTTCACGCCGGGCAGGGTGGCTTCGAGCGAAAGGGCCCCATCAACGGAGAGCGCGAGGTGCAGTTCCACCTCACCCGCGCGCTCCACGTTGAGGGTGAGCCGGCCGAGGTACTCGGCGTCGGATGCCTGTGTGGCGGCTCCCTGGAAGAGGGCCAGCTCGAGTGGACCCGGTACAGTGGGAAGCACCAGCGTCTTGGTGGCGGGCAGGCGGGTGTTCCGTTCGAGGACGCGGCGCAGGGTGCCACCGCGCTCGGCAACCGCGAGCGGTGAGGAGAGCACCTCGGAGACAGTGGCCGCAGGCTTGCCGGCCTTGGCGAGGAGGAGTCCCTGTCCGAGCAGCGCGGCGCCCAGGGCCACGCTGCCTCGCGCGTCCACGTCGTCACGCACGCTCACGCCCAGGCTCTCTTCGAGCCGGCGGCGGACCAGGGGCGCGGCACTCTGCCCGCCGACGAGGAGCACCGCGTCCAGCCCCTGGGGGGAGAGCGCATTGGATTCGAGCACGTCGCGGACCACGGTGGTGACGCGCTGGGCGAGGTCGGCGGTGAGGGCTTCCACGCGCTCCCGGTTGATGGGGGGCACGGTGCCCGAGGGAAGGGTGACGTCCACCTGCTCCCGGCTGGAGAGGGCCACTTTCGTGGACTCGGCGGCGGTGCGCAGGGGGGCCCAGTCGAGGGGATGGTCCGGCTTGGGCACGCCTTGTTCGGATAGGTCGCTGGCGATGGCCTCGGCGATGCGTGCATCGAAGTCCATGCCGCCGAGGGTGGCGTCGCCCCCGGTGGTGATGACCTCGAGGTCGTCACCTGTGACTTGCACCACGCAGACTTGGAGACCGCCGCCGCCCAGGTCCACGACGAGCACCCGCTTTCGCGCGAGCCCTCGGCCATGCGCATACGCGAGCGCCGCCGCCGCGGGGGCGATGAGGATGCGCTGGGCATCGAGCCCCGCGAGCGTGGCGGCTTCGCGAAGGGCCGCGCACTGGCGGTCGGTGAAGTGCGTGGGGGCACAGATGACGGCGCGGGTCGCCTTGCGGCCCAGGTGCGTCGCGGCGGCATGCTTCAGCTCGCGAAGCAGCATGGCCGTGAAGAGGGTGGGCGAGATGACGCGGCCACGGACCTCCACGGCGGAGTCCCCATTCGTGTCCGTGGTGACGGGGAAGGGGAGCAGCGGGGCGAGCCAGCGGAGCTGTGGAGAACGCGGCTTCAGGCCCAGCAGCCGCTTGAGGCCGGAGATGGCACGGCGGGGAGCGCGTTGGCCTTCTGTCTGGGCCGCGGCGCCGACGACGAGGTCTCCGGTGCCATTCACCGCGATGAGCGCGGGGAGGTCCGTGGTGTTGGTGCCGGGGAGGGGAATGAGCTTGGGTGTCCCGTCCTGGACTATGGCGACGCGCGCATGGGAGGTGCCCAGGTCGATGCCCAGCACCACCTCGGGGAGCGCGGGCGTCGAGGCCGGCTGGGGAAGGGGGACTTCGAGCAGGGCACGGCGGCGGTTGCGTGGCACGTCCGCGTCCTGAGGGACGGGGGGCGTGGGCTCGGATTCGGTACGGGCTGGGGCTGCTTTAGTGGCAGCCACTGTGGGCGCGGAGCCTGCTTCCGTGTTGGGCAGAGAAGCTTCATCCGAGGCCGCGCTGGGGGGCGCGCTTTCGGAAGCGGCGGTGTCCCCTTGCGGCTCGGTGGTCGCGCGTGTCGGCTCTGGTCGGCTCGACTCGGCCGCGGGGGCTGCACTGACTGACACCTGGGGCGATGTGACACCTGATGCGGAGGCGTCCTGCGAACGCTCAGCGGACTTTGCCCCTGGAGCGTCGGGCGCCGTCTTGGCGACGTCAGGTGCGCTCGGGAGCTCGGCCACCGCCTGTGTGGATGGTGCCTCGCCGGGAGCACTGCCGGATGGGTCATCCGTGCTGGTTGTCGTCGTGGATTCGGACGCGACACCCAGGCCACTTTTTTCGGTGTTCGGCGCAGATGATTCCTCGCGCGGAGCACTACCGATTTGGTCATCCGTGTTGGTCGTCGTCGTGGATTCGGATGCGACAACCGAACCACTTTCTTCGGTGTTCGGTGCTGCTGCTTCGGGCTCTGTAGCTGCCTCGTTGCATGCCTCGGCGACGGGCGCATCGCTCAGTGGTGACGTCGCGGCGGAGGGCTTCGTGATGGATGATGCGTCGCCTGCTTTGGCGGCGTGCTTTGCACGAGGGCGCGCGGCCGTCGCGGAAGCCTCCGGGGCTGCTACGTGGCCTGCCTCGGTGGTGGGCTCGACGCTTGTGGTCGAAGTGGCAGTTGGCGCTTCAGTTGGTGATGCGTCGCCTGCTTTGGCATCGCGCTTTTCGCTCGCGGGGGCAACCGTTCCCGAGGGTGTCGGACCTGCTTCGTTGCCCGTGTCAGTGTCGGGCTCGACGCTTGTGGTCGATGCCTCTGCGGCTGCTCGAATCGTGGATGTATCGCTGCCCTTGGCGGTGGGCTCGGCACTCGTGGTTGCAGATGTCGCGGAGGATTCTGTGGCTGCTTCGTTGGCGGGAGCGGTGCCCGTAGCCGGAATCGTCGCGGAGGGTTCCCTCGTTGCGGAAGTGCCAGCTTCCGCGACGATTGGGGTGCTCGCCTGAGAGACAGATGCTCCGTGGGAGGCCGCTGCATCTGCATCCGTCGCCGGAGCGGAGGTCGCATGCAGGCGCGGCGCTGGTTCATCGTGCTTCGTCGAGGCAACGGCTCCTGCCGCGACCGGCCCCGTTGTCGATGCGGGTCCATCGCTCGCTGTTGCACCGGTCTGCTTATCACTCGCCGAGTCGTCACTCGTTCCATGTATGGGCTTGGACTCGTCAGGCGCAGGCAATGCCGGGGTGGAAGTTTCGTCACCGACAGCTTCGTCGAGTTCAGCGGGCGCGGGTCCACCAGGACCAGGCGGGGATGCGTGGAGAGCGGGCGGGACACGAAGCAGCGTTCGAGGCGCCTCCACTGGCTCGCTCAAGGTCAGCGCGTCGAAGGTTTCCGCCGTCAGGTCCGGAGTCGCGGTAGCTGTCGGCGCAGTGCCGGCGTCGGTTGACGAATCCTCCGGGACGAGTGGCGTTTGGGCGGGCTCACCGAGGCCGTGTCGCTCGGCTACGGCATTCGCATTGCCGCCTTCATCCTCGGACGCCGCGAGGCTCGCGGTGATGGCGAAGTCGAGCCCGTCACTCGAATCAGCTTCAAAGGCGACAGGTCCCGGACGCGCGTCCGCCTCTTGTGTTCTCGGAGCCCCTGAATCAGTGAAAGCACTCCCGCCGAACGCGTCAGAGGCATCGATTGAGCCCGTGTCCGCCTCACCGGACACCTCATGCGCGTCCGTGCTGGACGCAGGCTCATCCAGCACTTGCTCGGACTCGGAGAACGGAGCAGCCGTACCGGAGTCCGGCACTTCCGCGCGCGCACCATCATCTGCCGTAGCAGTATCGGAAATGGGCGTGGGTTCCGGAGCCGCCACCGCGCTCGCGAGAGCGGCTCCGTTGGCAGCCACCGCGTCAGGAACTCCAGCCGTCGTGCCTTCGACGCGCGCATTCTCCCGCGAGGGCTCGTGGGGTGGAATCGAGGCACGCACCGCATTCGAAGCCTTCGCGCCGGGTGTGCGGCGAACGAGTCCCGGAGGTGGCGCGGGCGCAGGGACCGGAGGAGGGAGCGTGACCTGGGCGGGAGCTTGTGGCTCCACGCTTCCGGTACGTTTCGCCACCACCCGGTCAATGAGCGCCTTGCTTGCTGCGTCCAGCTTCACGAAGCGCACGGTCATGCCGGTACGCCCGCCCACCGCGTCCACCTGGGCCTTCACGACGACGCCCTCGCCGCGAAGCAGCCGTGTCCCATCGGCCAGGACGAACTCGAACGCCAGCCCGGTGCCTTCGGGCTTCATGGCGCGCGTGGCGACGAACACGCCGCCGCGCGCCACGTTCGAGCCGTACTTGTCGATGAACTCCTCCTCCGTCGTGTACGGGAGGCGGATGCGAAGCGGGAGGAGCTTGGACGCGGTCCCGCTCATTTCAAGGGAATCCGCACATCCCCCCCGGAGCCCTGAAGCAACAGGTGCAGCCCGTCATCCCGAAGGGCCTCCGGAGGAAGCTCGAACAGGAGGACCACGTCGGTGCGCTCGTCCGGGGCCCAGGTGCGCCGAAGGGGGCGGGTGCCCCCGACGACCTGTGCATCCCGGGCCACGGCGTACGACTGGCCTTCAGCCCCGAAGAGCTTCGCCCCGTCCAGGTCCAGGGTGAGCGGCGCGCCGCCCACGTTCTGCGTCAAGAGCTGCACGCGGAAGAACAGGTCCTCGGAGGTCAGGCTCACCTTCCCCGAGCCCTTCGCCGAGTGCGACGCCTCCAGTCCGGTGAGCTTCACGGACAGGGTCTCCAGGCGCACGGCGTCGTTGGGGGAGGGAAGCTCCCATTCGCGCTCGGTGGGGACGTTGATGCCCGCGGCCAGGCCCGCGAGGTTCGCGTTCGGGTCTCCGCGCGTGGCCTCGGGGCCCTGGGAGGGGCGGCCCCCCTGGTTCACCCGGTCCACTTCCTGGCGGAGCTTCTGAAGCGTCCGGTCATCACCCGTACCCGCGTAGTCAGGCACGGACTCCTCCTTGCAGCCACCCAGAACGAGGGTGGCCGCCAGGAGCGCCACGGAAGCGGAGGCCCGGTGGTTCATCACGCGGTGCCCATGCCCTTCACGAGTTCGTACAGCTTCTCCAGTGCCGCGGGGAGCTTCGAGGCATCCGGGCCGCCGGCCTGAGCCATCTCCGCCTTGCCGCCGCCCTTGCCGCCGACTTCCTTGGCCATCTCGCGCACCAGCGCGCCGGCGTTGATGCCCTTGGCCACGACGTCCTTGGTGGCCGCGACCAGGATGATGGCTCGGCCGTCCTTCTCGCCGCCGATGGCGACCACGCCCGAGCGGATGCGGTCACGAAGCTGGTCCGCCATGCCGCGCAGGACGTTGTCGTCCGCCGCGTCCACCTGGGTGGCCAGGACCTTCATGCCATTCACGTCGCGAGCCTGCTCCAGCAGGTCCTTGCTGCTGGCCGTCTGCGCCTTGACGGCCACTTCTTCGACCTTGCGCTCCAGCTCCTTCACGCGCTTCTGGGTCGCCTCGACGCGCTTGGAGACTTCCTTCGGGCTCGACTTGAACAGCTCGGCCACCTTGCGCAGCTCGTGCTCCTGTTCGCGGACGTACTGGAGCGCGCCGATGCCCGTCAGCGCGACGATGCGGCGCACGCCGGACGCCACGCCGCTCTCGCTGGCAATCTTGAACAGGCCGATGTCACCGCTGCGGCGCACGTGGGTGCCGCCGCACAGCTCGGTGGACTCGGGGTGTACGGTAACGACGCGAACCGTCTCGCCGTACTTCTCGCCGAACATGGCGACGGCGCCGGACTTCTTCGCGTCCTCCAGGCTCATGACGCGCGTCTCGGCCCCCGCGTTGTCGCGAATCCAGTTGTTGACCAGGTCCTCGACCTGCTCGAGCTGCGCGGACGTGGCGGGCGAGAAGTGCGCGAAGTCGAAGCGCAGGTAGTCCGGCGCGACGACGGAACCCGCCTGCTTCACGTGCTCACCGAGCACGAGCTTGAGCGCCTTGTGGAGCAGGTGCGTCGCGGAGTGGTTCGCACGGATGGACTTGCGGCGCTCCGAGTCCACGCCGGCCTGGACCATGTCGCCGACCTTGAAGGTGCCCTCGGAGACTTCGACCGAGTGAACCACGAGGCCCGGCACGGGGCGCTGCGCGTCGGTGACCTTCGCCACCGCCTTGCCACCGTGGCCGACGATGCGGCCGGTGTCGCCCATCTGGCCGCCGGACTCGCCGTAGAAGGGCGTGCGGTCCAGGACCAGCTCCACCGTGTCGCCTTGCGTGGCTTGCGTGACTTCGGCGCCATCCTTGACGATGGCCCGGATGCTGCCCTCGCCTTCGTGTCCCTCGCCCTCATAGCCGAGGAACTCCGTCGTCCCGAGCCGCTCCGCCAGCTTCAGGTAGATCTCGCCCGTGGCCTTGTCGCCAGAGCCCGCGAACTTGTTCTTGTCCGCCTCTTCCTTGAGGCGCTCCTCGAAGCGGACCAGGTCCACGTCGAGTCCGCGCTCCCGGGCGATGATTTGCGTAAGGTCCCACGGGAAGCCGTAGGTGCCGTGGAGCAGGAAGACGACGTCGCCGGAGAGCTGCTTGCCGCCGGCCTTCTGCAGCTCGGACAGCTCCTCCTCGATGAGCTTGAGGCCGCGGCTGAGCGTCTGGCGGAAGCTCGTCTCCTCGTGCCGGCAGACCTCCAGGACGAAGGTGCGGCTCTCCCGGAGCTCGGGGTAGGCGTCGCCCATCAGCTCGATGACGCGGTCGACGACCTTGAAGAAGAAGACGTCCTCCAGGCCCAACTGCTGGGTGCCGTGCCGGATGGCGCGGCGCATGATGCGGCGCAGGACGTAGCCGCGGCCCTCGTTGGAGGGCTGGACGCCGTCCGAGATGAGGAACGCCGCCGCGCGGCTGTGGTCCGCGACCACGCGCTGGGACGCGCCGGACTCCTGCGAGTAGGGCTTGCCGCACAGCCCGCTGACGGTGGCGAGGATGTTCTGGAAGAGGTCGGTCTCGTAGTTGGACCGCTTGCCCTGGACGACGGAGGCGATGCGCTCCAGGCCCGCGCCGGTGTCGATGGACGGCTTCGGCAGGGGGATGAGGGGTCCGTCCTTCTCCTTGCGCTCGAACTGCATGAACACGAGGTTCCAGATTTCGAGCCACCGGTCGCAGTCACAGGCGACGCCCTGACACTTCTTGCCCTCGGCCTCTTCGACACAGGGGATGTCGTCGCCCTGGTGGTAGTGGATTTCGGAGCAGGGGCCGCAGGGGCCGGTGTCGCCCATGGCCCAGAAGTTGTCCTTGAGGCCGAGCTTGTAGAGGCGCTCGGCGGGGACGCCCTGCTTCTTCCACAGCTCGTAGGCCTCTTCGTCCCAGGGGGTGCCGCCCTCGCCGTTGAACACGGTGACGGCGAGCCGGTCGGTGGACAGGCCGAGCGTCCGGGTGACGAACTCCCAGCCATACGCGATGGCGTCGGCCTTGAAGTAGTCGCCGAAGGAGAAGTTCCCGAGCATCTCGAAGAACGTGTGGTGCCGGGCGGTGAAGCCGACGTTGTCGAGGTCGTTGTGCTTGCCGCCGGCGCGCACGCACTTCTGCGACGTGGTGGCGCGGCGGTAGTCGCGCGTCTCACGGCCGGTGAAGACGTCCTTGAACTGCACCATGCCCGCGTTGGTGAACATCAGCGTCGGGTCGTTGGCGGGCACCAGGGAGGAGGACGCCACACGGCGGTGGCCGCGCTCCTCGAAGAACTTGAGGAACGCCTCGCGGATCTCGGAGGCGGTCAGGGCGGAAGGCATGGTGTGGGTATATGCCACAAGAGGCGGCTTCGCAGGAGTTCTTGGAGGTTGCATGAGGTGCCGGACGACCCCGGGAACCCCGGACTGACCCGGTCGGTGGCCCGGGCGGGGGGGCAGCGGGACGCGGGCTTTGGGAGTCAGGGGGATACTGGCGGCGCATCAGGTGTGAGACGTGGGCGCCAGCATCGTCCTCGCCGTTTCGGCTCCAAGGATTCCCGCCAGGAGGGCGACCTGTCCGGCATGCGCTTGGGCGGCAGGTGAAGCCGTACCGCTGTCACGGGCCACGAATGGCGCTCGGCTTTGCCCAGCCCTCTCATCGTGAGTCATTGGCGTACTGGCGGCTCGGTGCTTCGATTCGCGTGGCCTACCCTCGTTCACTGCGTGACGGAATCCACGGGTGAGGGATGCAGGCGCCGTGAATGCCCGGAGGGCTCGTGTAGTCAGTCGAGTACAGGGACTGCCACTGGAGTGAGGCAGGACGTTTTCGGAGGGCAAGGTGACTTCGATGGGACCGAGGTTTGTTGCCCAGATTCCGTGCTCGCGTGTGACCTCATTGTCTGATTCGGCGACACATGAGTCGTCGCTGCATAGGGAACTCGGGCAGACGGTGTCGCTTGAGATTGCCGAAGAAGAGGACGGAGCCTACCTGGTGTTTGTCTGGGGTGACTCTGGCAGATGCTTGGGCGATACATGGCACTCGTGCCTGGAAGGTGCGATGCATCAGGCTTGGGTCCAGTATGGCGTTCACTCTCGCGCATGGGCGATTGCCGATACACCAGGGACGGTTCAAACCGAGTGATGGTGGCCTCAACGAAGTGTCTGCTCGCGATGGGGTGAGGCGAGGACGGGGCGCCCCGCGCCCTATGGCCCATCGCGGCTGCTCGTCGTTCAAGTACCCGAGGAGGCGTTCCCGAAACGACTCAGCATTTCTTCCACGTACTGGACGCCCCGAGCCGTGATGGCTTTGCCCTTCTGGGTGTCCTGTGCGTAACCACCGTGCAGGCGGAGCGCCTTGGCCGCGTTCGGCGCGGCGTAGGTGACACCGAGCTCCCCCCAGAATCGCGACGTTGTTCCAGACGTCACCTCCAGCTCCGCGTTGAGCGAGCGTGCGAGATAGAGGGGGATGAGCGACCGCACGAGCTGGTCCTTCTGCTTGCCTGCCGAGATGAGATCCTGCTGCCGCGGATGGCTGCGCAGCGCGGACAGCAACTGGTCCACAGCCGTGCTGCCATTCCCGGTCGCGCGCGAAGCGGCCTCCTTCGCGGGGCGCGCTCGCTTCTTGACCTTCGTAGTCGGGCGGGCCGTCCGCTTCTCCGACTTGGTTCCCGTGCTGCTCTGAGCCTGCCGTGCTGCGGGCTTCTTCTTTTTCGCCCCGGTGCGAGGCGCCTTCGCCGTCACCTTTCGGGATGGGTCAGGCGTAGCGGACTGGGCAGCCGAAGGTGCGACAGCGTCGGTGGTTACCGCACTACGTAGCGGAG
This sequence comes from Myxococcus xanthus, assembly GCF_006402735.1. Taxonomy (NCBI): domain Bacteria; kingdom Pseudomonadati; phylum Myxococcota; class Myxococcia; order Myxococcales; family Myxococcaceae; genus Myxococcus; species Myxococcus xanthus. The sequence continues at coordinate 7,251,789 of NZ_CP017174.1, read as the reverse complement.
TGCGCTCTGCCACGGTCGGCTCCGGCGGCGGCGCGTCGGACGGCTGGGAGACGACTTGCCTGGGACGCGGCGTGCGCTCGACCACGGTCTGCTGCGTGGCGCCACGGGGAGGCGGTGAAGGGAAGTCCGAGGCCCGGGGCACGGATGCGTCTCGAGGCTCTTTGAGCCCGAGGCGCGCGCGCACCTCACCCACGATACCGCCCAACCCCACGTTCTGGAGCAGACCTTCCAACCGGGACGTGAAAGACACCTGGTGAGCCCTCCTGGAGACGCGCACATTACCGCATGAAGGCCACATCCCCGAGCGGATGGCTCGATTCCTGCCAGTCCTGCTGCCGTGGAGGGGGCGGGAGGCACCGGCTGTGGGGGCTCCAGGGGCCGAGCCCGAGCCGCTGTGCCGTGGATATGCCGCCCGGGTTGGCGCCCCGCGCCGTGCCCTCCCCACGGCATCCCCAGGTCTGAACAGACACCGGGACTGACAGAGGCGGGGACGGCCCTTCAGGGCGGGAGTGGGCATGACCCACTGTCTTCCATGTGCAAGGCCATGCAACTGTTCGCCAATCGTCAGACGGCGTTAGACTCTTCGGACTCCTTCCCTGCACATGCAGCTGCTTTCCTCTGCCCTCGTCCTGTTGCTCCTCGCGCCTTGCGCGGCCCTGGCCCAGGGTGACTCCCGTATTGCCTTCCTGGGCAAGCAGCTCCAGAAGAGCAAGGACCCGCGCTCGCGCTCGCAGGCGGCGCTGGTGCTCGGCGCCACGGAGGACCCGGAGGCCGTGCCGCTGCTGTGCAACGGATTGAAGGACGAGAGCGAGCTGGTGCGCGTGGCCGCGGCGAAGGGGCTGGCGAAGCTGCTGGAGCCCGGCGGGCTCGACTGCCTCCAGGCCCACAAGGCGGACGCGGACGCGTCGGTCCAATCCGCGGTGAGCGAGGCGGTGGGGGCCCTGAAGGAGTACCAGTCCCGCCCGCCGCGCTTCTACGTGCAGCTCGAGGCGGTCAAGGACCGCACGGGCAAGCTCCCCGCCGACCTGGTGAAGGCGACGGAGGCGCGGCTGCGCTCGCGGCTGATGCGGAGCGGGGCCCAGCTCGCGCCCGCGAAGGAGACGAAGGCGGCGGCGAAGGGCACGCTGAAGAAGCTTCGGGTGCGGGGCTACCGCATCACCCCGGAGCTTCATGCGACGGACGGCGGCGGACTGCGGGTGGCGCTGGTATGCCTCACCTATCCGGACCTGTCGCTGATGGGGCAGGTGGAAGTGAATGCCGCGGGCGCTCAGCCTGGCGATCTCCTTAAGGCGCTGGTACCTCGCGCGGTGGAGGAAGCGGCGGAGACCTTCGAGTGGAGCAGCGAGACATGACGACGACCACGGCGCCCCTGACGCCAGCCAAGCGGCGCTGGCGCAACTTCCTTCTCGAAACGGGCTTCCAGCTCAAGCTGACGGCGTACATCGTCTCAGTGACGCTCGTGCTGTCGGCGCTGCTGGGCGTTTTCCTCGTGAGAGGCGCGCAGGCGCTGATGCGCGAGACAGCGACGGCGGTGGAAGCCCGCTCCCGCGCGGCGGAGGTCAGCCGCGAGCTGTCCGGCGCCACGCTCTCCAACGAGCTGCTGACTCGGATGGACGACCCCACGTTCGAGGCGAGCTTCCGCGAGAAGGCAGGGGCCATCGACGCGGCCTACGAGGCCGAGCGTGCCGCCATCGTTGCCCAACGCGCTGAGCTGGAGCGGCAGCAGAAGCTCACCTGGTGGGCGCTGGGGGGCTTTCTGGTGGCCTTCATCGCGGTGGTGGGATTGGGGACCATCGTGGTGACGCACAAGGTGGCGGGCCCGCTCTTCCGCATCCGCCGCATGGTGCAGGAGGTCCACGACGGCCGGCTGCGTCCACCCCAGCACGGGCTTCGGGATGGCGACGACCTCCAGGACCTCTTCGATGCCACGCGGAAGATGGTGCAGCGCCTCCGCGAGCAGAACGAGGAGGACGCGAGGACCTTGGCGAACGTCCTCCTGGCCGCGGAGCGCTCGGGCGCGTCCCCTGAACTCATCCATGAGCTGCGCGCCCTGGATGCGCGCTACCGCACCCGGCTCGAAGACTGAGCCCTTCCGGGGCTCACCCCCAGGACCGCGCGGGTCCTGACTCCACGGTGAGTCCCGTCTCCTTCAGCATCGCGTGGATGCGCAGGCGCGCCTGGGCCCACGGAAGCGCCTCGACGCGATAGCCCTCCAGCGCGTTCATCAGGTGGCCACGGTAGCTGGGGTGCCCCGGGTCCGAGATGATGACCACGCCCCGGTCCGTCGTCGCCCGGATGAGCCGGCCCACGCCCTGGCGCAGTTGCAGCAGGGCGCGGGGGAGCCGGTAGTGGAGGAAGCCCATGTATTCGCCGCCGCTGCGAGAGAGGGGCTCCTCGCGCGCGGCCACCAGCGGACGCATTGCGGGCTCCAGGGGCAGCTTGTCGATGAACACGCAGCCGACGCCTCGGCCGGGGATGTCCACGCCCTGCCAGAAGCTCTTGGTCCCCAGCAGCACGGTGCCCGTGTCCTTCTCCTGCCGTGCCGCCAGCGAGCGGCTGTGCCCGCGTGACTGCCGCAGCACCTCGATGCCCAGCGGGTCCAGCCGTCCGCGGACGCTCGTGCCCACGCGCTCCATGCGGCGCGTCGACGCGAACAGCCCCAGCACCCGGCCTCCCATCGTCTGTGCCAGGCCCGAAATCCGGAGCGAGGCCCACTCCACGAAGGCTTCCTCGTGCGCACGAGGCGCATCGGTGACGAGCACGACCAGCGCCTGCTCATGCAGCTTGAAGGGCGTGGCCGCGCGTACCAGTCGGGGCGCGGGTCGGCCTCCGCGCCCGTCGAGCCCCAAGCGCCGGAGGACGAAGGGGAAGCCGTCGCCAGTGCCCAGCGTGGCGGACGCGAGCACCAGCGTGCGCTTGCTCTCCGCGAAGTCCTTCGACACGTAGGCGGAGACATCCACCGGCTGGGCGCTCAAGCTCCACCGCTGCCGCTTCGGTTCCGCGGTGGCCGCGTAGCACCGTCCTGGCGCGGCCTCTCCGGACAGCTCGCCCGCGAGCACCGCCAGTTCGCCAAGCTCGGTGGTGGCACCAGACAGCTCCCGCTCCAGCGCGGGTTGTCGAGCCGCCAGCTCAGGAAGGGCGGCCAGCACGCGCACGGACAGCAGGACATGCAGCGCCTGGAGTGCGCCGCGCACGCCTTCCAGTCCTTCGCGTACCGGCTCCCAGGCGGGCAGGGTTCGCACGGTCGCGGTGATGCGCAGCTCCGGAGAGTACGCACCTTCATCCGGGTCCTCGCCCACGGCTGTGGCGGTGGGCTCGCACAGCTCCGTCACGCGCGCACCGAGGTCGCGCGCGTCGTCAAGCAACCGGCGAAGGCCATCCTCCACCTCGCCCATCAGCGATCGTGTCTCCGTCCGGCGAGAAGCGCTCAGCGCCTTGCGCAGCTCGGCGAAAAGGCCGCGCCGTCCGTCCCTGCCATGCAGCCGTTCGGTGAGGCGGAGGAAGGCCAGGTCCGACAGCTCCAGCGTCAGTGCGGTGGTGGCGACATCTTCCACCTCGTGCGCCTCGTCGAGGACCAGGTGGTCCAGCTTCGGGTAGCGCGCGGGCCACGCGAAGGCGAGCGACTGGTTGATGACCAGCACGTCCGCCTCACGGGCCTGCGCCACGGCCGAGTGATAGAAGCAGCGGTGGAAGTGCGGGCACTTCTCGCCCAGCGTCGTTGACGCCTCGGAGCGCACGGCGGGCACCAGCGCCATCAGCACCGGGAAGCGCTCGCGGAACCAGTGGCTCAGCCGGTCCAGGTCTCCTTCGCCACTGCGACGCAGGTACGCACGCAGATACGCCCGAGGCGCGCGCGCGGAGTGCCCCATGCCGGGCTCCACCCGAGTGGCTTCCAGCGCGCGGCGGCGGCACAGGTAGTTCGTCTGGCCCTTCAGCAGGGCGTAGCCGAAGGCGCCCTTCGTGGCGCGGTGAAGCCGAGGCAGGTCCTTCTCCAGGAGCTGGTCCTGGAGCGTCTTGGTGTGCGGCGCCACGCCGACCTTGCGTCCGTTGCGCGCGGCGAAGAGCGCCGCGGGAGCCAGGTACGCCAGCGACTTGCCCGTGCCCGTGCCGGCCTCCACCGCCAGTTGCCCGCCGTCCGACATCGCCCGCGCCACCGCCTGCGCGACGTCAAGCTGCGCGGCCCGGCTCATGAACCCTTCACCGGCCTGCTCCAGCGCCCCTCCCGCGCCCAGCAGCGCGGAGACCTCATCCGGACGCACCGGCAGCACGGGGGCATCGGCCTCGGGCTCGGGCAGCGCCGTGGCGCCTCCGGCACGCCGCCGCTCCGGCTTCCCGCGAAGGAAGCCCTGAGCCTCCAGCGAAAGCGGCGCGGCCTCCTCACGGCACGCGGCGGCCAGGCGCGACAGCAGGTCCACCAGCGGCCATTCCTCGTAGTCGAACGCGCCGCTCGCGCCGCCGTCCTTCAGGCCCACGCCCTCCATCGCCAGGCGCAGCTCCGCGCCCTTGCGCGGGTCCAACGCGGCGAGCAGGTCCACCACGTCATCGCCACGGCCCTCGCGGACGCAGCGCTCCATGGCGTGCACGAGCACCGAGTACACCGCCTCGCAGTCCGACACCGCGCGGTGTGGCTGCCTCAACGCGAGCCCGCCCCAGCGCAGCAGCGACTCCAGCGAGTGGCTGGGCAGCTCCGGGTGCAGGTAGTGCATCAACTCGCACGAGTCGAGCACCGGGGCGCGGATGGGGCCCAGCAGGTCCGGCAGGAAGCCTTTTTCAAAGGGCGCGTTGTGCGCCACCACCGTCCAGCCGGAGAGCTTCTCGCGAAGCTCGGCGATGTCGGTGCCGAAGCGCGGATGCCCTGCGAGGTCCGCGTCCGTCAGGCCCGTCAGCCGCCGGATGGTGAGGGGGAGGGGCCGCGACGCCGAGTACATGCGAGCGAAGCGTTCCACCTCGCGCCCGTTCTCGAAGAAGATGCAGCCCAGCTCGATGACCTCGTCCACGCGCGGGTCCAGCCCCGTGGTTTCGAGGTCGAGGAAGACATGCCGGGTGAAGAGCTCCGCCGCGCCGCCCATTCAGGCCGCGGAGACTACTCCTCCCGGCGGCGCTGCCCAGAAATCGGCCAGCGTCCGTCAGTCGACCATGAAAACGCCGGAAATCATCTTGTTCATGGCGCAGCCGTACACCAGCTTGCCGGACTCCTTCGGCGTGAAGGCAATCTCCACCGGCTGGTCGAGCGGCAGCGGCGTGTTGATGTCGTAGCCGTCCATGACGACCTCGGTGGCGCAGGTGTGGTCCGTCTTGCGCGTCACCACCAGCTTCACCGGCTCACCCTTCTTGAGATTCACAGGGCTGGGCTCGTAGCCCTTCTCGGTGACGGACAGCTCGACGATGCGTACGCCGTTCTCCCGCTTCTCCGGGACGGCGGGCGGCTTCGCCGCGTCGGCGTCCTTCGCGCACCCTTGCTGGGTGATGCCCACCATGGCGGCCGTCGCGGCCAGGGCAAGCCAGGGCTTGATGATGCGGGAGATGAACTGACGCATGGATGTCTCTCTCGGCGGTGAGGGGGCGAGCCCCCCCGCGGGGATGGGCCTCAGGCCTCGTCCGTGGGGGCGCTCTCGTCGGAGGTGGAGGCGACAGGCTCGAAGCGCAGCAGGGCGTGGAGCGGGACGAAGACTTCGTGGCCCTCCTCGCCCAGCAGCAGGTCGAACCGGCCCACGCGAATCAGCGGAAGCTGGAGGGTGATGCCGTTGCGCAGCACCATCCGCACCGTCTGCCCGATGTGGTCCAGGAAGGCGCGCGGGTCCGAGTGGGGGCGCTTGTCCGGCTGACGCGCCACCGCGGACGGCTTCTGCGTCAGCTTGGCATCGCGCTCCAGACCGGGCAGCAGCCGCTCCCAATCCGTGCGCCGGGCCAGCAGCACCACCTGGAGCTTCTCCAGGCGGCCCGTGCGCTCCAGCGTGAAGGCGATGGGCTCCTCGACCTGCAGCGTGTCCAACAGGGAGCGCTCCGCCAGCACCACGGAGACTTCTGCCTTGTCGCTGATGAGCCGGGCCAGGAAGTCCGCCACCACGGCGTTTTCGACCTCGCCGCGCGCCTGCTTGATGGCCGCCTTGCGCTGGGTGCGCTCCTTGCGGGCCATGAACTCGGCCACCGTCATGCCGCTCTGGAGCACGCCGAAGGCGTCACCCAGGGACAGGCTGGGCGTCTGGCCCATCAGCTCGTACACCTGGTCGAAGCGCTTCGCCTCCTCGGCGTGCAGCTTGCGCCAGATGCGGCACTTCATCTTCCCTTCGAGCTCGCCCTTCGCGATGCGGGCGGGGACGCGCTCGCGCACCGCCAGCGCCTGAATCTGTTCGGGCGTGGGGGGCGGCCGGGGCGTGGACGGCCGGAAGCCGCCGGGGCGTCCGCCGAACCCACCACCGGGGGCTCTGCCCGGAGGCGCACCCATGCCAGGGCCCGAGGGGCGGGGAGCCAGCGGGCGAGCGCCAGGCGTCACGCTCGTCGTCGGGCGGGGCGTGGGGGCCGCTGTCGCTGGCGCTGCCGCCGGTGCGGTACCCGTGGGCGCGGGACGAGGCGTCGGCAGGGGCGCCGAGCCAGCAGCAGGCCGGGGCGTGGGCGCCACGCCCGTGGGGCGCGGGGTAGGCGTGGGGCGCGGCGTGGGCGCCGGAGTCGGGGTCGGAGCGGCAGTGCCGGGCGTCGTTGCCGGGCGCCGGATGACTTCGACCGCGGGAATCACCCGCCGTGTCTTCCTGTCGTTCACAGTCGTACGTTACCTGATGCGAGTTTTCCGGGCATGCCCGGCTTCACGGCTGGAGGGATGCTGAAAGGTCGACCTTCCACCCGGACGGCTCACGGACCATCCGGACCTCGTGGGAGCTTTCTCCCGCGCGCACGAGCACTGTCGCGACGTCTCCCTCCTCCCGGACCAGTGAGACCTCCGTAACATCCGGAGGCGGAGGGACATTCGCGAAGAAGAGGGCCATGGGCTCCGGTTTTTCTTCACCCCCGGAGGCTTCTCCCACCACCTGTGCACGCTGCGCCAGCGCGTCCTGGGTGGGCTTGGACAGCGCGCCCCACGCCTGCTGCAGCTCCCCTCGCTTCACCAGCCGGTGGAAGGACGTGTAGGCGTCCTGCGGGGTGCCGAAGCGCGGCCGGTTGCAGCCACCCAGGCCCAGCAGCAGGACCAGCGCTACCAGCCAGGGCATCGTCGCGGAGAGACGCATGGGGACAGGGGTTTAGGTCAAAGCGCCGCCGGGGGAAAGCCCGAGGTTCGGACATGTCACGCGGCGTGCTGATGGACGCGATTGCGGCCTGCTCCCTTGGCCGCATAGAGGCTGGCGTCGGCAGCCCGCAGCAGCGCCTCCGCGCTCGGGAGGTCGCCCGACGGCACCGTGGCCACGCCCAATGACGCGGTCAGCCGCACGCACTGCGGCTTGCCACTCCCCCCCACATGCTCCAACTCCAGGGCAGCGATGGCGTCGCGCACCCGCTCGCAGACCCGGAGCGCGTCCGCGGGGCCTGTCTCCGGGAGCAGGGCGATGAACTCCTCGCCGCCGTAACGCGCCAGCAGGTCCACCTCCCGCAGCCGCGCCCGCGCCGTCTGGGCCACGGCCTTCAGCACGTGGTCCCCGAAGGGGTGCCCGAAGCTGTCGTTGATGCGCTTGAAGTGGTCGATGTCCAGCATCACCAGGGACAGGGGCGCCCCGTAACGTCGCGAGCGGGCGAACTCGTCGTTCAGCCGCTCTTCCAAGGCGCGCCGGTTCGACAGGCCGGTGAGTGCATCCGTGCGGGTGAGCGCCAGCAGCTCTTCGCGCCGCGCCGCCAGCTCCTTGTTGGCGCGGTCCAGCTCCCGGTTCTTCTCCACCAGCGCGTCTTGCAGCGCCTTCAGCCGCAGCATGGACTTCACGCGGGCCGACAGCTCGAGCATGTCGAAGGGCTTCACCAGGTAGTCATCCGCCCCCAACTCCAGCCCCTCCACCTTTCCCGCGGCCTGCCGGGCCGTCATGAGAATCACGGGGATGAAGCCGAAGCCGTCCTCACCCGCGTTCGCCTTGATGATGCGGCACACCTCCACGCCGCCCAATCCCGGCATCTCCACGTCCATGAGGATGAGGTCGGGGCGGGACTCCCGGATGGCGGACAGCGCCTGGGTGCCGTCATGGGCCTCGGTGAAGACGTACCCGTGAGGAGCCAGGCCGTCGCGCACGTGCCGGACATGCACCGGGTCATCGTCCACGATGAGCACCGTGCGGCCACTGAGTTCCCCTGCGGGGGGGGCACGGCGGGCGACCTCCAGCGTCCTCTTCCGTTCGCCATCCGCCATGAATGTCTCGCCCCCGGTGCAATCGTCCCGCGCGCGGTGCGGGGTTGCCCGCCATTCTCACTGCCCGCACCGGGGATGCAAGGGGCTCGGCGCGCGCCCGGGGCGCCGACGTCAGGCAGGCTTCAATAGCCGCGCCCGATACACGGGCTCACCGCTGGCCAGGTAGCGGCGCTCCCTCGTGGAGGGCACTTCCTCTGGGTCATAGGGATGGAAAACACCTGAACCCAGGGGGTTCTTGAAACCGGCGGATTCCAGGATGGCGAGCATCGTCACGCCGCGGTCCTGGACGTCGGTGCGCATGTCGAAGAGGCCGCCCGGTGCGAGCTTGCCGTACAGCAGCTCGGCGAACGCGGGCTGAATCACGGCGCGCTTGGCGTGGGAGCGCTTCCACCAGGGGTCGGGGAACTGGAGGTGGATGGCGGCGAGCGAGCCGGGTGCGAAGATGCGGGGCACGATGAAGCGGGCGTCGGATTCGACGACGCGCAGGTTGCGCAGGCCCGCCTTGTCCGCGCGGTCCTGGGTGTCGCGCGCGTATTTCTTGCGCCACTCGAAGGCGACGAAGCGCACCTCGGGGTGACGGCGGCAGTACTCCAGGGCGTGGCCGCCCGCGCCGGAGCCGATTTCCAGCTCGAGCGGTCCGCTGAAGCCGAATTCGGCGTCCCAGTCCGGCGGGGTCTCCTGGGTGACGAACTTGAGGCCGACGGGCTCGGGGAGCAGGCGAGGACGGGACATGGGCGGGCGCCACCAACCACGGCGGCGACGGGTTTGGCCAGGGAAAAACGCGAGGCCTGGAGTATACGGGAGCCCATGAAGGTCTTCCCTGCGGTGGCGGACGCGGGCCGGGCGCTGGCCGGACAGGCACTCGCGCTGGGCAACTTCGACGGTGTGCACGTGGGCCATCAGGCCCTCTTCGCGGAGGCGCGTCGTCACGGGCGGGCCGCTGCCTTCACCTTCAATCCCCACCCGGGCAAGGTGCTCCAGCCGGAGCTGGCGCCGAAGCTCATCACGCTGCTGCCGCGCAAGCTGGAGCTGTTCGAGGAGTGCGGACTGGACGCGGCGGTGGTGCAGCCCTTCTCGCGCGAATACGCGCGCACGCCGCCCGCGGACTTCGAGGCCGCGCTCTTCGACGTGCTCGGCGTCGCGCACGTCGTGGTGGGCAGCGACTTCACCTACGGCGCTGCCCGGCGCGGCACCGTGGAGACGCTGCGCGAGGCGGCAGCCCGGCGCGGGGCGACGGTGCACGTGGTTCCGCCCGTCACGGTGGATGGCGTGGTGGCGTCGTCATCACGTGTGCGCGAGTACATCCTGGAGGGGCGCGTGTCCGCGGCGCGGCGACTGCTGGGCCGTCCCTTCGACCTGGACGGCACGGTGGTGACGGGCGCAGGGCGGGGGCGGGGCATCGGGTTCCCCACCGCGAACGTGGACACGCAGAACGAGCTGCGCCCCGCACCGGGCGTCTATGCCATCCGCGTCCAGCTGCCGGGCGAGTCAAAAGGCACCTGGCATGGCGGTGCAGCGAACATCGGTGTGAAGCCCACCTTTGGCGGCACGGAGGTGACGATCGAAGCGCACCTGCTCGACTTCACCGGCGACCTGTACGGCAAGGAGCTGCGCGTGCAGTTCCTCGACCGCCTGCGCCCCGAGCAGCGGTTCGGTTCGGTGGTGGAGCTGACGGGGCAGATCAAGCGTGACGTGGAGGCCGCGCGCGCCGTGATTGCGCGCGAGGAGAGCTGAGCAATTTTCCCGTGTCCGTTCAACGGTTTGTGACAGCAGGGGAGCAGGCGAGGGCGCCTTGACGCGCGCGCGCCGCTCCCCTCTAATTCGCAATCAGGAACCGTGCCATGGGGTGTGGATCACCCGGGCACCGCTCCAGCGTCTTTGAGCTCGGAGGCGGGCCCCCGCCCGCTTCTTTCTTCTTCAAGGAAGAGGCATCAACGAATGTCCGGTCGACTCGGTGAACTGCTGGTTCGCGAGAACCTCATCTCCGTGCAGCAGCTGCGCAAGGCCCAGGAAGAGCAGCAGAAGAACGGCACGCGCATCGGCACCGCGCTCGTCAAGACGGGCGCCATCGAGGAGTCGAAGCTGACCGACTTCCTCTCCAAGCAGTACGGCGTGCCGGCCATCAACCTGAAGGACTTCGACGTCGAGCCGGACATCATCAAGCTGGTGCCGAAGGAAGTGGCGGAGAAGCACCTGGTGGTGCCCGTCAACCGCGCGGGCCCGTCGCTCATCGTGGCCATGTGCGACCCGTCCAACATCTTCGCCGTGGACGACCTGAAGTTCCTCACCGGCTACAACATCGAGACGGTGGTCGCCTCCGAGGTCTCCATCCGCGAGGCCATCGAGCGTTACTACGCGGAGAAGGGCCCGTCGCTGGAGGACATCGTCGGCGACGTCGGTGACGACATCGAGGTCACCAAGGAGGAGACGGAGAACATCGATGAGATGGCCAAGGCCGCGGATGACGCGCCCGTGGTCAAGCTGGTGAACCTCATCCTCATGGACGCCATCAAGAAGCGCGCGTCCGACATCCACGTCGAGCCGTACGAGAAGGACTTCCGGGTCCGCTTCCGCATCGACGGCGTGATGTACGAGGTGATGCGCCCGCCGATGAAGCTGCGCAATGCGATTACGTCGCGTCTGAAGATCATGGCCTCGCTGGACATCTCCGAGCGGCGCCTTCCGCAGGACGGCCGCATCAAGATCAAGATGGGCGGCGGCAAGGAGATGGACTTCCGCGTGAGCGTGTGTCCCACGCTCTTCGGCGAGAAGGTCGTGATGCGTCTGCTCGACAAGAGCAACCTCCAGCTCGACATGACGAAGCTGGGCTTCGACGCGCAGCCGCTGGCCTGGTTCAAGGAGGCCATCGACCGTCCCTACGGCATGGTGCTGGTGACGGGCCCCACGGGCTCGGGCAAGACGACGACGCTGTACTCGGCGCTCTCCAGCCTCAACGGCCTGGACACCAACATCTGCACCGCGGAGGACCCGGTCGAGTTCAACTTCGCCGGCATCAACCAGGTGCAGATGCATGACGACATCGGCCTGAACTTCGCCGCGGCGCTGCGCTCCTTCCTTCGCCAGGACCCGGACATCATCATGATTGGTGAGATCCGTGACTTCGAGACGGCGGAAATCGGCGTGAAGGCGGCGCTCACGGGCCACCTGGTGCTCTCCACGCTGCACACCAACGATGCCCCGGGTACGGTGAGCCGTTTGCTCAACATGGGCATCGAGCCGTTCCTCGTGACGGCGTCGCTCAACCTCATCCTCGCCCAGCGTCTGGCGCGCCGTCTGTGCCCGGCGTGCAAGAAGCCGGCGGAGAACGTGGACGAGCAGGCGCTCATCGACGCCGGTGTTCCGCCGGACAAGATTGGCACCTTCACGATGTACGAGAAGGTCGGCTGCCGCGACTGCAACGACCGTGGTTACCGGGGCCGCGTGGCCATCTACGAGGTCATGCCCTTTTGGGACGGCCTCAAGGAACTGGTCATCAACGGCGCCTCCGCCGCGGAGCTGAAGCAGGAGGCCATCCGCCTGGGCATGAGCAGCCTGCGCATGAGCGGTCTTCGCAAGATGATGGACGGCGCCACCACGTTGGAAGAGGTGGTGGGAAACACCGCCCCGGACCGCTTCTAGTCAACCTCCCTCCCACCGCACTCCCCCCGAAGGACATCCCCCCGTGGCCAACCTGCACCAGCTCCTCAAGGCGATGGTCGAGAAGGGCGCTTCCGACCTCCACGTCACCACCGGCTCTCCGCCGCAGCTTCGCGTCGACGGCGAGCTCGTTCCCTTGAAGACGGCGCCGCTGACCCCGGTGGAGACGAAGCAGCTCTGCTACTCCATCCTCACGGACGCCCAGAAGCACAAGTTCGAGGAGGAGAACGAGCTGGACTTGTCCTTCGGTGTGAAGGGCCTGTCGCGCTTCCGCGCCAACATCTTCATGCAGCGTGGCGCGGTCGCCGCGGCGTTCCGGACCATTCCCTTCAAGATTCTGACGTTCCAGGAGCTGGGGCTACCGCCGGTGGTGGCGGAGCTGGTGAAGAAGCCGCGCGGGCTCATCCTGGTGACGGGCCCCACGGGTTCAGGCAAGTCCACCACGCTGGCCTCGATGATCGACAAGATCAACACCGAGCGTCATGAGCACATCATGACCATCGAGGACCCCATCGAGTACCTGCACCCGCACAAGAACTGCCTCGTGAATCAGCGCGAGGTGGGAGCGGACACGCGGAACTTCAAGACGGCCCTCAAGTACATCCTCCGCCAGGACCCGGACATCGTGCTCGTCGGTGAGCTTCGCGACCTGGAGACGATTGAGGCGGCGCTCACCATCGCCGAGACGGGTCACATCTGCTACGCGACGCTACACACCAATAGCGCGGTGCAGACCATCAACCGCGTGCTGGACGTGTTCCCGCCGTACCAGCAGCCGCAGGTCCGCGCGCAGATGTCCTTCGTGCTGGAAGGCGTGATGAGCCAGGCGCTGGTCGCGAAGGCGGGCGGCCCTGGCCGCATCCTGGCGCTGGAGGTGATGGTGCCCAACCCCGCAATCCGGAACCTCATCCGCGAGGACAAGGTCCACCAGATCTACTCGTCCATGCAGGTCGGCCAGGCGAAGTTCGGCATGCAGACCTTCAACCAGGCTCTGGCGGCGCTGCTGCTGCGGCGGCTCATCACCCAGGACGAGGCCTTCGGGCGCTCTAGCGACGCGGAGGAGCTGCGCAACATCCTGGCCACGGGCGGCGGCGGGGCCCTGCCCGGGATGCAGCGACCAGGCGGGGGAGCGGGTGGTCGTTAGTTCCGGGATTTAGAGATCAGCGGTTAGAGTGGCGCGGCACCCGCGGAGGTCCAGCTCATGGCAGCCCCAGCAGTGAAGTCGGCATCAACTCCCAAGAAGGCCACCGCCCAGTTCCTCTGGGAGGCGAAGACCAAGAGCGGGGAGTCGAAAAAGGGTGAGATGGAGGCGATGGACGTCGAGGCCGTCAACGCGCGCCTCAAGTCCCTCGGGCTGAACCCCGTCAAGGTGCGCAAGAAGAGCATGCTGGACGGGGACATCACGATCCCCGGCTTTGGCGGTGTCGAAGGCAAGGACATCCTCATCTTCACCCGTCAGTTCGCCACGATGATCGACGCCGGCCTCCCGCTGGTGCAGTGCCTCGACATCCTTGCGAGCCAGATGGACAACCCTTCCTTCAAGAAGGTGCTGTTCGCCATCAAGGGCAAGGTGGAGCAGGGCAGCACCTTCGCGGACGCGCTGAAGGAGCACCCCAAGGTCTTCGACGAACTCTACGTCCAGCTCTGCGCGGCAGGTGAGGTGGGCGGTATCCTCGACGCCATTCTCAACCGGCTCGCGGCGTACCGGGAGAAGAACGAGAAGCTCAAGTCCAAGGTCAAGAGCGCGATGACCTACCCGATCATCGTCATCCTGGTTGCCATCGGCGTGACGGCGGTGCTTCTGCTGAAGGTGACGCCGGTCTTCGAGAAGATGTTCGCGGACTTCGGCTCGGAGCTGCCGGGGCCGACGCAGATGATCGTGAACTTCTCGCACATGGCGCAGGAGTACTTCTTCCATGTGGCGGGCTCCATCACCGCGTTGGTGATGGCGTTCTCGTGGAGCTACCGCCAACCGCGGGGCCGGAAGTTCTGGGACAAGGTGTTCCTCTTCATGCCCGTTTTCGGACCCGTGCTTCGCAAGGTGGCCGTGGCCCGGTTCACCCGCACGCTGGGCACCATGATCTCCTCGGGCGTGCCCATCCTGGACGCGCTGGACGTCACCGCGAAGACGGCCGGTAACCGCACGGTGGAAGACGCCATCATCTACGTTCGCGGGAAGATCGCCGAGGGCAAGAACATCGCGGGCCCCCTGGCCGAGACGAAGGTGTTCCCGTCGATGGTGGTGCAGATGATCGGCGTGGGTGAGGCGACGGGCGCCATGGACACCATGCTCAACAAGATCGCCGACTTTTACGATGACGAAGTGGACGCGGCCATCAACAGCCTCACGGCGATGATTGAGCCGGTGCTGATGGTGTTCCTCGGCGGCGTGGTCGGTGGCTTCCTCATCGGCATGTACCTGCCGATCTTCTCGCTTGCCGGCGCCATCCAGTAGGTCTGTCGTGGCGGGATCGCGCCCTTTGGAGAGGGGCGCTTTTCGTTCACGGCTCGTGTGGTTGGTGTTGTTCCGCACGGTTGCCGCGAGCCTCTCGCTCGTCATCACCCTGGCGCGGCTTCTCCTTCAGCCTTCCCAGGAGCTGAATCACGCGGACACCCTGTCGCTCGCGGTCATCATCATCGCGTACGTGTCGACGGTGGTGGTGGGGCTGCGGCTGCGCAAGGGGCAGGGGGGGCTCGGGGACGCCTGGGTGCAGGTCGTGGGCGACGTCGTCATCGCCACCGGCCTCGTGTACCTCAGCGGTGGCTCTGACTCGCCCCTGACGTTTCTCTATAGCCTGGCCGTCATCGGCGCGTCGGTCGTCCTGGACCGCCGAGGCGCGCTCTGGGCTGCTGCTGCGTCTGCCCTGTGTTTCGGGGCCTTGGTCATGGGCTCACGACTCCTGGACGGCGAGTCTGGTGGGCTGATTCCGCCCACGCGGGTGCTCTTCGTCCTGGGCAGCAACTCCCTGGCCCTGGGCCTCATCGCTGTGCTGTCGGGTTATCTCTCACGTCAGCTCTCCGCGACAGGTGGTGCCCTGTCTGCTCGCGAGGCGGACCTCCAGCGGTTGGGGCGGCTTCAACAGCAGATTCTCTCCTCCATGCCCTCGGGGCTGGCGACGTGTGATGCGCGGCGCCGCGTGACGTATGTCAATCCCGCCGGTTGCGGAATCCTCCAGGTCGACCCCACGCAGGTCGCTGGCGTCGAAGTCGAAGCGCTTCTTCCTGGCGTTTCGGTCCTGGCGCCTCGATCTCCTCGCAGTGAATTGGTGGTGGGAAAGGGCGCGAAACGGCGCATCCTGGGGCTGTCGGTAACGCCACTGGAGGGTGAGCCCGGGGCCTTGCTCATGGTCTTCCAGGACCTCACCCAGCTCCGCCGGATGGAGGATGACCTGAAGAGGGCCGATCGGCTCGCCAGCCTGGGCGCACTCTCTGCGCAGCTGGCGCACGAACTGCGCAACCCGCTGGCGTCCATGCGCGGCTCGGCGCAGTTGCTGGCGCAGGATGCACGGGATGACGTGGCCCAGAAGCTCACCAACATCTTGATGCGCGAGTCGGATCGTCTGGCACGGCTCGTCGAGGATTTCCTGCGCTTTGCTCGTCCCCCGGTGCCCAGCTTGCGGAGGGTTCCGCTTGCCTCGCTCGTGACGGAAACCATGGACATGCTCCGGGTGGATCCACTGGCACGTGACGTGCGGGTCGAAGTCACCGCGCCCGAGCCCCTCCCGGTCTCGGTTGACCCGGATCAGCTGCGGCAGGTGCTCATCAACCTCGTGCGCAACGGGTTCCTGGCCGCAGGCCCGCGCGGTGAGGTGAAGGTCGCGCTGACTCGGAGCGAGAATGAGGCGAGAATCCGCATCTGGGACTCGGGGGGGAGCATCACGGAGGAGATGATGGGGCACTTGTTCGAGCCGTTCTTCACCACACGCGATGGCGGCACGGGGCTGGGGTTGTCCACCGCGCACTCCATCATCCGGGCCCACGGCGGCTCCATCAGGGTGCGCTCGAACCGAGATGAGGGCACCGAGTTCGTGGTGGGGTTGCCGCTGTGACATCCGCACAGGGAGGGGACCTGGGGTCGCGCGGCCACATCCTCGTGGTCGATGACGAGCTGTCCATGCGTGAGTACCTCGAACTGCTGCTGCAGCGGGAAGGGTACGCGGTGACGAGTGTGGCCGGTGTGAAGGCCGCATGTGATGTGCTGGTCCTGGATGGGGTGGACCTGGTCATCTCCGACTTGAAGCTGGGCACCGGCAGTGGCCTCGACGTCCTGCGGGCGGCTCGGGCCCGGCCGGCGTCTCCCGAGGTGGTGCTCATCACCGCCTATGGCACGCCCGCGGCAGCGGTCGAGGCGATGCGGGAGGGCGCGTACGACTACATCTGCAAGCCCTTCGACAACGAGGAGTTGCGGCTCCTGGTGCAGAAGGCGCTGGAGAAGCGGACGCTCCGTCAGGAGAACAGTGGGCTCAGGGCGCGGCTGTTTCCTGGCCTGGATGGCGCGGTGGGACAGAGCGAGCGTATGCAGGCGGTCTGGGCCTTGGTGGAGAAGGTCGCTTCCGGTCGCAGCACGGTGCTGGTGACGGGGGAGAGCGGGACGGGGAAGGAACTGGTGGCGCGGGCCATCCATATGCGCGGCAGTCGAGCTGCGCGTCCCTTCCTGCCCTTCAACTGCGCGGCGTTGAACGAGGGGACGCTGGAGAGCGAGCTCTTCGGGCATGTGAAGGGGGCATTCACTGGCGCGACCACCGACCGTTCTGGCCTCCTGGTGGCGGCAGGCGACGGCACCGTCATGTTGGACGAGGTCGGGGAGATGCCGCTCGCGACGCAGGTGAAGCTGCTTCGTGTGCTCCAGGAGCGGAAGGTGAAGCCGGTCGGCAGCGCAGCGGAGATTCCCTTTCAGGCGCGTGTCATCGCGGCAACGAACCGGCGGCTCGAAGCCGAAGTAAAGGCCGGACGGTTTCGTGAGGACCTCTTCTACCGGCTCAACGTCATCACGTTGGAGCTGCCTCCGCTGCGCGAGCGTTCCGGCGACGTGTCGTTGCTGGCGAACTACTTCCTGTCCAGGATGTCGGAGGAGTTGGGGCGACCCGGTCTGCGTTTCTCCCCCGAGACACTGGGGCTATTGGAGCGCTATCCCTTCCCAGGCAACGTGCGGCAGCTGCAGAACATGGTGGAGCGGGCTGCGACCCTGTCGGATTCAGACCTCCTGGGGCCCTCCACGCTTCCACCCGCAGTGCGGGGCGATACAGACCCCGCCGTGCGTCCCGTGGAGGGCAGCGAGCCAGGGCTGGGGGCGGGCTTCAACCTGGAGCGGCATCTCGACGACAGCGAGCGGCGCTATCTCGTCGCGGCGATGAAGCAGGCCGGGGGCGTGAAGACCCGTGCCGCGGAGCTGCTGGGCCTTTCGTTCCGTTCATTCCGCTACCGGTTGGCCAAGCATGGGCTGACGGATGACTTGGAGCCCGGGAGCGCTTCGGATGCGTAGGCTGATCGACAGTTATCGTCAGCGTCACTGCCGAATTTTGTCAGCCCTGGACCCATCCTCGCGGAGTGGATTTCTCCAAGCCTTGAGAATTGGGGGGCTTGGCGTGCGCACCTGGGTTGGCATGCGTAGTGCTACTCCCATCCGCGGGCGCAGTGCCCCCCGTTGCAACCTTCTCTGAGGACCCCCATGCGCGTCTCGCGATTCAACCCCCGCAACCGTGGCTTCACGCTCATCGAGCTCATGATCGTGGTCGCCATCATCGGCATCCTGGCCGCCATCGCCATCCCGAACTTCATCAAGTTCCAGGCCCGCTCGAAGCAGTCCGAGGCGAAGACGAACCTCAAGGCGCTGTACACCGCGCAGAAGTCGTTCTTCTCCGAGAAGGACCGTTACTCCGACTTCGCTAACGAAATCGGCTTCGCGCCGGAGCGCGGCAACCGTTACGGTTACCGTGTGTCCGCTGCGGCCGGCGATTGCGAGGTGCGCAATGCGGCTGACCTTCCGGTGCCTGCTGCCGGCGTTCCGTGCATCTCCAACGACTCGTTCCGCTTCGGTGCCAACAGCGCCATCGACGATCCGACCCCGGTTGTCGCCCGCTTCGTGCCCCAGGGCGCTGCCGGGTGGAACACGACCCTCGGTGTGCAGCCGACCATCGCAGATTGCCCCAACTGCAACTTCTTCGCTGGTGCGCGTGGCAACGCGGACAACGAGGCGACCTTCGATGACTGGGTGATCGCCGGTTTCGAGGGCTCTGGCCAGGTGGGTCCGTGCTCCGAGGCGGGTAACGTTGCCTCCGGCACCCCCTACAACACGCGCAACGACGTTGCCTGCGACGGCGCGGCCCAGTAACTCGCATTCCTTCAGTGGAATGAGCAGTGGAGGGTCCACTGTTCTTCGGGCCGCTCTCCCCCAGGAGGGCGGCCTTTCTCAATTCTACAACCCCAGGGAACTCATGCGGAGCGTCGTGCTGTGTCTGGCTGTATGCGCCATCGCAGTGATGGCAGAGAAGCCGGCCAAGCCATTGCGGACGAAGGATGGGCCCATCCTCCCCCGGCGAGAGTTCCTCGAAATCGTGGGGGCGGCGCAGAAGCCGCTGTTGGCCGACTTCTACTGGCTCCAGTCCATCCAGCAGGTCGGTCGCGCGAACACGGACACGGAATACCGGGACGTGTTCTTCTTCGCGGATCTGGCGACGGACCTCGATCCCAAGTTCAGGTACGTCTACGAGTGGGGCGCCATCACCACCCCCGTCAACCTGGGGAGGGACGAATGGGCGAACACGGACCTGTCATCCCGGCTGCTGAGCAAGGGGCTGGTTGAGTTCCCGGACGACCGCCGGTTCCTGTTCCAACTGGCCTACAACAAGATGACGTATGACAGGGACTACAAGGCCGCTGCCGACCAGCTCATGAAGTTGTCGAAGTACCCTGAGACGCCCCCCTATCTGCTGCAACTCGCCACGCGCCTCTATGCGCAGGCTGGCAACATCGATATGGGGCTTCAGCTGGCGCAGATGCTGCGTGACGGTGCGGAGGACGACGAGTCACGAGCCTTGTACGAACACCGCATCAAGGAACTGCTTCGAGAGCGCTTTCTGACGCAGATCGACGAGGCTGTTGCGGCCTACCAGCGTGACCGGGGAGAACGCCCCAAGGCGGTCCCTGTCCTGGTGCGCGCGGGCTACTTGAGGGCCATGCCCGTAGATCCGCTGGAGGGACAGTTCTTCATCGACAGGCAGGGCCGCGCGCGTTCCACCTCGGGAATCTACAGGTTGGAGATGTTCGACCAGAAGAAGAAGGATGAGCTGCGGGAAGACATCGCGGCGGGTGGCATTCAGTTCGACCTTCCGGAGGAGATGCCATGACAGTCGCGGGCGCGTCGGATCCGAACCTGCCAGTTTCCATCCGGGGGTTGTCCAAGACGTACAAGGTGGGCTTCTTCCTCAACAAGCAGGTCAAGGCGCTCCAGGGACTGGACCTTGAGATTGCCCCAGGCCAGGTCTACGGACTGCTGGGGCCGAACGGGGCGGGCAAGTCCACGACCATCAAGATTCTCATGGGGTTGGTGCGGGCCTCGCAGGGGCAGGCCTTGCTCTTCGGAGAGCCACCAGATCGGCCGCATGTTCGGCGGCAAGTGGGCTTTCTGCCGGAGAACCCTTCGCTTTATGAGTACCTCACCGGGCGTGAGTTCGTGACGTTGGCTGGGCGCATCTTCGGCCTGAGCGGTCATGAGTTGGACCAGCGCGTGGAGCGGGTGCTCGGCGATGTCGGGATGGGGCGAGCGTCCGATTTGCAGATTCGCCGTTACTCCAAAGGCATGGTGCAACGTACGGCGCTGGCTCAGGCGCTCATCAGTGGGCCTCGCTTGCTGGTGCTGGATGAGCCCACCTCCGGTTTGGATCCGCTGGGGCGCCGGCAGATGCGGGACTTGATCCTGGCCGAGCGCGCGAAGGGGACGACCATCCTCTTCTGTACGCACATCATCTCGGATGTCGAATCGCTTTGTGACCGAGTGGTGGTGCTGGTGGGGGGGCGGAGGGTCCAGGAGGGCAGCGTTCAGGAATTGGTGTCCGCGAAGGCTCCCTCGGTGGAGATGGTGGTGCACGGGCTGCCGCTGGAGGTGCTCCAGTCGCTGGGATTCAGGTATGAGCACGCGCAGCAATTGGACAGTCGCGTGCTGTTGCGGGTCCCGGACGCTGATTCGCATGGGCTGCTGCAGACCGTCATCAACAAGGGCGGGCGTGTCAGCCGGGTTCAGCCCGCGCGCTTCTCCTTGGAGGACCTCTTCCTGGACGCGATGAAGCAGGCAGGTGGGCAGACCGTGGGCGGGGAGATTCAGTAATGGGGGCCTTCGCTGCCATGGCGTGGAATGGGTTCCGCGAGGCGCGTCGCAACCGGGTGACGGTGCTGGTCGCCGCGTTCGCCTTGCTACTCCTCCTGGCCACGACGCTCGTCACGGAGGTCACGGTCAGCACCTTCGACAGGGTGGTGACGGACTTCGGCCTTGGGGTGATGAGCCTGCTGCTCGTCTTCCTCTCCATCTACCTGTCGTCCGGGCTCATCAGCCGCGAAATCGAGCGGAGAACCATCTTCTTGATGGTGTCCAAGCCGCTGTCGCGAACCCGGTTCTTGCTGGCCCGGCTCGCGGGCAACATGTTGACTCTGGGCGTGTTGCTGGTCGCGATGACGTTGCTGTTCTGGGTGCAGCTCGTCCTTCACCGCTCACCCATCACCCAGCCGCAGCTGGCCGCGCTCGGAGGGCTCTACCTGGAGTTGTTCGTCCTCACCAGCGCCGGGTTCCTGATGTCCACTTTCGCCAGCCAGCTTGTCTCCGCGCTGGTGACAACGGGGTTGTACTTCGCGGGTCACCTCTGCTCGGACATCTACAACCTGGGGGCCGCGTCGAAGGTGGAGCTCATCCAATGGGTTAGCAAGGCCACCTACTACGCCCTGCCCAACCTGGAGCGACTGAACTTCCGGCCGCGCGCGACCTATGGCATCGAGGTGACGGCGGTGGAGCTGGGCTCGGCCACGCTCTACGCACTAGGGTGGGGAGCACTTTTCTGCGTGCTGGCTGCGATTGTGTTCGAGCGGCGCGACTTCCGCTGAAGCTCGGGTAGGATGCGTCCCCTGTGACGCATTCTTCCCTGCCGGGATACTTCGGGCCCCTGTTCGCCGTGTTCCTGTTCGTGCTCGGCTTGTGCGTGGGCAGCTTTCTCAACGTCGTCATCGCGCGGGTGCCGCTGGACCAGAGCATCGTGCGGCCACGCTCGCGATGCCCTCGGTGCGGGCACGTCCTGGCGTGGTACGAAAACATCCCGCTGCTGTCCTGGCTGGCGCTTCGGGCGCGCTGTCGGGGCTGCGGCGCGCCCATCTCCGTGCGCTACCCGTTGGTGGAACTCCTGACGGGGCTCCTGTTCTTCGCGTGCCTGCGCCGTTTTGGCTGGACGTACGAATTGGTGCCGGCGCTGGTGCTCGTATCCTTGCTGGTGCCGCTCGCCTTCATTGACCTGGACCATTGGATTCTGCCGCTGTCCATGACGGTGTCGGGAATGCTGGCGGGGATTGCCCTGGCGCTCCCCTTGGGGATGGACGCCTTTCGTGATTCGCTGATTGGCGCGGTGGTGGGCTTCCTGTCCTTTCGGGCGATGGAGTACGTCGGATGGAAGGTGTTCCAGCGAGAGGCCCTGGGCGCGGGGGACAAGTACCTCGTTGCCATGCTCGGAGCCTTCCTGTCCTGGCGCGCGCTGCTAGGGGTCCTGCTCTTCGCGTCCATGCAGGGCGCCGTGGTGGGCATCCTGATGCTGCTGGTAACGGGGCGTGCCGGACCCCGCACGGAGAACACCCCAGAGGAGCCTGTGGAGGATGCGCCCCCGCTCACGATGACCTGGGAATTCACTCAGCCGGGCCTCCCACTTTGGAAGCGGTTGCTGTTGGTTCCCGTGTGCCTGCTGGTCCAGCCCATCCCTGATGCGCCCTTGGACGAAGAGGGTGAGGAAGAAGAATGGGTCCCGGAGCGCACCAGCATTCCCTTTGGACCTTGGCTGGCGCTCGCAGGGCTGGAGCTCCTGTTGCTGGGGCCGTGGCTTTCCCGGGTGTTGCCTGCGGATATCGCCATGATGCTGGGCGGCCTGCCATGAGTCGTGCGGGGATGCGATGAAGTGGCGGATTGCCAGCGTCGCGTTCCTACTGGGGGCTTTGTCGTCGGGGCTCACCTGGTTGTCCGTACAACCGGTACTCCTCCGGCTGTTGGACGCGCTCCGCCGCTGGGTCCCCGAAGGAAGCGCGGAAGAAGCGACGCTGGCTCGTGTGCAAGGCCTCCTACCCTGGGTGTTGGGGCTCGACCTGGTCGCGTTGACGGTCCTCACCTACGTGGTGTTGGACCTGATGGTGGGACGCCCGCTGCGCCGCACCGAGGCGGTGGTCGAGCAGTTCGGTCGGTTGGACTGGGAGGCTCACCTGGTTCCGACCCAGGGAGGAACGCTGGTGTCTCGCATCCAGCGCGCCTTGCAGCGGATGGCGGAGGCGCTCCGCGAGGAACAGGCGCTCACTCGTGCGCAGATGGCGTCTTTGCGCGCGTCGCATGCCCAACTGGCTCGCACGCAGACGGAGTTGGTTGCTTCGGAGCGCATGGCCACAGTCGGACGGCTGGCCGCGGGCGTCGCCCACGAAGTAGGCAACCCGCTGGCGGGAATCCTGGGCTACGTGGCACTTGCGCGTGTCAAGGCGGACACGCCGGAGCTGAAGGACTTCCTGGAGCGTATCGACCACGAAGTGCAGCGCATCGACCGCATCATCCGGGGCTTGCTTGACCTGGGACGCCCCGGGGCCACGTCGCCAGGGCCGGTAGAGGTTGGCCCGGTGGTAGAGACGTGTGTGCGCCTGGTTCGTGCCTCCCCTGAGCTGTCAGGCGTGACGGTGATGCTCGACTTGGAGCCTGGGGCGCTTGCACGCACGGACGCAGGCCCGCTTTCGCAGATTGTCATCAACTTGCTGCTCAACGCCGCCCAGGCCATGGGGGGGCAGGGACGTGTGCGGGTTGCCACGCGACAGGCGGCGGGTGAAGTTCGTTTGCTCGTGGAGGATGACGGGACGGGCATCCCCGAGGACGTCATGCCGCGCCTGTTCGAGCCCTTCTTCACGACCAAAGGACGTGAGGGGACGGGATTGGGACTGGCGGTGTCGCAGCGCCTGGCGCAGGTCATGGGCGGTAGGCTCGAGGCAGAGAACATCCCCAGTGGTGGAGCCCGCTTCACCGTGTGCTTGCCCGTACCCTGAGGAAAATGCTTGCGTCTTCGGGACAGGAGCTATCGGCCCTGTCGCGGGTAGGCGATGATGCGTGGAGACGGCCATGCCCCTGTTCCGCACCATTCTCGTTGCCGATGATGAGCCCTCCATCCGGCACATCCTCACGTTGGTGCTCACCGGCCACGGTTACGAAGTGCGCGCGGTGGCCGATGGCGAAGACGCGCTGAAGGAACTCGCCGCGCGTGACTACGACGTGCTGTTGTGCGACGTGCGCATGCCGAAGAAGGATGGCCTCGTCGTCCTGCGTGAGGCCCTGGCTTCGCACCCCGCGCTGACGGCAGTAGTGATGAGCGCCTACGGCTCGCAGGAACAGGCGCTCCAAGCCGTCGCCGCGGGAGCGTTCGACTACGTCCAGAAGCCATTCAAACCGGACGAAATCGTCTTCGTCCTCCGAAAGGCGGAGGAGCGGGAGCGGCTGGTTCGCGAGAACCGGCGGCTGAAGCAGGCCAGCCTGCCTTCAACGCCCGGGGGGCACATCCTCGGAGAGAGCCCGGCGCTGCATGCGTTGCTGCGCCAGGTCGCGCGGCTCGCGCCGGTGGACACCACCGTGCTCATCAGTGGCGAGAGCGGCACCGGGAAGGAGCTCATCGCGCGGGAGCTTCATGTTCGCAGTCCCCGCGCGCCCATGTCTTTCGTCGCGGTCAACTGTGGTGCCATTCCCTCCGGCCTCATCGAGAGTGAGCTGTTTGGCCACGCGAAGGGCGCCTTCACGGACGCACGCACCGCCAAGAGAGGCCTCTTCGCGGAGGCCGATGGGGGCACCCTCTTCCTGGATGAGGTGGGGGAGCTTCCCTTGTCCGCCCAGGTGAAGCTGCTGCGTGTCCTCCAGGAGGGAGAAATCCGGCCGGTAGGGGAGAATCGCGTCGAGAAGGTCAACGTGCGCGTGGTGGCAGCCACCTTGCGCGACCTGTCTCGCCTGGTCGCGAAGGGGGATTTTCGTGAGGACCTGTACTACCGCCTCAACGTGGTGAACCTCCGCGTCCCTCCCCTGCGGGAGCGCCGTGAGGACGTGCCACTGCTGGCGCGAGCCTTCATCGCTCGGTTCAACCGCGAGCTGAACCGAGAGCCTCCCGTCGCCGGGCTCACCGCAGAGGCTGAGGCGCTCCTGAAGTCCTACGCATGGCCTGGAAACGTCCGTGAGTTGGAAAACGCCATGGAGCGTGCCGTGTTGTTGGCGGACGAGCCGCACATCCTTCCTGCGAACCTGCCCGAAAGGCTGTGGGCCGCGTCCCCACCTGGCCCTCATGGCGAGAAGCAACAAGGGGAGCCGGTGCTACAGGATGGTGGTGACCTGTCGCTCAAGCGAGCCATCCGGGAGCTGGAAGAGTCCTACATCCGAGCCGCCCTGCGAAAGACGAAGGGCAACCGCACCCGGGCCGCAGAGTTGCTGGACATCAGCCACCGGGCGCTCCTCTACAAAATCAAGGAGTACGGCATCGATCCGGACGCCGAGGCGGAGCGCGGGTGATGTGCGGGGCTGGTCCAGGAACCGGACTGCCGACTGGCATTTGACGGAACGCGCCGGAGGCCGGAAAATCGGGCCTCCGCGACGGTGTTGAGGGGCCCGGCGCAGTTGGGGTGGTGCGAGGCTCCCGTCCGTCCGGAGGGCAGGCGGGCTCCAGGCACTTTTTAGGAGGGGTTGACGGCCAGTGCTACGCTGGCTGCCTCTCGACGGAGTCACGCATGGCGAAGGGCAAACTGGTACTCGGCCTGGATATCGGATCGACGTCCATCAAGATGATTCTCCTCAAGGAGCAGCGCAAGCGCGGTGAGGTCATCTACGCGCTGCAGAGCTTCGGGATGAAGCCGCTGCCTCCGGAGGCCATCGTCGACGGCGCGCTGATGAACTCCACGGCCATCGTCCAGGCCGTGCAGGACCTGATGTCCGAGCTGAAGGTGAAGGGCAAGGACGTGGCCATCGGCGTGTCCGGCCACTCGGTCATCATCAAGAAGATTCAGATGCCTCGCATGTCCCAGGACGAGCTCGAGGAGAGCATCCAGTGGGAGGCGGAGCAGTACATCCCGTTCGATGTGAAGGACGTAAACATCGACACGCAGATCCTCGATGGCGGCGGCAACGACGCCACGGGACAGATGGACGTGCTGCTGGTCGCGGCCAAGAAGGACATGATCAACGACTACACCACGGTGGTCTCCGAGGCGGGCCTGGCCCCGGTGGTGGTGGACGTGGATGCCTTCGCCGTCCAGAACATGTTCTCCGTCAACTATGACGTGCCGGAGCGTGAGACGGTGGTGCTCATCAACGCGGGCGCTTCGGTGGTGAACATCAACATCATCTCCAACGGCGCGACGGTGTTCACGCGCGACGTCACCATCGGTGGCAACCAGTTCACCGAGGAGATCCAGAAGCAGCTGAACGTCTCCTACGAGGAGGCCGAGGCGCTGAAGATCGGTGGCAACGGCGCTGACGCGGACGCGGTGGTGCCACAGGACGTGGAGCGGGTGCTCTCCAGCGTCGCCGAACAGGTCGCGGGCGAAATCCAGCGCTCGCTGGACTTCTACGCGGGTACCGCGGCCGACTCGAACTTCAGCAAGGTCTACCTGTCGGGCGGCACGGCGAAGATTCCCGCGCTGTTCAAGACCATCGAAGCGCGCACGGGCGTACCGGTGGAGATCCTCAACCCCTTCCGCAAGATCGAAGTGGACAACCGGAAGTTCGACCCCGCGTTCATCATGGACGTGGCGCCCATGGCGGCGGTGGCCGTGGGACTGGCGCTGCGGCGCCCGGGCGACAAGCTGGCCTGACCGGACCACCCTCTGGAGACGACGCACATGATGATTCGCATCAACCTGCTGCCCGTCCGGGCGGTGAAGAAGCGTGAGATGGGCCGGCAGGTGCTGGTCCTCTTCGCGGTGGTCCTGATTGGCGCTGGCGTTGCCAACTACCTCTGGTACGACGACCGACAGAGCGAGCTTGAGACGCACCAAGCGGGCGTCGCTTCCACCAAGGCGAGGATTGCCGAGTTGGAGAAGATCATCGGCGAGGTCAAGAACATCAACACCCGGAAGGCCGAAGTGGAGAAGAAGCTGGCCGTCTTGGATGCGCTGCGCAAGGGCCGTAGCGGGCCTGTTCGCATGATGGACGCCCTCGCGTCTGCGACACCCAAGAAGGTGTGGGTGAAGACGTTCTCGGAGAACAACAACGCCGTCTCCATTGATGGCTCGGCCGTCAGTCATGACGAAGTCGCCGAGTTCATGCGCGGGCTCAACGGCGTTGTGTGGACGCCCAAGGGCATGGGGCGCCTGGTGGACCGGCGCCGGGACAGCAAGACGGCACGAGTAGAGATGCTCACCTCGGATGCCACGATCGAAGAGTTCCCGGAGGCGCAGGTGTCCCCGTTCTTCAAGAACATCGACCTGCAGACTGCCAAGCAGGTTGGCGGTGCGCAGGTCGGGGTCCCGATCCTGGTCGAGTTCAAGATCACGCTGACTTCCAACTACGCCATCTGACAAGGCTGCCCGTCATGGACAAGTACCTGGATCAATTCGTCAAGGCGCCGCCAGCCATCAAGTTCGGGGGCCTGGCGTTCGTCGTCGGTGCCCTCACCGTCGCCAACTTCTTCATGGTCATCCAGCCCACGGAGGAAGAAATCGGTTGGGCCGTGGCCGAGCGCCGCAAGCTGGACCTGGAACTGGCGGACAAGAGCGAGATTGCTCAGAACCTGAATGAGCGTCGGCGCGAGATGGACGTGCTGGAGCAGAAGCTCTCGGAGGCGCTCACGGAACTTCCGGAGCAGCGTGACATCGAGGAGCTGCTCGCACAGATCAACGACATCGGGAAGAAGAGCGGTCTGGAACTCTCCAGCGTGACCCCTGGCAAGGAGTCTGTCGGGGGAGGGGATTTCTTCGCACGCATCCCCATCAAGATGACGGTGAGCGGCAACTACCACGAGATTGCGCTCTTCCTTCAGGAGATGGCCAACATGCGCCGCATCGTCAACGTCAACAACATCAAGTTCGACTCGGCCAAACTCAAGAACGAGAAGGTCGTCTTGCAGAGCGAGTTCCAGGCCACGACGTTCCGGTTCGTCGAGCAGAAGGCCGCTTCGTCGACCGCGGGCAACTCGAACTCGAACTCGAAGAAATAGAAACTTGATCCGCTCAAGAAGTAGGGCGACAAGGGGAGCGAGGATGAAGACGTTCAAGGCCACCATGACCACCGCGATGCTCGCACTGGTGCTTGCTGCGTGCGAGGAGCCGCCGGCTCCTGCGCCCCCGCCTGCAAAGCCCAAGGCTGCGGTGGCAGTCCCTGTGAAGGCGGCCCCCACCGAGACTGGTGCGCAGGCGGCTCCCTCCTACAGCTATGTGTACAATCCGGTGGGCAAGCGCGACCCTTTCCGGAGTCCGATCGACGAACTGGGGCCGGTGAACGCCAATCCCGTGACCGCCTGCAACGAGCCCCTCTGCTCGTTCGACTTGGATCAGCTGAAGCTCGTTGCTGTGGTGACAGGGGATGCAAGCCCCGTCGCGATGGTCGAAGACCCGGCCGGACGTGGGCACATCGTGCGTCGCAACACTCGCATGGGACGTCAGGGCGGCAAGGTCACTCAGATTCTTCGTGACTCGGTGACGGTGACAGAGGTGTTCTCCGGCAACGGAGAGATCATCAAGAATCCGGTGACGCTGCAGTTGAAGCCTGATGCGAAGCAGGACCCCGCCTACAACATGATGACGGGCAGGAACTACGGAGAGTAGCGCCCTCCAAGGCGCTCCCGCGGGCGGTGGCCCGCTTCCAACTTGTTGAGGGGACGCATGCTCGAGGAGAGCGCTGTGACGAGGGGCAAGTGGATGTTGGCGGCCGCATGGGCGGTCGTTCTTGTGGGCGCCAGGGTGCATGGTGCCGAGCTGAATACGCTGCGGGGACTTGATGTGTCCCGCACGGGCTCGGGTGCCCAGGTGGTGGTGACCGGCACCCGGCCACCGACCTTTACCGTGTTCCGGCTGAGCGGGCCGGAGCGCCTTGTCGTGGACCTGTCGTCGGCGGATGCAACCGGCATCAAGGGACACCACGAGGGCTCTGGACCGGTTTCCGGTGTCGTGGCGTCACAGTTCTCTGATCAGCGCGCGAGCGTTGGCCGGGTGCTGCTGGCGCTGGACAAGGCGTCTCAGTATGACGTGCGCGCGGACGGAAACCGGGTCGTCATCTCCGTGGATGGTGCCGCGCAGTCCGTTGAAGCGAAGCGCGCCGAGCCTCCGGCCAGGACGGAAGGGGTGACCGCGTCGGTGGAGGTGAAGCCACACTCGGTCGCTGCCGCAGCTCCCGCCAAAGTGGTGCAGGCTGAATCAGCGCCTGTCTCCAAGGCCGCGCTCCCGGAAAACGTGGTGGCTGCCGAGGCTGATGAGCGGGAGGTGTCGAATCCGGCCCAGCACATCACTGCCATGTCGTTCGCGGACGATACGCTCAGCATTCGTGCGGATGGTGACATCGCCCGCTACGAGGTACTGGAGCTTGCCGACCCGCCTCGGCTCGCGGTCGACCTGTTTGGTGTCGGCCTCGCGACGCGTGCTCCTCGCGTGAAGTCGGGGGCGCTGCGCGATGTACGTGTGGGCGCGCATGCAGACAAGGTTCGCCTGGTGCTGGACGTGCGCGGAACGATGCCTGCCTACCGAGTGGACCGCGCGAACCGTGGCCTCGAGGTGGTGCTTGGACGTGCGGTTGCGCGGAAGGCTGCGCCGGCCGTTGAGACCCAGGCAGTCGTAGCCTCCGTGGCAGAAGTCGAGCCGCTGCGTCAGGCGCCCGTGAAGTCCGAAGCCTCCCCCGTGGTCGAGGTGAAGGACGTGCGCTTCGAGGAGAGCAGCGCGGGGGGCCGCATTGTGATGAAGCTGTCGGGCACCTCCGCGTGGAAGGTGGACCGGCCGGATCCTCGCAGCGCGGTGCTGACGCTGGAAAACGCGCGCCTTCCGAAGAAGTTCGAGCGCAGCCTCGACACCAGTGCGTTGGATACGCCGGTGAAGATGATCAGCGCCTTCAGTGTTCCGGGAGAGGGCGGCAAGGTGCGTCTTGTGGTGGCCGCCGATGGTGCCATTGAAGAAAAGGTATCCCAGAGCGCGGGAACGCTGTCGTGGCGTCTGGATGTGAAGGGCGTGAAGACGGAGGAGGTGGCCGTGGCTCAGCGTACCGCTGGCTTCACCACCGAGGCGCCTGCCTACGCCGCAGAGGGCGCGCCCCAGCAGGCCCGCTACCGTGGGAAGCGCGTATCCTTCGAGTTCAAGGACATCGACATCCAGAATCTCCTCCGCGTCATCGCGGAGATCTCCAAGAAGAACATCGTGGTGGCGGATGATGTCAGTGGCAAGGTGACCATCCGCCTGCGCAATGTCCCCTGGGATCAGGCGCTGGATCTCGTCCTCCGTACCAAGGCGCTGGGCAAGGAGGAGTTCGGCAACATCATCCGAATCGCTCCCCTGAAGACGCTCGAGGAGGAGGCCCGGCTGCGTCAAGAGCGCAAGGCGTCGCTCCAGCGGCAGGAGGACCTGATGGTCAACCTCATCCCGGTCAACTACGCCGTGGCTGCCGATATGGCGGCGAGGGTGAAGGACGTGCTGAGTGAGCGAGGTTCGGTGACGGTGGATCAGCGCACCAACGTCCTCATCGTCAAGGACGTGCGTTCCAACACGGAGCGCGCCCGCTCGCTGGTGCGCAGCCTGGATACGCAGACGCCGCAAGTGCTCATCGAGAGCCGCATCGTAGAAGCCAACACCAGCTTTAGCCGGTCGCTGGGCGTTCAGTGGGGTGGTCAGGCTCGCGCGGGGCAGGCGACTGGAAACTCAACTGGTCTCATCTTCCCGAACAACCTGGCCGTGACGGGTGGCGTTACGGGGACCGGCGCAGGTCTCCCTGATAATCCGAACTTTGCGGTCAATCTGCCCACTGGTACTGGACAGGGTGTGGGCGGCGCCATGGGATTCACGTTCGGTTCGGCGGGCGGGGCGCTTCAGCTCAACCTGCGTCTGTCTGCGGCAGAGAACGAGGGCTCGGTGAAGACCATCTCCGCGCCGAAGGTGACGACGCTGGACAACAACACGGCCCGCATCAGCCAGGGTGTGTCCATTCCCTTCAGCCAGACGTCGGCGCAGGGTGTGAACACCACCTTCGTGGAAGCGCGTCTGTCGTTGGAGGTGACGCCGCACATCACCCAGGATGGCAGCGTTCTGATGTCCATCAATGCGTCCAACAACCAGCCTGACCCGTCCAGCACGGGTGCCAACGGTCAGCCTTCCATTCAGCGCAAGGAAGCCAACACCCAGGTGCTCGTGAAGGATGGCGACACGACGGTCATCGGTGGCATCTACGTTCGCCGCGGCGCAACGCAGGTCAATTCGGTGCCGTTCCTGTCGCGGATTCCGGTGCTGGGCCTGCTCTTCAAGAACAACTCGGAGACCGACACCCGGCAGGAACTGCTCATCTTCATCACGCCCCGCATTCTCAACCGGCAGACCATCGCGCAGACCCTGTAGGGTTTCCTTTGCGTCCTCTTGCAGGAGAGCGTTCGCTCATGAAGAACTTCTATCTCGCGGTGCCGTTGGCGCTGGCCATGACTGGATGTGTTGACAGTCCTCCGGACATCCAGTTGTTCAACGCGTTCATTCCGGATGCTGCCTGTGCGGTCAATCAGTCGGGGCTCGCCAGTCCTGGCGGGTCACTGGACCTCGCGACGTCGGGCCGTTACCTGGCTGCGTTCCAGGTACGGAACAGTCTCTCCTCTCAGGAGGTCGTCGTCGGTGATGCCCCCGTTACAGGCGGTGGCGACGAGTCTTCCATCTACGTCACCAACGTCGAGCTGAACTACGAAACGCAAGGCACGGGGCCGACGCTCAGGAGTGACGTCTACCCGTACTACTTCAACCTGCCTGCGAACGCGACGCAGAGCAGCAGCGCGGTCCTGGATCTGCTGGGGGCCAATGCGAGCGCTGACCTCGCCGCCTATTACGGCGGTGGGGGTACTGCGCCCGTAAGCGTCGTCGTTCGACTGAAGCTGATCGGCAAGACCATCAACGGCAAGTCGACCGAGTCGAACGAGGCCACGTACCCCGTCACTTTCTACGATTCGGGCTTCACTTGCCCGGTGGGAACGCAGCTCGAGGCCACCGGGCCCTGTGGGCTTCCGGGTGGGCAGGATGGCTTCCCTCCCGAGTGTTCCGAGCCCGAGGAAACGTAGTCCCAATGCCCGCCGGGGCCCTTGACTGGGCCCCGGCCGTCTTTCTAAGAGCCTCTGCCCATGTCCTTCCGCACGCACCTCGAGTCGGTGGTCAACCAGGTCGATGGAGCCCTCGCGTGCAGCGTGATGGGCTTCGATGGCATCTCCGTCGACACGTTCCAGAAGGACGAGAGCGCCGAGCTGGACCTCAACGGCGCCTGGGTGGAGTACGCCAACCTCCTCACTCAGCTGCGCAACGCCGCGGAGACCCTCAAGACGGGCACCGTGAGTGAGGTCAGCGTCAACAGTGAGAAGGTGCTGACCGTGATGCGGCTGGTGTCACCGGACTACTTCCTGGTGCTCGCCCTTCACGCGGATGGCAACTTCGGCAAGGGCCGCTACGTGCTGCGCGTCACCGCACCCAAGGTGCGCGCCGAGCTCTAGTCGGATGCCCGGCCAGCAGTCATCCAGGCGACGCTTCCGCCGCTGCTTTCCCCTTCCATGGAAGGGGCGCATGGGCTAGACACCCCGGACTTTTCAAGCTTTCGCTGCTGCGAGTCTGTAAGGAGTCGGTCCCCATGGCCGGTGTCATCGATACGTCCGAGTTCCGCAAGGGTCTGAAGATCGAAATCGACGGTGAGCCGTTTGAAATCGCCGATTTCCAGCACGTCAAGCCCGGCAAGGGCTCCGCGTTCGTGCGCACCACGATTCGTAGCCTCCTGACGGGCCGCGTGCTCCAGCCCACGCTGAAGTCCGGCGAGAAGGTGGGCAAGCCCGACATCGAAGAGAAGGACATGCAGTACCTCTATGTCCAGGGCGAAGAGTTCTACTTCATGGACACCCGCAACTACGAGCAGACCTTCCTCGGTGAGAAGGTGCTCGGAGAGGCGAAGAACTTCCTGAAGGAGAACATCAACGTCAGTGTCCTCTTCTACAATGGCAAGGCCATTGGTGTGACGCTGCCGAACTCCGTGGACCTCAAGGTCACCCAGTGTGACCCGGGCATCCGCGGCGATACCGTCTCCGGCGCGCTGAAGCCCGCCGTTCTGGAGACCGGCTACTCCGTCAACGTCCCGCTCTTCATCGAAGAGGGCGACGTGCTGAAGATTGATACGCGCGACGGCAAGTACCTGACGCGCGTGGCCACCAGGGGCTAGTTCGCAGCTCGGCAGCGACGCCGGAGGGAAGGGGACGCGAGATATGGCAACGAAGCGCAAGTCGACCCGGGCCCAGTCGCCCGCGCGGACGGAGGCCGCCTCGAGCGGTCCCGCTGACACGGGGAGCACGTCCCTGGACGTGGAAGCCCTGCGGCAGATCGTGGAGATTCTTGAGTCCTCTGACGTCACGCGGCTGGTCTGGAAGCGCGGCGAGGAGAAGCTCTTCATCCGCCGCGGCCAGGGGCCCGAGACGACCATCGTCCATCACGCCGCGCCGGCTCCCGTCGCCGCGAGTGCCGGGGTGGAATACACCGCCCCGGCCGCTCCTCGCGTTGCCGCTCCGGCACCGGCCGCTGCTCCCGCGGCGCCGGCTCCGGCCGCCGAGAAGCCGGTGGAGAAGCCCGGCCACCAGGTGACGAGCCCCTTCGTGGGGACGTTCTACCGGACCCCGGCGCCGGACCAGCCTCCCTTCGTGGATGTGGGCTCCCTGGTGAAGAAGGGCCAGGTGCTCTGCATCATCGAAGCGATGAAGCTGATGAACGAGATTGAGTCCGAGGTCTCCGGCCGGGTGGCGGAGATCCTCGTGGAGAACGGCCGGCCGGTGGAGTTCGGCCAGGCGCTGTTCCGCATCGAAGTGGCCTGACGAAGAGGTCCGCGCGCCGCCCGTGTCCCACGGGCGAGCCGCTCCTCATGACGGCCCTGACGGAGACACCCACGTGTTCAAGAAGGTGCTGATCGCCAACCGCGGGGAGATTGCCCTGCGGGTCATCCGCGCCTGCCGGGAGTTGGGCATCGCAACGGTCGCGGTGCACTCCACGGCGGACGCCAACGCGCTCCATGTCCGCTTCGCAGACGAGGCGGTGTGCATCGGCCCGCCGGCGTCCAAGGAGAGCTACCTCAACGTCCCGCAGCTGCTGTCCGCCGCCGAAATCACCCGCGCGGACGCCATCCACCCGGGCTACGGCTTCCTGTCGGAGAACGCCGAGTTCGCGGAGGTCTGCGAGAACTGCAAGATCCGCTTCATTGGCCCCCGGCCGGAGATGCTCCGGCTGATGGGCAACAAGGTGCGTGCCCGCCAGGCCGCGCGCGAGGCGGGACTGCCACTGCTTCCGGGCAGCCCGGGCACCGTGAAGGACCCGCGTGAGGCGGAGGCCTTCGCCCGCGAGATTGGCTTCCCCGTCATCCTCAAGGCGGCCGCTGGTGGCGGTGGCAAGGGGATGAAGATCGTCCGCGAGCCGGGCGCGCTGGCGCAGGCGTTCTCCACCGCGCAGGCGGAGGCCGTGGCGTCGTTCTCCAATGGCGACCTCTACATCGAGCGCTACGTGGAGAAGCCTCGCCACATCGAAATCCAGATTGTCGCGGACGAGCACGGCAACATCGTCCACCTCAACGAGCGTGAGTGCTCGGTGCAGCGCCGGCACCAGAAGCTCATCGAGGAGAGCCCGTCGCCGGCGCTGACGCCTGAGCTGCGCAAGCGCATGGGCGAGGTGTCCGTGAACGCCATGCGCAGGCTCGCGTACAACAACGTGGGCACCATCGAGTACCTGCTCGACGAGCGCGGCGAGTTCTACTTCATGGAGATGAACACGCGAATCCAGGTGGAGCACCCGGTGACGGAGCTCGTCACGGGCGTGGATCTGGTGAGCGAGCAGATCCGCCTGGCCTACGGGGAACCCCTGCGCTTCAAGCAGGAGGACATCCAGATTCGTGGCCACGCCATCGAGTGCCGGGTGAACGCCGAGGACCCCATCACCTTCGCCCCTTGGCCCGGGAAGATTACCGGCTACAGCGTGCCGGGCGGCTATGGGGTGCGCGTGGACTCGGGCGCCTACGAGAACTACACGGTGCTGCCGTACTACGACAGCCTGCTGTCGAAGCTCATCGTCCACGCGGATGACCGGGCCACGGCCATCCGCCGCATGCAGCGCGCCCTGGGCGAGTACGTCGTGGAAGGCATCCGCACCAACATCCCGTTCCACCGGGCTGCACTCGCGGAAGAGTCCTTCCAGGAGGGCAATTACGACACCCGGTTCGTGGAGCGCTTGCTCGCGAGCGAGACGGGCTCCCGGCGGCTCAAGAAGGCCGTCGAGGAGACGCCGTAGCATCCCTACACTTGGTGTGGATTCCCGCTTGTCGGGCCGCCACGCGAGCAGGTGATCCGGCCCCGGGGGGGAGCCGGGCCGTTTCTTGACCCGCGTCGGAGCTTTCCGTTAGCCTCCGACACTCCCCCTTGCTGAGGATGGAAACCCGCGAAGTTCAAGGGGTTTCGGCCTGCTGGAAGCCCACCGCTCGATGGACAAGAACAAGATCATCGAAGCCGCCGCGAAGCTCGTCGCGAAGGGCGCCTACGACAAAGCCATCAAGGAGTACCAGAAGGTCCTGGAGGTCGACCCGAAGGACATCCGGGTCCTCCAGAAGATGGGGGAGCTGTACCAGAAGAAGAACGACAACCCGCAGGCCGCCCATTTCTTCACCAAGGTCGCGGAGAGCTACTCGTCGGACGGCTTCTTCCTCAAGGCCGTCGCGCTCTACAAGCAGGTCCTCAAGCTCAATCCGAACCTGCTGGAGGTGAACCTCAAGCTGGCGGAGCTTCACCAGCAGCTCGGGCTGATGTCCGAGGCGATGGCGTACTTCCAGATTGTCGCCAACCACTACGACAAGGCGGGCGACACGAAGTCGTCGCTCGATACCTTGAAGAAGATGGTGGATCTCGACCCGGAGAACGTGGCGTCGAAGATCAAGCTGGCGGAGCTGTATGCGCGCGAGAACATGACGCGCGAGGCGGCCCAGGAGTTCAAGCGCGCCGCCGAGTACCTCAAGCGCAACAGCCGCGCGGATGACTGGCTCCGCGTGGCCGAGCGGCTGTCCGCGCTGGAGCCGGACAACCTTCCGCTGTCGAAGGAGCTGGCCACGTCGTACCTGCAGCGCGGCGACCAGAAGCGCGCGCTGGCGAAGCTGCAGGTGTGTTTCAAGGCCGATGGCCGCGACGTGGAGACGCTCACGCTGCTGGCGCAGGCGTTCCAGGGCCTGGGCCAGACGTCGAAGACCATCTCCGTCTACAAGGAGCTGGCCAAGATTCATCAGGAGCGCGGCCGCGTCACCGAGGCCGAGGCTGTCTGGACGCAGATTGAAGTGCTGGACCCCGAGGACCCGGACCTGGTCGCGCGCCGCGCGCCCGAGCCCGCTCCGGCGGCACCCCAGCCCGCGGCGGCACCTCAGCCCGCCCCGCGCCCCGCGCCTCAGCCCGCGGCGGCAGCACCCGCGCCGGCGCCCGTGGCACCTCCCGCTCCGGCGGGGATGGGGCGCGAGCAGCTCTCCAAGCTGCTCACGGAGACGGACGTCTACGTCAAGTACGGGCTCCACGACAAAGCGCTGGAGCACCTACGCAAGGTCTTCTCCGTCGAGCCGGAGAACCTCGACGCCCACGAGAAGGCGTACCAAATCTACGTCGCGTCCGGGAACATGGCCCAGGCGTCGGAGCAGCTGCTGAACGTGCTCCGCCTGTGCACGCGCACGGCGGACGTGCAGCGCGCGCAGCCGTACCTGGCCACCATCCTCCAGGAGAATCCCGCCCATCCCGAGGTGCCCGCGTTCCTGTCCGTGCTGCGGACGACGGGGCCCGTGGTCGCCGCGCCGACGGTGTCCGTGGTGGAGTCGGTGGGCGAGGACGCCATCCTGGTGGACTCCAGCGACGACGAGATTCTCGTCGCGCCGCCGCCGGAAGACGCGCTCCTGCACCCGCCCGGTGACGAACTGGCGCTGACCACGCTGCCCTCGAGTGACTCCGACGAGGTCATCGAGGAGGACAGCGACTCCGCCGTCATCAGCGAAGAGGCGCTGGTGGGCGAGGCCATCACCTCGGGCGAGTTCGAGGTGTACGGCACGCCCGATCCAGAGGACCTGGCGGCGGCGTCGGTGGACGAGACGCTGGTGACGGACGACGACCGGCTGGTGCTGACCGACGAGCCGGGCCTCAGCGTCACCGACGACGAGCCGCTCGTCGCCTCCAGCGATGATGACCTGGCGGCAGCGGCGGCTTACTCGCTCGACGACGAGTCGCTGGTGGACGACGGCGCCGCCACGTCCATGGAGGCGCTGTCGCTCGGGGACCAGGACGAGCCGCAGCCCACGCAGATGCACGCGCCCACGCAGGCGCTGCTCGACGAGGCCTCGCCGGACACGCTCCAGGTTCCCACGCTGGACTCGCTGGATGTGCCTACGCTGGACGACGAGGCGCCTCCGCCGCTGGACCTGGAGGATGTGCCCACGCGCGTGGGCGCCGCGCCGTTGACGGCCGCTGACCTGGACGAGGACCCGTTCGGGACTCCGGCGCTGGGCGACCCGATGGAGTTCGAGGAGCCCACGGCCTCGCACGCCATCGTGGCGGTGGACGACGAGTCCTTCGTGGAAGACGCGCCGGACCTGTCCGCGGACGAGCTGTCCGAGCCGGTCGCCTACGAGGAGCCCGCGGTCGAGCCGGAACCCGAGCCCGAGCCGGAAGTCGAGGCCGCCGCCGATGAAGAGGAGCCCGCGGCGGAGGAGTGCGACGAGGCGTCGTTCTTCCTCGACCAGGGACTGCTGGAAGAGGCGCGCGAGATTCTCGAGACGGTGATGATTGCCTTCCCGGGCCACGCGCGCGCAGCCGAGCTGATGGAGCGGCTGGAGGCGGCGGAGGCGGGAGGCGGCGCGGAGCAGGAGGACGCGGCCGCGGAGCCGGCGCAGATTCCGAGCGTGCAGCCCGTCACGGACGGCTACGAGGACGCCGAGGAGACCACCGGCGAGCGCGACGCGTTCGACCTCGCGGCGGAGCTGGCCGGGGAGATCGACAACCTCGGCGACGACGCCGGGGCCTCGGCGCTGCCGGCGGAAGAGGACTTCCAGTACTCGGTGGAGGAGGTCTTCTCCGAGTTCAAGAAGAGCCTGGCCAAGGTGGTGAAGCCCGAGGACGTGGACACGCACTACGACCTGGGCATCGCGTACAAGGAAATGGGCCTGCTCGACGACGCGCTCCACGAGTTCGACGTGGCCCGCCAGGGGAGCGCGGGCGGCAAGCGCGAGCTGGACTGCATCACCATGATGGGCATGCTCCAGCTGCTGCGCGGCGACGCCTCCGCGGCCGTGGAGGCCTTCCGCGAGGGTTTGGGCAACCCCCACGCCACGGGCGAGGCGGCCAAGGCGCTCGGCTTCGAGCTGGCGGCGGCCTACGAGGCCCAGGGGGATGCGGGCAAGGCGCTCTTCCACTACCAGCGCGTGGCCGCGATGGACGGGAAGTACCGGGATGTCGCCGGGCACGTGTCCCGGCTTGCGGCTTCCGTGGAGCCGGTGGAGGATCCGCTTCCGACGCCTTCTGGCAATGGGGCCAAGGCCACCAGCAGTCCGCCCGCACCCGCGGGGGCCGCGGCGCCCACCACTCCGATACCAGCGGCTGGCGCGTCCAAGGCGCGCAAGGTCGGCTACCTGTAGTTGCACCCCGCGAGGTCCGGCGAGCCCATGACTACGTACCTGGACTTCTTCGAGCTGACCCAGGAGCCCTTCTCCAACGCTCCCGTCAGCCGCTTCTATTACAACTCGGCGCAGCACTCGCAGGCGCTCACCCGGCTGATGCACGCGGTGAGCTACATGAAGGGCCTGTCCATCCTCGTCGGGGACATCGGCGCGGGGAAGACGACGCTGGCCCGCCGCATGCTCGACTCGCTTCCGGAGTCCGAGTACGAGGCCGCGCTGCTCGTCATCATTCACTCCGGCATCACCGCCAACTGGCTGCTACGCCGCATCGCGCTGCAGTTGGGTGTGGAGAATCCGGCGCAGGAGAAGCTGGCGCTGCTGTCGCAGCTCTATCAGCGGCTGCTCCAAATCTACGAGTCCGGCAAGAAGGCCGTCGTCCTCATCGACGAGGCGCAGATGCTGGAGACGCGCGAGTTGATGGAGGAGTTCCGGGGGCTGCTCAACCTGGAAGTGCCGGAGCGCAAGCTCATCTCCTTCGTCTTCTTCGGCCTGCCGGAAATCGAAAAGAACCTGAAGCTGGACCCACCGCTCGCGCAGCGCGTGGCCATGCGCTACCGGCTGGAGCCCTTCACCGCCGAGTCGACGGAGGCCTACGTCAAGCACCGCCTCCGGCTCGCGGGCTGCCCGCGCATGCCCTTCAGCCCGGAGGCGCTGCTGGCCGTGCACCAGCACTCGTCCGGCTCGCCCCGCGTCATCAACACGCTGTGCGACAACGCGCTCTTCGAGGCCTTCCTCGCGCGCGAGCAGACGGTGTCCGCGGAGTTGGTGCATCGCATCGGGAAGAACCTGGGCCTGCTCGGGGTGAACACGCCCGCCGGGCAAGCGGCCGAGCGGCCGAGCGCTTCGGCGTCGACGCTCCCCAGGACGGCGAGCAGCAAGGTGGACCTCGCGGAGATCGACCGCTACCTCGAAGGGCTGGGTAAGCTGTAGCGGCTTTGTCCTCTCAGAGCCGCCACGGTGCGCGCAGGGCGCTGCTGTTGGTGCTCCTCGTCTTGTCGGGGAGCGTGCTCCTGTTGCGCAT
Organism: Myxococcus xanthus; assembly: GCF_006402735.1. Lineage (NCBI taxonomy): Bacteria > Pseudomonadati > Myxococcota > Myxococcia > Myxococcales > Myxococcaceae > Myxococcus > Myxococcus xanthus. The sequence goes on along the minus strand of NZ_CP017174.1, from coordinate 7,212,681 downwards.
GCCGGAGACCTGGGAGGTGGCGTGCACGCTGGGCCGCCGGCACCTGCCCGACGTGCTGGGCCTGGACGTGGGGCTCGGCCGCTGCGAGTTGGACCCGCTGGGCTCCCGCGTGGTGGTGCACGGCTTCTCGCTGTTCCTTCCCGGCACGGACTCGCCGCTGGTGGCCGTGGACAGGGCGGAGGTGCAGCTTGGTTTCCTCCAGCCGCTTCGGGGCCGGCTGACGCTGGCCCAGGTGAAGGCGTCCCGGCCGCGCGTGGCGCTGGATTTGTCGCAGCCCTCCGCACCGTCCGAGCCCAAATCCAACTTCTGCTTCCTGGAGCCGCTCGAGCACCTGCGCGTGGCGAAGCTCGACATCTCCGGCGCGGAGCTGCGCCTGGCGCTGCCCGAGGGCCGGCGCGTGGAGGTGGACGAACTGGACGTCCGCTGGGACGAGCAGTGGGGTGTCATCGAGTTGGACGTGGAGGCCCGGCGCGGCCGGGTGCGCCTGGGCCCGGACGGACGCGAGCTGGCGCTAGGGCAGCTGGTCATCGCGGGCGCGTTGGACCCGGACGAGGCCCTGCTGGAGCTGGAGCGCGCCGAGGTGTCGCTGGACGACATCACCACCACGGTGTCCGGCCGCGTGGATTCGCTGTGCGCGCCGCGGCTGGCCTTGGACGCGCAGGTGTTCCTCCCGCTGCGCGCGCTCTACCAGGCGCGGCTGATTCCCAGCCCCGCGACAGGGCACCTCTGGTCGCGTGTGTCCATCGCGGGGAAGGTGGCGTCCCCCGCGGTGTCGCTGGAGCTGTCGGGCAACAGCCTGGGCTACGGGGACTTCGGCCCGACGAACCTGCACGCGCGCCTGTCGTACTCGGGTGAAGACGTCCGGCTGGAGGAGCTCACCCTGCCCGTGGGCGCGGGCAAGGTGCGCGCGACGGGGCGGCTGGGGCTCACGCCGAACTTCCCGCTGGAGGTGTCGCTGACGACGGAGGACGCGTCGTTGGGCCGCATCCTGGACCGGGCAGGCGTGAAGGGTTCCTGGGTGGATTTCCCGGCCACGCTGGACGCTCGGCTGTCCGGCAACCTGCTGCCGCGCTTCTCCCTGTCGGGCCCGTTGGACCTGCGGACCGGGAAGTTCGTGCTGGCCACACATGCGTTCGACACGCAGCCTAAGGACGGGCTCACGATTCTGGAGTTCGACAAGGCCCGCGCGCAGGCGCAGGTGAAGCTCCAGCCGGACCGCGTGGCCTTCAGCCACGTCAACGCGGAGGTGGGCCACTCGCGCGTGACGGGCGATGTCGTGCTCCTGCTGGCGGGCGGGCTGGGCCTGGACATCCACGGGCAGGGCGACGTGGACCTGGCGGACTTCGGCCACATCGCGGGCCTGCCCTGGGCCGGACGGGGCCACGCCACGTACGCGATTACGGGACCCGCGGCGGACGTGAAGGTGGAGGCGGGCCTGTCCTTCCGCGACTTCGAGTTCTGGAACCTGTCGTTGGGGGTGATGCAGGGGAAGCTGGCCTACAAGGACAACCTGCTCACGTTCCCCGCCTTCTCCGGCCAGAAGGGGCGCACGCAGTACTACGGCAAGGCGGGCGTGTCCTTCGGGCGGCTGCTCAACCTGCGCCTGGAGGTGAACGTCCCCCAGGGGCGAAACGAGGACCTGGTGGACGTGGTGGCGGGCCTGAGTCCGTCGCTCGCGGTGATGCAGGGCACGCTGGGGGGAACGGCTACCGGCCGCGTGGAGGTGGACAGCCCCGTGGAGAAGCTGGAGGGGCTGGTGGCGTTCGACGTCAAGGACACCACGTACCTGGGGCGGCGCATGGGTGACGGCGCGGCGCGGCTGCGCTTCGTGGATGGCAAGGCGATGGTGCTGGAGCGCACCACCCTCACGGGGCCGCTGGGCCGCACCTGGGCGGAGGGCACCTTCGCGTTCGCGGGCGGGTTGGACTACCGCTTCGGCGGAGACGGCCTGTCGCTGGCCGAGGCGGTGGACCCGGAGCTCGCCGAGCGCATGGGCATTCAGGGCACGATGGTGATGGACGGCGTTGTGTCGGGCACCGCCGACGTGCCGGTGGTGGACGTCACGCTGCGCGCGCCGCGCGTCACCTTCGCCGAGCGGAACCTGGGCGCCATGGACCTCACCGGGCGCATGGTGGGGAAAAACTTCGAGGTGTGGGGTCACCCCTTCCGGGACGCCACCGGCCGCATCCGCATGAAGGTGCAGGAGAACTGGCCCTATGAAGCCCAGGGCTCGTTCTCGTTGCCAGAGATTCGCCCGCTGCTGCCGGACGCGCCGCTGTGGGCGGGCGTCAGCGGGGCCCTGTCGGGCACGGTGAGCGCCAAGGGCCTGCTTTTGGAGCCCGCGGGCTCGCAAGTGAATGCCACCGTGGAGCGGCTGGTCCTCTCCCGCGACGACCTGCGCGGGGAGAACGCGGGCCCCATCGTGCTGGCGTACGCGGCCGGGCGGACGGATGTGCAGCCCTTCCGCTTCACGGGGCAGCACGTGGACCTGTCGCTGGGCGGGTGGATGAGCCCGCGCGGCCTGAATGTGACGCTGCGGGGCGGGTTGGATTTGCGTCTGCTGGAGTCGTTGATGCCCGCCATGGTGGAGCGCTCCTCCGGGCGCATCACCGTGGACGCCGAGGCCTCCGGGACGCTGGAGAAGCCCTCCGTGGTCGGCTCCGCGGAGCTGTTCGACATGCGGTTGGCGTTGCGGGACTGGCCCGTCCAGGTGCGCAACATGGCCGGGCGCGTGGAGATGACGGGCCAGCGCGTGCTGGTGGAGCACCTGCAGGGCCAGCTCAACGAAGGCCGCGTGTCCGCGCGCGGCGACGTGCGGCTGGAGCGCTTCCTGCCGCAGCGGCTGGGGCTCACCATCCAACTGGACGAGGTGCCCTACCGGCTCACGGAGGACCTGCCCGCGACCTTCTCCGGCCTGCTCCAGGTGATTGGTCCGCCCAAGGGCTTCACCGTCACCGGTGGCATGGACATCGTGAAGATGCGCTACCAGAAGGCGCTGGACGTGGATGCGCTGCTGAAGACGATGCAGAAGCGCACCACCCACCTGGCGGCGGGCTCGTCCTCATCGTCCGGTGAGCCTCCGAAGCCCTGGGTCATCTGGGACGTGAACGTCCACTTCGGCGACGTCCGCGTGGACAACAACCTGGCGAAGGCCCGCCTGCTGGGGGACGTGCGACTGACGGGGACGGACTTGCGGCCGGGACTGCTGGGCCGGGTGGAGCTGGCCGAGGGCAGCCAGGCCTTCTTCCGGAACAACCCCTTCACCATCAGTCAGGGGCAGCTCGAGTTCCAGGACCCCACGCAAATCGACCCCATCTTCGAGGTCCAGGCCCAGACGCAGGTGCGCGAGTACGTGGTGAAGCTGCACGCCTTCGGCAAGCCGTCAGACCCGCAGATTCTCCTTTCCTCGGAGCCGGCGCTGGTGGAGGGCGACATCGTCTCGCTTCTCACCCTGGGTTTCACCTCGTCAGACCAGGATACCGCGGCTTCGGCGAGCGCCGGCCTGGCGGCCGAGGCCCTCTTCAACGTGTCGGGCCTGGACCGGCAGCTCCAGCGCTTCCTGCCCAGCAATCCGGTGTTGAGGGATTTGTCCCTGCAGATTTCGACCACCTACAACGACGCCACCCGGCAAGCGGAGCCCACCGCGCAACTGGAGTCGAAGTTCCTGAGCGAGCAGCTTAAAATCGGTATGACGCAACCCGTGAGCGGGCGCGGCACGCGGGCGCGGGCCGAGTACCGTTTCGATGACCGACTCTCCGCGCAGGCCCAGTGGGACAACGAGAACAACGAAGCCTCGTTTGGAAACCTCGGGCTCGAGCTGAAGCTGAGCTGGGAGGTCGAGTAGTCCGGGCCCTCGCGGTGCTGGCGCTGGTGCTCTGCGTCCTCGTGCCGGGCGCGGCGCGCGCGCAGGCGGACGACGGCGGTGGCTTCGGCGCCGAAGTCATCGCCGTGGAGCTGCACCTGTCCGGAGGCGCCGACGCGCAGGGGCTGAGCGACCTGGTGGCGGTGCGCAAGGGGCAGACGTTGACACCGGGCGCGGTGCGGCGCTCGGTGGAGCGGCTGTGGGCCACGGGCCGCTTCACGGACGTGGTGGCGCGCACGGAGCCGGTGCGAGGCGGGGTGCGGCTGATGTTCCAGCTCACGCCCGTTGCGCGGCTGGCGCGGCTGCGCTTCGAAGGCAACGCCGTGCTGTCGGATGGGGAGCTGCTGGAGGCCAGCAGCTTGCTGGAGGGCGGGCCGCTGGACGCGGAGGAGCTGCAGGGCGCGGTGTCGTCCGTGCTCCAGGCGTATCAGCGCAAGGGGTACGACTCGGCGAGAGTCTCGGTGACGCAGGAGCCGGTGACGGATGGCATCGCGGTGGTGCTCGCCGTGGACGAAGGTCTGCCCACGCGGGTGCGGCAGGTGACCTTCTCTGGCAGCCCTGGCCTGCCGCTGTCCCGGCTGCTGGAGGTGCTGGCGCTGCAGCCGGGGCAGGTGTTCGACCGGGCGCGTCTGTCCAACTCGCTGGAAGAGCTGCGCACGTTGCTGCGCGGCGAGGGCTACTGGCGTGCGCAGGTGGGAGCGCCGGCGGTGCTGGTGGAGGGCAGCTTCGCGTCGGTGGCGGTGCCGCTGATGGCGGGGCCTCGCTACGTGGTGCGCTTCCACGGCAACCGCCACTTCCCGCCGGGTGTGCTGGAGCGCGTGCTGGCGCACGACGTCTCGGAGCCCATGGACGAGGTCGTCGCTGGCCGGCTCGCGCGACGCATGGAGGTCTTCTACCGCTACCGCGGCTTCCACGACGTGCGCGTGCGTCCCCGCGAGGTGCTGCGTTCGGATGGCGAGGTGGCGGCGCTGGTGTTCGACGTGGAGGAGGGGCACCCCCTGCGCGTGGCCGACGTGCGCTTCCACGGCAACCACGGGCTGCCAATGGAGACGCTGCGCGCGCTGCTCGCGGAGCGGGTGTTGGCGGGCATGACGCGGCCGGAGCTGGACCTGCGGATGCTCGACGACCCGCTGAACACCGAGGGACGTCACGGCCCGGAGCTCCCGGGCGTCGCGCCGCCGCCGCCCGCGTCCACTGTGTACGTGGAGGATGCGTGGCTGGAGGCCGTGGAGGCCATGAACGAGGCCTACCGCGAGCAGGGCTTCCTCTCCGCGGTGGTGGCGTTCCGGGGCCTGACGGTGGATGTGGTGGGGCGCACGGCGGTCGCGGACTTCGACGTGGAGGAGGGCCCCCAGGCGCGCCTGGTGAAGGTGGACTTCCAGGGTGTGCCACCGGGCCTGACGGCCTGGGTCATGGGCCGGCGCATGCGCGAGGGCGCGCCGCTGAGCTTCGACACGGTGGAGTCCTCGCGTCAGGCGCTGGAGCAGGAGCTGGGGCGGCAGGGTTACCTCTTCGCGCGCGTCACCACGGAGACGGGCGTGGGCGAGGACGGGACGCAGGCGACCGTCATCTTCCGCGCGGACGCGGGCCCGCAGGTGAAGGTCGGGAAGATTCTGGTGCAGGGCCTGACGCGCACGGACCCGGACCTGGTGCTGGCCAATCTCGCGGTGGAGGAGGGCAAGCCCGTCGCGCTGGATGAGCTGACGGAGGGCCAGCGCCGGTTGGCGCGCCTGGGCGTGTTCCGTCAGGTGGACATCGCGCTGGCGGACCCCACCCGGCGCGAGGACACCAAGGACGTGCTGGTGACGGTCCAGGAGCGGCCCCGGCTGGATGGCCAGGTGTCTGGCGGTTACTTCCTGGTGGATGGTCCCCGCATCACGCTCGACACGGCCTACCGCAACCTGGACGGGCTGGGGCTCAGCCTGCTGGCGCGCGGGAAGATCAACTACGCGGGTTGGAGCGCGGAGGCGCTGTCTCGGGACCGGCGCATCGCCTGCCAGCAGACGGCTCCCGGTGGTGGTCCGGCTCCGGGCTGTGACGTGGAGCTCCAGGGGCTCAATGGCCTGGGAGGCCGGGGCAACCTCGCGCTGGCGCAGCCGCGGCTGTTCTTCCTGCTGCCGCTGCAGGTGGGCGCCCGCCTGGACCTCATTGGCGAGCGCGTGCACCGGCCTTCCTACGTGTCCTCGCGGTTCGCGGCGGCGGCCGCCATGGACTGGGCCGCGGCGACGTGGCTCAACCTGTCGCTGTCCTACGAGGTGGAGAACAACCGGCTGCGCTCGCGCGCGGGCGTGCTGGAGTTGCTCAACCGCGCCGACCGGGAGCGGCTGCGCTACCCGTTCGGCGACTTCGCGCTGCATTCGTTGCGTCCCTCCGCCACGCTCGACTTCCGGGACGACCCGGCCAACCCTCGCCGAGGCGTGGTGTTCGTCTCCAGCGCGGAGTTCACCCGTGGCTTGAGCGTGCGTCCCACGGACGTAGCGGGCAACCGCGTGGATGCGTACCCCATCGACGGCGTGAAGCTGTCGGGCAGCCTCAGTGGTTACATCCCCCTGGGGCGGCGGGCGAGCGTGGCGCTGTCCGCGCGCGCGGGCACCATCATCCCGTTGGAGGAGGATGCCCAGGCCATTGGCTCGAAGCTGTTCTACCTGGGCGGCTCTTCGAGCCTGCGCGGCTTCCGCGAGGACGGCGTGCTGCCGGAGGACGTCCGCGGCGCGTTGCAGCAGCGGCTGCGCGACTGCCGGGCGCTGATTTCTCCGTCGGGGTGCTCCGCAGAGCTGAAGGCCGTGCTCGCGGGGCAGGTGCCGGCGAGCCAGGGCGGCGAGCTCTTCACCCTGGGCAAGGCGGAGTTGCGCCTGCCGGCCCTGTCCTCCGTGGACCTGGGGCTCTTCGTCGAAGCGGGCAACCTGTGGCTGGACCGGACGCAGTTCGACCCAGGCCGGCTGCGCTACACGGCGGGCGCGGGCCTGCGCTACGTGACGCCCGTGGGGCCGCTGGCCTTCGATGTGGGCTTCAACCTGGACCCGGACGAGTCGGTGAATGAGGCCACCACGCAGTTCCACTTCAGCATCGGGACGTTCTGAGGGAGGCGATGGTGCGCATGCGCTGGCTGCGGTGGACGGTGGTGGGCCTGGGGCTCCTGGTTGCGGCGGGCTGCCGGACCACCTCCGCGTCCTCGCAGGGGCCAGCGCGGCCCAAGTGGATGCCGCCAGAGGGGACGTGCCCTCGGGGCGCGTTGCTGCAGATGGAGCGCCTGGGCCTGAAGCCCGGGGACAAGGTCCCCGTCATCGTGGATGCCATCCAGGACCACCCGGGCCCGGCGCGTTACAACTACAGCTTCGTGATTGCGCTGCCGCGCGAGCAGGGCGAGCAGCAGCTTCCCGGCGCGCGCATCGGCGGCCGCCTGTACGTGACGAAGCACCGCGTCTTCGGCCGGTATGACCGCATCTTCCTGCCGGAGTCCGGGGCGATGTCGGTGCCCTTTTGCGGCATCCTCCTGGACTCGCGCTGGGACAAGGACGGCGAGGGCCTGATTGCCTACCCGAGCCCGATGAAGGGCTTCTCCGTGGTGCAGGACAACACCGGCGTCATCCAGGTGGTGGACCGGTATCCCTGAGACGTGGAGTACAGTCTCCTCCGTGTTCTACGCGTGCGTGCGTGCGGTGGTGGCGCTGTGTCTCCGACTCTTCTACCGGGTGAAGGTGAATGCCCCGGCGCTGGAGCCGGACGGCCCCGTGCTCTTCGTGGGCAACCACCCCAATGGCCTCATCGACCCGGCGCTGGTGTTCATCCTCACGCGGCGCAAGGTGACCTTCCTGGCGAAGGCGCCGCTGTTCCGGATGCCCGTCATCGGCTGGCTGCTGAAGGGGTTGGACGCGCTGCCGGTGTACCGGAAGCAGGATGACCCGGCGAAGATGGGCGGCAATGAAGGCACGCTGGATGCCGCGAAGGGCGCGCTGGTGCAGGGGCGCGCCATCACCATCTTCCCCGAGGGCAAGAGCCACTCCGAGCCCGGGCTCGCGGAGTTGAAGACGGGCGCGGCGCGCATTGCCCTGAGCGCGGCGAAGGCCGGGGCTCCGGTGCGCATCGTCCCCGTGGGGCTCACCTACGCGGAGAAGCACGTGTTCCGCAGCGAGGTGCTCATCGACGTGGGGCCCGCCATCGAAGTGCAGGCCTTCCTGCCCGCGGACGCCGCCGCGGAGCCCGATGCCGTCCGCGCCCTCACCGAGCGCATCGCCAGCGGGCTTCGCGCGGTGACGCTCAACCTGGAGCAGTGGGCGGACCTCCCGCTGGCGCAGTTGGCCGAGCAGCTCTTCGCCTTCAAGCAGGGTGGGGCGCTCGACGCGGAGCGCCTGCGACTGTGGGCGCGCGGCGTCCAGATGTTCCGCGCCGAGGAGCCGGAGCGCTTCGAGCCCCTGCGCGCGCAGCTCGCCGACTTCCGGCACCGCATGGCGCTGGTGCAGGCGACGGGGCCGGAGGACCTGGCGCTCGTGTACCGGCCGGGGAACGTGGTGCCCTTCGTGGTGAAGAACGTGCTGGCGCTGGTGCTGGGCCTGCCGCTGTTCGCCCTGGGGCTGGGCCTGTTCTGGCTGCCCTACCAGCTGCCCCGGCTCGCCAGCCGCAACGCCGAACTGGACGTGCAGGCCACGGTGAAGTTCCTCACCGCCTTCGTGGTGGCGCTGGTGTGGTGGGGCGTGCTGACAGCCGCCGCGGCGGTGTGGGGAAGCGCGCTCCTGGCCGTGGCCGTCTTCCTCGCCGTGCCGCCGCTGGCGCTGTTCACCCTGTACTTCGCCGAGCGCTGGGAGTCGCTCCAGCACGACATCCGCGTGTTCTTCACGCTGGGCAACCGCGCGCGCCTCAAGGGCCTGCTGCTCGCGGATGGCGAGCGGCTGGCCTTGGAGATGGAGCGTCTGGCCGACGAGTACCGGCCGAGGCTGGACGCCGCCGCTCAGCCCTGACGCGCGAGGGGCACCGCTTCACGGAACAGCCTGGCGCCCAGCAGCAGCGCGAAGCCGCCGAGGAGGACGGGCAGGGCATTCACCGCGATGGCGGTATGCAGGCTGGACGCGTCCGCGATTTTGCCGATGAGCGTGGGCGAAATCGCGTCACCCAGCAGGTGGATGCACAGCACGTTCAGGCCCATGGCGAAGGCGCGGAACGCGGGCTGCACGCAGTTGACGATGGCCGCGTTGATGGGGCCGCTGTTGAGGAAGATGAGGAACTGCGCCAGGGCAATCGCCGCGAAGGTGGGGCCCACGGCCTTCAGGTTCACCGCCAGGTACATGCACGGGGCCGCCAGTATCAGGCCGATGCCGGACATCCACAGTCCGCCGCCCTCGCGCTTGCGGTCCAGCTTGTCGCCAAGCCATCCGCCCGCCACCGTCCCCAGCAGGCCGGCCACCGCCGTAATCGCGCCGAAGATGAAGCCCGAGCTGTCCTGCGCCAGGCCGCGCTCGCGCACCAGGTACGTGGGCATCCAGAAGCCCAGGCCTCCAATGGAGAACGTCATCAGCGTGTATCCGGCCGTCACCGCCCAGAAGGCCGAGTTCCTCGCCAGCCCCTTCAGGCCCACCATGAAGGGCATCTTCGTCTGCGCATCCGGCCCGTCCATGGCGCCGCGCTGGGGCTCCGGCATGAAGAAGGCCATGGCGCCCAGAATCAGGCCGGGCACGCCGCCCGCGAAGAAGGCGACGTGCCACGAGTACGCCTGCGTCAGCCACCCGCCCAGGCCGTAGCCCGCCGCGGCGCCCACGGGGATGGCGATGTAGAAGAACGCCAGCATCCGCGTGCGCTGCGCGCGCGGGTACAAGTCGGAGATGATGCTGGGCGCCACCGCGCCGTAGCCGGCCTCTCCGATGCCAATCACCGCGCGGGCCAGGAGCAGCGCGCCAAACGAGGTGGCCAGTCCGCTGGCCCCGGTGGCCAGGCTCCAGAGAATCACGCCGCCCGCCACCAGCAGCCGCCGCGGGTAGCGGTCCCCGAGGAACCCGCCCAGCGGCGAGGCCAGCATGAACACCACGATGAACATGGTGCCCAGCAGGCCGGACTGCGTGTCGTTGATGCCGAATTCCTTCTGGATGCCTGGCAGCGCCACCGCGACGATGTAGCGGTCGAGGTAGTTGACCAGGTTGATGAGGGTGAGGATGAGCAGCGCGTAACCCGCGTTGCTGGCGGGCACGGCGGACGCGGCCGGTGAGGCCGCGGGTTGGGCGTTCATGAAGAGGTGGCTCCGGCGCCAAAGCGGTGCGCGAGCAGGCCCCAGCGCAGGCCCCTGTCACTGACGCGGCAGGCCTCCAGTCCCAGTGCCTTCACCGACTCCAGCAGGATGAGGGCGCCCGCGGGGATGACGTCCGCGCGCTTGGGCTGCATGCCGGGCAGGGCGCGCCGCTCTTCCAGCGGCATGGCGCACAGCCGGTCCGTCAGGGCGGACAGCTGGCCCACGGACAGCGTGCCGCCGTGGACCTGCTCCGGGACGTAGGGGTGGATGGCGTGCTGCACGGCGTACAGCGTCGTCACCGTGCCCGCGACGCCCACCAGGGCCGCGCCGGGCGGCGGGGCGGGGAGGGCGCGGAAGGTGTCGCGCAGGTGGGCTTCGACACGCGCGCGGTCCTCGGACGTCATCGGGTCCGAGCCGACGAAGCGCTCCGTCATGCGCACCGCGCCCACGTCGAAGCTGTGGCGGAAGTCCACGTGGCCGCCGCGGTTGCCGTAGATGAACTCCGTGGAGCCGCCGCCGATGTCGAGCACCAGAAGGGGGCCCGCCGCGTCCGACGCGAAGTCCGCGTGCACCGCTGCGAAGGACAGCTCCGCCTCCATGGCGCCGGAGATGATTTCCACTGTCACGTCCGCCCGCGCCTTCGCGGCCGCGAGGAACTCCGCGCCGTTCTCCGCGTCACGCGCGGCGCTGGTGGCGGACACTGCGATGCCTTCCGCGCCCAGGTCGCGTGCCTCGCGGGCGAAGGACTCCAGCACCTGGAGCGTCGCCTCCATGCCTTCGGCGGAGAGCTTGCGCGTCGCATCCACGCCTCGGCCCAGGCGGGTGATTTCCGCGCGCTCCCGCACGGCCTCGAAACGGCCCTCCGGGGTGCGCTCCGCGACGAGCAGGAGGACCGAGTTGCTTCCGACGTCGATGGTGGCGAAACGCGACATGCGCGGCAGCCTACTCAACGCAGCAGCGCTTCCAAAGCATCGCCCAGGGCCTGGTAGTCGGCGGGGGTGTTGTAGAGCTGCGCGGACAGACGCACATGCCGGTGCGGCGGCCGGGGCCAGGGGGTGATTTGCGCCTCGATGCGGTATTCGTCGAACAGGCGCAGGTGGAGCGGGTCCACGTAGAGCGGGGGCTGGGGGACTTCGGGGAAGCCGTCCGGCAGCGTCACCGTGGCCATGCTGCCGACCATGTCCTCGGGGCAGGTGGGCTGGGTGCCCAGCCGCGCGCACAGCAGGTTCTGCGCCGCCAGCACCTTGGCCCGGTTCGAGGCCATGACTTCCGGCCAGCCGCCGGGAAGCAGCCCGCCCATGAAGCGAATCACCTCGGGCACGCAGAGCACGGCCGAAGGGTCGTGCGTCCCCGTCCAGTCGAAGTCCAGCCGGAAGCGGGAGCGGTCCGTCCGCCGGGAGTTGTGCCCGTGGCTCACGGACAGGGGCTTGATGGCGGGCTGGAGGTCGCGCCGGACGTGGAGGAACGCGGCGCTCTTGGGGGCGCACAGCCACTTGTGGCAGTTGCCCGTGTAGTAGCCGGCGCCCAGCGTGCGCAGCGACAGCGGCAGCATGCCCGGCCCGTGCGCGCCATCCACGAGCGTCTCCACGCCGCGCTCGCGCAGGGCGGTGACGAGCTGCGCCAGCGGCAGCACCAGGGCCGTCTGACTGGAGACGTGGTCCACCAGGAACAGACGCGTGCGCGGGGTGACGTGGGGCAGCACCGCGTCCACCACGGACTGCGCGGACGGTACCGGCCAGGGCAGCTTCGCCACCACCACCTTGGCGCCCCACTGGGCGGCCACGAAGTCCAGCGCGTTGCGGCTGGCGTTGTACTCGTGGTCGGTGGTGAGCAGCTCGTCGCCGGGAGCGAAGCGCAGCGAGCGCAGCACCGTGCTCACCCCCGCCGTCGCGTTGGGGACGAAGCCCAGGTCGTCCGCGTCCGCGTCGAGGAACGTGGCGAGCGCGGCGCGGGCGTCATCCAGCAGCGGCTCGATTTCGCGGTGGAGGAAGCGCACCGGCTCGGCTTCCAGGCGCGCGCGCAGCTCGGCCTGCCGCTGGAGGACGGCTGTCGGGCAGGCGCCGAACGAACCGTGGTTCAGGAAGACGACTTCGGGGTCCAGGCTCCAGTGGATGCGGAAGGGCACGCTCATGCGGGAGGACTCGACCCGAGCGCGCCCCGGCTGTCAACGGACGTCCCGGTGCCGGGCGCGGGGCGCTCGCTGGCGCCCCACAGGCCCAGGGGACGGCTACTGCGCCTGCGGCAGCGGCGACCAGTCCGGCGTCTGGTAGACGCCCTTCTCGGCGCGCAGCGGCAGCTGGTTGTTGCCGTCCGCCGTCATGACATAGAGCTGCGAGCCGCCATTGCGGGTGGACGTGAAGACGATGAGCCGCCCGTTGGGAGAGAAGGCGGGCTCCTCGTTGCTGCCCTGGTCCTGCGTGAGGCGCGTCACCTTGCCCGTCTCCACGCTGACGGTGAAGAGGTCGAAGGCGTTGCGCTCGTCGCGAGCGGTGAAGACGATGAGGTCCCCACGCGGCGACCAGTCCGGCGTCTGGTTGTAGTTGCCCTGGAAGGTGAGCCGGCGCACGCCCGTGCCATCCGCGTTCATGATGTAGACCTGCGGGCTGCCGCCCCGGTTGGACACGAAGGCAAGGCGCTTGCCGTCCGGCGACCAGGTGGGGCTGGTGTTGAGGCCGTAGGGCGTGTCGGTGAGCGCGCGCGCGCCGCTGCCATCCGCGTTGGCCACGTACACCTGGGCGCTCTCGCCCTCCGCCAGCGAGTACGCGATGCGCTTGCCGTCCGGAGAGAAGGCCGCGCCGGTGGCCATCTGCCCGCCGGAGATGACGGCCTTCGCCTCACCGCCAGGGGACTGCACGTAGATGTCCGGGCGATTCTTGCGGTACGTCGTGAAGGCGACCTGCGAGCCGTCCTGGCTCAGCGCGGGCAGGATGTTGATGCCGCCCTTGGTGAGCGCCCGGGCGTTGCCGCCGTCCCAGTCCGCCACGTAGACGTCGCGATTGGTGCCCGCCTTGCGCACATAGGTAATGCGGGACAGGAAGGGGCTGGGCTCGCGGGTGAAGTGCCGGTAGAGCGCGTCCGCCAGGCGGTGCGCCAGCAGCGAGGCATTATCGGCGGGCGCGTCCTTGGACACCTTCAGGTCCTCGCGGCCGGTGCCCACGTTGAACAGGCGTAGCTCACCGCGCACCACGCCGCCGTCCTGCGCCAGCGACACCTTCACGAGCGCTTCGGCGCCCACGTCCGCCCAGCGGCTGAAGTTGATGCTGGCCGCGGCCATGCCTTCCTTCGCGTCCGCCGTGAAGCCCTTGCGGTCCAGCACCTGGAGGATGCCGGAGGCGGCCAGGTCGAAGCTGAAGGCCAAGTCGAAGGGCGCCACCAACGCCTTCGCGCCATCGTTCTGCGTCAGGGGCGCGGGTACCGCCACGGGCAGCGGGCGGAAGTTGGCGCCGGAGATTTCGATGGTGGGCGCCTGCGCGAGCGCGACGACGGGGAGGAGCAGCAGGGAGAGGAGCAGGGCTTTCATAGGGCGTTGAACACCAGGTTGACGCCGCTCTTCTGCAGGGCGTCCCGGAGATGGTCAGGCGGAGGAGAAAAGGGCGCGGCCTTGCGCACGGCCGTGACGACGGCCGAGTCGAAGAGGTCGTTCCCACTGGCCTTGGTGAGATTCACGTCCAGCACTTCACCCGTGCGGCCCAGGCGCACCGCCACCATGGCCTTGAGGTGCAGCCGCTCGGATTCGGGGATGGTGTCCGCCACGCTGTAGTGGCGGCGGACCTGCGACTGGAGCAGGCCGAAGTAGCGCTCGCCTTCCGCGGTGGCCGAGTCGCCGTCCGGGTCGCCGTCCTCGGCGCCCTCCGCCTCCTCGGGCTCGGCCGCCTTGGCCGTCTTGTCGAAGGCACCGAAGAGCCGCTTGCGCCGGTCCTCGCCGGTCGTCTCGCCCTTCTGCGGCGTGGGCTTGGACGTGGAGGGCTCCGGCTGCACACCCGGGATGGGCACCGCCACCTTGGCGGGGGAGGGCTCCGGGGGCGGGGCCTCCGGAGCGGGCTTGGGTGCGTCCACCTTCTTGGGGGGCGGTGGCAGCTGCTCCTTGCGCGGCAGCAGCTTGGAGTCGCGCGGCTTGCCCAGGCGCACCAGCGTGGCGCGAATGGGCTTGGTGTCCAGGTCCACCTTGGGCGTGGCGGAGTAGCGCGCGTACGCAATCGCCGCCACCAGCACCAGGATGTGCCCCACGACGGACACCACCACGAAGCGCGACAGCCGCGTGGAGCGCGTGACGAGCAGGCTGTGGCTTACCGCGGAGGGCGTCATGGGCTAGCGCTTCGCTTCCTTCGACTTGCCTTTGCCAGTGTTGGACGTCCGACCCCCGGTCGACGGGTCCGTAATCATGCCCACGTTGCCAATGCCCGCGCGCTGGGCCGCGGCCATGACCTCCACCACCACACCGTACGGCACGTCCCGGTCCGCGTGGAGATAGACTTCCTTGTCGGCCTGCGCCTTGGCGTTGGCGGCGAGCTTCTGCTCCAGCTCCTCCAGCGCCACTTCCGCATCACCGATGTAGACCTTGCGCCCCGCGTCGATGGAGAGGACCAGCTTCTTCTCCGTGGCCTCCACCGGCGCGGCCTTGGTCTCCGGCAGGTTCACCTTCACGCCCTGCTGGATGAGGGGCGCCGTCACCATGAAGATGATGAGCAGCACCAACATCACGTCCACCATGGGCGTGACGTTGATTTCGCTCATGGTGGTGCGGCCACCGCCGCGGTTTCCTCCGCCCATTCCCATGGTGGCCCCCGGCTACCGGAAGAAGTGACGCTTGATGATGTTGAGGAAGTCCGCGGAGAAGTTCGACATCTCCGTGTCGAACACCTTGATGCGGCTGACGAACGAGTTGTAGGCGACCACCGCCGGAATCGCCGCGAACAGGCCCGCGGCGGTAGCGAAGAGCGCGTTGCCCACCGGCGCGGCCACCGTGGCCAGCGTCGCGTTGCCCTGTTCGGCAATCTGGTTGAACGCGCTCAGGATGCCGATAACGGTGCCGAACAGGCCCACGAAGGGCGACGCCGCGCCCACGGTACCCAGGAAGGACACCCGGTTCTCCAGCTCGGTGATTTGCGCCGTGGAGGCCCGGTGGAGCGCGCGCTCCACGTTCTCGATGCCGCCCAGCCGTTCGGCCAGCGCGCCTTCGGTGCCGCCCTCCTTGGCTTGCGCCAGCTTGGTCAGCTCCTCATAGCCAGCGCAGAAGACCTTCGACAGCGGCGAGCCGTCCAGCTTCTGGGCCGTCTGGTAGATGGCTTCCAGGCGCGAGGCCTTCCAGAAGGTGTCGAGGAAGGTGAGAGATTGTGCGCGAGCCTTGGCGAGCTGGGACGCCTTCATGGCGATGAGGGCCCAGGAGGCCACGGATACGCCCATCAGGAGCAGCAGGACTGCCAGCTCGATGAGGGAGGCGTCGCGGATGATCTCCACGTAGTTCATGGCGCCAAGCGCCAGGGGCAGGTGGGGCGTCATGGGGAGCAGCGCGTAACACTCCGATAAGACAGGGTCAAACAATGGGGAAACGGTTGCTTGCTTGAGCTGGATTGCCCAGGGCGGTGAATAATTCCCGCCGCCGCCCGTCGGATGGAGCAGAAGCGGGCCGAACACCTTACTGCCCCACCGACAGGTGCCCCATGAACTCCCGGTTGCTGGTCGCATTCCTCTGCTTGTTTGCGATCCTCCCTGGCTGTGTCGTCCATGAAGAGCCGTGCTGCGATGTGCCCCGCTACGAGGGGGATGTGACCTTCCGCTGGAGCTTCGGTGGTCAGCGCTGCGACGATGTCCGCGCGGTCCATGGCGTCAACGTCATCATCCCCGGCGAGGTGCTGGCCAACGACGGCCGCTACAACTGCCAGGCGAACGGCTTCGACGGCATCGTCCTCCACCGATTCGCGCCGGGGACCTACTCGTTCCGCCTGGAAGGCGTCGGCTACGGCAATGAGTTGCTGTACGAGACCCATGGAACCTTCACCGTGGACGGCAACGTGACGGTGAACGTGGACCTGACCCCGACGGGCGCTCCGCCGTCCTTCGCCTACCTGAGCTGGCTCTTCCCGCCGAACAGCTACAGCCCCAGCCCCAACTGCAACCAGGCGGGGATCACCCACGTCGAGGCGAGCGTGGATGGCGGTGACTGGGCGCGCTTCGAGTGCTGGGAAGGGCACGCCGCCAACCAGATCCGCACGCCGTACCTGGACCCGGGCTACCACGGGTTGGAGCTCGTCGCCGTCGATAGGAATGGCCTGCCCTGGTACTACTTCGGGGGCGACATCCTCACCCAGTTGGGGCAGCCGACCTCCCACACCGGGTCGATGTGGGCCATTGGCGGGGCCTCTGTCCGGTGGGAGCTGCGCTCGCGTTACGGGAACCGCCAGACCTGCTACGAGGCCGGCCTGCAGCGCGTGGGCATCAACTTCCGCGACATCCACACCGGTGAACTGGTGTACGGCGACGTCGGTGACTGGCACGACTGCGTCGATGGCCCGAATGAAAGCTCGGTGGTGGTGTACCAGTTCCTGCGGCCCGGCCGTTACGTGGTGGAGATGTACGCCAGCGCTCGCGACGGTCGCGAGTACTTCTCGCCGAACAACTCGCCTGTCATCGACGTGGTCGCCCACCAGTTCCCGGGCCCGAACTCCTCGCTGCCGGTGTACCTCATCGAGGACTGAGCGCGTCAGGTGGGCTGGGCAGTGAGCGGAGGGCCGGGATGATGCATCCCGGCCCTTCGTGCGTTCAGCGGGGCTGCCGCTGACGCTGGCATCAAACGTGATAGGGACACGCTCCATGCGGCAAGGCAGCCACAGTCCCATTGGTGTCTTCGATTCAGGCGTCGGAGGGCTCACCGTCCTCAAGGCCCTCATGTCCCGGCTCCCTCACGAGAGCACGGTGTACCTGGGGGACACCGCGCGGGTGCCCTACGGCACCAAGTCCGGCGAGGTGGTGACGCGCTATTCGCTGAAGAACGCGGAGTTCCTCCTGGAGCGCGGCATCAAGCTGCTGGTGGTGGCGTGCAACACCGCCTCGGCCGTGGCGCTGCCCGCGCTGGAGGCGGCGCTGCCAGTGCCGGTGGTGGGCGTCATCCTCCCCGGCGCGCGGGCGGCGCTGGCGCGCACGCAGGGGGGCGGGGTGGGTATCATCGGCACACCCGGCACCATCCGATCGGGCGCCTACCAGCGCGCCCTTGAGTCCGCGGACCCACGGGTGCGGGCGAAGGCCCGCGCCTGTCCGCTCTTCGTGCCGCTGGCGGAGGAGGGGTGGACCACGGGCGACGTGCCCCTGCTGGTGGCGCGCGACTACCTGGCCGAGTTCACCCGCGACGGCGTGGACACCCTGGTGCTGGGCTGCACGCACTACCCGCTGCTCAAGGGGGTCATCGCGGAGGTGGTGGGGCCGCACGTGGCGCTGGTGGACTCGGCGGAGGCCACCGCGGACGCCGTGGCCGCGCTGCTGTCCGAGCGGGACGGACTGGCGCCGGCGTCGCGAGGCACTCCGGAGCACGCGTACTACGTCACCGACGTGCCGGAGCGCTTCATGGAGGTGGGAGCCCGTTTCCTGGGCCGGCCCATCACCGCCGCGGAGCAGGTGGACCTGACCTTCTGACGGGTGACGCGGCGCGGACGCACGAACGCCCGCCGCGGCAGGCCGGGCGGGCGTCCTGGTACGGCGGAGGACTACGGCCGCGTTGAGGCGGGCTTCTCCTGCACGGTGGCCTGGGTGAGCAGCTCCTTGGCCGCCTGGACCACCGGGGCCTCGCTGCCACCCGCGGCGACCACCAGCGCGCGCGCCGCCTCCGCGCCGATGTCGTCCTGGCGCGGCAGCAGGCCCGTGGCCCAGGTGATGAGCCGCTCGGCGGTGGGGAAGAAGTGGACCATCGTCAGCGGCTTGTTCATCCAGCCTACGGTGATGCAGTAGTACTTGTTGTACGGCTTGGTGTGATGGATGCGGTGGTGGTCGGGGGGCAGGATGAGGTGCACGCGCTGGAGGAAGCCGACGAGCGCGGGCGGCGAGTCCATGTGCGACCACTTGTGGAACTGATTGGTCGCCATCACCCAGAAAATCATCGCGCCGAGGAAGGACGCGCAGAACACCCAGCCCGGGCCGCTCATGGGCATGCACAGGGCCATGATGGCCACCGGCAGGGAGATGAGGCAGTTGTTGCCGTTGGTCTCCACGAAGTCGTGGCGGGTGATGGCCTTCTCGTCCACGTGGTGCTCGCGGAAGGGGCGGATGAGCGCCTTGCCCAGCAGCGGCATCTCCGTGGAGCCCCACGTGTCGCCCATCCAGTGGACGAAGCCGGAGACGAAGTCCGCGGCGAGGTAGCCCAGCAGCACCGCGCTGAGCAGCAGCCACGTGCCCGCATAGGGGTTGCCCCACAGCCGGTACACCAGCGCCACCTCCAGGGAGACGAAGGAGACGATGGCGGCAATCTCCATCGCGCGGATGGCGGGCGAGTACCCCTGGGCCAGCACCTGGGCGTCTTGCTGGCGCACCTTCTTTTCAATCTCTTGGGTCTTCATCCGGGCGTCCTCGCCGTTGGTGGGGGGGTCGAGAACCCCGTCCGTCAGCCTGTACGTATCCCAGCCGCTTTCAGCTTTTCAACGGAACTGCCGGGCAATCGCCGTGGCCTGCACGGCTGGTGGGCCAGGGAGTCACTCGTGTGCGTGTGGCAGCACGAAGGACGAGAGCAGGTCACGCTTACCTTGTGTCGTGCGGATGCGGCTGGTACGGTCCGCGACCTCGGCGATGACGAAAACCTTCGAAAAAGCCGTCACCGGCTTCAATCACAACATCAAGCACAAGGGGAAGGTCTACCACGTCCAGACCGAGGACTCGGGCGTCAACAACCCCCACATCATCACCCACCTGTTCGTGGGCGGGAACATCCTCGCGTCGAAGAAGACGTCCTACGCGGACATCCTCAACGCGGAGAACCTCGCGGAGGTCGTGCGTGAGTTGATGGAGGAGCAGCACAAGGAGATGCTGCGCAACCTCATCAACGGGGTGTACGACAGCTACGAGTCCACCGCGCGCAGCTACCAGCCCGGTCAGCTCGCGGCGGATACGGACCCGGCGCAGGTGAAGCTGCAGCCTGGCCAGTCCATGGCGCAGCGGCCGCCTCCGCCTCCTCCGCCCGTGGCGGTTCCCGCGCCCGTGGTGGTTCCTCCGGAGGTCGCCGCGGCGCGCGCCCTCAAGGAGAAGCCGAAGATCAACGAGATTGGCGTGGAGACGCTCTTCGGCGAGGACCTCATCTCGGAGAAGAGCCTCGACGAGGTCATCCTCAGCTACCTGGCGGGCGAAGGCGAGCAGTAGCCCGCCCACGCGGTCTTCCGGATGTGGGCGCCTGGCGTGCCCATCCGGACATCGCTCCAGATATTCGTGCGGCCTGGGCGAACGGGCAGGAATCCCTCTCGCGGGGCGTGCGTGGGGGATGCCGCCCGGGCGTGCTAGGTTGGCGGCCTTCCGCCCGCCGCCATGATTCAGTTCTTCCACGTATATAAGGCGTATCCCGGCGACCCACCGGTGTTGTCGGACATCAACCTCAACGTGGAGAAGGGCGAGTTCGTGTTCCTCACGGGCCCTTCGGGCGCGGGGAAGACGACGCTGCTGAAGCTCATCTTCTGCGCGGAGAAGGCCACCAAGGGGCAGATTCTCGTGGGCGGCCGCAACATCGCCCGCATCCGTGAGTCCGCGGTGCCGTACCTGCGGCGCAACATCGGGGTGGTGTTCCAGGACTTCAAGCTGCTGCCGCACCGGACGGTGGAGGACAACGTGTCCTTCACGCTGGACGTGTTGGGCGTGCCCCGCGCGGAGGCGCGCGAGAAGGTGCGGCGCATGCTCAAGCTGGTGGGGTTGGAGCACAAGGCGGACTCCTACCCCCTGCGCCTGTCGGGTGGAGAGCAGCAGCGCGTCGTCATCGCGCGGGCGCTCGTCAATGACCCCACCATCCTCCTGGCGGACGAGCCCACCGGCAACCTGGACCCGGCGCTCACCGTCGAAATCATGGACCTGCTCACGCAGGTCAACGTGCGCGGCACCACGGTGATGGTGGCCACGCACGATGCGACGCTGCTGTCGCGCTACCAGAAGCGCACCGTGCGCCTGGAGCGCGGGCAGATTGTGTCCGACGAGGACGGCGTCAAGGCGGCGCGCCGGATGGTGGTATGAGCGCGCTGTCGAAGGTGGCGTACTTCTGCCGCTCGGCGGCGGTGGGGCTGAAGCATTCGCCCTTCGTGCACTTCATCGCGGTGACGACCATCGCCATCGCCCTGTTCTCCGCGGGCATGGCCCGGGGCGCGGCGCGGGTGCTGGACAACCTCCTGGCGTCGCTCGGCGGCGAGGTGGAGGTGACGGTGTACCTGGCGCCCGAGCTGGACGCGGACGAGGTCCACGGGGTGCGTGCCCGCGTGCTGGCGCTCAGCGGCGGCGAGGTGACGCTGGTGTCGCCAGACGCCGCGCTTTCACGGCTGCGCACGGAGTTGGGCGACCTGGGCGAGGCGCTGGCGGAGCTGCCGGAGAACCCGCTGCCAGTGTCGCTGGAACTGCGCGTGCCGCCGGAGCGGCGCAACCCGGACGCGCTCCTGGCGCTGGCGAAGACGCTGCGAGCGGCGCCTGGCGTGGCCGGCGTGGACTACGGTGAAGCGGCGGTGCAGCGGCTGTCCGCCATCGCCCGGGCGCTGCGCTTCGGCTCGCTGGTGGCCTTCGCGGTGGTGCTGGGCGCCACCGTGGTCATCGTGGCGGCGACGCTGCAACTGGCCATCTATTCGCGGCGCGGCGAGATTGAAATCCAGAAGCTGGTGGGCGCCACGGACCGCTTCGTCAAGGCGCCTTTCCTGCTGGAGGGCCTGCTCCAGGGCGTGCTCGGCGCGGCGGTGGCGCTCTTGGGGCTGTGGGCCTTCGGCCGGATGCTGGGGCCCACGTTGGGCGCGCTCTTCGCCTTCCTGTTGGGGCCCGGTGTCGCGGCGCCATGGGTGGAGCCCCGGCTGGCGCTGGAGTTGCTGTGCGCTGGCTGCGGCCTGGGACTGGGCGGCAGCTTCGTCGCCGTGGGGCGCTTCCTCCGCGTATGAGCTGGCGCCTCCTCCTGCTGGCACTGGGGCTGTGGGCCTCGACGGCCATGGCGGCGGCTCCGGCGACGGCGGCCGAGGATGCCGAACAGGCCGCGGTGCGTGAGCGGCTGAGCGCGCAGCGCGCGACGCTGGCGTTGGTGGAGGCGAAGAAGCTCTCCGTGCTGGAGGGCGTGGAGCTGATGCAGGAGATGGCCGCCTTCTCCCGCCGGCGCGTGCGCTCGCTGGAAGGCGACCTGGCGGTGTTCCGCCGGCGCGTGCTGCTGGCGGAGCGTGAGCAGGCCGTGCTGGCCGAGGCTTTGAAGTTGCAACTGCGCCGGCTGTCGCCGCGCCTGCGCACGCTGTACCGCCTGATGCGCCGCCGCCCGCTGGAGGTGCTGCTGTCGGCCGAGGATTTCGCCGCGCTGGTGTGGCGAGCCCGGGCGCTGGAGGCCAGCATGTCCGGCGACCTGGAGCTGCTGCGCACCGTACAGCGCGTGGCGCGCTTGCAGCGTCAGGCGACGCGGGAGTTGGAGCGGCTCCAGGCGTCGCTCGCCGCGCGAATGGCCTTCCTCCAGGAGCAGGAGCGACTGGCCCGCATGCAGCAAGAAGGGCTGGAGGAGGTGGTGGGCACGCTCGCGGGCGAAGCGGAGCTGGCCCGGCGCGCGGTGCGCGAGCTGGAGCAGGCCGACGCGGAGCTGACGCGGATGGTGCAGGACCTGAAGGAGCTGCCCGCGACGAGCGGCTTCGGCGCGCTGCGCGGCAAGCTCCCCCGGCCCGTGTCAGGCATCGTCGAGGTGGGCTTCGGCAAGGTCGTCAACCCGCGCTTCAACACCGTCACCGTCCAGAAGGGTCTGGACATCCGCGCCGCCGCGGGCACGCCGGTACGGGCCGTGGCCGAGGGCACCGTCGCCTATGCCGGCGCCCTGCGCGGCTACGGCAACCTGCTCATCCTGGACCACGGCGACGGCTACCACACCCTCATGGCCCACCTGTCCTCCATCACCCCCGAACTGGGCGGCATGGTGCTTCCCGGAGACGTGGTGGGCGAGGTGGGGGACACTGGTTCCCTCAAGGGCGCCTACCTGTACTTCGAGGTGCGCAAGGGCGGGCAGGCGGTCGACCCCGCCCTGTGGCTGGCGCCCGGGCCCTGACGCGTTGCGGCAAATGCGCGGACGCGTTGTTATTGTCGTGGGACCCTTCTGCGAGGAGCAGGCGAGCGCATGGACCTGATGGGCGGAATGCAAAAGGCGCTGCGGCACATGCTGGTGGCGCGTGGTGTCGAGTCCACGACAATGCAGGTCGGTGACCAGACGGTGCACCACTACGCGTTGACGGGGCAGGGCAAGGGGCCGCCAGTGGTGCTGGTGCACGGGCTGGGCGGCTCGGCGAACGGCTTTGGGCGCACGCTCTTCGGCATGGCGAAGCGCTTCTCCCGCGTGTACGCCCCGGACCTGCCGGGACACGGCTTCTCCGTGGAGTACTGCGGCGGAGAGGTGTGTGTGCGCAACCAGTTCGAGGTGCTGCGCGCCTACGTGGAAGAGGTGGTGAAGGCGCCGGCCTTCGTGGTGGGCAACTCGCTGGGGGGCGCCATGGCGGTGAACCTGGCGGCGGATCACCCCGAATGGGTCCGCGCGCTGGCGCTGGTGGCTCCCGCGGGCGCGCAGCTGCCGGAGGCGGAGAACACCGCGCTGCTCAACTCGTTCGTCGTGAAGTCCCCCGCGGAGGCGCGTGCCTTCACGCGGCGGTTGTTCCACCGTCCGCCCCTGCCCGCGCTGCTGTTCGCCTACGAGCTGCGGCACTTCTACGACACACCCACCGTGCGGGCGCTGACCGCGGAGGCGCTGGCCACGCGCGCCTGCCTGGAGCCGGAGCAGGTGCGCAACCTGGCCATGCCGCTGCTGTTCCTGTGGGGCGGCAGTGAGCGGCTGCTGCCGTCGGAGACGCTGAACTGGTATCGCGCCCACCTGCCTGCCCATGCGCAGGTGCGCGTGGTGGATGGCTTCGGGCACGTGCCGCAGTTGGAGCGCCCGGACGAGCTGGTGTCGCACCTGGTGCGTTTCGCCGACTCGGCGGAGCTGTGAGGGCCGGGTAGACTGGTACGGAGCCTTCCGGGGCCGCCCCGGGAAAGGACGTACCGACGTGACGGGTTCCTCCCAGCCATGGCGCGCGGCGCTGACCGCCTTCTTCCTCCTGAGTGCTCCGTGGGCGCATGCCGCGGAGCCGCCCAGGAAGGACGCGGGGACGGCGGGCCGCGCGGAGCAGGCCGAGCGCGACGACGCCACGTACCGGCAGCTGGAGGTGTTCGCGCGGGTGCTCTCCTACGTGGAGAACAACTACGTGGAGTCGCCGGACCGCCAGCGGCTCATCTACGGCGCCATCCAGGGCATGCTGGAGACGTTGGATCCGCACACGGTGTTCCTCCCGCCCGACGTGTACCGGGAGATGAAAATCGACACCTCGGGCGAGTGGGGCGGCCTGGGCATCGAAATCGCGCGCAAGGGCGAGCGCATCGTGGTGGTGGCGCCCATCGACGACACCCCCGCGGCGCGCGCGGGCATCAAGGCCGGCGATGAGCTGGTCGGCATCGACGGTGAGCGGACCGAGGGCATGGACGTGGGGCGCGCGCTGCAGAAGATGCGCGGCCCGGCCGGCGGACGCGTGCTGCTGACCATCATGCGCGAGGGCTTCAGCGCGCCGCGCGAAATCGCCATCATCCGGGACCACATCCGCATCGTGTCCGTGGAAGGCGCGCTGCATGGCGGTATCGGCCATGTGAAGGTGAAGAACTTCCAGGACCGCACCGACCTGTACCTTCGCAAGGAGCTGGACCGGCTGCGCGCGCTCAACGGCGGCAAGGAGCTGCGCGGCCTGGTGCTGGACCTGCGCAACAACCCGGGCGGGCTGCTGGACCAGGCGGTGGCGGTGAGCGACCGGTTCCTGCCGGGCAATCTGCCCATCGTCTCCACGCGGGGGCGGGATGGCCGAAGCGCCACCGTGGAGCGCAGCAAGGACCGCGACACGGAGAAGGACTACCCCGTCGTGGTGCTGGTCAACGCGGGCAGTGCCTCCGCGTCCGAAATCGTGGCGGGCGCGCTCCAGGACCATGGCCGCGCGAGCATCCTGGGCACGCCCACCTTCGGCAAGGGCAGCGTCCAGACGGTCATCGAGCTGGAGGATGGCTCCGGGCTGAAGCTGACCATCGCGCGCTACTACACGCCCAAGGGCCGCAGCATCCAGGAGCGCGGCATCACCCCGGACTTCCTCGTCCCCGACGAAGCGGGAGGCAAGGTGCCGCGCGATGTGGTGCGGGAGAAGGACCTGCAGCGCCACTTCCGCGCCGAGCCGACGGCCGCGACCGAGCCCGCCGCGCCGGAGCCCCGAGGCCTGCCGGAGAATCTCAAGCCCTGGGACGTCACCGCGAAGCTGGAGGACTATCCCTTGAGGGTCGCCCTGGACTATCTCCATGGCATGGCATCCGCTCCCGCGCGTACTCCAGCTCGGGCAGCGGGTCGCTGAGGACTCCTTCTCACTTGCATTTCGCTGTGCAGTCCGTTTGATGCGCAACGAGCAAAAGGTGAACGAGAGATGCGACCTTCGAATGTGCGAGCGGTTCACGCCGCGTTGAGTGGATGGCTGGTGGGACTGCTGGCCGTGGGACCCGCGGCGGCGCAGACGCCGGTGTCCTCGCGGCTGGTGCCCCGGGCCTTGAGCGCGGCGACGGCGGATGCGCCGGCCGATGCGGCTACGGTCACCGTGGTGGCCATTGCGCTGGACGCGGAGGCCCGTGGCGACGCGGCCCGGCTGGCGCGCGAGGCGGAGCTGGCGGTGACGCGCTCGGGGCGGCTGAAGCTGGTGCGCCTGTCGGACGCGCTGGACGCGGACGGGCAGCGCGAGCGCCAGGCCCGTGAGGCCGAGGCCGCCGAGGCGATGAAGGCGGGCCAGCGCGCCTACGACGAGCTCGACACCGAGAAGGCGCTCGAGCACTTCGACAAGGCGGTGCGCGGCTACGAGGTCGCCGACCTCTCCCAGCGCTTCACCGAGCTGAGCCGCGCGCGGGTGATGAAGGCCGCGTCGCAGGTGGCCAACGGTGAGAACACCGCCGCGCAGCTGGAGATTCGCACCGCGCTGGCGCTGAACCCGGAGGCGCGCTTCTCGCCCAACTTCTTCCCGCCGGAGGAGATGACCTTCGTGGAGAAGGAGCGCAAGGCGGTGCTCACCGGCACCAAGGCCAGCCTGCGCGTGAGCACCGAGCCAGTACCGGCCCAGGTGTTCGTGGACGGCCAGTTCCGGGGCATCTCGCCGGTGGACGTCGCCGACCTCACGGCCGCGGACCACTACGTGACGGTGGTGGCGCCGGGCTACGCGCTGACGCAGCGCCGGGAGCGCGAGGGCGAGGTCAGCCTGACGCTGGCCCCCGTGGCGGCGCAGAAGGGCCTGCAGACGTTCACCGAGCAGGCGGCGCGCAAGCCGGAGAGTCAGGAGCGCGACGCGGCCCTTCGTGAGCTGGGGACGCTCGCGGGCGTGTCCCAGGTGCTGGCGCTCCTGGTGCGCGGTGGTGCCGGGACCGCGCCGCTGGAGGTGACGGGCCTGCGCCTGGACGTGTCGGATGGCCACAACCAGGCCTACGCGCTGGGGACGGTGCCGCGTGGGGAGGGGCTGGTGGACGGTTCGCAGGCGCTGCTGGCGCAGCTGGTGTCGGCGGATGCGCCGCGCCAGGGCGGCAAGCCGGTGACGCACTTCTCGGGTGGCGTCAGCAACACGCGCCGCACCGTGGGCTACGTGCTGATGGCCACCGGCGTGGCGCTGCTGGCCGGCGGCGTCTACTTCGGCATGGAGGCCTCCGCGAAGTCGGATGACTTCAAGCGCGCGGCGCAGAACAGCAGCCGCGCCCAGGACCTCAAGAGCACGGGCAAGTCGTACGCGCTGGTGGCCGACGTCGGCATCCTCCTGGGCCTCGCGTCGGCGGGCGCGGGCGGCTACCTGGCCTTCGCCAATGGCGGCAGCGGTGGTTCGAAGTCGTCCTCCCGCGCGAGCCGCCCCGCGCCGGCGCCCGTCCCCGCGGCCGCGCCGCCGCAGGACACGCCTCCCGCGCCGAAGGCGGCCCCCGCCGCGGCGAAGGAGCCGCTGCCCATGCCTCCGCCTCCCGCGCAGGCGGTGCCGGCCTCGACGCAGAAGGAGCCCAGCACGTCCAACAAGCGCGCGCAGGAGGATGAGGCGCGCCAGCGTGAGGAAGAGCTCCGCAAGCGCCGTGAAGAGGTGGAGCGCCAGCGCAAGGAGTTGGAGGAGCGGCGCAAGCAGGAGGAGTCCGCGGCGCAGCGCGAGCAGGAAGAGCGGCGGCGGCAGGAGGAGCGGCGGCGAGAGGAAGAGAAGAAGAAGAAGCGGCCCGCACTCGACGATGACGATCTCCGGAACTACTAGCCATGCGCCGTCCCTTGCGAAACCTCGTTGCTTTCATGGCCCTGGGCACCGGGCTGTCCGCGTGCAGCCTCCTCGTCGACTTCGACGAGGAAGGGCAGCCCTGCGATGAGCTCAACCAGTGCCTGGAGGGCTACGCCTGCGTCGACAACGCGTGCGTCCCCGACGGCGCCGCGCCGTCCGATGGCGGCACCGATGCTGGCACCGATGGTGGCCTGAACACCGACGGTGGCCTGAACACGGATTCGGGAACCACTGACCCGGACGCGGGCTCGGAAGCGCCGGACGCCGGGCTCCCGGACGACGCGGGCACCACCGGACCGGGCCCCGTCCTGGAGCCGGAGTTCCCGGCCAGCTGACCTGCCTCACCCGAGGTCCGCGGCTCGCGGCGTGGAGACGGAGCGGCGCCTGACGCGGGCCGCCCGCTCCGTGGCGCCCCGGCCACGCCGCGGCCCGGAGGACACGCCTGCTCTTCGCGCACGGCGTGGCTGAAGTCCCTCACCCAGGCGGTTTCCGAGGGAGACCGTCCCGCTCCGCCCACCGCCGCGTGGCTGGCATCATCCATGCTCTGTGCTCCGCCCAGGAGGCAACATCGACATGGGCAAGCGCGTGGGAGTGCTGATGGGCGGGTGGGGCGAGGAGCGGGAGATTTCGCTCAAGACGGGAGAGGCCGTGGTGGCGGCGCTCGAGTCCCGGGGCCATCAGGTGACTCGCATCTTCGCGGGGCCGGGCCTGGACCGGGCACTGCGCGCGGCCGAACTGGACGTGGCCTTCGTCGCGCTCCACGGGCGCATGGGCGAGGACGGCCGGGTGCAGGGCCTGCTGGAACTGCTGGAGCTGCCGTACACGGGCTCGGGCGTGCTGGCGTCGGCGCTGGCCATGAACAAGCCCTTCGCCAAGCGGCTCTTCCGCCTGCACAACCTGGCCACGCCCCATGGCTACACGGTGGCGCGCGAGGACGCGTGGCGCGCCCTGGCCCTGCACGGCGACCTGGGCTTCCCGTGCGTGGTGAAGCCCGCGTGCGGCGGTTCGTCGGTGGGGCTGGCCGTGGTGCGTGAGCCGGAGGCGCTGGCGTTCGCGGTGGCTCAGGCCAGCCGGTTCGGCGGCGAGGCCCTGGTAGAGCGCTACGTGGCGGGCCGGGAAGTCACGGTGGGCATCCTCGGCGGCCAGGTGCTGGGCAGCTGCGAGGTGGCCACGCCGCGCGAGGGCTTCGACTTCGACGCCAAATACAAGGGCGGGGCCGCGTACTTCTGCCCACCCCGGCTGTCTCCCACGCGCGTGGCCAACGTGGAGGCCCTGGCGCTGGCGGCCTACCGCGCGCTGGGCTGCCGCGGGCAGGCGCGGGTGGACATGATGTGCTCGGACACGGAGAACGACGTGGTGCTGGAGGTGAACACGCTGCCGGGCTTCACCCCCACCAGCCTGCTGCCGAAAATCGCCGCCAGGGCCGGGCTGGACTTCGCCGCGCTCACGGAGCGCATCCTGGCGCTGGCCACCCGTGACGAAGCCGGTGTCCTGGAGGCCCCCGTCGTGGAGACCCCGCCGGGCCTGGGCGCGCCTCGCCGCGCGGTGAGCTGACCCTCCAGGTCGGTCAACCCCTGGCGTTGTTTCAACCCCGGCGCCAGGGACACAAGCTGGGTGTGGTAGGAGTGACGCAGGGTGTCAGGACCCCGTGAACGGAACGTTCAAATCCGGGGAATAGTTTGACACGGCCTTGAACGCGTTCCTATTGTCCGGCGCCGATCACTCCCCGAAGGTCAAAACCTTGTCTTTTCGGGTACATACGATGTGGGGGCTTGGACGACCCATCTCGCGCCGGTCCGCGCGAGACGGAATCAGCCGGGCCGCCCCGCACGGAAGGACCGCAGGCCCTCTGGGCTGTGGCAGGGGTTGAGCGTCACCGATGACCACCGTCGAGATCATCTTCCTGGGCGTCTATTTCAGTCTCTTGTGCGTGCTGGGAGTCTACGGCTCGCACAGGTACCGGATGGCGTTCCTGTACTACCGGCACAAGTTCAAGCTGCCGACGCCGAAGGGTGCGCTGGAGTCGCTGCCCAAGGTCACCATCCAGCTCCCCATCTTCAATGAGATGTACGTGGTGGAGCGCCTGGTGGAGTCGGTGTGCCGCATCGACTACCCGCGCGACCTGCTCGAAATCCAGGTCCTCGACGACTCGACGGATGAGACATGTGGCATCGCCCGGGCATGCGTGGAGCGCCAGCGCCAGAAGGGTCACGACATCGTCTACATCCACCGCGTCAACCGCCAGGGCTTCAAGGCGGGGGCGTTGGAGAACGGCCTGAAGCTGGCGAAGGGCCAGTTCGTGGCCGTGTTCGACGCGGACTTCGTGCCCAGCCCCGACTTCCTGATGCGCACCGTGCCGTTCTTCTCGGACGACAAGGTGGGCATGGTGCAGGTGCGCTGGGGGCACCTGAACCGCGAGTTCTCGCTGCTGACGCAGGCCCAGAGCATCTTCCTGGACGGCCACTTCATCATCGAGCACACCGCGCGCAACCGCGCGGGCTGCTTCTTCAACTTCAACGGCACCGCCGGCATCTGGCGCCGTGACACGATTTCCGACGCGGGCGGCTGGCAGCACGACACGCTCACCGAGGACCTGGACCTGAGCTACCGCGCCCAGCTGAAGGGCTGGCAGTTCGTGTTCCTGCCCGAGGTCATCTCCCCGGCCGAGGTGCCGGTGGACATGAACGCCTTCAAGAGCCAGCAGCATCGCTGGGCCAAGGGCTCCATCCAGACGGCGAAGAAGCTGCTGCCCACCATCCTCAAGAGCGACCTGCCTCTGGTGGTGAAGCGCGAGGCCTTCTTCCACCTCACCAACAACATGGCGTACCTGTTGATGGTGCTGCTGTCGGTGCTGATGCCCATCAGCATGGTGGTGCGCTTCCAGCACGGCCTGTACGGCACGCTGTTCCTGGACCTGCCCTTCTTCCTCACGGCCACCGCCAGTGTCTGCTTCTTCTATGTGGCGGCGCAGCGTGAGCGCGGCGCGAAGGGCTGGGAGCGGGTGAAGTACCTGCCGTTCCTCATGAGCCTGGGGATTGGCATGGCCATCAGCAACGCCAAGGCGGTGGCCGAGGCGCTGCTCAACCAGCAGTCGGGC
Source organism: Myxococcus xanthus (assembly GCF_006402735.1). Classification (NCBI taxonomy): domain Bacteria; kingdom Pseudomonadati; phylum Myxococcota; class Myxococcia; order Myxococcales; family Myxococcaceae; genus Myxococcus; species Myxococcus xanthus. Next base: position 7,183,000 of record NZ_CP017174.1, on the reverse strand, counting down.
TTCGCGCGCACGCCGAAGACGGGCGCCGAGGGCAAGAAGGCCGTCACCGTCAAGAAGGCGTACCGGGGCAGCAAGTCGCTGCTGCCGCTGGTGGAGCTGCTGTTCGCCGCGTACTTCACCGGCGCGCTGTGGTTCGCCATCGACGCGCGCATCTACACGTCGGTGCCCTTCATCGTCCTGTTCCTGGCGGGCTTCCTGTACGTGGGCAGCTCCAGCCTGCTGCAGGGCCTGTCCGGCCGGATGAAGCTGGTGGAGTCCACCCCCGCGGTGGACGCCGCCGACGAGCAGCCCCGCCGCGCGGCCTGAGCGGCGTCCTTCCTTCGGGAAGGCCAGGGGTGAGGCTGGCACCGCGCCGCCTCACCCCTTTCGCGTTTCTAGGTGCCCGCGTCCGTCGAGCTGCCCGCATCCGGCGGCCCCCGCAGCAGCACCTGCTCCATCCGCACGCTGGGGGCGCCCGCCGGGGCCGTGCGGCAGTCCTCGTCGATGGAGGTACTGGTCGCCGAGCGCAGCGTCAGGCCCGCGTCCGTGCACCGCACCACCTCTGTCGGAAAGGTGACGGGGCAGGGCGTCCCCGCGCCGGAGAAGCCGGTGGCACGCGTTTCGCCCACGAAGCCCGCGGGTGTACGCCGCAGGACGATGGATGGCGAGCCCGCGTCCGGGGCGTCCACCGCTTCCGAGTCATGTGCGCGGACGACGGCGAGTGAGAGTGTGCTGCCGTCATCGTCGCCGTAGTACCGGAAGGCCGGGTTCCCCGCGTGGTGGTACTCGCCGCCCTGGTTCTGCTCGCAGCCGGCGGGAATCTTCACCGCGGGCGGTGCGGGCGGCACGGGCTCCGTCCTGGGCGGCGCCTTCGCGGAGCACGCGGTGAGGGAGAGGACGCTGAGGTGGAGGACCAGTGTGGGCAGGACGCGGTGCATGGGGGGCGGATATTCTCCCAATCCGCAAGGCCCTGGGACTCTGTTTGATTCCCTTGGGATGACTCTCTAACCTTCGGTTCGTCATGAGCCTCCACCGCATCGTCGTCTTCGCCCTGGTGACTGTCCTGGCCGCCCCTTCGGCCGCGCTCGCGCAGGATGACTTCCTGGCGCCGCTCACCACGCCGTCGAAGCCCAACACGGGCAAGCCCAAGGTGGTGAAGAAGAAGCCCGCGAAGGCACCCGCCAAGAAGCCCGCGCGCGCGAAGGCGCCCGCGAAGGGCAGCAAGAAGCCCGCGGCCGAGGACGACCTGCTGCTGGCGCCGCTGACGCCCGCGAAGACGGAGGTGCTCGTCCGCATGACGGGCAACGTGCGCGGCGCGAAGCTGTTCGTGGATGGGAAGGAGTTCGGCGTCCTCTCCTCGGCCGTCGTGCCGGTGGAGGTCCGCCCGGGCGAGCACCACCTGGTGGTGCGCCGGCAGGGTTACGCCGACTTCACGCGGCGCATCGACGTGAAGTCGGGCACGCAGGCGGAGGTGCTGGTGTCCATGGACGCCACCATGGGCTTCGCCACGCTGACGGCGGACGTAGCGGACGCGGTGGTGATGGTGGACGGGCAGCAGGTGGGCGCCGTGCCGCAGGCCAACGTGTTGCTGCGCCCGGGTTCACGCGAGATTGAGTTCCGGGCCCCGGGCTTCAAGCCGGACGTGCACAACATCACCGTGTTCGCGGGACGGACGTACGAGGTGACGGGCAACCTGCGGCCGCTGCTGGACACGTCCGTGGCCACCGCCGACGTGCCGAAGAGCCCGGTGTTGGAGCCGTCTTCCAAGCTCGACCGCGACGACGAGACGGCCCCCGGCCTGTCGTTCACTGGGGACCCGGAGACGCCCGAGGTGGAAGGCTCCAAGCCGTGGTACGGCCGCTGGTACGTGTGGGCCGGCATTGGCGCGGTGGTGGCGGCCGGCACGGTGGGCGCGGTGATGGCGACGCAGGGCGGTGGTGCCAGCCCGCTGAGCCCCGAGGCTGTGTGCGGTCCAGCGGGGTGTGACGCCGTGCTGGGCGGCATCCGCTCGGTGCGCGGTGGTGGCGCGGGGCTTCAGGCCCCTCCGCCCGCGGGCGCGATTCGCTTCTGATGCGGTCGTGAATCGTCCCGCCCACGTCGAGGGCGGGACGGCGCCACGGGTTCTACTGGTCGCGCAGGTCGTCGTTGTCGCCGCGGCTGTCCGGGGCGAGCAGCAGGTACACGTCGCTCACCCGTCCCACGCCCCAGGTGTCCAGCGCGGTCGCGCGGACCTGGAAGGGGGCGGAGTCGGGCAGCAGGTGGGTGATGTCCACTTCGCCCGCTTCGAAGGTGAAGGCGCGGCGCCCCACGCTGTCCACCTGCTCTCGGCCCATGTGCACCGCTTCGGTGAAGCCCACGGTGGTGCGCCGGGTCACCTGTCCACTGGCGTCCAGCACCTCCAGCAGCAGGAAGTTGTCCACGGCGATGCCGAGCGTCCCCTTCGCATCGCCGTAGAGGCGGGCCCGGCGTCCGTCCAGGCTCATCGTGGGCGTCTGGCCGGTGGCGACGACGCGCGGCGTGCGCTCGCCTTCGGTGGCGTCCACCTCGATGTCTTCGCGCAGCTTGGTCAGCGTGTGTGTCTCCCGGGCGGGCGTGTCCAGCAGGAGCCGAACGGCACGGGGCTCGGTCGAGGTGGAGGTGGGCGTGGCCGAGGCGGGCACCTGCCGCGCACAGGCCATCAGCCCCAGGGTGGCGGCCATGACGAGCGTTCGAGAATGCATGGGAGGTCCAGGGTAGATGAGCAGGGGTGACCCGGGTCAATTAGCATGGCCGCATGCGGACCTTCCTCCATGGGTGCCTGCTGTGGTGTGTGCTCTCCGGGACGCCGGCGTGGGGCGGTGCGCCCGCGGAACCCCTGGTTTCTCCCGAGGTTCAGCTGTGCCTCCAGCACCTGAAGCCCGCCGAGCGTGAGCGGGCCGCGAAGGCGCTGGGGCCCCTGGAGGAGCTGCCGCTCTACCGCGTGCAGTTGGAGGTGGACCCGGAGACCCGTGGGGTGAAGGGCCGGGTGCAGGTGGAGGTGCTGGCCCGGAAGCATCCGCTCACCGAGCTGTACCTGCGGCTGACGCCCAACGCGCAGGGCCGCCGGGTGACGCTGTCGGACGCGAAGCTGGGCGGCCGGCCCGTCAAACTGGAGCGACCGGAGCCCACGCTGTACCGCCTGTCCCTGGAGTCCGAGCCGGTGCCGCCGGGTGCCGCCGCGGTGCTGGACGTCGCGGTGGAGGGCCTGGTGCCGCGTGCCGCCGCGCCCTCGAGCGGGGCCGCGGGAGGCCTCCTCGGCGGTTTGATGGGCGGTGGGGGCGGGCGTCCTTCGGGCGGCGACCACGGGGCGTTCTCCGCCACGGCGGACTTCATCAGTCTGGTGGGCGTGGTGCCCCAGGTTCCGCCGGTGGGCGAGGACGGCAGGCCCTGGGAGGGCCCGCAGGGGATTGGAGACCTGGGCCTCTATGAGCCGGCGCACGTGCTGGCCACCATCACCGTGCCCACGGGCTGGGCGGTGCACGCCACCGGCGTGCCCATGGGCGAGGTCCCGGAGCGGGATGGGCGGGTGCGCTACGCCTTCGCCGCCGCGGCGGTGCGCGACTTTCCCCTCTTCGTGTCGCGGGGCTACGCCAGCTCCACCGCCACGGTGAATGGCGTCACGGTGGAGAGCCACTACGCCGCGGCGGACCAGGCCGCGGGCGAGCGCGTGTTGAAGTACGCCACGTCGATGCTGGCGGAGTTCGAGCGCCGTCTGGGGCCGCTGCCGTACACGCACTTCCGCGTGGTGCAGGCGCCTCTGTCCGGAGGCGCGGGCGGCATGGAGTTCCCGGGGCTGGTCACCATCGCGACGCAGCTGTACCGCGGCGCGGCGGGGGCCTCCGAGCTGCTGGGCGGCGGCATGCAGGGCATGGAGGACCTGGAGGCGATGCTGGGCATGCTGGGGCAGAGCGGGGGCGGGGGAGGAGGGGTGCTGGGACAGCTGAACGGCGCCATGGAGCGCACGCTGGAGTTCACCGTGGCGCACGAGGTGGCGCACCAGTACTTCGCGGGGCTCGTGGGCTCGGACCCCATCCTGGAGCCCGTGGTGGATGAGTCGCTGGCCCAGTACGCCGCGCTCCTCTACCTCGAATGGAAGCACGGCAAGAAGGTGGCGGAGTCGGTGCGCCAGGAGACGCTGGTGGGTCAGTACCACCTGTACCGGATGACAGGTGGGAAGGACGGCCGCGCGGACCGGCCCACGGGCCACTTCGCGGATGAGATGGAGTACGGCGCGCTCGTCTACGGCAAGGCGCCCCTGCTGCACCACGCCTCGCGGAAGCTGGTGGGAGACGCCGCCTTCCTCAAGGCCCTGCGCGCCTACGTGGACATGTACCGCTTCAAGTGGACGTGCAAGGACTGCTTCACGAAGGAACTGGCGAAGGCGAGCCCCGCCAACGCGAGCGCGCTGGAGCGGCTGCGCACGCGCTGGTGGCGGGAAGCGAAGGGCGACGAGGACTTGGGCAAGCCCCGTCTGGAGTCGCTGCTGGGCGGCTTCGAGGGACTGGAAGGGCTGGAGGCCCTGCAGTCGCTGCCCGGCATGGACCTGGAGGCGCTCCAGGGCATGCAGGGCTTCGAGGCCTTCCAGGAGATAGACGCCCAGTCGAAGGAGCTGCTGGAGCAGCTCATCCCCGGGCTGATGGGAGAGTGACGCGGGCCCTCAGTCGAAGAGGGCGCGGACGAACTCGCGCGGCTCGAAGCGGCGCAGGTCGGCCACCTTCTCGCCCACGCCCACCCAGACGACGGGGAGCTTCAGCTCGTCGCAGATGCCAATGACGACGCCGCCCTTCGCGGTGCCGTCCAGCTTCGTCAGGGCGATGGCGCTGACGCCCACGGCCTCGTGGAACTGCTTGGCCTGCTGAATCGCGTTCTGGCCGTTGGTGGAGTCCAGCACCAGCAGCACCTCGTGCGGCGCGCCGGGCAGGGCCTTGTCCATGACGCGCTTCACCTTCTTCAGCTCCTCCATCAGCGGAGCCTTGGTGTGGAGCCGGCCGGCGGTGTCCGCGATGATGACGTCCGCGCCTTCCTCCTTCGCCTTCTTGACGGCCTCGAAGATGACGGCGCTGGGGTCTCCGCCCTCGGCGCCCTTCACCAACTGGGCCTGGGCGCGCTCGGCCCACACGTCGAGCTGCTCGGTGGCGGCGGCGCGGAAGGTGTCACCCGCGGCGAGCACCACCTTCTTGCCCTCGCTGGTGAGCTTCGCGGCCAGCTTGCCGATGGTCGTCGTCTTCCCGGCGCCGTTGACGCCCACCACCATGACGACGTGCGGCGGGCCGCCGCCTTCCAGGGAGCGCGGCACGGGCAAGTCGCAGATGCGGGCGACCTCGTCGCGGATGAGGCCCTTGATGCGCTCCGGGTCCTTCAGCTCGTTGCGCTTGAGCTTCTCGCGGGCCACCTCCACTAGGTGGTTGGCGGTGCGCACGCCGATGTCGGCGGTGAAGAGGATTTCCTCCAGCTCCGCCAGGACGGACTCGTCCACCTGGCGCTGCTGGCCGAACAGGCCATTGAGCCGGGCCATGAAGCCCTGGTTCCGGGTCTTGTCCAGGCCCTGGGCCAGGGTGCGGCCGGCCTCGGCCTCCACCTTGGCGCGCGCGGCGGCCTCCTCGGCGCGGCGGGCTTCCTCGGCGGCGGCGGCCTCGCGGGCGCGCTCCTCCTCCATCAGCCGCTGGGCTTCGACCTGCTCGCGCTTGCGGCGCTCCCGGGCCTCGTCGTCCGCAGCCTTCTTGGCGCGGTACTCGGCGCGCTTCTCTTCCTCCTCGCGCTCCTTGAGGTCGCGGGCCTCCGCCTCCAGCCGGGCGCGCTCGGCGGCGTCCGTGGCGGTGCGGGCGGCCTGGGCGGCCTCGGTGCGCTGGCGGGCCAGGGCCTCGGCGCGGTCGTGGGCGGCCTCGGCCTCGCGGAGCCGGGCGGCCTCCGCCTCGGAGGGGGGCAGCTCCACGCGCAGCCGGGGCTGCTCGGCGGGGAGGGCGGGCTTTTCGGCCGCGGGAGGGACGGTGGGGGGCTTCTTCTCCTCGGGGCGCTTGCGGAAGAACAGCTTCCGGGCGGCCAGCACCATCAGCAGGACGAAGAGGGCGGCGGCGCCAATGCCGACGACGTCGCCCGCGGGGGAGCTGTCCGGAGGGGGCGTACCGGTGCCCGGCTGCGTGGAACCCCCGCCCGGGGTGGGAGCGGGAGAGGGGGCGGGCGGCACCTGCGCGGTCAGGGCGTCGAGGGCGTTGGGCGTCTTCATGTGCGCGGGTTCGCATACACCAACGCGCCGGTGGATGCAGCGCCCGTGGCCGGGTAGAACCCAGTCGTGATGCGTCTCAAGCCCTCTTGTGTCCTGCTCCCGTCGCTCCTGCTGCTCGGCAGCGCCTGCATCGTGGAGGCGCCCGGCGGCGCCAGCGCGCAGGAGCGGCGCGCGGCTACCGTCACCCAGGTGCCCCCGCTGTCCGTGAAGAGCGGCGCCAACCTGGGCGGCAAGGTGGAGCTGGTGGGGGCCACGGTGGAGCCCGGGCGGCTGACGCCCGGAGACCAGGCGAAGGTGGCGCTCTACTTCAAGGTGCTCCAGCCCATGGACGACGACTACCTCATCTTCGTCCATGTGGAGGACGCGGACGGCCGCGCCGAGCGCATCAACGTGGACCACAAGCCCGCGGGCGGCATGCTGCCCACGTCGCAGTGGAAGCCCGGTGAGACGGTGAAGGACGAGTTCCCCATCTACGTGCCGCCCGGCTCGACGGCCCGCGCGCTGAACATCTGGCTGGGGTTCTGGGAGCCGCGCACGGACTCCCGGCTGCGCATCCTCAACCCGAACGCCGTGCGCAACGACGGCAAGGACCGCATCCTGCTGGGCCAGGTGCCCGTGGCGCGTTGAGTCGCGCCTGAGCGGGCACCTGGGGGCTGCCGGCTACTGGCAGTTCGGGGGCCCCATGCAGGAGTAGGTGGCGGTGTACCCGGCCCTCATCGTGGTGGTGTTGACGCGGGTGCAGGTGCCCTGCGTCGTGACGACGTTGCAGAGCCCCCGTGGACACGCCTGTTCGGCGAGGGCCAACGCGTTTTCCTCCGCCAGGGACCATGCGGCCGGGCAGTTGAAGCTGGAGGCATAGCCCTGGGATGTGCGCTGCGTGCTCTCGCAGGTACACGGCGTCGTCGTCGGACAGTAGGTCCGGCTCCCGTTGCACTCCACCCAGCCTCCGTTGTCAGCGCCGGAGGTACAGATGCCGCTCGCGGAGCCGCAGGTGATGGACGTGCCATTCGCGCACTGCTGGCTCACCTGACAGGAGAGCTCCGCTTCGTTGCTGCCCAGTTCCAGGGGCTCCTCGTGCGCGTCGCCCACGTTGCAGGCGGACAGGGCCAGGACTGCGACTGCCGCCAGGACGCTTCGTTGCCAGTGCCTACCGGTTTGCATTTGCATGCCGGAGACACTAGGCCCGTGAAGCAAAGCCCCTCCATCGTGGAGAACCGCAGTTCCCACGCCGAGGAGGGGGGCCACGCGCTGACTTCAGAGGGAAAACGCCGGAGCGGCCGTGTAAGCCGAGTTCTGTTCCCACCCCTTTCGGGATGGGCGGTGAACATTCATCTAGGGCCCTGGTTGCCCAGGGGCCTCATCAGCGAGCAACCCGAACGCGTGGGACGGGCAATCCCTGTCCTCCGTACGGCGAGGACGCGCTCCTATTGGCTCTTGCTCCAGGTGGGGTTTACCGAGCCGTCCGAGTCACCCCGGACGCGGTGCGCTCTTACCGCACCGTTTCACCCTTACCCGCCCCTTGCGGAACGGGCGGTCTGTTTTCTGTGGCACTTTCCTGCGAGTCGCCTCGACTGGCCGTTAGCCAGCACCCTGCCCTCTGGAGCTCGGACTTTCCTCCCGCCACCCATGACTGCGGTGACCGGCGTTCACCCGGGCCGCTCCGGCACCTTGCGCTTACAACAGCCGGGCAGGGGCGGTCCACTCCGGGAGGTGGGTAGGGGCGTCCGCCGACCTCAAGAACGTCCGGTTCCGCGCGCGCACGCGGCGGCCCGTTCGAGGAGCAGAGCGCGTTCTCGCGTGTTCGCCGTGAGGGCGGCGGCCTGCTCGAACTCCGCGCGGGCCTCGCCGAGCCGGCCCAGCTTGCCGAGCAGGTCTCCACGGACGCTGGGCAGCAGGTGGTAGCCCTGGAGTGATGGCTCCGAGGTCAACGCGTCCACGAGGGTCAGTCCCTCCTCCGGGCCGAACGCCATGGAATGGGCGACCGCCCGATTGAGCTCCACGACAGGGGAGGGGACGACCTGGGCCAGCGTGTCGTAGAGAGCGGCGATGCGTGCCCAGTCCGTCGCCTCGGCCGTGGGGGCGCGGCCGTGGCACGCGGCGATGGCGGCCTGGAGCGCATAGGGGCCCTGGGCGCCTCCCAGCGCCTCGGCGCGTTCGAGCGCCGCGAGGCCCCGGCGGATGAGGAGATGGTCCCAGAGGGCTCGGTTCTGCTCCAGCAGGAGGACGGGCTCGCCCTTCGGCCCGACGCGCGCTCGTGCGCGTGACGACTGAATCTCCATCAACGCGACGAGACCATGGACCTCGGGCTCCTTCGGTGCGAGTCCCGCCAGGATTCGGCCCAGGCGCAGGGCGTCCTCGCAGAGCGCGGGGCGCATCCAGTCGTCGCCGGCCGTCGCCGCGTAGCCTTCGTTGAAGACGAGGTAGATGACCTCCAGCACGGTCGACAGTCGGGCGGCCAGTTCCCCGCCTTCGGGGACTTCGAAGGGGACGTGTGCCTCCGCGAGCATGCGCTTGGCCCGGACGATGCGCTGGGCCACGGTGGGGACGGGGACGAGGAAGGCGCGTGCAATCTCCTCGGTCGTCAGGCCTCCGAGCAGCCGGAGCGTGAGCGCTACCCGTGTCTCCTTCGAGAGCACGGGGTGGCAGGAGACGAACATCAAGCGCAGCAGGTCATCGCCCACGACGTCGTCGAGCGCGGCGTCGAGGTCCGGCGCGGTCGAGCCTTGCAGTGACTCCAGTTCGTGACCGAGTTCCTCGTGCTTGCGCTCGAGGAGCTTGTCCCGCCGCAGTTCGTCGATGGCACGGCGCTTGGCGGTGGCCATGAGCCACGCGCCCGGGTTGTCCGGGACGCCCGACTCTGGCCATTTCTCGAGCGCGGCGACGAGCGCGTCCTGTGCGAGTTCCTCCGCGCGGCCCACGTCGCGCACCATCCGTGCGAGGCCCGCGATGAGGCGGGCTGACTCGATTCTCCAGACCGCTTGAATGGTCCGCTGGGTCTCGGTGGAAGCCGTCACGGGCGCAACTCAATCACCGTTCGCTCGCGGCACAAGTGGCGTGCGTGCACGGCATTTTCTTTTTGAAAGTGCGACGTGTACCGTCGGAGGGCCATGCGGCGGTTTGGACACCCAGCGGGTAGCCGGTCCGTGAAGCTGCGGTCCGCTGCCTCTCCGGGGCACCCCCGGGGACAACTCATCAGGAGCACACCGTCACGCGCGGCCGTCTCCGCGGCAAGCCGCGGTCCGGGCCACGCAAGACACGACAGGTGGGGCCACGCCGCCGCATGGCGTGAGTGTGGAAGATGAGCGAGCGGCGTGTCGTGGCTCAGGCGCTCGCGTCCGCGTTCCTCGCGGGACCCTGGACGCTCAAGGGGCTCGTTGAAAGGGGCACGGAGGTCGTCGGAGGACGGGCGCACTGGGTGGCGTCCCTGGCTCGCAGCGCGATGATCTTCTTCCCGCGTCCGCCGCATGCGCGGATGGAGTTGCTCGGGGACCTGTTGGCTTCGCGTCCCGCGTTCGTGCGGGGCTTCACAGATCCTTCGGCACGTGCGCGCATCGTGCGCTGGATTGCTTCCGAGCCGCGGATGGCGCGGCAGCCGTGGCCCGTGCCAGAGCTGCCGACTCAAGCCGATCTCGCGGCATGGTTGGGCGTAACAGTGGCGCAGTTGGACTGGCTGGCGGATGTACCGGGCATCGAGCGCACGTCCTCGCCAGGACGGTGGCGGCGGTATCGGTACACCTGGATTCCGAAGCGCAGCGGCGGAGAGCGCCTGTTGGAACGACCGGGATTGGACCTGTCGCTGGTTCAGCGGAAGCTGCTGCACGGCATCCTGGCCCACATCCCGCCGCACGACGCGGCGCATGGCTTCGTCGCGGGTCGGAGTGTCCGCAGCTTCGCTGAGCCCCACGCACGGCAGGCCGTGGTGGTCCGGGTGGACCTTGAGGACTTCTTCTTCTCCGTGCGGCCCGCGCGAATCTGGGCGGTGTTCCGCACGGCGGGCTATCCGGACGGCGTGGTGAGCGCGCTCGCGGGACTCTGCACGAACCGTACACCCAGCGCGGTGGTGTCGCAGGCGCGGCGGCCGGATTCACTCGCCGCGGCGAGCGCGCGCTGGCGTCTGGGGCGGAGGCTCGAATCGCGTCACCTGCCCCAGGGGGCGCCCACGTCACCCGCGCTGGCCAACCTCGCGGCGTACCGGCTCGATGTCCGGCTGTCGGCGCTCGCTGCTGCGATGGGCGCGAAGTACACGCGCTACGCGGATGACCTGGCGTTCTCGGGTGGTGACGCATTGGCCCGGCGCACGCACAAGTTGCTGCGCTACGTGAGCCAGATTCTCCGCGAGGAGGGCTTCACGCCACGCACAGGGAAGACGCGGGTGATGCACCGGAGTACCCAGCAGCGGCTCGCGGGCGTGGTGGTGAATGAGCATCCTTCGGTTCGCCGTGTGGACTACGAGCGGCTGAAGGCCATTCTCCACCTGTGCCGCACGCGAGGCCCCGCGAGCCAGAACACCGAGGGGCATCCCGACTTCCGCGCGCACCTGCTGGGCCGCATCGCCTGGGTCGCACACCTGCACCCAGCCCGAGGTGCGAAACTGCGCGCTACCTTCGACCAGATTGCGTGGGACTGACGCCCCGCCCTTCGACTACCCGACGGGCCAGTAAAGCTTCTTCAGGGGGACCAGCGCCCGCGTCTCCGCGTCGAGGTGCTCATACTGCTCGACCAGAAGCTCACGAAGGTCGGAGAGGGTGAGGAGGCGAAGCGGAACCGAGGAGCGGTCCGCTTCATAACGCGCATCCTTGGTAAAGCCGCCTGTGCTGACGTAGAGGCACCGGTCGCCCTGCTTGCGGCCCCCGAGAAAGGCGCGAATGGATTGTGAATCCATGGACTCGCCCACGCGGTGCTTCACCTCACAGAAGATGCGGGGTTCCTGGAGGCCCAGGCCGTCGGGTGAAGCGAAGATGTCGACACCCCGGTCCGCGCCAGGCGCGGCGACGCGCGTGCGATAACCCATGGCGCGGAGGATGCCTGCGACGAGTTCCTGCATCTCGCTCCAGTTCAGTCTCGCGATACGGTCCTCGATGAACTGCTCCGCCTTCTCGAACTGCTCCTCCCGGAGCACCGCTTCGGTGCCCTCGTCGCTGTCCACGGTGGGGGCCGACGTGGGCGGCAGGGACGCCACGGGACGTTCCAGTTCCACGGCTTGCGCCCAGAGTTCCGTGGTGGCTTCCGCGTTGGGCCGGAACAATGTGGCGATGGACCCGAGGCCATTGCGAGTCGCCGCGCTCAACTGGTTTCGCAGCACGTGGTGCGTCCAGCGAACGCGTCGGACCAGCGGAGGCGGCCCGGCGTGGTTCTCGACGTTCGATTCGATGCGCCCCAGGAGGTAGATGCGCTCGTTCGGGTCATAGGTCACCGCGCTGTCGCCTTGCTCAACATCGCGCATGAACCGGCGGACCTGCGCGGCCCAGACCCTCCGAGTGCCTTCCTTGTCCTCCGGGTAGGCCTTGGCGAACCGGGCGTCGAGCTCGTCCGCACTCACGTCCGGCGCGAGCTGGCCGAGCTTGTCCCAGCCAATGCCGACGTACCCCTCCGTCCGGAAGGCATCGAAGAACGCGGCATCGCGGCCCGCACGGATGAACCACAGGCGCTTGTTGGCAGTCACCACTCCCCCTGATGTCCGTACTGGAAGAACTACAGCCGCTCATCAATGGCGCGGTTGCTCATCTCATCCGCCTCGGCGTTCTGCGCGCGGGGGACGTGGTGCAGCTTCACCTTGGTGAAACCCTTGAGTAGCTTCCGCGCCTCTTCATACAGCGGTTTCAGCGTCGGGCTCTTCACCTGGTAGCGCCCGCCGAGCTGACGAATCAGCAGCTCGCTGTCCGCGAAGACTTCCACCTCGCGCGCGCCCAGGGACTGCGCGTGCTTCAGGCCCAGCAGCAGGCCCATGTACTCCGCGCTGTTGTTCGTCTGATGCCCCAGGAACCGCCCCAACCGGGCCACCACGTTGCCCGAGGGGTCCATCAGCACCGCGCCCGCGCCCGCGGGCCCTGGATTGCCCCGGGCCGCGCCGTCCGAATAGACGCGCAGCCGCGGATGCGATTCGGAAGCAGGCGCCGCATCCACCGGCGGGCTCACGGCCCCAGGCGTTTCCTGCGAGCCCGGAGTCGCCGAGGCGGAGGTCGGCAGCATCCCGCCGAGCCGCTGCGCGGCCTCCTCGATGAGCTGCCCGAGGTGCTCCCGGGTGAGGCCCCGGAACTCTCGCACCGTCCCTTGCAACGGCTCCTCACGCGCGATGTGGCGGAGGATGTCGATGATGGACGGCGCGGGCATGTCCACGAAGCCGCGCCGCTACTTCGCCGCCGCTGGGGTTTCCTGCAGCGCTTCCACCGCGTAGATGATGCGGTTGCACGAAGGACAGATGTCCGTGCCCAGCCCGGTACGAAGCTGGTTGTAGAGCTGCGGGGGCACGTTCATGTTGCAGCCCTGGCAGGTGCCGGCGACCACGCCGACCATGGCGGGCAGCTTCTTCTTGCGCACCGCCTCGTAGCGGCGCAGCAGGGTGGCATCCACGCCCGACGCGACTTCCGAGCGACGGCCTTCCAGTCCCTTCACCTGCGACTCGGCCTCGCCCAGCTTGCCGCGCAGCTCCGTCATCCGGCCGGAAAGGCCCTGCTGCTTCGTCGCGTAGTCGGCCTCCTTGCCCTTGATGGCCTCGCGAGCGCCGCCGAGCTGCTTCGTCAGCTCCGCCAGCTCCTCCGCCATCGTCAGATTGGCCTTCTTGGCGATGTCGATTTCACGGGCCAGGGCGGAGTACTCGCGGGTGGAACGCTGCTCGCTGAGCCGCGTCTCCCACTTCTTCACCTTGTCCTTCTCGTCCGTGATGTTCTGCTCGAGCTGGGCCTTCTGCTTCTCCATGTCGGAGACGCGTGCCCGTTCCGCCTCGATGGCGCTGCGGGCCACACCCAGTTCCCGCTCCAACTCGGCAATCTGACGGGGGTGAACGTCCGCGGCCTTCCGGAGCGAGGCGACCTCGAGGTCCACGTTCTGCAGCTCCGCCAGCGCTTTCAATTTCTCCCGCAAAGTTGCTGCCTCCCACAGGGCCGCACCGTGTACGGCAACGGCCTAGTTCTTGTACCAACAAGGATAATGAGGGTCCAACGTCCAAATGGGCCATGAGTCATCCCTCGTGGCCCTTGCTGCCATGCTGCATTTGAAACAGCTTCACGCACCCGTTAGACCGGAGCGCGTGCTTCGTCCATCCTTCGTCATCGTTCTCTTCGCGCTCGCTCCCGCCTGCAAGGAGTCCGCGTCCCCGCCGCCCGCCACCACCACCGCGCCGGCCGTAGCGCCCGCCGCCACGAACACGAAGTGGGGTGTCATTGAGGGGCGCGTCCGTCTTGCCGGCACTCCCCCATCGCCCGCCCGCCAGCCCACTATCGGCACTGTCGTCTCCGTGTGCGGCGAGGAGACGGAGGAGCGCACGCTCGTGGTGGGCAGCGAGGGCGCGTTGGCCCACACCGTGGTTTCCCTTAGAGACGGCCACGCGCTGCCCGCGTCCAGCCGCGCCGCGCCGGAGCCCGTGCTGGACCAGAAGCAGTGCGTCTATGACCCGCCCGTGCTCGCTGCTCGCACTGGAAGCACCCTGGTCATTCGGAACTCGGACCCGTTGGTCCACAACGTTCGCGCCGCCTCTGGAACCAACCGCGCCTTCTTCAACGTGGCCATGCCGCTGGAGGGAATGACGGTGAAGCGGCAGTTGCCCACCGAGCCGGGCGAAGTCCCCATCCACTGCGACATCCATCCCTGGATGCGCGCGCGCGTGCGCATCTTCAACCATGGGTACTTCGCGACCAGCGGCGCGGATGGGCGCTTCCAACTGGAGGTCCCCGAGGGCACCCACACCCTGGTCCTCTGGCACGAGCGGCTTCCAGAACAAGCCCGCACCGTGACGGTTCGCGCCGGCGAGCGCGTCCAGGTGGACGCGGAGTGGCCGGTGGCTGACCTGAAGTAGCCCGCCAGGCCGTCTCCCTGAAGGATTCCGGCGCTCGACGTCTAAAAGGTTGAGAAGCCGCGAATCGATTGGGGTTTCCGTTCCTGTGGAAAAATTGTTATACGGACGGCAGAAGCCACGACCGAGAAGAGGGGGCCGAGTCATGCAGCAGCAGCCAAAGAAGCAAGCATTCCCGAGTAACGGCATGCGCGGCCTGGAGGCGCCCCGCAAGGCGGCGGTCCGGCCCATCGGCATGCAGGAGATGGGGCCGACCCTGTACGAGCAGCTCCGCCGTGCGCTGGTGGAGCTGACGCCCGTCTCGTCCAACTGAAGCCAGGCCGTCCGGGCGCGAGCGCCATGGCCTGAATAGCGAAGGGGCTCCCAGCTTGCGCCGTGGAGCCCCTCGTTGCTTGCGAACCTAGATTTCGTCCTCTTCGCTTTCGCCTCCCGCCGCCTCGTCGTCGTCGAAGGAGTCCAGCTCCTCCTCCTCTTCTTCGCCGCGACCGGTGGGTTCCTCCGGTTCGATAGGCTCAATGACCTTCGGGGCGGCGGCGAGACGGCCGCGCCTTCCCTCGGGCTGTGGCTTGAGCGCCGGGCTTTCCCGTTGATCCGCCCCACACTTCGGGCAGATCGGGTCCGGCTTCTTCATGTCGTAGAACTTCGTCTGGCACTTGAAGCAGACGTGTTTTGTTCCGAGGTCCTTCGCCGGCATTCGCCACCTTGTGTAAAAGGCGAGTGAAGACAGGGGGGAGGGCGGCTCAATAGTTGGGCCGCAAGACAGAGTCAACCTGTGGTTTGCGCCGGAGATTTCTAGCGGTAGCATCCCGCCCGCGTTTTCCCCCGGAAGCTGGACGCCCCTCTTGAACTTTACCTGCGACAATTGCCAGAAGCGGTATTCCATTGCGGACGAAAAGGTCCGCGGCAAGACGGTCAAGGTCCGCTGCAAGAACTGCCAGAACGTCATCACCGTCGAAGGGCCCGCCGAGGAAGAGAACACCCGCGTGGTGTCCCTGGCGGACGTGGAACGCATCCGCGCCCAGGAGCGTTCCCTGGCGGAGCCTGAAGCGAGCGCCGCCCCGGCGGCCGTCATCAGCGCGCCCATCGCGGCCGCCCCGGTGGCGAAGGCGCCCGCGGCCGCCTTGCAGACGCCCTGGGACGATGAGCCCACGCGCGCCGCGCCCATGAAGGCCACGGGTTCGCCCTGGTTCGTCATGGTGCGCAACAAGCAGGAGGGCCCGCTGGACGAGGGCGCCCTCCGCGAGCTGGTGGCCACCAACACCGTGAATGGCCGCAGCTTCTTCTGGCAGCAGGGCATGGCGGACTGGAAGCGCGGTTCGGACATCCCCGAGCTGGCCGGCCTCTTCGAGCCTCCGCCCGCCGCCGAGCCGCCCCCGCCGCCGCCCGCCATCGCCGCGCCGCCTCCGCCGGAGCCCGCACGCCCCGCGCGCGGCGCGCCCGCGCGCCGGGAGCCGGAACCGCAGGCCTTCATTCCAGAGCCCGAGCCGCGGCACGCCGAGCCCGAGCAGCCCTGGCCGGATGAGGAAGACGAAGCGCCGGACAACACCTATTACGGCGACCCCTTGCCGCGCGCGCAGCAGCAGCCCCAGCAGCAGGCCCAGGTGACCCGCCGCGCGCAGCAGCCCCAGGCCGCCGCAGCCGCGCCGCTGGACGACGCGCTGTTCTCCGACCTGGACCTGCCGGGCAACCGCAACGGCGGTGACGACGCGGAGCCCCAGGACGACAACGGAGTGCCGTACCCCGAGGATCCGCGGGCCGCGCTGGGCGGCGGCGAGGACGACGACGAAGGCAAGGCCGTGGAGGACACGCGCCACTTCGCCAAGAAGTCGGGTGTCACGCGCCGCAACCCCGCCTGGAAGTACGCCGTCTTCGCGTTGCTGCTGCTCATCGTCCCGCTGGGCCTGGCGTATGTCCTGTCAGAGACGCTGGGCGTGGTGCCGCTGCGCGTGCAGACAGTGGATGCCAGCGGCAACGCGGTGGAGCAACCCGTCTTCTCGTCGGAAGGCGTGGGCGCGCTGCGCGACAAGCTGATGGGCCGTGCGCCGCCGCCCGCGCCCTCCAAGCCGCCGGCCGAGGGCAAGCGCCCGGTGCCCCCCTCGGAGGGCAATCGTCCGGCCACCGCGCCCGCCGGTACCGGCGGGGTGGCGGACCCGGAGGCCGCCGCGGCGCCGTCCAAGGGGGCGCTGGAGGCCGTCTACGTGGACCCGGACAAGAAGGACGTGGACCCGGCGGTGCGCAGCGGCGAGGAAGTGGCCGCCGCCGACACCGAGGACGTCGGCGGCCCGTCCGATGAAGAGGTGGAGCGCGTCCTGGCGAAGGCGCAGCCCGCCTTCCGGGACTGCGTGGAGGCCGAGCTGCGGAAGAACCCGTCCTTCAAGGGCGGCAAGGTGACGCTGACGGCCACCGTGGGCAGCTCGGGCACGGTGAAGGCGGCCACGTTCGACCGCAAGGACCTGAACCGCAACAGCCCGGTGGGCACCTGCATCCGCGACCGCGCGAAGGGGATGGTCTTCTCCGCCTTCGCCGGCGAGGACGTGGACCTGGAGATTCCGCTGGTCCTCTCCAAGTCGATGTAGCCGTCTAGAGGTCGAAGCTCCCGGCCGGCGGCGGCTTCTTGCCGCGTGTCGCCTTCTCGCGGGCCCTGCGCACCTCCTCGCGCAGGGCCTCGGTGGCCTCCCGGTCCACCTCCAGGGTGTCGAGGTCGAGCACGTCGCCCTCGCGGATGCCCTCGGGCAGCTCGCTCAGGGGGCGCGTCACCTCTCGGCCCTCCACCACCAACACGGCGATGTCGTCTTCGATGCGGTCCAGCGTGGCCCGGGTCGTCATGGGGCGTGGCTCCTCAGGGGTTGCAGTCCCGGGCGGGCCGCCGTCCACGCGAGGCCTCTTCCCGGCTGGAGAAGGTCACCAGGTTCGATGACTTGATCTTCACGACGTTGCGGCAGGTGGGCCTGTGGAACACGTCGCTGCGGACGCTGCCGACGTAGGTCCCCACCTTCACGGCGCCTGAATCGGAGGACCCGCTTCGCGAGCGCGAGCCCGCGCGAGAGGGAGCCCCTTCGTCTGTCGGGTCGTCGAGGCTCAGGGTGTACATCTTCCCCGTGGGCTGCTTGCCCGAGACGTCACGCGTGCCGGAGCGGCCCGTCGAACGCCGGGGGTCCCCCGCGAGCGCGGCGTCCCGGGGCATGGGCGTGCCCAGGCCCAGGTAGCTGTAGCGCGTGTCTTCCGGGACGCCGGCGGACAGCCGCTGCGGCGTGACGACGAGCGTCTTCCCGTCGCTCACCACCTGCACCTCGCCGTGCAGGTCGGTGCGGAACACCTGCGCGCCGGTGGCCTCCAACTGCTTGAGCGTGGCCGGCGCGGGAGCGCCAATCAGGTTGCCTTCGC
Source organism: Myxococcus xanthus (assembly GCF_006402735.1). Classification (NCBI taxonomy): domain Bacteria; kingdom Pseudomonadati; phylum Myxococcota; class Myxococcia; order Myxococcales; family Myxococcaceae; genus Myxococcus; species Myxococcus xanthus. The sequence continues at coordinate 7,165,388 of NZ_CP017174.1, read as the reverse complement.
CCGCGGAGATGACGGCGGCGCGAGGCCCCACCGCCGACAGGAAGGCGGCGGTGGTGGGCCCTTCGGTGCCGTGCGCGGCCACCTTGAGCAGCGTGGCCTGCATGGGGGCATTGCGCGCCAGCAGGTGGTCCACCGTCCGGGCATGCGCGTCCGCCATGAAGAGCACCGCGGTGTCCCCATAGGTGAGCCGGAGGATGACGGAGTTGGCCTCCAGCGCGGCCTCGGGCACGTCGAGCAGCGGCTCGGTGGGCGCGCGCGGCCACAGCACCGTGAGGGACACGCCCGCGCCCAGGGGCAGCCGCTGGAGCGCGTTGGGCGTAGCGGGGGAGGGGGACGGAGAGATGAACTCCACGCCCTGGCTGGCCACGGCGCCGAGCAGGGCGTCATAGGCCTTGGGCGTGGCGCCCAGCTGCGGCTCCAGCAGTTGCCTGGCGCCCACGCGCTTCAACACCGGCTCCAGCGCGCCATGGTGGTCCGAATGCGGGTGGGTGAGCACCACCAGGTCCAGCCGCTGCGTGAGCAGCTCGGGCAGCCGGTTCACCAGGTGCTCCGCCGCGGAAGCGGGGCCTGTGTCCACCAGCGCCGTATACCCGTCTGGCGACACGATGAGCGCGGCGTCGCCCTGGCCCACGTCGAAGAAGTAGACGTGGAGCTTCCCGTCCGGGGTGCCACCGAAGTAGCGCCGAGGGGGCTCCGCCGGGCGCGTGGCCGCCGGCTGCGGGGGAGGTGGCGGCGGTTCCTTGCAGGCCGCCAGAGCCAGCAGGACGGCGAGGACGAAGCGCGGGCGGAAGCTCATGGATGGCAGTCCTCGGCGGGGCGGCGCTCGCGCATGGCTTCGGCGCGGCTCGAATAGGCGGTGCGGTCCGACTTGGAGCGCTTCAGGGTCCGGCAGCTCTCTTTGTGAAACACCTTGCTGCCCTTGAGGCTGAAGTATCGGGACGCGTCCGCGCCGCGTTGCGTGGTGTCGGTGCCGGGGGCCTCCGCCGGGGCGGACGCGGCGCCGCGCCCACGGGGCGTGCTGGTCCGGCGCGTTCCCCGGGTGATGGGCCCGAGCGCGACCGGGCCCGGCTTCAGTCCTCCGGGAACCAGCTCCGACGCCCCTCCGCGCTTCTCCGCGCGCAGGGAGACGACGTTGCCGTCGCTGGTCGCCACCACCTCGCCGTCCTGGTCGGTGCGGAACACGGTGGCCTTCACCGCGCGCAGGCGCTCCAGCACCGCGGAGGTAGGGTGGCCGTAGTCGTTCTTCGCGCCCACGGAGATGACGGCGGCCTGGGGCTTCACCGCGGCCAGGAAGTCCGCGGTGGACGAGTGCCGCCCGCCGTGGTGGGCCACCTTCAGCACGGTGGAGGTGAGGTTGATGGGCTTGCGCAGCAGCGTGGCTTCGGTGTCCGGTTCGGCGTCCCCGGTGAAGAGGAAGGCCGTCTTGCCGTAGGTCAGCTTGGCGACGATGGAGTTGGAGTTCGGGTCCGAGCGGGTGCCCGTGAGGAAGGGGTCTTCCGGCACGCGCGGCCATAGCACGGTGAGGGCCGCGCCATCCCCCAGGCCGATGGTGACCAGGGAGCGCGGGTCCTGGGGATTGGGAACGGGCGTCATCACCTGGCCCACTTCGTCACCCACGACGTTGAGCAGGTCGCGGTACGCCTCGCTCGGGTGGTCGAAGCCCGGGTCCATGAAGCGCCGGGCCCCCACCGAGCGCAGCGCGGTGGACATGCCGCCCAGGTGGTCCAGGTGGGGGTGCGTGAGGATGGCGAGGTCCAGCGGCTCCTTCACCAGCTCGCGCAGCCGCTGCTCCAGGCGGTGTCGCGCGTCGGGCGGGCCGCTGTCGATGAGCACCGTCTTGCCGGTGGGGGAGATGATGAGCGCGGCGTCCCCCTGTCCCACGTCGAAGAAATGCACCGTGAGCGGCTGGCCGGCCGATTGGGCCAGCGCCAGGCCTGGAATCGAGGCGAGGAGAAGGACGAGGAGTGCGAGCCACCGGACAAAGGACATCACGAGGTGGACTCTACCGCTCCGTCCCCCCCCTGGCACCCAGGGGCATCGGATGATGCGAGCTTCTCCCGCGAGCGCTTCCCGAGGGCCTGGAAGTGGGCTAAGGGGCCGGGCATGTCCGACTCCGAAGACCTCTTCCATTTCGTCGAGGACATTGCCAACCAGGCGCGCCGCCGGCTCGAGGCGTGGAAGGAGGGGCAGACGCCCGGGGCCAGTGCTCCCGCGTCGGGCCCGTCCACCGCCCGTGTGGCCATGGAGACGGTGCGCTCCCACGCGGACCTGGCGCCGTACATCGACCACACGCTGCTCAAGCCCGAGGCTCGCGCCGAGGACGTGGTGAAGGTGGCCGAGGAGGCTCGCCAGTACGGCTTCGCCACCGTCTGCGTGAACAGCACGCACGTGGCCACCGCCGCGCGGGTGCTGGCTGGCACGTCCACGCTGCCCATCGCCGTGGTGGGCTTCCCGCTGGGCGCCTCGCTGCCGTCCGCCAAGGCCTTCGAGGCCCGGGAGTCCATCCGCGCCGGGGCGCGGGAAATCGACATGGTGCTGAACGTCGGCGCGCTCAAGGCGCACGACTACGCGCTGGTGCACCAGGACATCGCCGCCGTGGTGGAGGCCAGCCGGCCCGTGCCGGTGAAGGTCATCCTGGAGACGGCCCTGCTGACGGACGAGGAGAAGGTCATTGCCTGCTCGCTCTCCAAGGCCGCGGGCGCCGCCTTCGTGAAGACGTCCACGGGCTTCGGTCCGGGCGGGGCCACCGAGGCGGACGTGGCGCTGATGCGCCGGGTGGTGGGGGACACGGTGGGCGTGAAGGCGTCCGGCGGCATCCGCTCCGCCGAGGACGCGATGAAGATGCTGCGCGCGGGGGCCAACCGCCTGGGCGCGTCCGCGTCGGTGGCCATCGTCTCCGGGCAGACCTCCACCTCGAAGTACTGACCCGAGGCGGACACCGTGAACGCGAAACAGCGAGAGGAACTCCAGGCGCTGCTGCTCGCGCTCCACTCGGAGCTGACGGAGAAGACGCCGTCGAGAATCGAGCCCAACCGTACCGATGACGCGCGCATCGGCGGCGACGAGGACGAGCAGCCGCTCAACGAGATGATGCAGGCCATCGCCTCCAACCGGAACCGGAACATGGACGGCGTGCTGGCCCGCGTGCTCAAGGCGCTGGGCAAGCTGCGCGAGGACCCGGACGGCTACGGCGAGTGCGAGGAGTGCGGCGACGAGATTCCGCTCGGCAGGCTGCGCGCCATGCCCTACGCGGAGTTCTGCGTGACGTGCCAGGGCAACAAGGACGGCCCCAAGGGCCGCGCCACCCGCAGCAAGCTGACCGACTACACCTGAACAACCGGCGTGCGAGCCCCGTGCCTCGCGCGCCCTCAACGGCTACACGAGGCTTCGAGGGCTCATGGACACCACCGGACTGAAGGAGCGGGCGGAGGCGTGGCGTCAGGCGGACCCGGACCCGTCCACCGCGGCGGAGCTGGCGGCGCTGCTGGCGAAGGCGGACTGGGCCGAGCTGGAGGACCGCTTCTCGCAGGACCTGGAGTTCGGCACCGCGGGCCTGCGCGGCGTGCTGGGCGCCGGTCCCAACCGGATGAACCGCGCCGTCATCCGCCGCACCACCGCGGGCCTGGCGCGCTACCTCAAGGAGCAGGTGCCGGACGTCGCCACCCGGGGCGTGGTGGTGGGCCGCGACGCGCGCAACCTGAGCGCCGAACTGGCCGAGGACACCGCCGCGGTGCTGGCCGCCGAGGGCATCCCCGCCCACGTCTTCCCGGAGCCGGTGCCCACGCCGCTGGTGGCCTTCGCCGCGCTGCACCTGAACGCCGCCGCGGCCGTCATGGTGACGGCCAGCCACAACCCGCCCGAGTACAATGGCTACAAGGTCTATTGGGGCAACGGCGCGCAGATCATCCCGCCGCATGACACGGGCATTGCCTCCGCCATCGCCCGGGTGGAGCCCGCCAACCGCGTGCCGCTGCTGACCCCGGCCGACGCCCGCGCCAATGGCCTGTGGCGGGATTTGCCCGCGGCCATCGGCGACGCCTACGTGCGCGCCATCCTGGGGCTGCGCGTGGTGGGCAAGGGCTCCGACTCGCTGTCCATCGTCTACACCGCCATGCACGGCGTGGGCGGCGACTGGGCCGTGCGGGCCCTGCGCGAGGCGGGCTTCCCGCGCGTCACCCCGGTGGCCGAGCAGCAGCAGCCGGATGGCCGCTTCCCCACCGTGCGCTTCCCCAACCCGGAGGAGCCGGGCGCCATGGACCTGGCCACCGCCACCGCCGAGCGCGTGAAGGCGGACGTGGTGCTGGCCAATGACCCGGACGCGGACCGGCTGGCCGTCATGGCGCGCGACGCGGATGGGGCGCTGCGGCTGCTGACGGGCAACGAGGTGGGCGTGCTGTTGGGCCACTACGTCCTCACCCAGGGGTCGAAGCAGGGGAAGCCACACGTCGTCACCACCATCGTCTCCTCGGCGCAGCTGGGGGACATCGCGCGTTCGCTGGGCGCCGCGTGTGACGAGGTGCTCACCGGCTTCAAGTGGATCGCCAACCGCGCGCTGGAGCGCGAGCAGGCCGAGGGCACCCGCTTCGTCTTCGGTTATGAGGAAGCGCTGGGCTACACCGTGGGCACGGTGACGCGCGACAAGGACGGCGTGGGCTCGGCGCTCGTCATGGCGGACCTGGCGGCGTGGTGCCAGGCGCGCGGCACCACGGTGCTGGGCTACCTGGAGGAGATTCAGCGCGCGCATGGCCTGTACGTGGGCTCGCAGCGCAACTTCACGTTCCCCGGCGCGGCGGGCGCGCAGGTCATCCGCGGCATCATGGACGCGTTCCGCGCCTCGCCTCCGAAGCACATCGGCGGTGACGCCGTCCGCGCCGTGAGTGACTACAAGAAGGGCGAGCGGGGCCTGCCTCCCTCCAACGTGGTCGCGTTCGAGCTGGAGAGCGGCGGCCGCGTCACGCTGCGTCCCTCCGGCACCGAGCCGAAAATCAAATACTACTTCGAGCTGAAGGAGACGCTCGCCGACGGTGAGCCCCTGGCTCAGGCCCGTGCGCGCGCCGAGTCCCGGCTGGCCCGCTTCATCGATGCTTTCCTCGGCCTCGCGCGTGAGCGCGGGCAGCCGGCGTGAGTCTAGAGACGCAGCACCACACCCGCCGCCCGCCCTCCTCGGCGGCCCTCGCAGAAAGGTACCGTGTGAAGCGACTGCTCCCCGGAGTCCTCCTCGCTTGCTTCCTGGCCCTCCCCGCCACCGCGCTGGCGCAGCGCGGGGGACAGGGTTGGTCTGTCCTCGCCGGTGAAACGCTGGGACGGGGCAATACCGCCTTCCATGGCCAGATTGGCTGGCCCGGCATCTCCCTGGGCCTGCTGCACGGTGGCTCGGAGCGCTTCGACATCGGCGGCAAGTTCAGCTTCAACTGGGGCCGCGAGGGCTGGGTCCGCTACACGGACCCAGGCATCAAGCTCCAGGCGTGGATGCGGTTGCAGCTCGTCAAGGAGCGCAACTTCTCGCTGGCGCTCACCTTCCAGCCGGGCCCGTTCTTCTACTTCAACCGGCATGACACCGACGTGGGCCTGGCGCTGCCCGTGGGCCTGGTGGTGGGCATCCCCGCCGGCAGCGCCGTCATGGTGAACCTGGGCCTGGACATCCCCTTCCACGTCTACTTCGGCGAGGGAATCGGTCCGGTGTTCCCTGTCCTCGTGGGCGGCGGCCTGGAGTACTTCGTCAACCGCCAGCTGGGCGTCACCTTCAACGTCCGGCTGGGGCCCGCCGTCATCCCGGACATCGACGACACCGAGTTCACGCTGGAAGCGCTCTTCGGCGTCGCCTACCGCTTCTAGCTACCAGGACGACGTCTGCTCGGGCAGCTCCACCGTGAAGGTGCTGCCCAGGTTGACGCGGCTCTGCACCGTCACCGCGCCGCCCATGGCTTCCACCAGGGTGCGCGCGACGGTGAGGCCCAACCCGGCGCCCTTCTCGGGCGCCTTCGTCGTGTAGTAGGGCTCGAAGACGGCCTGCAGCTCGTCCTCGAAGATGCCGATGCCTGTGTCCTTCACGTACAGGCGCGGGCCGAAGTCCCCAAAGATGTCCGGCAGCTCCACGCCCACGTGGATGCGACGCGGGCGGTCCGTCACGTCCTCCACAGCGTCCACCGCGTTGGCCAGCAGCTCCACCAGCACCTGCTCCAGCTGGCGGCGGTTGAAGACGACGGCGATGGCCTCGTCCGGCAGCTGCACCTTCACCTCGGCGGTGCCCAGGCGGCCGGCGTCACGCATCCGCTCCACCACCGCGGGGATGAGGTCGCGCAGGTCGAAGCGCTGGATGTCCTTCGGACTGGTGGTGCCCAGCGACAGCAGGTGCTGGCCGTGCAGGCGCATCTGCTCGCCCGCCACGCCCAGCTTCTTGAGCTCGTCGGCGTCTGGCGGCAGGCCCTGCAGCGCGCGCGTGCGCACGTGCTCCAGCGCCCGCTGGAGGCCTTCGCCCACGCGACCCAGGTTCTGCGCCACGTCCGCGGCCAGCGTGCCCACGCGGGCCAGCCGCTCCATCTCCACCCAGCGGGCGCGCGGGTCCTTGAGGGCTTCGGCGCGCTGGCCACCGCGCTCGCGGTGCGCCTTGAGTTCCAGCAGCGTGTGGATGCGGACCTTCAGCTCCAGCGGGTCCAGGGGCTCCGTGATGAGCAGATCATCCACGCCCGCCTCGAGCACCTCTCGGCGCGTCTCCCGGTCCGCGCTGGGCGTCAGCATGAGCACGGGGAGGGCCGGGCTTCCCAGCGCGTCCTGAAGGCGCCGGTACGTCGCGAGGCCGTCCGTGCCAGGGCGCTCCACGTCGAGCAGCACCAGGTCCGCGGATTGATGCGCCGCCGCGGCCGCCGCCAGTCCGCTCGCGGTCAGCACGTCATAACCCGCCGGCGCGAGGATGGAGCACAGCCGCTCCATGCCGCCCGACTCCACGTCCACGGCCAGAACTCGGGGCCGATACGTCGCGGTCTCCGTCGTCTCCAGCATCACGCCACCCCTACATGGTGACCAGGTGAGCCTTCACTTCACCCGGGTGTTCCAGGCCGTCCTACGGACCCCTCTCGCCCTGGATGGAGCTCCCCCCCGGGCGCTTGCGTCCAGTCCGGTACGTGATCCGATACCGCGCTGTGTCTATGCGAGGCTCATGCCGCGCTTCGTCCCGGCGCGTCGGAGCCGCCCATTGCACCTCCAACGGTGGTAGCCCTGTAACGTCAGGGGTTTGAATCGTTGCGACACTGGAGAAAGTTATCTCAACTGGAATCCGGCCAACGAAAGGCGAGGTCACTCCCGACCCGAAATCGATTTTCACCCGGGTATGAAATGACCTCGCTTGCGCGCAAAGTGTCAGCGCGACTCTTGTTCGTAGGGCGTTCCGAGCGCGGCGGGGGCGCTGCTGCGCTGGCCCTGGAGGGTCAGCACCACCAGCGTGAGCAGATAGGGCAGGGCCAGGAGGACGCCCTGGGGGATCAGCTCGACCAGCCCGGGGGCGCTCGACACCAGGCCGATGCGCAGCGCGTTACCGAAGGCGAAGAAGGTGGCGGCGAGGAAGGCGCCCACGGGCGTCCACCGGCCGAACACCATGGCGGCCAGGGCCATGAAGCCCAGGCCCGCGGGGGTGTGCTGCTCGAAGCGGTCCAGCACGGCGGTGGACAGCACCGCGCCGCCCAGGCCCGCCAGCAGCCCGCTGCCCAGCACCGCGCCCCAGCGCAGCCCCGGTACCGACAGGCCCAGCGTCGCCACGGCCTGGGGCTTGTCGCCCACCGCGCGCAGCCGCAGGCCCAGGGGCGTGCGGGTCAGCAGGCCCTGGAAGGCGAAGGGCAGCAGCAGCGCCAGATACGTGGGCGCCGAGTGCCCGGACAGTGCGCCCAGCACCGGCACGGAGCCGAGCCCGGGGATGTTCCAGCGGGTGAGCTGTTGGATGGGCGGCGTGCCGTTGGGGCCGTAGAGCGACTCCAGCAGGAAGGTGCCGCCGGCCAGGGCCACCAGGTTGAGGGCGATGCCGGACACCACCTGGTCCGAGCGCCAGCGGATGCTCAGAAAGCCATGCACGCCGGCCAGGGCCGCGCCCGCGAGCATGCCCATGACGACGGCCAGGGGCGTGGGCATCGTCAGCGCCGCCACCGCCGCGCAGAAGGCGCCCACGCGCATCATCCCCTCCATGCCCACGGCAATCACGCCCGCGCGCTCGGAGAGCACCGCGCCCAGGGCGGCGAAGATGAGCGCCGGCGCCGCGTCCAGGGTGGAGAACAGCAGCGAGTGGAGGACATCAAGCACGGGGCACCTCCGCCGACGCAGCGGGCGCCACGCTCCGCCGGCGCAGCAGCGCCAGCCACACCATGCGCCCGGCGACGAAGAGCAGCGCCAGGCCCTGGATGAGCTCGGGGAAGCTCTTGTGCACGCCGAGCAGCTGCATGCGCGTTCCGCCCGCGCGCAGCACGCCGAAGAAGAGCGCGGACACGGTGGCGCCCAGCGGGTGGTTGTTGCCGATGAGCGCGATGGCGATGCCGTCGAAGCCGTAGGGCGCGCCCAACGTGCCGGGGTAGCGCCCCTCCGTCCCCAGCACCAGCACCGCGCCCGCCAGCCCCGCCATGGCCCCCGCGAGCGCCATGGCCATTCCCATGCGCCGGGCCACGGGGATGCCCGCGGCGCGCGCGGCCTCGGCGCCCATGCCCACCGCGCGCGTCTCGAAGCCGGAGCGCGTGCGTGTCAGCCACACCCACACCGCCAGCGCCGCGGCGAGCGCCAGCGGGAAGCCCAGGTTGAGCCGCGAGCCTTCCCCCAGAAGCCGGGGCAGCACCGCGGTGGCCTGGATTTCGGCGGTGCCGGTGATGGACTGGCCGCCTTCGGCCGCGCCGCGCAGCGGGCCCACGACCAGCCAGTTGTCCACCAGGCTCAGCGCCACCCAGTTGAGCATGATGGTGGAGATGACCTCGTGCACGCCCCGGTAGATGCGCAGCAGCCCGGCGATGCCTGCCCACGCCGCGCCCGCGAGCGCCGCGCCCAGCAAGGCCGCGGGCACGTGCAGCACGCCCGGCAGTGACACCTGGGCGCCCACCACCGCGGCGGCCAGCGCGCCCAGCAGCATCTGTCCCTGCGCGCCGATGTTGAACAGGCCCACCTTGAACGCCACCGCCACAGACAGGCCGGTGAGGGTGAGAATCGCGGCCTTCATCGCGGACTCGCCCAGCGGACGGGTGATGACGGTGGCCGCGGCGCCGTCCAGGTACGCGGGCCAGTTGCCGATGCCACCCCACAACATCTGCAGATAGGCGTCCGTCGCGGTGCCCGGCTCCATGGTGAGCGCGATGAGCGCCCAGCACACGCCCAGCGCCAGCAGCACGGAGAGCACCGACGGCAGCATCTGTCTGACGCGCTCAGGCATGGCCCGGCTCCGTGGTCCCCAGCATGCGCCGTCCCAGCTCGCGCTCGTCGAACTCGTGACGGAGGAAGTGGCCCGTCACGCGGCCTTCGAAGAAGACATAGACGCGGTCCGACAGGGCCAGCACCTCTTCCAAATCGAGTGACACCAGCAGCACGCCCGTGCCCTGGTCGCGCGCCTCGCGCAGCTTCGCGTGGACCTGCGCCACCGCGCCCACGTCCAGCCCGCGCGTGGGCTGCACCACCACCAGCAACCGGGGTCGCGCATCCAGCTCGCGCGCCACCACCACCTTCTGCTGGTTGCCCCCGGACAGGGCCCGCAGAGCGACTTCCGGGTCGGGAGGCCGCACGTCGTAGGCCACGGTCAGCGCGCGCGTGCGCTCGCGGCGGCCCTTGAAATCAATCCACGGGCCCTTCGCGAAGGGCGGCCGCGTGTGCCGGCCCAGGGCCACGTTCTCCTCCACGCTGAGCGCCTTCACCACCGCGCGGTGGAGCCGGTCCTCGGGGATGTGTCCCACGCCGCGCGTCCGCGCCTGGGCTGGAGTGAGACCGCTCAAGGGCCCCCCCAGCAGCGTGCCGCTTCCGGACGTCAGCGGGCGCAGGCCGGTGAGGACCTCCGCCAGCTCGCGCTGCCCGTTGCCGTCCACGCCCGCGATGCCGACGATTTCACCCGCGCGCACCTCCAGGTCCACGCCGCGCAGGGCAGGGCGCCCGTTGTCGCCGGTGGCCTGGAGCCCTCGTATGTCCAGCAGCGACTCGCCGGGGGCCTGGGACACGGCCGTGGTTGGAGTGGCGGCGGCCGGAGCGCGCTGTCCTTCACCCACCATGAGCGCGGCGAGCTGTTCGGCCGTGGTGTCGGCGGCGCGGACCTCCGCCACGCAGCGGCCCCGGCGCATGACGGCGATGCGGTCCGCCACGCCGAGCACCTCCTTCAGCTTGTGGCTGATGAGCACCACGGTGTGGCCCTGAGCGACGAGTCCGCGCATGACCCGGGCCAGCTCGTCGGATTCCTGCGGCGTGAGGACGGCGGTGGGCTCGTCGAGGATGAGCACCTGGGCGCCGCGGTGCAGCGCCTTGACGATTTCCACCTTCTGCTGCGAGCCCACGCTGAGCGTGTCCACCCGTGCCCGGGGCTCCAACTGGAAGCCGAAGCGGGCGCAGGTGGCGGACACCTCCTGCACCGCGCGCTCCAGGTCCAGCAGTCCGTTGCGGGTGGGCTCGCGGCCCAGCACCACGTTCTCCGCCACCGACAGCGTGGGCACGAGCATGAAGTGCTGGTGCACCATGCCGATGCCCCGCGCAATCGCGTCCCGAGGGCTCTTGAAGCGCACGGGCTGGCCGTCCAGTGACAGCACGCCCGCGTCCGGCTGGTAGAGCCCGTAGAGGACGTTCATCAGGCTGGACTTGCCCGCGCCATTCTCACCCACCACGGCGAGCAGCTCGCCACGGTGCACGTCCAGCGACGCGTCCGCCAGCGAGACGCAGGTGCCGAAGGCCTTGTGGATGTTCTGGAGGGAAATCAGGGGGCGGCAGCCTGGAAGGAGGCGAGGTCCGCCGGGACGGCCGGGACCTGGATCGTCCCGGAGATGATGCGCTGGCGCAGCGCCTCCACCTTCTGGAGCGCCTCCGCCTTGCCGGGGAAGTCCACCCGCACCTGCGCCATGCCCACGCCGTTCTCCTTGAGGCCGAGCACCTGCTCACCCGCGGAGAACGTGCCGTCCACCAGGTCCTTCGCCGCCTGGTACACGGCCAGGTCGGAGTACTTCATCATCGACGTGAGGATGGCGTCCGGCGCCACGTGCGCCTGGTCGGAGTCCACGCCAATGGCGTACACGCTCTTGCCCGCGGCGCGCGCTTCCTTCACCGCCTGGATGACGCCGATGCCGTCCGCGCCCGCGGCGTGGAAGAGGACGTCCGCGCCCTTGGAGATGAGGTCCTGCGCCACCTGCTTGCCGGCGGCCATGTTGTTGAAGCTGCCCGTGTAGACGGACATGAGCGCCTGGGACGCCTGGGCGTTGGTTGTCTTCACGCCCGCGCGGTAGCCCACCTCGAAGCGCTGGATGAGGGGGACCTCGATGCCGCCCACGAAGCCCACCTTGTTCGTCTTCGTCACCAGCCCGGCCAGCGCGCCCACGAGGAAGCTGCCCTCCTGCTCCTTGAAGAGGACGGTGCGCACGTTGGGCAGCTTCATGGGCTTGCCCTGCGCGTCCAGCACCTGACTGTCGATGAGCAGGAACTGGGCCTTTGGGTTTTCCTGGGCGGAGGTACGCACCGCGTTGGCCAGCATGTAGCCATTGCCCACGGTGAGCCGGGCGCCCTGGTCCACCAGGAGCTGGAGATTGGGGACGTAGTCCTCTTGGGCCTTGCTCTGCAGGACGATGGGCTGGATGGCCAGCGACTTGAAGCTGGCGGCGTCCGAGGTCAGGTGGGGCGGCAGGGACTGGCGGACCTCATCGGGGGTGGCGTCCACATACTTGCCGCCCTCGTAGCGCTTGCCCGCGGCCCACAGTTCCAGGCCACGGAGCGCCGCGTCATTGAAGGAGTGGTCTCCGCGACCGCCCACGTCGATGACGAGCCCCACGGGGAGGGCCTTCTTTTCCGTCCTCCCGGCGGCGGGGGTCTGGGCGCCGGAGGGGGGCGCTTCTTCCTTCTGCTTGGAGCACGCGCACAGGAGGGCGGTGAGGGCAAGGACGTGGAGGCGGAGCATCATGAGGCGCCTATCTACCAGATGCCCGCCCTTTCCCGGAGTGCATGAAGGGGTGGGTTCCTGCTATGGGCTCGCCTCGTGCAACCCTACGAACTCATCAAGGCCAAGCGGGATGGCGGCCGGCTGGATCCGGCGGACATCCGTGCATTCATCGAGGCGTATACGGCGGGGACGGTGGCGGACTACCAGATGGCGGCCATGAGCATGGCCATCTTCTTCCGGGGCATGGACTCCCGGGAGCTGGGCGCCTGGGCCCGCGCCATGCTGGAGTCCGGCGAGGTCCTGGACCTGTCCGACACGCCGGGTGTGAAGGTGGACAAGCATTCGACGGGCGGGGTGGGTGACAAGGTCTCCCTCAGCCTGGCGCCGCTGGCCGCCGCGTGTGGGGTTCCGGTGCCCATGATTTCGGGCCGGGGCCTGGGGCACACGGGTGGGACGCTGGACAAACTGGAGTCCATCCCCGGCTTCAACGTCAACCTGCCGACGTCGGAGTACCGGCGGCTGGTGCGTGAGGTGAACTGCTGCCTGATTGGCCAGACGGCGCAGGTGGCCCCGGCGGACAAGAAGCTCTATGCCCTGCGGGACGTGACGGCGACGGTGGACTGCATCCCGCTGATCGCGTCCTCCATCATGAGCAAGAAGCTGGCGGAGGGCATCGACGCGCTGGTGCTGGACGTGAAGGTGGGCAGTGGCGCCTTCATGAAGCGCGACGAGGACGCGCGCACGCTGGCGAAGACGATGATTGGCCTGGGCGCGGAGATGGGGAAGAAGGTCGTGGCCCTGCTCACCGACATGGACCAGCCGCTGGGCCGCAAGGTGGGCAACGCGCTGGAGGTCATCGAGGCGGTGGACATGCTCCGCGGCAACGCTCCGGAGGACTACACCGAGGTCACGTATGCCCTCACGGCGGAGATGCTGGTGCTGGGCAAGAAGGCCGCCACGGTGGAGGAGGCGCGCGAGAAGCTGCGCAAGGTGGTGGAGGACGGCAGCGCGGTGCGCAAGCTGAAGGAGATTGTCCAGGTGCAGGGCGGAGACCCGCGCTCCATCGATGACTACTCCCTGCTGCCGCAGGCGAAGTCCACCACGGACGTGGTGGCGCCCCGGGACGGGTTCGTCACCGGCATCGACACGGAGGGCGTGGGCCTGGCGGCGGTGGCGCTGGGCGCGGGCCGGCAGCGGACGGACAGCAAGATCGACCCGGCCGTGGGCTTCACGCTGCTGAAGAAGACGGGCGAGGCCGTGAAGCAGGGCGAGCCCGTGGTGCGCGTGCACTACAACGACGCGGCCTCGCTGGAGAACGTGAAGGCGCGCCTGCTGGCCGCGTACCGGTTCGGCGACGCGGCCCCCGCGGCCCGTCCGCTCATCCGCGAGCGGGTGGAGTAGGGCGCCGAGCCGTGTGGTGACCTGGGAGCCCCCGTCGATGCCCTGCCTGGGCGCGGCGCGGGGCTCCTTTCACGTGGCGCCTCAGGGGGTGGCGCCGGTCATGGCCGCCTCCGCCTCCGCCCTGCGGGCCACGAGCAGCGACTCGATGTCCGCGATGACGCGGATGCACAGCACCGCCGCCGCGATGGAGAGGCCCTCTGACAGAATCCCGGCGAGGAGCGACACGGACAGCGAAGTGGCGCTCGTGCTATCCGCCCTGGCGAAGGTGTTGCCGACGTTGCTGATGATGTTGCTGAGGATCCACGTCGCCCACCAGGCCGTGAGCATGGACCGCCTCTCAGGGGGGCCGCCCAAGCCTTGCCAGAGGCCTCTCACCACCTCGAGCGGCTTGATGAGGTTGGCGAACGGAATGAACCAGCAGAACGTGGCCCAGCCCGTCGATTCGTTGCTCAAGCCCAGGGCATTGGCGGTCTTCACACTCAGGCGCAGCCAGCGCAGGTAGAGGACCACGGTGGCGAGCATCGTCAGCAGGGCGGGGAGCGCGAGCAGCGCGTTCAGTTGGTCGAAGGACTGGGCGTCCTCGAGGCTGGGGCTCCCATTGTCGAAGCTCAGGTAGAGCCAGAGGTTGAGGATGGCGACAGGGACGGCGAGGACCGCGCTCGCCACCAGGGCCACGCTCGCCCACCGCGTCCGGGCCCGAGTGAAGGGCAGTGCCTGGACCTGCCGGGCGAAGCAGGCGGCGCAGACACCCGCCTGGGCTGTTCGGCACTTCGCGCAGAAGAAGCGCCCGCACCGCTCACACGTCCCCGTGGATGGTTCGCCAGCATGGTCAGGGCAGACGGGGGCTGTTTCGGAAACGGCGGATTCGGTCAGCATGGTGTTGTCAGGGCAAGGGCAGGCCGCCGCGCACGCATCGCGCGTTGGATGGGATGGGGGCGGGCGGGGAGGAACTTCGGACGCGCACTCTAGCGGCCTGGCGCACCGTCGCACAGAGGTGGTCCGGACCCGCCCTTCCGCCATTAGCACGGCGGCAACTTGTGGCTTCACCCCGCACCGGGAAGGCGCCATCCTTCAGCTCTGAGCCATGCGGAGCAGGGGGCCATGAACCAGGGCGCGGCGCTGTACATCCATCCGGGCGTGAAGGTCCGTCCGTGCGAGTGGGGCTACGGCGTCTTCACCGACGCCTTCATCAAGGCGGGCGCCCTCATCGAGGAATGCCACTACCTCAAGCTGCCGCGTGCCCTCTCCCAGAACCCCCAGCTCCAGGACTACGTCTTCCTGCTCCAGTGGGCCGAGCACGAGGTGCCCCGGGAGGGGGAGTGGGTGGCGCTCGTGCTGGGGTATGGGATGATCTACAACCACGCCCGAGAGCCCAACACGTCCTATCACCGCGAGGCGACCCGGGACGTCTTCTGCTACCACGCGCTGCGGGACATCCACCCCGGCGAGCAGCTCTTCATCAGCTACGGCGAGGACTGGTGGGCGTCCCGGGATCAGGGCGTTCCAGCCTGAGCGCCACCCCCAGGAATCACGGGGCCAGCACCGGGCGGGGGGCGCGGGCAATCCGCCAGGTGGCCCCGCCTGGAACGGTTGGGGGCCCCATTTTCCCGGCCTCGCGGGCCCGTGTTCCCCCGTATGATGCGTGGGTGACGGGACGTCGTGTCATGGCGGAGAGGGCTGTCGGAGGGGTGGGCGTCGCCTCGCACGAGACGGCGGCACGCGTCTACGGTATGGGCTCGCGGGCCAGGACCCACGTGGGTTTTCAATGACTGGCGGTGGCGCGAGCATGAGCGGCAGGGAGGTAACGGCGATGGCCGAGAGGAACGACTCGATGAGCGACAAGGCCGAGGACCGACGGGATTCGCCCCGGGTCCCCATGCGCCTGAAGGTGCGCCGGGAAGGCAGCTCGGGGGACTTCGAGCAGCATGAGGGGGACCTGTCCCTGGGCGGCTGCGCCTGGCAGGGCTCCGGTTGGGAGCAGGGGACGCGCGTGGAAGTGCGCTTCCGGCTGCCCATCCTTCCCGATGAGGTGGAAGCGAAGGGCGAGGTGCTCCAGGTCGCCCCGGGCGCCAACGGTCCGGCGGCGCGGGTCCGCTTCGTGGACCTGCCGGTGGAGTCCGAGCTGGCCATCGCGCGCCACCTGGATGATGTGCAGAGCGGCACGGCCCGCTCGTAACGGACCTCAATCCGGCTTTGTGTAGGAGGGCGTCATGGTGGACGAGATTCCCTGGGAGCGCCTGTTCGAGGAAGCCGCGCGCGTGCGAGCGCGCGCCCACGTGCCCTATTCGCGGTTCCCCGTAGGGGCCGCCGTCCTCTATGCGGACGGCGCCGTGGTGGCCGGCTGCAACGTGGAGAACGCCACCTACGGGCTCACCGTCTGCGCGGAGCGCAATGCCTTCGCAGCGGGCGTGGCCCAGGGGCACACCCAGCCGGTGGCCGTGGCCATCGTCGTGGACACCCCCGAGCCCTGTCCTCCGTGCGGCATGTGCCGGCAGGTCATGGCCGAGTTTGGCGGGCAGGAGCTGCCCGTGCGCAGCCGGACGCCGAAGGGCGGAGAGGCGCGCTACACCCTGGGAGGCCTGCTGCCGCATGCCTTCACCAAAGACTTCTTCTAGCGAGAGAGCCTGAGCACGCCGTGGATTTGCTCCTGACTGGTGGCACGGTTGTAACGATGAACCGCGAGCGCGAGGTGCTCGTGGATGCGGACGTCCTCGTCCAGGATGGCCGCATCGCCAAGGTGGGCCGGGGCCTCAAGCCTCGCGGCACCCGGCGGGTGGTGGACGTGACGGGAAAGGTGGTGCTTCCGGGCCTCATCCACGGCCACCTCCACGCCTGTCAGACGCTCTTCCGTGGCCGCGCGGACGGGCTGGAGCTGCTGGACTGGCTCCGCGAGCGCATCTGGCCCTTCGAGGCCTCGCACGACGCCGCGTCCATGCGGGCCTCGGCGGACCTGACCTTCGCGGAGCTCATCCGCTCGGGCGCCACGGCGGCGCTCGATATGGGCAGCGTGTACCACTACGACGCCGTCTTCGAGTCGGCGCGGGACTCCGGCTTCCGGCTGGTGGGCGGCAAGGCGATGATGGACGCGGGCGCGGGCGTGCCCGCGGGCCTGCGCGAGAGCACCGAGGAGTCGCTGCGGGAGAGCCTGGCGCTGAAGGAGCGCTGGCACGGCACGCACGACGGCCGGCTGCGCTACGCCTTCGCCCCGCGCTTCGTGCTGTCCTGCACCCCGGAGCTGTTGCGCGAGGTGGCGCGACTGGCCAAGGAGCACGGCCTGCGCATCCACACCCACGCCAGTGAGAACGCGAAGGAGACGGACGCGGTCCGCCAGTACACCGGTGGCGAGGACAACGTGGCCTTCTTCCACACGGTGGGGATGTCCGGCCCGCATGTGACGATGGCCCACTGCGTGTGGCTGTCCCAGGAGGAGCAGGACATCCTGCGCGACACCCGCACGGTGGTGTGCCACTGCCCCGGCTCCAACCTCAAGCTGGCGTCGGGCATCGCCAAGGTGCCGGAGCTGCTGGAGGCCGGCGTGGCGGTGGCGCTGGGCGCGGACGGCGCGCCCTGCAACAACACGCTCGACATCTTCTACGAGATGAAGCTCGCCGCGGTGATGCACAACCCGCGCGTGGGGCCGTGCGCGATGACGCCCATGCGCGTGCTGGAGATGGCCACGCTGCACGGCGCCCGGGCGCTGGGCCTGGAGGACGAGGTGGGCTCGCTGGAGCCCGGCAAGCGCGCCGACATCACCGTGGTGGACGTCAGTGGCTTGCACGCGGGCCCCACGCCCGAGGACGTGCTGGTGCCGCTGGTGCACTCCGCGCGGGGCAGCGACGTGACGCACGTCTTCATCGACGGCCAGCCGGTGCTGCGCGATGGGGTGCTCACCACGTTGGACGCGCCCTCCGTCCTGGCGAACGCGAACGCGCAGGTGGCGCGCATCCTCAAGCGCCGCCAGAAGAAGGCGCGCAGCGGCTGAGGCTCAGGCCGGCAGCCGCAGCACGAAGGACGTGGACCAGCCGGGCGCGTCCTCCACCGCCAACCGCCCGCCGTGGGCCTCCGCGGCGAGCCGGCAGAAGTAGAGCCCCAGGCCGTAGCCACGGCGGCTGTCCCGCTCCGCGTCGGCCTGCCCGTACTTGTCGAAGATGCGCCCGCGCGCCTCTTCGGAGATGGGCGGGCCGTCGTTGCGCACCGCGAGCCAGCGGCCGTCCACATCCGCGCCGGCTTCCAGGCGCACCCTCCCGCCCGACGGGGCGTAGCGCAGGGCATTGGTGGTGAGGTTCTCCAGGACGCGGACCAGCAGGTCGGCGTCGCCCTCCAGCTCCAGTTGGACGGGGACCTCCGCGTCCAGGGTGAGCTTGCGCGCGCGGGCCACGCCCTCCAGGGAGCGGCGCACGTCTTCCACGATGCGCGTGGCGGGGAAGGTGGCCCGCTGCGGCTCCAGCCGGCCTTCCTCCAGACGGGGCACGTCCAGGAGGTCGGAAATCATCCGGTCCAACCGCGCGGTGACGGCCAGTCCCGTGCGGACGGACTCGCCGAGGATGCCCTGCTGGGGCACCTCCTGCTCCATCCACGACAAGGACAGCATCAGCGCCGACAGGGGCGAGCGCAGGTCGTGGACCAGGAACTCGGTCAGCTGTTCCTTGTCCCGTTGAAGCCGCTGCAGTTCGGCGTTCTGTGCCTGGGCGTCCGCCAGCATGCGCTCAATCGTGCGGCGCGCCTCCTCCACTTCCTGGAAGCGGCGGGCCTCCAGCGCCCGGTCCACTTCCAGGTGGGAGAGCGTCACCGCCAGGTTGCGCAGCCGCCCGGTGCCGTAGTGGCTCACCACGGCCACCAGCACCAGCGCCACCACGGCGATGGCCACCGCGCCCCAGCCCACGTCCACCTGCCGCATGAGCGTCGCCTGGGCCATGGCGGACAACAGCGCGGTGCCGTAGACGACGGTGCCTCGCATGCCCAGCCCGCTCAGGGCGACGACGAGCGTGAACAAGCCCAGGCTGAAGCCCGCCACACCCGCGGGAAAGGGCGAGACGGGCAGGGTCGTGGACTGAAGCCAGTACACGAGCCCCACGTCCACCAGGGACTGCACCGCGCCCAGGCCCCGGGCCACGCGCCGCTGGCGGAGCATGAACAGCACGCCGGCGACCGCGGCGTAGAGCCCCAGCGCGGGTGGGTACACGCCCCAGTCCCGGCCTCCGGCCAGCCACAGCGTGGTGCTGATGGCCAGGAACAGGGCCGCGCCGACCAGCCGCACCGCCGCGCCCGCCCCGACGACGCTCCTCCGCTGGGCGTCCATGGCCCGGGACATCGTCTCTTCGAGCGGGCCGGGCACGGGAGGCGGAGACGTCACGAGGCGTGGGTTTTCCCTGCTTCCTTCGTTGCTTGCAAGCCCTGCCGCCTATCGTGCGGAAGCGGACGGACGGGCGGGCGTAGCGCGGACGGGCTCCATTTTCCGACGGAGAACGGTCACGTCACGCTTTTGGATTCACCGCAATCGCCTTAGGTAGAAGCGCGTAAGCACTGAGAAGACATTGGGACTGTGTCTGCTTGCTCGCCCCGGGGATCGTGTAAGGTGGCTGCAAGTAGGTCTGGACGGAGGTAGACCGCCGATATGTGGCAACGATTCAAGAGAGCAATGCGTAGCTTCGCCGGGTTCTTCGTCTCCTCCATCGAGGACCCTGAGCTGATTCTCGAGCAGAACGTCCGTGACCTGAACGACCAGGTCCCGAAGATGAACGAGTCCATCGCCATGGTCCGGGCGAACGTGACGCTGCTGGAGAAGGAGAACGCCAAGTACCAGGACGACGTGCGCTCGCTGACGGCCAAGGTGAAGGCCGCCATCCAGGCGGGCCGTGACGACCTGGCCGCGCAGTACGCCTCCAAGCTCCAGATTGAGAAGGACGCGCTGGGCCGCAACGAGCAGCAGCTGGCCACGGCCCGCCAGGCGTACGAGAAGGCCCTGTCGGTGAAGAAGGCGTTCATGCGCGAGAAGGAGCGCAAGACGCAGGAGGCCATGAACGCCATCCGCGAGGCGCGCCGCGCCAAGTGGCAGGCCAAGGTGGCCGACACGATGGAGTCCTTCACCGTGGCGGGCATCGACTCGACCCACGATGAGATGCTGCGCAAGGTGCAGGAGAAGTCCGCCATCAACGAGGCCCGCATGCAGATGGCCCTCGAGTCGGTGGACCACACCGCGGCGTCCATCGAGGAAGAGGCCGAGAAGATCCAGGCCAACGAGCTGGTGAAGCAGTTCAAGATGGAGATGGGGCTCGTCAGCAGCCCGGCGCCGGTGTCCGAGGTGGGCAGCGGTCCGGAGAAGACCATCGGCAAGAAGGTCGGCGTCGAGTAGTCCGCCTTGAATGAAGCTCCACCGCGGTCCAGGTCTCTTCCTCTTCCTGTTCCTCTGTGTGCTCGGCGCGAGCTATGCGCTCGCGTCGCGCATGGGGTACCTGGACCGCTTGCAGGAGCGGTACTTCCCGTCCACGCGTGAGGCGGTCCGCCTGTCGCCGGGAGACTTCCCGGCCGGCGTGGCGGCCCCGGTGGCGGACGTGGCCTCCGTGCCCCTGCGGCCGGTGCTCATCGGCTTCAGCCCGCGCGGTGCCTCCGCGGGCCTGCTGGTGGCGACGGGTGGGGCCACCACCCTGGACAACCCGGTGCCTCCGCCCGGCGCGGCGCACGGGTTGCTGAAGACGGCCTATGCGCTAGACGCGCGGGCGGTGCTCTTCGCCAAGGAAGAGGACCTGCGCCACGCGCTGTCCATTGGCGCGGAGAACGGCGGCGTGGACATGGCCACCCTGTCCGTGGACCGGCTGGCCGCGTGGGCGCCGTTGCTGCGGGACGCGGCGCCTCGCACGCTGCTGCTGGTGGGGCGCAGCCGGGGGCAGGAGGCCCTGGCCGCGGTGGGCGTGCCGGACCTCGCCTCCCTGCGTGGCAAGCGACTGGGCGTGTATCCGTATGGCTCGTCGCACTACTTCGCGCTGTGGTTGCTGTCGCGCGCGGGGCTGCGCATCACGGACGTGCGCTGGGTGGAGTTACCCACCACCTTGGATGCGGGACGGGCGCTGCGCGAGGGCCGGGCGGACGCCGTGGTGGGGCTGTGGGGTGACGTGGAGCTGGCGGCTCGGGACCGGGGAGGCGCGGTGCTGGCGACGACGGCGGATGCGCCGCACCTGGTGGCCACGGTGCTGGTGGCCAGGGGGGACTTCGCCGCGCGCTACCCGGATGCCGTGCGGCGGGTGCTGCGGGGGCTCCTGGACGCGGGGCAGAGTGTCTTGAAGGACCCGACGGCGGGGGCCCGGATGCTGGGGGAGGTGGCGCCGTACCTGGGCGACCCCATTGAAGCCATCCGCAGCGCGCCGCCGGCCACGCTGGCGGACAATCGGGCCTTCTTCGGGCTTTCCGGCGAGGCGCCCGTCACCTATGACGAGCTCTTCCAGAGCGCCGCGGCGCTCTTCCAGAAGTTGAAGCAAGGGCCTCCGGTGCCTCCCGCGGAGGACACGAAGGATTTGGGGGCCTTGAAGTACGTGTCGGAGGCTCGCGGCCCCTGACGCTGGAGGACGGACGTGGCGAAGTCGCCGAACTACATCAAGGCCGCCTTCATGATGCCCGCCAACCTGGTGGGGCTGGGCACGGCGGCTGCCTCGGCGGCCATGACGGGCGAGCCGCTGCCCATGCTGGTGGCCCTGGGCCTGGAAGGCCTCTACCTGGGCGTCATGTCGTCCATGAAGCGCTTCCAGCGGGCGGTGCGGGCGAACACGCTCGACGACCCGGAAGCGGCGCGCAAGGCGCTGGACGCGCTCCAGGCGGACCTGGCGCCCTCTCAGCGCGAGCACTACCAGCAGCTCGTCGGGCTGAAGGAGAAGATTCTCGCCAACTACCGGAAGCTGCCAGGCGGCAAGGTGCTGGAGGCAGACAGCGAGCCCCGGTTGGATGCGCTGCTGACGTCCTTCCTGCGGCTCATCTCCACGCTGAACCAGTACCGCACGTACCTGAACAGCTCCGACCGCGAGCACCTGCAGCGCGAGGTGGCGGAGCTGGAGGCGGACGTGGCGCGGGAGACGAACCCGCGGCTGAAGGACGTGAAGCAGAACCGCGTGGACATCCTCCGCAAGCGGCTGGCGCGCTTCGAACAGGCCGGTGAGAGCCGCGAGGTGGTGAGCCACCAGCTGGCGGGCATCGAGGACCTGATGCGGCTGACGCACGAGCAATCCGTGGCCATCCGCGACCCAGAGGTCGTCAACCGCCAGCTCACCATGCTGAGCGCGGAGGCGGAGGCCACCGAGGAGTCCGTGCGGCAGATGGAGCAGTTCCTCGAGTTCTCCGAGGAGACGCGGGGCCCGCTGCCCCACGGCAGCCGGGTGCGTTGAAGCTCCAGGGCCGGGGGCCGTCTACTGGCCGTCGCCTGCCCATCCTCCGGGCTCCCGGACTGGCTCTGGGGCCTCCACGAATCGGTTGACTCTCCGCCCCAGGCAGCCTGAGGTGCCCGCATGCTCCGCCGAGTCTGGCTTCCGTCCCTCCTCCTCGTGCTCGCCGTCGCGGGCTGCTCCCGTTGTGGCAAGGACGTGGACCCCGCCGCCCCGGCCGCGACCGTGGGGGTGGCCCGCTACCTGCCGCGCGACGCGCAGGCCGCCGTGGTCATCCATGACCTGGGAGCGCTGGGGGAGAAGCTCGCCCGCTTCCAGAAGCTGAAGGCCGCCTCGTTCGCCGCGCAGCTCCAGAACTTCTCCACCGCGGAAGGCTACGTCTCCGCGGTGATGCGCCAGATTGGCGTGGACCTGCGCAGCCGGCAGGCGCTCGAGACGGCCGGCATCGCGCCGGAGCTCGGCGCGGGCGCGGCGTTCCTCGGCGGCAACCGCGCCATCTCCGTGGTGGGCGTCAAGGACGCGGGCAAGCTCGAGGAGACGTTCGGCAACTTCGCGCGCAGCCGCCTGGGCGCGTCCGACAAGAAGCAGTCCTCCGTGGACGGTGGGGACCTGGTCACCTTCAGCCGTCCGGGCAGCGCCTCGCCCGCGCTGGGCATCTTCTTCGTGAAGGGGACGCGCTTCGCGCTGCTCGGCGCGGGACCCACCGCCGCCACGCTGGGGACGCTGGCAACGCAGCCGGAAGAGCGCTCGCTCGCGAAGGAGCCGGTGATGGCGGCGTCGCTGCAACGGCTCCCGGCCCAGCGCGACTTCCACGTCTGGCTCCCGGGCGGCGCCGGGCTCGTGCCGCCGGGCACCGTCCAGGGCGTCACGCTCACGGGCCGCATCGAGGACGGCGCGGTGACGCTGAACGCGGACGCTCCCTGGCCGGATACCCAGGCGTCCCTGGCGGCGCTGGACGCGGTGGCGCCCTCCGCGAGCACGCTCCTCACCTCGCTGCCCGCCGACAGCTTCCTGGTGGCCCAGTTCCGCGGGGACGCGTCGCACCTCGATGGCGTGTGGCCCTATCTGGCCGGCGGCTACCTGACCCGGGCGGTGCAGAACAGCGGCCTCAACGTGAAGGCCGAGCTGCTCGACAACCTCAAGCCGGGCACGGTGCTGGGCCTGTCCCTGTCGCCCACCGTGAATCTGGGCGCGGGCATGCCGGTGCTGGATTTGCGCCGCACCAACCCCTTCCGCTTCGTCCACCTGGTGGCGCTCGCGGACGCCGAGGACGCTCCGAAGATGCAGTCCACGCTGGAGCAGCTGCCGCGCATCGCGGAGAACTTCGGCGCGAAGGTGGAGGCGTCGGAGCTGAGCGGCCAGCGCGTGTACCTCACGTCCTACCGCGCGGGCGAAGGCGCGCACTTCGCGCTCGCGCCCAACGGCCGGCTGGTGGTGGCCTCGCCCAAGGCGCGGCTGGAGTCCACGCTGGCCTCGCTCGCGAAGCCCTCGGGCGACGGGCCGGTGGCCGCGGACCTGAAGGACGCTGGCAAGGACGCGGCCTTCAGCGCGGTGCTGGATTTGCGGCGCCTGTCGGACGCGGTGAAGAACCTGCCGTCGGAGGCCTGGGGCATTGGCGGCTTCGCCATCAAGGCCACCACCGTGCGCTGGCTGGAGGCCGTGGATGACCTGCGCGCCGTGACGCTGGCCGTGTCCCGCAAGGAGAAGGCGCTCCAGGCGGAGCTGTCCCTGCGCCTGGCGCCCTCCGCCGCCACCTCCAGCCCGTCGGCCGCGCCGTGATTCAAACCCGGGACGTCGTGAAGACGTACGTGGACGGCGACGGCACCCAGGTGCGCGTGCTCGACGGCATGTCGCTGGACGTGGCGGAAGGGGAGTTCGTCGCGGTGGTGGGCTCGTCCGGCAGCGGGAAGTCCACGCTGCTCCACCTGCTGGGCGGCCTGGACGTCGACTACCGCGGCGACATCCGCGTGGGCGGCGTGAAGCTGCGAGGCCTGGGCGACAAGGCCCTGGCGCACTTCCGCAACACGCACGTGGGCTTCGTCTTCCAGTCCTTCCACCTCATCCCCAACCTCTCCGCGGTGGAGAACGTGCTGTTGCCGTCGCACTTCGGCGCGGCGCCCCCGGATGCCCGCAAGCGCGCGGAGGCGCTGCTGGAGCGCGTGGGCCTGGGCGCGAAGAAGGACCGCGCGCCGGTGCGCCTGTCCGGCGGCGAGCGGCAGCGCGTGGCCATTGCCCGCGCCCTGTTCGGCAAGCCCCGCCTGCTGCTGTGCGACGAGCCCACGGGCAACCTGGACGCGGCCACGGGCACGGGCGTCATCGCCTTGTTCCAGGAACTGCACCGCGAAGGGCTCACCGTGTTGTGCGTCACCCATGAGGAACGGATGAGCGCGGCGGCCGGACGCGTGCTGCGGCTCAAGGACGGGCAGCTCGTGGAGGAGCGCGCGGGACTTCAGGTGGCCACGGGAGGTTCGCCATGAGGCTGGACGCCCTGTCCCGGCTGGTCCGGCTGAGCCTCGCCCGCGAGCGCAAGGGGGCCTTCTTCTCCGCCTTCGGCGTGGCCATGGGCGTGGGCGCGCTGGTGTTCTTCGTGGGCCTGGGCCTGGGCGTTGGCCACGTCATCCGGGAGAAGGTCTTCCCCACGGACGCGCGGCTGGTGGACGTGGTGCCTCCGGCGGTGTCGCTGGGCTCGCTGCTGGGCGGTGGCAAGCTGGACGCGCCCACGGTGGAGCGCCTGCGCGAGCTGCCCGGCGTGGAGGCCGCCTACCGGAAGATGAACGTGCGCGTGCCCGCGGTGACGCGCTACGACGGCGTCTTCTTCGGCACCAGGCTCCGCATGGGCATGGAGGTGCTGGCCCTGGGCGTGGAGCCGGCGCTGGTGCAGGGCGACGTGCAGATGGGCGAGTTCAAGGACGCGGGGGAGGGGCAGCCGATTCCTGCGCTCGTGTCCACGCGGCTTCTGGAGCTGTACAACAAGACGTTCGCCCCGGCGCGCAAGCTGCCCCAGCTCTCCGCCAACATGCTGGTGGGCTTCGGCTTCCCGGTGGAGTTCAACCGCTCCTACGTGGCCGCGGCGTCCGCGTCGGGGCCCACGCAGCCCAGGCAGGCGCAGGTGGTGGGGGCGTCCGACCGGGCGCTGCTGGCCGGCATCACCATTCCGCTGGACGCGGCCATCCGCCTCAACCGCGCGTTCGGCGTGGACGCGGAGAACTACTCCGGCGTCACGTTGGTCGCCACGGACCCGTCGCAGGTGCCTGTCATCGTGGACGCGGTGAAGGGCATGGGGCTGGAAATCGACGACCAGGAGCGCCGGATGGCGGAGAACTCGGGCGCGGCCGTGGCGCTCACCACGTCCGCGTTGGCGCTGCTGTCCCTGCTCATCTGCATCCTCGCGGCGGTGAACATCGCCCACGCGCTGTCCGCCTCCGTCCGGGCGCGCGCCAAGGAGATTGGCGTCATGCAGGCGGTGGGGGCCTCGCGCGCGGACATCCGCGCCATCGTCCTGGCCGAGGCCGCCGTGGTGGGGCTCGCGGGCGGCGCCGCGGGAACCATCGCCGCGCTGCTGATGGCCCTGGGCGTCAACCGCCTGGCGGCGGGCTACCTGCCCAACTTCCCCTTCAAGCCCGACAGCTTCTTCTCCTTCCCCTGGCCGGTGGTGGTCGGCGGTGTCGTCCTGGGTCTCGTCGCCGCGCTCGCGGGCGCGTACTTCCCCAGCCGCCGCGCCGCCGCCACCGACCCCGCACGCACGCTCGCCGGATGACACTTCCTTCTCGCAAGACGCTGCTCGGCAACGCGCTGAGCTTGATGGCCATCGCCTGGATTTACGGAGGCGACCTCTCCGACGCCGTGCGCGCCCGCACCGCGGACGTGTCCGCCTTCATGACGGTTCCCTCCCTGGAGCGGCCCGCCGTGGTGCTGGCCGTGGCCGCGGTGGCCGCGCTCGCGTTCGTCATGGGCCTGCTCCAGCGCAAGGAGGAGGGCTTCAAGGGCTACCGGCTGCTGCCCATCGTCCTGGTGGGCGCGCTCTTCGTGGACCTCGTGCTGTCGGAGAGCCGCACGCCGCTGACGTCCACGGACATCGCGTCCATGGCGCTCCAGCGCTTCCACCAATCGGCGCAGGAACGTACCTCCGCGCTGGAGGTACCGGATGACCCGCGCCTCCTCCAGTCCCTGCTGGAGGAACTGGGCCGGCCGCCGTACCTCGTGCGGGGGGAGCCACTCCCGGCGTACACCCTCCAGGTCAGAAAGGACTGCGAGGGGCCCGTGCGAGATGCACCCGGCGTGCGTGCCGGGACGATTCTCTACTGCGTAGCGCCAGAGCGGCAGGGCGCCTGGGTGACGATGGTGGGCCTCCCCGCGGAGGAGCGCTTCGGCCCGCCGGCCGTCGTGTCCGTCGCGGGCGAGGCGCGCTTCCTGCTGGTTCGCCCCGTTCCACCCGATGAGGCGGAGCCAGGAGCCGCATTCCGCGACAGCCTTGCTGCCCCACCGTCACCCGCCGGTGACACGGACGCGGGTTCTCCTCGGGCGGGGCCCTGATCCGCCGCTTGCCTGCCTGGTCAGTTTGGGCGGGGCTTTCACGAGGTTGACCCCCTGGAGCCCCGGTCGATAGGCTCGCCGAGAACGGACCCTCCCCCACGTGACGACCACTCAACCGAAGCGGCAGCCCATCCCGTTTGGGAAGTACCTCCTTCTGGACCGCATCAACATTGGCGGCATGGCGGAGGTGTGGCGCGGGAAGCAGTTCGGCGCGAGCGGCTTCGAGCGGCTCGTCGCCATCAAGCGCATCCTCCCCAACATCGCGGAGGACGACGAGTTCATCTCGATGTTCATCGACGAGGCGAAGATCAGCGTCCAGCTGACTCACGCCAACGTCGCGTCCATCTACGAGCTGGGCAACATCGTCGGCAGCTACTTCATCTCGATGGAGTACATCCCCGGCAAGGACATGCGGGCCATCTTCGACCGGTGCCGGAAGAAGGGGGAGCCCGCTCCGGTGCCGCTGGTGGCCTTCTGCGTGTCCAAGATGTGCGAGGGCCTGGACTACGCCCACCGGAAGAAGGACGGGATGGGGCGGGACATGAACATCGTCCACCGCGACATCTCGCCGCAGAACATCCTCATCTCCTATGAGGGTGAGGTCAAAGTCATCGACTTCGGCATCGCGAAGGCGGCCGGCAAGGCGACCAAGACGCAGGCGGGCATCCTCAAGGGCAAGTTCGGCTACATGAGCCCGGAGCAGATCCGCGGCCTGCCGTTGGACCGGCGTTCGGACGTGTTCGCCATTGGCGTGTGCCTCTACGAGATGCTGACCGGTGAGCGCCTCTTCGTGGGCGACAGCGACTTCAGCGTGCTGGAGAAGGTGCGCAAGGCGGAGGTGCCGTCGCCCACCACGTACAACCGGCGCATCCCGGAGACGCTGGAGCGAATCGTCCTCAAGGCGTTGGCCAAGGACGTGGACGAGCGCTACCAGTACGCCAGTGAGCTGGGCGACGACCTGCAGCGCTTCCTCATCACCAGCGACACCATCTTCAGCCGCAAGGACCTCGCGCAGTACATGAAGTCCACGTTCGCTGAGGACGTGGAGCGCGAGAAGCAGCGCCTGCTGGACTACGCGGACATCAAGCCGCCCGAAGGCATGCAGGCCGCGCTGGAAGCGGCGTCCTTCAACAGCCCCATCATGCCGTCCGCGCCGCCTCCGGCGCCCGTGCCGGTGGTGCAGCCGGTGGCGCCGCAGCCCCGGATGACGGGCTCCATGCCGACGGTGCCGCCCGGGGGCGTGCGCCGCTCGCCCACGCTGGCCGCGCTGCCGAAGCTGACGGCCGCCACCGCCGCGCCCCCGCCCGACGAGGACGAGGGCGGGGCGACGCAGCTCGTCTCCAGCGACCACGAGTTCGCGGACACGCCAGAGCCCACCACGCAGCCGGGTGCCGCCGTCGGGCGTGCCATCACCCCGCTGGAGGTGCCGTCGACGCCGGGTCACGACGAGGACGACGAGCCCGTCAGCGGCAGGACGGCGGTCATTTCGCCGCCCGCGCCCCTGTCGCCGCCCGTTGGCCCGCCACGGTTGTCGCACGCGAACATCCCCGTGGTGCGGCCGTCCATGTCCGTGCCCTCGCTGTCGCCCTCGGACGCGCCGCCGCCGCCCGCCTCGGGGCCCACGCCTCGGACGAGCCGGGGTGGGGGCCTGCCGCGGATGACTCGAGACGTGCCGGTGCTCGACGGCTCGCAGGCCGCGGCCCGCCCGTTGCCGCAACCTGCCCCCGTGGCTCCGCCCGCGCCGGTGGCCCCCGCGTACGACGATGAAGACGATGTGGACGCCCCGGAGCGGCCCACCGGCGCGATGCCTCCCGTGGGTGGCCGAGCGCCCATTCCGAGGAAGGTGCTCTTCGGCGGCATCGGCGCGGCCGCGGTGCTCGTGATGGCGCTGATCGGCTGGGCGGTGTCGGGGCCCGGTGTGGGCTACGTGCTGGTGGACCTGCAGGGTGTGCCCTCGGAGGTTCGCAGCCGCCTGCAGGTGCGCCTGGACACGCAGCTGGTGCCCCTGGAGGGTGGCAGCGCGACGCTCCTGCGCGAGGTGCCCGCCGGCAAGGTCATGGTGGTGGTGAGCGCGGAGGGCTACAACACCTTCACGAAGACGGTGGAGGTCGCCGCGGGCAAGGACGTCACGCCCGTGCAGGCGGTGCTGGAGAGCCTGGTGCGCACCGCGGCGTTGGTGCTCACGACGGAGCCCGCCATGGCCGAGGTGAAGGTGGATGGCCGGGTGGTGCGCGAGCAGGGCAAGTCGGCGGCCTACATCAAGGACGTGCCCCTCAACGGGCCGGAGTGGGTGGTGGAGGTGAGTGCGCCTGGCCACAAGCCGGCGTCCAAGCGGGTGCCGGTGTCCGGCGGCGGACCGGTGGAGGTGTCGCTCACGCTGGAGCCGTCGGTGACGCGGGTGTCGGTGAAGGTGGAGTCCAAGCCGGCCGGTGCCACCATCTTCGTGGACGGCAAGGACATGGGCGCCACCACGCCCGCCGTCGTGCAGGTGCCCCCCAGCGCGCGGCAGCTCACCCTGAAGCTGAAGTGCCACAACGAGGCCGAGGTGGACGTCCCGGACGCGGCGCCAGGCAATGAGCCGGCCACGGCGAGCGTTTCCCTCAAGCGGCAGCCGCGCTGCCGTTAGCCGAAGGCCCGCCTCCCGAGCAGGGGGCGGGCGCGCCAGCTCCCCTGTGGGTGGAGCGAGAGGAGGCGGGAGTTCGTGAGCAAGGTGCGCAAGGTGAACAGGGCGGATCCACTGGCGGATCTTCCTCGTTGGGCCCAGCAACTGGCCCGGAAGTACTACACGAAGACGGTCAGCGCCTTCCTGCTGTACGGGGCCGTGCGGGACTTGCAGCCCCTGCAACTGGAGGATGGCGGCCGCGGCTTCGGCACGCTCAAGACGTTCCTCTCCGAGGAGCTCTTCGGCGGCCGGGACCACGTCATCTTCTATGACCGGTCGTCCGGCATCCGCTCCGCGACGCCGGAGACGCAGAAGGACCTGCAGCGGGCCATGGCGGGCTACGACGCCATGTACGGCACCGACTACGCCAAGGTCATGCCGAGAGACCCGGGCCGCGCGCTCCAGATTCTGGAGAACTTCATGCGCATGCGCCTGAGCGAGGGCCGCTCGCTGGCGCTCATCGTCGACTTCGCGGAGACGCTCGTCCCCGGCGGAGAGATGAGCCACCTCTCCAGCGAGGACCGCTTCGTGGTGGCCACGTTGGACAAGTGGGCGCACGACCCGCAGTTCCTCGCGTCCGACGTGTCCGTGGTGCTGCTGGCGGAGAACCTGGCGGACGTGTCGCCGCGCATCAGCCGCAACCCGTACGTGGCGCCCATCGAGCTGCCCCTGCCCACGGAGGAGGAGCGGCTGGAGTACGTGCGCTACAAGCTGGAGGGCAAGCGGCTCCAGTCCGTGTCGGACGTGCCGCTGGCGGGCTTGGCGAAGATGACGGCGGGTCTGTCCCGCATCAACCTGGACCGCGTGCTCACCGAGGCGCTGGAGCGCGAGGTGCGCATCACCTCCGAGCTGCTCAAGGAGAAGAAGCGCGAAATCATCCAGGCGGAGTGCCACGGCCTGCTGGAGTTCATCGAGCCGGTGCACACGCTGGACGCGGTGGCGGGACACGCCAAGGCCAAGCAGATGCTGCGGCAGGCCGCCGGGGCCCTGAAGAAGGGGCGCCTGGAGGTCATGCCCATGGGCTACCTGCTGTCGGGCCCCGTGGGCACGGGCAAGACGTTCATGGTGAGCTGCTTCGCCGGGGAGATTGGCATCCCCGTGGTGAAGTTCCTCAACTTCCGCAGCCAGTGGCAGGGCGTCACCGAGGCGAACCTCGAGAAGATCTTCAACCTGCTCAAGGCCCTGTGGCCGGTGGCGGTGATGATTGACGAGGCGGACACGTTCCTCGGCAACCGCGACTCCGGCGGGGACTCCGGGACGAGCAGCCGCGTGTTCGGCTCCATCGCCTCGTTCATGGGCAACACGTTCTACCGCGGGAAGATTGTCTGGTTCCTGATGACGGCGCGGCCGGACCTGCTGCCCATCGACCTCAAGCGGCAGGGGCGCGCGGAGGAGCACCTGGCGCTCTTCTATCCGCAGACGGACGCGGAGCGGGACGAGCTGTTCCAGGTCATGTCCAAGAAGACGGGCGTGTCCGTGGACGGCATCGACTCCTTCTCCACGCTGATTCCGGAGGGCGTGCGCGCCTTCAGCGGCGCGGACATCGAAGCCGTCATGGTGCGCTCGAAGTTCCGCGCGCTGGCGGAGGGCCGCGAGACGGTGACGAAGGACGACCTGGCCGCGGTGCTCGCGGACTTCGTGCCCCCCAGCTACCCGCTGGAAATCGAGCTGCAGAACCTGGTGGCGGTGCAGGAGTGCACCAGCCGCGAGTTGCTGCCCGAGGGCTTCCGTCAACTGGACCGGGACTACATCACCCGGCGAGTGCGCGAGCTGAAGGCGCTGCTGGAGTCGCAGTAGCCGGTGCCGTCTCACGCCCAGGTGCTTGTCCTGGGCGCACGGCCCGCTGAGACTGGGGGCATGGCTGCTGGCCCCACTGCTCCGCGTTCCTGGTTCGCGTACTCCCTCGACCTGGCCCCGGCGATTGCGCACGAGCGCCTCCCGGGGCTCCCGCCCATTCCCGACGTGCTGGAGGGCGAGCTGGCCGAGGCGCTCGACGTGGACGTCGTCTACGACGTGGCGTCGGCGGCCTGGGGCGGGAAGGTGGCCCGGCTGGTGGATGCGCCGGGCCGCAAGCTCCCCGGCATGCTCCGCCGCGTTTCCGCGAACGCCTGGGACGCGCTGGTCCGCCTGGAGTCTGCGATGGCGGGCGCCACCGAGGTCCGGCAGGTGAAGGTGCGCACCTTCACCGGGGCCGTGCTCAGCGCCCATGTCTTCACGCCCGCGGCGCCCGCGACGCCCGCTCAGGGGCTCGTGAGTGAGGCCTTCCTCGTCACCCTGGCGCTGTCGGCCGAGGAGGCCGGGCTGTCCCCGGACTACGTGGAGCGGCTCCAGGCGGAGGCGCGTATCGTCCAGGCCCTCCAGAAGGCGGGCCCCGAGGCCCTGAGCCCGTCGAAAGCCCCTGGAAAGAAGGGTTAGGCGGATATCCAGGTGCGAAACGACCCCCGGATTCTTTTTCTTCGTAAGAAAACGGAGCCGTGACGCAACTTGGCGCGCCGAACGGCCGACGATGAGAGGCGGGGCCCCACCTCGTGCTTCACCTCGTCGGCCCCGAGGACATTCAGGATGACGCTGCGACCCACCACGACGCGAGCCGTTCCCCCGCGCCCGGCATCGGCCGCTTCGCCCCTCAATGCCGTCACCACGCCGGGAGGAAGCTGGAGACGCTCGACGGCCCGCGAGGTGCCCATCAACGAGCTCCAGGAGAAGTTCGGCTGGAAGGATGACAGCTGGCAGGTGGGGTTGATGCAGGCCGCCGACGCGGCGGGCAGCAAGACGCGTGGTGGCAACGGGCAGGTGTCCGCGGCGGAGCTGGAGCGCTACCTGGCCGCGCCCGAGGACGGGCAATACCTGACGTCCACCGCGCTTCAGCAGAAGCGCTCCGCGCTGGACGCGAAGCTCGCGCAGGGAAATGGCTCCGCGGTGGACGTGGACGCCTTCGAGCGTGGCTGGCAGGCCACGGTGGCCCGGCGCGCGGACCTGCTGGGGGGCAATGCAGACGGCCAGCTCAGCGCGGAGGAGCTGGACGCATTCATCCAGGCGTCGAAGGCGGGCAAGCACGCGGACACCCGCTGGGTGCCGGACCAGCAGATGGCCGTGTTCCAGAGCCGCGTGGCCGAAGCGGCCGGAGAGTTGGACCCACTGCGCCCCGCCGGAGCGCTGGGCTCGGAGGGGCTCAGCCTGGTGAAGGAGTACTCGCGCCTGTCGCTGGACCAGGGGGCCAACGTCCCCACCTTCGTGAGCTACATGCTGTCCGCGTCGGACATCCGCGAGACGCCCGCGACGGTGTCCCGGCTGGAGAGCACCTTCGTTCGCGACCCCGAGCTGGGCCGCAACGGCGTCACCGACTCTGACTACACGCGGACGGGCTTCGACCGGGGCCACATGAAGCCGGCGGAGGACTCGCCCACGCAGGAGGCGATGAACGAGAGCCACCTGATGACCAACATCGCTCCCCAGCATGGCAACCACAACCAGCAGGTGTGGCGCACGCTGGAGCAGGGCGTCTCGGGCCTCGTGAATTCGTTGGGCGGCAAGGCGTACATCCTCACCGGCAACCTGTACCTGGATGACAAGGGGCAGCCGCTGCCTCCGGAGAAGCGGGAGACGACGGGGGCGGGGGAGCGCCGCCTCGCCGTGCCCACGCACAACTTCAAGACGGTCCTCCACGAGCTGCCGAACGGCAGCCTCACGATGTACGCGTACCTCGTGCCCAACATGAAGGACGGGCCGTCGAAGAAAGAGGACATCCTTCCGCTGCTCGATTCGCACCGCGTGCCCGTGGATCGCATCGAGGAGCTGCTGGGGCAGGACCTCTACGCAAACCTGCCCAAGCGGGTGCAGGACAAGCTGGAGAAGGGCACGTCGGCCGAGGGCGTCTTCCAGCGCAACAGTCTGTACTTCGCCGCCAGCCTGTTCCGCTTCGCGCCCGGCAACTGACGCGGGGCTTCGCGGCCTGGGCTTCGCTTCCGGGTGAAGCACGGCCACGGTGCACGGGCTCACGCCACGGGGCGCGGTACGCCCAGGTTCGGGTCGTCCACGTGCTCGACGACGGCCACGCGGTCTCCCACGGAGAGCGCGTCGTGCAGCACGCGCACGGCCTCGTTCGAGTGGCGGATGCAGCCGTGCGAGACGTCGGTGCCCAGGAAGGACGGAGCGTTCGTTCCGTGCAGCTCTTCACCGGAGTGCCGGCCATCCGCCCAGGAGAGGTCGAGCATGCGCACGCCGAAGACGTGGCGGTCGTTCCACAGCCGTGCGCCGGCCGCTTCGGTGGCCAGTTGATCCAACTTCGTGCGGACCACCTTGAGCCCCGTGCGGGTAGGGGAGGCCGCGGCGCCCGTGGCGTTGGGGAAGATGTCCACGAGTTGCCCACGGGTGTCGAAGAGAAAGGTCCGGTGCTCCCGGAGGGCCACCACCACGCGGACCTGCTGTCCGTCGAAGAAGGCGGAAGGCAGTCCCCGTGTCTGCCCACGCGTCCCTGGCGCTGGCGCCAGTGCATCCAGCGCGCGCAGCGTGGCGGCATCCAGCGCGCCCGTGGGGAGGACGGCGGGGAAGGTGCGCGAGGCGTGGAGCTGGAAGTTCCGCAGTGCTCGGGCGGTGTGCGGGCCATGGCGTCCGTCCGCGCCGCCGTGCAGGGCGAAGCCCATGTCGAGCAGGGCGGCCTGTACAGCGCGGAGGCCCTCGCCCTGGCTGCCGGGGCCGAGGACCTGGGCCCCTGACGTGACGTCCGCCAGTTGGGGCAGTCCGGTGAAGCGCGCGTTGGCAGGGGGCGCTGGAGTGCGCGCGGGCCGGTCCACGCCCTCCGGAGGCAAGGGCGTCCCGGGCGGTGGACGTGCATCCAGCGCGGGCCGAGGACCCTGGTCGACGGTGACTCGGGAGGCAGGCTTGGGACTGCGTGCTGCCTTCCCCAGGGCGGGTGTTGATGCCGCGTCCGGGACGTCAGGCGGAAGGAAGGAGATGCGTGACTCCGGTGGCGAGATGGATGAGGTCATCCCCGGCCTCAGTGCAAATCGCTCGCCCGGCGCAACCACGCGAGGCCTGCCTTTGAGGACTGCACCTTCCGCCACGACGTTCCTGAATGTGGACCTCGAAATCCGAAGCCCGCACCGGCTTGAGGGCCTGGTCCGCGCGCTGGCTCCGGGCGCGTTCGCGCTTCACGAAGAGCCCCACTTCGCCTGTCTGGAGCTGTCTTCCTGGCCGACGAGCGTGGAGTCCGCGCTGATGGAGTTCGCGGGGCGCATCCAGGCCCTTCCCGAAGAGGCGCGCGCGGCGTGGGACGGCTGTACGCAGCGGCGCTTCGATATCGGGATTCAGGCGGGGCTGGAGCCGCATTCGAGCGCCTTCTCTGTGCCGGAACGCGTCGTCCGGCAACTCGCCAGTGTGGGCGCGGAGCTCGCCTTCACCGTGTACGCGCCGGAGACTACGGCGCGCTGAGGAGCAGCACCTTCCCCGTGGGGAGGGTGCGGTGGTCCTTGATTTTGTTCCACCGCATGATGTCGTCCACGCTGACGCCGTAGCGCTGCGCGATGGACCAGAGCGTCTCGCCCTCCGCCAGCGCGTGGACCTTGCCGGCCTTGCCCGCGGGCTTGGCGACGCTCACCGAGTGCTTCGCCAGCACCGTGCCGCCGCGCTCCTGCACGCTGGCGGTGGCCGTGTTGCCATCGGGCCAGACGAACAGCGTGGAGCCCACCTGGAGCGTGGGGTTGCGCCGCTTGAGGTTGTTCCACTGCTTCAGCGAGTCCACCGACACGTTGAACTTGTTCGCAATCACCCAGAGGCTGTCGCCGGACATCACGCCGTATGTCACGCGCGTGCGCCCGTTGATGGTCTCCTTCTTCACGGGGCCCGCGGCCACCGGGCCTTTGGGCGTGCCCGCCGGTACCTCGTCCTCGGGCCGCACCACCACGCCGCTGCGGCGGGCCTGCGCCACCTTCGTCGCCAGCGCGCCGCCCGAGCTCTTGCCGGCGGGAATCGGAATCACCAGCTCTCCGCCCACGCGCAACGTCCGGGCCGACTTCAGCTGGTTCATCTGGAGGATGGCCTCGGACGCCGTGCCGTACTTCTCCGCGATCTGGGACAGGGTGTCGCCGCGCTTCACGTTGTGGATGCGGAAGGTGAGTCGCTCCGCGGGGCTGATGCGCTTGTAGTTGTCCGCGAACAGCGTCCCCGCTCCCTTGGGAAGCCGGAGCGTGTAGGGCTTCTTGGCCGTCGCCGGCGGGGTGCACCAGCG
Source organism: Myxococcus xanthus (assembly GCF_006402735.1). Lineage (NCBI taxonomy): Bacteria > Pseudomonadati > Myxococcota > Myxococcia > Myxococcales > Myxococcaceae > Myxococcus > Myxococcus xanthus. The sequence goes on along the minus strand of NZ_CP017174.1, from coordinate 7,130,121 downwards.
CTTCAGCTCGGGGTTGAGGTCCTGCACCACCTTGACGGGCACGCCGGCCGCGCGGGCGACGACGTCCAGGTCCGCCGCGTCGGTGAGCTGCACCTCGTCGAAGTCGAGCACGGGCTCGGGGTCGAACTCGTTCTCGTTGAAGCCGAACGCCGCCGGGTGCTTGGCCACCAGTGCCGCGGCAATCAGCTTGGGCACGTAGTGCTTCGTCTCCTTCGCCAGGCCGCGCTCTTCGGACAGGAGCCAGAAGTTCGTCGTCCCGTGCCGCTCCACCATCCGCCGGACGCGCCCGGAGCCGGTGTTGTAGCCGGCCCACGCCAGGTACCAGTGCCCCAGCTCGCGCTTGAGGTCCTTCAGATAGGACGCCGCGGCGTGGGTGGCCTTGATGGGGTCCCGCCGCTCGTCCACCCAGAAGTCCTGCTTCAGTCCGTACTGCTTGCCGGTGCTGGAGATGAACTGCCACGGCCCCGCCGCGTGCGCCCACGAATAGGCATGCGCCGAGAAGCCGCTCTCAATCATCGCCAGGTACACCGTGTCCTTCGGCAGGCCGTACTGCTCCAGGATGGGGTGCATCACCGGCACGTACCGGGCCGCGCGCGACATCCACTTGCGGAACCAGCGTCGCCCGGGCCCCTGGAAGAACTGGACGTACTGGGCCACCAGCGGCTGCATCTCCACCGGGATGTCGTAACGGTCCTGAATCTGCCCCACGTCGAAGGTGGCCAGGTCCGTGATGAGCGGAATCTCCGGCAGCTCTTCGTCCTCGCGGAAGGTGTGCTCGTCGAGCGCGTCCAGCATGCGCATCCGCAGCGGGTTGGCGAGCCCGAGCCGCCGCAGCGACTGCATCACCTCGGCGGTGGAGCGCGACGCGGGGTCCAGCGCGGCGCCCTCCAGGGCGCGCAGTTCCTCTAACTCGGCGGACTCGGATTCAACCGCGTCGCGCGTGGCCTCGTCTTGCTCGGAGGCGTCCTCGGCCACCATCGGTGTGCCGGGCTCCAGCGGCTCCAAACCGGGCTCATCGACATCATCGGTCGCGGTATCCGCGGCGCCAGATTCCGGGGCGGCCGTTGGTGCCTTCGCGCCACCAGCCACCGGCGACGGAGCCTCGCCTGCCGGCTTCACGGCAACGGGTGCTGCTTCCAGGCTGGCCGTGGGCGCCTTCTCGACCGGTGACTGCGCTGCGGGGGCGTGTGCACCATCGGATGCCACCACCTGTGCCTTGGCTGGAACGGGCCCCACGGGCGGTGGGGTGAGCCCCGAGGCAGGGGCTGAGGCCAGGGCGAGCAGAAGCAGAGGTAGAGGCGGCATACAGTCGCGGGAACGGGCGCCCGGAGGCGGGCGAAAGGGGGGAGTATTCGCCCTTTTCCTTGACAGTCAAACAAGGAGTCGCCGCGTGCGCGTCTTGTTCGGACGGCCGGTAAGAGCAACCGCCCAGGCGAGGCCCCGGATTCCTGGATGACTAGGGCTTCCCGTGCCCCGGCCCCACGATGCGCGGCAGGTACGTCGCGAAATCGAAGTGAGGCGAGTTCTCCGGGTTGTGACAGGTGACGCACACGCTCTCGCCCGGCGAGGCGATGATGTTGTTGGTGCCAGGCGCATCCGCGTGCTCCGAGCCCGGACCGTGGCAGCTCTCGCAGCCCACGTCCTCGCGGCCCGCCACCTTGTCCAGCCGGCAAACGCCGCCGGGCTGCTCCCAGCCGGTGACGTGGCACCCCACGCAGTTGAGGTGGAACTGCTTGCCCACCTGTTCCAGCGTCTCCCAGGCGTGGTGGTGCTTGGACTTCTCCCAGACGGGGAAGGCGTCCTCGTGGCAGGTGCGGCAGGGCTCGTTGCCCACGAAGCCCGCGCGGCCCGGCGCCGGAGGCGGGCAGTCCTGTCCATGCGCCTTCGCCCAGGCGAGGTTCATCTTCCCCACGTCCGCGTCGTAGGCGGACACCAGCGCAACCGCCTCCGCGTCGGAGGGAAGGCTGGACTCCAGGGGCACGAAGCGCAGCGTGAAGGCGTTGACGCCGTCGGGGGTAACGGGCGGAGCGTCCAGCAGGGACTGCCGGCGCGCCACCAGTTCGTCGCGTTTGCCCTGCTTGAGCGCCTTGAGCTTCGGGTCCGTGCCGGGGAGGTTGATGTCCTTGTCCAGCAGCGCCGTGCGCTGCTCCAGGGCGGCGGCCTCACGCTCCAGGTCATCCTGACCCTTCTGCAACGCAAAGGGGCCCGCCTGGGGCGCATAGGCCAGGTCCACGCGCAGCAGCGAGCGTCCCTTGCTCTGCAGCGCCACCACCGGCACCGCGGACCGCACCAGCCGGTTCTGCTCGCCGCTGAACTCGGTGGCGGTGCGGGTGGCCACCACCACGTCGGCCTTCAGGCTCGGCTGCTCCACCGCCTGCTGGGCCACGTCCAGCGTGACGTCCAGCAGGCCCACCACGAAGTCCGCTCCCTGCGCGCGGGCCTGGGCGCTGGCCTCCGCGAGCTGCGCGGCCGTGGTCGCCGCCACCACGCCCACCTTCCGTTCGCCCGCGGGCAGCAGCTTCACCGCGCCCGGCGCCAGCTCCGGCAGCCCCAGGCCCTTGCGGAAGTCCACGCCCTGCGTGTCGTCCAGCGGGCCGGTGGCGCGCACCGCCAGGCCCATGTGCCGCATGGCGTCCGCGAGCGCCTTGGCCTTGCGCTCCTCCTGGGGCACTTGTCCCGGCTTGAGCCGCTGCTCGCCGAAGAGGCTGTTGCCGCCATCCACATAGAGGACGGGCAGCGAGCCCTTGCGCGCCGACTGCACCTGCGCGGCGGCGCGGGCAATGCCGCCCCGCATGTTCTCGCTACAGCCGCACGGGCCCAGGTAGCCACGCGTGTCGGCGGAGAGGAAGAGGATGGCGCCCGGGCCCTGGCTGGCTGCCGCGGCGGCGGTGGCCGACGAAGACGAAGCGTCCGCTTCCGCGGGCTTGGGGGGCGGGTCCTTGCGTGCACAGCCAGCGAGCGACGCGGCCAGCAGGGCCGCGGCGAGGAAGGCACGCATGGGATTCACCAGAGGATGCTCTGCACCAGTTCGTCGATCTTCTCGCCCATGGCTTCCAGTCCATTCACCTTGGACAGGGAGCCGTCTGCTCCCACCTGTTCGGCCAGCTTGGACAGCTCGTCGTCCGGGAGGCTGGAGAAGAGGACGATGGGGATGTCCTGCGTGCCGTACTCGTTCTTCAGCGTGCGACAGATATCCGTGCCCTTGGCCTCGGGCATGTGGATGTCGGTGAGGATGAGGTCCGGGCGCCAGGTCTGCAGCGTCTTCTCGAACTCCATGAGCGTGGAGGTGGCGATGACCTCGTAGCCGCGCGCTTCGAGCACGGCCTTCTCCATCGCGAGCGTAATCTCGCTGTCATCAATCAGGAGGATTCTTCGCTTCTCGGACACGGCGACCTTCCTTCACTCCGTTCTATCCTACCCCCACGCGCCGCACCAACGCTTTCCCGTGCGCTCCCGGGGCCGGCGTTTCCCTGATTTCGGATGTCCACCGCCGCACGCTCGCCCGCTGGGTCTCCGGGGACGACTTCTTTCCAGTGAGACATCCGAAAAGGGATATGGAAGTCAGCCATGATGCACCGTGACAGTTGGACCCTGAGAGCACTCGTCCTGGGACTGGGGCTGCTGTGGAGCCTTCCTGCCGCCGCGCTCAACGCGGGCCTCAACCCGCCGCCCCCCTCGGTGGACCGGAAGACGCCGCAGGCCACCGTGCAGGGCTTTCTGTCCGCCGCGCACCGGGGGGACTACGCCCTGGCGGCGCACTACCTGGACCTGGACTACATCCCCCGCGCCCAGCAGGCGGAGCGGGGCTTCCAGCTGGCCCGCGCGCTCAAGTTCGTGCTGGACCGCAAGCTGCCCGTGGACGTGAGCTCGCTGAGCAAGGAGCAGGAGGGCGACCCGGCCGACGCGCGCTACGACCAGTTGGGCACCATTCCGTTGCAGGGGAACAACGTCCCCGTCCGCGTCCAGCGTGTCTCCTCTGCTGAGGGGGAGCAGGTCTGGGTCTTCAGCGAGTCCACGGTGCGGCAGGTGGACCCGCTCTTCGCGGAGTATGGCCCCCGGCTGGTGGGCCTCCTGCCGGCCTTCTTCTTCAGTGACACGGTGCTGGGACTGGAGCCCTGGCAGTGGCTGGGGCTGCTGGTGACGGTGCTGGGCAGCCTGGGCCTGGCGGTGCTGCTGGAGCGCTTGGTCCTGGCCTTCGCCCGCCGTGTGGCGCGGTGGACCCGGTTCACCTGGGAGGAGGATGTGGTCTCCTCGGGGAAGGGGCCGTTGAAGCTGCTCACCTTCTCCGCGCTGCTGGTGGTGGGCACGCTGCTCTTGCGGCTGCCGCGTCCGGCGCAGGGCTTGTTCATCCGGATCGGCTATTCGTTGAGCGTCGTGGCGCTGGCCTGGGCCGTGCTGCGCATCCTCCACGTCTCCGTCGCCTTCGTGCAGAGCCGCGTGTCGTCGGAGATGAAGGACGCGGCGCGGGCACGCAGCGTGAGCACGCAGTTGGTGGTGCTCCGCGCCATCTTCGAGGTGGCCACCTACGTCATCGCCGCGGCGCTGCTGCTCATCCAGTTCGAGGTGGTGCGCAACGTCGGAGTGTCACTGCTGGCCTCCGCTGGTATCGCCGGCCTGGTGCTCGGCCTCGCGGCGCAGAAGTCCATTGGTACGCTGCTGGCCGGCATCCAGCTCTCCATCACCCAGCCCATCAGCATTGGCGACACCCTCATCACCGAGGGCGAGTGGGGCACGGTGGAGAAAATCACGCTCACCTACGTGGTGCTGCGGACGTGGGACCAGCGCCGGCTGGTCATCCCCATCGTTCAGTTCCTGGACAAGCCCTTCCAGAACTGGAGCAAGGGGAACCCGGAGATGCTGGGGCCCGTCATCCTCCAGGTGGACTTCCAGACGGACATTGACGCGCTCCGCGCGGAGCTTCGCCGCATCCTGGAGAACGAGGGCAAGTCCATGTGGGACGGCCGCGTGGCGACGGTGGTCGTCCTGGACGTGCTGGACCGGACCCTCACGGTGCGTGCGCTGGTCAGCGTGTCGGACTTCAGCAAACTCTTCGACCTGCGGGCCCTGGTGCGCGAGAAGCTGGTGGCCTTCCTGCGCGCCCACCCGCTGTGGTTGCCCGTCACCCGCACGGAGGCGCGTCCCTTCCCGCCGCCTGAGCTGGATCCGGTGCGGCTGTCCGCTTCCCCGGATTCGCCGCCCACGCCGCCTCGGGCGTGAAGGCTGGCTGCCCCCCAGGCGCAGTGAGCCCTTGCCTGGGGGCATGGGGTTTTGAATAGTCGGCGCGCCGCGCCGTCATAGCGCTGGAAATTCGCACCTACCGCCCGGGGGAGTCTTCGAGATGATGCGTCATGTCAGGTTGTGTGGGGCCCTTGCGATGGTGGCCGCCACCGTGCCGCTGACCGCCAGTGCCCAATCCCGAGGCCGCACGGACGGTCCAGAGGAGTCCGAGTACGGCAAGGGCGGCTACAGCGGCCCCGGAGGCCGGAGCGTGTCGCTCCAGCTCGACTGGGGCGCGGCCATCAACTCCCGCAAGCCGCCTCGGGGCGCGCCGGAAGGCCCGCCGCTGTTCGTGGGCGCCACGCTGTCGCTGTGGGGCGCGGACTGGTACCAGCTGGACGTGAGTGGTGCCTACGTGTTCGACGGGGGCCGCTTCGTCGGCATGGTGGGTCCGCGCTTCCGGACCTGGGGCTGGCCGCTGGTGTTCACCGCGGGCCTGAAGGCCGGTGCCATCGTCATCCCGGAGGGAGAGGGCCTGCGCTTCGGCATCTCGCCGCAGCTGGGTGCCGAAATCCTCCTGGGTGACCACGAGAACATCCTCATGGCCCTCAACTACACCCCGGACATCCCCATTGGCGGTGGCGGCGTCACGCACCGGCTGGGCATGTCCGTGGGCTACAAGTTCTAGCAAGGAGGCTTCGACATGATTGCCCAGCTGCTTGCCGCCACGCTGGCGTTGACCTCCAGCCAGGCGCCCGTCTCTGTTTCCGGCCGGGGAAGCCCACAGGTGAACCTGCCGTTTCCGGCCGGAGACGTGCAGACCTACAACATCATCCAGTGGGACCCCAACCAGCTCCCGCGCATCTACGAGCGCTCCGACCAGCTCCCCCTCACCGACGAGGAGCTGACGAAGCTGTCCCAGGCAGGCTTCGAGCCCGCGCAAATCGTGAAGATGATTGAGGAGCGCCGCTGCGCCTGCGACGCCAGCGCGGACGGCCTCATCCGGCTCAAGAAGGCCGGCGTGGACAAGGATGTGCTGGCCGCGGTGTCCCGGCACGGACTGGCGCCCAACCGCGGGTTGAACCTGCTGGTGACGCTGGACTTCACCGGGGAGAGCCGCACCGCGCGCGAGGCGTTCCTCTACTTCTTCGTGGACGACGGAGACATCACCCGCGTCTTCACCGCCAACATCCCGGAGCTGCTGCGCCGCCGCAACAGCCACGAGACGACGGTGGACCGCAGCGACATCCTCGTCGCGCGCACCGTGCGCCGTGTCCAGCTGGCGGGCGAGGTGCCGCTGCGCACCTACGGCAAGCACAACGTGCTGGTGGTCGCCAGCGCCAGCCCCACGCTCACGCATCCGTCCCAGCTCACCGCGCAGGAGCTGTCGCGGTCGCAGCGCTACACCTTCGACTATCCTCGTGCGTCGCTGCAGAACGTCTGCCGCCTGACGGCCGGGTACCGCCGCGACGCGGTGCTCGCCTACAAGTGGAACTTCGAAGGCAGCCGCTTCGAATGCGAATGGAACTAGGAGTGACCCGCACCATGAACACCCGCCGCCTGCTTCTGTCCGCCTGCCTCGCCGCTTCGCTGTCCGCCTGCACGGGCCCGCGCGCCTTCACGCGTGGCACGTACGAGGACCCGAACACCATCGAGATGCTGTCGGACCGCTTCAACGAGAACGACCTGCAGCTCATCGCGAAGAAGATGGCGGAGTCGCTCGCCACCTCGCCGCGCTTCTCCCAGCCCCGGCCGGATGGCTCGCTGCCCATCGTCCTGGTGGGCAAGCTGAAGAACAGCACCTCCGAGCACATCGACATGCGCTCGCTGGGCGACAAGATCCAGACGGCGCTGGCGCAGACGGGCCGCTTCGCCCTGGTGGACCAGCAGGCTCGCCAGGACATCGCCGAGGAGTACGAGTACCAGCAGTCCGGCTACGTCGACCCGAACACCGCCAAGGGCCCGGGTCAGCAGACGTCGGTGGACTTCCTGATGACGGGCGACCTCGCCTCCATCATCCAGGAGGTCGGCCGTGACAAGCTCGTCTATTACAAGATGACCGCGAAGCTCAGCAACGTGCGGACCGGCCTCATCGAGTGGACGGACGAGAAGCAGATCCGCAAGAAGTTCGAGAAGCGCGGCGTGAGCTGGTAACGGGCGCACCCTTCCATGTCCATCCACTCCCGCAGCCCGGTCCGCCTGAGCGGGTGGGGCGCGCTCGCGCTCGCGAGCGTGCTCCTCCTGTCGTCGGGCTGTGCGGGTGACTATGTGGCGCGCACCCGGGGCGTGCGGTCCGCGTACCAACAGGGGGACTATTCGCGCGCGCTGTCCTCCCTGGAGGCCGCGACGAAGGAGGGGCCCGCGCAGGACCGCCTGCTGGTGCTCATGGACAAGGGCATGGTGTTGCACGCCGCCGGGCAGTGGGCGGAGAGCAACGCCGTGCTCGAGGAGGCGGAACGGCTCAGCGAGCAGATCGACAGTGTCTCCGTCAGCGAGGAGGCGAAGACGCTCGTCACCAACGAGCGTCAGCGCACCTACCGAGGGGAGGACTTCGAGAAGCTGATGATTTCCGTCCTCCAGGCGCTCAACTACGCGGAACTGGGCGACGACGAAGCCGCCATGGTGGAGGTCCGCCAGGTCAACGAGCGCCTGGAGAAGATGATCGCCGAGGAGAAGAAGCCCTACGAGCAGCTCGCGATTGCCCGCTACCTGGGCGGCGTCATCCGGGAGGACCAGCGGGACTGGGACTCGGCCTACATCGACTACGCGAAGGCCTATGAAATCGCGCCCCGAAAGGACGCGCTGGCCGAACCCCTGCTGCGGCTGGCGAAGAAGGTGGGCCGCGACGACATGTACGCGGAGCTGCTGGCGAAGTACCCGGACGTCCCGCACGCGCCGCTGGCGCCGGACGAAGGGCAGCTCGTCGTCGTGGTGGAGGCGGGCCTGTCTCCCGAGAAGCAGCGCGGCTCCAGGGACCCGGGCGGCGGTGGCGACCTGATTGAAGTCCCCACCTACCGGAACCGGGGGCTCGCGCCGCCCGTGACTGTCGCCCTGGAGGGCCAGTCCCAGCAGGCGGTGACGGTGACGTCCCTGGCGGACGTGGCCGTGGTCCACCTGAATGACCGGATTGGACGCATGCTGGCGAAGCAGCTCGCGGGCGTGGCCGTGAAGGCGGGCGTGGCGGCGGGCGTGGGCGCGCTGACGAAGAGCGATGAACTGGGCGTGCTGACCTTCCTCGTCCTCAACGCGATGAATGCGCCAGACCTGCGCTCCTGGCTCTCCCTGCCCGCGGAGTTCCAGGTGGCGCGCTTCCGCGTGCCCGCGGGAAGTCACACCGTGCGTGTGACGAGCTGGGGGCAGGTGACGGAGCATCCGGTGGAGGTGAAACCGGGCCGGGTGGGGTTGTTGGTGCTCCGGCGCTACTGATTTGGTTTTTTGATGTAGGGTGCGCGCCCCATGTCGCCGGTCCTGGCCACGGTGGCCCTGTATTCCCTCATCATCGTCCTCGGCGCGCTGGCTGGCGCCGTGGTCGTCGTCTTGAACGACCGACCCACCCATCTGGTGCGCTTCCTGGCTTTCGCCGCGGGCGTGATGCTGGGCGCCGCCTTCTTCCACATGCTGCCGGAGGCGTATCTGGGTGGCGGATGGTGGGCCTTCGCCCTGGTGCCCGCGGGCTTCGCCTTCCTGCTGGTGCTGGAGCGCTACCTCGTCGCGCACGCGGGCGAGGACATCTCCCACGGAGACACCATGGCGGGCACCGGGCACTCCGTGCATCCGGGCCACGTGCTGGGGCTCACCGCCTTCCTGGGGCTGTCCACGCACACGTTGTTCGACGGCATTGCCCTGGGTTCGGCGGTGGAGGAGGGCGTGGGGGGCATGGCGCTGCTGGCCATCGTCGCGCACAAGGTGCCCTCCGCGCTGTCGCTGGCCTCCATCCTCAAGACGGAGGGGCGCTCGAAGGCCTCCATCCTGTCGCTGTCCACGCTGTACGGGATGATGGTGCCGGCCGGCGCGCTGCTCTACTTCCTCTTCGACGCGATGCTGCAGTTCGAAAGCCTCGCGGCCAAGGCCCTGGCTTTCTCCGCGGGTACGTTCCTCTACATCGCCGTGTCGGACCTGCTGCCGCACGTGCACCGGCACGGCAAGGACCAGCCGGGCCGCAACGTGCTGGCGCTCTTCGCGGGCCTGCTGCTGATGTTCCTGCTCGCGCGGCTGATGGGGCACCCCGAGCACCCCGGCCACTGAGCGCCCTTCATGGAAAAACGCACCGACTGGTACGAACACCCGCAGTACTACGAAGCCATCTTCGGCACGGACACCGTGCGCGAGGTGGACTTCCTCCAGACGCTCAGCGAGCGCTTCGGCACGGGCGGCAAGCTGTGGCTCGAGCCCGCCTGCGGCGCGGGGCGGCTCGTGGAGGAGGCCTCGAGCCGGGGCCTGCGGGTGGTGGGCTATGACATCTCCGAGGCGATGCTGGCCCATGCGCGAAAGCGCCTGACGCCGGCGCAGCGGCGGCGCGTGAAGCTGGGGCCGTCACGCATGGAGTCCTTCGCCGACCCGTCGCTGGAGGGTCAGGTGGACCTGGCGCACTGTCTGGTGTCGACCTTCCGCTACCTGGACAGTGAGGCCGCGGCGCGCCAGCACCTGCTGGGGACGCGGCGGCTCTTGAAGCCGGGCGGCATCTACGTGCTCGGCTTCCACCTCACGGACTACGCGCGCGCCCGGCCCGAACACGAGCGCTGGGTGGGGCAGGTGGGGGAGGACCGCGTCGTCTGCAACACGAACGAGGGCCTTCCGGAGCAGCGGGCGCGGCGCTCGCCCATGCGCAACCGCCTGCGCGTCACCGGGCCGGACAAGGATTGGCTCATCGAAACCCAGTGGTACTTCCGCACGTACAGCAATGCCCAGGCGGCGAAGCTGTTCCGCGACGCGGGCATGCGGGTGCTGGCCGGGTACACCTTCGACTACGACATCAACGCACCTGTGGAGCGGGGAAGCCTCCGGTTGGATCGCGTCTTCGTCCTCCAGCCGGACCCCGAGTCTCAGCCCGTGGACCCTGCCGGGCCCAAGCGTGCGTCCACGCGGAAAGCGCCCAAGAGGGCCTCGACGCCCCAAAAATCGCCCAAGGTTTCACGATGAGGGCGTTTTGAGAGGGCGGAAGAGATACTCGTGGTGAATTTCAGGTGGCCTGCGTTCTGATGGGACGCAGGCGCGTCCTGCTGGAACGCAAGTCAGGCCCCTCCGTGGTGGCCGCGTTCACCCATCCCCCTGGAATCACACGAATGTCGCGTCTGGCACGGGACGCGCATGACGTTCTGCCGTGGCGCTTCGGGAGACCGGGCTGCCCCGCAGTATCGGAGTTTCGGGAACGCGGAAGGAGGGGCCGCTCCTTCCGCGTTCTTCATCTCCGCTACACTCCGTCCCCCTGATGTGGTTCCTGACGGAGCCTGTCGGAGGGCACTGGACGGAGGCGAGTGGATGCAGCAAGACGAGATGGCACAACTCCTCACGGATTTGCGGGGAGCCAGGGACTTCGAGGCCGCGGCTGCCGCAACACTCCGGAGGCTGCAGGCTGTCGCCCAGGAGGCCGTTGCGTCCAGTCGGTACGCAGCCCGGGGCCGGGTGTTGCGAGGCATCGTCCACCTCCGCCCGGGAGAGGCCTACCGCAGTCTGGCCGCGCTAGAGGTAGGGGCAGCGGAGATTACGGATGCCAGTGTAGGCACGCCCTTCTTCACGTCCGCCACGGCGTGGCGCGCGGTGGTGGAGCACCGGTGCGCGGTGTCCATCGACGTGAATGTCGGCACGGTGCAGCCCCATGCGCCCAACGCCCCCGTGACGGGGGACCCGAGCCTGGCGGGCTTCAACAGCCATGAGAGCCGGCAGCGCTTCCTGGGGCGTCACGCGACGCACGTCTGCGTACTGCCGCTGCGCACGCCGGGCGGCGACATCGAGGGCATGATTTCGTTGGAGGCGGACTGCCTGGCTGCGATGGGGCAGGACTTCGTCTGGCTGGACGCGGGGGACCGGCTCCAACTGCTGGCGGACGTGGCGGCGCCGTACCTGACCCGGCTGCCGCAGCGGCCCGTGGCCCGGCCGGAGGTGGATGAATTCCTGCCGGTGGTGGGGCGCTCCATGGCGGAGCTGCTACCCATCCTCCGCGTCTTCGCGCTTCAGGATGAGACCATCCTCATCAGCGGCGCCACCGGCGCGGGCAAGTCGCGGCTGGCGCGCTGGTGCCACGAGCGCTCCAACCGCCGGGGCAAACCCTTCGAGACGCTGGACCTGGTGACGGTGCCCGAGGACCTCCAGATGGCGGAGCTCTTCGGCTGGAAGAAGGGCGCCTTCACCGGCGCGGTGCGAGATGCCCCCGGCAGCGTGGCTCGCGCGGAGGGCGGCACGCTGTTCATCGACGAAATCGACAAGCTGTCGCTCAAGGCCCAGGCGGGGCTGCTGCACCTGCTGGAGTCGCGCAGCTACCGGCCGCTGGGCGAGGGCACCGGTGAGCGGCAGGCGGACGTGCGCTTCATCATCGGCACCAACGCGGACCTGCACGCGGAGGTTCGCGCCGGCCGCTTCCGCGAGGACCTCTACTACCGCGTCAACGTGCTGCCGGTGCGCATGCCGGCCCTGCAGGAGCGCCAGGACGAAATCCCCCTGTGGGCGCAGTACATGGTGAACCGCCGGCACCGCGAGCGCTCGCCGGACGGCCATGCCCGGCTGATGAAGGAGGCGGAGCGGCTGCTGGTGGGAAGCCCCTGGCCGGGAAACCTGCGGCAGCTCGACAACATCGTCCGCCGCGCCTACACGCTGGCCATGGTGGAGCACGCGGGCGCCACGGGCGAGCTGGTGCTGCACGAGAAGCACGTCGCGCGGGCGCTCGACTATGAGCAGGCCCCCGGCGCCCGGCCGCTGCCGGAGGCGCTGCGCGCGGCCGCCCAGGCCTTCGTCGCGGAGGCGCGCCGCCGCAATGCCCCGTTGGATTTGGACCTGGCCGATGCCTTCCGCGGCATGGTGCTGGGGCTGGCCATCCGCCAGGTGGGGCGGGACGAGGGCTTCAAGCTGCTGGGCCGTGAGAGCCTGGTGAAGAACCGCAACCACCACAAGGCGCTCAAGCGCGAGCTGGAGAAGGTGGACTCGCTCTACAAGGCGCTGGGCGAGGAGAACTCGCCCTTCTCCGATTTGCTGTCGGAGGTTGACGCCGTCTGAGCCGCCGCGGCGCCCGGGAACTACCGGGCGTCGGCGTGGGGGCCCGCGGCGATGCCCGTGGCGCCCCGGGCCAGCTCGTCACACACGAGCGCGTGGAGCCGGAAGGCCATGCGCGCTTCCTGCACCACCTCGCGCGCCTCGTCCTCGTCCAGCTCCAGCCCGTCGATGCGCGAGTGGAAGCGGACGCGGAAGGCCGCCAGCCCGGCCTCGGGCACCGTGCCGTAGAAGGTGGTGCCCTGGCCTTCCGCCAGCTCGAAGGCGTCCGTGATTCGCCGCGCCCGGCGGTGCCCGCTGAAGACGTCCAGCACGCAGCGCGCGTAGGCGTGCGCCACCAGCAGGTGCGGGGCGTCCTCGGCCACCTCCCGGATGCGCTCGGCGTGCAGCCGCGTCTCCACGCAGGCGAAGGTGTCCGTCCGGGACTCGCCGCAGAAGTACGTCAGGTCCGCTTCCAGCCCGGAGGCCAGCCGCAGCTCGGGCAGCAGCAGCGCGGTGGTGAGCGTGGTGCCCATGACGTGGGGCAGCGCCGCTTCGAACGCCGTGTAGAGCGTGTGGAGCTGCCGCAGGTGGCTCACGTAGTGCTGCGCCCGGACGTACTGGCCGTAGATGCCGCCCTCCCACGCGTCGAAGAAGAGGGACTGGATGAACAGCGAGCGCTCCGCCTGCTCGGCCAGCTTCGCCGTGCCTTCCGCCAGCAACACGGACAGGGGCGCCGGGGGGGTGGACTGGAGCTGCTGCGGGGACGCAGGGGGCTGGGGCTCCACCCACCGCTTCACACGCGCGGACACGTCCGTCCGCGGCAGCCGCCGTGTGCCGGTGGCGCTCACTGCTTCCACCCGCCGCCGGCCAGCGCGCTCATCGCCAGGGGCCCGGCGTCCTCGTTCGACAGGGACTCCAGCGGTGTCCCCAGTTGCTGGAGCGCCTCCGCCAGCGTCATCCCGATGGCGCGGAGGACTTCCTCCTCCACGCGAATCGTCACCGGCCCCATGGCCAGGTGGATGTGCCCGCACGAGCACTGCGTCACTTCAGCGCATGGACCTCGCGCCAGTACCGTCTTGCCGCATCCCTGACCGGGCATCGTCGCCATTCCTGATTTTGATTTTGAGTATCGAAATCAAAGTGATGATGCGCCAAAGGCCGGCGGAGAGCAAGCCCCGGCCTTTTCTCGACCTGCAGCGGGTGTGGGGAGGTAGACCGGCGTCCGACAGAGGAGGGCGTCAGCGGCCCAGGGGCTGGCGCTGCGCGTCCCGCAGACCCACCAGCACGCTGGAGCCGCTGTCCGCCACGCGCAGCTCGCCGTAGCGGGCGCCCTCGTAGCGGTCGGCGTGGCCTTCCTGGAAGAAGAAGGCCTCCGCGCCCAGGCGGTAGCGGCCTTTGCGCAGACGGTACCGGAGCTTGAGTTCGTCGGGCGCCAGCGGCGTGTCGGGCGTGTCGAAGCGCACGAAGGTGCCCACGCCATTCGCGTCCAGCCGCAGCACCATGTTCCCGTCGGTCGCGGTGGTGGCGGGGTTCGCGTCCCGCTCGCGGCTGATGGCGTAGTCCAGCACCATGTAGTCGCCCTGAATCAGCGAGCGCGGGTCGACGGGGGCCAGCTCCAGCAGCACCGGCGTGCCCGAGCGCAGCACGTGCTCCTTCTGGACGACGAGCCCCGTGGGGACGAGCAGCGCGAAGGCCAGCCCGCCGAAGATGACCGCCGTGCGCGACATCACCGCACCTCCGTCGCCGGGGCGGGGAAGCGCCGCAGCAGGAACGAACGCAGGCCCAGGAACACCAGGCCACTGCCCATCAACGCCAGCGCCTTGGCCAGCAACGTGAGGCCCAGGTCGTAGTAGTACCAACTGCCCGACGCGAGCAGGTACGCCACCGCCAGCCCCAGCAGCACGCTGCTGCGCCGGTGGAAGCCGAGCACCAGCATGCCCACGGCGGTGATGACCGCCGGAGTATGGGGCGTGAGCACGGCCACCAGCGTCAGCGCCGCGAACACCGCCGCGCCCGCCACGCCGGTGGGCTCCAGCGCCAGCTCACGCAGCACCCGCCACGCCGTGTACAGCGTCAGCGCCGTGAGTCCCAACGTCAGCACGGCATCCGGGAGCGCGGAGACGGTGTCGAACAAGTGTCGGGCCACGTCCTTCATGCCGCGCACCAGCAGCACGCCGGGGATGGCGCACGCGAGCGCGAAGGCCACCGGCCCCACCAGTTCGCCCATGGCTCCCCGTCGCAGCCGGGCCTGCTCCAGGAAGAGGAAGTACATCAGCGCGGCGCAGCCCAGAATCAGCAGGTCCAGTGCGAAGCCGCCCACCACGTGCCAGGCGAGGAATCCGGCCGCGCCCACCACCGCCAACGTGCTCAGGAAGCGGAGGATGGCGTCCGGGTAGGCGATGAGCAGCACGCAGCTGATGACCAGCGCCACCACCGCGCCGACGTTCTCGCTTTCCGTTTCGATGCCGAAGCTGGCGGAGGCCATGGCGGCGCCGGCCAGGCACAGGGCCAGCGTGAGCTGCTCCACGAAGACGCCGCGCAACGTGCGACGCAGCATCGTCGCGCCCGTGCACAGGCCCAGGCCCACCACGCCCATCACCACCTGCTCCTCCCAAAGGCCCGCGCAGGCGAAGAAGCTCAGCACGAAGATGGCGGACAGCCAGGCGCCGACGCCGGCGAAGGCCTTCACGAACCAGGGCACGGCCACGGACTGGCGCTGATGGGCCTCCAGGGCCACACGGGCGCGGTCCACGGCGTCGGGCTCGAGCTGGCCTTCGGCCTGGAGCGAGTTCAGCACGTCTTGCAACGAGGGACGCAGGGCCATGTCAGGACTCCTCCGTGGCGCCGGTGACACGGGCTTCATGCCGGAGCCACCACACCGCGAGCGCCACCTGGGCGATGACGAAGAGCGGCAGCAGGAAGAGTCCCAGGACCTCCACGTCCTGGTAGGAATCGAAGACGATGCTGACGGCGCCGGAGGTCAGGAGCGTCATCACGCTCACCGCGCCGAGCGTGAGCATGAACAGCTCGCCCTTCAGGTGCCGGTGCAGGGCGTACTCGGCCGCGAGCGAGGCCAGGACCAGGAGGAGCGCCACCACGGCGCCGGTGGGGGCTCGCGACGGGTGCATGATGAGTGGCACCGAGGCGACGAGGACCGGCGCCACCGCCATCACCGCCAGCACCCGGGGCACCCAGCGCGCCTGGAGCCAGGACACGCGCAGGTTGGCGAAGTGCTCGTAGGTGGCCCAGGTGAAGCCGTTGAGCCCGCCCAGCACCACCGCCAGCCAGTACGTCTGGTCCATCTCCGTATCCAGCACCTGGTCCCAGAAGAGGATGATGCCGGTGTTGACCAGCACCAGCGTGAGCAGCCCCAGGGGCGCGAAACGGGACGCCACCACCCAGGGGAGGGTGAGCACGGCCCAGCCGATGAACAGCTCATACGGGTCCGCGCCCGTCTGATACGCCTGTCCGTACACGGCCAGCAGCGCGCCTACGAGCACGGAGGCCGCGAACAGTGACAGCTGGCCTCCCAGCGTCGCGCCTTGCCTCCAGGCGCCCACCGTCGCGCCGGTGATGGCCGCCGCGATGAGGCCCAGCTTCGCGAAGCGGTGCATGTCCGCCCAGTTGTACGCGAAGAAATAGATGACGCCCGCGAGCACCAGCAGCACGCCCAGGCCCATCAGCGTGGTGGACAGGAAGCGCCGCCAGTCCTGCCGCGGCGGGGTGGCCACGGACAGGTGCAGCGCGCGCTCCAGGGTGGTCGGCGTCAGGACGCCAGCGTCCGCGAGTGCCCGGAGTCGTTCAGGCGTCGCGTCAAGGTCGAGCAAGGGTTTCAGCACGGGCGCAGTCTAGCGGTCCGGCCGGGTGGCGCGTCCATCCGCATGCCTGCCGCGCCTGTCCGAAGGTCGGCCCGTGGGTCATGCTAGGCTGCCCGCCCTCGTGTGTGGCTCGCACGTGTGCCAAGGGGCCCTGTCCATGGCGGCAAACCTGGAGTGCCCGAAGTGCGGCAGCGAGCTCGACGTGACGGGGCGGGGCCCGGGCGCCATCGTCCGCTGTGCCTGCGGGAACCTGTCGTCCGTCCCGAAGCGCTCCTATTGGGGGAGCCCACGCGGCGTGGTGCTGGCCCTGGGACTGTTCTTTCTCTGCCCCTGTGTGGGCGTCCTGGCCGCCATCGCCATCCCCAACTACAACAAGCTTCCGGTGCGCTCCAAGCAGCAGGAGTGCAAGACGAACCTCCGCGGCCTCTTCAGCGCCCAGCGCAGCCACAACGCCGAGCACGGCACCTTCGAGCCGCGCATCCTGAAGGCGGGCTTCATCCCCGAGCGTGGCAACCGCTACGCGTACTTCACGGGCACGGGGCCGTTGGTGGCGCGCGACACGGAGGAGGACGAGGTCCCGGCGGACGCCGGTGGTATTGGCGTGGACCGCTCTCGGGACGCGAGCCGCCGGGCCATCACCCTGGCGGACCTCCCCGCGTGGGTGTCTCGGCAGGTGGGCGTCTTTGGGACGTGCCCGGATTGCTACGTCACCATGGCCTGTGCGGGGAACATCGACATCGATGACACGGTGGATGTCTGGCTCATCTCCACGGGGACGCTCAAGGATGAGTCTGGCGAGGCCGTTCCTCCCGGCACTCCGACGAATGTCGTGAACGACGTCGACGGTTGACGAGCCCGGTCCGCCGGGAGCTGGCGCTTCGCCCGGCGAAATCGCCGTGGGCGGACGACCCGGAAATCCCGCGCTTTTCGTATCTGACTCTGAGCGCGACGGATGGACGGGCCTGAGTCCCGTTCCGCCTCGCTCGCCAATCCACAGAAAGGTTTCAACCGTGCGCTCGATGATGAAGCGTCTCTCCCTGGGTGTGTGCATTTCCACGTCGATGGCGTTGCTGGGATGCGGCGGCGAGATGATGGACGCCGACGCCATGGCGGACATGGCGCTGCCCGAGGAGGCCGTGGGCACCACCGCGTCCTCGCTGGAGACGGCCAGTGACTTCCGCTTTCGCACCGCCAACCGCTACGCGGGCATTCACGGCTACGCGGCGGGCTTCGGCAACTTCCATGAGGCCAACTACGGCGCGGGCGTGGTGCGTGGCACCATGCTGCTCAAGCCGGGCACCGTGGCGCACTACCGCGCGGTGCCCCGCTCCTCGCTGGGCAACACGGCGCTGAGCAACATCCCGGAGTTGTTCCGCCGCGCGCAGGACTACGGCAACGCGCACGGGTTGGGCATCGCGCTGCCCGCGTTCGAGCAGGGCCTCAACGGCTCTGTTGTGGAGTACGGCATCAACTTCCTCCACCCCAGCGTCGTCGAGTTCCGCGACGTCCCGGGCTGGGCCATTGGCTACCCGAACGTGAATGACGCTGGGGCGATGATGCGCGCCGCCAACGACTACGCCTCCGCGAACGGCTTCGCCGCGGGCCTGCCCACCTTCCACTCCACCACGTACAGCGGCACGCAGGTGTACGGCATGCACCTCATCCACGCGGGCTACGCCGACACGCGGGACGTGCTCGCGGACGTGCTGGCGATGCAGGACCGCTTCAGCTCTGACACCGCCACCGTCACGGGCGCCAACTGGGCCCGGACGCTGCGGCGCCACGAGGCCGCGCAGGACGCCATCCAGACCTGCACCCACCTGACCAACCTGGAGAAGTCCGCGCTGCGCAATGCCTACCGCAAGTCCATCCACCACTCGGGTACGAACGAGGCCGGCATCAACGCGCGGGCGGAATTGGGTGGAGATGATGTCTGGATCAACTTCGGCGTGCTCTTCCCGCAGGGGGACACGGAGATTGCCCAGACGCTCATCCACGAGATGATGCACATCGCCGGTTACTCGCATCCGGACCGCCGCGACGGCATCGACACGCCGTATGACGGTGGCCAGTACTACAACTCCGCGCCGCTGCGCGCCGAGTTGTGCATCGCGGGCTTCCAGAGCATCCACTCGACGCGCGAGTCCAGCCGCGAGCAGCAGACGCGCTGAGCGGTGACGGGCTCGGCCGTTGGGGCCGAACTGGGGCGTGAACAGGGGGCTCCGCGCAGTCCAGGCGGAGCCGTCCTCCCTGGCGAGCATCCGCAGGTCCGCGAAGGCATCCGGCGCGGTGAGGGGACCGCGCATGCGCTGTTCGCATCGAATGGGGCACAAGGGATACTCGCTGCTATTGATGAAAAAGTTGTGATTGATGACTCGTTGGCGAGATGGGGGTGATAGGGTTCCGCGCCTTCCGCGCCTTCCGCGCATTGGGGTGCGGACATTCACAGGGGGATTCTTCTTCGATGGCAGATATCAAGTGTCCGGCGTGCGGCACGAAGCTCGACGTGACGGGGCTCAAGTCGGGTTCAACCATCCAGTGCTCATGCGGAAACACGGCTTCCGTACCGCGCTCCAGCCGGAAGAAGGTCTACCTCATCGTGGCGGGTGTCTTCGCCTTGCTGCTCATCCCGTGCTTCTTCGTCAGCCTTGGCGCCATCAGCGGCTTCCAGGGTTCCAAGCACCGGGCGAAGCAGGCCATGTGCAAGTTGCAGTTGAGGCAGTGGTACATCGCCCAGATGACTCACTACGCCGAGCACGACGCCTATGAGCCTGTCTTCGCGAAGTTGAACCATGACATTCCGCGGGGCAATCACTTCGCCTTCCTGGCGGGTGTCGAGCCGGCGGATGCTCGCGACGCGGCTGGGGCCGCCGCGGTGGAGGACGCCGTCGCCGTGGGTGTGGACGTGGCGACGAACCCGGAATTGAAGGCCATCAAGTTCGGCGACCTGCCGGTGCTCGTGGCCAAGCAGGTCGGCCTTTCGGGAGAGTGCCCTGAGTGTGCCATCACGGCCGCCTGTGTCGCCAATCTCGACCGGGATGGCGACCTGGACGTGTGGCTCATCTCCTCGAAGGAACTCACCGGGCCGGATGGACAGCCCGTGGAACCTGGTGAGCCCCTCCACTTCATGAACGACCTGAAGGACTGACGCGCGCAGCGCCGTTCAGTCGCTGGTGACGAGCAAGGGCGTGGTGAGGGGGCGCTCCTCGCAGTCCAGGGCGGAGCCGTCCTCCCAGGCCAGCATCAGCAGGTCCGCGGGGCCATCCAGTGCGATGATGGGGTGGTGCCACTGGCCGGGGCGGTAGTTCACGCCCTGGCCCGGGCCGCACACGAAGGCTTGCAGCCGGTCCAGGTCCGGCTCGCCTCGGGTGTCGTCCGGACAGACGACCACCAGGAAGCGCTGGCACGCGAGCGCCACGAACATTTGCGTGGAGCAGGGGTGGCGCTCCAGCAGGCGCACCTCGAAGGGCAGGGACTTCGCCACGGAGCGGAACACCGCCAGATTGGGCTCTGCCTGGGGACGCGTGCCCGTCAGGTGGGCCACCTTGTCATACCGCGTGGCCGTGCCCTGGTTGGCGCTGTTGCCGCCCGCGAGCTCCAGCCCGATGACGTCGCCGAATGGCGCGAAGGCCTCTTGGGTGAGCGGTCGTGCGCGGATGGTCGGTCGCATGGCGTGTCTTCCTCAATCCCGTGAGTCGTCGTCGTCCACGAGCATCATTCCGTGCTTCGTGAGCAGCTTGCGCAGGTACACCCGGGCGATGCCCGCCTCGCGGGCCGCGCGGGAGATGTTCCGGTCGCAGCGCGCGATGAGGCCCTGAAGGTAGTCCCGCTCGAAGACCTCGATGAGTCGCTCCTTGGCCTCCTTGAAGGGCAGCTCCGCATCGAGCGCGCCCTGCGGCATCCGGGTCGAACCAGAGGGGGCTTCCATGGGCGGCAGGGTGTCCTCGCCCAGATGGATGGCCTGCTCCACCACGTTGCGCAGCTCGCGCACGTTGCCGGGCCAGGGGTATTGGGCCAGCAGCGCGCGCGTCTGTTCGGACAGTGCGCTGGGCGGGCGGCGCAGCCGCTCCAGCATGGCGTCGATGAGCAGCGGCAGGTCCTCCACCCGCTCCCGCAGCGGCGGCGGGACGACCTTGAGCACCGCCAGCCGGTGATAGAGGTCCTTGCGGAACCGGCCCTGCTGCACGGCCTGCTCCAGGTCGACGTGCGTGGCCGCGACGACGCGCATGTCCACCGTGCGGTAGTCGTTGGCGCCCACGCGCTTCACCTGCCGGCGCTCCAGCACGCGCAGGAGCCGGGGTTGCAGCTCCAGCGGCAGCTCGCCGACCTCATCCAGGAAGACGGTGCCTCCCTGGGCACGCTCGAAGGCCCCGGCGCGCTCTCCGTGGGCCCCCGTGAAGGCGCCCTTCACGTGCCCGAAGAGCTCCGACTCCATCAAGGAGGGTGGAATCCCGGCGATGTCCACGATGATGAAGGGGCCGCTGGCCCGGGTGCTCTCGTGATGGATCGCTTCGGCGCACAGCTCCTTGCCGGTCCCCGTCTCGCCCTGGACGAGCACGTCTCCGCCGCCCGCGGCCACCCGCTCCAGGACGGTGAACAACTCGCGCATCTTCACGCTCGCGCCCACGAGCGCGCCGAAACTCCGCCGCGAGGACAGCGGTAGCGGCCGCTCCCGCGAATCCTCCGGCACCACCTTGAGGACGACTGTGCCCAGCGTCAGCGACGCCCCGGGCCGTACCTCCAACTCGGTGAAGCGCACCCCTTCATGGAAGGAGCCGTTGCGCGAGCCCAGGTCCGTGGCCACCACCCGTTCGTCCGTCACCTCCAACTGGAGGTGCTGCCGGGACACGACGCGGTCCGTCAAGACGATGTCGCTCGTCGAGGACGTGCCGAGCCGGACCACCCCTGGGCGCAGCACGTGGCTCCGTCCCGCCTGTTCCCCGGAGAGCACCAGCAGCTTCAATCGCAAGGGGCCGCGCCGCGCCACTGGGACGGGCGCCGTCTGGACCAGCGCGTCCACCTCTGTGTCCATGTCACCTGGGTCCGCCACGGTGGGCAGGCTACCACCGCGCCCACGCGGGGGAGGGGAGTGACAACTGTTGTTGCCACCTGACAACCGCGGTTACCAGGCCCGCCGGAGCGCCTTTCCGGGCGTCCTCCTCTTGAGCGTGCGCCTCGCCCCGGCTCCGGAGGCGCTGGAGGGCCCTGGCACACCCACTGCAGTGGCCTGGAGCCGCTTCGAGAACGACACCACCGAGCCGCCCACCCGCGATGTCTTGCCTTGAATGGCCAGACGCTTCGCGGGTGGGCTTGTTTGTTTTTGCTTTGTGTTCGTTCCCCTCGGAAGCGCGCGAAAACAAATAAAAACACCGCACGAAACACCGTGCGTATCCGACAGAGAATGTTCATGTAGTTAGCGCGCGGGGCTTTCGGCTGAAACGGCCACCTGCCCCCAATCCAAACCATCGTAGCAATCGCTATCAGGAGTCACGACCATGAGCCTGTCCATCGCGAAGTCCATCCAGTGCAGCGGCTTCTCCAGCAACACCCGTGGCTGCGGCCCCACGGACCGCTACCAGGCGGCCTATCAGTCGATGGACCCGTCCAAGGCGGCGCAGACGGTGCTCAAGCACTTCGACGCCATCGAGGGCGTGGGCATGAATGCCAGCGGCAAGGGCGCCGGGGACAACAACATCGGGACGTCGGAGCTCAAGCGCGTGGCGGACCCGAACAGCGGCTTCCCGCCCGAGGTCCGCGCCGCCGCGAAATGGGTGCTCGACCACCCCATCGCCCTGCGCTCGCTGGACCAGGGCGCCAGCAAGGCCCAAGGCGGCAATAATGAGGTGCACCTGAGCAAGGCGGACCTCCAAGCGCGCGCGGGCAATGCGGCGGACTCCGGGGCTCCGCAGCGGCCTGGCTTCCCGCAGCGTCCGTCGCTGTTCGGCTCCGGGTTCGGAGGGGGCTTCGGCGGCGGACTTGGTGGCCCGGGCGGCCTGCCCAACCCGCACCGTCCCAACCTGCCGCCGCGGCTGGACCTGTGCGGCCCTTCGTTCGGCGCTCCGTCCCGCCCGCCCTTCGGCGCGAGCCGCCAGGAGCCCATGGACATCTACAAGGCGGCCCAGACGCTCAAGGACCACTTCCACTTCGCCGAGGGCGTGGGCATGAACGCCAGCGGCAAGGGCGCTGGGGACAACAACATCGGCATGTCGGAACTCAAGCGCGTGGCGGACCCGAGCAGCGGCGCGCCGAAGGAGCTCCGTGAGGCGGCGCAGTTCCTCATCAACCACCCCACGGCGCTGCGTTCGGTGGACCAGGGCGCCAGCAAGTCCAAGTCCAGCAAGGAGGTCCACATCAGTCTCCAGGATTTGGAGTCCTTCACGGCGAAGGCCCCCCGCCGCGAGACGCAGTCCAACCGCCTGGACCTGGCGCAGTTCATGGGTCGGGCGAGCGTCTGGGGCTGAGCCCGCCCGCTGTCCCGGCGGCCCACCCGTCATGGGCCGCCGCCGCGCTGAGCTGAAGGTGACTGGGAGTCGGGCCCTGGGGGGAGCCTGGCTGGCCTCATCCTGACACTGGCGCCTCCGGGGGGGAGGGCCCAGTGTCAGGGCATGGCAACCACCGACATCACCAAAGCCAACTTCAAGGAAATCGTCTCGAAGGAGGGAATCGTCCTCCTCGACTGGTGGGCCGAATGGTGCGCGCCGTGCCGCACCTTCGCACCTGTTTTCGAACAGGCGAGCACGAAGAATCCGGACCTCGTCTTCGGCAAGCTCGACACCGACGCAGAGGTGGAACTCGCGGGGGCTTTCGCCATCCGCTCCATCCCCACGCTGATGGTCTTCCGTGACGGCATCATGTTGTTCGAACAGGCGGGAGCGCTGCCGGCCAACGCGCTGGATGACCTCATCCGCCAGGTGCGCGCGCTCGACATGAACGAGGTGCGCAAGCAGCTGGTGGACCGGCAGGCACAGCAGGGCGCGCCGTCCCAGGCTTGAGACGGCACGCCTCCGTCCAGCGTGAAGACGGGCGGGGCCTCCCGGGGGAGAGGTCTCTCCCGTCACGTCTTCGTTTCAGCTCAGGACCTGCACCTTGCCGTGGTCGTCGCAGTGGCCGTCGTGCGGGTGATGCAGGTGGCCGTCCACGAGATAGTCCATGTGGTCCCCGTGCGGCGCGGCCGCGTGGCCACACGAGGGACCGTGGCGGTGCGTGGCTTCATGGGCACCACAGGCATGCTGCGGCGTGCATTGCGCGGGATTGCGCGCGTCTTCGGCGAGCGTGCATTCGTCCGTGTGGTCCGAGTGCGGGTGGTGCAGGTGCCCGTCGTGTAGATAGTCCACGTGGTCCTGGTGCTGGATGGCGGGATGGCCACAGCCCTTGGCGTGGACGTGGTCATGGCGCTCGTGCGTCTTGTGATTCATGGCAGCCTCCCTGGCGGTGGTGTCCGTGGGTGACACGGTGGGACGGTTGCCATCCAGGAAGGCCAGGACAAGCGCCGCCAGGACGAGCTCCGACCGCCGGACCAGCCCGTGTCACCCGAACGCCGTCGGGCGCCTGCCTGCCGGGCGCCCGCTAGGCGGCCGTTCGTGAATCACGTTCCTTGGTGGGCCAGTACGTGGTGACCGACGGCGGCGTGAAGCAAGCGATTCTCTGCTGCCACCACGGTGGCAACAGGGTGGCAGTACTTCATGCGTCTCACCTCAGCCGGGGACGCACACGATGTTCACTCTTTCGATCAATTGGTTCGCGGTTCTTCTCTCGGCCGTGGCGCTACAGATGCTCGGCGCGGCGTGGTTCATGGGGGTCATCCCGAAGCCGTATGCGCTGGCGCTCGGGCGCACCGACCTCATGGGCCGTAAGCCGGAGCCGATCTTCATCGCAGGTCCCCTGCTCTGCGGACTCGTGGTGACGGTGGCGAACGCGATTCTGCTGCGAACGTTTCACATCGACGCGATGTCGAATGCGCTCGTGTTTGGAGCCATCAGCGGAGTCGGCTATCTCGTCGCCACGGTGTTCAACGTGGCCATCAACCCGAACATCCCGCGGCCGGTTCTGTACGGTGTCATCAACGCTCCCTACTTCCTGCTCAGCAACCTCGTGAGCTGCGCTATTCTTACCGCGATGGCATAGCGCAGAGGACGCATGCGACGCGCTGACCGGCTGTTCGAGATTCTGCAGGTGCTGCGGCGGGCAAAGGGGCCGATGACGGCCAGCGCGATCGCCGAGCAACTCGAGACGAGTCAGCGCACGGTGTACCGGGACCTCGCGGCGTTGATGGCGCGTCGCGTGCCGATTCGAGGAGAAGCGGGTGTCGGCTACGTGCTAGCGCGCGGCTTCGACCTGCCGCCGTTGATGCTGACGCCGAGCGAAATCGAGGCAGTGGTGCTCGGCGCACAGTGGGTGGCGGCCAACGCAGACAGGACGTTGTCGGCAGCAGCGGGAGATGTGTTGGCGAAGGTCGCAGCCATCGTACCGAAGCACCTGCGCGAGCTGGTCGACGACCCGGTGGTGGGCACTCCGCCGGCGAAGCAGAGGCATCCGGACGGAACTGTCGACCTGAGCCGACTGCGTGAGTGGTCGCGGAAGCAATTGAAGCTCCACATTCACTACGCCGATGCGGAAGGCACGACGAGCAAGCGCACGGTGTGGCCGATTCTCGTGGGCTACGTGACCGGCGTTCGCGTGTTGATCGCATGGTGTGAGCTGCGTCGGGACTTTCGGATCTTCAGGACGGAGCGATTGCTCAGCGTGGATTTCCTCGACGCGCTCTACCCCGAGCGCCGTTCTACATTGCGCCGGCGCTGGGAAGCCCAGCTGCGTCACACGAAGTAGAAGGGGGGCACATCAGGACTCGAGGCCAAGGAAAAGGCCGGGCGACCTTGCGGCTGCTGGGCTTCTCCGCCGGCCTCTGCCGTAGTTCCAGGCAGTTAACGACCCGGACTCCAGCCGAGGCTACATCCTCGAAGGGAGTCCTGGACGCTGGTGCCGGTCGCCACCATCGCGGGCGGGCAGCTCGTCGTGGGCAGCCGTTCGAGAATCACAATCCTTGGTCTAGCCCTCCTGGGGCACGGCGAGGAACGCCTTCAATTCGGGGAGCACGCGCTCCGGATGTTCCTGGTGGGGGCTGTGGCCTGCGTCCAGGCGCAGGAGCCGGGCCTGGGGAAGGCGCCGTGCCGCCCGCTCGGCGATGGAGACGGGCAGCGTGTCCTCGTGTTCGCCCCAGACGAGCAGCACCGGCGCCGTTACAGCGCCGAGCTTTTCCGCGCGATGAAAGACAGGGCCGACCACGGGCACGAGCCGGTTGAAGGCCCGCGTGGCGTCAAGGCTGGCGCCCGGGCGGGTGAGCAGCTCGTACTCCAGGGCGCCCAGCCGCTCACCCAGCGGCGTCGGGGGCGGCGGCATCATCTGGGCCCAGGCCCACGGCCCCAGCGAGCGCGCCAGCCGTTCGGGACCGGCGCGGAAGAAGAGGCGGGCTTTTCGCGCCATCTCCGGGCCCAGGCCCATGGCATCCACCAGGGCCAGCCGCTCCACCGGTACCCGGCCGCGCAGCGCGAGCTCCAGCGCCACGAGCCCGCCCAGCGAGTGGCCCACCACGGCCACCGGGCCCGGGGCGAGCTGGGACAGCAGCGCCTCGATGGGGGCGGTGAAGAAGGCCGCCGCGTCCTCGCCGGTGGCCAGCGGGCCTTCGGGGGCGGACGACATGCCGAAGCCCGGCAAGTCCACCGCCAGCATGCGGTGTCCCCGGGCGAGGACCGTCAGGTAGGTGAACCACTGGGAGGCCGCGCCGCCGCGCCCGTGGAGCAGCACCACCGTGGGGCCGGCGCCCGCCTCCAGGACCCGGAGGGCCCCGCCGCCCGGCAACCAGTGAACCGTCGCGACCACCGCCGGGGCCAGCTGGGCCAGCAGCGCGGCTTCCACCGGCCCCACCGAGGGGGCCTTCATGCCGGCTTCCTCGACACCGCCGTCCGTCGGGAGTGGAACAGGGGTTGGCGTGGCGGCTGTGAGTGGTACATGGGGAGGACACTCCAGGAGGGGCGGACGGACGGGCAACATACTGGAATGCGCGGCCCTCAGCGGTGTTGAGCCGGATACCCTGTAAACCCTAGGCTGCCCGCCGCCAGTCCGACACGAGGCGACATGAACACCGACATTCGCGCGCTCACCGAACGCGTGCAGCAGGAAAGCAGCTTCGTCGAGGTCCTCAACCAGGAAACCGGCAAGGTCATCGTCGGGCAGCGCTACATGCTGGAGCGCATCCTCATTGGCCTGCTGTGCAACGGACACGTGCTGCTGGAGGGCGTGCCCGGCCTCGCCAAGACGCTCACGGTGCGCACCGTGGCGGATTCGCTCAGCGCCACCTTCATGCGCATCCAGTTCACCCCGGACCTGCTGCCCGCGGACGTGGTGGGCACGATGATCTACAACCAGCAGGCGGCGAACTTCACCGTCCGCAAGGGCCCCATCTTCGCCAACATCGTGCTCGCGGACGAAATCAACCGCGCCCCGGCGAAGGTGCAGTCCGCGCTCCTGGAGGCCATGGCCGAGCGCCAGGTCACCATCGGTGACCAATCCTTCCCGTTGCCCTCGCCCTTCCTGGTGCTGGCGACGCAGAACCCCATCGAGCAGGAAGGCACCTACCCGCTGCCCGAGGCGCAGGTGGACCGCTTCATGCTCAAGGTGAAGGTGGGCTACCCGACGCGCGATGAAGAGAAGGTCATCATGGACCGGATGTCCGGCGGCTCGTCGCCGCGCGCCCAGCGGGTCATCGACCTGCAGCACCTGGTCCGTGCGCGCGAGCTCGTCCACCACATCTACATGGACGAGAAGGTGAAGGAGTACATCCTCAACGTGGTGTTCGCCACGCGTGAGCCCAGCAAGTACGGCCTCAAGGATTTGGCGGACTACATCCAGTTCGGCGCCTCGCCGCGCGCCACCATCGCGCTGGCCCAGGCGGCGCGCGCGCACGCCTTCCTGCGCCACCGCGGCTTCGTCACCCCCGAAGACGTGAAGGCCATTGCCTTCGACGTGCTCCGCCACCGCGTCGCCATGACGTACGAGGCGGAGGCCGAGGACCTCACGCCGGAGAAGATCATCCAGCGCGTGTTCGACCGCGTCGAAGTCCCCTGACCCTTCCTCCTCGAGCCCGCCAGGCGCCCCGTGCTTCCCAAGGACCTCATCCGCCGCATCCGCAAGCTGGAGATTCGCACCCGCAAGGTGGTCTCCGACATGCTCGCCGGCCAGTACCATTCGGTCTTCAAGGGCCGGGGCATGGCCTTCTCCGAGGTGCGCCAGTACCAGCCCGGTGACGAGATTCGCATCATCGACTGGAACGTCACCGCGCGCATGGACGAGGCCTACGTCAAGGTCTTCACCGAGGAGCGCGAGCTGACGGTGATGCTGGTGGTGGACGTCTCCGCGTCGAAGGAGTTCGGCTCGCGCGAGCGCACCAAGTCGGAGATTGCCGCGGAGGTGGCGGCGCAGATTGCGTTCAGCGCCATCGCCAACAACGACCGGGTGGGGCTCGTCCTCTTCTCGGACCGGGTGGAGAAGGTGGTGCCGCCGCGCAAGGGCCGCACGCACGTGCTGCGGCTGGTGAGCGACATCCTCACGTTCCAGCCGCAGGGGCGTGGGACGGACCTGGCCGCGGGGCTCAACTACCTGACGCAGGTGGCGAAGCGGAAGGCCGTGACGTTCCTCATCTCCGACTTCCAGGCGCGCGACTACGAGAAGCCGCTACGGCTGGTGGGGCGCAAGCACGACCTGGTGCCAGTGGTGGTGGCGGACCCGTTGGAGGAGGCCTTCCCCCGGTTGGGCCTGGTGGACATGGAGGACCCGGAGACGGGCGAGCGCTTCGTCGTCGACACCAGCGACCCGCGCGTGCGGGGCCGCTTCGCCCGGGCCATGCAGGCCGCGCGCGACGAGCGGCGCAAGCTGTTCAAGAAGCTGGAGCTGGACCACGTGGAGCTGCGCGCGGGTGATGACCACGGCAAGGCGCTGGCGAACTTCTTCCGCGCGCGGGCCCGGAGGATGGCGGCATGAACCGGCTCTTCCCCCTGCTGGCGGTGTGGCTCGTGGTGGCGGCTCCGGCGTGGGCCCAGCCCCCTGCACCGGCGGCCGCGACGACGGACCAGGTCGAACCGCGGAACCTGTCCGTGCGGCTGGAGCCGCAGCAGGTCCGCATCGGTGACCCCTTCGTCTACGAGGTGGTCATCACCCATCCGAAGGACCACCGCTACGAACTGAAGGTGCCCCAGGAGACGGGGGACTTCGAGTTCCTGGACCAGACGCGCCAGCGCCAGGACGGGCCGGACTCTGCGACCACCACGTTCCGGGTGCGGATGTCCGCCTTCGCCCTGGGCTCGGTGGCGGTGCCCGCGCTGCCCTTCGACGTGGCCACGCCGGAGGGGCCCAAGGCGTTCACGGTGCCGGGCCGCACGGTGGACGTGACGTCCACGCTGCCGCCGGAAGCGGAAGGGCAGGGCGCGGACCTCTTCGACTACAAGCCGCCGGAGGAGGTGCCCATACGTTCGTGGCGCTTGGTGCTCACGGTGCTGGGCGTGCTGGCGGCGGCACTGCTGGCCTGGGTGCTCTTCCGCTGGTGGAGGAACCGGCCCAAGCACGTGGAGGTGGTGCCGGCGCTGCCCCTGGACGTGCGCACCCGCAAGGCGCTGGACGCGCTGAAGGCGGAGGACCTGCCTTCGCGCGGCCGGGTGAAGGACTTCTACTTCCGGCTGTCCGAAATCGTCCGTGGTTATCTGGGCGAGCGTTACGGCTTCGAGGCGCTGGAGTGCACCAGCTCCGAGCTGATGGCGTCGCTGCGGCGCATGTCCACGCCGGGCCTGCCGGAGGACGCGCTGATGCGCTTCGTGTCCGAGTCGGACATGGTGAAGTACGCACGCGCGGATGCCTCCGCCGACGCCTGCCGCGACGCGCTGGCCTTCGGCTACTCGCTCATCGACACGACGTACGTTCCGCCACCGCCGCCCCAGGCTCCCGACAATGCCGCCGCTCCCCGCGTTCAATAACCCCGAGGCGCTCTGGGGACTGCTGCTCGTGCCGCTGCTGCTCTGGCAGGCCTGGCGGGAGCGGCGTGCCCGCGCCACGCTGCGTTTCTCCGCGGCGCACGTCTTCGCCCGGGGTGGCCGCGGCTTCCGCACGTACCTGTTGCCGCTGTTGCCGCTGTTGCGCGTGGCGGCGGTGACGGCGGCGGTGCTGGCCATCGCTCGGCCGCAGGTGCGTGACTCGCGCGTGCGGGACTTGTCGGTGGAGGGCATCGACATCGTGGTGGCGTTGGACCTGTCCACGTCGATGGAGGCCGGTGACTTCCGTCCGCAGAACCGCATGCACGTCGCCAAGGAAGTGCTGAGCGAGTTCATCGCCAACCGGGTGAACGACCGCATCGGCCTGGTGGTGTTCGCGGGCGCGGCGTACACGCAGGCGCCGCTGACGTTGGACTACGGCGTGCTGAAGGAAGTGGTGAAGCAGCTGCGCACGCGCGTGCTGGAGGACGGCACGGCGATTGGTGACGCGCTGGCCACGTCCCTCAATCGCCTGCGGGACTCGGAGGCGAAGAGCCGGGTGGTGGTGCTCATCACCGACGGCGACAACAACTCCGGGAAGATTTCGCCCATGGACTCGGCGAACATGGCCCAGGCGCTGAAGGTGCCCATCTACACGATTCTGGTGGGCAAGGGCGGCAAGGTGCCCTTCCCGCAAGGCACGGACCTGTTCGGCAACACCGTGTGGCGTGACACGGAGATTCCCATCAACCCGGAGCTGATGCAGGACATCGCGGACCGCACCGGCGGCGAGTACTACCGCGCCACGGACCCCGAGCAGCTGCGTGAGGGACTCCAGAAGGTGCTCGATTCGCTGGAGCGCTCGAAGCTGATGGAGGGCGGCGCCAGCGCCACCTACCGCGAGGAGTTCCATCCCTTCCTCCTGGCCGCCTTCGGCCTCGCCGCGCTGGAGTTGCTCCTGCGCGCCTCCTTCCTGAGGGTCTTCCCGTGACGCCCGTGGAACCCTGGCGCTTCACCGTGCTCGGCTACCAGGCGGGGCTCGCGCAGCCCCTCTTCCTGCTGTTCGTGCTCGCGGGCATGACGCTGGGCCTGCTCGCGCTGGTGGGGGCGCTGCGGCGCCGCTCGCGCGTGCGGGCGCTGCTGCATGAACGCTACGCGGAGCGCTTCACGCCGGGCGTGTCGGTGTGGCGTCCGGCCACGCAGGGCGGGCTGTACGGCCTGGGGTTGGCGCTCTTCGGCTTCGCGCTGGCGCAGCCGCAGTGTGGCACCAAGAGCGAGCTGACGAAGCGGCGCGGCATCGACGTGGTGGTGGCGTTGGATGCCTCCAAGTCCATGCTGGCGCGGGACATCCAGCCCAGCCGCCTGGAGCGCGCGAAGCTGGAACTGACCACGCTGCTGGACGAGCTGAAGGGCGACCGCGTGGGCCTGGTGGTGTTCGCGGGGGATGCGTTCATCCAGTCCCCGCTCACGTCGGACTACTCGGCGGTGAAGCTGTTCCTGCGCGCGGTGGACCCGGAGGTGATGCCCCAGGGCGGCACCAACGTGGGCGCGGCGCTGCGACTGTCGCGGCAGGTGCTGGAGAACGCGGACCGCGGCTCGAAGGAGCGCGTGGTCGTCCTGCTGACGGACGGCGAGGACCTGGTGGGCGACGTGGCGGAGGCCACCGAGGCGCTGAAGGATGCGGGCGTGCAGGTGCTGGCGGTGGGCGTGGGCTCGGAGTCCGGTGAGCCCATCCCCGTCTTCGACCGGCGCGGCGCGTTCGTGGACTACAAGAAGGACGCCGCGGGGGAGACGGTGATTACGCGGTTGGACCGGGCGGGGCTGACGGCCATCGCCGAGGCCACCGGGGGCACCTTCTACTTCCAGCCCCGTGGCGTGGCCATGTCGCAGGTGGTGGAGCGCATCGACCAGATGCAGAAGAGTGAGCTGGAGAGCCGGGTGACGGTCCGCTACGACGAGCGCTTCCAGTCGTTCGCCATTCCGGGGCTGGCCTTGCTGGCGCTGGGCATGTTGCTGCTGCCGTCGTCGCGCCGGAGGCCGTCGCCATGAGCGCCGTGAAGACGCGCGCGGCGCGGTGGCTGACGTGGGGCCTGGTGACGTCGCTGGCGTTGCCGTCGCCCGTGTGGGCCGCGGGGCCGCTGGAGCGGGACCACCCGTTGGTGGAGCAGGGCCGCGAGGCGTACACGGCGGGCCGCTTCGAGGAAGCGCTGGAGGCGTTCGAGGCCGCGAAGAAGGAGCGCCCCAACGACGTCACGGTGGACTTCAATCGCGCGGACGCGATGGCCAAGCTGGGGCGCATCGCGGATGCGAAGGCGCTGTTCCAGTCGGTGACGGAGTCCAACCGCGCCGACCTCCGGCAGAAGGCCTGGTACAATCTGGGCAACCTGCATGCGACCACCGGAGACCGGCAGGAAGCGCTGAAGGCCTACCGGCGCGCGCTCACGCTGGACCCGCAGGACGTGCAGGCCCGCCACAACTACGAGGTGGTGCTGCGCAACCTGCCGCCGCCGCAGGACAAGGGCCAGGATGGCGGCACGGACGGTGGCAACGACGGCGGCAGTGATGGTGGGCGCCCGGATGCCGGCGAGGACGGCGGCACGAAGGGCGACGGCGGCACGCCCCAGGACGGTGGCACCGATGGTGGCTCGGACGGCGGTGCCGACGGAGGCGCGGATGGCGGCGCCAGCGATGGCGGCATGGACGGCGGTGCCGACGGTGGCGACGGTGATGGTGGCAGCGACGGCGGCTCCGACGGAGGCGCGGACGGCGGCGACCAGGGCCCACCGGACAAGGGGGACGGGGGCGCGGACGGCGGCGCGGATGGTGGACAGGACGACGGAGAGGGCGAGCCCCAGGACGGTGGCAGCGACGGCGGCAGCGCGGGAGAAGAAGACTCGGAGGAATCCGAGGCGGACGGCGGCTCCAGCCAGTCGGACCTGGACCGGCAGGAGGCGGAGCGCCTGCTGGATGCGATGAAGCAGAATGAGAAGAACCTCCAGCTCTGGCGGTTCCAGCAGAAGAAGAAGCAGAGGAAGCCGAATGAGAAGGACTGGTAGCGCCCTCGGCGTGGTGTTCGCCGTGTTCGCCCTGCTGGCCAGCGCGCCGGCGTGGGCGGCCTCGGACGACCTCGATTTCTACCAGACGGCGGACCGTGAGGAGGTGGGCACCGAGGACACCTTCCGCCTCACGGTGGTGGTGGTGGACGCGCCCGCCAACGCGCAGGTGAAGTTGCCGGAGTCGGGGGACTTCTCCATCCTCTCCAGCTCGCGCAGCAGCCAGCGCTCCATCTCCCTGTCGGGCGGTGGCCCCGCCGTCATCCAGGACGTCACGCGGCACGTGTTGGTGATGCAGGCCACGCGCGCGGGGCGGCTCAAGATTCCACCGTCGCAAATCACGGTGCGCGGCAAGACGTACCGCACGCAGCCCGTGGAGTTGACGGTGAAGGCCGGCCGGGTGGGCGGTGCGCCGCCGTCCGGCCAGGCGGGGCGCGGGAGTGGCCGGCAGCCGGATCCCTTCTCCAGCATCCAGTCGCAGATGCAGCAGATGGAAGAGGCCTTCGGCGACATGATGGAGCCGGACCGGCCCACGATTCCCCGTGGGGACTCCGACCTCTTCCTGCGCGCCAGCCTGGACCGGGACAACGTGTACGTGGGCGAGCAGGTGACGCTGTCGCTCTACATCTATTCGCGCGTGGACCTGTCCAGCGTGGACGCCGTCACCATGCCCAAGCTGGAGGGCTTCTGGACGGAAGAGGTGGAGAGCCCCACGCAGCTGTCGGGCGAGCAGCGCGTGGTGGACGGCATCCCGTACCGCGCCTACCTGCTGCGCCGCCGCGCCATCTTCCCGGTGAAGTCCGGCACGCTGTCCATCACCCCCGCGGAGGCGGACATCACCACCGGCTTCCTCTTCGCCGGCCACCGCGTGCACCGGGTGTCCAACGCGCTCAAGGTGAAGGTGAAGCCGCTGCCGCCCGGTGGGCCGGAGGACATGCCCAACGCGCACGTGGGCAACTGGAAGCTGTCCATGGACGTCTCGCAGACGCGCGTGGAGCTGGGCCAGCCCGTCACGGTGAAGGTCAGCCTGGAAGGGGTGGGCAACGTGAAGAACGTCACGCCCCCCGCGCTGAAGGGCCCCGCCGCGCTCAAGATTTATGACCCCACCACGACGGACAAGGTGTCGCCGCAGCGCCACCGTGTGCAGGGCCGGCGGGTGATGGAGTACCTGGTGATGCCGCAGCGCACGGGCAGCTTCACGTTGCCCGCGCTGGAGTTCACCTACTTCGACCCGCGCGCCCGCAAGTACGAGGTGGCGCGCACCGACCCGGTGACGATTACGGTGGAGGCGGGCGCGGGCGGAGCATCGTCCATCGCCTCGGCGTCGCCTCAGTCTTCGTCGGACCAGGCCAACGAGCAGAAGAACGTGCTGACAGCGGGAGGCCTGCGGCCGGTGCGCTACCAGGCCCAATTCGAGGCGCCGGGCGTGCCCGTGTGGAAGCGGGGCTTCTTTGTCCCGACGGTGCTGGCCCCGCTGGGGCTGCTGCTGGGCGTGACGCTGATGGGCGGCGTGCGCGGGCGGCTGGCGCTGCGCAGCGAGGCGGGGCGTGGGCGTCAGCAGGCGAAGGCCGCGCGCAAGCGTCTGGCGGATGCGGAGAAGCTCCAGTCCAGCGGGGACGTGGGGGCCTTCTACGGCGAGGTGGAGAAGGCGCTGCACGGCTTCCTGGAGGCGCGGCTGGGCATGCCGGTGGTGGGCCTCACCCGTGAGGTGCTCGCCGAGAAGCTGACAGCGGCGGGCGCGAATGAGGAGCGGCGCGCCAAGGTGCTCTTCGTGCTGGAGGCGTGCGACTTCGGGCGTTACGGCGGCGGGGGTGACCCGGCCGAGCGACAGAAGGTGATGGATGCCGCCGCGGCGGCCATGGAGGGCTGGGCGTGAGCGGCTACTACACGCCGGAAGAGGCGCAGGACATCTTCCTCAAGGCCAACGAGGCCTACGCGCGCGAGGACTACGCGGCGGCCAAGGAGGGCTACGAGAAGCTGCTGGCGAACGGCCAGGGCGGCCCCGACGTGCTCTACAACCTGGGCACCACGCACCTGGCGCAAGGCGATTTGGGCCGCGCGGTGCTGTCGCTCGAACAGGCCCGGAAGGAAGGGGGCCAGGCTCCAGATTTGGAAGCCAACCTCGCGGTGGCCCGGGCGCGACAGGTGGACAAGGTGGTGGGCGCCACCGCCGAGGACGCCTTCCTGCCTCGCGTCGCCGCGGCCACGGATGGCCCGGTGGTGGCGTGGACCTTCCTGGGCACCTGGGTGGCGGCCTTCGTCCTCGTGCTGCTCTGGCGGTTGCTGGGACGGGGCCGGCGGACGGCGGTGGGCGTGCTGGCGGTCCTGCTCTTCGCGGTGGCGGTGCCGTCAGGGCTGCTGGTGGCCACGCACGCCTACGTGGGGGCCACGGTGCACGAGGCCGTGGTGCTGGCGCCCACGCTGGTGGCGCGCGAGCTGCCTCAGCCCGGCGCCCGTTCCATCTTCGAGGTGCACGCCGGCCTCAAGGTGCGCCTGCTCGAAGAGACGGGCCGCTTCGTCCGTATCCGTCTGCCCAACGGCCTGGAGGGCTGGGCCGAGCGGGAAGGCGTGGCCGAAATCTGAGGCCGTGCGCGGAGGGCAGGGACGAGAAAGCCTGGAAATGCCCGCCATTTGGAGGGTAGACTGCCTCCGGAGGGATGGCGGGTATTGCCAGGAGGTCGTGGCCCTGTGTTTTCGGTCGAGGCACTCGTTGGCAAGAACCGGCTGGTCATCCGCCTCTGGGGTGTCGTCACGGAGGAGGAAGCGCTCCAGATTGGCGATGCGTCGCTGCGCGCGCTCGAGCGGCTCCGGCCGGGCTTCGACATCCTGTCTGATTTGACGGGCGTGACGGAGCTCCCGGAGTCAGGCTCGGGGCAGATTGAGCGCGTTGTCGAAGCGGCCCGGGTCCGCGGCTTTCGCCGGGTGGTGCGCGTGGTGGGGCGCTCCGCGTTGGCGGCGGTGCGGTTCCAGCGCAGCAGCCGGAACGTGGGGCACGAGGCCTACCTGGCCTTCTCCCTCGAAGAGGCGGAGCAGCTGCTGGAGGGCGGCTGGACGTGAGCCGCGGCACGGCGCCGGTCAGCTCCGGCGGCCCGTGAGGCGCGCGAAGAGGCCGCGTTTCTCTTCCTTGTGAGGGCTCGGGGAGGCCGCCGCGAGGCCTGTCACCTTGAGCAGGTTCTGCTGGAAGACGGGATGGTTCGGCTCCAGCGCCACCGCGCGCTTCAGCAGCTCCACAGCCCGCCGGTAGTCCTTGCGCTGGTGGACCAGGATGAGGGCCAGCTTGCTGTAGATCACCGCGGCTTCGGGCACCCGGGCAATGGCGCGGGTGAGCACGTCGATGGCCCGGTCCACCTGGCCCTCGCGCTCCCACCGCACGGCGCGCTGGAGGAAGTCCTCCGCCGACCCTGGCTCGATTCCGAGCCGCCGGACGGTGCGCGGTGGGATGATGGGCGGGCTCGGGGGCACTTGCCGCGTGGGAGGCTCCTCGTCCCCGAGTGCCATGGGCTCTGGCACGAGGAAGTCCTGCCCGTCCAGGATGGGCAGCTCGTCCGTCATCGTGCGCATGGCGGGCGCGCCGGGCAGGCGGTGGAGCTCCACGACGCCGCGCTCCAGCAAGGCCTTGAGGACGACCTTCACCTCGATTTCGGGCAGCCGCGCCGCCTGGGCCAGCTCCGGCACGGCATGGTCCCCGTCGATGAAGGAGGCGATGTGCGCCTCGAAGGGGTGGAGCGGCTGGAGCGCGATGTCCAACCCGGCGCGCAGGTGCGGCACGGTGTGCGAGTCCATGGGAACCGTGAAGCGCGCGGTGGCCAGGTCATGCGGTGTGGGGTGCTGGGGCGGGGGCCTCGGCAGCTCCATGGTGCGCGTTCGCTGCGGCGGGGACAGCAGCGCCCGGACGATGGTGGGCTCGGTGATGACGTACTCCCCGCTGGCCTGCTGCGGGTCCAGCAACAACCCGCACTGTGTGCACTGGAAGTCGTTTCCACCCACTGCCGCCCGGCACTCGGGACATTCGAGTTTCGCAGTCATTCCCGGGTCATCATAGCGCCCGGTTTCTGGCCGTGTTGGACGGGGCCGTGCCCCCCCTGGCTACGCTCGCCTGTCAGCCCTCCTAATCGAAAAGCAAGGCATCCAGTGTGTGTCCCGCTTACGTATGGGGGAGACGGGTGCCATTGCACAATCCGTTGCATCCTCCCTGGTGCGGCTACGCCCCGGAGGGCTATACCGCGCGCGGCGGGTGGCATTGGCATCGTGTTTCGTCCGGAGAACCATGGCTGGCAATTCCCAGGCACCCTTCCACATCCTTCTGGTCGAGGATGAGCCGGTCATCCGGGAGCTGGTGCGCTCCATGCTGAGTGACGGCACCGTGGACGTGGTGTGCGCCGCCACGGGGCTGGAGGGCCTGAAGCTGGCCAAGAGCCAGACGTTCCACCTCATCCTGATGGATGTGGTGTTGCCGCAGCTGGACGGCATTTCCGTGTGCCGCATCCTCAAGGGGGACCCGGCCACCGCGGGGGTGCCTCTCTACATGCTCACCGCGAAGGCGAAGCGCTCCGACATGGAGAGCGCCACCCAGGCGGGGGCGGACGGCTACATCCACAAGCCCTTCCGGGGCGCCGAGCTGATGGCGCTGGTGGAGCGGCTGCGCGAAGCGGGGCCGAAGCCGGAGCTGCCCTGAGTCAGGCGGGCTTCAGGGCAGGCGCGGGTGGAGGTAGCGCGCCAGGGCGATGAGGTCGTCCCAGTCCAGCTCGCCGAACTCCAGCGCCACACCGTCCACTTCGCGGCGGCGAATCTGGCAGGTGGTGACGATTTCCCGGTCGCCAGGCAGTGGCACCGCGATGGCGAGCTCCCGCGCGGTGTCGGCCGGGTGGGCCATCAAGAACAGGCCCGCCATGGACACGTCTCGAGCGCGAACCATCACCGAGCGTCCCTTGAGGAGCACCTTCACGGGGAGGTTGGCGTCGACGCGTGGGTGAAAGCGCTCGGCAATCTGGGGGCCGCCATCGGTCGTCCGCACCGGGTTTCTCCTCTTCTCCACACAACAGGGTGCAACAACTCTGAGGCACTCCGGAGCGGACGCAAGTTTCCAGCCAGGGCCGCCGTCCAGCCTCCCGGACGCTCCTCCCGGTTCGCGGAGCGCTTCCGGACCCGCCGTGGCGGCTCATCGCCTGGGATTGCCGGGGGTTATCCCTGGCACGGCGGCTGAAATGGGGCCGGGCAACTCTCCGCAGGAGGCTGCCCGTGTCCAATGACAGTCGGATTCCCACACTGACCATCACCCATACGGTTCCGCGTCAGACGCCGCAGAACGACTTCGGCACGGTGCTGGCGCGCGCGGCGAACGAGGTGGTGCGCTCGGGAGCGGGCCTGGTGGGCGGCATGATTCCGGGTGGGCCCATCGTCAGCGCGGCCGTCTCCAGCGCGAAGACGGTGGTGTCGGCGGTGGCGCCGAAGACGATGGGGGCGGGGATGCCCGCCACAGCGGAGACGGGGGGAGCGGCGGGTGCGGGGGCCGCGGCGGGCAACCAGGAGGCGTGGGACCTGCTGGAGGCGCAGAAGGTGCTCGCCGCGGAGGGCCAGAAGTTCAACATGGCCTACCTGCAGCTCCAGAACGAGATGCAGAAGGAGAGCCGCGAGCACACCGCCGTCTCCAACATCATGAAGGTCCGCCACGACTCCGCGAAGGCGGCCATCAACAACATCCGCTGAGGAGCGACACCAGCCATGGCCATGGACACGTTGGGGCCGGTGGGGGGAGCGGGCGCGTCGCCCGCGGTGGAGCCCAGCCGGGAGCGATTCAGCAAGGTGTTGGACGAGGTGAAGGGGCCTGCGAAGGGCACAGGGGTTCCGGTGGCCACGGAGGGGCCGCCGAAGCCCGCGCCCACGGCGGCGCCGCGGGGTGTCTCCCGGGCCGAAGGGGTGGGACCCGCGGCGCCGGGCTGCGCGGACGTGAAGCCGGGCACTCGCGTGGACTCGGTGCAGGCGGCGCGAGCACAGCAGGCGGCGCAGGTGTTGGACCGGGTGGGGCAGGCGCAAAAGCGGCTGGACCACATCCTTCAGTTGGCGCAGTCCGGCCGCAGCTTCACGCCCGCGGAGTTGCTCGCGTTGCAGGCCCATGTCTACCGGGCGAGCCAGGAACTCGACCTCGCCGGCAAGGTCGTTGAGAAGGCGACTGGCGGCGTCAAGCAGGTCCTCCAGACCCAGGTTTGAGGAGCACCCGATGCTTTTGCTTTTCCGTCGCGCTGTCTTCGTCCTCCTACTCGTGAGCGTCACGGCCTGCCGCGAGCGCATCCAGCATGGCTTGGATGAGCGGCAGGCCAACGAGCTTCAATCCGTGCTCGTCGAGCGAGGGCTCGACGCGCGCAAGGTCCCCGAGGCGGGCAAGAAGCCCACGTGGTCCATCGAGGTGGCGGACGAGCACGCCTCGGACGCGGTCCGCATCCTGTCGGAGCTGGGGCTGCCGAGGCTGAAGGAGGAAGTGGGGTGTGACGTCTTCGGCGGTGGCGGGCTGGTGCGCACGCCGGTGGAGGAGAGCGTCTGCCGAGTGAGGGTGATGGAGCGGAGCCTGGAGAAGACGCTCCAATCCGTGGAAGGGGTGCTGCTCGCGCGCGTCCACCTGGTGGTGCCCGCGCCGCCGAGAGTGGGACAGGCCCCGGGTCCATCGAAGGCATCGGCCATGCTTCGCGTGGCGCCGGGCAATGCGGCACGGGTGCGGCAATCCTCCGAGACGTTGAAGGTCCTCCTCGCGGGTGGTGTGGAGGGCCTGTCGCCAGAAGCCGTCTCGCTGTTGGTGGACGAGGTCTCCACCCGAGTGGAGGCTCCGACGGTGGTGGGCGTGTCTCCGCTGACCCGACTGCGTGCCCTCCTGGCGGTGTTGGGCCTCATGGTGACGGGGCTGTCGGTAGCGCTGGTGCTGGTGACGCTCCGGATGCGGCACTACCGCGACCGGACGCCGACTCCGTCCGCGCCGCCTGGACCCGCGCGGCCCGTGTTGTCACCGGGACCGGCGCGCAAGGTGGCGTGAGGTGTCCATGGAGAGCGAACGCATGGATGCGACACGCGTAGGGCGCAAGCCTCGGCCCGGCCGGAGCTCCGCGTCCGTCCGGGCCGCTGCACCGACCGAGGAGGTGCCCCGTCTCGTGGGCCCCTTGCCGATTCCACTCGAACGCCTCGCGCTCGTCGCGTGGGTGCTGGGGCGGGAGCGGGCGGGCACCCTGCTGGGCGAACTGGGCGAGGAATCGGCGGTGCGTGCGCGGGAGCACCTCCAGCGTCTGTCCGCGCTGCCCTCCGCGCAGCGACAGGCGAAGGTGGCGGTGGAGTTCGGGGAACGAGCTGATGCCGCTGCTCGGCTGCGGCGCCTCATGAGTGACGCGCCTCCCATGCTTCGCCGGGAAATCTTTCGGCGTCTGCCTCCGTACCACCGGACCTTGTTTCCCGACGGAAGTCTGGCGCATCAGGCGTCAGAGGTGCCTCCCGCGCTGGGGGCACTGGCCGAGCGCCTGATTCGCGAGGCCACGCGCTGAGTCTGGAGGCGGCGCCGTCCCGGCCCGTGTACCCGGCGTCCCGCGCACGGATGCCATGCCTTCCCAACCCCGCGACTCCACGAGCCCGGCCCCTGGCGGGGGCCCTGCATGGTTGGGGTGCGTCCTGTTGCAGCAGCGGAGCCACCGATGAATACCCGTATCGAATACGCCTCCAGCCGGAAGGTCCGCCCCCTGCGCCGCTTGGGAACGCGCCGGCTGACCCGGGCGCACCTCGTGCTCGCGGAGCGGCCCCAGGCCGCGGGCCTCGGACGGGATGCGCTGGAGGCGGTGACGACGGCACTGACTCGGGAGCTCGGCTGTTTGGTGAACGCGGAGGCCCGTTTCCTGGAGTCCGTCGTCTCGCCTTCGGTCGGACTGGGCGAGCCCGCGATTTTCGCGCTGCTGGAGCTGTCGGCGGTGGGAGGCACGGCGGTGCTGGAGCTGGAGCCCGCGCTCGCCTTCATGGGGCTGGAGCGCATCGCTGGCGCGGGGCAGCGGCCCGGCGTGGTGACGGAGTTGGCCCGGTTGGAAGAGTCGACGTTGGCCTATGTCCTGCTGGTCGCGCTCTCCGCGGTGAGGGCGGCGGGCGGGGCATACCCGTGGCTCGGTCCACGGCTCGCGGGCGTGACGATGTCCAGGTCGGACGTGGTGGCGCGCTTGGACCCGCGCGAACCCTTGGTTGGCATTGAGCTGATGGTGGCCGTGGGCGAGTCGCGCGCGGGCGCGCGGTTGCTGCTGCCGTCACAGGTGGTCCAGACGGTGTTCCAAGCGCTTCCGGTGGAGCGTGCGCCGGGCATCGCGCCAGAGGTGCTGGCCGCCTCGCTGGAGGCCCGGTGCCTCGTAGGCCAGACGCCGCTGTCCGCGAACGCTCTGGACGCGCTCGTGGTGGGGGACGTCGTCGTCTTCGAAGGCGTGCGCAAGCAGGCCGGCCAGCTCTTCGGGCCGGGGCGGCTGGTGACGCGCGGATTCGCGCTCTCGGGAGACTTCCTCGCCGAGGGCTTTTCACTGACCCGCGCGCAGGGGCGTGGGATTCCCCAGGAGTCGGACATGGTGGCCGTGACCAAGCAGGAGGAGGGCATGCCTCCGCTGCCCGTGGATGTGGAAATCGAGCTGACGCGGGTGATGATTCCCCTGTCGGAACTCGCGGCGCTCAAGCCTGGCGCGCTGCTTCCCCTGCACATCAACGTCAGTGAGCCAGTGGTGCTGCGCGTGGGAGACCGCGCGGTGGCCCGCGCCGAGTTGGTGGAAATCGAGGGCGAGGTAGGAGCCCGCGTCCTGGCGCTGCTGCCGTGAGCCCCGTCATGAATGCACAGCGTTTCGTTCCTTCGCCGCGCTCGCGCTTGCTGTTGGCGGGGGCACTGGTGCTGGGGTTGGCGGTGATGGGCCCGGTGGCTGGGGTGTCCACCATGGTGGCCGCGCGGTGGTTGCTGGGCGTCGTGGCGCTGGCCGCGCTGGGGTGGTGGTTGCACCGGCGCGGCGCTGTCGTCACGGGCGCACCCATGGCGCCACGGCTGAATGTCGTATCACGAGCGGGACTGTCGCAGCGGTG
Organism: Myxococcus xanthus; assembly: GCF_006402735.1. NCBI lineage: Bacteria > Pseudomonadati > Myxococcota > Myxococcia > Myxococcales > Myxococcaceae > Myxococcus > Myxococcus xanthus. The sequence continues at coordinate 7,088,769 of NZ_CP017174.1, read as the reverse complement.
CGGTGTGGCGCTCGTGGAGGTGGATGGGCGCAGCTACCTGGTGGCCTTCGGTGACGCGTTCGCGGAGATTCGCGAGACGGCAGCGCCAGCGCCGGAGTTTGGCGATGTCCTGGCGCAGGCCCGGCGGCCCATGCCCAGGTCCCGCACGATTCGGGGCAGGCGGGAGGGGCCATGAGCCACGGCTTGCTGGGAGCGCTCCTGCTGGTTCCTGCCGTGGCCGCCGCGGCGGAGAGCTCACTGTCGCGGATGTCGTACGCGGGCAGCCCTCTGTCGATGATGGGCATGCTCGCGGTGATGTCGCTGCTGCCGTTCGCGGTGCTGATGCTGACGAGCTTCTCGAAGATCGCCGTCGTGTTGTCGCTGGCCCGCTCGGCCATGGGCACGCAGCAGGCGCCGCCTACCATCGTGCTCACGGGCCTGGCGGCGGTGCTCACCGGGCACATCATGGCCCCGGTGATGGAACGCATGTACGACGCCGGGCAGGTGGCCTACGCGGAGGTGGCGTCGGGTTCCGGCGCGGAGATGCTCTCCGCCGCGAGCCGCGTGTCGGAGCCGCTGCGCGCCTTCCTGGTCAAGCACGGGAGCGCTGAGGAGCGAGCGCGCTTCGTGGACCTGGCGCGGGAGCTGCGGCCGGTGGAGGAGATGGACGTGGTGCGGGAGACGGACCTCTTCGTCGTCATTCCGGCCTTCGTCATCACCGAGCTGAAGGAAGCCTTCCAGATTGGCTTCCTCGTCTTCCTCCCGTTCCTCGTGCTGGACATGGTGATTGCCAACGTGCTGCTCGCGCTGGGCATGCAGACGCTGTCACCCAGCCAGGTGAGTCTACCCTTCAAGATTCTCCTCTTCGTCGCCGTGGATGGCTGGTCGCTGCTCGCGCGGGGCCTCATCCTCGGCTACCGGTGACGCCATGACCCAGGACGTCTTCCTCACCCTGGGACGTGAGGCCCTGCTGTTGATGGTGATGGCGTCGCTGCCGCCAATTGGCGCGAGCCTGGTGGTGGGGTTCTTGTCGAGCCTCTTCCAGGCCACCACCCAGCTTCAGGAGTCCACGTTGTCGGTGGTGCCCAAGCTGTGCGCGGCCGTCCTGGCACTGGTCCTCGCCGGGCCCTGGATTGCCGGGCAGCTCACGCGCTTCACCCACCAGCTCCTGATGCTCATCTCCGAGGTCGCGGCATGAATCTGGAGCCGCTCCGCGTCTGGCTCGAGTCACTGGGGCCGGACATCATCGTGGTGGCTCTGTGTGCCGCGCGGCTGCTGCCCATGACGTTCCTGTGTCCGCTGCTGGGAGGGCAGGCCACGCCGACGATGGTCCGCCTGGCATTGGTTCTGTCCCTGTCGCTTTTCCTCCGGGTGGAGGCGGGCGTGGTGCTGGATGCGCCTGTTACGTCGTCGGTGGCCCTGGGCGGATTGGTGATTCGCGAGCTGCTCTTCGGCACGTCCGTGGGGTTGGTCGCGGCACTCCCCTTCGATGCCGCGCGCATGGGGGGCCGGTTCATCGACCTGCTCCGTGGAACCTCCGCCGAGGCGAGTCTGCCCCTGGCGGGGAGCCGTGAGTCCGCGGCAGGGGAGGGGCTCTACCATCTGCTGGTGGCGCTGGTGGTCTCCGGTGGCATGTGGCCGCTCGTCACATCCAGCGTGCTGCGTGGGTTCGGTGTGGTGAAGCTCGGCGCCTTCGTTCCAACCGAGGCGGGCACGCTGCATGTCGTCCTGCTGGCGGGCGCGGCCATGGCCACGGGGCTGGCGGTGGGGGCGCCGATCGCCGCGGCGGTGCTGACCGTGGACTGTTTCCTGGGCCTGGCCTCGCGAGCGGCACCGCAGGTGAATCTTCAGGAGGTGGGGACGCCGCTGAAGATTCTGGGTGGGGGCGCCTTGTTGTGGCTGGGGACGGGCGTGTTGTGTGAGCGGCTGTTGGCGGGCGTGTTGTCCGTGGAAGGCGCGCTGGCGCTGTTGGGTGAGGTGGCGCGGTGAGTGGGGAGAAGACAGAGAAGCCCAGCGCGAAGCGCCTTCGTGAAGCACGGCGCAAAGGACAGATTCCCCGCAGCCGCTTGCTCAACGCCAGCGCGGTGACGGCGGGTGGCTTGTTCGGGCTCACGGAGGCCGCGCCAGTGGGCATGGCGAGGCTCCAGGCATGGACGGAGCACCTCTTCCTGGGACAGCAGGACCTTGGGGCGTGGCAGGAAGGGCTCTGGATTGCCGCGCGTTTTTGTGGCCCGGTGCTGGGGGGCGCGTTCGCCGCGGCGCTGCTCGTGTCCGTGGCCACGGTGGGTTTGGAAGCCGATCTCCAGCATGTCGAGCCGAAGCTGGAGCGCATCAGTCTCGTGGCGGGCATGCAGCGGCTCTTCAGTTGGCGCCCCTGGGTGGAACTGGCGAAGACGCTGCTGATTGTCTGCCTGGTGGGGGCGCTCGTCTGGAGCGATGCGGAGGAGGCCGCTCCGGATGCGATGAAGACCGCGTGGCTGGGCGGTACGGAGGGCTTGAGCCTGGTGGTCGCGCACGTGTCCGGACTCGCGAGCCGCCTGGCCTGTTTGCTGGTGGTGCTGGGCGTGGGGGACTACGCGCTGGCCTGGCGGCGCCACATCAAGGATTTGATGATGACTCGCGAGGAGATGAAGCGCGAGTACAAGGAGAGTGAAGGCGACCCCCGGCACAAGGGGCAGCGGAAGGCCCTGCATCGCCAGCTTTCGCAGGGCGGTGCGGCACGCGGGGTGCAAAAGGCGACCGCCGTGGTCGTCAACCCCACGCACATCGCGGTCGCGCTCCGCTACGACGTCGACGAATGTGAGGCGCCCTATCTCGTGGCCAAGGCCCGGGAAGGGGATGCGCTCGCCATGCGGGAGCAGGCACGCCGACTAGGCATTCCGGTGGTGCGGGACATCCCGCTGGCACGCAGCCTCATCCACTACGACGTGGGCGAGCCCATTCCGGAGGAGCTGTACCAGGCGGCGGCGGTCGTCCTGCGCACGGCGATGGATGCGCGGGAACTGGACGGCCATCCACGGAGACAGACGTCATGAACCCCCTCATGAAGGTATTGCTGAAGGCGCGAAACTCCTCGGACGTGGTGTTGGCGATTGCCATGGCCGCGGTCCTGGGCGCGCTCATCATCCCCTTGCCCGCGTGGCTCCTGGACGCGGGGCTCGCCGTCAATCTGGCGGCGTCGGTTTCCCTGCTGGTGGCCGCGCTGCGTGCCCGGGACGCCTTGAAGGTGACGTCGTTCCCCACGCTGTTGTTGTTCACCACGCTGTTCCGGTTGGCGCTCAACGTGTCCTCCACGCGGCTCGCGCTCGCGGAGGGGCACGCGGGAGACGTCATCCAGGCCTTCGGTGAGTTCGTCGTCCGGGGCGACTACGTCGTGGGCGCGGTGGTGTTCGCCATCCTCACGCTGGTGCAGTTGTTGGTCGTCACCAAGGGCGCGGAGCGGGTGGCGGAGGTGTCCGCGAGGTTCACGCTGGACGCGATGCCCGGCAAGCAGATGTCCATCGACGCGGATCTGCGCGCGGGCGCCATCGACCAGGCGCAAGCCCGGCGCCGGCGGCGTGACCTGGAGCGCGAGTCTCAGATGTTCGGCGCCATGGACGGCGCGATGAAGTTCGTGAAGGGGGACGTGATTGCGGGCCTGGTCATCGTCGCCGTGAACCTGCTCGGAGGCACCGTCATTGGTGTGCTGCAGGGAGGCATGCCCCTGGCCGAGGCGGCGTCGACATTCGCGCTCATCGCCATTGGTGACGGGCTGGTGTCCCAGGTTCCCTCGCTGTGCATCGCGGTGGCCGCGGGCCTCGTCGTCACGCGCGTCGCCTCGGAGAAGGAAGAGGACACACTGGGGGCGGAGATTGGGGCCCAGTTCTTCGGAGAGGCGCGGACGCTCTGGGTGGTGGCGGGCCTGTGCGTCGCGTTGGCCCTCATGCCGGGAATGCCGCACGTGACGTTCCTTCTGCTGGCGGGAGGCCTGGGCGGGCTTGGCCATGTGCTGAGCCGCGCGGGCGTTTCGAAGGTCGAAGAGAAAGCAGGCGCGCCCGCGGAAGGCGTGGCGCCTGGCGCGGCTGGAGCCCCACCGGAGAGTGCCGCGTCGCCCGTGGGGGTCTCCCCGCTCACGCTGGACCTGGCGCCCGACCTGACGGTGCTGGCCGAAGCGGAGGGCGCGGCCTTTGTCCACAAGACGTTGAACGGCGTGCGGGACGAGCTGTTCTTCGATCTGGGGGTTCGGGTGCCCGGCATCCGGGTGCGCACGCAGGCCGCCTACCTGGGCCCGGGCGAGTACCGCGTCCTGGTGGACGAAGTGCCAGCGGGGGGAGGGCAGGTGCTGCCGGCGGCGCTCTACGCGCTGGCGCCTCCGGACGAACTAGCGTTCCTCCAGTTGAGCGCGGAGGCCGCGACGGAGCCCTCGAGCGGGAAGGTCATCAGCCGCATTCCAGAGTCGGCTCGGGTCCTGCTGGAGACGGCGCAAGTGCCGCTGCGGCGTCCGGGAGAGCTGGTCTCGGACCACGTGCGCGCCATCCTGCGTGTCCGCGCCGCGGACCTGCTGGGGCTGCAGGACGTCCAGGGACTGCTGGAGGGACTGGAGGCGCAGGCGCCCGTGCTCGTGAAGGAGGCGCTGCAGAAGGTGCCGCTGCCGCTGCTCACAGATGTGCTTCGCAAGCTGCTCCAAGAGGGCGTCAGCATCCGGGACTTGCGAGCCATCCTGGAGGCGCTGGTGTCGCCGACGACGGAAGGGGATGCCGTCGCGCTCGCGGAGCGCTGCCGGCAGGCGCTGCGGCGGTACCTCAGCCACAAGTTCGCGCCCACCGGGCCGCTGTACGCGTACCTCGTGGACCCGGAGGTGGAAGAGGTGCTGCGCGGCATGGGCCCGCGAGGGCTGGCGCCCGACCCGGAGCGTGTGGCGGAAATCCTCGAAGGCGTGCGGCAGGTGGCCACCGAGGGACGGGCCGTGCTGCTCACCGCTCCGGATGTCCGGCGGCCCCTGCGCAGACTGTGCGAGGGCGCGTTTCCGGACGTCGCGGTGCTCACCTATGGCGAACTGGATGGGGCCCTCCAGATTCGCCCCATCGGCCGGCTGTCACCGGTGGCGGTGGGGCGCTGACGGAGGTGGGCTTAGAGCCCCGTGCCCGTGTTGCCCGGCCCCTTGCTTTCGGGAAGCGGGGGCAGCTCCGTCTGGGCCTGCTGGGGCGCCGGACGGTTCACGCGGTCGCGCAGCTCCTTGCCCGTGCGGAAGAGCAGGCCGCGCTTGGGCTTCACCGGGATGACCTGACCCGTCTTCGGGTTGCGGCCCTGGTAGCCCTGGTAGTTCTTCACGTGAAAGGCACCGAGCCCGCGAATCTCGATGTTCTCGCCGCGGCAGAGGGCATCCTTCATCGACTCGAAAATCGTCTCGATGGTGGCCTCAGCCTGCTTCTGCGTCACGCCCCTCTTGGCCACGAGGATGTTGATCAGATCGGACTTGAGCATCGGACGCTCCCGCAAACCCGGTGACCCCTTGGAAACAGGGCGCTCTGGCCCGTGGTCGAATCCTGAAAACATAACAGAACGCATCCTTCGTGCAAGCAGGGTGAGCTTCCAACCACCCAGAACCTCTACGGATTTCCCCCTGCGGCCACCCTGGGTGGAGGGGCGGGAGCAGGCTCGGCCAGTCCTGGGCGGAGCGGCACCACCAGGTCCAGCCATCGGGTGCGACGTAGCAGGTCGACACCGGCGCAGTCAGCTGCCTGGAAGATGGGCTCCATCTGTTCGAATCCGGGCGCCCGTGGCCCGTTCCATCCCTCCGCGCCGCCGGTGAGCATCACACCGTGCACGGCGAGCGTGGTATCCGCCAGCGTGAGGGCAGCCGGGTCCTTCGCGGGACGCAGGCCCCCTTTGCGGAGGCGCTCCAGCAACTCGGCGGCCACCATGCGGTCGACGACCTCGTGGACCAGCGACTCGGGGACGCGCAGCCGCGTCGCCAGCTCGCGCGGCGAGGGAGGCGGCAGTCCGTCCACCCAGGCCAGGGTGGCCTCCTGGGCGACACGGGCGGCGACCAGTTCGTGCGCGCGCGGGTGGCTTCCAAAGGCGAAGAGGGAGTGCCGGAAGGCGGTGTGTTCCACGGCATAGGAGAGCCGGGCGCCAAAGAGCACCAACAGCCAGCTCACGTAGACCCACGCCAGGAACAACGGGAGCGCGCCGAGCGAACCGTAGAGGGGGTTGTACTGGAAGCTGCGCTCCGCGAATGCGGCGTACACCTGCTTGGCGAAAGTCCACCCCAGGCCGGCCACCAGGCCTCCGGCGAGCGCGGACCGGACGCGGACATGCGCGTAGGGCGTCCAGTAGTAGAGCAGGGTGAGGCTGGCCACGGTGACGAGCGTGGTGCCCAGCAGGATGAAGGCGCTGGCGTAGGGCGCGTGGCTCTGAAGGAAGACGCGGACCTTGCCCGTCCCGGAGAAGGACAGCGCGAGGAAGAAGGGGCCCACGAGCAAGAGGCCCGAGTAGATGAGCAGCCGGATGCGCCACGGCCGCTGCCGCCGGATGCCCCACAGCTCGTTGACGGCGCCGTCGAGCTGCCGCAGCAGCGAGCCGGCGGACAGGAGCACCGCCAGGAAGCCCACGCTGCCAATGGCGACGGTGTTCGTGGGGTTCAGGAACCGGTCGAGGAACTGAGAGGACTTGCCGCGCACCCCGGGGTTGAGCACCTCGCTGACGACGAAGCGCAGCTTCTCCTTGAACTCCTCCTGGTGGAAGGCGGTCAGCAGCACGAGCGCCACCGTCAGGAGGGGCACCAGGGAGAACATGCTGACGTAGGTCAGCGCGGCGGCCCGAAGCCGGAGATTCTCCCCGCGAAAGCCCTGGGCCACCGTCTTCGCGGCCAGGAAGGTGTCCGTCGCGAACAGCCCCACGGGCGTGTGCTGCAGGGGCGCCCAGAGCCGGGTGGCCTGGGCGGCCAGCCGCTCGTGGAAGTGACGGAGCCACGGCAGGGGCGTCAGCTTCACCGATTCCCTCAAGAGGCCCGGCCGCGCCAGGCGCGGGCCTGACGAAGGCGGAGGGAACGTGGCCCCAGACGGGGCGATACGTGCTCGGAGCGCGAGGACATCATCCGTGTGACATGGCCGGGCCGCGAGGCGGGAACCGCCTTGGGGCTTGGACGCTCACGCTAGCCAATCCGCGGCCGCCAGGGCCAGCCCACCCCGGTTTGAGGTGGCTTGCCAGCGTACACAAGCCGACACGGTGCGGGGCTTCGTATGCACCGGCCAGTGCCGCGGGCGCCCAGCCCCGGCCTTGAATCCACACTCAGGGAAGGGCGCCAGCTACTGCCCCGGCGGAAAGAGGGCGCGAGGCGTGCAGCGCCGCCGGCTCCCGGCCCCGGCCTTGAAACCACCGGCAGGGCAGGGCGCCGACGACTGACCGGCGGAAAGAACTCAGGTCGTGCCGCCCGAAGGCTCCGACCCACCACCCGAGGCTGGAGGCGGAGGCGGCGTCGAGCCACCCGCGTTCTCGCCTCCACCAGACGTGTTCTGCGAACCGCCGCGCTCTCCACGCTCGCCGCGGTCGCCACGCCGCTCGCCGCGCTCGGGACGCTCGCCGCGCTCACCCCGTTCGCCGCCACGCTCGGAGCGTTCGCCCCGTTCGCCGCCGCGCTCGGAGCGTTCGCCACGCTCCCCACCGCGCTCGGAACGGTCGCCCCGCTCGCCACCCCGAGGACGGTCTCCACCACCCCGGCCCTCGCGGCGGCCCTCGCGACGGTCTCCGCCCCGCTCACTGCGCTCGGAGCGTTCGCCGCCGCGCTCACCACCCCGGTCCCTGCCACCACCGCCGCCGCCACCACCACCACCGCCGCGCCGGCCCTGCTCCTGGCGGCCGTAGCCTCCGCCATTGCTGTCGGGCTTGCGCTGCTGCATGGCCAGCTCGCCATCACCCGAGCCGGGCGACGAGGCCACCTTGTGCTCCGGGCCGGAGGCCGAGCGTCCGTAGATGTCGTACTGCTCGCGGTGGTAGTTCTGCTGCGCCTTGACCTGGATGGACTTGTTGTACCGGTCCATCAGGTGCCGCAGCTCGTTGCGCTCCTCGCCCTGGAGCAGGCGCGCCACTTCCGCGTTGCAGTTGATGACCAGCGTGGAGTCCTTGTAGCCCGGCGCTTCGCGGCGAATCTCCCGGAAGATTTCGTAGGCCACGGTGGTGGCCGTCTTCACGAAGCCGTTGCCGTCGCAGTACGGGCAGTCCTCGTGGAGCATGCGGCCAATGGACTCACGCACGCGCTTGCGCGTCATCTCCACGAGGCCCAGCTCGGAGATGCGCAGCACGTTCGTCTTGGCCTTGTCTCGGCCCAGCGCTTCCTGCAGCGCCTTGAAGACCTTGTCGCGGTTCTGCGCCTTCTCCATGTCGATGAAGTCGCAGATGATGATGCCGCCGATGTTGCGCAGCCGGAGCTGGTAGACAATCTCCTTGGCCGCCTCGACGTTGATCTTGGTGATGGTCTCCTCGAGGCTCTTCTTGCCGACGTAGCGGCCCGAGTTGACGTCGATGGCGGTGAGCGCCTCTGCCTGGTCGATGATGAGGTAGCCGCCGCTCTTCAGCCACACCTTGCGCTGGGTGGCGCGCTGGAGCTCCTGCTCGATGCCGTACGCGTCGAAGACGGTGTCATCGCCCTCGTGCAGGGCCACCCTGTCTCGCAGCGCCGGGTCCTGCGCGGTGACGAAGCCGAGGATGCGCTCGTACTCCTCGCGGTCATCGACGACGAGCTTCTCCACGTCGTGCGCGAAGAGGTCACGCGTGGCGCGCAGGATGAGGTCCAGGTCGGGGTGCAGCAGGCCGGGGCCGCCGCGCTTCTCGTTCTTGCGCACCACCTGGTTCCACACCTCGATGAGGAACCGGATGTCGCTCTCGAGCTTCTCCTGCGGCACGTTCTCCGCGACGGTGCGGACGATGAAGCCCGTTCCGGGCGGGCGCAGGCGGTCCACGATTTCACGCAGACGCCGGCGCTCCTTCTCGTTGGAGATGCGGCGGCTGATGCCCACGTGGTCCACCGTGGGCATGAACACCAGGTGACGGCCGGGGATGGAGATGTGCGAGGTGAGCCGCGCGCCCTTGGTGCCGATGGGGTCCTTGGAAATCTGGACGACGACTTCCTGGCCCACCTTCAGCAGGTCCTCAATCTTGTCGGTGCGGCGCGGCTTGGCCTTCTCCTTGTCCTCGTCGCGCTTGTCGCCCCGGCGCTTCTCCTCCTGCGGCCGACGGCCCTTGTCCTTCTCTCCGCGCTCCTTCTCCCGGCTCCGGGGCTCACGCGCCTCACGGGCCTCGCGCGGCGTGCGGCGCTCGCCGGAGACCTCGGACGGCTTCGCGGCCTGCGCGCCCTCCGCGGCGGGCGAGGGGATGATGTCTCCCAGCGCGGCGGCGGCGGGCGGAGGGGGCTCGACGGGAAGACCGGTGGCCTCGCCCTCGGCCGCTTCCACGGGCGTCTCCACCACGGCCGCGGCGGGCTCGGACGCCGCGGCAACGGCCAGCGCCGCCTCGGGCGACTCCACCTTCGCGGCGGGCTCCACGGCGGCCTCGGTCACCTGAGGCTCGGAGGAGGGCGCGGCCTCGGCCTCACCACCCACCGGAGCAGGCGCGGCCTCCACGAGCGCTGCCGTGGACGGCTCGACGGCGACAATCTGCTCGGGCGTGACGGGCTGCGCGGCCGGCTCGGCGGCCACCACCGTCTCCGACCCGGCGGCCGGCGCTTCCTCCGCGGGCGCCACCGGCGTCTCCGCGCCCGGCGGCGTCACCGTCGGGGCGTTGGCGGCCAGCTCCAGGGCGGTGTCGCGCGGCAGGGACTCGGTGGGCGCCGCGACAGGCTCGAACTGGGCGTCCTCCGGCTCCGGCTCCACGTGACGGGGGGGCGCGTGCCGGGCGGCGGCCTCCGCGGCCTCGGCCTCGGACTCGTCCGGGACGTCCGGCGCATCCTCGTGCTCACCTTCGGTCAGCTCGAACTGCGCTCGCGCGAAGTCAGGGTCGTAGACGACGTCGCTGACATAGAGGAACGCGGCCTTCTCCAGGCCAATGTCCACGAAGGCGGCCTGCATGCCGGGGAGCACCCGGACGACGCGGCCCTTGTAGATGTTCCCGACGACGCCCTTGTCCTTCTTACGCTCGAGGTAGAACTCCGCGATGTGTCCGCCCTCGACGAGCGCGACGCGCGTCTCGCGACCCGCGGCGTTGATGACCAGGATGCTGCTCATGGATGAATCCTGCTGGCGCGCGCGGTAGGGCGGACCTCACCGGACGGGCGGCGGCGAGACGCCGCGCCTCCGAGCGCGCTGCGAAGGGAGAGGCGGCCTCCGGCGGGCCTACAGCGAGCGACGCCGGCCCGGGCATGCCGGGTGCGGCTGGGGGCGCGCTGTCGAGGACCGAGGGGACCACCGCCTGCTCCTCCGAGTTCATTGGCGCCCCGCATTGCGACCGGCACCGTGCCGGGCGAGGCCTTGTCTTCACAACGCGTTCGAGCTTCCCCACGACGCGCGTGCCGCCCGCTCTTCTATCCACACCCGGTCGGTGCCCATCGTGGGCCACCTTGGGGGGGCGACTGGAGCCTCGGTGCGGCTGACGCGCCCGGAGGAGCCGGGAACGCAACCCGTCAAAATCCCTACCAGACGTCGACCCCCGACAACGCGGGGCGTCACACAACCGTCCAGAAACACGGGGAGTTTTTCACGGCCCCCCGGGTGTGTAAAGCCGAGAAACGGCTTCCATCCACTGTCAGGCAGATGCCGGGCGGCTACCCGGCAGGGCATCAGGCCTGGGCGGGGGCTTGCTTGCGCTCCCCTGGCTTGTCCAGTCGCCCTCGGGGCCGCCTCACCAGCCGGAGGCCTGTCCAGGTGGCGTCGATGGTGCAGATTTTGTTGTCCACCAGACCGATGTCCAGGGCCGCGTGGCGGACGAAGTCCTCGGAGAGGCCCCGGCGGGCGCTTTCGCCCCCCGGCCAGCACACCCAGATGCCACCAGTAAGGGCCATGGCGCGGGCCAGGGCCGGCAGCCGCTGCACCAACTCCTGTGGGTCCTCGGTGAAGAAGAGGATGACATCCAGACCCGTCACCGCGGTGATGAGGAACTCCACCCCATCCGGCAGCGGGTTGAGCTTCTGAACGAAGCCCCGCGGCGGGTTGATGACGGAGACCTTGGACCCGGCCCGGATGCCCAGCATGGCCGGGAGGGAGGCCAGCGCGTAGGGCGTCATGACGTGCGCTCCACGTTGAAGTGACTGAACTCGCCGGTGGCTTCGCCGTCCGTGCGCTGAACGCCCGAAACCCGGGCCTGCGTCGGACCGCGATGACACCAACGGATGAATTCCTCGAGCACGGCGGGCTCCCCTTCCACGACGGCCTCCACGGCCCCGTCCGGCCGGTTGCGCACCCAGCCTGTCAGACCCAGGCGTGTGGCCTCAACGCGGGCGCTCTCCCGGAAGAAGACGCCCTGCACCTTGCCTTCGATGCGCAGCGAGGCTCGCCGCGTGCCACTCATGGACCGCCCCATCCTCTAAGTGTTCGTCTGCAACATCTGCAGGAACGCCTGCTCGTCCAGGATTCTTACCCCGAGTTCCTGGGCCTTCTTCAGCTTGCTGCCCGCATCCTCACCGGCCACGACGAAATCGGTCTTGCGCGAGACACTTCCGGCGACCTTGCCGCCCCGGCGCTCGACCTCTTCCTTGGCCTGCTCCCGCGTCATACCCGTCATCGCGCCGGTGAGCACCACCGACTTGCCCACGAAGGGACCTCCCGTGGCGACCTGGGGCGCCGCGGGCTGGACACCCGCCGCCAGCAGCGCGCGGATGGCCTTCTGGTTCTGGGGCTCCTGGAAGAAGGTGTGGATGACCTGGGCCATGATGGGGCCCACGTCCTTCACGCGGGAGATGTCCTCCAGGCTGGCCTCAAAGAGCGTCTCCGACTGGGGGAAGGCCTCCGCCAGCGCCTTGGCGGTGGCGTCACCCACGTGGCGGATGCCCAGGGCATAGAGGAAGCGGCGCTGCGTGGTCTGCTTGGAGCGCTCCAGCGACGCGATGAGGTTGTCCGCGCTCTTGTCGCCCATGCGCTCCAGCGTCAGCAGGTTCTCCTTGGTGAGCGCGTAGAGGTCCGCGAACGCCTTCACCCTGCCAGTGGACACCAGCTGCGCGGCCAGTTTGTCGCCCAGACCTTCGATATCCATGGCCAGGCGGCTGGCGAAGTGGCGAATCTTTTCCACCAGCTGTGCGGGGCAGGAGGCGCCCGTGCAGCGGATGATGGCGCCGTCCTCGTCCTTGGTCGCCACCGCGTCGCAGACGGGGCAGTGCTTGGGGAACTCGAAGGGGGCGGAGTCCGCGGGGCGCTTGGACAGCACCACGGAGACGATTTCCGGAATCACGTCACCGGCGCGGCGCACGAAGACGGTGTCGCCCTGGCGCACGTCCTTGCGGCGCAGCTCGTCCTCGTTGTGCAGCGTGGCGCGCGCCACCGTGACGCCGCCCACCTTCACCGGCTTGAGGTGCGCCACCGGCGTCAGCGCGCCTGTGCGGCCCACCTGGATGCCGATGTCCATCACCTCCGTGGACTCCTCTTCGGGCGGGAACTTGTACGCCACCGCCCAGCGGGGGCTCTTGGAGACCTGGCCCAGGCGCTTGCGCTGGTCCTCGTCATCGACCTTCACCACCATGCCGTCCACCTCGAAGGGCAGCTCGTGGCGGCCCTTGAGGGAGGCGTCATAGGCCTCGCGCACGCCCTCCAGGCCCTCGGCGCGGCGGTACTGGTTGATGGGCAGGCCCAGCGTCTTGAGGTACTCCAGCTTCTCGATGTGCGTCTTGAAGACAGGCACGCCATCGCCGGGGACGCATTCGTAGAGGAACACGGAGAGGGGCCGGGCGGCCGTCATCCGCGGGTCCAACTGGCGCAGGCTGCCGGCGGCGGCGTTGCGCGGGTTGGCGAAGAGCGGCTCGCCTTCCTCCTCGCGCTTCTCGTTGAGCTTCTGGAAGTCCTTCTTGCGGATGAAGACCTCGCCGCGGACCTCCAGCACGTCCGGCACCTTCACGCCGTCCTGGGGGAACAGCGACATGGGCAGGCTGCGGATGGTGCGCAGGTTGCCGGTGACGTCCTCGCCGGTGGTGCCGTCGCCCCGGGTGGCGCCCTGGACGAACGCGCCCTTCTCGTACCGCAACGCGATGGCGAGTCCGTCCAGCTTGGGCTCGCAGACGTAGGTGATGCCCGGCAGGCCCACCAGCTTGCGGATGCGCTCGTCGAACTCGATGAGGCCCTGGTCCTCGAAGATGTTGGCCAGCGAGAGCATGGGCGCCCGGTGCACCACCTCGCCGAACTCCTCGGCCGCCGCGCCGCCCACGCGCTGGGTGGGCGAATCCGGCGTCTGGAGGCTCGGATGCTTCGCCTCCAGGTCCTGTAGCTCGCGCATCAACTTGTCGTATTGCGCGTCGCTGACCTCGGGCGAGTCGAGGACGTAGTAACGGTAGTTGTGGTGCGCCAGCTCACGGTGGAGCTCACGGGCTCGGGCTGCGGCTTTCTGGAAGTCGTCCACGGTTCGCGGTCCTTACTCCAAAACACGGCGCGGCGGCGCGTGCCTCGAAAGGCGGCCACTCTACGGTTCCCGACTGACAAGGTCGGTCGTCGTCTCCGCGTGAACCCCGCCCTGAGGGGAAGCGGACCTGGAGGGTCCGGTGTTGTCGCTGGCAGTGGCGTTGTCCGCGCGCCGACCCGCCGGGTCCTCAAGTCCGGGGCAGGGGACTCCAGAAGGCCCGCACGGCCGACTGGAAATGGGGCCCCGGGGGCGCGTGTTGCTCAGCTGGAAGCGTTGCAACCGTGGCCCTCAAGATGCCTTGACAGGCCAGGAGGGGGTCAATAACGTCCCTCGCGGTTCATGGCGCAGGCGTATCCGACGGCGCCGACTCTTCTCCCAACCACAAGGCTCACGCCCGCGCAGTCCCTTCCTGGGATTCCGGCGGGGCCGTCCTCCTGGAAGGTGCTTCCGAGGGCAGCGCGGACATCTCCCCCCGCCATTTCACCCGTCCGAGTCCTCGGGCGCTTCATTCCTCCCAAGCGTTACAGACATGCGTAAAGCCCGTACTTCGAGAGAGAAGGCTGCCGACACCGATGTCGCCGTCGAGGCCGACACGGAGAAGCCACGCCGCAAGCGCGCCGCGAAGACGGTGGAGCGGGACGAGGCTGAGAAGCCCGCCCCGCGCGCTCGCCGCAGCGCCGCCCGCCGCGACGAAGAGTCCGGCGCCGAGGTCGAGGAGGCCCCCGCCGAGCCGCCCCGTCCGGTGCTCACCCCCATCTCCCGCCCGGTGCGGGACGACGACCTCCAGGAGGCTCGCATCTCCGGCGAGTCCGAAGAGCCGGCCGCCTCCCTGCCGCCTGCTCCGGAGCCCCCTGAGACTCCCGCCATCACGGAAGTCACCCGGGACGGCGAGCCCATGCAGGTCATCAAGCTCAATGACCTGAAGCGGATGAAAATCACGGACCTCTCGAAGATGGCCCACGACGTGGGCATCGAGGGGTACCAGGGACTGAAGAAGCAGGACCTCATCTTCGCGCTGCTGGGCGGCATCGCCGACAAGCGCTTCGAGGTCCACGCGGAGGGCGTGCTGGAGCTGCTCAGCGACGGCTTCGGCTTCCTGCGCAGCGCGGACAGCGACTACCAGCCCAGCCCGGACGACATCTACGTGTCCCCGTCGCAGGTGCGCCGCTTCAACCTGCGCCCTGGCGACACGGTGACGGGCCCCATCCGCCAGCCCCGCGAGGGCGAGCGCTTCTTCGCGCTCCAGAAGGTGGACAAGGTCAACTTCACGGACCCGATGTCGGACGCGGCGCGCGAGCGCATCCTGTTCGACAACCTCACGCCGCTCTATCCGACGCGCAAGCTCAAGCTGGAGCATGAGTCGTCGGAGATGACCACGCGCATCATCGACATGTTCTGCCCCATCGGCCTGGGCCAGCGCTGCCTCATCGTGGCGCCGCCGAAGGCCGGTAAGACGGTGCTGCTGCAGAACATCGCGCACGCCATCAGCCGCAACCACCCGGACGTGTACCTCATCGTGCTGCTCGTGGACGAGCGCCCGGAAGAGGTGACGGACATGGAGCGCAGCGTGCGCGGCGAGGTGGTCTCCTCCACCTTCGACGAGCCCGCCACGCGCCACGTGCAGGTGGCGGAGATGGTCATCGACAAGGCCAAGCGCCTGGTCGAGCAGAAGTACGACGTCTGCATCCTGCTGGACTCCATCACCCGTCTGGCGCGCGCCTACAACACGGTGGTGCCCGCGTCCGGCAAGATTCTGTCCGGCGGCGTGGACGCCAACGCGCTCCACAAGCCCAAGCGCTTCTTCGGCGCCGCGCGCAACATCGAAGAGGGGGGCTCGCTGACCATCATCGGCACCGCGCTCATCGACACCGGCAGCCGTATGGACGAAGTCATCTTCGAGGAGTTCAAGGGCACGGGTAACTCCGAAATCGTCCTGGACCGGAAGCTGATGGAGAAGCGCATCTTCCCGACGCTGGACATCAACAAGTCCGGTACGCGCAAGGAGGAGCTGCTGCTCGGTCCGGGCGACCTGGTGCGCATCACCGCCCTGCGGCAGGTGCTCCACCCGTTCACCCCCATCGACGCGATGGAGTTCGTGCTCAAACACATGCGGCCCACCGCGTCGAATGCGGACTTCCTCGGGTCGATGAACCGGTAGAGATTGTCTGAGCAAGGAGTGTCCATTGCTCAGACACGGACGTTTCCGCCTGCTCACCCTCGTGCTGGGGGTGACGCTGGGCGGTGGTGGAGTGGGGTGTGACGGTTTGGGAGACCTGCCGCTGGGGGACGTGCCCCCGGTGCTGTCCGACCAGACGTGTTACACGGACGACGACTGCGTGGCCAACGCGTGCTGTGGGCTGGGAACCGCCGTCACGCACGCGGACGAAGGTCCGACCTGCCGCGCCCCCTGTACCAGTGGCTGCCCGGAGGGTTCCATCGACTGTGGGCGTTGCATCCCCACCTGCCGTGAAGCGCGCTGCGCCGCCGCCTGCCAGTAGGGCTCAGGCGGCGGGCGGCTGACGTTCAGCGGGCAGCGGGCCGGGCGTGGCCAGGGCCACCGCGGGCGCGGGCTGGGCCTTGAGCCTCGCGTAGTCGAAGCACGCCACCAGGACGGACGCCACGGGCACCGCGAAGAGGGCGCCCATCAGCCCGAAGAGCCGCTCTCCGGCGATGAGGGAGAAGGCGACGATGACGGGGTGCAGGTGCGCCGCCTGCCCCATGATTTTGGGGTTGAGGAAGTACGCCTCCAGGGCGTGGATGCCGATGATCCACGCCAGAATCGCCAGCCCCTTCTGGAAGCCGTCCGCCAGCGCGATGAGGACGATGGGCACCGAGCTGAGGATGGTGCCGAAAATCGGGATGAGGCTGAAGAAGGTGGCGATGGTCGCCAGCAGGAACGCGAACTTCACGCCGAACAGCAGCAGCCCCATGAACGTCAGGATGCCGTTGACGATGCAGATGGTGACCTGCCCGCGCACCACGCCGGACAGCGAGCGGTCGATGCGCTCCAGGAGTTGCCGCGCGTCGGTGGCGTACTCCGGCGGAATCAGTGTGCCGAAGTAGTGGCGGATGGCGTGCGCGTCGATGGAGAAGAACGCGGCCACCATCAGCACGAAGAAGAGCATGAAGACGCCCGCGGCCACGCTGGTGACGATGCTGCGGGACACGTTGACGATGTCGCCCAGGTTCTCCTGCACCAGGATGGACACGCGCTTCACCGCGTCCCCCAGGAACTGCTCCAAATCCAGCGCGAAGCCGAAGGTTCCGTTGCTGCTCCCCGCGTCCGCGCCCTCCAGCGCGCGGTTGGAGAGCGCCACCGGAATGCCTCGCGTGCTGAGCCACGTCTCCGCGCGCTGCGCGAGCTCCTGGACGTGCTCCGGGGTGAGCGTGTTGGCGAACGTCACCGCCTCACGGCTGACGCGTGACAGCTCGCGGTAGAGCTGCGGCGCCAGCGCGACGATGAAGAGGTACACGCCCACGAAGAAGCCGGCGTAGATGAGCAGAAGCGCCGCCCAGCGCGGCACCGGACGGCCGGCCACCTTCACCCGGGAGATGCGTCCCACCAGCGGCTGCACCAGATAGGCGATGAGCGCGGCGCCCGCGAAGGGCATCACCACCGAGCGGAAGGCCAACAGGACCAGCGCCATGCTCAGCCACAGCACTCCCAGGAGGAGCAGGCGCTTGCGTCGGTTGGCGGAGGCGGTGGAGTCCGAAGGCTGCTGCGACATGCGGTCTGGCTTACGGCAGTGCCTTCCCGGTGACAAGGGCTGCCACGTGAGTGCCCCGCCCCCGTCCCGGGAGGGGATGGTGCCCGTTCAACATTTCACCGGGCCACCCGGCGGCGGCTCAGGCGCTGGGCACCTGGAAGGCACCGAGCTTCGACTGGAGCCGCTCCAGGCAGTCGCGCATGTGCTTGCGTTTGACCCGGCCCTGGGTGGACTCGCCCAGGCCCAGCATCTGCTCGGTGAGCCAGCGGCTGAGGAACAGCAGGGGCAGCCGGTCGCCCGGCACCAGGCCCCGTTCCAGGTAACGCTTGTTGCGCATGTAGTCGTCGTAGGCGTCCGTTTCGCGCGCCAGCTCCCACTGCGCCAGCCGGAACGCCTCCGTGTAGACGGCTCGGGACGGCCGTGGCCGTGGCTCCGTGAAGAGCGGCGCGAAGTGGCCACCGGTGTCCAGGTCCAGCTCCTCGACGGGCGGTGGCCACTGCTGCAGGTCCTTGTGCAGCAGCTTCGCCACCTCTTCCAGGAGGTGCTCCAGCAGGGAAACCGGTTTGAGGTCGAAGAGGTGGTCCCAGCGCGACGCCATGGCTTCTTCTCTACCTCAAATGCCGGAGTCGGCCGTACCCGCGTCGGTGCCGCCGTCGTCCGTGCCCAGGCCCTGGCAGCAGGCGGGCACCTGCGCGAAGTAGAGCGCCGACTGGGAGCAGGATACGCGGATGTCGCGGCGGTAGGCGCTGCAGCCGGTGACGAAGCGGTCGCTCCCGCAGGTGGGCGGGGCCGCGGTCGTTGGGTCGCAGGCCTCCAGGGTGACGGCGCACACGGCGCGGGAGCGGTAGAAGCGCGCGTCGTTGCGGTCTCCGGGGACGACGGTGCACGTCGTGCGCTCGGTGCACGCCTGGAGGATGGGGCCGCTGGAGCACGGGCCCACGGTGCACTCCGGCTCGCAGTTGAGCGCTTCCGAGTCGTCACAGCGGGGCGCCTGGGTGCAGAGGTCTTCCGAGCACGCGGTGGTGAGCAGGGCGAGGAGCAGGGTCGGCAGGGCAAGACGGGACACGGAAGGCCTCTGTCAGGTCAGGTGAAGCGCTCGAGGAAGTTCAGCAGGATTCTGCGGCCCGCGGGAGAGGGCGTGAGGCCCGCCAGCAGCTGACGGACGTATTCGCCGGGCGCGGCGCCTCGCGCAACGGAGGCCCGCTCCAGGCCCTCCCGGCGGGCCTCGATGACGGCGCGAAGGGTGTCCACGCCGGCCTCTGGATGGAACTGCACGCCGCGCACGTTGGGGCGGAAGGCCAGCGCCTGCGCTGCCGTGTTCGCGTTGCCCGCCAGCACCTGCGCGCCGTCGGGGATGTGCGAGACGATGTCCTCGTGCGTCGCCTGCGCGATGAAGCGCTCCGGCACGCCGTCGAAGAGCGGGTCCTGCTTTCCGGCCTCGGTGAGCGTCACCTCGACGCTGCCCGTCTCCCGCCCCTGGGGATTGCGCGAGACGCGGCCGCCATACGCATGCGCCAGGAGTTGCTGGCCGAAGCACACGCCCAGCACGGGCGTGCCCCGCTCACCGGCCTCCACCATGAAGTCCGCGGCGCGCTTCATCCACGGATCGAGCGCCGTCACCGACAGCGGCGAGCCCGTCATCATCACCGCGTCGTAGCCATCCGCGCGCGTGGGCAAGGGGGCGCCCCGGTGCGCCAGCACGATGTCGAAGTGGTAGCCGGACAGTCCAATGGTTTGCAGAAACCACCGGTCGTAATCGCCGACGGAGACGCGCACGGGCTCGGCCGCGTCACCGGCTTTCAGCAAGAGGACGTTCTTCACCGCCGTAGGTTGCCGCATTGCATCCCCATTCCTACCGTGTCGTGCCCCGCGTGTCCGTTCCTGGCCAGTCGCAGTGGAACGCGCCCGTGTGCTTCGAGGTACCCACATGACCGGCGCCCGTTGGCTCACCTTCTCATTCATCGTCCCCAGTCTGGGCATGGCCGGGCGGCGGGTGGAGCCCCAGGTGTCGGGCGTTTCCAGCAAGAGAGGGGAGTGAATCGATGCCGACCCGACCCAAGGCGAAGGTCCTGACCCACCCTGCCATGGCTCGCCGGGTTCGCGGCAAGGCATCGCGTGCACCGGCGCGAGGCCCGGCGGTGCGGGACGCGGCGAGCGTGGACTCGCTGCGCCGGTGGCTGGACGAAAAGGGCATCCAGAAGGTGAAGGTGGGCGCGGTGGACGTCGATGGCGTCTGGCGCGGCAAGTACATCTCCCTGGAGAAGTTCCTCAGCGCCGCCAAGGGCGGCCTGGGCTTCTGTGACGTCGTCTTCGGCTGGGACTTGAGCGACGACCTGCTCGACAACACCCAGGTGACAGGCTGGCACACCGGTTACCCGGATGCCCACGCGAAGGTGGACCTGGCCACCGGCCGCGTCATTCCCTGGGAGCCGGACACCGCGGCGTTCCTGCTCGACTTCGAGAACCCCGACGGCACGCCCTTCGAGGCGAGCCCCCGGCAGCTGCTCCAGAAGGTGGCCGCCCGCGCGCGCGCGCTGGGGTACCTGCCGCGCTTCGGCGCGGAGTACGAGTTCTTCATCTTCAAAGAGCAGCCGCAGAGCCTGCGCGACAAGGACTTCCAGGGGCTGACGCCGCTGACGCCGGGCATGTTCGGCTATTCGTGGCTGCGCACGTCGCTCAACGCGCCGCTGGTGCATGCGCTCATCGACGGGTGCAACGCCTTCGGCCTGGACATCGAGGGCTTCCACACGGAGACGGGGCCGGGCGTCTTCGAGGCGGCCATCCGCTACGACGACATCGAGCAGTCGGCGGACAAGGCCGCGCTCTTCAAGACGGTGGTGAAGGAGATTTGCGCCCGCCACGGCGTCACCGCGTGCTTCATGGCGAAGGTGAACGCGAAGCTGCCGGGGTGCTCGGGGCACGTCCACCAGTCGCTGTGGGACTTGGACGGGGAGCAGAACCTCTTCCACGACGCGAAGGCGCCACACGGCATGAGCAAGCAGCTGCGCCACTACATCGGCGGGCAGGTGGCGCTGATGCCGGAGCTCACCGCGCTCTACTGGCCCACCATCAACAGCTACAAGCGCAGCGTGGAGAACACCTGGGCGCCCACCACCGTGACGTGGGGCCTGGAGAACCGCACCACCGCCATCCGCGTCATCGGTGAGAGCGCCAAGGCGATGCGCGTGGAGTACCGGCAGCTGGGCGCGGACATGAACGCGTACATCGGCATGGCGGTCAGCCTGGCCGCGGGCCTGTGGGGCATCGAGAACGAGGTGGAGCCCCCCGCGCCCTGTGAGGCCAACGCCTACGCGAAGAACGACGCGCCGCCCTTGCCCCGCAACCTCAAGGACGCGGTGGCGCTGCTGAAGGGCAGCGAGCGCGCGCGGGAGTTGCTGGGCGACGGCTTCGTGGACCACTTCGTGCGCACGCGCGAGTGGGAGGTGCGTCAGTACGAGCGCGCCGTCACCAACTGGGAGTTGGAGCGTTACCTGGAGCTCATCTGATGAGCGCAAATGAGGCAGCCGCCATGAAGCCGTTCGACATTCCCTCCGAGCCGCGCGTCACCGAGATGGCCTGGCCCACGCGCATCGTGTTCGGCGCCGGCGCGCTGCTGCGCCTGCCGGCGCAGGCCCAGCGTCTTGGCATCCAGCGTCCGCTGCTGGTGACGGACGCGGGTGTGGTGAAGGCGGGACTGGCCGCGCGCGTGGCGGACGTGCTCAAGACGGCGGGACTGGCCTGTGAAGTCTTCGACCGCGTGGAGCCCAATCCCACCGAGCGCGACGTCTTCGCGGGTCTGGAGGCGTACCGGAGCCACTCCTGCGACGGCATCGTCGCGCTGGGGGGCGGCAGCGCCCTGGACGCGGGAAAGCTGATTCAGCTCCTCACCACGCACGAGCCGCCGCTCAGTCGCTACGACGACGCGAAGGGCGGCGACCAGTACGTGCGCGACGACCTGCCACCGCTCATCGCGATTCCCACCACCGCGGGCACGGGCTCCGAGGTGGGGCGCTCGGGCGTGGTGACGCTGGAGGACACGGGCCGCAAGACGGTCATCTTCAGTCCGCACCTGCTGCCGCGCGCCGCCATCTGCGACCCGGAGCTGACGCTGGGGCTGCCGCCGGGCGTCACCGCGGCCACGGGCATGGATGCCTTCACCCACTGCCTGGAGGCCTACCTGGCCAATGGCTTCCACCCGCTAGCGGACGCGGTGGCCATTGACGGCATCTACCGCGTGGGCCGCTCGCTGGAGACGGCGGTGCGCGACGGCAAGGACCTGGCCGCACGCACGGACATGATGGTGGCGGCGATGGAGGGCGCCATGGCCTTCCAGAAGGGCCTGGGGGCCTGCCACGCGCTGGCCCACGCGCTCACACCCGTGTCCAACGTGCACCACGGCCTGGCGAATGCCATCGTCCTGCCCGTGGTGATGGAGTTCAACCGCGCGGTCTGCACGGCGCGGCTGGCCCGGGTCGCCGTGGCGCTGGGGGACACGACGCAGGCGCGCGAAGAGGTGCTCGCGGGCAACGCCATCGACCGGGTGCGCAAGCTCAACGCGGCGGTGGGCATTCCCGCGCGGCTGCGCGACGCGGGCGTCCAGGAGAAGGACCTGGAGCGGATTGCTGAAAAGGCCTTCCAGGATGCCTCGCACCTGAGCAACCCGCGGAAGGTGTCGCAGGCGGACCTCCTGGCCATGGCGCGCGAGGCTTACTGAGCCGCCGCCCGCCGGGGGAGGGGATTCCCCCGGCGCGCCGCTTCATGGTTCAGGGCGCTTCGTCCATGGCGCCCATGCCGCCGCCCTCGGTGCCACCATCCGACAGCACCGGGGCACCCGTGCCTTCCGGTTCGGTGTCGCCCCCCGCGCCCACCACGGTGCCCGTCACGGGCGTGCCGCCTTCCTCGGGGGTGAACTCCAGCGTCTCCACGAACACGCGGCCGGGCAGGCGCAGGTCCATGGCGTTGATGCGCTCCTGGCTCCGAAGCTCGTAGAGCTGCTGCGCCACCGGGCCCGCGGGGATGCGGTCGTCGGAGAAGAAGATGTACATGCGGACCTTCCCCTCCTGCACGGGGATGCGGAAGCTCGTGTGCGCCACGGGCTTGTTCGCATCACAGCGGATGGAGCGGTTCTCCCGCGTCAGCGTGAGCTGCCGGATGACGCCCTTCTCCGACACTGTGTACAGCATGCAGTAGGGAAGCTGGCCGTCGGAGGGGATGACCTCCACCGTGGCCCCGCCCGTCTTCCGCAACTGGGCCCGCGTGGGCCTGTCCGTCGACTTCTTCCCGTCACAAGCCGCGCCACACAGCGCGGCCACCGCCAACAACCCAGTCCAGCGCCTCATGTGTCCCTCCCGGGGTGTGGAAGAGCCTTCACCTGCCACCCCCAGCCTACTTCGGAGCTTCGTCCTGAGGGGAGGTCAGGGGTTGTCCTGTGACAGGTCGCGCCAACTGCAACGACCGCCAGTGCACACCGCGACCGGGCGGGCGCGCGCATGCACGGCGTCATGTCCTCCGCGCGCGACGTGGGCGCGCTCCTGACGGGACTCAGGGACAGCCGGAGCTGACCTGGAGGGCGTCATAGGCCATCCACCCGTTGCGCTTCGTTCCCGTGGCGGCGATGACGTAACCGTAGAGGAATTTCATGGTGCCGGACTGCTGGCGGTAGCGTCCCGCGCTGTCCTGGACCCACAGGGGAATGTCGATGGACGGCACGCCGTGGTCGGTGGGGACGTCCAGGCGCTGGAACTTCGTGCCCACCGGGAAGTGGTCCACCGCGGGGCCGCCCAGCGCGAAGCCCGGCACGTTGAAGATGAGGTTCGCCGAGCGCAGGCCATTGGCGCGCACCAACGGCAGGTAGTCCCCCGCGCGCTCGTGCGTCGCCGTGCTGTCGTAGACGACCTTCTTGAATTCGAGCGTGGTGTCGTGCCAGTCGCGCACGGCGTAGCACCCCAGCTTGCCCAGGCCGGCGCCCAGCGCGGAGACGTGGCCGACCTTCTGCTCGAAGGAAGTGCTCCCCAGGATGCTGGAGATGGGCAGCCACCCGGCGCTGGAGTTGGACGTCGATACCGCGAAGGCATGCTTCTCACCCGCGAAGGTGCGCGTCTGGCCGTAGTTGAAGGCGGCGCTCGTCCGCGTGTTGGTGCCTACCACCGTGCCATGGCCGTCCCGGATGGGAACGCCTGTCACCAGGCCCCAGTTGTCGTCCTCGGGCGCGTTGGTGGGGACGCGGTTTCCTCCAGACGCTTGCAGCTTGCAGTTGTAGGGGCTGACCAGGCAGTAGGTGCCGTTCACACCGGAGAACGCCGTCTGCTCCTGTGAAGTGAAGGTTTCGTCCGGACCGGATGCGTCCTGGGACGGAGCCTCGCCTCCACAAGCCGAGGTCACGAGCGTCGCTGCGATGAAGGCATGAAGTGGGATTCGCATCGCGCGATACGAATTGACAGGATTTGAGAAGGCAAGTGAGCGGTTGTGCGGGCTTGTCGAAAAGGGGGGGTGAGTGATGAGTGATAGACACCTCCCCTGGTTGCGGCCCGCTGAGCAGCCTTTCTGCAAGACGGGCTCGACGGCGTCAGGGATTGGGATTCAATTCCTCATCCCCCCGAAGGAGTTCTCCATGAAGAAAGTCGGCTCCCGGAGTCCCAAGCCCAGCACCCCCACGAATCGTTTCTCGCCGTACGCCAGCCCCACGCAGCGGACGTCTGCCTCGCCATCGCCCTCGTCCTCGAATCGCACGCAGTCGCCGTCGCAGGCGGACAGCTTCGACGGAGGGCCGGTGAGAACGCGGCCCCAGCGCGCGGCGGCGACGGGCGGGCCACCCCCCTCCGCCGCGGACATCTTCAAGCAGTCGCAGGCGGCGGGACTCCAGGACACGCACGCGGCGCGCCCGGCCAACATGGAGGCGCTCCGGACGGAGAAGGACGGTCCCAATGACAACCTGAACATGCTGGCGCACTACGGGAGCCAGGCGGCGGACAAGAAGGGCATCTTCGCGTCGGGGCCGCTCGACCCCAGGGGCCTGGGGCCGCAGCAGGTGCAGGCCTCGGTGCCGGACCGCGACAAGGGCGAGCACACCAAGGTCTTCGGGAAGATGACGGGCGGGGAGACGAGCTCCACGAAGTACCAGCAGAAGCTCGGCACGGCGGAGCCGCGAACGGACTACGAAATCCTCCACGGCATGGGCCACGGCGAGGGTGGCAAGAAGACGCAGTCGCCCAACAACCTGGCCTCGGCGTCCCATGGCGCGAACACGGCCATGATTCCTCCGGACAAGGCCATCTCCGGCAACCCGGACGTCATCGTGGACACGAAGTTCGCCATGCGCCCGGGCACGCAGCGCGCCGAGTACGTGGACCAGCGCTTCTTCCACAAGGACTTCCCCGACCAGCCCTTCTTCCAGCAGCGCATCGACGGGGACCGGCCCAAGGTCACCCAGAGCGAGTACAAACAGCTGAAGGAACAGGTGGCGCCGCTCAGTGACGCGGAGCTCCTGCGCGGGGCCGCCCACTTGATGAACTTCAGCAAGAAGGCGGGGAGCAGCGGCGACACCTGAGCCCCGCGTCCCGGCGGACGCGGTGGCCTCGAGGGGCTACCGCGTCTCCGGCCGGACGTAGACGACCACCTGGGGCGTCTCATCCAGGTAGAGGCCCGTCACCGGCGTGCGCGTGCCGAAGGCCTGCCACGTGAGGAACTCGTGCTCGCGGAACTCCTGGTGGTACTGGTACGCGACGATGTCCGCGTCCGCCGGGCTGCCCACCGCGCGCAGGTCCTTCCGCAGCATGCCGTTGCGCTGGTAGTCGCGGAACGAGCCGCCGTGTACCTCGTGCAGGAACAGGCGCGCGCCCTGCTTCGCGTTCGCGTTGATCCACGGCAGCACGCCGGTGACGTGGCTGGACCAGAACTGGCGCTGCATGCCCAGCGTGGCCGCGCCTGGCAGTCCTCCCGCCAGCTCCGAATACGCCGCCGTCCCGTAGGGGAACACGCGCACCGAGTACACCAGCGCGGGGGCCAGCAGCACGGCGAACACCGGCACGGCCACCGCGGCCTGGGGGAGTGAGGGCCACTTCACCTTCAGCCGCTCCCACAGCGCCGTGCAGCCCCGGGCCACCGCGGCGCCCGCGAGGATGCCCAGGAACACCATGGACGGGAACCAGTGCTTCACCCCGCCGAAGTGCGGCACCTGCGGGTGGCTGATGATGAGGATGGAGGCCACCGCGTTCACGCACACCAGCGCCTCCGTCATCGTCACCGGGCGCTCCACCCACGCGCGCGTCCGCGCGAAGGCACCCAGCACCATGCGCGCCACCAGCGCCGCCAGGCCCGTCACCATGGGGACGAAGATGCTGGTGGGCACCGTCAGCGCCGTCTTCACGACGACATAGGCGAGCGGGAAGGGCGGCTCGCGCAGCAGCTGGTTCAGATAGAACCAGGCGTAGTGGTTGTGCTTGGCGTGGAAGGCCAGGTACCACGCGGTGCGGTCCACCGGCTGGTGCCACAGGTAGGGCCAGTGCAGGTAGAAGATGACAGGCCCCAGCACCGCCATGGCGGCGATGGGCACCAGCGCGCGCGTCACCTGCGCGTTCACCTTGTCCACGCCCTTGAGCACCCAGGCGCCGCCCACCGCGAGCCCGGCGAACAGCAGGGTGTGCGGACTGAGCAGCAGGAACTTCCGCTGGAAGCCCTCACCGCCGCCCAGCGACAGCACCAGCAGGCCGTAGAACACGGCCACCGCCGTGAACACGCCCACGAAGCGGCCCAGCCAGGCACGGGCCTCCGGCTGACCTTCGCTGGCGCTGTAGGCGCGCCACAGCGCGAAGGGCGTGAGCACGAAGGGGAGGAACAGGGCGTTGTGCTTGGTGGCCAGCGTCAGGCCGAAGGCCACGCCGCACCACAGGCCCCAGCGCACGTCCTCCAAGGCGCGCCAGAAGCAGTACACGACGAGCAGCCACATGGCGGCCACGGGGACGTCGAAGCACGCCATCTCCGCGTTGAAGTACTGCCGCGGCACCAGCATGAAGGCGAAGGCGGCGAACAGCCCCGCGAGGCGGCCGTACATGGCGCTGCCCAGCAGGAAGGACAGCGCGGGAATCAGCGCCGCCATGGCGAAGGCGGGGATGCGGAACGCCGTCGCCGAGCGCACCCACCCCAGGCCCGTGTGGAAGAGCAGGTGGCTCAGGCCGAACAGCGTCTTCATCAGCACCGGGTGCTCGTGGTTGTAGTCCCACGCGCGCACGATGGCCGCGTCCGTCAGCGCCCGGGTCGGTGCGTTGAAGAGCTGCCGGAACCAGCTCGAGTAGCCCTCCGCCGCGATGAAGTAGACGCTTTCGTCGCGCGTGTAGCCCACCGCGGACTCCGTCAGCCACAGCGCCGCGAAGGCCAGCACCCAGAGGGCCCAGGCCAGGTACTTCTCGTCGCGCGTGGGGGCGCGTCCTTGCATCATCCCCGCACTCCCACTTCGGGCTCCACGGCCAGCACGTCCAGGCACACCTGCCGCCGGTCCGCGTTGTCCGCCTGCACCCAGACTTTCACCGTGTGTGGCGCGCCCTCGGGGAGCCGGACCTCGGCCTTCTGCACGCCCTCCAGGCCCGGCGGTATCGCCAGCGACAGCAGACGCGCGCCGTTCGCCGCGTCATCCACGCCCAGGTGCGTGGTGGAGAAGCGCGAGTCCTTGGGGAAGGCGTGCTCGAAGATGATGCCGCCTTCCAGGCGCAGGCCCAGGCCACCGGGCACGCCGTCCAGCTCCGCCACCAGCCGCTGTTTGCCGCCCGGCGCGTGCATCCACAGGCAGCGGCGCGGCTCGTAGAGGATTTCGTGCCACTCCGGCGCCACGTACAGGTGCGCGGGCCCGGGGCAGCGGTGCACCTTGCCGTCGAAGGGACAGTCGCGGCGCGTGCCATCCGGCTGCTCCAGGTACACGCGGGCACGGGCGTAGGCCTCCGTGGCGGTGAAGCGCCGGGGCCGGTGCCGGCCGTTCTCATAGAGCGTCAGCGTCAGCGTGCCATGCCGCGACGTGGCGCCCACCGCGCGGCGGCCACGCAGGAAGGTTTCGAGGAAGCCCGCCTCGTCCGAGCGGGGCAGCTCCGGCTGGCCCAGCACCCAGACCCGCGGGTGCGCGGACAAGTCATCCTGGTCCGAGCCGAGGTAGCCGTACACCGGCAGCGTGGAGGGGACGAAGATGCGGGCGCGCTCCGTCCACCATGGGAAGAGCAGCACCGCGTCGCCGGGCTGCGCTTCCGCCTGGAGGCGCTCCGTCACCGCGCGGTAGTCCGCCTCCGACGGGAGTCGGCCCGGCAGGCGCAGGTGGAAGAGCAGGCACAGGAGCGCGACCAGGAGCAGGCCCCCCAGCTCCATGAGGGGCAGCGCGCGCGTGATGCTAGGACTTCGCAAGGCGAATCTTCTGCTCGCTCTTTTCGCGGCAGAAGGTGCAGAAGATGGCTTCACCCTGGGCGAAGGACGGCGTCCAGGGCGGGTACATCGAGCAGCGCGGGTCCAGGCAGTGGTGCAGCTCCCAGAGGTGGCCCAGCTGGTGGAGCGCGTGGCGGGTGACGGCCTTGAAGGCGCTCTCCAAATCCTTGTGGGACGCGATGGTGAGGATGGCGCGGTCCTTCCCCTGGCGCGCGAAGCCCGTCGTGGGCGCCACGCCGCTGGGAAGCTCGCGGTCCTTCAGCTTGCGCGTGGTGAGGAGCAGCACCTTGTCGTCCTTGTAGGAACGGATGCCCTTCACCTCATCAATCAGCTTCTCCGCATCCAGCGGCTCGGACATGCCCGCGGGCACCTCCGCGCTGCCGGAGTGCTCACTGCCCACGCCGAACGCCGTGTAGAGCGTGCGGTTGAACTTCGCGAGCTGCTTGTCGTCGAAGGGGTCCAGCGTCACGACGCGAATCACGGGGCGTCACCTCGGCGGAAGGGCCCCATGTGCAGGGGCCCGTCGGTCCATGGGGCTGTCAGCTCTCACCCTCGGGCGGTTTGACCTTGGGCGGACGGCCGCGCTTCTTCGGCGCGGCGGGCGCGGCGCCTTCCGCCTCGGGCGGCTTGGGCTTGGGCGGACGGCCGCGTTTCTTCGGAGCAGGGGGCTCGGCGCCCTCGGCCGTGGCTTCCGGCTTGGGCTTGGGCGGCCGGCCGCGCTTCTTCGGAGCCGCGGGTTCGGCGCCCTCGGGCACCTCCGTCTTGGCCTTGGGCGGACGGCCGCGCTTCTTGGGGGCGCCTTCCTCGGAGGACTCGGCCTCCTCGGACTCGCCTTCCTCGCTGGATTCCTCCTCGGACGGCTCGGAGGGCTCCTCGTCGGACGGCAGGTCCAGGTCGCTGTCCAGGCCCAGCAGGTCGCTGTCCAGGTCCAGGTCGCCTTCCTCGCGCTGGAATTCGGCGGCGGTGCGCTTGGGGCGCTCGCGGCCGGGCGGGAAGAGGACGATGTCGATGGCGTCCTCGGCGTTGACCTCGGCGGTGCCCAGCGCGGCGGCGACCTCCGTCACCAGCAGGTGCCGGGCATTGTCGTAGAGCTCGCGCTCCTTGGTCGGCAACGGGCGCAACTCACTGAGAACCTGGAGCCCTTTCACCACCTCGGCCAGACCCATGATGCCGCCTTGGGTCATCCGGTCCAGGTTGGTGCGGGCTCGCTGCTTCCAGTCGAGGTCGGCCTTGTCGCTGTCCGAGCGGAGGAAGGCGAAGATGGCCTCCACGTCCTCGGCGGATGCGACCTTGCGCACGCCGATGGCGAGCACCTTGCCCTCGGGCACCATCACGACGGCGCCATCTTCTTCGCGGCGCATCGTGACGAAGGTGAGCTTCTGTCCCGCCACTTCCTTCACATCAATGGCGGAGACTCGGCAGACCCCCTGGTTCGGATAGACGACCCGGTCGCCAACCGCGAGCTGGAGTGACGCGGACCCTTCAGGCATGTCCCCCTCACGGGTGAGGTTGGTGGGCTGAACGTCGGAACAGGCCCGGGCTTAGCACCGAGCCACGTCGGACGCCACGAGTTTACCGGTGGATTGCCGCCGTACGTGCGTCCGTCTGCTGAACCCTGAGGAGGTTGCCCAGCACCAGCTTCTGCCGCGCGTCCAGCGCCGCCTCGACCTGTGCATCCGTTGGCTCCATCCCGTCCACTCCCGGCCGGGCGTCCACGCGCGCGGCCATTCCCAAGGTTCCCATCAGGCCGAACACGGCCACCGCCACCAGCTTCTTCATGGTGAGTCCTCCGTGGCGCCCAGGGTAGGGGGCAGCCTCCGGTGATCAACTTTTCGGCAACAGGTCGCTGCACCGCTGTAGCGGCCCGTTACCGGTTGGGAGCGGGAGAGGGAGGCCCCGGCGGGGGAGCGGGCGAGGTGCCGGGCGCCGCCACGGGCGATACCTCAAGCACCAGGCTGCCGGTGTTGTCGGCCAGGTGGTCGTCGGGGAAGGCGAGCTGCAGCCAGGTGGCGCCCCGCAGGCGCAGGGGGCGGCCCACCTCCAGCAGCGTCAGCAGGCCGGACGCGCTCTCCGGGCCCTCGCCGGCGCCGTACAGGCCCAGCACGCGGCCCACCGGCCCCCCGTCGAAGCCCCGTGTGCGCGCGGACTCGGCGGTGTCCCGCAGCACGACGTCGTAGTGCGTGTCCGGCTCCAGCCCGCGCAGCAGGAAGCGGTCGACGCGCGACAGCTTCACCGCGTGCGTCCGGGCGTCCACCCGCAGGGTGGTGACGGCGCCGTCGTTGTCCCATTCGCGCACGCGGACCAGCAGCGTGCCGTGGTTGTCCGTGCGGTTCGCGTCCAGCAGGAAGACGTGGAGGCGCGAGGCGTGGCGCACCAGCCGCTCCTCGCCGTCCAGCACGCCGAAGGACTCATGCGCCGCCAGCCGGGAGTCACCCTCCAGGAAGTAGCCGGCGTGCTCCACCCTGCTGGCGTGGCCCAGCGAGGCCCAGCCCTCCACCCGGACGCTGTAGGTGCGCGACGGGTCCAGCCGCATCTGCGCGGTGGAGAGGTAGGGCACGCGGAAGGCGTGCACCACGCTGGACAGGGACATCCGCTCGGCGGGCATCCGCACCTCATGAGGAGGCGGGGCGCGGTGTGGCTGCTGGGCGGGGCCTTGAATCCGCTTGGGGAGCAGGCGGGCATGGACGGCCAGGGTGGTGCCGCGCTCGGCGCGCACCGTCTGACTCCACGCCACCATGCCCGGGACCTGGACCTCCAGCAGGTGCTCCGCGTCCGCGGGGAGCTGCGTGAGCAGGGCCGGCGTGCGCGCGGTCTGCTGCTGGCCGTTCACCCGGATGGCGGCGCCAGGAGGGGACGAACTCAGCTCCACGGAGAAGGTGCCCGTGCTGTTCGACACCAGCAGGGCCAGCGTGGCCGTCAGCGCCACGATGATGGGCGCGCCCAGGGTGACGGCCCGGGGCATGCCCCTCGTCCGCGATGCCGCCGCGTCCAGGGGCGGGACACCGGGCTCGGGTGGCGCTCCGGGGCCGGGCAGCGCGGGGAGCGGCAGCGTGGTGCGCTCCATCCGCCCTTCGACGGGCGCGGAGGCCTGGGAGGGGGGCAGCTCGAACTCGGCGATGGGGGTCCGCTCCTCCTCGTCACCGGCCGGCTCGCGGACGGGCGGCGCCATCTCCCGGAGGGCGCGGCGCTCCACGGGGGACTGGATCCACCGGGCCATCTGCGCCAGGAACTCGCGGGGCAGCAGCACGGGGCGGCCTTCGCCGACCAGCTCCGCCTCGAAGAGGTAGCCCATGAAGTGGGCGCGCGCGCTGGAGGACACGTCGGGCGCGGCCGTGTGGAGGTGGCGCGTGAGGGCCTCGGCGAAGGCCTCCGCGGTGGCGTAGCGCTGCTCCCGCTCCACGGCCAGCGCGGTGAGCAGGATTCGCTCCAGTGCGGTGGGGATTCCGGGGTTGAGGTCGCGGGGCCGCGGGAAGTCGCCCAGGGCGAGCTTGCGCAGCACGTCCGGCATCTTCCCTTCGAAGGGGAGGCGGCCGCACAGCATCTCGTAGATGACGACGCCCGCGGCGAAGATGTCCGAGCGTGCGTCGGGCTCGCGCCCGCGGACCTGCTCCGGCGCGAAGTAGGTGTACTTGCCCTTGAGGTCATGCTCCACCGGCTCGGCGCTGCCGGCCAGCCGCGCCCGCGCGATGCCGAAGTCGACCAGCTTCACCTGGCCTTCGTAGCTGAGCAGCACGTTCTGCGGGCTGACGTCGCGGTGGACGATGTGGAGCGGCCGGCCGCGTTCATCCAGCCGCGTGTGCGCGTAGGCCAGCCCTTCCAGCATCTCCACGGCGATGAGCAGCGCCAGCGGCTGGGGCAGGGTGTACATTCCCTTCTCCCGCGCGCGCCGCATGACGCTCGACAGGGTGCGGCCGTCCACCCACTCCATGGCGATGAAGTACTCGCCGTCCACCTCGCCGAAGTCGAAGACCTGGGCGATGTTGCCGTGGCTCAGCCCCGCGGCGATGCGGGCCTCGTTGACGAACATCGACAGGAAGGCGCTGTTGCCCGCATAGCCCGGGAGGATTTTCTTGATGACCACCGGTTTGGTGACACCCGCCGCCGCTGTCATCCGAGCGCGGTAGATCTCCGCCATCCCGCCCGTCGCGATGCGCTCGAGCAGCTTGTATTTACCGAAATGAAGCCTTTCGGAAGGCTGCTGCACGTTTGTTCCGGCTCCTTCGGGTGCAGGTGGCCGCTGCGCCAAGGGGGCCCGCGCTGTCCTGGCAGGGGCACCTGAATGTATCATGGGGTAGGCAAAACGCCATTACGGGAAAAATCCGTTGATTGTGATTGGGTGGTGGGTGTGCCTCTTCCTACGTCTCGTGACAGCCACCGCCATGGCGGTGCCCGAGGTGTTGTGGGTGCCGGGGGGCAGGGCCGGGCGCCGAAGGATGCCCGCTCGGCGCGCCACGTATCGATGCGTCATCACCAGCGACGTTGGATGGCGGCCACTTGGGTGGAAAGTCACGTGAGGACGGTGCGGGGCATGTATGCGG
The DNA here is from genome assembly GCF_006402735.1 of Myxococcus xanthus. Lineage (NCBI taxonomy): Bacteria > Pseudomonadati > Myxococcota > Myxococcia > Myxococcales > Myxococcaceae > Myxococcus > Myxococcus xanthus. The sequence goes on along the minus strand of NZ_CP017174.1, from coordinate 7,056,635 downwards.
CCACCCAGGCGCTCGCCGTGGTGCTGCTCGTCGTGGTGGGCGCCGGCTGTCGTGAGGAGAAGCAGGCCGAGCCGCTCAAGTCATTGAAGCCCGAGCCCTTGCCCTCGCTCGCCGTGCCGGGCGAAGCGACGCCGGAAGCACCGCGACCCGCGTCGCCGTCCGAAGTGGAGGTGGCGGGCCCCATCCATGGAGAGCCGCTTCCGGCCTCCGCGCTCCGGGTGGCGCTGGCGGGGGAGCGCGTGCGCGTGGGCGAGGAGACCTTCGAGCCGGCGCGCCCGGATGACGCCGCGCGGCTGGCGCAGCGCGTGAAAGGGCACGCCGTGTTGGTGGTGCCGGACGCGGACACGTTCCTGGTGCAGACGTCGGAGCTGTTCACCGTGCTGCGGGACTCGGCGGAGTCCGTGTGGCTGGCGCATCCGGATGGGCCCGTGGCCTATCCCGTGGTGCTGCGGGACGAAGCGGGCTTCCGCGCGTGGCTGGAGGAGGTCGCGCCAGGCAAGCTGCGCATCATCATGCGCGCGGACGGCTTCGAGCTGACCACCAGCGTGGGCAAGTTGCCGGGGCCGGATCCGAATGGTCCCTCGGTGCCGGTACGGGCGGGGCGGCAGGACATCGTCACGCTCCGCCGGGGGCTGGGCCTGCTCAAGGGGCGCTTCAAGACGTCCGAGGACATCTGCCTCGTGCCCTCGTTCGGCACGGAGGTGGCGCAGGCGGCGCGGGCGCTCGGCGGAAACTACACCGCGCCGGGTGAGGCGGTGTTCGACACCCTGTGCTTCGTCTATCCCACGCCGCACAAGGCCCCGGACGGAGGGTGAACCAGCTGTGTGGAGGATCCGCGTGCCCACGCCCCGTGAGTGCCCGGCGTCCTGGCGAACACACCGTGGAATCCACCGTGGCCGCGCTCTCATGTCACCGCCTTGAGCGTTGACATCTTCAATAAGTCGCCGTTTATATAAGTTCGCACTTATTTTTGGAGGCGACATGATTGATGTGAAGCGGTACCTGGGGGCCGTCGTGCGGGAGGTGGAGAGCCGTGAGCATGAGGGCAAGCCCGCACGCGTCGTCGTCGCCACGCGCGATTACGACACGACGGTGGAGGACCTCTGGGACGCGCTGACCAACCCCGAGCGCATCCCCCGCTGGTTCCTTCCGGTGTCCGGCGACCTGAAGCTGGGTGGGCGTTACGAGCTCAAGGGCAATGCCAGCGGCACGGTCACCCGTTGCGAGGCTCCCCGGCACCTGGGGCTGACGTGGGAGTTCGGAGGGGCCGTGAGCTGGTTGGAGGTCATCCTGGCCAACGCGCCTGGCGGTGGCACCCGGCTGCGGCTGGAGCACATGGCCCACGTGAGCCCCTTCTGGGACGACTACGGCCCTGGCGCGACCGGAGTCGGCTGGGAGCTGGGGCTGATGGGCCTGGGCATGCACTTGGAGTCAGGCGGCGCCGCTGTCGACAGCGCGGCGGTGGAAGCCTGGACGACCTCGGATGAAGGCAAGGCGTTCATCACGGCCAGCAGCGAGGGCTGGGGGCAAGCGGATGTGACGCGGGGAGAGGACGCCGCGGCGGCGAAGGCTCGCGCGGCGCGGACGACGGCCTTCTATACTGGAGCGCCGCCGCCCGACGTGCGGCATCCAGGGACCTGATAGCCACGATGCATGCCTTCGACGTCCTGGGTGATCCGGTGCGCAGACGGATTCTCGAGCTCCTGGCCGAGGGGGAACGCCCCTCTGGCGAGGTGACCGAGTCCATCCAGGCGGAGTTCGGCATCAGTCAGCCGGCGGTCAGCCAACACCTGAAGGTGCTGCGCGACAGCGGTTTCGCGGAGGTTCGCGCCGAAGGGACCCGCCGCCTCTATCGCGTCGACCCGGCGCCGTTGCAGCAGGTCGACGCGTGGCTGGAACAGTTTCGCGTGTTCTGGACACCGCGCCTGGAGGCGCTCGCCACCGAGGTGGCGCGGGGCAAGCGGGCTCGGGCCAAGGCCGACAACGAAGGCGGCGGTCCGTAGCCTGGCGTGCGCGGTGTCCAGGACCGCCTGCTTCGGCTGACTTGAAGGGCACCGCTCGCCCCTTCGCTTACGGGAAGGCGCTGCCTACCGGACAGCGGGCCTCATCTGAAGCGAGGCAGGGCAGTGGGCTGGCGAGGACTCGCCGGGTCTTCGCAGGCGACTTCCAGTCGGAGGATTAGATTCAGGCCCCAGGGCGGGTGCGCTCGCCCGCTGGAGGGATACTCATGGATGCCGCATCCAAGGCCGCTTCGCAGCAGGGGCTTGCTCCCGGTGGCGCGTTCCTCTTCGAGGAGGTGGGCTCGGCCCGCATCCTCACTCCGGAGACCTTCACGGAGGAGCAGCGCCTCTTCTTCAAGACGGCGCTCCAGTTCTCCCGCGAGCAGGTCCTCCCCCGGTCCGAGCATATCGAGGCCAAGGACAACGCGCTCCTGCGCCAGTTGCTGCGACAGGCCGGGGAGCTGGGCCTGCTGAGCGTGGACATCCCCGAGGCCTACGGCGGCACCGGCCTGGACAAGACGACGTCGCTGCTGCTGGCGGAGGCCATGAGCCTCAACGGCTCATGGTCGGTGACGTTCGGCGCGCACACCGGCATCGGCACGCTGCCCATCGTCTGGTTCGGCAACGCCGAGCAGAAGGCGAAGTACCTGCCGAAGCTGGCCACCGGTGAGTGGGTGGCGGCCTACGCGCTCACGGAGCAGGGCAGCGGCAGTGACGCGCTGGGCGCCAAGACGAAGGCGGTGCTGTCCCCCGACGGCAAGCACTGGATTCTCAACGGCTCCAAGCTCTACATCACCAACGCGGCCTTCGCGGACGTGTTCGTCGTCTTCGCCAAGGTGGACGGGGACAAGTTCACCGGCTTCATCGTGGACAAGGACACGCCCGGCCTCACCGTGGGGCCGGAGGAGCACAAGATGGGCATCCGTGGCTCCTCCACCTGCCCGCTCTACTTCGAGGACGCGCGCGTCCCGGTGGAGAACCAGCTGGGCGAGGTGGGCAAGGGGCACAAGATTGCCTTCAACATCCTCAACTACGGCCGCCTCAAGCTGGGCGCGGGCGTGCTGGGCGGCATGAAGCTCCAGCTCCAGAACGCGCTGCGCTTCACGCAGGAGCGCAAGCAGTTCGGCGCGCCCATCGTCCAGTTCCCGCTGTCGCGCGAGAAGCTGGCCCGCATGGCCGCGCTCGTCTACGCGGTGGAGAGCATGACGTACCGCACCGCGGGGCTGGTGGACACGCGCCTGGGGCAGGGGGACAAGAGCGCGCCGGACCACGAGGCACGCCTCCTGGCGGCGGTGGAGGAGTACGCCATCGAGTCCTCCATCATGAAGGTGCACGGCTCGGAGTCCTTCGGCCACCTGGTGGATGACGCCGTCCAGCTCCACGGCGGCGCGGGCTACATCGAGGAGTACCCGGTGGAGCGCTCGTACCGCGACGCGCGCATCAACCGCATCTTCGAGGGCACCAACGAAATCAACCGCATGCTGATTACGGGCATGCTCCTCAAGCGCGCGGTGAAGGGAGACCTGCCGCTGTTCGCCATGGCCGGCGACGTGGCGGAGGAACTGGCCCGGGGTGAGCGGCCCACGGCCCGCGTGAAGGATGCCCTGGCCCCGCAGGAGGTCGCCGCCGAGGCCGCCAAGCACCTGGCGCTGCACGGCCTGCGCGTGGCGGCGGAGACGTTCGGCACGGAGCTGGAGCAGCACCAGGAGGTGCTCGCGGCCCTGTCGGACGTGGTGATGGACGCCTTCGCCCTGGACTCCATGGTGACGCGCACGCGCCAGGCCGCCACGTCCGGCGCGTTGGACCCAGTGCGCGTGGCGATGACGCAGCTCTACGCGCTGGACGCCATTCCCCGCGCCTACGATAGGACGCGCCGCGCGCTGTGCTCCACGTTGAAGGGGGACGCGCTCGACCAGGAGCTGAAGCGCCTGGGCACGCTGGACGTCTTCACGCCGTATGACCCGGCGGCGCTGCGGGAGACGGTGGTGGCGGCCCTGGAGTCCGCGGGCGGCTACCCCCTGGGCGCGGTGTAGCCCGCGGGGGGCCCGGGCCGTCACGGCATCCGCGCGACGGCCTCCATGCCGAAGCTCACCCGGGCCTTCCAGGGGACGGGCGGCAGCGTTGCCAGGGACAGCAGTCCGTCCAGCCGCTGCTGCATGTCCGGCCGGAGGCGGCCGAAGGTGGCGCCGAAGCCCGGCGTCACCGTCCCCGAGTTCTTCCGGGGCACCGTGGAGGTCCACACCACCTCGCCGTGCAGCATCATGGGCCCCTCCCGGAAGTCCATCTCCAGGAGGAAGGGCGTGCCCACCTTCACCTGTCGCGGCAGGGCAGGGGCCTGTACCTCCAGGCCCACGCCGCCCCGGGAGATGTCCCGGACGACGAAGCCCGGGGACAGGGGCGCCGCCTCGATGGCGCGCAGGTACAGGGGCAGCCGCGGGAAGCGGCGCAGGCCGGCGTGCTCATCGGCGGAGTAGATGCGCTGGAGGATGGCGTCCAACGCGCTGCGGTCCTCGCCGACCCCGTAGCGGACGGTGAGGAGGAAGCGCTGGGACTCCTCGTGTGGGACGACCTGGACCACTTCCCCCAGCACTTCCACGGGCCGAGGCACACCGCCCGCATGAAGCTCGAAGGTGAAGCGAGTCCCCAGCGGCAGGCTGCGGCGCGTCTCCAGGGTGACACCCCCCAGTCCGACACTGCGCGTGTACTCCCCCACCAGGGACTGCAGCGTCTTGTAGGCCACCTTCAGCCGAACGTTCGTGTTCACGCGACTGACACTTTGCGCCTGGGTCAGGGGGGAACTCAAGTTTACCCCAGCGCAATAGGTAGGGCGTCGTACGGCGCCAACCACTGGACCTTCCAGGTGTGACGGCCTTTCCGGACGTCGGGCGCGGACAAACCGCTGTTTCAACCTGTTGCGGTTTCTTGACCCCCCCAGGTGGGGCGCGTATGTATGCCGCCCGGAAGTGGCAAGGAGTGGGAAGGAGTGGAGCTTCATCCCTCAGTGGGTTGAAAAGGTGGATCGTCCCGAGTGTTCCGAGGCGTCTATGAGCACCAGATCGACGCGAAGGGGCGGACGAGCCTCCCGGCGAAGCTCCGGGACACGCTGGTGGGCGCCTACGACGAGAGGCTCATCCTCACGACGGCGCTCGACCGATGCCTCCACGCCTACCCGGTGCGGGAGTGGGAAGCGCTGGAGCTGTCGTTGGCCAAGCGCAACCCGATGGAGCCTGGGGTGAAGACGCTGATGCGCTTGTACGTGGCCAGCGCGCAGGAGTGTCCGCTGGACAAGCTGGGACGCCTGCTCATCCCTCCGACGCTCCGCTCCTATGCGGGGCTGGAGAAGGACGTGGTGTGGGCGGGGATGGTGAAGGTCATCGAGCTGTGGAGCTGCGAGGGGTGGGCGAAGGCGCAGGAAGAAGCGCGCCAGGAAGCGACCTCCGCGGACGTGATGAAGGTGCTCGCCGAGCTGCGGCAAGCGTGACGGGAAAGTCGACAGGACCCCGAAGTACCGGGAGGGTGGCAAGCGTATGAACCAGGTTCTGGAGGTTCGGCCAGGGTTGGCGGGCGCGGCGATTGCCGCCGGCCGTGTCGAGACGCTCATGCTGGAGGGCGAGCTGAGCGAGCAGGACCTGCTCGAGCTGTGCGACGACCTGGGCCGCAAGCTGCAGCGCGGCACGCGTCAGGTGGTGCTGGACTTCGGGGACGTGGGGCACCTGAACTACCGCGGCGTCAAGCCGCTGATGGCGCGCACGGATGCCTTCCGCCGCGCCGGCGGGGACGTGAAGCTGTCCGGACTGTCGCCGTACCTGGCCGCCATCTTCCGCGCGGCCGGCGCGCACGACTGTTTCGAAATCTACCCGCACATGAACGATGCCCGAGCCGCCTTCGCGCTGGCACGGGCACCCTTCGTCTGACGGCCCGTGACGGCTTCGGACTTCCAGCACCAGACCGTCCTCCTGCGGGAAGCAGTGGAACTGCTCCGGCCGGCGGATGGGCGGGTCATCATTGACGGGACGCTGGGTGGCGGTGGCCACTCGGAGGCGCTGCTGGCCTCGGGCGCCACGGTGGTCGGCGTGGACCGGGATCCGGTGGCGCTCGCCGCGGCCACCGCGCGCCTGGGCGCCAACCCGCGCTTCCAGGGCCGCGCCGGCAATTTCGCCGAGCTGCCCCGCGTCGCCGCGGACCTGCTGCCTGTGGATGGCGTGCTGGTGGACCTGGGCGTGTCGTCGCCGCAGCTGGACGTGGCCGAGCGCGGCTTCTCCTTCTCCAAGGATGGCCCGCTGGACATGCGCATGGGGCCGGACGGCCCGACGGCGGCGGAGTTGATCGCCACCACCGATGAGCGCGAGCTGGTCCGCATCCTCAAGGACTACGGTGAAGAGCCCTTCGCCCGGCCCATTGCCCGCGAGCTGAAGAAGGCCCTGCCCACGCGCACGCTGGAGGCCGCGGAGGTCGTGAAGCGGGCGGTGCCGCGCAAGGCGTGGCCCAACCGCATCCACGTGGCCACCCGGACCTTCCAGGCGCTGCGCATGGCCGTCAACGGTGAACTGGAGGCGCTGGACGCGCTGCTGGCCGCCATCCCCGGGCTCCTCAAGGTGGGGGGCCGCGCCGCCGTCATCGCCTTCCACTCCCTGGAGGACCGGAAGGTGAAGGAGGCGTTCCGCGCGCTCGCGGGGCGCTGCACCTGTCCGCCGGGCCTGCCCGTGTGCGTATGCCGCGGGGTGGGTGATTTCGCCCTGGTGACGAAGAAGGCCGTGGCCGCCTCCGAGGCGGAGGTCGAGGCCAATCCCCGTTCACGCAGCGCGCATCTGCGCGTGGTGGAGAAACTCCGATGAGCAAGGTGCACTCCCGGGTATCGGCGTTGCGTTCTTCCGTGACGGTGGGCGGCGTGCTGCTGCACCTGTTGCCGGCCGTGTGCCTCTTCGCCCTCTTCGTCGCGGTGGGCATTCTCCACGTCACCAGCCGGGTTCTGGTGGTGGACATGGGCTACCGCCTGTCGCGCGAGGAGGCGGAGAGCCGCATCCTCACGCGCGAGAATGACCGGTTGAAGCTGGAGCTGGCCACGCTCAAGGCGCCGGGCCGGCTGGAGCGCGTGGCGCGCGAGCAGCTGAACATGGCCATGCCGCGCGGCGGCGCCGTGGTGTCGCTGTCGGCGGAGAAGCCGGCGCGTGACAGCGGGGCGCGCGCGGAAGTCCCGGACGCCACGCAGCCCACCGTCCGCGTGGCGGGCCGCGCCGGAGCGGGCCGGTGAGAGACTTCAAGGCGGCGCGGGCTCCCGAGCCCAACGCGAAGTGGCTGAAGCTGCGGGTACGGCTGCTGTTCGGGCTGTTCCTGATGCTGCTCGGCGTCGCCTTTGGTCGTGCGGTGCAGCTCCAGGTCTTCGAGCAGGAGAAGCTGCGCGGCATGGCGCAGGACCAGTACGTCCGGCACATCGAGATTCCGGCCCGCCGCGGCGACATCTTCGACCGGCGCGGCGCGCCGCTGGCCCAGAGCGTGGAGGTGGACTCCATCTGGGTGGACCCTTCCATGCTGCCCGACGTGAAGGCCGCGTCCCGGGCGCTGGCCAAGGCGCTGAAGCTGGACCCGGACGAGCTGGGCGCGCGCCTGGCCCGGGCCAGGCGCTTCGCCTGGGTGAAGCGCCAGGCCAAGCCCGCCGAGGTCGCCGCGGTGAAGGCGCTGGCGCTGCCGGGCATGGGCTTCTCCAAGGAGCCCAAGCGCTTCTACCCCCAGCGCGAGCTGGGCGCCCACGTGGTGGGCACGGTGGGCATGGACGGCCGCGGCCTGGAGGGCCTGGAGCTGGCCTTCCAGGACGAGCTGTCCGGGCAGAACTCCTCCACGTCCGGCTTCCGTGACGCCAAGGGCCGCAAGCTGCTGGTGCAGGGCGCGTTGGATCCGCTCCAGCGCCAGGGCGCCGCGGTCACCCTCACGTTGGACCGCCACCTCCAGTACGTCGCGGAGAAGGCGCTGAGCCGCGCGGTGGAGGACGCCAAGGCCGTGGCCGGCATGGCGGTGGTGTTGGATCCGCGCACGGGCGAGCTGCTCGCCGTCGCCAACCACCCGCGCTTCAACCCCAACACGCCGGAGTCCAGCTCGCGCTCGGGCATGCGCAACCGCGCCGCCCTGGACACCTTCGAGCCGGGCTCCACGCTGAAGGCCTTCGTGGTGGCCGCGGCGATGGAAGAGAAGGCCATCACCGCCGACAGCCTCTTCTTCTGTGAGAACGGCGCCTGGCGGGTGGGCCGCCACACCATCAACGACACCCATTCCTACGGCTGGCTCACCCCGCAGGGCATCCTCCAGAAGTCCTCCAACATCTGCATGGCGAAGATTGCCCAGGCCATGGGACGGGAGAAGTTCGTGAAGGGCTACCAGACCTTCGGCTTCGCCGAGCGCACCGGCCTGTCCCTGCCGGGCGAGGGGCGCGGCGTCCTGCCGTTCCCGAAGGCGGAGATCTCCCTGGCCAACCAGTCCTTCGGACAGGGGATGACGGCCACGGCGGTGCAGATTGCGGCCGCCTATGGTGCGCTGGCCAACGATGGGGTGCTGATGCGGCCCTATCTGGTATCGAAGGTGGTGGACCCGGACGGTGTCGTTCTGCTGGAAAACCGTCCCACGGAGCTGCGCAGGGCGGTCTCCGCGAAGGTCGCCCGGCAGGTCGTGGGCATGCTCGAAAGCGTGGTGGTCAAGGGAGGGACGGCCACCAGGGCCGCCATGGAGGACTACCGGGTGGCCGGAAAGACGGGCACCTCGCAGAAGGCAGACCCGGTGGCGCGGGGGTATTCGGACAAGCGGATTGCCTCCTTTGTTGGGGTGGTACCGGCCGAGTCTCCGCGAGCAGTGATTCTTGTCGTAGTGGACGAACCCAAGACGGACGTATACGGGGGGACCGTGGCTGCCCCTGCTTTCAAGGAGATTGCGACCGCCGCCATGGCTCACCTGGCCGTGCCCCCGTCCCGGACGGTGGCACCCGAGGTGGCCGTGGCCGCCGAGTCCCCCGCGCCTGCCGCGGCGAAGCCGGGGGCGAATGCCTCCGGCGCCGCCCGGACGGCGCTGGTGGACGCGGTGACGGAGACCCCTGAACCCGGCACGGTGCGTGTGCCGGACCTTCAGGGAGAAGTAGGACGTGAGGCCGTGGTGAAGCTGCTCGCCGCGGCGCTGGAGCCACAGGTATTGGGCAGTGGACGCGTGGTATCTCAAACCCCCGCCGCCGGTTCACTGGTGGAGAAGGGGGCCCGGGTGACGCTGGAGCTCGCCGCGCGGCAATAAGGCCGCGTCCGCTCCAGGCCCCGCTCTTGCAATGCGTGTGAAGGGGAAGAGATGAAGCTGACGGATGTCCTCGCAGGATGTGGTGCCGAGCAGACCTCGGGCGGCCGTTCCGCGGTTGACGTCACCGGTGTGACGCAGGACTCGCGGCGCGTGAAGCCGGGAGACCTGTTCGTCGCCATTCCTGGCACGAAGGAGGATGGGGCCCAGTTCATCGGTGAGGCCGTGTCCCGTGGCGCCGTGGCGGTGGTGTCGGAGAAGCCGGTGCCATCCTCGCAGGTGCCCTTCTTCAAGGTGGGCAGCGCTCGCAAGGCGCTGGCGCTCATCGCGGCCAACTTCTACGGCCGCCCGGCGGACCAGCTGACGTTGCTGGGCATCACCGGTACGAACGGGAAGACGACCACCAGCTACCTGCTGGAGGCCATGAGCACCGCGACGTACGCGTCCACCGGCGTCATCGGGACGCTGGGCTACAAGTTCGCTGGCCGCACGGTGGAGTGCGCCAACACCACGCCGGATCCGCTGGAGTTGCACCGCATCCTCCGGGAGATGGTGGAGGCGGGCGTGGAGACGGTCATCATGGAGGTGTCCAGCCATGCGCTCGCGCAGGAGCGCGTGCACGGGCTGACCTTCAAGGCCGCGGGCTTCTCCAACCTGAGCCGCGACCACCTCGATTACCACAAGGACATGGAGGACTACTTCCAGTCCAAGCGGAAGCTCTTCGCGGAGAACCTGTCCGCGACGGGCGTGGCGGTGGTGAACGGCGACGACACCTACGCCAGCCGCATCTACAACGAGCAGCGCGGCCAGAAGCGCATGGCGTGGAAGTTCAGCCGTCAGGGCTCCGGGGAGATTTCCGCGGCCGACGTGAGCTTCTCGCTCCAGGGCATCAAGGGCGTGCTGAAGACGCCCGCCGGTGACATCCCGCTCAAGAGCAAGCTCCTGGGGCCCCACAACCTGGAGAACATCCTCCTGGCGGTGGGCATTGGCCTGGGCGCGGGCTTCGCGCGGCGCGACGTGCAGGAAGGCATCGAGCGGATGATGCCGGTGGCCGGCCGCATGGAGCGCGTGGAGAACTACGGTCCGTCCGGCGCCCCCGCGGTGCTGGTGGACTACGCGCACACGGATGACGCGCTCAAGCGCTCCATCGAGGCGGCGCGCTCGCTGGCCAAGGGCCGCGTCATCGCGGTGTTCGGCTGCGGCGGGGACCGCGACAAGGGCAAGCGTCCGCTGATGGGCGCGGTGGCGGGTGAGGGCGCAGACCTGGCCGTCATCACCAGCGACAACCCCCGCACCGAGGATCCGGAGGAGATCATCTCCCAGGTGACCGCGGGCATCGAGAAGAGCGGCCTGCGCCGCATCTCCGCCGGCAAGGCGAAGAGCGGTGAGAAGGGCTACCTGGTCGACGCGGACCGCCGCGCGGCCATCGAGCAGGCCATCAGCCTGGCGTCCGCGGACGACGTCGTCCTCATCGCGGGCAAGGGCCACGAGACGTACCAGCAGGTCGGCGCGGAGAAGCACGCGTTCGACGACCGGCAGGTGGCCGCGAAGGCGCTGGCCAACCGCACCGCTGGCTGAGCCTCCCGAGCCCCGTCGACCCGCCCATCTCTCACACCATGGCAGCTTCCTTCAGCGACGAAGAGGTGGTGCAGGCGACCGGGGCAACCCGGCGTGGCGGCCCGGCCCGGGCCGCCTACGCTACCGTCTGTACCGACACGCGGGCACTCACCCCCGGGTGCCTCTTCGTGGCCCTGGTGGGTGAGCGCTTCGACGCCCACGCTTTCGTGGACGCCGCGGCGAAGGGCGGGGCGGCCGGCGCGGTGGTGGCGCGCGGGCGCCCGTTGCCCGAGCTGCCCGCTGGGCTGGTTCTCTATGAAGTGGATGACACCCTGCGGGCCCTGGGCGCGCTGGGACGGCACCACCGTCAGCGCTTCCGGATTCCGGTGTGCGCGGTGGGTGGCTCCAACGGGAAGACGACCACCAAGGAGATGGTGGGCGCCATCCTGGCCACGCGCGGGCCGGCGCTGAAGACCGAGGGCAACCTCAACAATGAGATTGGCGTCCCGCTGACGCTCTTCCGGCTGGAGCCGCGCCACGTCGCGGCGGTCATCGAAGTGGGGATGAACCAGCCGGGGGAAATCGAGCGGCTGGCGCGCATTGTCCAGCCGGACGCTGGCGTCATCACAGTGGTCCAGCCCGAGCACCTGGAAGGGCTGGGCAGCATCGAGGGCGTGGCGGCGGCGGAGGGCGAGCTGTTCCAGGAGATGGGGCACGGCACCACCATCGTGGTGAACGTGGACGACGCGCTCATCCCCGCGCAGGCGGAGCGCAGCGGAGCGCAGCGGCTGACGTTCGGCCGGGCGGAGCACGCGGACGTGCGGCTTGCGGACGTGAAGACGCTGGGCCGCGAGGGCATGGTGGCCACGGTGCGGCACCTGGGCCGCGAGTGGCCGGTGCGGCTGCACTTCGTGGGGCCGCACAACGCGCAGAACGCGACGGCGGCCTTCGCGGTGGCGCTGGCGCTGGGCTACACGCCGGAGGAGTGCGTGCGCGGCCTGGAGACGGCGCGGCCGTACTCGCGGCGCCTCAACGTGGTGGACGGGCAGCACGGCGTGACGGTCATCGACGACTGCTACAACGCCAACCCGGCCTCCATGGACGCCGCGCTGGAGACGCTGGGCACGCTGGTGCCCGCGGGTGGCCGGGCCGTGGTGGTGCTGGGGGACATGCTGGAGCTGGGGCCGAGCGAGCTCGAGGAGCACGCGCGCCTGGGCGGCCAGATTCCCTCGCACGCGACGCTGGCGGCATTTTTCGGTCCCCGCTCCGTGAAGGGGTGGGAGGCCGCTTCCATGGGTGAATCCGCCGCCCACTTCACCGACGTGGAGCCGCTGATGGCGTGGTTGGCGCCCCGGCTTCGCGAAGGTGACGTGGTGCTGGTGAAGGGCAGCCGCGGCATGCGGCTGGAGCGGGTGGTGGCCGCCCTGACGGGCACGGCCGTCCCCGGAGGAAACCACTAGTGCTGTACCTCCTCTACGAGGTCATCCAGAACTCCGAGGCGGGGCGCGTCCTCAACTTCCTGCGCTACCCCACTTTCCGCATCATCGCCGCGGGCGTCTTCGCGCTCCTCCTGGGCATGCTCATCGGGCCCAAGCTCATCGCCCGGCTGCGGCTGAAGCAGCACGGCCAGAGCAACGTGCGCGAGGACACGCCGGATTCGCACCAGAAGAAGAAGGGCACGCCCACCATGGGCGGCGCGCTCATCCTGCTGTGCATCGCGGCGGGCACGCTGCTGTTCGCGGACCTGAAGAGCCGCGCGGTGTGGGTGATGCTGCTGCTGACGCTGGGCTACGGCTTCATCGGCTTCCTGGATGACTGGCTCAAGCTGTCCAAGCGCAACTCCAAGGGCCTGGCCGGGCGCAAGAAGATGGTGCTGCAGACCTTCTTCTTCCTCGTCGCCGTGTTCGGCCTGCTGACGACGTGGACGCTGCCGGACGGCTCGTTCGGGCCCACGCTGCTCATCAACACCAAGCTGACGCTGCCCTTCATCCCCACGCGCTGGTTCAACCCGGACCTGGGCTGGTTCTACGTCTTCTTCGCGTGGATTGTCGTCGTGGGCACCTCCAACGCGGTGAACCTCACGGACGGCCTGGACGGCCTGGCCATCGTCCCCACCATCGTGTCCGCCATCACCTTCGCGGTGCTCTGCTACGTGGCGGGCACCACGCTGAGCATCGCGGACTCGGAGACGGTGGGCGGCGTGTCGAAGCTGGTGGCCACGCCGCTGTACCAGTACCTGGGCATCCTCCAGGTGCCGGGCGGCGCGGAGCTGGCCGTGTTCTGCGCGGCCATCGTCGGCGCGGGCATCTCCTTCCTGTGGTTCAACACCTACCCGGCCTCCGTCTTCATGGGCGACATCGGTTCGCTGGCGCTGGGGGGCGCGCTGGGCGGGCTGGCGGTGCTGTCCAAGAACGAGGTGGTGTCCGCCATCATCCACGGCATCTTCTTCGCCGAAATCCTGAGCGTGATGATTCAAGTCACGTCCTTCAAGATGACGGGCAAGCGCGTCTTCAAGATGGCGCCGGTGCACCATCACTTCGAGCTCAAAGGAATGGCCGAGCCGAAGATCATCGTCCGTTTCTGGATCGTCTCCATCCTCTGTGGTGGCGTGGCGCTCCTGTCCCTGAAGCTCCGCTGAACCCGGAGGTGGCACGGCCATGACGTTGGCGCTGTCCGGTCAGAAGGTGCTGGTGTTCGGGCTCGCGAAGAGCGGCGTGGCCGCGCTGCGTCTGCTGCGTCGGCAGGGCGCGGACGTCACGGCGCTGGACGCACGGGGCGACGACGTGCTGGGCGCGGTGGCCCACGAGGTGAAGTCGCTGGGCGCCACGCTGGTGTCCGGACCCACGCCGCCGGGGCTGCTCGCGTCGCAGGACCTGGTGGTGGTGAGCCCGGGCGTGCCGCTGGCGCTGCCGGAAATCCAAGCCGCGCGCGCGGCCGGTGTCTCGGTGTGGGGCGAGGTCGAGCTGGCGGGCCGCCTGCTGTCTGGTGTGCCGCTGTTCGGCATCACCGGCACCAACGGGAAGAGCACCACCACGGCGCTCACGGGCACGCTCTTCGCCAGCGGCGGCAAGCGCACCTTCGTGGGCGGAAACCTGGGCCGGCCCTTCAGCGAGGCGGCCATGGCCCCGGGCGACTGGGACGCGCTGGTGGTGGAGCTGTCCAGCTACCAGTTGGAGGGCATCCGCACGCTGCGCCCCCGGGGCGCGGCCATCCTCAACCTGACGCCGGACCACATCGACCGGTACCCCAGCCACGCGGCGTACGGCGAGGCGAAGGCGCGCATCTTCCAGCAGCAGCAGGCCGGTGACTTCGCGGTGGTCAACGCGGACGACGCGGACGTGCTGGGCCTGGCGCGCGGCGCGAAGTCGTCGGTGTACGGCTTCAGCCTCACGGGCAAGCCGGTGGCGGACGCCCCGGCGCTGGCGGGCCTGGCGGTGGCGGAGCCGGGCGGCTTCCGGCTGGAGTTCCTGGGCGAGCACTACACGTTGACGAACCGCGCGCTGCGCGGCGCCCATAACGCGCAGAACGCGATGGCGGCGGCGCTGCTGGCGCGCCTGGGCGGCGTCACTTCCGGCGCGGTGCAGGCGGGGCTGGACGGCTACCCGGGCCTGCCGCACCGGCTGGAGAGCGTGCGCGTGCTGGATGGCGTGGAGTGGGTGAACGACTCGAAGGCCACCAACGTGGATTCGGTGCTGGTGGCGCTGCGCGCGTTCTCCAGCGGCGTGTGGCTGATTGCCGGCGGCAAGGGCAAGGGCGCGCCGTACGCGCCCATGGTGGAAGCGGGGCAGGGCAAGGTGAAGGGCGTGCTCACCATTGGCGACGACGCGGACACGCTGGCCCGGGCCTACGCTGGCGTGGCGCAGGTCCACGCGTGCGGCACCCTGGCCCAGGCGGTGGCGCGGGCGCGGGAGTTGGCGGCGCGGGGTGACACGGTGCTGCTGTCGCCCGCGTGCGCGTCCTTCGACCAGTTCAAGAACTTCGAGGACCGGGGCGATTCGTTCAAGCGCCTGGTGGAGGCGCTGTGACGGTATGAAGAACCCTTTTCCTCCGTCCTCCGCCCTCGTGCGCTTCGACCCGGTGTTGCTTTGTGCGGTGCTCGGGCTCGTGAGCTTCGGGCTGGTGATGGTGTACTCGGCCAGCGCGGTGCTGGCGCAGGACAAGCTGGGCGACAGCCTCTACTTCCTCAAGCGTCAGCTCGTCGCCGCGGGCCTGGGGCTGGGCGCCATGGCCGTGGCCATGAAGGTCGGCTGGCGCCGGCTGGCGCGCTGGGCCTATCCGCTGCTGCTGGCGGCCATCGTCCTGCTGGTGCTGGTGAACATCCCCGGCATCGGCAGCACGGCGGGTGGCGCGCGGCGGTGGATTCGCCTGCCGGGCTTCGGCCTGCAGCCGGCGGAGGTGGCGAAGTTCGCCTGGGTCGTCTACCTGTCCTACTCGCTGGCGAAGAAGCGGGAGAAGGTGGCGAAGTTCTCCGTGGGCTTCGTTCCGCACCTCGCGCTGTGTGGCATCCTGGTGTTGCTTTGCATGATGCAGCCGGACTTCGGCAGCAGCGTGCTGCTGGTGTTCATGCTCTTCGTGCTGCTGTTCGCGGCCGGCGCGAAGCTGAGCTACCTGGTGGGCATGGTGCTGCTGGCGTTGCCCCTGGCCTATGTGGCCATTGCCTCCAGTCCGTACCGGATGAAGCGCATCCTGGCTTTCATGGACCCGTGGGCGCACCGGCATGACGTGGGCTACCAGGTGGCCGAATCGCTGATGTCCATCGGTTCGGGCGGCGTGGTCGGCCTGGGGCTGGGCGACGGACGGCAGAAGCTCTTCTTCCTGCCAGAGGCCCACACCGACTTCATCTTCTCCATCATCGCCGAGGAGACGGGCCTGATTGGCGTGGGCCTTCTGGTGGTGCTGTACGGCGTCGTGCTGTGGCGCGGCGTCCGGGCCAGCCTGGCGGCGGGGGAGACGTTCGGCACGTACCTGGGGCTGGGCATCAGCTCCATCATCGCGTTCCAGGCCGCGGTCAACATGTGCGTGGCCATGGGGTTGTTGCCGACGAAGGGGCTGACGCTGCCCTTCGTGTCGTACGGAGGTTCATCGCTGGTGGTGCTGATGGGCGCGGCTGGAGTGCTGTTGTCGTTGAGCGCGAACACCCAGGGGGCCGCGAGGCCCAGCCGGGTGGGAACAGACATGCGGGAGGTGGCGGCATGATGAAAGTGCTCATCGCGGGTGGGGGCACGGGCGGACACCTCTTTCCGGGCATCGCCCTGGCGGAAGAGGTGGTGACACGGCATCACCGCAACGAGGTCGTCTTCGTGGGCACCGAGCGCGGTATCGAGTCGCGCGTGGTTCCGAAGGAGGGCTATCCGCTGGAACTGGTGAAGGTGCAGGGACTCAAGGGCAAGGGCTTCCTGTCCCTGCTCAAGGCGCTCTTCGCGCTGCCGCTGGCCTTCATCGAGTCCTTTCGCATCCTCGCCCGGCAGAAGCCGGACGTGGTGGTGGGCGTGGGCGGCTACGCCAGCGGGCCGGTGGTGCTGGCCGCGTGGCTGATGGGCATCCCCACCGCCATCCAGGAGCAGAACGCGCTGCCCGGCTTCACCAACAAGGTGCTGGGCCGGATTGTCCGCGTGGTGTTCATCGCCTTCGAGGAGGCGCGCGCCTTCTTCCCGGAGAAGAAGGTCCAGCTCATCGGCAACCCCATCCGCCGCAAGCTGATGGACAACTACCTGCGCAGCCACGTCGCGCACGAGCGCTTCTCCGTGCTCGTCTTCGGCGGCAGCCTGGGCGCGCGGGGCATCAACCAGCGGATGACGGATGCGCTGGACTCGCTGGGCGACCTGAAGGACAGCCTGCACTTCGTCCACCAGACGGGGAAGAACGACCTGGAGTCGGTGCGCAAGGGCTACGCGGACAAGGGCTTCCAGGCGGAGGTGGTGGAGTTCATCGACGACATGTCCAGCGCCTATGCCCGCGCGGACCTCGTCGTATGTCGCGCCGGCGCGACGACCCTCGCGGAGCTGACCGTCTGTAAGAAGGCCAGCATCCTGATTCCCTTCCCGCACGCCACCGACGACCACCAGGCCGTCAACGCGCGGGCGTTGGTGGACGCGGGCGCGGCGCTGATGTTCCGCGAGTCGGAGCTCACCGGCGAGAAGCTGGCGCAGACGATTCGTGAGCTGAAGGGCCACCCCGAGCGCCTCAAGAGCATGGAGAAGAAGGCGGGCCTGTTGGGCCGTCCGGAAGCCGCCAAGGAGCTGGCGGACGTGTGTGTGGACCTGATGGTCCAGACGTGGGGCCCCAACGGCCGCGAGCGCACCCCCATCGAAGCCGAGAAGAAGGCCCCCAGGAGCCATTCGTGACGCGTAACAAGCCCCCCAGCCTCTTCAAGACGCGCCACGCGGCGCAGGTCCACTTCGTGGGGCTCGGTGGTATCGGCATGAGTGGCATCGCCGAGGTGCTGCTGAACCTGGGCTACCGGGTGTCCGGTTCCGACCTACGTGAGAGCGACATCACCCGGCGCCTGGCGCGCATGGGCGCGACCTTCTTCGAAGGCCACCGCGCGCAGAACCTGGTCCAGGCGGACGTGGTGGTCATCTCCTCCGCGGTGCGCAAGGACAACCCGGAGGTGGTCGCCGCCCGGCAGCGGAAGATTCCTGTCATCCCCCGCGCGGAGATGCTCGCGGAGTTGATGCGCCTGAAGTACGCGGTCGCCGTGGCCGGCAGCCACGGGAAGACGACGACGACGTCCATGGTGGCCACCGTGCTGAGCGCGGCGGGCCTGGACCCGACGGCGGTGGTGGGCGGCAAGGTGAACGTGCTCGACTCCAACGCCAAGCTGGGCAAGAGCGAGCTGATGGTGGTGGAGGCCGACGAGAGCGACGGCAGCTTCCTCCACCTGCACCCGTCCATCGCCATCGTCACCAACATCGACCCGGAGCACATGGACCACTACGGCAACCTGGACACGCTCCAGTCCGCCTTCGTGGAGTTCTGCAACCGGGTGCCTTTCTACGGCCTCAACGTGCTGTGCCTGGACAACCCCAACGTCCAGGCGCTGCTGCCGCGCATCGAGAAGCGCTTCGTCACCTACGGCAGCTCGCACATGGCGGACTACCGGCTGGAGAACATCCAGTTGGACGGCTTCACCACGCGCTTCCACGCCTACCGCCGGGAGGAGTCGCTGGGCGAGTTCAGCGTGCGGATGGTGGGCGCGCACAACGCCTTCAACGCGCTGGCCGTCATCGCCGTGGCGGAGGAGATGGACATCCCGCTGGAGACGGTCCGCGAGTCGCTGGCCGAGTTCGGCGGCGTGCAGCGGCGCTTCACCGTGCGCGGCGAGGCCCAGGGCATCACCGTGGTGGACGACTACGGGCACCACCCCACGGAAGTGCTGGCCACGCTGGCCGGCGCGCGTCGGGCCTTCGGACGCCGGGTGGTGGTGGCCTTCCAGCCGCACCGCTACACGCGCACGCATGACCTGATGAAGGAGTTCACCACCTCCTTCAATGATTCGGATGTGCTCTTCGTCACCAGCGTCTACGCGGCGGGTGAGGAGCGCATCGATGGCGCCACGGGCGACGCGCTGGCGGACGCCGTCCGCGCCCACGGCCACCGCGACGTCACGTTCGTGGAGAAGCGCACCGACCTGCCGGCGGCGCTGCTGCCGCGTCTGCGCGAGGGTGACCTGGTGCTGACGCTGGGCGCGGGTGACATCACCCACGTGGGGCCGGAGTTGCTCGAGCTGCTGCGCACCACCCCCCTGTCGAAGGACTAGCGCCATGGTGGAAGCGGGCGTGAAGACGGCGCTGGCGGCGCGCGTGGAGTCGCTGGGCGGCTGCGAGGTGAAGGCGGGTGAACCGCTGGCGCCCCTCACCAGCGTCCGGGCCGGCGGCGCCGCGGAGGCCCTGGTGCGCCCGCGCTCGCCGGACGCCCTGGTGGCGCTGCTGAAGCTGGCGCGCGAGGAAGGCATCCCCGTCTCGATTCTGGGCGGCGGCGCCAACACGCTGGTGGGTGACGGCGGGGTGCCCGGCCTGACGCTGAAGCTGCCCGGAGACCTCTTCCCGGAGGTGGCCGACGTGGGCCCCGAGGAAGGGCGGCTTACCCTGGGCGCGGGGGCGGCCATCGTTCGTCTCATCAACGTCATGCGGGCCCACGCCCTGGTCGGCGCGGAGTTCCTGGCCGGCATCCCCGGCACGCTGGGCGGCGCGGTGGCGATGAACGCCGGCACCAAGAATGGCGAGGCCTTCCGCGTCATCGAGGCGGTGGAGGTGGCCACGGCGGATGGGGTGGGGTGGCTGACGAAGGCGCAGGTGCCGCACGCCTACCGTCACTCCGAATTGCCGCCGGGCGGCGTCGTCACCCGGGTGCGTTTCGCACTGCGCAAGGGGGACGTAGGGGCCTCCAAGGCCGTCATGGACGCGGACCTGGGTTACCGGAAACGGACACAGCCGCTCAGTCAGCCCAACTTCGGCAGCGTCTTCACCAACCCGCCAGGTGACCATGCCGGGCGACTCATTGAACTGGCGGGCCTGAAAGGGTACTCGCTGGGGCGCGCGCAGGTGTCCACCCTGCACGCCAACTGGATTGTGAACCTGGGCGGTGCCACCGCCCGCGACGTGCTGGGACTCGTCACCCTCATGCAGCAGCGGGTGCGCGAGCAGTCCGGCGTCGACATGAAACCCGAAGTCAAGCGCCTGGGAGACTTCCTGTGACTCCAAACCGCGGTGCCTTCACGAAGGACGAGCTCAAGCAGAAGCGTGTCGGCGTGCTGTTGGGCGGAATGTCCGCGGAGCGCGACGTGTCCCTGCGCACCGGTGAGGCCGTCTCCGGGGCGCTGCGCGGGCTGGGCTATGACGTGGTGGAGATTGACGTGGGCCGGGACTTGCCCGCGCGCCTGGCGGCGGAGAAGGTGGACGTGGCGTGGCTGGCCGTCCACGGGCGTTATGGCGAGGACGGCTGCCTCCAGGGACTGCTGGAGTCGCTCTTCATTCCTTATACCGGCAGCGGCGTGCTGGCCTCCGCGCTGGGCATGGACAAGGTGTACGCCAAGCAGGTCTTCGTGGCCCACGGCATCCCCACGCCCGCGTACCGTTCCTTCCGGGACGCCGCGTCGGCGCTGGCGGCGGCGGACAGCCTGCCCTTCCCGTTTCCAGTGGTGGTGAAGCCCAGCCGCGAAGGCAGCAGCGTGGGCGTGCACATCTGCAAGACGCGGGACGCCTACGAGGCCGCCGTGACGGACGCGGCGAAGTACGCGGGCACCCTGCTGGTGGAGCAGTTCGTCAAGGGACGCGAAGTGCAGGGTGGAGTGCTGGACGATGAGGCCCTGGGCGTCATCGAGGTCCGCGCCGCGCGCGAGTTCTACGACTATGACGCGAAGTACAAAGCGGGCACCGGCACGCAGTACCTCTTCCCCGCGCCCCTGCCTCCGGATCAGTATGCGCGGGTGAACGAGGTGTGCCTGGCCGCGCACCAGGCCCTGGGTTGTAGCGGGGGCTCGCGGTCGGACGTCATCGTCACCGACGGAGGCGAGGTGTTCCTGCTGGAGACGAACACGCTGCCGGGCATGACGGCCTCGAGCCTGCTGCCCAAGATCGCCGCGGGGCGCGGCATCGACTTCCCCTCCCTGTGCGAGCGCCTGCTGTTGGGCGCGTGTCTCAAGGCCTGAGCGTCTTGGGGGACTGCGAACCTCGCGCTCACCTGCGAGACGCGCCCATGACACCGCGACCGGGTTTCGGGAAGGTGCCGCGGCGGATGAAGACGCCGCGGCGCTTTCGGCTGGCGGGCCTCTTTACTTCCTGATTTGCACCGTGACGGAGGTGAACACCTCGACGGTCTGCCCGTTCTCCTGGACGCGGGTGCTCTCGAAGCTCACCGGTTTGATGTAGAGGGCGTTCGCCCGGTGCTCACTGGTGGACCTGGGGCCAAATCTCGCCAACTGCGTCGTGTGCATGGCCATGCCCGTGCAGTTTTGGCAGATGGGTGCGAGGTGCACGAACACCGTGCCGCCCTCAATCTGGTTCGTCCCATTGGTCTTCCGCTTCGGTACCGAGATGAACAACTGCTGAGGCTTCTCATCCGGCTTGCCGCTCAAGGGCATCTCCCAGACTGCCCCCAGCGGGAGGGGGCTGGTGCTGTCCTCGTTGTTGTCCAGCGGACGGAGCGTGACAGTGGTGAAGCCCGTGTTGTCGAGGGCCGAGTTGACCTTGAAGAGATCCTCCTTCTTCGTCCACCCGAGCCAGTGGAGCTGCGCGAGGCTGTAGTTGTCCGACGCGAAGATGCTCATGTACGAGCTCGCGTCGCCGGACGAGTTGATCTTGCCGGTCGCGGAGTTGAGCACGCTGCTGTGCGCGAGGCCGAGGACGTGCCCGACCTCGTGGATGAAGTCCCGGGGCACGGTGCTGATGAGGTTGGCCCTGTTCGAGCCGGCGTTCGAGGAGGGGCACACCCCTTTGGGCAGCACAAAGATGGTCAGGAAGTCGCTCGCTTTATGTCCGGCTCGCAGCGCGGCATCGTTCTTCACCGCGCTGCAGGCAGTCCTGGTCACGGTCACGTTCTGCCTGATGAATCCCAGGTGCAGCCGGTTTCGAGACATGACGGATGTCTTGGCTTGCAGGACGTCCAGGGCATTCTGGATGGACCCCCAACTGGGCGTCGTCTTGCCAGCGAGCGAGACGCGGACGACCTTGACGCTGTGCGCCTGGTTGACGTCGCCCACCCTGGCGTTGAAGTTCTTGACGCAGGTCAACTCGTTGGGGGCGCAGTCGTAGTCGAACGGAGAGGGGCGCGCCGCGAAGCCCTGAATCTGGAACGAGCGCACGTTGTCGTTCGCGCTGGCGCCGCTCGCGAACGAGGTCTCGCAGAGGTTCGTGTCGCTAGCGACGAAGACGGAGTCTCCGGTGCAGTTCGCTCCGGCATGGAGTGTCACGGTCTTCCCGAAAGGCACGTCGACGTAGGATGCGCCGATGGTTTCCGGGAGTGTGTGGCAGCCGCTGGCTTCGGTCTCCTGGATCACCTGGGAGGCGCCGTCGCAGTTTTCACGCATGCGGACGAGCGGCGTGTTCACGCCGATGAGCTGCGCGCGCAGCGTGGGCCAGTTGGCCGCCGTGCAGTTTCCGGACTGAACCTCATCGAGGAAGGTGCCGTCATCGAGCTCCGGGTGCTCGTAGAACCTGCATGTGTCCTCCATCTCGCTCCAGTGCTCCCAGTCACAGGTCCCCGTGTTCACGTACGTCGCGATGCACGAGAGCGCCGCTTCCAGCGACGATGAGACGACCGCCTGCCTGGAGGACGCGATGGCCTCCTCTGTGACGGTGACTCCGGGCTGCTCGTGGGCGGGTTGCTCCCCCTCTTCGCCTTGGCACCCTGACACCAGTGCTCCGCACAGCATGACGACCGTCATGGTCAGCTTCTGCATACTTCCCTCTCGCAGCCCGTGGCTGCGTCCCACGGTGCACGACGTGCATGTGGATGACTTTTGCAACTCAGTGAATGTGTCAACCCGCCGGCTGTGACGTCCAGGGCTGCATGGCCCGCGGGTTACACGGCCAACACCCTTCCTGCAGTGAAGCCTCTCGCCAATTTTCATCTAATCATGGATAATTTCGGAATTCCTGAAATTGAAGATTCCATTTCGCGATGCCGTTCATCCAAAACGGTGCTCGGCAGGGGCTGGGGCGTCGCTGGTGCGCCTGTCCGAGCCCATGGCCCACCGGGATGAAGCGCCCGCGCGGCGGCAAGGAAGGAGGCCCGCTCCCTCAACTCGAGGGGAACACCCTTGAAATTAGGGGGGAGGGAGAAGGAATGTGCGCTGCGCCTTTCGCGAGCCCCGTGAGAAACAACCAGCCCCGGACCCGATGGACGAACGCGCCCGCTACAGCGACGTGCCTGTAGCCAAAAACTGGCGTGACGCCGCATCCGCGCACAGCATGCGTCAACCCTTTTCTCCCCATGGCCTTCGGTAAATCCAAGAACCGCCGCCGTCAGGACGCCGCCCAGCAGAAAGAGGCGGTCCGGGGCGCGGTGCGTTCGCACGGGCCGGGGGTGCTCAAGATGCTGGGGTTGACCCTGGGCACCGGACTGCTGGTGTGGGGTGGGGTGGCGCTGCGGGAGTGGGCGCTGACGTCGCCGCGCTTCGAACTGGAGGCGGTGTCCTTCTCCGGCCTCCAGCGCGCCTCCCGCGTGGAGCTGCTGCGGCTGGCGGCGCTGACGAAGGGCCAGAATCTGTGGATGCTGGACGTGGACGCACTGGAGCGCGCCATGCACCAGCACCCCTGGCTGCGCACGGTGGAGGTGACGCGGCGCTTCCCCAACCGCGTGTCGGTGGAGGTGACGGAGCACGTGCCGGTGGCCATGGCCGTGCTGGGGGAGCTGTACGTCCTGGACGACGAAGGCGAGCCCTTCAAGCGGGTGACACCCGGGGACGGACTGGATTTGCCCCTGGTGACAGGCCTGGACCGGGAGGGTTATGTAGCGGACCCGGCGGCGGCGCGGGAGCGCCTCCGTTCGGCGCTGACGGTGGCCAGCGCGTACGCGCGGCTGTCACCCGAGAAGGCCGAACAGTTGTCGGAGGTCCGCCTGGAGGCGCAGAGCCTGGCGCTGGTGACGGCGTCCGGGCAGGAAGTGCGCCTGGGTGAAGGAGATTCCGAGGTCAAGCTGCAACGTCTTGCCCGTGTCCGGCGCGAACTGGGTGCGAGGGGGCTTGCAGCGGAGATCATTCACCTGGATAACCGTGCCCGGCCCGGCTGGGTGGCGGTGAAGATTTCGAGCCCCGCGTCCGAGAGGAGCGGGGCTTCGATGCGGTAAGAGGACGCGCCCCTTTCACGAGAGTGGGGGGCCTGGGAGGGTTGTCATGGCGAAGCAGAAGTCGGGGGAGATCATCGTCGGCCTCGACATCGGCACGACGAAGATCTGCGCCATCGTCGGAGAGCTGACCGACAGCGGCATCGACATCATCGGTATCGGTACGCATCCGTCGAAGGGTCTGCGCAAGGGCGTGGTGGTGAACATCGAGGCGACCGTCTCTTCCATCCGCCGCGCGGTGGAAGAAGCGGAGCTCATGGCGGGGGCGGAGATTTCCCACGTCTACACGGGCATCGCCGGAGGCCACATCAAGGGCTTCAATTCCCAGGGCATCGTCGCCGTCAAGGACAAGGAGGTCCGCGAGGCGGACATCGCCCGGGTCATTGATGCGGCCAAGGCCGTGGCGATTCCGCTGGACCGGGAGGTCATCCACGTCCTCCCGCAGGAGTTCATCATCGACGACCAGGGCGGCATCAAGGAGCCCCTGGGCATGGCCGGCGTTCGTCTGGAGGCCAAGGTCCATATCGTCACCGGCGCCGTGTCCAGCGCGCAGAACATCGTCAAGTGCGCCAACCGCACCGGGCTCAACGTCTCCGACATCGTTCTCCAGCCGCTGGCCAGCGCGGAGGCGGTGCTGGGTGAGGACGAGAAGGAGCTGGGCGTGTGCCTCGTCGACATCGGCGGCGGCACCACGGACATCGCCATCTTCTCCGGCGGCTCCATCGTCCACACGGCGGTGATTGCGCTGGGCGGCAACAACCTCACCAGCGACATCGCCATTGGCCTGCGCACCCCCGCGCACGAGGCCGAGCGCATCAAGCAGAAGTACGGCTGCGCGCTGTCGTCGCTCATCAACAAGGACGACACCATTGAAGTGCCCAGCGTCGGGGGCCGTCAGCCCCGCGTGCTCGGGCGGCAGATTCTCTGCGAAATCCTGGAGCCGCGCGTGGAGGAGATCTTCCAGCTCGTGCACCGCGAAATCCAGAAGTGCGGCTACGAGGACCTGCTGGCCTCGGGCGTGGTGATTACGGGTGGCTCCACGCTGCTGGCCGGCATGCCGGAGCTGGCGGAAGAAGTCCTGGGCCTGCCCGTTCGCCGCGGTATGCCGCGCGGCATTGGCGGTCTGGTGGATGTGGTGAAGAGCCCCATGTACGCCACCGGCGTGGGTCTGGTCGTCTACGGTGCCCGCCACCTGGACCGGCGCATGTTCCGCATCCGCGAGGAGAACGTGTACAAGAAGGTGAAGGGCCGCATGCGTGAGTGGCTCGAGGAAATCTTCTGACGCGCCGGGCCGAGCGCCCACCGCGTTGCCAAAGGGCTCTCCGAAAGGAGGGCCCTTTTTTGTTGGCCGTGGGCCACACCCTGCGTCCCGACTGACGCGTCAGCGTCCTGGTTTGACGCGTCAGCCGACCTGGTGGGTTGCCCTCTCGAATGCGCGAGTCGGTCCAGTTTCCGGAATCTGGATCCGTGGTTCGGATGGGGCGGGCTCTACCCCTCGAGCTGGGCGCTGAAATCCTCGGAATACCGAGGGTCGTAGATTGGACAGAGGCTGGCTCTCGGATTGCTATGTGCGGCATTTGCCGTTGGGCCCACACCCCCCAGCGACCCCAGGTTTATGACTCGAAAGACCTTTTACGTCCCCCTGCTTAGTCGGGTTTCCCGAGGACGCCTCGGCTTGGCCGTCGCACCCCTGGTGCTGCTGTGCGCGGCGCTGCTGGGACCCGTGGCGATGGCCGCGGTGGACACCGTCGGCCTGGGGAACGGGAGCAGCGGCGCGCTGACCGTCAACATCGCCAATACGCCCATCAATACCTACACGCCCGTGACGGCCGCGGTGCCCGCGGGGCAGAGCTTCGTGACGGTGGCCTCGACCACGGGCTTCGCGGTGGGGAATCTGGTGATGGTGCACCAGGCCACGGGGCTCGCGGCGCCCGTGTCTGGGAGTCAGACGCCCATCAACCTGGCGGGAGGCCCGGTGGGCCGCTGGGAGTTCGCGCGGATTCAGAGCCTCACGGCGACGCGGCTCAATTTCACGCAGCCGCTCACGGTGGCCTTCGCGGTCACCGGGACGCAGGCGATTCGGGTGCCCGAGTACACCAGCGTAACGGTGAACGCCGCGGGCAGCATCGTGGCGCAGCCCTGGAATGGGGCGACGGGCGGTGTGCTGGCCTTCCTGTCGCAGGGGCCGGTGAGCAACGCGGGCGCCATCCACGCGGATGGCCAGGGGTTCCGCGGTGGCTTCGCCTGGAACGGTGACGGAGACGGCTGCACGGCCATGGACCAGGCCTGGCCGGGTGGAACGGAGAAGGGTGAAGGCCTGGTGCCTGGGCGCTTTGGCAATGGGGCCTTCCCGCCTGCCTCTGGGACGACGGGCCGGGGCAACATCGCGAACGCCGGTGGTGGCGGCGTCTGCCATAACTCGGGTGGCGGTGGCGGCAGCAACGCGGGTGCGGGCGGCATCGGCGGACGGACGTGGGTGGGTGAAGAGCCTCCCGCATCCCGCGCGATGGGCGGTCTCGGTGGCGCCGCGCTGAGCTTCGATGCGGTGTCCTATGCGGTGTTCGGCGGCGGTGGCGGCGCGGGGCACGGCAACGACGACGCGGCGGGCGGGGGCAGCGCGGGTGGCGGTGTCGTGTTCTTCCGCGCGGCCTCGCTCTCGGGGGCCGGTCGCGTGTCGGCGAACGGGTTGGCGGGAGTCAACGCCGTGGGGATCGGCAATGACGCCGCGGGCGGCGCTGGCGCTGGCGGTACTGTGTACCTGCGCGTCACCGGAGGCTTGGCCTGTTCGGCCAATACGGTGACGGCCCGTGGTGGCGCTGGTGGCAGCACCACGTACGACCAGCACGGAACGGGTGGCGGTGGCGGTGGTGGTCGTGTGCTGATTCAGGGCGCGACGGTCGGATGCACGCCGGTCGTCACGGGCGGCGTCGCGGGCACGCAGCCGACGGCCAGCGCTCCGGACGGGCTCACGTATGGTGCCGCCCCTGGCAACCCCGGTGTCGTCGCCATCCTGCCGGGTGCCTTCCCGGCGAGCGTGGCGGCCCCCGTGGTGACGACGCCGGCCAACGGCTCTACCACCGGCGTTCGCCCGGTCATCACCGGCACGGCCCCCGCGAACTCCACGGTGGTCATCTTCGTGGATGGCGTTGAAGTGGGCCGCGCGACGGCGGACGCCTTGGGGAGCTTCAGCTTCACGCCGACCGCGGATCTGTCCGTCGGCGCGCACACGGTGAATGCCTACGCCCAGCTCCAGGGCGTGTCGTCCGTGCTGAGCAACACCAATTCCTTCACCGTGGTCACTGACACCACGCCTCCGGATACCACCATCGTGAGTGGACCGCCGGCGGTGACGAATTCCGCCAGCGCGACGTTCGACTTCAGCTCCAACGAGAGCCCGGTGACGTACGAGTGCTCGCTGAACGGCGGCCCGTTCGTGGCCTGCACCGACCCGCAGACGTTCACGGGGCTGAGCGAGGGCAATCAAACGCTGGCGGTACGCGCGCGGGATGCGGCGGGCAACGTGGACCCGACGCCCGCGACGTATGCGTGGACGGTGGACACGACGGCGCCGGAGACGACGATTGTCAGCGGCCCTTCGGGGACGACGACGTCCAGCAGCGCGACGTTCGACTTCAGCTCCAACGAGAGCCCGGTGACGTACCAGTGCTCGCTGGACGGCGCGCCGTTCGTGGCCTGCACGGACCCGCAGACGTTCACGGGCCTGGCGGACGGTGCGCACACCCTTGCGGTGCGCGCGGTGGACGCGGCGGGCAACGTGGACTCGACGCCCGCCACCCGGACGTGGACGGTGGATGCCACCGCGCCGGACACCACCATCGTGAGTGGCCCGCCAGCGGTGACGAATTCCACCAGCGCGACGTTCGACTTCAGCTCCAACGAGAGCCCGGTGACGTACCAGTGCTCGCTGGACGGCGCGCCGTTCGTGGCCTGCACGGACCCGCAAACGTTCACCGGCTTGAGCCAGGGCAACCACACCCTGGCGGTGCGCGCGGTGGATGCGGCGGGCAACGTGGACCCGACGCCCGCGACGTATGCGTGGACGGTGGACACGACGGCGCCGGAGACGACGATTGTCAGCGGCCCTTCGGGGACGACGACGTCCAGCAGCGCGACGTTCGACTTCAGCTCGAATGAGAGCCCGGTGACGTACCAGTGCTCGCTGGACGGCGCGCCGTTCGTGGCCTGCACGGACCCGCAGACGTTCACGGGCCTGGCGGACGGTGCGCACACCCTTGCGGTGCGCGCGGTGGACGCGGCGGGCAACGTGGACTCGACGCCCGCCACCCGGACGTGGACGGTGGATGCCACCGCGCCGGACACCACCATCGTGAGTGGCCCGCCAGCGGTGACGAACGCCACCAGCGCCACGTTCGACTTCGACTCGAACGAGATCCCGGTGACGTACGAGTGCTCGCTGAACGGCACGCCGTTCGTGGCCTGCACGGATCCGCAGATGCTCACGGGCCTGAGCGAGGGCGCCCAGGCGCTGGCGGTGCGCGCGGTGGACGCGGCGGGCAACGTGGACCCGACGCCCGCCGAGTACACCTGGACGGTGGACCTCACACCCCCGACGCTGCCGACCATCGACTCGCCCGCGGACCAGGAGGAGGTCTCCACCGCGACGCCGACGCTGACGGGAACGGGGGAGCCGGGTAGCAGCATCTACCTGGAGGTCGGTGGTGCGACGCACGGTCCCATCGCCGTCGACGAGGACGGCAACTGGACCTTCACCGTGCCTGAGCCGCTCGACGAGGGCCCGCACACGGTGAGCATCACCAGCGTCGACCCGGCCGGCAACTCCGCGGGACCGGTGACGAGCACCTTCATCGTCGACCTGTCGGCACCTGATACCTTCATCGACTCGGGGCCGGCGCTGGTCACCAACGCGACGTCCGCCACCTTCGAACTCCGCTCGGAGGGCGGCGGCGTGGCCTACGAGTGCAGCCTGGATGGGGGCGCCTACGTGGCCTGCACCAACCCCGCGATTTTCACGGGCTTGGCGGATGGGGACCACTTGCTCCTGGTGCGCGCGGTGGATGCGGCGGGCAACGTGGACCCGACGCCCGCGCAGTACGCGTGGACGGTGGACACGACGTCGCCGGACACGCTCGTCGTGAGCGGCCCGTCGGCGGTGACCTCGGAGACGTCGGCCTCGTTCGAGTTCGCGGCCTCCGAGCCGGGCTCCACCTACGAGTGCAGCCTGGACGGTACGGCCTACGTGCCGTGCACGGAGACGGTGACGTTCGAAGGCTTCGCGGAAGGGGATCACACGCTCCTGGTGCGCGCGGTGGACGCGGCGGGCAACGTGGACCCGACGCCCGCCGAGCACACCTGGACGGTGGACCTCACGCCGCCGGTGGCGCCGCTCATCACCTCGCCCGCGAATGGCGCGGTGCTGGATGATGGGGTGGTGACCATCACCGGCACGGCGGATGGCGCCGAGTTCGTGACGCTGACGCTGGATGGGACGACCTACGGCCCCATCCCGGTCGATGCGGGTGGCAACTGGACCTTCACGCCGCCGGTGACGCTGGCGGACGGCCCGTACACGGTTGTTGTCACGGCGACGGATGAGGCAGGCAACACCAGCGCTCCGACGAGTTCCACCTTCACGGTGGACACGGCGGCGCCGGATACCGCCATCGACAGTGGCCCGGCGGTGCTGACGAACGTGGCTACCGCGGACTTCGTCTTCTCCTCGAACGAGTCTCCGGTGACGTACGAGTGCTCGCTGAACGGCGCGCCCTTCACGGCGTGCCCGGCCCAGGCGCAGTTCGGCCCGCTGCCGGACGGCGCCCAGACGCTGGCGGTGCGCGCGGTGGACGCGGCGGGCAACGTGGACCCGACGCCCGCCGAGTACACCTGGACGGTGGATACGGAGGCGCCGGTGGTGGTCATCACCACGCCCGCGGACGGCGCGGTGCTCGATGTGCCGGTGGTGACGTACTCCGGTACGACGGAGCCGGGCAGCACGGTGACGGTGGTGGTGGATGGCGTCACGGTGGGGACGGTGGTGGCCGACCCGTCCGGCAACTGGTCGCTCCCCGTGGGCGACACGCTGTCGGAGGGCCCCCACACGGTGTCCGTCACGGCGGAGGACGAGGCGGGCAATACCGGCACGACGGTGACGCACACCTTCACCGTGGACGCGGAGCCGCCGGAGACGATGTTCACCTCGACGCCGCCCGCGTTGTCCAACAGCGACTCGGCGACGTTCGACTTCGACTCGGACGAATCCCCGGTGACGTACGAGTGCAGCCTGGACGGCGCGGCCTTCACGGCGTGCACGGACCCGGTCACCTTCACGGGGCTGGATGACGGAGAGCACACCCTGGAGGTCCGTGCGGTGGATGGGGAAGGCAACGTGGATCCGACGCCGGCCAGCTACACCTGGACGGTGGACACCTCCGCGCCGGACACCCTCATCATCTCGGGCCCGCCGCTGGCAGACGCGCCCGGCACCGCGACGTTCGACTTCGATTCGGACGAGTCCCCGGTGACGTACGAGTGCAGCCTGGACGGCGCGGCGTACGTGCCGTGCACGGACCCGGTCACCTTCACGAGCCTGGCGGAAGGCAGCCACACGCTGAGCGTCCGCGCGGTGGATGAGGCGGGCAACGTGGACGACACGCCGGCGACCTACACCTGGTCGGTCGCGGTCGACACGGATGGCGACGGCCTGACGGACGCCGAGGAGGTTGTGCTGGGCACCGACCCGGAGAACCCCGACACGGACGGTGACGGACTGCCGGACGGCATCGAGGTGAATGTCGCTGGGACGGATCCGCTCGACGATGACTCGGATGACGACGGCATCCTGGATGGCAACGAGGACGCCAACCACAACGGCATCGTCGACGAGGGTGAGACGGACCCGAACAACAGGGATACCGATGGCGACCTGCTGTCGGACGGTCTGGAGCTGGGCCTCACCGAGCCCCAGGGCACCGATACGGACATGACGCGCTTCGTGGCGGACTCCGACCCGACCACGACGACGGACCCGCTCAACCCCGACACGGACGGCGGCAGCGTGCGTGACGGCATCGAGGACGCCAACCGCAACGGACGGGTGGACCCGGACGAGACGGATCCGCTCAACCCCGCGGACGACGTCGACTCCGACGGTGACGGCATCGATGATGCGACCGAAATCGCGCTGGGCCTGGACCCCAACGACGCGGACAGCGACGACGACGGCGTGCCGGACGGCATCGACGGCATCACCGACACGGATGGTGACGGCCTCATCGACGCGTTGGATCCGGACAGCGACAACGACGGCATCCTGGACGGCACGGAGATGGGCGTGACGCTGGAGAGCGCTCCGGCGGATACGGACCGCAACTCGCCCAACTTCCGTCCGGACGCGGACCCGAGCACCACCACCGACCCGAAGAACCCGGACACGGACGGTGACGGCCTGCGCGACGGCGAGGAGGACGCCAACCATGACGGTCGCGTCGACTCCACGGAGACGGACCCGAACAACGCTGACACGGACGATGACGGCCTGACGGACGGCGTGGAGGTGCGCGGTAACAACCCCACCAACCCGCTCGACCCGGACACGGACGGTGACGGCCTGCTGGACGGCGCGGAGGATGCCAACCGCAACGGCTCCTTCGACAACGGCGAGACGGACCCGAACAACGCCGACACGGACGGCGGCGGCGTGAATGACGGCGAGGAAGTCACCGGTGGGACCAACCCGCTGGACGGCAACGACGACTTCGTCATCTCCGGCCGTGGGTGCAGCACGAGTGGGGCGGGCACCTTCGCTCCGCTGGCGCTGCTGCTGCTCGGGCTGCCCCTGCTGGGCCGCTTCCGCCGCTCGGCGGGGCGGGCCGGTGGGGCCCCTGTGGCCGCCGCCGCCGTGCTGGCGCTGGCGGTCCTGATGGTGTCGCGGCCGGCCGTGGCGCAGGTGCCCACGCTGTCCGCGTCCCAGTCCATCGATGTGCAGCAGTACAAGCCGGGGCCGAGCTCGAAGGACATCCTGGGCGTCCAGAGCGCCCAGGTGCATTCCCACCTGGGTTGGAACGTGGGCATGTCCGTCAACTACGCGGACAAGCCGCTCAACTTCATGGACCCGCGCTCGGGCCGGTTCATCACCGCGCTGGTGCGCAGCCAGGTGGGTGTGGACCTGATGGGCTCGGTGGGCCTCTTCGACCGCTTCGAGCTCGGCGTGCTGCTGCCGGTGACGCTCCAGCGTTCGCAGGCGGCGCCCATGGTGGACCCGTCCTTCGCCCAGGGCGTGGGCTCGGGCGGCATCGGTGACCTGCGCCTGGTGCCCAAGGCCCGCCTCCTGGAGGAGGGCTCCTTCGGCCTGGCCCTGACGGTGCCGGTGGTGCTGCCCACGGGCGGCGGCTCCGACTTCCTCGGGGGCTCGGGTGTGGGCGTGCAGCCGCGCCTGGTGGCCGAATACGGCGAGCGGTTTCGCGTGGCCGCCAACGTGGGCGTGGACTTCCGGGAGAAGCAGCAGCTGCGCAACCTGAACCTGGGCAACGCGGTGTCCTACGGCGTGGGCGCCGAGCTGCCCTTCACGGTGAGCGAGGTGCCGCTGGCGCTCGCGGCCACGCTGGTGGGCGCGGTGAACCTGGAGCAGCAGGACACCGAGGAGCGCCCGCTGGAGCTGTTGGCGGCGCTGAAGTACCGCGCGCTGGGCGGATTCTCCGCGCACGTCGGCGGTGGGCCGGGGCTCACCCGCGGCTACGGCACGCCGGGCTTCCGGCTGCTCGCGGGCTTCAGCTACAGCCCGGAGCCGTCCCGTGAGCCCAAGCAGGCCGCGCCGGTGGACACGGACGGCGACGGCATCCTGGACATCGACGACGCCTGCCCGACGGAGCCCGAGGACAAGGACGGCTTCCAGGATGAGGACGGCTGCCCCGACCCGGACAACGACGCGGACGGCATCCCCGACACGGCGGACACGTGCCCGAACGAGCCGGAGACGGTCAACGGCTTCGAGGACTCGGATGGCTGCCCGGATGTGGCGCCGCCTCCGCCGCCGGTGGACACGGATGGCGACGGCATCATGGACCCGGATGATCGCTGCCCCAACGACCCGGAGGACAAGGACGGCTTCCAGGATGAGGACGGCTGCCCCGACCCGGACAACGACCGGGACGGCATTCCCGACACGGCGGACAAGTGCCCGAACGAGCCAGAGACCATCAACGGCTTCCAGGACGAGGACGGCTGCCCCGACAAGGGCACGGTGAAGGTGCTCGTGGAAGGCGAGCGCATCGTCATCCTGGAGAAGGTCTACTTCGCGACCGGAAAGGACGTCATCCTGGCCCGCTCGTTTCCGCTGCTGAAGCAGGCGGCCGCGGTGCTGCGCGCCAACCCGCAGGTGGAGTTGCTCCGCATCGAGGGCCACACCGACGACCAGGGCAACGACGCGAAGAACCTGGACCTGTCGCAGCGCCGCGCGAACAACGTGCGGGCCTTCCTGGTGAAGGAGGGCATCGCCGAGGGCCGCATGGAGGCGGTGGGCTACGGTGAGACGAAGCCGGTGGACACCAACAAGACGGCGACGGGCCGTGAGAACAACCGCCGCGTGGGATTCACCATCCTCCGCGTGGGGAAGGTGGAAGTGGAACGCGAGGCGCGCTGACCCACGGGCTCTGAATCCCCGGTGAAACACACCGGGTGATTTCAGCGAGGGTGGCTCCGAAAGAGATTTCGGGGCCACCCGTCGTTTTTTGGGGCATGCTGCGTCCCACCCGCTAAGCAGTGCCGTGTATCGCGAGTCAAGGGGCGAAGTTCACCCACCGCGCCGCACGCCTGCACGTCCTGGCGTTGGCGTAAGTGCGCGTCAGGACTCGGACGCGCAGCATCCCGCTACAGGCTCGTAGCGGAATACTTGCCAAAGCGTGGGACTTGCTGATGATTGTGGAGGTTGGGAGCAGGCGCGCTGCATCGCGCCACTCCGGGCGAGAGGACCACCATGGACCAGTTCGATCAGAACAAGCAGGCCGCCAAGATTCGGGTCGTCGGGGCGGGTGGGGCCGGCTGCAACGCCGTCAATACGATGATCCTGTCCAAGCTGGACCGGGTGGACTTCATCGCCGCCAACACCGATGTCCAGGCGCTCGCCGCGAGCAAGGCGCCCACCCGGCTTCAGTTGGGCCAGACGCTGACGAAGGGCCTGGGCGCGGGCGCCAACCCGGAGATGGGCCGCGAGGCCGCCCTGGAGTCGCGTGACCAGATTGCCGCGGTGCTCGAGGGCGCCGACATGGTGTTCGTCACCGCCGGCATGGGCGGCGGCACCGGCACGGGCGCCGCGCCCATCATCGCGGACATCGCCAAGAGCCTGGGTTGCCTCACGGTGGGCGTCGTCACCAAGCCCTTCCTCTTCGAGGGCAACAAGCGCCGCAAGCAGGCCGAGCAGGGCATCGTGGAGCTCAAGGCCGCGGTGGACACGCTCATCACGATTCCGAACCAGCGCCTGCTGTCGCTCTCCAACGAGCCGATGCCGCTGCTGGAGACCTTCAAGCGCGCGGACGAGGTCCTGCTGAACGCCGTGCAGGGCATCAGCGACCTCATCCAGTACCACGGCTACATCAATGTCGACTTCGCCGACGTGAAGACCATCATGAGCGACAAGGGCATCGCGCTCATGGGCACGGGCCACTCGACCGGAGACAAGCGCGCGCTGATTGCCATGCAGCAGGCCATCGCCAGCCCGCTGCTGGAGGATGTCTCCATCGACGGCGCCACGGGCCTGCTCATCAACATCACCGGTGGCCGCGACATGACCCTGCAGGAGGTCAACGAGGCCCTGACGCTGGTGCACGACGCCGCCGACAGCGAGGCGGAAATCATCTTCGGCTCGCTCATCGACGAGAACATCGCTGACGAGGTGAAGATCACCATCATCGCCACGGGCTTCGTCCACCGCGACGCGCCCAAGGTCCGCACGGTGACGCCGGTGGTGCAGGTGCCGCTGTCGCGACCGGCTCCGTCCGTGCTCGCCAACGCGCGTGAGGAAGTCGCCAGCCTGGTGCCCGCGAAGGGCAGCGGCTCGCGGCCGCTCACCGTGGAGAGCAGCAAGTCTGTGAGCGCCCGCACCGCGGTGGTGAAGGACGCGCCGCTGCCGCTGGACGAGGACCAGTTCGACATCCCCACCTTCCTGCGGCGGCAGGGCCAGACGGAACTGCCGTAAGGGGCAGGGGAGAAGCGGAGCTCAGCGAGCGGGAAGCTGGGCCACGCTGGCTTCGTCGCGTGCGGACAGGGTGTCCGCGCGGGCGAAGAGGCCGTCGACTTCCGAATAGAGCGCGTCCACGCGCTCCGGGAGCCGGGCCGCGGGCAGCACGCCGTCGCCGGACACTTCCTCCAGGCGCGCGTGGGCCCGCTGCAGCAGTTGGAGCGCCTTCAGCAAGGAGAGGCCGCGGCGCGTGCCCTCCTCGGTGAAGAGGGTTCCGCTCTGCGTCAAAGTCTCGAGCGTGGTACGCACGAAGCGCACGCGGTCCGTGTGCCGGCCACGGTAGAGGTCCAGGCGCTTGGCGCGCCGCGCGTGGTGCAGATTGACCACGCCGCCAGGGCTTGAGGAAGAGGGGGGCGTCACGGGGAGCAAGGTACGACACCGCCTCGTAGACCCGCAAATTTACTGGACTGTAGGGACCTGTTGCACGTCCGTCCGCACCCTTGTCTTGGGAGGGAGCGAGGGTTAGGTTCGCCGCCCTTTCGCACCCGCACCCCAGGGGTTTCGCCATGTTCCAGAAGCTGCTCATCGCCAACCGGGGAGAGATTGCCCGCCGCATCGGCGTGGTGGCCCGGGGCATGGGGCTCAAGACGGTCGCCGTTTATTCGGACGCGGACGCCGAGCTGCCCTTCGTGAAGGAGGCCGACGAGGCGGTGCGCATCGGCCCCGCACCGGCCAAGGACAGCTATCTCAACACCGCCGCCATCCTGGAGGCCGCGAAGCAGACGGGTGCGCAGGCCATCCACCCGGGCTACGGCTTCCTGTCGGAGAACGGCGAGTTCGCCCAGGCCTGCGCGGACGCGGGGCTCATCTTCGTGGGACCGCCGCCGGAGGCCATGGCGCGGATGAAGGACAAGAGCCAGGCCCGCAAGTTGGTGTCCGCCGCGGGGGTTCCCGTGGTGCCCGGCAGCGAGGGCGTGGTGCCCGACGTGGCCAGCGCGCTGGCGGAGGCCGAGCGCATCGGCTACCCGGTGCTCGTCAAGGCGGCCAGCGGCGGCGGCGGCATTGGCATGGCGGTGGCCAGGAATCCCGCGGAGATGGAGAAGGTCTACCGCCAGTGCACGGACCGGGCGAAGGCCGCCTTCGGCAAGGAAGGCGTGTACGTGGAGCGCTACTTCCCGGCGCCGCGGCACATCGAGGTCCAGATTCTGGGGGACCAGCACGGCCACCTCATCCACTGCCTGGAGCGGGAATGCTCCATCCAGCGGCGCCACCAGAAGGTGGTGGAGGAAGCCCCCTCCGTGCTGTTCGCGGACGGGCGCAACCCGGAGCTGGCGCAGAAGCTCTTCACGGCCGCCGTGGCCGCGGCGAAGGCCTTCGGCTACGCCAACGCCGGCACGGTGGAGTTCCTGTACTCGGACGGTGAGGTCTACTTCATCGAGATGAACGCCCGCCTCCAGGTGGAGCACCCGGTGACGGAGCTGACCACGGGGCTGGACCTCATCGGCTGGCAGCTGCGCATCGCCGCGGGCGAGCGCCTCACGGTGAAGCAAGAGGACGTGAAGCGGCGCGGGGCGGCGCTGGAGTTCCGCATCTACGCCGAGGACCCGGTGAAGTTCTTCCCGTCCCCCGGGCCGCTGAAGGTGTTCCAGCCGCCCACGGGCGAGGGCGTCCGGCTGGACGCGGGCTACGGCGAGGGCAACACCGTCACGCCCAACTACGACCCGATGATTGCCAAGCTCATCGTCACCGGTGAGACACGGGCGCAGGCGATTGAGCGCTCCGTGACGGCGCTCCAGTCGTTCCGCATCGAAGGCATCAAGACGAACATCCCGCTCCACCTGCGCATCGTGCAGGAT
The DNA here is from genome assembly GCF_006402735.1 of Myxococcus xanthus. Lineage (NCBI taxonomy): Bacteria > Pseudomonadati > Myxococcota > Myxococcia > Myxococcales > Myxococcaceae > Myxococcus > Myxococcus xanthus. The sequence goes on along the minus strand of NZ_CP017174.1, from coordinate 7,020,006 downwards.
GCGGCCTTCCAGGCCGGCGAGCTGGACACGCACTTCCTGGAGCACCACGCCAAGCCGGCGTAGCGGGGCCCGCTCCAGCCCCACCCACCCCTGAGGAGGCACGGATTCATGGCGGACGTAGCGGCGCACATCACCGGCACGGTGTGGAAGATTGAGGTTCAGGTCGGCCAGCAGGTCAACGCGGGCGACACGCTCGTCATCCTCGAATCCATGAAGATGGAGATGCCCGTGGAGGCAGAGGATGGCGGGACGGTGAAGGAGATTCGGGTGAAGGAGGCGCAGTCGGTCAACGAGGGCGATGTCCTCGTGGTGCTCGGCTAGCAGTGGAGCCCGTCGTCGCGACAGGTGCTTCGCTGAACGTCGAGGACCGCGACGACGGGGTCCGGGTGTTGACGCTGTCCAACCCGGCCCGCCGCAACGCGCTCGATGACGGCCTTCTGGCGCGGCTGGACGCGGCGCTGGAACCGGCCCCGCATGTGCGCGCCTTGCTGGTGCGCGGCGCGGGCGGGGCCTTCTGTTCCGGCTATGACTTGACGCACCTGGGCCCCCCGGGCGCGGACGGGCGGCTGCCGGATGACTTGCTGGTGGAGTGCCTGCTGAAGCTGGAGTCCCACCCCGCGCCCAGTGTGGCGCTGGTGGAGGGCCCCGCGGTGGGCGCCGGCTTCGACCTGGCGGCCTCGTGCGACTTCCGCATCGGCACGCCCAACGCCGTCTTCCTCATGCCCCCCGCGCGCCTGGGCATCGTCTACTCCCCGGAAGGGCTGGCCCGGGCCGCGCGCCTGGTGGGCGTGTCGCGCGCCAAGCAGCTCTTCCTCGCGGCGCGGAAGCTGAGCGCGCGGGAGGCGCTGGAGTGGGGGCTGCTGGATGACTGCCTGGCGGACGCGGAGACGCGCGCGCTGGCGCTGTGTGCCACCCTGGCCAGCCATGCACCGCTGGCGGTGTCGGGGATGAAGGAGTCCTTCGGGCGTCTGGCTCGGGCCCCGTTGGAGGAGGCGGACCGGGCGCGGCTGCGCGGCTTGCGCGCGGCGGCCTTCGGGAGCGAGGACGCGAAGGAGGGGCGGGCGGCCTTCCTTGAAAAGCGCCCGCCCCGCTTCTCCGGCCGCTAGTCAGGGCGGCCGGCGGGGCACTGCCACGGCGACATCAGGTATCGCCGAAGAGCTCGCCCATGCGCAGCTGCAGCGCCGAGGCAATCTTGTACAGCGAGGAGATGGAGGCGGAGGACTCCGCGCGCTCAATCTGCGACAGCAGCGACACCGACAGGCCCGTGCGCCGCGCCAGCTGCTTGAGCGTGAGCTCCTGCGTCTTGCGTGCGTCGCGGATGGTGCGGCCAATGGCGCGGTGCAGGTCCGCCTCCGGGTCCTGGGACAATCCCTTCTTCTGGAGGGCGTTGCGGACCGCGGTGATGAACTGCTCCGGCTCCATGGGCTTCTTGACGTAGTCGGAAGCCTGCGCCTTGAGCGAGGCCACTGCCGTGTCCACCGTGGGGTACGCGGTGGCGACGATGACGGCCACGTCCGTGTCGTACTTGCGAATCTGCTCCAGCACCTCGGTGCCCGACATCTGCGGCATCATCATGTCGAGGATGACGAGGTGGAAGTCGGAGCCCCGGAGGATTTCCACCGTCTGGGTGGGGTCCGTCGTGGTCACGACCTCGTAGCCTTCACGGGTCAGGACCAGCTTGAGGTAGTCGCAGTTGTCCTGCTCATCATCAACTACCAGGATGCGAATCTGCACAGCGTCTCCTCGCTGCAGTTCAGTGCCATGGGACCGGAATACCCCCGGGGGGCGAGGGTGATTCCGGCAGACCACTACTTCTTGGGATTCTCGTAACTCTCGACCAAACCCTTCACGCGCTCGTAGTACGCGTGATTGGGCGCAAGTTCCAGGAATCGCTTGTAGTGAACCGCGCCCTTCTCGGGCTGGTTGTCATTCGCGTAGGCGGACCCGAGGTAGAGGTGGCACTCGGCGCGGGTGGGGTCCAGGTCGAGGCACTTGTTCAGCTGCTCGATGGCCTGCCGGTAGCGCAGACCCTTGATGTGCTCGAAGCCGTCCGCCTGGGCCTTGGCCGCCGCGGACTGCGCGGCGGGCGGCGCCTTCTCCGTGCCGGAGGTGGGAACCGTGACGGGCGGAGCCGCCTTCTTCTGAGCCTCGGCGACCTGCGTCTTCAGCGCCGCGTACTCCTTGGCGAACGCCTTGGTGGCGGCACTCTCGCGCAGGGCTTCCTCGGCCTCCGGCAGCTTGCCGTCGCCCAGGGCCTTGCGGACGTCGTCGAGCCGCCGCTTCATCAACTGCTCGGCGCGCGCCTCGTCGAGCCGGGTCTCCACGTCGCGGGGGCGCTGGCCGTTGGCATCCTTGATGCGCTCCAGCGCGTCCACGGCTGTGTCGAAGTCACGCGCCGCAATCGCCTTGTCGGCGACCGCGCGCTGCTCCTCCATGGAGGGGCCACGCGGGGGCGGAGGCGTTTCAGGTGTCTGCGTCGCCGCTGCCGTCGTGGGCGAGGGGGCGTTGGCCGCGGCCTGTTCGTCGATGGTCGGCTGCGGATCCTCGTCCAGAGGGGGCGTGGGCGTCTGCGCGATGACCGGGGGCGCCGTCGGCTGGGTGCCCTGCTGGTTCATGTACCAGAAGGCTCCGCCGCCTCCGCCGAGCAGCAGGGCCGCGAGGCCCGCCACCAGGGGCAGCTTCGAGCGCGAGCCGCCACCCGCGGCCACGTCGTCCGACGCGTCACCGGCGTTGACGAAGCGCAGCTTCACGTGCCCCAGCTCGATGATGTCACCGGTGGCGAGCGTGGCCTGCGCGTAGCTCTCACCGTTGACCGTCATCCCGTTGGCGGACTGCATGTCGATGACGCGCCACTCGCCAGCGTCCTCGCGGACGAGCTTGGCGTGGGTGCGCGACAGCGACCGATGATCCAAGGTGATGTCGTTGTCGTCGGTGCGGCCGATCCGCAGCTCCGTGCGGATGCAGGCGAACTCCTGGCCCTTGAGCTCGTCCGGGGACAGCACGAGCAGGCGGGGAGCGTCCTCGGCGGGCACGTCCACCACCTTGCGCGGTCGATCCGCCTCCACCTGATCCAACCGGATGATGGAGGTGGAGTGACGGCGCGCGTCCGCGGCGCTGAGGGAGGGCGGGGTGTGCTCGCTCTCCTCCGGCTCCTCGTCGTCGGAGTCGTCCTCCTCCGGCTCGGGTTCCGGCCGGCGGGCGGGCACCTTGGTGGTGATGGGGCCTACGGCATTGGCCACGCCCTCCGCTTGGAGCGCGAGGTCGTAGTCGCCAATCTGGACCAGGTCGCCCTCTTTCAGGGGCGACTGACCCGCGATTCGCTCGCCGTTGATCCGGGTGCCGTTATAGCTCCCCAGGTCTTCCACTACGACGTGGCCATTGAGTCGCACCAATCGTGCGTGACGCCGAGACACATTCCGTTCCGTCAGGCGGATGGTGTTTCCCTCCTGACGGCCGATGGTGATCTCGTCACGCACGAAGGGAACAACGGTCTTGCGCCCCTCGTCGTCTTCGATGATGAGCTTCAGCACGGGTCCGATCCGCGTACAGTCATAGCAGAACGGCCTTTCCCTGTACAAGCCATGTATCCCCCTCAAAAGACACGACTTTCTCCCGAGGAAGAGGGGCAGGCGAGGCTGTTGTCCATCGGTCAATCGGCCGGTGGGATGCGACTTGGGGGGGCGCCCTGGCTCACCTTGATCCTCGCGACCGTGCTGGTGGGCATCCACGGCGCGGCGCGAGCGGCGGGGCCGGTGGGGCTGGACACCCTGCTGCGGTGGGGCGCGAAGGCGGGGCCTCTGGTGGTGGACGCGGGCCAGGTCTGGCGGCTCGTCACCGCCAACTTCCTGCACCGGGACTTGCTCCACCTGGCCCTCAATGTCCTGGTGCTGCTGGCGGCGGGAAGCGGCCTGGAGCGCCTGTGCCGGCGCCGGGACTACGCGGCGCTGCTGGTGGCGGCGGGGCTGGCCACCATGGCGGGCTCGCTCGGCAGCTCCGGGGCGGTGAGCGTGGGGGCCTCCGGGCTCGTGTACGCCTGTGTAGGGGCACTGCTTGTCCTCGGCCGGCGTCACCGGGCGAAGCTGCCGGCGCGGTGGATGTCCGGCGAGGCCGCGGTGCCCACGGTGCTCGTCTTCCTATGGATGGGGTGGACGTCGGTGGGCGTGGACAACGCGGGGCACCTGGGCGGATTGCTCGCGGGGCTGCTGGCCGGCGTCTTCCTGGAGCCGCGCTGGCACCCGGACACGGGCTGGCTGCGCCCGGTGGGGATGGTGGTGGCGGCGGTGGTGCTGGCGGGGGGCGTGGTGGCGGAGCGCTCCGTCTGGCGCACGGAGCGGGATGACGGCTTTGGCATCTCCGTGGCGCTGCCACGCGACTGGCGGGGCGACGTGGACGGGCAGGGCCGGCGGGCCTTCTCCAACGGACTGCCGGGGCGTGGCCGCGCGACCTTCTCGGCGGAGGCCATCGAGACGGGAGAGCCGGGAGACGGCTCGGTCCAGGCGCGGCAGTTCCAGCAGGAAGTGCTGGTGCAGGGCGCTCCGGGCCCCGAGGGGCGGACGCTGAAGGTGACGGGGCTGGTGGCGGCGCGCGTGGGCGGGCGGAGCGCGCAGCGGCTGCATGCGGAGTTGGAGGGGCCAGGGGGGCCCACTCATCTGATGGCGCTCTTCGTGCCACGGGGGGAGTGGGTGTACCGGTTGGTGTTCACCTGGCCCGCGACGTACCCCGCCTACCGCGAGGTGGTGGACCGGATGGTGGCGGAGTTGCGCTTCGACGAGCCGTCCGTCCTGCGCGAGGCGCGGGCTCGGGCGCTGCTCGTTCCGGGGGCGCCGGGGCCGCTGCGCGCACTGGGCGGCGTGCTGCGCCGCCTGGGCCTTCCGAAGGAAGCGGTGGCGCCGTTGAGCGAGTCCGTGCGGCTGGCGCCCGCCCATGTGGAGACGCGCGTGGAGCTGGCGCGCGCACTCCTGGATGCCTCGCGAGTGGAGGAAGGGTGTCACGCGGCCGCGGAGGCGCGGGTGTACGGGCCTTGGGACACGGGCGCGCTGGAGGCCGGCGTGCGCTGCGAGCTGTCTCGCGGCAACGTCGCGCGGGCCCTGGAGCGACTGGTGGAGGCGCGCCGGGTGGACCCTCAGGATGCCCGGCTGCGCGCGGCGGAACTCGCGCTTCGGACGGTGCTGGAGGCTGCGCCGCCCCGCTGAAAATCAGGTCGGAAAATGTAGCACGGCGAACAACGCCATCAACGTGGCGGACACCTTCGAGTCGGGCGTCTGCGTCATCAAGGATGGGCTGCAGGGCAACATGCCTTCGTCGATGCCCTCGACGACCGTCGCGAAGACGGTGGGCAAGGCCGTGCCGTTCCTGAACGTCTTCGGTGCGCTGTCCTCGTTGTCCAACACGCGGGACGTGTTCACCAACCCCACGTCCACGCCGTCGCAGAAGGCGCACGCGGTCATCGACTCGGCGACCTCCGTGCTCTCCGCAGTGCCTTACCCGCCTGTGGCCCTGGGGGCGACGCTCGTGAACGTGTTGAACGGCGCCGTCACTCCGACAGAGCCGAAGTGAGCCAGCGCCGGGCGCTCCTTGGGGGGAGCGCCCGGGCGCCGGGCTTCAGTCCTCGTCCTTGAGCAGGAAGTCGTTGTTGATGACCTTGAACGACAGCCTGCCGCCGAGCGTGGGCGAGGGCCGCTCGACGAGCGGCCTCACCACGATGCCTTCCTTCCGGTGCTTCGTGCCCGCGTAGTGGCCCTGCGCGAGCTTCAGGTAGTTCGCCAGACCGTGGTCGAAAGTGCGCGCCGCCTCGCCGGTGACGACGTGCTCCACCGGCACCGTGCGCAGGCCGTGCTCCGCGCAGAACGCGATGAAGTCCGCGTACGCGAGGAAGCAGCCCGTTCGCGTGTCATGCACGCTGAACACGAACAACTCCAGCGCGTCCAGGCCCAGGCGGTTCTTCTGGATACCGGGACCGCACAGCTCGCCCTGCACCGCGAAGCCCGGGGGCAGCACGGTGTCGAGCGAGTACCGTTCGGCCATCCGCCAGACCGGGTTCGGCCCCCGCTTCAAGGCCCAGTTGCGCGAGCACGCCACCAGCTTGCCCTCGAGCGTGCGGAAGAAGGTCCCGGATGTCCCGTCGAGCTTCGTCGTCACGAAGAAGTCGTGGCCGCGAATTTCGTCCAGGACTCCGAGGGCCGACTGCAGCCGGATTTCGTCCGTCTTCGGCACCTGGCCCGGAAAGGGCCCGGCGACCTCTCGTGTGTCAGGCAGCGCCGGCTCGAACTTCACGACGCCAATCACGTCGCGCACGTCCGTTCCGACGGGGGGAACCTCGCCGGGGAGGATGGATGTCGGCAGGGCGAGCCCCTGGGACAGCACCCCCCGGAGCCGTGCCGTCTTCACGCGGAAGCCCCGGGGCCGGAGGAACTCGGCCCACGGCCGTCCCTCGGGCAGGAGGCTGTCGATTTCGAAGAAGACACAGGCGTCACCCACGGCGAACTCGCCCTTCTTCACGACGACGTCCCAGCCCATGACCCGCGCCTTGAGGATCGTGTCCGCTCCAGGAACGGGCTCCAGGTGGTCGATGCGCTGAATCGAAACAAGCTTTCTCTCCATGTGCCCTCCTTCCCACTGCGACAGGCCGGGGCCCTGGAGACGCTGGCCTTCGGGTGGACTGACAGGGGCTCTTTCCGCGCATCACCGGGCGCCGAAAACGCGGACCGCGAGCCCTACGTTCGCGGTCCACTCACTGCGCCGGTCCAGCCCCGCGTCCCGGTGGACATAGGCCCCGCTCACCTGGAGCACCACGGGCTGGTCCGCCACCGCGAGCACGACGCGCTCCATGCCCACGTCCGTCCTGGCGCGGAAGTACAGCCCTCGCTCGATTCCGATGCTCCAACCCGCGAGCCCCGATGCGCGCAGGGCCCACAGCCCGTCCCGTGACTCCACGCCCGCGTCGAACATCAGCTCGGTGAAGGGCGCCACCGTGTGCGAGACGCCCTCCCGGGAGCGCCGCACTGCGTGCCCGGCGACGGGCCCCACGCCGAACCACACCCGCTCCGTCTCCGAGCGCACCGGGTCCAACAGCAGGCCCAGCCGTCCCGTTTCCAAGGTCCAACCGGGGCCCTCCCAGACGCGGCGCTCCAGGTGCCCCAGTCGCAGCGCCACCGTCACGTCGAAGGGGAAGGGAATGCGCGCCGGCCGCGCCGTGGGCACCAGGATGAATCCTTCCTCCAGGTGCCGGCGCAGTGTCCCGTCATACGCGGTGAAGGTGAGCCCACGCTGCTCCCCATCCCACGCCTCCAGCCCGAGCAGCCGGTGGTTGTTGAACCAGGGCGAGCCCTTGCTCCGGCTGCTGCGTCCGCTTCGGATGTGCACGCCCGTGCGCACCGCCTGCGCCATCGCCGAGCGGCTGAGCCGCATGCGCGTGCCCACCACGAAGCCGTCGCCCGGGTCGAAGCAGATGGGGTAGGGCTCACCGCGTTCGTCCAGGGCCACGCAGGCTTCGTCATCGGGCACGCCCCGCGGCACGTCCGCGGCGGTGGCCAGCAGCAGCGCCAGTCCGAGCATCAGCATGGTGGCCTACTCCTTCACGGACGTGGCCATGGGCGCGGAGCGACGCGCGGGAGCCCAGAGGGAGAAGCGCAGGCCCGCGGACGCGGACCATTCCCACTGCTCGGGGACGCCCGCGATGTCGCCACGCTTCATGCCGCGGCCATCCACGAGCAGGCTTAACGGCTGGTCGTTGATGGCCAGGATGATGACCTCGTAGCCGGCCTGGAGCCGCAGCCGCTCCGGCCTCAGCGGGCGGCCCGCGACGGCCGGGGCCAGCAACACCTTCTCCGCCTCCACCCCCAGCCGCAGGTGGTGGAAGCCGTCCCGGTCCAGCGTCAGGTCTGCTTCGAGCGCCGCGCCGGGGACGAAGGTGTTGAAGCCATTCTCATAGTCCCGCTCGAAGGATGGACCAGCGCGCACGCGCACGTAGGACACCAGGTCCTTCGAATGCCACAGGTCCACCGTGGCGTGGAGCGTGCCCCAGGTGAGGAAGCGCCCCACTTCGCCGCCGCGTTCGAGCTCCTCCACGCGGAGCGTCTCCATCCACAAGCCCAGGTTGAGGTGGAGGTCATGCCGCCGCGGCTTGCCGAAGAAGGTCGTCACGCGGAAGAGCGGGTCGTCACGCTCGACGCTGAAGTCGTAGCGCCCCACCGTCAGGTCGAGCGAGGGCACACCCAGGTGCAGTTCCGTCTCCAGGAATCGGAGCCGGTGCAGCCGCTTCCCCTGGCTGGATGGTGCCTCCACCGCGATGCCGAAGTCAGCGCGCATGCGGCCCTGCACCTGGCCGTCCTGCCACAGTGGAGCCCAAGCGCCGCCGAGCCAGACGCGCCGGTTCAGGTCGAAGTTGAACTGCATCACCCGCCCGCGCTCGTCCCGGTACCAGCCGGGTGGGGCCGCCGCGCGGGCCGGCTCCATTCGATAACCCTTCACCCGCTCCGCCATCTCCTCGTCGAACGCGATGGAGCAGGTCGTCACCCGCGCTTGCTGCCGGTCCGTCTCCACGCCCTCGTCGTCCAACTCCCGCAGCGGGGACACCCGGCACACCTGGGCGGTGTCGTCACACTGGGCTCGCCACTCGCCGGATGGAACATCCTTCGTTGGTGGCAGCCGCAAGCACACCGTGGGGGCGTGCCAGGTCTGGGAAGGAAGCGGGGTGGTGGGCGGCTGAAGGACGGGGGCCTCGTTCCCTGGCTGTGCGAGCAAGAAGGCGCAAGCCAGGGACACTGCGGGGGCGAGCATGATGTCTCCTCGGCGGTCACTTCCCGTCGGCCTCGGGAAGCACCGCCGGGCCCGGGCGTTTCAAGCGCCGTGCCTCTGCCAAGGAGCCGTGCTTTCGCGGGGTTGGCGGCCCCGCCGTGTACATTCTCCTGCACAGCGACGCGCAGTCAGGCTCACGGCAGAGGCCGGCGGCGGTGGTCGACCGGAGGGGGCCGCGGGGATATAACGCCGCGTCCTGCCGAGGGTGGGCCGCCCACCGCCCGGAACGACTCAAGGAGCTTCAGTCCGTGGAGAGCGAAGTCGAACAGCAGCGGGAGCAGACCTTCACCGAGGCCATCCTCGGCAAGGACTTCTTCCAGGCGAAGTGGGCGAAGCGGTGGCTGGAGCTGTCCTTCAGTCTGCGCGTCGTGACGGCCACGGCGGGCTTCGCGGCCCTGCTCTTCATTCCCTACCTGGGCGCGGTGGGGCTCTGGGACCCCTGGGAGACGCACTACGGCGAAGTCGCGCGGATGATGGTTGTCCGCCAGGACTACGTGTATCCCTTCTGGGAAGGCTCGTGGTTCTTCTCCAAGCCGCCGCTCACGATGTGGATGCAGGCGCTGGGGATGAACGTGGTGGGTGCGGCGAATCCGGGTGGGATGCTGGGCCTCTACACGGAGTGGGGCATGCGGATGCCCTTCGCGCTCCTGAGCATCACCGCGGTGGCGCTGTTGTCACTGGCGGTGGCGCGCGTGGTGTCCCGGCGCGCGGGGTTGGCCACCGGCTTCGTGCTGGCCACCATGCCGCTGTACTTCCTGCTCACGCGGCAGACGGTGACGGACACGCCCTTCGTCACCACCTTCATCTGCGCCATGGCGTGCGCGCTCATCGGTCAGCTGGATGCGACGACGAAGCACCGCGCCGCCTGGTGGTACGGCTTCTATTTCTTCGCCGGCCTGTCCGCGCTGGCCAAGGGCCTGTTGGGCGTGGGGCTGCCCGCCGTCATCCTGGTGCTGTACGCGGCCCTGTCCGTCATCCCTTGGGACAGCGACAGCCTGGACGCGCACCTGAAGTGGCTCACGCAGGCCCGTTTCCGCAAGGACGTGCGCGAGGGCCGTCAGCCCATGCCCGTGCTGTGGGGGCAGATGTTCAAGATGCACCTGGGCACGGGCATCCTGGTGTTCTTCGCGGTGGCGGGCCCCTGGTACCTGACGCTGTCCCTCTTCGGCTCCGTGGACGATGAGGGCAAGCTCTTCTGGTACCGCTTCTTCGTCCACGACCACCTCAACCGCCTCACGGCGGGCGTGCACACCACCACGCCGGGCGGCACGTTCATCTACTTCATCGAGCAGGGTGGCTTCGCCATCTTCCCCTGGGTAGCGCTGCTGCCTGGCGCCTTCTCGGTGGTGGCGCGGCTGAAGCTGCGCTCGGAGAAGGCGGCGGACCACCTGGCCATCATCGCGGTGCTGTGGGTGGCCTTCTCCTTCTGGTTGCTGTCGTCCAGCGCCACCAAGTTCCACCACTACGTCTTCCCGGTGCTGCCGGGCGTGGCCGTCCTCCTGGCGCTCTTCATCGACCGGCTGTGGGAGGAGGGCATCTCCGCGCACGCGGTGAGCCTCATCTTCGGGCTCATGCTCTTCGTCCTGGTGGGGAAGAACATCGCGGAGAACCCGAAGATCTTCACCGACCTGTTCGTCTACAACTACGACCGAGCCTATCCGCAGGACCTGGTGACGAAGCCCATCGCGTTCTTCACCTCGCGTCCGCTGTGGACGGGAGATTTGGTGACGCTGGTGCTGCTGGCCTTCGGCGTCTACCTGTCCTTCGACGCCTTCTCCGCGAAGGGGCGGGCCCGGACGACGCCGAGCGCACGCGCCGTGGCGCTGATGCTGCTCCTGGGCGGCGTGGCGACGCTGGGCGCGGTGAGCGCCCAGGCCCAGGTGTCCGCCAAGGCGCTGGTGGGCGTGGCGGTGCTGGCGGTGGCTGGCTACCTGGCGTGGGAGTCCATGCGGCCGGGCGCGGAAGGCCGCGCGTCGCTCCAGACACTGGCCGGCGTGCTGGCGGTGGTGGGCATCGCGTTCGCGGTGCGGGGCTTCCGCCAGCCGGCGGCGGAGGACTCGCTGCTCAAGGCGCTGTCGGAGCCCGTCAACATCAAGAAGACGCTGGGCTTCACCTTCGCGGTGGCGGGCGGCATGGCGGTGGTGGCGTCGCTGATGCGGGCGCGGGCGATGCTGTTCGGCACCTTCTGGGTGCTCGCGGCGGGCATGGCCCTCTGGTTCAACTGGAGCCACTGGGTGGACCTGTCCCACCAATGGACGCAGCGCGACCTCTTCTGGCGCTACTACGCGCAGCGTCAGGCGGGCGAGCCCATCGTCGCGTACATGATGAACTGGCGCGGCGAGACGCTCTACTCGCAGAACACGGTGGAGCAGTACCGCGTGTCGGACGCGAACGCGCGCATGCGCGCCCTGGCGCAGCGGCCGGGGCGTGAGTGGGCACTGGTGGAGCACAACCGGCTCAACCTGCTGCGCACCGCGGTGGGCTCGGACAAGGTCGTGACGCCGGTGGACCGCGACATCAACAACAAGTTCCTCCTGGTGACCATCGATTGAGCGGCATCCACGTCCAGGACCTGGGCAAGCGCTTCGGAGACCGGGTGGCCGTGGAGGCGTTGTCCTTCCACGTGCGGCCCGGCGAGGTATTCGGCCTGCTGGGGCCCAACGGCGCGGGGAAGACGACCACGGTGCGCATGCTCACGGGGCTGCTTCAGCCCACCGAGGGCGAGGCCACCGTGTGGGGCCACCGGGTGGACCGCGACGGCGAGCCGCTGCGCAAGGTGGTGGGCCTGCTCACCGAGCAGCCCGGCCTCTACGACAGGCTCACCGCGCGGGAGAACCTGCGCTTCTTCATGAAGCTGCATGAGTTGGATGAAGCCGCGGCCTGGCCTCGGGCCCGGCACTACCTGGAGCGCTTCGGGTTGGGTGGGCGCGAGGAGGAGCCGGTGGGCGGCTTCTCCAAGGGGATGCGGCAGAAGCTGGCCATCGTCCGGACGCTGGTGCACGACCCGAAGGTCATCTTCCTGGACGAGCCCACCAGCGGCCTGGATCCGGAGTCCGCGCGCACCGTGCGCGACGCCGTGGCGGAGCTGGCGTCGGAGGGGCGCACCATCGTCCTGTGCTCGCACAACCTGGCGGAGGTGGAGCGCCTGTGTGAGCGCGTGGCGGTGGTGAAGCGCCGCCTGCTGGCCATGGGCCCGGTCCGCGAGCTGCGGCACGCGGGGCAGGCGCTGGAGGTGCGCGTGGAAGGGGAGGCGGAGCGCTTTCGCGGCGCGCTGGCCCTGCTCCCCTTCGCGCCCAACGTGCTGGCCGAAGGGCCGAAGCTGCGCGTGATGCTGGCGGACGATGCGCAGGCGCCCGACGTGGTGGCGTGCCTGGTGGGAGCGGGCGCGCGCGTGCACAGCGCGGTGCCCACGCAGCGTCCCCTGGAAGAGGTCTATTTGGAGCTGCTGCGCGAGGGGAGGGGGTAGCCCATGGCATTCCGTCCGAAGCGGGCCCTGGCGGTGTTCTGGAAGGACTTCCTGGACCTGCGAAAGAACGTGGGCCTGCTGGTGTCCATGATGGTGCTCCCGGCCGTCATGGTGCTGGTGCCCATTGGCGTGGTGTGGACGTACGTGCGCACGCCGGACCACGCGGACCTGCGCAGCGTGGCGCTCTTCTACGACCCCACGCTGCCGCTGGGCGCCAGCGCCGCGCGCTTCCTCATCGACAAGACGCTCACCGACTGGTTCGGCATGTTCCTGGTGATGCCGGTGTTCGTGCCCATCCTCATCGCGTCCCAGAGCGTGGCGGGGGAGAAGGAGCGGCGCACGCTGGAGCCGCTCCTGGCCTCGCCCGTGACGGCGGCGGAGCTGGTGACGGGCAAGAGCCTGGCGGCGCTGGTGCCCTCCGTGGCGATTACGTGGACGGCCTTCGTCCTGTTCTGTGTGGGCGTGGACATCGTCGCGTGGCCGCTGGTGAAGATGCCGCTGATGCCCAACGCGCTGTGGACCTTCGGCGTGTTCGTCATCGCGCCACTGTTCGCCTTCTTCGGCAACGGGGTGGCGGTGCTCATCTCCGCCCGGGTAAGCGAGGCGCGCATGGCCCAGCAGCTGTCCGCGCTGGTGGTGCTGCCCATCGTGGGCATGGTGGGTGGACAGGTGGCGGGCGTGCTCAAGGCGGGCTTCGGCTACTACCTGCTCCAGGGCGCGGTGGTGCTGGTGCTGGACGCCCTCCTGCTGTGGGCCAGTATCCGCTTGTTGGACCGCGAGCGGCTGGTGAGCCGTTGGGGCTAGCGCGGACGCCGGCCGTCGCTTTCCAGGGCATCCAGCCTGCCGAGCGGCTAGGCTTTCGCCAGTGAAACTGGCATGTTGCGAGCAGGTGCCGGTACGCGAGCGCGCGCGCTTTCGTCCGGGATGCCATGCTCTTAAAAGGGTTGGGGTGGCGGCGCGGGTTGACCGGCTGCCAACGCGGCCACGGAGGCGCTGACGGCAATGGGTATCTTCGACAGCATCAAGGGTGAGACGAAGCGCAACTTCATCGCCCGGGCGGACTCGGCGAAGGGCGACATCATCTACAAGTATCCGGAGAACAACGTCCGGATGCTGACCCAGCTCACCGTCGATGCGGACGAGGTCGCCCTCTTCGTGAAGGACGGCAAGGTGGAGGGCAAGCTGGGGCCTGGCCGTCACTCGCTGGACACGAACAACATCCCGTTCCTGTCCCGCCTCATCGAAGGCTTCACGGGCGGCAACCTCTTCATCTCCGAAATCTTCTTCGTCTCCACCCGGGAGTTCGCCGGCGTGAAGTTCGGCGGCCCCATCGGTGACGTGCGCGACCCGGAGACGGGCCTGGGCATCGGCACCATGGTGTACGGCGACTTCTCCATCCGCGTGACGGACCCGGAGCGCCTGGTGGTGGGCCTGGTGGGCATGGGCCGCACCGGCAACGAGGAACTGCTCGGCTGGTTCAAGAACCAGGTGCTGAAGGTGACGCGCGACCGCATCGCGGAGCTGCTCGTCAAGAAGCGCTGGCCGCTGCTCGACGTGACGAGCGGCGCGTACACCGAGGAGATCGAGACCGAGGTCATCTCCGGGCTCAAGCCCCACGTGGACGGCTACGGCCTCACCGTGGTGCGGATGGGCAACTTCCACGTCTCCATCAAGGAGGAGGACGAGGCGACGCTGAAGAAGCTGGGCAAGGACGTGGCGTACTCGCGTCTGGCCGGTGGCTTCCAGCAGTACGCGCAGGGCCAGGCGATGCTCGGCGCGGCCGAGGGCATGGCCAAGGGCGGTGACGGCGGCGGCGGCGCGGGCAACGCGCTGGGTGGCATGGGCATGGGCATGGGCTTCGGCATGGCCCAGCAGTTCATGAACCAGCAGCGGCCCCCGGAGCCCGCGCCCGCGGCGCCCCCGGCGGATACGCGCAGCCCCGCGCAGCGCCTGAAGGAAATCAAGGAGCTGAAGGACGCGGGCGTCCTCAGTGACGAGGAGTACAATGCGAAGCGCGCGGAGCTGATGAAGCTCCTGTAGTTCCCTTCGTGTACCCCTGCGGTACCCAGAGCCTCCGTCCGACACCGGGCGGGGGCTCTCGTGCTTTCCCTGACATGCACTGGGGTTGGATGGACCTCAAACGTTCCCTGCGCTACATAGGGGGCGCCGCGGTCGTCATTCGGTGTGCGTTTCAGGGCGCCCCACCTGGGGACTCAGATGGCGTGCGCCGTGCACGGGCGCGTGTGGGACGTGTCGCAGGAGGTTCGTAATCCTGCGGGCCGGACGTCCCCGTGCCAGCCATGCGCTGGCCGCTCGTTCCCAGGGAGACAGGCGTTGATGCCCCTTCGTTTCAAGTCCCGCTCGGCGTTGTTGTGGCTCACCCTTTCACTGTCCGCCTGCCGTGAGGATGTTCCGCCGGCTCCGGTCGTTCCGCCCATTGACGACCCGCGGGAAGAGCAGTCCGTTCCGTACGTGTCCATCGATGGCATGGACAACGCGTCCGGTTTCCTGCGGGGGACCATCCAGGGGCAGGGCGACATCAGGGCCGTGGAAGTCCACGTGGACGGCGTGCTGCTCGGCTGGGCCGAGGTGCATGGTGACCAGTGGAGCATCCAATGGCAGCCAGGCGCGAGAATGCACTCCATCGAGGTGGTGGCGCATGACGGCTCCGGCACTCCGGCCCGCGCGTCGCTGGCGCTCCAGCCATTGGACTTCGACACGCAGCACGCGCTCTACCAGCCCCCGTCCCTGCTGACGCTGCCCACGAGCGAGTCCGCGACGACGCGCTACACGCTGGATGGCTCGACGCCGACGGCCGACTCGCCCATCTACACCTCGCCGTTGGTCCTGATGCGTTCACAGGGCGAGCCCGCGCCTCTGTCCCTCATCCCCACGAATCCGCCGGAGACGCCGGAGGAGTGGCGGTGGCTGCCGCCTCGCGGGCCGGTGGGTCGCGCCGCCGTGGTGCGGTTCCAGCAATTCCAGGACGCCACGCCCGTGGGAGCCTCCGGCACGCGGAGTTATCTCATCGACAAGTCACATGGTTCGTTGCCGGTGATGTCCCTGACGGTGGACGCGGAGCACTTCTTTGGCTTCGAGCACGGCATCTACGTCCCCGGGCGCATTCACGCGGAGGACCCCTTGCCGGATTGGATGTGGGGCAACGGCAACTATCACCAGAGTGGCAAGGACTGGGAGCGCCCCCTCCACGTGGAGTGGTTCGAAGTGGAAGGCCAGCCGGTGATTTCGCAGGGGGCGGGCGTGCGCATCCACGGCTCGGGCAGCGCGGCGCTGCCGCACAAGAGCCTGCGCCTGTACGCGAAGGAGGACTACGGGCCGAAGACGTTCCGCGCGGCGGTGTTCCCCGACCAGGCGCTGGACGAGTACACGCGGCTCATCGTCCGCACGTCGGGCCAGGACCTGCTGTACTCCAAGATTCGCGACTGTGCGCTCCAGGGACTGCTGCGGGAGACGGCGCTGAACGTGCAGGCCTGCCGCCCCACCGTCTTGTACCTCAACGGTGAGTACTGGGGCCTGCACGAGCTGCGCGAGCGGTATGACGAGTACTACCTCGCGTCGCGCCACGGCATCGACCGCAAGAAGGTGGCCATCCTGGAGTTGGACGGGGTGCTCGACACGGGCGCGGAAGGCGACGAGTCGCACTACCTGGCGCTGCTGGACTTCGTCCGGAACAACGACCTCTCGCTGCCGGAGAACCTGGCCCACGTGGAGTCGATGATGGATGTGGACGACTTCATCGACTATCAAATCGCGGAGATCTTCTTCGCGAACACAGACTGGCCCCACAACAACGTCAAGTTCTGGCGCTACGTCCAGCCGGAGTCCGGCGGAGCCACGGCGAAGGACGGCCGCTGGCGCTGGCTGCTCTACGACCTGGACAACGCCTTCCTCGGTGACCCGGGCTACGACTCGCTGGCCCGGGTGATGACGGACGAGGCACTCCCGGAGTGGTCCGTGCTGCTCATCCGCCAGCTGATGACGAACGCGGACTTCAAGAGCCGCTTCGTGTCGCGCTTCCAGTGGCACCTGGACAACACCTTCCGCGAGGAGCGCGTGACGGCGCAGCTGGAGTCGCTGGCCGACCTGGTCGCCGCGGAGATTCCCGCGCACATCGAGCGTTGGGGCTATCCGGTGTCCGTGGAGTCGTGGCGCTACTACGTGGACGCGATGCGTGACTTCGCCACGCAGCGGCCCACGCACGTGCGCCAGCACCTGGAAGCGAGCTTCGGTCCTTTCTAGGGCGCGGGCGGGGTGGGGGGTGCGCTGAAGTCCTCCAGCCCCGGCGCGGGCGGGGGCTGGGTGAAGTCCTCCAGCCCCGGCGCGGCGGGGAGGATGGCGTCCTCCACGCCTTCGAGGTTGAGCTTCATGGGCACCTGGAGCGTGGTGCCCAGCCGCAGCAGCAGCACGTCCGGCTCGATGCCCTTCTCACCAATGGCCTGGGCCACCTCGCGCGCGGACATTGCGTTGCCCTTGGCCCACAGCGTCTTGAGGAACTCGCCCGCCTGCGACGTGCGCCACCACGCGGGGCCGAAGCGCGCCTTGAGCTGCGCCTGCAGCTGACCCGCCAGGAACCATGCGCGGAAGCTGTCCGCGGATTGGAAGAAGTCCTCCTGGTCCACGAGGTAGCGCTCGGTGTCCACGTCCGTCATCGGGATGTCGTCGGTGCGCGACATGACTTCGCGGTACAGCGCCTTCGGATCGGCCTCCACGCGGCGGTGCAGCTCCAACTGGTAGAGCAGCCGGCCCGCGGCATGGCGGATGAGGTACAGCTTGTGCGCGCTGGACGCGGCCAGGTACTGCGCGCGCTGCTCGCCGCTGACGCCCGCGTGCTCCTCCAGCCACACCGGGTCCTCGGCCAGGTCCTCGAAGAGGGCGGAGTAGGCTTCGCCCACGGTGGGGTTTCCCAGGCGCGCCAGCTCGAAGCGCGTCTCCGTGGTGAAGGCCGCGTGCAGGGCGTGGCCGAACTCGTGGAGCACGCGCGCCTGGTGCAGCACGCCCGTGCCCGGCTTGAAGGAGATGCGCACGTCGGAGGGGACGCGCACCGCCAGCGCCAGGGGACGTGAGCTCTTGCCCTTTACGTCCCGCGCGTCGATGGTGACGTGGGTCAACTCCCCCAGGTCCAGGCCCATGCCCGCCAGCGTGCCATGGGCCTTGAGCAGGGATTCTCCCTTGGGGAAGGCGTCCTCCACCTCTCGCGAGCGGAACAGCCGGGGGATGTCCGCGCGGGTGATGTCCTTGAAGGGCATGCCCAACTCGCGCTGGCTTAGCCGCTCCATCACCACGCGGTAGGGGGCCTGCGTGGCCTGGAGGATTTCCTCCGCCAGCACGCTCAGCCGTCCCAGGTCCGACTGCCGCAGCTCGCTGCCGAAGGCCTCGTAGGAGGCGAAGCCCAGCTCCCGCACCAGTTCGTCCGCGCGCTCCTCGCGGCGGCGCAGCGTCTGGTTGAGGCGTTCAATCGCGGGCGTGGCCGCGGTGTACAGGGCCCGGCGTCGCGCCACCGTGCGTTCGTTGGCGAGCAGCCGCTCCAAGTCCCGGTAGCGCACGTCCTTCCCGTCCACGGGGAAGGTGAGGGACGCTTCCAGATTGGCGGCCGCGTCGTTGAACTCGGCCAGCGCGTGGGACAGGTACTCGCCGGCGAAGTGCGAGTGCAGCGCGGTGAGGGCGCGCACCTCGCGGGCGTCGTCCGTGAGCTGGCGCAGCCGGTCGATTCTGCGGATGTTCTCGATGGTGAAGAGCGCCTCCTGGCCGGCGTAGGTGGCGGCGACGTCCACGTGGCGGCCCTCCGTCCAGAAGTCCCACACCAGGCGGCTCTGGGCTTCGAGGAGGGTTTCAGCCTTCGAGGACATGGCGCTGACATCCGCCTCGAGCTGCTGCTTTTCAGAAAGGACCTGCCGGCCATCGGCGGGCGGGCCCTTGGGGCAGGCGGTGAGGCAGCAGGCGAAGGCCAGCAGCAGGGGAATCCTTGGGTGCATGTGGCTCCTCATGTTACTTGCGCGCTGCCCATGCCCAATCTTTCTCAATGGCGGGCCGCCCGGGGACGCCAGTCCCTCTACTCCGCCCTGCGACGTTTCTTCGCCGCCCACGGCTACCTGGAAGTGGAGACGCCGCTGCTCATCCCCACCCCGGGGATGGAGCCGCACATCAACGCGTTCGAGGCCGGCTTCATCCCGGAGACCGATGTGGGCTCCGCGCGGACGCTCTACCTGCACACCAGCCCCGAGTACGCCATGAAGCGGCTGCTCGCGGACGGGGCCGGGCCGTTGTTCCAGCTGTGCAAGGTGTTCCGGAATGGGGAGGTCTCCCCGACCCACAATCCGGAATTCACGATGCTGGAGTTCTACCGGCCCCACGCGGACTACCACGCCATCATGGATGACCTGGAAGGGGCGCTGGCGGAGGCCGGCCGCGGCGCGACGGAAGGGGAGCCTGGGGCGGACCCGGCCTTCTTCACACGCACCCCCTACGAGCGGCTGACGGTGCGTGACGCGGTGCTGCGCGCCACCGGCGTGGACATCCGCCAGCATTCGGACGGCCCGTCATTGAAGCGGGCAGCGGAGGCGGCCGGGGTGCGCACCGGGAACGCGGAGACGTTCGACGACGTCTTCTTCCACCTCTTCCTCCAGAAGGTGGAGACCGGCTTGGGCCACGAGCGGCCCACCTTCCTCATCGAGTACCCGGCGTCCATGGCGGCGCTGTCCCGGCTGAAGCCTGGCGACGCGACGGTGGCGGAGCGGGTGGAGTTGTACGCCAAGGGGTTGGAGCTGGCGAACGGGTTTTCCGAGCTGACGGACCCCGTGGAACAGCGTGCACGATTGACAGAAGAACAGGAGCTCAGGCGCCAACTGGGCCGGGCCGTGTATCCTCTGGACGAGCGGTTCCTTGACGCGGTAGGGCGAATGCCACCCTCGGCGGGCATCGCCGTCGGGCTCGATAGAATCCTGATGCTGCTGCTCGGGGTCCAGCGCATCTCGGACGTGCTCCTTTTCCCCGCCCACGAGTTCGTTTGATTCGCAAGCTCCTGCAGACGGTCTTTGCTGGAACGGCGGCGGTGGGCATCACCGGTGTGCTGTCTCCCGTGGTGTCGGCGCTGTCGCTGCGAGACGCCAAGGACGCGGACGGCGTGCTGGTGCTGTGGGCGCGCTCGCTGCTGGCGTCCGCGGGGGTGCGGCACGAGGCGGTGGGCGTCGAGAACGTCCCGACCGACACCCACGTCGTCTTCGTGAGCAACCACCAGTCGCACTACGACGCGCTGGTGAACTTCGCCCACATCCGCAAGCACACGCGTTACGTCGCGAAGGCGGAGCTGTTCCGCATCCCCGTCTTCGGGCCCGCTCTCCGGCGCGCGGGCAACATCCCGGTGGAGCGCACCGGTGGTGGGGGAGACAGGGCCCGCCTGTCGGAAGCCGTCACGGCGCTGCGGGAACGGGTGAGCGTGCTCTTCTTCGCGGAAGGCACGCGCAGCACGGATGGGCGGCTGCGGCCGTTCAAGAAGGGAGCCGCGACGCTGGCCATCCAGGCGGGCGTTCCGGTGGTGCCCCTGGCTGTGTCAGGGACGCGCCTCATTCTTCCCAAGGGGGGCCGGGCCGTGCGGTGGGGACAGCGCGTGGCGCTGGTGGTGGGAAAGCCCATCCCCACCCAGGGACTGACGATGAAGGACCGCGACGCGCTCACGCGCCAACTGGAGGACGCGGTCGCAGAACTCTATGCCGAGGCCTGCAAGCGCTCGGGAGACACGCCATGAAGAAGCCAATCCAGACCACATCCCAGGCGCACCCGTGGCACGGCATCACCCCGGGTGAGGACGCCCCCGAAATCGTCACCGCGTACATCGAAATCGTCCCCACCGATGCGGTGAAGTACGAACTGGACAAGGAATCCGGCATCCTCAAGCTGGACCGTCCGCAGCGCTTCAGCAGCCAGTGCCCCACGCTCTACGGCTTCATTCCGCAGACGTACTGCGACGAGCTGGTGGCGAAGCGCTGCGCCGAGCGCACGGGCCTGAAGGACATCAAGGGCGACGGCGACCCCATCGACATCTGCGTGCTGACGGAGAAGGTCATCTCCAGCGGCAACCTGCTGGTGCGCGCGATTCCCATTGGCGGCTTCCGGATGGTCGACGGCGACGAGGCCGACGACAAGATCATCGCGGTGCTGGAGTCCGACCTGGTGTACGGCGAGCTGCAGCACCTCGCGCAGCTTCCGCGCGCGCTGCTCGACCGCCTCAAGCACTACTTCCTCACCTACAAGCAGATTCCCGGTGAGGGGAAGCGCAGCGTGGAGATCGCCGAGGTCTACGACCAGCCGGAGGCGCTCGAGGTCATCAAGCGCAGCATGAAGGACTACGAGCGCATCTACGGCCCGCAGGTCACCACGACGGCGCGCTCCGGCCGCGCGCGTGGCGCGGCGGTGGAGGCGAAGAACGCCAAGCCCGCGAAGGCCAAGACGAAGGCGGCGCGCAAGTCGCGCGCGTCCTGAGCCGGCTCAGCGGACCTCGACCAGCCGCACGCGCTTGTAGATGCGGCGGTCCAGCGGCAGGCGGGTGTCGATGAAGCCGAGCGCTTCGTCGAACTCGAAGCTGAAGGTGGGGATGGGCGGACTGATGGAGATGAGCAGCTCGAACTCCCAGACACTGGAGAGCCGCGAGCGGCCGCCCACGGCCTCATCCGGCGGCGGGGGCAGCTTCTCCGCCATGGCGCGCACGTCCTTGAGGGCCTCCTTGTCGACCTCGGGCTGATGGCTGGGCTCCAGGAGCTGCACGTCCACGAGCTGGCCCTGTGCGTCCTGGACGACGCGGATGAGGGCGCGGCGCGTGGTGCGGAACTCCTGACGCATCTGCTGGCGCATCTCGCGGCGGGCATTGAGCGTGGGGTCTCCGGCGGTGCTGAGCGGCCTGCGCCGGTCCTCGCCCGGGCCATTCTTCGCGGCGAACGAGCCTGACGCGCCGTAGTCCGCCGCGCGCTCCATCCAGATGCGCGAGTACGCGCGGCCGCGCTCCATGCCCATGTCGAAGTAGCCCTGGAGGCCGTGCTCCTTCACGGAGCGGTCGGCGTCCCACGCCTTCATCAACGCCTTGCCGAGCTGGCCGTAATACGGGTGCACCAGCCCGCGTTCAACCCGGCCTCGGCCCACGCTTTCGGATACCAGCTCTTCCACCAGGCCCTGGGCTGACGGAGGCGCATGCGGGTCCACGGCGCCGCCGTCGAGCTCCGCCGCCACACCGCGATGCGTTCCTGAAAGCGCGGTGACCTGACGGGCCGCGAGCAACAGCCGCGAGCCCGGGACGGCGTTGGCGCCGTGCTCCGCGCGGGGCATGTCCGTGGGGGGTGTCCCCGCCAGGGGCGCGTCCGCGAAGCGGGGGAGCGCCGGAGCCGAGTCCAGGACCTCCGCGTGACGTTCAGGCCGCGCGTCCGCTTGGGCGACTTGCGTGTCGTGGGCGGGCGCGGCGTCGCGCTCAGGCGGCGTGGTGCCGGCGGCCATGGGCGGCGAGGCTGGTTCCGTCGGGGACTCAGAAGCCAGCGCCGGCGGTGCCTCCGCGATACGTCGGTCCGGGGCCTCGGGGGGCGTTGTTTCAGCCCGAGCTGGCGGCGTCCCTGAAGACGGCACAGCCGGCGTCGAGGGGAGTGCCTCCTGGGAACGCCGAGGTGACGGTGTCTGGGAAATACCAGGGACGCGTGTCGTGTCATCAGGCGCTGCCTGCCCCGACGGAGACCGGTGCTTCGCAGCCGTTTCATGCACAGGGGGCGCATGGGCGCTGTCCGAAGGCGTCGGCGACACCCGCTGGGCGGCTTCGGCGACCGAGCCCTCGTCCAGTATCAGCGTGTCCCTCGATACACGGGCCTCCGCCACCTCCACATCGACCCATTCCAGGGCAGGCGGCGAGGTCGCCGGAGGGGGCCTCGCGACCGGCTCCCCGCGCTCCAGGGCCAGCCACAAGAGCCCATGCACGCCCATGCTGGCGGCGAGCGCTGGCAGCAGGCGTCTGGTGGGCTCCCGGGGCATGCTGCCTCCATTTAACCCCGCTTTCACGTCATGCCCTGGGAATCCGCGAGGGGAGGATAGGAAACGCAACCCTGACGCGTTTACTCTTCGCGACATCGGAGGAAGGACCCCAAGATGTCGACCTCGCTGCTCGCGACGGATGGCTACAAGTTCAGCATGGCGGAGGCCGGCTGGCCGCTTCGTCGGGAAACGTTCTACTACTCGCACCGGCGGGGTGGTCTCCAGGTGATGCCGCTCGACGTGGCGGCCTTCGTCAAGTCGCTCATCCCGGAGCCCAAGGCGGAGGACTACGACTACCTCAGCCGGTACGACTATGAGATGGGCGTGGGGTTCAAGGCGGCCGTCCTCCGCCGTGAGAAACTCAGCATCCGCGCCATCCCCAAGGGCGCGCTCTTCTATCCGCGCGAGCCCATCCTCACGCTGACAGGCCCGTCCGCCCTGGTGTCCTGGGTGGAGCCGCTGCTGCTCCAGCTCAACTTCCGCATCCAGGTCGCCACCCTGGCGCTGTCGGACCGGGACGCGCTGGCCCGCGCGCTGGCCACCGTGACGTGCGACGAGCAGAAGGCCATCGCGCTGGAGACGCTCGACTCGGTGGGCGTGAAGGCGGTGCCCATCACCGTGGACGCGGAGGGCTACGCCAAGCGCGTCTTCGCCACCGTCAAGGAGTTGGTGGACATCGTCGAGGACCCGTCCCGCATCTTCGAGGTGGGCCTGCGCGCCGCCACCTGTCTGGAGCAGCACGAGCTGGCGCTGCGAAGCTGCAAGGACGCGGGCGTCACGCGCACCTCCAACGTAGCCGGGGCGGCGAAGCTGGGAATGGTCCCCGTGGGCACCATGGGGCACGAGCACATCCAGCGCTATGGCTCGGATGAGGCCGCGTTCCGGGCCATGCGCGAGCGCCGGCCGCAGCGCTCCAGCTACCTGCTGGACACCTTCGACACGCTCACGTCCGGAATCCCCGCGGCCTTCCAGCTCATCCAGGAGGAGCCCGGCAACAACGACTCCATCCGCTTCGACTCCGGCAACAAGAAGCTCCAGTACCTCTACGCGGTGACGCGGGCGCGGGACCTGGGGATTCGGCCCGTCAACATCCTGGAGGACGGACTGGACGCGGAGGCCACGCGGGAGTTCGAGGAGCTGCGGCGGCAGGTGGGCTGGGAGCCGTCGGCCCAGTTCTACGGCTACGGCGGCCACATCATCGCGCGGACCATGGACTGCCCGCTCACCCGGGACAAAGTCGCCGCCATCTACAAGCTGTCGCGCACGGGCAACACGCCGGTGATGAAGTTCGGCAACGAGCTGGCCGAGGGCAAGAAGAGCATCCCCGGCGAGCCCGTCCTCTTCCGCCGCCGCCATGGCTCGGGTCCCATCGGACTGGTCGGCCAGGTGGGAGAGTCCGTCCCGGACGGCTACTTCCCGCTCATGGAGAGCGCGCCGGAAGCCCCATCGCTGGTGGGCGCGCAGGAGGCGGCGGCCGAGGCGCGTGTCGCCTACACCGCCGCGACGCAGGCGCTGGTGGATGCGCTGCACCGCCGTCACTTCCCCCAGCAGCACCGCTGAGTCCGACATGCCCTTACCCATTCCCCGCTTCCACGAGGACGCCCGCGTCAGCCAGCTCTACCTGGAGCGTGGCGCGGAGGTCGCTGAGGAGGCCCTCCGCTACGTAGCGGAGCACCGCATCCGCCCCGCGCGTGAGGACGCGACGCGCATCGCCGCCTTTGGCATCGACGTGCAGGTGGCCTTCTGCACGCCGGGCGCCAGCCTCTTCGTGCCCGGCGCGGTGGAGGACACCCAGCGCACGCTGCGCTGGCTCTACGCGAACCTGGACCGGGTGACGGAGCTGGTGTTCTCGCTGGACACCCACCGCGCGTACCACGTGTTCCATCCGTCCTGGTGGCGTGACGCGGAAGGCCGGCCGCCGCCGCCATTGACGGCTATCACCGCGGCGGAGGTGCGCTCCGGCCGCTGGCGGGCCACGCGCTTCCACGAGGAGAGCCTGGCCTACTGCGAGCAACTGGAGGCCAGCGGCCGGTACGTGCTCACCGTCTGGCCCTTCCACGCGATGCTGGGCGGCCTGAGTCACGCGCTGGTGCCGTCCGTCTTCGAGGCGAGCCTCTTCCACGCCCTGGTGCGCGACGTGCCCACGCACTTCGAGCTGAAGGGGGAGCACCCGCTCACGGAGAACTACTCCGTGCTCTCACCCGAGGTGACGGAGGTGAAGGGGCAGCAGGTAGGGGCCTTCAATACGCGCCTCTTCGAGCACCTGATGTCCTTCGACCGCGTCTACGTGTTCGGCCAGGCCAGCTCGCACTGCGTGCTGAACACGCTGCTGGACCTGCGGCGTCACATCGAGCGGACGGACCCGTCGAAGATGGGCCGCATCCACATCCTGGAGGACGCCATGAGTCCGGTGCCGGCGCCCCCCCTGGAGCCGCTGCCCGCCTCGCTGGACTTCCCCCGGCTGGCGAAGGAGGCCCTCCGGGACTTCCAGGCGGCCGGCATGCGGGTGGTCCGGACCTCGGACCCGATGGAAGGGTAGCCGGGCGGCATTCCGAGCGAGTGCGCCCACGTACCCCGCGTGTGGTAGAATCTCCCGTTCGTTCCCGGCGAGGCTGGGGACCTCCGCGTCGGTGAAGGGGGAGTCATGGCCGCTCAATTCAATCCGCCTGCGTTCACGGTGCAGGTCGGCTCACACGGCGCGGAAGCGCTGAGTGTCTCGAGCATTTCCGGCACCGAGGCGTTGAGCCACCTGTACGACTTCCGGGTGGATTTCTTCGCCAAGGATGGCAACCCCATCGCCACCAGCGAGCTGCTGGAGCAGGACGCGTTGCTCACCCTCTCCATCCGCGACAGCGCGCCCCGCTACGTGCATGGCTGGGTCCGCGAGGTGGAATCGCTGGGCATGAAGACGGGGCGCCGCCGCTACCGGGCGCACGTGGTGCCCCGGCTGTGGCGGCTCACCCAACACCACCGCAGCCGCATCTTCCAGCAGAAGTCCGTGCCGGACATCCTCAAGGACGTCCTGGACGCGGCGGGCGTGAAGACGCGGCTGGCCCTGTCCGGCAGCTATGCCCCCCGCGAGTACTGCGTGCAGTACCGGGAGAGCGACTTCGCCTTCCTCAGCCGCCTCATGGAGTGGGAAGGCATCTTCTACTTCTTCGAGCACACCGAGGACGGGCACACCCTGGTGCTGGGAGACAAGCCCAGCGCGCATGCGCCCCTGCCGCAGGGGTTGCAGCTCCCGCTGCGTCCCAGCCTGGGCAAGGAGGCCGTGGAGGGCGAGTACCTCTCCGCGCTGGAAGTGGTGCACCGGCTGCGCCCCGGCGCCGTGCACCTGAAGGACTTCGACTTCGAGAAGCCCGGCCTGGACATCTCCGGCAAGGCGCAGGCGCCCGAAGGTGTCACGGAGCTGGAGCTCTACGACTATCCGGCGGGCTACGTGGCGCCGGGAGTGGGCAAGGCCGCGACCAACGTGCGCACGGAAGCGGCCAGCATGGGCGGGCGCACGCTGATGGGGCAGGGCGTGGCGCCGCGCCTGACGCCCGGGTACCTGTTGGAGGTGATGTCCCCGGAGGACGGCACCTTCGCGGGCGAATACCTGGTGACGGAGGTGGTGCATTCGGGCACGCAGCCGGACGTCAGCGCGGGCAGCGAGGCGATTCAGGGCCTGTACCGCAACCAGTACCAGTTGCTGCCCAAGGCCATTCCCTTCCGGCCCCGGCGCCTGACGCCACTGCCGCAGCTGGCGGGCCCGCAGACGGCCACGGTGGTGGGCCCCGCGGGCGAGGAGATTCACACCGACGAGCACGGGCGCATCAAGGTGCAGTTCCACTGGGACCGCGAGGGCAAGCGCGACGAGAAGGCCTCGTGCTGGGTGCGCGTGGGCCAGCCGTGGGGCGGCCCGGCCTGGGGTGACGTGTGGCTGCCGCGCATCGGCCAGGAGGTGGTGGTGCGCTTCCTGGAAGGCGACCCGGACCGGCCGCTGGTGGCGGGGGCCGTCTACAACGGCACCAACACGGTGCCGTATGGCCTGCCGGGGGAGAAGACGAAGTCCACGCGCAAGAGCGCCTCCAGCCTGGGCAGTGACGGCTTCAACGAGGTCCGCATCGAGGACGCGACGGGCCAGGAGGAGGTCTTCACCCACGCGCAGAAGGACGAGGACCTGCTCACGGAGAACGACAAAGACCAGCAGGTGACGGGCTTCGAGGACCTGCTGGTGAAGAAGGACCGCAAGCGCACGGTGGAGGGCAACCAGGAGCTGCGCGTGGGCTTGGACGACGTGGGCGTCGTCGAGCAGAACCAGACGTTGCTGGTGCAGGGCAACCGCTCCACTCGGACGACGCTGTCCCACGACGAGGAAGTGGAGGGCAACCAGACGATGACGGTGGGCGGCAACCTCACCGCGCTGGTGCTCCAGGGCGCCATGGAGAACGTGGGGGCCGCGAAGGCCACCACCATTGGCGGCGCCTACAGCGTCAACGTGGCGCTGGCCTACAACGAGGCCACCGGCGGCGCGCGCGCCCTCCAGGTCGCCGGCGCGCACACCGAGCACGTGCTGGGCATGCGGCAGGAGACGGTCGGCAAGGACAAGTCGGTGGACGTCGGTTTGGACTGGGACTTGCGCACCAAGGGCCAGCTCACGCTGACCGTGGGCAAGGACTGGGAAGAGGACATCGGGAAGACCACCAGCCTCTACATCACCGAGGCCATGGCGGGTCTGGCCAAGAAGTTCGAGCTGAAGGCAGACACCTTCTCGCTGCTCGTCGGTGACAACCTCATCCTGAAGATGGAGAAGTCCGGCAAGGTGACCTTCG
This sequence comes from Myxococcus xanthus, assembly GCF_006402735.1. Classification (NCBI taxonomy): domain Bacteria; kingdom Pseudomonadati; phylum Myxococcota; class Myxococcia; order Myxococcales; family Myxococcaceae; genus Myxococcus; species Myxococcus xanthus. The sequence goes on along the minus strand of NZ_CP017174.1, from coordinate 6,992,910 downwards.
CCCTCAAGACGCTCACCGTCGATGGCAAGGACGTGAAGATCAAGGGCGGCAAGGTGAAGATGGAGGCGGCCGGTTCGCTCAAGAGCGACTCGCGCAAGGCGAAGGAGCTGGAGCACTTCAAGGACCCAGACCCCGTCAACGTCGAGTTCAACCTCAAGGGCATGGACGGCAAGCCCATCAAGGACCAGCCCTTCGAGCTGCACATGCCCGACGGCACCATCAAGAAGGGCCGCGTGGACGGGAGCGGGAAGGGCGTGGTGGAGAAGGTTCCGCCCGGCGACTACCGCGTCGTCTTCCCGGAGATGTCAGGCCGCATCAACAAGGGTTCTTGAGCCGTACCCGCCCGCGCGGGCACACGCGCCATTTCGGATAGGCCAGCGATGGAAACGTACGTCGTCAAGGACGGGGACTCCCCCGACTCAATCGCGCAGAAGTACGGGTTCAAGGAATGGAAGCTCATCTACGAACATCCGGACAACGGTGGCTTGCGCGCCACGCGTAGCGCCAACGAAGTGAAGGCCGATGACCGGGTCATCATCCCGGACCTGCCTGAGAACCAGGTGTCCGCCGGCGGGCCGCAGAACCTCATCGCCACGCCGGGAACGCCGCTCACCTTGCCGCCCGTCCACTTCGACGCGCACATGCACATCATGAGCGGCAACTGCACGCCGATGCCCGCGCTGGTGCAGATGATGAAGGACAAGGGCCTGGGCTTTCTCATCGGCACGGGCACCAGCCGCACGAAGATCAACCGCCTGGGCTTCTGGGCGGCGAAAATCCCGTTCGCGCCCGACATTGGTGATGTGTCCCACCGCGACACGCACCGCATTGGCGAAGAGGCCGTGCGCTCCAATGACAGCCTCGCCCAGGACCGGACGGGATACGCCGCGGATGGAATGGGCAACGTGGAGGAGTACACCATCCCCGCGCCCCTGCGAGCCTATGCGTCCACGCAGGGCCACGCGGAGGCCAGCGCTTCCTACATGGGCATGTCCATCGTCCTCACCATGGACATGGATTACTGCCACCTGGCTGGCTACCAGGGGGACCCTATCTACAGCTCGGATTTTGATGGGGCCGAGCCCCGCTTCACCTACCGCTGGCGCACGAAGTCCGACGACCCTGGCGAGCTGATTGAAGCGAAGTCCGATGAGATACGGCTCCACGAGACGTGGGACCGGCAGCTCCGGCACACCGAGCAGGTGGTCGCGGAGAATCCCTTCCGGCTGCTGCCCATGTATCACTTCGAACCGCGCCGCTTCATCAAGAACGAGGACAAGTCGTTCCCCTTCGAGAAGGTGGTGACGGCCTCCAAGGCGGCTCCCTACATCGGCTTCAAGATGTACACGCCCCAGGGCTACATGCCCAAGGAGCGCCATGCGCCGGTGAAGGACATCCTGAGCTGGTTCTTCTCCGAGTGCGCGGCGAACGACATCCCGCTGATGACCCACTGCACGCCGTCGGGCTTCTACACGCACGAGCGGCGCTTCTACCTGGACCATGAGCCGGACGAGGCCATCCGCAACGACCCGAAGTACTGGCCCTCGAAGGAATCCATCGCCACCGCGGACGCGAACATCACCAAGGCGCGCGACCATGTGACGGAGCTGGAGGCGAGCTGGAAGAGCCACATCCCGCTCGTGCTCCGCCGCGCGCGCAATGGCGTGGAGGACGCCATCGAGGCCAAGGAGAAGCTGCTGAACCCGGGCCGGATGCGTTACTTCTATGAGAACTACGTGCACCCGGAAGCGTGGCGCCCGGTGCTCAATGACAATCCGAAGCTGCGCTTGTGCCTGGCGCACTTCGCCAGCGACGGCACCTTCTGGAACTTCCGCAAGGGGCTCACCGTCAAGGAGGATGGCCAGAAGGTCCAATACGACAAGAGCTGGATTGGCTCCATTGTCGAGCTGTGCAACGAGTTCCCCAACTTCTACACGGACATCTCCTATCTGGACCTGATGGAGAAGCAGAAGTGGAAGCTGCTGGCTGAAATCCTCAAGTCCAGTCCGTGGATGTTGAAGAAGGTCATGTTCGGCACCGACTGGTACATGATTACCGCCGAGCCCGTGGCGTACGCGGCCTGGTACAGCCGCACCATCCGCGGGCTGGAGTTCATCCAGAAGGAGCTGCCGACGCAGGTGAACCTCTTCACCCAGTTCGCCATCGTCAATCCCATGCGCTACTACCGCATGATGGAGGTCGCCCCGAAGATGAAGGAGGGCCTCAAGAAGCTTCAAACGGACCTCAACGTGACGGGCGCCGCGGTGGACAAGCTCGAGGACAACTTCACGACGCTGATGCGGCTGCAGCACCCGCTGGAACAGATTGACAAGGCGGGCGGCCTGGCCAGCGGTCCCATGTTGTTCACCGCGACGACGAAGGCGAAGTAGGAGCCCCGCCCATGGAGCCCAACAAGGACCCCTTCCTGCTGACGCCTCAACTGCCCGCGGCCGCGGCGCCCGTGCGTCATCCCTCGCCGTTCCCCTGGAATCAGGTGGCGCTCGTGTTTCCATCGCCGGCGCCGGATTCGGTGTCGGTGCTCACGCTGAACGACAAGCTCTGGCGGCTGGAGCTGTCCGGCTCCGAGGTGCGCCGCGTCGAGGTGGATGACGAGTACCTGGAGCAGGTCTCCGGAGGCGAACTGCAAGGGATGCTGCCTCCGTCACCCACGCACCTGGCGTACCTCCAGACTCGAAGCCTGGTGATGTACGACCTCAAGTGGCAACTGGCCAAGACGTGGTTCATGGTCGAGCGACTGGAGGAGGTCGCCATCCGCGGCGCGTGGATTTCTCACGCCCCGCTGGTGGTGGCGGCGGAGCTGGAGGACACCACGAATTATGCCCGCACCTCCCGCATCTCCTTCCGACTGCGCACCTGGCGGCTGGAGGGCGAAAAGCGCGCGAAGTTGGGCTCCCTGGAGCTGGGCTCCGTCGTCGGCGCGGTGAAGTGGGACGCGGGGGCGGGGCTGGTCGCGGTGCAGAAGCCCGGCGTGCCGCTGGAACTCTACGGACCTGACCTGACCAGGCCCCAGCCGGAGCACCCGCTGGCGCTCGCGCTGCGCAAGCTGGCGGTGGATGGCCTCACGTTGCAGTCGCTGCGTTTGCATCCCTCGTTGCCGGTGGCGCTCGTGGCCCTGGGCCGTGACGTGGCGCCGAAGCGGGAGGAGGGGAAGGAGAAGCCCGAGGACCCTGGCATCTGGCGCGTGTCGTGGGAAGGCGCGCCCGCGGTGACGGTGCGGGTGGCGCGTCATGCCTCCGGGGAGTCGGTGACGCTGGGCTCGCTGTCGCCCGAGGGTGACTGGCTCTACTACCGCGTCCTGAACAGCGAGGGCCGCAACCCGCAGCTCTACGTGCAGCAGGTGGGCGCGGCCTTCAAGCCGCCCCTGTCACTGGGCGCTGTTCCGGAGAAGGGCGCGGCGCTGCTGTGGACGGGCGGGGCGCCGTCGCTCGTCATGTATGACGGGACGAAGGACGCGCTGGTTCACTGGAAGCTGGCGGGCGCGGCGGCACCGGCGAAGCCTCCCGCGTCGCCGCCCAAGCCAGACGGGAAGTGACGGCCCGGCTCAGCGTCCCTTGAGGCGCTGGGCCGCCCACCGCGCGGCGGCTTCGCACAGCACCTTCGAGGCCGCTTCGCCTGGCTGGGCGTGGGCGCTCAGCTCCACCACCTCGTGGAAGAGGTCCAGCGCCAGGCCTTCGTCCCGCTGCACCTGTCCGGCGAAGAGCACCACCGGCGTGCCGTGCTCGCGGGCCAGCCTCGCGATGCCGCCCGGGCCTTTGCCCAGCGCCGTCTGACGGTCGAAGCGCCCCTCACCGGTAAGCACCACGTCCGCCATCAGCACGCGCCGCTCCAGGCCCAGCGCGCGTGACACCAACTCGTAGCCGGGCACCAGTCGCGCGCCAGCGAGAGTCAGCAGGCCAAAGCCGAAGCCTCCCGCCGCCCCCGCGCCGGGCCAGCCCGCGGACGTATCCCCCAGCACCGTTGCCGCGTGTGCCAACGCCGCCTCCAATGCTTCCACGCCGGCCGCGTCCGCGCCCTTCTGCGGACCGAAGAGCCGCGCGGCTCCGTCCGGCCCCAACAGGGGCGAGGTGACGTCCGTGGCACCCAGCAGCTCCACGGCGCCCAGACGGGGATGACGGCCGCTCGCGTCCACGCGGGCGAGCTGGGCCAGCGCCGCGCCTCCCGGGGGAAGCGGCTGTCCCCGCGCGTCCAGGAAGCGGAAGCCCAGGGCGCTGAGCGCGCCGGTGCCCGCGTCCGTGGTGGCGCTGCCACCCAGGCAGACGATGAGGCGTTCGCAGCCCGACTCCAGCGCCGCGTGCATCAGCTCGCCGGTGCCATAGGTGGACGCCTTCAACGCATCGCGAGCCTCGGGCGCCAGCAGCGACAGTCCGGACGCGGCGGCCATCTCCACCACTGCGGTGCGTCCGTCCTCCACCAGGGCCCAGTGCGCTTCCACGGGCGCGCCCAGCGGTCCACGCACCACCTGCTGACGACGCTCGCCGCGCAGGCCCGTCAGCAGCGCTTCCACGGTCCCAGGCCCGCCATCCGCGAGCGGCGCCACGTCCAGCACCACTTCCGGCGAGGACTCGCGGAGGCCGCGAGCCATGGCTTCAGCCGCTTCCGCGGCGGACAGCGTTCCCTTGAATTCTTGCGGTGCGACGAGCCAGCGAGGAGAAATCACGGTGAAGGGCTTGGCGCTTTCTGAGGTGTCCAGGGAACTCCAGAAGGCCAGGGGACCTGTACCGCGTCCTCCACCTGCGAGAGCCCCCACCCCTGGCATACCACTCCCAGCGTCATTCCCACTCCTGGGGTGATGCGTGTTTCATCACTTCTGTGTATCAACCGGACGTTGGCGCCGCGAATTCCTACAAAGACTTGAATTGAAAAGTGGCAATTCAAGCTTTCGTTGCCGCGCGCCAGGCCTCCGCATGCCAGTCCAGCAAAGGGCGCGGAGCCTTCAGTGAAGGGGCCACGCGCTGAGACACACGCTCCAGCCGCTCCAGCAGCGTGGCCACCGTCTCCGCTGGTTGGCGTGAGGGGCCTTGGATGCGCTGGCAGAAGAAGGTCCGGCAGCCGAAGGGCCGGTCCGCGTACACCGAGCAGCGCAGGCCCGTGGCGTCCAGGTAGGGACAGCCGCCGTCCGGGCGAGGTGGCGGCAGCGGGTGTCCTCGGGACAGCAGCTCCCATTCGGGCTGCCACAGCCAGGGCTGGCGCTTCGTGATGGCCAGTTGGCAGCACTCGCCGCTGGCCGGGCAGGAGTAGGGGGCGTAGGCCGCGTCCGCCTGGCGGTAGACAGCGCGCACTTCCTTCAGCGCGCGCTCCCGTTCGCGGGTGCCACCCAGGGGCGCGTCGTCCTCCTCGTCGTCCCAGTCCCGCGTCCGCATGGGCGTGTCCTCAGAGCACCCGGAGCACGAAGCACTTCAGGTAACGCGTCTCGCGCAGGTTGAGCAGCACGGGGTGGTCCCTGCTGGCGCCGCGGCGCTCGATGATTTGCACACGACGGCGGGCGTCCGCGGCGGCGGAGGCGAGCATGTCCTCGAAGGCCTGCTCGTCCACGTGGTACGTGCAACTGGCGGAGATGAGGATGCCGCCGGGCCGCAACAGCTGCATGGCGCGGAGGTTGATTTCCTTGTACCCGCGCACCGCGGCGGGGATGGCGTCCTTGTTCTTCGCGAAGGATGGCGGGTCCAGGACGATGGTGTCGAAGCGCTTGCCGTCGTCCACCGCGTCGCGGAGGAAGTCGAAGGCGTTGGCCACCACCACGTCCAGGTTGCTCAGCTTGTTGGCCGCGGCGTTCTCCCGCAGCTGCGCGGAGGCCGCTTCGGAGATTTCAATCGCCGTGACGTGCCTGGCCCGCGTGGCGAGCTGGAGCGCGAAGCCGCCGACGTAGGAGAAGCAGTCCAGCGCCTCGCCGTGGGCGTAGTGCGCGGCCATGACGTGATTCTCGCGCTGGTCCAGGAAGGCGCCCGTCTTCTGGCCCTCCAGCAGGTCCGCGCGCATCTTCACCAGTCCCTCGTCGAAGGACACCGGTCCGGGGTGTTCACCGCGCAGCACGCCCTTTTCCGGGGTGAGGCCCTCCAGGTTGCGCACGCCCACGTCGGAGCGGTTGATGATGCCGCGCGGGTTGAACTGCGCCTGGAGCAGGTCGGCGATGAGCGCCTTGCGCTGCTCCATGGCGGGGACCAGGAACTGCGCGCTGAGGAAGTCGCCGTAGCGGTCCACCACGAGCCCGGGCAGGCCGTCCGCCTCGCCATGCACCAGCCGGTACGTCTTCTCCCCCGGGAGCGCCAGCTGGCGCAGCCGCTCCGCGGCCAGGAGCCGCTCCCGGAAGAAGTCCGCGTCCACCGCGACGTCGTCGAAGGAGAGCCAGCGCAGGGAAATCTTCGAGTGCTTCGAATAGAAGGCCTTGCCCAGGAACCATCCCCGGGTGTCCGTCACGCGCACCACCTCGCCGCCGGGCAGCCCGGGGTCGCCATTCAGGTCCGCGCGGTAGATCCACGGGTGGCCGCCCTGCCAGCGCTCCACGCCGCGGCGCAGCAGCGACACCTGGGGGAGGCCGTCTGGGCCCAGCTCGGGCGAGGTGCGGTCCGGGGCGGGCTTCTCGGGGCGGGCGTGGGGGCGGCCCCGGCCCTGCTGCTGAGAGGAGGGGCCCGAGGGCCGGTTTCCGCTTCGGCGCGGGTAGGGGGGCTTGGAAGAGGTGGACATGGCGTTCGCGGCGTATACTCGCAACCCGCGTGAGATACGAGTTGCTCCTCCAGACGATGACGCCGGGTTCGCCTTATGAGGCGGCGCGGGTGGATGCCCTCCTTTCCGAGCGGGGTGTGGTCGCTCGGCCGGACGGCGTGCGCAGGTGGTCCTTCAAGAACGGCGACGTCGACATCGGCGAGCTGCGCGAGGGCGGCCAGGTGGTGGCCACCGAGCTGCGCGTGCCGCTGTCGGACCGCCCCGACCTGATGCGCGAGGCCGTGGAGGCCGCGGCGGCCCTGGCCTCCGAGGCCGGTGTCCGGCTGGTGGACCCGCAGCTGGGCCGCTCGCTGACCGGCAATGACGACGCCGGAGTGATGGAACAGTACGTCCGCACGGCGCGCTACGCGGGCGAGGTTGCCGGCGTGCCCGAGGCGATGGGCGCGGGCAGCTACGCGCTGGAGACGGAAGGCTCCCGCGGCTTCCAGCTCTCCACGCGCATGGTCCTCATCGCCATTGGCGTCTTCGTGGCCCTGTACCTGGTGGTGGACTCCCTGGTGGGGCAGCTCGGCGGGCGCTGACGCGGCGGAAGACGAGCACGGCCCCCCTCGAAGAGTTACCTTGGGAGCGTGTTCCGCTACCTCCTCCTCGCCCTCATCGTGGTGCCCTTCCTCGAGCTCTACCTGCTCCTGGCCATTGGCCGGCAGATAGGGCCCATGCCCACGCTTGCCTGGGTGCTGGTGTCCGGCCTGGTGGGCACCGCGCTCTCCCGGCGGGAGGGCAGGCGGGTGCTGCGCCACTGGCGTGAGTCCATGGCGCGCGGCCAGGTGCCTGAGGAAGGCATCCTCAGTGGCGTGCTGGTGCTGGCCGGCGGCGTGCTGCTCGTCATCCCCGGCATCATCACCGACGTCGTGGGGCTGCTGCTCCTGCTGCCGCCCGTGCGGCGCCTCATCTCCGCGCGCGTGCGCCGCACCCTGGAGCGCAAGGTGCGTGATGGCTCGATGCACGTCACGACCTTCGGTGGCGGGGCGTTTGGTGGCGGCTTCCACGCCTCCGTGGGAAGCCCCTTTCCTGGAGGCCCCGTGCCGCGTTCGCCGCAAACCGGTGTCCTGGAGCCGGACGCCGGCGGCACCGTGGCCCGTAGGCCTCAGGGCCCGCAGTCGGAGGTGGACGCCGAGTTCACCGAGGAGGAGCCCCGGCGGAGCTGACGCGCCGCCCGGACGTCAGCTCCCGCGCGAGCCCAGGCTGCCCACGCTGGCTTCCAGCGTGGTGGAGCCGGTGCGCCACGGCCGGGCCTGGTCCCTCAGCCACGTCCCGATGCGGGCCAGCAGGCCGCAGGCCACCAGCAGCGACACGCCAATGCCCAGTCCCTCCGGGAGCGTCAGGGTGGGACCCACGCGGCTGGACAGGCCCGCGTAGCTGGACCAGCCGTACACGATGGGCAGGTGCATCACGTAGACCCACAGCGACAGGCGGCCCAGGGGCGCCAGCAGGCCGCTGACCTTCCGCGGCAGCAGGTTGACCACGCCCAGCACCATCATTCCCTGGGCCACGCGGTAGGCCACCAGCCACGCGCTGGCGGTGCCCCAGTCCTGGTTCTGCCCGCGCATGAACCAGAAGAGGCCGCCGCCCAGAATCAGCAGCGCCAGCCCCTGGGGCACGCCGGGGCGCAGGGTGCCCAGCAGGCTCGCGGCCAGGGCGCCCGCGAAGAAGTAGCTGGCCCACGGGAAGAAGGGGAAGCGGCTGGCGCCGCCACTGCCGATGAGCTGGGTCAGCGGCCCGGGCAACCCTTCGCCCAGGGTCCACATGGTCGCGCTCACCAGCGGCAAGCCCACCGCGACCACCGCCAGCATCACCGTGCGTCCCCAGCGTCCCGGCGTCACCGCCAGCAGGGTGGCGCCCGCCAGGAGGGCGAAGCCGATGCACTGGAGCGCGTCGAAGACGAGCACCTTGGACAGCATCTGCTCAGTCAGCCCCATCTGGATGACCGTGGACCACCCGGGCCAGTGGACGAGGTAGCCCAGGAAGATGAGCAACAGCGCGCGCCGCACCCGTTTACCGTAGGTGTCCCGGGCCGCCGTGGGTTTCGAACCCAGCGCCGCGACCACGGCCCACCCGGCGACCATCAGGAACAGCGGGGCGGTGATGCCTCGGCAGGCCCAGTAATGTTGGACCCACACGTCCGCACGCACGGCCGGCGACAACACCGCGTCCAGCGTGTGGCCAATGACCATCGCCATCACCGCGAGCCCGCGCGCGCAGTCGAGCCCGGGGTGTCGGGTGTCTCGTTTCTGGAAGGTGAAGGTAGGGCCGAGTTGACTCACGAGGTCCCCAGCATAGGCCGTGACTCGGGCCACGTCTCGAAAACGCATGAACCCGCCAGCCCCCACTTCACGGAGAGACAGGGCGCCCTGACGGGTCGTGTGGTGCTACAGGGAAGGACATGCGCCTGCACGCCCTGCTTCCCAGCTTGCTGATGCTTGTCCTCCTGGCTCCTCTCGGTGCGCGCGCCGCGTCGGGTGATGAGTGGCTGGGGCCGGACAAGCCCAAGCACTTCGCGGCGTGTTTCATGTTCGCGGGCGCGGGGTACGCCGGTGGCGCGCTGCTCTTCGACAATCCCCACGCGCGCTGGCTCACCGGCGCGGGGCTCGCGATGGGCGCGGGAGTGGGCAAGGAACTCTATGACTTGGGGCGCGGGACGACGTTCTCGATGAAGGACCTGGCGTGGGACGCGGTGGGCACGGCGTCCGGGCTCGCGGTGTCGTACGTGGTGGACCGGCTCGTCTTCCGCCGTGACGACACGCCATCCGAGGTGGCCCGCCGGGCGCGGCTACGTCGCCCCGTCGCGCTCCGCCTCCGCGTCGCTGGGGACGGGGGCCTCCCGAGCGGGCTCGCCACGCGCATGGCGTTCGACGAGCTGTACCAGATCCTCTCGATGCAGCCTCGGGTCCACCGTCACCAGGGCGCCGCCGCGGCCGGAGGCGCTGGAGACGAGCACGGTGACCTTGCCGCGCGGGCACTGGTTCATGCAGCCGGAGGGGAGCACGCGGACCTGTTCCCCCAGGCCGCGTTCGGTGAGCGTGCCTTGGAGCCAGCGCGGCAGGTCCAGTCCTCCGGCACGCGCGCCGCCCTTCATCAGGCACTTCCGGCAGACGAGCACCTCCACGTCCTCCACCGGTCCACCGCCGCTGTCGTCCCGCATCCGTCCTCCGTCGTCTCGTCGATGCCGCTCGATGCGCCACGCGCCCGGCCCTGAAGCACAGGGGCCCTGTTGGCCGAAGCACGCACGGCGGCCTGAGACTGGGAGGTAGCGCGCTGTCAGGAATCCCGCAGGCCGCCCTGGTTGTTCGAGTGCTTCCAGAGCGGGAAGGCAGCCCGGTGGCTGATGGGTCCTGAAAGCGGACGTGCAGGGATGTCACGACGCGGCATTCCTCCCAGGCTGCTTGCTGCTAGGTTGCGCCGCGCTATCGAAGTGGCCATGGAGGGCTTCCATGATTCAGAACCGGTGGGTCTCGCTGCTGTCGCTGTCCGCCCTGGGCGTCAGTGCGCTCACGGGGTGTGAGCGGACGCCGCCGCCCGCTGAGGCGCCCGTGGCCGCGCCGGAAGCCCAGAAGCTGCCGGCGCCCAAGCCGATGACGGCCGAGCAGCTCGCGCACTTCTTCAAGCCGCTGCCCATGCGCAAGGACGCGCCGCCTCCCCCTGAGGACACCGACGCCCAGGTGACGCTGGGGCGGATGCTCTACTTCGAGCCGCGCCTGTCGAAGAACCACGACGTGTCCTGCAGCACCTGCCATGGCCTGACGACCTTCGGCGTGGACAACAAGGCGCTGTCGGATGGCCACAAGGGGCTGAAGGGCACGCGCAACTCGCCCACCGTGTACAACGCGGCCGGGCACATCGCGCAGTTCTGGGACGGGCGCGCGGACACGCTGGAGGCGCAGGCCACGGGCCCCATCCTCAATCCGGTGGAGATGGCCATGCCGGATGAGAAGCGCGTGTTGGCCACGCTGACTTCCATCCCGGAGTACACGAAGCGTTTCCGTGAGGCCTTCCCGGGCGACAAGAAGCCGGTGACCATGGCCAACACCGCGCGCGCCATCGCCGCCTTTGAGCGCAAGCTCGTCACGACCTCGCGCTTCGATTCCTTCGTGGGCGGCAAGCACGACGCGCTGACGGAGCAGGAGCAGCGGGGCCTGCAGCTCTTCGCCACCACCGGGTGCACCACCTGCCACAACGGCCCCGCCGTGGGCGGTACCTCCTTCCAGAAGCTGGGCCTCATCGAGGACTACCCGGGCCTGAAGGACGCGGGCCGCTTCGACGCCACGAAGAACGAGGATGACCGGGGCAAGTTCCGCGTGCCCACGCTCCTCAACGTAGACAAGACGGGGCCGTACCTGCACGACGGCAGCGTGGTGGAGTTGCCGCAGATGGTGCGGCTGATGGCGAAGCACCAACTGGCGCGCACGCTGACGGACCCCGAGGTGGACGACCTGGTCGCCTTCCTCAAGAGCCTCACGGGGGAGCTGCCCCCCGCGGAGTTCATCGCTCGGCCCCAACTGCCGCCCAGTACCGCGAAGACGCCCAAGCCGGACCCGTCTTGAAAGGTGCGCGGCGCCCCGCGCGTTGCTAAGCAGCAAGGTCCATGGACCGAATGCTCTTCTACGCCCACTCCGGGCTCCGTTATCTGGTGCTGCTGGCTGGCATCCTGGCCCTCGCGTACTTCGCCTACGGGCTCGCCACCCGGAAGCCCTTCGACAAGCTGGGGCGCATCCTGGGCTCGGCCTACTCCGGGCTGCTCCAGCTCCAGGTACTGCTGGGCGTCGGCGTGCTGGTGACGCGCTTCTATTACCCGGCGCTCATCGGGCACATCGTGATGATGGTGCTCGCCGCCGGTGTGGCGCAGGCGACGCTGTCCATCAACCGCCGCAAGCCGCAGCCGGCCTTCGTGCTGCCGCTGGTGGGCGTGGTGGTGTCCATCGTCTTCATCATCGGCGGCATCATGGCCATTGGCCGTGGCGTGTTCACCACGACGGCGATGTGAGCCGCGCCGGGTAAATGCTGCGCTGAATCACGGCGCGCGGCGCAAATGCTGCGCGCATCAGGCCAACCCCCACGCATGTTCGCCTGGGTGTTGGCCTTTCGTCATTCTGGCCCTCGCATTGCAATTCGTGTCGTGCGTGCCGGGCAGTGAGCCCGGCCTCCCTTCGAGGAGGGGCACGCGGCGATGCGGACACATGCCCAGGAAGGACGACCGCGCATGGCGCGGGGGCTCGTCCCCGTCATTCAGCTTCTGGCCCTGGTGGCGGCGCCAGTGGCGGGAGCGCAGAGCGCCTCGCAAGGGGCCACGCTCTTCACGCAGCGCTGCGCCACCTGTCACACGGTGGGCGAGGGCGACCGCGTGGGGCCGGACCTGCACGGCGTCATGGAGCGGCGCGACGAAGCATGGGTCACCCGCTTCATCACCAGCCCCGGCGCCGTCATCGACGAAGGCGACCCGGTGGCCAACGCGCTGCTGAAGCAGTTCAACGGCATCCGCATGCCGGACCAGCAGCTCGCTCCCGAGGAGCTCGGCGCCCTCTACGCCTTCTTCCGCGACTGCACGCAGAAGGGGATGGGCGGCTGCAAGCCATCGCCCGCGGCGAAGATGGGCACGGACGCGACTTCGGAAGAGATTGCGCGCGGCCGCCGGCTCTTCGAGGGCACGGAAGCCCTGGCGAAGGGCGGTCCCGCCTGCTTCGGCTGTCATGACGTGCGCGGGCTGGGCGTGGCGGGCGGCGGCACGCTGGGGCCCAACCTCACCTTCGCCTTCGCGCGCATGGGCGAGCGCGGCATGCGGCCTCTGCTGGCGAAGCTGGACACGCCGATGATGGCCGCGCTGTACGCGAAGGCCCCGCTGGAGGAGGAGGAGCAATACGCCCTCAAGGCGTACCTCGCGGACGTGTCGCGCGACGGCAGCAAGCCTCGCACGGACAGGGATTTCTTCTACCTGGGCCTCGTCGGAATGCTCGCGGTGCTCGGGTTCATGGGCGTTGCCTTCAACGCGCACACCAAGCGAGGTCAGCCGTGAGTGAAGCCCTCTTCTCCGCCATCCCCTACGTGGCGGCGGGCGCGGCCGTGGCGGGAGTTGCGCGCCGGCTGATGGCACGCGCACCCGCGAGTGCCCCCACGCCCTGGACGCAATCGGGACGGGCCGTGCTGGCGGGGGCCGCCATCGTGGGCCTGAACCATCTGCTGGGGCTGCTGGCGCCGCGCGTGATGCAGGCCTTCAATGCGTCGCCGGGCCGCCTCTTCACGCTGGAGGCGGTGAGTCTCATCGGCGCGCTGCTGCTCGCCTGGGGCCTGGCGGGCCTGACGGTGCGCCGCGTCCGGGAAGGGCAGTGGAGCACCGCCGCGCTGCTGGGGTTGCTGTTCGCGCAGTCCCTCTCCGGCATCTACCTGGCGGTGGCGGTGCGCTGGGGCTCTGCCTGGTACGTCCACGTGGTGGTGCCGTACCTGCGCTCGGTGCTGGCCTTCCAGCCGGACGCGTCGCTGCTGGCGCAGGCGCCCTTCATCGTCCAGTTCCACACCCTGTTCGGGATGGTGGTGCTGGCGCTGGCTCTCTTCATCCGCGCGCGGCCCGAGCCCATCACCGCGCCCCTGCTCGTCACGCCTCGGGAGGAGACCGCCCGCTGACGCGGCGGCACACCCGTCATGAAAGACGCCTCGACTCGCTTCCCTTGTCGTGCCCTGACCGCTGGCTGGCTGGCCCTGTCCCTGACGGCATGCAGCGGCCCGGTGAACAACCAGCAGGGCTACATGCCCGAGCAGCCCGTGGCCTTCTCCCACGCCGTCCACGCCGGGCAGTACGGCCTGGATTGTCAGTACTGCCACGTGGGCGCGGAGAAGAGCCGCCACGCCGGCGTGCCCTCCACCAGCGTGTGCATGAACTGCCACACGCAGGTGAAGACGGACTCGCCCGAAATCAAGAAGGTCGCGGCCGCGGTGGCGGAGAACAAGCCGCTGGCGTGGGTTCGCATCCACCGTCTGCCAGACCACGCGTACTTCAACCATGCCAGCCACGTGAGCGCGGGCCTGGACTGCCAGACGTGCCACGGGCCCGTGCAGGAGATGGTGCGCGTGGAGCAGAAGGAGCCCATGACGATGGGCTGGTGCCTGGACTGCCACCGCGACACGGCGGCGAAGCAGGTGTCCGCGCCGCCGCCTTCCGCGCCCCGCGCTGGAGAGCTGTTGGCCTTGTCGTCCGGTGCGCCCGCGCCGGAGCCGTTGAAGGCCCCTCGAATCCTGCAGCCCCCCACGGACTGCTCGAGCTGCCACCGCTGAGGAGTCCCATCCATGTCCGACCCACTTCCCAAGTACTGGCAGAGCCTGGCGGAGCGCGCTGGCGACCTTGGCGCTCTCGCACAGACGCAGGATGAATTCGCGGAGCCGCTCCCGGTGGGCGTCGCCGCCACGCCTCCGGATGCGAACAGCCGCCGTGACTTCTTCAAGCTGATGGGCCTGAGCGCCGCGGCGGCCATGGTGGCCTGCCAGCGCGCGCCGGTGCAGCAAATCATTCCCTACGTGGCGCGCCCGGATGAAGTCACGCCGGGGCTGGCGCTCTGGTACGCGTCCACCTGCAACGGGTGCAGCGCCCGGTGCGGCCTGCTGCTGAAGACGCGCGATGGCCGCCCCATCAAGGTGGAAGGCAACGACGAGCACCCCGTGTCTCGCGGCGGCGTGTGCGCGGTGGGCCAGGCGTCGGTGCTGTCCCTCTATGACGCGAGCCGCGCCCGTTACCCCACTCGCGGCGCCACGCGCGTGTCCTGGACGGACCTGGACGCGGACGTCACGCAGGCCCTGCGCAAGGCCACCGAGGTGGGGAAGGGAATCCGCGTGGTGTTGCCCTGGCACCTGGGGCCCACGGCGGAGGCGGCCGTGAAGCGCTTCCTGACCGCGTACCCCACCGCGCGCACCGTGCGCGATGAAGCTCTGGGCGAGCTGGCCGCCATCGCCGACGCCCACCGCGTCACGCACGGCGTGCGCGCCGTGCCGGACTACCGCTTCGACAAGGCCGCCGTCATCGCCAGCTTCGGCGCGGACTTCCTGGGGACGTGGGTGTCGCCCGTGGCCTTCACCCGGCAGTACGCGGAGTCGCGCGACGCGGCCCGGCGCCGGACGATGTCGCGGCACTTCCAGGTGGAGCCGGTGATGACTCTCACCGGTGCCGCCGCGGACCGCCGCTTCGTGGTGGCGCCTTCCGATGTGGCGCTGGTGCTGGCGGACCTGGTGCGGCGGCTGGCGGTGAAGGCGGGCCGCGAGGTGCCCGGACTGCCGTCGCTGCCGCCGCCCGCGCTGGACGAGGCCGCGAGGGTGGAGCTCGCGGACTCGCTGTGGGCCCAGCGCCAGGAAGCCCTGGTGGTGGCGGGCGGTGATGACGTGGCCACGCAGGTGCTGGCCAACACCGCCAACGCACTGCTGGGCAACGAGGGCCACACGGTGTCGCTGGCGGACGGCACTACGCTGGACGCGGACGCGCTGTCCTTGGGGACGCTGCTGACCGAGCTGCGCGCCGGCAGCGTGGGCGCGGTGCTCTTCATGGGCGCCAATCCCGTCTACAGCGACCCGCGCGGCGCGGAGCTGGCGGCGCTGCTGAAGGGCGTGCCGCTCACGCTGTCCACCAGCGACCGGCGGGACGAGACGGCCGTGCACGTGGGCCTCCATGCACCTGAGTCCACCGCGCTGGAGTCGTGGGGCGACGCGGAGGTGCGCCGGGGCGTCGTGTCCCTGCGTCAGCCCGCTGTGGCGCCGCTGCACGAGACGCGCGGCGGTGTGGAGTCGCTCCTCCAGTGGGCGGGAGCACCCCAGCCGCACTACGACTTCCTCCGCGCGCGCTGGGAGTCAGAGGTCTTCCCCCGGGCCAGCGGCCTGGGGCAGGGCTTCGGCGCCTTCTGGGACGATGCCCTCCGCCGGGGCGTGGTGACGCTCAGCGACGCCGCGCCGGAAGCACCCGCCTTCCGCGAGGAAGGGCTGGCGAAGGCGCTGGCCGGCGTGGCCCGTCATGCCGCGGAGTGGGAGCTGGTGCTGTACCCCACGGTGGCGCTGCGTGATGGCGCGCCCGCGAACAACGCCTGGCTCCAGGAGGTGGCGGACCCCATCACCAAGGTGACGTGGGGCAACCCGGCGTGCATCGCCCCGGCCCGCGCGACGGCGCTGGGGTTGAAGGACGGCGACGTCGTCCAGGTCCGGGCGGGGAGCACGACGCTGTCGCTGCCAGTGCTGGTGCAGGCGGGAACGCACCCCTCCGTCATCGCGGTGGCGGTGGGCTACGGCCGCACGCAGGCCGGGCGCGTCGCGGACGGCATCGGCGTCAACGGCTACCCGCTGTCGGCGGTGGTGGACGGACGGGCGCGGCGCATGGTCCCCGGCGTCACGGTGCAGGCCACGGGCGAGCAGCAGCCCCTGGCGCTGACGCAGACGCACCACCGGCTGGAGGGACGGCCGCACGTGCGCGAAGCGGAGCTGGCCGCCTTCCTGGCCAACCCGCGCGCGGGCAACGAGGTGCAGGCGGGGCACGGCGGGGGAGGGCACTCGCTCTCCCTGTGGTCCGGCCACGAGTACAAGGGGCACCGGTGGGCGCTGGCGGTGGACCTGAGCGCCTGCACGGGGTGCTCGGCCTGCGTGGTGTCGTGCCAGGCGGAGAACAACATCCCCAGCGTGGGGCGCGAGGAGGTGCTGCGCCGGCGGGACATGCACTGGATGCGCATCGATCGGTACTACCAGGGTGACGAAGCCAATCCCCAGGTCGTCCACCAGCCGATGATGTGCCAGCACTGTGAGAATGCGCCGTGCGAGACGGTGTGCCCGGTTCTGGCCACGGTGCACTCCAGCGAGGGCCTCAATCAGCAGGTCTACAACCGCTGCGTGGGGACCCGGTACTGCGCCAACAACTGCCCCACGAAGGTCCGCCGCTTCAACTGGTTCGACTACGAGCACGCCGAGCCGTTGGAGCGGATGGTGCTCAACCCGGACGTCGTGGTGCGCAGCCGGGGCGTCATGGAGAAGTGCTCGATGTGCGTGCAGCGCATCCAGGAGTCCAAGGCCGCCGCGAACCGGGAAGGCCGCCCGCTGCGTGACGGGGACATCCAGACGGCGTGCCAGCAGAGCTGCCCCGCGAAGGCCATCCACTTCGGTGACGTGAACGACCCGGACAGCCAGGTGGCGCGACTGGCGAAGGACGGGCGCGCGTTCCGGCTGCTGGAGGAGCTGAACATCGGGTCGTCCATCACCTACCTCACGAAGATCCGGAACACCGGGTCGGGAAGCGGCACATGAGCAACCAGCATCTGTCCCCGCTGCGCGAACCGCTCGTCACCGAGCCGCGCTCCCTGGGCCAGCTCACCGAGGAGATCTGCGCCCCCATGGAGCGGGCCCCCACGTGGAAGTGGTGGGTGGCCTTCGGCATCGCGGTGTCCGTGCTCGGCACGGGCGCCGGCATCGTCGGCTACCAGGTGGCGACGGGCATCGGAGTGTGGGGCCTCAACAAGACGATTGGCTGGGCCTTCGACATCACCAACTTCGTGTTCTGGGTGGGCATCGGCCACGCCGGCACGCTCATCTCCGCCATCCTCTTCCTCTTCCGGCAGAAGTGGCGCACCAGCATCAACCGCGCGGCGGAGGCGATGACGTTGTTCGCCGTCATGTGCGCGGCGCTCTTCCCCCTCATCCACATGGGCCGGCCGTGGCTGGCCTTCTGGGTGATGCCGTATCCGAACGACCGCGGCAGCTTGTGGGTGAACTTCCGCTCGCCGCTCTTGTGGGACGTGTTCGCCATCTCCACGTACTTCACCGTGTCGGCGGTGTTCTGGTACGTGGGCCTGATTCCGGACCTGGCCACGGTGCGCGACAGGGCGAAGGCGGGGATTCGCAAGGCCGTCTTCAAGGTGATGTCGCTGGGGTGGACGGGCTCGAACCGGACGTGGAGCCGCTACGAGACGGTGTACCTGCTGCTGGCGGGCCTGGCGACGCCGCTGGTGCTCAGCGTGCACACCATCGTCTCCATGGACTTCGCCACGTCGGTCATCCCTGGCTGGCACACCACCATCTTCCCGCCGTACTTCGTCGCGGGCGCGGTGTTCAGCGGCTTCGCCATGGTGCTGACGCTGATGATCATCACCCGCGTAGTGCTGGGCTACGAGCACCTCATCACCCTGCGCCACCTGGAGAACATGACGAAAATCATCATCGTCACGGGTGGCCTGGTGTCGCTGGCGTACGCGACGGAGTTCTTCATCGCCTGGTACTCGGGCAACCCCTACGAGCGCTTCGCCTTCATGAACCGCGCCTTCGGCCCCTACGCCTGGGCCTACTGGATCATGGTGACGTGCAACGTGGTGTCGCCGCACCTCTTCTGGTTCAAGAAGATACGTACCTCGCCCGCAGCCATCTTCGTCCTGTCGCTGGTCATCAACGTGGGCATGTGGTTCGAGCGCTTCGTCATCATCGTCACCAGCCTCCACCGCGACTTCCTGCCGTCGAGCTGGGCCATGTACACGCCGACGATGGTGGAGGTGGGGACCTTCATCGGCACCTTCGGCCTCTTCTTCACGCTGTTCCTGCTCTTCGTCCGCGTGCTGCCCATCATCTCCATCGGCGAGGTGAAGAGCGTGCTGGGCTTCGCTCGCGAAGGTCATGAAACGCAGCCGCGCCCGCCCGCGAAGCCGGTCGCCGAGGAGCCGCACCCCGTGGCCCACCGGCCCGTGTCGCCGGTGCCGCTGGCCATCGCCACCCGAAAGGATGTACCTGTATGAGTGCCCCGGTTCTCATCGGCTACTTCGACAGTGAGGCGCAGGTGCTCGACGCCACCCGCGCGGTGCGCGAGGCGGGCTTCGTCCTCCACGACGTGTACACACCGTACGCGGTGCACGGCCTGGACGACGCCATGGGCCTCAAGCCCAGCCGCCTCACGTGGGTGTGCTTCGGCGCGGGCTTGCTGGGCTGCACGCTGGCGCTGTCTCTCCAGTACTACACCAGCGTGGTGAGCTGGCCGCTCAACGTGGGCGGCAAGCCCTTCAACTCGTTCCCCGCGTTCATCCCGGTGACCTTCGAGCTGACGGTGCTGTTCGCGGCGCTGGCGACGGTGGCGGCCTTCCTGGCGCGGGCGAAGCTCTTCCCGGGGAGCCGCCGCGCGGTGCTCCCGCGTGTCACGGATGACCGGTTCGCCATCGCGGTGGCGCCGCGCGAGGCACCCTCGGAGCTGGACGCGGCCGAGGACCTGATGCGCCGCCATGGCGCGGTGGCGACGGACCTGCTGGAGGAGGTGGCGTCGTGAGAAGGCTGCACCTGGGCGTGGTGGTCCTGAGTCTGACCGTCGCGGGCTGCGAGCAGGACGAGACGCGGCCCAACTTCGAATACGCGCCGGACATGGTGTCGTCCGTGCCGTTCGACACCTTCTCGGCCAACCCCGTCACCGTGGACGGCAAGACGCTGCTGGCGCCGGTGAAGGGGACGGTGCCGCGTGGGCATCAGCCGCTGCACCTGGCCGCGGGCACCGAGGAGGCGGCACGCGCGGGGCGGGAGCTCCAGAACCCGTACCCGGCATCGCCGGAGGTGCTGGCGCGGGGGAAGGTGACCTTCTCGCGCTACTGCGGGCCGTGCCACGGCACGGAGGGCCTGGGAGACGGGCTCGTCACCGCGCGCTTCCCCATGCCGCCGTCGCTGCTGGCGGAGCACGCGAGGCAGCTTCCGGACGGACAGATGTTTCACATCATCACCCACGGGCAGGGGCTGATGCCGGCCCATGGCTCGCAGGTGGCTCCGGAGGACCGGTGGAAGATTGTCCACTACGTCCGGACCTTGCAGGACCCCGCGCGGACGGCGCGGAAGGACGTGCCATGAGTGCTTCGACGCATGAGGAGGCCGCTGTTTCGACCAGCGGCTTCGAGGTTCCTCCCGCCGTGCACCGCGCGGCGCAGGTGTTGGCCGGCGTGGGCCTGGGCATCCTGGTGGCGGGGTTGGCCATCGCGCGTGAGCGTGCCCTGACGAGCCTGCTCACCAGCGGCTTCTACTTCCTCTGCCTGGGCCTGGGCGGGGCGGTGTTCCTGGCGCTGATGTACGTGGCCAACGCGGGCTGGTTCACCGTGTTCAAGCGCATCCCCGAGGCCTTCGCGGCCTACGTGCCTTGGGGCGCGGTGACGATTCTGGCGCTGCTGCCCTTCGTGTCCTCGCTGTACCCGTGGGCCAGGCCGGGCGTCATGGAGACGGACCACCTGCTGCACGAGAAGGCCGCCTTCCTCAACGTGCCCTTCTTCGCGGTGCGCATGGTGGTGATGCTGGCGCTGTGGGTGGGCTTCACGTGGATGCTGCGGCGCATCTCCCTGCGGCAGGACGCGGAGCGCTCCCCGGAGCTGGCCGGGCGCAACGTGACGGTGTCGGCCGTGTTCCTGGTTCTCTTCGCGCTGACCTTCTGTCTGGCCGCGTTCGACTGGCTGATGACGCTGGAGCCGCACTGGTTCAGCACCATCTACGCGCTCTACAACGTGGCCGGCCTGCTCAGCTCCAGCGTGTGTGCCATCACCGTGACGGCGATTCTGCTCCACCGCGCGGGTGCGCTGCCGCAGCTCAACACCAGCCACCTGCACGACTTGGGCAAGCTGATGTTCGGCTTCGCCACGCTGTGGGCTTATCTGTGGTTCTCGCAATTCCTGCTCATCTGGTACGCGAACATCCCGGAGGAGACGGTCTACTTCGTCACGCGGCTACACGGCACCTGGGCCGTGGCCTTCTATGTGAACGTGGCGCTCAACTGGGCGTTGCCCTTCGTGCTGCTGCTGCCCCGGCCGGCGAAGCGCAATCCGTCGCATCTGCTGCGCGTGGCGGCCATCCTCCTGGTGGGACGCTGGTTGGACTTGTACCTGATGGTGGTGCCCGGCCTGCAGCCGGACGGCGTGGCCCTGGGCGTGTTCGAGCTGGCCGGCTTCGTGGGCATGGCCGCGCTCTTCACGCTGGCGGTGACGCGCACCGTGCGCTCCACGCCCATGGTGCCGGTGGGTGACCCGTACCTGGTGGAGAGCCTGCACCACCACACCTGAGCCTGTTCCAGAGAAAGGGAGCGGTGGAAGCCTCGGCGCCGAGGCCTCCCCGGAAGCCCGCTCCCCCACCGCGACGCCGCCCGTCCTCCTCGACGGGCGGCGTTGCCCTTTCCAGGGTAGGGTGCGCCATGGCCGATTCCTCTCCTGGACGAGCACCTCTCCGAGTGGCCTTGCTGGGCTTCGGCATCGCGGGCAGGTACATCCACACCCCGCTGATTCAAGGTGTGGACGGGCTGGTGCTCCAGGTCGTCGCCTCGCGCCAGGAAGAGGCGGTGCGCTCCACGCTGCCGAACGTCACCTTCTGCGGCTCCCATGAAGCCGGGGCGACGCACCCCGATGTGGACCTGGTCGTCATCGCCACGGCGAATGAACTCCACGTGCCACTGGCGGAGGCCGCGCTCCGGGCAGGGAAGCACGTCGTCGTCGACAAGCCCTTCACCATCACCCTGGAGGAAGCCCGCGCGCTGCGCGCCGTGGCGGAGTCGCGCGGCCTGCTGCTCTCGGTGTTCCACAACCGGCGTTGGGACACCGACTTCCTGGCATTGAGGGCACTGCTAGCGGAAGGCACCCTGGGACACGTGGCGCACGTCGAGTCACGCTTCGACCGATTCCGTCCCGAGGTTCGCAGCCAGTGGCGGGAACAGATAGGTCCTGGGGCGGGCGTGTGGTTCGACCTGGGGCCGCACCTCGTTGACCAGGCGCTGCAACTGTTTGGATTGCCGGAGTCCGTGTCGGGTACGCGCGAGACGCTGCGAGAGGGCGCTTTCGTGGATGACTGGTTCCAGTACACGCTCGTCTATCCACGGCGGCAGGTGGTGCTCCAGGCGTCCATGCTCATCGCGGCCACGATGCCTCGCTTCGCCGTGCATGGCTCACGAGGGTCGTGGCTCACGTTGGGTAGGGAGCCGCAGGTGCCGCGTCTGGTGACGGGTGAGTCCCCGGAAGGCTCGGCGTGGGGTGAGGCTCCTGGGCGGGATGGCGCCCCCACCGTCGCTTCAGCAGGAGACTACCGTCAGTACTACGCGGGCATTCGGGATGCCCTGCTGGGAGGGGCGCGCAACCCCGTGACGCCCATCCAGGCCGTCGCCGTCCAGGCCGTGCTGGAAGCGGGCATCCGCGCGAAGGAGCGTGGCTGCTCACAGGGTTTGGGGCTTACGGAGGCGGAGCGTGTCGCCTTCGACGCAGGCGCTGCTTGATTCCCGCCCGGTGGGATGCCTACTCCTAGCGTCGTCGTGGACTCTCCTTGTCGCACACGCGACCCCCTGAGGACCCCTTGAGCTCGAAGAAGCCCGGCCGTAACGACCCGTGTCCCTGTGGCAGTGGCAAGAAGTACAAGGTCTGCCATGCCTCCGAGGACCGGGCCCGGGCCTCGCCGCCCGCCGCCCCCGCCGCGCCCCTGAGGGTCGACCTGGAAGCGGCGATGGAAGTGCTGGGCGACCCCGATGTGTCCAAGCTGTCCGGTGCCCTGGAGCGGCTGGCGGACCTGATGACGGGCTGGGGCCCGGTGCCCGGCCTGCGCTTCGACGTGAAGGACTTCTCCGAGCACGTGGGGAAGGAACTGGCCCGGCTGTCGGAGAACGCGGACCAGGACGCCTCCAGCGCCCGACGCGAGCTGCTGGTGGGAACGGTGCGCGCGCTGGGCACGCCCGCGTTCCTGGAGGCGCTCGGCGCCGCGCTGATGTCCAAGATGTCCACGCCTGGACTGTCCGCCGAGGACCGGAGGGCGATTGGCGTGGGCACGCTGCTGGCCTCCGCGTCCAAGCGGATGGGCAAGGCCCGGCCGGAGGACATCCCCGTCCTGGACGTCGTCTTCGACGTGCAGTTCCGCGAGTGGAGCGCCAGGCACAAGGAGCTGTCCCAGAAGTACGAGGCGCTGGTGAAGGGGCTGGAGGAGGAGTCCCTCTCCGACGAGGCGAAGGCCGCCCTGCAGCAGGCGCGCGGCGGCGACGTGGGCGCGTTGCTCAAGTACGTGCAGGAGGACCCGGAGCTGGCCGAGCGCATCGCCCGCGAGGCCAAGGAGCGCGCCGCCCGCGTGGAGGCGTGGCTGCGGGCCTCGACGACGCCGGCCGTCTTCTCTCCCGAAGAGGAGCTGTGGCTCACCTGCGCGCTCTGGGACCCGATGCAGGCGCTGAAGTCCCTGCCCACGGGCACGGAGCCCGCGGTGCGGCGGGAAGCGGTGACGGGGCTGATGCGGGCGGTGAAGGACGCGCTCGACGAGGACTTCCTCGTGGGGCTGCTCGACCGGCTGCGGGAGAAGGCGAAGGATGCGGCGGCGGATGACGCCACCCGCACGGCGTACATGGATGCCGCCATCGCTTTCGAGGCGGAGCCCGCGCGGATGACGCTCGCCGCGCTGCTCACGGCGCGGAAGGAAGCGGAGGGGCGCACGCCCGAGGAGATGGTGGCGCTGGCCGACCTCAAGGCGCTCACCGCGTGGACGCCGGAGGCCTTCGATCCCTATCGCGAACTGCTGCTGAGCATGGGCCTGCCTGCCGCCGCCGCGCGCATCGAGCGCTGCCAGGCGTGGCTCAAGGAGCATCCGGTGACGCTGCGCACCGAGCAGGCCTGAGGCGGGAGAAGGTCTGCGGAACGCCGGCCGCGTCCGCGAAGGGGCGGTGTGGCGGCAAAGCGGCTCGCGCCGAGCGAGAATCCGTCGGACGCGCGGAGCGAGGTGGGCTCCCCGTGATGAGGCTCTGGATGCGCTGGCATGCTCCGGGCCTCCTGAGAGAGTCATCGGCCTCGGAAGGTCGCGGGCCGGCGTTCGAAGTGGGCGGAGAGCGCCTCCTGTACGTCCTCGGTCGTCGCGAGCTGCTGGATGGCCGGCAGGAGCTTCGCCGCCGCGGCGCGCTCCCCTTCGAGGACGGCCGTCCTCGCGCTTTCGATGGTCGCCTTGATGGCGAGCGGTGGCTTCGACGCGATGCGGGCCGCGATGCCCATCGCCGTCTCCATCAGCGCCTCGCGCGAGACGACACGCTGCACGAGCCCCAACCGGTGCGCTTCACGCGCGTCGAGCGCATCGCCCGTCAGCAGGTACTGCATCGCGTTGCCCCAACCCATGGTCCGCACCCAGCGGGCCGTGCCCCCGCCGAAGGGGAAGATGCCGCGGTCGATTTCAATCTGCTCGAAGGAGGCGTCCTCGGAAGCCACCGTGATGTCGGCCGCGAGCATCAGTTCGATGCCGAGCGTGAGACACTTGCCATGCACCGCGACGATGAGCGGCTTCGTTCTCGCGGGGCCATGCGTCGCCCATGGGTCGATGCCCGCCGCGCTGAACAGCGTCTGGGCGTCACCGAGCCTGGGAAACACATCCATGAGGTCCAGCCCCGCCGTGAATACGGTGCCGTGAGCGAAGAGCACGCACACGCGAATGCTCTCGTCGGCCTCGGCCCGCCCCAGCGCACCTGAGAGTTGCTCGATGAGCGCGATGTTCATCGCGTTCCGCTTCTCGGGGCGGTTCAGTCCAATCTTCCGCACGAACCCTTCGGTCTCTTCCGTGATGAAGTTGCTCATGAGTCCCTCATTGGGTGGTGGAGTCACTTCGTCTGTTCAAGCCAATCCGCCGCTTCCACCCAGACGGCCTCGGGCGTGCTGGCGCGGAACCAGCCGAAGTGGCCGATTCGCTTCATCCCGAGCTCCGCGGGCGTGCGGTGCAGGTGCTCGCGTGTCGCGTTCGGGTAGTAGTCGAGCAACGCACGCGCGGCTGCCTCCGGCGCGATGGCGTCGTCGGAGAAGCTATAGAGCCGTATCCGTGCCCGGACTCGGTCGTTGTACGGCCGCAGCGGCGCGCCATTGTCGTCGGAGACGTAGTTCGGGTTGCGGCACCAGCGCGCCCACTGATTGGCGATGCCTCCCGGAACGTCCTGCGAGCCCACGGCGCGGCCCGGGAAGTAGCCCAGCACCGCGACGGAGACGGGCAGCGCGACGTACCAGATGGCCGCCAGGGGCAGCGCCTGGTGGAGAGGCCAGTGCCGCCACCAGCCGTGCTGTGAGCCAATCAGCAACACGGCCTGGATGCGCGAGGCATTCTCCGCAAGCCCCAGCATCTGTCCGCCCGCCGAATGGCCCACGACGGCGAGCCGGTGCGCGGGAAACCGGGCTGTCACCCAGTCCACGACGGCTGGCGTGTCCAACTCGCCCCAGTCCTGGAAGCGGGCCTGGTTGCGCAGGGCCGCGTCGACGACCGAGTCCCCCATGGTCCGGTAGTCATACGTGACGACCGTGAAGCCACGGCCCGCGAGGAACCGGGCGAAGGCGTCGTAGTACCTGCGTGGCACGGCCGTCGCGGGATTGATCTGGACGACGACGCCATTGTCCTGGCGCCCCTGGTACACCGTCGCGGCGAGGGGAAGCCCATCCCGGGCGGGAATCTGGACGACCTCCGGTGAGGACGTCGCGACGGGAGAGGGCAGGGCGTCATCCCGCATCACGGCACCTTCCTGGAGGGGGCTGTCTCCGGACGCAGGCATCGCCAGGCGGCATCGGCGAGGACCTTCTCGATGCCTGCCTTGAGCTCCACGTGGCCGTTGGCCCAGGCACGCAGCAGCTCCTGGGCGGGGCCAAGCATCAGCGGCATGTAGACGGACGGAGGCAGTGGCAGCAGCTCGCCCGACTGTGCGTAGGTCTTCAGCCGGCTGAAGCCTTCCCGGATGAAGTCGCCCGTCGCGGATTGAATCTCCTGTTCGGCCGCGGCCACGGCTTCCTCACGGCGCATGCGCAGGAGATAGCGGGCGGCCTCCGGGTGCTCCCGGGACCAGGCGATGTGGTGGGTGACGATGGTTCGCACGAAGGCTTCCGCGTCGTGCTTGCGCTCCAGCCGAGCCCGCAACGACTCCTGATGGAGGCGCAGGCAGTCGATATAGAGCGCCACCGCGATGCCTTCCTTCGCACCGAAGTGGTGGTAGACGCTGCCCACGCTGGCGCCGCTGACCTTACGGATATCCTCGATGGTCGTCGCCGCCCAGCCAAGCCGGGAGAAGCAATCCAGCGCGGCATCCAGGATGGCACGACGGCTCTGTTCGCCGGTCGCGCTGCGACGTTTTCGCTCCATGACTAGAATCTGATTCTAGAGCCAGATTCTAGTCAAGCGGCCGGGCGAGCCGGCTCGAGTTGTCTGGTGACCAGCGCCCTGGCCCCGACATTCCTCTGTCTACAGGGTCGCGGCGCGGACGAGTCGCAGGACGACCGTGAAGTGGAGCGCGGCACCGACCAGTGTCAACGCGTGGAACATCTCGTGGTAGCCGAAGACGCCGGGCCGGAGGTTCGGCCGCTTCAGGGCATAGGCGAGGGCGCCTGCCGTGTAGGCGACGCCTCCCGCGAGGATGAGCGTCAGGTTGCTGCCCGTGAGGGCTTGCCGTGCTTCATCGAAGTACGGCACCAGCGTCCAGCCGACCGCGACGGCCAACGCCGCCGTCACCACCTTGGGGGCCTGTATCCAGAACAGCGACTGAAGGACGCCGGCGAGCGCGCCCGCCCAGATGAGGAGCAGCAGGCGGTTGCCCGCGGCCCCGGAGATGCCCAGCAGCGCGACGGGCGTATAGGTGCCCGCGATGAGAATGAAGATGGAGGCATGGTCCATGCGCCGCATCCACGTCCTCCCGCGCGTGGACCAGTTCACCCGGTGGTAGGTCGCGCTGACCGCGAACAACACCACCAGGCTGACGGCGAACACGGCGGCGGCAGTCGCGGCCCGGTCGGTCGGGGCCATCGAGACCAGCACCAGGCCCGCTCCAAGCGCACCCGTGGCGGCGAACTGATGCAGGACACCCCGCAGCTTCGGCTTCTCCGCGGCCTGGGCGCTCAGGACCGGACCTGCGATTCGAGGACGGCGAGGACGTTGAACTCGGCTGCGTCGGGCAAGACGGCTCGGCGAGAGACGGGATACATGAGGGGCTCCAACTCCACCGGAGAGTTACCAGTTGGTAGGTTCCGGTTGAGTAAGTTACTGTTGGGTAGGTTAGAGGTCAACGTGGCGACGAAGAAGCGACTGTCGGGTGCCGACCGCCGGGTCCAGTTGATGGCGGTGGGGCGAGGTGTGTTCGCCTCGAAGGGTTACGAAGCGACCTCCATCGAGGAGGTCGCCCACCAGGCGGGCGTGTCGAAGCCCATCGTCTACGAGCACTTCGGTGCGAAGGAGGGGCTCTACGCGGCCATCGTGGACCGGGAGATGGATGACCTGGTGACGCGCGTGTCGGAGAGCATCGCCACGGGTACGCCTCGCGAACGGTTCGAACGGGCGGTGCTGGCCTTCATGACGTACGCGAAGGAGGAGCCCGCGGGCTTCGCGGTGATGACGCGCGATTCACCGCTCGCGGCTGGACGGCGAGGCCTGACGCGCGTCATCGACGACCTCGCGCTGCGGGTCGCGGACATCTTCAAGAGCGAGTTCGAGCACGCCGGCTACAACCCCAAGGTCGCGCCCATCTATGCGAACGCGCTGGTGGGCATGGTGACGCAGGTGGGGCAGTGGTGGGCGGAGGACGGGCGCTCCTTCACCATTGACCACGTCGCGCGCCACGTCGCGGCGCTCGGGTGGATGGGATTGCGGCACCTGCCGAAGGAGCCGGCTGCTTCGAGTGGGCGGCGCGGCTCGAAACGACGCGGCGGTTGAGACCGGCCGTGGTGTGGCGCGCGGGACCGTGGCAGGGCGCTCAATGGCAGCTCGGGTCGCCGCTGGTGGTGCCTACAGCGCGGTAGACGAGCACCGCCGCCGCCGCCAGCGGTACCGCCCGTTGGAGCAGCAGCGACATCCACTTCGGGCGGTGCTTCCACAGGGCCGCCTGAAGCTGCGCCCCCAGCAGGGCGGGCAGGCCGCCGAGCGCGAACGCGGCGAGCACCAGCGCTCCACCTCCAAAGGAACCCGTCGCCAGCGCCACCGCGAAGACGCCATAGAGGAGGCCGCAGGGCAGCAGCGGTGTGACCGCACCCATTGCGCTCGCGCGGCCCGTCCACGAAAACTTTGCGCCCCAGCGCGTCACGTACCGCGCGAGGTTCGCCATGCCTGGCAGCGGGCGCAGGCGCTTGCCCAGCTCCAGCGCGGACGCGACCAGCGCCACCGCCATCAGCCAGGGAAGGTAGGGGCGCGTGGAGACCGCCAGGGCCTGGGTGACGCCTCCGCCCAGCAGGCCCAGTGCGCCGCCCACGAGGGCATAGGCGCCCAGGCGCGCTCCCTGGTAGGCGACGACGGCCCGGCGCCGCTCCGGGCCTGGAACACCGGGCAGGCCCGCGCAGGCCAGCGGTCCGCACATGAGGAGGCAATGCACGCTTCCCGTGAGCCCCACCACGAAGGCGCCCAGTGCGCCGGCGATGACGGTGGGGGCGGTGGTGTGCAGCAGCGAGGCGAGTGCGGCCGGTTCGGGCGACATGAACGCGGTGCATCGCAACAGGCATGCCGTTCGCAAGGTGACATCGTGAATGCCTGCCTCCACGCCATCGGAGCCTGCTCCGGCCGCCTGTCTCCACTGCGGCAGTCCCGTTCCTCCTGGGAGCGCGGCGCGCGACTTCTGCTGTGTGGGGTGCGAAGCCGTGCACGGTCTGCTCGTGGGGCAGGGGCTCACGCGCTACTACCAACTCGCGCAAGGAAAGACGGCGCCGGCGCCTGAGCCGCGCAAGGAACGCGCGTTCGCGTGGCTGGAGCCGCTCATCAGCCGCGCCGAGGCCATTCCCGGTCCACTGTGCGCGCTCGAGTTGGACGTGCAGGGCATCCACTGTGCCGCATGCGTGTGGCTGATGAACGAGCTGTTCCGCCGGCAACAGGGCGGGGCAGGCCTGACGGTGGACCCGGCCCTGGGCAAGGTGCGAATGCTGTGGCGGCGCGGCGCCTTCGACGTGGCGGAGTTCCTTCGCGGCGTGGAGGGCTTTGGCTACCTCTTCGGACCCAGCCGCAAGCGCCCGGAACGCACGAGCCTGGACCTGCCCATCCGTCTGGGCATCTGCGCCGCGCTGTCGATGAACGTGATGCTGTTCTCGGTGAGCTTCTACGTGGGGCTCACGCCGGAGGATGGTGATGTCTTCCGCCTCTTCACGCGGCTGAGCCTGTGGCTGTCGTCCGCCGTCGTGGTGGTGGGCGGCTGGCCCTTCTTCCGCTCCGCGCTCCAGGGACTCCGGCGCGGCGTGCTCCACCTGGACCTGCCCATTGCCCTGGGCATCCTGCTGGTGTTCGGCATGTCGCTGGCGCAGGCGCGCGGAGGGCGCGGCGACCTGGCGTACTTCGACACGCTCAACACCTTCGTCACGTTGATGCTGGTGGGGCGGTGGCTCCAGCAGCGTGTGTTGGAGCGCAACCGACGCTTCCTGCTGGATGACGACGGGGCGGAAGGGCTCTTCGTGCGCAGGGAAGAGGGCGCACGGCTCGCCACCGTGCGCGCCGCCGAGGTGGCCGACGGCGACGTGCTGGTGATTGCGCCGGGGGACCTGGTGCCGGTGGACGCGCTGCTGCTCGATTCGGGCGCCCGAGTGTCCACGGATTGGATTACGGGCGAGCCCGGTGAGCGCGCGGTGGGGCAGGGTGGTGCGCTGCCCGCCGGCGCGTTCAACGCCGGGCGCGAGGCCGTGCGTGTCCAGGCGAAGCAGGCCTTCACCGACTCGCCGCTGGTGGCGTTGCTTCGCCGGGCGCCCACCGAGGCGGGAGGCCCCGCGCTGCACACCCGCTTCTGGGACCGCGTGTCGCGCCGCTGGGTCGTCACGGTGCTCTTCGTCTCCGCGTTGGGGCTCGCGCTGTGGTGGCCCGCCGGGCCGGACAAGGCGCTGGAGGTGGCGGTGGCGCTGCTGGTGGTGACGTGCCCGTGCGCCATCGGCATCGCCACGCCGCTGGCCTACGAGTTGGTCCAGGCGCGCCTGCGCCGTGGCGGCTTCTTCATCCGGAGCACGGACCTGCTGGACCGGCTGCCCCGCGTGCGAAAGGTGCTCTTCGACAAGACGGGGACGCTGACGCTGGGGCGGCTGGAGTTGGTGGACCGCGCCGCCGTGGCGGGGTTGACGCCCGCGTCGCGCGACATCGCCTTCGACCTGGTGTCGCGCAGCAACCACCCCGCCAGCCGCTGCCTCGCGGCCGCGCTGGCTCGGGAAGGCGCGCGTTTCAACCCCGAGGCGCGAGTGTCGGAGCTCGCGGGCCAGGGGCTGGAGCTGAATCGAGACGGCGTGCGCTGGCGGCTGGGCCGCGCGGACTGGGCCACCGAGGCGCGTACGGTGGAAACATGGCTGCCGGAGCGCGAGCCCACGGATGGCGTGTCGGGGGAGTGGGGCAATGCCGCGAGCCGCCACCCCAGGCCGAGCGGACGTATGGAGGTCCTCCTCTCCGGCTCGGGCCTCGCTGCGGGCCCGGTCCTCACGCGGGACGGCGTGCCGGTGGCCTTCTTCCAGCTCCGGGAGTCGGTACGTCCCGACGCGCGCCGCGAGGTCCAGGCGCTCCAGGATGAAGGCCGCGAGGTGTGGCTCATCTCGGGGGACAGCCAGGGGCGCGTGAATGACATGGCCGCCGCGCTGGGCATCCCCACCCAGCACACCCTGAGTGGTCAGCGTCCAGAGGAGAAGGCCGAGGCCGTCGCGAAGCTGGACGCGGCGGACACGCTGTACCTGGGCGACGGCGTCAACGACAGCCTCGCCTTCGAGCGAGCCCTCTGCGCGGGTACACCCGCCATCGACCGGCCGGTGATGCCGGGCAAGAGCGACTTCTTCCTCCTGGGCGAAGGCCTGGGCGCCATCCGCGAGGCACTGCGGTTGTCGGCCCGGTTGCGCCAGGTGGTGCGCCGGCTGCTGGCCTTGGCGGTGGGCTACAACGTGGTGGCCGTCGCCGTGTGCCTCGCGGGTTGGATGACGCCCCTGCGCGCCGCCGTGGCCATGCCCGCCACCAGTCTGGCCACCGTGCTCTTCACGGTGTGGTGGCTGTCCGCCTCACGCGAGCGCGCCGCCGCCACGCCCACGCCGCCGCTGCGGGAGGTGCCGGCATGAACGTCCTCGTCCTCCAGGTCTTCGTGAGCCTGATGCTCGTCGCCAGCTCGGTGCTGCTGTTCGTCTACAGCGTGCGCCACCGCGACCACGAGCACGCCGACCGGCTCTCGCTCTTCCCGCTCGAAGACGACAGCGCCGCTCCGGCGCCTGGCGCTCCCGAGCCTCCGCCCTCCGCTTCCCAGGAGTGAAGCCGTGCATCAGCAACGAATCATCTATGACGACACCACGGTCCGGCGCTTCATCATCGCGTCGGTGCTGTTCGGCATCGTGGGCATGGCGGTAGGGGCGCTGGTGGCCAGTCAGCTCGCCTGGTGGCAGGCGAACCTGGGCATCCCCTACACGACCTACTCCCGCCTGCGCCCGCTGCACACGAACGCGGTCATCTTCGCCTTCGTGGGCAACATGATGTTCGCGGGCATCTACTACTCCACGCAGCGTCTGTTGAAGACGCGCATGGCGTCGGACCTGCTCTCGAAAATCCACTTCTGGGGCTGGCAGCTCATCATCGTCGCGGCGGCGATTTCGCTGCCCCTGGGTTTCACCACCTCCAAGGAGTACGCGGAGCTGGAGTGGCCCATCGACGTGGCCATCGCCGTCATCTGGGTCGTCTTCGCCATCAACTTCTTCTGGACGCTGGCGAAGCGCCACGAGAAGAACCTCTACGTCGCCATCTGGTTCTACATCGCGACCATCGTCACGGTGGCGGTGCTGCACATCGTCAACAGCCTGGCGCTGCCGCTGTCGGGGATGAAGAGCTACTCCGTCTTCGCGGGTGTCCAGGACGCGCTGGTGCAGTGGTGGTACGGCCACAACGCCGTCGCCTTCTTCCTCACCACGCCCATCCTGGGCATCATGTATTACTTCCTGCCCAAGGCGGCGGAGCGGCCGGTGTACTCGTACCGGCTGTCCATCATCCACTTCTGGGCCCTGGTCTTCATCTACATCTGGGCCGGTCCGCACCACCTGCTCTACACGGCGCTGCCGGACTGGGCGCAGTCGCTGGGCATGATTTTCAGCGTCATGCTGTGGGCGCCGTCGTGGGGCGGCATGCTCAACGGCCTGCTCACGCTGAAGGGCGCCTGGTACAAGCTGCGCGAGGACCCCGTCCTCAAGTTCCTCATCGCGGGCGTCACCTTCTACGGCATGGCCACCTTCGAAGGGCCGCTGCTGTCCATCAAGTCGGTGAGCGCGCTGGGCCACTACACGGACTGGATTGTCGGCCACGTCCACAGCGGCGCGCTGGGCTGGAACGGCTTCATGGCGGCCGGCATGTTCTACTGGCTGGTGCCCAGGCTGTACGGCACGAAGCTGCACTCGCCCAAGGCGGCGGACGCGCACTTCTGGCTCGGGACGGTGGGCATCCTCCTCTACATGGTCTCCATGTGGATCAGCGGCGTCACGCAGGGCCTCATGTGGCGCGCGGCGAACCCCGACGGCACGCTGCTCTACCCGAACTTCGTGGAGACGCTGCTGGCCATCCGGCCCATGTACATCGTCCGCTTCGTCGGCGGGTCCATGTACCTGGTGGGCTTCATCATGATGGCGTGGAACCTGTGGAAGACGGCCCGCGCTGGCAAGGCCGTGGACGGGGAGACCACCGTCGTCGTGGAGCCACCCGCGCCCACGCCCGTCGCCGAGCCCGTCCCCGCCAAGGCCCCGACGCCTGGCTGGGTGCAGGTCGTCACCGGCCGGCCGCTGGTGTTCGCCATCGCCATCCTCACCGTGACGATGTTCCTCGGCTGGGCGAAGCCGGTCCGCGCGGTGGTGCTGATGGGCGCCATCATCGCGTTGGGCGAGTTCGCCTGGATTGTCACCCGCAGGGACCGTGAAGCGGGCCGGCCGTCGTGGTTTGGCCTCATCGAGGGCAAGCCGCTGGCGTTCACGGTGCTCACGCTCATCGCCATCCTGATTGGCGGTGTGGCGGAGCTGCTGCCCACCATCATGCTCAAGCAGGCCGTGCCGGCGCACGGCCAGGCGCAGGAGCCGTACTCGCCGCTGGAGCTCCAGGGGCGTGACCTCTACGTCCGCGAGGGTTGCTACACCTGCCACTCGCAAATGATTCGCCCCTTCGTGGCGGAGACGCAGCGCTACGGCGACGTGTCCCGCGCGGAGGAGTTCATCTACGACCACCCCTTCCAGTGGGGCAGCAAGCGCACCGGCCCGGACCTGCACCGGCTGGGCGGCAAGTACCCGAACCTCTGGCACTACACGCACATGATGGACCCCCGGGCGACGAGCCCCGGCTCCAACATGCCGCCGTACCCGTGGCTGGCTGAGCAGCGCATCGTCGTGAAGGACGCGCCGAAGAAGCTCGCGCTGATGCAGCGGCTGGGCGTGCCGTACAGCAACGCGGACGTGGACAGCGCCGAGGCGCGACAGAAGACACAGGCGGAGGGCATCACCGCGGACCTGGCGGCGCAGGGCGTCCAGGTGGCGTGGGATTCGGAGATGGTGGCCATCATCTCCTACCTCCAGCGCCTGGGACGTGGGCCGCAGGACCTGCCCGCGCCGTCGGAGAAGTCGCCCGCGCCGCCGGACCGTTTGCCTGCCGCCACCATCGCCAGTGAGGAGGGCCGCTGATGTACAAGCAATTCTATCAGGGGATGTCGCTCACCGAGCTGCCCCTCTTCGCCTTGGTCCTGTTCATCGCGGTGTTCCTCGGCGTCGTCGCCTGGGTGTTCGTGGCGCGGCGCAGCGGGGACTTCGACACGCTCGCGCGGATGCCGCTGAGCGAGAAGGGGGAGGGCGGCCATGAGCAGTGACAAGCCGCTGTTGCACTCCGTCTATGACGGCATCGAGGAACACGACAACCACCTGCCCAACTGGTGGCTGTTCATCCTCTGGACGTCCATCATCTTCAGCGCGGGGTACTGGTTCTGGTACCACATCGCAGAGGCGGGGCCCGGGCAGCTCGGTGAGTACGCCGCCGAGTCCGCGGAGGTGGCGAAGCGCGCGTCCGGGAACACCCCGGCGTCCGACGACATGCTGCTCGCGCTGGCCAAGGACCCGGCCTCCCTGGACAGCGGCAAGCAGGTGTTCCAGGCGAACTGCGCGGCCTGTCACGGCGCGCAGGGACAGGGCTCCATCGGTCCCAACCTGACGGACGCGTACTGGATGCACGGTGGTGGGCCCATGGCCATCCACAAGGTCGTGGCGGACGGCGTGGTGGCCAAGGGCATGCCCGCGTGGGAGCGCACCCTGGGCGCCGAGCGCGTCAAGGCCGTCACTGCCTACCTGCTCACGCTCAAAGGTACCAATGCGCCCGGCGGCAAGGAGCCGCAGGGCGAGCCCGAGCAGCCGTAGCTCACGGAGAGGATGCAGTCATGTCGGCGGCACCGCAGCGGGATGGCCCGCGTATCGACCAGCTCACGTCCATCCACGCGGATGGTTCGCGGCTGGCGCTCCACCCGGCGGACGTTCGCGGCCGGTTCATCACCCGGCGGCGGGTGGGCTTCGCGGTCCTCATCGCCATCTACCTGGCCCTGCCACTGGTGGAGGTGGGGGGCCACCCGGCGGTGCACCTGGACGTGGCGGCGCGCCGCTTCTACCTCTTCGGTGGCACGTACAACGCGCAGGACTTCTGGCGCGTCCTGTTCCTGCTGACGTCGGTGGGCTTCGGCCTGCTGTTCTTCACCGCATGGCTGGGGCGCGTGTGGTGCGGCTGGGCGTGTCCCCAGACGGTGTTCCTGGAGGCGCTCTATCGCCCCATCGAGCGGTTCTTCGATGGGCCCCGGGAGCGCCGGCTGAAGGCCGCGAAGGAGCCGTGGACGCCCGTGCGCGTGGCGCGGGCGGTGCTCAAGCATGGCGCGTACGTCGCGGTGTCGCTGCTCATCTCCCACGCGGCGTTGAGCCTCTTCGTCTCGGCGGGAGGGCTCGTCGCGATGGTGGCCGATGGCCCGGTGGCTTCGCCGGTGGCCTTCACCTGGGCCATGGCCGTGACGGGCTCGCTGTACTTCAACTTCGCGTGGTTTCGTGAGCAGCTCTGCGTGGTGGTGTGCCCCTATGGCCGCCTCCAGTCCGCGATGCAGGACCGGGACTCGCTCATCGTCGGCTACGACACGCGGCGCGGTGAGCCCCGGGGGCGGCTGCTCAAGGTGCCTCCTGGTGCGGCAGCACCTCCGCGCGGCGACTGCGTGGACTGCTTCAAGTGCGTGGCCGTGTGCCCCACGGGCATCGACATCCGCAATGGCTTGCAGATGGACTGCCTTGCGTGCGCGCAGTGCGTGGATGCGTGCGACGGCGTCATGGACAAGCTGGGCCGGCCGCGTGGGCTCATCCGCTATGACTCGCTCAACGGATTGGACGGGCAGCCACGGCGGGTGCTCCGGCCCCGCTTGTTCATCTACGGCGCGTTGATGCTGGTGGCGGTGGTGGGCCTCACGCTGAGCCTCGTGCGGCGCGTGCCCTTCGAGGCGAACCTGCTGCGCTTCCAGGGCATGCCCTACGTCGTCGAGCAGGGCACGGTGCGCAACCAGTTCGAGCTGCACCTGGTGAACAAGAACCCCTCCGAGACGGTGCTCACCATCCGCGTGGACAGTCCCGTGCCCGCGAAGGTGGTGGTGCCACAGGCGCAGGTGACGCTCGCCTCGCTGGAGAGCTTCCGGGTGCCGCTGTTCATCACCGTGGACCGCAGCGGAACGGAGCTTCCATTCCACTTCACCGTCGAGGTGGCGGACTCGGCCTCCGGTGAAGTGAAGCGCATGGAAGCCCGTTTCCTGGGACCTGCCCCCACGGGAGGTTAGGGCAAGGTGCCCCCGCTCAGGGGCGCCACGGCGCAGGCGTTGCGCCGTGGGTGGATGGGGCCGCAAGGCCTGCGCGACTTCCTCCTCCCCCCGCCTTGGATGATCCTGGCACGAGGCTTGGAATGGTGACGCGGTGAGATGGAGCCCCCCCGCCAGGAAGTCCCCACGCCGCCCGAAGCCCTGCTGAGCCGGTACGACGTCTCCGGCCCTCGTTACACCAGCTACCCCACGGCGCCCGAGTGGCGGAAGGACTTCGGTCCGGAGCATCTGGTGGAGCGGCTCGAGCATGCAGGCAACCGGGAGCGCGCCGAGCCGCTGTCGCTCTACGTGCACTTGCCCTTCTGCCGCAGCCTCTGCTGGTACTGCGGCTGCAACGTCGTCATCAGCCGTGACCGGGCTGCGGCGGACCAGTACATCGACCATCTGGAGATGGAGCTGGACCTGGTGGTGCAGCGGCTCGGCTGGCGGCGCTCCCTGTCCCAGATTCACTGGGGCGGAGGCACGCCCACCTTCCTGGATGAGCGGCAGCTCGAACGGCTGTGGACGGTGCTCACCCGCCGCTTCCGCATCGCGCAGGACGCGGAGGTGGCCATCGAAATCCACCCGGCCGTGACGACGCCCGGCCAGCTCACGCTGCTTCGGAGCCTGGGCTTCAACCGCGTGTCCATGGGCCTGCAGGACTTCGACGCGCGCGTGCAGGAGGTCACCAACCGCATCCAGTCCCCGGAAGAGACGCGGGCGCTGCTGGAGCACGCGCGGCTGCTGGGCTTCAAGGGCGTGAACTTCGACCTCATCTACGGCCTGCCGCACCAGGACGCCGAAGGGTGGGCCCGCACGCTGGACACGGTGTTGTCGATGCGGCCGGACCGGCTGGCCGTCTACTCCTTCGCGTTCATGCCCGACGTGCTGAAGCACCAGCGGCGCATGCCCGCGGAGGCCATTCCAAGCGGGCGCGCCAAGCTGGAGTTGTTCCGCTCCGCCTACGCGGCGTTCGTCTCCGCGGGCTACCGGCCCATTGGCATGGACCACTTCGCGGTGCCAGAGGACGAGCTGGCGCGCGCGCAGGCCGAGCGCCGGCTGGGCCGCAACTTCCAGGGCTACACCATCAAGGCCGCCTTGGACGTGGTGGCCATTGGCAGCACTGGCATCAGCGACGTGGACGGCGCATATGCGCAGAACGTCCGCGCGCTGCCGCGCTACTACGAGCGCGTCTCCCAGGGCTGCCTGGCCACGGAGCGCGGCCTGTCGCTGACAGCGGACGACCAGCGCCGCCGCGCGGTCATCACCCGGCTCATGTGCAACTTCTGGGTGGATTTGGGGCCGGACGGCGCCGACTACTTCGCGCCGGAGCTGGCTCGGCTGCGCGCGTTCGAGGACGACGGCCTGGTGACGCGCACGGGCTCGCAGCTGGAGCTGACGCCCATGGGGCGGCTCTTCGTCCGCAACGTGGCCATGGTGTTCGACGCGTATCTCGCGGGGACGGAGCGCCCCCGCTTTTCCCGCACGGTGTGAAGGGGTCGGTCATGGATGCATTGGACGTGTTGAACCAGGAGCACCGCCATATCCAGCGCGTGCTGGAGGTCCTGGAGCGGGCGGTGGCGAAGGGCCGCGATGGGGAGTTCGTCTCGGCCTCGCTCTTCCTGCGCGCCGCGAACTTCTTCCTCACCTTCGTTGATGGCAGCCACCACGCGAAGGAGATGGTGCTCTTCCAGACGATGGTGGCGCACCGGCTGCCGCTGGCGCCCGGGCTGCTGGCCCAGGTGTCCGGCGAGCACGGCACCGGCAGCGAGCACGCGGTGGCCATGCTCTGCGCGGCGGAGACGATGCTGCGTGGCGGGGAGACGGACCCCTCGCGCATGCTCGACGCGGCCGACGACTGGCTGCGGTTGTACCGGGGGCACACCGGGGTGGAGGAGGCGCAGGTGTTCCCCATGGCGCGGCGGCTGCTGCCCGCGGGAATCCTGGACCGGATGCGGACGCGCTTCGCCCGAATCGAGGCGTCGCATGGCTCGCTGGCGGAGGCCGCGGAGGCCATGGAGCGCGCCTTCACGCCCGTCCCGGCGGGACGTCTCTTCCCGCGCGGACCGGTGTGCTCATTCTAGAACGCGACGGGCGCCGCGGGAGCACTTCCCGCGACGCCCGGAGTCCTGCTGTCTACGTGTCGGCCCGCGCGGCTCAGCGCTGCGAGAGAATCTCGTCCAGCCGCTTCTTGTCGCTGGAGAAGGAGAAGTGGCTGTAGAGCATGTGGCTGTTCTGCGGGTCCAGGATGTACGGCTTCAGCTCGCGCACCACCGCCAGCTTGTCCTGGGTGAACTGGAAGTTGCCCAGGAGCTGGCCCACCTGGGAGACCAGGAAGTAGTGGTGCTGGGCCGCCGAGACGAGCACGCGCATCTTGTCCTCGGCGAAGGTCTGCAGGGAGATGGAAGAGTGGATGCGGCGCAGCTCGCTGTCCGAGATGGGCCGCACCGCCGGCTGCGGGGGCGGCATGGGCGGCGGCGGCGGGAGGACGGTGGCCAGCAGCGGCGCCCTGTTCACCAGGTCCTGCACGGAGTTCAGCGTCTCCTTGGCGTTGCGGAACTTGTTGCGCTCCTGCCGGTTCATCCGCTGCTCGGCTTCCTTCAGCAGCTTCTCCAGCCGGTCCAGGCGCTCGTTCAACTCCCGCCGGTCCACCACCACCTGGCTGCCGGAGTGCTGCGGCGGGTAGCTGGGCTGGTTCGGATGGTGCGGCTGCGGCATGGGCTGGCCCGGCGGCGGACCGTGCGGACGGCGCATCTCCGCCTGGGCGTGGGCATCAAGGGAGGGAAGGGCGAAGAGGAGAGCGAGGGAGGTGATCAGGGCCTTCATGGGGGAGCGTCCTTTCATGTGCTCGGAGCATCTGACGCGCCGGGGCCGGTTACATTCAACCGGACGCGGTAGGGCGTGCAGCCTGCCTCCGGACCACGGAAGTTCCCCCTGGAGCGGCCTGAGCCGTCCTCGCGCCGCCGTGCGTATCCCATGACTCCAGGGGGGATGGGTAGCCCCCTGTGCCTTCACCTGAGTCAGGGGGACGCGGTGCGCTTGGATAGCACCTCTCCGTCCGGCGACATCTCGTAGACGAGCGGCACCCCGGTGGCCAGCTCCAGCCCCACCACCTGCTCCCCCGTGAGGTTGTCCAGCTTCATCACCAGGGAACGGTTGGAGTTGCCGTGGGCCACCACCAGCACGTTCTTCCCCTGGCGCAGGTCCCCGGCGATGGCGCGCTCATAGAAGGGCAACACGCGCTTCGCCGTCATCTCCAGGGACTCGCCGTTGGGGGGCGGCACGTCGAAGGAGCGGCGCCACTTCTTGATTTGCGCGTCCCCCCAACGCTTCGCGGCGTCCGCCTTGTTGAGCCCCTGCAGGTCGCCGTAGTTGCGCTCGTTGAGGGCGGCGTCCCGGATGGTGGGTACCTGCTGTCCCAACGAGTCCAGGAGGATGGACAGCGTCTCCTGCGCCCGGATGAGCGCTGACGTATAGGCGACGTCGAACTCCATGCCTTTCAGCGCCTCCGCCGCGCGCCGGGCCTCCTGGCGACCCTGGTCGGTGAGGGGGACGTCGACTAAGCCGGTGAAGCGGTTCTCTTGATTCCACAGCGACTGACCGTGTCGGACGAGGACGAGGGTAGGCATGGCCTCCAGGTAATCCGGAAGCCCTGGGGCGGCCAGGGGTGTACGCGTCCACCCGGGGCCGGGCGTTCCTGGCTCTACAGTCTCGCGCTCCGTTCAGGCTGGTTTCGCACGCGGTGCCCCTGGTGGAGCCGGGGCCCATCGCACTAGAGGGGACGGAGGAGGAGACACCATGGCTCGCAAGGCCGCCGCATCCGCTGATTCCGCTCTGAGCATCACCCTGGCCCGCGCCCGTGCGCACTGGCTGCGGACGCAGGGGCTCGCGGAGCCGCTGAAGGGGAGCCTGGAGGAGGTGGTCGCCGCGACCGGCTGGGTGCGGACGCTGGGTGGCGTGGACGTGTACCTGGCGGTGAGGGCCCGAGCGCCGGGGCTGCGGCGGGCGGACCTGGACGCGGCGGCGGAGGCGTCCCAGCTCCAGGTGGTTCCCGCGGTGCGTGGCTGCATCTACCTGGTGCCTCGCGCCCACGTGCCCCTGGTGCTGCGCGTGGCCGAGGAGGCGTACCGCAAGCGGGCCGACCGCGAGCACGAGAAGGTGGGCCTGGACGCGAAGGAGCTGGCGGACGTGGCCGAGGCCGCGCTGGTGGCGCTGCGCAAGGGGCCGCTGTCCACGGACGCGCTGCGCAAGGCGATGCCCGCGGGCGTGGTGCGCAGCCTGGGCGAGGTGGGCAAGAAGGTGGGCCTGTCCTCGACGCTGCCGCCCGCGCTGCGCCACCTGGAGTTCGAGGGCAAGGTGGAGCGCCGCACGGAGGGGGGGCGGCTGGACACGGAGCGCTACCTCTGGCGGCTGACGGCTCGCAACCCCTTCACCGGGGCCAAGGTGCCCGCCGCGGCGGAGGAGCGCAACGCGCGGCTGGCGGCCATCTTCTTCCGCCAGTTCGGTCCGGCGACGGTGGAGGACTTCGCGGCGTGGTCGGCCTTCTCGCAGCGGGACGCGAAGGCGGCCGTGGCGCGGGCGGGGCTGGTGCGGGTGGCCGTGGAGGGGTACTCGGAGGCGGCCTATGTGCCCGAGGACGTCCTGGCTGCCTTGCGAGAGAAGGTCCCCGCGGCCACGTCCGTGTCCCTGCTGCCCGCGCATGACCTGTATGTCTCGTCGCATGGCGGGCCCGCCTGGGTGACGGACCCCAAGCACCATGGCATCGAGGTTCCAACGTGGGGCTCCGCGAAGGGCGGCACCCTGGGCGAGGCCGCCCACATCTTCGTCCGCCCCGTGCTGGACGCGGAGCGGCTGGTGGGGCTGTGGGAGTTCGACCCGAAGGCGGACGACGTGGTGTTCCACACCTTCGAGCCGCTGGCGCCCAAGCGGCGCAAGGCCGTGCTGGCCCTGGCCGAGGACACGGCCACGTTCCTTCGAGAGGACTTCAGCCTCGCGCGCAGCTTCAGCCTGGACAACGAGGACTCCGTGCAGAAGCGCGCGGACTTCGTGAAGTCGCTGGGGAAGTAGGCCGGCGCCTCAGCCC
This sequence comes from Myxococcus xanthus, assembly GCF_006402735.1. Taxonomy (NCBI): domain Bacteria; kingdom Pseudomonadati; phylum Myxococcota; class Myxococcia; order Myxococcales; family Myxococcaceae; genus Myxococcus; species Myxococcus xanthus. The sequence goes on along the minus strand of NZ_CP017174.1, from coordinate 6,952,375 downwards.
TGGAGCATCTGCGTGAAGCGGCGCTGTATCTCCTCGGGGGAGACATCCTCGATGCGGGCGTTGAGGGCCCAGCGATGGCCGAACGGATCTCTCAGGTGCGCCGAGCGTTCGCCGTAGAACTCGTTCTGGATGGGGCGCTCCAGGGTGGCGCCCGCGTCGATGGCGCGCTGGGCGGCGGCGTCCACGTCATCCACCCGGAGGTTCAGCGAGCACGTCGTGCCCCCGCGGCTCTGGGGGCTCAGGATGTCGTACTCCGGGTATTCGTCCGCGAGCATCAGCGTCACGCCGCCCAGGTCCATCTCCGCGTGGCCCACGCGCCCGCTCGGCTCGGTGAGCCGGTACTTCTCCCGGGCGCCGAAGGCCCGTGTGTAGAAGTCGAGCGCGGCGGGCGCGTCCTTCGTCACCAGGGCCAGGGAGAGGCGGGGGCCTTCGGGGAGCGTCGCGGCTGCGGAGGCGGACGGGTTCTTGTCGTTCATCGAGCACCTTTCTGGGTGGGTGTGGATGCCAGGAGGATGCCTCCGCCGCGCTCGGAGGGGTTGGATGAATTTTACTTGGGCACCGCTTTCACCAGCCGGGTCAGCTCGCGGTCCAGGGCGGCGGCGAACTGCTGCCGGTCCTGGGCCGAGTAGCCGTCAGGGCCGCCGGTCGTCACGCCGCTCTCCCGAAGCTCCTGCATGAAGTTCCGGACGGAGAGCCGCTCGGCGACGTTCTCCTCGGTGAAGACCTCTCCGCGCGGGTCCAGCACCACGACGCCCTTGGGCACCAGCAGCGCGGCGAGCGGAATGTCCTGGGTGACGGCCAGGTCTCCCGGCTGTGCCTGCTGGGCGATGTGCTGGTCCGCGACGTCGAGGCCCGCGCCCACCTGCACGCTGGAGACATAGGCCAGCCGTGGCAGGGAGAGCGCGCGGTTGGCCACGAAGACGGTGTGGACCTTCACGCGCTGGCCAGCACGCAGGATGATGTCCCGGACAGGGCCCGGGCAGGCGTCGGCATCGACCCAGATTTTCATACGGGACGACTATCTCAGGATTCGCGCGCGGACTCACCCACGGCGCGCCGAGCCGATGAGGTCCTGGGTCAGCACCACGAAGGTGGCACGGCCCACCACGACCAGCAGCAGCGCGCTGGCCAGGGACATGCGCCACAACTCGCCCCCGGAGACCTCCGCCTCGCCAATGCGTTGCAGGAGCTGCACCTGGCTCACGGAGAAGAGGGCGTCCGCCAGCCACCATCCGGTGGCGCCCAGCCACACGGCCCACGCTGGAAGGGGCGCGACCTCGGTGGGCCTTGCGGGTTCCTGCTCGTGCATGGCGTGAAAGGCTACCGGGCGACAGGGATGCCTTGCACGCCGACGGGGACAAACCGTGAGAGGCAATCCCTTGCGGTCGTCAGGATGCAATGCGTCATCCCGGATGGAAGACGGCGGCTGGGGGCCGCTTTTCGGAAGGACTGGCGGTCGCATCTATGATGGCGCCCATGCCTCTATTTTCAATGCGTGTCGTCATTCCAATCATTGCCATCACCCTGCTCACCACGGCTTGCGGTACCGAAGCCACGGGGGAATGCCAAGGCACTCTCCTGGGCACCCGTGTGAAATGGCCCATCGATGGAGAAATGTCCCGGTGGATCCGCAATGGCTCCGGCGGGAATGGGCAGCACGGCACCTGGATTGACCTGAGCTACGACCCCAAGGGCGCCGTGGGCATGACGCAGTTCGGCGTGGACATCCGGCTCGTGAGTGGAGCCGTCGTCAGCGGCGGGCCGGTGACGGTGGCGTTGGCCAACGAGGACGGGCGGCGGCTGGTGCCGGCGGCGGACTCGCTGGTGGTGGACTGGCTCGCCAGCGTGGCGACACGCTCGACGACGGGCTTTCCCGAAACGACGGGCGCGCCGGTGGCGGGCTCGGTGACCCTGGACGCGGTGAATGATGACTTCGCCGCGGGCCGCTACGTCTATCGTTACAGGGATGGCAGTGAGCTGACCTGCACCTTCAACGTGCCGTCGCCGGAGCGGGCCGCTGGCTTCTTGGGCGGGGACTACGATGACGATGATGATGACGATTGAACCCGACTCGTGGATTGCACGCGCTCGCTCGTGGCGTGTGTCGTAGAACGAGTGCATGAACAAGAACACGGGTGGCTGCTTTTGCGGAGCGGTGCGGTATGAGGTGAGCGCGCCGCTGACGGCGGTGACGTACTGCCACTGCTCGAAGTGCCGAAAATGGCATGGGCACGTCGGGGCCTACGCGGCCGTGGACCGGGATGGCTTCCGGCTCACGGAGGAGCACGGCCTCAAATGGCACACCGTCTCGCCCACGGTGCGGCGCGGCTTCTGCGTCGAGTGCGGTTCCAGTGTGCTGTTCGATGAAGCGCCTTCCGCGAAGATGTCGATTTGCGCCGGGACGTTGGAGTCGCCCACCGGCATTCGCGAGAAGGCGCACATCTACCTGGGCAGCAAGGGGGACTACTACGACATCACTCCGGGCCTCGTGGAGTACGACACCTTCCCTGGGAAGTGAGCGCTGGCTCGCTACTCTGACCAGGGGGGCTGCTTGAAGTAGTCCGTGAGCACCTGGAGCATGGCGCGAACCGCGGGTGAGACGTTGCGGGCGCTTGGGTAGATGGCGAAGAGGGGCAAGGGCGGCGGCGCGAACCGCTGGAGCACCTCGACGAGCCTGCCCTCGGCGACGGCGGCGGAGGCGTGAATCCTCGACAGGCGGACGAGTCCCTGGTCCGCCTCCGCCAGTGCCACCAGCACCCGGAAGCTGTTGACGGACAGGCTGGGGACGATGCCCACGGAGGTCGCGCGCGTGTCTCCGCGAAAGTTCCAGGTGGTGGGCGTGAGGGAGCCCGTCATCGCCAGGCAGCGGTGCTTCACCAGGTCGCGCGGCTTGCCTGGAACGCCCATGCGCTGGAGATAGGCTCGGCTCGCGAACACCCCCAGCCGGTGAGGCTCCCCGAGCTTGCGCGCGATGAGGCGTGAGTCATCCATGGGGCCGATGCGTACCGCGAGGTCATAGCCCTCCTCGACCAGGTTCACCCGGCGGTCCGTGCAGTCGGCCTCGATTCGCACCTCGGGATAGCGGGATGCGTAGGTGGAGAGCACCTCGCCGAGCACGCTTTGTCCCAGTTCGAAGGGCGTGGTCATCCGCAAGCGTCCGCTCGGGTGGGACTGGAGCTTCCCGACCAGGGCCTCGGCGTCCCGCAGCGCGGTGATGGCAGGCGCGACTTCGTGCAGGTAGCTGGCGCCGATGTCGGTGAGCGTCACGCTGCGCGTGGTGCGTGAGAAGAGCCGGACGCCCAGGTGCGTTTCGAGCGCCGCCACGCGCTGGCTCAGCGTGGACTTCGGCACTCCCAGGGCGAGCGCCGCGGCGCGAAAGCTCTTCCGGTCGGCGACCTCGACGAAGGCGATGACAGCGTTGGGGTCTGCCTGGCGCATTGTCCGTATGACCGGACAGTACTTCCGAAATCATGACATTGGCCAACAGCCTTGGCGGGCGCAGATTGTCGGTGTCCCCATTCCGCGGAGCAACCCCATGGCCCTTTTCTCTTCCTACCGGCTCGGAAATATCGCCCTGTCGAACCGCATCGTGATGGCGCCCATGACGCGGAGCCGCGCGGTGGGCGGCGTACCCAACGACTTGATGCGGGAGTACTACACGCAGCGCGCGTCCGCGGGACTCATCATCACCGAAGGCATCGCGCCCTCTCCCAATGGGCTGGGCTACGCGCGCATCCCGGGAATCTTCTCGGAGGAGCAGGTCGAAGGCTGGCGCGGCATCACCCGGAGCGTCCACGCCGCGGGGGGCCGCATCGTCGCCCAGTTCATGCACGTGGGCCGCATCGCGCACCCCCTCAACCTGCCAGCGGGCGCCCGCATCGTCGCGCCCAGTGCCGTCCGTCCCGAAGGGCAGATGTACACGGACCCGGAAGGGCTGCAGCCGTATCCGGTGCCGGAGGCGATGACGGACGCGGACCTGCGCGCCACGCGCGAGGAGCTCGTCCAGGCCGCACGCAACGCCGTGGAGGCGGGCTTCGACGCCATCGAGCTGCACGGCGCGAATGGCTACCTCCTGGAGCAGTTCCTTCATCCGCACACCAACCGGCGCACGGATGCCTATGGGGGCAGCGCCGAGAACCGGGCGCGTTTCGTCGCGGAGGTGGCGCGGGCCAGCGCGGACGCCATTGGCGCCGAGCGCGTGGGCATCCGGTTGTCGCCCTACAACACGTTCAACGACCTCCCGCCACATGACGCGGTGGCGGAGCAGTACGCGACACTGGCCCAGTCACTGAAGGGGCTGCTCTATGTGCACCTGGTGTCCAATCCCCACGAAGGCTTCGAGGCGACGGCGCGGGCCATCCGGGAAGGGTTCGGCGGGCCCATCATCGTCAACGGAGGCTTCACACGCGAAAGCGCGCAGACGGCGGTCGACGCGGGGCAGGCCGACCTGGTCTCCTTCGGCCGGCCCTTCATCTCCAACCCGGACCTGGTGTCGCGCATGCGGAAGGGCGCCGACCTCACGGCGCCTCAATTCCAGAGCTTCTACACGCCGGGCCCACAGGGCTACGTGGACTACCCGGCGCTGTGAGGCTCAGGGAGCTTTGGCCGCCGCGTCGATGGCGTCCAGGGCCTCCACCCGCAAGCGCTCCTCCGGGGTGAAGGAGTCGAACAGCAGCCGCTGCACGGCGGCCTGACGCGCGGCGGGGTTCGGCTCGGACTGGCCCAGCGCCTCCCGGCGGGAACGGAACTCCGCCAGTCGCCGCTTCCACTCGGCCTCCTCGCGGTCCATGGCCTCCAGTCGCTCGGTGACCTCCGGGCCCACGGTGGCCAGCCGGTGCTGGCGCAGGTCCTCGGCCGACGCACCGGATTCCACCAGCTCCCGTTCCACCGCCTGCTGCCGCAGGGGGCGCAGCGCCTCGTCGCGGCTGGCGCGGTATTCCGCGGGGAGTTGTTCATCCAGCGCGGCGATGCGGCGCTCGCGCTCCTCGGGCGACAGCGTGGTGTCCTGCTGGAGCTTCATCCGCTCCACCGACACCGCATCCACCCGCTCCTCGTCACCGAAGAGTCCCTCCGCCCAGGGGCCCAGGTGCTCGCGGCGCAGCTCGCGCAGGGACTCCAGCCGCGCGCCCACGTCCAGCTCCGCGCCCCGGTGGTTCGCCGCGAAGGTGCGCGCCGCGTCGCGATACGCCAGGTAGTCATCGAGCACACGCACGGCTTCCTCCATCGCCGCGGCTGGCAGATTCTTGGCCCGCAGCGAGGCGAGGATGCGCTCGCGGATGACAGGCAGCCCTTCCTCGCCCATCGCGGAAAGGTAGTAGTCGAACAGGCGCCGCAGGTCCGCCGACACCACCAGGTGACCCGACGCATCCACCTGCACCGAGCCATCCTCCTCCGTGTCCTGGAGCGAGCCCGGCATGGGGGGCAGGGCGGGCGCGGCGGACGTCGTGTCCGCGGGCGACGCGGTGGGCACGGCACGTTGCGGCGCCGGTGTGCCCACGCGCGGCGCGGAGGGCACCGGCGCTGAGACAGCGGCGACAGCGGGCCCAGGCGGCGTGGGCGTCGCCTGGGCCTTCCACCATGAGAACACGCCCGCACCCAGCAGGGCGCACAGCGCGGCTACGGGAATGACGGCGCGGTTCTTCATGGCGGTCCTTCGCGCGCGGCCGTCTAGAGGCCGAGCCCCTTCAGGCGGTTGGCGTGGTTGCGGAACACCGTCTTCGGGTTGGTGAAGAAGGCGGTGAGGCCCAGCACCTGGTTCACCTCGTCCAGGTGGTTCATGTCGTAGTTGTCACGCAGCACCGTGCCGAAGTGCGAGCTGCACTTGCCGACCAGGCCGTCGTTCGCCTCGCTGTAGAAGAACGAGCTCAGCTTCATCGGGTAGTCGGACACGTCGAGCAGGTTGGTGAAGGGGTCCGTGCCGGACCAGGAGTAGTAGCGCTGGCCCTGCGTGCCCGTCGCGGCGCCCTGGCCACAGCTGCTGGAGGGGATGCCCGCCGGGTACTTCTGGTTGAACGCCGCCGTGCCAGACTTGCTGAGCGCCGCCAGCGCGCCAATGGCGTCCTGCGGGTTCGTCTTCCCCGACAGCAGCCCCAGGACAGTGCCCAGGTTGTTGGCGAAGTAGGCCAGCACGCTCTCCGTGAAGGAGCCGCCCCGGAGGTTGCCGCGCAGGTAGTCCGCCAGGTCCGCGCCCTTGTGCGGAGAGCCCACCGTCGTCACGGACGCCACCAGGTCCGGGCGCACCGCCGCCACGTAGCGCACGTCCAGGCCGCCGTGGCTGTGGCCAATGAGGTTCACCTTGCCCTTGCCCGAGCGCGCGACGATGTCCTTCACCTGCGCCAGCAGCGCCTCGCCACGCTGCTCCGTGGTGTTGAACTGCGGAACGCTCGTCACGTACACCGTCGCCCCGCCCGAGCGCAGGTCGGAGCCAATGCCGTAGAAGTAGTCGTAGACGCCAAACAGCGAGTCGAAGCCCGCCATGCCGTGCGCCAGCACGATGGGATAGCGGGTCTGTGTTTGGGTATTCGCGAGCGCGGGGTGCGCCCACAAGCCAAGTGCCGCGACAGCCAGAACCAGTGTCCGGACAGCGTTTCGCATGAGGAGGGGCTCCTGTTCGGGGGACGGGTCCACTGCGGATTGACCCGCGAATCAACGCGTAGGCCAATCACAGACCAGAATCAAGGCGCCTCCTGCATTATCGGCAAAACGAGTGAGGTCAGTCGTCACATGCTCTTGCTGTATTGCGTCAAGGGCTCGCGACGCAGTGCGCTGATTCACGTCGTGAGCCTCTGTGTCGCAGTGCGTTGGTCGCTCCTGCGGGGTGAAATCTTGAGTCACTGTGTCACGGGTGACTCATTGGCTGTGGAATCCATGCTCAACGGAAAGGCACGCTCACGCATCAACGCGGGGGCGTCCGCGTTCTGGCCGCGAAAGGCTCGGTAGCCCTCGTAAGGGTCCACGGTGTTTCCCACGGAGAGGATGTGCTGATGCAGGCGCGCGGTGGCCTTTGTGTCGCGATACCGAACACCTCCGGCGGCTGACCATCCTGTCCTTCACCGGCCGTCCCGAGGTGAGCCGCATCGAGACGTCCCTGGTGTTCTCGTACTCACGGCTGGGCGTCCCGGTGAATCCAGAGGACATGGTGGCGTTGCCGCGCTGAGGGGGGCAGAGGGCCGGCGCGCTTGCGGATGGCTCGCGCCGCTCCCACCCTGAGCGGGTATTCGGACCGCGAGGAGGACGACATGGCCACCCGGAAGCGCTCACGCACCCCTGCCGTGAAGACGGCCCGCTCGTCATCGCGTGGCCGTACCACCCGCAAGACGGAGACCGCCTCCCGTTCCACCGCTCGGAAGGCCGCTTCCCGCGGCCGGTACACGGAGCCGGAGCTGCGCGAGCGCATCAAGGCGCGCATCCTCCGGGGCAGCAAGGGGGGGCAGGCAGGGGAGTGGAGTGCTCGCAAGGCGCAGCTCGTGGCGGCCGAATACAAGAAGGCCGGTGGGGGCTACCGGGGCGGCCGTGGCGGAACGCAGAAGTCGCTCACGTCCTGGACGCAGGAGGAATGGCAGACACAAGAAGGTGACGCTCGTGCGCGCAAAGGCGGCACCACGTCCCGCTATCTGCCGAAGAAAGCCTGGGCGCAGCTGAGCCCCGCGCAGAAGCACGCGACGGAACGCAAGAAGCGCGAAGGGGCCCGGCGCGGCAAGCAGTTCGTGCGCAACACGGCGGCGGCGCGGACCGCGCGCAAGAAGACGACCCGCCGCTGACGTTCGAAGGGCTTACGTCCCGGGATGCGTGGAGGGATTGCCCGCGGGCGGGAGGAAGCCCGCTTCGTAGTCCGCGAGCAGCTCCGGGAAGGCAATGCACTTCTGCGTTTCAGGATACACGCCGGTGGAGTAGCGGATGGCGGCATAGCCGAAGATTTCCGTGAACAGCGCCAGCTTCGCCTCCGCGGGGGCCCGGCGGACGTGGTCATGGAAGGCGAGCACTTCTCCCTCCAGCGAGAAGGGCCGTGCGTACATGGCGTGGGGAATCACGTCATGGACGATGCGGAAGACGCAGTTCTCCTCCGGCGTCCACAAGGGATGCTCGCAGTGCTCGGTGTTGATTTCGAGCTGTCCCCGCTCCAGGTCCGCGACGATGTCCTCCGGGCCGGAGTAGACGGTGCGCGTCGAATAGCGGATGGACAGGCAGGGCCGGACGGCTTCGTAGACGTCGAAGGCGTGGGCCAGCAGGGCTCGCCAGGAGCCGCTGCATCCCTCATCGAGGTGCCGGGCGTCGGCCGCATAGGCATCCGTCACCCGGGTGGCGAACGCCAGCAGGGCGGCGGGCTGGAATGCGCGTGGCGCTGGGTCCGCATAGGCGGTGAGTGGAAAGCGTGAGTCAATGCGCTGGCGCAATTCGTACAGCACCGTCATGGAACAACCCCCGGTGACGGCCATTGGAGCGCGCGGCCAACCTCTCCGTCAACAGCGCATCCATCCCCGAATGGGCCTGTTCGCTGCGCCCTCTCCCTTGTCGAGAAGTGTGGGGGGCCGTTAGATCGGCGAGGCTTCCAGGTCCCACTTCCACCTAGGGCGTCTCTCTCATGTCGAGCACTTCCTCCGCCGTCTCTCCGGCCTCCACGCAGTCCGCCCCTGCCACCAAGGGATGGATGCTCTGGCTGGGACGCATCTTCACCGGACTCGTCGTCGCCACGCTGGCCTTCAGCGCGTCGATGAAGCTGGGTCAGTCACCCGAAGCCATCCAGGGAATCGAGAAGTCTGGCTACCCTGGCTCGGTGTTGCTGGCCATTGGAATCGCCGAGCTCATCTGCCTGGTGATCTACGCGGTGCCGCAGACGGCCGTATTGGGCGCCATCCTCGTCACGGGCTACCTCGGCGGCGCCACCTCGACGCACGTGCGCCTGTCCGAGCCGTTCATCGCCCCCATCCTCGTGGCCGTTTTCGCCTGGGCGGGGCTTTTCCTGCGGGACGCACGTCTCCGGGCCTTGCTGCCCCTGCGCCGCTTGCCCTGAGCACGCGCAACGGTTCCTCTCCTGGAGGCAGGCTTTCGTTGTCTGAGGGCGGGCGCTCATTTTCCGGGCGCCCGCCGGCTTCTGGGGCCACGTAGACCTTCTGGTCATCCTTCATGGAGGATGACGAACGCACGCGTGTCGCGAGAACCCACGAAGTCCAGCACCGCGTTCAGCTTCGCCGCGTCCGACGAGAGAAAGACAATCGCGTGTGGCGGACTCACCCCGGCATCGGGCGCCGAACCTGTGCCTCCGTCGGGAGGAGACGGGAAAGCAGCTCGAGCCCTGGGGCTTGCAGGGGGATGCGCCCACGGAGCGCGGAGAAGAAGGACCAGCCATGGTTCGCCAGCAGCACCACGCCCGCGTCCGCCCCGGCGGCGAAGCCCATGAAGCCGGTGTAGCCCCGGATGACGGAGGAGCGCCACACCACCGGCTGACCGCGCACCTGCGTCACGCTCCACCCGAGCCCCACCTTCCCAAGGTTCGCCTCCGCGCGCGGCACATGTGTCATCTGCAGGGCACGCATGACGCCCGCGTCGCCCCGGCCGAGGTTCGCGTCGAGGAAGCGGAGCAGGTCGGGCGCGGTGGAGTAGGCGGCGCCCGCTCCCGGCAGGGCGGGGAAGGTCCATTGGGGGACCGGTTTGCCTCGCGCCGTGTGGCCGGCCGTCAGGCGCGGCTCCTGTTCCTCGGACAAGCGCAGCGTGGTGTCGGCCATGCCCAGGGGCTTGAAGAGCAGGTCCCTCAACGCGTGTCCGTAGTTGAGTCCCGCGCGCCGGGAGAGGGCGTGGCCCAGCACACCCATGCCCAGGATGGAGGGCGCGTAGCGGCGCGGCGGCGGCCATTCCGGCTGATAGGTCTGGAGGAATTCTCCGAAGTGTCTCGCGTCGTAATGGCCGAAGGGGTCCTCCATCGTCTGGGCGCTCTGCTCCAGGTTGGGAGGCAGGTGGGGCATGCCCGACGTGTGTGTCGCCAACTGCTCCAGGGTGATGCGGCCCGCCGTGGCATCCGCGAGCAGCGACCGGGGAATCACCTCGGACAGGGGCATGTCGAGCCGCGCCTTGCCCTGGTCCACGAGCAACGCGAGGAGGGCCCCCGTGAAGACCGGGGTCAGCTCGCCCAGCGCGAAGATGGCGCTTTCAGAGGGCGGCGCGCCCTTGCTCCGCAGCGTCTCGACGTGATGCACGCCTCCCTGGGTGATGCCGGCGCAGAGGGACGCCGTGCGATATCCGCGCACGTAGGCGCGGGTGGCATCCTGGAGCAATTCACCGGGGGGCGGCTTCGGCACGGAACGCATGGCGGGCCTTCTACACCATGTGTCCGGAGCGGCCAGGGAGGGCCGGCGCCGGGTGTCCGCGCCTTGCTGTCACACGCCTGCACGGAAATTGACGGAATGTCATTCGTCCGCCGTGCCGGAGCCGACCAAGTGCGCGGAATCTTGGGAATGAAGCGTTGGAACGGCATGTGTAATGGCTTCCCGGCAACAGGAGGTCCACGCCATGCCCGTTTGCCGTCCGCCCGTTTCCCCTGGGTTTTCCGCCACGCGTCACTTCGTCGAGCGCAGCTCGCTTCGGCAGCTTCGTGACGATGTGCTCGACTTCATCCTGGAGTTTGGCATCCGGACCCGGGCGACCGGTATGACGCACGTCACGGTGCTGGAGCGGGAGCTGCCTCGTGCATGGCGGAGCCTGGATGTGGCGCGGCAGGCGCGTGGGTGGATTGTCCTGCTCAACGACGAGGAGCGCCTCATCACCTGCTACCGGCGCGGCGATGCGAACCGCTTCATCCGCCGCAAGCCCAAGCACCGCATGTCCAGCGACCAGCTCCAGCGGATCTGAGCGGGGGTCGCTCACGCCGCGCGCAGCAGCAGGAACATCAGCATCGCCAGCAGCGCCGCGATGCCCACGGCCAAGGGGCCCAGCGGCGCACGCTGGGTCAGCAGTCGCCGCGCGGAGATGGCGCTGTCGGGGCGGTCCTGGATGGCCTCCGAGAGCAGGCATTTCAGCAACCGGCGCAGGTGCCGGGGCACGCCCCGGGGGAGTGGCTGAGTCTCCGGCAAGCCTCCCGTGAGCGCCTCGTGCAGGACGCGTCCCAGCGCATGCAGGTCTGACTGCGGGATGGCGCGGCCCCGCTGTCGTTGCTCGGGGGCCTGGTAGCCATGGGCACCAGGAGGCACGAGCGACAGGCCGAAGTTCGTCAGCATCGCGCCGTCCTTCGCGAGCAGGATGTTCTGGGGCCGCACGTCTCCGTGGACGAGGCCCGCGTCGTGCGCGGCGCCGAGCGCATCGAGCAGCCGCAGCGCCAGTTGCTCCACCTCTTGGAAGGGCAGGGCGTTCACCCGGTCCAGCCGCGTCTCCAGGCCGGGCGCAATCACGGGCTCCAGGGCGTACCAGCAGTGGCCGCGCTCCTCGCCCACCGCCAGGACGCGGACGATGTCCGGGTGGCGGAGGCTCCGCAGTGTCTCCGCCTCCCGGTGGAAGCGCGCCCGCGCCTCCGCATCCGCTGTCACCGAGGGAGACATCACCTTCACCACGCATGGACCCACATGGCCTTCCGCTGCGTACAGCCGGCCCGTGGCGTCGGTGCCCAGGCGGGAGTTCAGCTGGAAGCCCGCCAGGGATTCACCCGTGAGGTCCGGCTCCGGCGGTGTGCTTCGCGTCTGTGCGCCGTGCGTGAGGTCCGCACCGCAGGCGGCGCAGGTGCGTCGCGGACCTGCCTCGGCACCAGGGTGGGGCGTATGACATGTGGGGCAGGTCGGATTCACGGGGCCGGGCCGGGTCGATTCTTCGCCATCTTCCGGGTCGTCCTCGTCGTCCGCAAGCCATGCTCCCGTGTGGCGTGGCGGGGACGCCGCCCAAGGACGTTGACTCGCCCCCCGCGTTGAGGGACGGGAAGCGCATGGCACAGCAGAAGGTCCAGGTTCCTCGTGAGGCCGCCGGTGAGCGGCTCGACCGCTTCCTGTCGAAGCAGGTCCCAGGCCTCAACCTGGAGCGGGCCCGTGCCCTGATTGATTCGGGAGCGGTTCGCATCCGGGGCAAGAAGTGCCAGCCCACGCGCAAGCTGTGGGGCGGTGAGGAGATTGAGCTCGAAAGGCCTGAGCCTCGCGCCGCGCCGGTGGCCTCTGCTGAAGGGCCGGTGCTGCCGGTGCTTCATGACGATGCGGCCCTGGTCATCGTGAACAAGCCCCCGGGCATCGTGGTGGAGCCGGAAGGGCGCGCGGCCTCGGTGGTGGGGCTGCTCGCCGCCCAGCGTCCGCCCTTCGACGTGGAGGGCCTGGCTCAGCCCGGCGTGGTGCACCGCCTGGACCGGGAGACGAGTGGCTGTCTGGCCTTCGCGCGCACGGATACGGCCGCCGCCGCGCTGCTGCGCGCCTTCCAGGAGAAGCGCGTGGACAAGCGCTACTGGACGCTGGTGCTGGGGCAGCCTCCCTCACAGGGGCGCCTGGAGGGGCCCTATTCCAGAGATCCGGCGGACCCTCGGCGCTTCACCACCCGCGTTCCATCCGCGCGTCGCGCGGCGCTCTCCTTCGAGGTCCGCGAGCGCTTCGCGGATGCCGCCTTGTTGGAGGTCGACCTGGACACGGGCCGCACGCACCAGATTCGTGTGCAGCTCTCCGAGGCTGGCTTCCCCGTGCTGGCGGATTCACTCTACGGTCCCCCGGAGGCACGCGCGCATGCCGCGGCGCGGGCGCTGGGACGGCAGGCGCTGCATGCCTTCACCTTGGAACTGCCAAGCCCCGCTACCGGCCAGCCCGTCCGCGTCGAGGCGCCATTGCCCGAGGACTTCCAGCGAGCACTGGTGACGCTGCGCGGCGGGTGACGCGCACGGGGCCGCGTTACCGGGGCTCCGTTCCTAGAAGCGCACCTGGAGCAACAGGTTGCCGCCCACGATGTCCGGCGAATCCCAGACGACCGTGGCCACGCCCGTGTCGTCGTTGGCATAGGTGGTCCGGTTCGGGTCGCGTGTGTAGAAGAGCTCGGCCAGGACGCCCGCGACCTCGCCCAGGTCCCACCGCGCCGTGGCCTTCGCGGTGAGGATGGGGCTCCGCTCTTCGCCCACGGGCAGCGCGGAATACCCATTGTTGCCCCGAACGATGAGGGGGGTGATGAGCGGCCACATCGGCCGCGGAACCGGCGACTTCAGTGTGGCCGGGGCGGTGACGCGGACGAGGAAGCCGGGCGTGAGCCCCCAGTCCTGGAGGAAGTAGTCCGCCCCCACCGTCGCGGACAGCTCGGCAAGCGCCTCCGTCCGTTCGAACAGGGCGCTTTCCGCCGGGAAGAAGCCCGGTTGCGAAAGCACCATGAACGAGGGCGTCCTGTAGTACGCGAGCGCGTGAAGCCGGAGCTGGTTCCACTTGACCCGGGTCACCAGCGCCGCGGCGTGCGCGGCCTGCTTTCGCGTGGCCTCCAACACGGTCGACTCACTGTCGAGGAGTTGCTGGGTGACGTAGCTCCCTTCCAGCGCGACGTGGGCTCCAAAGCCACCGGGGTAGACGTCGGGGGCGAAGAAGTGCTCGAAGAAGGTCGGGTCTCCCTCGTAGAGCTCCAGGTCGACGTTCGCTCCGACGGGGACGCCATGGCGCCACATCATCCGCCCGGACACGCCGCGCGTGTAGATGTCGCGCTCCCGGGCATCCGCGTAGGGCACGCTCGCGGGGCCCAGGTCGAGGTTGGCCGCAGCGGCTTCCATCCGGAAGGCTTGGGAGAGGTTTACCCCGGCACCCGCCAGGAGCATGAGGCGCCGCTCCCGCTCCGTGGTCACGCCGTTCTGCAGGCTGGGGATCTTGGCGGCGACAAAGGCGTCCCATCGCCGCCGCGACAGGCGCAGCTCCATGCCCGGTTCGCCGCCAAGGCCCGTGCGTGTCATGGTCGAAATGCGTGCCCAGGCCACCGGGTTCTCGTAGCCCATGTACAGCCGGTTGGCTCTCACCGGGAACACCGTCATTGCCAGACGCTCATCGGGTGCCCAGGAGGAAGGCTGGTACCGGAGGCCGAAGAAGCTGGCGTTGTCCTGAAGCGTGGTGCCGGCGACGGCGACCGGATTGAGGAACAACGACAGTCCTGCTTCGGCACGCAGGCCGGACGCCAGCTCCGCCGTGCGCGCGTCCAGCGCGACGTGGAACCGCGTGGTGGCATCAGGGGCGCCGAAGTCGGTGTCTCCCGCGAGGAAGGACAGGCGCGTCTGGAGGAAGGAGCCTTCTGGCGCAGCGGGCTCCGTGGAGACGGACTCCGGGCTCTGTCCCAGAGCGATGATGAGCGAGGCGGCGAGGAGCGAGGACGTCATGGGCGCGCCGACATAGCCCAATTGCTGACATATTGGCTATGTCACGCCACGCGCCCCGGGAGTTACTTTTTGGGGCGCTTGAGGAGCGCCGCGCACGGGTCCTCCATGGGCATCGCCGGCGTGAACCAGACATAGTCGAAGGGCAGGGATTGCGCGCCGAAAGAGGCCGCGTAGTCCGCCGGCTCGGGCAGCTTCGGGTCGACCTCCAGCAATCCCACGGAGCGCACGTCCTTGCCGGGCGCACGGGCCGCGAGCTGCGCGGGAACGCCTCGGTCCGTCCGTGCATGGCCGTTGCCTGTGATAAGCACGCCGCCCTGGCCGGTGTCCGCGTTCGACAGCCGGTCCGCCAGGCGCGCGTCCCGCGCACGCTGGGCCTGCACCATGGGGCCGAGCATCTCCTTGGGCAGATGACCGCAGTGCGCCTCGTCCTGCTCCTGGCGCATCGCCTGCTCCACCGGCTCGGGCAGCGGCGTGTCCAAGGACAGGCGCTGGCGCAGCTCGGGAGCCAGGGCCTCCGGACCGCGCATCACCAGTTCGCGCACCTGCGAGCGCGGCAGGTTGGCGGCGACGATGGGAAGCCCCGCCTCCAGCCCGGCCGCGAACACGGGCCGATACAGGGCCCAGTCCGGCCAGCCACTGCCCGCCCAGTTGACCGCGAGCGCGAGCGCCTCCGCGTCCCGCGGGGCCTGGGCCAGTGAGGCGTCCACCGCTGCTTGTTGCCCCACGTCGAGCATCTCGAAGGCCAGCGCGGGCTTCCGGCCTCCCTCGGTCAGAGCCTGGACGAGCCACGCCTGGAGTTGGTGGTGGTCGGGCTGGTCATGCCGCTCTCCCAGCACCACGAAGCGGGCCTGGGCGAGCGAGCGGCGCAGGGTGTCCGCGTCCACGAATCGGGCCGCCTTCACGTCCCAGATGCGGCCCGTGAGCGGATGCTCTCGGTGCAGCGGAGAGGACCACTCGTTGGGAAGCGGCGCCTGGACGCCAAGCTGCTCCACGGCGGAATCAGGACGCGTGGCGCTGGCGCGCGAGCAGGCGGTGGCGACCAGCAGGACGGAGGCGATGAGGAGCGTGCGCATCACGCGCGCCATTCATCCACAAGGCAGGCCTCGTGGACTACTCCCGGGTTGGCGAGGTGGTGGACCGGTGACAGCCGCTGGAGCGAGGGACGCCCCGGGAGGGACCCGACGGGATGGATAGGGCGCCGTGACGGATGCGTTTCCCTCCCCACCGGGAGGATTGTTGCGCCACCTCCCGCGCATGACGTTGCCACCTGTCGAACCAAAGGGGAGCAACGTATGCGTCAGGGGAAGTGGAAGCCCGCGCGGGCGGCGCGGTGGGGTGGCGTGTTTCTGGGAATGCTGCTGTCTGCCTGCGGTGGGGCGATGGAGGAAGTGCCCGAAGCCGTGCCAGAGGCGGTCCTGGATGCGCTGGCCCGTCGTGCCGAAACGTCCAACGCGTCCGATGAGAGCAAGCCCGTGTGGAAGAAGCAGCCCACGGGGCGGCCGGGAGAAGGCGTGGCCTTTGATGGAAAACAGTTCCTGGTCGTCTGGCAGGACGAACGCGAGGGGGGCGTCTTCGGCGCGCGGGTGACACCCAAGGGGAAGGTGCTGGACCCGGGGGGCTTTCCCATCAACGCGGGCAGCGGGTTGGATGGCGGGCAGCCTCGAGTGGCCTGGGACGGAAAGTTCTTCCTGGTCACCTGGGTCAGCGCTTCCGGTCTGGTGGCCGCCCATGTGGAGCGCGACGGGGATGTGCGCCGCCGGTTCGTCGTCTTCGGCTCCGATGAGGTGGGAGGGCCTCCAGGCATCGCCTGCGCGCATAAGCTGTGTCTGCTCGCCTTCCCCTTCATCGGCGATGTGGAGAGCATCATCAACGCCATCCGTGTGACGTCCGACGGAGACGTGTCCGAGCGCACGCAGCTCTCCGTTTCCGAATCCAACATGGCCATCAAGCCGGCGGTGGCCTGGGATGGCAAGCAGTTCCTGGTCGTCTGGAGCGACCAGCGCGGTGGAGTCCTCACACCGGACATCTTTGGGAACCGGGTGACGAAAGACGGCATCCGGCTGGATGGGGCTGGCGGTGTCCCGCTCGTCGTCCGTGAGGGCGCTCAAACCGTCCCCGACGTGACGTGGACGGGCAACCACTTCTTCGTCGTGTGGCAGGACGACAAGAACGATACCGCCGATGTCTACGGCGCCCGTTTCCGAAAGAACCTCGCGTTGGACGGGCCCGCGGCCTTCGGAATCGCCACGGGCGAGGGCGAGCAGACGGGGCCTCGGGTGGCGCCCAGTGGCAACAAGTCGCTCGTCGTCTGGGATGCCACCCGGCAGGGTATCCACCGCGTACGCGGTGTCCGGGTGGGGGACAACGGAAGCATCCTGGGCTCGAAGTCGGGCTTCACCATCTCCACGGGGGACTTCCAGCAGGAGATCGCGCCCGCCGTGGCGGCCGGAGACCACAAGTTCCTCGTCACCTACGCGGGCACGACGACAGGCACGGACGAATTCGGCCCGCACGAAATCCTGGCGACCCGTGTGACGCACGATGACACGGTGAAGGACAGGCCGGCGCTGCGCCTCACGCGCCCGTGGGGCCACAAGCCTCCGGTCGCCGCCTCGCGGGGCCCCGATGCCTATCTGGCGGTCTGGAGTGAGAATCTCTCCGGCACGCCGGGCATGCTGGCCGCTCGGGTGAGCCTGGATGGACAGTTGCTCGATGTGCCCGTCGTGTTGCCCGCCGGGGCGACGTCACGCGCGCCCGTGGTGGTGTGGGACGGGGCGGCCTGGTTCGTGGCGTGGGAAGAGGGCGCCGCTGACGCCACGGGATTCCAGGGGGCGCGCGTGAGTGGGGCGGGCCAGGCGCTGGAGGTGAGTCGCCTGTCAGGTTCCGCGCTGCTTCCTCTGGAGATGCTGGCGCCGTCCGCCGAGCGCTGACGGCGCGCCTCCCAGCCAGGCGGGCACTCCGCCTGGCCCGGGAGCGGTCCTGCTACTTCGAGTCCACCACGACGACCATCCACCGGTCCGTGGCGTGGTCGATGCGGATGTTGGCGGCACCGGCCTCCTGGAACTGCTGGATGATGCCCTCCAGGAAGGTGAGGTGCTCCTTGGGCGCGTCCACGAAGATGTTCTTCGGGCCGTTGCCCTTCGCCTTGGCCTTCTTGGCGGGGGCGCCGGCCGCGCCATTGATGGCCTCGGGGGCCGCGGCGGCGGCCTTCAGGCGGGAGGCGGCGTCGTCCCCCGTCGCCTCGGTCTCCTCGGCTTCGGGCTCGGCCTCCACTTCCGGGGCGGGGGCGGGCGCGGGCGCGGCGGCGACGGCCGTCGCGGCTTCGTCCTCGGCCTGCTCTCGGAGCTGGTTGAACGTCTTCATGTTGATGGTGCCGCCAAACTTATCCTTGAAGGACTCCAGCGCCTCCTTGCTGCTGATGTCCGGCTGCTGGCGGAAGAGGTCGAGCAGAAACGCGTGGCGCTCCTGGGTCTGCTCCTGGGTTGTCCTGGCCATCGTCTACGTGCTCCTGGGTGTGTCGCGATGTTGCGAAAGGCGGCGCACCCTATCCGGAGCCGTGTAGTGCCGCAAAGGGGGTCTGGGCCTCCCCTTCGCGGGCATGACTCGCGTGCCGAGGCACACGTGCTGGACGTGTGGTCTCAGTGCCGGGGCGGCGGCGGCGCGCTGTGGTCGCAGTGCAGCAACGACGGCGGGTCGAAGCAGGTGAAGCGCTGGTTGTCGAGCCGGCACACGCCGTCCGGCGTGTTGGCGCACTGCACCTCGGTGCGCGTGGCCTTGCAGTCATAGCCGCAGGCCATGTCCTCGGAGGCGTTGAGGCAGCGGGGCGCGGGCGTCTCCGCGCCGTACTGGTGGATGACGGCGTCCGGCGGGTCCCAACAGGTCAGCTTGTTGAAGTTCGTGGAGCAGACGCCGTAGGGCGTCCGGTTGCAGGCCACCTCGCCGTTGAACTGACGGCAGTTGTAGCCGCAGGCCACCTGGCCCCGGCTCTCCTTGCACTCCGGCTTCGCGCTCGTGGTGGGCGGGTGCTGGATGGCGACCAGGGGCGGGTCCCAACAGTGCACGCTTCCCACCAGGACCTCGCAGATGCCGTAGGGCGTCCGGGCACAGGCTGTTTGTGTTCCGGTCGTTTTGCACTGGTAGCCGCACACCGAGCGTCCCTGGGAGAAGACACACTGCGGAGGCGGGGGGCGGACCACGGGCTGTTCCGAGGTCGTCACGGGAGCCGTGGCGAGCCACAACGCGGAGAGGAGGCTGAGCATGGTGGGAGGCCCGACGAAAATCGCGGCGGTTTATTCAAACCGCGCGTTCGGGCTCCCATGTCCCAGGGCGCTCAGCGGGCGCGAGGCCCACCGGGACGGCGCGCCCGGGGACGCGCGGTTCCCTGCGGTCCGGGCCGGGGCGCGGCCTCGTGACGCGGCGCGGAAGCACCAGCGCCGGTGTCGCGCTCGGTACGCTGCCGGCGCGCGGCCTCCCCGGGCGACTCCGGCGGGACGAGCGCGTGGGGCCCGCGGCCGATGAGGTCCTCGCGGCCGGCCAGCTTCAGCGCCTCTCGCGCCAGCGGCCACTGCTCCGGGTTCCAGTAGAGCAGCAGCGCCTTCTGGAGCCGCTTCTCGCGCAGGCCCTGGGCCGTGTAGACGGGCTCCATCTTCAGCGGGTCCAGGCCCGTGAAGTACATGGCGGTGGCCATGGCCATGGGGGTGGGGATGAAGTCCTGCACCTGCCGGGGCCGCTTCCCGTTCTGCTTCAGCCACAGCGCCAGCTCCACCATGTCCTCCAACGTGGAGCCCGGGTGGCCGCTGATGAAGTAGGGGATGTCGTACTGCTCCTTGCCGGCCTCTTCGCTGGCGCACGCGAACATCTGCTGGAAGCGCTCGAAGCTCTCGATGCCGGGCTTCTTCATCTTCTCCAGCACGCGCGGGGATACGTGCTCCGGCGCCACGGACAGCTGCCCACCCACGTGGTGCGCGGCCAGCTCCTTCACGTACTCCGGCGAGCGCTCCGCCAGGTCGTACCGCACGCCGCTGGCGATGAAGACGTGCTTGACGCCGTCCTCCTTGCGCACGTCCTGCATGAGGCTGATGAGGGGGCCGTGGTCCGTCTGGAGGTTCTCACACACGCCCGGGTGGACGCAGGACAGCTTGCGGCACCGCTTCTCGATGTCCTCGCTCTTGCACTTGAGCTTGTACATGTTGGCGGTGGGGCCCCCCAGGTCGGTGATGGTGCCCCGGAAGTCGCCCATGCGGCGCAGGGCGCGGACCTCGCGCAGCACGCTCTCCGCGGAGCGGCTCTGGATGACGCGGCCCTCGTGCTCGGTGATGGAGCAGAAGGTGCAGCCGCCAAAGCACCCGCGCATGAGGACGATGGAGTGCTTCACCGTCTCGTAGGCGGGGATGCGCTCCCGGTACATCGGGTGCGGCACGCGGTTGAAGGGCAGGTCATACAGCTCGTCCATGGCCACGGACTTGCCTTCGGCGCCCGCGGTGCCCACGCCGTCCTCCAGCGGGAGCGCGGGCGGGTTCATGTAGATGGCGCGGTTGCCGTGGCGCTGCGCCAGCGGACGCGCGTTGCCCGGGTTGGTCTCCATCTGGAAGTCGCGGCTCATCACCGCGAAGGCGTGCTTGTCCTCGATGACCTGCTCGTAGGATGGCAGCACCACCGTCTTGCGGTCCGCGGCGCGCCTGGCCGGGTCCGCCTCCAGGGCGCGCATCTCCTCGTCGTTGATGGTGTACGCGGTGCCGCGCACGTCGCGGATGTCCTGGATGCGCTCGCCCTGGCGCATGCGGTCCGCGACTTCCATGATGGGGCGCTCGCCCATGCCGAAGACGAGCAGGTCCGCCTTGGCGTCGAAGAGGATGGAGCGGCGCACCTTCTCGCTCCAGTAGTCGAAGTGGGCGATGCGGCGGAGGCTGGCCTCGATGCCACCCAGGATGATGGGGACGTCGGGGTAGGCCTCACGGCAGCGCTGCGCGTAGACGATGGTGGCCCGGTCCGGCCGGCAGTTCGTCTGCCCGCCGGGGCTGTACTGGTCCTCCGAGCGGTTCTTCTTCTGGGCCGTCAGCCGGTTGAGCATCGAGTCCAGGTTGCCCGCGGCCACGCCGAAGAACATGCGCGGCGGCCCCAGCGCCTTGAAGGGCTCGGCCGAGTGCCAGTCCGGCTGGGGGAGGAGGCCCACCTTGAAGCCGCGCCCCTCCAGGAAGCGCGCGATGAGCACCGGCCCGAAGGCCGGGTGGTCCACGTACGCGTCCCCCGTCACGATGATGATGTCGCACTGCTCCCAGCCGCGCGCCTGCATGTCGGCACGGGTGGTGGGCAGGAAGGGATGGGCGTAGCGCGTCGAATAGGCCATGTCAGTGAGGGGGCGGGGGGGCTTCCACCCAGAACATCGGGAGGACGCGGAAGCAAGCCCGGCTGGAGAGGGTGTACACCGGGGCGGCCTGCCTTCCTACCCACCGCGCATGCACCCTGGGTATGGCGCATTGACGGCGATCCAAGCCTCCCCTACCTTGGCCGGCCTCTTACATGTGGCGACCTGTTCGGGTGGGCAGGTCATGAAGTGTAGGTTTTGCGAATGTTCGCCATGGCAGCCGCAGCGTCTTCTCCAGCCCTGCCGGATGTAACGGCCCCGCATGGCACCGGTGGCCCAGGGCCGGTGCGAGGCGAGGTGTGGAGGCCGCGCGTCCGATGATGCGTGGGCCGGAGGCGGGACGGGCGGGCGAGGCGGCGGAGCCCGGAGACGGGGACTCGCAGGCGCCATCGTCCACGCGTGAGTTGCATGTCGAGTACGACGATGCGCCTCCGCCCGAAGCCGCTCCGCCCCAGCGGGTAGGTTCAGTGCCGCGCTGGCGCAACACGTTCCAGGCACCCGAGCCGCGTCGTGAGGAGGAGGTGGCGCTGCGGCGCACCGAGACCGCGGTGCGTGTGGAGCCACCCCAGGCACCCGAGCCCACCGAGGAGAAGGCGGACGTGGCCCGGGCCCCGAATCCGTTGCTGCTCGTTTCCCGGATGGCGCGAGGACGGGAAGGCGGAGAGGACGTTCCGTCCCGGGATGTCTCCGCGCCAGAGGACGTCAGCCCCGCGGAGCGCGAGGCGATGCGCGCCGCGGTGGCCACCGGGAAGCGCCGCGAGCTCTGGGCTCCGCCCGCGTATCTTCCGGAGGACCTGCGGGAGGCGCTGCTGTCCGAGCGCAGCCAATACCGAGCGCAGCTGCTGCAGGACGTGCGCGAGGTCAGCCTCCAGGGGCCGGGGGTGCTGTCGCTCATCCCGCGACCGGCGGCGGACCCGGACTGGTCGGGAGGTTCGGTGCTCGGCTTCCTGGGGGAGGAGTGCGTCTTCGGCGGAGACGTCGTCCACCTGGATTTCGAATCGGGGCGGGTGTTCGCCGCGCCCAGCCACGGTGATGACGTGGACCGCCGCGCGCTGACCGCGGACCGCTGGTGCTACCGGCCCTATGACTTCGCAGAGGCTTTGTGCGCGGCGGCCTCCGCTTACGAAGAGCGGCAGGACGCCCTCGCTGAGTCTCTGAGCCGCGCCTGTGGGGAGGCGCCTCCGGTCTCTCTGACGCCTCGGGACGAGGCCCTGATTCCGGCCGACCGGCTGTGGCGCCAGCCCTGGGGCTGCATCTGGGGACCTCCCGGTACGGGTAAGACGACGGCCGTGGCGGACCTCATCGCGCGGGCGCTGCGCGCCTTCCCGGGTGAGCGCATCCTCGCCGTGGCGCCCACCAACCGCGCCGCGGACGAGCTGGTCCTCCGCGTCAGCGCGCTGTTGGAGCGCGAGCCCATTCCGCTGCGGCCCCTGGCGCGCAGCATCTTCCGTGGCGGCACCGGCGCGAGCGAGGCGCTGGTGAAGCTGCCCACCGTCATGCTGGAGGACACCAAGGGCGGCAAGCTGCGCGCCAGCATCGAGGAGCGGGAGCGGGAGCTCATCCTCCAGCGGGTGCGAGGCGGTCCCGCCCATGAGCTGGCCAAGCTCCAGGCGGAGCTGCGCGGGCTGCGCGGCAAGGTGAAGGACCCCACGCTCAAGGAAGTGGAGAAGGGGGACTGCCCGCTGGTGGTGGTCACCGTGCACCGCGCGCTGCGTCTGGTGTCGGAGCTGGAGGGAAAGCGGCACTTCGCGCGGCTGGTGGTGGACGAGGCCGGCATGGTGACCCGCGCGGCCACCGCGTTGATGGGGCCGCTGGCGGAGCGGGTGACGCTGGCGGGTGACCCGAAGCAGATTGGCCCGGTGAGCCGCGCCGCGGAGGGCGCGGGCAAGGGCACGCAGAAGTGGCTTCGCGGCAGCGGGCTGTCGCACCTGGAAGACGCGGTGAAGGACGCGGCGCGCGCGGACGTATTGCTGCTGCGCACCCAGCACCGCATGCACCCGGACATCGCGAAGGTGGTGAGCCACTTCTGCTACGGCGGCGCGCTGGAGGATGGCGACGTCGTCAAGCAGCGCGCGGAGCGGCCCGCCCCGGTGGCCTCGTTCCCCGCGGTGCGCGCGGGCTGGGTGGTGCTGGACGGGCTCACGCGAGATTCGAAGCGCCTTACGCACGGACGCGGGGAGACGGGCTCCGGCTACCAGCGCGAGCTGTCCGCCAACCTCGCCGTGTCCCTGGCGCGCGAGGCGGTGCGCTCCGGCCTCAGCGTCTTGTGTGTCACGCCCTACCGCGCGCAGGCCGCGCTGCTGCGCCGGCTGGGCAATGCCGCGGGTCTGCGCGGGGACGTCTTCAGCGCGTCCACCATCCATCGCCAGCAGGGCACCCAGTATGACGTGGTGCTGGTGGACACCGTCGCCGGAGGGAGGCCCTTTCCTCCCCACACGCTGGTGCCCATGCTCAACGTGGCCGCCAGCCGCGCGAAGGACTATCTGCTGGTCCTGGCCTCGCGCGACGAGGCCCGCGCCGCCACCATTCCCCAGCGCTTCCTGTCGCTGCTGCCGCGCCTTCGCGTGCACCCCGGTGAGCCGCTGCGCCTGGAGCCGCTGCCCGTGCCGCAGCGCGCGCCGCCGCCACCACCCCCGCCGGTGCCGGTGGACCTGGGCGCGGAAATCTCGGGCGCGCGGCCTGGCAAGCCCCTCTTCACACACGAGCAGGTGTCCCTCTTCGAGCGCCGCTTCGACGACGGGCACCACCTGGTGCGGGGCGTGGCGGGCAGCGGCAAGACGTACGTGCTGGCGCATTGGGTGGCGCGCTACCTGCTGGAGCACTCCGAAGCGCAGGTGCTGGTGTCCTTCTTCAACCGTGCGCTGGCCCCGCTGGTGGACAAGTTGTTGGTGGAGGCGCTGGCCCAGCGCGCGGGCCGCTTGCGGGTGCGCGAGCTGCGCGCGCGGGTGACGGTGCGGCACGTGGGGGCGCTGCGCCGTCATGCGCCCGCCTCCTTCGACGGCGTCTTCGTGGACGAGGCGCAGGACATGGACGCCAAGGCGCTGGCCATGCTCCACGCGCTGGTGCGTCCGGACACGCTGCCGGACGGGCGCGAGGTGCGCTGCTTCCAGCTCTTCATGGACGACTCGCAGAACGTCTATGGCCAGGTGCCCATCGACGCGCTCAAGGAGCAGCTGCCTGAAGGGCTGTCGTTCCGTGGCCGCACCCGCGTCCTCAAGGAGACGTTCCGCGCCACCCGGGACATCCTCGACGTGGCCTTCAACGTGGTGCTGGACCCGCTGCGCCAGCACGCCGCGGCCGAGCCCGGCATGCGCGAATACATGAAGGTGGGCGAACTGGCGCGCGAGGGGCTCGTCTGGCTTCCGGAGGAGACGCTGGAAGGCCTCTTCCGCGTGCAGTCCACCGAGCGCGGCGGCGTGCTGCCCCAGGTGCGCGGCTTCGCTTCCAGCGCCAGCGAGGCGCGGCAGGTGGCTCGCGAGGTGGCCCGCCTCATCCGCGAGGAGGGTGTCCACCCCAGTGACATTCTCGTGGTGGCCCCCGTCATGCCCTCCCAGTACACGGAGGCGCTCAAGCGCGCGGGCGTGCCCGCGGAGGCCTACGGCGGCAAGGGTGGGCGCAACGTGACGGACTTCCGCGTCAGCGGCGTGGACCACGTGCGCGCCACCACGGTGTTCTCCTGCAAGGGGCACGAATGCCCCATCGTCTTCTTCGCGGGCCTGGACGCGCTGGACACCGCGGAGCAGTGGATGGCCGGTGCCCGCGAGCGCTCGGCCCGGGAGAACGAGCGCATCCGCCGCGCCATGTTCTACGTGGGCGCGACGCGCGCGATGAAGCGGCAGTATCTCACCGGAGTGAAGGGCGCGCGCTTCCTCCGCGTGGCCGCCACCTACGTGGAGACGTTGAGCGGGCTCGTGCCGGCGGCTCCATCCCCCGAGGGAGCCTCGGGGGCGGACGCGCGGTAGCCCCGCGTGGACCGTTACTTCGAGATGCGCCGGGGCGCGGGCACGTGCACCTGGACGCCGGCGCGGTGCGCCGTCTGCAGGACGTTCACGGCCAGTTGCTTCACGTAGCGCTCCGTGATGGCGATGCGCCGCTTCTCCTCCTTGATGGGGTTCGGGTCGCCGGACGTCTCATGCTTGGGGTCGATGGCCAGGTCCACACAGCCATCCGGCGACGTCAGGGAGTCCCGGCAGTTGACGGACATGGCAACGGTGACGCTGCTGGTGGGCGCGAGGGCCGCCTGCGTGGCCTCGCCCGTGGACTCGGTGTCGAGCGACTGGGGGTCCGCGACCGCGTATGCACGCTTGCCATCCCGTCGCTCCACCACGGTGCCCGTGCGCGGGTCCACCACGTAGGTGGAGCGCCGTTGGGGATTGCGGACGTCTTGCAGGGTGATGCGGACATCGGTGCCCGCCGGGATGTCCTCCGAGGGGTTCCAGTCCGGCGTGTTGCCGATGTGCCGGCAGGCCGAGGCCAGGAACAGACACGAGAGGGGGAGCAGGTACTTCTTCATGGGGATGAACTCACTCGATGGATGAGGGGAGGGGACTACTCGAAGAGGAGCACCTGCTGGACCCAGGAGCTGGCGTGTCGCCGCAACCATGCCTGACGTTCGTCGCGCAGGGCCACGGTCGCGGGGACGCCTTCGCGAATCCGCGCGAGGACGGGCTCGAAGAAGGCGTGCGCTTCGTCGTCGGGAATCTCCTGCGTGGCGGCGAGGACGGCCCGCGCTCCGGATTCGATGAAGGCCAGCGGCAGTCCGAAGTTCTCATGCAGGTACGCGCTGGTATGGCCCGCGTAGCAGGCCGCGAGCAGCACCACCGGCCGGCCCCGCAGCCGCTGTCCCTTCAGGTCGCCCGTGGTGAGCGCGAAGCGCCCGCCCGTGGCCTCCGGTGAGAGCACGAGGACGGAGGCATCCGCCACCGACGGGTCGATGATGCCGTGCGCGTGGACCTGCACCTCGGTTGCATCCCGCATGGCGGCGAGGACGCGCGGCGGCGTGGCCTCGGCTCCGCGGAGCAGGGTGCGGCCCTCGCCCGTGTCGCTGGCCGGGTTCCACGCGCGCAGCGTGGGCAGGTGCAGCGACGCGGGCGCCAGCACGTCCGTCACGATGAGCCGCTGGGCCTTCGCTTGGGACGGCGGCGTATTGGGCAGGCCGCCCACCCGGTAGGACCAGGCGATATCGGACGGCAGCAGCCCCGCGCGCCCCTGCACCGGCGGCCTCGCGAGGATGTCCACGCTGGGGCAGGCGCGCAGGGCCTTCACCACCGCGCCGGGCACCAGGCCTTCGACGCCTTCCAGCGGCGCCGTCCGGCCGGTGTCGTGGTGGCCGAGGAGGCGTCCCTCCGCGTCCCGGGCCACGACGAAGGTCCGCTCGTCGTCCACCGTGACGCCCAGCACGCAGCGCTCCGGTGCGGGCATGGCGTGCTCCTCGGAGAAGAGGGCCAGCCCCTGCGCCAGTTCGCCCGTCCGGCCCGCGTCGAAGATGAGTGACGTGTAGCTGTAGACGCGGGCCTTGCGCGCGCTCACGTTCGCCGCCGGCAGCTTGGTTGTGTCGGCCAGCGCCTGCCGTAACAGCGCCTGCCCCCTGTGCGCGTCCTGCTCCAGGTAGAAGCGTCCCTCGATGTGGCGCAGCAGCGCGAGGTCCCCCGCGTCCTGCGTGCCCGAATCGCGCAGCGCCCCCAGGCCCTGCTCCAGCAGCCGCGCGTCCTCCGGCTTACGGAAGGGCGTGCGGGCCAGGTCGGCCAGCAGGGCCAGCCGCGCCATGGAGGGCTTTTGACTGCACTGGATGGCCCGGTCGAGCAGCTCCCGGGCACCCGCGACATCCAGCGCGCGGTGGTGCGCGAGCGCCAGGCTGGTGAGCGCCACCTCGGAGTCCGCGCAGCCCTCGGGCGTCTGGAGCAGCAGCTCCTCCACGTAGGCCCGGGCCAGCACCAGGTCTCCCTGCGTCCGGGCTACCTGTCCCAAGTCCTGGAGCAGGTTCCGCTGAGAACCCCACTCCCGGCTGTCGCGCGCGGCGCGCAGGGCGCCCACGAAGCGGGCGCGTGCATCGACGGGGCGGTGCAGCCGCGCCATCACCAGCCCCAGCTCCCGCTGCATCAACATGCACCGGTACAGCTGCCTCCCGGAGGCCGTGCACGTCTTCACCGCGGCCTGGAGCCGCTCCCGCGCGCGCTGCGGGGCATCCGCCAGGGCGTCCGCCCGGGCCTGCCGCTCCTCGGCCAGCAGCGCGAACCACGGGTCCTTCGTCTCCAACGCGAGCGCCCGGTACTCGTCCGGGAACTGGCGCGGGTCCGCATAGGCGAGCGCGCCCAGCAGCAGGTCCTCTTGCCGGGCTTCGCGCAGCCGCGACAGGAAGGACTCCAGCGCGGCGCCCTTCACCTCGCCCCGGGTGAGGCGTGCGTACTCACTGGCCAGGGGCGTGCGTGCGGAGAAGTCCCGCCGCGCGGTGCGACGCAGGGCATCTTCCAGGTGCGTGCCGTCCTCCTTGCGGTCCAGCACCACCGCCAGGGGATGCAGGGACTCCACGCGCTCGGGCGAGGCAGCGGCGCGCAGGGCGTTGTAGAGGCACACGCGCGCCATGCCTGGCAGTGTCTCCGCCTGCGCGGTGGAGAGTGGCGCGCCGCCATCCACCATGCGTTGGCAGTCCTGCCGCATGCCCTTCCAGTCCTTCCGCTCCTGCTCCGCCGCGTTTCGCAGCGCCTGGGCGCGCTGGGCGGCCTCGTCGCTCCAACCGCGCTCGCCGAGCTGCGCCACCTGTTCGAAGGACTCCGCGGCGCGCAGTGACAGGCCGAGCCGCTGGAGCGCCAGCGCCTGGTTCCAGAGCGCCTGGGCATGGCGAGGCTTCCGCTTCAGCGCGCGCTCCAGCAGGACGAGCGCCTTCTCCGGTTCATCCTGTTGGAGCGCCAGGGCCGCGCGGTCCGTGTCCAGGTCGGCGGAGGCGGGCAGCTTGTCGAGGAACGCGGAGGCCTGGGCCAGGTCACCGCGCAGCAGGAAGGCCGAGGCGATGCCCCGGTGGTCCGCCGCTTCCTCCAGCCGGGCCAGCTCGCGCAGCGCCAGGGCCTGGGGCCGGGCGCCCGTGCCGCTGCGCATCACCTGGTAGGGCCGGTGTCCGTCCGCGCCGGGATGGGTGAGGCGGACTTCGAGGGGCCGGGTGGCCGCTTCCGCCAGCCAGAGCTCGGGGGCGGCGTCGGTGGGCTGCGTCTGGGGGACCAGCACGAGCGCGGCCAGGCCCGCGGCGAGCGCGAGCGGCACCACCATGAGCCAGGACTTGTTCCTCCAGCGCGAAGTCGCGCCGAGGCGCTCCGGCCCCGGGCTGTTCAGCGCGTCGTCGGAGAGCAACTCCAGGGCGAGCAGCTCCTTCATCCGCGACTCGCACGCCGCGCAGCGGGCCAGGTGGTGGCGGAAGTTCTCCGCGTCCGCGGGGAGCATCTCCCCGTCGACGAAACGCTCCAGGTTGTCGCAGACGCTGCTCATGATTCAGCCATGCCTTCGTGCGAGGCGTCCTTGCCGCCCAGCAGCTCGCGCAGCGCCTGCCGCGCCTCCGTGAGCCACCGTCCCACCGTCCCTTCCGTCGAGCGGAGTTGCTGGGCAATGGCCCGGTACCGCAACCCCGCGACGTGCAGGCGATAGGCGTCGCGCAGGTGCGGCGGGCGCAGCTGGTCGATGGCCCGCTGGAACTCGTCGCGAGACACGCGTTCCCACCGCTCCTGGGGCGCCGCTTCGCTTTCGGCGTCCAGGTCCTGCACCAGGCGCAGCATGGGCGCGCCCATGACCTCGGTCCGCCGCCGCCGGCAGTGGTCCAGGAAGCGGTTGCTCATCGTGGTGCTCAACCAGACGCTCACCGCCCCCGTGTTCTCCTCCACCAGCTTGTCGAAGTGGCGGTAGGCGCGCTCCAGCGTCTCCTGCACCAGGTCCTCCGGGTCGATGGCTCCACCCGAGCACAATCGCCGGGCGATTCGAACCAACGCCGGCCGCCGTGCTCGCGCGAACGCGTCGAATTGACGGCGGTGCCCATCGCCCGGCGCGGCGGGGCCCTCTGTTGTCCTGCTCTCGTGTCGTTCCACCGGTGGGCTGCCCCCTGCGCACGGTGAGAACGGGCCGGGGAGATTCCCTTCGGTGAAATCGGACGGCGCGATGCGTTATCGGGCGAGGTTGGTGTGTGGATGTCGGGCGGATGGTGTCGCTGTCAGGCGTCGCTCGCGCCAGGGCGGAGGGCGTTGACGGTTTCCAGGGTGGGCACCGGCACCTCCAGCCGGAGCCGCTGGGGACCACCGACGTCCGCCATGAAGGACAGGCGCCCGCCGTAGCGCTCGAGCAATCCACCCACCACCTTGAGGCGGTCGTCGGCCAGCAGGCCCGCGAAGCGCTCGATGAGCGAAACGGCCTGGTCCGCCGGGAAGGACGGGTCGGCCACCTGCACCTTGAGCACCATGGACGCGGCCGACATACCCACCTCCGCGTTCACTCCGTCCGGCGCTTCCCGGAAGGGGGCGTAGAGGCACGCCATCGTCTCGCGGTGCCGCAGCAGGCCCTTGAGGTACGTCACCAGCTCCGCGTCGTCCCAGGGCTTGCTGATGAACCGGCAGATTTCGCCCTCGTTCACGGAGGCCACCACGGACTTGAAGTCCGCATAGCCGGAGATGATGAGGCGCAGGGCCAGCGGATGGCTGCGTTTGAGGCGCTGGAGCAGTTCGCTGCCCGTCATTCCTGGCATCCGGAAATCCGTCAGGACGATGTCCGGGCTGAATCCTTCCAGCCGCTCCAGCGCCTCGTTGCCATTGAAGGCAATCTGGACCTCGAATCCCTCTCGCTTCAACAGACGCTGCAGCGCGCGTGCGATGGGCTGCTCATCGTCGACCACCAGAACCTTGAACGCATCCATGACAACGTCGCTCCTCGGGCGCGCACTCTAGACCGGGCACCTACGGAAAATCCCAGGGTCTGGAAAATGAATGCCGGGTCATGCGCGCACCTGCGACAGGGTGGGTGTGATTGCTTCGCCGCATTGCACCTGGGGTTCATTTCAACGTCAGCAATGCACCCACGGCCATGAGCGTCACGCCCACACCCATCCGCCACGTGAGGGGTTCGTGGAGGATGAGGAACGCCAGCAGGAGGGTGAGCGGCAGGCTGAGCTTGTCCAGGGGCGCCACGCGGGAGGCGGGCCCGAGCTGGAGCGCGCGGAAGTAGGCCAGCCACGACAGGCCCGTGGCCACGCCGGAGAGCACCAGGAAGAGGAGTGTCTTGCGGCTGATGGAAGGCAGGGCGTGATGCTCCCCGCGCGCCAGGGAGATGCTCCAGGCGAACACCAGAATCACGACGGTGCGGATGGCGGTGGCGAGCGTGGACGGAATGCCTTCCACGCCCACCTTCGCCAGCACCGCCGTCAGTGCCGCGAAGCCCGCGGAGAGCAGTGCATAGACCCACCACGCCATCGAAATCCCCAGGTACGGGAGCCGGCGGAATGCCGCTCATGGTCATCGACCTACCAGTGCGGGGCGGCGCTGTCAGGAGCGACTGGCGGTGGGGCGGCTCCTGGCATATGTCGGGGGGCTTCACACACGCCAGAAGGAGCCCGTCACTGTCCCAGGCAAGAAGGCCTTCATTCCTCCTGCCCTCCGTGCTGGTGCTGCTGGCGCTGCTGAGCGCGTGTGGCGCGGAACAGGACTCGGGACTGGCGCGGGTGCGCCGCACGGGGGAGCTGCGTTGGGGCGCGGATGCCCAAGGGGGAGAGCCCTACGCCATGGAGGACCCGGACGCACCCGGGGGCATGCGAGGCTTCGAGGTGGAATTGGCGGAGGCCCTGGCGCGTGAGCTGGGGGTTCGGGCCCGGTTCGTCCAGAACGACTGGTCCAGCCTGGTCCCCTCGTTGGAGCGCGGCTCGTTCGACGTGGCGCTCAACGGCCTCGAAGTCACGCCGTCGCGCTCCGGGCGCATCCTCTTCACGCGGCCCTACTACGTCTTCCACCTGCGCTTGCTGGCGCGGCGGGACGATGCGGCCGTCACCGGGCTGGATGCGCTGAAGGGCCAGCGGGTGGGGACGCTGGCCAACTCCCTGGCGTGGGACCTGCTCCAGCGCAGCGGCGTGGAGGCGGTTCCTTACGAAGGCGTGGAGGAGCCCTACATCGACCTGGGGCAGGGGCGGGTGCGCGCCGTATTGATGGACGACATCATCGCGCAGCGCTACGGGCAGCCACGTCCAGGGCTCCGGGTGGCGGGCGACGTGGGGGAAGGCTACTACGCCATCGCCGTGCGGCCAGGTGAGGAGGACCTGCGGGAGGCGCTGGACACGGCGCTGGGGAACATCGCTCGCTCGGGCGAGCTGCGCGCCATCTTCCAGCGCTGGGGCATCGACAACGCCGAACAGCAGCGCATGGTCGACTGGACGGACGCGCAGACCCGCGAGGTGCTGGCGCCCTCGCAGACGGCGCGCATGGGCTGGGGACAGCTGGTGCTGTTCCTCCAGGCCGCGGGCGTGACGCTGCTGGTGTCCGTGGGCGCCATGGTGCTGGCCATTCCCCTGGGCGTGGGGCTGGCGCTGACGCGGTTGTACGGGCCTGGCTGGGCGGCCCGGCTGTCCACCGGCTACGTGGAATTGTTTCGCGGCACGCCGGTGCTGCTTCAGCTCTACATCCTCTACTACGGGCTGGCCGGAGTGCTCCGGTTGGACCCCATCAGCGCGGCCATCCTCGGGCTGGGCCTGAACTACGCGGCCTACGAGTCAGAGGTCTACCGGGCGGGCGTGCTGGCCGTGCCGCGAGGGCAGCTGGAGGCGGCGATGGCACTGGGAATGCCCCTGCGGCTGGCGCTGCGGCGGGTCATCCTCCCCCAGGCCTTCCGGGTGGCGCTGCCGGGTGTGACGAACGACTTCATCGCGCTGCTCAAGGACAGCTCTCTGGTATCCGTCATCTCCGTGGTGGAGCTCACGAAGCGGATGACGATTACCGCGGTGGATGTTCGAAGCTGGCTGATACCTGGCGCGTTGTGCGCATTGATGTACCTGGCAATGAGCTATCCCTTGTCCCGGCTGGCGAGGCACCTGGAAGCGAGGCTGGAGCGCGGATGATTGAAGTCGAGAAGCTGAGCAAGCGCTACGAGGGACGGCCGGTGCTGGAGGGCATCAACGCCGTCTTCTCCCCGGGCGAGGTGACGGCGTTGGTGGGCCCCTCTGGTGGAGGCAAGAGCACGCTGCTGCGGTGCCTCAACGGGCTGGAGTCCTTCGACGGGGGCGTGGTGCGCGTGGGGCCGGACACGCTGGCACCGGGCGACGTCCGCGCGCAGGGCGAGAAGGTGCGCCGCATCCGCCGCCGCGTCGGCTTCGTCTTCCAGCAGTGGCACCTGTTCGCGCATCGCACGGCGTTGGGCAATGTGACGGAGGCCCCCATGCACGTGAAGGGCGTGGGCCGGCAAGAGGCCAACGAGCGGGGCCGGGCGTTGTTGGCGAAGGTCGGCCTGTCCCACCGCGAGGACGCGTACCCCTCCGAACTCTCCGGCGGCGAGCAGCAGCGGGTGGCCATTGCCCGGGCCCTGGCCATGGAGCCGGAGGTGCTGCTGATGGACGAGCCCACCAGCGCGTTGGATCCGGAGCGGGTGGGGGCGCTGATTGACTTGTTGGAGCAGTTGCGCGCGGACGGCCTCACCCTGGTGGCGGTGACCCACGAGATGCGCTTCGCGTACGAGTTGGCCTCGCGCGTGTTGGTGCTGCACGGTGGGCACATCATCGAAGAGGGCCCGCCCGCCCGGGTGCTCGCCAATCCACACCATGAGCGCACGCGCGCCTTCCTGGGCCTGGGCCGAGTCCCCGCGCTGCGCACCCTGGGGGCCTGAGCGCCTCACTGGCATCGCGGCCCGCCCGCCGGGCATGCTGACGGACGGGCCGGGCAGAACCGGCGCACCGGCGGTGTTCCTCGCCGCGTCCCGCGAAGGAGTGGCATGCGTCGAGAGGTCCAGTGGATGGAGTGGGGGCAGGGGCGGGTGCCTCGGGTGCTGCTGCTGCCCGGACTGGGCGCGCGTGGCTCCGGCTTCCAGGCGCTGGCCCACCAGTTATTACCCTGGGCCCGTCCCATCCTGGTGGAGTACCCCGAAGGCGAGGCGGCCGCGTGCGGCGCGGGCGCCTTGGCGCGGCAGGTGCTGCGGGCCGTGGGGGAGGTGGACGCGGTGGTGGCCAGCTCCTTCGGGGGCATGGTGGCCGCGCACCTGGCGGCGGCTGGCGCGGCGCGAGGCGTGGCCTTCCTGGGCGCCTTTACCCGCACCGAGCACCTGGGCGTGCGCGGGCTCGCCATTGGCATGATGGGCCCCATCGCCCGGTGGGCCCGGCCGGGCGCGGTGGCTGCGGGGCTCGCGGCCTGGACGCCGGTGTCCTTCGCCCGTGTGCCCGAAGTCGTTCCCACCACGGCGCTGGAGCGCAGCTCCACCTGGCATCGCGCCCTGGCCATCCGGGGCGAGGCGCCCCCACCGGAGCTGCGCAGGCTGCCCGTGTCCTGCGTCTGTATCCAGGGCACTCGGGACGTGCTGGTGCCGCCGTCCACGGTGGAGCGCCTGGCCGCGTCGCTGCCGCCGGGAACGCCCCGGCACCTGCTGCGGGGCGCGGGGCATGTGCCCTACTTCACGCACCCGGAGGCGTGCGCGGGGCTCCTGCGGCCCTGGTTGGCGGCCCTGGACGCGGCGGCGGCGCCCGAAGTGGAGAGCAGCGCCGCCTGACGCAGCCCGGCAGGGGCGGTGCGGGGCTCCGTCGGGCCAACATGGGGGATGTACGGATGGCGCCGGGATCGCTACCTTTCGGGCGCCAATGCAGAACCGCCTCACGCGATTGCTCGTCACCCTCTTCGTTGTCTCCGCGACGCCCGCGCCCGCTGCCTCCGTGCAGGAGCCGTCGCCCTCCACCGTGGCGCCCACGGCCGTACCGCCGGCCGCCGCGGCACCGGAGGCTCCCGCTCCGTCGCCCGAAGTGGCGCGCAAGCACAAGGTGCTGCTGCTGGGGGACAGCCTCATCGCCACCGGCTTCGGGGAGTACCTCCAGGCCCAGTTGGACGCGCACCCGCGCATCCAGTCGGCCCGCCGCGCCAAGTCCTCCACGGGCCTGGCCCGTCCGGACTTCTTCGACTGGATGGACGTGGGCCGCGAGGAGGTGGAGCGTCACCAGCCGGACGTCGTCGTCGTCATCCTCGGGGGCAACGACGGACAGTCGCTCCAGGACACCAAGGGCGGCAAGGCCATCCACTGGGGACATGCGGAGTGGGAGGCCGGCTACCGTCAGCGCATCAATGACTTCCTGGCCGTGCTCTCCTCGCCCGGCCGGAAGATTGTCTGGTTGGAGCTGCCGGCCACGGGGCTCAAGCGCTTCGAGCAGAAGCTGAGCATCATCCGCGCCCTCCAGCGCGAGGTCATCTCCTCCCGGCAGGATGCGGTGCACCTGGACACGCGCCCCTTCTTCACCGACGCGAAGGGGCGAGCGCTGCGTCAGGCCCGGGTGGATGGCTTCCGCAAGCCCATGCGCCTGCGCATGGAGGACGGCGTGCACTTCACCGTCGCGGGCGGCCGTTACTTCGCCAACAAGGTGTACCCCGAGGTGCTGGGCGTGCTGGGCCTGCTCCAGCAGGGCTAGCGGCGCGGTGAAGGCCGCGTCAGCGCGGGCTCAGGGCGGTGACGAGCCGCTCGGCCTGCTCGCGGATGTCGCGGTGGGTGCTCGCCTGGGCGCGCCTGGCGTGCGTGAGCGCCTGGGCCTTGTCGCTGTCCGCCAGGGCCAGCGCCAGGTTGAGGTGGACGCCCGCGTCATCCGGGTGGTGCTTCAAGGCCTCGGTGAGGATGGCGCGCGCGGCGGCGGCACCACTGGGACGCGACAGGTGCAGCACCGCCAAATCGTTGGCGGCGCCGGCCTCGGACGGGTCCGTCGCCATGGCGGCCTCGAGCAGTTTCTGGGCCTCCGCGTCGTCACCCAGCTTGCGGCGCACCTTGGCCAGCGCCACGCGCACGGGCACGGACTCCGGGGCCTTGGCCAGCGCCTCGCGGAGGATGCGGTCCGCGTCCTCGTCCTTGCCGGCCACGAAGGCGGAGATGCCGTGCAGGTAGATGGCGTCCGCGCTGTCGGGGAGCTGGAGGCGCAGCTCGATGGCGGCGCGCATCGCCGCTTCGGGCGCGCCGGCCATCAAGCACAGTGAAGCGAACTCCCGGAAGAGGGCCGTCTCCCGAGGGCTGCGCAGGATGGCCTGCCGAAGCGTGACGATGGCCGCGCCCACGTGCCCTTGCAGCAGTTGCACACGCGCGGCGAGCTGGAGCGGCAGGTGCTCCGTCTTGTTGGCCTCCGCGGCCTCTTGATAGCGCCGTAGTGCCCGGTCCAACTGCTTGTCACCCTGGAGGGCCATGCCCAGGTACGTCAGCGTCTGGGCATTGCCGGGCTGCAGTGCCAGCGCGCGCTCCAGCTCCGGGATGGCGGCGGCGTACCGGTCATGCCCCAGCAGGGCGCGGCCGTAGTTGATGACCTCGAAGAAGCCCGCCTTGGGTTGCGCGGCGAGCGCTGCCAGCAGGTCCAACTGGCGCGCATCACCCTTCTCCGCGTCCAACCGGGCCAGGTGGCTCAGCGCCTCCGGGTGGGTGGGGTGCAGCGCCACCAGCCGCTGGAGCACCGCGCGGGCCGCCGTTTCGTCGTGCTGGGCCAGCCGCAACCGGGCCAGTCCCAGCAACGCGCTGGCATCCTTCGGGTCCTGTTCGATGGCGCGCTCGAAGTCGCGGGCCGCCTCCTTCAGCAGGCCCTGCTTCATCAGACGCGCGGCGGAGGCTGCCAGCTTGGAAACG
Source organism: Myxococcus xanthus (assembly GCF_006402735.1). Lineage (NCBI taxonomy): Bacteria > Pseudomonadati > Myxococcota > Myxococcia > Myxococcales > Myxococcaceae > Myxococcus > Myxococcus xanthus. The sequence continues at coordinate 6,916,931 of NZ_CP017174.1, read as the reverse complement.
GCCATGGGCACCGATTCTAGCGGTGGGGGGCGCGAGGTGGGTACCTCTAGAAGACCGACTCCCAGGCGTTCTTGATGCCGTTGCCCACGTCGCCCGCGAAGTCCGTCACGGCGTCCGCCGCGTTGGAGAAGACCTGGCCCGCCGCTTCGGCCACCGCGCCGCCCGCGTTGATGGCGCCGTCGACCACGTTCTCCAGGATTTCGCCACCGGCGGCGGCGGCCGTCTCACCCACGGCCTTCAGCACGTTGCCGGGATTGACGGAACCTTCAATCTCCACACCCAGGCCCAGGCCCGCGGTGGCCTCCACGCCGACGTCGAACTCCAGGTTGCCGTTCTCGATGCCGATGTTGGCGTGCGCGTCGCCGCTGACACCCGCGCTGGCGCTGGCGGTGATGCTGCCGGACGCGAGCGTGTTGTCCTCGTGCTTCAGCTCGATGGAGCCCGTGAGGCTCGCCTGCGCACCCGCGAAGCCGGAGGCCGCGGCGTTGATGGACACGTTGCCGTCGGTGCCCACGTGCAGGTCCAGCTCGATGCTGCCCTCGGCGCCAATCTTGCCCAGCGCCTCCAGGTCCAGCTCGACGGAGTACTCCTCGCCGGCAATCTCGAATTCGACTGTCTTGGAGGCCCCGGCGCCCGCCTCGATGAGGTTGGCCTCGATGTCGATGTCGACGCTCACGTCGATGCCGGACAGGCCGATGTCCGCGTCCACCTGCGCATCCGCGGAGAACGTGGGACCCTGGACGTGGGCGCGCGTGTCGATGCCACCGGGACCGGTGCCGCTCACATCGGCGCGGGCACCGCCGGCCGTGAAGCTGGACTGGCCGCTCAGCGCATTGTGCCGCGACTGCTCCACCGAACCGGACGCGGAAGCCTGGGTGTCAACGCGCGGGCCGTTACGTCCGCCCTGGGCAGGGGGCCGGGTGTCGCGAGCCGGCGGCGGGGGCGGCGGCGGGGGCGGCGGCGGACGGTTGCCAATGCGGGGGGACATGGGGGCTCCAGCGAGATTCAGGGGCGCCCGGAAGGACGCCATCTGTCCCCATTTTCCGTGATCCGATTCCCCAGTTGCCTGGCCCCTTCATTTTTTGAGAATCGAGGCCCGGAGTTTTCTCGAACTGGGTGAGTTTTCGCCCCACCCAGCGCGTGAATGTGACCACATGAGCGCCTGGGTAGGACTCAGTGTGAGTGTGGGACCGAGTCGGGCGAGCCCGGGTGGGGCCTCAGCCGGCGGACGGCGCGCAGCAGGAGCTCCTCGTCCCGGGGGCTGGCCAGGAAGCCGCGTGCGCCGAGCTCGCGGACCCGGTCGAAGCTCTCGTCATCGCTGCCGTGGACGATGAGGGCGCCCTCGATGTGGACCTCCCCGGCCAGCAGGCCCTCCATGGCCTGGAGGGGCGCGAGCACGACGTCCTCCGGCCCGGTGTGCAGCACCTCCAAGGGGGTGGCGGTGCGGGCCTGGAGGCCGTTCCTCGCCAGCAGCCGGGTGATGAGCACCGCCGTGACGGGCGGCCATCCATAGAGCAGCAGGGGGCCCCCGGGCGCGAGTGAGGGGGGCGCGGGCGGCTCGGCGGGCGGCTCGATGCCATAGAGGTCGGCCAGCGCACGGGTCAGCGCCGCGTCCGAGGCGATGTGCGCCTCGACGCGTGGCATTCCGGACACGGCGCGGACGGCGTCCACCGCATCCAGCGACACGGGGGCGGGCAGCGCGATGTGGAGCACTTCCCGCTCGCCCTGGTCCAGCAGCACCTTTTCGATGCGCAGCGGGACGACCTGATACTGGCGCGCCACGCGAGCGGGGATGTGGTTCAGCAGCCTGGAGTCTGGCGGGGTCCGGTCCAGGTCCACCGCGTCCACGCCAAACTGCTCGGCGAGTCCGCGAAGCACGTCGGCTTCGGAGCAGAGGCCCTCTCGCACCAGGGCCCGCCCGAGCGGGACATGCACCTCATGGTGATGCACCAATCCCACCCGGAGCTGGGCGCGGTTGAGCACTCCCTGTTCCAGGAGAATCTCGCCGAGCAGACGTCGTGAGCCAGTCTCCATGAAGACATGAAGTCTTCACTCGACGCCCCGGCCGGCGAGAGGCAGCCCACCGTGGGCTCGCCAGGTCGCCTGCCTTGCTGGCGGGGCTCAGCCGCGCGAGACGAAGAGCTGCTCGTAGGCCTCGGCCTTGAAGCCCACGAGGACGGTGTCACCGGTGACGAGCACGGGACGCTTCACCAGCTTTCCATCCGCGGACAGCCACTCGACCAGCTCCGCGTCGCTGGCGGCATCCACCTTCGCCTTTCCGAGCGCGCGGTAGCTCTGGCCGCTGGTGTTGAGCCACTTGCGGACAGAGACACCGCTGCGAGCAATCCATTGCTTCAACTCCGCCACGGTGGGCGGCATCTCGACGATGGGGCGCACCTGGTGGGCAACACCTTGTTCCTGCAACCACTTCAGCGCCTTCTTGCAGGTGCCACAGCCCGAGTAAGAGAGTACGAGGACGTCTTTCGCCATGCGCGCGCTTGTAACAGGGCACCCGCGTCCCTCCCAGCGATGAGTCCCCGGGTCGTCCGGACCCGGTTTGCGAGCCGCCAGCAGCGCGTGCTAGCGCGAAGGGACATGAAAGCCTTCCGCTTCCCGCGTTCGCTGTTCGCGCTACCTGTGGTCCTGGTGCTTGCTGCCTGTTCGTCGGGGCCGGATGACAGGCCCGCTCCCAGAGACGACGCGGGCGTGCCGGACGGCGGCGCGGATGCGGGCAGTGATGGTGACGCGGGCAGTGACACCGACGCGGGCACGCCGGACAGTGGCACCGATGCGGGCACGCCGGACGCGGGGCCGGACATCGAGGTCCCCGAGGATGGCGGCACGATTGTCAGGGGGACGTTGACGGGACGGCTCACGGTGGAGGGCTCACCGTACCGGGTGGAGGGGGATTCAAACGGGGTCGTCACCATTCCCCGCGGGCAGGTGCTGACGGTGGGGCCGGGCGTCATCCTGGACTTCCGTGGCCGGCCGGAGGTGTCGGAGCGGGACGTGGATTCGGACGCCCCCGACAACGTGATGAACCACCAGGCGGGTCGCGTGGAGGTCCGCGTGTACGGCGCCATCCAGGTCCGAGGAACGGCGGATGCGCCCGTGCTGCTGACGTCCACCAACCCCTATGGCTGGTGGGGGATGAACTTCTATGGCGCCAACTCCGTGGGCTCGGGCGACCCGGTGTTCGAGCACATGGTTTTCGAGAAGGTGCGCAAGAACCAATACAACAGCGACCGCGATTGGACGCGTGGCGCGCTGTGGGTCTACTACCCGGGCGCGGTGACGATTACGGACTCGGTGTTCCGTGACAACGAGTCCTCCGCCAACTGCGGCGCGTTGGACCTGATGTTCACCGACGGCTCGCGGGTGGAGAACACCGTCTTCGAGAACAACCGCATTCGTGAAATCGACCGCTTCGCGCAGCCGGGCACATCTTCGATGGCTGGCGGTGGCGCGGTGTGCATCACCCACGGTCGCAACACGGTGCTGCGCAACAACACGTTCCGGGGCAACTTCGTGCAGGCCTTCGGCGGCTCGCTGACGAGCGACCTCTGGGACCGGCCCATCCTCACGTGGCCCAACCCGCAGGGCATCTTTGACCTGGGCGGTGGTGCCGCCATCCACTACTTCCAGCCGGACAATGACCTGCTGGAGGGCAACGTGTTCGACGGCAACTTCATCCCGCTGGGCCCCGGCGCGGCCGTCCAGTTGGAGGACATCGGTGGCTCCCGGACCGTCGTCATGAGAGGCAACCGCTTCGTGAACAACCGGGGTGGGGCCGGAGGTGTCATCACCTGCAACCGCGGGTCGAACACCGGCGAGCTGGCCATCACCCGCGACAACGTCTTCACTGGCAACACGGTGAATGGACAGCCGGCCACGAACATGACGGGCGACTGCGGCGTGGTGACGCAGTAGCGGCCCGTCACGGATTGGCGAAGCGGACGCCCGCGCGACTCAGCAGCGGGTCGTCCGCCAGTTGCCACAGCGCGACGGCGTGGTTCTCCTGTCGGGTGCCACCGAAGTGCAGGCCGAGCACGGCGTGCGTCTCCAAATCCACGATGGGCGAGCCGGAGCTGCCTCCCAACGTGGAGCAGTCATGGGAGAGCTGCTGCCGGGCCGGGTCGAGCGAGAGCAGCTCTCCTGGCTGGAGCCGCTTCACGCCGAAGGTGTCCTCGAAGATGCGCAGCAGCACCTCGGGCGGCGTCCGGCTGTGGTCCTTCATCGGGTAGCCCACGCAGTACAAGGCGCGGGAGTCCGTCGCGTCCGGTGCTTGGGTGGCGAGCCGCAGCGGGGCGGGACGCAGCACCGCTCCCTTGGGAGCGCCCAGTCGCAGCAGCGCCAGGTCATGCACGGTGTGAACCGCCGCGACGCCTTGGATGGGGAAGGTGGCCTGGGCATCACGCTGGTGCTCACCCAGCCAGTCCACCCGAGGCACCACGCCGAGCCGCAGCACCCACTTGTCCGTCGCCTGCCGACAGAAGTGCTGCGCGACGTGACGGTTGGTCATCACCAGCTCATCGGTCACCAGGAAGCCCGTGCCGAGCATGCCGCTTCCGGCCAGCTCGATGCGCCCGGTGGCGTCGATGGTCCGCTCAATGTGCTCGCGGTGTTGCTCCAACATCTCCCACCCCACGGGCGGCGCACCAAAGCTGCCGTTCCGGATGGCGAGGGCAGGGCGCCCGAAGAAGGCGACGACCGTTTCCAGCGCCGTCCGCTCGGTTTCGGAGAGGGCCGTGTCCTCCCCCGAATGCTCCAGCCGCGCGAGGACCTGCGCGCCCGTCGTCAGCAGTTCACGAAGTTCGTCGCGCAGGGCGTCGGCAGTCACCTTGCCGACGACGGAGGTGGGCACGCGCCAGGACGGTGGAAAGTGCGTGGCGACGAGCGCCTCCACGCCCTCGGGGTGAAGCGACTCGCGGACCTTCGGCAGGTCGCGGAGGGTGCGGCGTGCCCGGTGCAACGGCTCACGGCCTTGCGCGGTGGTGCTCATGGAGACGTCGTGCCTCACGGCGTCGGACGGCCCGCCAGGGGGGCTGCTGGGAGAAGGACGGTGCCGCAGATGGACTGGACCGGTGCGTACTCGCGCCGTCCGCGCATGAGCGTGCAGGCCTGTCGCAGCAGGTCGTCCAGCCGGAGCGAGTAGACATAGGCTCCGTCCGAGTCGAAGGTGGCGACGCGCGTGCCCGCCTCATCGGGCACCATCTCCAGGCCGGAGCGGTGGCCCTGGTGCAACTCGGCCACGTGCCGGCCATCGGAGGTTCGCCAGAAGTGGAGCTTGCCCGACGTGTCCGAGACACCGAAGCGCTCTTGTGCATGGCGGACCTTCACGTGGATATCCGTGCTCAGGTCGATTCTGCGCACGAGCGCGCCTGAGTTCGGGTCGAAGAGGTGGATGGCATCGTCCGTCACCGCGACGAGTCGGGACGTATCAGGAGAGAAGGAGAGCGCCTTGACCTTCCCGTCGATGGCCGCCAGCGGCTTCTTCTCGCCGTGGGTGGCGTCGAAGAGGTAGGCCTGTCCCATCCAGTAGACGTCGGGATGGTTGGCGACCGCGAAGTACTTGGAGTCCGGTGAGAACGCCATGACGGCGGCCCCCAGGCTCGTGGGCAGTGGCGCCAGCCACTTCCCCGTGGCGCTTTCCCAGAGCGCGGAGGACTCGGGAACGTTGGAGATGGTGACGAAACGCTCGCCGTCCGGTGAAAACGAGGCGCCCTGGGAAGGAATCGCAGAGGTGGCCAGAGGCGCATCCCGCGTCAGCCGGCAGTCTCGGGCAGCGCCCAGGTAGACGGAGCCCTCGTCCTCGATCGCGAAGTATCTGCCGCTGGGGGCGAACTCGACGAGGGCGCTCTGGGAGAACGTCCTCTGCGTCTGGCACGCGTCCTCGCCAGGCACCTTGGTCCGCTGGAGGTGCGCACGGGCGCGAGGCGACGCCAGGAAGCTCTCGGTGGCGTGGTCCTCCGTGAGGGTGACGTGTCGCCATCGCCAGTGCGCGGGGAGCGAGGTCAGGTTGATTCCTTCTTCGATGGGCGGCGGCTGTGTGCGCGGTCCAAGATTCGCCTGCGCCACGTCCCAGAACCGGACCTTCACGCCGCAGCGGACGGCGAGGGACCTCCCGTCGTGAGAGAAGGCGCCCTCCAGGGGCGGATACACGCCCTTGACGTCACACGCGCCCAGCGCAGTCTGGCGCGAGGTGTCCCTGTCAAGGAGTGAGAGCTGGCCGCTTTGCGGCTCCCTCACCACCATCCAACGCAAGTCCTTGGACACGGCGAAGCCGCCCGGCACGTACTCGCTCCAGGTGGAGATATCGATGGTTTTCCGCGTGAGGCCGGGTTCGGCCTGGACGAGGAGCGTGCGTCCATCCGGCGCGACCAGGGCCCGCTCCGCCCGGGAGTCCAGGGGCCCCTGGCGAAACATCCAACGCAGGGTGGCCTGGGGAACCCGGATGAAGGGATGGGCGCCCACGGGATTTTCGGCGAACTCGACGGCGCGCCGTCCGTTTTCGAAGAGGCGTCCATGGAGGGGATTGGGCGTCCAGCGTGTTCGCATCCGCGGGGAGGCCGCGCTTCCGGTGGCGTTGCCATGCCCTCTGTCACAGAAGCGCACGGTGAGCGCCGAGGAGAAGATGTCGTCGAAGGCCGAGAGGCTGCATTCGTCTTCGAAGGACGGCATGAGCGCGTGCCCTTCGAGTTTCGTGAGCGGGCGATGATGGTCCTGACCAGAGGGCAGCTCCAGCAGACGGAGGCTGGCTTCGCCGCGCCGGTCGCCGAGCACAGCCAGTCTGCTCGCAGGGGAGAAGGCGACCGAAGGGCCCGGGTCATGCGTCGTGATGCACCGGATGAGGCGCACATCGGAGGTCAGGTCGTAGAGGCACGTATTTTCTTCACCCCCCACCCATGCGTAACGCGAGTCGCCCGACAGCACGGCCTGGGTGCAGGGCTCCTGGAAGGTCAGCTCGCGCAAGGTCCGTCCGGTGTTCGCATCCCAGAGTTTCACCATGCGGTCGCGACTGGCGGACAGCACACGGTCGCCGCTGTCCGAGAACGAAATGGCTGTGACCCTGTCATCGTGGGCATCCGGAATGGAGGGCACAGCGCCCTGGTGGCTCCACCTGAACAGGGTGCCTCGGCGCCCTCCCAGCCAAAGCGTTCCATCTCCAGGCGAGAAGCCAAAGGCGTGGGTGTCCTCCCCTGAAATGTCGGCGTACAGCGCGTCCGTGCATTCCACGAGCGCGCCTTTCGGGCACAGGTCGACGGACTCGAACTCGCGCAGCAGGCTGGCGGTGCGGACGTCCCAGAGCCGGCTGACGAACCGCACGGACGGAGACAGCACGATGCCTCGCGTGACGAGATGACGTGAGTCTGGAGAGAACGCGCCGACGGTGCGCGCCTCGAGCTCCGTGGACAAGGGGGCGGAGTAGAGGAACGCGGCGATGGCCTCGGTCAGCGCTTCGGTCACTTCGTCCTGGGCTGCGTCCGCGCCTGTCGGCGGGCTTCCCGCGAGTTGGATGGCCTGGGTGAGCGCCTCCACCTCGCGGCCAGGGCTGCGCGACAGGCTCACCACGGAGTCGGCTTCGGAGATGCGCAACTGCAGGGAGAGCTGTCTCGAGGTCGCGGCCTCGGCGGCCATGGCAATCTCGGCCGCATCCTTCGCGGCCACGGCCTGCTTCTCGGAATCCACCGCCCGGAGGTAGAACCCGCTCACGCCCAGCAGCGCGCTGACGGATGCCCCCAGGGCGAGCCACAGGTTTCTCCGGGCCCGGCCATGCCGTCCGCGCTCCACTTCCTGGCCCCGCAGGACGTACCGTTGGGCCAGCGCGCTCGTTTGATGCGGATGGAGCGTTATCATCGCCTGCGCGCTGGTGAGCGCCTCGCCTCGCAGCAGCCGGTGCTCGGCTTCCTGGCGCTGCTGAGCGCGCTCCGCTTCCCACCAGCGCTCCGCGTCGGCCTGCACGGCTTCGTGCCAGCGGCGGAAGGCCCGGTCCACGGTGCGCAGCTTCACGAAGCGCTGCCAGTGCGTGAGGAGCGCGTCGTGAATCAGCTCCACCGTCTCCCGCTGCCGGTGCCCGTCTTGGGCCGTCACCAGGAGCCGTCCGTTGACGAGCACCTGGAGCACCGCGTCCACCTCGGCCTGCTCACCCAGGCGCCCGCGCAGCACCTCCAGCGGCACCCGGCGCCCCTTGTCCTCCAGGCCACTGTCCGCCTCGCCCAACTGCACCAGCTCCAGCAGCAGCCGGTCCGCCAGCCGGCGCTCCGAGGGCTTCAGCGGTTCGTAGACACTGTCCGCCCAGCGCGCCAGCGAACCGAGCAGCCCCGCGCTGGCGTTGAAGGCCTCCAAGGTCATCGCGCCATCCCGCGACGCCTGCCACAGCTGCGTCAGCGCGACCTCCAGCAACGGAAGCACGGTGACGCGAGCGCCCGCGCCGGACTCCACGCGGAACTCCTCCTGCGCGGCCAGGGCGATGGAGTCCACCACCTCGGGTGGGTCGAAGCGCAGGCCCACCTCCCGGGCCGGACCGGCGATGATGTCCCGCAGCTCCGAGGGCGTCAGCACCGATGGCACCTGCACCCGGTGCTCACCGAGCAAGGAGCGCAGCCTCGGCGCGCGCTCGGACAGCACCGCGTCGAAGCCTTCGCGCAGCGCCACCACGCACGTCACGGGCAGCGACTCATCCGCGAGCGCGGAGAGCTGCTGGAGGAAGCGTTGATGTTGCGCCAGCTCCGCGCTGCTTCCGCGAAGGAGCACGTCCTCCAACGGGTCGATGACCAGCACCAACCGCTTTCCTGGCTCCGCGTTCGCGGCACGCCAGGCCTGGGCACGCGCCACCAACCCCTCTCCAGCGGGCAGGCCCGCGCCATCCAGCGCGGCGAATGGCTCCAACCCCGGGCGCAGGGTCCGGACGTCCCAGTGCTGGCTGCCCGGAATGAACGTTCCGTCCCGCAGCGCGGGAATCAGCCCCGCGTGGAGCAGCGACGACTTGCCGCTGCCCGAAGGGCCGGAGACCTCCACGAATCGGGGCAGCCTCGCGAGCAGCGGCAGCAGCTGTTCGTCCAGCACCCGCCCGCGTCCCTTCCAGAACCGCGCGTCCGATTCACGGAACGACGCCAGGTCCCGGTAGGGGCAGTCCTCCGAAGCACGCAGCTCCGGACAGCGCGCGAGCAGCTGCTCCGTGGGCGTCGCGTACGCCTCCCGCGCCTCCGAGGCCACGGCCTTGAAGCGCACCACACCCACCACGCGCCGCGTCTGCTCATCGAAGAGGGGACTGCCGCTGAAGCCCTCCCGGATGTCCGAGCCGTGCAGCAGCAGCTTGCGAAAGTCGCCGTCCCCCGTCGCGTAGCCGATGGTGCCGCGGGCCCACGTGCCCGTGTCATCGAAGCCCCGTGGAAATCCGAACGTGGCGAAGCGGTGGTCCGCGCTCCGCTCCGCACTGCCCAGGGGCAGCGGCGTGGACGGCCCTCGGAGCGGGCGCGTCAGCGCCAGCACCGCGAGGTCCGCCACCTCCGTGGGGCTCGATGCATCCAGCCGCAGCCGCGCCGTGGCCTTCTCTTGGCTCTGCAGCACCTCCAGGCAGATGGCGTCACGCTCGGTGTCGCTGAGCGTGTCGAGCACGTGCCAGCACGTCACCACCAGGCGCTCGGTGACGAGGAACCCTGTCCCGAGGACGCGCTGCCGATCCCGGCTCAACACGCGAACGACGCCTTCTCGGAGGTCACTGCCTTTCATGATGCGCGCGAAGCTAGCACGCGCACCCTGAGCTGATTCCAGGCGCACTCAAGAGGTGGATTCCGTCTCCGTGAGCGCTTGCACGATTCGGCGGGCGGCCCGTCCCAGGGGGATGCCCGCGTGGTGGTGGAGCTGGGGGCGGAACGCGTGGGTGGCGTCACCCGCCAGCTTCAGGGCCTTCAGCTCGCCCCGGCGCAGCTCGCGGGCGGCCATGTATTCGGGCAGCCACCCGAAGCCCAGCCCCTCCAGGATGGCCGCCTTCTTCCCCGCGAAGTCATTGAGATGCACCGTGGAGCGTGCCTCCAGCTCGCCGGTGCTGAGCTGGAGCCGAGGGTCCGAGCCGCGCACCGTGAGCACCAGGTGCTCGGCCAAATCCTCGTCCTTCAACGGTCCCCGGCGCCGGGCCAGGGGATGGCCCCGGTGGGCCACCAGGATGGCCTTGAGCTCCGGCAGGCGGTACGTGCGCAGGCCCGGCACGGTGGGCGGCAGCAGCGTCACCATCAGGTCCGCCTCCTCGCGCACGAAGGCCGCTTCCACGCCGGAGAGGAACTCCGCGGAGACGTGGAAGCGGGTGCTGGCGCCCTCGGCGCGCAATTCCTTCACCACGCGCAGCAGGGGCTCGGCGGGGAAGATGCCGTCGAAGACGATGCGCAGCGCGGGCTCCCAGCCAGCGCGAATCTCCGCGCACGCGGCCTCCAACTCGCGCTCGGCGGCCAGCAGCTTGCGGCAGTGCTCCAGAATCCGTTCCCCGGCGGGCGTCAGCCGGGTGCGGTAGCCGCGCCGGTCGAGCAGCGTCAGCTCCGTCTGCGCCTCGAGCGTGCGCAGCGCGTACATCACCGCCGTGTGTCCCTTTCGCAGGGCCTCCGCCGCGGCGGTGAAGGTGCCGTGGCGGGCGAGGGCGTCCAGGGCGCGGGCATGCTCTAACGTGACGTTCATGCCCGACATTGTGCAATCTTCAGACAGATACAGGCAGTTCTCTGTGCTCGTGCCGCGTCCTCTGCGCTGGGCCGGCTGCTTCATGATGCGTGACGCAGCGCGCCTTATGCCGGGTGTGCGGGCCGCCCTACAGTCCCTCACAGTGAGGTGCTCCGAGAGCACCCGCTTCGACGGAGGGGTATATGACGGGAAAGCTGTCTTGGGCCCTGGCTGTGGTGTCACTGCTGGCTTCCACGAGCGCGAGCGCGCAGGAGGAGGCGCAGGCGCTGGAGTCCTCCGCGCGAGATGAGCGCAGTGGCCTGGAGCTCACCGTGGGTGTCGGCTTCCAGGTGGGCGCCGGCTACGTCTACCGGGATGGCGCGGGGCTGGACCGGCAGGTCCGCGACCTGAAGCTCAGCGACGCGGCCAATGGTGGCATCGCCTTCCTGCTGGAGGCGGGCTACCGCGTCAACTCGCGCTGGTACGTGGGCGCGTTCGGCCAGTACTCGCACGTGCTGACGAAGACGAACCCGTACACGTGCCCGGAAGGCTACGACTGCTCCACGTCGCAAATCCGCTTCGGTCCCCACGTGCAGTATCACTTCGCGCCGGACGCCGCGTTCGACCCCTTCGTGGGGCTGGGCGTGGGCATGGTCCTGCTCAACAACAAGGTCTCCGGTCCCATCACCCAGCCCGCGCCCGGAACGGTGGAGATTGACGGCCAGACGCGCGGCCCTGAGTTCGTGAACCTGACCATCGGCGGCAAGTGGCGGCTGTCGGATTCGCTGTCATTCGGCCCGTACCTGACGGGCACGTATGCTCGCTACACCACGCGCAGCGGCACCACGACGGTGAACATCCCCGCCGTCAATCTCACGCAGGAGACGCCGCTGGAGCAGGTGGGTGATGGCCCCTATGGCTTGCTCATGCTCGGGGTTCGCGGGACCTGGAACCTCTAATCCGGAGTAGCCGGGTTTGTGTTTCACGCGCAGTCTCAAGTGACGCGGTGCCAACACGCCGCGTCACATGTTTCCCTATCAGGGACGTCGTCGTTCGGGATTCTCAACGCCTGCTGGCTGCGTAGAGTGCGGGCGAGATTTTCATCCCGAGGAGTCGCCCATGGTTCGTGGTTGGCAGCGGTGGAGCGCGTGCGGAGTCCTGGGTGGATGGGCGCTGCTGAGTCTTCCCGGGGCCTCAATCGCGAAGGCGCCTCCGCTGCAGCAGGTCACCAGTTGGGTGCACCAGTCCGGCGGCCCGCAGGACGAGCTGGCACAGGCCGTCACGACCTCGGGCAACGCCGTCTATACGGCGGGCTACACCAGCGGGCAGCTCGGCGCGGAGCCCTCGGCGGGGGGGCAGGACGCCTACGTTTCGAAGTACGACGCCTCGGGCGCGCTGCTGTGGACGCGGCAGCTGGGGACGTCCGCGAATGACCGTGCGCTCGCGGTGTCCGCGGATGAAGCCGGCAACGTCTACGTCGCGGGCTACACGTGGGGCAGCTTCAGCTTCTACGAGAACGCCGGCGGCACGGACTTGTTCGTGGCGAAGTACGACGCGAAGGGGGCCTTCCAGTGGGTCCGGCAGTTCGGCACCGCCACGGACGACTACGCCACGGGCATCGCCGCCACGCGGCTGGCGTCGCACGACGTCGTCTTCGTCAGTGGCTACTCGCTGGGGCGCTTCGATGGCTCGGCGCCGCAAGGCAACTACGACGTGGTGCTGGCCAAGTTCGACGCGGGCGGCAATCCCTATTGGCTGCGCCAGTTCGGCTCCGCGCGCAGTGACGTGGCGCTGGGCGTGGCCGTGAGCCCCAACGAGGACGTCTACGTCACGGGCTACACCTACGGCAGCCTCGACGGCGTGACGAACCCGGGCAACACGGTGGACCTGTTCCTGACGAAGTACAGCGTCCTGGGTGAGCCGCAGTGGGTTCGCCAGCTCGGCTCCTCGCATGACGAGTTCGGCACCGGCGTCGCGGTGGCGGACGATGGCAGCGTCTACGTGTCGGGCTACACGTCGGGCGCGCTGGAGGGGAGCGCCCGCCTGGGCTCCTATGACGCCGTGCTGGTGAAGTACGACACCCAAGGCAACTGGCATTGGACGCGGCAGATTGGCACGGCGACCACCGACTACGCGCAGTCAGTGGCGGTGGGCAAGGAGGGCCGTGTCTACCTGGCGGGATTCACCTCCGGTGCCATGGGCGGCGAACCGTCGCTCGGGAGCACCGACATGTTCCTGGCCACCTACGACAGCCATGGCACGTGGCTGGATTTCCGGCAGGTGGGCTCCGCGTCGGCGGACCGTGGCCAGGGCGTGGCCACCGCGGAGGACGGCGCCGTCTATCTGGTGGGCTACACCTTGGGGCAGACGTCCAGCTTCCCCAGCGCGGGGGGCTACGACGCGGTGCTGTACCGCTTCCTGGATGGCGCCGCGTTGCCGGATGAGCCAGGGCCGTGGGGGCCCCGAGGGGACTCCAAGGGCCTCTGAGCCGTTCGCCGTCCAGCACGGGACATCGCGCGCGGGGACACCAGCAGCCACCGCGCGCCGCCGCGCTACGCTTTCGTCATGAGCCAGCAGGACGACGGCGCGGCGACGGCCCGCTACAAACAAGCCGCCGCCGAATGGGCGGTGGACGGCTTCCTCCAGCCGGGCATGGTGGTGGGGCTGGGCACGGGCAGCACCGCGGCCTTCGCCGTCCATCGGCTGGCCGCGCTGCGCGCGCAGGGGCGGCTGCTGGACATCGTGGGCGTGCCCACCTCGCGCGCCACGGAGGCGCTGGCTCGCTCGCTGGGCGTGCCCGTGTCGACGCTGGACGCGCACCCCGTGCTGGACGTCACCATCGACGGCGCGGACGAAGTGGCGCCGGACCTGTCCCTCATCAAGGGCGGTGGTGGCGCGCTGCTGCGCGAGAAGATCGTCGCGCAAGCAAGCCGGCGCGTCGTCATCGTGGTGGACGCGGGAAAGCTGTCCCCCGTGCTGGGCACGCACTGGCCGGTGCCGGTGGAGGTGCTGTCCTTCGGCTGGCGCTCCCAGGCGCGGTTCCTCGAATCGCTCGGCGCGCGCGTCACCGTCCGGCACGGCGCTGGCGGTGAGCCCTTCCTCACGGACCAGGGCAACCTCGTGCTCGACTGTGCCTTCGGTCCCATCGACGCGCCCGCGTCGCTGGCCGCGAGCCTGGGCGCGCGCGCGGGAATCGTGGGCCACGGCTTGTTCCTGAACCTCACCACGGACCTGGTGGTGGCCGGTCCGAAGGGCGTGGAGCACCACGCGCGCTGATGTCAACGCGGTGTGCTCGCGCACCCGGAGTCCTCTCGCACCCAGAAGACAAACAGCGGCAACGTAGGCGGCTGTGTGGCCAGTATATTCTGCATTCCTTGCATTCGCTGGCGTTTGGAGCCAATCCGAGCGCAATCCCGCAGCTCGCCTGGACGCTCAGGGGCGTTGAAGCGCCGCGCTAGAATCGTGACGGACCGTGTTGGTGAAGCGGTTAGAATCGTCCGCCAGCCAGCACTTCAGAGGGGGCCAATCTGGGGGTGGCTGGTCCGAGGGTGCCTTGCGTATGCGACTCTTCCGTTTCTCTGTTTCCGCGGCCTTGCTGCTGTCAGCAGCGTCGTGCTCTTCCGACAAAACCCCGCCAGGGGGGACGCCTCCTGAAGTCGACGAGGCTTCGGCGACGCGTGTGCGGCGCATGACGCGTGCGGAGTACGACAACAGCGTCAATGCCATCTTCCCCACGACGGTGCCGCTGGTGATGACGTACGCCTTCGCGCCGGAGGACACCATCCTCGGGTTCTCCACCCATGACCGGCTGCAGGTCACGTCCTTGCTGGCGGACCAGATTGACGTGGCCGCCAACAACCTCGCGGAGTACGGCAAGGTCCAACTGCGCGCGGACTGGACGTGCGCGGCGGACGTTCCGGAGCTGGAGTGCGCGGAGAAGTTCATCCGCGGCATCGCCTCGCACGCCTACCGCCGGCCCGTCACCGACGACGAGGTCGCCGACTTCCTGGTGCTGTGGCAGGAGTCGAGCAGGGGGACGGACCCGGGCACCGGGGCCCGCATGGTGCTCCAGGGCATCTTCTCCTCGGCCTCCTTCCTGTACCGCACCGAGCTGGGCGCGGAGGGTGCCGGCGCCAATCAGGTGGTGCGGATGACGCCGCATGAAGTCGCCACCGCGCTGGCCTTCGCCATCACCGCCGGCCCCGCCGACGCGGAGCTGCTGGCCGCGGCCGAGGCGGGCCAGCTCGACGCTCCGGACGAGCGTGAGAAGCACGCCCGCCGGCTGCTGGCCACGCCCGCGGCGCAGAGGCACCTGTACCGCTTCGTCGAGGAGTGGATTGGCATCACCGGCCAGGCCAACCTCACCAAGAACAACCAGGTGTTCCCGGTCTTCAGCGCGGCCTTCAAGGTCTCCAGCCAGGCGGAGACGCGGGCCTTCATCAACCACATCCTGAAGGAGCGCAACGGCTCGGTTCGCGAGCTGCTCAACGCCGACTACACCTACGCCGACGCGCGCATGGCGTACTTCTACGGCACCCAGCCCTCCATGCCGGACGGCACGCTGGGCCGGCTGCCGCTGCCGTCCGAGCGCGCGGGCATCCTCACCCACGCCAGCGTGCTGGCCACCTACGCGCTCTTCGACTCCAGCTCGCCCATCCGCCGGGGCAAGTTCATCATGCACCGCCTGCTGTGCCGCGAGGTGCCGCCGCCGCCGGCGACCATC
Organism: Myxococcus xanthus; assembly: GCF_006402735.1. Classification (NCBI taxonomy): domain Bacteria; kingdom Pseudomonadati; phylum Myxococcota; class Myxococcia; order Myxococcales; family Myxococcaceae; genus Myxococcus; species Myxococcus xanthus. The sequence continues at coordinate 6,901,561 of NZ_CP017174.1, read as the reverse complement.
TCCATCATCCCGCCGGAGCCGGTGCTGGACCGCACCACGCGCGAACGCTTCGCCGCCCACACCAACAATCCGACGTGCGCGGGCTGCCACCGGACCCTGGACCCCATCGGCTTCGGCTTCGAGGACTTCGACGGCCTGGGCAAGCACCGCACGGTGGAGAACGGCCTGGCGGTGGATGCCTCCGGCGCCGTGGAGCTCTCCACGGGGACGGTCCCCTTCACGGGCGCCGCGGCGCTGGCGCGCGTGCTGGCGACCAGCGACGACGTGGGGGACTGCGTGCCGCTCCAGCTCTTCCGCTTCGCCATGGGACGTGACGAGGCCCCCGTCGACGAGCACATGCTGGCCGACATGCGGTCCATGTTCCGGGCCAACCCGGAGTGGCGCATGGGCGATGCACTCGTTGGCCTCGTGCGCTCCCCGTATTTCGTCCACCGGCGTACCTCTTCCCCCGAGTAGCCCCCATGCTCCGCGAACTTTCCCGACGCTCCCTGCTCCAGGCGCTGGCCGGCTCGACGGCGGCGCTCCCCTTGGCCAACCTGCTCGGCACCACCGACGCCTATGCCCAGGGCACCACGCCGCCGCTGCGCTTCGTGGCCCTGTTCACCTCGCACGGCTGCCTCCCGGAGCTCTGGAATCCCCAGGGCTCGGAGACGAACTTCACGCTCGACTTCCCCAACTCCATGCTCGCGCCGCTCCAAGAACACCGGGACAAGCTCCTGGTGCTGGACGGCCTGGACTACCAGGTCCTCTACGAGCAGGGCCTGACGGGCCATGAAGGCGGCCCGGTGACGTTCCTCACCGGAAGCAAGGTCAACACCGGCAGCGGGGACCACCTGCCGGAGAGCGCCTCGCTGGACCAGGTGCTGGGCAACCACATCGGTGGTGGCACGCGCTTCCGCTCCCTGCAGCTCAACGCCTGGGAGCAGTTCGGTGGCCAGCACGTCTACAACAGCATCAGCTTCACGGCGAACGGCTCGCGCGTCCCCTTCGAGCGCGACCCGGCCAACGTGTACCAGCGCCTCTTCGGTGACGCGCCCTCGCCGACCGCCGACCCGGCGCAGGTGGCGAGCAACCGGGCGCGCCGCAAGAGCCTGCTGGACTTCCTGATGAAGGACGCCACGCGCCTGCGCAACCGCCTGGCGGGCGCCGAGCGCCAGAAGCTGGAGACGCACCTGGAGGCGCTGCGCGACATCGAGCGGCGTCTGGGGGCGCTGGCCATTGACCCGGCGCCGCTCCCCAAGCAGCAGTCCGGCGAGGCCGCTTGCGGTGGCGGCGCCGCGCCGCCGTCCTACGGCCTGGGCGGCCTGGGGGACCTCAACAACATGCCGGTGCTGACGCGGCTGCACATGGACCTCATCGCGCGAGCCTTCGCGTGTGACCTGACGCGCGTCGTCTCCATGACGATTCCGGGGCCGTCCATGCCCTGGCTTCGCATCCACGAGGACACGCACAACGACATCGCCCACCTGCTCGACGTGCAGGATGAGCCCCGCCGGAGCACCATCCGCGGAAAGATGGTGCTGATTCAGCGCTGGTACGCCGAGCAGTTGGCCTACCTGATGACGCAGTTGGCCAACATCCCGGAGGGCAGCGGCACCGCGCTGGACAACACGCTCATCTATTGGGGCAACGAGCTGGGCGACGCGTCTGGCCACATGAACGTGCGCGTCCCCACCGTGCTCGCGGGCGGGGCGGGCGGCCGCTTCCGCATGGGCCGCTTCCTGCGCGTGCGCGCCGCGGGCTCCAACCCGCTGGGCGGCTGGACGGGCCCCGGCACGCCGCTGCGTGGCGCCGTGGCGCACAACAAGCTGCTGGTGTCCATTGCCCGGGCCTTCGGCGTGAATGTGAATACGTTCGGCAACCCCGATTACACGGGGGAGCTGCCGGGCCTCACCTGAGCGGCGCTCGGGCTTGAAGTCCGGGCCCCGGTGGGCGCTGCGTGCCTCCGCCGGGGCCTTCGTGTTTCTTCAGGGCGCCGCGGTGTCAGTGCCCCGCCACCTGCGCAGCAGCTCGCTGGCGCTGCCACCGCGCTCCAACTGCGCGTGGGTCACCGCGTTGGACGCGTCCAGGTGGATGACGAAGGCCAGCGTCGGCTCGCCGCGCAGGTGGTAGCGCAGGTCGGCGATGCGCACCTTCCGGCCTCCTTCGGCTAGCGGCTCCACGTGGACGAGCGGGAAGCGGGCCCAGGCGAGCGCCTCGCGCACCGTCGGCACGGCCTGCACGTCCTCCGGCAGCATGCTACCGAAAGCCTGCGCGCGCCGGGCCTCCGACGGTGGACCCAGCAAGGGGACATCTCCCGCGGCGAAGACGTCACCGGGCAGGGTGGCCACGTAGCGCCACGTGCCCACGGAGAAGGGCAGGGGAAAGACACGCACGGCCTGCGCGGCGGGGTAGGCCGCTTCTACCCGCTGCGTCAGCACGGCCCAGGTGGCCACGCGGAAGCCCACGTATGCCACGGAGCAGGCCGCGCCCCAGAGCAGCGTCCGTCGCCAGTCCGCGCGCCGGCGCCAGGCAAGGATGGCTCCGGCGAGCAGCGGCAGCGTCACCCAGGGGTCCACCACCATCGTCCAGTCCAGGCTCAGGCGGCTGTCGGAGAAGGGCAGCAGCACCCGCGTCCCCCAGCCCGTCCACAAGTCGGGCAAGAGGTGCGCGAAGACGACGGAGGCCAGGCTGGTGAGGAACACGGGCGCCAGCCGCGCGCCGCGGAAGCAGGCGCGGGCGGCCAGCGTGGCGGTGAGCGCCACCAGCGGCGCGGCGACCAACGCGTGGGACAGCCCCCGGTGGGCCTGGAGCGCCACCGTCACCGCGTCACCGCGCGCCAGCAGGGTGTCCAGGTCCGGCAGCTCCGCGGCGAGCACCGACGCCACCAGCACCGCGCGGTCCGTGGGGGAGGCGCGCTCCGGGGCGCCGGGGCCCACGTCGGGCCTGCGCATGGCGCCAATGGCGAGCCCGAGCAGTCCGTGGGTGAGGTTGTCCATGGCGTGGCTTCGTCTATCGCCCCACGGGCCGCGTGGCCAGCGGCAGGAGAGGCGCCATTCGCCCGGCTCCTGAAACGGCGAAGCGGGACGCCGGGAATCCCCGACGTCCCGCTCCAGGTGTGGCGTCACCGGGCCAGGCCCGGCGTCAGACGGTGGCTACCCGCCCAGCGCGCCGTTGATGAGCGGCGCGACAATCTGCATGCCCGGGTCCTCGGCGTTGTAGCCGTTGGCGGGCTCGTAGATGCGGATGCGCTGGTTGCCGTTGATCCACCGCGACAGGAACGTGTCCATGCCCACGAACTCGCTGTAGCACTTGTACGTCTGGCTCCACGGGAACTCCATGTACTCGTACCAGTGGCGCTTCTTCTCCATCTGCTGGCAGGCGTGCGCGCCGATGAAGGTGATGATGGTGCTGCAGTGGCTGGCGTTGATGGCGCGCTCGTGCGGGATGAAATAGCTGAAGTTGTTGTACTTGTTCAGCTCGGTGACCAGCGCGTCCTGGTCCTGCTTCCAGTGGCCCAGCACGGACTCCTTGTCGTTGGGCGTGTGGAAGCGCTCATAGGAGAAGCGCGAGTAGTTGTAGTCGCGCGAGTAGCCCGTGTAGGCCAACTGGTCGTTGGGGAACTCCTGCGCCACCATGCGGTTGATGGTGCCGAAGTCGCTCTGGCTGAACGTGCCCGGCAGCAGGGAGAAGACGGAGTTCAGGTCCCACGACTGGCGAATCTTGTCGTGCAGCGCGCGCGAGCGGAAGTTCGCGTTGGGCGCCAGGAAGATGGGGCCGGAGTCGTTGAGCAGGTAGCCACGCGCCGGGTTGATGGCCTTGCGCAGGAAGTAGTAGCCGGCCGCCGTCGCCGTGCCACCCGCGCTGTAGCCCGTCATCAGCATCTTCTGGACGTTGGGGAACTGCGTCTTCGCGTAGTTCGCCACCGCCAGCGTGTTGGTGTAGCCGTTGTGGTGCCACGTCAGCGGCGGGTTCTGCCCCGTCGAATCGACGTAGGTGGCCACGTTGTTGCCCACGTGCACGTCACCGGTGCAGTACGGCACGTAGACGATGTTCCAACCCTTCGTCACCAGGTCCGTCTTGCTGCGCCCCGGCAGGCCCGGGTCCGCGCCGTTGACGAGCGGCGACACGTACTTGGCCGTGAACTGGGTGATGTAGTCGTCGGCGATGCCGTTCGGATTGGCGGCGCCCAGCTGGCCCGCGCGGCCGCTACACGTGTCATAATCCCAGCACGCGCCGCCACCCTCGAACAGGAACATCAGGTTGGGCGAACCCGTGCGGTGCACCCAGAACTTGAACTGGGAGCCATTGCCACACTTGGTTCCCGGCAGCTCCACCTTCTGCCAGTTGTAGTTGTTGCCACCGTCCACCAGCACGTCGACGATGGAGGACATCACCACCTCCGCGCGTGCGGCTGCGGGCACGAGCGCGGCGGCTGTGAGTCCAGCCAGGACCAGGTTCTTCATTCGGGGACCTCCGGGTTTAGTTGGGAAAACCGTGTATACAATGGCGTTGCATCAGAGTCAGGAGGATTGTGGTTGTTTCACGTTCCCGACGAGCGGGACGCGGGTGCTGCGTTGCGCCAAGGATGCGACGCATTGCGGCATCTGATGTAATGCGTTGCGCTATCTCGTGGTGGATGGTTGCCGCGCCCACGCCGTGCGCGGTATTCGGAGCAGCATGGCCGTGAATGCATGGAGGAAGGGCCTGCCCGGCCTTGTCGTGGCGACGGGCCTCGTGGTGGCGGCGCTGGTGTACGCGCTTCGCCAGGACACGGAGCCGGTGACGCCGGAGTCGCCCGCCGTCGTCAAGCAGGCCGCCACGCCCATGGCGCCGCATTCCGTGGCGCAAACGCCGCCTCCTCCTCCGCGGGCCACGCCGCCGCCGTTGGACCTGACGCGGCCGCCCGAGGAAGTGCCGGACGACAACGCGCCGAAGGTGCACCCGGTGGACCTGCAGGTGATTCGCGCGAAGCTGCCCGACAACCTCTACTGGCGGATGGGCGCGCCCACGCAGGACCCGGCCGAACTGGAGCGCCGCGAATCGGAGTCCCGCCGCTGGAACGAGCTCTACGGCAAGGTGCTGTCCGCCGACGCCACGGTGGAGCAGATTCGCGAGTACTACGGCCACCGCCGTCAGGTGTCCGAGGACTTCATCACCTTCTCCACCGAGGTGTTGTCCCGGTTCAATGACGTGCTGCCGGAGCGGGACCGCGGGCTCTACGAGCTGAGCATCAACATGCACCGCACGCGGCTGGCGGAGCTGCCGGCGCAGGAGCAGGACGCGCTCGACCGGCGGGAAGCCCAGGAGCGCCGCCGCGAGGCCTGGCGCCAAGGCCTCCAGTCGCCCTGAGCGCGCTCCCGGGCGGGCGGTGAGACTGTCCACCTCCGGACAGTGCCTCCGCGAGCGCGCCCGGCACGCCGCGGGGGCGGGAAGGGCGTTTCCCCCGAGCTGTGAGAATGTCGGCTGCCTTGCAGATTTCCGGCGCGTGACAGTGGGGTGGGCGCGGCGGAAATGTTAAGCGGCAGGTACATCGCCTTGGCCCGTTCTCACACCGACCGCGTGGACTCACTCTCGACCGGACAGGACCCTGGTGGCGCCAGCCACGGCGGGTCGGACGCCAGCGGGCTGGATACCGCCCTGCTGGACCAGATGCCGGAAGCGGTCGTGGTCTGCTCGCTGGACGCAGTCTGTGTCCATGTGAATCCCTCGCTGGAGCGGCACCTGGGCCGGCCGCGCCAGGAGCTGCTCGGCCGGAGGCTCTGGGAACTGCACCCGGAGTGGACGGAACGTTCCTTCCAGGAGCGCTTCCGCCAGGTGGCCCGGACGGGCGAATCCGCCGAGTTCGAATGCCATACCGAGCCCCAGGACCGCTGGTTCGTGAAACGGTTGTTTCGCGTCCATGAGCGGGTCGTCCTGTTCTCGCGGGACATCAGCGCGGAGAAGAAGCAGGAGGCGACGCTTCGGGCCCTCTACGACGAGATGCGCCGGGCGCAGCGGCACGCGGCCTTCCTGGCCCAGGCCAGCGAGGTGCTGGCGTCGTCCCTGGAGCACGACCTCATCCTGCAGCGCATGGCTCACCTCGCCGTTCCCATCCTGGCGGACGCGTGCTCGGTGGACCTCCCCATGCCGGATGGGCAGGTGCGCCGCGCCGCCGCCGCCTTCTCCAGGCAGGAGATGGTGGCGCCCGCGCAGGACTTCCAGTCGCGCTATCCCATCCGCCTGGAGGACGCGGCGGGTATCGGCAAGGTGCTGCGTACCGGCGTCACCGAGTTCACCCCGGACTTTCCCGCCATGCTCGCCGCCGCCCAGGGGGGCAGCTCGGCGTACCGGCGGGCCGTGGAGGCGCTGGGCATCAGCGCGTACATCATCGTCCCGCTCATCAGCCGGGGCCGGGTGCTGGGGGCGCTCACGCTGCTCAATTCGGAGTCCCGGCGCAGGTACACGGAGGCGGACGTGCGGCTGGCGGAAGACCTGGCCCGCCGCGCCGCCACCTCGCTGGACAACGGCCGGCTCTACACGGAGGCGCAGGAGGCTGTGCGCGCCCGTGACTCGTTCCTGTCCGTGGCGTCTCACGAGCTCAACACGCCGCTGACCTCGCTCATGCTCAACATCCAGGCGTTGCGGCGCGAAATGGAGCCGCGCGCCAGCAATGGCCCCGCGTCACCGGAGGCGCTCTCCACGAAGGTGGTGGCGGTGCAGCGGCAGGTCTCCCGCCTGTCGAGCCTGGTGCGCGAGCTGCTGGACGTGTCCCGCATCACCGCGGGGCGGCTGCGGCTGGAGCGCGAGGACCTGGACCTGGCCGCGCTCACCCGCGAGGTGGTGCCCCGCTTCACCGAGGACCTGGCGCGCGCGGGCTGTGCGCTGCACCTGGACGCGGGGGGCGCCGCCACCGGCCATTGGGACCGGCTGCGGCTGGAGCAGGTGCTGCAGAACCTGCTCTCCAACGCCATCAAGTACGGCCGGGGCCGCCCCATTGAAGTGCGGGTGGGGGCGGATGCGTCGCGCGCCTGTCTGTCGGTGAAGGACCAGGGCGTGGGCATTCCGCCGGAGGGGCGCGCGCGCCTCTTCCAGCGCTTCGAGCGGCTGGCCAGCGAGCGGCACTATGGCGGGCTGGGGCTGGGCCTGTGGATCGTGAAGCAGATTGTGGACGCCATGGAGGGCCGCATCCTCGTGGAGAGCGTGCCCGGCCAGGGCTCCACCTTCACCGTGGAGCTGCCGCGCCACCCGGCGTGACCAGGTGAGAGCGCACGCCGGAGGACACCACCCACAGCTGATGGGAGGTGCGCGTCACCGCCACGTGCAGGCGGCGGCGTGATTCGTCGTCCACCGGGTAGGCCCGCGCCGTCGCGTCCGGGAGGATGACGTAGTCGAACTCCAGGCCCTTCACGCTGCCCACGTCGGTGACGTCCACGCCGGGCTCGAAGGTGAACTCGCCGTCGCTCACCAGCCGCGCCCAGGGCTGGTCGGCGACGACGCGGTAGATGGCCTGCGCGGACTCCGGGCTGCTGGCGATGACGCCCACGGAGGCGTGGGGCTCGCGGGCGACGAGGTCCCGGAGCGCCTCGCCGATGAAGAGCTGCGCCTGGGCCTCGTCGGGGAAGTGGTGGAAGCCCACCGGAGCGCCCGCGCGGCCGGTGGCGGCGGCCTCCGGGGCCTGCGCGCCCAGCACCTGCCGCGCCAGCTCCACCACGGGCCGGGGGCACCGGTAGGAGACCTGGAGTCGGCAGGTGGCGGCGTCGCGGATGTCGAGCTCGTTGAGGACGGCGGGCCAGCCCGCGAAGCCCGCGTCCGTCTGCTGCATCTCGTCGCCCGCGAGCGTGCAGCTCTTGCCCTTGCCCAGCAACTGGCGGACGGCGAAGAGCTCGAAGAGGGAGAAGTCCTCGGCCTCGTCCAGTACCACGTGCGCCAGCCGCTCCAGGCCCAGCGAGGAGTGCTGGGCCTTGAGGAACATCAGGACGGGCAGGTCGTCCAGGTCCACCGTGCCGGCCATGGCGTCCGGCGTGTCGTCCTCGATGGAGCGCCCATCCACGGTGATGAGCCGCTCCGCGTCGGTGATGTCCTTGAGCACCTTGGACAGCGGCGTGGCGAGCTGGAGGCGCGTGTGCTCCAGCGTCTCGTCGATGGCGGTGCGAGGAATCTCACCCTTGGCGGCGGTGACCACGCTCTCCAGGAAGCGCCGGTCCATGTACGCGTCCGCCATCCGCGTGCGCAGCCGCTCCAACGTGGTGCCCGCGTCTGTCTTTGGCACGCCCACCCGGGCGGCCAACGCGCGCCGCAGGGTGGGGTGGCGCTTGAGGCGGGACACCAGCGGCGGCGTGTCATTCCACAGCTTGATGCCGGGCACGTTGAAGGCGGAGCGCGCGGTGGCGAGCAGCCAGGCATCCCGCGTCTGCACGGCCACGTTGCCCAGGCCCAGCGGCGCCAGCAGCCGGCGGGACAGCCGCGCCAGCCCTTCTTCCGGGACGATGAGCTTCATGCGGGCCTGGGGGAACGTCCGCGGGTCGTCGAAGGCCAGCTTCGCCAGCCGGTGCAGCGCCACGGTCGTCTTCCCACTGCCCGCGCTGCCCAGCACCAGCAGCGGCCGGTCCGGGCCGGTGCTGACGGCCTCGTACTGCTCGGCGTCCAGCATGGCGGTGACGCCAAAGGCATCCTCGATGCGGCGCGCGCCCTTGCCGGTGCCCAGGAACTCCGGCCGCGCTGCCGTCCCCGCGCCGCCAGACTGAAGGGTGGAGAAGTCGCGGCTCACGCTGCGCCACGCGCCGTCCGCCAATCGCTCCAGCACCAGCGCGCCGGAGATGATGCGCGTCAACACGCCTCGCTCGATGATGACCAGCCGGCGCGTCTCCACGCTGCCCTCGGCGAGCCGCTCACCGAAGTACTCCTCGTAGTCGTCGCCTTCCTCGTAGCAATAGAAGACACGGGCCACGGGCGCGAAGCGCCAGTCGATGACGCGCACGCCAGCGCCCACGTCCGCGAACGTGGTGCGGCCCAGCAGGTAGTCGCGCGGGCCGCCTTCGCCATTGAGGCGCAGGTGCGCGAAATAGGGGGCCTGTGGGTCCGGAAGCTTCACGCCCTCCTGGCGTTCCATGAGAGAGCGCATCTGGTTCATCTGCGCGAAGATGTGCGGCAGGTCCGCCACGGCCGCGGTGGAGGCGTCGTCCCGCAGCACCTGCAACTGGGCGACAAGTCCTTGCGCGTCCTGTCCGCGTGCGGACTTGCGCCGCGCGACTTCCAGCGTGGACTGAACACGGGCCAGCAAGGCCTCTTCCTCGGCGATGATGGCGCGGGCATGGTCCGGCAGCGACGCCTCGACGTGGCTCATGCGCGGCAAGGTGAACCTCGGCGCCGTATGCGTCAACCTGTTGTTTTTCTTGAGAGAAATGCTGTCTTTTTGGTACTCTGTACCAGGAAGGGATGGACATGCGCGGTGTGACCCAGCGGCTGCTGCTGGTGGGGCTGGTGTTCCTGGCATGTACGGCCTCCGCGTCCCGCAAGGTCCTGTACGAGAAGGAATCGCCCTACACCCTCATCTCGGTGACGGAGGACGAGGAGGGGCGCCGGTATCTGGGCTTCGATGCCTCGGGGGCGCTGCAGAGCGTGGTCCGGCCGGGCAAGCCGCTGGACCTGGTGCTGCCGTACACGCAGGTCTCCATGGTAGGGCTGGCCTACGTGCCCGCGCCCAAGCGCATCCTCATCGTGGGGCTGGGGGGCGGGGCCATGCCCATGTTCCTGCGCAAGGTGGTGCCGCGGGCGCACATCGACGTGGTGGACATCGACCCGGATGTGGTGACGGTGGCCAGGCGCTACTTCGGATTCCGGGAGGACCCGCTCCTGCGCGCGCACGTCGGAGACGGCCGGCGCTTCATCGAAGCCGAGCGGCCCGCGTATGACCTCATCTTCCTGGATGCCTATGGCCCGGACAGCATCCCCGAGCACCTGGCCACGCAGGAGTTCCTGGCGGCGGTGCGGGCGAAGCTGAGCCCCCAGGGCGCGGTGGTGGGCAACGTGTGGGCCTTTCCGCCCAACCGCCACTACGACGCCATGGTGCACACGTGGCAGGTGGCCTTCACGCAGCTGTATGAGTTCATCGTGCCGCAGAGCTCGAACCGCATCCTGGTGGGCGTGGGGTACGAGGAGAAGGTGGCCGCCAAGACACTGGAGGCGCGCGCGGAGAAGCTGGAGCGTACTCGGAGCGTACCGTTCGACTTGAGCGGGCTGGTGGACCGGGGCTACACGGACGCGACGGAGCGGCAGCTGCGGGGCAAGGTGCTGAAGGACGCGGACCTGCCGAAGCCCGCGTCTGTGACGACGCCGGCGCAGGTCCGCTGAGCGCTTGTAGGGGCTAGGGCCTGCCTCACATCGACGCGTCTGCCTTCAGCGGTTCGTCCATGGGGGGGACCACGCCTTGGGATGCCGATAGCGGTCCTTCCGGGCGTCGAGGTAGGCGCGGAGCTTCGTGAGCGCGGGGTGCGCGTTGTCGCTACGCCAGACCAGGGAATGTGGGTAGACGAGCATCGGGTTGCGGATGGGAATGCGGCGGAGGTTGTACTCGGTCGGCCACACCAGCCGGATGTGTTCACCTACGAGTGTGGCCAGGCTGGAGGAGCCGGCAATCACCTCCAGGAGCGCATCGATGCCGAAGTCGGGACCGAGGGTGTCGATGGTGAGCCCGAATCTCGCGGCGAGTTCGTCGTAATAGGCGGCCCACTCTGTTCCTGGGACGATGAAGGGCATCCAGACCTTGTGCTTCGCGAGCTCGGCCGGCGTCAGCGAAGTCGCAGCGGCGAGCCTGTGCGTATCGCTCGTGAGGAGCTCCACGGCGTCGTCGAGAACTCGGGTCGCCACGACGCCGTCGGTCAGTTGTTGCGCGGGCCGGGTGATGGCGCGAAACGTCGCGTCGATGCTCCCTTCCCGCACAGCGGCCAACGCGGTCTTCGCGTCGAAGAGATGCGTGACGACATCGATTTCAATCTCAGGATGTGCGCTGTGGAAGTCACGAAGGATGCGTGCGCTCCCGAGGTTCGGCTTGACCACGTCGACACGGAGCCGACGGCGGCCGGGGCGCACGGAATCGGCTGCCCGCTCTGCCGCTTCGAGGATGCTGCGAGCGTGAGGCAGGAATACCTGGCCGTCGATGGTGAGCTGAATTCCGCGCGGAGTTCGGACGAACAGCCGTACCCCGAGGGTGGCCTCGAGCGCGGCGATGCGCTTGGAGACGGCTTGCTGCGTGAGTGACAGCCTCGACGCCGCCTCTTGGAACTGCCCCGCGTCGGCGACGGCAATGAAGGTCCGCACACCATCGAAATCCATGTCACCCCGCCTGCGTTGCCCCAGTGTCGCCGGGCAGTGTATCGCGGCGCTCGCGTCCTCCCAGGGGAGGGCGGCACAACCAGTGGTTGTGTCTCAGGGATATCGAGTTGTTTGATGTCCTCGCGTAGCGTTGGCTAGGGTTCTGTTGAACGGCACGCAGTTGTTCAGCGGCTGCCTGGCACCGACGAGGACCGCCCCATGCAGAATGAGAAGCCATTCCTTCCTCGGGAGGTGCGGATTGGCACCCCTGAATCCGAGGTCATGTTCAGCAACATCCGGCGAGCGATGCGCCTGACCGCGGAATTGAACAAGCGCACCTTCGATGATGCCGAGGAAATCAGGGCGCTCTTCAGTGAGCTGACCGGTAGGACTGTCGACAGCACGTTTTCGCTCATCCCGCCGTTCTACACCGACCATGGAGTCAACATCCGCGTCGGGCGGAATGTGTTCATCAACCAGTGTTGCACGTTGATGGATATCGGGGGGATCGACATCGCTGACGACGTCATGATCGGCCCGAAGGTGAACATCATCACGTCGAGTCATCCCCTGGAGCCCGCCATGCGGCGTGCTTTCGCGGTCGCGAAGCCCATTGTGCTCCAGCGGAACGTCTGGATTGCGGCGGCCGTCACGATATTGCCGGGGGTGACGGTGGGCGAGAACTCGGTGGTGGGGGCCGGAGCGGTGGTGACGGAGGATGTCGCTCCGAACACATTTGTGGCGGGCGTTCCTGCCCGGCTCGTTCGACGCCTGACCTGAGGGACATTCCCTCGCAGTCCAGGCGTCGCGGCGCCCCTTCACTGGGCCGCTACGGCCGAGGCGGGGCACGTCCCGGTGCTCCCGCCTGGCGCGCTCGAGGTCACGCGTTCGCGATGGACTTGGGCGGCAGCTTCAGCACCTGCCCGACCTTGATTTTGTCCGGGTCCTTGAGTTGGTCCTTGTTGGCCTCGAAAATCTTCGGGTACAGCTTCATGTCCCCGTAGATGTCCTTGGCCAGCTTGCTCAGCGTGTCGCCCGACTTGACGGTGTATAGGCCGTACGGCGTCTCGTGCGTGACGGTGAGCATGACCATGACCTCGTTCTGCCAGTTCGGATGTCTGGCCTTGATCTGGTCCCACATCCGGTCCCGGTCCCAGGCGTAGTCCACCGACCCCTTGATGATGAGCTTGCCGTTCTCCTCGCGCGACTCGACCTTGGCGCCCACGTTCTTCGCCACGTCGAGCACGTCCTGGTAATCATTCTGCAAGGCCATGGTTGCTCCCTTTCGCCTGCGCACGCCGGAACGGGCGTGGTGCTGGGCGGGGCGCAATGTACCCGCCTGCCCCGACGTGCCCGTCGCGCCTCGATGCCGCTGGGAGTGCGGATGACGAGCGGTCAACAGAGCCCGTCCCGCGCCTGTCTCGGAAAGACGGTGGGGAGCTCGGGACGCCGGTGGCGCTCGGCCCTACAGTGGTAGTTCTGAAGAAGCCCGTGCCTTCGTTGCGGCGTTATTTCATCTTGCCGAACAACTTGGTTAATCTCTCGCAGTTTTCATCGAAAATGGAACGAGTATAGTGCGGCGCCTGCTCTCCCTTTTTGCGCGACTTCTCCAACTCCCAAATATGCACCGTGGAGTCATGAGAGGCTTTGCAATAGTAGTCCCGCGCCAACTTCAAATCCCCCGCCGCTTCGGCGAACGATGCCCGCCGATTCAAGCACATTGCAGCCGTCCCTGGCTGAGCCGTTGGCAAATAATCGTCCAGCGCCTTGAGCGTCTCATCAGGGCTTCCGATTGTTTCAAAATAGTCACTATGCGCCAGCGCACGACGGCAGCCTTCGCTGGATGGCAGGGCGGATGACTGTTCCATCATGTAAAATACCTGAGAGGCGTTCAGAACCCCCCTCCAGCCATTGTCAGATGAACCGCGAGTCGTATCTAGTCTGGCAACGATGAAATACTGACCCGCGGTCAAATTCGCCGTCTCATCTGGTGGTAAGGTGTAGCGCAGGAAGAATCTAGACTTATCCGAAGTCAGGACCAGTCGCCGTACAGGGCCATCCACCCGCCGTAGCGGCAACTGTACTTGTTTGCTATTTCGATTTTGTCGAAAGAAAATTTCAATGGATAGATACTGTTCCCACCCACCGTGAGGCGCCTCGATAACGAAGTCTCCCACGGAACGCACTTGGCCTTCCGGCATGACTGCGCGTGGATGCAGCAGACCTATCGACAAGACCAACGGCCACCCCTTTTGAAGGTGCGCAGTGCTGGAACTAGCGACAAGTACAGGCGCGGCAGCAGGCGGATTTGCCACTGGCTGCGCCCCCGACGTAGACACCTGAGCACGTCCTTCGCCAGCCCAAAAGACGGAGATAATCAAAATGACTTTGACAAGGTTCATGGTCACGGAGCATTCAGGGGCGGGTGTGCATGGGAATACTAATACAGACGCGATGCAGGCAGTCGCCGCGATTGGGCGCTGCCTCGCCGTGACGTGAAGGCCGACTGTCCCCATTGGGGCAGTAGGGCCTCGTGGCCGCATTGAACGTCTTGCCTAGGCCATCCGTGCATAGCTGGGTCCCCGCTGTTTCTCGCGGAATGATGAGGAACCCCTGGCTCTCCTATGGAGTGCAGTCGCACCGCTCACGCGGGTTTGGGCGAGGGGTCGCTGGCGTCGCCACATCCAGGCTGTTGCCATGCAGTGCCACTACTGGACCCGAGGGGCGCGGTTCAAACTACAGTTGTAGGATTAGGGCAGGGGCGGGGCGGCGCTTCTCCCGCCCCGCGCGTTAGCGCCACGTTGGCGGCAAGCTCGTGCCGTCACGGGCAGTATTGCAGCGCGCACTCGTGCCGCTGGTCGATGCAGACCTGCGTCTCCTCGGGGTCCCCAAGGGCCTGGCGAATGCAGGCGGTGTAGGTGGTATGGCAGTCTTCACAGGTGGTCAGCGTCTGGGCTTCGGCTCCGTGAGTCTCGTCCGTGCCGGCTGGGTCCTTCAGTACCGGGTCCATGCCGCCACAGCCCGTCCCCATGAAGATCGCAGCCAGCGCCACGCCCATCCACGTTGCTCGCATGATGCCTCCCGTCGCGACGACGGACCTGCTGGATTTTGAATTGCCAGGATTGCGGAGGTGCCTGGATTTGGCAAACGCGCCTGTAAGTCCCGGCTCTTGGCCTGTCTTCCCGTGGATGGTATGAGCATTCGGTCCGTGTGGCCTTGAGTCCAGGGCCGGCGCGGTTCGCGCATTGCCTTCGCCTCGTCGCTGCCAGGAATCACTTCCGCTCGGGGGAGGCGGTGGGGCATGCCCCTGCGTGCTGCTCCCGGGCTCGTCCTTGGAGCCTGGATGTCTCCCCCGCGTGTTGCCCTTCCTCCCGCCTGGCGGCCCGGTGCCGCCATCATTGCCCTGGCGCTGCTGCTGAGCGCGTGCGCCACGCTGCCGCAGCGAGGGCAGATCGTCATGCGCGACGTGGCCTTCCCGTTGCGGGACTTCCGCTTCCCCTCGGGGCTCCGCGTGGTGGTGGAGCAGGATGCCCGCTCTCCTGTGGTGGCGGTGGTCGCGGTGGTGGGCGCAGGGGGCTCCAGTGACCCGGGCGGCAAGGAGGGCCTGGCGCACGTCGTGGAGCACCTGGCCTTCCGTTCCCGCCATGCGGGTGGGCCGTCGGTGTGGCGGCGCCTGGAGACGTCGGGCGCGGGCTTCTACAACGCCTCCACCAGCCTGGATTACACGTCCTACGAGACGCTGGCCCCCAAGGAGGCCCTGCCAGTCCTCTTGAAGCTGGAGGGCCAGCGCCTGGCCGCGCCGCTCGCGGGTGTGAGCCCGGAGGTGTTCGCGGTGGAGCGCGAGGTGGTCCGCAACGAGCTCCGCCAGCGCAACGAGACGGGCTACGTGGGGCAGGTCTTCAGCTGGATGAACGCCGCGGCCTTCCCGGGTGGCCACCCCTACGCGCGTCCTCTCGCCGGGACGCACGAGTCGCTGTCCGCGCTCAGCCTGTCGGACGCGCAGCGCTTCGCCCGGGCGCACTACCGTCCCGACAACGTCACGCTGGTCATCGCCGGTGACGTGGACCTGGCGGCCGTGGAGGCCACGCTCCGCACCAACCTGCCCGAGGCCTGGGTGGGCACGGGCGCGCCCCTGGCTCTGGAGGCGCGCCTGCCCGCGCAGCCTGCGGCCCCGGCCACCACGCCCGCCCAGAAGTCGGTGCCCGTCTTCACCGCCGCCGTGCCCACCCCGGAGGTGTATCTGTCCTGGGTGCTGCCGCGCGGCTTCGACGAGTCCAGCGCGGTCCAGGACTTCGTTCGCGCCAGCTTCAGCCAGAACCTCTGGGGCGCGGTGCGCAATGACGGCGACATCGCGGACATCTCCACCAACCTGATTCCGGGGACGCGTGCCTCGCTGTTGGTGGTGCGGGTGCGGCTCAGCCGGGGAGACGACCCGGCGCGCTCGGCGGGGAAGGTGTTGGACCAGGTGCAGAACGCGTGGGTGCAGGAGATTCAGCCCGGCTCCGTGCTGGGCCGCGAGTTCGACTTCCAGGCGATGCGCCGGCAGGTGGTGACGGGCATGGTGCTGGAGTCGGAGGACCTCATGTCCCGCACCGAGCGCCGGGCGCTGCTCACCCACTTCACGCAGGACGTGCGCTCCTACACCCGCTCGCAGGTGGCGCTGATGGGACTCGCCGGCGGCAAGGTGACGGACTTCTCCTACCAGTGGCTGCAGCGGGACCGGGTTCGAATGATTGTCGTCCGTCCGGGTGAGGTACCCGGCGCGGCGACGGCGGCCGCCACACTGTCGGCGGACGAGGAGCCCTGGACCACGCCCGCCGAGCAGGTGACGCCGTCGATGACAGCGGCGCTCGACTCGCCCGTGCAGGTGCTCAAGCTGGACAATGGCATGGAGGTGCTGCTCGCTCCACGTCCGGGCCTCCCGGTGGTCCGTATCGGCGCGGCGCTGGGCGGTGGTTCGTCCTACGGCGAGAAGCCGGGCGTGGCGGACCTGGCCAACTGGGGCTCCTTCCGGGAGTCCTGGTTCGAGGGCCGCCCCAGTGACTGGGGCCTGCATTCGACCTCGTCGTTCCAGCGCGACCACCTGCGCGTCGGCATCTCCGGCACGGCGGGCAACGTCGGCAACATGCTGGCGATGCTGGCCGAGCAGCTCGACTCCACGCGGACCTCCGAGGACGTGGTGCGCTTCTACCGCGAGCAGGTGCTGCCCTGGCGCCAGGCGGTGGACTCGAATCCGGAGCTCCTGGCCGAGCGCCACCTCCAGAAGGCGCTGTACGGCACGCATCCCTATGCGCGGGAGGTCACCAGCGCGGACCTGGCCCAGGTGTCCTGGACGGAGGCCGAGGCGTGGCTGAAGGACGTGTACCGGCCGGCCAACACGGTGGTCGTCATCGCCGGCGAGTTCGACGTGAAGGAAGTGGAGGGGCTGGCGCGCAAGTACCTCGGCGGTTGGAGCCGGGGGAAGGCGAAGCCCGTCGCCACGCCGTCTTCGCCTGAGCTGCCGGTGGCGGCTTCGGCCGCGAAGGCCCTGCTCACGCCGCGTCCCGGCGCGAGCCAGGCGCAGGTGCAGCTGGCCTGCCGGCTGCCCACGGCCACACCCGAAGCAGAGGCGCGCTACGCCCTGATGGCGGAGCTGATCCACGGCCACGCCTCGGGGGAGATGCGCTCGCGCCGGGGCGCGACGTACGGCTTCTCCGCGCGGCCCTGGCTGGGGCGCGGCGGCGCGGCCCACCTGGTGCTGGAGGGCGCGGTGGATGCGCAGCGCATGGGTGAAGGCATCAGCACCGTCCGTCAGATTCTCGCGTCCTTCGCGAAGGAGGTACCCAAGCACACGCTGGAGCGGGCCCGCAGGGGCATGCTGGCGGCTCAGGCGGTCTCCTTCATCAGCTCGGAGGCCTGGGTGAACGCGCTGCTGACCGCGCACGTCCGGGGCTTCGAACCGGACACGGTGACGCGCCGGCCCGCGCTGCTCCAGTCGGTGACGGCCGAGTCCCTGCGAAAGGAGTTCGAAGGCTGCTACCAGCGGCTCGTCGTCTCCATCACCGCCGACGAGGGCCAGGCGCGGTCCGCCATTCAGGCCATGTCCCAGCCGTAGGCCACCCCGGCCCCCTGCCTGCTGTCCGTCCCGCCGGGCAGGGGCTGGCGTCCACCGCCGTGTCCCTGGCTGCTTATCTTGAGGCCGCCGGGGACCAGCCAGGGGGAGCGCCGCATGCGGTGGCAGGGGGGACGTCGCAGCTCGAATGTCGAAGATAGGCGGGGCAGTGGCCTGGGCCGCCCGCTGGCGCTGGGAGGCGGCGCGGCCTCCATCGTCGTGGCCTTGCTGGTGCTGCTGCTCGGGGGCGACCCTTCCGAGCTCGGGCTGGGCGGAGGCGAGGACCCTCGGAGCGTGGACGGCACGGGCGGTTCGGGCCAGCCGTTGGACCCCCGACAGGAAGAGCTCAAGGACTTCGTGTCCGTCGTGCTCGCGGACACGGAGGACACCTGGCCGGAAGTCCTCGCGCCCGTGGGCGTGCAATATGCGCAGCCTCGGTTGGTGCTCTTCACGGATGCGGTGCAGTCCGCGTGCGGCTTCCAGGAGAGCGCGGTGGGGCCTTTCTACTGTCCTCCGGACCGGCGCGTGTACCTGGACCTCGGCTTCTTCGACGAATTGGACCGGCGCTTCGGAGCGCCCGGCGACTTCGCGCAGGCCTATGTCGTGGCGCACGAGGTGGGGCACCACGTGCAGAACCTCCTGGGCATCTCAAGGCAGGTGCAGTCGCTGCGCGGACGCCTGTCTCCGGAAGAGGCCAATGCCCTGTCCGTCCTCCAGGAGCTGCAGGCGGACTGCTTCGCCGGCATCTGGGCCCACCATGCCCAGCGTCAGCGGCAGTTGCTGGAGTCGGGGGACGTCGAGGAGGGACTGGCCGCGGCGAGCGCCATTGGTGATGACACCTTGCAGCGGCGCGCCCAGGGCTACGTCGTCCCGGAGTCCTTCACCCACGGCTCGTCCGAGCAGCGCGTCACCTGGTTCCGGCGCGGGCTGAAGCAGGGCACGCTGGATGCCTGTGACACCTTCGGCGACGCGGGCGTCGGGGCGCGCTGACGGTGTGCCCTCGGCGGCTCGGGCGGGGTCAGCCGAGCCGGTCCACCGGCACCAGCAGCACGTCGCGCAGGCGCCAGTCCAGGCGCTTGAGGTCCTCGGCGGCGTTGCCCAGCCGGGTGACGAGCTCCGGTCCCCGCTCCTTCGGCACCAGGCGCACGTCCGCGCAGAAGACGTGTCCGTCCTCTCGCACGCGCACCTGGGCGGCCTCCACCCAGTCCAGGCCGCAGAGGGCCTCGTGAATGCGGCGCGGCAGCGGCTCGGCGTGCTTCGAATCGAGCGTGCGCGGTGTGCGGTCCATCAAGTCACCCAGCGCGGTGCGCAGGTGCCGCTGTCCGTCCCAGGCGATGTCCAGCGCGATGACTCCCGCCGCCACCGCGTCCGCCCACCACCAGCCCATGCCGATGCTCAGTATGCCCAACATGGCGGCGACCGCGGTGAGCCAGTCCGCCTTGTTCATCAGCGCGTCGGCGTGAAGCACCTTGTCGTGGAGCGACTCCGCCAAGGGCAGCTTCACCCGGCCCAGCAACACGGACGGAACCGCCGACCACAGCAGGGCCGCGAGCATCAGCCAGCCCATCCACACGGTGTGGCCAAACAGCTGCGTGGTACCGATGGAAGGGTATTCGGCGCGCACCAGCTTGAGCACGGACTCCACGAACAGCCACATCCCCATGAAGAGCAGCGCCACCGAGCCCACCAGATACGCCAGCGACCAGGCCTCCAGCCGCTGCGCGCGCTTGAGGACGCGGTGCTTGTCGTCAGGCAAATCTCCCGGGTCCACCGGGCCGCGCGCATGTCCGTCGCGGTGCCGTCGTTGGCGCCAGCTCATCGCCGGTCCTCGTCGGGGGCCGTGGGTGTCTCGCCGGCTCTGGCGGAGGCGAGGAGGCGCCGCCGGATGGGCTCCGCGTGGTCGAGGACGAAGCGGTCCACGGTGAGCAGCCAGCGGTTTTCACCCGCGGGCACCACCCAGATGCGCTGCTCCTCGCGAAGCACGTCTTCGCCCGCGACATAGCCCCATGCATCGAGCTGCCAATCCCAGGCGGCCCGGAGGCCCGGGGCTTCATGCAGCCGCTCCACCTCGCGAACCCGGGCGCCCCATGCCTGGAGCTTCGGCCCGGCGTCATTGCCCCGCGCCACGGAGACGGAAGCACCCTCCAGGGACTCCGGAACGGTCTGCCCCGGCGGCGCGCCCACACGCATCCGGGTGGTGAGGTAGGGCTGTCCCGCGCCCAGCTGCTTCACCCAGGGGGACTTCGCGGTGATTCCTCCGACGACCACGTCCACCGCTCGCTCCTCCAGGGCGTGCATCAGCTCGGCTTCCGGCGCCACCGTCCAGGACACGCGCGCCCCCAGCTGTTCGGCGAGCTTCGCCACCGCCTCGGCTTCAGGCCCCATGGGCTTGCCGTCCTGGAGGCCCGTCCAGGGCTCATGGCGCACGAGCCCCGCACGCAGCACGCCGTCTCGAACGATGCGCTCCTGCGTCCCGTGGGTATCCCGTGGAAGGCCACAGGCCCCCAGGAGCAGGGCCAGCCAACCGAACAGCAACACTCCGACACGGCTTGCACCGCGCACCGTCCGAGCCCCCCTTCGGTCCGTGAATCGCACCGGGAACGGTAGGCACGCGGCGGATGAGGCGCTACGCGCCCCGAGCGCGCCTTGGAGCCAGGGCGAAGCGCGGACCGCCCGCCTGCTCGCGAGCCCGGGGCGCGTTCAATCCAGGTAGCCCCAGCGCTCCTCCTCGAAGACGAAGTAGGGGCGCCCGAAGGGAATCCTATCCGTCCATCCCAGCACGTGACGGCGTGCGTCCGCCGGGCCGCTCACGTCGTAGGTGAAGCCGAAGTGAGGGCCGCTGAACCTGGCGGGTGGCAGTTGGGGGAGGAACTCCGGCACGAGCTGTTCCAGGGTGTCGGGGAGCTGTCCGTGCCGGGCCTGGTAGGCGCGGCAGGCCGCGATGAGCGTCTCGGCGTTGCGTTGCGCGCGTTCCGCCTCCTTCTTCCCGGGGCGGAGCACCCTGTACAGCGTCAGGGGAATGCCGACAGCATTCCGCAGCAGTCCCCGGGCGGTGCCAAGGAATCGGTGGAGCGTCATATGGGCGCGACCATCGCATGGCTGGCGACTGCCTATGTTCTCCAAGAGGAGGACATCGCCATGCCAGATGTGGAAGCGCCGCGGCCGCTGTCCGAGCCGCCAGACGAGGCGCAGGAACGACAGGGCCGCTACATGGAGGAAGAGCCGGGCCACACGCCGGGGAGCGCGGAGGGCGACGACGAGGACGCGCCGCACCGTGTTCACCCCTACCCGGACCCGGACCACACCCCGGGTCAGGCAGAAGGCTGAACCCAGGGCCGCCGGGAGGGCTGACCTACCAGTGGACGAGATAGGTGCAGGAATTCGCGCCCTTCCGGCGGCACCCTGCTGAGGTGTCGCGGGTGCGGGCAAGCTGTCGATTTCCCTGTAGGCCTTGAGGTCGTCCTCCAAGGGGTACCAGGCGTTGACGTCGACGGTGAGGTTGCCGTGGGCGTCGCGCGTCTGCGCCTTCATTGTCTCCAACAGGACGTCGAGGAGGACGGTGAAGGACTTCACGGCCTCCGTCGTGGAGGTCGACGCCAATCTGGGGGGCGTCTGCGCCACGAAGGGGCTGATGCCGGTGACGACGCAATAGGTGCCGAGCAGGCGCGCCTCGTTCACCATCTTGATGCAGTGATTGGCCGTCGCCGTGTCCACCACCACCATGCCGGTGATGTCGATGATGGCGCAGCGGGCCTTACCCTGGGAGAGGCGGTGCAGCAGCCGCTCCGTCATGTCCACTGAGCGCTGTGTGTCCATCACCCCCGACGAGGGGCAGCGTGAGGATGTCATCCCGCAGCTCGATGATGGGCGTGGACAAGTCCCGGATGGCCAGCCGCTGCTGCTCGATGGTGGAGAGCTCCTCCTCCATCTCCCGGCGCGCGGCATCGAGCTTCTGGATGGACCGCTCGTTCTCTTTCACGGACGCGTGGAGCTGGCGGGCGAAGAGGTTGATGGTCTCCTCGAACCGCCCGGGTGACGCCCTGGGCATTCACGCCGCCGGAGTCCACGGTGCGGGTGGTGAGCATCGGAGGGAGGTCCGCGAAGAAGGTGTTGGAGAACGTCGTCGGCTCGAAACGGTGATGGCGTGGAGGCCGCGGGGGACGCGCGGAGCCGGACCTCGCCGTGAAGGCGTGGGTGGTTGCCTTGCTGCGTGCCGAGGTACGTGTAGGTCGCGCCGTTCTTGCTGATGACGAATTGGACGTGCCCCTCGGCGGCCTGTCCCTCCAGTGGGGCTCCGTCCAGGCTGCCGCGCAGCCGGTGACCGTCCCTTTCGAGGACGAGCCGTTGGTGGATGAGAGCGCCGTAGAGTTGGGTGGTCACCACCCATTCTTCCGCGGGCCGTGGCTTCGCGAGGAGTGTGGCGGGGACGAGGCAGAGCAGGAGGAGCAGGGGCTTGAGCATGCGCTCCTGCGCCTGCGGTACGTGCTTCGATGCCTCCCACTGCGGGTGGACTGCCCGCCAGTGCCGTCAGCTGAAGTGCCGCGCGAGCACCGCAGCGACGTGCGGGTTCTTCTTTGCCCGCGTGGCGGCCGCTGCCACGGTGGGACAGTTCTGGGCGAACCAGTCCTTGCCGGGCCGCCAGTTCGTCATCACGGTGACGTAGAGGTCCAGCGCGCTGAAGCGCTCGCCAAGCACGTGGGGCTTGCCCACCTGGGCCTCGATTTCGCGCCAGAGGTTGGCGCGGCGCTCCATGACGGTGTCGCGCAGCCGGTCCGCGGCGGGACCGGCCAGGGTCCACTTGGGCGGGTCGTCCGCGTACGTGAACGTCGGGTACACCGCGCCCACGAGGCGGAACAGGAGGTTGAGGAAGCGCGCGCGCTCGGGCGCCGTGGGCTCCGGCACCAGGCCGCTCTGGGGCGAGCGGTCGTGCAGATGCAGGATGATGGCCGCGCTCTCCGTCATCACCGCGCCATCGGGAAGGACCAGGGTGGGCACCTGCCCCAGGGGATTGAGCTTCAGCAGCCGGTCGCGTCCAGGGCCCGGCTCCAGGTAGGGCAGGTCCGTGAGCCGGTGCGGGATGCCGGTGATTCGCAGCGCCATCTCCACGATGGCCGAACCACACCCTGGTGAGCCAATCAACTCGTAGTCGTTCATGGACCGTCCCGTCATTCCACAGGTGAGGGCAGTGGCTGCCAGTTGGGAACCAACGTGTGGACGATTTCTCCGGAGGCCGGAATCGTCAACTCCTCCCGGTGGAAATGAACGGGGACGTATCCGCTCAGCAGGAAGATGGTGGCGGGACCTGGAGGCACATTGCGGAAGCGCGTCGTCCGACTGGGCGCGTCGTGCTCTTCCAACGATGCGTCTTCCTCGCCGGGATTGATGAATCCCCGCCCCTTTGCGAGGAACTCAGCGGCGGCCTCGGTGGTCGGCGCGGGAATCCGCCCGGGATGCAAGGAGAGGTACACGCCCCTGATGCTGGGATTGAGGAGGGTGACCGTCGCGCCTGTTGTCTGCTCGACGAAGTCAATCGTCAGTCGGCCGCCGTCGGGAACGTGAACGCGCTGAGGCGCGAAATGGGGTACGGCGCCGTCCGCGGCCGAGGTCGCGCTGGCTCTGACGGTGTAGAATCCGGGCTCCAGGCCTGGATGTGTTGCTTTTTCGTTCCGGACGAGGAGCGTGTCTGATTGGTGGGCGCCATCCCGCCAGAACTGGAGCATCGCCTCGACAGGCGCGCCTTGGTGGTTCCGTACCGTCACGTCGGCGACAACGCCAGGCTCAAGTCGAATCAGCGGAGTCTCTCCTCCTGTCACGGTGCCGATGTAGCGATGGTAGCCCACGGCGTCGACGACGAGCTCCGAGGGCGCATCACTCACATGCTCCAAGGTGAAGGTGCCATCCGGATTCGACACGTCGCTGTCATGCGAAACCCGTTGTCCTGCGGTGCCGGCCCTGAAATAGAGCGTCAGCCTCGCGCCCTCGATGGGCGCGGAGGTCGCGGCATCCAGCAGCCGGCCCTGGACGGAACGACCCGGACTCATGTGGAGGTCGCCCAGGTCCACGTCGCCTTCCAGAGGGACATCCACCGTGAGGGAGCGCGGTGCCATCCCTGTTGCGCCGAAGGCCAACGTCAGGGTTCCTGATTTCGTGGTCGACCACTCGAAAGCGCCGTCCTCGGAGCGGACCAGGCGGCCGTTGAGGGTGAACTCTAGAATGGGAGCTCCATCGGCACTCAGGAGCGAGCCCCGAATCCGTGAGTATCGTTGCAGGACGAGGCGGATGGGGTGCTCCCCGGGGCTCACGAGAAACGTGTCGTCCGGGTCGGTGGTTCCTCCCAAGGATTGCGCTGGGACGAAGGCATGGTCCCGTTTCGTGACCTCGACTGCGTGCGGGGCGGAGGACAGATGCCGCAGGATGAACCGGCCGTCCGCACCTGTGCGAGCGCCGCCGGACCCGCCGCAGTGGATGCTGAGTGCTGGCGGCTCCGTTTCCGCGACAGGCGACGCCCGGTACGCTCGGACAACCGCGCCCTCCAGCGGCTTGCCACTCGCTGTCACCACGACGCCAGACACAGTCACACCTTCGGGAAAGCGCAACTCCACCTGGGACTGAGTGCCTTCACGCAACTCAAGGTCATGGGAGACCGTCCGCACGACACCCAGAATCTCCTTTCGAACTCGCACGACGTAGTGTCCAGGCTGGACAGCCCCGAGCTGAAAGCGGCCCTGGGCATCTGAATACGCGTGGCGGCTGGGCAGGTCCTCCTCGTTGCGCGCGGAGATGTCGACATTCGCATCGGGCACGGGGGCGCCGTGTTCATCCGACACGGTGCCCAGCACGGTCGGGCCTTGTCGCAACGAGAGGCGGAGGTCTTTGCTGGGCGCGTACACCGGAACGGTTTCTGGGAGGAACCGTTCGTCACGGGCTTGGATCTCCCACTCACCTGGGCGACATGCCTTCAGCTCGAAATGGCCCGTCTCGTCCGTCGTCGTCTCATGGAGATGGTACGGCGCCGCGGGGTTGCATTCGCGCATCAACGTGAGCGCGACACCTGGGGCGGGCGACCCGTGTGCGTCGACTGCCACGCCGGTGATGGTCGTCGCTCGGAACAGGGTGATGGTGGCCGAGGAGGTATTCGTCGAGGAACGCAGATTGACGAGGGTGTCCAGGTACCCCGGTGCCGACACCATGAAGTCATGCGTGTCGGGGCCCAAAGGGCCCAGACGGAAGCGGCCATCCAGGCCCGACTCCGCGTCTGGGTGGGAACTGCCGTGTCGCTTGATGATGGCGGAGACACGGGCGCCTGAAACGGGCTGGCGCGCCTCGTCTTGAACGAGTCCCTCGAGATATGGTGCAGGCTTCAGTTCGAGAACCGTCTCAGCCCCGTCTCGTTCGTCCAGGGTGACTTGCTCACTGGCAGTCATTCCTCCATGGAAGGCTGACAGCGTGAGACGGTGGACTTTGCTGAGCCCGGAGAAGTGAAACTGTCCTTTCGCGTCGGACGTGGCGACCTGATAGGAAAAGCCCTCTGGAGATTCCGCGCTGAGTTCGACGCGAGCGCCCGCGATGGGGCTCCCCTGGGAGAGGACCCTGCCTGCATGGTTCAGCGGCCGGGTGAGTTGCACACCTTCCTCCGGAAGGCTGTTTGCCTCATTGAGATGGAGGAGTGCCGATCGCCAGCCATCCTGCACCGCCATGAGGACGTAAGGCCCAAGCGGCAGCGGGCCGATGCGGAACCGCCCATCCGGACCTGTGATGCCGTCGAAGTATCGGTCCGTTGCCACGGAGGCCAAGGTGATGCGGGTGCCTGGAAGCGGCGCGTCCTCTCCTGAGACGGCTCCCTCCACCCGTAATCCCGGGGTCAGCACCAACCTCAGGTCATCGTGCGTCCCCTGGATGCCTTGTTGCACGGCCGCCCCATCCTCATTCAATGCCCAGATCGACAGCGCTCCGTCGTCCAGTCCATCCAAGAGGTAGGCGCCGCCTCCGTCGGTGACCGTCTCTGCCTGGAGGATGGCTTCGCCCCGTCGGGAGGAAAGCCACTCAGTCAGAATGTCCCGGCCTGACCACTGGCAGTCTTGCAAGAGCCGGCGGGGTTTCTCCTCGCGGCGGGAATCCCATGGACCAGACGCCCAGTCGGGGCACGGCCGTTCGGCCAGGGACTCCTCATCCCGCGACATGGCGGATACGCGCACGCCCGCGAGGGGCACTCCTCGCGCATCCACCACGGTGCCACGAATGCGCCGTCTCCTTTCGGGCCGAGGAGTGGAGCCCAGGTCCCCCGCGCCTTGGTTGCCAGTCCCTTCGATGCGGTTCGTGGCTTGCGACGATGCAGCGACGTCTGCGCCGCGGCCAACGGCCTCTGACGTGGAGCGCGCGTCCCAAGCGAGCAGCCCGAGGACACCGACGGCCAGAATCGTGAACGCCCCGCCGCTGTACATGTGCCTTCCCGTCATGTCTCGACGGTAGGGAGCCGCGGCGGGGCAATCCTCACGGAACCATCATGATTGGCTCAGCATCCGTGCAGCACCAATGCCGCGTGTCGGGTGCCTCACGAAGGAAAGCCACTCAGGACAATCTTCCCCACGGTCCGGCCGGATTCGATGGCGGCGTGGGCTCGCCGCAGGTTGGCCGCGGTGATGGGACCGAAGTCCTGGGTCATCGTCGTCCGCAGCGTCCCCGCGTCGACCAGGTCGGCGACCCGGTTCAGGATGCGGTGCTGCGCGAGCGGGTCCGCCGCTTCGTACAGGGGCCGGGTGAACATGAACTCCCAGTGGAGCGACAGGCTCTTTCGCTTCATGGCGCTGATGTCCAGGGGCTTGGTCGGGTCATCGATGAGCCCCAGCCGCCCGAAGGGCGTCGCCACTTCCACCAACTCCGGGAAGTGGGTGTCCGTCGCCGTCAGGCTCGCGATGTAGCGCACGCCCTGGGGCGCCCGTTTCTGGAGTTGCGGCACCAGGGACTGTCTGTGATTGATGACGTGGTGAGCGCCTTGCGCCTCACACCATTCCGTCGACTCCGGGCGCGACGCGGTCGCCACCACCGTCACGCCCGCCAGCTTGCGCGCGAGCTGGAGCGCCATGGAGCCCACGCCTCCGGCGCCGCCGACGACGAGCAGGACATCCTGGGACGGAGCGTTGCCCTGCGGAATCTCCAGCCGCTCGAACAGCAGTTCCCACGCGGTGATGGACGTGAGCGGGAGCGCAGCGGCCTGGGCGAACGACAGGGAGCGCGGCTTGCGCCCGACGATGCGCTCGTCCACGACGTGGAACTCGGCGTTCGTCCCCGGCCGGGCAATGGAGCCCGCGTAGTAGACCTCGTCCCCGGGCCGGAACAGCTTCACGCCGGGGCCCACGGCGTCGACGACACCCGCCGCATCCCAGCCGAGCACGCGAGGCGTGGTTTCTACCTGGGACTTGGGCGCGCGGACCTTGACGTCCACGGGATTGACCGAGATGGCGTGGACGCGGACGCGCAGCTCTCCGGGACCGGGCTCCGGCGTGGGTAGTTCCACGTCGATGAGTGCTTCTGGATTATCCACGGGCAGGTATTGGTGCAGGGCAACGGCTCGCATGGGGCCTCCTTGCGTGCACCATTGCCCCAGTGGACCTCGACGACAAGTACGCACTATTTTCGCACGTAGGTACAAAAAGGTAACCAATGGCCCGGCACAAGACCTACGACTGCTCCGCGGGCTGCCCCGTGGAGGCCACGCTCGATTTGATTGGCGGCAAGTGGAAGGGGCTCATCCTCTACCACTTGCTCGACGGCACGCTTCGCTTCGGGGAGCTGCGCAAGCGCATCCCTGGCGTCACCGCGCGCATGTTGACCCAACAACTTCGCGAACTCGAAGCCAGCGGGCTGGTGCACCGCAAGGTGCACGCCGAGGTGCCTCCCCGCGTCGAGTACCGCCTCACCGAGCTGGGGGAATCCCTCCGCAAGGTGGTGCTGGCCCTGCGCGCCTGGGGAGAGAGCTACCTGGGCCAGCGCGCCCAGAAGTCACCGAAGCTGACAGCGGTCCGTTGAGGCGGGCGGCGTTTCCAGTGAGGAATGCGCAGACTGCACGCATCCCTGAACCTGGAGGTCCTCCATGCAACTGTTCCTGACGGGCGCGAGCGGCTTCATCGGCGGCTCCCTTGCTCACTCGCTGAAGGCCCGCGGCCACGCCATCCGGGGGCTGGTCCGGGACAAGGCGAAGGCGGAGCGGCTGGCGGCGCTCGGCATCGAGCCCGTGCTGGGTGATTTGGAGGACCACGCCTTGCTGACGGCCGAGGCGCGGCGCGCGGACGCGGTCATCAACGCGGCCAGCAGTGACCACGCGGAGGCTGTCGAGGCGCTCCTGGCGGGACTGCGCGGCTCCGGCAAGCCGCTGCTCCACACCAGTGGTTCCAGCGTGATTGGCGATGACGTCCGGGGCGACGTGCTCTCCGACAAGGTGTTCGACGAGGACACCCCCTTCATCGTCGAGCCCGACAAGCAGGCCCGGCACGCGGTCGACAACAGCGTGCTCGCCGCCGAGGGAATGCGCGGCATCGTCCTGTGCAACACGATGATCTACGGCACGGGCACCGGGCTCAGCCCGGACAGCGTGCAGATTCCCCCGCTGGTGAAGCAGGCGCGCAAGAGCGGCGTGGTGCGCATCGTCGGCAAGGGCGTCAACCGCTGGTCCAACGTGCACATCGATGACGTGGTGGCGCTGTACCTGCTCGCCTTGGAGCGCGCTCCCGCCGGGGCCTTCTACTTCGTGGAGAACGGTGAGGCCTCCTTCGCGGAGATTGGCACCGCCATCGCCCAGCGGCTCGGGCTGGGGCCCGTCCAATCCTGGTCGGTGGAGGAAGCCAGTCGCGAGTGGGGTGAAGGCCACGCGCGCTACTCCTTCGGCTCCAACAGCCGGGTGTGTGGCAAGCGCGCGCGCCGCGAGCTGGAGTGGAAGCCCCGGCACGACTCCGTCACGGCGTGGATTCGCGACGAAATGCCGCTCGATTGAGCGCTAGTTCCAGGGGAAGACGGGGCCCCAGACGGAGTCCCGGCTCAGCGCGATGGGGAGCTTGAGTGTCAACACCAGCCCCACCTCGCGGGCATGCCGCGTCCGCTCCACGCCGCCGGGGCCGATGTCCGGCTCCCCGGCCAGCGGAATCCCGAAGCGCACGCCCAGGCTGCCGAACACGAGGGCCAGGTAGGGCGCGACGTGCAGGCCCGTCGTCGCAACGCGTGTCCGGCTCGCCGTTTCATGCATGACGCCCAGCTCCACGCCCCCGAAGAACAGGGTGCCCTGGAGCCCGGCGCAGAGCCGCGCGCTGCCGCGCTCCATCTTCTGTGCCTGCGCGAAGAGGCCCAGGGCGCCCACGCCCTTGAACCAATTGAGCGTCAACTCCCCGCCCACGCCCGTGCCGGGCTCGTCCGCCCCGAAGGCCGCGCTGTACAGGGGGCCCACGGACAGCCAGGTCTCTTCTTTGGGGAACAGCGTGATGTCCGCCCTCGCGGGCAGGGCGAAGAGCACGGTAGCCGCCAGGAGCGGGACGGGAAGGCGCATGCGGCCGCCCGGATGCAACCACCGGGCCCTGCATCCTCTCGAGGTGACGGCACTTCGGCGTGTGCAAGCGCCTGCACGCTGAGCAGCCGCACCTGTGCAGCCACTCATTTCTTCCGAGGCTTCGGGGCCGCGGGGCGAGCCGGCGCGGCGGGGGGCTCCACGGTGCCCAGCGTGACGGGGCCTTCGCGGTACAGGGCGTTGACCTTGCCGCCGCGAAGCTCCAGGGCCGCGAGGTTCCGCCCGTACCCGGTGCTCAGCCCGGTGTCGATGAGCAGCGCCTTGCCGTTGAATCGCACCTTCACCTTGCCGTCGCGGTTCGTGGTGTGCCCCATGACCATGCGCCTGGCGTCATAACGCTTCAGCACCGCGTCCAGCGCGGGTTCGGCGTCCTGCGGCTCGCCCAGTGCGTAGCCTCGGAACCACAAGGGGCCCTGTGCGTCCCGCGCGCCGCCGGGCGGATGGTCGGGGAAGAAGTCCTGGCGCACCCAGCGGTTGAGCTCGGCCAGGTTTCCGCCGGGAACGCCGGGCGCGACGCCGCCGTGCACGAAGAGGGTGTCGTTGATGCGCACCACGGCGGCGTGCTTGCGCAGCCACTGGCCGTAGCGGCCCTGGAGGCTGTACGCGACGCGGTGCCCGTTGAGGCCGGGGGGGGAGCCGGCGCTCTCCTGCTCGGGGCTCTGGTCGGCGAACGAAGCCATCTCCCCGGGGCTCACGTAGCGCAGGTCACCCAGCATGTTCATGGCTTCATGGTTGCCGAGCAGGGCGTGGACCCGTCCGCCCGCGGCGAGCGCTTCCTGCTCCAGTCGCATGAGCAGGTCGAACGCCGCGCGCGTCTGGTCGCCCCGGTCCGGCACGTCGCCCGTCTGGACCAGGTGCGTCTTGCCGCCAATCCACCGGTCCTTCGCGTCGATGAGGCCGGCGAGCCGGAGCACCTCCTTCAGGGCGTCCACGTCACCGTGCACGTCCCCCACCGCCACCACGCGCTCCACGCCGGTGAAGGTGTCGGGGACCGCGTCCTCCAGCCGAGGCGGCGTTGGGGCTTGGGGTGAGGGTGCCGCCGCCAGGAGCAGCGGGACGAGCACGAGCAGGGGGCGCGTGCGGAGCAAAGAGGGGGCCATGGGAATGTCCTCTGGTGAGACGGCGCGCCTGGGCTGGCCGGCCCAGGCGCGCTGGAGGACCTCAGCGTGTCACGCCCGCGCGGCCCTCGGTGCCTGAATCGCCTCCAGGCACCCGGGTCGCTCGTTCAGGCGACGGAGGGTTCAGCGGTAGTCCCACTTCTGGTTCGGGTTGCCCGTGCACTCGTAGATGATGAGCCGGGCGCCGCTGGACGTGTTGTGGTTCACGATGTCCACGCACTTGTTGGCGAGCACGCTGACCAGGTCACCCGCGCCGCTCAGCACGAACTGCTGTGCCGGGTTGCCGCTGCAGTTGGCCAACTGGATGGCCGCGCCGTTGGCCGTGGAGGCCCAGGCCACGTCCATGCACTTGCCGCCTGCCTGAACGGTGCCGTTGACGAAGGTCCACCGCTGCGCGTTCGTGCCATTGCAGTCCCACATCTGGAGCTGCACGCCGTCGGAGAAGTTGGAGTTGGGCACGTCGATGCACTTGCCGTTGAGGCGCGACACGAAGGACCGTCCGCTGCTGCCGCCGCCCGTCGTGCGGAGCGTCAGGCCGTAGGCGCCCAGGATGGGGTTGACGGGCTGGTAGAACGTCTGCGGCGGATTGCCGTTGGCACACGTGCCCGCCACGCCGGACGTCACGCCCTGGGCCTGGTTGCCGGAGATGACGGAGCCGCCGGAGTCTCCGCCGTCCGCGCACGCGTTCGTCTTGTGCAGGCCGTACACGGGCCCGACGGAGTAGTTGACGGTGATGTTCTTCGCCTGGAGCACGCCGCACCGCCAGCCGGTGGTGTAGCCGGAGCGGCAGATGGAAGCATTCACAGGAGCCTCCTGGGAGCCCGCGACGGTGACGTTGCCGCCGCTGTAGTTGTTGACCCACGGCTGTGGGGTCCACGAGCCATTGGTGGCCACCCAGCCGTAGTCGGAGCCGGGCCAGACGGAGCCACGGATGGTGCCCAGGGCCACGCCGTTGTGCCCCGTGGTGGGCGTGCCGGCGCCGCCGCAGTGGCCGGCGGTGACGAAGCCCCCGTTGACGGGGAAGCCCACCGAACAGCGGTAGTTGCTGAAGTAGTACGGGTCACCGCCGCGCAGGTCGTAGGCGGGCTCGGGCGCGTGGGTGGAGGCCACCACGCGGAGGCTGCCGTCCTTCAGGCCCGAGCTCTGCGCGATGAAGGCATCCGCGCGTAGCTTCGTCTGGCTGGAGGCGTCCACGTAGACAACGACGCTGTTCGTCGGCAGGTCGACGTACCAGGAGTGGATGGCGGGCGAGAGCGCCTGGACGTTCTGGTCCAGCTCCGCCTTCACCTGCCCCAGCCGCGCCAGGCTCCGCGCCACGCGCACGGTCCTCACGCCGGCGACCCGGGCCTTGGCGAGGCGGGACTCGTCGGTGACACCGACGATGAGCTGGCCGCCCTCCGCGTCGAGCCAGGCGCCACCGAAGGCGTCGCCCAGTTGTTCACGCATCGTCTGCTCCAGCCCGGGCGCCTTCGCCTCGAAGGACAGGCGCTGATGCACCTGCTGCTCGGTGAGCCCAAGGTCCCGGCGCATCGCGGAGACGATTTCTGGCGACACATCGTTCGAGGC
Organism: Myxococcus xanthus; assembly: GCF_006402735.1. NCBI lineage: Bacteria > Pseudomonadati > Myxococcota > Myxococcia > Myxococcales > Myxococcaceae > Myxococcus > Myxococcus xanthus. The sequence continues at coordinate 6,869,964 of NZ_CP017174.1, read as the reverse complement.
CTCGGCGGCCATCGGCAGGCCCGTCAGGGTGGCAAGGCCAGCGAACATCGCTGCGGTAGAAAGCCAATCAGACATTCGATTCATGGAAGTAGATGGGGAGTGTTCCCGCGGCAGAGCGAACGCCAGGGCAGGGGACATCGCCTGCGCGTGGGAGTGAGAGGGATTCCCTGGCGTGATGTGGAGTCCGCATGAGCATGCGGCATGCCAACGCGGGTGCAGAGCCTTCCAGGGGGGAGTGAGGTGATGGCGTATGCCCCACTCGCAATTTTATGACGGACAGGTGGTGACAGCCGTCCTCGGCTGGTGACAGGTGTTACCACCCTGCGTCAGGCCGAAATCGAACTGGCTGACGTTGGGACTGCTGCTGTGTGGCAGCGCGGCACACGCGGACGCGCTGCCGTACCAAGGTGGACAAGGTCGTGGTGGCCTGTCCCTGACGCGCGCGACGAACTGTACTGCTCCCTGGATGCAGCACAGCGAGCGACACGCTGGGAGGACGTAGGATGGCGTCACGCTCATGCGCACCCACACTGAGTCCATTCCCTACGAAGTCCACCGCGATGACGGGTTCGTCGCCTCCGACGACCCCGCGCGCATCGACCTGGACGTCGTCCATGGCTACCTGTCCCGCTCATACTGGTCCGCGGGCATTCCCCGGGAGACGGTCGAACGGGCCGCCCGGAACTCGCTCGTCTTTGGGCTCTATTCGTCTGGAGGCCAGGTGGGCTACGCCCGCGTCGTCACCGACCGCGCGAGCTTCGCCTATCTTTGTGACGTCTTCGTCCTGGAGTCGTACCAGGGGCGGGGTCTGGGCCAGTGGATGATGGAGGCGCTGCTCGCGCATCCCGACCTGCAAGGGCTTCGGCGGTTCTTGCTCGCCACGCGAGATGCCCATTCACTCTATGCGCGTTACGGCTTTCAGCCATTGGGCGCGCCCGCGCGCTTCATGGAGCGCCATGACCCGGACGTCTATGTCCGAAATCGAGAAGAGGGCGCGAAAGGGAAGGCAGGATGAGGCCGTAGGCACGACAATCGTTCCATGCCCAACTCCAACTGCTTCCTGCGGTCGATGCGCTGCTGGCTGTCTTTGGGGTTGGGCGCGGTGCTCCGGGCGAGCCAACGCAACGCGTCTTCACTACTTCACTGAGACAATTTATTTCCAGACATAGCTGTCTGATTTTTGCGGGAAATAGCGAGGGCAGGACGCTGTTTCGTCGTCAGGTGCTTGTGACAGGCTTCAAGGGTTGGTACCTTGAAATTTCGAAATGCTGTTTATGCCGGGATACGGATTTTTTGATGAATCTGTCGTCCGAGGAGAGAGCAGCGTGCAACAGATTGAGGTCATCCGGCAGCTCGACCATCGGTTCCAGCATCAGGAGCCGTTTGGGAACTCATTGAAAATCGTGTTGCGTGTCATCGAACGCTACAAGTTCGTTCTAGAGGTGTTGTCGCGCCAGGACGCGCGGTTGCGAGCACTGACGGAGCGCGTCGAGGCGCTGGACACCGCGTCTGTGAATGTCTTGTTCGGTGACCTGCTCGTGCGCGCCGCGCTGGAGACGGCCATCAGCAAGCTGGAGACGACGGGGCGGGTAGGGGCGGTGCGTGACACCTTCCCGGCGCTGCTCGGAGAGGCACTCGATTCGCTGGAGGAGAGCCGTCGGCTGTCCGTCGCGCGCAAGGCGATGGGGCGTGACTTCACGGTGGGGCCTTCGGGCCGCACCTGGGTCTGGGACCTCCCGGACACACCGTCGCGGGTCGGGGACCTGCTGCGCGACAGCATCCGCACCGGGTTCATGCCTGGGGCCAAGAGCAGCGTCGAAATCATCCGTCCGACGCCACGCATGGTGGAAGGCCTGGAGCGGGCCTGTGAGCTGCTCCGGCGGCTGGTGCCGGAGATGGCGCAGAGCGTCTTCCTGCACCTGCACTGCATCGCCGTGGCGAACATCCGGGGCCCGCGTGGCCGGATGCTCACCGGCTCCGGGGGCGACGGCACGCCGTGCATGATTTTCATCGACCCGGACGAGCTGGAGAACCCGTGGGACACGGCGGGCCACATCCTGCATGAGGCGATTCACCTCAAGCTCTCCGACCTGATTCGCACGGGCGCCATCGTGACGGATGACGACCCGGTGGAGCTGCCCTGGGGACGGCGGACGGCCCTGTCCAACAGCGTCTTCGCCTACCACGCGTACGCGCACATGCAGGTGTTCCGCGAGGCGGTGAAGCACCTGGGGCCGGACTGCTACGCGGAGTTCGGCGCGCCCCGTGACTACGACGCTCCGGCCCACGCGATGTCGGTGGTGAAGAACGACGTCAAGCCCTACTCCCGGGCCGAGGAGCGGCTGGCGTACCTGCACTCGCAGCTCTCGGGCCCGCTGTCGCCCCGGGTGACGCCCTACGGGCGCGAGCTCGTCGCGTGGCTCTGGGACACGGTTCGTCCCCTGGTGGACGGAGTCGCCACGGGCGACACCGCTCCGCGCGCCGCGGCCTCCACGCCGGCACCGTCCAACTCCAGCAGGGCGCCGTCCTCGGTGCGTTACCGGCAGGGGCGGGACCTCTCGTTGCGCCGCTCTCCGGCGTCGGAGGTGTTGTTCGCGCTGGACCCCTCGTCGCAGAAGATCGTCACCCTGAACCTGTCGGCGTGGCTCGCCTTCGAGCTGTGTGACGGCAAGACGGAGGAAGAGGTTCTCACCTCGTACACGTCGTCGCTGGGGCTCGGGGCCGAGCGCGCCTGGGCCCAGCTGGCGCCCACGCTCAGGGGCCTGGAGTCAAGCGGGATGATTGAGCAGGTCACCGAGGGAGGTGCACCGTGACGAGTGTCCTGGGCGTCGTTCAGACCGCGGACCGGGCGCTGTCGAGGCACTCTGTGTTCGGGGACTCGCCGCGAATCCTGGCGAAGGTGCTGACCCGTTACCGCTTTGGCGTGGAGTTGTTCGCGGAGCGGCTGCCGTCCCTGGCGCGCGCCGCGTCCGCGGTGGAGTCGCTCAGCGACGCCGACGCGCGCCGCGTCTTCTTCGACCCGCTCGTGCGCCTGACGCTGGAGCAGGCCTTCTCCGACCTGGAGGCGGGCCACCTGGCGTCGCCGCACCCGCTGGAGGAGATGCTGCCGGGCGCGCTGGAGGCGCTGCCGGTGGGCCTGTGCGAGTCGCGCATGCCGTCGCGCTGGCGGGTGGGCTCGGAGGTGCCGAAGTGGCTGTGGGATGTGGCTCGGCCCGCGGACCCGTACTCCCGGGCGCTGCATGCCGCGTTCGACGGCGTCTTCGGCGCGAAGTCCAAGAGCGGCGGCACGCTCTTGAGCCCGGACGCCACCGCGCAGCGGAAGATCAACGACTCCATCGAGCTGCTCTCCCTGCTGCTGCCCGACTCGGGCGCCAGCGCGCTGACCCACATCGAGGCCATCGCGCTGCTCAGCGCTCGGCTCGAAGGGGGCACCGTCCTGTCCGCCGCGGGGGGAGACCTGACGCCCTCCACCATCTTCCTGTCGCTGGAGGAGCTCGGGAACCCCTGGGACGTCGCCGGATGTCTGCTGCACGAAGGGCTTCACATGAAGCTCTTCGATGCGACGCGTTCGGTGGCGCTCGCGGCCCGCCCGGAGGAGACCATCCAGGTCCCCTGGCGTGACATCCGCTGGTCCATCGTCCGCACGGTGTTCGCCTACCACGTCTACGTGCACCTCTCGCTCTTCAAGGCGGCCGCGCTCACGGCGGACCGCACCCTGACGGAGCGGTTCGGGGACCCCTCGGCGTATGTGTCCCGCCCGCATGCGATGTCGGTGGTGAACAACGACAGTGCCTCGCGCTACGGCCGCTCGGTGGACCGGGCCCGCTACTTGGGGGAGATGTTGCTGACGGAGTGGGCCCACCTGCTCACACCGCAGGGGCGCGACTTCGTCAGGTGGCTGCGCGAGTCCCTGGCGCCCGTGGACCGCGAGCTTTTCCTCAAGGACGCCGGTCCCCGAGCCTGTGAGCAGGAGCGGGCCGCGTACCGCAAGGTCAACGGGCTGCGGGTCCGCCCGTCGAAGCAGGGCGAGTGCTTGATGGTGTTCTCACCGGCCGCGCCGCGCATCCACTGGCTCGACTTGAATGCGTGGCTGATTTTCGAACTCAGCGACGGCCGGACGTACTCCGACATGGAGCGGGCTTACCTCGAGGTTGTCGGCGCGAGAGTGGCCCCGGACGAGGCGCGCCGGCAGTTGCGTTCGGGGCTCGACTCACTAGTACGCAGTACCCTCGTAGAGCCAACACGGCAGCAAGGAGACGTGGCATGAACAACGGATCGCAGTGGCTGGAGACCGTGAAGAACCTGGTGGCCGAGAAGGACCTGCTCCAGGAGCCGAGCGTGACGTGTGGGTCGAGCGCGGAGCGCCAGTGGTGGCCTCCCTACGTCGTCAACGACACGTCCAAGAAGGAGGACTGACCCCCGTCGGGTCAGCCTGAAGCCCTGACGTTCTGCCCGCCGTGTCCGCGCTCTCTCGAGCCGGATGCGGCGGGCGCTGTGCCGTATCCCCATGCCACCGAGGACAGCGAGCGAATGGACACCTATGACATCGTGGTGGCGGGCAACGGCGCGCTGGGCCTGGCGACCGCGCGCGCCTTGACGCTGGTGGACCCCCGTCTGCGCATCGCCGTGGTCGGTCCCGTCAGCCGCCCCGCGGGAGCGTCCCCCGCCGCTGGGGCGATGCTGGGGTGCTATGGGGAAGTGACGGCGCCCTTGTTGCGGACCGCGCCGGGCCGCGCGAAGCATGCCAAGGGCGTGCTCGCCGCGCGCCTCTGGCCTTCATGGCTGGAGCAGCTCAATGGCGAGCTGCCCGAGGACGCGCACGTCCAGGTCCGCGCCGGCACCATTGTCTTCAGCAACGCCAAGTCCGGGACGATTGAGGATGAGAACTTCATCGCCATCCAGCAGGCGGTGAAGGATGAGGAAGAGCCCCACGAACTGCTGGACCCCAACCAGGTGCCGGGCCTGAATCCCGCGGAGGACTGCCGGCCCAAGCAGGCGCTGTTCCTTCCCCGCGAGGGCTCGGTGGACGCGAGCCGCCTGCTGCGGGCGCTCACTCTGTCCCTGGAGCAGTCGCCGCAGGTGTCTGTCGTGGATGGGGCGGTCAAGACGCTGGACGTCCAGGGGGGCCGCGTGACGGGCGTGCGGTTGGAGGATGGCCGCGCGCTGAGCGCCGCGCAGGTGGTGCTCGCCATGGGCGTGGGGACGCAGGCGGTCCTCGACGAGCTGCCGGAGCTGGCGCGGCGAATCCCCCGCATCTTCAGCGGCGGCGGGACGTCGCTGCTGCTCCAGGTGCCCCGGCCGTCGCTCCAGCACGTGGTGCGCACGCCGAACCGGGCCTTTGCCTGTGGCCTTCATGGCATGCCCCGCGGGGGCGACCAGCTCTACTTCGGCGCGACGAACATCCTGATGGCTCGGCCGATGCTTCGCACCACGCCGGCCGACATGTACTTCCTGCTGGAGTGCGTCCTGGAGCAGATTGACCAGGACCTCTGCGCCGCGCAGCTCGTGGCCTGGCAGGCGGGAAACCGGCCCGTCACCGTGGACACGTGCCCGCTCATTGGACCGACGTCCGTGGACGGACTGTGGCTGCTCACGGGCACGTACCGCGACGGGCTGTTCCTCTCCCCGCTGCTGGGGCAGCACATGGCGCGGCGGATGTGCGGGCAGAGCGGCCTGGTGGCCGAGGACTTCCTGCCGGAGCGCAAGCCCATCTCCCTCTACACGCTGAAGGAGGCGCGCGCGGAGGCGCTCAAGCACTACCTGGCCATGGGGTGGGAGCACGGCATCCGGCTGCCCAAGGTGGGCTGGCACCGCGCCTTCCCGCGCTTCTACCAGCAGATGCTGGACTCGCTCTACGACGCGCTGGGAGAGGAGGAGTTCGTCATGCCCCCGGAGCTCCTGGCCATCGTCGACAGCAATCGCGCGGCCATGGTGCCGTTCTTCCGCAACTACTACGCGGAAGTCCGCAAGGCCTGGGCGTGAAGCGGGCCCAGGCCCGGGCCGCTCAGCGGCTCTCCACCGCCGTCCGGTTCTGCCGGGCGGTGACCGCCTCAAGCACCGTCGCTGGAGGGACGACGCCCTCGCGCCCGAGCAGCACCGCGGTGGATTCGCCCTCCGCCACCACCTTCCCGCGCGAGAGGAACTGGTGGGTGGCATAGAAGTACTTCTCGTCCCAACGGGTAATCGACATGGACACCGTGTACTTCTGGAACAGGCGAAGCGGCTTTTTGTAGTCCATGGTGTGGCGCACGATGATGGGCGCCCACTTCTGCTTGAGCATGAGCGCCAGCAGGCCCGTCCGGATGAACAGGTCGACCCGGCTCAAGTCACAGACGGTGAGGAACCGTCCGTTGTTCATGTGCAGGTTCAGGTCCAGGTCATTGGGCAGGACGCGCTGCTCCAGCGTGCTCGTCAGCGCGTCCACGCGCATCTCCGGCTTCCAGAGCGAGGAGAGCATGACCCACAACATCCTGAGATAGAGATTCATGTGCTTCGGACGGCTCCTGCAGGAAGAACGAGATGAGCCGGGCCGGCGGGTAGTAACCCAGCCCGGAGGAACGCTGATACATGAAACCCAGGTGCCCGCCATGCGGCGTCAGCTCCAGCCGCACGTGCTCCCGCAGCGCGCGTGCGTCAGGGAGCGTGTCCCGGGCGACGAGCGGGTCGTCCTCGGCGTTGAGGACGAGGAAGGGCACTTCGATGCCCGACAGGAATTGCTGGCTGCTGCACCGCTCGTAGTAGTCCTCCGCGTCCTTGAAGCCGTGGAGGGGCGCGGTGAAGGCCTCGTCGAAGGCCTGGATGCTGCGCATCCCGTTCAGCGTCCCAACGCGTGAGGCGAACTCCGGCAGGTGGGTCTTGAGCCGCGCGACGCGCTTGTACGAGTTCAACACGCGGAGCTGGTAGAGCTGGTTGATGCCTTCGCAGGCCCGCCGGGCCGTGCTGCCCAGGGAGAACGTGAGGGACACGGCCGCCGCGGCGGACAAGTGGCTGGCGTGGCCCGTCTCCGCCAGGTAGCGAATCAACATGCTGCCCCCCAGGGAGAAGCCCACGCCATAGAGTGGCGTGTGGGGCTCCTGCTCACGGACGAAGCGCGCCAGCCAGGCCAGGTGGTCGGTGAAACCCGCGTGATAGAAGGGGGCCCGCCGGTTGGGCACGGCGCCGCCCCGGTGGCACAACACCGCCGCGCGCAGGCCGCGCAGGGCCAGCTCCGACAGGAGGCTGCGGACGTAGGTGGAGTCCTGCGTGCCCTGCATGCCGGGCAGCAGGATGAACAAGGGCCCTGGCCGCGTCCGGTTCAGCCAGTACACGTCCACGAAGTCGCCGTCCGCCAGCTCGTGGCGGATGTGCTCGGTGAGCACGTCGTGTCGGCGCCGGTCCAGGTGGGGGACGACGGTCTGCACATGGGAGAAGCGCAGCCACCAGGGGACGTGGAAGGCGTTCGCGTGCTCAGCCATGGACGGTCCGCGTGTGGGCCTCTTCGGGCAGCGGCATGCCCACCTCGGCCATGACGGCCAGGTCCTTCTCTGTCAGCACGCGGGTGCGCCGCCGCACGATGTCCGCCCCCAGCACCAGGTTGAAGTTGGACACGCCGCCATAGCGGTGGTGCAGGAAGTGGTTGCGGTAGACGGCGCGCATGTAGCGGGTCCGCAGCAGCCACGCCAGCCACCGGGGCGCGGTGCGCTGTCCTTCCTCGAAGGGCAGGTGCAGGTACGGGTGGACGAAGTGGCTCATGAAGGGCGGCAGCAGCAGCGTCACGCAGCCGGCCAGGAAGGCAATGGGCTTGAGCGTGAAGTAGAACACCGGGAAGAAGATGACCAGCGGGGCCACGAAGACGAAGGCGCCCTCGCCGTGCAGCCGGGTGGCGAAGGCGCCGTTGATGATGGTCCGGCCGTGCTTGCCCCGCTGGAGCAGCTCCTCGGTGAGCTTCTGCTTCTCCTCCTCGCTCCGGAACTGCGTCACGTGGTTGCTCCGAAAAGTCCTCACGTGGTGGATGGTGTGGTGGGAGAAGTGCGTGTTGATCATCGGCCGGAACAGCCGCGGCGCGCGGTTCCAGAAGCGCACCGCCTTCGGACGCGCGTCGGACACGTACTCGTGCATGAAGGACTCGACGTACGAGGAGATGACGTACCCCAGCACGAGTCCGAGGAGGACATGGACGTAATCAGGCATTTTCAGCGTTCCTCGCCGGAGCAGGTCATCAGTCGGACCAGCTGACCTGTCGGCTCGATGGAGGGCGGGGAGGCCAGCGGTGTCCTGGCATGGCCCGCGTGGACAGGGGGAAAGCCCGTCATCCTGCCGGTGGCCTCGTCGTACACCTTGAGGCGGAAGGCGAGCACCGAGTCGCGCAAGTCCAGCTTCACGCCCTCTTCGGCCAGGCCGTGCTGCTCCATGTAACCGCGCAGCAGGTAGTTGGGAATCTGGGGCTTCAGGTGATGGACGTGGTGCAGGTTGATGGCGCCGAAGAGCCACTCGAACGCGCGCGGCAGCACCAGGTGACTGCTGCCCTGGAGCGCCGAGCCCTTCAGGGACCACTGCGCCCGGGGAACCCAGTAGGGCCGCTCCACCTGGTGCTGCACGAAGAAGAGCCAGATGCCCAGGCCCGCGGCCACCTGGGTGATGATGAGGTGCACCACCAGCCACCGGGGCCAGTCACCCAGCGCCAGGAACGCGAGGTGGACGGCCACCAGCGCAAGGTTCGTCACCAGGATGGAGCGGCGCTCGGGCCTGCGCTCCTTGGCGACGATGCCCGGCATGCGGAAGCGCAGCAGGAACTGGAAGATGGGCCCCACGCCCAGGAGGACCGCGGGGTGCCGGTACAGCCGGTAGCGCAGGCGTTGGGAGGGCTTGAGCGCCAGGTACTCCTGGGCCGTCATCGTCACGATGTCGCCCACGCCGCGCCGGTCGAGGTCGCCGCTGGTGCTGTGGTGGACCAGGTGCATGGCCCGCCAGTACGCGTGCGGCGCCAGCGTCAGCATGCCCAGCACCACGCCCACCCGGTCATTCGTCACCGGACGCTGGAACAGCGAGCGGTGGGCACAGTCGTGCTGGAGGATGAAGACCCGGACGAGCACGACGCCCGCGAGCACCGCCAGCGCCACGCCGCCCACCAGGCTTTGGGCGAAGAAGACATAGCTGGCCCCCGCGAGCAGGACATAGGCGCCCACGCATCCCACGAGCTGGACCACGCTCCGCTGGGTGCGCGCCCGCCAATCCTGGGACTGGGCGCGAGAATCGCTAACGGTGGATGCGTCAGATGGCATGGCTGCCCCGAATCCCCAGACTTCCCCTGAGGGCTGTCAATTTAGGGATTTCCGACATAACGCGCGTTGATTCTCGAATCAAGAATCCCCGGAGTGGTGGGTCGCTTGACGTCGTCGGGCGCAGAATTCTCCTGCGGGCTCGGGGCCTCTGGGGGCCGGGCCCTGCGGCGCAGGTGCCTCAACCCGGTGAGACGCCGAGCGCCCCACAGTAGAAGCAGAGCTCGTCGACGTCCTGCTCGATGAGCGCCGTCAGGGTGGTGCCGCCCCCATGCCCGGAGTCGCGAAGCGGGAGCAGGAGAAAGGGCCCGCCCTGCGTGCCGTCTGCCTGAAGTCTGGCGACCATCTTCAGCGGGTCGTGGGGAGGGGCGGTCCGGTCGTTCAGCGCGGCGACGAAGGCCATCCGGGGGTAACGGAGCCCGGCTCTGACATTGTGGTAGGGCGAGTACCCCGCGAGGTAGGCACCCTCAACCGGGTCCTCGGGTGAGCCGTATTCGACGGTGGCCGAGCTCAGGTAGCCGAAGCTCGGGAAGCGCAGCATGTCGAGCGTGGGCGCGCGGCAGAAGACGGCACCAAAGGACGCTGGGGCCTGCAGGGCGGTGACGGCGACCAGCAGCCCACCGTTGCTGTTTCCTCGCGAGGCCAGTCGGGCGGGCACCGTGTAGCCCTCCGAGACGAGCCAGCGCGCCGCCGCGATGAAGTCGTCGAAGGCGTTCTGCCGACGTGTCTTGAGGGCCGCCTCGTGCCAGGCGCGGCCGTACTCGCCGCCGCCCCGTACGTTGGCGAAGGCCAGCACGCCGCCCCACTTCAGCCAGGCGGCTTGGAGCGGCGTGAAGCGCGGCTCCACGGAGATGTTGAAGCCGCCGTAGCCACTCAGCCTCACGGGCCACTGTCCGTCGCGCGGCAGGTCCTTCCGGTGGACGAGGAACATGGACACCCGGGTGCCGTCGAGCGACGGGTACCAGACCTGCTCCGTCACGTATTTGGACGCGTCGAGCCCGACGTCGGGGACGTGGTACGGCGTCAGCAGGTCTGCGTCGTAGTCGTAGCGATAGACAGAGGGTGCCTGCACGTACGACATGAAGTTCACCCACACCTCGTCGCCCCGCCATGGGCCGCTGACGCCGCTGACGATTCCCTCGCCCTCGTTGCGATTCACGGCGCCCAGGGCTGGGAGCTTCAGGTCGCGCAGCCAGGTGCCGTCCTCGGCGTGGATGCGCACGTGGTGCGCCGCCGCGCGTGAGTAGACGGCGTAGAGCCGGCCGCCGACGCCCGCGACCGTCTGAAGCGTGTGCTCGCTTTCAGGGATGAGCGTCCGCCACTGCGTGGGCGCCGACAGCGGCGCGGTGCAGAGCCGGCCGCGAGGCGCCTCGAGGTCGGTGTGGATGAGCAGGGACTCGCCGATGACCTGCACCTGATTGAGGGACTTCATCCCCGTGGCCACGGGGATGCGCGCATCGTCCACGAGGCGCAGCAGGGTGATGACGTTGGCGTGGACGTAGTCCCACTTCGCGAGCACGGCGAAGCGGCCGCACTCGCTCACTTTGACGGTGCACCAGTATTCCTTCTCGTGGTCATCACCGAAGACGCGCCGGGCGGGTGCGCCCGAGCCCAGCCGGTGCTCGTAGACGGCGTTCCAGTGAGCCTCTTCGCCTGTGGGCACCTCGCCGGGGTCGGGGTTCGCGGCGTAGAAGAACCCGGATGCATCGGGCCGCCAGGCCACCGAGGCGTGGCTGGTGCCTCGGGGGCGGTCCTGCAGCAGCCTCCCCGTTGAGATCTCGAGTACGTGAATCAATGCGCCGTGGGCGCTTCCCACGGCCTTGCCGAACGCGACGAATGCGCCATCCGGGGAGGGGACCGCGAAGACGAGCACCTCGTTGCTCGCCCACGTATTGGGGTCGAGCAACGTCTCCAACGGCGCTCCTTCGTGGCGCCGGAGCAGGAGCTTGAGCTTGTCGTCGCGGGCCTCTGCCTGCCAGAGGAACTCACGCCCTCCCGGACCGGCGGAAATGGGCGGGGACCTGCGTGCCTGCCGCGCGGAGCGGGTGACCGCCTCGCGCAGTGCCTCGCGGCCAGGGAGGGCGTGGAGCACCGATTGCGTGAGGGCCTCCTGCTCGGAAATCCACGCCTGCGTCTCCGGCGCATCGAGCTGTTCCATCCACGCGTAGGGGTCGTCGAAGCGCTGGCCGTGCAGCGTGTAGCCGCTCCGCGCGTCTCTGCGTGTGGAGGGGTACTTCCAGGTCCGGTCCACGGGCGTCATCGGCTGTTCCTCCACGGGGCGTTGGTCCTGGCACGGACGTGCGGGCAGGAAGGCGCGGCGCGGTTGTAGCCCAACCGCGAAGGGGCCACCTTCGCGCGGCGCGGTGTCGAACTCCGGTATTTCGCGCGTGAATCCGACGAATTCCAGGAGGCCGTGGTGCTCGGTGCGGAGCGCGTCGTGGCACCTTGTTTGATTCGCGTGAAACAGAAATAATCTCGCGTCACTCCATCGGGACGGTTTCAACGTTGTTGCGGATTCGCGAGTCGCAGATGAGTTCGTTGCGCAGCGCCGCGATGGACAGCCGCGTCGCGCAGCTCGTCACGGCGCTCCTCGCGGAGCCTTCGGCGGCGGAGCCTGGATGGACCCGCGAGCGGCTCGAGCCGGTGGTGCGCAGGGTGGTGGACCGGGGCATCTTCTCGCTCGACGACGTGCGCGTGTACGTGCAGCTCGCCGAGTCGCTGGGGGATGACTTCGAGTCACAGCGTCGCCACGCGTGGATGCGCTCGTGGCTGGATGACGCCTCCGTTTCGGACCCTGTCGCGCGTCTGCACCGCGTGGTGCGCGAGCGCCGCCGCCGCGAGGACGTGGCAGCGCAGAACCAGCGGAAGGAAGCGGCCTTCCGCCTCCGCCACGCCGCGCCCGGCGAGGGCCGCTGACTTTTCCTCTCCCTGGATGCCTCATGCCCCCTTCCTCGACTTCACGGCAGGACCCGGCGGTTGCTCCATGCCCATTGCAGGCGGGCAAGGGGCAGGTGGAGGTGGTCGTCGTCGATGACCGCGAGACGCCGCTGTCCGGCGTAGCGGTGGAGCTGGCGCAGGAGACGGCGGACGCGGCGCTGCGCACGCGCACCGACGAGCACGGCGTCGCGCTGTTCGAGGGGCTCGAGGTGGGGCGCTACCGCTTCCGGTTGCTCGACGTGGAGCCCGCGCTGTGGCGGGTGCTCGGCCGGCTTCCCCTGCCTCCGCGCGCCGCGGGCGCAGCGCCTCGTTGGGGCTCCGTCTCACGACCGAAGCCGCTGTCCTGGACGTGCGAAGGGACGGAGTCGCTCGCGGTGCTGGCGGCGAAGCTGGGTGTGCGTCCCTCGCGGCTCATCGATTCGAGCACGGGGCAGCCGCTCACCCCGGAGGTGGCCCCTGCGCCGGGAACGCGTGTGGAGGTGCGGCCGTTCTCCCACGAGTGGACGGCGGTGGAGACCGGCTTCCGGCATGTGGTTCACCGCATCGGGCTTCCCCTGTCCCTGGTGGTGGTGCTGCGCGACGGCACGCACCACCCCCGAGCGCACCAGCCCTACCTGTTGAAGGTGTGGCTGGACGACGAGGAGGAATTGCCCGCGCGCGAGGGCATGACGGACGCGGAGGGCCGTATGGCGCAGGTACTGCCCGCACGCGCGGCGCGGGGCGAGGTGACGGTGTCGCCCGGCCGCGACGACGAGCGCAAGGTGACGCTGCGCTTCGCGGCGCTGCGTGCGACGAGCGCTCCGGAGGGCTTGCAGGAGCGACTGGAGAACCTGGGGTTCTCCTGTGGCGGCGAGCGTGGCCAGTTCGGCCCGAAGACGCGCCTGGCCGTGGAGTGGTTCCAGTACGCGCTCGGGCTGCCTCCGAGCGGAGAGGCCGACGAGGCGACCTGCGCCGCGTTGGGCCTGTTGCACCGCTCGTAGCACCGGAGGTCTTTCGTCATGCAGTGCCCCAACTGCGCGCTCGGCACGATGCGCGACCTGTCCGTGACGCCGCCGCGCTGCTTGGAATGCGGCGCGGTGCTGGTCTCGGCCCCTCCCAGCACTCCGCCCCCCCTCGACTCGATGGGGGCCGATTTCGAGGAGGACGCTCAGGAAGAGGTCGAGCGGCTGGAGAGCGGCGACTACGACGACGTCCTGGACGACTTCCTGGACGACGAGGAGTCGTACCGGCTCTCCAGCAACGAGATGCGTGATGAGACGCTCCGGGCATCGCTGGTCACCGACGACATCACGCCTCCGGAGTCGCCACCGTCCAACACGATGGGCGACGACGTCGCCGAGGAGCGCTGTGTCCCGTTGGGTGCGGAGACCACCGTCTCCGACAAGCCCGTGGTTCCGCCGAGCTTCCCACTGCGGACGCTCCTGTGGAACATCGCGGACCTGGGCGGAGGCCCGAGCGGAACGCTCCCGGTGCGCAAGCCGTGGACCATTGCCGCCCTGGCCCATGTCATCCGCACGGCGAACGCCGACATCGTCACCATCCTGGAGCTGAAGAAGAAGGGTGGCATCCGTCTGGTGGAGCCCAAGCCGCCGGTCCAGATGAAGCAGCACACGGGGCGCGGAGGCAGCGGAACGAAGCTTCCGGTGTTGATGCGACTGGCGTCGGCATTCGTCGAGCCCAATGGCTACCAGGTCAAGACCGCCCCCGACACACTGGTCGGTCAGATTGCGGAGCAGGAGGCGGCGCTCCTCAACGACCTGGCGAAGCACTTCGCGGAGCACGTGCGGCGGACCATCTGGCCACGTGACGAACAGGGCACGGACGCCGAGGCGTGGGACCCCTCCCATATCGAGTGGAGCGAGACCTCGCGGGCGCTGGGACCCGACAGGCTGGGCATCATCGCGGGCAGGCTCGATGCGGCCTGGGGGGCCTGTGAGCCAGACCTCGTGAAGCGCTTTGGCAAGCCTCCGGTGAAGAAGGCGAAGGACGAGGACGCCGAAGAAGACGAGGACCCGCCCGAGGCGCTCGTCGCGACGTCGATCGACGTGCACGGGAAGAAGCAGGCGAAGCTGGATGCCTACTGCCTGCTCTGCGTGCGGCTGCTCGTGGAGGAGGGCTACTACGATTGGCTCCAGCCCCATGCGAACCGCTACACGTCGAAGGAGAAGGACTCGAAGAAGGGAGGCGCGGAGGCGAAGGAGAAGGAGAAGCGGGACGAGTTGGCGAAGCTTGGCATCGCGCTTCTCCGCGAGCACTGCGGCATCCTGTTCCACCGCTACCTGGCGGTCATCGCGGGCCTGGGCGCCAAGAAGGTCCCAGCCAGGCAGGAGCAGGTCCTCGAGAACTGCCTGCACCGCTCCAACGACGCGCATCTGCAGCGCGTCTACGAAAAGAAGCTCGCCGAGTACCAGGAGCGCAAGGGCGAGGTGGAGGACGCGCCGGAGTCGCACGCGGGTCTGCGCGAGTTCCTTCGCATCCGTGATGCGCTGAACGACCAGTGCAAGGCGCGCGGTGAGGAGGTCTATGCGTCGTGGCCCGCGGAGGTGCCCGACAAGCCCGTCAAGGGGCTCTACACCCAGGATGAGGCGTACGGTGTCCTGTGGCGCAAGTCCAAGTTGGACGTGGACGAATCGGCCATCTCGTACCTCAGTGCTTACGTGGCGAAGCGCTCGCCGGGTGGCGAATCCTCGTCAATGGATGTCGACACCACGATGGGGGACGAAGCGGAGGAAGAGCAGGCGCAGACCGTCAAGAGTCTCTACAGCAAGCGGGAGCCCATCCGGATTCCGGTGCGGCTGGCGCAGGTGCGGAACGCGCCCGAGGTGAGCGTGGTGGCGTGGCATCCCCCCGCGCCGGGAGACCGCAACAAGAACGCGCGCGGCACGGACTTTCGCGCCTTCCTTCAGTACTGCAAGGACGAGCGCCAGGAGAAGGTGCTCGGCGTGGTGCTCTCGGACCTGAACATCGACACCGCGCGGCCCAAGGCCGAGCTCGCGAAGGATGGCACGCCGTACATCGACACCTGCGTGGAGCGCCTGTCGTTCCACCAGTTCTTCCAGACGCTGCTGGGGCCGGAGGCGGATGCGAGCCACCTGTACGACATGGCGCCCCAACTCTCGACCATCGCCAAGAGCAAGTTCGGCAGCTGGGCCGTGGACAGCGAGAATGCGTTCGGGGACGGCTCGCTCAAGACGCTCCGAAGCTTCGTCAACAGCCGGGTGAAGCCGGAGATGTTCGCCCCCTTCAAGATGTCGACGGGCCACGAGCTGCGGCCAATGTTTTCGTCCGCGGAGGACGTGCTGGCCCACATCGAGTCGTTCATCACTCCTCCGCAGCAGCGTTACGGGGCGAGCGGCTACGACAAGATTCTCGTGTACTCGCGGCGGACGGATGGCTGGATGCTGGAGCAGTCGTCGGTCTACGTCATCCCGTTTCCCATGGCGCTCGCGGACGAGAAGGAGAAGGGGCTCTTCTTCATCCACGGCGACCTGCTGCCCAAGCACCTCCAGCCGTTCTGGCGGCTCATCCAACTGGAGGACGCGGAGCTGCCCGAGGACAAGCGGATCTTCGACCAGCTGCGTGCCCCGGGCGTGAAGCTCACGGGCTCGGAGGACGCGCGCTGGGAAGAGGTCATGGCCGCCGCGAAGAAGCTGAGCGACCACATGCCGCTCGTCTCCGACCTGCGGCTCATCTACAGCGGCGAGGAGGCGCTGGTCGTGGAGGAGGTGGAGGTGGAGGTCGCCGCCGAGACGGCGTCCTCCGAGCTGGGCCACTTGGAAGCACTGTGTGCCGCCTATCAGCAGTCCCAGGTCGCGGATGACGAAGCCACGGAGGCGCTCGGCGCGATTCTGGACGCCGCGGAGAAGGTCCCCGCTTCGGACCATGCCCGCTCCAACGCGCTGGTGGCGGAGGCCATGCAGTGGCGGGAGACGTTCGCCGCGCTGCGGAGCGCGGGCTTCGACCGGGAGGCGTACTGGGACCATCGGCCCGCGCTGGAGTCGGAGATGGGGAAGGACAAGGGGGGCGGCCAGGGCATCTCGCTGGACAGCTACCTAGGCTCCATCCACCAGGGGCGGGTTTACAACGCGGGCGGGGGGGACTGTCTGTTCCGCTCGCTATCCCAGTTGCTCTTCGGCACCGAGGAGCACCACCGCGAGGTGCGCCAGGCGGTGGTCAACCACCTGGAGGACCTGCTCGCCGGGCAGTCGCTGGACAATGGGGGAATGGTGGGGCCCGCGACGGCGGCGACGTTCCGGCAGGACATGGGGCTGCTGCTCGACTGGCACCGTGAGGCCTGGCCGCAGGAGCCCGCCTATCGCCGCGTGGCGGGCATGGACCCCTGGCGCCAGTACCTGCGGGCCATGAGCCGGGACAGGGTTTGGGGCGACCACGTGGTGCTGGCGGCGGCGTCCCACCTGTTCCAGGTTCGCTTCGAGATGTTCGCCCGGACGGGGGCGACTTCGTACTGGACGGACCTGGTGGACTTCGTGCCGCGCACCGAGGGACACGCGGCGCGGCCGCTGCTCCGGCTGGTGAACCTGGGCAACGCACACTACGAGGCGGTGGGGCCTGCGGATGCGCCGCTTCCCGCGGCCGCGGCATTCCCCGCCGAACTGGGAGCGCTCAGCGAGCGCCGCCGCCGCGACGAGGGGCAGGCACCCCAGCCTGGTTCGAAGACGGTCGAGTCTCCGCGGACAGCGGCGACGTCGACGCAGAGCGCCACCGCCGCGTCGGCTCCGCACACGGTGGGCCCGGTCTGCAAGTGGCCTCACACGTGCTACTTCCAGTTCGACACCCCCACCCACCACCCGCACGCGCTCTTCCTCTTCGGGGAGAACGCCGTCGCGAAGAAGGCCAGATACCCCCAGCCGAACACTCAGGCCGTCATTCGGATGAACTCGAACGCGCTCGGGATTCGCACGTGCTGGGTGCCGGGCAAGGGGATGGAGGACACGGACCTCGCGAAGAACCAGCAGGCCATCGATGAGGACTGTGCCGAGGCCGTCCAACTCCTGAAGAGCGGCAAGTACACCACGCTGGTGGTGCCGTGGAACCACTCGCGGGGCCATGTGGACATCGGGACGGGAGTCGCCGGGTTGCCGGGCAAGGCGCCCAGGACGTGGGCGCACCTGACGAAGAAGATCGACGAACTCATCGACTGGGCAAACAAGCACCTGGGCACGGTGCTGGTCGTCTCGCAGGTGAACGTGCTCGTGCCTACCGTGGTGCGGCAGCAGGCGTCGGACCTCCACGTGCAAGAGGTCTCGGTCGTGATGAGCCAGGCGGCCTTCATGGGAGATGACTCCAGCACGAGCGTCCTGGGGCAGCCGAACGTCGTCTCGTTGAGGACGCTGCTCTTCTCCGGCGCGACTTCCCCTGAGACGGGGCTGCTGTCGGACAAGGACTACGAGAAGAACAAGGCGATGCTCGACGAGGACCTGGACGTGCTCACCCAGAAGGTGGAGAGCGGCCAGTACCGCAGGCTCGTGCTCGAACGAGACGATGAGGGGCGCATCGTTCTTGGCACGGAGTTGGGGAAGCTCGACAAACACGCGCCTCGGACGCTGGATTATCTGCGCGAGCGCCTGGAGGCGTTGTGCTGGCGTTGTACGGAGGTCTACGTCCGGAGCGTGGCGTCGCAGGAGCAGGTCGTCGAGGACGACGCTTCGATGCAGGGCATCGAGGAGTGGCAGGCCTTGGAGGACAACTCCAGGGGAGTCAAGCGCAAGGAGCGCGGCTTCGTCCATGAGGACGAGGAGGAGGACGACGACGACGCCACCGATGAGATGAGCCCAGCGGACTGGGGGACCGCAGCGTTCTCGGGCTCGGGACAGGTTGCGCCGTCGAGAAACAAAAAACAAAGGCTCCTGGGGGAGCCCGCGAGCGCCGAGGAGGATGAAGAGGTCCAGCTCATGAGTGGCGATGACGAGCCGCCACCGCCTCCCGTATGGATGGAGGGCGATGAGGCGGGCCCCAAGAAGCAGAAGTAGGGGCCGAAAGTGGCGACCATGGGCCGTGACGCGGCGTGCGCTGGAGGGCTCCGGCCTTCCATGAGTCGCAAGTCTGGCGTCACTCTCAATCTAAACACATCCAGTGGTGGTGCCCTCTGCTGAGGGGCGCCAAAGACACGCATTCCATCTGCACTCACTGGCGGTTCCCGGTGCACGAAGGGTGTGACTCCGGAGCGGGGCACGTCCGCCGGCTCGCGTCAACGGCCAAGCACATGGACGCTCGTCGCGGCGGAGCGTATGAGAATGACGCAGCCAACCTGGAGATACACAACATGAGCAGACAACGAAGTGTCTTGGCTGCACTCGGCGTGCTGGCCGTTGCCCTCGGGGTGACGGGTTGCTCGCCCGAGTGCGAGACCTCATCGGACTGTGCGTCGACGGGGGCGACCCCGTACGTGTGCGTCGAGGAGAAATGCGTGCCCGACGACTCTCCCTGCGCGGCAGGATGTGGCAGCGGTACCGTGTGCGACGAGGCGGCGGACAACGGACGTGGCGTGTGCGTTCAGTGCCTGAGCGACGCGCAGTGCGGCGGTGATACACCTGTATGTGACATCACCAGCAAGAGCTGCAAGACGTGTCGCGAGGGCACCGAGGGCAGCGCCCAGGGCTGTCTGCCGGGACAGGCCTGCAACGCTGGCGGCAACGGCGGTCTCGGCGTGTGCGAGGGCTGCGGCACCAACGCCGAGTGTGCCGAGGGCACGCCGCAGTGCAAGCCCGGGACCCCGGGCGTGTGCGTGGAGTGCCTGGAGAACAGCCACTGCGCCAACGGCGCCCAGCCGGTGTGCAGCGACAACAACGTGTGCGGCTGCACCGAGAGCGCGCAGTGCGGTGGTGAGACGCCACTGTGCGACACCGCTCGGGACAACGGGCAGGGCGAGTGCGTCGAGTGCATCGACAACAGCCAGTGCACCGCGCGGCAGAGCTGCAACGCCGCTGGAAGGTGCGAGACGCTGACGGGGCTCGACGAGGCGAACGCGCAGATTGCCGCCTTCCACGCGGCCCCCACGGGCGACCTGCCCGAGCCGCTGTCCCTCCACGGCGCCTTCGTCACCGCCATCACTCCGGATAGCGTTGAGCCCCGCGGTTTCTTCGTGCAGGCCACGGCGGAAGGCCCCGCGTTGTTCGTCAGCCACTCCGACGAGGTGCAGGTGGCAGTGGGGGACCGGGTCTCCTTCAAGGTGGTCACGAAGCTCCTCCAGTCCGGCAACGCCGCCGCGGATTACAAGCTGGACACCGCGAGCGTCATCTCCGACTTCCAGAAGCTGAGCTCGGGCCACCCCGTGCGGAAGCTCGCGGCGGACGGCGGCCTGGTGACGCACGTCACCGACGACGCGGTGGTGAACCTCGACACCTACGAGAGCCGGCTCGTCCGGGTGACGGGCAGGGTGACCACCACGGCGGGCTCCGGCAAGCAGGCGGGTACCGGCTATAAGATCGCGCAGTTCGCGATGGACGGGACCACGGTCACGGGCGGGTTGGGGCCGCGGCTGCGCATGCCCACCGGGCTGGCCGACCTCGTCGGCGTCGGGCTGAACTGCCGGGTCTCCGTCGAGGCGGGCGTGATGTGGCGCTACGACGACGCGACCAACACCCCCAACCCCCAGACGCCGTACTACCCCATGCCCCTGGTGACGGCCTTCTCGCTGTCGGACTTCTCCGTGGACTGCTCGGGAACGGCGGTCACCCTGAAGGTGCAGACCGTGGTCCCGCTGTCGCCCACGCAGTTGCGGGTGACCTTCGAGCCCGGCATCGACCCGGGCACCCTCGCGGACGTGGCGACCCAGTTCACCTTCGGCGACAGCGGGCTGACCGCCTCGGCCTACACCCTCGACGAGAAGACCCTGGTGCTCACCACGACCGCGCAGGAGCCCGGCACGCAGTACACGCTGTCCGTGGACCCGTCGGTGAAGAGCTACACCGGCGTCAGCGTGAGTGGGACGGCCACCTTCAAGGGGTACCGGGTGCCGGCGCTGCTCGTCATCAACGAGGTGAACCCGAACATCACCACGGGCGTCTCCGCGACGAACAACCGCGACCTCATCGAGCTCAAGGCCGTGACGGCGGGCGCCCTCGAGGGCATCACGCTCACCGAGGAGGCCACCAGCGTGTCCCGGCTGGCGACCCTGCCGGACGTGACGGTGGCCGCGGGCGACCTCATCGTCATCCACTTCCGTCCGAACGCGGCCGAGCTCGCGGCGGGCAATGACACCCTGGCCAAGGACGAGAAGACGTACGAGACGTTCTACCCGGGGGCGTGGGACGTCGTGACAGGGACCAGCAGCCATCCGACCTTCAATGACCGTCTGCTGCGCCTCGCGAATCCCCAGGGCGACACACAGGACGTGGTGGCTTTCTCCCACAAGAGCATGACCACGACTCGCCCGCCCAGCTACCCCGTCGTCCTCCGGGCCGCCCAGGAGGAGGGCCACTGGCGTCCGGTGGACTGCCGCGGTGAGACGGCCACCCCGGTGCCGTGCGCCTACGACAGCGCTCCGCTGACGGCGCTCGACGTCTCGGTGGACTGGGGCGTGGTGGAGGAGAACACCCAGAGCGTGTTCCGCTATCAGGGGGCCGACACCCACTCGATGGTGGACTGGGCCTTCTCGGAGACGTCCAGCTTCGGCGAGGAGAACCCGGCCCGGCCGTAGTCAGGCTGGCGACGCGCCCCTGAAGTAGCGAGGGCCGCGCTCCCGTCCAGGGGGCGCGGCCCTCTTCTTTCATCGGTGCACCCTGTGCGGAGGAGCGAATCCCTCCACCGCGACAGGGGGACGGATGCCGCTACGCGCGTCGCCGGGTGCGAACGGCTCCCGCGAGCAGCCCGAACAGGGAGAGCAGCAGCCCTGGCGATGAGCCGCCCGTGCTGGAGCAGCCACCCGAGGAGCCGCTAGAGGACGGCTGCACCGTCACCCCGAGCACCGCCGTGCTGGCGCCGCCGCGGGCGTCCGTCGCGGTGAGCTCGAAGTGCAGCGTCACGGCCTGCTTCACTTCGGGTGCGCGGAACGTCACCTGCTCACCCGCGGACGCGGAGAGGGTGACGGACGGTCCCGCCACCTGCTTCCACCCGAAGGTGAGGGCGTCGCCATCCGGGTCGCTGGACGCGGACGCGTCGAGCGTCACCTGCGCCCCCGACCGAGCGTCACCCACCAGCCGCGGAAGGGCCTGGGGCGCCTTGTTGACGTGCCGCACCGTCACCGTCGCCGTCATCGGGGCGCTGGTCAGCCCGTTCGCGCTGGCGATGGCCTCGAAGCGCAGCACCGTCTCCGCCCGCACCTCAGGGGCGGTGAACGACGGGGTGGCCGTGTCGGCTCCCTGCAGCTCCACCGCGGGCCCCTCCACCTGACGCCACGTCCAGGTGAGGGCATCCCCGTCCGGGTCCACCGCCGTCGCGCTGAGGCTCGCGGTGGCCAGCGGGTCCACCACCTGCTCCGAGCCCGAATCCGCCACGGGCGCCCGGTCGACGTTGCGCACCATCACCGCCACGGTGGCCGTCTTGCTCTGGGCCCTGCCGTCGTTCACCACCAGCGTGAAGGTGAGCTTCGTATCGGAGGCCACCTCGGGCACCACGAAGCTCGGCGTGGCGCCGGAGCTCGCCTTGAGCGCGACGGCGGGGCCGGACGTCTGCGCCCACTTGTAGGTGATGAGCTCCCCGTCCGGGTCGCTCGAGCCGCGGGCGTCCAGCGTCACGGGCTCCGAGGAGAACTCCGCCACCTCCGCCGGCGCGGTCACCACCGCCGTGGGGACGCGGTTGACGTTGAGCACCCAGGCCTGGACCTGGCGTGCCGCGCTGGTCTCCATGCCATCGCGCACCACGAGCTGGAACGTCAGGATGGAGTCGTCGGGCACATCCGCCGTGAACGACGGGGTGGCCGTGTCCGCGTCCACCAGGGTGACCGCCGGCCCGCTCACCTGCGTCCAGTGGTAGGTGAGGGGCTGTCCCTCCGGGTCATAGCTGGCGGTGCCGTCCAGCGTGTGGCGCACGAGCTCCAGTGCCCCCGTCTCGGCGTTCCTCACGCGTTCGAGCACCGGGGCAATGGGGCTGCCGAGGTCTCGCCCGGCGTTGGCCACCGGCTGCTGGTTGCAGGTGGTGCCGTCGCCCTGCTCGTCCACCCGGCCGCCGAAGGGCATGCGCTCCACATTGGTGAAGCGCACGTCGTCCAGGTCGAAGCCGTACGCGCCCACCGCGGTGTCCGTGCCGATGCGGAAGCGGAACTGGACGTTCTTGCCGGCGAACATGTCCGCCAGCCGCAGCTCGGCGGTGGACCACTCCGGGAAGCGCACCGTCTGGCCGTTCTCCCGCGTGACGTTCTGGCCCACCCACGCGTTGCGGTACATCAGCGGGTTGGGCCCCTGCTCGATGTAGCCCGGGGAGCCGTCCGTCGGGTCGATGGAGTAGATGGAGGTCACGCCCATCGCGGCGATGTCGTACCACTGCAGGCCGTCGTGGGTGAACTCGAGGACGGCGCCGTCGTAGTACGGGAAGATGGAGCCGCCGGTGTAGATTTCGGACTCGAACGAGTGGCGGTAGCGGAAGCTGAACGTGAAGGCTCCGGTCTCATTCACCTTCAGCCACGGGGAGGTGAGGAAGAGGTCCGCCTGGACCGCCGGGTTGGGCGCGTGCATGTAGCGCCCGCCCTCCGGACCCTGGACCTTCCAGTCCGCTTCGCCATAGGGGTTGAGCCACGTGGACGAGGTCCACGACGACAGGGCGCCCTCGAAGTCGTCCTCCGCCGTCGCGCCGGGCACTTCGTCGTAATTCACCCGTGGGTCAAACGTCGTGCTCCTCGCGCTGGCGGGGAGCGAGGGCTCGTCGAAGGTGATGCTCAGGCCGGCGTGTGCGTTCGGCTGCGCGGCGGCCAGCCTCACCGGGATGGTGGCGGTGGCCGTGCCGGCGCGGTCCATTGAGCTGAAGGTCAGGGTGTTGCCCGACGGGAACTCCAGCGTGGCCGTGCTGCTGGTGGTGGAGACGGTGCCGGAGAAGCTGCTCAGCGAACCGCTGCCCACGTTGCGCACGCTCACGCGCAGCAGGCCCGTCTCGCCCACGTCGAGCACGCCGTCCCGGTCGCAGCCCACCAGGGAGTCATCGAGCCGCAGGGAGGTGACCTCGATGAAGTTGCCCGCCGCGAAGCTCTCCACCACGCCCACGTGGTCCATGGAGTCACGGTCCGGCGCCTTCGCGCCCATGCCGGCGCCGCGCTTGGCGAAGGCATGGAGGAAGCGCTGGTAGTCGGCCGGGTCGCTCGCGGCGGTGACCGCGAGCAGCGCGTCGCGCGCCTCGAGGAAGGTGGGGGAGACGGGCGTGGCCTTGTACCCGGCGACCAGGTAGCGCTTCATGCGGTCCTGGGCCTCCTGGAAGGGGTGGGCCTGGAGGAGCGACACGTAGCACTCCCAGAGCATGGAGGCCCACACCTCGCCGCTGCTGTGCACGGCGGAGTTGCCGAGGCCCGTCTGGCCGTAGGCGAGCGGGTGGCTCATCGGCAGGGGATTGCCGTTCTCGATGTGCCGGAAGGTCAGCGCGTTGCGGCTCGCCGCCAACGTCGGTGCGGTGGCGTAAGGCGCGCGGCGTACGCCGTAGTAGTAGCCGTCGCCGCCGCCACCACCCGAAACGTAGCCGCCGACGGCGTAGGCGCCGCGCGCGTAGTCGTCCCCTTCACGCACCATCATCAGCAGCGCGTGCACGTCCGCCCAGCCTTCGCCCATGGAGCGGCCCTGGTTGTTGGTGAGGCCGTTGGCGTTACCGATGAGGCGGTTGCTGATGTAGTGGCCCCACTCGTGGGCGATGATGGTGTTGTCGAGCGTGCCGTCACGGTCCAGGTCCTTGGAGCGGTGCATGCGCACCTGGAGGGTGCTCGCGTTGGCGGCCACCTCCGCCCTCCAGAGGTCCGCCGTCTCCCGGGAGATGGAGGCCACGGGCACGGTGACGCGCGCGTCGTCTCCGCTCATGGAGAGGGGGCCCTCACCGGCATTGGTGTTGGCCACGAGGACCGCGATGGCGCCGGCGTTCTGTGCGTTCAGCGCCTTGGTGATGAAGTCGCAGGCGCCGCGGTCGAGCAGCGCCACGTGGCCGGCGAACGTGCCCGCCTCGAAGGGCGTGCAGCCCAGGGTCCGTCCCGTGGGCGCGAGCACCTGCACCGGACCGTCCAGCGTGTACTCCTGGGCCCCGAAGCGGCTATCCCCGTTCACGTAGCCGCGGGCCAGCGATGCGGGGGCCGTCACCTGGAGGATGGGCATGCCGTCGAAGACATACATCTGCATGCGGGGCGAGATGCCGTCCGCCGGCGTGGACATGTTGGCGTTGTTGCGGCCGTTGTAGTCCTGCCCCTCGACGCGCAGCGGGTCACCCTCGATGCCGCCACGGTTGAAGTTCTGCATCTGCGCGTTGCCGGAGGCCTCGTCGAAGCCCGCGTCGTAGTACCAGTCGTGCAGGAAGTTATTGATGAAGAAGAGATTCACCACCGAGGCCTTCATCTGCTCGATGCTTGAGCCCGGGGCGCGGTGGGGGTCGTAGACGTAGTCGAAGGCGCGCTCACCGGTGATGTCCGCGCGCAGGTCCGAGCCTGGCTGGTAGCCGTCCGGCGCCACCAGGTCCACGTAGGCGTCCACGTTGTTGCCCACGGTCTGCGTGGCGTTGGCGGGCAGCCACGGGTCGTTCCGCGAGAAGGGGCTGTTCCGCAGCTCCACGACGTTCGGCGCCACGTCCAGCGGGGCGTCGTAGCCGTCCAGTTCCTGCCGGGGGAAGGGCGAGCCGGCGGACCCCTGGGGGCCGTCGAACGGGCGGTACGGCGCGGCCGTCTCCGCCCATACGGTGTACCGGTACGTGTGCTCCGCGGCGTGGGCACGCAGGTCATTGCGGAAGAGCACCGCGCCGTCCACGGCCGAGATGACGTAGGAGGTGTAGTCCGAGTCCTTGCTGCTCTTGGGGCCCGCGTTGACCTCCACGTACCAGGCGGGCCGCAGGCCGTCGGGCAGGGTGAAGAAGACCTTCTTCGCGCGCGCGGGAACGACGAGCTGGCCGGGCATCACGGTGCGCACGCCGGGCTCGAAGTCGAACAGCGTGTAGCCGCCGCGGGAGTCCACGGCGACGAATGCGTGCGCCCCCAGCGAAGTGCCGCTCTGGTCCGAGTACGCCGCCGCCACGGCGTCCGCCGCGGAGCGCTGAAAGGCGTTCGCGCCGGTGCGCTGCCGGGCCGCGAGGGTGAGCTCGCTCGGCGCCAGGTAGCCCGTGACGGCCACGGGCGCGAGCGCCTGCGTCATCACCACCTTCACCTCGCTGCGGAACACCTCCACGCCTTCCACCGCCTGGCGGAAGGTCACGATGACGGCGCCCTTGCCCGTCTGGTGTACGGACTGCAACGGCGCGGCGGAGACGTCTTCTCGCTTCAGCCGGTAGAGGTCCGCGACCTGGCCCAGGTAGGCGCGCGCCGCGTCCTCGGGACGGGTGCCAGCGCGGGCCGCGGTCTGCAAGCCCGGGCCGGACTGCATGGACCAGAGGACGGAGGGGACGCCGAGCCGTGCCTCCTTGTGCTCGACGCGCAGGCCGCGGGCATGGGCCTGCTCATCGGCCACTGCGAGCGGCGTGCTGCCGGGCCGCGCGAGGAATGCGTCGAAGTTCGACCGTGGAGCGGCCGAGGCGCTGGTGCCAAGACATGACGCCAGCAGGACATGGGTGAGCCACTGCTTCCTGAGATGCATCGTTCTTCCGGAGAGGAGGGGAGAGACAACGGGGGCGCGACCCAGACGGGCCGCGCCCCCGATGTTGCGAAGCGGTTGCGGGGCCGCGCCGCCTTCGGGCGCGCCCCCGCGAAAGCGAGGGAGAGGGCGTCAGTCGCGCGAGGCCTGCTCGCGGCGCTTCAGCGAGCGGCGGCGCGTCAGGCCCGCGAGGCCCGCGAGCGCGAAGGGCCAGAGGCCGGCGGCCGAGGTGGACTGGCAGCCGCAGCCGCTGTCCGACTCCGGGTTGGGCTGCGGGTCGGGGGTGCCCGAGCCCGCGTCCGGCGGGGTGGTGCCCGCATCGGGCTCGGTGCCCGCGTCCGGCTCGGTGCCCGCGTCGGGCTCGGTACCCGCGTCGGGCTCGGTGCCCGCGTCGGGCTCGGTGCCCGCGTCGGGCTCGGGGTCGGTGCCCGCGTCCGGGGCGTCCGGCGTCCAGAGCGAGGACTGGGCGATGTAGAGGGCGGTGCCCCATTCCACCTGGTCCGTCTCCGGCGGGGCCAGGCCCACGCCGAAGCTGATGTCGCTGTGGCGGTTGATGCTCGGCATGCCGGCGAACACCGGGTTGGAGGCGGTCTCCTGGTCCACCCGGGCGTCACCCTTGTCCGAGGGGAGGATGTCGTGCTCGGTGACCACGCGCTTCAAGTTCACGCCGTCACCCACCCACACCGCGCGGAACCCGTCCGACTTGCGCGTGGCCCGGAAGACCACGTGTCCGCGGTCGTTGATGTCGGGAGGGAATGCCTCCACCGACCCGATGGCTTCGCCGGGCTCGCCCGGCACGTCCATTCCGTTCTGCGCGACCACCTTCAGCTCGTTGCCATCCCACAGGAGGATGGAGATGGTCTGCCGCCCAGGCCCATCCAGCAGCGTGGCTTGGATGGCCACCTGGCCCAGGTTGTTGATGGCGGGCTGCACGGAGGCGAAGCGGAAGATGTTGGAGGCCGGGTTGTGCCCGCGCGTGTCCGCGATGACCTGCGACGTCCCATCCGGGTTGAAGATGCGCAGCTCCTGGTACCAGGCGGAGCCGGGCGCTTGCAGGTCCACCGCCGCGGCGATCTGCCCCAGGTCGTTCGCGCCGGGGGAGTAGAGGAACGTGTAGGGGTAGCCCGGGTCGACGTACTTCTCCGCCGCGAGAATCTTCGAGTCGAAGCCACCCGTCGCATTGGGCGTGTACAGCGCGTAGGCGTAGCCCGTGCTCAGCGTGACGCGGGCGGCCATCTGACCCGCCTCGTTGATGACCAGGCTGGACCAATTGGAGCTACCCAGCGGCGAGCGGACGATCTGCACCGGCTCGTCTGGTGTGGCCGCGTTCAGCACGTAGATGCCGTTCTTCGACGCGTCATTCGTTCCGGTGACGGAGAAGACCATCTGCCGGTGCGAGTTGAGGCTGACCTCGCTGATGCGTGCATCCGGCCCCAGGCCCTCAGGGAGCAGGTAGATGCGGCCGCCCTCGCCGTTCTGGCCGTACCAGATGCCCGGACGTCCCTCCCGCGTGATGGAGAGCTGGAAGCCCACCTGCCGGTCCGCGGTGATGGGCATGTGGAAGCTGCCGGGGACGAGGCTGCCCAATTCGACGTTGTAGGAGCCCTCCTCGATGTTGACGGCCAGGTTGGTGCGCGCTTGCAACTGGAACGTGTAGTCCGGTAGCTCGGCCGAGGCTGCTCCCGCCAGCAGGAACGCACCCAGCATCACGCCACGCTTCCGGTCGTGAGTGGGAGCGACGGTCCGACGACTGCTCTTCAGCGATGCACCACGAGTCATGCGTGCCACCCTTCCAAGGCAGGTAGCCCACCACCATGGAGGGCTGTACTGCCGGTTTCCCGCGCAGGACCCCGTCCCCCCATGGGACCGTCGCTCCGGGCGCGCCGCGCCCGTCACGAGGACCGCATTCGTCACGGCCTGTTCGCAAAGTTGCTACGCACGATTAGCAGGAGCGTCGTTGATTACAAATTGATTCACTCACAGCGTGCGACGCGGCAGCGGGCCAGAGGTGTCTGACTCGTGCTGAAACGGGGCATTTCAACGGGAATCCGGGCCGATACACGCCACGGAGCGGTGCGAGGCCGGAACTGCTGCTTCGACGGATGGCCCGCACTGTTTGTGTGGTGAATGCGCGTTGCAAATGTATCGCCAGTTGCACATTTGGCTGTTTCGAGGTGTCTGGCGCCTGCGCGACGTGTCCCGCCTCCGCCGCATCAGGGGTGGCGCGCTGCGTCGTGTATTCATGGTTCAGGCGTGGTTTTTGATTGAATCGTGGAAGCATGGATATGGGCGGCTAGCTCTAAATGTCCGCCATGCCTTGAAGTGGCATTTGGAGGACGAGAACGTGGCCGTTCTCCTGCGTGGTCGGCTCCTGGGCACGGCGGGCGCACGCACCCCCCAGGAGTACACCGCCCTCTTGGGGCCGCAGCGGTGTCAGGCCCCGAGTGCCAAGCAGCAACAGCACTTCGCGTTGCTCCGAGACGTCCTCCTGGCGCTCAGGCTGAAGGAGCTGCTGGTGAAGGACGCCTCGCTGCTCAAGCGCGGGCGCAACATTCTGCGCACGGGCGTACGGGAGTTGCTGGCGTCTGACGTACGCGAGCTCGGCACCGCCCCCACCGCCGCGTCCAAGGCGGCGGAGGCGGTGGAAGTGGAGACGCGGCCACTCGTCCTGGTGGTGAACGTGCGCGGGCCGGATTCGTTGGTGGGCCCGCTCTCCCACCTGAATCCCGCGGTCAGCGGCCTTTTTCAACCCCGTTGCAACAGTCCGCCTCCTTGGCTTGGTATGGCTTTCGACTTGCGATGGGATTTCGCTAATCTATTGTCCAGGCCGGCATCCCTGCTTTTCGAACGTCCATCTCGCCCGTTGACGGCCAAAGCGCTGCTTCACCTGCATCACGTGAAATGGCGTTCACCAGGTCCCGGAGCGTCCGGGCAGAGAAACTCAGACATCGTCTGAGAGGAATCGGAGACACGATATGTCGTTCCCTGTTGCTAAGGCAGCGAACGTGAAGGGAATGGGGTGGTGCGCGGTGCTGCTGGCCGGTCTGGTTGGCTGTGGACAGGAGGCGCAGAAGCCGGCGCCCGAACAGGAAGCCATCGAGGCCGTGAAGGCGCAGGCGCAGCAGCTCCAACCTCCCGCGGGCTGCACCGAAATCACGATGGGGGAGCTGGCCAACGGCATCGGGCTGACGCCGACGATGTACTCACCGCAGCCGACGTACCGCGGCAACTTCAACAGCTTTGGCGACCCGGCGTTCCCGGACCCGGCGCGCATCCGCCTGGACGTGAACACGGCGCCCGGCCTGTATGACCTGTCCGTGGGCGGAGGCAACACCTTCACCTGTGATCGCTGCGTCTTCGGATATCAGGATGAGGGCTCGCCCGCTGAGAAGTTCTTCGTCGCCGACGCGGGCACGCTCCTGCTCGCGGTGAAGGTGTCGCCACAGCAGACCATTGGCGCGCTGACGAACGTGACGCTGCGTGAGTCGGTGGATGCCCCGCCCCTCAACGCGCCGTACTGGGGCAGCGCGGTGGTTCCGGGAGGCGAGTGCCGGTGGATTCGCTTCGCGACGTGGAACACGGTGCGCCAGGACGGGTGCGACCCTCGCCAGGGCTCGTTGACGGCGAACCTGCCGGACACCACCTGCGTCCCGGATGACTACGTCGCCTCCGACGGCACGCTGGAGCGCGCGCTGGGGACCAAGGTCCAGGGAGAGGCCTGCACGAAGACCGCGGCGGCGAGCGACTCCGAACTGGCCTCGACGGATTGCGAGCAGGGCTTCGCCTGCACCGACCTGCTGTCGGAGAACGCCCAGTGCCTCAAGACGTGTGACTTCATGGCGCCCAACCCCGGCTGCCCCTCCGGCACCATGTGCGGCGTGTACGGCCTGTGCACCGAGCAGTCCGTCCTCGAGCAGAGTGGCTTCGTGTTCGACCCCGCGCTGACGGGTGAGATCTGCAGCCTGGGCTTCGCGCATTACTGTGGCACCGAGGGCGCGCGTGGTGTGTGTGCCGACCTGAACCGCGACGGCAAGGGCGAGTGCTACCCCTACCACCGCGCCCGCTCCGAGTGTGGCCCGGGCGATGAGCTGGGTTACATGAACTACGCGCTCTCCGGTGGCGGCTTCGACCGGGGCCACGGCTTCTGCTACCACGACGGCCTCTAGCCCTCCCCGCCACTGCCCGGTCCCTCATGTGGGCCGGGCGGTGGTGTCTTCCAGGGCGGCGCCATGAGGGGAACCTGGATGCCCCAAGAGGTCGGGACCCCTTCGCCAGGTGACTTCGCGGCTCTGCACCAACGTGGCTCGGAAGGCCTCGGGCGCCGCGAATGACCCGCGTGCCAACTCGATGGCCTCGTGCCAATTCATTGGCAAAAGGACGACAGCCTCGCGGGCACGTGGCAATGGGGGCACCACTCACAAGGAGCTAGGCTGAACCATGGCCACTGGTTTCACGACCGAGCGTGTACTCTCGGTGCAACACTGGTCTGACCGTCTCTTCTCCATCGTCTGCACGCGCGACAGCGGCTTCCGATTCCAGAACGGTCAGTTCGTGATGATGGGTCTCGAGGTCGAAGGTCGCCCGCTCATGCGCGCGTACTCGATGGCGAGCGCGAACTACGACGACACGCTCGAGTTCTACTCCATCAAGCTCCAAGACGGCCCGCTCACCTCGCGACTGCAAAAGGTCGCTCCGGGCGATCAAGTGCTCGTGGGCACGAAGGCGGTGGGCACGCTCACCGTCGCGAACCTCAGGCCGGGCCGTCACCTGTGGATGCTCGCCACCGGCACCGGCCTCGCGCCGTTCCTGAGCATGGTGAAAGACCCCGAGACCTGGGAGCGCTTCGAGCGCGTCACGGTGGTGCACGGCTGTCGCCACGTGAGCGACCTCTCGTACTCGAAGTTCTTCGAAGAGCTGCTGCCGAACGACCCGTACCTGGGTGAACTCGTGCGCGAGAAGCTGACGTACTTTCCGACGGTCACGCGCGAGCCGTTCCGTAATCAGGGCCGTATCACCGACCTGCTTCGGGCGAAGCCGCTCTCACCCGAGTACGATCGCGTCGTCATCTGCGGCAGCCACGAGATGATCAAGGAGACGGCGACCATTCTCGAAGACTTCGGCTTTCAGGAAGGCGACTCACACGAGCGCGGCGACTTCCTCATCGAGAAGGCCTTCGTCAGTCGTTGAGCAATCCGCCACGCCTCATCGAATGACGATGCGGTGCGCCACCTCGCGCCGGAGGGGCACCGGCGGCGGACTCGCGGTTCCACCGCCGGGCACCGGCTTCCCTCACGGTGTCACGGCAGGGAGACCTGGACGGGACCGTGGCCGGACGGCGTGTTCCCATCTCTGAGCTGGCCGAACATATCGGAGCCAAAGACCCACACCGCCTGGTCGTTACGCAGGACGAGTGAATGGCCACCGCTCGCGAAGACGGACGTGACCCCGGTCAGCCCGGAGACCTGCACGGCGGTATGGCGGTCGGTATTCGTCCCATCGCCGAGCTGGCGATCTTCGTTCTTACCCCAGGCCCGGAGGGTGTTGTCGCTCAGCAGGGCCAGCGAATGGTAGCCACCCGCGGCCACGGCGATGGCACCCGTGACCCCGGGCACCTGCACGGGGCTCTCTCGCTGGGTGGTCGTCCCTCACTACCATGCGCTGGTGCCGGAAGGCGTCTTCGTGCCGGGGGGAGGGCGGCGTGCGTTTCGAGGCGTTGCCGCCGCCCACGCAAGTTGAGGTGGAGCGGCTGCTGAGGGTGGTGCGTCACCGGGTGCTGCGCCTGCTGGAGAAAAGAGGGGCCCTGCCCGCGCAAGGGCCTGAGGACGCGCTGCAGGCGTACCAGGCGCACTCCCTGCAGCAACGGCTGCGCTGGACGGAGGTGGACGTCCGGCCCCCGCCCAACAAGCAGCCGGGGTGCGCCTTGCTGGAGGGTTTCTCCCTGCATGCCAAAGACAGG
This sequence comes from Myxococcus xanthus, assembly GCF_006402735.1. Taxonomy (NCBI): domain Bacteria; kingdom Pseudomonadati; phylum Myxococcota; class Myxococcia; order Myxococcales; family Myxococcaceae; genus Myxococcus; species Myxococcus xanthus. Next base: position 6,838,117 of record NZ_CP017174.1, on the reverse strand, counting down.
CAGGGACTGGAACGGCGATGCCGCTACGGGGCGCGCGGTGCGCTGGCGCTGGAGCGGCTGTCACGAGCGGAGGACGGCCGCATCGCCTATCGGATGAAGCGCCCGCTGCCGGACGGCACCACGCACCTGCTCTTCACCGGGCTGGAACTGTTACGGCGTGTAGCGTCCCTGGTACCTCCGCCTCGGGCAAACCTCACGAGGTTCCACGGCGTCTTCGCTCCAGGCGCCAGACTGCGGCCATTTCTGGTCCCTCAAGCCGGTGCGCAGGAGGCGAGCGCGGGGCTTGAGGCAGGGGCCAGGAAGGAGCGGATGAAGGAGAGGACACCGCGAGTAGACTGGGCCGAGTTGCTCAGAAGGACGTTCGACTTCGATGTGTACGCCTGCGTGAGGTGTGGAGGCAGGCTTAAGGGGCTTGGCGTACGTGAAGGGGGCGCCCGGGGTGCGGGCAATTCTGGAGCACCTGGGCTTGCCGACGGGATGTGCGAGGTTGGCCCCGTCAGCGGCCCTCCTCGGCCCCTCTGCACCCTCCCTCCCCCTCAACTGCACCAGAGAGGCACCGCCAGCAGCGACAAGAAAGGCAACGGCCCCACCAGCGAGCCCGCCTGGGACAGGGAATGCGCGCCCCGCTCTCGGCAGCCATCAGTGGCCCTCCCCCCAGAGGGCTCCGTCGCCCTCGTAGGCGGACTCCTGCTGCACGACCCACGGCTCCGTCACGACGCGATAGCCCCACAGGCCCAGGCCGCCCATGACGAGCGCTGGCAGCAACACGGCGACCGAGGCCCTGACCCAGCCCGAGCGGGGCAGGCTCCGGTACGCCATGACACGCACCCCGGTGGCCCAGACCAGCGACACTGGCAGCGCGAAGAAAGGCAACAGGCCCACCAGGGAGACCCCTTGGGACATGACATGCCTGCGCAGTGTCATGCGGAACGAACCAGGGACTCCGGCCATCCTCAACAACAGGTGCTCGACCCCTGACACCACGAGTGTCGCGACCGGCGATAGCACAGCCGCCACCCCCAGGATGATGAGAGGCAGGGCAACGAGCAGACGGAAAGAGAAGGAGTCGAAGCTCCCATACGGGGAGCCGAGGACGTTCAAGAGGCCGAGGAGAGTGTAGAGCCCGCCCGAGGGAAGATAGAGCACACAGAAGCAAAGCAGCGCGAAGAGCAGGGAACTGCCCACGCTCCCCTCCGGCTCCATCCTTCCGAACGTGGTGGCGGGGCGCAGCATCACTTCCTTGCACGTCAGGCGGAAAGCCTTCCCCAGGCCCAGCTCCGCACGCCTGTCCCAGGGAAGCGACTGGACGCCCGTCGAGGACTCACGCGCTTCGCTCCTCGGGTCGTCACTCGCGACCGACGCCTGACCTGAGGGACCTGCGACTTCGGATACGTCAACCATCTTCGGACCACCCTTTGGGAGCACGCTATTCGAGCAGCGCGAACCCAACGGAGTATCGCAAGGGCTCTAGCCCTCGGGACGATGCCGAGGCTCAGCGGTCGGGACAGGCCCGTGAGCGGCGGCCAGGCGCGCGCTGACCGGTCAACACCCGCTGAAGTTGCCCCGCACCGTCGAGGGCGCAATGCGCCAACCACCCCGTGCTTCAGAGCTTGGCGTGCCACTCCTTCAGCAGCGCCGCTTCCTGCTCCCGCGTGATGCCGGCACGCAGCGTCGCCTGGCGCTCGGCCGGCTGGCTGCGGAACCACGCAAGCAGATCGGTCACCGTGGTGTCGAAGGGGCGGTAAGTGAGCCCGGCCGCCATCGCCCGGGCATTGCTGACCGCCCCGTAGCCCGCATAGGGCCCGCTCTTTGACGGCACCCAGATCGGCAGCTCGACCTTCTTCTCCTCAAGGAATTCCGGCGACACATGCGTGTACGTCGGCTTCTTGCCGGTGACCCGCTCGCAGCCTTTCAGCATGGCCGTGGTGCTCAGCGGTTTCGCCGGGCCAACAGCATTGAACGTGCCAAGCGTGCCCGCTTCCGCAAGGCGGATCATCCACTCGCCCAGGTCGCGGCCGTCGATGATCTGCACCGGGTCGGAGCCATCGCCGGGCACGAGCATCTCGCCGCCCTGCGCCACGCGGTGCGGCCAGTAAGTGAAGCGATCGGTTTCGTCGCGCGGGCCGACGATGTAGCCAGGCCGGACGATGGTGACGCGCTTGCCGAACTGCTTGCGCGCTTCGGCCTCGCTCAACGCCTTGAGCGGACCGTACAGGTGCTCGATGTCCGCTTTCAGTGAGTCCTGCGTTTCGGCCATCGCGTCCTTGCCCGCATACACCGCCAGCGGCGCGTCCTCGGTGATGCCCTGCTTACTGCCGTCGGCATAGACGGAAATCGTCGAGATGAAGAGGTAATGCCCGACGTTGCCCTTGAGCACCTTGCCGGCATCGCGCACCCAGAACGGCAGGCTGGTGGGGTTGTCGATGCACACATCCCACTTGCGACCTTGCAGCGACTTGAGGTCGCCGGTATTGCGGTCTCCGAACAGCTGCTCGACCGCGCTCGGCCATTCCGGTGACGGGCGCTTGCCGCGGTTGAACAGCGTCACCTTGTGCCCGCGCGCCAGTGCGTAGTTGACCTGGAACGGTCCGGTGAAACCGGTGCCGCCGAGGATCAGGATGTTCAGCGGTTTCGCCGCGCGTTTGATGGCCTTGGACGGCTTTGCCCAACCCGGCAGGGCTGCGGAGGCAGCGGCGAGCGAACCGAACTTGAGCAGGTCACGACGGGTGGTGGTCATCCAATGATTCCTGGCGAGTCGGCCTGAGTTCTTAGCACATCCAAAACGGGATGCATGTGCGATGCGACATGGGCCCCGGAGCGGCCGGGAACCCGAACGGCCGCCCCCGGGGGCGGCAACCGGCATCAGGGCTGCGGCGCCGCCGGCTGCATTGTCGTGCGGCAGTCCACGCGCAGCGTGTCCGACGACCCGCGCTACGAGTAGGCACGGCACTCGCGCGCGCCTTCACGGGTGACTGGGGTGTCTGTCGCTGGGCGTCACGTTGGTGGACACGGTGGGGAAGAAGGTCGCGTTCATCAAGGCGGCGGCGCGCGCAGCGGAGCGGCAACTGCGCGTCGTGTCCTCGCGGGCGTACCGGTTGCCGTTCTCCGGCGCCGAGCGCCAGGTGGCGGTGTTCGCGAAGGAGTAGGGCAGGGGAGGGGAGCGTCGCCGCCGCGCGAGGCGCGAAATCGCATCCATTTCCGTTTCGTTCTGACGTGGCCACCCGACGTCACCGTGCCTCGCCGCGCTCTTGAGGCATTCGCGCTCGCCTGGGACCTCGCACTGCTGGCTCCTTCGCCCTCAAAATGGCGAAAGTCGAGTCAGAGGTGGGCACTGACTGGGAGAGGAGCCTGGGCTGCACCACCCAGGCTCCAACCCGTCAAGTTACCGATGTCGTATCGCCAGGGACGCTACGGGCTGCAGTAATCCCATGCGGCATCAAAGAGACCGCCACGACCTGCAACAGCGCAGTAGTCCCGAGCACGATCCGTACAATTGGAGACGACACCTTCGACCAGATGGTACCGTTCGCGATTCCAGCACCACGCGCAGCAGCCATAGGCAGAAGCCGTCACGGTGCGCGAGTCACCCTCAATGCTGGTGTTGGTTTCAGACGCCTCTTGCTGCGGAGTGGCTGATACGTCCTCCTGGTTGGGGTCCTCGAGAGCGCCCCCGCAGCCCAGGAACAGCGCGGTTGAGAGTCCTAGCATCGCGATCAAAGACAGCTTCTTCATGTGGTGGATCCTTTCGCAATGGAGCCTCGGATGGGATGCCCCATTAATGGCTGGTGATATTCTGCAAATACCGCAAAATCAAGAAAATCCAGATTTTATATGTGGATGGTTTCAGGGCTCAGGGTGTGTGGGACAGAGGCGCTGTGGGAGTCTGCTTTTTGGAGGTAGGTGGTGTGTCTTGCGCGTTGTGTCACCAATGAGGTTCCAGAGAGGATTTGAGGACACCCAGAGCTGTGCGGGTAGAGCGGCCGCGCCCCGCCGCTCCCCCGGCGCTTGCTCGTTCGCGTTCTGGAGGGCTGTGAGTCGCTCCAGATTCACGTCATCGCGGGTCGCCGCTCAGATGCAGCAGGCGATTCTCCCGCAGACCGTCCCGAGACAAGTCTTGGTGTTGACGGGGGGGCGTGTTGGGGCAGGTGGACGCGCCGTCCCCGCCCGTGATGAAGGCCAGGGTCGCGTCGTCCAGTTCCAGGACGGAGGCGGGGCTGTCGGGCAGCGCGGCACGCTCCGCGTCGGAGAGGCTGTCGTAGTGGTCCGGGTCACGCCAGGCGCGGAGGATGTGGCTCTTGTTGTTGTCGCTCATGGGGTCGTCCTCATGGGTTGTGTGGGACAGCCACCGGGCCGCCAACCCTCGCGGTGCCGGAACTCGTCGAGGTCCGGGCCGCATCACCCCATGGGGGGCGCCACCGCGAGAATGTCTGGCACCCGCTCCGGTGCCGCGAGGCGGGCCAGGCCATAGGCAATGCCCGCGAGCCCGACCATCAGGCCCGGTGTCTCAATGCTTTCGGGCAGCCCGTGCCGATCGCCGTGCTCGTTGATGTCCTGGAGGATGCCGCCCGCAAGCCGGTATGTGTGCCGCAGGAGTGCGTCGTCGCGCAGGACGCGCGCCGCTTCCAACAGGAAGAGGACGTTGCCCAGGTCGCCGTGACACAGGCCGTGCTTGTAGCCAAAGCCAGTGGTGCGCGTGACGTTCACCGCGGCCTGAATCTCCTCGCGGACACGGGCGTCATCGAGGAGCGGCAGGGTGCCGAGCCGTGCCAGTCCGATACCGGGTGCGCCATTGCACCAGCCACACATGAAGGCCGGCCCGTCACCGCCGCGCACGCCCGTGTCGGCGCGCAGGTCAGGCCAGTTCCCTCAAGCCGGTGCGCAGGAGGCGAGCGCGGGGCTTGAGGCAGGGGCCAGGAAGGAGCGGATGAAGGAGAGGACACCGCGAGTGGACTTTCGCAGAGTTGCTCAGGAGGACGTTCGACTTAGAGGTGTACGCCTGCGTGAGGTGTGGAGGCAGGCTTAAGGGCCTTGGCGTACGTGAAGGGGGCGCCCGGGGGGCGGGCAATTCAGGAGCACCTGGGCTTGCCCACGGGATGTGCGAGGTTGGCCCCGGCATGAGGGCGACCCCAGGCCGCGGGGTGTTGAGGCTCAAGAGGCGCCAAGAGGTCCATGCCCCTGCTACGCACCTGAGGGGAGCGCGGTCTGGGCAGGCGTGTGCCCCAAGGGGGCTCAAGCGGCCTGTCCACCGGACGGGAGAATCACTCGGGCGGCCCCGTCAGCGGCCCTCCTCGGCCCCTCTGCACCCTTGCCCGCGAGACGTTCAAGCTGCTGGGCTGAAGTCCTGCACCTGGCCGCGCAACGTGTGCGCGGCCAGGGTGCCCTTACAGGGCTCCGTCCTACTTGCAGGCGGACGCGTCGGGGTGGTGGCCCCGGAGCTGCGTCAGGCCGTCGGTGCACGCGGCAGTGCAGACCCTGGCCGTCTCGTCGGTCTTCCAGCAGGAACCGTCGGCGCCGTAGGTCACTTCGGCGGTGGCCTGAATCTCGGGGGTCGTGGCCTTGATGCAGGCCAGGTACTTCTTGCACTCGGCGCTCTGCTCCGAGTCATCGCTGCCACATGCCGTCAGTCCCAACACCGCAACCGCCAGGATCATCGACTTGAACAAGGTTCCTCCGAATCAAAGGGGGATCTGTCGTCTACCTGACCGTGTGGGGTGAGCTCAACCCTCCTTGAAGTCAGAATGACCCATCGCAGAGGAGCCTCCGCCGACACATCATCCACTTCGAAGGTAGGCGCATTGCCCGGGGCCAGGCCCGCGCGGTGAGCAGAGCGTCCGTGACGGGGGCCTTGCTCACCGGAGGACACGAGGCTGCATCAGCCCACCGTAGTCCAGGTGGAAGAGACACCCGAGCCGGCGCTGGAGGTCTTCGCTCCAGGCCGGGGTTCCGGGCTCGTTCGTCTCCACGGTCAGTTCCTCGCGCAAGCGGGCGGCGGCCTCGGACACATCCCGTGCTTCCGTCAGGCCACCTTCCTGGAAGCGCAGCTCGTGGACCTCGTGCCAGCAGATGGCGGTGTGGGCGGTGCGCCTTCTCACCTCCCGCATGGGCTCGGGAAGATCGGAATTGTTCGAGGTACAGGGCTCCATCCGAGACGCCGTAGGTGCATTGGTAGCGTCCGACATCGGGGATGGAGACAACCTGGGGACGCAGTCCATGCGGCTCGGGCTGGAACAGCCCTGAGCCCCTGAAAGAGTCGATGATGAAGAAGCGCTCGCGGTAGTGGAGGGCGCCGCTCCAGTGGCCAAAGAACGTGGTCATTCCTCGTGGCAGGGTACCAGCGAGATGCAGCGGATGGTCATTGCCCGCGAGACGTGGCATTCGATGGGGTTCGTCACGCGTGGCTCCAGAGGTCAGCGCGTTGCCCTGGAAACGGCCCGCGCGGTGAGCGCGGGCAGCGCTCAGCCGCGGGGCATTCAGCTCAGGCGAGGCGGTTCAGTAGCAGTAGCAAGACTTGCTGCTGGTGCAGAAGCCACCCGAGAATCCAGATTCAATGCATGGGTTGAAGGGAGCGCGGTCTGGGCAGGCGTGTACCCCAAGGGGGCTCAAGCGGCCTGTCCACCGGACGGGAGCATCACTCGGGCGGCCCCGTCAGCGGCCCTCCTCGGCCCCTCTGCACCCTCCCTCCCCCTCAACAGGGCCCCCATCCCTCTTATGCGTACCCCTGTGTGGCCGCTTCGGGGGGAGGGCAGGAGCGGTGTACGTTGGGCCGCACTCTGGCGGCCGGTACTCGCGGAGTACACAGGGGGGCACCATGAGTCATCTCGACGATGGCGAAGAGAGAAGCACCGAAGCGCTCATCCAAGCTTCACTTGAGGGTGACGAGGACGATGAGCGCGCCTGGGCCGCTATCAGGGCGCTGCACCGACGGGGGACGCGCGACGTGCTGGATGCTGCCATCCAACTTCTCGGTGCTCGCTCTGCGAAGGCACGGGAGCGCGGCGCAGCCATCTTGGGTCAGCTTGGAGGTGGAACCCCCGCCTTTCCGGCGGAGTGCGGCGAGGCGCTGCTGGACCAGCTCCGGCGGGAGAGGGAGCCCGCTGTCCTCCTCGCTGTCGGTGTTGCGCTGGGGCATCTGAGGGAGCCTCGTGCCCTTTCTGAACTCATCCATCTGGCGAGTCATCCAATTGCCGAGGCGCGCTATGGCGCGGTGCACGGACTGGCTGTCTTGGAGGCGCCGGAAGCTGTTGATGCACTCATTCGGCTTTCGGCCGATGAGGACCGCGACGTTCGGGACTGGGCGACCTTTGGTCTGGCCTCCCTTCGGGAGGATGTCGACACACCGCAGTTGCGTGATGCACTTGCAGCGCGTCTCGGCGAAGAGGACGCGGAGATTTTCGGGGAGGCACTGGTGGGCTTGGCGGCCCGCAAGGACCCTCGCGCAGTCGAGCCCGTGCGTGCGGCGCTTTCTGGCTCTCAAGTGATGGTGTACGCGCTTGAGGCCGCTGCGTCTTCGGGCGACCCGAGCTTCTATCCATTGCTCCTCGCCATCCGTGCTTCACAGGCTCCTGCGGATAGCTACTTTCTGAGCGTCCTGGATGACGTCATCTCCCAGTTCGAGCAGAGAGTGCTGGCCTGAAGCCGATGGATAGACGCAAGTGACAACGACGGTAAGCAGGGCCCAGCGACCATGGCATGGACATGTTCCTCCTCCGCGTTGAGGTAGACCGCGTCGGTGGCGCGACCTCGACGGGTGCGGTAGTACGCGAACGTCTGCTTTCGGCACCTTGAGTTGTCCAACCGCGAGCATGTCCGCGAAGTCATCGAGGCCGGTCAGGGTGACACCTCCGACTTCGAGCCCGTCATCATGGAGCATCAGCTCTCCGTGCTCGACAAGGCGCGGGGACGAACGCTCGCGGATGCGGCGCCGCCGAAGCGCACCGGGCTCGGCGGACTGCTGCGGTCCGCCCTTTCCGGCCCAAAGCCGCAAGGAGACATTTCCGTGGAGTCCGAAGCGGGGCACACGGTGTATGCCGCCGCGGAGGGACGCCGGCTGTTCTCGTACTCGGATGAAGGCACCCGCATTGAGCCCGACCTGGGCAGGCGTTTCGTCCAGTTTCTCCGTGAGCGCTACCACGGCCATCCTCTCATCCTCGAACGGCTCGCCTCGGAGGGCCGCGTGCCGCGCGAAATTCAATACAGCGCAAAAGACATGCGAGGCTTCCCCGGGAGCACCATCACGTTGCGGGTCCAATCCGCCAACGTCGTGCCCGACAGTGGGATACCGCTCGAGGGCTACCGCCGCGTGGTGCAGGGAAGACCCGGGCTTCCGGACGACGCCACGCTGGAGCGCGTGACGCTCGGCGCCGCTCCGGACAGCGCCCAGGTGCGGGAGCGGCGGCAAATGGAAGCGAAGGAGTCCGTGGACGCCGGCCGCATGCTCGACAGCGTGCTCGCGTTTTTCGAGCTGACGTTGCAAACCGGTGAGGCGGTACCGGGGTTGGGAGAGGCGATTCAAAGCACTCCGGACGCCGACATGCGCCGTTTCTGGGAGGTCATGTTGAGGTCCTCCGACAACGCAGCAGCCAGCACCATGGCCGCGACACTCGTTGAGCTTCGTGCGGCGGCGGGGCCCCACGCGCATGTTCTCAAGAGCTTCGAATCAGGGGCCCGCCGTACACTCAATGAGCCCCAAGAGGCGCACGCGTTGCTGCTTGAGGTCATTGAGGCCAATCCATTCTTCACTTGGGCCTACACGGAGCTGGGAGACATCTGCGTCGCGGACTGGGACATGGGCGCGGCCTGGCTGTGTTGGGATGCTGCGAGGAACATCGCGCCGGGCCACCACTTGCTGAAGGATGTGAGCGCGTTGGAGGAGATGCTGGCCGCTAAGCATCCCGAGTATTTCTGAAGGCGCAGCAACCGCTGCGAAGATGGGCAGGGGCAGCGGATTACGCGTCACATCCTGGGCCGTCGGGAGTCCATCCGGTGACCCCGTGGTCCAGCGCAGGATTGTCGTTGCCGCGCAGGTGGACTCAGGGCCGCGGAACGCTGGCGGCGGGCTGGGGAAGCGGCTCGCGGACGAGCCACGTCTCCAGCCGCGAGCGCCACTTCAGCGCGGGCCGCTCCACACCGTGGTGCAGCGCGAGCGACGCGAGCAGCACCGTCACGGCGCCTCCCAGCAGCGTGACGGGGTGGAATGCGTCCATGCCATGGGGCTCCAGCGCCACTCGGACTCCGTGCTGCACGGCCTTGTGGGTGAGGTAGACGGTAAAGCTCAACACTGCGAAGGTCCTCGCGCCGGGGATGCGGGCGCACACACGCGAGGCGGCCGGGCCCGCCAGGGCTACGAGCAGCGCCGCGTAGCCCAGTGACGTCAGGGGGAACGCGAGCATCGTGTGGGCCAGGTATCGGAAGTGTTGCTCGTTCAGCCAGAGCACGCCTCCCAGGCACCCGAGTCCCACCAGTGCAAGGACTCCGGCGTGGGACCCTTGCGTCCATCGTTCCCATGCCGCGGGCCGGAAGACGCGCAGCGTCGCGAGCAACGCGCCGCATGTCAGCCCGTCGAGCCGCGCGTACGTGGGGTAGTAGAGGAGCGTGTCGTAGCCTCGCCATCCGGCATCACTCGGTCCGAGCATCGAGAAGTAGCGCTGCCACAGGCCGCCTCGCAGAAGCATGCCGGCCACCATCAATCCCACCGCGCCCGCGAGCAGGTGCGCAGCCCGAACGCGTCCGCGCAGCGCGAGGACGGCGAGGGGCAGCACCAGGTAGAAGTGTTCCTCCACGCACAACGACCACGCGTGGGAGAAGCCGTTCAGGCGCAGCCCGAAGTTCTGCGTGAAGGTGAGGAAGCGCCACGCGGGCGTCTCCACGGGGCGTTCACTCCACGCGGGAATGAAGAGATACAGGGCCACCACGATGAGATAGGGCGGAAGGATGCGAAGGGAGCGCCGCAGGTAGAAGCGCTTCAGGGATGGCGTCTCCCCTCGGGACACCGGCTCCAGGAGCTGAGAGCCGATGAGGAAGCCGCTCAGCACGAAGAACAACTCCACGCCCGTCCAGCCGAAGTTGGCGAGCATCCGGTAGGTCTCGTGGCCTTCGGGGCGCGGGTAGTGGAAGAGGAGGACGATGAGGATGGCCAGGCACCGGAGCAGGTCCAGGCCGGCGAGGTGACGGGGTTCGGTGGCGTTCAGCGGAGTCGGCCTCAGCGGTGGGGACTCGCTGGATGGTAGGGGACATCGCCAGTGGAGCGTCACCTGATTTCGGGCCCCGCTGTTTATCGCCGGGCCTCGGTTGGAAGAATGCATGGGATGCCGGGACGTCGTGCTTTGGGCGGAGACCGTTGCGGCTGAGCGGGGGGATGCCCCTGGGCCTCACGAAGCACCATTCGCACGGTGGCTCAACGAACAGTCGCTTACGGCTGCGACTCCGGGGCTCCGTACATCGACTCAATCAACGCCGCGTGCTTCCGAACGACCGCGTGGCGCTTGACCTTCAGCGAGGCCGTGAGTTCGCCTCCATCCACCGTGAACGGATCGGGCGACACTCGAAACGTCTTGATGCACTCGAAGGACGCCAGACCCACGTTCGTTTCCGCGACCAGTGTCTGCAGGACGTCGTTGATTCGCGGGTGGGTCGGGTCCGCCGGGAGCCCCTCGCGGCGAGCCATCTCGGCGAGTATCTCAGCGTCGAGCGCAAACAAGGCCGTGCAGTAATTCCGTCCATCGCCAATCAGGACCGCCTCCTGGATGAGCGGGTGTCGCTTGAGCTGTGCCTCGATTTTCAGCGGCGCGACGTATTTTCCACCGCTCGTCTTGAGCAGTTCCTTCTTTCGCCCGGTAATCCGAACTGAGCATCACCTGCTCGGCTCCCTCAACGTGTTTGGCTGCCACGCCAACGATGCGTTCGCATCACTGTCCATTCAGGACTGGAAGTGCTTCCTGCGATTGCGTATCAACGCCTCCGGATTGACGCTCTACCCGGTGGGTATCCGCCGCGTACCTCGCGCGTGGATGCGCGGGACATATGCGAAAGGCCCCGTGTGGGTGCCGGACCCCGCGGACACCCGGGCCACCGCCCCGGAACTCATCGAAAATCCCATTGTCATCGACCCCGAACGCGCTACCCCCGTCAAGGTCGGCGTGGGCTTGGTTTCACCTGAGCGTCAGCACTGAGCGGAACGGCTCAGACGATACGAGTGGTCTGGGCACGAATCGCATGGAGCCGCCAGGGCCGAACGGAGACGGAGAATCGACGGGAGACGCCGACGGAGGAAGGAGAGGGGGGGCATCGGGGCGGCAACATTCCTGTCAGGGGGCGCTCGGTGCGGCCGCCCTGGCATCCGCTTCAGCGACAACTGCTCGCAGGTACTCCAGCCAGTCGATGAGGGCCTCGTCGGGGAGGTGATGGGAGCGGCTCTTCCAGAGTGCCCGCTCCAGTCCTCGGGGCGGACAAAGGCGAGACATCAGTTCCCGTCGGACTGTCTGCTCCGGGTACGCGCGGAGGAATGCCTCCGCCAGGGCGCGAGCTGGCTCCAGCGGCGCGCGTCCTCTCAGGTCCAGCAGGAGGACGAGGAGGTCGTCCGCATGCCGCTCGCTGGCGTCGAGGCTCGTGTCGTGTGCCGTCTCGAAGTCGATGAGCCAAGCGCGCTGCTCGGCCTCGTCATAGAGGAGGTTCTTCAGGTGGGCGTCCCCATGGGACCATGCCCGGGAGGCGCCGGGTAGCGTCAGGCGGTGGGCCCGGTGCAATTCCCTCGCGGCGGCCTCCATGATGTTCGGCGTGAGTCTACCTTGCTGGAGCAGCCGGTCGAGGCGCTCTCCTGGAAGGGCCTCCAGGGCAACCGCGCGCCCGCCACAAGGCTCGGCAAGGCGGCCCGGGTGCAGGAGCGCGAAGGAGGCCAACTCGCCAGCTCGCCAGCGTGAGATTGAAGGATGCATCCGGATGCGGCTGCGCGATAGGTGCAGGAAGACATTGCCTACGAGGATGACCGCACCCATGCCGAGGCGTCGCTGCTTGTGCCAGAGGGAGACGCCTCGCCGGACTTCCAGGGACACCGTGTTGACGCGCACCGCGTCCATCGCGAGGGCGAGTCCGTGGTTCCAGCACTCCGGGAGGGACCGCGCGCGGCTCACGTTCGTAGCTCCTCGTACCAGAGCACGACCGCGAGACAGCCCAGACACCAACAGCGGACCCATCCGCGTCCCACCACCCCTCCGAGCAGCATCACCCCGGCCAGCATGAGCACCGTTCCCATGGCGCTCGGCGTGCCGCCTGCCCGGCGGAGCAGGACGCGTCCGCTCTGCCAAGGATGCTCCGTGCCATCCAACAGCAGTGGGAACAGGAAGAGCCCCTGGGCCTCAGCGGCATAGAACGCGAGCCCCGCCACTACGAGCGCCACCGCGAGAGGCGCCCCGAGTCCGGATGCGAACCCTCCGGCGACTCCTGCGGAGAGCAGTGCGCCACCGTACTTGAGGGCGCCCCATCGACCCACGTTGGACGGCACGGTGGCCGCGGGCTGACCTCGTACCAGGGCCAGACCGTTCGCCATCCACGCCGCGCCGCCAGTGAAGCCCGTTCGCCATGCGCCTCGTGCCTCGTCGGCGAGCACCGAGCCGGGGGCGTCGTAGAGGCAGGCCGCGCGCTTCAGCAACTCGATGCCTCGCTGCCATGGCGAGGATGGGCTATCCGCCATGAAGATTCTCACGGACGAAGCAGAAATGCGCCCACGCGAGGAAGGCCGCCGCATGGCCGGCGAGCAGCGTCCGGTGCAGCAGGGCCTCCCACCGGTCGCACCGCCGACGGTGAAAGACGAACTCGTCGTAGCAGATGAGGGCCACCGTCCCGATGAGGACGACGAGCACGGGGAGCAGATACATCAGGGGCCTGTGCGCCACCGACGCGGCGCACATCAAGAGGAACAGGGGGAGTCCTCCGCCAGCCAGCGCCAGGAACTCCGCCAGGTGCTCCCGTGGCCCGACTCGGAGCCGGGCCACGCGGTGGTAGCGCCAGTCCGCCACGCCGGCCGCTGTCGCCGTCGTTCCGGCCAGCCCCACCACCCAGAACTCCCAGGGGTAGTGGCGGGGCTCGGCGAGCCAGGAGAATCGCGTCTGCTGAGACACCACCAGCAGCGCCATTACGAACAGCACGCCCGGTGCGAGCGAGGCCAGCAAGTTGGCGGCATCGCGGACGCGCTTCAGGGATGGGCGATTCAGCAGCGGGGAAGGGCGAGAGGATGCGTTTGCCATGGTGGGCTCTCGGAGGACTCGCGGAGGAGCTTGCCATGAATAGACACCTCCCTCACCCGGAGATGTGCGCGCAGCCCGATGACCCGTCCGAACTCCGCTCCCTCAAGCAGGTGCGCAGGAGGCGAGCGCGGGGCTTGAGGCAGCGGCCAGGAAGGAGCGGATGAAGGAGAGGACACCGCGAGTGGACTTTCGCAGAGCTGCTCAGGAGGCCCCCCAAGTGGAGAGCTTCCATCGTACGTGTGTCCGAGCAGACGCAGGAGATGACTCAGGAGTGACCCAGGCTGGCTCTTCGGCCCGCGCGGCACGACGAATGGACGGCTGACGCGTCATCCCGTCTCTGCGAGAGCTCGCTGACGTGTCAACGGCGCGCCGTGAGTCGAATGCGCTCGGGATTCCTCTAGTTGAGGCATGGCATGTGGCTTGCTGTTGGCATGTGTCGCATGATCAAGGAGGGCGCATTGCGCTTCGTGAGTGGAGTGATTGTCGCGGTCAGCCTGATGGGATGTGGTGGTCCGGAGCTGGAGAGGCAGGACGTCGAAGCGACGGGCCGCATGGACCAGGCGATTGTGGGAGGGGTCGAGGCACGTCCTGGGAGTCATCCGTGGATTGTCAGCCTGCAGCAATACAACGATCATTTCTGCGGTGGTTCTCTCATCAGGGTTGGCAACAAGGATGAGAGCGATATCGTGGTCACGGCTGCCCATTGCGTCTACGACGGAACATCCGGATTGACTGTCGTCGCTGGGGCTCATAATTTCAATCGCCCGTCGCCCTCGCAGCAGGTTGTCGCCGCGAGAAAGACTGTCTACCATCCAGAGTACGACCCGGATACGACGGCGAACGATGTCGCGGTTGTCGTGCTCGACAAGCCCATCAAGTTCACCTCCGCGGTACAGCCTGTGTGTCTCTCGGAGGATTCGTTCTCGGTGAGCGGTGCTGCGTGCGGCACGAGCAGTGTTGGCATGCGTCCCAACCTGGTCGCGCAGTCCCCGTTGGCTGAAACGTCGCTCAACCCTGTGGGGCTCTCGTCGGTGGGTGCGGATGTCCCGGATGGCACGATGATGGTGACCGCAGGATGGGGTCTTACCAGGGAGGGGGGATACGATACATCCTCCATCTTGATGCAGGTGTGGGTTCCCACCGTGAACTCTGAGACCCTGAAGACTGCGTACAAGAAAGCAGGCATCATCATCGATCCCGATGTGATGCTCGGGGCTGGGTACATGTCAGGGGGGAAGGATAGCTGCCAGGGGGACAGCGGAGGGCCGTTGGTCGCTCAGGTCGGTGGCCGATACGTGCTCTACGGAATCACGAGCTTCGGCGTGGGCTGCGCGAGGCCGGGCTTGCCTGGTGTCTATACCCGGGTCTCTGCGTTCCGTCCCTGGATCGAAGCGCAGGTCAGAGACTACAGCCGCTCGCGGTACTGATGATGCGCTGTGGTTGGGCGGTTTCAGGGGGAGACTTGTGTCCCGCGACCGCTCCCATTGTCAGGGGGCGGCGCTCGGCGGGACGTGGGCCTCCACCCAGGCCACGATGTCTCCAATGACCTTCTCCGCGTCGGGTTCGTGCGCGAGGTCGTGGCGCTGGCCCTCGTAGATGATGAGGCGCTTGTCGGCGATCGTGGCCTGCGCCACCAGGGCGCGGCTGCCTTCGATGGAGGTGATGACGTCCTCGCCCCCGTGCACCACCAGCAGGGGGAGTCTCAGGTCCTGGAGCCTCCCCTCGAGCACTTCGATGGCGGCGATGAGCGCCTTGGCGGAGCGCGCGGGCAGCCCGGGGAGAATCGTGCCGACGATCTTCGCCAGTCGCGTGCCACACCTGAGGCGCGAGGAAGGCCGGAGCGCCCTCCCCGCTCCACCGGGGGGCCATGGACCTCGGCCCCACCGTTCACTCAACTCACGGAGGGCCCAGGCGCCCCATCCGGACCCGCCCATCCCAAGGAGACAGGCTGCGCCCGCCGCCAAATGAGTCCCACATGTTTCCACTGGTGTATGGATTTCCAATGTTGATGGCCATGCGGAGCGTCTGCGTGCCATTGCCGAAGACCACCGTGAACACGCTGTTCGCGAACATCGCTACGCCCGGGAAGTTGGCGCGGTGCCAGGTGTACGAGGAGTTGACGCCACACTGGACCCCCGTGTTGACGACGCTCGTCGCGGACGCGAGCACAGCGCCTGCCATGCCATCACCGTAGCGGATGTGAGCGGCGGTCGGGCCGTTGCCCACCAGGAAGCACCCCTCCGCGAAGTTCGTGGTCACCGCGAAGGGAATGAGGAACGACTGTCCCATCTGAAGCGCCGCAGTATAGTCATTGGTGTGCGCCGCCGGGTAGCGGCGGTCCCCATTGTTTGCATTGGTATGCCAGCCATAAAGGGCGGCGGCCCCCGCGGCATCCATGTACGTGAGGTTGAGCGTGGCCGTCGAAACGCCGTTGCACCAGGGATAGTGCATCGTCGAAGCGACGTCGTAGGTGGTGAGCTCCCTCCAGTTCGAGTCTTCATAACAGGGGTTCAGCGACGAAGCCGAGTGCTCGTGGCGGAAGCCCAGCACGTGCCCCAGTTCGTGGATGAGCACGGTTCCCGTCGTGACATTCGGCGAGGTGGGGGGCGCCGGGTCCAGGCTGGGAATGTCGATGACCACCGTGCGCGGGATACAGCCACCTCCCGACGGAAAGAAGGCACACGCACCACCGGCCGTCCACGGCTGCACCGCGAACGTCACCGCGGGGTTCGCATTGGTGCAGCTCGCGTCCTGGGTGCTGTCATAGATGAAGTCGACGTCCGCGACGTACTCCCAGCTCGCCGCCGCGTTCGCCATCTCATTCACGATTCGCGTCTTGTTCGTACCGAAGGCATTACTGACGCAGTAGCGCAGGTTGTACCGGTTCGCCCAAGTCCAGATGTCGTCCGAGCTCCCGACGCGGTTGACGCGAAGGGGAGACTCCGTGCGGCCAGGCGACTCCGAGCCGTCCTGCCCGGTGGACGCGGCGGCCACATATCGGTCGTACCTGTCACGGAGTTCGTCGCGCGTCAGCGCCAGGTCCCACTCGACGATGTACAGCTCCTTTCCATCCACCACACGCGCCGCGTTCCGTTGATACTCCTCCCAGCTCACCACGTCCCGCGGCACATCCTGTTGCGACACCTCCTGCGCCGCGGGTGCCTGTGCCTCGGGCCCGCATGCCCACATCATCGGAGCAGCCAAGACAACCCATCCCATGCGTGGCAGGGAAACGCCTCTGCTTCGCTTCATTTCCTTCTCCTTGTTTGACAGTTCTGTCATGAAGACGGGGGATGAGCGTCGCATCAGGGACACGCTGTTCGTCAATGGCGGTTCCTACGTAGATGCAATTACTCCCAGAGTCATCATTCCATCGCCGCTGTCCTTTGATGTGAAAGCTGTATCGGATGATTCATAGCGACATGGGCGAGCCATGGACCGCGGCTGGCCATGCGGCGTGAGTCCCTCTCATTCGTTCAAGGTGCAACGCAAGAGCGTTGACGTCTATCGCAGATGTCCACTCGCGTTCGTCATGGTCCACATGGTGTTGCCCGTCAATCCCGAACCATGGGACCTGTCGCCGTATTGCGATTGAAGGGAGCGAAGCATGCAAGGACAGACAATGAGCCTACGGACTTGGCGAGGAGCGCTGCTCGGAGCGTTCTTGGCCGTCTCGTGTGGCGGTGAACCGGAAGCCGCCTTTGAAGACCCGAGCTCGCAGGGGGACCTCGAGCTCGGGCTTCACGGCAATGGGGGGCAAGGGCCTCTCCCGAACTGGTCGACACCCACCTTCGCGAACAACGCCCAGGTGGCCGAGGACGGGAATCAGTTTTTCGTCGCCTGGTCGGACTGGCGTCGTGCAGGCAAGCTCGTTGCCGCGCGCGTGTCGGTGAACGGCCGGCTGCTGGATCCCGACGCCATCGACCTCAACCCCAACCTCCGCCCGGACGCCTACTATCACGCCACCGCATTCGATGGACGGCAGTTCCTGGTCATCTGGACCGGGGAGAGATCAGTCTTCCTTGCCCGCGTCAACCGGGATGGCACGCTCGACGGAGATCCTATCACCCTCTTCACACCCACCGACCACAATGCCGTGGGCTCCCCCGGCATTGCCTGCCACAAACGCAAGTGCCTGGTGGCTTGGATTGCTTCTGGACTCACGGTGTCCCGTGAGGTTCGCGGAGTCACCCTCGACATGGGCAAACCGGGCCTGGATGTCCAGGAAGTGGTCATCTCCCGCTCCCAGAGCACTGAGTTCTCCTTTGGCATCTCCGTGGCATGGTCAGAAGATCGGTACATGGTCGCATGGACGGATACGCGATACGGCAGCCATGACATTTTCGCCGCCAGGGTCCGCGCCAACGGTTCGGTGCTCGACCCAAGTGGCTTCATCATCTCCGCCGCGCCGGGCAACCAGAACTACCAGTCCGTGACAGCGACGAAGTATGGCTTCTTCGTTGCGTGGAGCGACTCACGCTCAGGCTCGGCAGACATCTACGGCACCCGCTTGAAGCGCGGGTCTGCGAACGTCCTGGACCCCTTGGGCATCCGCATCTCCACCGCGAGCACGACGGAGTTCTCGCCCAGGGTTGCCTCCGAGGGTGACGAGGTGCTCGTCTCCTGGAGCGCCCTGACGGCGGACACCGCCCGTGTTCGCGCTGCACGGGTGAAACGTAATGGGGACGTCCGTGACCGCAACGGCTTCGCCATCTCCAAGGGCCCTGCGATCCGGCAACTCCTCTTCGGGAACGTCACGTATGCGAGCGGACGCTACTTCATCGTCTACGGCCGCGCTCCCGTCATGGACGAACCGCCGTATCAGGTCATGGTGGGCACCCGCGTGAAGAACGACGATGTCGTGGACAACCCCGCCATCCGCATCTCGCACGCGCCCTCCGTCGAGCAGCTCGCGCCTTGACGGAGCCTCCGCGACGCGAATCGCCAGCGGGCTTCTCGCTGGTCCGGACCGGCGTGTGGCTCAGACGCGGTAGGATCGCACCACCTCGGCCACGCGCTCGGAGCGCATCTTCAGCGACATGGCGGCGTCGCTGGTGGTGGAGATGCGCTCCCTCAAGCAGGTGTGCAGGAGGTGAGCGCGGGGCTTGAGGCAGGGGCCAGGAAGGAGCGGATGAAGGAGAGGACACCGCGAGTGGACATTCGCAGAGTTGCTCAGGAGGACGTTCGACTTCGACGTGTACGCCTGCGTGAGGTGTGGAGGCAGGTTCAAGGGTCTTGGCGTACGTGAAGGGGGCGCCCGGGGTGCGGGCAATTCAGAAGCACCTGGGCTTGCCCACGGCAAGTGCGAGGTTGGCCTAGGCACGAGGGTCACCCCAGGCCGCGTGGTGTTGAGGCTCAAGAGGCGCCAAGAGCTCCAGGCCCCTGCGACGCACCTGAAGGGAGCGCGGTCTGGGCAGGCGTGTACCCCAAGGGGGCTCAAGCGGCCTGTCCACCGGACGGGAGAATCACTCGGGCGGCCCCGTCAGCGGCCCTCCTCGGCCCCTCTGCACCCTCCCTCCCCCTCAACAGGCCCCCATCCCTCTTATGCGTCAGAAGAGCGCCGACTGGGTCAGACCTTGCTGCAAGGGGCTGGGAAAGGACTCCCTGGATGAGGCGACCCTGCTCCGACTGATGGAAGAAACCCGCGGCGTCGCCACGGGCCGCGGATAGACGAAGCACAGCGGACTCAGGCGCACTCGGACAGGGACAGGCACACGGAGGGGCCCAACTCCGGCTCAGGAGGTCAGGAGTGACGGAGGGCTCTGGCGCGTTGAGAGATGAGCCCCCGCGCGAAGGCGCTGCCGTCGCCCGGCCAGGCGCCCTGTGTCCCCATTCTCATGCACGATCCCCGATCCGCTCTCGTGAACTCCTCTCCAGACGCCATCCCCATTGCCGAGGGCCCGGCGGGACTCTCGCCTCCCCGCCCGCTGGCTCATGCCTCGGTCCTCTTCGCGGAGCCCCTGCCCGGCCTCGCGGAGGCTCCAGGCGCGTGGCTCTCGAGACTGGGCCTGGCAGAGCTGGGCTTCACCGTGGAGGTCGGCCAGGAAGTCCGGCTCACGAACGGCCGGCACACCGTGCGTGTCTTCAGGGGAAACGGCCCCCTGCCCCGTGAGGGCCTGGACCTGCGGCAGTTTCCGAACCTTCCACGGGAGGGCTGCTACCTGACGCTCGCTTCCGGCATCTCCCCGCGTCAGGGCGAGGAGCAGTCGATGCGAGGCGGCGCCAGGCCGGACCCGTGGGCAGAGGACGGTGTGATGCGCGTCTTCTCGCTGTTGGTCTCACGCCTAGCCCTCAACGGCACGGCGGTGGTTTTGCACCAGGCAGGCTCGCTCGTGAAGGACGCCAGGATCTTCGCTCGGCTGCTCCGGGAGCTGGCCCACCCCGACTACCGTCCGTTCCGCGCCTGGGTCGATCTCTCCCGCCGCCAGGGCAGCCGCTACCTTCAGCTGCGCGGCCTGGAGAGCTTCGGGCTGCCGGATCTCCAGCTCGCACCGGAGGAGTGGGACACGTGGGAGACGTCGCGTGGCCGGGAGGCCCTGTACTTCGCCGCCTATCGCATGGTTCGTGAGAACCGCCCGCTCTCCGCGGATGAGGTCCTGGAGGTGCCGCTGGGCGTGCAGCCCGGCTCCTGGCCCGAGCCATTCGGCGGAGACACCATGAGCTACCGGGTTCGCGCCGGCGAGCCTTCCAGCCTGATGCTCGAGCGCCTCTCGGATGCCGCGGAGCCCTTCACCCGCTGGGCGCGGGCGTCGGCACCGGGCAAGCCGTTCTCCTCGAGCGTGGGCGTCAATACGTACCAGGCCCTCTTCCGCCATGCCCTGGAAGGCGCCTTGCCGGGCGACACCATCGCCCAGATTGCACCTCCGGCCTCGCAGGCGCTCCCCCCGCATGAGGTACTCGTGCGCACGCGCCTGGGCCAGAGCGGCTTCACGGTCGTCACCAATGGCTTCGGCCGGGTGCCGCAGGCGAGCGGAAAGCGGGATTCAAGTGCCACCCATGAGGAACTGGCGGCGTGGATGGACTCGCACAGCCCGGAGCGCGCCCTGGCCCTGTCGGCGCTGGGGACGCTGAAGCAATCGAACGAGGGCAGCCAGCCGGCCTGGGCGCCGGGCGACATCGCCGTCGTCTCCGACCCGCTCCTGGGGCTGCGCCACTTCGTCATCGCACAGGGGCCCGCCGTGCCCTTGCCTCCAGGCTCGCCCGTGAACCTGCTTTGGGTCATCCCCCTGCTCGCGGCCGAGTTCGAGATGGTGCGGCGGGCCGGCCCCCTGCACTGGGCCAACCAGCTGCTGAAGGACCCGTCCCGCAGGACGGAGCTGGTGCAGCGCTGGAGCCTGGGCGCGAACTGACGCTCCCAGGCCCGCCCGCGCGGTACTGTGTAACCGTCCGGGCAATGACGTGACGTGAGCGGTTGCCGACGGACGAGGACCGTGGTCGACGCACGCCGCGAGGATTCAGAGGCTGGGCTGGAGGGGTGAGTCGGGCGGGTCGGCGACGCTTCGCCGTTTCCACTCGTGGGGCAGCAGCTCGCCGATGCGTGAGTTGGGATGTGTCTGCACGCGCAGCAGGACGTCGGCGACGAATCTCCCGTGCGGGTGCCTCCTCCGCCTTCCGGGAGGCTCTCTCCCGGTGCTTCTGCCGCCGCTGGTGTCGTCGCCACCTCCACCGGCAGCAGGCGAACCGCTTTGCCATTCTCGCCTTGCTGTCGTCGGCGCCGGTACACCCACGACTGCAACGTGCTCAACCGCACGCCTCGATGCTGGGAAAACTCCTTCTGCGTCAGTCCGCTCGCCTCGAAGGCTTCAGCGACCCGGAACCACTCCTGCTTCTCCACCGGCTTTGACATTCCCGCCAGGGTCCTCGGCGCCGACTCCTCACTCAATGCCTCTCAGCACGTTCTTGGCCGGACGGATACGGTACTGTGGACGGATTGCTTTTCCGGAGCGCGGTGCCCAATGCTTCCGGCGGCTTCTGGCAACGAATGGGCCGGGACCGCTCAAAGGAGGAGAACTGCAATGGCAAACATTACCGTTTTTACCAACGAAGACTTCGGTGGTGCACAGGTCGATCTGCCGCCTGGCAACTACACCCGGGCCCAGCTGGAGGCGCTGGGCATCGAGAACAACACCATCAGCTCGGTGAAGGTGCCGCCTGGCGTGAAGGCTGTCCTCTTCAAGAACGATGGTTTCACCGGCGACCAGATCGAAGTGGTGGCCAATGCCGAGGAGCTGGGCCCGCTGAACAACAACGTCTCCAGCATCAGGGTCATATCCGTGCCCGTGCAGCCCAGGGCCAGGTTCTTCTACAAAGAGCAGTTCGATGGCAAGGAGGTGGACCTGCCTCCTGGCCAGTACACCCAGGCCGAGCTGGAGCGGTACGGCATCGACAACAACACCATCAGCTCGGTGAAGCCGCAGGGCCTGGCGGTCGTCCTATTCAAGAACGACAACTTCTCCGGCGACACGCTGCCCGTGAATTCCGACGCCCCGACCCTGGGCGCGATGAACAACAACACCTCCAGCATCAGAATCTCCTGACGCTGGCACGCCGGCATTCCAGGTGACGGTCCCTGCCGCGGGGGCCGCCCCCCTTTCGAGCCCCAGAGACTCTCGAATCACTTGCATCCACGATGGCAGGGTGCGGCCCCACCCCCACTCGGTGACTCCACTCACGCTCACGGCCGAGCTGGTGCCCTGATCGTCTGAACGCGCTCGCCCCTCCAGTCGAAGACGGCGAGCGCACGCGCCACGTCCGCGTACCAGGGCAGCCCTGGTATGTCCTCGGGCACCAGCGCGCCGATGATCGAGCACTGAGAATGGAGAGAGACCTGCCAGGAAAAGCAGCGGTGCCCTCCACGCGGCGTTGCGAAGGCGAGATGGAAATTCCACGGACGCCATTCACTCAGGCAGGCGTGCGGTAGCAACTCAGAAGAGGGGAAGGATGCTCCGCTCCTGGCCGGACTCCCGGCGGGCCGTGCAGGCGGCAACGCATCGTGCCCGTGATGCTCTTTCCAGTCATGGCGACCACCTTCAGCGGAGGAGGAGCCATGTACTTCCAGGCCATCAAGACCGAGGGCCTTGCCCAAATCACCTACATCCTGGGCAGTGACGGCGAGGCGCTCGTCGTCGACCCCCGGCGTGATGTCGACGTCTACCTGGACGTGTTGCGGCGGCAGGAGCTGCGGCTGCGCTACGTGCTCCAGACGCACCGCCAGGAAGACTTCGTTGAGGGCACTTCCGCGCTTGCCCGCCTTGCAGGCGCGCAGGTGGTGGCTGGCCGGCACCCCATCACCGGCCATGCCGACGTGCGGATGGGCGAGCGAGAGCGGCTACACCTGGGGGCCTTGACGCTGGTGGCGCTTCATACGCCGGGCCACACTCCAGAGAGCATGAGCTGGGCCGTCTACCTGGATCCCCACCATGCCCAGGCTTGGGGCGTCTTCACGGGCGACGCACTCTTTGCTGGAGAGACAGGGCGCACGGACCTGGCTGCGCCAGAGCGGGTCTACGAGAATGCCGCGCTCCTCTTTGATTCGCTCCATCAGAAGGTCCTACCCCTGGGCGACCAGACACTGGTCTTCCCGGCCCACGGAGCAGGCTCGGTGTGTGGCAGCGGCATCGCGGACAGGGAGTTGACGACACTGGGCTTCGAGCGCCTGCACAACCCCGTGTTCACCTCCAGCCGGAGCGACTTCATCCAGCGCAAGGTGCAGGAGCGGCTTCACCGGCCTTCGTATTTCTCGCGCATGGAGGAGGTGAACATACGCGGTGGCGTGCCACTCTCCGCGGGTTCATCCGCCATCCCCTTCCTGGAGCCGAAACGCTTTCAGTGGGCAAGTCACAGTGGCCTTGTCCTGGACGTGCGTGAGCCCGAGTCCTTCGCTGGGGGGCACATCCCGGGCTCGCTGAATGTCTGGATGCAGGGGTTGTCCGTGTTCAGTGGACAGATGGTACAGCCGGGCACGCCGCTGTTCCTCGTCCTGCCTGCGCACGCGGACTCGAAGGAGGCCGTGCTGGCCCTGGCCCGCATCGGCCTCGACCAGGTGGAGGGTATCCTCACGGGGGGATTCGGGGCATGGCGCAACGCGGGGCTGCCTATCGAGAGCAGCGGCACGCTGACGCCCGAGGCGCTCTTTTCCCAGTGGGAGGGCTTCCAGGTGCTCGACGTGCGCGAGCGCTCGGAGTTCGAGCGTGGCCACATCCTGAGCGCACGACATGCGTATGTGACAGAGCTGGAGGAGTGCCTCTCCGAGCTGGGACTGCGCGAGGACCATCCGGTCGCGGTGGTGTGCAGCACGGGCCACCGCTCCGGACTTGCCACGAGCATCCTGCTCCGCAACGGCTTCCAGCAGGTCTCGAACGTGCTGGGCGGCATGTCGGCATGGCGGCGGCTGGAGCTTCCGGTGCGGACAGGCCCGCCGTCGGAGGTCGAGTTCGAACAAGCAACGCGCTCCATGGGGACAGAGGAGCAGGACGCTTCTCCACCGTCGCCTTCGTGAGCTGTCAACGATGTTGTCGTCGGATGGGGGCATCTCCACTTCGGGCGCGGGAAGGAGGCGGTCATGGAGTCAACTCCGCATCTCAGGCACGGGACTCCCGGAACTCTTCGAGGAGGCCGGGTATGCGCTCGCGGCGGCGGACACCGAGGCCCTGCTTGTCGACTGGCTCAATGAGCTCATCGCCCGCTCGGACCTGACGAAGCGCGTCTACACGGACCTCGTGGTGGACGCGCTCCAAGAGCGGTCGCTGCGCGCCCATATTCGCGGCGTCTCGCCTCCCGTGCTCAAGACCGCTGTGAAGGCCGCCACATTCCATGGCCTGGAGTTGCACGAGCACGACGACGGCTTCACGGCCACGGTCGTCCTCGATGTCTGAGACCCCCCCTGTCATGAGGCAAGCATGGAGACACTTCCCGAGGTCCCGCAGCAGCTCGAGCCGCTCATCCGGCAGATAGGGCCCGCCCTGTATGAACTGGGCCAGGGCTTCCGAGAGGACATGCGGGTACCGGCCCGCATCGTCGCGGACTCGGAGTTGCTCCATCAGATGGTCCAGGACCGGAGCGTGCCTCAGCTCGTCAATGTCACCACACTGCCGGGCATCCAGGGCTTCGCCATCGGAATGCCGGACATGCACGAGGGCTATGGCTTCCCCGTGGGCGGCGTAGCGGGTACAGCGTTGCCGGATGGCGTCATCTCGCCGGGCGGCATCGGGTTCGATATCAACTGCGGCGTGAGATTGCTGGCGACCGGGCTTCGGCACGAGGACGTGAAGGAGGTCCTGCCGGAGGTGGCTCACGACCTCGCTCGGAGCATTCCCACAGGCTTCGGCCGGCATGGCCGCCTGTCGTTGGCTCCCGAGCAGATGGACCGAGTCCTCACGGAGGGCGTCCCCTATCTGGTGGACGTGCTAGGACTGGGAACACCGGAGGACGTCGACTACCTGGAGGCCAGAGGCTGCCTCGATGGCGCCGACACAGCCAAGGTCTCTGTCCGGGCCCAGGAGCGGGGGCATGACCAGCTTGGCACGCTCGGTGGCGGCAACCACTTCCTGGAAGTGCAGCGGGTGGAGCGCGTCCTCGACTCGGAGGCGGCCTCGGCGCTCGGGCTGTTCGAGGGCCAGCTCACCGTGCTCATCCATACGGGCTCGCGCGGACTGGGGCACCAGGTCTGCACGGATGCGGTGCGCACCATGGACCGCGCCCTGGTCCGCGAGGGCATCCGGCTCGTGGACCGTCAACTCGCCTATGCGCCGCTGTCGTCGGCGGAGGGGCAGGACTACTTCGCGGCCATGTGCGCCGCGGCCAACTTCGCCTGGGCCAACCGGCAGGTGCTCACCCACCGGGTGCGCGAGGTGTTCCGCCGGTGGTTCGGAGACCGTTCCGCTGCGTGGCCTCGCATCGTCTATGACGTTGCCCACAACATCGCGAAGTTGGAGCCGCATGGAGGCCAGCGCCTCTGTGTACACCGCAAGGGCGCGACGCGGGCCTTCGGTCCAGGGCACCCCGAGCTGCCCGCAGCCTACCATCAGGTCGGCCAGCCCGTGTTCATCCCCGGAAGCATGGGCACGGCGTCGTTCGTGCTGGTGGGGAAGGAGGCTGCCGAGGCCATCTCACTCAGCAGCGCCTGCCATGGGGCGGGACGGCGGCTGAGCCGGGCCGCTTCCAAACGCCAGGTGGTGGGAAGTGAGCTGCGCGCGGCGCTGAATCGTCAGGGCATCGCAGTGGAGTGTCCCTCCAATGCGGAGCTCGCGGAGGAAGCGCCCCTGGCCTACAAGGACGTGGATCGGGTGGTGGACGTGGTCGAGGCGGCTGGCATCGCGCGGAAGGTGGCGCGGCTGGTACCGCTCGCGGTGTTGAAAGGCTGAGCGCCGGGTTGCATTGGACCGGAGGCGTGCGCTCACCGCGTCCAAGTTCACCATCCGGCAGCATGGCGTGCGCCGGCTGCCCATCGTGGATGAACGGGGGCGAAGGGTAGGGCTCGTCTCCTTGGACGACCTGTGGGGGAACCAGGGGCCCTGAGGCCGCTCGTCGCTTGTCTGGGAGGCTCACGTCCACTGAAGGACGAGCGCACCGTTGCCGTCTGATGCCAGCCGCGTGCGGGTCCCAAGGTCCCGCCCCTGCCGGTCCAGGACGCCGCCCAGCCACTCAGCGTCCTGTCGTGAGGCATGATGGGGACGGAGTTGGCGCAGCTGCATCGGGAGCATGCGGAGGCCCGTCAGCTGACCGGTGGCCGGGGCGATGGACGCCAGGTACAGCAGCGTCAGGTCTGGACGGAAGGCCGTGTGGCCAGAGATTCCCTCATAGTCGTTCAGGAAGTCTCCGCAGCCGTAGAGGATGAGGTGGCCCCGGTGGACCTCGATGCCGCGGGGGTGGTGCGACGAGTGGCCATGGATGATGTCGACGCCGGCCTCATCGATGAGCGCTCGCGCGAAGGCCCGCTGCGCGTCCGGCACTGCATAGCCCCAGTTGCCGCCCCAGTGAATGGAGGCAACGACGATGTCGCCCGGGCGTTTGACGGCCGCGACGCGCTCGCCCAGTTGCCGCACTGCGGTGGGTGACAGCGCTGGCAGCAGATCCACGCCGGGCCGGTCTTCCGTCGCGGCCCAGACGGGTGGGATTCCGCTGCTGCTATCACCGAACGAAAACACGGCGACCCGGCCCCCGGTCACATCCAGGATGGCCGGCCGCCGTGCTCGCTCCTGGTCCTCCCCGAGCCCCGCGGTGGCGATGCCCAGGCGCCGGAGGGTAGCCAGCGTTTCGAGGAGCCCCGGATAGCCCCAGTCCAGCACGTGGTTGTTCGCCAGCGCGCAGCAATCGATCCGGGCTGCTGTAAGGCAAGCCGCGTTCTCCGGGTGCATGCGATAATGGATGCCCTTGTCTGGCCACCACGCCTCGCTTGTGGTGACGCTCGTCTCCAGGTTGATGATTCGAACATCCGGAGCGGCTCGCTCCATCTCGTCGAGCGCGTCACCCCAGAGCTCACCGAAGCCGACGGGCGTCCGGATGGGGCCATTGCGTTCCTCTGCCAGCCGGACGTAGTCCCGCGCATCCTTCAGGTAGTCCTCGTGGAGGCCCGGCGGAGCAGGGTGGGGCAGGACCTGGTCGATGCCCCGGCCCGTCATCACATCTCCGCATAGCAGGAGGGTGAGCACCTTCCCCGAGGCCGAAGGCGTCGAGCCATTGGCGCTCCGCTCCCTGTCCGGCGTATCCGGAATCATCGTGAGTCGGACCTCCGCCACAGGTGCGGCGCGGAGCAAGCCCGGGAGAGCGTCAGAGCGTCAGCCACTTCTTGGTGGTCACGGTATGAACGGTGGAGATGCGCTTCTCCACCTCCTTCGTCTCCTGGCAGCGTGGGCACTTGGGCGTTCGCTCATCGTGCTCCTTGACGCTCATGATTTCGGTGAAGGGCTCCTTACACTTGCGGCAGTAGAACTCGTAGACGGGCATCACTCGCTCCTGCTCGGGCCTGGTGGCCTCCTGTGAAGGGTGGGGATGGAGCGTGATGCACGGCAGGGCTCAAGCTGCCATCCCTGCGCCGGAACGGCGGCTCTTTCGGAGGGCCGGGATGAACTGCGCCCGGTGGGCTCCTGTGAGACAGGGATATCGCGGCCCGGGTGGTGGTTGCTCGCTGATGCTTCGGGGCGCCCGGTCAGGAGTGGGCCGTGTCGCCGGGCGGCGCGTGACGGTCGTGACCGAGGGTGAGCCGGGCCTGTGTCAGTAGCGTCGCGACCGCTTCATCTGGAACCTGCTGGAAGTCGGCGTACCACTGGCCAATGGCATACAGCGACGGCGTTGAAAGCACGCACACCACGTCATCCGCCAGGGGGGGCGAGCTCTGCGAGCGTCTGGGATGCCGCGACGGGGACCGCGAGGATGATGCTGCCGGGCCGGTGCATGCGGAGCGCCTGGATGGCCGCTCGGACGGTACCTCCCGTCGCGATGCCGTCGTCCACCAGGATGATGCGCTGGCCTTCGATTCGAGGCGCCCCGATGCCCTGGCGGAAGCGCGCCACCCGGACCTTCACTTCATCCTTCTTCTGACGGACGAGGCCTTGCAGGTCCGCCTCGGTGACGCCCACCTCGGCCATCAGCCTCCGGTTGACGAACGCGACACCGCCTTCCGCGACCGCGCCGAGGCCCAGTTCCTCGTAGCCCGGCACACCGACCTTGCGGACCACCCAGACGTCCAGCGGTGCGCCCAGTGCTGTTGCCACCTCAAAGGCCACAGGTACACCCCCGCGGGGCAACGCCAGGACGAGCGTGCCTTCACCCGTGTAGCCACGCTCGCGCAGCAACTGGGCGAGCCGCCGGCCCGCATCGACACGATCCTCGAAGGACATGGCACCCCCTGCGATCAAGAGAAGCATGGCCGGGGCACCTGTCCACCGATGCCTGTCGATGTCCGAGGCCCTGGGGGCCGGTTGGTCCGGTGAGGGGCTTGAAGCTCTGGACCTCGTGGGAGGGCGCACGCTGCATTGCGTCCTGGGCGCGCGGAGCGACAGGCGCTCCTGGTGGACCGAATCCCAGCGTCGGGCTCTGCACGTGATGTCAGTTCAAGGTGGGGACGCCCGAGCGAGGCAGTCACCCGATCCCCGGGCTGGAGGCGGCCGCGAGCAGGGGCGTCTGGTCACCCTGTGCGCGTTGCGCCGTCGGCGGTGTGCCGCCACGTTGAAGGACCCGCCCACCCAGCGGGGGAGGTCGATCGTGGAACAGGGGACCGTTCAGCCAGCGCCGGAGACCCACGAAATTCACTCTTCCCACGACGCGGGGACACGACGCGCTCCCACTGGGGACAACGGCGCGCTGCCGTGGGCCTTCAGCGACTCGAGGGGGCCACGGGGAAGACGAGGTCGTCGTGGTCTGTCCAGGCTCCCGGGGCGCAGCTGACCTGGGTGGGATGGGTGCCGAGGATGCCGCGAATCGCCTGGAGCCCTCCCTCTGGCAGCGTGAAGGTGGTGGATAGCTCCTGCGCCCCTGTCACTTCGAGCGGGAGCCGGGCGACATGCGTCCATTGGGGGCTGCGCGCGTCGGGCGCGTGGAAGAGGTCCACCGCTTCCAGGAAGGGCACGAAGCCGAAGGTGGTCGCGGTGAGTTTCACCGGCTTGCCGGCGGTGAGAGGGCCGCCGTCCTGGCTGGAGACGCGCAGCCCCTCCAGCGTCGCGGTGATGAGGTAGGTGCCATCGATGCCATCCGCACAGCTCGCACCGAGCGTGTTGGGCGCATGGCGCTCTGGCCCCACGGTTCCCATGCCGCGCACGAGCACGCCGGTGTCGCACGCGAACGCGAGGGTGGCGCAGCGGGGCGCCTGGAGCGTCGAATCGAAGTCGGCGATGTCGGGGTTGCGCACCGTCACCGTCATGGGCGCGGCGCGCCATGCCTTGAGCGCGGTGTCGTAGGCGCGGACCTCCAGGGTGGCCGGGCCGTTGAGCTCTTCCCGGGTGTCCCAGTCGAGCTCGAAGGGGTGGGTGTCGTCACTGGCGCGCAGGAGGCCGTTGACCCAGAGGTCCACGCGCCGGACCGCCGCATCGTCCCAGGCGAGCACCCGCACACGTGAGGTGGCGCGCACGGTGCTCCAGGGGAAGGGCGTTACGGCGTGTGCCCAGGGGCGGTGGACGTCCCCCGTCGAGCGGCGGAAGCCCGCCTGGAGCAGCAGGTCGGGGGAGCCCGGCCCGGCGTTCTTCACGCGGCCCGAGATGGCGGCGCCCGCGAGCGCGTCCATCACCTGGGCCGGGGTGGCGGTGGGGTGGAGCTCCAAGTAGAGCGCGGCGGCGCCGGCGACGTGAGGGGTGGCCATGGAGGTACCGGAGAAGACCTCGCTTGCCGTGTCGTTGGCGATGCCGGCGGAGCGAATGTCCTCGCCCGGCGCGTACAGGTCGACGCAGGGGCCGTGATTCGAGAATGACGCGCGGGAGTCCTCCACGTTGGTGGCGCCCACGGTGAGGGCTTCCGCCGCGCGAGCAGGAGACTCGTCGCACGCGCTGACGCCGAAGTTGCCCGCGGCCACCACGGCGGTGACGCCGGCGGCCACGACGTTGCGGACCGCCTGGTCCAGCGCCTCCGAGACCTCCAGCCCGATGCTCAGGTTGGCGACCGCGGGGGACTGGTGATGGGCGGCGACCCAGTCGATGCCGGCGATGATGCCCGACAGGGGGCCTTCTCCGTCACAGTTCAGGATGCGCACGGGATGCAGCGTCACGGCCCGGGCCACGCCCCAGGTAGTGCCACCGAGGATGCCCGCGACGTGGGTGCCGTGCCCGTCGCAGTCCTCCGCGCCACCGTCGGGGTCCACCGCGTCGAAGCCCTCGCCCAGGCGTCCCTGGAACTCGGCATGCGTGGAGCGGATGCCCGTGTCGAGCACGTACGCGTGGACACCCGCGCCGCTCAGCGCCGGGCGATAGAGACCATCCAGGGGCAGGTCCTCCTGGTCCACGCGGTCCAGGCCCCACGCCACCGTCTCCGCCGTGGCGAGCGGGCGCACCCATGCATCCTGCTCGATGAAGGCTACGCGCTCGTCGGCGCGCAGCGCCTCCAAGCGCGCGTCGTCCAGCTCCGCCGAGAAGCCCTGGAGCGCATGCTCATAGGTGTGGAGCACCTTCGCGCCATGCGTCTTGGCGAGGTTCGACACGTGCTCCCGCGTCTTCTGGGGCCCCTGGGATGGGGAGCGGGCCTCCGGGCGGAGCACGACGATGTATCGGTTCGGAATGGGGCGCTGGCGCGGGGCCGCATGGGCGAGGGGAGCGGGCGGCTCGGTGCAACTGGTAGTGATGGTGAGCAGACACAGAAGCGGGACGAGATGGAGTTTCCACATGGGGCGTGGGCCTGAGGTGGGACGCCTCTCGCGGAGGCGTCATGCCTGTGCGAGGGCGGCGTCATGGTGCGCCCGCTTGGACGCCACGGGGGGCGGGATTGATCAATCCGGAGGGCCACTTTCCTCAGGTCTCTGAGCATTCCCGTGAGAAACACCGCCGTTCCCCCGTCGTTCGACGTGTCTTCTCGAGAGTGAGCGAGGCGCGCGGTCATCACTCTGTCTGTGCGGTTGATGCACTGGACGGGGCTGCAGGCCCAGGTCGGGGCCCCCGGCTGCAGGGCCCACGTTATGATGAGGGCACATCGAGAACACGAAGTTCGGGCCGTGTCGCGTGCGGTGACCGAACTCATGAATGGGCGAGGCTGCCTGTGGTTTACGCCGGCGGTTGCGCTTCAATCAGAGGCGATGACTGATCTGCCCCCGCGATTGGGGGCACGAATGGTGACTCCTTCACCCAGGACTGCGCAGCCGGTGAAGTCGTCCAGAAGGTCACCGGAATCAACGGTTGGGCCAGTGGAGCGCCCAATCAGACCTGGTGCAGTGCGCAAAACCTGTCGACGATTGTGCTGTCGTGCCGGAATCTCCAGACGGGGAAGCTCACCGTGATGCCCAGGGTGGGCGGAAAGAACGCTGGCTGCACGGTGGGCAACCTGCCCGAGTACTCCTTCGGCTGTGGCGCAAACGGCTATCTCCGCGGGCTCGTGGTGGATAGCGCGAACACCTCCATGTACGTCGGCTACGTGCTCGACAGGAGTTGCCGCTAGGCGCTCGGTGACCTTCGTCGCCTCCGCCAGAGCCAGGCTCCCAGGCCAGCGCCCGCGCCTCCCATCCATCCCCAGAAGGAAGATGGGAGGCGGGGCGCTGGCTCTGGCGGGGCGGCTGGCGCGGGAGGGCCACTCTCGAATTCGAGGGAGAGGTGGTCGTACCAGCCATCCAGCTCCCCCGCGTTGGCGAGTTGGAGGAAGACGTCGGAGGCTCCCTCTGTTTCGATGCGTGCGCTTCTCGACACCCCGGGCAGTGGGACCGTCGTGATGTCCGCGTCGGAGTGGCTTTGGGGGCCGTCATGGCGCCACTGAAGAGGGCGGTGGCGCCTGGCGAGGACCACGGGGTGGAATGGCGTCAGCTCCTGCCCCGGTGGGGGCCGAGGGGCGCCGCTCCTGAAACGCAGGGACACGGCCGTGGTCCCCGGCGGGACACGGGCATGGAACTGGAGGAGGCCGGGCGCCAGTCCCTTCATCCGCAGGGAGCGCCCGCCAGGAGCCACGAAGGCTCCAGCGCTCCCTCCAAGGCTTTGCCCCGGCTCCAACTCGAGCACGCGCGGGCAGGCGGGAAGGAGGCCCCGGCGGGAGAACGTCTCCTGGGCGGAGCGGGCGAGCTCGGGGGCCTCCCGGGTGAGCCTGGTGACAAGTGCTTCCAGGAAGCGCTCCAGGGACAGCTCGGAGGCGGGCTGGAAGGTCTGGAGCGTGGTGAGCACGGCGCGGTCCAGGGCCCCACGCTGGGACGGGCTCGCGGGCTCGCGGAGGGCCCAGAGCGCGGAGGACAGGAGCAGGGCGTCGGTGTGGCGCTGTCCCACGAGTGCCTCGGGGCAGCGGGCCAGCGTGTGGATGTTGCGCGAGCGCCAGGGTTCGGCAGCCCGCACGGCGTATTCTCCGAGGAAGGGGTCTCCCGAGATGGCGGCGGCGAAGTAGTCCGCGAGCCCCTCATCGATGGCGCCAGGCGAGCCGTCGGCGCCGAATGTGTCGAGCCGCCAGGCGCTCCGTGGCAGGAAGGGCTCCAGGAGCGCATGGGTCACCTCATGCGCGATGGTGTCGCCGTCATAGGCGAGGTTCACCCCGGGGCCCCGTCCGAACCAGATGGTGTCGTGCGCGCGCGCATCCCCCTCGGCGGCGGGCACGAAGAGCGCATCGCCCCACGGGAGGAGGACCTTGCCGTCCCGTGAGGGCATCCGCACGTCCGCCACGAGCCGGAGCGGCGGCTTCTCGTCAGGCCAGGGGCGCTCCCACCCGAGGGAACGGAAGTAGTTCAAGGTCGCTGCCGCGTGGAAGAAGAGCGAGGCCTCCGCGAAGGCATCCGGAGAGGACCCCTCCACGTCCTGGCGGGGCGGTGTGGCGAAGAGGCCGCGCGCATCAGGCCGGGCGGTGGACTGGAGAGAGCAGACGCGCTCAGGAGGAAAGCGCGAGTCCTCCGGTGGAAGCGGATGGGCTTCGGGGACGACACAGGACAGTGCCTCGATCCATGGATGCGCCAGTCGTCTCCCCGAGGGAGGAAGCGGGAGCTCCTGCTCGCTGGGAACAGGGGTCCGGACGGGATTCTGGGCAAACACGAGCGCACGAGGTGTGGGCGCAGCCGGGGGCGTGGCCGCCAGCGCGCGCGTCGTCACCAGAACGATGCCGAGCGCACGGAGAGGAGCGGTCGTGAAGGCCATGTTGGATTGGCTCCCCTCGGTTTGGACGGTTCAGGCGCGGGAACTCGCGACACGGACCTCGCGGGGTGTATCGCACTGGATTGCTGAGGCACCAGGTGGGTCGTCGTCAGTCCGCGAGTACCGGCCTGTGGAGCGGCAGCAGCGCATCCTCTGAGTGGGCCCGGTTGGCCGCCAGGGCGCTCTTCTGGAGCGTCATCCACAGGGGGGGGCGTGGCGCGACCATGCGATGAGAGCATCGACCAGCGGGACGCTCCCACCGAAGGGCGGGCCCAGGCCCTCTTGCTGAGGGCCCGGGCAGACCCGACTCACCGTCAGGCGAGTCGGACCGCGGTCACTTGCGCTTGCTCTTGAACGAGTCGAGCGAGGGGCAGTAGGTGGCGTACCCGTGCCCGGTGAGAGCGCCATTCTCGTAGGCGCCATTCACGTCGAAGGCCACGAAGTGCGACTCGGGAGGCACCTTCACCGAGTAGAGCCTGGACGCAAGGTGCCGTGAGAGGGCCGCCCCCGGAAGGCTCACGCCGGCTTCCTGGGCTTCTTTCCGCCAGCGGTATTGAGCGCGGCGGCGGCGCGGATGAGGGCCTTGAACGCCTTCGCGTCAAACTCCTCACCCTCGTGAATGTCGTTGGCGCGCCTGACATTGCCTTCAAGGCTCGAGTTGAAGAGCTTTGAAGGATCTTCCAGGGAAGCGCCCTTGAAGAAGGTCAGCTTCACGGCCGACTTGTATGCCTCACCCGTGCAGAGGACTCCTCCGTGGGACCAGACCGGGGTGCCCCGCCACTTCCATTCCTCCACGACATCCGGGACGGCCTCCTTGATGAGGGCACGCTCCCTGGCGAGCGCCTCGCCTCGCCAGTCACCCAGCTCGGCGATCCTGTCGCTGATGCGCGTCGAGGCCGACTCGCCATCTGTCTTGGGTTGACTCGTCCCGATAGCACTCCGATGGGACGTAGGAATCAGGAGCACGCACGGTCAACCGGAGCGCCTTCGAGCCGTTCCGGCATGGAGTGGCCCGCGATTTCACTTCGCGTTTGAGAGCGGCACGCAGGTCACGGGGTGGCCTGCGCCGGGGGCGTCTGGGTCACGACGGAGACCTTGCCCTGCTCCTGCTGAAGGGTGTGCGTGCTGCCGGGCGCGAAGCGCTGGAACTCCTCGAGTGTTTCGGGGGGGTAGGTGATGGCGGGCTGGTCGTCGCCGTGGAAGACCACGCTGTACCGCGCGTCGCGCGCGTTTCGTTCCTTCTCGCCCTTGCGCAAGGCCTTGGCGGGCCGCAGCTCGGCGTCGGTGGGCCAGCGCGCCTCGCGCGTGGTGCCGTTCGCCTTCACGTCCCGGTCGTGCATCCAGCGCCACTCCTTCCAGGTGTACCAGGTCGCCTGGCGCGGCACGCTCCGGTAGCGCGGCTCCTGGCGTGAGCGCTGCTCGTCCACGTAGCGCGGCTCCTTGCGCTTCTTCGTCACGGAGCAGTACCGGGTGGTGCAGCTCCGACCTCCTCCGGTGCAGGTCGTCTTGCAGGTCGCGAAGCCGTTCCTGTTGCTGGTGCACTGCTCGCTGCACTTCTTGGGCGTCGTGGTGCAGTCCTCACCGCAAGCCTCCTTGGCGCGGTAGGTCTCCGTGGTGAAGCCCCGCTGGACGCGCTCCGTGTAGTGAACGGTTGTGTAGCCGGCGAGCACCTGGTCGTCATGGTGGTGGCGCTTGCCCTGTGCCTTCACCAGGAGGGCGCCTTCTGGCCGGTCCTCCTCGAAGCCCTCGTCATCCACCAGGCGGTAGCGCTCCACGCTCACCGTGTGCTCCCAGGAGACCTCCTTGACCTGGAGCGTCCGCGTCTTCTCCGGCTCCGTCTTGGGCGCTGTCGTGGCCGCCGTCGCGGAGGCGGTCCCCTTCTTGCCGGAGGACATCCACATGGGACAGCAGCAGCCGAAGAACGCGATGATGAAGAGGATGTAGCAGCCCAGGCGCCTGTTGCTCTTCGCCCCCTTCTTCTCGTCTGGCGTGGGGCGCGTGGGCTCGGCGGGAATCGAGCCTTCGACGGCGGACGCGCCGCAGTGCTTGCAGCCGCCGTCGAGGGCCCGCTGGTCGCTCTCGCAATAGGCGCATCGCCAGTTGGGACCGGCGGTGGCCATCCTCAGCAGGGCCTCGTCGGTCACCGTGACGGCGGGCGCGGTGTCCTCCGGCATCTCATACTGCTCGCTGCCGTCCTTGGCGTTCTTGCAGCCCTGGCACACCATGTAGCGGCCGAGGTTGCGGTGGTTGCAGCTCGAACAACGCCAGAACATCTCAATGTGCCGCTCAGACATCCTCTGTTTTTCCCCCTCGGGTGCGTGCCGCCGAGCGGTGCGGCCTATAGCACGGAGCGAGCCGGACGGCCGGCACGGCGAAGCCCGTGCCGCTCCCGCGTCGCTCGGAGTGCGTGGGGTGACAGCCAGGGAGAAGAACCGCGTGTAGAGAGGTATGGAGACGAATCGACGCGAGGCAATCGCAACCTGCTCGCGCGGGAAGACGGTTTCAGACCGGATTGAACGGTACGCCTGGGCGTTTGGAGTCTTGAAGAGATTGCCTACACTGCCAGCCCGCTGGCGCTCCGAGGACGTGCTTGGAGCGCCAGTGTCCATCCCCATACCCCTGGAGTGTCATGCGTCGCATCATCGCCCTGCTTGCCGCGCTGAACCTGGTTGCATGTGCCCACGGTGGTGGCGCCGCGCCGGAAGCCGCCTCGGCCACGAAGCCCGCGGCGCCAAAGCCCGTCGCCACGCCTGAGGCGAAAGCGGCTGCCTCCGAGGCATCCGGACTGGCCATGAAGGGCGACAACGCGCGCGCCCTTCCCCTGTTCCGAAGCGCTTGGGAAGGCGGGGTGCGCAGCAGGAACCTGGCCTACAACGCGGCCTGCGCGGCGTCCTTGCTGGCGGAGCGCGAGGAGGCGCTGGTCTGGCTGGAGCGCGCCGTGGAGGAAGGCTTCGATGACGCGAAGCACCTCCATAAGGACCCTGACCTGAGCAACGTTCGGAGCCTGCCCGGCTACGCGGCGCTGGAGCAGCGAGTCATCGCCGCCGAGGCGAAGCAGTACGAGGCCGCGGACCCTGTGCTGCGGGACGAGTTGCTCAAGCGCATGGACGAGGACCAGGCGGCGCGCAGTGCCCTCGTCGCCTCGAACTTCCAGGATGAGGCCGCCAAGGCGAAGATGATGGACGTCGATGCGCGCAACACCACCTGGCTCAAGGGCGTCATCGCGAAGCAGGGCTGGCCGGGAAGCGCCCTGGTGGGCCGGCGCGGTACCTTTGCCGCGTGGTTGCTGGTGCAGCACGCGGACCAGGATGTGGCCTTTCAGAGCGAGGTCCTTCCGATGCTGGAGAAGTCCGTGGCGCGAGGGGAGGGCTCCGCGAAGGACCTCGCGTACCTCACGGACCGGGTGCTGGTGAATACCGGCAAGCCGCAGCGCTACGCCACCCAGTTGGAGGAGGTGGATGGAAAGACGGTGCCCAAGGCGCTGGAGGACCCCGAGAAGGTGAACGAGCGGCGCGCCGCCGTGGGGCTCGATACGCTGGAGGAATACATCGCGGCCTTCGAGCGGATGAAGGCCGCCGCCACCCAGCAGAAGCCCTGAGCCGCGGGGGGCTGATGGCGGCCGCGCCGAGTGGTGCGGCCGCCAGGCGCTGCGTCATTCACGAACATTGAAGGGCCCCTCCGGCAAATGCTTGCATCTGCTGCCCTGCAATGCTTCGCGGGCACGAGACGCTTGCGCGCCAGCAACGGCTCCGCTGGACGGAGGTGGACGTCCGGCCCCCTCCCAACAAGCAGTGGCGGTGCTCCGTGCTGGAGGGATTTTCCCTGCACGCCAACACGCACCTGCATGTCAACGACAGGCAGGGACTGGAACGGCGATGCCGCTACGGGGCGCAAGGATGTGCCGCGCCCCTGACGGATGGGAGAGCGGGGATTCATGCTGGATCGGCGGAGTCTCGCGGCGCCCTCCCGCCCAGCCACGTGTGGCTCGGCGGGAGGGTGCCGCTCATGCGCCCGAGGCAGGCTTGCCGCGCGCGCGTCAGAGCGTGCGCATGAACGCGACCAGGTCCTTCTTCTCCTGCGCGTTGAGCCGGGTCTCCAGCACGAGGTTGAAGAACTCCACCGTGTCCTCCAGCGTCATGAGCCGCCCATCATGGAGATAGGGCGGAGAGTCCTTGATGCCTCGCAGGGGGAATGTCTTGATGGGGCCATCGGAGCCCATCACCGCGCCGTTCACCAGCCGGGGCTTGTAGAAGCGCTCCGCCTGCAGGTTGTGCATCAGGTTGTCTGTGTAATACGGCGGGAGGTGGCACACGGAGCACTGCGCCTTGCCGAAGAAGAGCGTCTGTCCGCGCAGCTCCTGCTGGGTGGCCTTCTTCGGGTCCAGCTTCCCGTCGAAGCGGAGCTTGGGGGCCGGCGGGAAGTCGAGGAGAGCCTGGACCTCCGCCATGAAGTGTACCTGGCTGCCCCGCTCGAGGATGTTGACCCCTTTCTTTGTCGCGATGACCGGGTCGCCATCGAAGTACGCCGCGCGCTGCTCGAACTCGGTGAAGTCCTCCACGGTCTTCAGGGCCCGCTGTGAGCCGAACAGGCGCTGGATGTTCACCCCGCGGAGCGTCGGCGTATCGATGCGGTGGCGGAACTCCTGGGGCCGGATGTCGCCCACCAGGTGCGTGGCGCCATTGGAGTGGCCGTTGACGTGACAGTCGAAGCAGCTCACGCCCCGGCCGGGCAGCTCGGAGCGGCGGTCGGCGGTCTGATTGAACTGCTGCTGGGGAAAGGGCGTGACGAGCAGCCGGAGGCCTTCCAGTTGCTTCGGATTCAGGAGGCCGTTGAACAGCTCCTGGACGTTCATGATGGTCACCAGCTTCCCCTGCGAGACATCCCCCAGGTCCGGGCGCGTGGTGAGGAAGATGGGCGGCGGGAACTCCGGCAGCAGGTGGTCCGGCAGGTCGAAGTCGAGGTCGAACCGTGTGAGGTCCCTCCCTTCCTGCCGCTTGATTTCATCGATGTGGAACTTGGGGAAGACCATGCCGCCTTCCGGATGATTCGGGTGGGGCAATGGCATGAAGCCCGCGGGGAAGAGCCCCCTGTCTCGAATCGCCTCCGGGCTCATGGCGGCGAGGGACTCCCAGGTCACGCCCTGCGGGAGCTTCACCCGCACGCCTTCCTGGACGGCTTTCCCCCGGGACATGGTGACGCCCCGGGCCGGACGGTTTCCCAGGTCATAGCGGTGTTCGAGGAGCTGTTGGTGGCGCGCGGTGATTTTGGGCTTCTCCGCCTTCATCCGCACCATGACGTCAGCGAAGGGCTCCGTCTGGGCCACGGGCATGTAGCTGGTGCTGCCCCGCAGCTGCACTTCCTGGGCGTGGGACATGCCTGTGTCCATCATGAAAAGGCCCATGACTGCGACAGCGATGTATGGGATTCCCCCCTGCGGCTTCATGCAATTCCTCCTTGGGTCTGACTTCGCCCGGAATGGTGCCCTGCTGTTCAGGCAAGGTATTCAATTGCGGCGGGTGTTTGTCCGAACCGGGGGCGAACCGTTGGCCAGTTCATACGTTGGCGCTGGTCCACGCCTGCGCAGCCGGGGGCCGCACGCGCGCGAAGCGGCGGCGGTCTCCGTCTCCGCTCACGGCATCGGGGGCGTTCGGGGGTGTGTCCTCGTCCTCCCTACCGGACAGGGGCCTCGTGTCCCTGGGTCGGCGGTGTGCACGGCGCGCGCACGGAGGCACGTCGTGCCAGGCAGAAGCGAGAGGCGCTCAGTGCCTGGACCACCACGTGTCCGGCGCGCGTCAGGTGCAGGGTGTCGCCCTGTCGCAGCACGTAGGTCCTTCACGTCCCCTTCGCAGGTGAGCCACAGCAGGCCCTCCTGACATGTGAGCGTCAGGGGCCCTCCGCCCTGCGTGCCCACGCGCCCTCAAGCCGGTGCTTCCAGCGTGTCTTCGGCAAGTACGCCCGGTCGACGGGCGCGCTGCTCATGCTGGCGCGACGGCCCTGGCTTCGCCGCCCCGTGGTGCGGCTGCTGGGGAAGACGCCCTGGCTGTTCGAGCGTATCCTGCACGGCATCGTGACGTGAGCACGGGGGGCGGTGGCCGCCTGGGAGTTCGCGCACCGTCACCGTCGCGTGACACCGGCGGTGCACCGCTTCTGGTGTGCGCATTCCAGGTTGCCGGCCGGGCCTGAACCCAGTCCACTGTTGGACTGGCACACGGACGCGGGCCCGGGCCGCGCGGGTTGGTTTCCGAGGTGTCTTGCATGGAGCGCCACACGCATGTCGAGGCTCGCATCGGTGTTGTTGCTGTTGGGGGTTCCGTGGCTCGGAGGCTGTCTCTTCGCCGGCCCGCGTCACCAGGGACCGGTGACGGAGCACTTCGACGGTAGGCACTTCCAGAACCTGGAGCCCGTCAAGCCCCTGAGTCCGGAGGAGATCATGGAGGCGCTGCGAAATGGGCCTCCTCGGGGTTCCTGGCGGGACTACGAGGAGTCTCCTCCAGGAAAGCCGCCTCCGGAGCGCGTGGGGCCGGGACAGCTCCGGGTGACGTTCATCAACCACGCCACCGTGTTGGTCCAGGCGGATGGGCTCAACATGCTGACGGACCCCATCTATTCGGACCGTCCGAGCCCGGTGTCCTTCATCGGCCCCAGGCGCGTGCGGCCTCCGGGCATCCGCTTCGAGGACCTGCCACCCATCGACGTGGTCGTGGTGAGCCACAACCACTATGACCACATGGACCTGCCGACGCTGCGGCGCCTGGAGGAGGCGCACCATCCGCGCTTCATCGTGGGCCTGGGCAACAAGGCGCTGCTGGACGACGAGGGCTTCCGCCAGGTGGTGGAGTTGGACTGGTGGCAGTCCACGGAGGTGGCTCCGGGCCGCACGGTGACGGCGGTGCCGGCGCGGCACAGCTCCAACCGCGGGCTCACCGACATCGCGGCGACGCTCTGGGCGGGCTACGTCCTCTCGACGTCCGGCGGGCCCGTCTTCTTCGCTGGAGACACGGGCTTCGGTCCCCACTTCGCGATGATGGCCGAGCGCTTCGGGCCCATGCGGCTGTCGGTGCTGCCCATTGGTGCCTACCGGCCCACCTCCTTCCGTCCGATCCACATGGGGCCGGTGGAAGCCCTCCAGGCGCACAAGGTGCTGCGCTCGTCCACGTCGGTGGCCATGCACTACGGCACCTTCGCGCTCGCGACGGATGGCCAGGACGAGGCGAAGTACCACCTGCTGTGGCTGCTGGCGCGCGAGCCCATCCGGCCACGCTTCTGGGCCCTGGGCTTCGGCGAGGGCCGGGACGTGCCCCCGCTGGACTGAGTCAGCGATTGAAGGGGGCGGAGTCGAGGACCAGGCAGGCGAAGGCGAAGCGAAAGCCCAACCGCCGCGCGAGGCTCCACGCGGCCGAGGGTGTCCTCTTCCCCGTAGGTGCCCCACTCGGTCCAGCCCGCCGTGTGGGGATGGCAGAGCGCGCTGACAAGTCGCGCCGGAGTCCCTGCGCGCTCAGAGCTTCATGCGCTTGAACAGGGTCTCCGGAATGGTCCGGATGATGAGCATGATGAGCGCCCAGATGCCGGGGACGTAGACTTCGTTCTTCCTCGCGTCCGCGGCGCTCAGCAGTCCGCGCGCCACCTTCTCCGGCGAGGCGAAGAGCTTGTTCTTCGGCAGGTGCGCCGTCATCGGCGTGTCGACGAAGCCCGGCTTCACCGTCACCACCGCCACGTTGGACTTCGCCATCCGGTTGCGCAGGCCTGGAGGAAGACGTTGAGCGCGCCCTTCGACGCGCCGTACACGTAGTTGCTCTGCCGGCCGCGGTCGCCCGCCACCGACGAAATCACCACCAGCGTACCGGCCTTCTGCGCCTCGTGGGTGTCGAAGTCGTTCAGGTCCACCACCTGCGACGCCACCTTCGCCGCGCCGCGCGTGGCGGCGTCCATCGTCACCGCGTCGAGGTTCGCCGCGTTGCGGCCGGTGAGGTACAGCGAGGCTCCGCGCGCGGCCAGGAGCCGCACCGTCGCCTGGGCAATGGCGCTGGTGGAGCCGAGGACGAGCACTTTCTTCATGGGGAGCGAATCTCGGAAGGAAGGTCAGCGGAGGGCAAGCAGGGACTGTGGCGGGGGCGCCGCCGACGCACACCGCTCCTCGGCCAGGGAGAAGGGCAGGGACACCGGGTTCACCCGCCGCCAGAACGACGAGGAGAACGACGGGTCCACGTACTGCTTGAAGCGGTCGCGCTGCGGGAAGTACGCCGCGAAGTTCTCCGGGCTCATCCGCGAGTCCTTCGCCGGGTACACCGCGCCGCCCGCCTGCCGCGTCAGCCGGTCCAGGTCCTCCACCAACTTCCATGTCTTCTCGCCGCGGTTGGCGAAGTCCATGGCCAGCGTCACGCCTCGCGTGGGAAGGACAGCCACCCCGGTGAGGGAGTGCCACCGAACGTCTTCAGCACCGAGAGGAAGCTGGGCGGTCCGCCGCGCGAGCTGCGCTCCAGGATTTCCTTCAGCGCGTCGCGCGCGGTAATCGCCCGCAGCCGGACGGCCAGTCGCTCACCGCGAGCATGACGGAGCACCGGCTATCGCGGGCGGTGGGCCGGGCGGGCATCAGCCGCGAGCAGGGGCGCATCACCTGGCACGACCTGCGCCACACCTAAGCAGCCACCTCACCATGCGAGGTGTCCCACTCAAGGTCATCCAGGAGCTGATGGGCCACGCCACCATCGAAATGACGATGCGGTACGCTCACCTCGCGCCGGAGGCCGCGTGAGAGCGCGGTGCAGCAACTCGACCGGCCGGTACCCCTCCAGTTCCACGCCGCTCCGGCCAACGACGCCGGAGGGGCACACTGAGGGCACATAGGGAGACGGAGGAAAAAGAAAAGCCCAGCAACCCCTGAGGATTGCTGGGCTCTCAATGGCGAGGAGTACGGGACTTGAACCCGTGGCCTCCGGCGTGACAGGCCGGCGTTCTAACCAACTGAACTAACTCCCCAGATGGGGGCTGCGAGCGGCAGGGCCAAAACCCGAGCCTCTCACTAAAAGGCGAAGGGCCCGGAACCTTGCGATTCCGGGCCCTTCTTATTGGCGAGGAGTACGGGACTTGAACCCGTGGCCTCCGGCGTGACAGGCCGGCGTTCTAACCAACTGAACTAACTCCCCACATCGGTACAACAGTGGGCGGAACAGGGATTGAACCTGTGACCATCGCCTTGTAAGGGCGCCGCTCTACCGCTGAGCTATCCGCCCGTCAGGCGTCCGCCGCGCTTCGGTGAGGCCGGCTTTTATCGGCCTCATCCGACACTGTCAAGCATACGCTTCAGCAGGTCCGATCATTCCGCAAGGCCGCCCGGGCCTTGGTGGGCATCCGGGCGGCCAGTGGACTGGCTATGTGGCTACGGGATGACCGTGCCGAGGTCCCCACCCTGGAAGCCGTTACCGGTGTTACCGCTGCCGCCCCGGTCGTTCCGGTCGCCGTAGCAGAACGGCCCGCCATTGAGCGAGTAGCGGTACGCGTAGGACGTCCCGGCCGACACTCCCTCCGGCAGGCTTACGGAGTACTGATCGTTGTTGCCCTCGTCACTGAGGTACGTGGCTGCCACCCACGTCCAACCCGAGATGCCCGGGTCGCTGCTCGCGGGGCCGTAGCCAAGCTCAGCGACGACGCCAGCACCCTGGCCGCTGCCGGGCGTGACACCGTCCACGTGTAGCTGGCCGTAGACGATTCGCGGGTCACCCTCGGCGCCCACGGCAATCTCGAAGGGCCACTGGAGGTTGCAGTAGCCAATCCCCGTGTGCTTGCCCACCGTGAGGGCGTGTTGCTGGCCCAGCGTGTACCCACCCACGTTGCTGCCGTCCTTGTCGCAGTACGTCCACGTCGTGCCGTCCGTGGAGTAGCGCAGGCTGACGGCGCGGTCGCCGGTGTAGGCAGGCGTCACGGTGGTGGAGAACTCATCCGTGTCCGCCTCGCCATTCGCCTCGCCGGTGTACTCCGCGGCCTTCCAGGTGAACGCGACCGCCTGGGTGGACGCGTTGGCGTCCGCGGCGCCCACGCCCACCTGCACCTGGACGTTGGCGCCCGGACCCTCGCCCGCGGTGACGCCCGGGATGTGCACCCGGCCCACCACGGTGACGATGTCGCCGCTGCCCACCGTCGTGCCGCTCACGTTCAGCAGGCGGCAGTAGCTGTCCGTCGGCTCGGGCTCCGGGTTCTGCGCGCTCACCGCCAGGCT
Organism: Myxococcus xanthus; assembly: GCF_006402735.1. Classification (NCBI taxonomy): domain Bacteria; kingdom Pseudomonadati; phylum Myxococcota; class Myxococcia; order Myxococcales; family Myxococcaceae; genus Myxococcus; species Myxococcus xanthus. Next base: position 6,794,939 of record NZ_CP017174.1, on the reverse strand, counting down.
GCCCGTCAGCGCCACGTCGAAGCCGTGCTCCGGGTTGGTGCTGTTGCCGTCCGCGTCGCAGTACATGAACGCGCCGCCGTTCACCTGGAAGCGGTAGGCGAACCGGTAGCTGCCCACCGTGCCCGGGTTGGGCAGCGTGGCCTCGTACTCGTCGTTGTCCCAGAAGTCGTCCTTGAACTGGGCCGTCGTGCTCCAAGCCCACTCGTCGGATGTGGCCGGGTCCTCACCCACGGGACCCCAGCCGAGCTGGCCCACGATGTCCGCGACTTCGCCCGTGGTGGTGTCGGTGATGCCCGCCACGTTGACGTACGCGATGATGACGTGGCTGGCCGCCTCGCCTGTGGTGTACGCCAGCGACTGTGGCGTGTTGTTCCCATCCGGTCCCAGCTTGCAGTAGTTGACCACGTTGATGGCCTGGGCCTCCGTCACCGTGAGCGTGCCAATCAGCGCGGCGTCGAAGCCGGAGGCCCCGCCGCTGTTACCGTCCGCGTCGCAGTAGAGGAATTCGCCGTCGTTCACCTGGAAGCGGTAGGCGAACCGGTAGCTGCCCACCGCGCCCGGGTTGGGCAGCGTGGCCTCGTACACATCATTGGCGCTGCCGAGGTCCGACACGTAGGTGCCGCTCGTGGTCCAGTTCCACTGCGAGGACGTGGCCGGGTCCTCACCGGCGGGCCCCCAGCCCAGCTGACCCACAATGCCCGCGCCCTGGCCGACCGCGTTCGTCACGCCCTGCACGTACACCTGCGCCTCCACCCGGCGGCTGGGCGTGGTGGTCGTCGTATACGTCACCGTCTCCGGCGTGTTGTTCCCATCCGGCCCCAGCTTGCAGTACCCGATGACGCGCGGGATGACGGGCTGGCCCGTCACGTTGAGCGTGCCGAGCTGGTCCATCTCGAAGTTCTGACCGCCATCGTCCACGCCGTTGCCGTCGCACACGCGGATGGGGCCGCCGTCGTGGTTGAAGCGCACCGCGTAGCGGTACTCGCCGTTGATGGCCGGGTTGGGCAGCGTGCCCTTCCACTGGTCATTCACCTCGAAGTTGTCCTTGTCGAAAGTCAGCTGGGCTGACCAGTTCCACAGCGGCGAGGTGCGCGGGTCCTCACCCACGGGACCCCAGCCGAGCTGGCCCGCCAGGTTCGGCCCTGCGCCTTCGCGGTCCGTCACGCCCGGCAGGTTGACTTGGGCGTACACCGTCTTCAGGCCCGACGTCTGCGTGGTCGTGTAGTTGATGGGCTCCGGCGCCGTCTGGTCGAGGCCAATCTTGCACCACGTCACCTGCGGCTTCGGCGCCTCATCACCCACGGTGAGCGTGCCCAGCTTGGTCAGGCTGAAGGTCAGCTCGCCCTCGTTGCTGTCGTTGACGCCGTCCACGTCGCAGAAGCGCCACGCGTTCTCACTGATGCTGAAGCGGTAGGCGATGCGCCAGGTTCCCACGGTGCCCGGGTTGGGCAGGTCGGCTTCCCACTCGTCGTTGTTTCCGTGGTCCGTCTTGTACTTGGCGTTGATCCACGTCCAGCCGCTGTCGCTGCTCGGGTCCGAATCCGCCGGGCCGTAGCCGAGCTGCGCCACCAGGCCCGAGCCCGCGCCACCGCCCTGGGTGACGCCCGCCGCGTACACCTGGCCGGCCACCTTGATGAGCGCGGTGTCGCCCGGCCGGTAGAAGACGTTGAGCGGCCCGCGGTTGTTGTCCGGGCCCAGCTTGCAATAGTCCACGCGCGGACGGGAGATGAACACCCGGCGCAGCATGTCCTCCGACACGCCGTTGGCGCTGCCATCGCCGTCCGCCATCACCCACGTGGCGCCGTTGTCGATGGAGAAGCGCATGGTGACGACCCACTCGTTGCGCGCACCACCAATGGCCGGCTGGAGCAGCACGGTGCCCTGGTAGATGTCCGCCTCGCGGTTGCCCGAGTCACCCTCGTAGGTGGCCTCTTCCCAGGTGTAGCTCTCCGGGTTGAGCAACTCCGCGTTCGCCGGGGCGAAGCCCACCTGCGCGCGGGTGCCGCCGCCCTGGCCCGTGCCACGGGTGATGCCGGCCACGGTGACGGCGCCGCGCACGGTGGTACCCACCGGCTGACCGTTGCTGACCGCGTCCACGTTGCCGTTGAGCACCTCGGCCTGGTCGATGTTCGCCGACGGCGCGCCTTCGAAGGTGAAGCCGCCCACCAGGGTGCCGTGGGCGCTGTCGGGGTTCACCACGCGCACGTCCACCACGCCGGAGGTGGCGGTGGGGGTGTAGCCGTAGATGCGGTAGGTGTTGACCACCACCACCCGCAGGGCCTCCTGCTGGCCGAAGTAGAGCTTCGCGCCTTCCTTGAAGCCGGAGCCGTAGACGTTGATGAGCGTGTTGCCCGCGACGGGGCCGCCCGAAGGCTGGACCTCCCGCACGATGGGCGCGTTGTCGCTGGGAGAAGGACCTCCGTCTGAGTCACCGTCACAGGCGACGACCAGCAGAGGCAGGACGAGGAAGAGGGCACGGAGACAGCGAGACGACATCGACATCACCCCTTGACGCCGCCAGCGGTCAGCCCGCCGACGAGGTGTTTCTGGAGAGCGAAGAACAAAGCCATGACCGGCGCGGAGACGATGAGCGCGCCCGCGGCGAACTTGCCCCACTCCACCTTGTGCTCGCCCACGAACCGCTGGAGCGCGACGGGCAGGGTGAAGCGGGACGGGTCATTGAGCAGCGTGGCGGCGAGGATGAACTCGTTCCACGCCGTCATGAAGGAGAAGAGCGCCGTCACGGCCAACGCGGGCCGGGCCAGCGGGAGCACCACGCGCACGAACACCTGGAAGGTGGAGGCGCCGTCCATCACCGCCGCTTCTTCCAACTCGCGTGGCAGCGTGTCGAAGTAGCCCTTGAGGTTCCAGATGCAGAAGGGCAGGGCGGTGGTGGCGTAGACGAGGACGAGCCCCGTGAGGCTGTCCAGCAGGTGCAGCTTCTGGAGGATGCTGTAGATGGGCACCATCATCAGCGTCGCCGGGAACATCTGCGTCACCAGTAGCGCCTGCATCCCGCCTTCCTTGCCGGGGAAGCGGAAGCGCGACAGCGCGTAGGCCGCGGACACCGCCAGCGTCAGGCCCACCAGCGTGGTGGCGCCCGCCACGACGATGCTCGCCAGGAGCTGCCGGCCGAACACCCACCGCCCCGCCGCGTCCGTGCCGGAGAGCACCTGCCGGAAGTGCTCCAGCGTGACGGTTTCGGGGAAGGGGTTGGCGGTGAGCGCCAGCCCGTCCGTGGGCGACAGCGCCATCTTCACCACCCAGAGCACCGGGTAGAGCGTGGCCATGCACAGCAGCGTCAGCCCGGCGTGGATGGCGGCCATCTTCAAGCGCGAGGGGCGGTTCATCCCATCACCTCCGAGGACGACCGCATCAGGCGCTTGGTGAAGGCGGACCAGACCAGCAGCACCACGAAGATGAGGACCGAGTACGCCGCCGCGAAGCCGTACTGCTCGTTGCGCTGGAAGGCCCAACGGTAGGCCTCGGACACCAGGATGTCGGTGCCGCCGCCCGGCTCACCGCCGGACACCAGGTAGATGATGTTGAACATGTTGAAGGTCCACACGCTGCCCAGGATGACGGCCGGCAGCATGGCGGGCCTCAGCAGCGGCAGGGTGATGCGGCGGAACTGCGTCCATTTGCTCGCGCCGTCCACCTCCGCGGCCTCGTAGAGCTCCTGGGGGATGGACTGGAGCGCGCCCAGCGCCACCACCATCATGAAGGGAAAGCCCAGCCAGGTGTTGGTGGCCACGTTGGCCGCGAAGGCCGTGGAGAAGCGGGTGAACCAGCTCACCGGCTCCAGGTCCAGGGCGACCAGCAGGCCGTTGATGGCGCCGAACTGCCGGTGGAACATGCCCTTCCACATGAGCGCGGTGATGTAGTTGGGCACGGCCCAGGGGATGATGAGCAGCACCCGGTAGACACCCCGCAGCTTCAGCAGTGGATCCTTCAACAGCAGCGCCAGGAACAGGCCGATGCTGACGTGGAGCACCACGTTGACCACCGCCCACAGCAGCGTCACGGCCAGCGTGAAATAGAAGGACAGGGGCTCGGTGATGCTGTAGCCGCGGCTGGCCAGGATATCCACGAAGTTGGCCAGGCCCACGAAGGAGTATTCCCCTGCCTCGTGGTGGAACAGCGACAGGCTGAGGCCCACCGCGAAGGGGACGAACACCAGCACCGCCACGCCGGCCGCCGCGGGGGTGATGTACGCCACCGCCTGCGCCACATCCGGGTAACGGCGCTTGAAGGGCAGCGTCGCCGCCGGGCGCCGCAGCACATAGACGGAGCCGCCCAGCGCCATGGCGCCCACCAGGCCCAGCCAGGGCAGGGGGCTGGCGTCGGGCGGGCGCTCGCGGTGCAGCGCGCGGTAGCGCCGGTCCGCCAGCGCGCCCGCGTCCTGGGGCTCGGTGCCGCCCTGGAGCACCGCGCGCAGCGCCAGCTTCATGGGCTCCCAGACGCGCGCCATCTCCAGCGTGTTGGGCATGGGCGTCGCGTGGCGGGCCGCCTCGCGGAAGGAGGAGATGAGCGTGTCCTCCCGCACCTCCTTCAGCGTGTACGCGGCCACGTCCGCCGGAATCTGCCGGCCCACCATGGCCCGCACGCGCGAGGCCTCGCCCAAGGAGATGAAGCGCGCCAGCGCCTGGGCCTGCTCCGCTCGTTTGGAGCGCGCGGATACGTAGGCCGTCTCCACGCCCAGGAAGGGGCGGATGGGGATGTTCGTGGTGCTCACCACCGGCAGCCCCACCACGCGGTAGTCCACGTTGGGGGCAATCTCCCCGGCGAACCACGGCCCGCTGATGATCATGGCGGCACGGCCGTCGTTGAAGAGGCTCTTCACCAGCGCGCCCGAGGCCTCCTGGGGGATGAAGCGCCGGTCCTGCAGGTCCTTCACAAAGGCCAGGGAGCGGGCCATCCCCTGTGTGTCGAAGCTCGCGCGGCCGTTTGCATCGAACAGCTCGCCGCCGAAGCCGAAGAGGAACCCCGCGTGGAAGTAGAAGTCGCCGCTCTCATAGGCCAGCCCGAAGCGGCCCGCGTCCGCGTCCGACAGCGCGGGCAGCATCGCCAGCAGCGCGTCCGTCGTCTCCGGCGGCTGGGTCACGAGCTTCGTGTTGACGTAGAGCGCCAGCGACTTGAGCGACATGGGGTAGCCGTACACCTGGCCATCCACCTCCAGCGCCTCCACGGCGTTGGGGAAGTAGTCCTCGCGCGCCAGGCCACTGGCGGGGGCCATCAGGTGCAGCGCGTGGAAGTTGCGCAGCCGCTCGTGGTTGAAGATGAAGAGGTCCGGGCCCACGCCATGGGGAATGGCGTTGGTCAGCTTGGCCGCGTAGGCGTCGTAGGGCAGGGCGAGCAGCTCCACCTGGACGCCCGTCTTCGCGGTGAAGAGCTCCGTGGCCTGGACGAGCGCCGTCTCCTCGCCGCCGCGGTACGCGTGCCACAGCTTCAGCGGCTTCTCCGTCTCAGGCGCCGCGTGCGCGCTCAGCGCCGTGGCGAGCAGCGCCAGGCCGAGCCACTGGCTCACGACGCGACCTCCAGCGAGGCGGGCTGCTCCGGATGGCGCAGCGCCTTCGCGCCGTCCTTGGAGAAGACGTGCAGCGCGTCCGCCACGGGGACCAGGTGCACCTTGTCACCCACCACGACATTCACACCCTTGTCGAAGCGCGCCGCCACCGGACCGGCCTCCGTGTTGACGAAGGCGTACCCGTCAAAGCCCAGTCGCTCCACCGCGTCCACGGTGCCGGTGAGGGGCCCCTGGGACATCACGCGCAAATCCTGGGGACGCAGACCCAGCAGCACCGTGGCTTCCTCAGTGGCCACGTCCGCTGGACAGGGCAGGGTGAAGCCCTTGCCGGTAAACTGAGCCCCCTCGCGCCGCGCCTCCAGGAAGTTCATGGAGGGGGAGCCGAGGAACCCCGCGACGAATGGGTTGGCGGGGCGGTTGTAAAGCTCCAGCGGCGGGCCCACCTGCTGGAGGAGCCCGCCATTGAAGACGGCCACGCGGGTGGCCAGCGTCATGGCCTCCACCTGGTCGTGGGTGACGTAGATCATCGTCGCGCCCAGCCGGCGGTGCAGCCGGGCCAGCTCGCCGCGCATCTGGACCCGGAGCGCGGTGTCCAGGTTGGAGAGGGGCTCGTCGAAGAGGAAGACCTTCGGGCGGCGGACGATGGCTCGCCCCATGGCCACGCGCTGGCGTTGGCCGCCGGACAGGGCCTTGGGCTTGCGCTCCAAGAGGTGGCTCAGCTCCAACATTCCGGCCACCTCCCGCACGCGCGACTCAATCTCCGTGGCGGGGAACTTCCGGAGCGTCAGGCCGAAGGCCAGATTCTCCCGCACCGTCATGTGCGGGTAGAGCGCATAGGACTGGAACACCATCGCCACGTCGCGATCACGCGGCGGAACGTCATTCACCCGGGCGCCGCCAATGCGCACCTCGCCCGCGTCCACCTGCTCCAGGCCCGCGATGAGCCGCAGCAAGGTCGTCTTCCCGCACCCGGACGGGCCGACCATCACCAGGAATTCACCTTCACCCACCTGAAGGTCCACGCCCTTCACGATGAGGTTTTGGCCAAACGACTTCTTGATCCCGCTCAGGGTGACTTCGGACAAGTCGTGCTCGGAGAAATGAATGGGGAGACGGTCGCACACCTTACCCGGACGCTCCTTGTTTCCTCAAACCTCCTTGGTTGCACGCGCTACATCATTCCCAGGCGTGCATCAGTGAACGAAGGTCTGTTCCCGAGTCGAAACCGGGGCCCTGCCTTGTCAGGCACGGAAGGCGCTTGTTATGGAAACGGAGTTTTGTTGCCGGGCCGAGTCATGTCCGGACCTCGAGGTCAGCCTACCTGATGCGCACTCCCAGAATGTCCCGCCTCGTGGGCGCGGCGCTGTCCACCGCCCTGTTCATCACTGGCTGTAGCGAGAGCGACTACGTCCGGCTGTACCACAGTGATGCTCGGGCCCCGAGCTACTCGGTGGACGACATCGAGTCCCTTCGCCAGATTGGCCCCACCTACGTGGACAAGGGCGTGAACTTCGCCCTGTACTCGGAGAACGCCACCCGGCTGGAGCTGCTGCTCTTCGAAGACCCGGAGAGCAACCGCCCGGCGCGCGCCTATGAGATGACACGCTACGGCGACGTGTGGAGCGTCTACGTGGAAGGCGTGGGCGTGGGACAGCACTACGGCTTCCGCGCATGGGGACCCAACTGGGAGTTCGACCCGCGGTGGTTCCCCGGGTCCATCCATGGCTTCAAGGCGGACGCGGACGTCTACGGCAACCGCTTCAATCCAAACAAGCTGCTCACGGACCCGTACTCCAAGGCCCTGCACCGCGATCACGACTGGAGCAAGGGCAGCACGGCCAGCGGTCCGGCCCGCACGGAGGTGACTTACGCGGCCTCCGCCAAGAGCGTCCTCGTCAAGAGCGGCGACTACCAGTGGGGTGAGGTGGAGCAGCAGTGGCGCGCCAACCGCCAGGACGAGAACTGGCAGGGCCACGGCTGGCAGGACCTCATCGTCTACGAGGTCCACGCCAAGGGCTTCACGGCGGACCCCGCCAGCGGCGTGCGCTTCCCGGGCACCTACCGCGGCTTCGGTGAGAAGGCGGCCTACCTGGCTGAGCTGGGCATCACCGCGGTGGAGCTGCTGCCCATCCACGAGAAGCCGCTGGACGGTGGCTACTGGGGCTACCAGACCATCAACTTCTTCGCGCCCGAGCTGTCCTACGCGGCCTTCAAGGAGCCGCACCAGGTCATCAACGAGTTCAAGTGGATGGTGGAGCAACTCCACAAGCACGGCATCGAGGTGATTATCGACGTCGTCTACAACCACACCGGCGAGGGGGGCCTCTGGCGCGAGAAGCTGGAGACGGATGACGTCATGCCCGGCGAGCCGCTGGAGTCCCTGGACCCCGCGGAGACGGCTGGCCTCTATTCGTTCCGCGGCATCGACAACCAGGCGTACTACGCGCTCAACCCGGACCGCCGCACGTATTGGAACAACACCGGCGTCGGTAACCAGACGCGCCCCAACCACCGGCCCACGCGCAAGCTCATCATCGACAGCCTGCGCTTCTACGTGGAAGAGCTTCACGTGGACGGCTTCCGCTTCGACCTGGCGCCTATCCTGGGCGAGCGCGACGGCGACTACAACCGCTGGGACGACCCGCGCAATACCGTGCTCCAGGACGTCATCGACGACCCGGTGCTCCAGAAGTACAACACCCGCATCATGGCCGAGCCGTGGAGCGCGGGCGGCTGGTACTGCATGCCGCTGGGCGAGTTCCCCAACGCCAAGACGCAGCCGGGCAATGGCTGGTACGAGTGGAACGGCCGCTTCCGCGACTGGTGGCGCGCGTTCATGAACCAGGACGGTTGGAAGCTCAACTCCAACGAGGGGTCGCTGTGCGGCCGGCCCGGCACGGTGGACGGCGGCTTCCTGATGCATGGCAGCCAGGAGTGGTTCGAGCGCAATGGCCGCCGCCCGTATCACTCCATGAACTTCATCACCGTGCACGACGGCTTCACGATGTACGACCTGTTCGCGTACGACGAGAAGCAGAACCGCTGCGGTCCGCTGAACCCGGTGTGCTGTGACACACCGAACAGCCCCTTCTGCGACAAGGTCAGCGGTGAGGAGCACAACCGTTCCCGCAGCTGGGGGCCGATTGGCGACGAGCGCGCGGAGAGCATGCGGCGGCAGATGATTCGCAATGCCTTCATGTCGATGATGATCAGCCACGGCACGCCGATGATCCTGGGCGGCGACGAGTGGATGCGCACGCAGCTGGGCAACAACAACGCCTACTCCACGCTGTCTGACAATCCCTTCAACTGGTACCAGTGGGGCGCGTACCTGGCGCGCGACGAACGTCACCGCATGTTCGAGTTCGTGAAGGCCGCCATCCGCCTGCGCAAGGAGCACGCCTACGCCTTCGCGCCGAAGGACTATGGCAAGGGCGCGCCGCTGGCCTGGAAGAGCGCGCAGAACACCGAGGCGGCGTGGGACAGCAAGCAGTTGATGATTCACTACCACGACGCGTCCTACGGGCCGGAGCTGCTGGTGCTCATCAACATGGAGCCCCGCGCGGTGGAGTTCACGCTGCCCGAAGGCCGCAAGTGGACGCGGCTCATCGACACGCAGGCGTACTTCGACAGCCCCGCCTATCTCACGACGGCGGGCCTGGACAGCCGGTCCACGGGTAACTCGTGGCTTGATATGCCGTCACCAGTGAACGGTCCGACGTACGGGATGCCGGAAAGAACCATCGTCGTCCTGCGTGCGGAGTAGGCAGGCAAGCAGGTTGCGCTATAAGCAGGGCCCGCCCATGCGAGTCCTGCCTGCGCGCCTCGGCGCCATCCTGTTGACGTTCCTGCCGCTCGTTGCCCTGGCCGATGCGCCTCGCGATCGCTTCGGGGCAGCGGGTTACTTCCGCATCATGACCCGTCCGGACTTTTCGGGCGGCTCTGGCCAGCTGGGCTATTACTGGCTCTACGGACGGCTCCTCAACGAAAGCCCTTACGGAGAGCTCAACCTCCGGCTGGATGCGCTGCAGGCCACGCCGGGGTCCGACGAGGTGTGGGCAGAGGTTCACTCCCGTATCTCCGGCAGGTCGTTTCGTTCGGCGGACCCCGGTAATGGCTCGCTGGTGAACTTCAGCGCCGACTACCTCTTCGTCCGCGCCGGCAACATCCTGCTGGACCGGGTGACGTGGCAGCTCGGCACGCTCGAGGACCGCTGGAACGACCTGCACATCTACGACCAGCGTCCCGGCACGCTGCTCTGGGACACGGTGGGCCTGTCCGGCACGTACCAGGGCGACCGCTACGACGTCCTGCTGGCGGTGGGGGACAGCGGCTACACACTGCGCCCGAACAACTACAATACGGTGCTGACGGGCGCCGCGTCGTTCCGCTACCGGCTGATCCCCGGGCACCTGGAGGTGGGTATCCGCGGCCAGGTGGGCTACGAGCCCGCGGTGCGCGGCAACCGGAACGCGCTCTACGCGTCGCCTGGGACCAGCTACGAGAGCTTCGCGCGGCGCGAGGTGGTGCGGCGCTACTTCGAGGCCAACCCGGGCGCGGAGGACCTGGTACCGGACCTCAAGGCGCGCAGCGCGCTGTCGTACCGGGCCATGGGCTACGTGGGCTTCGGCGGAGTGGGGCCGCTGGTGTGGAGCAACCTGTACCTGACGTTCGAGAAGCGCCACCCGCAGCCCTTCTACACGGAGAACTTCCGGGGCCGGGACTGGACCGTGTACGTCACGGACCAGACCGACGAGCGCTACGACGCCAACCTCGGCAACGAGGCCTACCTGCGCATCATCCCCGACAAGCTGGAGGCGCTCTGGGGCGTGTGGGCCGGCTACTCGTTCAACAAGGACAACAAGATCGCCGCGGGTGAGGACAACCGCGTCATCGCCTCCACGGTGCTTCGCCTTCAGTACTTCCTCACCGACAGGGTTCACCTCCTGGCGGAGAGCAGCATCGCGCGCGAGAAGAGCCTGAACGGCAATCTCTACCGCAACCATGTGGACTCGGTGTTCACCAGCACCGACGGCATGGCGGACGCGCGCGGCCTGGAGTTCGGTGACAGCGATACGCGCGACACCTGGCAGTTCAAGGCCGGTGTGGTGCTCAACCCCACGGGCCGCGGCATCTACGCGCGCCCCAGCTTGCGGCTGCTGTACGGGCTCCAGCGCTCCACCCAACATGCGGCGTTCGGCAACTCCTTCGTGGACAGCCTGGACCAGTACAACGTTTACGTCGGCCCCGAGCGTCACTGGCACTCGGTGGTCGCGATTGAGGCCGAAGGATGGTTCTGACAAGGCGATGGAGCGTGGTGGTCTCCCTCACCGCGGCGCTGGCCGCGGTGACGCTCGCGGCGTGTCTTCCCCGCGCGGCGCCTCCGCCCCTGGCTCCCAGCGGCACGGTGGTCGCCGTGGCCTACGTGCGGGATGACGCGAGGCGGGCCGGCGTGGTGGCGGACGTCCCGGAAGGACTGAAGCAGCGCATCGCGGAGACCCTGGCCAGGCGCAACCTGCGCGTGGAGGTGGTGCCCTACGCGGACTACGCCGCCTACTTCGCGAAGGTGCGCGACTCGCAGCGCCGCTTCGAGATGCTGAAGGCGCTGACGCCGGAGGCGCCGCTGCACCTGCTGGTGGAGACGCGGGTGTCGTTCTTCAGCCAGGTGGGGGGCCGCTTCTCGTGGGACATCTCGGTGCGGACCACGGGCGCGCGCGCGGACTCCGCCATGGCGCCCACCGTCGTCACCCAGGACTACGGCGCGGCGCTTCAGTTCGACCAGCAGCGCGAGGACGATGCGCAGTTGGAGGTGGCCACGCAGATTGCCGGACAGGCGGGCGCGCTGTTCGACTCCTTCCTGGCCTCACCCTTCCTGGTGCCGGACACGGACGGGGGGCCGGGTACGGTGCCGGGCCTCGACGCGCCGGCCGGACCGGGCATCGAGCCGGGCACGGGCACGCCGGATGTGCCCCAGCCCTACCGGGGTTTGTGGGAGCCGCCGGCGGGAGACGCGGTCTACTTCGTGATGGTGGACCGCTTCTCCAATGGAGACCCGAAGAACGACGGTGCAGTGGACCTGGAGGACGCGCAGGCCTTTCACGGCGGAGACCTGCGAGGAGTCATTGACCGACTGGACGGGCTGCGGCAGCTCGGTGTCCGCACGGTGTGGCTTTCACCCGTCTTCCAGATGCGCACCGACAAGTTCCATGGGTACGGCGCCTTCCACGGTTACTGGGTGGAGGACTTCGGTCAGGTGGAACCGCGCTTCGGAGACGAGGCCCTGCTGAAGACGCTGGCGGCGGAGTTGCGCCGCCGGGACATGCGGCTGGTGCTGGACGTGGTGCTCAACCACGTGGGGCCGGAGACGCGCCTGTCGCGTGAGCGGCCCGACTGGTTCCACGGCCAGGGGCCCATCAAGGACTGGAACGATTCACGCGAGCTGGTGATGGGAGACGTGCACGGCCTGCCGGACCTCGCCGTGGAGAGGGAAGACGTGTACGCGCACCTGCTGGCGCATTCGCGCCGGTGGGTGGACGTGCTCCAGCCCGCGGGCTTCCGGCTGGACGCGGTGAAGCACATGCCCACCTCCTTCTGGGCTCGCTACAACGACGACTTGCGCCAGCACGCGGGGCCGGACTTCCTGCTGTTGGGGGAGATGCTGGACGGCGACCCGGTGCTGCTGTCGAACACGATGAAGGAAGGTCGCTTCGGGACGATGTTCGACTTCCCGCTGGCCTTCGCGCTGGTGGACGTCTTCTGCAGGGACCGCTCCCCGTCGCACCTGGGCGCCATCCTCTTCAACGACCGGCTGTACCCGGCGCCGGGCTCGCTCGTGACGATGGTGGACAACCACGACCTGCCCCGGGTGATGAGCGAGTGCGGTGGTGACGTGGAGCGGGTGAAGCGGGCGCTGGCGGTGCAGCTCACCGCGCGCGGCGTGCCGGCGCTCACCTACGGCACCGAGGAGGGCCTGAAGGGCGCGAAGGAGCCGGAGAACCGGGGCGACATGCGCTTCACGAACCACTCGCTTCGGTCGTGGATTGGCGGGTTGCTGACGTTGCGTCGAGGCAGTGAGGCCCTCCAGCGTGGCGAGACGTTGATGCTCGCCGCCCGGGAGGACCTCTTCGCCTACGCCCGCGTCACCGCCGACGAGGCCGTCGTCATCGCCGTGAATACCCGTGACAGCGCCGTGGACGTGCCGCTGCCCGACGGGCTGGCCGGCGCGAAGCTGGAGCCGCTGGCCCTGGCGCCGCCGTTGGCCGCCGGGGGCGCGGGCTTCATGCGCGTGCCCGCCGGCGAGGTGGCCCTGGCGCGGCTGAAGCCCCTGGCGGCGGGCGGTTTCGCCACGGCGGCGAGGCTCGCGGGTCTGCGGTGGCGGGGGATGGGCGCGCGGCGCAAGGTGGAGCTGGCCGTGGATGACCCGTCGGTGCGGTTGGTGGGCAGCGGGCCGGAGCTGGGCGGGTGGAAACCCGAGCGCTCGCTTCGTCCAGGGCCCGACGGCTTCGCGCTGTCGCTGCCCGTGGGCGCCGTCTTCGAGTACAAGCTCCTGCGCGACCGCTCCCAGGGCACGTTTGACTGGGAGGACGGCGCCAACCGTCTGCTGTTCGTGGACGAGGGCACCGGGCCGCTGCGCCAGACGCTGGCTTGGAGCCAGCGCTGACCGCATCTGTTTCCTTTCGCCCCGCCTGGCGCGGGGCCCACTCCGAGGTTCGAAGTGAACGACCGACTCCTCCGCGCGGCGCGCCGCCAGCCCACTGACACGACGCCGGTATGGCTGATGCGCCAGGCGGGCCGCTACCTGCCCGAGTACCGGGCCATTCGCGGCAACATCGCCTTCCTGGACCTGTGCAAGCACCCGGACCTGGCGGCGGAAGTCACCGTCCAGCCGGTGACGCGGCTGGGTGTGGACGCGGCCATCATCTTCTCGGACATCCTCATCCCCGTGGAGGCCATGGGCATCACCCTGGAGCTGGGGGACAAGGGGCCGCACTTCCCCAACCCCGTGCGCTCCGCGGCGGACATCGACAAGCTGGGCGTGCCCGACCCGGTGGAGGGCACCGGCTTCGTGGCCGAGGCCATCCGCCGCACGCGCAAGGCACTCAATGACTCCGTGCCCGTCATCGGCTTCGCGGGCGCGCCCTTCACCCTGGCCGCGTACATGGTGGAGGGTGGCGGCTCCAAGAGCTACATCCTCATCAAGCGGCTGATGTTCGAGCAGCCCGAGTTGGCGCACCGCCTCTTCGGCAAGCTCACCGACACGCTCATCCCCTACCTGAAGATGCAGGTGGAGGCGGGCGCGAGCATCGTCCAGATTTTCGACTCGTGGGGCGGCGCGCTGTCGCCATGGGACTACGAGCGCTTCTGCATTCCCTACCTCAAGCGCATGGTGTCCGAGCTGAAGGCCACCGGCGTGCCCGTCATCGTGTTCGGCGTGGGCATGTCCAACCACCTGCCGCTGCTCAAGAGCACGGGCGCGGACGTGGTGGGCCTGGACTGGACGTTGCCCATGGACGAGGGCCGGAAGGTGCTGGGGCCGGACGTGGCGGTGCAGGGCAACCTGGACCCGCTGCACCTGTTCCTCCCCCGCGAGGAGCTGGACGGCCGCGTGAAGGACATCCTCCGCCGCGCGGGCCCCGAAGGGCACATCTTCAACCTGGGCCACGGCATCCTCCCGCCCACGGACCCCGACGCCGCGAAGTTCCTGGTGGAGGCCGTCCACCGCCACGGCGTGGCCCTGCGCCAGGGCACGCTGGGCGCCTAGGGTCGTCTTCCCCCGGGACGGCCAGCCGCCCCGGGGGAGTGTCCACCGATTGATTTTTGAATCAACGGACGATTGACGCGGCGCATCGCCGCTCGTTAGATGCCCACCTCCCGACTTCACTGGAGGTGAGGCACACATGGCAAGCGAGAAGCGCAACGGCCCCCGAAGGGTGGCCATCGTCCGCGGCCTGCGGACCCCGTTCGTCAAGGCGGGCTCCGTCTTCTCGGGGCTGACGGCGCTGGATTTGGGCCGCCTGGTGGTCCAGGAACTGGTTCAGAAGACGGACCTGGACCCGAACGTCATCGACCAGGTGGTGTTCGGCCAGGTCGTCCCCACGTTGACGGCCCCGTCCATTGCCCGCGAGGTCGTCATCGCGGCGGGGCTGCCGAAGAGGGTTGATGCCTTCACGGTGTCGCGCGCGTGCGCCACGTCCATCCAGGCGATGACGACGGCGGCCAACGCGATTGCCACGGGGGAGGCGGACGTCATCATCGCCGGTGGCACCGAATCCATGTCGGACGCTCCCATCTTCACCAGCCGGCCGCTGGCCCACGCGCTGGTGGCGGCGTCCAAGGGGCGCTCGCTGCCGGACAAGCTCAAGCCCTTCCAGCGCCTCAAGGCCAAGGATTTGCTGCCGGTGCCCCCGGCCATCGCCGAGTACTCCACCGGCATGACGATGGGGGAGAGCGCGGAGAAGATGGCCAAGGAGAACGGCATCTCCCGCGAGGAGCAGGACCGCATCGCCTTCAACTCGCACCGCAACGCGGCCAAGGCGTGGAAGGACGGCCTGTTCGACAACGAGGTCATGCACGTCGTCGTGCCGCCGAAGTTCGACAAGACGGCGGAGCGCGACAACATCGTCCGTGAGGACTCCAGCATGGAGGCGCTGGGGCAGCTCAAGCCGGCGTTCGACCGCAAGTACGGCACGATTACGGCGGGCAACGCGTCGCCGCTGACGGACGGCGCCGCGGCGCTGCTGCTGATGAGCGAGGAGAAGGCGCGCGCGCTGGGCTACGAGCCGCTGGGCTTCCTGCGCAGCCATGCCTACGCGGCCACGGACCCGGGCGACCAGTTGCTCCAGGGCCCGGCCTACGCGGTGCCCACGGCGCTCAAGCGTGCGGGCATGACGCTGGCGGACATCGACCTGGTGGAGATGCACGAGGCCTTCGCCGCGCAGGTGGCCAGCAACATCCAGGCGCTGGCGTCCCAGGCCTTCGCGAAGAAGGCGGGCTGGAGCGCGCCGGTGGGCGAAATCGACCGGGAGCGGCTGAACGTGACGGGTGGCTCCATCGCCATTGGTCATCCCTTCGGGGCCACGGGGGCGCGCATCGTCACCCAGGCCCTCAATGAGCTGAAGCGTCGGAACAAGAACACGGCGATGTGCACCGTCTGCGCGGCGGGCGGCCTGGGCGCAGTCGTCATCCTGGAGCGTGCGTGATGGCCACCAAGGCGGAAGAGCTCGAGGTGAAGCAGGGCTTCTCGTACCAGGTGGAGGACGGCGTCGCCGTCATCACCTTCGACCTGCCGGACTCGCCGGTGAACACGCTGTCGCCGGAGACGGGCGAGGCCTTCCTGCGCGTCATGATGCGCGCGGAGCGCGAGCCCGAGGTGAAGGCCGTCGTCTTCACGTCCGGCAAGAGGGACTCGTTCGTCGCCGGGGCGAAAATCGACTTCCTGCAGACCATCAAGACGGCGGAGGAGGCCACCGCCATCAGCCGCAACGGGCAGGAGGGCTTCGACAAGCTGGCCGCCTTCCCCAAGCCCGTCGTCGCGGCCATCCACGGCGCATGTCTGGGCGGCGGCCTGGAGTGGGCGTTGGCGTGTGACTACCGCATCGCCACCGACAGCCCGAAGACGTCGCTGGGGCTGCCGGAGGTGCAGCTGGGCCTGATTCCGGGCGCGGGCGGCACCCAGCGGCTGCCGGCGCTCATTGGCGTGCAGGCGGCGCTGGACCTCATCCTCACCGGCAAGAGCCTCAAGCCCGCGAAGGCGAAGAAGCTGGGCGTAGTGGATGAAGTGGTGCCGGCGCCCATCCTCCGCGCCATCGCCGTGCGGCGCGCGAAGGAGCTGGCCGCGGGCACGCTGAAGGTGGACCGCCGTCACGGCCAGGGCTTCAAGGGCGTGGCCGCGAACGGCAAGGCGAAGGGGCTGGCGGGCTTCATCCAGGGCCTGGCCAACAAGGAGCTGTGGGCGGAGGTGGCGCTGGAGGACAACCCGCTGGGCCGCAAGGTCCTCTTCGACCAGGCGCGCAAGCAGCTCCTGAAGAAGACGCGCGGCAAGTTCCCCGCGCCAGAGAAGGCGCTCCAGGTCGTGCGCGTGGGCCTGGAGTCCGGGCACAAGGCGGGCCAGGAAGCGGAAGCGAAGGCCTTTGGCGAGCTGGTGGTGTCGGACGTCTCCAAGCGGCTGGTGGAAATCTTCTTCGCCACCACGGCGCTGAAGAAGGAGAACGGCACCTCCAACCCCGACGCGAAGCCGCGCGAGGTGAAGAAGGTGGCGGTGCTGGGCGGCGGGCTGATGGGCGGCGGCATCGCCTATGTCACCAGCGTGCTCCAGGGCGTGCCCGTGCGCGTGAAGGACAAGGACGACGCGGGCGTGGGCCGGGCCATGAAGCAGGTGCAGTCCATCCTGGACGAGCGCGTGAAGCGGCGCTCGCTCACGCGCCGCGAGGCCACGGCGAAGTCGGCCCTGGTGACGGCGGGCACGGACTACAGCGGCTTCAAGTCCGCGGACCTGGTCATCGAGGCGGTGTTCGAGGACCTCAAGCTCAAGCACCGCATCATCGCGGAGGTGGAGGCCGTCACCGGCGACCAGACCATCTTCGCGTCCAACACCTCCAGCATCCCGATTACGGAGCTGGCCAAGGGCAGCCGCCGGCCGGCGCAAGTCATTGGCATGCATTACTTCAGCCCGGTCCACAAGATGCCGCTGCTGGAGGTCATCACCCACGCGGGCACCGCGGACTGGGTGACGGCCACCTGCGTGGAGGTGGGGCGCAAGCAGGGCAAGACGGTCATTGTCGTCAACGACGGGCCGGGCTTCTACACCTCGCGCATCCTCGCCCCGTACATGAACGAGGCGGCGTACCTGCTGGCGGAAGGCGCGGACATCGCGGAGCTGGACAGGGCGCTGGTCGAGTTCGGCTTCCCCGTGGGCCCGATTACCCTCCTGGACGAGGTGGGCATCGACGTGGCGCAGAAGGTGGGCCCCCTCATGGAGGCCGCCTTCGGCAAGCGCATGGCGGCGCCCAAGGCCCTGGAGAAGGTGGTGGCCGACGGCCGCCTGGGCCGCAAGACGCAGAAGGGCTTCTACCTGTACGAGGACGGGAAGAAGACGGAGGTGGACAGCTCCATCTACGCCCTGCTGCCGCACGGCACGGAGCGCCGCTCCTTCGACCGCGCGGAGATGGCGGAGCGCGTGGTGCTGCAGATGGTCAACGAGGCCATCCGCTGCCTGGGCGAGGGCATCCTCCGCAGCGCGCGTGACGGCGACGTGGGCGCCATCTTCGGCCTGGGCTTCCCGCCCTTCCTCGGTGGCCCCTTTCACTACGTGGACAGCCGCGGCCCCGCCGAGGTGCTGCGCAAGCTGGAGCACTACCACGACAAGCTCGGGGAGCGTTTCGCCCCCGCGCCGCACCTGGTGGAGATGGTGAAGGCGGGCAAGACGTTCTACCCGCGCTGAGCCGTTCCGGTGGTGGCCTCCCGGGAGACTCGCGTATCAGGGACTCCCGGGCTTGACCGGAGGCCGTCTCTGGCCCGAGCCTCCCGGGCCACATGGCACGCTCCGCGTCCCGCACCTTCGTCCTCGTCGTCCTGTCGGCCGTCGTGGCCTGTGGCGCCGCCGCCACCGCCGGGGCCTGGCGCTTCTTCCACAAGGACCCCAACAACCCCGTCGTCCGGCTCGACGAGTACTTCACCATGGGCTGGGTGGCCTGGGATTCCAGCTGGTACATGCGGATTGCCCAGGAGGGCTACCAGTTCGTCCCGGGCCAGCAGAGCTCGGTGGCGTTCTTCCCGGTGTACCCGCTGCTCATCCGCGCGGTGGAGTCGCTGGGCCCCAATGTGTACCAGTCCGGCGTGCTCATCACGCTGCTGTGCGGCCCGCTGGCGTTGATGCTCTTCACCGTCTGGGCGCGCAAGCTGACGGACGAGGACACGGCGCTGAAGGCCGGGCTGCTGATGGCCTGCTACCCCTTCACGCTCTACTTCTACGGCGCCATGTATTCGGACGCGCTGTTCGTCCTCCTGGTGGTGGCGGCCTTCCTGCTGCTGGAGCGCGGGCACCTGGGGCCCGCCGTCCTCGTGGCGGCGGTGGCCACCGCGGCCCGGCCGGTGGCGCCCGCGGTGGTGCTGGGCCTGCTGGTGCGCCGCCTGGAGTGGAAGCACGCCCGAGGCGAGAAGTGGAGCGCGGTGGACTTCCTGCCGGTGCTGTCGGGCCTGGGCTTCGGCGCATACATGCTCTTCCTGTGGCACCAGTTCGGTGACCCGGTGGCCTTCGTGAAGGTGCAGGGCTCGCCCGGCTGGGAGCAGATTCCGGGCTGGCACACGTGGCTGAAGGTGAGCTGGTTCGAGCGCGTCGTGCTGGCGCCGCAGGACAAGCGCGAGGCCTTCCGGCTGGCCGCGCACGCCTTCTTCACGCTGCTGGCGCTGGCGCTGGTGTGGCCCACGCGCAAGCTGCTGGGGTGGGGCTACGCCGTCTACGTGCTGGCCATCGTCGGGTTGCCCGCGTGGTCCACCAAGGACTTCATGGGCATGGGGCGCTACCTGCTGTCCGCCTTCCCCGTCTTCCTCACCGCGGCGATGTTGCTGCGCGAGCGGCCCTTGCTGCTGCGCGGGGCGCTGGCGGTGGGCGCCGCGTCGCTGCTCGTCCTCTCGTGGGCCTTTGGCGCGGACTACTACGTCTCATGAGCGACCTCCTCGAACAGGCCCTCCTTCGCTACGACGGGCTGCCCGTCGCCGAGCGCTTCCACGTCCACGCGCGGGCCTTCTCCGCGCCGCTGCTGGCCATGGCCGCGCGCACGCCCGCGGGCGCCGTGGCGGACATCGGCTGCGGGCATGGGCTGCTGTCCGCGCTGCTGGCCCTGGCGGACCCGAGCCGCGCCGTGCACGGCGTGGACCCGGACTCGCGAAAGGTGGCCTGGGCACGGCGGGCGCTCGCGGGCCAGCCCAACGTGCGCATCGAGGAAGGCACCGTTGAGGAGACACTGGCCCGAGGCGCTTCCGGGCGCTTCGACGCGGCGGTGGTGTGCGACGTGCTGTACCTGCTGCCGGAGGCGAAGTGGCCCGGCTTCCTCTCCACGGTGCGTGGCCTGCTTCAGCCCGGCGGGCGGCTGCTGCTCAAGGAGGTGGAAGGAGACGGCTCCTGGAAGCACCGCAAGGCGCTGGCGCAGGAATGGGTGATGGTGTCGCTGCTGGGCCGCACGAAGGCCAGCGGCGGCATGGCGCTGAAGCCGCGAGCCGAGATGACGCGCTACCTGAAGGACGCGGGTTTCGCGGTGCAGGAGGTGGTGGACCTGGGCCAGGGCTACACCACGCCGCACGTCCTCTACGTGGCGGAGAACAGCGTTCCGTAGCTGTGAAGCTCGATGCCGCGCTCGTGCAGCCGCGCCTTCACGCGCGGGCTGGTGAGGGCGGCCAGCTCCGCCTGCCAGCCGTAGCGCCACGCCGGGTCCTCGGGGACGTGCGGCGTGCCTTCACCCGGGTGACAGCCCAGCTCGAAGTCGCCCGTGGGCAGCGCGTCCACCACCGCGAGCAGGGCGGTCTCGTCCAGCATCCCCGCTTCGAAGACGCCGCCCGCGCTCACCCGGCGCACGCCCTTGGGGGCCGCAGGCGCGGCGCGCGCGAGCACGGCCAGCACCGTGGCCTTCAGCGCGGGGCCCGGCGCCTTCAGCCAGCGAGGGCGGGGGAGGGTGTCCGGCCAGCGCAGGGGCAGCCCTTCGCGCGCGGCCAGGGACTCCACCAGGGGACGTACACCGGGCAGCAGGTGCAGGTGCTGGTGCCCGTCCAGGTGGTCCACCGTCACGCCCAGGGCGCGGGCTCGCTGAAGCTGCGCGGAGAGCTCGCGCGCCAGCTCGTCCCGGCGCACCTGTCCGGTGAGCCAGGCGCGGGCGAAGTCGGCCCAGCTGCCTCGCAGCCGGCCCTCCGGTGCCACCGTGGGCACCTCGTGCGCGGGCGCCGCGGGAGGCAGCCGCGTGGAGAGCGCCAGGTGGAGGCCCACCGCGAGCCGTGCCTCCTTCGCGCGGGCGGCGGCCTCGGGCGCGGTGGGGCCCGTGGCCAGCAGCGTGGCGCTGGTGACGATGCCATCGCGGTGCGCGCGGAGGATGCCCGCGTCCAGCGAGGCATGGAGCCCCAGGTCGTCCGCGTTCACCACCAGGCGCGTGAGGGGGCGCGTCATGCGGGGCTCAGCCTCGCGCCGTGCGGCCCGGCGGCACGGCGTGGAGCTGCTGCACGGAAGGCGGCAGGCGCACCGGGTGCACCGGAGGCTGCGGCGCGCGCATCTTGGGATAGAGCTTCACCAGCTCCCGCACCATCTTCGTGATGACGGAGGGCGAGGCCAGCGTGGACACGCCGCGTGTCCGCGGGAAGTAGTCCACGCCCATCTGGAACACACGGAAGCCCTGGCGGATGGCCTTCACCACGAGCTCCGCGTCGATGAACGAGCCCTGGCTGTGCAGCTCCATGGCCTCCAGCACGCGGCGGTGCATCACCTTGAAGCTGAAGTTGACGTCCTTTATCTGGATGTCGAACAGCGACCGGATGAGCATGTTGTAGACGAACGAGTAGACGATGCGCTTGGGGCCCTCGCTCGTGCGGTCGAACCGGAAGGCGCAAATCATGTCCGCCTCCAGGTACGACATCAGGTGCAGCGCCCGCTCCAGCTCGCGCATGTCCCAGGGCAGGTCCACATCGGAGTACACGACGATGTCCTTCGTCGAGGCCGCCAGCCCGGTGCGCATGGCGCCACCCAGCTTCAGATTCACGGGGTGATGGATGACCCGCAGCTGGGGAACCTTCAGGGCCAGCGCCTCACAGACCTCACGGGTGCGGTCCGTGGACGCGTCGTTGACGACGATGATTTCGAAGTCGTCCGTCAGTGCCGGGAGGACCTCCAGCGCCCGACTGACGGCACGCTCGACGTAGTCCTCTTCGTTCCATGCGGGGAAGAACAGGCTGATGCTTGGGTATTGGGCCACGAGCGACCTCGGCGGGCGGACCTGCGAAGTTGGCGGCTCGCTAGCAGAGAATCCGGTTTTTATCCAATGGTAGGGGTCGCACGCCGTCGCACGCCTATGCTACCGTGAAATCACCATTTTGCGGGGACACTGTGAACTCCAGGCCCTTCACCCTGCTGGTAGTGGACGACTCGCAGTCGACGTTGCCTCGGTTGGCCCGTGCGCTGGGCCCGGAGGATTTCGCCCTCCGAATCACCGCCCACGGCCCGGAGGTGCCGAGGTTGGCGCGGGAGGTATCGCTGGTGGTGCTCTGTCCGGGCGAGGACGCCCAGGCCAGCGTGGGGTTGCTCGAGCGCCTGATACCCGCGGAAGGCCCGGTGGGTCCCCCCGTGGTGCTCCTGGCCCCACTCGAACCCAGGGCCCTCTGGCTGGAGGCCTTGCGCCGCGGCGCTGAGGTCATCTTGGACCCATGGGCGCCGGATGAACTGGTAGCCCGGGTGCATCGCGCCCTGGCCGCGAAGGCTCGGATGGAGGCGCTCGCCACCCAGGTGAGCGAGCTTCAGCGGCTGTCGTCGACGGACGGCCTCACGGGCGTCCACAACCACCGGCATTTCCAGGAGCGGCTGAGGGAGGAGTTCCGCCGCGCCCAGCGTTACGACGACGCCCTGTCGCTCATCCTGCTGGACTTGGATTACTTCAAGGAAATCAACGACAAGTACGGCCACTCCGCGGGCGACGGCGTGCTGCGCGAGGTGGCCGCCGCGCTCACCCGGGGCGTGCGCGAGACGGACCTGGTGGCCCGCTACGGCGGGGAGGAGTTCGCGGTGCTGCTGCCCCGCACCCACCTCACCGGGGCGCTCACCGTCGCCGAGCGCGTCCGCCGCGAGCTGCGCGCCCTGCGGCTGGAGGTGGAGGACAGCCTGCAAGTCACCGCCTCATTGGGGGTTTCCAGCTTCCCCCACCGCACCGTCCTCACCCCGGAGCAGCTGCTCCTGACGGCCGACGAGGCCCTCTACCAGGCCAAACGGGACGGCAGGGATCGCATCTGCCTACATCCCCAGCTCCCGGTCGGTCCGCTCGGAACCTAGCCCGGGTCAAAGACCCGGGGTCTGTATTGACCCATTTGGTGGGGATGGGTCTAATTAGACCCGGCGTTTTTTCACGCCACGGAAATGTCAAGGCCCGTGATTCCAGACTGTTGGGCAGGGAGTTTCTGCTGGCAGGGCCATTGCACTTGTCTAGGGGCGGAAACAATTCATGGGTTCTCAAGCCGCATATGTCCACGGTCAGCAGGCCGAATCGCCACGCGGGCGGCTGCTCCTGGTGGATGACGAGGAGAACATCCTCAAGTCCATCCGCCGGGTGCTGCGCCGCGGCGATTGGGACATCGAGACGGCGACGGACGCCGAGCAGGGCCTGCGGGCGGTGGAGGCATTCCACCCCGAGGTGGTCATCTCCGATTTCCGCATGCCGGGGATGAATGGCGTCGATTTCCTTACCCGGGTGAAGCAGCAGGAGCCGCGGGCCCAGCGCATCATGCTGACGGGGCAGGCGGACCAGCAGGCCATCGAAGAGGCCATCAACCGGTCGGAAATCTTCCGCTTCATCTCCAAGCCCTGGAACGACAGTCACCTGGTGCTGACGGTGAAGAGCGCCTTCGAGCAGTACGCGCTCCAGGCGGAGAACGAGCGGCTCTACACGGTGACGCAGGCGCAGAACGCGGAGCTGAAGCTGCTCAACGCGGACCTGGAGGAGCGCGTTGCCCAGCGCACGCGCATGCTGAGCCAGGCCAAGCGCGAGTGGGAGCTGTCCTTCGACTGCATGGAGACGCCGCTGTGCGTGGTGCGCGCGCGGGACTTCGCGGTGCGGCGGGCGAACCTCGCGTACGCGGACGTGGCGGGGCGCTCCATCGAGGAGATTCCCTCCGACACCACGTGCTACCGCTACCTCTTCGGCCGCAACGAGCCGTGCACGGGCTGTCCGCTGCCGGCGGCGGTGGAGAGCGGCAAGGGCGCGCGGGGTGAGGTCCGCCAGGGCGGGCGCACCTTCGTGGTGGCCGCCTACCCCATGGCGGGGGACGAGCGCGTCGTCTGCACCTACCGGGACGTCACCGAGGAGCAGTCGATGACGCGGCGGCTCATCGAGACAGAGAAGATGGCCGCGGTGGGGCAGCTCGCCGGCGGGGTGGCGCACGAAATCAACAACCCGCTGGGCGGCATCCTCGCCTTCGCGCAGTTGATGTCGCGCGACGCGGGCCGCAGCGACGCGGATTTGGAGTCGCTGGGCCTCATCGAGGAGAGCGCGCTGCGCTGCAAGCGCATCGTGGAGAGCCTGCTCAAGTTCAGCCGCCACAGCCGCGTGGAGGACCGGCGGCCCTTCGACTTGTCCAAGTGCGTGGAGGACGCGGCGGTGCTGTTCCGCGCGCAGCTCAAGTCCATGCCCACGGTGGAGCTGTCGCTGGGGCTCGCGGACGGCCTGCCCAAGGTGTACGGCGACCCCGGCCAGCTCGCGCAGGTGGTGCTCAACCTGCTGCAGAACGGTCTCCAGTCGCTGCCCACGCGTGAGGGCAAGCTGAAGCTGGTGACGGGTCGCGAAGGCGACCGCTGCTTCTTCGCGGTGACGGACACCGGCACGGGTATCGAGGAGAAGCACCTGCCTCGCATCTTCGAGCCGTCGTTCACCACCAAGGCCCCGGGTGAAGGCACCGGCCTGGGGCTCTCCATTGCCTACCGCATCGTCCAGGACCACGGGGGCAGCTTCCACGTGGACACCCAGGTCGGCGAAGGCTCCTGCTTCACCGTTTTTCTGCCCATCCCCCTGCAGCTCGAGAGGTTGCCGTGAACCAAGTCAAGCGCGCCAAAGTCCTCGTCGTGGATGACGACTCCGTCGTCCTCAAGGCCGTGACGCAGATTCTCCAGCGCGAGGGCCACCCGGTGGTGGCCATTGACGACGCGGTGGAGGGCCTGGCGGCCGCGAAGGATCCGACCATCGACGTGGTCGTCCTCGACATCAAGATGCCCAACCTGTCCGGCATGGACCTGCTGCGCGGCATCAAGGCCGACCGCCCGGACGTGGAGGTCATCATGATGACGGCCTTCGCCACCGTGGAGACGGCGGTAGAGGCGGTGAAGGCGGGCGCGTACGACTACCTCACCAAGCCCTTCGAGAACATCGACGAGGTCAGCCTCACGGTGGCCAAGGCGGCCGAGCGCAAGGCGCTCAAGGACCGCACCCGCGCGCTGGAGGAGGCCCTCACGGTCCGCAGCCAGTTCGAGGACCTCATCGGCCAGTCCACGCAGATGCGCTCCGTTTTCAAGCTGGTGGAGACGGTGAGCCACTCCACCGCCACGGTGCTCATCCAGGGGGAGAGCGGCACCGGCAAGGAGCTGGTGGCCCGCGCCATCCACTACCGCAGCGCGCGCAAGGACAAGCCCTTCGTGGCGGTCAACTGTTCGGCGCTGACGGAGACGCTGCTGGAGAGCGAGCTCTTCGGTCACGTGAAGGGCAGCTTCACCGGCGCCACCGGCAACAAGAAGGGCCTCTTCGAGGCGGCCGACGGCGGCACCATCTTCCTGGACGAAATTGGCGACGTGCCCCCGGCCACCCAGGTCCGCCTGCTGCGCGTGCTCCAGGAGGGCGAGGTCAAGCGCGTGGGCGCCAACGAGCCGGTGAAGGTGGACGTGCGCGTCATCGCCGCCACCCACGTGGACCTGTCCCGCGCCAAGGAGCAGGGCAAGTTCCGCGAGGACCTCTTCTACCGCCTCAACGTCATCACCATTGACCTGCCGCCGCTGCGCGACCGGCCGGAGGACGTGCCGCTGCTGGCGCACCACTTCCTCAAGCTCTACGCCTCCAAGGCGGACAAGAAGGTGACGGGCATCTCCCCGCGCGCCATGGAAGCCCTCACCTGCAACCGGTGGACGGGCAACGTGCGTGAGCTGGAGAACGTCATCGAGCGCGCGGTGGTGCTGACGGGCAACGAGGTCATCGACGTGGAGGACCTGCCGCCGGGCTTCCAGTCCGCGCCGCAGCCGGACTCCACGGTGGAGGTGTTCAGCCTGGCACACCTGCCGTACGCCCAGGCCAAGCGCCTGGCGATGCGTGCCTTCGAGCGCCGCTACCTGTCCGCCCTGCTGGAGAAGAACAACCAGAACGTCTCCAGCGCCGCGCGCGCGGCGGGCGTGGACCGCTCCAACTTCCGCCGTCTGCTCAAGCAGTACGAGGTGGCTGGCCGGTCCATGAAGCCCCGCGTGGCCTCCCAGGACGACGGCGAGGCGCTGGAAGCGGCGTCCTGACGTGTGTCAGCCGGCGGGCACCCGGGCATTTCCCATGCGCGCCCGGGGCCCTCCTGGACTAGAAGATGGGGTTGCGTGCAGACCCTTGCAATCGTCGCGAAGAGGGACAAGCCCGAGGCGGTAGCGCTCGCGGCTCAAATCCGTGAGCGGTACCCCCACCTGTCGGTGCTGGCGGACCGCACGCTGGCCCATGAGCTGGGCTGGCCGCGGGTGGATGACCGGGAGCTGGTGACCCGGGCGGACCTGATGGTGGTGCTGGGCGGTGACGGCACGCTCATCTACGCGGCGCGCCTGCTCGGCGGCCGCGGGGTTCCGATTCTGGGCGTCAACCTGGGCAGCCTGGGCTTCATGACGGAAGTCCCGGTGGAAGAGCTGTACCCCATGCTGGAGCAGGTGCTCGCGGGGCGCTTCCAGGTGGACTCCCGGATGAAGCTCACCTGCCGCCTGCTGCGCGGGGGCAAGGTGCTCATCGAGGACGAGGTCCTCAACGACGTGGTCATCAACAAGGGCGCGCTGGCGCGCATCGCCGACCACGAGACGTCCATCGACGGGGTGTCCATCACCACCTACAAGTCGGACGGCGTCATCCTGGCCACGCCCACCGGCTCCACGGCGTACTCGCTGTCGGCGGGGGGGCCCATCGTCCACCCGTCGGTGGACTGCACGGTGCTGTCGCCCATCTGTTCCCATGCGCTGACCCAGCGCTCCATCGTCGTGCCGGCGGACCGGACCATCCGGGTGACGCTGCGCAGTGAGACGGCGGACACGTACCTGACCATCGACGGGCAGACGGGCCACGGGCTCCAGGGTGGGGACTGCATCGAGGTGGTGCGCTCGCCCAACCGGGTGAACCTGGTGCGCAACCCGAAGGTGGCCTACTTCTCCATCCTCCGGCAGAAGCTCCACTGGGGCGAGCGCTGAAGGGCGCCGTGCGCCGTGTTCCTGTTCCTGTCGAAGGTGCTGGACCTGCTGCTGGCGCCGCTCTCCTGGGCGCTGCTGCTGTGGCTGGTGGCCTGGGGGCTGCGGCGGCGACGTGAGCGGCTGTCGCGGGTGCTGAGTGTGCTGGGCGGAGTGGTGCTGTACGCCTTCTCCATCGAGCCGGTGGCCATGGGGCTGATGCGGGCGACGGAGGCGGGGGCGGTGCGGTCCTTCCAGCCGGGGGCCACGTATGACGCCGTCATCGTCCTGGGGGGCGGGTTGGATCCGGCCGCCACGGAGCGCACCGGCGTGCCGGAGTACAACGCGGCGGCGGAGCGGGTGCTGCGGGGCTTCGAGCTGCTGCGCGAAGGCCGGGCTCGGCAGGTGCTCCTCTCCGGCGGTTCGCTGGACCCGAGGCCCGAGGCGGTGGTGGAGGCGGACGTGCTGCTCCGGCAGCTCCAGCAGTGGGGGATTCCGGAGGAGCGCATCGTCACGGAGGGGCGCAGCCGCAATACACGGGAGAACGCGGTGGAGTCCGCGCGCATCATCCAGGAGCGAGGGTGGAAGTCCCTGCTGCTGGTGACGAGCGCCGCGCACATGCCGCGCGCCGCGGGTTGCTTCGCGGCGGTGGGGCTGCGTCCGGACCTGTTGCCGGTGGATTCGCGGGCGTCGAACACGCCGCTGCGGCGCATGAGCTGGCTGCCGAGGTCTGGGGCCCTCAACCTGAGCACCGACGCCCTGCGCGAGCTGGCGGGGCGTGCGGTGTATCGCGTGCGAGGCTGGACGGCGCCTTGAGCGCCGCGCTCCGTCCTACTTCAGCGGCGCGGGCGGCTGACGCGCGTCGGGAGCCAGGGCGCCCGTGCCGAGCCGGGAGATACGGCCATCCGCCTGGGCATGCGGCAACGGCGTGCCGGTGCGGAACGCCTCCGCCAGCACGTCCAGGGGCGAGTTACCCGTCACCCTGGCCGGCGTGGACGGCTGGTTCCGCAGCATGTCGTAGCCGTCCTTGCCGCTGGCGAGGAAGCTCAGCGTCGCCAGCCGGTACGTGGCTGCCTTGTCCAGCGGCCTGCCGCCCACCTTCACGCCCAGCACCCGCTGTCCGGCGGGCCGGTCCGAATCGAAGGTGAACTCCATCCCGGACACCTGCGGAAAGCGGCCCGGCCGTGAGTCCTCGCGGCTGAGGCTGACGCCGTTCTCCAGCGCCGCGCGCAGCGTGTCCCCCTTCACCTCCAGCACCACCAGCTCATCCGCGTACGGCAGGATGGCGTGCAAATCCCGCCGGGTGACACCACCCGCGGGCAGCACCGCGTCCGCGCGCAGCGCCCCGGCGTTGACCAGCGCCACGTCCGCCCTGGCCGCCGCGCGGAACGCATCCGCGACGAACGAGCCCAGGTTCGTCTCCTGGGTGCGCACCAGCGCGGCCCGCGCTTCCAGGGCCACCGGGGTGCGGCCCACGTGCTCGGACAGCCGGTTGAACAGCGCGGCATAGGGCTGCATGGCCGCGTTGAAGGCCGCGTCCTCCGGCACCTGCCGCGTCACCGGCAGCGTCTGCCACGTCACCTGGCGCACCGTGGCCGTCGCCGCGTCCACGTCCAGCGTGAGCCGGCCCAGGTCCACCGCGTCCGCCGCCACCTTGAAGATGGGCGTGCCCGTGCTGCGGTCCTCCAGCGCCTCGTGGTCATGCCCCCCGAGCACCGCGTCCACCTTGACGCAGCGGGTGAGCGCCCGGTCCTGGTCCGCCGTCAGGTGGGTGAGGGCCACCACCACCTGGGCGCCGGCCTCGCGCAGCTTCGCCACCTCGCCCCGGGCCGCCTCGCAGACGTCCCCGAAGCGCGTGTCCTTGCCGGCCTTCGTGGTGCCCTTCGTCTCCTGGAGCACCACGCCGAAGAGGCCCAGCTTGATGCCGCCCAACTCCCGCACCGCGGAGGCCTGGACCCCCGCGAAGAGGCCCCCGGACTTCGCGTCCTGCACGTTGGCCCCGAGCCACGTGAAGCGGGACTCGCGGATGCGCTCACGCAGCACGTCGTCGCCGAAGTCGAACTCGTGGTTGCCCAGCACCGCGTAGTCCAGGCCGAACGCATTCCACGCGGCCACCATGTGCCGGCCCTTGAGCGCCTCGCCGTCCACCTCCACCAACGACTCCACGGACGGAGACAGCGTGTCGCCCCCCATCAGCGTCAGGACGTGGGGGCTCTCGCGAAGCACCTGCTTGCGCAGCGTGGCGGCGCGGGCCATGCCCCCCCTTCCTTCCTCGACGGCCTGGACCTGGTAGACGTCCGCCAGGTGAAGGAGCGTCAGGCGCACCGTGCCGGAAGGCGGTGCTGGCGTGGGGGAGGGGGCGCTCGTGGCACATCCGCTGGCAAGGACCGCGGCCAACGCGAGCAGGGCCTCACGTCGGGCCAGCGCTGTCTTCTTCGTCATCGTGCGTCGCTCTCCCCAGCGCGCTCCCTGGGTGGGGCGCAACGTGTGGGGCGTATCGCACTCAGGCGTCGATGGCGAGCGCCGGGGACATCACACGCCGTGTCGCACAGGGGAGGAGCAGGTGTGCTGGCTGAAACATTTGATGCAGCCCGTCATGGTGGAAAATTACAGATTCCGTGCAGAGCCGTTTGCGCGGGATTTACGCCGGTTGCTAGGACGCTCCCAGACCAAGGGAGGTTGTCATCCATGAGGCACAGCAACAGGTGGAGTGCGCTCCTGCTGGCCGGTGTGATTGCCGGCTGTGGGGAGTCCGCGCTCGAAGAGCAGCAAGGTTCCACGGAAGAGACGGCGGTCATCAGCCAGCAGCTCAGTTCGTCCACGCGGCCTGGCATGGGCGCCACCGTCTATGCGGGTGGCACCACGTTCCGTACCTGGGCGCCGCTGGCGAGCCGGGTGTTCGTCTCCGGCGATTTCAACGGCTGGGGCACCTGGATTGAGCTGGGCAACGAGTTCAACGGCAACTTCTCCGGCGACGTGGCCGGCGCCGTGAAGGGCCAGAAGTACAAGTTCATCACCCGCAACCAGTGGGGCAGCGACGCGTGGCGGGCGGACCCCCGTTCGGCGTGGCAGGAGAACTCCACTGGCTCCAGCATCATCTACGACCACGGCGAGTACTGGTGGAACGCGCAGCAGTTCAGCACGCCGGCCTTCAATGAGATGATCATCTACGAGCTGCACGTCGGCACGTTCAATGACTCGCCCGGCTGGGGCCCCGGCAATTGGAACAGCGCGATCGCCAGGCTCGACCACGTCCGCGACCTGGGCGCGAACATGGTCAAGGTCATGCCCGCGTACGAGTTCGCCGGTGACTTCTCCTGGGGCTACAACGCGGCCTTCCCGTTCGCGCCCGAGAGCGCCTACGGCCACCCCAACGACATGAAGCGCTTCGTGGATGAGGCGCACATGCGCGGCATCGGCGTCATCTTCGACGTGGTGCACAACCACTACGGCCCCAGCGACCTGCCCATGTGGTGCTACAGCGGCGACTGCCTGGGCTCGGGCGGCGAGTACTTCTACAACGACTCGCGCAAGAGCACGCCGTGGGGTGACACGCGTCCGGACTACGGCCGCCCCGAGGTTCGCGCGTACATCCGCGACTCGATGATGAACCTGCTTCACAACTTCCGTGGCGACGGCCTGCGCTGGGACGCCACCAAGTACATGCGCACGCAGAATGGCAGCGACGCCACCGCCATCCCCGACGCGTGGCGCGTGTTCCGCTCCATCAACCGGGAAATCAACTCCACGCAGCCCTGGAAGATCAGCATCGCCGAGGACTTCGGCGGCGGTGACTCCATCACCAACGCCTCCTCGTCCGACACCGCGGGCGGCGCGGACTTCGACTCGCAGTGGGGCGGCGACTTCGTGCACGCCATCCGCGCGGCGGTCATCGCGTCGAACGACAGCGGCCGTGACATGAACTCGGTGAAGAACGCCATCACCCAGCGCTACAGCGGGCGGCACACCGCGCGCGTCATCTACTCGGAGAGCCACGATGAAGTGGCCAACGGCAAGGCGCGCGTCCCGGAGGAGATCTGGCCGGGCAACGCGGGCAGCTGGGCCGCCAAGAAGCGCTCCACGCTGGCGGCGGGCGTCGTCTTCACCTCGCCCGGCATCCCGATGATCTTCCAGGGCCAGGAGTTCCTCGAGGACGGCTACTTCCAGGACACGGACCCGGTGGACTGGGGCAAGAACAGCACCTACGGCGGCATCCGGACGCTGTACCGCGACCTCATCCGCCTGCGCCGAAACTGGTTCAACAACACGCGCGGCCTGCGCGGCGGCAACGTCAACGTCCACCACGTCAACAACAGCGGCAAGGTGATTGCGTACCACCGCTGGGAGAGCGGCGGGCCCGGGGATGACGTCGTCATCGTCGCCAACTTCAGCGGCACGTACTTCCCCAGCTACAACATCGGCTTCCCGCGCGGGGGCATGTGGTACTCGCGCTTCAACAGCGACTGGAACGGGTACTCGGGCGACTTCGGCAACACGGCGTCGATTGACACCGTGGCCTACAGTGGCGCGAAGGACGGCCTGTCGCACAACGCGTCGTTCGCCATCGGTCCCTACTCGCTGGTCATCTTCTCGCAGTAGCGCCTGACGGCACCGGGCGCCCGGGGTGGAATCTCCCGGGCGCTCGCTCGCGCCTCAGACGTTGTAGCGCCGGCCCTGCGCGAGCGGCTCAATGACGCTCGCGCTGGTGTCGAAGTCATCCGGGTAGTGGATGAGCCGCATCCGGGCGCGCAGCTCGGCGGGCAGCGCCGCCAGCTTCTCGTAGGGCGTGTGCACGCCGTAGTTCGTCTCGTGGATGATGAGGTCCGCCGTGGAGAGCCAGTCGATGAGGCCCTCGTCGAAGGCGGTGTCCGCGCTGTACCCCAGGCAGCGGCCCCCCGCGTGGATGCGCAGCGCGGTGGTGGGC
Organism: Myxococcus xanthus; assembly: GCF_006402735.1. Taxonomy (NCBI): domain Bacteria; kingdom Pseudomonadati; phylum Myxococcota; class Myxococcia; order Myxococcales; family Myxococcaceae; genus Myxococcus; species Myxococcus xanthus. The sequence continues at coordinate 6,763,367 of NZ_CP017174.1, read as the reverse complement.
ACGTGGTGGTACGTCATCCGGCTCTCGATGAGGAAGGGCCCATGCCGCACGGCGGTCTCCGTGGAGAGCGGCGTGTGGTCGAAGTAGTCCTCGAAGTGCTTGTCGTTGGGGGGCTCCCCGCGCCGCTCGATGAGGCACTCCATGCCCGCGGCCAGGTTGCCTTCCCACAGCCGGTCCGCGACAGCGGGGTGGGCCAGCACCTCCAGCTTCCGCTGCAGCACGAAGAAGGAGAAGTAGCCCAGGCTCTCCAGGCCCGACGCGTGGTCCGCGTGCAGGTGGGTGAGGGCCACGGCGCTGACGCGGTCCGCGTCCAGGGGCACGCCGGAGGACTCGGACGCCTCGCGCATCATCTTCCGGATGGGGTGCGGGCAGTCCACCAGCAGGACCTGGTCCTCCGCCTCCACGGCGAAGCAGGACGAATAGCGCAGGGCGGAGAAGGCGTCGCCGATGCCAAGGGTGATGAAGGACAGGCTCAAGGCAGGCTCCGGAGGGAAGGGTCGAGTCGCTCCCGAAGCTTCGCCGCGACGGCCGGTGGACAGAAGGCGGAAACGTCCTCTCCGCGCGCCACGCGCGCCTTGAGTCCGCTGCTGCTCACCTCGGCCAGGTGGGCTTCGGCTGGAAGGAAGAGGGTGGACAGCTCGGGCGCCAGCGCGCGGTTGTTCTGCGCCAGCGTCGTCTCGAACTGGGCATCCGTGGCACCACGCACGCCGCGCAGCAGGACGCTGGCGCCAATGTCCCGCGCGAAGTCGACGATGAGCCCCTGCGTGCGGGCCACGGTGACGTTGGGGTGGTGCGCCACGGCTTCACGGAGGAGGGCCACGCGTTCATCGGCGGACAGCAGGCTCTCCTTGTCCGGGTTGACGGCCACCACCACGACGACGTGGCCGAAGAGGCGCGCCGCCTGCCGGACGACGGACATGTGGCCGGCGGTAACGGGGTCGAAGCTGCCGGCGTAGACGGCGATGGTCATTACGACACCTCGGGAGCGGCCGCGGAGGCCAGGCTCCGGGGCGGGTGGAAGGTGAGGGCGGCGTACAGCGTGCCCGCCGCGCACAGGAACGCGGCCAGTATGAAGTGGCCGGCGTAGCCAAGGGCCTGGGCGCTGAAGCCACTCAGCGCGGCGGCGGCGCCCGTGGCCAGCACCACCAAGGATGCCTGCACGGTGTAGTCCGTGGCGGCGTGGTCCGGCCGGCATGCGTCCATCATCGCGGTGAAGACGGCCGCGGTGGCCATGCCGCTGGCGACGTGCTCGACGCCGCAGACGAGGGTGAGCAGGGGCAGGGACGTAGGGCCTTGGGCCGCCAGGGCGTAGAGCAGCACCGCTCCGGCCTGGATGCCTCCAAAGACGAGCAGCGCACGTCGTCGTCCGAGCCGCACCACCAGGCCGCCGCCCAGCAGCGCGCCCACGAGTCCCGCGGTGAAGCCCACGCCGCCCAACATCCAGCCGATGGCTGTCAGCGACAGGCCTGCGTCGACCAGGAAGGTGCGCAGCATCCCGGTGGCCAGGGCTTCACCCGCCTTGTAGACGACGAGCAGCGTGAGCCACGCGCCGGCCCCCGGCCGCTTCAGCCACCACCGCAGGCCCAGGCTCTGCGCGGGCGGCGGCTCGGTGGGGGGCTCGCGGAAGAGGGCAATGGGCACGGTGGCCAGGAGCAGCAGTGCGCCCAGCGCGAGGAACGTGGGGCGCCAGCCCACCGCGTCGAAGACGGCGAGCATCACGCCGCCGCCCAGAATCATCCCGACGCGGTAGGCCGCCACCTGGACGCCGTTGCCCCAGCCGCGCTCGGCTGGCGCGAGCAGCTCCACCGCCAACCCGTCGGTGGCCACGTCCTGCGTGGCTGCCAGGAGGTTGATGCCCAGCACCGCGGCCATCAGCAGCCGCATGTCCAGGCCTCCCTCGGGGAGCGCGAGCGCGAGCAGGATCCCCGACGACAGGAACTGCAGCGGCAGGATGTAGCCACGCCGCCGGCCCCACCTCGCCGAACCGTGCCGGTCCATGGTCGGGGCCCAGAGGAACTTGAGCGCCCAGGGCAGCGCCAGCAGGTGCGCCAGGCCGATGGAGGGCAACGACAGGCCCTGGTGGCGCAGCAGCACGGGCAGGGCCTGGGTGAAGAAACCGAAGGGCAGCCCCTGCGACAGGTAGAGGCTGGAGAGCAGCCCCAGCTTCGTGGCCGTCTTCATGCGTCCTCCTTCGCGCCGGCCGAGTCCATCAGCCCCGCGGCCATGCGCTTCACCGTGCTGGCGGCGGAGCCCGCGGGGACCAGGCCCGGGACGCTGGCGGCGAGCACGAAGTAGCCCTGCACGGCGGCGAACAGCCCGGCTGCCAGCGCGGGCGCCTTGCGCCGTCCCACCACGGCGGCGACGAGTGACGTCAGGTGCTCCAGGTCGGCGCGCACCACCTGCTCGTAGATGGCCCGAACCTCGGGCTGCCGGATGGCCTCCGCGCTGATGGTGACCCAGCTCGCGACGGCCGCCGGGGCCGCGTCGTCGCCCGTGGCGAGGAAGGCCTCAACGAAGGCATCGACGCGGGCTCGGGCGTCCGGGCCCTTCACCCGTTCCAGCCGCGTCGCCACCCGCTGCCGCGCCTGCGCCGCCAACTGCTCCACCAGCGAGAGGAGAATCTCCTGCTTGCCGCTGAAGTGGTAGTGCACCAGCCCCGGGCTCAACCCCGCCGCCTTCGCGATTTCGCCCACGGAGGCGCGCTCGTAACCGCGCTCCGACATGACCTTCAGCAGGCCCGCGACAATCTGCTGACGGCGCTCCTCGGTGTTGGATGGACGGGGCATGGTGGGATGTTTATTAGTTGTTTGACCAACTTATAAACAGGGCGGGCAAGGGCGTCAATCCCACCTGCCCCTGGGGGCGAGGGCCCGAATGTGGAAGGGCCCCAAGGCGCTGCTAGCGTGGAGCGCATGACACGAACCGCCCGTCGCTGTCGCGCCGTGGTGCTGTCTGGATTCCTGGTGGGACTCTGCCTGGGCGTGCCGGGAGTCACCTGGGCCCTGCCGCCGCCGTGCGGCCCCAATGACCCGCCCGCTTTCTGCGACGCGAAGATGGTCGCCCTGCAGGTGCAAGATGGCCGGGGGACAAACGCCCTCCGCGTCGAGTCCGGAAGCGAGGTCCAGGTGCGCTGGCCCGACTGGAAGGGCGCATTGCGCCTGCAGGCGACTCGCAGTGACTCCGGAACCTATGAGGTCTCCGTGGGGCTGCCGGGAAAGAGCAAGCCCCTGAAGCGAGGGGTCCTCAAGAAGAAGGGAGCGGCGCTCACGCTCGTCCCCGGCAAGGACGTGCCCGCGGGCTATTTCGGCGCGGCGGGGCACCCCGTGAAGTTCATCCTCGATGAATGAGGTGTGGCCATGAAACTGCTTCGCTTCGCGCTGTGGGGGCTCGTCGTGGCCCTGGCATTCTCCGCCGGGGTCTGGTTCAGCAGGGACTCCGTCACTTCGCAGGTGCCGGCAAGGGATGCCGCCGTCCAGGCGCCCACCGTCGTCGCACCCACTCCGTCCGATGCGCGCGCCGCACCGCGGTCGTCGGAGGCTCCGAGGCGGGAGGCTGCCGTGACAACGCCCTCGGCGGCACGTGAAGCCACCGTGCTTCGCAGGCTCCCGGAACCCGCTGCGGCTGTCCCGGCTGCGCCCGCGCAGGACACGGCGCCCGAAGACCGGCCCCTCGCCTTCGCGCCCGAGTTGCCGGAGCCCTTCACGCCGAAGGGCTTCGAGCGTGTGGCCTTCCGTGCCGCCAACGAGTGCGGCATGGGGCTCGACGTGGTGGCGGTGGACTGCTCCGAATTCCCCTGCATTGCTTGGACGCAGGCGAAGGACGACACCGTGAAGAAGTTCTCCATGTCGGGGTGCGGTCCCTGGGAAGAGGCCTTCCAGCACCGGACGATGGTCGTCGCGAGCGCGCAGTCCGAAGAAGGCGGCTCCGGTGCCCGGTACCTGGCGTGGATGCCGTTGCCCGTGGACCCCGAGCTCAACCGCATCGCCATGCGGCGCGCCCGGGAGCGCACCGATGGCATGAAGGAGGCCCTGGGGCTGCGGTAGTCCCCGCGCCGCCTCAGGCTGGAACGGCGCTGGCGTGGATGGGGACCTCTCGCGCGGAGACGAGCGCCTCGATGCCCGCGGCCACCATCGCTGGCACCTCCAGCACCGGGAAGTGGCTGGTGGCGGGGAGCTTCAGCACGTGAAAGCCCGGATGCTCCGCGCCGAAGTCCACCTGCGCCGCCAGGTAGTCGTGTGACTCTGGCCGCGCGTACAGGTGCATCGTGAGCGGCATCGGCTCCAGCGCCGCGAGCGCTCGCAGCGGAGAGCCCTCGCGGGCGTAGGCCGCTTCAATCTCCCGCCCGGCCCGGGCCCACATGGCTTCGTCGAACGCGCCCATGTCGTCGCGCACGAAGCGGCGGATGGCGTCGTCGTCGAGCCCCTCCAGCCAGCCCTGGAGCAAGCCGTCTCGCACCTCGCTCCAGCGCTCCGTCTGGAGCCCGCGCACGGCGCGGAGGAAGGCCGGGGTGGGCTCGGTGGCAATCCAGTCCAGCAGCACCATCCGCGGCACACGCGCGGGGCCCAACGCCCGTCGCAGGTCGAGCCCCCACCAGCCCGCGTGGGACATTGCCACGGGGACGATGTGCCGCGCGCCGCTGGTCTCCACGACCGCGAGCAGGTCCTCCAGCACCGTGGTGCTGTCGAAGTCGGTGCCGCCACCTTCGGACTCGCCGTGCCCCCGGATGTCCACGGACAGGACACGGCGGAAGGCGGAGCAGCGGGGAAGCAGCTTCTGGAAGCTCGCTCGGGTGGTGCACCACCCTGGGATGAAGAGAAGCGCGGGCTCGCCCTGGCCCACGTCGTCGTAGCGGATGCGGGCGCCGCCGCGGGTGTGTACTTCCGGCATGTCGTCCCCTCCGTGGAAGCATTGGTTGGTTCTCGTCGGAGGGTGCGCAGGCCCGGCCCGCATGTCAGCAGGCAACACGGCAGGGGCCGTTCCGGCCGGACGGAGGGCCGCTGGCTCAATCAATTCATGTTTCGCGCAGTATCCTGTTCCTGCTTTCCCGGGATGACCCCGGCAGGAGACGTTCACATGCAACTGAAGTCGTACGTGCCTCCCTGCCGTCCGAAGTGCTCGGCGAGCCTGACATGTGCGGGCTCGCAGGTGTGCTGCCCGGGCCCGAGCCGCTCGGACTGCATGCCGGCGCACCTCGGTTGCTCGCCGCTCATCCCCGTGGGCGTGCCGTAGTCCGCGCGCGGCGTCGCGCTCCGGTGGGAGATGCCGGAGCGCTTCGCGGTCGTCACGCGCCAATCAGAAAGACAGCAGCGTCGTCACGCGCTCGCGCCCGAGGCGGTTGGGGCCTTCGAGGAAGTCCAGGCTGAGGAGGAAGCTGAAGCCCACCAGCTCGCCGCCGAGCCGGGACACCAGCTTCGCGGTGGCCTCCGCCGTGCCTCCCGTGGCCAGCACGTCATCCACGACGAGCACCCGCTCCCCCTGGAGGATGGCGTCCTCGTGCATCTCCACGCCGTCGGAGCCGTACTCCAGGGAATAGCGCTCCACCACCGAGCGGTGCGGCAGCTTCCCTGGCTTGCGCGCGGGTACGAAGCCCGCGTTGAGGGCGAGCGCGATGGGCGCGCCCAGCAGGAAGCCTCGGGCCTCCACGCCCACCACCTTCGTGACGTGCTGTCCCCGGAAGGGCGCCGACATGGCGTTGACGACGCGGCCGAACAGGCGCGGGTCCGCCAGCACGGGGGTGATGTCCTTGAAGACGATGCCGGGCTTGGGGAAGTCCGGCACGTCCCGGAGCCGGGCGTTCAGGTCGGCGACGAGGGTGGTGTCGGTCAGGCTCGGGACGGGCGGGGTCATGGCGTGCGCTCCAGCGGGGGGATGAGAAACGGTGGGGCGGGGAAGGGGAGGACCGGTGGACGGGGGGCTTGGACGGCAGCCTGCCCTGTCGCCATGGCGACGGACCCCTGTCCGCAGGGGGCATTCGCCCAGCGGAATGGCCTCACGGGGAGCGTCCCGCCTCTGGGGGGAGGGGCGGCGCGTCGGCTCGGCGCGCCGGACGCCTTCCAGAAGAGCAGGCGGGTATCGGAGGCGCGAAAGCGGACGGTCCGGGCCATGGCGGGGGTTGATGCTCTCACAGCTTGATGCCAGCGGCGGATTCTGCTGGCGGACGCATTGATTTTTCCCGCGACCGGGAGCCTCGTTGCTGTGGTAGTTCAACGGGTTCCCTGGCGATTTGGAGCCTGGGGCCTGTGCCAGCCGTGCAATCCACCGCCGATATCCGAGAGATCCTCCCGCCTCAGGACACCCAGTGGCTCCGTGCCCTGAAGGCCGAAGTTCAACCCACGACCTTCAAGCAGGGGCGAGAGGTGGCGGAGTCGCGCCGCGTTTTCGGCCTCAATCGTGAAGGGGACCGCATCAGCGCCCAGGTCGCCGGTTCGTCCGGCGAGCGGTATCAGACGGCCCTGCATCTGGGAAACGGCCGAGCCACGTCGACCTGTACCTGCCCGTCGTGGAATGTCGAAGGCCCCCACTGCAAACACGTGGTGGCCGCGGCGCTCATCTACGCCGCGCGCTTCCGTCCGCCCGGTCCGCCCGCGCCTCGCCCGGCCGAGCCCGTCGCCGCCGCTCCCGAGCCGAAGGACGTCGTCGTCGATGACGAGCCTCATGTGGAGCCGGTGCCGTCGAGCGGCGACCCGGTCAGCCTCCCGGCCCTGGCCAAGGTGGAGAGCTGGCTCGGTCTGTCTTCTCAGCCCGACTACGAATTCTTCTACCGCCTCACGGCCGCCAGCACGGGGAACGGCAGCATCCGGCAGTGGATCATCGACGTTCGCCGGCAGGACGCGCAGACGAAGGGGCCCATCCACGTCAAGCGGTTGCTGCAGACGGGGGGCCGCATCTCCCCCGCGGACGAGCGCGTCTTCATGCTGCTGTCGCGCCACGAGCACCGCTATGACTCGCGCCTGGTCCTGTCCGACGAGGAGCTGAGCGAGGCGCTGGAGCTCTTGCGCCACCGCCGCGTCATCTACCGTGGCACGGCGCTCATCGACACCGAGGTGCCGGTGCGGCCCCAGATTCATCTGGAGTCCCGCCCGGACGGCGCCACCGCGCGCATCGAGCTGCTCTTCCCGGACAACGCGAGCTACGCGCTCAAGGACGTCATCCTCCTGTCGGGCCGGCGCACCTGGGTCATCCAGGGCCAGAACCTGCACCCGGTGGAGCCGGACTTCCCGCCGCGGCTGCTGCGCAAGTGGCTGCTCGAGCCCAGCATGTCCTTCCCCACGGGGCAACTGGACCGGGTGCTGACCTTCTTCGCCGCGCACCTGCCGCGCTTCCGCATGGCGCTGAAGGCGGACGACATCGACGTGGACGAGGCCGTGGAGCCTCGCTTCATGCTCATGCTGGAAGGCAACCCCGAGCGCGTGAAGGTTCAGCTGGCCGCCAAGTACGGCCAGACGACGGTGCCGGTGTCCCCCACCGCCACGCACCTGGGCTATGCCAGCGGCGTGGGCGGGGACAGCCGCAAGCTGTACCGGCGTCGCGAGGAGCTGGAGCGCGGCGCAGGGAAGCTGCTGCTGGACCTGGGCCTGCGCTTCGAGCCGCAGGCGCAGGTCTTCGACGCCACGGCTGACACCGCGCTGGAGTTCTGGGCCCGGGGCCTGGCCTCGCTCCCCGAGGACTGGGAGCGCTTTGGCGTGCAGGCCCCCAAGGTGCGCCTGCGTCCCAAGCTCAAGCCGCGCATCCGCGTGGGCATGAGCGGCGTGCAGTGGTTCGACCTGGATGCGGAGTTCGTCACCGACGACCAGGCCGTGGACCTGGGCGCGGTGCGCATGTGGCTGGACTCCGGCCGCCGCTTCGTCCCCCTGAAGGACGGTACCTTCGCGGAGGCGGACCCCGTCGAAATCAAGCGCGTGGCGGACCTGCTCGAGGAAGCCGGCGCGCTGCCGGGCCGCTCGCGCACGCGGCTGCCGCTGCACCAGGCCGTCGCGTTGGACCTGCTGGCGGACCTGGGGGAGTTCACCGAGGTGGAGGCCAAGGCGCGCCAGGCGATGCTGGAGCTGCGCGAGACGGCGGGCGTGCCGAAGGTGGGCGTGCCCGATGGGCTCCAAGCCACGCTGCGCCACTACCAGGAGGCGGGCCTGTCCTGGCTCTGGTTCCTGCGCCGCCACGGCCTGTCCGGCATCCTCGCGGACGACATGGGTCTGGGGAAGACCATCCAGTCGCTCAGCCTGATGCAGAAGGTGGCCAACGACGAGGGGCGCAAGCCGTCGCTCGTGGTGGCGCCCACCAGCGTGCTGGCCAACTGGGAGCGCGAGGCCGAGCGCTTCACGCCGGGCCTCAAGACGATGGTGTGGCACGGTCAGGACCGCAAGGAGCGGGCAGAGGACCTGAAGGGCATGGACCTGGTCCTCACGTCCTACGCGCTGGTCCGCCGTGATTTGGACCAGCTGTCCCAGGTGGGCTTCCGCTACATCATTTTGGACGAGGCGCAGAACATCAAGAACGCGGGCAGCGCCACCGCGCAGGCGTGCAAGGCGCTCCCCAGCGAGACGCGTCTGGCGCTCACCGGTACGCCGCTGGAGAACCGCCTGTCGGAGCTCTGGAGCATCTTCGACTTCCTGATGCCGGGCTTCCTCGGCAGCTCGGATGGCTTCGGGGACCGCTACGAGCAGCCCATCCAGGTGGCCAACGACAGCACCGCGAAGGACCGGCTGCGCCGCCGCATCCAGCCCTTCATCCTGCGTCGCCTGAAGACGGAGGTGGCCAAGGACCTGCCGCCGAAGACGGAGAGCGTCGCCTGGTGCGAGATGGAGCCCGGTCAGGCCGCGCTCTATCGCGAGGTGCTGGATGAGAGCCGCCGCAAGGTGCACGAGAGCATCGAGAAGGTGGGCTTCAAGCGCAGCCGCGTGTCGATTCTGGCCGCGCTGATGCGCCTGCGTCAGGTGTGCTGCGATCCGCGCCTGCTCAAGATGCCGCCCGGCACCCTGATGCCGCCCAGCGCGAAGGTGGAGCGCTTCCTCCAACTGGTGGAAGACCTGGTGGCGGAAGGCCACCGCGCGCTCGTCTTCAGCCAGTTCACGGAGATGCTGGAGCTGCTGAAGCAGGAGGCGGACAAGAAGGGCCTGCGCTACCTCTACCTGGACGGTCGCACCAAGGACCGCATGGGCAAGGTGGACGAGTACAACAACCCGGACGGTCCGCCGCTCTTCTTCATCTCCCTCAAGGCGGGCGGCACCGGCTTGAACCTCACCGCGGCCGACTACGTCATCCACTTCGACCCGTGGTGGAACCCCGCCGTGGAGGACCAGGCCACGGACCGTACGCACCGCATCGGGCAGACGCGCGCCGTCATCAGCTACAAGCTGATCACCCGCGGCACCGTGGAGGAGAAGATCCTCGCCCTCCAGCGCCGCAAGCGGGAGCTGGCCGCTGGCGTGCTCGGCGGGGAAGGTGACGAGCTGGGCCGCACCCTCACGGAGCAGGACATCCAGGAGCTCTTCACGGAAATCTGAGGACTTGCGAGGTTGGGGCCCCAACGAGGCCCCTTCCCCTCCCGCCCGCCATCCGTGCGCTCAACCCGAACGCCTGTGCAGTGTCAGTCGGACCTGCTAGGGTGTTCAGGTACCAGGGCCGTCGTACGGACATTGGAGGGCGCGCGTGCTGCTGGGTCTGCGGATTTCGAACGTGGCGGTGATCGAGGAGGTGGAGGTGGCGTTCGGAGCCGGCCTCACCGTCCTCACGGGTGAGACAGGTGCGGGCAAGTCCATCCTCGTGGATGCACTGGGCCTTTTGCTCGGGGGGCGCGCCGACGCGGATGTCATTCGCGCCGGTTGTGAAGAGGCGTCCGTGGAGGGCGTCTTCGCGCGGACTCCCGCGTTGGAGAGCCGGCTGGAGGAGCTGGGCTTGCCGGACCTGGGGGAAGAGGTGCTGGTGCGCCGGGTGCTGGGACGCACCGGGCGCGGTAAGGCCTACGTCAACGGCTCACTGGTGACAGTGGGCGTGCTGGGCAGGCTCACGCGCGGGGCGGTGGACATCGCCGGTCAGCACGAGCACGTCAGCCTCTTTGATTCGGGCCTGCACCGGGTGCTGCTCGACCGGTACGGCAACCTGGAGGAGGTGTTGGCGGCCTTCTTCCGGGAGTACACCGGCCTGCGCGAGGTGGACGCGCGCATGGAGGCGCTGGGCGGAGACGAGGCGAAGGTGCGCGAGCGCGCCGAGTTCCTGCGCTTCCAACTCGATGAAATCACGCGCCTGGACCCGGAGGCCGGCGAGGACGCGCGGCTGGACGCGGAGCGCAAGCGGCTGGGCGGCGCGGAGAAGCTCAAGCGCCACGCCTCGGAAGCGGAGCTGCTGGTGTCCGGCGAGGAGCAGTCCGCCGTGGAGACGGTGGGCCGCGCGCTGGGGCTGGTGCACGAATCGGTGAAGTGTGACGCCACGCTGGCGCCGGTGGCGCAGGCGCTGAGCACCGCGCTGTCGGAGCTGGAGGAGGCGCAGCGGCGGCTCAACCGGTATGTGGAGGGGCTGGAGTCGGACCCTTCACGGCTGGCAGACGTGGAGGAGCGGCTGGACGCGCTCAAGCGTCTGTGCCGCAAGCACGGCACGCACCTGGATGGCCTGCTGAAGAAGCAGGGCGAAATCGAGGTGGAGCTGGGCACGCTGGAGAACCGGAAGGAAATCCTGGAAGAGCTGGCCGCCGACCGCCGCAAGGTGGAGGAGCGGGCCCGGAAGGCCGCCACGGCGCTGACGCGGGCGCGTACGGCCAGTGCGGTGACGTTCGCCGCGCAGGTGCGCGAGGGCCTGGGGCAGCTGGCCATGGGCAAGGCGGCCTTCGAGGTGCGGGTGACGCCATCGGAGTCGCTGCGCCCGGACGGCGCGGACGACGTGGAGTTCTTCTTCAGCGCGAACCCCGGCGAGCCGCCGCGAGCGCTGGCGAAGGTGGCCTCTGGCGGTGAGGCGAGCCGGCTGCTGCTGGCGCTCAAGAAGGCCCTGGCCGACAGCGACGGGGGTGGGTGCTACATCCTGGACGAAGCGGACGCGGGCGTCAGCGGCGCCATCGCGGACGTGGTGGGGCGGATGATCAAGGACGTGAGCAGTCACCGTCAGGTGCTCTGCATCACCCACCTGCCGCAGGTGGCCGCCTATGCGGATGCACACCTGCTCATCCGCAAGGGCCTCAAGGGCGAGCGCACTGTCTCGGAGGTGGTGGTGCTGGAGGCAGGGGCGGAACGGACCCGGGAGCTGGCACGGATGATGTCGGGTGTCGAGGTGACGCGTGAGGCCCTGGGAGCGGCGGAGGCCCTGGTGCGTTCTGCCAACAGGGCGCTGGGGACCCGGGCCCGCAGGGAGTCTGGACCGGAGGGGAGCCCCCGGGGGCGGCTCCGACGCACCGCGTGAAGTACGCTAGGTGCATCCGTGTCCTTGCCCCATCCTTGGGCCTCACATAGCATCCCGGGTGTGTCCAGCACCGCAGGGCAGACCGCGGCCTCCCGCTTGAAGATAATTTCCGCCGGCCTGACGGATGTCGGGCGCAAACGTAATCACAACGAGGACAGCTTCCTCATTGATGATGAGCTCCAGCTCTACGTCGTGGCCGACGGAATGGGCGGCCATGCGGGCGGCGGCACTGCGTCCCGCATCGCGGTGGAGACCATCGACAAAGAGATGCGCCGGGCGCGGGAAGGCAAGGACAACCCCTTCCTTTCCGTCCCGAACCTCCAGGACTCTCCGATTCCGGAGGCGCTGCGCACCGCCGTGGAGCGGGCCTGCCTGGCCATCTTCACGGCCGCGCAGGAAGATGCGCGGCTGTCCGGCATGGGCACCACCGTCATCTCCCTGGTGGTGCGCGACGAGCACGCCTTCTTCGCCCACGTGGGTGACAGCCGCGCGTACCTCATCCGCGGCGACCTCATCCAGCAGATCTCCGAGGACCACTCGCTGGTCAACGAGCAGATCAAGGCGGGGATGATTACCCCGGAAGAGGCGAAGCACTCCCGCTACAAGAACATCATCACCCGCTCCGTCGGCTTCGAGGAGGAGGTGCAGGTGGACGTCATGGGGCTGGTGTCAGAGCCCGGCGACGTCTTCCTCCTCTGTTCGGACGGCCTCGCGAACATGATGGAGGACCGGGAGATCCACGAAACCGTGGTGAAGGCGCGGACCTTCGAAGAGGTCCCCAAGCGTCTCATCGACTTCGCCAACGAGCGTGGCGGCGACGACAACATCACCGTCATCGTCGTGCGAGTGGAGGCCTGACACACCCAGAGTCTGGACGTGGCCGGCAGACCTCCCTGCGGGTCTGTTGACCTTGACACTCTTGGAATGTGAGTGGTAGCTGCCCCAACGTTTCCAGCCGAGTCGAAATGCCGGTGGGCGACGAAGCGGGAGGGGTAGGCGGCGGGGGGAGGTGTTGCGCGAGAGCAAGCGACTTAGCTTGCTTCGCCAGTAGTCCCACGCAAGCAGGGGAGCTGTCCCGTGGCGAAAAAGTCCTTCACACTGATGGTGATTCCGGACCATGACGCTCCGGTCAAGCGGTACACCATCCAGCGGTCCTTTCTCACCCAGGTGGGGATGGGACTGATGCTCGTGGTGGGACTGGGCGTGGGTGCGAGCGTGCACTACTTCCAGGTGGCCGCGGACGCCTCCGAGAACCGCATCCTTCGCGAAGAGAACCTGACGCTGCGCTCGCAGCTCAAGTCGGTGCGTGAGCGCATCGAGCACATTGGTTCCACGTTGGACCGGGTGGAGCGCTTCGACCAGAAGCTGCGCGCGGTGACGCTGCTGTCCGATCCTCAGCGCAACCTGGCCATGGGCCCGACGGAGCCCGAGGCGGGCACGTCCGCGCCGGCCACCGACACGCAATTCACGCAGCTGACGTCCACGGAGACGCCCAAGGCGCTGATGGGCCGGTTGGACCGGCTGAGCGCGGAGGCCACCCGCCAGGAGCAGAGCCTCCAGGAGTTGCAGGCCTACTTCCAGGACCAGAAGTCGCTGCTGGCCTCCACGCCGTCCATCTGGCCCGCGCGCGGCTGGGTGACGAGCGATTTCGGCTCGCGCCTGGACCCGTACACCGCGGACCGCGTCATGCACGGCGGCATGGACATCGCGGCGCCGCACGGCAAGGAAGTCTTCGCGCCGTCGGACGGCACGGTGGTGTTCGCGGGCCTGGAGGGCGGCTACGGCAACGTGCTCGTCATCGACCATGGCTACGGCATCAAGACGCGCTACGGCCACCTGTCGAAGATGCTGGTGAAGGCCGGCGACAGGGTGAAGCGCGGCATGCACATCGCCGCCGTCGGCAACACCGGCCGCTCCACGGGCCCGCACCTCCACTACGAGGTCCGCGTCAACGGCATCGGGCAGAACCCGCGCAAGTTCATCCTAGAGGAGTAGTCGGCGCGGGTGGATGACGCCTCGGTGGTTCATCGAGGCGCCTCGCTCCGGACGGAAGAGACGCTCTCCCGTGGAAGCCCGAAGGGCTCCGGGAGCGCGCGCATTTGCCGCCCCAGCGGGGACGGCCAGAAGGGCCCGGCGCTCAGGCGCTCCCGCGCAGATTCAGAGCGTCGCGGGGCCTGGGATGGAGCCATCCAGCCGGATGCGCCTGCGCTGAAGTCCCTGCGCGCGGCCGGTACGCTCCATGACGTGGGTTCGCTCCAGCTCCGCCCACAGCAGCGGTCCCAGCACCTGCCAGTGCGAAGGTGCGTCCACTGTCAGCTCCAGCAGGCTCACCGTCCATGAGGGCACGTCCGCGTCGGGCGTTCCCTGGGGCAGCACGCGGCGCACGTCCTGCGCCAGCCGTTCACGCGTGGGGACGGCGAGGTGCTCCTCCACCGTGAGCTGCGACGTCGGCACGAGCAGGGCGGCGAAGGCGTCCGCGTGGATGCGCACCACCTTCGCGCCGGGGTACTGCGCGGAGAGGGACTCCACGGTTGCGCGCAGCACCGCGTCCCCGGTGGGAAAGCCGAAGCGGGCGTTGACGTTGATCATCCCCTGCACGTCCGCGATGACGGCGCCCACGCGCCACCCATCATGATGGCCGTGGGTGGACAAGTCGTACTCCTCCTTGAGGAGGTTGCCCTGGGTGAGCGCTGGCACCTGGAGCGCGCCCGTCTTCGCGTCCGGCTGGCCGCGCCGGGCCTGCTCCGCCTGGACGAGCACCTCCACGGCGGCCTGCACCGGGGCCTGGGGGCTGCGGGTGAGCACCCAGGGATGGAGGGCGATGAGGGCGGTGGCCGTGGCGTCGTCGAGCGGGTAGGGCATTGCGCTCCTTGTGTAGCGCGTCCACCGCCGGGGCGCAGGGCCTCACTTCATCTTGTGCGCGGTGACAGTGACCTCATCCCGGTCATGGTACAGCTGGCGGACGGTGAGCCCCTCCCAGCCGCCCTCCTGGACGAGCGTGTGGCGCACCCGCAGCAGGATGGGGTTCTTGTCCTTCATGGGCAGCTTGATGTTGGCCACCAGGTGCTGCGCCCAGCCGCGGCGGCCCCACTTGGCCAGCAGCTGCGCCACTTCCAGGGGCCGCCACGCCATGTCGCAGAAGAGCCAGTCCGCCGGCTCGTCGGGCGCATAGGCGAAGGCGCTCTCCTGGACGTGCTTCACGCGCGGGTTCCCCGTCAGCTCCGGCATCAGCCGGGCGGGGTCCACCGCCACCACCTTCGCGCCACGGCTCACCAGTCGCTGCGTCCAGCCGCCCGGCGCCGCGCCCAGGTCCACGCACACGTCGCCGCGCCCAGGCTCGAAGGCCAGTCCGTCCAGGGCCTCCTCCAGCTTCATGGCCGCGCGTGACGGCGCATCTCCAGCCCGCCGCATGCGCCTGCGTCCGCCCGCCGCCAGGGACACTGCCTCGCGCGCGTGCACGGCGCCCACCACCGTCACGTCGTCCGGCGCCACGCACAGGGACACCAGCAGCGCCCCCGCCTCGCGCGCCCGTTGGGCGTCCTCGACGCGCCGCCCCGGCGGCAGCCTGGCGGACACGGCGGATTCCAGCGCTTCCGCCACGGGTGCCAGGGCATTGCCACGCGGAGTGTCGGGCGTGAAGGCCTGCACCGCCCAGGGCGCCCGCCCGGGAAGCGCCAGCACGGTCCGAGTCGCGGCTTCAGCGATGGCTTCGGGGCTGGTGGCCGTCAGGGTGGCGGCCACCTGATAGCCCGCGCGAGCGAAGGCGGGCGGAGGGCCGGAGATGGCGTCACTCTCCACCAGGGCTTCGCCCAGCAGGCGGGGCTCGGCGCCGGCCCACTCCAGCTCCTCGAAGAGGTGGGCCTCGAAACCCGCGCGACAGGTCCACAGCCAGCGCCCGGGCCGGGCTGCCAGCGTCCGGGCGGGCATGGCGGGGACCTTTGCCCGGGGAGGGACTTTGGGGGCGGGCGGCGCGGTGTGTGCAGGGGGCCTGCCCCCGGGGGCAGGGCCCTGGCGGTTAGGCGGCGCTCCGGGGCGGCCCGGATGGCGGGAGGGAGGTCGTTGTGAAGGCCTGGAGGGGCCTCGGCGTTGATTTCGTGTGGGGGACATTGCGTGGGCCGGGTTCCGCTTTACTCTGAGCCGCTGCGTGGTGGGCGGCCTGCCGAGTGGAAGTTTCGGCGGACGCACGTGGTTTCCATACGTTTCTCCCTTACACCTCCAGGGATTTCCCTTCACTCGCCGCCGTCCTTCGAGGATTCTCCGGCGAGAGAGCCGACCGAATGATCGAATGGACGCTGAAGAAACTGATTGGGACCAAGAACGAGCGTGAGCTCAAGAAGGCCCACGCGAAGGTCGCCCGGGTCAATGAGCTGGAAACCCGTATGCGGGCCCTCAAGGACGAGGACTTCGTCTCCGAGACGAACCGCATGCGGCAGGAGATCCAGAACGGCCGTTCGCTGGACGACCTGCTCTTCGAGGCCTTTGCCATCACCCGCGAGGCGGCGCGCCGCGTCATCGGCCAGCGTCACTACGACGTGCAGCTCATTGGCGGCATGTTCCTCCACGAGGGTTGCATCGCGGAGATGCGCACCGGTGAAGGCAAGACGCTGACGGCGACGCTGCCCACCTACCTCAACGCTCTGTCCGGCCGGGGCGTACACGTCGTCACGGTGAACGACTACCTGGCCCGCCGCGACGCGGAGTGGATGGGGCGCGTCTACCGCTTCCTGGGCATGACGACGGGCTGCGTGCTGCACGAGTTGAACGACAAGCAGCGGCAGGAGGCGTACCGCTCGGACATCACCTACGGGCAGAACAACGAGTTCGGCTTCGACTACCTGCGCGACAACATGAAGTTCCGCCTGCAGGACTACGTCCAGCGCGAGCTGAACTTCGCCATCGTCGACGAGGTGGACTCCATCCTCATCGACGAGGCCCGCACGCCGCTCATCATCTCCGGCCCCACCGAGGACAGCACCGACAAGTACTACCGGGTGGACCAGGTCATCCCCGGGCTGGTGCCGGACCAGGACTACACCCTGGACGAGAAGCACCGCTCCGTGTCGCTCACGGATGACGGCATCGAGAAGCTCCAGAAGCGGCTGGGCGTGGGCAACCTGTACGACCCGGGCGAAATCGAGATGCTGCACCACGTGGACCAGGCCCTGCGCGCGCACACGCTCTACAAGCGCGACAAGGACTACGTGGTGAAGGACGGCGAGGTCGTCATCGTCGACGAGTTCACCGGCCGCCAGATGCCGGGACGCCGCTGGTCGGACGGCCTTCACCAGGCCATCGAGGCCAAGGAAGGCGTGAAGATCGAGAACGAGAACCAGACGCTCGCGACCGTCTCGTTCCAGAACTACTTCCGCATGTACTCCAAGCTGGCCGGCATGACGGGCACGGCGGACACGGAGGCGGAGGAGTTCGCGAAAATCTACAACCTCGACGTGCGCGTCATCCCCACCAACCGTCCGCCCATCCGCAAGGACCTGCAGGACGTGGTGTACAAGACGGAGCGCGAGAAGTTCGAGGCGGTGGCGGCGGAAATCGAGGAGCTGCACAAGGCGGGGCAGCCGGTGCTCGTGGGCACGGTGTCCATCGCCAAGAGCGAGGTGGTGGCCAGCTTCCTCAAGAAGCGCGGCATCCCGCACAACGTCCTCAACGCCAAGCAGCACCAGCGCGAGGCGGACATCGTCGCGCAGGCCGGCCGCAAGGGCGCCGTCACCATCTCCACCAACATGGCCGGCCGCGGAACGGACATCCTCCTGGGCGGTAACGCGGAGGTCCTGGCCAAGGCGTCCATGGGCCCGCCGCCCGAGCCGCCCACGTCGGCCCCGGAAGGGCAGCCGCTGGACCTGACGGCCTACGAGGCGGAGCTCGCGGCGTGGGAGCAGAAGCTCGCCGACACCAAGACGAAGCTCGAGGAGCAGACGAAGAAGGAGCGCGAGGAGGTCCACAACGCCGGCGGCCTCTTCATCATCGGCACCGAGCGCCACGAGTCGCGCCGCGTGGACAACCAGCTGCGTGGCCGCGCCGGCCGCCAGGGTGACCCGGGTGGCAGCCGCTTCTTCCTGTCGCTCGAGGACGACCTGATGCGCATCTTCGGGTCCGAGCGCATCCAGGGCCTGATGGAGCGGCTGGGCATGGAGGAGGGCGAGGTCATCGAGCACGTGTGGCTGTCACGTGCCATCGAGGGCGCCCAGAAGCGGGTCGAAGGCCACAACTTCGACATCCGCAAGAACCTCCTCGAGTACGACGACGTGATGAACCAGCAGCGCCGCACCATCTACAAGCTGCGGCGCCAGGTGCTGGCCGCGGGCGCGGGCGTGCCGCTGGTCGAGTACGACGAGGATCCGAAGACGCGCATCAAGACGCGCTCCGAGCGGACCGTCAGCTGGGCGGACTTCCGCGAGCTGATTCTGGACTCGATGGAGGACGTCATCGTGTCCCTCACCGACACCTACGCGCCCACCCGCGGCGTGGAGGGTTGGGACATCGCCGCGCTCCAGCAGGGCGTGAAGGAGACCTTCAACCTCGAGATGAACTTCGAGGGCGTGGGCAACCGCGAGGAGCTCCAGGAGCACATCTACAAGGCGGCGGAGAAGGTCTTCCAGGCGCGCGAGGAGGAGTTCGGCGAGAACTTCATGCGCTTCCTCCAGTACAACTACCTGGCCACCATCGACCGGCTCTGGAAGGACCACCTGCTGGCCATGGACCACCTGCGCCAGGGCATCGGCCTGCGCGGCTACGGCCAGAAGGACCCGAAGCAGGAGTACAAGAAGGAGGGCTACCAGGGCTTCATCCAGATGCTCTCCGCCATCAAGGCGCAGTTCGTCACCCAGCTCATGCACGTGCAGCCCCGCTCCGCCTCCAGCGCGGCGGAAGAGGCCGCCCGCATCCAGCGCCAGCTCGCCCAGCAGCAGAAGAAGGCGGTGGAGGGACGCGCCACGGCGGACGGCAAGCTGGATGAGGGCTCGGTGGCCGCGGCGGCGCGTCCGGCGGCAGCCAGCAAGCCGGCGGTGGGCCGCAACGACCCCTGCCCCTGCGGCAGCGGCCGGAAGTACAAGAAGTGCCACGGCGCCTCGGAGGCCAGCGTCTAGGACGCGGGTTGTCTGACAGGCTCACCGTGTAGGACGCCGGCGCGGCGCCACCCCTTGGGGAGGCACCGCGCCGGTGCCATTTCAGCCGGGCGGAAAGCGCCCGCTGGGACGGCTGGAGGGCGGGGGAGCGGCATGTGCCGTCCCTGCCCGGACGGGCGGTGCGGTGAAGCTTGCGCGGCCCGGAGGGGTTCTGTTAAGGACCCCCCGCCCCAAGGTATGGGGTCGGGGGGAAGTCCACCCCAGGCAGTACCCACTACTCACACGTTCGTGCCGGTCGCCGGTGCTTCCGTGGGTGAGGGCCTCTCCTCGGAGAGGGACTCCCCCGTGGTCGTTTCGGCCGGAAGGTTTCTCGAACGTGGCGGAACAACCGGAGAGACGACATGGAAACGCAGGACACGCAGACGCAGCAGCAGGCGATGGCCGCCGCCGGTGGCATCACGATGAGGCAGCTCCTGGAGGCCGGTGTTCACTTCGGCCACCAGACGAAGCGCTGGAACCCGAAGATGAAGCCGTTCATCTTCGGCGCCCGCAACGGCATCTACATCATCGACCTGCAGAAGACGGTCGTGATGGCCCGTTCGGCGTTCCGCTTCGTGGCGGACATCACCGCGCGCGGTGGCTCGGTGCTCTTCGTCGGCACCAAGAAGCAAGCGCAGGACGTGGTCCGCGAGGAGGCCGCGCGCGCCGGTCAGTTCTTCGTCACCAGCCGCTGGCTGGGTGGCACGCTGACCAACTTCAAGACCATCAAGCAGGGCATCGACCGCCTGAAGACGCTGGAGAAGATGGCCGAGGACGGCACCTTCGAGCGCCTGCCCAAGAAGGAAGTCGCCCAGCTCGAGCGTGAGCGCGAGAAGCTGGAGAAGAACCTGGGCGGCGTGAAGGAGATGTCGAAGCTGCCCCGCTGCGTCTTCGTCATCGACCCGAAGAAGGAGCACATCGCCATCCACGAGGCGGGCCGCCTGGGCATCCCGGTCATCGGCCTGGTGGACACCAACTGCGATCCGGACGGCATCGACTTCGTCATCCCCGGCAACGACGACGCCATCCGCTCCATCAAGCTGTTCACCTCCAAGATTGCCGAGTCCTGCCTCGAGGGCGCCGCGCGTTACCGCGCCTCGGGCGCCGCCGAGCGCGACGAGCAGGAGGAGCGTGAGGGCCGTGACGACCGTGGCGACCGCCGCGATGACCGCCGTGGCCCGCGCCGCGGTGACCGCCGCGACGACCGTCGCGACCGGGGTGGTGACCGTGGCGGCGACCGCCGTGGCCCCCTCGTTGAGATGAAGGCCGCGGCCCCTGTCGCGTCCACCGAGCCGGCCGCCGAGGCCGCTGCTCCCGAGGGTGAGGCGGCGGCCGAGTAGCCGTCCCTTCCTCACGTCAGTGCCGAAGCGGCCGGGTGGCGCCTGTTCGGGCCAGCTCCCCGGCCGCCTCTGTTTCCCTGGTGCCGCAGTATCCCCCTTGAACTTGCAATGCTCCGCCCGGCGCAGTGCGCCCTGGAGTGGCGGAGGCAGGAGACGACGATGGCCGAAGTTAGCGCCCAGATGGTGAAGGAGCTCCGCGAGCGGACCAACGCGGGAATGATGGATTGCAAGAAGGCGCTCTCCGAGTCGGGTGGCGACTTCGCCAAGGCCGAGGAGTGGCTGCGCAAGAAGGGCATCGCCAAGGCCGCTGGCAAGGAAGGCCGCGTTGCCTCCGAAGGTGTCATTGGCACCTACGTTCACAGTGGCCGCATCGGCGTCATCGTCGAGGTGAACTGCGAGACGGACTTCGTCGCCCGCAACCCCGACTTCCAGGAGCTGGTGAAGGACGTGGCCATGCAGATTGCCGCGGCCGGCCCCAAGTTCGTCCGTCGTGAGGAGGTCCCCACGGACAACCTGGACAAGGAGAAGGACATCCAGCGCGAGCTCCTCAAGCAGCAGGGCAAGCCTGAGGCGATGCTGGAGAAGATCCTCGTCGGGAAGATGGAGAAGTACTACGAGGGCGTGTGCCTCGTGGACCAGCTCTGGGTGAAGGACGACAAGAAGAAGGTCGGCGAGATGATCTCCGAGCGCGCCGCGAAGATTGGCGAGAAGGTCTCCGTGCGCCGCTTCGTCCGCTACGAGGTGGGTGAGGGCATCGAGAAGAAGAAGGACGACCTCGCCGCCGAAGTCGCCAAGACGCTAGGCCAGGCGTAAGGCCTCCGCGGTCCTCACGGGCCGCGAGCCTGGACGCAGGGCTGACAAGGGCCGCGCGCACCGGAAATGCCCCACACGGGGCGTCCGGGCGACGCGGCCCTCGCTTTTGCGGGTCTGTTTGGCCCCTCCCCGTGCGACCGCCAGCGGACGATGTGGGGCCGGCCCACCGACTCCAGCGTTGATCCCTCGCTGAGCGGGGGATAGAAGCGGTGGCGCATGTCCTCCGACACGAAGAAGCCGCTCCCGTATAAGCGCATTCTCCTCAAGCTCTCGGGCGAGGCCCTGATGGGGGAGGGGAAGTACGGAATCCATCCGCCCACGCTGATGGGCATCGCCGAGGAAGTCATCGAGGTGGCGCAGGCTGGCGTGGAGGTCGCCCTGGTGATTGGTGGCGGCAACATCTTCCGGGGCGTCGCTGGCGCCACGGAGGGCATGGACCGCGCCAGCGCCGACTACATGGGCATGCTGGCCACCTGCATCAACTCCATGGCCATGCAGGACGCGCTGGAGAAGAAGGGTCTGCACACGCGCGTGCTGTCCGCCATCAAGATGGAGCAGATTGCCGAGCCGTACATCCGCCGGCGCGCCGTGCGCCACCTGGAGAAGGGCCGCGTGGTGATTTTCGCGGCGGGCACCGGCAACCCGTACTTCACCACCGACACCGCCGCCTCTCTGCGCGCCATGGAAATCAACGCGCAGGTCATCCTGAAGGCGACCAAGGTGGACGGGGTGTACAGCGCGGACCCGAAGAAGGACCCCACGGCACGGCGCTATCGGTCGCTGACTTACATGGACGTGTTGAAGCAGAATCTCAACGTCATGGACTCCACGGCCATCTCGCTGTGCATGGACAACAAGCTGCCCATCATCGTGTTCGACCTGACGCAGCGGGGCAACATCCGCCGCGCGGTGCTGGGTGATGGGGACATTGGTACGTTGGTGGGTGGCAGCGAGACAGTCTGGGCCTGAGCCCCGACCCACTGGCAAGCACTCAAGGAGAGAACGCAATGAGTGGAGACGTCGTCGCCGAACTGAAGGGCCGTATCGACAAGTCGATCGAGGGCCTGCGCACGGACCTGACGAAGGTCCGCACGGGCCGCGCCAGCATCGCCATCCTGGATGGCGTCCGGGTGGACTACTACGGCACGCCGACGCCGCTGTCGGGCGTGGCCAGCGTCAACGCGCCCGAGCCCCGGCTCATCACCATCAAGCCGTGGGAGAAGAGCGTCCTCAAGGACATCGAGAAGGCGCTGCGCGAGGCGAACCTGGGCATCAACCCGATGAACGACGGCGAGATGATTCGCCTGCCCTTCCCGCCGCTCACCGAGGAGCGCCGCAAGGACATCGCCAAGCAGGTGAAGAACAAGGGCGAGGAGTTCAAGGTCACCATCCGCAACCTCCGCCGCGACGCGAACGAGGCGCTGAAGACGCAGCTGAAGGACAAGAAGATCACCGAGGACGACCACAAGCGCATCACCGAGGTCGTGCAGAAGCAGACCGACGCGGGCATCACGCAGGTGGATGAAATCGTGAAGAAGAAGGAGAAGGAGGTCATGGAGGTTTGATGCCCTCCATTGTCCTCGCCGAGCCCTCCGCACCGGTGGCGGGCGTTCTGCGCCGCTATCTCGAGTCCGCCGGTCACGAAGTGTCCTGGGTGAGCAGCGTCGACGAGGCGCTGCGCACGGTGCGGGAACGCACGCCCACCGTCCTGCTGGCGTCCGGAACGGGCGCCCTGGACGGTGAGGCGTTGTGCCGGAGTGTGCGGGCCGAGGGCCTCGCCGTGCCGGTGTTGCTGTTGTACTCGCCGGACGAGGAGCAGGCGGACACGCGGGCCGCCCAGGCGGGCGCGGACGGGTGCCTGGTGGGGCCGCTGAAGCGCCCCACGGTGCTGACGTGCGTGTCCCTGCTCGTCCAGCGCGAGGAGGCGCTGCGGCGGGTGGGTTCCGTGGGCGCGCGGCCGCCATTCCCCTCGTTTGATGGAGCGTCTCACTCGGGCGGGCCGCCGCCGCTGCCGGGCGCGCTGGGCGGGCGGATGGTTCCGCCTCCGCCGCCGCTCGACGACGTGGATGCACCTGTCGAGAGCGCGGATGCGCGGGGCATGCCCCCTCCGCCGCCGCTCGACGAAGAGGCACCGGAAGCGGAGACCGCACAGGCGCTGGTGGTGCCACCGTCGCGCGAAGCGGATGCGCCGTTGTCCGAGGGCCGCGGCGCGGAGTCCGCGTCATTGCCACCTGAGCTGGACGAAGAGCCCATCACGTCGCCGTCCTCCGAAGCGGGCAGCACGGCCCCGGATGTGGGCGCGGCGCCTGCTTCGGCCACAGCGGAGACGCAGGCTTCCGAGGAAGACGACCTTCCACTGCTCCACGCGGAGCCAGAGGCCGACGAGTCGGATGCCGCCGGGCAAGCGTCCGAGGACGGACCCGAGGCCACGGAGGCTGTCGCTGCGTCAGGAGCCGGTCTCGAGGCGTCGTCCGAGCCGACGACCCGGCCCGAGGCAGCGACGCAGCCCGCGGACGCGCAGAGGTCTCCGCCCGAGGCCACGGCTACCTCGGCGGCGAAACCTTCGGACTCGGGCGCTGTATCCACGAGCGTGCCTGACGCCTCCACCGCGACACCAGCCGCCAGCGCTCCGCCTTCCTCGGTGGGTGCCCGGCACTCCGGCTCCTTCCCCGCGCTCGCCCCCACGCCTGTTCCGGGCGGCAGCCGCGTCAGCCGGTCTGACCTGGCGGCGGTCGGCTCCTCTCCGGACTTCGAGTTCCTCAAGCGGCTGATGTTGATGGAAGTGAAGCGCAGCCGGCGCTACCGCTACCCCATCGCCGTGCTGCTGGTGGACATCGACAAGTTCGCGGAGAAAGCCGCGCCCCTGGCCCCCGCCGCGCGGAAGCTCGCGCTCGCCGAGGCCCTGGGACTGCTCGTGTCCGGCGTGCGCGACATCGACGTCGCCGTGCCCTTCGCGGACAGCCGCTTCGTCGTCTTCCTCCCGCACACGCCGCGCTCCGGCGCGCTGGTGGTGGGGCAGCGCCTGCGCGAGCTCATCAAGTCCCTGACGGCCTTCGAGGGCGCCAGCGCCTCCGTGGGCGTCGCCGTCTCCGAGCCCCCGCCGGGCCGTGGACCCGTGGCGGGCGCCCTGGCCCAGGTCAGCTTCGGCGGCCTCCTCAAAGAGGCCGGAGAGGCCCTGCGCCGCGCTCAGGCCGCGGGTGGTGACTGGGTGGAGGCCGCGAGCGGCAGGACTCAGCCGGGATAGGCGAAGTCCGCCCCGGTGATGCCGCGGACGACGTCCGCGACGAAGGACATCAACTCCAGGCCCCGGCCCTTGTCGTCCTTCCAGGTGCCGGTGGCCGCGTCGTAGTCGAAGTGGATGCCCTGACCCCGGCCCGCCACCCAGATCTGCCGCACGGCGCGCTGGGTGTTGACGATGCACTTCTCCCGCGAGGCCGCGGTGAGCGTCACCATGTCGCCGGTGCTGTCGGCTTCCAGGATGTCGGGGTCGATGGCATCCGCCGCGGCGAGGATGCGCTTGAACGCGGCGGAGACCAGCTGGTTGTAGCGAGCTTCGTCCATCATGGCCGCAATGGCCTCACTGGATGATGTCGAGCACCTGCTGACCAGGGGCGGCGTAGAACAGGAACTTGAACGGCGGTGAAGACTCCCCCTCCGCGCGCTCCAGGCCGATGACGGTGCCCGGGTTGACGGGCTTGGGGAAGGACTGCATGCCGAGCAGATGGGCCGCCAGGGCGCCCATGGACGGCTGGTGACCCACGAGGACGAGGTTCTCGTCCGCGTATTCGTTGAGCACCGGCTCCACCGCGCCCACGGGCATGTCGGGCAGCAAGCAGCGATGCACCTTCAGCGGGCCCTCGAACTTGGCGGAGATGGAGAGGATCTGCGCCGTCTGCACCGTGCGAACCAGCGGGCTGGTCAGGATGCGCCCCACGGGACCAATGCGCTCGGTCAGCGAAGCGAAGTGGTGGGCGGTGCTGGTGCGGGACTTCGCGGTGAGGGCGCGTGCCTCGTCACCGAGACCCTCGGGGATCTCCGCGTCCGCATCCGCGTGCCTAACCAGGAAAAGCCTCAAATTCCCTCCACCGCTTTCGACAGAACCGCGGTTCGTACACGAGCGCGGCAGGGTTGGTCAAAGGTAATGCGGCGATTGTTCAGTGGCCGGAACAACCCCACCATGACAGACAGAGGCGGGACGCCTCTCACCGCCCAGGTTGCCGGAGCAGCATACATGAGGGGCTGACATGTCCCGTCTGGAGGAAAGCGCGTGCGCAAGGTGCTGTGGGGACTGTGGGTGCTCGTGGCCTTCTCGGCCTGCAAGAAACCCGAGGACGCTTCCGCGCCGCCCGCCGGGGCGGTGGGTGAGCAGGCCCCCGGCGCTCCCGCCGGTGTGGTGGAGGCTGGCCCCTACACGGTGACGAAGGAGAAGCTGGACGCGTACGTGGGCTACCAGCGGCGGATGCTGGATGTGTACGGCTCGCTCATGAAGGGCCTGCAGAACCTGGGGGCGCTGGTGGACGCCGGCACCCCGGAGGCCATGGCCGCCGCGCGCGAGGGCTTGAAGGTGGTGGAAGCCAAGGCCAAGGCGGAGGCCGAGGCGCGCCGCGAGGCACAGCTCTCCGAGGCGGACGTCAACGGCATCGCCGAGGTCGTCACCGCCGTCATCAGCCAGCGGCAGCTGGGGCGCACGCTCCAGTACGATGAGGAGCTGAAGAAGCTGGAGTCGCTCCAGGCGAAGCTGCCGCCCGAGCAGCAACAGGGCATGGCGCCCCAGGTGGCGTCGATGCGCGCCCAGGTGGAGGCCTTCCAGACGCTGGCTGACGCCCGCCGCGACTACGGCGATGCGAACGTCGACGTCGTCCTGACGCGCGAGGAAGACCTCATCCAGAACTACCAGGAGATGATTCGCGTCTTCACCGGCACGCGCCGGTGAAGACGGGCACTGCCCCCTCGCCTCAGACGCGCTTGAGGTGCGGGGCCTGCTTGAAGAGCTGCGCCAGGTAGACGTCGGCGACCTTCTCCATGACGGTGTTGCCGCGCAGGCGCTGCCGGAGGTTGACGAAGTCCACCTGGTCCAGCCGCTGGTCCTGGTTGTAGCAGGAGAACACCCACGTCTCCTTGCCCGTCACCGGGTCCACGTGCCGCTGGAGGCACTGGGCGCAGATTTCCTTCATCATGCACTGCATCGGCGAGTTGATGGAGCCGATGGCCTCGTGTCCCGGCTTGAGGTGCGGCTGGAGGACGCCGTGCCGCGCTTCGGCCACCGCGCGCATCATTCCATCCGAGCCGATGGCGATGATGCGGTCCACGTCCGCCAGGGCGACGACGGGCGCGGGGCCCAGCTTGCCTTCCGCGTAGGCCACCATCGCCTGCACCACGTTGCCCCGGAACGCCGAGTCCTGCGGCCGGCGCGGCTCAATCGTGTCTCCGGTGTCCACGGACCACACAATCTGGTCCGTGCCGGCCTCGATTTCGTCGTGCTTGAAGGAGTCCGACTTCTGCCGGTAGCCGGCGAAGTACACGACGCGGCAGCCGGCCGCCTTGAGCGAGCGGGCGATGGAGAACAGCACCGCGTTGCCCAGACCTCCGCCCACGAGCACCACCGTCTCGTTGTGGCCAATCTCCGTGGGCGCGCCGGTGGGGCCCATGAGCACCACGGGCTCACCGGGCTTGAGCGCGGCGCACAGGCGCGAGGACGAGCCCATCTCCAGCACGATGGTGCCCATCAGCCCCTTCTCCTTGTCCACCCAGGCACCGGTGAGGGCCAGGCCCTCCATGGTGAGGCGCACGCCGTCCACCACGGGCGCGTTCCGCTCGAAGTTCTGCAGCCGGTAGAACTGGCCGGGAGAGAAGTGGCTGGCCGCGAAGGGCGCGCGCACCACCACCTCGACGATGGTCGGCGTCAGCCGGTTGACGGCCACCACGGTGGCGGTGAACGCCTCGTCCAGCTTGGCGAAGTGCGCGGCGCGCCGCGCGTCACGCGCGGCCTGGGCCACCTCGTCGGTGAAGTCGAGCGCGGCCACTTCCTTCGCGTACAGCCGCGCCACCTGCGGGTGACCGTCCTTCGCGCTGGACATGGCCTTCACCACGTTGCCCGCGTAGGTCGGGTGGTTGTCGCCGTAGAAGGAGATGAAGCGGCCGTCCTGCTGGTACGACGTGAAGAAGCCCGTCTTCGCCGCCGGGTCCTCCTTCGCCTTCACGGGCACCAGCGAGAAGCCGTCTTCCGCATCCACCAGTTCGTGGCTCTGGAAGTACTCGCCGCGCGCGTCGAGCTGGAAGGTGCCCGGGTATTCCTTCTCGTACGTGACGTTGGGGGACGTGCCTGCGGCGACGCACACCGTGCGCGCGGGCAGCTCGAAGACCTGGCCGCTGCCCTTGAGCTTGCCGTCCACCGTCACCATGCGCTCGAAGCGCAGCGCGCGCACCGCGCCGGAGGCGTCCGGCAGGGCCTCCACCGGGCTCATGCGCTCGATGAAGCGGATGCCTTCCTCCAGCGCCTTCGTCACTTCCTCGTGGTTGAGGCGGTAGGCGGGGGACTCGGTGAGGCTGCGGCGGTAGACGAGGCTGACGCCGCCCCACGCGCGCACCAGCTTGATGAAGTCCGGGTCTCTGCCCAGGGCCTTCGCCTTCTGGCGCTCCTCGCGCACGGCGCGGCCGTGCTCCAGGAACGTCTGGTAGGTGGCGCGCTCCTCCGCGTCGAGGCGGGCCAGCACGGCCTCCTCGCCCACCTGGGACACCAGCTTCTCGTGGCGGGCGAGCGCCTTCTCCACCTGCACCGGGTAGTACGCCATCAGCTCCGTGGCGGTGTCGATGCCGGTGAGGCCACCGCCGATGACGATGGCGGGCAGCTGCACCTGGAGGTTCGCCAGCGAGTCCTTCTTGAACGCGCCGGTGAGCTGGAGCGACATCAGGAAGTCACTGGCCTTGCGGATGCCCCGGATGAGGTTGTTCTTCATCCCGATGATGGTCGGGCGGCCCGCGCCAGCGGCGATGGCGATGTGGTCGAAGCCCAGCGCCCACGCGTCCTCCACCGTGAGGGTGCCACCGAAGCGCACGCCGCCGTGGATGCGGAAGCTCTCCCGCCGCGCCAGCGTGAGGTGGATGAGCGTGAGGAAGTTCTTGTCCCAGCGCACGGTGATTCCGTACTCGGACACGCCGCCGAAGCCTTCCAGGATGCGCTCGTCCAGCTCGCTGGTAAGCGCGGACCAGTCGCGGATGGGCTGGAGCGCGTGGCCGTTGCGGCCCACGAGCGCGTCGGGGAAGGGCTCAATCTTGAGGCCGTCTATCCCCGTGACGCCGAAGCCCTCGTTGAGCAGGTAGTGCGACAGCGTGTAGCCGGCGGGGCCCAGGCCCACCACCAGCACGTTGCGGCCCACGTAGGGCAGCGCGTACGGGCGGCGGACGTTGAGCGGGTTCCACCGCGTGAGCAGGCCGTAGATTTCGAAGCCCCACGGCAGGTTCAGCACGTCCGTGAGCGTGGCCGTCTCCGCCAGCGGGATGTTCACCGGCTCCTGCTTCTGGAAGATGCAGGCCTTCATGCAGTCATTGCAGATGCGGTGACCGGTGCCGGGGCACATCGGATTGTCGAGCGTCACCATGGCCAGCGCGGCCACGGAGTTGCCCTCGCGCTTGAGCAGGTGTGCCTCGGAGATGCGCTCGTCGAGCGGGCACCCGTTGAGGGGGATGCCCAGTGGGTTCTTCTTGTAGTGGTGCCCCTCGGCCACCGGGTCCTTGGCGGGGAAGCCCTTGGTGCATGAGTCCTTCTGCCGCTCGTGGCAGAGCACGCAGTAGTCCACCTCGTTCATCACGTCGCGCGAGGTGCCCCGGCGGTCTGTGAGCTTGAAACCGTCGCGGTGGCGGAGGTGGTGCTCCAGGCCCTCGGTGGCCTCGGGCAGCTCGTTGTCCGGACGCTGGAGGTGGACGAGCTGGTCGAACACCAGCGGCTTGGGAATCCGGTGGGTGGGCCAGGCGTGGAAGATGTCCTTCGTCTCCGGATGCAGCGCCCGCGCGTACGTCCAGCGGTCCGCCAGCGACAGCAGCGCGCGCACGGACTGGAGCTCCGCGGCGTCATCGCCCTGCGTGACGAGGCTGGAGCCGAAGGCGTCCTTGCCCTCGGGCGTGGACAGCAGCACCTCGCGCAGCGCGGACCAGCGGGCGCGCAGGGCCTCCGCCTCACCTTGACGCTCGGCGGGCAGCGCGTTGGAGAACAGGCGCTCCAGGTCCATCAGAGCGAGGACCGACTCCGCCAGACCCCGCTCCAGGTCCCCGGTGGCCAGTGCCTCCGGGAAGCCCAGCTGGAGCATCAGCCGCATGCGCGCGTCCAGCGAGGGGAACTCCGCCAGCGCCGGGCGGTCCGCGGCGCCCTTCTTGAAAACGCGGCGGGTGATGAACTCGCGCTTGAAGTCGAAGAGCGGCAGCTCGCCCTTGAGGCGGCCGGCCATGCGCTCCAGCTCCTGCTCCACGCTGAAGAGGCGCGTGACGAAGCGCGACACGTGGCGCGACACGCGGATGAGCAGGTCCGACTCTGCGGCGCCGCTGACGCTCTTGCCGCCAGACTTACGGTACGCGTCGAAGGCGTGGAAGAGCTCGGGCTCATCCTCGGCGAGCTGTGCGTCGAAGCGCTCCGCCAGCCGGCGCAGACCGGCGGGACGATACAGGTCCTCGAAGACAAAGCCCGGCAGGCCCAGGGTCAGAGGAGGGGTGGGGTCGGAGGGCAGGTCAGTCAAGGCGCGCATGTCACGAACAGTGTGGGAGGAACCTGGAGAAACGGCTTCCAAGCGGCACCTATTTCGCGGTGTGCCGTCCGGAAATCAAGCGGGCTTGTCACTGGAGGTGAGGGTCTGTATCGCGTGCAGGCATGAAGGGGCTGCACGCCTACACAGTGACGCTCCTGCCTACCGCTGGGCGTGTGGCTCGCCTTCGGGCAACGCGTCACGGTGGGTAGGCAGGGACACATGCTCCAGCCGCCGACGCAGCTGCAGCAGTCCCCAGAACATGCGCGCCGCGTCGAGCCCCGGGATGACCTTGGAACCTCCGAAGTCCTCCCAGTCGATGGGGACCTCCAGGAAGCGCGCGCCCTGGCGCTTCAGCAGCACCAGCAACTCCACGTCCAGCAGCCAGCGCTGCTCCTGGAGCACGTCCAGGAGCGGCCGCAGGATGTCCGCGCGGACGAACTTCACCCCGCACTGCGTGTCGTAGAAGTGGAGTTTGAAGTTCGCATCCGTGAGCGTGGCGAAGATGCGGCCCTGCAGGTGGCGGTGGAGGCTGCGCACGACGCGGCGTCCGGCCATGAGGATGCGCGAGCCGGCCAGGACGTCCACGTTCTGCGCCATCTCTGATGCGCTCATCGCCACCAGCCGGTGGAACTCCTCGGCGTTGATGGCGCCATCCGCGTCCAGGAAGGCCAGCCACGTGACGCCCGCTGACGCGTGACGCCAGCCGAGCCGGATGGCCAAGCCCTTTCCCTGGTTGCGAGGCGCCGCTACGTAGGTGAACTGGTGCCGCGCCCCCGCGGTGGCGAGGCGAGCCTGGGCCGCCTCTACGCTCGCGCGCTGGAGTTCGGCCTGCTCGGGCGCGCTGCCATCGTCGACGACGACGAACTCCACCGGTGGGGCGCTCCGCTCGAGGAACACGCGCGTGAGCTCCGCGACGAAGCGAGGCAGCCGCTGGCCCTCGTTGTAGGCGGGGATGACGACGCTGACGAAGGGCGCATGCACGTGGTCGATTGAGCACAGGTGCTGATGGGTCGTCAATGCAAGGTGTCGGCTAGTTCCCGCCTCGCACTCACCAGGTCGCACGGCTCGAAGTCCAGGAGCGCGGCCTGTTCAGGAGGTCCGGGGCAGGCGCCGCGCTTCGTGTCGGGTGGTCTTCAACGGGACTTCTTGTTGCGGCGCTTCTTCTGTCCGGAGGCGTTCCGGCGCGGCGAAGCCTCCGCTGAGGACTGTGCAGGCGCAGAAGGCGCGGCCTTCTTCGCACGGGCGGTCTTGCTCGTGACCGGCTCGCCCGCGGCGGGCACCGGTGCCTGCGCGCGTGCGGCAGGTGGCGGGACGGCCGACGTGCCCGTAGAAGCCGCGCTCACCGGCTGCCGTGACTGGGCCTTGGTGTCACGCGGCTTGGGCAGCACGGCGTCAATCGCCGGTGCCGTCGTGGTGGTCGACGCGGTGGACGGCTGCGGCACCGCTGCATCGGCAACCGCGGGGACTGGCCTCGCCCGGAGTGCCTCCACCTCGCGACGCAGACGGAGCACTTCGGCGGACAGCTGCGCGTAGGAGTCACGCACGTGTCCGTTGAACACGCGCTGCCTGCCGAGCGCCTCGTTGATGAACACCTGGCACGACTTGCGGAAGGCCCACTTGGCCAGCAGGACGACTTGTCCCACGCCACCCCGGTGGGTGTGCAGGGGGAGGGCGCGCGTGGCGTCCGCGTACTCCTCCAGCGCATGCAGGTTGAA
Organism: Myxococcus xanthus; assembly: GCF_006402735.1. Taxonomy (NCBI): domain Bacteria; kingdom Pseudomonadati; phylum Myxococcota; class Myxococcia; order Myxococcales; family Myxococcaceae; genus Myxococcus; species Myxococcus xanthus. The sequence continues at coordinate 6,732,264 of NZ_CP017174.1, read as the reverse complement.
GGTCAGCGGCTCCACCCGGGGCTCCACGCCTTCGGGCGGCAGCTCCACTTCCTCGGAGGTGGGGAGGCCGCGCGTGCGCAGGCGCTCCTCGATGCGGGCAATCAGCTCCCGCGCGGGGATGTCCCGTCCCAGTAACTTCATTGGCGCTTCTCCTCGAGGATGCGTTGCATTTCTTCCCGGTAGGCCGCCACCACCTGCGGCCAGCCCTGCTTCTTCACGTACGCCAGGCCCCGCTTGCCCATGGGCCCACGCTCCGCGCCCACCTCGCGCAGGCCCTGGATGAACGACTCCAGGTCCGTGTACGCGCGGCCCGCGCCGCTGCGCTCCACCTGTCCGACCAGCACGTCCGAGCGCCCGTTCACGAGCACGGGCGTGCCCTGGGCGAAGGACTCCAGCGTCAGCAGCGACAGGCTCTCGTAGCGGGACGGCACCACCACCGCCAATGCCCCCGCCAGCGCGTCGTATTTGTCCTGCTCGTCGATGCGGCCCAGATAGCGCACGCCCTCGCCGGACAGTTCCATGTTGGTGTCGCCCGCGAGCACCAGGTCCGGCGCGTCCTCGAACCGCTCCTTCAAGGCCTGGTGGTGCTGGAGCAGCTCGGGCACGCCTTTGCCTGGCTCCTGACGCCCGATGTAGAGCAGGTAGTGCCGGTGGATGCCGTGCTTCTCCTTGAAGCGCGCGCCATCCGCCCGAGGCCGGTCCACGCCCACGCCCACCACCCGCGTGGGTGCGTGATTCGGGAAGTACTTCTCGATGAGCGTGTGCTCCTCCGGCGTGAGGCAGAGCAGGGCGCGCGGGCGTTCGAAGACGTCCCGATACACACCGAAGCGGACTGGGGCCTCATCATGTGTGGTGGGCACCAGCAGGGCCCGGTCCGCCACCAGCGGCAGTCCCCACACCGTGGGCGCGTAGAGGTAGGTGAAGAAGAGATAGCCGTCGTAGGCGTCGCGCTCGGTGGCCAGGTGGTGCAGCAGGCCGGGGCACATGGGGCCCTGCTCGGCCACCCACTGCTCTTCGCGCAGCCGCTCGTTGCTCTTGTCGAACACCTGCCGCGACAGGCCGTTGAAGCCCCGGATGTTGCGCACCCGCGTGGACGGGAAGCGCAACACCTTGATGCCGTCCACGACGTCGGGGCCGGGCGGAAACGCGTTGTCCCACACGAGGTGGTTCTTCGCGCAGGTCGTCAGCACGGTGAGGTCCCAGTGTGGAGCCAGGTGCTCGGCCATCTGCGCGGCGAGCTTCTCCGCGCCGCCCGTCACCTCGCCGTAGCGCTGCACCACCAACGCCACCCGGGGACGCTCGGGAGGCTTCCGGGGCTTCGTGGGCGCGGGGCGGGGGAGCACCGTCTCCAGTGCCTTCGTGAAGCCGGTCTGCACGGAATGCGCGGAGAAGTGCTCCAGCCGCCGCGTCTGACCTGCGATGACGGGCTTGCGCAGGGACACGTCCTCGCTCAGGTCCACCGCCAGCTCCGCGAGGAAGGCGAAGCGCTTCTGGTCGAAGGCCACGCCCGCGCCGCCCAACGTCTCCGGCACCGCCGCGGCCGCGTAGGCCAGCACGGGCACCTCGGCGGCCATGGCCTCGATGAGAGGGACGCCGAAGCCCTCATGCTCGCTCATGGAGACGAAGACGGAGGCGGACCTGTACGCGGCCACGAGCTGCGCGTGGTTCAGGCGTCCCAGGAAGCTCACGCCGCGCAGGCCGCGCGCCTCGCGCTGGAGCATGCGGAAGTACCGGCTGCCGGGCTCGTAGCCGCCCACCATCAACAGGCGGGCCTGGGGGCGCAGCCGCAGGACTTCGCGATGGAGCGCGAGCAGGTCCTCGAAGCGCTTGTGCGGCATCACCCGGCTCACGCCGAGCAGCACGGGGCCTGGACCTTCGAGCCGCTGGAGCATCTTCGCGTCCGCGCTGGCGCGGGAGAATCGCTCCGGTTCAATGAAGAGGGGCACCGTGTGGACGTTGCGGTAACCCGCGACGCGCAGCTCGGCGGCGTTGAAGTCCGACACGCCGATGGCCACATCCGCGAAGGGGGCCATCGCGGCGAGCTGGGCCCGTCCCGCCACCAGCGCGTCCGCCAGCGGCAGCCCCTCGTAGAAACGTGTGGGGCTGATGTTGTGGAAGACGATGCCGCGACGGCAGGGCAGGTGCATCAGCCGGCTGCTGAGCGGGGAGGCGATGCCATGGTGGTAGAGGACCAGGTCACCGGGCGCGGGACGCAGCGCGGACGCGGGGCTGGCCAGCCCTTCGAGCCCCGGGCCCACCTCGTCCGCGTACAGCGCGCCCGCGTGCCCCATGCGGCGCAGCAGGAGCTGCAGGTGCAACGCGGCCTGCCCGGTGGCGTCGCCGGGGACAAAGCTCGGTATCAACTGGTGGATCGCCATGCGGACCCTGCCTATCACACGCTCGTGGTATGAGGCGCACCGTGTCCATGGGACCTATCGCCTTCGACGCGACACTCTGGGACGAGCCGACCACCGGCATCGGCCTGTACACCCGTTGCCTGGCCTCCGCTCTGGAGGCGCTCGGCGTCCAGCTCACCCGCGTAGGGGCTCGGTCATCTGGCGAGGCTCCTCGAGCGAAAGCCGGGCGCACTGCCTGGACGCTGAGAGGCTTGCCGCGCGTGCTCCAGGGCTCGGACGCGCCGCTGTACCACGCACACGGCAACTTCAACCTGCCCCTCATCCGCGTGCCCGGCATGAAGTACGTGCTGACGGTGCACGATTTGATTCCACTGCTGATGCCGGAGACGGTGTCGTCCGCGTTCCGCTGGCAGTTCCGTCTGTGGCTGTCGCGCAGCCTGATGGTGGCGGACCAGGTGGTGTGCGTGAGCGAGCGCACGCGGCAGGACCTGCTGGCCCGCTACCCGGAAGCGGAGTCGCGCACGGTGGTGGTGCCCAATGGCGTGGACCACGTCCATGCGCCAGCCCTGGATGACACCAGCAAGGACTTCCTGCGCGCGCTCTCGCTGCCGAAGGAATACGTGCTCTACGCGGGCTCGCTCGACGTGCGGAAGAACGTGGACCTGGTGCTGGACGCCCTGGAGCGGCTGCGGCTGCGGGGGCGGCCCGTCTCGCTGGTGCTTGCGGGGCAGAGCTGGTTCGGCGCGGGTCGCGTGGAGGCGCGCATCTCCCGGCTGCGCTCGGAGGGGTTCGAGGTGCGCTCGCTCGGCTATCAGTCCGACGCCGTGTTCTACGAGCTGATGCGCCGCGCGGCCGTGTTCGTGTTCCCCTCTCGCTATGAGGGGTTCGGGCTGCCACCGCTGGAGGCGATGCGGCTGGGGACGCCCACCATCGTGTCCACCGCGGGCTCGCTGCCGGAGGTCTGTGGCGACGCCGCGCTGAGTGTGGGGCCCGACGATGCGAACGGGCTCGCGAGGGCGTTGGACCGGCTTCTCCACTCGCCGGAGGAACGACGGGCGCTCGCGGAGCGTGGAAAGGCGCAGGCCGCGAAGTTCACCTGGAAGCGGACCGCCGAGGGTACCTTGGCGGCGTACGAGGCCGCGCTGCGGCGATAAGGAGACGTATGCGAAAGCTCGTCTGGAGTGGGGTGATGCTGTGTGGACTGCTCGCGGGCTGTGCGGGCCGGCAGGATACAGGCACTGCTCCGGTGGAACCGCCACCCGCCGAGGCCGAAGCCAGCGCGGAAGTGTCGGCGCCGGCCCCTGAAGACACGCAGGCCACCGAGATTCCGCCCGCCGAGGAAGGTGAGGCGAAGGCGGCCGTCCAGCCCCTGGTTGTGACGCCCAATCCCGAGCCGAAGGACCCCATCAACATCCGAAGCGCCAAGGTGGACGGTGGCATCCTGACGGTGGCCGTGATGCATGGCGGAGGTTGCGCCGAGCACACGTACTCGCTGGCCTGGGATGGGAACCTCCAGCAGGGCGTGGATGGCACGCCCGTGGCGAACCTGGTGCTGGTGCACGATGGGAACAACGACCGGTGCAAGGCGCTCCTGCGGGCCAGTCCTCGCTTCGACGTGTCCTCGGTTTCGCAGCGCTTCGGGGCGCAGTTCGGGAAGACCTCGGGCACGGTGAACCTGGTCCTGTCGGACCAGGCTCAAGTGCGCTACGACTTCTGAGCCCTACGGTTTGGCGGGGGACGCCTTGGTGACGCCCTCCGCCATCAGGTCCTCGCGCAGCTTCGTGAGGACCTTGCCCAGCAGGTTCAGTCCGCGCCACTTCGCGGGGTGTTGGATGCGCGGGTCCTCCTCATCCAACCCCACACCCCAGATGCGATCCACGGGACTGGCTTCCACCAGCTCCGTGCCCGCGGTGGCCAGGAGTGCATTCAGCAGCTCCTCGCTCTGGGTGAACTTCGCGCGGTTGCCCTCGTAGACGATGCGCTCACGCGCCTTCTCCCAGCGCGCGTTGTCGAAATCGCGGACCTTGCGGCCCAGGGCCTTGTGCGTCTTGGGCGACTTCGATGACAGGATGCTCGCCAGCGCTTCGGTGTCGCCGAAGAGCCGCGCCTTGCCTGCCATCATGTACTGCTCCGCGCACACGTAGTGCACGCCGTCCACGACGAAGTCGGAACGGTGCCACTGGGAGAAGGGGGAGTGCGCCTGCCAGAAGAAGGTGAACCGCTGCTGTCCTGCTTCGCTCATGGGCGACCTCGGAAGTGGTGTTGATTGTACACTAACGATGGTGGCCCGGCGACCTGACAAACGTCGCTACACTGCCCCACCTTCATGACGCTCTCCGACGCCCTGGCCCTGCTGGAACGCTGCTTCACCGGGCTTGCGGAAGGTGCCCCCCGGCTCCGCGAGCAGGAAGACGCCCGCTTTGCCCTCCGCCCCAGCGCCGTGTGGCTGGAGTACCGCTGGTACGTCCATGAACGGGGGATGGCGGAGGTCTTCCTCAAGTGGCCCCGTGCTTCCACCGAGCAGGGCGCCGCGGCCGAGGCCACGGTGCTGCGCGTCCATCTGCTCGGCGTGTCACCCACGCTTTCCCAGCGTGCGGGGCAACTGCTCGTGGGCGGCACGCCGTCGAGGGATCGCATCATGGACCTCTTCGGCGATGACGGCGTGCGCCGGGAGTGCGTCTCCATGGGCCGGACGAACGTCACCGTGGAGCACTGGGAGCCGCAGCCCGGCCCGCGCCCGTTGCTGGACGATGCGCGCTTCACCTCGCTGGCTGAGGTGCTGGAGGCGCCGGACTCCACGCCTGAGGCGCGTCACGAGGCGGTGCAGCGGCTGGCTGACGAGCGAAGCCCTCGCGTCGTGGCGGTGCTGCTCACGCTGGTGACGCGCATGCCCTCGCTGATGGCGCTGCGGGTGTTGTCGGAGTGGGGCGTCGTGGAGGCGCGCGAGGCGCTTCAGCGGGACCTGGTCCAGGTGCGGCCAGACAATCCGGCGGACCTGTGGACCCTCACGGCGTTGGAGCGGCGGCTTCAGGCCTGGGCGGCGCTTCAGTGAACAGGGTCCCCTGACGTGTCACCTCGTCATGGGGCCGTCCACTTCGGAATCGCGGGCCCGCGACGCCAGTCCCATCGACGCTGGCGCGGCATCCGGTCGCCCCAGCCGAGCCGCCGACGCGCGCGCACCCAGGGGATACGCGCGCGCCTTCGCTTGCTCACGCGGCGCCGGGCACGCGGGGGCCGAGCACGTCGCGCAGCGCGTCCGTCACGGTCAGCTTCGGGGCCCAGCCCAGCGCCTTCAGCTTGTCGGGAGCGCCGACGAGGCTGGGGATGTCGGAGGGCCGCAGGCGCGCGGGGTCCAGCTCGATGCGCGCGTTGACGCCCGCGAGCGACAACATCTCCTCCAGCAGGCTGCGGATGGTGCGGCCCTCACCGCTGCCGATGTTGTACGCCTGCCCCGCCTCGCCCTTGTCGAGCAGCAGCCGGTAGGCCTCCACCACGTCGCGCACGTGAGAGAAGTCGCGCACCGCATCCAGGTTGCCCGTGCGCAGCACCGGGTCCACCGTGCCCAGTCCGATGGCGCGAATCTGCGCCGCGAACGAGGGCACCACGAAGGTGGGGTCCTGCCCCGCGCCCAGGTGGTTGAAGGGCCGCGCCATGACGACCTCCAGCCCGTAGCTGCGGTGGAATTGCACCGCGGCCAGCTCAGCTGCGGACTTGGAGGCCGCGTAGGGGCTCAGCGGCACCGCCGGAGTGTCCTCGGTGGCGCGCGTGCCTTCGGGCACCGGGCCGTACACCTCGCCGGAGCCCACCAGCACCACGCGCGCCTTCGGGACGCTCTCGCGCACCGCGGTGAGCAGGTGCACCACGCCCATGGTGTTCACCGCGAACACCCGGGACGGGTTGTGGTGGCTCTTCGCGACCGAGCTGAAGCCCGCCAGGTGGATGACGCCCTCGGGTTTCGCCTCGGCCACCGCCGCCTTCACCGAGGCTTCGTTGGCCACGTCGAAGTGCAGGGCGTTGCTGTTGATGCCCTCACCGCGCGGCCCGTGGGCCTCCACGACCTCGTCGCCAGCGGCGCGCAGCAGGGCGCACAAGTGCCGACCGACAAAGCCATCCGCGCCTGTTACCAGAATCCGCATCTACCGCTGCCCCGCCTTCACGCGCTCCAGGTCCGCGTCCACCATCATCTCCACCAGTTCCTTGAAGCGGACCTTGGGCTCCCAGCCCAGCTTCGTCTTCGCCTTGGCCGGGTCGCCGATGAGCAGGTCCACCTCGGCGGGGCGCACGAAGGCCGGGTCGATGAAGACGTGCTTCTCCCAGTCCAGGCCCACGCGCGCGAAGGCAATCTCCACCAGCTCGCGCACGGTGTGCGTCTCGTTGGTGGCCACCACATAGTCCTCGGCCTGCGGCTGCTGGAGCATCCGCCACATGGCGTCCACGTAGTCGCCCGCGAAGCCCCAGTCGCGCTTGGCGTCCAGGTTGCCCATGGGCAGCTTCTCCTGGAGGCCCAGCTTGATGCGCGCCACGTTGTAGGTGACCTTGCGCGTGACGAACTCCAGGCCCCGGCGCGGCGACTCGTGGTTGAAGAGGATGCCGCTCACCGCGAACAGGTTGAAGGACTCGCGGTAGTTCACCGTGATGTGGTGGCCGTAGGCCTTGGCCACACCGTACGGGCTGCGCGGATAGAAGGGAGTGTCCTCCGTCTGCGGAACCTCCAGCACCTTGCCGAACATCTCGCTGGACGACGCCTGGTAGAAGCGCGCCTCCGGGCGGGTGTGGCGGATGGCCTCCAGCATCTTCGTCACGCCCAGCGCGGTGAACTCACCCGTGAGCACCGGCTGGTTCCAACTGGTGGGGACGAAGGACTGCGCCGCCAGGTTGTAGACCTCGTCGGGCTTCGTCAGGTTGAGCAGCGCCGCAAGCGAGAACTGGTCCAGCAAGTCGCCCTGGTGGAGCTGAATCTTCCCGTGCAGGTGCTGGATGCGCTCGAACTTCTCCTCCGACGAGCGGCGCACCATGCCGTGCACCTCGTAGCCCTTCGAAAGGAGCAGCTCCGCGAGATAGCTGCCGTCCTGCCCCGTGATGCCCGTGATGAGTGCGCGCTTGGTCGCCATGGTCTTTTCTGTGTTGGCTGGAAGACGCACTTTCTAGCCGACGCTGTCACCCATCGCCAACCGTTCCCGGCCGCTTCCTACTTGAAAGCCCGACGCCTCGTGCCAAGTTAGGGAGCTCCAATCGCTCTACCTGGAGGCGGTCATGCGCAACCCAACCCCCCTGGCCCTGGCGGCGCTGCTCCTGGGCACTCCGGTGTCCGCGCAGGTCGCCGTGTCGCCGACGTCGCAGTCCGAGCCCGACCCGTCCATCACCGGCGGGGTGCTCCAGGACGTGGCCCTCTGGGTGAGTCCCGGCGCCCCCGGCAGCAGCCTGTTCCTCACCGCCTACAACAGCCCCAACTCGGGCCTCGTCACCTTCGGCGTGGGGGGCGAGCAGCTGGATGCGGAGCTCACGGATGGGCCGATGTCGGCCGTGGCCGTGCGGGACGGCTTCCCGCTATCCGGGGTGCAGCAGACCCTGGCGGTGGCGGCCAGCATCAACTTCAACGGGCTGGCGGCCTACACGGTGGACCCTGACCGCGCGGACCGGGTGGTGCGGATCGGCGCCACGGGCTTCCTGACGGGGACGCAGTTCTCCGCCGTGGCGCTCTATCAAAACCAGGATTCGGGCCGGTTCTATGTGTTCGCGGGCACGTCCAGGGGCGTGCTCCAGCAGTACGAACTGGCCGGGGACACGGGGAACGTGACGGCCACCCTGGTCCGCACGCTCACCACGACGGGGCCCATCGCGGGTCTGGCCGTGGACGAGGCGTCGGACTCCCTGTTCGTCACCCAGCAGGGGCAGGGCTTGTGGCGCTATGCGGCGGCCGCGGACGCGGACGTCACCGGACAGCAGCTCTCCATCCAGGGCTCGGGTGGGCTCTCCGCCAATGTGGGCCGGGTCGCGCTGTACCGCGCGCGCAATGGCGAAGGGTACATCCTGGTCGCGGACACGGGCGCGGATGCGTTCGCCATCTACGAGCGGCGCGCGAGGACCTTCGTGGGCTCGTTCCGGCTGGCTGACGAGGATGGGGGCGTCATCCGGGCGAATGACCCAGTGGCCCTCGCCGTCTCCGCGTCGTCGCTGGGCACGACCTATCCCGACGGGCTCTTCGTGGGCAGTGATGCGTTCTCCAACCCGCAGCGCTTCCTGTACGCACGCTGGCCGGCGGTCGCCGAGGCCTTCGACCCCGCGCTGCGAATCGACACGCGGTTCGATTCGGACGGGGGGACGGACGGGGGCACGGACGGTGGCCCGGGGGACGGAGGTGGCTCCGGTGGTCCGGGGCCGAGGCCAGGCCCGGGCAATCGTCCCGAGGAGTCGGGCTGCTCGTGTGCTTCGGCCTCCGTGCCGGCCACCGCTGCGTTCGCGTTGCTCGCCCTGGTGCGGGTGGGGCGCCGGCGTCGCGACTGAAGCGCGTTGCCAGCGGGCGCGCGCCGCGCTGAAGTGCGCGCCCTCATGCGTTTCTTCCGACTCATCGCCCTCGCGTTGGCGTGCGGGGCCACCACCGCGTGCTCCGGCTTCTGGATCCGCGGCGCTCCGCCGGAGCCCATCCGCATCACCCTGGTGGGCATCAACGACTTCCACGGACAGGTGGAGCCCCATCGCACGCCACTGAAGGACGGCCAGGTGGTGGAGGAGGGCGGCGCCGCCACGCTCGCGGCCTACGTGGCGCGGCTGCGCGCGGCCAACCCTGGCGGCGTGGTGCTGCTGGACGCGGGCGACATGTTCCAGGGCACGTTGCCTTCCAACCTCACGGAAGGGGCCGTCGTCGTCGACGTGTACAACCACCTAGGAGTGGACGCGGCCGCCATTGGCAACCACGAGTTCGACTATGGCCCCGTGGGGCCGGGTTCCATGGCCCAGCGGCCCGGGGATGATGCGCTGGGTGCGCTCAAGGCGCGCATCGGCCAGGCGCGATTCCCCATGTTGTCGGCGAACCTTCGCGACGCCTCCACTGGCGCGCGCCCCGCCTGGACGGGCAATGACGGCACGTACCTGATGAAGGTCAAGGGCGTGAAGGTGGGCATCATCGGGCTCTCCACCGAGGCCACCCCCAAGGTCACCAATCCCGCCAACGTGTCGTCCCTGCGCTTCCTGCCCCTGGCGCCCGCCGCGCTGGAAGCGTCCCGTTCCCTGCGCGCGCGCGGCGCGGAGGTGGTGGTGGTGGTGGCGCATGCGGGAGGCAAGTGTGCGGACTTGAGCAACCCCCGCGACACGTCGAGCTGCGACGAGGGCGACGCGGAGATTCTGTCGATGCTGAAGCGCCTGCCGCCAGGCACGGTCGACGCCATCGTGGCGGGACACACCCACCAGACGATGGGCCACTTCTTCGCCCAGGTGCCCATCATCGAGACGACGGGGCTGGCGCGTTCCCTGGGCGTGGTGGAGCTGTTCGTGGACCCGGACAGTCGCCGCATCCTGCCCGAGCGCACCCGCATCCAGGCCGCCATTCCCCTCTGTGCGAAGGTGGACGCCACCCAGGGAACGTGTGACGGCCGCCGCCTGAGGAACGAGTCCCAGGTTCGCCTGGAGCCTGCGTCGTTCATGGCGGAGCCGGTGGTGCCCGACGCGCAGGTGGCGCCGCTGCTGGCGCCTGCGCTGGAGCTGGCACGGGAGGCGCAGAATCGCCAGTTGGGGCTCGTGGCGGCTACGCCCCTGGCCCGCGGCTACACGGAGGAGGGCGCGCTGGGCAATCTGGTGGCGGACGTGCTGCGTGCGTCGGCCAACGCGGACGTGGGGCTGATGAACCCGGGCGGCGTCCGCGCGGACCTGCCCGCGGGGCCGCTCACTTTCGGTCAGGTGTTCGAAGTGCTGCCCTTCGACAACACGGTGGCCGTCGTCACCTTGACGGGCCCCGAGCTGTCGCGGTTGCTGCACCTGGCCTATGGCAACGACATGGGCTCCGTCTTCGCCGTCTCCGGCCTCGAGGTGACGCTGGAGCGCTGTCCGGGGCCTGGGCGGTTCTCGGGAGTGGCCCTCTCCGGCGGTCAGCCGCTCGTGGTCGACCCCCGCAAGATGTATCGGGTGGCCCTCCCGGACTTTCTGGCGCGAGGCGGTGACGGGCTGGAGCCCCTCTTGAGCACCGTGCCACCGGAGCGCATCGAGATGACCCCCGTCGACGGGCTCGATTTGCGGGAAGCGCTCGTCGCCTACGGGAATGCCCGGGGCGGCACGCTGGAGGCCCCCGACTTGGGACGTGTCCGCTACACGGGTGTAGCAGAGTGTCAGCAAGAGGCGCGCTGAGCGCGTCCCGGCTGAAAATTCGGACGACGGCTGATCCGCTGGGGGTGAACGTAAGGACTCAACCCAGCGGAAGGACACTGAAATCGCGCCGGGGGCCGATTTTTCGGCCTGGGATCAGTTTCCAACGGGAAGCGGAGGTCCTACTCTAGTCCCTGCGAGTGTCCACTCCGAGGTGGCCCTGGGCCTGCGTGGGTGGACTCCCGTGAGCTGGAGGAACCGACATGCTCTACAAAGTGACCCCGATGATGGCGCCGCCTGCGCCTGAGAAGGCGAAGCAGCGTGAACCGGGGCAGGGCCAGCCGCGCAAGCGTCGCAAGTCCGCCGTCTACGACGCGGATGGTCAAGAGGTGCTCATCTCGCTGATGTGCATCAAGTGCAAGACGCTGAAGCCGCTGGCGCAGTTCGGCCTGCGGAAGATGGCGGATGGCGCCATCCGGAATCAGCCTTGGTGCCGCACGTGCCGCTCGGGCGCGGGCAGCAAGAAGCCCAAGGCGGGCAAGGACGCCGCCGCCGCGCCGGTGGAAGAGGCGGCCCCGGTGCTCCAGGTCGTGCCGGCCGCCGCGAGCCCCGAAGCGGGTGAAGCCCCCGCCGTGCCTGTCACCGCCGCGCAGGGCTGATCCACCGTCGCTGTCCCAGCTCCCGGGGGCTGGACCTTCCAGGTCCAACTCCCGCGGGAGCATTCCTTCCAGTCCTACGACAGCCGCAGACCGGCGGGGAGCGTATCCCCGAGCGCGCGAGCCTCGTCCGCGGCTTCCAGCGCCACGACTTCGCGCACCATTCGCACCCACGTCTCGGAGGCCTTCGCCGCCAGCAGGGCCTGGGCCGTGCGCTCGCGCAGGTCCGGGTCCAGATCGCGCGTGCGATCACCCGTGAGCCGCGCGAGCTGCGCCGCCGCGAAGGACGCGCCGTCAATCTTCCGCAGGTCCAACTCCAGCAGCAGCGTGAGCCAGGCCTCGGCCGTGTCCACGTCCACCACCTTGTGGCTGCTCCCGTACAGGGGCACGCGCGCGCCCAGCCGTCCCAGGGACCAGGCCCACGGACCGCCGGACTTCGCCTCGGCCCTCAGCCGCGCGGCAATCCACCGGCCCAGCTCCGCCTTGTCACCCGGTTGCAGGTGCTCCAGCGAGGCCGCGGTGCGGACCATCTCCTCCAGGCCCTCGGGCTGGATGCCCTTGAGCTTCCCCGGCGGCGGCGCATCCGGTGGCACCTTCCGCGCCAGATGGGGCTGGAGGTACGCGTACAGCTTCTGCTGCCGCGCTTCGTCCAGTCCTCCCGCGATGCGGCGCCACATCACCCAGAACTCCGTCCACACCGCCTTGTCCGTGTGATGCTGCACCATCGCGTCGAACAGGCCGAAGGTCTGCTCCGCGCGCCAGCCGTCCAGCGGGTACCCGAAGCCCGGCCTCAGGCTGAAGCCGGTGAGGCTGTAGAAGACGCGCTCGTGGTCCTCCGAGCGCCGGCGCTTGCTCGCGCCCGCGAAGAGGGTGCTCCACATCTCCCGCAGCACCGGCACGCGCCACGTCTCACGCGAGCCCAGGGCCTTCTCCAGCGTGCGCCCGAGCTGCTTCACGTCCTTGGGGCCGATGGGCAGCGGCTTGTTGCCGTAGACGCGCTCGATGTTGTCCTTTGCTTCGACGAAGCGCGCGGGCATCGACTCGGTGACGGTCAGCTCGTGCGAGCCGCCAGTGCCCCGCAGCTCGAACTCCAGGCGCCACCGCTCATCCGCGACGTTGGACACGCAGTACAGCTCCAGCGTGCCAATCTCCGTCAGCGCCGCCTGGAGGTGCACGGGCACTTCGGCCACCTTGTTGGAGGCGCCCTTGAGCAGCGTGTGGATGGGCGGCAGCGGCTTGAGGTCCTCCACCAGCGGCACCAAATCGCCGGGCTTGTCGATGCGGTCGCTGGTGGTGGAGTAGAGCTGGAACTGCACCGGCCGGCCCAGGGTGAGCGAGAAGGGGCGCTCGCCCAGGTCCACCTTCTGGCCTTCCTCGAAGCCGCGGGGGATGAGGCACAGCGCGGGCTGCTCTGCGCTGTCCGCCGCGCGCTGCAGGCCCACGTAGTAGGCACGCGCCGCGCCGCCGCCAATGCGCAGGCCGTGGCCGCGCCGCACCAGGCCGTAATACGCGGCGCCCCGGGCCACCGCGAGCTCCAGGGACTCGTGCCGAAGCAGGGGAATGCGCGGCGCGTTCGGCCACCACGCGGAGAGGGCCTCCACCAGCCGCTCGGAAATCTGGGGTGAGTTGAACACGCCGCCGTTGAGCAGGATGGCGTCCGGCCGGGGCAGGGCGCCCTCCGCCGGCGCCGTTTCGCCCAGCGCAGCGAAGCCCGCCGCCGCGTGCTGCGCGAGGAAGGCCGCCAGGTGCCGCGTCACCGCCGCGTCCTGCACGTAGGGCAGGCCCAGCTCCTGGAGCGCCATGCGCGCGGCGCGGCGTGGCCTGTCAGCGGGTGTGGTGAGTGGGAAGAAGCCGTCCAGCACCAGCGCCTGCGCCTCGTCGCGCGTCAGCTCCGTGGACAACGTGCCGCCCAGCAGCTTGCTGCCGCCACTCACCAGCGACACGCCGTGCTTCTCCGGCGGAGCGAGGCCGAGCAGCGCCTCCTTCGCGGTGCGCGCGGCCTGGATGGCCTGCGTCCACTGCGTGGCGGACAGGCGGCGGCCGTCCGTGAAGAGCTTCTCCTCCATCCGGCGCGCCAGCGCGGCGTCCATGTTGTCGCCGCCCAGCATCAGGTGGTCGCCCACGGCCAGTCGCCGCAGCATGGGGCCTTCGGGCGACACGCCCGCGTGCACCAGCGTGAAGTCCGTGGTGCCTCCGCCTACGTCCACCACCAGCACCAGCCGGACGTTGGAGAGCGTCTGCTCCAGGTCCGCCCGGTGGCGCGCGGTGTAGTCGTAGAAGGCCGCCTGCGGCTCCTCCAGCAGGGTGAACTTCTCCAGCCCCGCCTTGCGCGCCGCGCTCACCGTGAGGGCGCGGGCCGCTTCGTCGAAGGAGGCGGGGACGGTAATCACCACCTCCTGCTTCGACAGGGGCGCGTCCGGGTGCGCGTAATCCCACGCGCGGGCCATGTGCGTCAGCAGCAGGGCGCTGGCGTCCACCGGGGACAGCTTCTGGACGTCCGCGGGCGCGCCCCAGGGGAGGATGGGCGCGGAGCGGTCCACGCCCGGGTGGCACAACCAGCTCTTGGCGCTGGCCACCAGCCGCCCCGGCACGCGCGCGCCCTGCCAGCGCGCCAGCTCCCCCACCACCCACGGACCGCCATCATCCCCCCAGGGCAGCGTGAGCGAACCCTCCGCCAGCTCGTGGCCGGCGGGCACGTACACGGTGGAGGGCAACAGGGCCCGCGGGGCCACCTCGCCCTGGCGGACGAGCTGCGGAAGGGCGAAGTCCTCCACGGGGGCACCCGCGCCCCGCGAGGGGTCCACGGATGCCACGGCGCAATGGGTGGTGCCCAGGTCGATGCCAACGATTCGCATACGCCTCCGATTGACGGATGGCTTTCTACTCCTTCATGCGGACGTTGAGCTCCAGCTTCCAGCGCCCGGGGCCATCCTTCTCCAGGCACCGGAGCTCCAGCGTCCCCACCTCCGTCACCGCCGCCTGGAGGTTGACGGGCGTCAGGTCGCTGAAGACGGAGGGCTGACCGGGCATGGTCGTCTCGATGGGGGCCAGCTCCTCCAGCCCGCCGCTGGCCAGCTCGGTGTCGACGTCCTCCAGCATGACGCCCACCTTGTCGTCGCGCCGCAGGGACGAGGAGAAGAAGCGGAAGCTGGTGGGCTCACCGGTGACGAGCCCGAACTCCAGGGGCGGAACGTCCGCCTGCGTGCCTTCCTCCATGCCGAAGGGGGCCACGCAGAGCGCCTTCACGGGCGGCTCCATGCCGGGCACCGCGGGCATCGCCGTCTCCACGCCCACGTAGTAGGCGCGGGCCGTGCCGCCGCGGATGCGCAGGCCGTGGCCCTGGCGCACCCAACCGTAATAGGCGGCGCCTCGCGCCACCGCGAGGTCCAGGTCCGCGCCCTCCAGCTCCTTGGCGGGCTCGCCGCCATCCGCCGTGAGCCAGCCGTTGAGCACCTCCATGACGCGCGCCTTCAGCGGGCCCGCCTTGAAGACGCCGCCGTTGAAGAGCACTGCCGTGGGGTGGAGGAAGGCCTTGCCGCTGACGTCCACCGGCGCGTCCGGGCTGGCCGCGAGCGCCTGCGCCTGCCGGGTGAGGAAGGCGGCCAGGTGCCGGGACACCCCGGCGTCCTGGGCGTAGGGCAGCGCCATCTGCGCCAGGCCGGTGCGGCGCGCGGTGCGCGGCAGCTCGGTGACGGGCGTCACGGGGAAGAAGCCGTTGGTGAGGACGCGGTCCAACTCCTCGCGCGTCAGCTCCGTGCGCAGCGTGCCGCCGATGAGCGACGAGCCCCGGCCGGGGATGGAGATGGGCGCGCGCTCCATGGACGGGTCGGCGTAGAGCGCCTCCTTCGCCTGGCGGCAGCCATGGGTGAGGGCGTTGAACTGCCAGGCGTCCAGCTTCTTTCCCTCGGCCGTCATTCGCTGGTTCAGCGTGTGCGCCAGCGCCAGGTCCATGTTGTCGCCGCCCAGCAGGATGTGGTCGCCCACGGCCACGCGCAGCAGCTCCAAATCACCCGCGTTGTCGCGCACGGTGATGACGGAGAAGTCGGAGGTGCCGCCGCCCACGTCCACCACGAGGATGACCTCGCCGGGCTGCACCTGCCTGCGGAAGTTCTCCCCCATGGCCTCCAGCCACGCGTAGAGCGCGGCCTGGGGCTCCTCCAGGAGGGTGATGTTGGGGATGCCCGCGGCCTTGGCGGCCTCCAGCGTCAAGTCGCGCGCCGCCGCATCGAAGGAGGCGGGGACGGTGACGATGACGTCCTGCTCGGACAGGACGTTGCCGGACTCCTCGCGCTCGCGGGCGAAGGTATTGTCCCACGCCTCCTTGAGGTGGCGGAGGTAGCGCGCGGAGGCGTCCAGCGGTGACACCCGCTGCACCTCCTCGGGGGCCTGCCACGGCAGCAGCGCCGCGCGCCGGTCCACGCCGGGGTTGGACAGCCAGCTCTTGGCGGAGGACACCAGCCGGGTGGGTACCTTGGCGCCGTGCGTGCGGGCGAACTCACCCAGCAGGGTGCTGGCCTCCGGCTTCCACGGCAGCGCCAGGCTACCGGCGGGGAACTCCTGCGCGGAGGGCAGATAGAGGAAGGAGGGGAGCAGCGGGCGGGCCTCGATGGTGCCGGGCGCGGTCAACTGGGGGACGGGCAGCATGGACTGCGCGCCGCCGCGAGCCTTGCCCTCCTCCAGATTGAAGTAGGACACCGCGGAGTGCGTGGTACCCAGGTCGATGCCAATGGAATAGCGGGCCATATCGGACGAGAACTCCTGGAAGACGCGGGTTTGTTCGCGCTGTGAGGCCGTGGTGGCCGGCTCAGGAAAGCTCGACCTCCGCGGGAGCAAGCACGCGCGGGTCGATGGCCGGGCTGACGGTGGGCAGCTTCACCGCCGTCGTCATCCAGCCGTGGTGACGCAGGATTCCGTTGTAGGGCGGCTGGCCCGCCACGTTGCCGGTGAGGCGGATGCGCTGGGCGTCGAACCCGACGGGCACCGCCACCGAGTCCCCTTCCGACTGGGGCAGCACCCGCTCCAGCGTCAGGTACGTCTGGGCCACCTTGCGGCAGCCCTCATGGACGATGCGCGCCGCCGCGCCCACTTCCGCGTCGGAGAAGGCGGAGACGTTCTCTTGGAGGAAGTCCACGAAGCGGCCCTCTCGCTGGAGCATGCCCAGCAGGGACAGGGCGCTGGCGTGCTCGCGCTCGGGGGGCAGGGCAGGGGGCGGCTCGGGCGCTCGGGGCGTGGGCCGGACCTCTTCCGGCTTGGGAAGCGGGGTGGGGGCGGGGCCGCCCGAAGGGAGCTGGGCGAGCTGGCCAGCGTCATAGGCCTTGCTCGTGGGCAGCACGGCCTGCGCGAACTCGCGGGACACGAGGCAGCGCCAGAAGCACAGCCAGGCGAGCCAGAAGCGGGCGAAGAACGACAGAGAGGCGGGCTGGTCGGTCATCGGCACCGGATAACAAAGCCCGGATGCTTTGCAATTCGGCAGTTCGCCGGGATGCCCCAAATGCAAAGGGCCTCACGGTTTCCCGTGAGGCCCTTCGTTTGTTGCATGGTGGAGGTGGACGGGATCGAACCGACGACCTTCGCATTGCGAACGCGACGCTCTCCCAACTGAGCTACACCCCCACAACTGGACTGCTTGCTGCGCCTTCGCGGTTTGGGGCCGCCGAAGTGGGATGGGCTAGTACCGGAGGCCTTTCACCGTGTCAAGCGCAAGCTGCCAACATGGATTCCGGCGATTGACGTGCTGCGTACCGGGTGCCATAAAAACCCTTCTTGTCAGGCGTATCCTTCCCGCCCGTTTAGCTGCCCCCCGTTAATGTCTATCTCCCCTTCGAAGACGTTGAGCCCGGCCGAGCTCGCGAAGCTTGAACATGCCTTTGCCTCCGACCCTTCGTCGGCGGCCTACAAGCCTCTCGCTGAAGCGTACCTGAGCATGGGCCGCTTCATGGAGGCGATGGTCGTCTGCAAGAAAGGGGTGAAGGCCCACCCGAATGCTGCGGACCCCCGCCTCCTGCTCGCCCGCGTCTATGCGGAGCAGGGCAAGGACAAGAAGGCGCTGGAAGAGGCGCTCGGCGCCCTTCAGGTGCAGCCCGACGACAAGGTCGCGCTGCGCATGGCCGGCGCGCTTCAGCTGAAGACCGGCGAAGCGGAGCCCGGCAAGGCGAACCTTCTCAAGGCCTACACCGCGGACCCGGGCGACCCGGACACCGTCACGCTGCTCCAGCAGCACAAGATTGAGCCGCCGCGGCCCGCCGCGCCGGCTCCGGTCTCCGCGCCAGCTGCTCCTGCTGCGCCCGCGACGCCGGGCCCGTCCGCCACCCAGCAGTCCGCCGCCGCGCTCTCCAGCGTCGCGGCCACGGCGGGGACGGAATCGCCCGCGGGGAAGCCCGCCGCCACCCAGGCCGCGAAGCCCGCGTCCACCGCGCGCGCGGAGGCTCCCGCGCCGCGTCCCGCTCCTCAGCCGCGCCGGCCCCAGGTCGTCGTGGAAGAGGTGGATGAGGACGAGGACCACGAGCCAGTGCCCCGCCGCGGCGGCTCCTCGGGCGGCAAGGGCAGCAAGATGGTGACGCTGGGCCTGCTGGTGGCCATCCCGCTGTTCGCCATCGGCTATGGCTGGTACTCGGCCAACGCCCGCACGAAGTCGCGCGAGCTGAAGAAGAGCCTGGATGCGGCCAGCGAGCTGCTCAAGCACGACTCCTTCGACAGCTACAAGAAGGCCGTTGAGGCGGCGGACCAGGCGCTGGAGGTGGACTCCGATTCCGCCGTGGCGCACGGCTACCTCGCCTACGCCTGGGCCATTCGCTGGGGTGAGCACGGCGGTGGTGACGATGCGCGCCGCCAGGCCGAGGAGCACCTGGCCGCGGGCAAGAAGAGCGGCGAGCTCAGCTCGCACCTCATCGCGTCCGAGGCGCTCATCCAGACCTACAGCGGCAAGGGCAAGGACGCGCTGGGGCAACTGGAGGAGAAGGTGAAGGGCCTGGACGCGCAGGGCCGCTCCAGCTCGCTGCTGTACCTCACGCTGGGCCTCATCCAGATGAACGCGGGCGACCTGGATCGCGGCCGCGACAGCCTGGACCGCGCGCAGGGGCTGTCTCCGGATGACCCGCGCACCTACGCGAGCCTGGGCGCGGTGTACCGCCGCCTGGGACAGGACGCCGCCGCCTGGCGGAACTACGACTCCGCCCTCCGGTATGAGAAGGACCACCCGGAGTCGCTGCTGGGCCGCTCCCTGCTGATGCTGGAGCAGGACTCGCCCAACTTCGGGCTGGCCCACACCATGCTCAAGAAGCTGCTGGAGTCCGACCCGCCGCCGTCTCCGCGGCAGCTGGCCGCGGCGCACCTGGCGCGCTCGCTGCTCGTCAGCCGCGTGTCGGCGGCCATGGTGGACCTGAAGCCGGACATGCAGCAGAAGCTGGTCGAGGCCACCGCGGTGCCGCAGGACAAGGACAAGGCCCGCTCGGAGATGCTCAAGAGCGAGGAGACCGGCTTCTCGCTCGACAAGCAGAACCCGGAGCTGCACCTCATCAAGGGCCGCCGCCTGCTGGCGGAGGGCAACTACGACGCGGCGGCCGAGGAGATTCGCAAGGCCATCCGCATGGACGCCTCGCGCGCCCAGTTCTACGTCGAGCTGGCCAAGTCGCTCATGGGCAAGCAGGGCGGCGAGAAGGAAGCCGCCGAGGCGCTCCAGACGGCCCTGAAGACGATGGGCGACAGTCCAAAGCTGGTGGTGATGCTGGGCAACGCGTACCGCCGTCAGGGCAAGCTGGATGAGGCCCTGGCCCAGTACCAGCGCGCGGTGAAGGACCCGAAGGCCAAGAACCCTGAGGCCCGGCTGGCCATGGGCGCCATCTACCGCGAGCGGTCCAAGTGGGACCTGGCGCAGGAGCAGCTGGAGAAGGCGAGCCAGGAGTTCCTGGGGCAGTCGGACCGCGCGGCCATGGCGCTCACCGAGCTGGGGCGCGTGTTCCAGGGCAAGGGCGACGCGGCGAAGGCGGATGAGACGTACCAGCGCGCCCTCAACGCGGACGAGGCGTACTCGCCGGCCTACTACTTCTACGCCACGCTGCTGGCGAAGGACTCGAAGCAGGGCGCCAAGGCGAAGATGCTGGCCCAGGAGTACCTGAAGCGCGAGCCGAGCGGCGAGCACGCGTCCGCGGCCCGTTCGCTGGCGGGCGGCTGAAACACCACGGTTGCCTTCCAGGCGCCGGACAAGCGGGGCTGATGCGCGCGGGCAGTTGAACGCGCGGTCAGCCCCGTTGTCGTGGTTGCCGCCCCCACCACCCTGACGCTATGCCCGAGGCGTTTGTCTCCCCCGACGCACCTGGGTGGGACGGGAGTCCGGTGTCGCCCTGGTGACTCACGGGGGCCAGCCGGGCGTCCGTCCGCCGGAGTCTCCCAGGGGCGCCGTGTCCTTGCCCACCCCCGGGTGGTGCCTGTATGGGGAAGGCCGTTACCGCGCCGGCAGCGTGTCTGTCGTGCCTACCTCTGGAGTCTGTGTGAACGCGCGTGCCGAGTCCTTGCCGACAGTCGCGTCCGACCTGATCTCCCTCACCAAGCCGCGCCTCTCCACCCTGGTGCTCGTCACCGCGGCGGGTGGCATGTGGCTGGCGCCCGGCCACCTGGGCGCCGTCAACGCGCTGGTGACGCTGCTGGCCACGGCGGGAACCGTGGGCGCGGCCAATGCCCTCAACTGCTACTGGGAGCGGCACAGCGACCAGTTCATGGACCGCACCCGCAACCGGCCGCTGCCCTCCGGGCGCATGGAGCCGGCGGTGGCGCTGTGGTTCGGCATCTCCCTGGCGGCCGTGTCGATTCCGGCGCTGGCCCTGGGCGCCAACGTGCTCACCGCCGCGCTGGGTCTGGTGGCGCTGCTGAGCTACGTGCTGGCCTACACGCCGCTGAAGGCGCGCACGTCCGCGGCCATGCTGGTGGGCGCGGTGCCCGGCGCGCTGCCTCCACTCATGGGCTGGACGGCGGTGACCAACCAGATGGACGCGGGGGGCTTCTCGCTCTTCGCCATCATGTTCCTCTGGCAGATGCCGCACTTCATCGCCATCGCGCTCTTCCGCAAGGAGGAGTACCGGGCGGCGGGCCTCAAGTCGGTGCCGCTGGAGCGGGGTGACGAGTCCAGCCGCGCGCAGGTGGTGCTCTACCTGGTGGCGCTGATTCCGATGACGCTCCTGCCCTTCCAGCTCCACATCGCCGGCGCGTGGTACCTGGCCGCGGCGGTGCTCCTGGGCCTGAGCTTCCTCGGGCTGGGGGCGTGGGGCTTCTTCCGGCGGCTGGGAAACACCTGGGCCCGCCAGACGTTCTTCTTCTCACTCATCTACCTCACCGGCCTGTTCGCCGCGCTGGCGCTGGACCGAGTTCCTCGCGAATAGCGTCCGGGGCGAACGGGGGACGCCCGCTCATGCCCGAAGTCCTGCTTTCCACTGCCACCTCTCAACCGCTGCTCCAGTTGGAGGGGCTCACGCGTCGCTTCAAGGGGCGCACGGCCGTGGACGGCCTGTCCCTGTCGGTGCGGCCGGGGGAGATTTTGGGCCTGCTGGGCCCCAACGGCGCGGGCAAGTCCACCACGTTCCAGGTGCTGGCCGGGCTGCTGTCCCCCGACGCGGGCCTCGTTCGCTTCGAGGGCCGGGAGCTGTCGCTGAGCGACCCGTCGCTGCGCCGGCAGATGGGCATCATCTTCCAGCGCAGCAGCCTGGATGACCTGCTGACCGCGCGGGAGAACCTGATGCTCGGCGCCCGGCTGTATGGCCTGGGCGGAGAGCGGGCCCGCGAGCGGGTGGAGGCGATGCTGTCGCTCATCGGCCTGGCCGACCGTGGCGCCGAACGGGTGTCCACGTGGTCCGGTGGCATGCGCCGGCGCCTGGAACTGGCGCGGGCCCTGGTGCACCAGCCGCGCGTCCTGCTCATGGACGAGCCCACACAGGGCCTGGACGAGGCGGCCTTCCGTACCTTCTGGGCGCACCTGAAGCGCCTGCGCGACAGCGAGGGCCTTACGGTGCTGCTCACCACGCACCGCGCGGACGAGGCCGACGTGTGCGACCGGCTGGCGGTGTTGGACGCGGGCAAGCTGGTGGCGTGTGACACGCCGCAGGCGCTGGCCTCGCGCATGGGCGGGGACATCCTCTCCGTGGAGGCGCCCGAGCCGGAGGCGCTGGCGGCCGAGCTGCGCGAGCGGCTGAAGCTGGACGCGAAGGTGGTGGAGGGGCGGGTGCAGGTGGAGGCCCCGCAGGGCCACGCGCTGGTGCCCCGGTTGGTGGAGGCCTTCCCCGCCGGGCGGTTGACCTCCGTGGCGCTGCGCCGGCCCACGCTGGCGGACGTGTTCCTCCAATTGACGGGGCGCGCGCTGGGCGCGGACGTGCCCACCGCAGACCCCGCGCCGAGGAGACGTCGATGAGCGCCGAGCTGTCCGCCGCCCCCGAACCGATGAACGCCGGGGCTCCGGCCGTGTCGTCTCCGCCTGGAACGCTCGCGCTTCAGTGGGCGACGGTGCGGGTCCTGATGATGCGGGACATCGTCCGCTTCTTCCGCCAGCCCTCCCGGGTGGTGGGGGCGCTCGCGCAGCCCGTCCTCTTCTGGTTCGTCATCGGCTCCGGCTTCGCGGGCTCCTTCCGAGTGGAGGGCGCGCAGGGTCTGGGCTACCAGCAGTTCTTCTTCCCGGGCGTCGTCACCATGGTGCTGCTGTTCAGCGCCATCTTCGCGACGATTACCGTCATCGAGGACCGCAAGGAGGGCTTCCTCCAGGCGGTGCTCGCCGGTCCGGGCTCGCGGCTGGCGGTGGTGCTGGGCAAGGCGCTGGGCTCGTCCGCCATCGCGCTGCTGCAGGCGTCGCTGTTCCTGCTGCTGGCGCCGCTGGCGGGTGTGAGCGCGGCCACGCTGAACGTGCCGTTGCTGCTGTCCGTCATGGTGCTGTCGGCGCTGGCGCTGACGGGCATGGGCATGTCGCTGGCGTGGTGGGTGCGCTCCAGTGCGGGCTACCACGCGGTGATGAGCATCGTCCTGCTGCCCATGTGGGTGCTGTCTGGCGCCGTGTTTCCGCTCAAGGGCGCGGACACCTGGCTGGCCTGGGTGATGCGGCTCAACCCGATGCGCTACTCCGTGGAGGGCGTGCGGCGGGCGCTGTACGGCGCGGAGGCCTCCGTGTCGCTGGGCGCGTCGTCGTCCTCGGCGGGGTTGGAAGTGCCGGTGCTGGTGGCGTTCGCCGCGGTGTTCGTCGGGCTGGCGGCCTTCAGCGTCAGCCGCCGGGAGTAGACAGCGGCCGTTCGCGGCGTCCCGGTGGGTTGGACATGCGCTGCCCCTTTCGCTACGAGGTGGGCAGACGCATCACCTGACTTCCCGAGGAGATTGCACGATGACGCTGCGCACGCTCGGCCTGACGCTGCTGGGGACCGCGGGGCTGCTGACCCTTTCTGCCTGCAAGAAGGAGGAGCCGGCCTCCGCGCCGCCCGCCGCGCCCGCCGCGAAGAAGGAGCCCCACGCGGCCTCGCCCATCCAGGCGCCGGAAGGTGCCGCCGCGCCCGTGGCTCCAGCGGGCAAGGGCGTGGTGAAGGGCACGGTGAAGTTCACCGGCACGCCGCCCGAGGCCGCGGACATCCCCGCGAGCAATGACCCGGCGTGCGAAGGCATGGCGACGAAGGATGCGTCGGTCCTGGTGAATGACGGCAACCTCCAGAACGTGCTGGTGCGCGTGAAGGGTAAGGTGCCCGGTGCGCCTCCCGCGCCTGCCACTCCGGTGGTGCTGGACCAGACGAAGTGCACCTACGTCCCGCGCGTGCAGGGCGCGATGGCGGGGCAGCAGGTGGCGTTCAAGAACAGCGACGGCACGCTGCACAACGTGCGCGGCATCGTGGGCACCAAGCCCGCGTTCAACGTCGCGCAGCCGCCGTCCGGCGCCCCGGTGGAGCGGCCGCTGCCCGCGGACGCGGACGTGCTGAAGCTCAAGTGTGACGTGCACCCGTGGATGTCCGCCTTCGTCGTCAGCAACGAGAACCCGTACTTCGCGACGACGGGCGCGGACGGTGCATTCGCACTCGAAGGCCTGCCCGCGGGCACGTACACGGTGGAGGCCTGGCACGAGACGCTCGGCACGAAGACGGCCGAAGTCACGGTGAAGGACGACGCGCCGGCCGAGGCCGCGTTCTCCTTCTCCGCGGAGGACGCGTCCGCGCAGAAGTGATGAACGCGCTACGCGGCGGGGCGGCTCTCTGAATCCGGAGGGCCGTTCTTCCGCACGGTGAAGCCCACCCGTGCGCCGCCGCCGGGGCGGTTCTCCGCGAAGACTTCTCCGCCGTGGGCGTGCGCGATGCGCTGGACCAGCGCCAGGCCCAGGCCCAGGGAGCCCGCCTCGCGCGCCTCGGTGCCGTGGTCCTTCCGGTAGAAGGGCCGGAAGATGCGCTCGTCCTCGCCGGGCTGCAGCCCTGGGCCCCGGTCTTCCACGCAGAAGGCCAGGTGTTCGCCTCGCTCCTGGATGCGCAGTGCCTCGGCGCCGGTGCCGTGCTTGCGCGCGTTCTCCAGGAGGTTGGCCAGGGCGCGGCCCATTAGCGTCGCGTCTCCCACGAGCCCCGCGTGCTCCACCTCCACGGCCAGCAGGGAGCTCGCCAGCCCCGCGCGCTCCAGGGCCTGCGTGGCCAGCGTCTGGCCATCGAGGACACGCGGGGTGAGCTGGCCAAAGTCCAGCCGGGAGCTGGCCAGCAGCTCACCCACCAGGGCATCCAGCTCCACCACCTCGCGGTCCACCTGGTCCAGTGTCTTCGGATTGCCGCTACCGTCGCGGAGCAGCTCCGTCAGCACGCGCAGCCGGGCCAGCGGGGTGCGCAGCTCGTGGGACACGGCGGCGAGCAGCTCGCGCTGGTCCGCCACCTGCTTCTCGATGCGCCCCGCCATGTCGTTGAAGGCATCCGCCAGCACGGCGAACTCCCCCGTGACATGCGGCGCGACGTCCGCGCGTGAGTCCAGTCGGCCCGAACCCAGCTCTCGCGTGGCCCGCACCAGCTCATCCATGGGACGTGCGAGCCGCCGCGCGAGCTTGCCCGCGGCCAGCCACAGCACCATGCACGACAGCGCCAGCGGCAGCACCATCCGCAGTGGGCTCTTCGGACGGAAGCTGGCGTAGCAGGCGCGCACCGAGCCCAGGGTGATGCCATCGCGAATCACGGGCAGGTTGAACTCGGGCCGCCGGCACGGCTTCTCGGTCTGCGCCAGCATCGCGCCGGACGCGTCCCGCAGCTCCACGCCCACCTGCAAGTCCTTCTCGATGGACGCCACCAGCGCGTCCCGCCGGGCGGGTTCGTCCCAGACCTCCTCGAAGCGGTGGCCCACGAAGGTGCGCACGCGGTCGCCTTCCTGTTTCCAGGTGCCTCCACCCACCAGGCTCATCACCGTGGCCACCACGGCGCCGGTGGCGAGGATGGACAGGCCGAACCACATGAACAGGCGCCGGTGCAGCCGGGCGCGCACGAAGCCCCCCAGGCGGCCCATGTGCCAGTAGCCGTGCGGCGGATGCCGGTGTCCCCAGGGACCGCAATCATGCGGGTCGCCCCACGCGCCCCAGCCGCGCTTGTGCGCCCGGGGCCTGCCGCGTTTCACGGGCCCTCCTTGGCGAATACGTAGCCCACGCCGCGCACCGTCTTGATGAGGCGGGTGCCCACGTCACCGAGCTTCTGTCGTAGGTGGGAGATGTGCACGTCCACGGTGCGCTCGCCCACCACCGTGTCGCTGCGACCCGCTTCGCCCAGCAGGGCGTCGCGCGGAATGACGCGTCCGGCCCTGCGCACCAGCGCGACGAGCAAATCGAACTCCAGGCCCGTCAACTCCACGGCGCGCTCCTCCACGCGCACCTCGCGCCCGGCCACGTCGATGGACACGCCGCCCGACTCCAACCGGTCCGCCACCGCCGAGGGCTGCGAGCGACGCAGCACGGCCCGCAGCCGCGCCAGCAGCTCGCGGGGACTGAAGGGCTTGGGGAGGTAGTCGTCCGCGCCCAGCTCCAGGCCCACCACGCGGTCCGTCTCGTCGCCCTTCGCGGTGAGCATGATGACGGGGATGAGGCTCTTGGCGCGGATGCGCTTGCAGACCTCCAGGCCGTCCATGCCGGGCATCATCACGTCGAGCAGCACCGCGTCGAAGGCACTGGCCTCCAGCGCCGCCAGCCCCCGTCCGCCATCCGCCGCGTGAGTGACGCTG
This sequence comes from Myxococcus xanthus, assembly GCF_006402735.1. Lineage (NCBI taxonomy): Bacteria > Pseudomonadati > Myxococcota > Myxococcia > Myxococcales > Myxococcaceae > Myxococcus > Myxococcus xanthus. Next base: position 6,706,778 of record NZ_CP017174.1, on the reverse strand, counting down.
AGGCCGTTCTGCCCGAGGTACTGCTCGAGCAGCTCGTACATCCGGGTGTCGTCGTCGATGAGCAGGACGCGCGTGGACATGAACCGCCTTCTACTTCAGGGGGAGGCCGTGTGGATGGACACGCGGGTTGCCGGCGGGGGAGTCACCCCTCGCTGGCCGGAGGGCTCCCACCTGCCGTGGGGGCTCCATCCGTGCTCCCAGGCGACGTGGTGACAGTGGCGGAGGTGATGGCGGTGACGGGCCACGCTGGCGAAACCGGAGGCATAGCCTCCAACGGTGCCCAGGGCGAGCAGGACGATGAGCAGACGGCGGCGCATGGAATCTCTCCTTCAAGGACGACGAAAGGGGGCGTTGGTTCGGGGCTCACACCCCACGCGCGTCATCGCGTCCCCAAGGGCCGTGGCCGTCCCCGTGGCGATGGCCGCCGCGGCCGAATGCTCCGCCTCGCCAGCCGCCGGGGCCGCCACAGCGGTGGTGCCAGCCGCCATGGCCTCCGCGCCAGCCGTAGGCGGAGCCGAAGCCGTGCTCGAGGAGGTCCGCGAGCTCACGGCGCTGCCGTGGGTCCAGCGCCTCATGGACCTGGGCGAGCGAGCCCTGCACCGTGCGGCGCACGTTGTCGATGGCGACATCGTGGCGAGTGAAGAGCTCGCGCAGCGCGGCGCCGTCGAAGTGCTCACCGCGCAGCGCGGTGCCCAGGGCGGTGCGGCTGGGGCCTGTCTCGTCACGGGCCTTGGCGAAGGCCTCCATGACATCGTCGGCGGCCTTGAGGAGGACCTTCTCCTGGCCAGGCGATGTATCCAGCCGCTCGAAGAGCCAGCGCAGGCGTCCACGCGAACTCCAGCGGCCCCTGCGGTGATACCCGTGGCGCCCGCCACGGACCGTGTAGATGAGGCCGGCGAGGCAGGCGGTTCCGAAGAGAAACCCGAACATGGCTCCACGCTCCCAATGAGGCCGTCCCCTGGGGGCGGCGCTGGTGGTGACGAGCGGGAAGGTAGAGGGCGGGTATGAAGGCTACGCCCGCGCGCGGTGAAGAAGTGTGAAGACGGCCCCGGGGGAGGGGTGGGGGGAGTGAGGGGAAGAAGACGCCTTGCGGCCCTGGTGGGAGGGACGGGGGAAATGGAGTGTCCGGTGGCGGACGGCTGCTTGCCCGGAAGGCGGTTGCCCGGTGGACAGGAGGCGCCAGGAAGTTTGTCGTTGGGGGGCCGGGGCGGTGTCCGCTCCGCACACGTCGATCGGGCAGCCCTTGGCGGCGGCCTCAAAGCAGAAGGAAGAAGGTCACATGGCAATCGGTACCGTGAAGTGGTTCAACGACGCCAAGGGGTTCGGCTTCATCGCGCAGGACAACGGTGAGGACGTGTTCTGCCACCACACTGCCATCAACATGGATGGCTTCCGCACCCTCCAGGAGGGGCAGCAGGTGGAGTTCGAGGTCACGCGTGGCCCCAAGGGGCTGCAGGCGCAGAACGTCCGCGCCGTCTGAAGCACCCGCAGGCCACCCTTGAGTGTGCCCGAGGCCCGGTCTCCCAGCAGGGAGGCGGGGCCTTCGCATGTCTGGCCCCTGACGCGCCGTGCTGGCGGCCCGTGCTGGGTGCCCGTCGGCTCCTGGATGCCTTCCTTACCTTTTTCGGCAGACGCGCGGCACATCCGCCGCCATCCAACGGAGACGAAGGCATGGGCGACACCAGCGTGAAGAAGGTGGAGAGTCGGCACTCTCCCAAGGGCGAGATGGGGCAGAAGTATCTGGCGTCTGGCGTCCGCCTGTCGATGCGGCTGTGGGAGGACGAACCGCCCGGAGAGCCGGCGCCCGCTACCGCGAGGGACTACGAAACGGTGGGCTTCGTCCTCAAAGGCCGCGCGGAGCTGCACCTCGAAGGACAGGTCATCCTGCTCAACCCTGGTGACTCCTGGCTGGTGCCTCGTGGCTCCAGTCACACGTACAAGGTGCTGGAGACCTTCTCAGCCGTGGAAGCCACCAGTCCGCCCGCGGCCGTGCACGGCCGGGATGAGGGCAAGGACGCGGGGACGAAACCGCCCGCGAAGGCGTGAGACCCGAGAGGGTCCGCGCTGCCTACTTGGGTTGAAACGGGGCCGGAGCGGCCTGGACGCTGCACGAATACCTGGGCTGGAGCCCTGCTTTGGGTTGGCAGACCAGCAGCGGAGACGTAGGGGCTCCCTCGTCGAGCGGAGCAGGGGGGCTGCTGAATGTGCAACTGGCACTGCTGTGGGTCCGCCAGTGGCACTGGTCTGCGGAGAGTGCTTCCGGAGGCTCCCACTTTGACGTGCGGCTCTTGTTTTCGTCGCACGCCACTTCAGCGCGCTCTGGCTCGACGCATCGGAATCGCGGGCCGTCGTCGGGGTATGGCCTCGATACCTCGAGACGCTTGCACCAGTGGAGTTGGACTTGCTGTTTGCAACGCGCGTCGACCGAATAGGCGGGCGTCTGAATCAGCTCGAACGGCTTGCCTGCCCATGACCTTCCCACCATGACCAGTCGTTGCCCATTCGAGGCAGCGTTGGAGTGGGTGAGAAACGGCCGACGGGCTTTCATCAAGGCGAGCGCCTTGCGCGCTTCATGGGGAATGATGGGGGCCTTCCCAGGAGGGGAAATCAAGCTGCTTCCAATGCGTTCCACGTCGCAGGGGTCGCAGGACACGGATTCGCGCTGGACCACGGCCGGAATGGAAGGGAGTTTCCCCGTTGTGAGCCAGACCCACTCCGCATCATCCAGAGAGGCCATGGGCCGGCTGCGGGAGCAGTGCCAGATCAACCTGGGATACTCTGGCTCGGCGTAGATGAGATACACCGCTTCGTCCCGGAACCGGATTCGGCAGTCGCCTCCACCACCCTGGGGAAGATTGAACTTCTCGCCCGTGACGACAGGGCCCTTGATGACCTCAAGGACTTCGACGTCCACGGTTCCTAAGTAGGGACCGCTGGGGACCGGGATGACGCGAGCTCGGTAGATGGCGCTCGCACGCTCACGCGCCACCTTGAGGTCGTTGTGAAGGTTACCCCCGCCCGCGATGCAAACACACGCCTGCGCCGGTGTCGGCCACAGGCAGACCGCGATTGCCGCGATGAGTATCGTGGAAAGGGCTCTCATGACCGTCAGTCTACTGGTGTCTTCCGTTGCCAGAAGGCACGTTGTGCAGTCTTCAAGGGACAATGGAAACCGGATGCGGGGGGTGCGCCGTTTCAACTCGACACGAGTGGCGTTTGGCGCCAAGGCTTGCGCTGGGGCTGCATACCAGTAATGGCGACGTCGGTGCTTCTTGCGGAAGTCGTGTTCCCGTTCCTTCCAAGCGGCACTGGGGGCTGTCGGGCGCGTACCAGTCGCAGTTCTCGGCGGGAGGAAGTGCCTCCACAGGCTCCCACGCGGCGGTGCGGCTCAGCGATTCGTTGCACTCCAGGGTGGAGATACCGGGCTCGACGCATCGAAAAATAGGGTGTGCGCCCGGCCCCGAGGCCCAGACATTCAGGCGCGAGCACCAGCGAAGGTAGACCTTCTGTACGCAATGCTCATCGGTGGTGAAGTACGGCGTTTGAACCAGTTCGAAGAATCTTCCATCCCATGACCTGCCCACCGCCATGTTCCGAGACAAGTCTGATGGCTGTGTCGAGAATGTGAAGAAAGGCCGTCCAGTCTTCATTGCGGCGTCCGCTTCATCTCCCCACACGGAACAGACAAGGGGTGCACCGGGCGGTGAGCTCAACCGGCCACCTATTTTGTGGGTGTCGCAAGGCTCGCACGAAACGGATTCGCGTTGCATCGCAACGGGAATGGGTGGGAGCTTTCCCGTGCTGAGCCATCGCAGCTCAGAGTCCTCTTTGGATGTAATTCGCCGTGTGCGAGAGCAGTGCCTCACTGACCTGGGACCATCGGAGCCCGCGTACATGAGGTATTCTGATTCGGCCCGGAATCCAATGGTGCAATCGCCACCGCCGCCCGATGGGAGCTCGAACTGCTCACCCACGATGACTTTGCCCTTGAAGACTTCCAAGACCTCAATGACGGCGGTTCCTCCGAAATGAACGGGCGTCACGGAGAGGATGCGAGCGCGGTAGATCGCATTTGAATATTGCTGGGCTTCTCTCAGGTCGCGAGCGATATCGCCGGAACCTTGTGAGCAACTGCAGGCGTGTGCTTCGGTGGGCGACATCCAAACCGAGGCCACTGTTAGGAGAAGCGCGAGCCGCGTCATCATTCCATGTAGTCTAACGTATCGTATTCATCGGGTCTTCTGGGGAACTTGGGGCAGGCGATGGGAACATCCGCACGCTCCAGTGTCATGAGACCCATTCAGACACATAGGGGCTCGCTGGCGGCGAGCCCCAGCGCTACTTCCGCCCGCCAGACCACGCCATGTTCATGTACTTCGTTCCGCCAGCCAGTTCGTCCAGCATCTGGTCGAGCCGCTTCTGCTGCGTCGCCTCGAGCTTGGCCCGGGCAATCCAGCCGAGATAGTCGTTCTGCTGGTACGGAGGCCGCGCTTTGTATGCCTCCATGAGCCCGCGCTTGACCAGCGCTGCCCGGACATTCGCGGGCATCGGCTGAATGTCGCGCTTGAGCGTCGGGTGCTTCGCGGTGGCCATGGTCATGCCTCCCCGTGAATCACCGAGCGCCCATCTTCACCGGTGCCAGGCGCTCGAACATGAGCGAGGGCTCTCCCTTGTAGCTTCCCTGTCCCGTCTGCCGGAAGCCGCACTTGTCGGCGACGCGGATGGACGCCGCATTCTCGGGCGCGATGATGCACACCACGCGCTCAGGGCTGAGCTGGGCATCCGCCCAGGTGAGGGCCGCGCGTACCGCCTCGGTGGCGTACCCCTTGCCGTGGAACCCGGGGGCGAGCACCCAGCCTGCCTCGGGCCCGGCGCCCTGGGACGGCTGCATGTCGCGGTGGAAGTCGCCCAGTCCCACCTCGCCCACGAGGCGGCCCGTCGCCTTTTCACGCACCACCCAGAAGCCGTAGCCCAGCAGGTCCCAATGGCCCACGTAACGCAGGAGCCGGGACCACATCTCTTCGCGTGTGGACGGCTTGCCGCTGATGTAGCGGACCACCGTGGGGTCACTCCACAGCGCGAGGCACTCCTCGTAGTCCTCGAGGCTGTGACCCTTCATGACGAGGCGCTCGGTCTCGACGGTGGGGATGGTCGCTGCGGGCACGGACGCTCCTCCTGGGGCCTGGGGCCCCGCCGCGCCTGCCACACGATGCGGTGGCGCGGATGCTCCCATTCAACCGCCCCCAGGCCTCTCATGCCAGAGGACAACTGTCCATGTCCGGGCGCGGCGTGGAAGGAACGTTCATTCCACGGACGGGCCGGGCCTTCACAGGTTCCGCTGCAACCGCTCCTGGGCCTTGACGATGGCGGCGGTGCGCGTGGTGACGTCCAGCTTGGCGAACACGTTCCGCAGGTGCCACTTGGTCGTGGAGAGCGCGACGTTGGAACGCTCGCTGATTTCCTGATTGCTCAGCCCCTGTGCGAGCAGCTTGAGCATCTGGAGCTCGCGCTCGGTGAGTGGCTCCAGGGGCGCGGAAGGTGGAGCCGCGAACTCGCGAGGCACGCGGGCTCCCGCGGACAGCAGGTCCTGGTACCGCGTGGTGTACCGGTCCGGAAACGCGTAGCTCAGCTTCCGCTGCCGGGCGGCCGCGATGACGACCTCCTGCAGGCCGGGCGTCTCGTCGAACACGCTGCGCCCGAAGCCGAAGCGCTGCGCCAGCGCGAAGCCCCGGTTCAACGCGGCGAATGCGGCCATCGCGTCACCCGCGCGCCAGTGGCACACCGCGATGGTGGCCAGCAGCGCCGTCTCGCGTGACACGTAGCCCACCTCGTGCACGCTGGCTCGCAGCACCTCCAGAATCGCGTGCGCCTTGTCGTGGCGGCCGCGCACCATCATCACCCACGCCTGCGCGAGCCCGAGCCGCTCCCACGTCTCGTCGTAGAAGCGCTTCTCGCTCCACTCGCCCCGGCGCATGCGCTCGCCCAGGCCGAACTCCTGGGCCACCACCCGCATTCGCGCGGGCGCCTGCTCCACCAGGTAGAGGCGAATCTTCTCCCCGCATACGTGGGCCAGGAATCGCGTCTGGTGACCGCACTCGAGCACGCCGTGGAGGTAGTCCAGGAGCCGGTACGCCTCTGCGTACTTCCCGCGAACCGTCTTGATGCGGGCCAGCATGAGGTAGGCGAGCGCGAACGTCTCGAACACGGAGGCCTGCGGGAGCAGAGGCAGCACCTCGACACAGAGCGCCTCGGCTTCGTCGAGCCGGTTCTGCTCGTAGCGAGCGTTGGCCAGCGCCGTGGCCGCATTCACCCAGACGGGATTGCGCCGTCCACGACTCGCACGCTCGAAGGCATCCTCGCACCGCGCCGCAGCGTCCTTCATGTTCCCCTGCGCCCGGTCCGCCAGTGCGACAAGGACATCCGTGTACCCGACCAGGAACGGATTGTTGTGCCCCTGCAACGTCTCCCGAGCGCTCAGTGCGAGCCGGCGCATCGCATCGAAGCGGTTCATCCGGAGCGCCTGGTAGGCCTTCGCCGCCAGCACGGCGCCCGCCATGAAGACGTCCGACTCTTCGGAGCCCGGTGACGCGTCCAGGTCCATGCCAGAGTCCGGAGCCGAGTCGGACAGCACGGCATGAAGCAGCGTGAGGTGTGCGAGCCGCTTCGTCAGCCGCTCGCGTTCGGGGGCAGCCACCTCATAGACTGTGTCGAGGTGGTGCTGGGCATCCCGCAGCGCCGCGGTCGCATGCGCGAAGCGGCGGGACAGGATGAGGCAGGCGATGTGGCCCACGCAGATGGCTGGCGACCGGATGACCTCCTGAGCCGTCAGCTTCGCGGTCCAGTGGAGGACGGAGGCAAGCTCGCCCTCGCGCATCCACGCCTCCATGCAGCGTGCGGTGAGCGCGAGACACCAGCCCCTGTCTCCCGAGGCGAAGGCGTGCGTCAGCGCCTCGTCCGGCATCTGGTTCTCCGCGAACCAAGCGCTCGCCGCACGGTGCAGCCGAGGGACGCGGTCGGCGTAGTCACAGGCGAGCTGGGCGCGCAGCACCTCGAGGAACAGTGGATGGTACCGGTACCACTGCCGCTCGGCGTCGAGCGCCTGGATGAACAACTGTGAGCGCTCGAGCTGCCCCAGCAGTGCGTGTCCTCGGGTGATGCCAAGCAGCGCGTTGCACAGCGCGCCATGGAGTTGCTCCACCACGGAGCTCAGCACCAGGAACTCGCGCACCTCCTCGGACTGCTCGCGCAGCACCGCGTCCGCCAGATAGCGGGCAACGTCGTGATTGGAGCCAATGGCCTTCTTCAGCGCATCGCTCACGCTCGCGTGCTCACCCGCGGACAGCAGCGCCAGCTTGACGCCAGCGACCCAGCCTTCCGTCCGCGTGCGGAGGGAGTCGATGTCCTCCGGTGTGAGCACCGCGCCGCACAGGCGCAGGCCCAGCTCGCGGATGGCCTCGCCATCCAGGTTCAAGTCCCGGCCGTCGAGCGTCACCAGTTGCTCGGTGAGCTTCAGCTTGGCCAGGTCCAGCTCGGGGATGTTGCGCGACGAGACGACCCAGTGCACGTGCGGCGGTGAGTGGTCCATCAGGTACGAGAAGGCCCGCACCAGTGGGCGCTCGCGCAGGACATGGAAGTCGTCCAGCACCACGACGAGCTCGCGGCCCAGGCTCCACAGGCTTTGCAGGATGACGGCCGTCGCGTGCTCGGGCTGGCTCGTGCTGTACGCGTCGAAGTCTGGAGTGGCCCGGCGAATCGCCCCGACCAGGTATGCGAAGAACCGCTCGGGGGCGTTGTCCTGCTCGTCCAGCGACAGCCAGGCAAGCAGGTGCGGCACGCGTGCTTCGCGGTACCACTGCGTCAGCAGCGTCGTCTTGCCGGAGCCGAGCGGGGCCGTCACCAGCACCAGCTTCCCGCTCACCCCATGGTCGATCCTCCGCAGGGCGGCGCCACACGGCACCAGCACGGATGCCGCCCGGGGAGGGGAGAGCTTCGTGGGGAGCAGATCCGGAGCGTTTCGAAGGCTCGGCATGAGCACGTCCCTCTTTGGCCGGGTGCGTCAGTCACTAGACCACGGAAAACGGGTGAACCGGGTTGAGGTACGCGAAGGCAACCCCGCAATGAGTGTCACGAAATGGACACCGCAATGCGTTACACACGCGGTTTCGCGGCTTTGCGGCGCCGGGCGCTCGCGAGCAAGGCCTGACGCGCCGTGCCGGTGACTGCCTTTGGGCGTGGGGAGGGGCCGTTCCCCCTCCCTTCGGTGGGGGCGTTGTCGCGAAGTCCACTGCTAATCCATGGACAGCAACGTTTCCCCGTCTCGTGAGGAGGTCCCTATGGTGGGTACTCAGCAAGTGGGCGTGCGCAGGAGTTGTTGGCGCGCTCGCGCCGTCTCGTTGTGCGCCGTGGTGTCTTTGTTGGCTGCATTCACCGCCACGGCCCAGGTGCCCTCGTTCATCACGTTCGACAGCGCGCACGTGCGTCCCCTGGCGCTCTCCCCGGACGGGACGCGGTTGTTCGCCGTCAACACGCCGGACAACCGCTTGGAGGTCTTTTCCATCAGCAGCGCGGGGCTCTCGCTCATCGCGGCGGTGCCGGTGGGCCTGGAGCCCGTCGCTGTCGCCGCGCGCAGCGACACGGAAGTCTGGGTGGTCAACCACCTGTCGGACAGCATCAGCGTGGTGAGCCTGGTGGGCACGCCGCGGGTAGTGCGCACGCTGCTCGTGGGCGATGAGCCGCGCGACATCGTCTTCGCCGGCACCAACGGTCATGCCTTCATCACCACCGCGCACCGGGGGCAGCACCGCACCGACCCGTCCATCGCCGCGGTTCCCGGGTCGGGAGACCCGAAGCTGACCACGCCTGGCGTGGGGCGCGCGGACGTCTGGGTCTTCAACCCGGCTTCGCTCGGGGCGACGCTGGGCGGTACGCCCCTGCGCATCGTGACGCTCTTCGGCGACACGCCGCGCGGGCTCGCCACCAGCCCGGACAAGAAGACTGTCTATGCGGCCATTGCCCAGTCCGGCAATCAGACGACGTCCGTCAGCCTGGGGAGCGTCTGCGACGGGTTCAAGGAACGGGACATGTGCCTCGTCTTCCCCGACACCCCGCCATTCGGCAACAACCTGATGCCGGGCGGATTGCCTGGGCCCGCGACGAACTTCGAGGGCGCGAAGGCGCCGGAGACCGCCCTCATCGTGAAGTGGAACAGCGCCGCCGGGCAGTGGCAGGACACGCTGGGCCGCAACTTCAACAACGGCGTGCGCCTGCGTCTGCCGGACAAGGACGTCTTCGCCATCGACGCGGACACCCTTCAGGAGACGGCTTCCTTCTCGGGTGTGGGCACCACCCTCTTCAACCTGGCCACCAATCCGAAGTCGGGCGTGGTGTATGCGTCCAACAGCGAGGCCAACAACCTGACCCGCTTCGAGGGCGCCGGTGAATACGGCGGCAGCACGGTGCAGGGCAACCTCGCGCAGATGCGCATCACCGTCATCTCCGGGGGCACGGCCTACCCTCGGCATCTCAACAAGCACATCGACTACTCGAAGCTGGCGGGGAAGCCCGGCTTCGACCCCTCGGTGAAGAACCACAGCCTCTCCACGCCGACGGAGATGGTCGTCTCCCGGGATGGCACGAAGCTGTACGTGGCCGCGTTCAGCTCCAGCAAGATTGGCGTCTACGACACGGCGTCGCTGGAGAGCAATGCGTTCGACCCTCGCACCGCGAGCGCCAACCACATCCCGGTGAGTGGCGGCGGGCCCAGCGGTCTGGTCCTGGACGAGGCTCGCAATCGCCTCTACGTGATGACCCGCTTCGACAACGCGGTGAAGGTCATCGACCTGGCCACCAAGGCGCAGCTGTCCTCGGTGTCGCTCTACAATCCGGAGCCCGCCTCCGTCGTCCAGGGCCGCCCGTTCCTCTATGACGCCAACTTCTCATCGGCCAACGGTGAGTCGTCGTGCGCCAGTTGCCACATCTTCGGTGACAAGGACGAACTCGCCTGGGACCTGGGCAACCCGGATGCGACGGTGACGGCCAATCCCATCAACATGCGCCTCGCGAGCGACCTGGAGATTGGCATCTTCCGTGCTTTCACCGGCCACCCGAGCTCGCCCCTCAACGGAACGGGGAAGCAGAACGAGTTCCACCCGATGAAGGGGCCCATGACGACGCAGACCCTGCGCGGCATGACGAATCAGGGCGCCATGCACTGGCGGGGTGACCGTTCAAATGGCTTCTTCGGTGTCGATGCCGGCGGGGAGGAGATGTCCTTCAAGAACTTCATCGTCGCCTTCCCGGAGCTGCTGGGCCGCGCGTCCATGCCCACCGAGGCGGAGATGGACAAGTTCACGGCCTTCCAACTCCAGGTGCAGCTGCCGCCCAACCCCATTCGCAGGCTGGACAACGCGCTCACGGCTTCGCAGAAGGCGGCGAGCGACTTCTACTTCGGCAGCCGCCGGGTGGACGGCATCGCGATTGGCGATGACAACGGGTTCAACTGCAATGGCTGCCACACGATTGACGGTGCGCAGGGCTTCTTCGGCACGGATACCCGTTCCAGCTTCGAGGGCATCAGCCAGATCATGAAGATTCCCCACGTGCGGACCATGTACACGAAGGTTGGCATGTTCGGCTTCCCGGACAGCAGCTTCTTCCTGCATCCGGAGACGGGGCAGGTGGGTGACCAGGTTCGCGGCTTCGGCTTCACGCATGACGGCGCGGTGGACACCCTGTTCCGCTTCTTCAGCGCCATCGTGTTCTCCAACACCAGCATTGGTGGGCCCCTCGTGGGCTTCCGGAACGACACCGAGCGTCGCCAGATGGAGGACTTCATGCTGGCGGCGGACACCGACCTGGCGCCGATTGTCGGCCAGCAAGTGACGCTCACGGCATCGAATGCCGCCAACGTGGGGGCGCGCATCGACCTGCTGATTGCGCGGTCCCGAGCGCAGTTCGCGTCCAAGGTTCTCGGTGGCGCGACCTACGAGGCTGACGTGGTGGCGAAGGTAGCCGTCGGCAGCCGGGTGAAGGGTTTCCTGTACGAACGGGGTCCCGGGACCTGGAAGCCCGATGACGGCGGCGCGAACATCTCCACCGCGGCGCTCCGGGCGCTGGCGAACACCGCGGGGCAGGAGGTGACCTTCACCGCGGTTCCTCCGGGCTCCGGCAGGCGCATCGCGCTCGACCGGAACCTGGACGGCAGGCTCGACGGCCAGTAGCCGGCGAACGTGTTGACCTTGGCGGGAGCTGAGATGGGTGCAGTCGCAACCCACCGGTGTCTCAATACGCCGGTGGGCTTGCCAGCTGTTGCCTCCCTTTGCACTGAGCCAGCACCGGGCCCGAGGCTCGGAGGAATGTGAGTCTTGTGGCGCGTACGGGCGAGACGGCGTGCTGGGTCCTTCTGGCGGGCCGCTGGAGGGGACGCTCCGCGCCTGGGGGGCACCCGCCGTCCCCGGTTCCGTGTCGCCCCAGGCATCGGTCATTCATCCTACGGACGGAAGGCCGATGTCTGTAGAAGGGCGTGTCCCATAATGTCCTCCGTCATGGACACACGCGCCATGACGGAACGCCTCACCATCGCGACGCCCTGCGAGATGCGCTGGGAGGACATGAAAGGGGATGCACGTGTCCGGCACTGTGGTGCCTGCAGGCTCTCCGTCCACAACCTGAGCGAGATGACCACGCTCGAGGTGGAGGCGCTGCTCCAGCCCGGTGGAAGTGTCTGTGTCCGGCTCTACCGCCGACCGGATGGGACCGTCGTCACGGGGGATTGCCGTCGCATCTGGAGCCAGCAGCGAGAGGAGGCGGTCACACTCTTGGGCACGGCGGCGACCGTGGTGGCCGCGCTTTCATTCCTCGTCTTGATTGGCTTGCTGACGATCACCCTCTACGGCGACCACATCCGGCGCATGTTCGGCAGTGCCACCGCGGGAGCCTTGCCGGCCACGTCGCCGCCCGCCGTGAGCGCGCCTTCCCCCGTGCTGGGGGGCACAGGGCTCCATGACTAGCGAGCAGCCGAGGCGGCCGGCTGTCAGGGCCGTTGAGGCGGCACTCTGCACGCGGCATGTCCCATGATGATGTCGCCGTCGACGGTGCTCGTGGGCGTCGGCGTCCATCCGGATGCAAGCCGGGCATCGAGGAGTTCATCTGCGCTGGGTCGGTGGTCCCACACGGAGACCGCAGTGACTCCGCCCAGTCAGGTCGTGTCAAAGACGAGGTAGCTGCCTTCCATCCACGGCATCACCACGTCGTGGGTGAACTCGTCCTGGACGATGACCTCCGTGACATCGCGCGGCGGCGAGCTCGCGAAGCCCCAGCGCACGACGTCCTGGAGCAGCGTGAGGGATGCCAGCTCCTTTTCCAGGGCGGAGCGCGCTTCCTGAGGCAGCGCAGCCCGGTCGGTCAGAGGCACCATGGTGTCAGCCTACCTCGGAATCGAAGCATCGGGCAGGCAGTCGTGCTGCCCCTGTCACGCGTACAGCGCGCCGAAGCGCTGCCGCTTGGCCTGGTCATCCCAGGCCAAGCGCAGCACCTCTTGGACACTGTCCTCGACGGGGTCCTCGATAGCGTGCTGTGACATGGTGTGGTGCGTCCCCTGTTGTCCGAGCAGAGGACGGAGCCAAATACGATGCGGCGGTGAACGAGGCTCAGTACCGGACCGTCGCGGTGTAGGCGAAGTGGTCGGAGCCGTACTTCTCCAGTCGCTCGGCGGGGCCGGTACCAATGCCCTGGCTGACGTAGCGCTGGTCAATGGGCACGGCTGCGACGCCCGCCGTGCGCAGGTGATTCATCCCGGGGATGTAGGACGACCCAGTTCACGAAGCGTGACGGCGTCTCGCCTGCCGTGCCTCCGTGCGTGAGCCGGGACCCGTCACCCGTTTTCTCGAACTTGTTCTTACGCCAGGAGATGGCGATGGAGTTGCGAGCGGCGAGCCGGCACCACATGGGGGCGCTGGAGCGCCAGCCCATCCAGGACGTCTCGGAGCCACTCGCCATACGCGTTGTTCGCCACCGAAGGCCGCACATCCGCGCTCTTCACCGACTGGCCGACGACGTCCACCGCGTGAAGACGGAACTGCTCCAGCAGGGGGCCAGCTCGTGGAGCACATGCGCGGAGCTCGCGAGCGCCCCGTGGAGGACGACCACGTTGGGCGCGGCTTCTGGACCGCCTACCAGCACATGTGTGTCACCGACACGGGTCTGCACCGTCCGGCTCTCCGTGGGCACCCGCAGGCGGCCGCGGAAATGGTCGTGCCACCGGGAGAGCACGGCCTTCGCGTGCTCACCCTTGAATGCCGATTTCATCGGGCCATCATCGCATGTCCTGCCCTAGAACCGGTGTACCGCCGTGAGCCTCACGACGGGATGCAGCGTCTGCGTTGTCTCGACGGTGCGCTCGGGCTTCGAAAGCAGACACCAGGAGAACAGCGTGCAGGTCGCGGAGCGCGGCAGCTCGGTCTCCTGCCGGAGGTGGCTGAACCCAGCGCCGCCCGCCAGGGCGATATGCCACTGGTTGCCCAGCTGCTGCGAATACCCGACCAGTCCGCTGACGGAGGCGCGGAGCTTCGATACATCCTCATCCGCGTCGAAGAAGGTGCCATCGCCCTGGACGGACAGGAAGGGGCCCTGGAAGGGCCTCCCGGTCAGATAGACGCGGCCGCCAGCCTGGAGGCCCGTCGCCTTCAGGTTCACGCCCACGTGCCCGCCTGCGAACACCGAGATGAACGGTGACAGGGGCTGCTCGATGTCCACGATGAAGGCCATCGACGCAGGGGAGACGGAGTCCACCGAGAGCGAGTGCACGCCCAGGGCCGCCGCGCTGCTCAACCTCTGGGTTCCCCCATGGACAGCGGAAGGCGCGGAATGGGGTGCGACAGGCGGTTCTTCCTGGGCGTGCGCGAGCATCGGCGCGGACACGAGGCCAGCAAGAGCACGGACGCGAAGGGAGTTGAGATTCATGTGCCCATACCCATCAAGGGGCATGCCAACGCGAAACCGCACGAAATAACTGAAGGCCGCGTCAGCCACTGTGCATGCAGTTGCACAAGTGCGAAGCCGTGCTCACGGTTTCAGGGGCTCCGTCGGAGGTACTGGTCCAGGAAGGAGAGGATTCTCACGGAGGTCTCCGCTTCGCTCTTCGTGCTGCTGAAGCCATGGCCATCGTTGGGGAGGACGAAGTAGTCGACGGGCACGCCGTTCTTCCGGACGGCCTCGACGAGTGCGTCCGTCTTGGCCTTGGGCACGCGCGGGTCGTTGGCGCCCTGGATGACGAGCAGGGGCCTGCGAATCTTCTCCGCGTGGAACAGCGGGGAGATTTCTCGAAGCATCGCCTCCTGCGTCTGGGGGTTGCCCAGTTCCTGGTAGAGCGCCTCGCGCAGGGCCTCCTTGTGGGGCGGCAGCTCTCTCAGCGCGCTCAACCAGTCTGAGATGCCGAACGCATCCACGCCCACGGCGAAGACGTCGGGATGGAACGCCAGCGCCGCGAGCACCATGTATCCGCCGTAGCTGGGGCCCATGATGCCCACGCGCGCGCCATCCACGTAGGGGAGGGCGGACAGGTACTTCTTCGCTTCGACGCAGTCCTGGAGCGGTGCCTTGCCGTGCTGCTGGTCATCCGCCGCGAAGAACGACTTGCCGTAGCCCTCGCTGCCCCGGTTGTTGACGGCGAGCACCACGTAGCCGTGGTGGACGAGGAACTGGAAGAAGCTGCTGTAGCCCTTGGAAGACTGTCCTCCCGGTCCCCCATGGACGAAGACGATGGCGGGGGCGCGCCGCTTCGCGGTGGCCTGATGGGGCTTGTAGAGCAGCGCCGGAATCTCCAGCCCGTCGAAGGACTTGAAGCGCACCCGCTCCGACTCCACCAGGTGCTGGGTGTCCAGAGTCCGGCCCAGCGTGTCCGTCAGCCGGGTGAGCTTCTTCGTCTCGAAGTCGTAGACGTACAGGTTGCCGGGCGAGCGGTCTCCGTCGACGTGGAAGGCCATTCGCTTCTCACCGCGGGACAGGCTCACACCGGAGAGCGCCCCCTCTGGAATCCCTGGCAGGGGCACGCGCCTGCCGGCCTTCACGTCGTGGACCCGAAGCGTGGTGCGGCCGTCCTCGTTGACGCGTGTGATGCGCCACGTGCCACGTCGCGAGAACACCGTGGAGAGCACGTCCCAATTCAGCTGCTCCACCAACTCGCGCTTCCCGGTGGCGAGCACGTGGCGCTCCACGCGAATGAACTCGGAGCCCTCGTTGGTGAGCAGGTACAGCGCGGAGGACGCCGGGTCGAAGGTCGCCGCCTTCCAACTGGCCGAGCCCTCGTGCGCGGTGACGTGCCGGCGCTGCTGGGTGGCGAACTCGTAGAGGTAGACGTCGCTGTCGGACAGCGTCCGTGACTTCTCCAGCGCCAGCCACTTCTCGTCCGGGGAGAGGGCGCCGGGCACATGCTCGCCATCGCCCGCGTAGAGCAGGGTGCGGGCATACGTCTTGGCGTCGTAGCGGTAGAGGTCCTGGAAGCGTGCGTCGCGCTCGTTGGTGAGGACGTAGAAGGCGGCGCCATCCTGGCTCCAGCCGAAGAAGGATGCGCGGTGCTCGTCGCCCGGAGTGAGGTCCTTCTCCTGGCCGTCCAGCGTGCGCACGTAGAGGTGGGCGAGTTCGTTGCCTCCCGAGTCTCGCGTGAAGAGGACGCGGTCATCGGTGGGGAAGTAGGCGACGGCGATGGAGGCGTCCTGGGTGGAGCGGGTCAACTGCGTGGGCTTTCCGCCTGTCACCGGGACGGAGAAGACATTGAAGACGCCGGTCTCGTTCGACGAGTACAGCACCCGCTGCTCATCCGAGGAGAAGGACGCACCGAGCACGGAGGTCGTCTCCATGAACTGCTCGACGGTGTAACGCTTTGCCGGGCCTGTGGGCCTGGTCGTCCCGGCGCGGGGAGCGGATAGTGCCAGTGAGGGAAGGACCACGATGGCGACAAGGGCTCGCGTGAGGGTGGACCAGGAGGTCATGGGGGTTCCACAAGTCGGGTGGTGGAGCAGGGGAGTGCAAGAGACTGTGGCGTGATTGGGGGTGGGAGACGAGTTTCCAGATGGAAGGCGTTGCACCGCGCCAGGAGGAGGGCTCAGGGCACACCCCTGGCCATTGCCTGCGTCGGGTGCGAGGTTGGCTCCGGCGCACAGCCGCCAGTCCCCACTGCTCCGGTGCTGGAAGGCGCTGCGAAGCGGCGGTGGCACCCGCGTAGGGGCCGCGCCAGGACGCCGCTGTCAGGAACGGACCGGCCCGGGCTCTCGTCCTCAGAGGAAGCGGGCCTCTGCACCGGTCTTGCACTGACATCCAGGCTCACCGGTGGAGGAGGTTCCCATGCGATGGATGCGCACGTTGACGTTGGGTGTGCTGGCGATGTCGGGCGGCTGTACCGAGAGCAAGGTGGCGGAGGACCAGGACATCGTCCTGAGTGGACGACTCATTGACGAGGCGGGCGCTCCGCTCTCGGACACGCTGCTGAAGCTCTACCGCAGTGAGAACTCCTCGTGCGCGTTCGCTGCCTTCTCGGCGAGCTGGAGGTCGGTGAAGACCCGCGCCGATGGCACCTTCGAGGTCGACCTGCTGGGGGCGGACACCCGCAACGGGAGCATCGCGCGTTGCTTCGTGGCCCGCTCGCCCGAGCAGTCCCAGGGCAGGAGCGTTTCGGCCTTCTTCCTCATCCAGCAGTCGGAGGTGGCGCTGCCCGTCTTCCAGGAGTGGACCGGCACGCTGACGGCCACCGCGGAGGCGCAGGGAGTGAGCGTGGGCTTCCGGCCGCTGTCCGCCACCCACGGTGCCGGGAACGATGAGCACGTGCTGTACCTCCACCCGTCGAGCGGCAGGGAGGCCTGGCAGGTGCTCAAGGCCACCTCGCCGGTCCTCCTGAGCGACTACGTCCTCGAGGACGCGGAGGGGCTCAAGGCCTCCGTCACGACCGCGCGCGAGGCGAAGGCGGGAGGCGTGACGGTCGGCCTCACCTATTCCAGTGATGACGTTGTCCTGCCTCGCCGTGCCCTCGTCCCGGCAAGCCGTGGTGCGGCGTGCACCTACCTGAACGCCGAGACGCCCTGCCGCGTCACCAACGGCGACCTCGGAGGGATTGTGCTCTTCCAAGAGGGAGTCCGTGAAGTCGCCGTGCAGCTCTCGCGGTCCGTGGTGCCTCGCAAGGCCGTGCTGCGCAACTTCGGGGTGTCGGGCACCATGAGCGAGCTGGTGCTGGAGGGAAGCGCCGACGGCGCCCAGTGGATGCCTCTGGCCAACTTGCTCGATGGCGCCGGTGTGCAGTCCTTCATGGAAGTGGACCTCACGGGCACGACACCGGTGTCGCAGGTCCGTGTTCGGGCAACTCCGCAAGAGGCGGTGGGAGCGTTGCGCTCGCTGGGGCAGCTCTCACTCTTCGAGGAGTGACAGGACCGCGGTCAGGGTTTTTCGTTTCTCGGTGAGGGAAATCGGGGCTCGGCTCCGTTCAGGGGAGTGACGGCGAATGAGCGCCGTCCTTCCTCACGGAGTTCCCGCTATGACGTCGCCCCGTTCATTCCGAGCGCTGGCCTGCACTGGTGCCCTCAGCCTCCTGGGGGCATTCCCCGTATGGGCGGCGCCCACCGAGTCGTCCGGACCGCGCGAGATTGCCCGTATCGGGACGTCTGACAGCCATGTGCTCTGGCTCGAGGGAGACGGGGGCGCGGTCAACGTGGCCGTCGTCGCCCAGTATCCGCAGCGTCCACTCGTGGCCCCTCGTTTCTTCCAGACACACTCGGCGGCGGAGGTGTTCCTGGCCGTGGCACCCGAGGGGCACGCGGTGCCCTCGGCCCTGGCGGGCCACGCGCTCGTCGCGATGGATGAGGGCGAAAGAGCGCAGCTCCGGCGGCAGAATGAGGCAGAGCTCTCCGCCTTGCCGACCACCTTCCCCGATGAGCCCCGCTCGCTTGCCGGGGGCTGCTCGGCCTCGAACCGCGCCTGGGCTGCCTCCGTCTATGGAGACCCCACCTGCGGGGACCCCAGCCAGGAGGTCATCCACACGGCCTTCACGAGCGACTACTACTGCAATTCCCCGGACTGTGACTTCCCACTCGGAAGTGAGGACGGCGGCGACTGCTCCCCTCAGTTGTTCGCATGCGACAAGGTTCGGGGCACCGCGACGCGAGTCCGTCTGCGCGCCACCAACTGGAACGGCCCCCTGTCGTTCAGTCATTCAGGGCACTCCATGCACTTCGCCGTGCTGAACTGCGCGGGCAATGGGCCGGTGACCTTCAACTTCAGCCGAGGCGCAGGAGCCGACAGCGTGCAGCTCACGCCTGGACAGATGTGGAACGTCAAGCTCGGAGCGACGGTCGCTCCGGCCCTCGCCGCAAAGCGCGTCACCATGGGCCGGTGGACCGAGGGCCTGCCCGCGAGCGGCGACTCGTACGTCTCCAACGCCATGTCGGTGGCCGACAATTCGGGCACGACGGACGACGTGATTGCCTGCGGAGACATCATCACCCGCTACACCATGTCGGACCTGACCGTCCCCGCCTGCCACAACTACGCTGACCTCGCGCTCTGCAACGGCACGAACTGCAGCAACGCCTGCTATTACACTTGGTAAAGGGAGGGCTGCTGCGCCCCCCGCTTCCGGACGGCCTTGCTCCGCGCGCTGGCAAGCTGCTAGGGCACGCGCCCGTCAATGATCAAGACCTCCTTCGGGCGAGCACTCCTCCCGCTGTTGCTGTGCTGTTTGTTCACCACCGCTTGTTCCTCTGAGGGGCCCGTGGGCCCCCAGGGGCCGGCGGGACCGCAGGGGCCCCAGGGCCCCGAAGGCGGACCTCCGGGGCCGCGGGGGGCCGTGGGGCCGCGCGGAGAGCAGGGCCTGACGGGCCCACAAGGCCCGATGGGCGTGGAAGGCCCGCGCGGCGTCATGGGCCCCCAGGGTTCGCAGGGGCCCAAGGGCGACACGGGCGAGCAGGGCCCGCCTGGCGCGACGGGCGCGCAGGGCCCCCAGGGGCCCCGGGGCGACACCGGGCCGGCGGGCCCCATGGGCCCTGTGGGGGAGTCGCCGGAGATCTGCACGCCGGGAGAGTTCTTCTGCGAGGGAACGAGGCTGTGGGCCTGCACGCGCTCGGGCACCGACGCCGTGCTGAACACGAAGTGTGCGGGTGGCACGACGACGAATCCCACGGGGTGCTTCACGACCGCCTGCGCTCCCGGCGACGCGGCGTGCTGCCGCACCGAGAAGCCCACCTGTCAGTGGACCATGAGCCGCCCCATCACCAGCACGGGCGCGGGCTACGAGAACGCCTATGGCGGCGTCGTCACGCCTGAGAGCTACTACTGCTACGCGCCTTCGAGCTGCCTCGCGACGGATACCTTCACCGTGCAGATGGGAATCACGGGCAATGAGAGCATCACCTGTGGCGCGGTCTTCTCGATGCTGGTCATCCGCGTGACCCGGCCCATGACGACGCCGGGGCAGGTCTTCACCCTGCCGAATTCAAGGGTGTCGCTCTCCCTGTACGCGGATGAAAACGGCCGGGCATGCTCGAACTGGACGGGCACCGTTACCTGGCATTCCGAGGTTCCGGCCTGGAGCGTCAGCGTCAACGCGACCTGCTCGGAGACAGGCAAGAGCCACATCCAGCTTGTGGGCTCCTACAGCGGCGACACCTGAGCCTCCCACGGCCCGCCCACGCCCTGTCCTCACCCGACTGGGCGTGGCTGCTGGACGCTGGAGCCGCGCCGGTCCGGACGTCATGCAAGGCCAGGACCGCACGGGGCGCTTTCCCCGGGATTCCGAGCTCGCGGGCGGACCTTGCCTCCACCCCGCAACCATCTCTCGCCTCAATGAGGGAATCAGGGCGTCAGGCTGCTTGAGTCATGGCCCCACGCTTGTGGGAAGCCTTTGCTCGCGAGGTCCACGATGCCGTCCGTGTTGAGTCCGTCTCTGGTGCTGCTTTCCTCCTGCGTCCTGTTGCTGTCCACGCTCTCCGCCTGCGACGAATCCGCCCCCACTCGTGATGCAGGCACCTGGCTTCCGGAGGACTCGGGGACGCTGGACTCCGGCACTCCCGATGCGGGCACGGAGGCGCCGTGGGATGGCGGTTACACCGTGCTGGAGGAGCGCGGTGACTGGATTGACCGGGGCCGTTTCGCGCCATGCGACTTCAATCAGCAGGGAGACCCCACCACCATCCGGTGTGATGACCTGTCGCGCTACGACGTTTCGCAGTGTTCACCGGAGGCGCTCTCCCAGGTGGTGCAGCACGGCATCTACCAGGTCGACATGCGAGGTGAGCGCCTGCTGTCTGACGGAGGGACCCAGATTGCCCCCGACTTCGCCAGCTACCAGCTCTTCTCCGACGGAGGGACGGACACGCTCAACGGCCAGCCGCTGCTGACGCGGAACACGGACGGCGGGAGCTTCTTCGTCGTTGGCAGCCGCGCCAATCCCTTCAACGGGGCCGTCACTGTCACCGCGCTCGCCGGCTGTCAGGTGCCCTCACCCGGTATCATCACGGGCTGCTATGCCCGTTGCACCAACGGAAGGTTCAGCCGGGCCGGCACCTTCGAAGCGCATCGCATGCCCTCACAGCGAGGGGAGGGCGAGTCCTCGGGCGGGCTGCGCCTCATCTCCGAGTCCCCCGTCGCACTGGGGGATGCCGTGGACGTCTACGTCACGAAGAACCACGCCTACGTCGTCTCCATCGACGACCTCGTTGGCACCAATATCGGCGGGCTCACTGTCTTCGATGTGAGTGACAGGGCGCACCCCATCTTCAAGGCCTCCATCAGTCTGCCAGGGGACTCGAGCTGGAATGGCGTGTGGGCCAAGGGGGATGCCCTCTACATCGCCGGCAACCGCGCGGGCGTCGTCGTCTATGACATCTCCAACCCCGCGCAGCCGGAGTACGTGCGCCACCTGCCCGCGGGGTCGTACGGGGCGCACACTGTGCTGGTGGATGGAAACCGGCTCTATGCCATGTCGCCCGGCGAGGTGACCTTCGTGCACGACGTCACCTCGCCGCTGGAGCCCGTGCTGCTCCAGCTCATCACCGTGCCGTCCGAGTTCTCCGCGGGGGGCGTGCACGACGCCTTCGCGTACGAGGGCCGGCTCTACATCAGCAATGGCTTCGGTGGTTACTCCATCGTGGACGTCACCGACCTCGACAACGTGCGGCACCTGGGCCAGTACGTGCACGGCTTCGACGCCTACGCGCACCACAGCGCCGTGGGCACCTTCGCCGGGCGCACCATCGCCTTCGAGGGCACTGAATTCAATGGCGCCCATCTGCGCGTGTTGGACGTCACCGACCCGGCGAACATCGTCAAGATTGGCGAGTTCCGCCTCAGCCCCGTCACGTCCATCCACAACCTGATTCTGAAGGGCCACCTGCTCTACATCGCCTGGTACCACGAGGGCGTGCGCGTGCTGGATGTGTCCAACCCCACGAAGCCGCGCCAGGTGGCGCACTACAGCACCTTCCGTGAGAGCGACCCCGGCCGCACGGACCACCTTTTCGAGGGCACCTTCGGCATCCGAGTGCCCGGCGACGGGTACGTATACGCCGCCGACTCCGTGCGCGGCCTGCTCATCCTCAACGAACTCTGAGCGTCCAACGGCAATCGCTAGTGGCGGTGGGCACCCCGCGGCACGACGGGTTATTCGAACCACGTGGGAACGATTTTGCGTACCTCCGGAATCTCAGCGACGCGGCAGAGTGTGCCCCACGTGCTGGGAGTGATGGCGCCGTGGCGCGAGTCACATTCCGTATCGCCGGTGGGGAAGAGGTAGAGCGTCTCGTGGGGGACGTCGCAGCCGGCGCGGCCTCGCGAGGTGCCTCCTACCTGGAGCGTCGGCGCAAGCTCCCGCACGCGGGCGAGCAACGCGTCATCCCCGGTGGGGAGGCAGAACTCCACCGAGCCATCGTTCCGGCATCCTGTTTCCTGGGTGAAGGCGAACTTGTGGGCCGGGCATGCCGGAGCCAGGGCGGGAGGCTCCTGTGCAGGTCGTTCGCGAGCGACGGTGCCGCAGGCAGGGAGGGTGGTGAACAGCAGGAGGGGGAGGGCGAGGCGTCTCATGCTGTTTCCCTGTCGCTGGAGCAGCGGGTCTGTGCGGTCGCGCCTCAGCGGGCCGCGGGCTTGGCGCGCTCGACCTGGCGCGCCCGGGCACAGCCTTCGTTGACGCCCAGGTCACACGCCTTCTTCAGGTCTGACAGCGCGGACTTGAGGTCCCGCAGGTGGTAGTGCGTCCCGCTGCGCTCCATGTAGGCCAGCCCGTGGTCGGGATTGCGTTCGATGAAGGCATCCCAGAGCGGGAGGATTTCCTTGAAGCGCCGCTCGCGCGCCAGGGCGTAGTCCCGTTGCTGCACGGTGCGGAAGTCCTCCGCCCCCTCGCCTTGCGTCTCCTCGGCCCGTGCCTCTGCCTGCTGTGGAGATTTGACGACCCAGGCGCGCCGCCGCGCGACCTCGGGGTTGCCCGGAGCGAGCTCCCCAGCCAGTTCCAGCAGGCCCAACGCTTCCTCGCGGCGTCCGGCCTTGTGCGCCTCCCAGGCGTCGTAGATGACGCCCTTCACCACGTGGTCCCGCAGGGCCCGTCCGTCCGAGTCCGTCGCGTCCAACCGCAAGGCGTGCAGGAGGTCCTTGCCCGCAGGTTCCCACTTCCGGCTGTTGGAGAAAATCCGAGCACGTTCGAAATAGACGGACGCACGAGCGGGCCGAAGGGCCACGGCCCGGTTCGCCTCCTCCATCGCGGCGTCCAGGGCCTTGGTGCGGCGCAGTTGCTTCGCCCGAGCCAGCCTGAACTCCCAGTAGTCGCCGGCTGACAGCGCCTGGGCGAGCCGGACCAGTCCCTGGTCGTTCTTGCCCTGGAGCGCCAGGTCGTGTGCGCGGTCAAAATCGGCAAAGCCGCGCAGGAAGCCCACCTTGGGGTGAGCGAGGCTCTGCGCCTCGGCGAAGGCGTCCATCTTCTCGTAGGTGCCGCCCCAGCGGGGGGCGAGTCCGTGGAGATAGACGGCCCGGACGTCCGTACACGTGGGGCACTGCTCCATGGCGCGGGTGAAGGCGCGCTCGCGAGCCTCGTCGTCGCCCAGCGCGTTCGCCACATAGATGAGCGGCCGCGCCGCCGCGACCGCCTTCGGCTGGAGCGACCACGCTCGGACGAGGTCGGGCACCGCGCGTTCAAAGGCCCCATGCATCCCGGCGAATTCCTCCTTCGCCGTCGCCGCCACGGTCTTCCCCCCGCGGCGCAGGTATCCCACCGACACCCAGTGGGTCCCCCTCGCGAGGTAGGGCGCGAAGGAGCGCGGCGACGCTTCCACCCAGGCGTCGAGGAGTTCCGTCGACTCGGAGGAGCCGTTGCCGAGCGCCAGGATGCCGTCCGTCATCCAGTGCTCGTCCTGGGGGTTCGACTCCATGCCCCACTGGAGCTGCTCGACCGCCAGCGTCAGCTCCTCGAACTGGCGTCGGAGCAGGAGCGAGCGCAGTGCCACCCCGTCCACATGCCCTTGGGGGACTTTGCCCTCCTCGCGCCCGGCAGGCGTCACGATGGGAAGCCCTCGCGGCGCGGGGCCGGGGGCAGGTGTCAGGACGGGCTCCTGGCGCGCCGCGATGCGCGCTTCGACGTCGGCGCTCCGCTTTGCCCGTGAAGCGGTCACGGCAAGCCCGGCGCCCAGGCCCATTACGAGGACTCCCGCGCCGAGCGCGGTACGAAGAGATGGCATTGCGCCTGGCATCCTACTCAAGACAGGCCGCTGCGTGCCTTCCCGGCCGTCTTCTGGACAGGGACCGTGGACCGGGGCAGATGTGTGCATACCGATGGCCTCCCGTCCGCCCTCCGTCCGTGCCTCCTCCCCCCGGACGCAGAAGACGAAGCAGCTCCCTTCCGGCGCCCGGCGCGCCGTGGGGAAGGATTCCAGTCCGGGCTGGGGCCGCTGGATGTTTGGCGGGTGGCTGCTGTTCGTCGTCTGGCTCAGCGTGGAGTACGTGCGGCTGCCCGACGTCCGCGCGCTTCAGACGCAGAACCCTCGCACCACCGCGCTCATCACGCAGCGGGCCGAGGAGGCGCTGGCGGAGGGGAAGAAGCCCCGAGTGCGCCAGGCCTGGGTGTCTCTGGAGGCGGTGGCGCCGCACGCGGTGGACGCCGTGCTGAGCTCCGAGGATGCGCGCTTCTACAAGCACGAGGGCGTGGATTGGATCGAGGTGGAGAACGCCCTCGAGCAGTCCGTGCGGAAGGCGCGCCTGGGCCGCGGCGCGTCCACGCTCACCCAGCAGCTGGCCAAGAACCTCTACCTCTCCACGGACCGCAGCCTCCTGCGCAAGGGCAAGGAGTTGCTGCTCGCCCGCCAGCTGGAGACCCATCTGTCCAAGCAGCACATCCTCACGTTGTATGTGAATGTGGTGGAGTGGGGAGAGGGCGTGTATGGCATCGAGGCCGCGGCGCGTGAGCACTTCGGTACCTCGGCGCGGGCGCTCTCCGTGGCACAGGGGGCGATGCTCGCGGGCATGCTTCCCGCCCCACGCCGCTGGCTGCCCGCCCAGAAGCCCGAGACGCTGCGTATCCGGGCTGGCGCCATCATCGGGCGGCTGGAGCGCGAGGGCCGCATCACCGCGACGCAAGCCCGCGAGGCCCAGGCAGAACTCTCGCGCTTCTTCGGCGAAACCTCCGTGCCCGGCTCCGTGGTGGAGGCCATCTCCCGACTGTCCTCGGAGAGCTGAGCCGCGGGCCCGGCCAGGTTTGTGTCGAACGATGGGGACCGTGCTGCGGGGGCCTCTCGCTACCTCGGCGTGTTGATGAGCGTCAGCCGGTGTGGCTCCGGCGTCGCCCAGTTCTGGGGGCTGTTTCCAGACAGCGAAATCCCGTCGAGGATCACGTTGCTGTCGAAGAAGTAGAGTGCCCCGCCCTCCGGTGCCCTGTTGTTACGGAACTCGCCGCCGCGAAACGTCCATTGGTTGCTGGCCGGGAGGTGCGCGGTGTTGACCGCTCCGCCCACGCCTCCGAACTGGGTTCGCGGACCGGTGCATTCGTTTCCGTGGAAGATGTTTCCGGTGGCGACACCCGAGCTGGTCGGCGCAATCAGCATCAGCGCGCCGCCGAACGCGGGCGCCTTGTTGAAGCGGAACTCGTTGTGATTCAGGTTCACGTTCGCGCGTGAGCCAATCCAAAGCGCGCCACCGGCGTTCTCGGAATAGGAGCCCTCCGCGCCCGCGCCGTTCTCGCCGTCGATCTTGTTGCCGTACTCCAAGATGCAGTGTTCCAGGAAGTCCGACCCGGCGTCCGACGTCGCCGCCAGGCGCAGTCCAGCCCAGCCTCGGGTGGGATTGTTGGCGGTGAAGACAATGGGGCTGGCCGCGGTGCCCTGCGCGGTGATTCGCCCATACACGGCGAGCTTGTGGTGTCCCATGAAAACGAGGTGGACGCCGGGCTCGATGGTGAGCCGGCTCCCCGCGGGCACCGTCAAGTCGCCGGTCACCTGATACGGCGAGCCCGCGCGCGTCAGTGTGCGCGTCGTGAGGCTTCCGGAGAGATTCGTCCCATCGGACGTGCTCACCGCGACCGTGGTGCTCGCGGTGGTGCTGCCGCTCTCGTTCGTCGCCGTGAGTGTGTACGTCGTCGTCGCTGTCGGGCGGACCTGCACCGAGCTTCCGCTCACCGCACCCACGCCGTAATCGATGGAGAGATCCTGCGCGCCGGTGACTTCCCAGGACAGCTCGGCGGACACGCCCGGAGCGATGGTCGCGGGGGCTGCTTCGAAGCGCAGGATGTTGGGACGGTCCGGGACTGGATCCGGCGAACTGCAGGCGGTGGCGACCGCGACAACGGACGAGAGGGCCAGGACGAAACGACGCGAGTGGAGCATGCCCCCGTTCTATCTCAACAGGGGAGGCCCGATAACCGGGATGGGAAATGGGCCCCACGTGCCGTGCCATGGAACGCCCACACCGGGACGTTCCACATGTTGCAGATGGGAAGCCCGTTGCCATTCCCCGTGACGGGAACAATGGCCGCGAGCTTGTGCGGATGGTTCACCGCGTACGTTCAGGTGACAATGGCCCCCGCCGAGAGCCCCGTCAGATAGATGCGGCTCTTGGCGAACTTTCTGATTTACAGTTTTGATATATAAATCAACATCCAAGAGCCAGCGGCTTCTCCTGGCGTGCCTACATCCACGTCGCGTCACACCGGGGACACATCGTGGCGCGCTCATACTCCGCTCGTGGTCCCTCGAAGCCGCAGGCGTAGCATGTCCGCAGTGTCTTCAAGACATGAGCTGCCATGGGAGGTGTGGCCTCCGTGCTCCAACTGGGCGCGGCGCTGGCGGCGGGGAGGGCCATCCCCGGCTCCCAGACGAGCTCGCATTGCAGGTCGGACAGTGGCTCCAAGGGACCGTCGACCACGGCTGCGATGAAGGCTGTCGGAAGCGTGGCCGCCGCGTGGCGCTTCACGGCCAGGTTGCCCGGTGAAACCTGGGGTCCAATCTTCATGTAAGCGGTGACACTCAGGCCCCCAGACAGCACGGTGTTGAGCAGCGATTCACCGAGGTCGATTCCCATGGAGACCTCGCTCGACACCGCCTTCATGTCACTCTCCTTGGGAATCTCCAGGGTGTCGAAGAGCTTCCACGCGGGCCGCACGCGCCCGGCGTTGGGGTGAAGACTCGACTCCACCTGGAAGTGGACTTCATCGAACTCCGGGGGCAGCTCGAGCGGAAGCCGCCACCGCACGACGCGGCCTCCCTCAAGAGGTGGCAGCGGGAACTGGCCCAGCATCCGGTGCGCGGAGCCCTGCTTCTGTCTGCCCATCACCAGCACGGACGACGGGGTCGCGGCGAGGGGCTCGAAGGCGGCCTGGAGCCACACGACGGCGGTGGCCTGCCCGAGTGGATGTCGAATCACGGGCTCCACGTGCAGGTGGACGGAGCCGAACTCTCGGGGTGGGCGTCCGACGTGGTCGAGGACGTCCGCGTAGAAGTCATCCATGCCGCGCATCCTCGCCGAGCCAGCGGTGTACAGACAAACGGGAGTGTCCGGCCTCACTCGCTGCCGCCACTCGTGCATGCGGCCATGTGGGTGGACGGTCGCGGACGCCGTCGTTAGGGTCCGCGCCATGCCCGCCACGCGCTACGGCTTCATCGATACGAAGGGGGAGTTGGTCATCCCCAGCCCCCATGGCACGCCCTTCAGCTTCAACGAGGGCTGGGCCCGGATGCCCGCCGAGAAGGGCTGGGTCTTCATCAACGCGAAGGGGCAGCCCAAGCTCCAGGTGAAGCGTGCCTTCACTGGCTTCAGTGATGGTCTGGCCCTGACGGACGAGGGCTTCATCGACGAAAAGGGCGAGCTCGTGTTGCCCGTGGCCTTCAAGGCGAACTTCACGAAGTACGTCGTGGCCGGGGCGACGTATGAGAATGTGGGGCGCTTCGGCTCGGGGCTCGCGCCGGTGATGCGCGCGGGGGCGAAGTCCTCCGATGCGTACATCAACCGGAAGGGCGAGGTGGTGCTGGATGGATTCGCCGGCGGGCTGGCCAGGCCCTTTTTCGAGGGCAAGGCGCACGTTGTCTTGAAGGCGCGTCCCAAGACGGAGCAAAGCCGGCTCATCGACCCCAAGGGGGAGTGCCTCGCCAGCTTCGGCTTCATGACGATGGGCCGGTTTTCGGATGGGCTGGCGCTGGTCGTGGAGCGTGGGAAGTTCGGCTTCGTGGACGAGTCCGGCGCATGGGTGCTGGAGCCCACGTTTTCGCCTTGGGGCGACACGTACCTGTCGGAGTGCGCGTTTCGCGGGGGATTGGCTCCCGTGAAGGTGGAGGGCCGCTATGCCTTCATCGACCGGACGGGGGCCCTGGTCATCGAGCCCCGCTTCCAAGCGGTCCACGGTACGTTTTCGGAAGGGCTGGCGGTCGTGAAGCAGGATGGCTTGTTCGGCTACGTGCGCCCGGACGGAAGCTGGGCGATTCCTCCTCGCTTCGTCTCCGCTCAGCCCTTCTCCCACGGGCTGGCCGTGGTGCTCAGCGGCTGACGGCGCGGTATCCAGGCGCCGGGACTGGCGCTCCGCCCGTGGACGCCCCGACCCGCGCAAGTAGGCCAGAACACGGGCGGGAAGGGCTGGTCCAACGGCTGCACCGGGAGCGGGACCCCTTTCACCTGAAGGTCCATCCCATGCAGCGCTTTGTCTCCTCCGCTCTTGTCGTCCTCCTGTCCACCGGCTGCGCCAGCTCGACGGTGATTCGCTCCAGTCCCAGCGGCGCCAAGGTCCGTTCGCGCTCGGGCGAAGTGCTCGGCCGGACGCCGTACGAGTACAGCGACTCGGCCACCGTCAACAACACGGAGAGCTTCACCTTGGAGTTGGATGGCCACGCTCCCGAGTACGTCACCATTCGGCGCGATCAGTGGAGCGGGGCGCGCACCGCGGGCGGCATCGTCGGAGGACTGTTCGTCTTCCCCGTCTTCGCCACCCTGTTCTGGGCGGCGGACTACCGGGAGTCGTACCACGTAGAGCTCACCGCGCTGCCCGACAGCGAGCCAGAAGCGCCCGCGCCGCCTGTCCGGGCGCGCCGCGCGAGCAGCGAGAAGTCGCCCACTCCCCGCCGCTGAAGGGGACATGGTGGGCGCATGCGCGTCGTCCTCGAGGTACTGATGACAGCTGTCCGGGCCCCGGTGTCTGCCGTCACCAGGGCCCGCGTATCGCTCGCGAGGTGCCTCCCTCCAACTCCTTGAAACCACAGGAGTGCAGTGGCCACACCGTTCGACATAAGCATGGCATGTCGGCTGCAGTGGGACAGGCCATCGCTGTACCGAGCCTTCCACCGACCTTCCGAGGAGCCTCCCATGTCCCCCCGCCGCATCGGTTCGACCCCGCCCCGCTCCGCGACGCTCCCTTCCTCCAAGCTGGCTCAGTCCAAGCTTCCGGCGCGCGCGTCCACGCTCCCCGCCTCGACGCCCACGAAGCCTGTGGCGACCGCGCCCGCGGTGACGGCCACCAAGCCCACGGCGACCCCTCCTGGCGCGACTGCGCCGGCGGCCACGGACTCCAAGCCCCTGAAGCACCCGGGCATGCCCGAGGGGGCGCCCTCCTACAGCCCCTGGGAGCTGAGCACGGGCCAGGCGTCGGACGTGATGGTGAGCGGTGGTGACAACAAGCTCACGGCGCCTCTGGCCGCGAAGCAGAAGCTGTTCGTCGACAAGCCGGGCAGCCCCTTCCAGAAGGACACCTTCGGCGGAACGGTGAGCGGCAACGTGGGTTCGATGCAGGCCTCCACCTCCAGCTACAGCGGCAGTGGCGTGCACCACTACTCGGCCCAGGCCGAGCTACGTGGGCCTCACGTCGGCTACGAGTTGCAGAAGACGCACGCGGGCCGGCTGGGTGTGACCAGTGGCCAGGTCACCGCCGAGGCCAACACGTTCAAGGCGCAGGCCCAGGCCGGTGTGTCGCTCGACAGGAACGAGCACGCCTACACGGCCGCGTTGACGGCCAAGGCGGAGACGGGCGTGGGCGTCACGGCGAGCGCGGGCCACGACTTCAACCGGCACGTCGGCGGGTACGTCAAGGGTGAGGCCAAGGCCTCCGCCTCTGCCTACGCCGAGGGCGTGGCGAGCCTGGACCCGAAGACGGCCACGGCGATGCTCTCGGGGCAGGTGGGCGCGGCCGCCACGGCGGGCGCGTATGCCACGGCGGGTGGCCACGTGGGCCGGCTGCACGGCTCGGTCACCGGGGGGGTGGTGGCGGGCGCGGCGGCCCAGGCGGGCGGCAAGCTCGGCCTGGAGAATGGCTTCCTCAAGCACTCCGCGGACGTCAACGCCGCCGCGGGCGTGGGCACCCACGTGAAGGCCGACGTGGCGGTCGACTTGCGTCACCACCTGGAGCCGGGCATCGCGGCGGGCCTGCGCCCCGCGCTCGCTGGCGCCACGAGCGTGGCCTCGCCCGCGAGCACCATCGAGCCGGAGAAGTCCCGCATCGAGAACTTCTTCGCCAAGGCCTTCCACAGGGTCTGACATTCCCCGCCGAGCGGCGGCTTCGATTTCCGCCGCCTTCACTTTTTTGCTTAGTAGTTGCATGTGGTTAGTGGTGTCGGCCACCTGTGTTGCACGTATGTCGCACGTCGGAGCAGAGGGCCGGTCGAGAACACCGACCGCCTCTCTCCGCGTGTCGGGGCTCAGGTGGGCGTAGCGATTCGTCATCTCGATGGTCGCGTGCCCCATCAGCTCCTGAATCACCTTCAGCGGGACACCTCTCATGGCGAGGTGGCTGCTCAGGTTCTCGATGTAGTCGAACGTCTCGCCCGGTCGGCTCGGAGTCTCGCCACCCGCGAGGGCTCGGACTCGCGAACCGTCAGCTCGGCGATGGCAGAGTCGCCCTTGAAGCCCTCCTTCGTGCGGATGACTTCGACTTCGAGCAGGTTGCGACTGAAGCGCGGATAGCGCCCGCCGCAGCCTTCGCGGTGGCAATCTTCGTCAGTACGTTGTTCACGTTACGTGGGTCCTTCGACTTGGGTTACGTCAGCGGCGAAGTGCACCGACCCCACGTAAGTGCGTGCGACTTCCGGGAGTGGTTCAACGTTTGGGCTAGGCCCCACACCACGTCGAGTGCCGTCGGATGGCATCGCCTGGAACGGGAAGTGCGAGGACTGTCGTGCTGACTGGGAAAGCCAGAGAGATTGGCCGTCCTGCACAAGGCCCTCGCGACCATCGGGAACTCAATAGCTCCGCTCGTGAGCGCAGCCTATGCACGCTTTGGCTTTGGGCTTGGCAGGCCGCTTCTGGCCTGACCTCCGGCAAGGTTCGGGGATACAGGCCCCCTAATTCATCTAGTTAATTACCGTTCAAAGAGAAGTCGGCTATCTCGGACTGTGTAGGGAGTCACGACGAACAGCCCTGGTGTAGGTTGCCGAGGTTCACTGTGGGAGGCGAATTGTTCACTGTAGGTGGCTAGGAATTCAGCCCCTTTAAGAGCCTCCAGCGGCGAATAGTGCGACTCTCCTTGTCGTACCGCATGGCCCGGACGTTAGAGGGGCGTAACGCGCCCTACAGTGCCCTCCAGGGCGGTTATTGAGCCTGTTTTTAGGTAGGTAGTCACCCCTGATGGATTAAAGCGAGGCATTGCGCGGCATGCTTAAGGCTCGCCGTACGATTGTTGTTTGAAGCGGCGGAAACGCCATTGCTTCTCCCTTGATGTGTCTGTACTCTGATTCGGCAGCATGGGCTTGTGTCGATCGCGTTCGCGATTGTCGCGTGCGTCCGGCATGCCTCATTTCTCAGGGAGAAAGCCAGTCGATGGCCGATAAAGCCAAAGAAGATATCCGTTTGGCAGAGCGCCTCTCTCGCGAAGAGTACTTTGAGAGTGAGACCTTCTCGGGCGAAGACCTTCAAGGGGCGAATCTAGGCGATAAGGAGTTCTATCGTTGCGTCTTTGAGAACTGTCAGTTTCACGAGAGTCTCTGGAAGGGGGTGGCAATGGAGGCGTGCGCTTTTCGTGGATGTAACGTGACGCGCGCGCAGGTTGCTAACGCGAAGTTTCGGGATGTTCGCTTCGAGAATTCAAAGCTGATGGGGATTGACTGGAGCGACGTTTCTTCGAATCCCGATCTTCACTTCGAGGATTGTGGCTTGTCTTATTGTTCCTTCGTCGGGCTCAATCTGAGGAAGTTGAAATTCCTGCGCTGCGTCGTCCGGGAAGCGAACTTCTTTGATTCGGACCTGACGGATTCGGAGTTCGACGGGTCGGATTTCGGTGGTAGCAACTTCCACGGCTGCAATCTCAACCGGGCGGATTTCTCAGGGGCAAGTGGGGTGTTTCTCGATCCCGCGCGAAACACGCTGAAGGACACACGTGTTCCCCTGGAGTCGGCTATCGACCTTGCACGGACGCTTGGTATGCTTGTAGTCGGCTATCACGACGACGTAAAAAAGCGAGTGGGGCGGAAGGACCGCGGTGCACGCCAATAGTTGCCTTGGAAATACAGTGGGGCAGCATTTGGCAGTTATTGGCGCCCACCGTCGCTCGGCTATCAAGTCTGGCGTTCGCTAGAGCGCCGATCAGGTTACGTCGAGGGAGCAGGCAAGCGGCAGAGGATCGACGCGGGCTGGCGCTGCGCGCATAGGTCACCCCCTCGCGGAGGTGGCTCGTGGAACGCTGGGAGCCGGCTGTGGAGCAGAGCGCACGGGAGCAGCGCCTGCTGAAGCTCGCGGGGAAGAGCAGGAGGCTCTTTGTCTTCCTGCGCGAGCATCGCCACTTCGCTATCCGCTTCGTCACGCCCGAGGACAGGCGCTTCGAGCGCGAGCACGCACTGCTTGTCCGACGCCGAGAGGTGTACCAATGCGCACGTACGCGCCATCCCGAGCGCTGGAGCCGCAACACGCGCAACTGGACACCGATGGGGCCGGTTTGTCTCGGCCACTCTCCGAACCTCACCCCGGCAGTGCAGGCGATGAAGCGCATCGGCTGAACCCTCTCACGCGACAACAACCTTGACGCTCACCGCTCATGTGCCCCTGCGGCGTCTCTGGCCGGTTCGGCCTGGAGTTCAGGCGCCGGTTGGGCTGGCCGCACAGTTCGCGGACCCGGCGTGGCGCGCGAAGTCGCTGGGCGCATGCATTGAGGCGATGTCATTCGTGGGGGATAGTCGCGCCGATGCTCATCGGGATTCCTGCACTCGACGCGACGGACTGGTCACGGCTGGTACACGCCTATGGCTGCGCCACTGACACGCCTGAACACCTTCGTGCCCTGCTCACCGAGGACGCGCGGGCCCGCAGCTCGGCCATGCAGCACCTGTGGTCGGCCATCATCCATCAGGGCACCGTCTTCCCCGCGACGGCTCCTGTGGCACTCGTGATTCTCGGGTTGCTCGACGACGCGAGGCTGGATGCGGGCGAGGCGCCCGTTCGCGCGGAGTTGCTCTCGTTCCTGACGCGTGTGGTGGACGCCTTCGAGCGGAGCGGCGCGACGATGGAGGACCTGGAGTCGATGGCCCGGTTCGACCTGGGGCCGCTACTAGCCGCGGACGACGATGATGCCATCTACGAGGACGACGACGCCGCGAACGCGCTCCATGCGCAGTCCGTGCTGGCGTGTGCCCGGGTGGCGCCGTTCCTGACCCGCTCGCTGCTGGCCAACCTGGACCATGCGGATGCCCGGGTGCGCATGCACGCGGCGCTGGCCGCCACCGCGCTCGCCGCGTCGCCGGCGTCGGACGTGCGGCGGGACGAACTGGTGGAGCGGTTGATGGAGATGGCGAAGCGGACGGTGGATGTGGCGGAGCGATGCTCCTTGCTCCTGGCGCTGGGAGAGCTCAACGTGTCCGTTGATGACTTTCTGTCGGATGCGGAACCCTCGGTGCGCCTCTGCGCGGCGATGGCTCCGTCCCTGGCACGGAGCGAGGTCGCGACACGGGAGCTGCGCACCGCGCTGGAGCAGCATGCCGCGCACATCAACGACTGGTTCCCGGTGAAGCCGCCGCAGCTTCCGATGCAGCCGCGCTTCACGGTCGTCCTGCGGCTCCTGGAGCGCGTCCCTGACTTCGACCTCGTGGTGGACGCGGCCGTAGCGGTCGCGCGGACCACCAAGAAGTCCTGGGTGGATTTCGAGTGGGGCCCCCTCCTCGTCCACGCCTTTCCGAGTGGAGATGGGGTGGTGAGGACAGAAGCACAGCGGCGCTTCCTCGCCGCGCTTGTGGACACCGCGCACCTCTGGGACCCGCGCTTCGGCAACGCAGGGGGGCACTTCCGGAAGGCGGGGCTCCCCTATGCGCGCGACGCGTGCGAGAGGCTCGTGAGCACGGCGTGAAGGGGCGGGCTGCCACGCGCCCCTCGGCTCGGAGGACGCGGTTTGCTCACCCGCCCGAACGGAACACGAGGTTCACGCTCGCGGCGTGAGCACGCTCCTGCCGGGCAGACTTCGCCCAGAGCAGGCATTAACCTCGCGGGATGAACGCCATCCAGCGGATGACCACTCTCGCATCCGACGCGATGAAGCTGCTCGCCAAGGCGGGTGGCTTCAAGAAGAAGGAGCTGACCTGGCGTCGCCGCCACGGCGAGACAATCCAGGTCCTCAATGTTCAGCGCTCGCACGGCAACACCGCGCGCGAGGCGCGTTTCTACGTGAACGTGGGCATCGCCTTTGACGCTCTCTTTCATTTGGAGCAGGAGGCCATCCCAGATGCGCCCCGCGAGCACGAGTGCCACTTTCGCGAGCGCCTGGAGCACCTCGCCCCAGAGGCACCTTCGGTGTGGGTGGTGGCCACGAGCACTGATGACGAGGTGCTCAAGGTACGGCTCTCGGAGCATCTCGCACGCGCTGTCGCGTTCCTCGACACGGTGGATGGGCCCGCGAAGCTCTTGCAGCAACAGCGGCTGGATGAGGGAGCGGAGCTCTTCCTTCGTGCGCAGTTGCGCTACGTCATGGATGACGCCAGTGGGGCGCTCGCCGATGTTCGCCAGGGCGTGGCGTACTTCTCCGACCGAGGACTGACGCTGGAGCGGCAGCTACGCATGCTCCATCTGTCGTCGCTCTCGTCCGTTGACTTCTAAAGTGAATCCATGGAGGAGGAGCAGGAGTGGTTACGATGTCAGGGCATGGCCGGGCAGCCGTCATGGCGCGCCAGGTCGCCAGTAGCGCTGTCAAGCGCGCCTCGCTGTCGTGAGACTTCCCATTGAGCCATTCTTCGGACGCCTCCAATCCCACGCCTGCCCTCCGTATCAACCCGGGCTTCGTGCTCGGCCAACTCGCTCGCGCGCTGACATTGTCCGCGGAGAGTCCCGACCTCGAAATCCGCGCACGCAGCACCGCGAAGGTGGCGCATTGGCGGAAGGTGCTCGAGGGCATCTTGACTGGCGCGCTCGACGTCGGCTCTCGCACGCCCGTCGCGGACGCGCCCGCGTGGGCCACCCTGAAGGTGGTGACGGGGGGCTTTGCCACCGGAGAACTCCTCGCTGAGGGCCCCCTCTCACCGCATGAGCAGGCGTGGTTGAAGGAGCTTGGGCCCAGCGCCAGCCACAGCCCGCGAGCGGCACTCAACGCGTACTTCCTCAGTGACGAGGGGCTGACGTTACTCGGGGAGTTGCTGGCCACCGGGGCCTACCGCGTCGACGTCCCCGAGGAAGGTGCCCTCCTGGTCGCCGCATGGCTGCTGCGCCACGGCGCCGCCGAGCAGGCACGCACGATGATCGAGGAGCTGGCGCCCTTCTTCTCCCGGCTGCGGTTCTACCCGGTCCCCCACACGCCCTCCACCGAGGACGGGCTCCACGTCCATCTCCAGTCCGTGGCGGAAACCACGAAGCAACTCCAGCGAGTCCGCCTGCCCCTGGACATCGAGCGGGAACGCGAGTCCGCCGAGGTCTGGACCCCGCTGTACGACGAGCTCGTCCAGTTGTTCCTCGAAACGCGAACCTCCGAAGGGGTCTGCCGGCACTTTCCTGCCACGTGGAGTGAACGCGGCTCGAAGCTGCTCGACACGGTGGCGCGGGCCCGGACAAAACACCTTCTTTGCAAGTGGCCCCACCACTCGAAGAGCCACTTCTCGAAGCTGTGCGACGTGCTCGCCCAGTCGGTGACGGAGCCGGCCGCGTTGACACCGGGGCAACAGCGACGCGTTCAGCATGTCCTCGACGACATCGCCCGAGCGCGCGGGCTGCCCGGCAGCGACCGGTTGCAGGCACTTCGCACGGAGCAGCAACGCGCCGCGGCGCGGCCGACACACCCGGACCTCGCGAGGGTCCTCGTGGCGCGACTTGGCGCTTACTCCAGCGGCGAGGGACTCGACGCACTGGAGCAGGTGACGGCCCCGGTCACCGCGGTGGAGGGAGCTCGACAGGGTGTGGCCGCGGGCGCGGAGTTCCCTCCATCCCTGATACGAAAACTGGTGCGCTGCGCGAACGCCTCGATCGAGGACCTGATCGCACGAAAGGTCGTTACCTCCAGTGAGGTGCTTGCCAGGGTGCTCCCCCAGGTCTCCGCGCACGTAGCGGCACAGGGGGTGAATGACCCCGAGCTCCGGCGGCTGTACGGGCACATCTACGCGGCATTCCGCCGGCGGCGGTCCCTGCTGCTGCTCGACCTTCAATCGCAAGTGAAGCTCCAGGAGCTGCCCTGGGTCCGCGCCATCGACGCCCACCGCACGCCGGACCTGGGCCAGCAGGAGGTGGCGGCCCAGACGCTCGAGCGCATCTCCTCGCTGGCCATCTCGGCGTTCCCCGCCGTGCTCATTCCCAACAAGCTGCTGCAAGAGTTGCGAGCGCTGGCGCAAGCGGCGGGACTGAGTATCCCACTGGTGGAGGAACTGGCGGCGGACATCTTCATGAACGCGTTCTCGCCGAAGTTCGACGAGGCGGCACGACGGGCCGCGGCCTTCGTTCAAGGCAGCCTCTACGCGCGTTATTACGACATCCCCATGGAGCCATCGCTCCGGCCCGACGCCGCGCATCAGGAGTCGTCCCGCCGACAGCGCGTCTCGGATTTCGCTCAACGCTGCCTGGCCCGTGCCCAGGCCGAGGGGCATCAGCCCCGCGGGGTCAGTGGCAACGGGATGGTTATCGAGCAGGCGCAAGTCCTGACCACGCACAACCTCGCCGTCCTGTTCGACGCGCTGGGCCTCACGCGAACGCTGCGCCCGCGGTTGCCCGAACTGGCCCGCCGGTGCTTCGAAAGCGTGTGCCAGTTGCTCCTGCGCAAGGCACCGCACTACCAGCATCGGCTCCGCAACGTGAAGAACGCCGCCTACGCATGGCGGCAGATGGTGTTCTTCCTTTCGCTCCTCTCCCAATCGGAGCAGGAGGACTTCGGGCGTTGGGCTCAGCAGCGCCTGGCCGCGCAACCGCGCCGAATCGCGGAACCGTTCGCACCCGCGCTCACGCGGCTTCTCGCGGTGATCGAGGAGCAAGCTTGGCCCCTGCCTGGCAGGGTGTTCCTTGGCTGGGCCGTTGGCTCACACTGGCTCCTGGGAGCCCCACGACCTGAGCGCGGCTCGGTATAGGCCGCGGCGCCGCGGTGCCTGGGATGGAGGGGGCACGCACCCGCGCGACTGCGCGCGTGCGCACCCCGTCGGGTACTACTGGAGGTCGACCGGAGGCGCCTTCTGCGTCATCTGCTGTGCGTAGTCCGACGCGTGGTCGCGCATGTACCCAATTGGATCCGGGAGCACGCCCAGGCCATTGGTCCGCGAACGCCCGGTGTAGATGAGTTCTCCGCTCTCGTTGATGTAGTGGACGTAGAGGCCGGCCGTGCCGTCAGCGCCGAAGCGCTCGGTCTCCACGCTCCCGACCTGTGTCCCATCGGGGGCCAGGACCTCCTGCATGATGGGGGAGCGGTACATGTGCGCGACCGGGATGATGACGCCCTTGGCGCCGGACTGTTTCACGTACTCGGCCAGCTCCTTCTTCATTCGCGGAGGGACGATGAACTGGTCGGTGGCGATGTTCGGGAACGCGTCGCACCACTCGCTGTCCCCCTTCAACTTCTTCACCTTCACCTCGGAGACGTCCTTGCCATACGCGCTCCAGAGCGCCGGCGCGAGGTAGTCCTCGATGTTGCGGTACACCTTGTCGTTGCCCTCCGCCGGATAGGCGCAGGCGAGCATGGGGGTGAGCGCGTAGGGGCTGTCCAACTGGTTCCATTTCCCGCCGGTGAAGTAGCGCGGGTTGGACGTCGCGAGGCCACCGCAGCCAGACAGCAATGCCATCGCGACAGCGGCGCTCAATGAGATGTGGAAGAAGGATGCACGGCGAGCGGTCATGGAAACTCCTCGAGCAGGTGGATGTGGCTCACGGGAAATTCGTGAGCCACTTGGACGTTCCACCCCGCACCGGGAGTTCCATCGTTTTACGAGGCGTCCACAGACAGGAGCCCAGCACTTTCGACAGGGTGTTAAGCTGTTTCGTTGCCCCTGCTTCCGCATGCGCCTGTCAACGCTTCTCCCGTGTGACGTGGGAAGCGCTGCCGAGCGACGCGGTTCCGGCCTCGCTCGAAGTAGATTTGACGTCGCTCAGGGACGAGGCGTCGCTGGAAAGCCCGCCCGCGTCGGCCCTCCGGCGCGCTGGCGTGGTCCGAGTTACCCCGCACGAAGCGCGTCACCACCGAGTTCTTGCAGATGGCGGCCCCAGCAGGCTGGGCCTGACATCGTTTGGGATTCCACAATGTCAGGCGGTGTAGGGGGTTCCCACGAGTCCACCCACCGAATGTCTGCCCTAGAATGCTACCAACTCGTATGCATTGGGGGTGTGCCGTGGCAATCACGACCCGACAGCCTGTCTTTCATGCAATGCGAAGTCTGCTGGGCATGGGCTCATCCTCCACTGCGAAGAGTGCCGCGCCGAACTCGACGACGGCGACGAAGGCGTCTGCCGTGGCCCCGGATTGGAGGGCGACGTCGGCGAACCTCATGGAGTCCTTCATCCAGTCCGGATACGTGATTGGAGTCACAAAACCCGGCATCGCGAATCTCGAAAAGAAGATCATGAGCGAGATGGAGGCGTTCGTTCGCGACAACCCGAAGCTGTCGGCGGACGAGCTCGTCAAGGCGGCGAAGCAGGTCACGATGCGTCATCTGTCCATGGCGAGGACGGATGGTCAACGGGAGGCGAAGATCAAGTCGCGCCTTCAGGAGCTCCAGCAAGACCGCTGGGGCTGAATACAGCAGCGTGAGTTCTGGGCCAGAAGTTCCGGGTCGAGCGCGAGGGTTCGGTTGAGCAGGTGGTTGTCGAAGGTGGGAATCCACGTGAGCGTCAGCTTCGGCACCACCATGACCGCCGGAGCGGCACTGCCGCCCACCGTCCCAGCCACCCCGGGTAGAGGGCTCGGGTCAGGCAGACCGTGCCCCAAAAGAGCCCCAGCACCGAGGCCATGTGCAGGACGAAGTACAGTGGCTCGATGGGCAGCTCGGAAGGAGCCTCCAGCTCAAGGGTGAAAGGACCTCCGAGCAGAATCAGATGGCGCGCTACGGGAAGACCGCGGTCAATGACACCCGGCGTACCTTCCTCAGACTCATTGGGAGAGGGACTCCGTGACGCGCTTTGAGCATGCCGCTGAGTAGCGCTTCCCTGTGAATATCGCCAAATCTGATATCTGCCCGTGTATTGAATAAATAGACGGGAGAATACCGGCGCGGGTTCGTGTGCCGTGCGGAAATGGCGGTTGGCCAGCGAGCCTTGCGCGAAGGGCAGGCTCCAACTCGGCCTGATGCGGCGCAATGCCGACGTGCCGGCTTCCCTCCATGCGTGGGGGGGGCCGGTGCTCTCGCCGTCGTCTGGCAGCGCAACGCTTCGGTGGGCCCAGGCCCCTGTGTCAGGGGCCTGGGCAGCTCCGACTCACCGTCAGGCGAGCCGGACCGCGGTTACTTCTTGCCCTTGAAGGAGTCGAGCGTGGGGCAGTAGGTGGCGTATCCGTGACCGGTGAGGGCGCCATTCCCGTAGAGGCCGTTCACGTCGAAGGCCACGAAGTGCGACTCGGGAGGGGTGCCGCCCAGGACGCAGGTGGGGCAGAGCGAGGCCGCCACGGGCGTGAAGGTGAGGCTCGTGCTGTGCAGGAAGAACGCCGTCGTGAGCACTCCCTCAAAGTCGACGAGAGTCGCTGTCGGCTCGCCTGGCGCGGAGCCTACCTGCGGCGTCGCGTCCACCGGCACCCTCACCGCGTGGACATTGACAAGCTGCGGTGGGAGCTCCGATTCCGCGGTGGGGCACTCACCCGGCGCGCCGTTGTTGAGTTCGATCCACAGCTCCCACGGATCCTCCGGGTTCTCCGGCTCTTCGTAGCCGAAGTAGGCGCTCGTCAAGAGGCGCTGGTTCCCACCCAGCTGAATCGTGATTGCGGTCTCCTTGCACTCGCCCTCGCAGACGGTGAACGGATCCGGCTCGGTGCCTCCGTCGGGGTCGGTGCCTGCGTCGGGGTCGGTGCCCGCGTCGGGGTCGGTGCCCGCGTCGGGGTCGGTGCCTGCGTCGGGGTCGGTGCCCGCGTCGGGGTCGGTGCCTGCGTCTGGGTCGGTGCCCGCGTCGGGGTCGGTGCCTGCGTCTGGGTCGGTGCCTGCGTCTGGGTCGGTGCCTGCGTCGGGCTCGGTGCCCGCGTCCGGCTCCGTGCCCGCGTCCGGCTCCGTGCCTGCGTCCGGCTCCGTGCCTGCGTCGGGCTCGGTGCCCGCGTCCGGCTCAGTGCCCGCGTCCGGCTCCGTGCCTGCGTCCGGCTCGGTACCCGCGTCGGGCTCCGTGCCCGCGTCCGGCTCGGTACCCGCGTCCGGCTCCGTGCCTGCATCCGGCTCGGGCTCGGTACCCGCGTCCGGCTCAATGCCCGCGTCGGGCTGAACACCCGCGTCCGGCGTCGGAGCGACGTCATCGGAACCACAGCCAGAAAGTGCGGGAGCGACCGCGAGGGAAAGTATCAACAGGGAGCGTATCGAGAGTCGCAGGTTCATTTCGTTGATTTTCACGGGTTCCTCGCGGAGATGCGAGGGGGCCCGGCCTTCTGCGTCACAGCTTCGTTGCATCGAGGCGGACGTGTCCATATGCCGCGAACACTGTTGCAGGCCGTCTCCAGCGCTTCAGCCGCGCTTTCACGATGTTTCCGGGACTGGCCCGGATGCCCAGCGGCATCCAGGCGTTTGAACGGACGAGCACACCGGAACACATGAAAGGCCGCACCGAGCAGTCCCTCAGCGGAAGCGCCACTGACGTGCAGACTCAAATCATCCCATCCCAACCCGCACCACACCGGCGGAACGCGTCGCGGATGGCCTCCACGAAGTCCGAGGGCAGAGGTCCTTCTCCAGCGTCCGGATGTTTCGCCGCAGGTGCTCCAGCCTCCGGGTGCCCACGATGCAGGTGGACACGCCAGGGACGGGTGCGGCGAAGCGCAGGGCCACATCGCTCCAGTCCAGGCCCCGCGAGTCGAGCGCCAGGGGCCGCATCCAGTGCCTGTACTCGCCGAGGTCATGCGCGCTGGGACGCTCCGCGAAACGCCAGGGCGCACTCCCCAACCACGGAGAAGGCACCGGTCTCGACCGCGTACTCCATGGCGGCGTTGTCACCGGAGTCGGCGGCCGCGCGGACCTTTCCCTTGGAAATGCACCACGTCGAGCACGTCGGTGCGTAAGCGCATGAGGGCCTGGTCCACGCCACGGGTGATGCACTCGGGCATCCAGTCCTCCATACCTGGCACGCCGTAGCCGCACTTGGTGGAGAGGACGAACTCGGAGCGGAGCCCCTGCAGGTGCCGTCCGTCCCAGGGAGCGACGCTCCATGGAACCTCCTCGCATGGCCTGATGGAGCCACGCGTCAGCTGGAGTTCACCGCATGTCACAGGAGCGTTGACGCGGCGGCGCGATGCACCACGGCCTCCAGGGAAGGTCGCTGACGGGCGAACCTGCTCGCCTGCTTTCCCTCGAGTCCGGCACCGCCTGCCTGGCTCGACTTCGGTTCATCACGAGTGTTCGGTGCCATCGGAAACAGTTCTTCACTTGCGCTGGATTCGTGGCTCGCTTCGCACCTGCAGCGGTTGGTGCGTGCACTCGCTCCCGGGAGCAATTAGAGCCCGATGCACGCCATGAACCAGTTCCTCGTGCATCGCGTCTCAGGTCTGCTCCTTGTATTCGCGCTCGTCTCAGGAGGCGAGGCAGGCGCGGCGCCCGCGGATGCCCCCCTGGCGTCGGAGGAGTGCGTCGAGGCCGTTCCCGCGGAGCCCCGGCTCCTCGTGCCGGAGCTCGTGCATCCGCCTCGCCGCGCCATCTGGAACGCGCCGGACGGAGGAGGGCGCAATTTCGTCGTGCCCA
This sequence comes from Myxococcus xanthus, assembly GCF_006402735.1. Taxonomy (NCBI): domain Bacteria; kingdom Pseudomonadati; phylum Myxococcota; class Myxococcia; order Myxococcales; family Myxococcaceae; genus Myxococcus; species Myxococcus xanthus. The sequence goes on along the minus strand of NZ_CP017174.1, from coordinate 6,665,070 downwards.
TCGTGGAGATGGGCGCCTTCCACGCCATCTTCTGGGGGACGGCGAAGCTCCTCGGCAAGCCCTACGCGGACATCTCGTTGGAGACCATGCGTCGCAACGTCACCGATGGCTGGGTGTGGGACGAGGATGCGTTCGCGACCAATGCGCTCGGGCACCCCTACCAGGGCTCGCTGGCCTACACCGCGGCGCGCTCGAGCGGCTTCGGTTTCTGGGGCTCGGTCCCGTTCACGGTCGCGTCAAGCGTGTTGTGGGAGCTGTTCATGGAGTCCGAGACTCCATCCACGAACGACCTCATTACAACGTCCATCGGGGGCGTCGTGCTGGGCGAGGTCCTGCATCGCACCGCGCTCGCGATTCTCGACGAAGGCGAACCCACGGTGGCGCGCTCGGTGCTCTCACTGCTCGTCGAACCCGTGGGCGGCATCAACCGATACCTCTTCGGCCGCCGCAAGAACGACTTCCTCCCGGTGCAGGGGAACTTCCTCCAGTTGATGGCTGGCTTCACGAGCAACGTCGACAACTACAACGACATCGATGGAACGCGCTTCGATGTTCCCAACAAGCTGGAGGGGCACCTCGGCGTCGAAATGGTCTACGGCCCCCCGCAGCTCACCACGGGCGACTATGACCAGCCCTTCGACTATTTCACCCTCACCGCGCGCATGGGCTTCTCGCGCGACACGCTGACGGTGGGCTTCTTCAGCCGGGGGCTTCTCTACGGCGACCGCTTCAAGCTCCGCTCGATTTCGGGACTCTGGGGCCTGATGGCGGGCTACGACTTCGCCAATCCGAACACGCTGCGCGTTTCCACGGTCAGCCTCGGCATCGGCGGCGTGGCGCAGGTTCCGCTCACGCCTCAGCTCACCCTGGACGTCACCGCGAACATGGCCGGGGTGCCGTTTGGCCATGGCGGCGGTCTCACCTCGCCGGAGTCCGCCCGTGACTACCACTTCGGGCCCGGGGCGCAGTCGGCCTTCGAGCTGGGCCTGGTGCGGCGGGGTGTCGGGCGCGTCGGCGTGTCCGTGCGCAACTATCTCATCTCAGGCGCCTTCCTCGGAGAGGGCGTGGAGCTCATCACCTATGCCACCGCGCGTGCCGAGCTCCTGCTCGCCGGGCAACACGGCGTGGCGCTCGAAGCCTTCGTTGCCAATCGCGAGGGCGAGTTCGGCAGCGTTTCCGACGCCATCCGTCAACGTGCGACGCAAATCCGACTGCTTTGGACGGTCTCGAAGGGCTCGGGCTTCGGGACGCGCTGAGGACCCGCGGGAGCGAATTCCAGCCCGAGCGCGACTCCCACTGTATCGCGCTGTCCGCCCGGAACGGCTCTGAACCTGGCGTGAAGGTGAGGCTCACGTCAGGTCTGCTCCGCGGTGGCTCGGGAGGGCGTGCTCGCCGCGAGCCGCCAGCCCTTGGCCCGCTCTTGTTCCAGCCAGAGCGCAGCGTAGACGTCGCGCTTCGCGAGCAATTCGTCGTGCGTGCCTGACTCCGCGACGCGCCCCTTGTCGAGCACGATGATGCGGTGCGCCCGCCGCACGGTGCGCAGCCGATGTGCGATCACGACGACGGTCTTCTTCCTGACCAGTTCGTCGATGGCGCGCTGGATTTCAGCCTCCGCCGACGCGTCGACGGAGGCAGTGGCCTCGTCGAGAAGCACGATGGGGGCGTCCTTGAGGATGGCGCGTGCGATGGACAAGCGCTGGCGCTCACCCCCCGAGAGGGTTCCTCCTCCTTCCCCGAGCAGGGTGTCGTAGCCGTTCGGCAAGGCGGTGATGAAGTCGTGGGCGCGCGCTGCCCGCGCTGCACGCTGGACTTCCTCGAGCGAGGCGTCGGGCCGTCCAACGCGCAGGTTTTCGAGGATGGTGCCGGAGAAGAGGACGACGTCCTGGAACACCATCGCGATGTGCTGGTGCAGTTCCTCGAACGGAATGTCCCGGATGTCGACGCCCCCGATGCGGATGGCACCCTGGCGCGGGATGTCCCACAGCCGCGCCACGAGGTGGACCAGCGTCGACTTGCCTGAGCCCGAGGCACCGACGAGCGCGGTCAGCGAGCGCTCGGGGAACGTCACCGAGACACCGTCGAGCACGGTCTCGTCTTCGTACGCGAATGACACGGCGTCGACCTCCACGTCGAACTTCTGGATCGACGCCGCTCTCGCGGACGGTTCCGCGAGCGGCTTCTCCGCGAGCAGCCCATCAACGCGACCGAGCGCGCGCTGAGACGCTCGAAGCATGAGCAGTGCCACTCCGAGATCCGCGACCTGACGCACGACCCCTACCGTCACGACGAGGAAGACGAGCAGCACCCCGGGCTGAATCGAGCCGCGCAACGCCAGAGTGCTTCCTGCATACGCCACCGCGACGAAGCTCATCTCGACGACGAAGCCGAACACGGCGAGCAGCGGGGAGGGCAAGACATCGGCGCGAATGAGGGCGTCGCGCAGGCGCTCCATTGCCTTCACGAAGCGCTGGTAGACCTCGCCGTGCCGGCCGAACGCCCGAAGCACGGCGATGCCCTGCACGTATTCGACGACGCGGGCGTTTACATCCGCCGATGTCTCGAGCACGGCTTCGAACTCACGCACGAAGAGGGGCGTGGTCGCGGCCAGCACGAGGAGCGCCACCGGTAGGGCGGCGAGGATGACGAGCCCCAGGCGCCAATCGAGGAAACAGAGGCCGAGACCAACGAGCATCGGCAGTGCGAAGCTCGCCGTGAAGATGCCGATGGTGTGCGACCACACGTCTTCGACAAGCGCGACATCGGTGGTGAGCACGCCTGCCAGTTCACCGCTCCTTCGCTGCGTGAAGAACCCCATGGGCAGGCGTCGCAGGTGGTCGGCGGTGCGGATGCGCGCTTGCCCCATGAGCGCATGCGCGGCGACGAAGATGTTGGACATCGCTCCGATCGAGAACGCCAGGCGCAGCAACACTGAGAGCGCGATGCCGCCGGTGAGCCACCACGTCAGGTGCATCGATAGCCGGTGCTCGAGCGCTTCGCGAACGAAGAAGAGGACCAGTGCGTAGGGCGCGGCGACCGCGAGTGCCTCGGCAAGGGCGAAGAGAAGGCCGCGCCGGAGACGTGCGTCCTTTCGGCCCGCGAGCCGCTCGCCGAGCATGAAGAGTTCCCTGAGCATCACACCACCTCCGTCTGAATGTCAGGAGTGCCCGGCTCGCCCAGTGACCAGTCGAGCGCTTCGGTGTGACTGCGCCAGAGTTTCTGGTACAAGGCGCAGCGCGCGAGCAATTCGTCGTGTGTCCCCTGGTCATTCACGCGCCCGCCGTCGAGGACGACGATGTGGTCCGCGGTGGCGATGGTCGAAAGCCGGTGCGCGACGACGAGCACCGTCCGCCCCGCGCACAGCTCGGACAGCGCTTCTTGGATGCGCGCCTCATTCTCGGGGTCGGCGAAAGCCGTCGCCTCGTCGAGCAGCAGCACCGGGGCGTCCTTGAGGAGCGCCCGCGCGATGGACAGGCGTTGCTTCTCACCCCCGGAGAGGCGGGCACCGCGCTCGCCGAGCAGCGTGTCGTACTTCCTGGGAAGCGCCTGGATGAAGTCGTACGCACGCGCGGCGCGACATGCGGCATCGACTTGCGCATCGGTGGCATCAGGCCGAGTGAGACGCAGGTTCTCGCGAACAGTGCCGTGGAAGAGGAAGACGTCCTGGAACACCATCGAGAGGTGGGAGAGCAGTTGGTCGAGCGGAAGCGCGCGCACGTCGACGCCGCCGAGTTCAACCGCGCCGTTCGTCGCCTCCCAGAGCCGGGGCACGAGCCTCACGAGCGTCGTCTTGCCAGCGCCCGAAGGTCCGACCAGTGCCGTGACCTTGCCCGCGGGCGCCTCGAAGGAGACGTCGCGGAGGACCTCCGAACCGCCGTCCTCGTAACGGAAGCTGACGCCGCGGAACGCGACGCCATCGTGCGTGGGCCGCGCGGCGCTCGTGGGAGTCTCGAGGTCGGGTGCCGCGAGGATGGCCTGGATGCGCGCGTTGCCCGCCTGGATGCGGTCAACGTTGCCCCACGCGAACATCAGTCGCATCATCGACATGAGGAGCTGTGGCCCGAGGACGAGGAAGAGCACGAGCGACTCGAGCGAAAGCGTGCCGCGCGTGTAGAGCCAACCGCCGATGGGGACGAGGACGACGAGGCTCGAGCCGATGAGCGCGCCGAACGCGCCGTAGCCGCGGCCGTTGGTGCGCATGAACCCCTCCATCCACGAGAGCCCTTCCTCGATGGAGCGCGAGAGGTCGCTGAAGCGCCGCGCGGACAGGCCGAAGGTCTTGATGACGTGGATACCCCGCAGGTATTCGAGCAGCGAGCGGTTCATCCGGCTCTGGAGCTCGTTCCACTGTTGATGGGCCTTGCCGACCTCGCGCATGGCAACCGCCATCGCCACGACGGCGAGCGGCGCCATCACGAGGCTGGCGAGGGCCATGCGCCAGTCAATCCACAGGAGGGCGACGGCTGTCGCGAGTGGGACGGCGAGCGCGGTGACCGCATCCGGGAAGTGATGGGCGACGAACGCCTCGATCTGGTTCACGTCGTCCATCAGCGTCTTCTTCAGCTCTCCCGCGCCACGATGGCTGAAGAACGAAAGCGGAACGGCGCCGAGCTTCTTCGCGAGCCGCACGCGCAGGTCATGGAGGATGCGGAACGCGGCGACGTGCGCCAGCATGTTCGCGGCGGCGACGAGGATGTAACGCAACGCGAGCGCACCCGCGGCGAGGAGGGCGAGCGCGCGAACCGCGTCGAGGTCCGGCGGGGTCGCGTAGATGGAGGTCGCCATGCGTGCGACGACGAAGAACGGCACCAATGCGAGGGCCGCCGCCAACGTCGACGAGAGCGCGGCCCCGGCGACGAGCGGCCCCTGTGGTCCGAGAAGCGCCCCAAGGCCCCTGAGAGGACGTTCCTCGGCCCGCGTGGTGGGGGAGTCGGCGCTCATGCTCGCCTCCCTCTGTGGGGGCCCCTGCGGCTGGGGTGCGACCGTTCCGTCCATGCCGGGCCTGCCGGCACGCGCTGTGGGAGGCGTTCACTCGGTTCCATGACGCCAAGGAAACGCCGGGACAGCCGCCGTGGATTGGATCTTTTTACCCGGAGACCGCCACGTGGTCGGTGCCCTCGACGCGCGTTGCTAGGTACTCGCGGGGGCTTGCGCCGGCGAGCGACCGGAACTCGCGAAGGAAGTGGGCCTGGTCGAAGTAGCCGTGCTCGGCGGCCAACGCGGCGCCACGCAAGGCGCCCTGTTCGACGTCGAGGAGCGCCGCTCGAAACCGTCGAACGCGCCAGTACGTCTTCGGACTCAAGCCGACTTCCTCGCGGAACAGGGCCAACAGGCGCTTGGGGGAGAGCCCCGTGCGGCGATTGACTTCAGCGACCGACGTGAGGTCGGGTTCCTCGAACGCGGCCAGCGCCGCACGAAGCGCGGGCCCTGGTTCGACGGGCCGGCGCAGTCGGTGCAGGAGGTGTTCTTCCAGCAGTCGCATGCGCTCGCGCGGCGAGGATGTCTCCATCAGCCGTTCGCGCAGTGAGTGCGCCGACGCGCCCCATATCGCATCCAGCGAAACGACTTGTTCCGCGAATTCGTTGCAGGGCACGTCGAAGAAGACGCGCGCGCCGCCGGGCTTGAAGTGGATACCGGCGGTCGGGCCAGCCACGGCCGCGATGGTCAGTGGGCTGCCTCGCGCGCCGCTCACGACCGCGCCCCGGATTTCAGCGGCCTCGTCCGTCTGGTCGCTGGAGTAGACGCGCAGTGGGATGGCGCCGAGAGGGACGATAAGGGACTGCGAGCCCGACGGTAGCACACGTTCTCGTGGCGCCTGTGCGACGTAGCCGGCGGACGCCCAGAAGAAGTCCACGAACTTGTCGAGAGGCGCGTGGGGCCGATAGAGCGTGTGCATCATGGCGCGTGCTGTGCTCGAATCATGCGAGTTGTTCGCATGATTCTCAAGGCCCACCGCCGCGCCCGGTGCGGGCAGCGCTCGTCAGGGACCGACGACCGCCTGGGTGCTGCGGTCGAAGTCGATGACTCGCCGGGCCACGTCGTGTACGTGCTCGTCCCCATGGAGACGGCGAAGTAGCCAGGGTCGTGGTCCGAATCACCCACATGTCGATGGTGTGACCGACGCTGGAGTCGCTTGGGTTGTAGGAGTCCAGCAATGCTCCATGTGCAACCTCCCGGTATGCCGGTCACGCCTGAATTGGCGCCGCCATTGCTGTCAGAATTCGCTCCAGGAAGTGGATGCCCTTCCGTTATGGGGGGGGCTTGGATTTCAGGCGGTGTTTTGGTTTGCGTTTCCGTCAATCCAGTGACATGGCATGCCTGCGCCGTTCATGTCTGGACAGGGGGTCATGGCGATTCCGCGTGCCCGCCGTGCTTCATTTGTACCGTGCTCTCTGCTGTAGCGGATTTCCGTGACAGGGATTTCCGCCTACGGTTCCGTGCCGGTATCCCCCGTGTCGACGCACATCCAGGGGCATTCCGCGAGACAGGCCGCGAAGGCCTGCTGGTGCGTATGGATTCCGACGGCGCAGGTCGCAGGCCAGGCGTAGGGATACTGGTGGCCGCGATAGCCACACTCGAAATAAGCATACACACAGGATTGATCGAGGCCTTCGGCTGCCACGTCCGTGCCCGGTGCGTCCTGCGTCTGGCCACCACAGCCCACCATCGACACGAGACCGACCACGAAGCCCACTGCGATGCGTCCCATCTTCATTTGTGCCTCCTTGGAGAAGGGACAGAATGACTGAATCGGTGGCTTCCAGTCTATTCTGGAGTAGCGCAGGTGGCCGCTCCAGTAGGGTGGCGCGGTGGGATGGAACCGTCGTTTCAGCGATGAGGACTTGAATGATGTATGCATTCCGGCTGAAGCCATGCACCCTTCTGGTTGTCTCCCTCGGGCTGGCGTGTGCTGGGCAGTCCAGTCAGGACGTTCCCGACGACGCGCTTCCTGGCACCGCTGATTCGGGCGTACGGTCCCCGGACGGCGGCGACACGGAGCCAGATGCGGGGGCGGAGGACGCGGGAGTCCCGGATGCCGGCAGCTCGGACGCGGGGGAGCCCGGCACGGTGCCCCCCGTCACGAGCGCCCGGGTTTTCTTCTCCGGACACAGCCTGCTCGACAACCCCATGCCCGACCACTTCGACGGCATCGCCACGAGCCTGGGCAAGGACTTCAACTGGAACCAGCAGAACGTGATTGGCTCACCCCTCCGGGTGCGGACCTGGGGCAATGGCGGATGGGCAGGGTACCGCCAGGGCAAGAATCGCGTGGGCTCCAACATGAACGTGGTCCAGGAGCTGTTGTCTCCCCAGACGCTGGGCCCAGGGGAGCGATACGACACCCTCCTCATCACCGAGCGGCATGACCTCCTGGGCACCATCGAGTGGGAGAACACCGTCGGTTACTTGCGGCACTTCCATGACCGGTTGATTGCCGGGAATCCGCAAGCCGTGACGTATTTCTATCACACGTGGTTGGATATCGATAAAGCCAACCCGGCCCGGTGGATTGCCTACGAGAAGAACGCTCGGGTTGCCTGGGAGTGTGTGTCCTCCAAGGTCAACCTCACGTTGCAGTCGGATGGGCGTGCGGACCGCGTGGTGGCGCTCCCGGGGAGCGCGGCGCTGGTCGACCTGGTGGAGCGCGTCATCGCGAACGAGGTGCCGGGCATCACCGGTACGACGTCGCAGAAGCTCAACGTGCTCTTCAGCGACAACGTCCACTTGACGAGCCTGGGGGCGTACTACATGGCCGCGGTCCACCATGCGTCCGTGTTCCGGGAGTCGCCCGAGGGCGCCACGGGGCCTGCTGGCGCGAACGCGGCGACCGTCCAGGCCCTCCAGCGCATCGCTTGGAACTTCGTGAGCGCCTATTACGCGCCGCCTGACGCGGGTGAGCGGACGATGGCGGTCTGCCGCACGCGAATTCCTCGGGACGTCTGTCCTGGCTTCTGGGAGCTGTTGGGGCGCTCGGAGAACGTCGCGGGTTGCCAGCGTTACTTCGGTAACGCGGCCCCGGGATCAGGTGGAAACCCCTTCGTCTGGCCCGACCCGAACTGGCAGCCGCTGCCTCCTCCGTAGTCATGGGCTTCCAGGCGCAGAGGGCGGGTTCCACGCGTGGAGCCCGGCAGTCGACGCGTGGAAGCGTCGCCGGAAGTCTGCTTTGCTTTGGAGCGTGCCTTCCCAGCCCCGTCCCCCGACGTGGGACCACTCCACGGCCGATGCCTCCCGACGCCCGCTCACCACGGAGGGCTCCCGGCTCGTCCCCACGCTGACCGTCGTCTCTCACCCGCAGATGCGCCGTGTCGGTGAGCGGCTGTTCCTGGAGGCGCTGCTGGCGGGCCGCCCGGTGCGCCTGTCCCGCAACGAGCCGGAGTTCATTCGGCCCGGGAGCGCGCTTGGCCTGCACCTGGCCGACCCCTACCTGAGCCGCAAGCCGCTCACCTTTGCTCCGGGCGCGGATGGTGGCATCCGCCTGGAGCCGAGCGATGGAAGCCGCGTGGTCATTGGCGGCGAGGTGCTGCGCGAGCCGTGGGAGTTGCCGGCGGCGGAGGTGGCCGCGGGGGTGCCGCTGGAACTGGCCGGGCGCGTGCTGCTGGTGCTGCACCTGACGGACCCCACGGCGCGGGAGGACGCGGACGCGCTAGGCATGGTGGGCAGCAGCATGGGGCTCCAGCGCGTGCGCCAGCACATCACCCAGGTGGCGGACCTTGGCGTGCCGGTGCTCGTTCGCGGCGAGACGGGCTCTGGCAAGGAGCTGATTGCCCGGGCCATCCATCAGCACGGTACGCGCAGGGACAAGCCTTTCGTCAGCGTGAATCTGGGCGCCATCCCTCGCGAGCTGGCGGCCGCGGAGCTGTTTGGCACACGCAAGGGGGCTTTCACCGGCGCGGTGAGAGACCAGCCCGGCTTCTTCCAGGCCGCCCATGAGGGGACGCTGTTCCTGGATGAGATGGGCGAGGCGCCTCCCGAGGTCCAGGTGATGCTGCTTCGCGTGCTGGAGACGGGGCAGCTCTACGCGGTGGGCGACCGCACGCCCATCACCGTGGACGTGCGGCTGGTCGCCGCGACGGATGCGCACTTGGAGGAACAGATTCAGGTGGGGCGCTTCAAGGCGCCGCTGCTGCACCGGCTGGCGGGCTACTCCATCCGCGTGCCGCCGCTGCGGGAGCGGCGCGAGGACATCGGGTTGCTGTTCCGCCACTTCGCTCGCGCGGAATTGGAGGCGCTAGGGGAGGCGTGGCGCTTGGAGCCCCCGGAGCCTCACGTGGAGCCCTGGCTTCCGCCGGCGCTGGCCGCGCGACTGATGGGCCACCCGTGGCCAGGGAACATCCGAGAGCTGCGCAACGTGGTGCGGCAGCTTGTTATCGGCAACCGTGGCCAGCCGTGCCTGCGGCTCGACGCAGAGCTCGAACAGGAGCTGGCCCTGGCGAAGGTGGCGCCTCCGGGACGGCCCGCCAGCGCTTCGGCTCCCGTGGATGCCCGGGCCGCTTCCCGTCGCAAGCCTTCCGAGATTCCCGAGGAGGAGCTGCTGGCCGCCCTCCGCGACAAGGATTGGGACTTCCAGGCCGCGGCCGACCAGCTCCGCATCCACCGGTCCTCCATCTACGACTTGATAGAGAAAAGCCCGACCTTGCGAACCGCTGGCGCGTTGAGTGCCGAGGAAATCGCTCGCTGCTTCCATGACTGCGAGGGGGACCTCGATGCGATGACCCGGCGCCTCCAGGTGTCGAAGCGGGCGTTGGGGCGTCGCGTGAAGGAGCTTGGGCTCGCCTAGGGAGTCTCCTCGGGCTGGAATGCTGTTGACAGCGCGGGGTGCTGAGTTTCAGGTAAATCCGGCATTCGTGCCTGAGTCCGACCTGGGAGCCCTGTGATGAATCCAAGAGAGATGGTGCGCAGTCGAATGAGGCACGTCCTGGTGCCGGGCCTGATGCTCGGGCTTCCGTTCGTCGGGGTCATGGTCGGCGACACCTCCGTGGCCGCGCAGGAGGCGCTGCCAGAGTCCTATTCATGCAAGTGTTTTCATCGCGAAGTGAAGGTCCAATTCGATGCAAACGGACTCCACTTCGCTCCGGACCACTGCCTTTCAAAGGGAGGCACTGTCCGGTTCATCAATGCCTGCCAGACGGAGGTGGTCATCAAGGTGGATGGACCCGAGCTGGAACCTCCCATGTCGCTGCTTCCCGAGAAGGAGGGGGATATGCCCCTCCTGGTCGTGGGCAGGTACACCGTGACCGCCGTAAATGGGTGCCCCGAACTGCCGGATGACTCGCGGACCGGGACGCTGGAGGTGGGAACAGACCCTGGCCCGGGCGGCAAGGCATGTCAGTGAGCTGAGGGGCCGCTCGAGGTTTCGACGGCCCCATTCGCCGTCCCGCTCGCGTCACGCAGGCTGGCGCGCAGGCGCAGCGCGTCCTCCCAACGAGGGCGCGCGGCCAGTGCCTCGTCCGCCAGCGCGAGGCCCCGCTCCAGGGCGGGGCGGGGCTCCAGTCCCGCCGACCTCCGCCACGCGGCCCATTCGCGGCAGAAGTGGCCGAAGGCGACGCGATAGTCCAGGCGCTGGGGCTCCGATTCGAGCGCCTTCTCGAAGGAGTGTGCGGCCTCCCCGAAGTCCTCGGCGCGGGCGCGCTGCTGGCGCGCGAGCCAGCGGGCCCGCAGCCCACGCGCTTCGCCCTGGACGAGCCACGCCAGGGGCTCCCGGGGGCCGCGCTCGAAGGCCTGGCGTAGGGCCGCTTCGGCCTTGTCGAGGCTCGCGCGTGGGTCGCCCGCGTTCTCCAGCGCATAGGCGGCTCTCCGGACATGGACACGGGCCAGGCTGGCCGGGTAGTGCGCGCCGCCTGGAATCAGCGCGCTGGCCTGCTGGTAGGCCGCCTCGGCCGCCTGGAGGTCGGGGCGTGGGTCCTTGCCGGAGCGCGCGAGGTACGTGGCGCGCTCGGCGTGCGCCTCACCGACGTTGTGGTGGCCGAAGCCCTGCTGGGGCGCTACTTCGATGGCCTGACGCGCGGCCCGTACGGCCTGCTCCAGGAGGGGCAGGGGCGCGCCGCCGGAGTCCCACGCCGCTCGCGCCTGCTCCAGGAGGACCGCGCTGCGGCCGTTGTGGAACTGGGCGATGCGGGCGTTGATGCGCAGGCCGCCGTCGAAGAACTCCAGCGCGGTGGCGAGGTCCGGCCCTTCGTCTCCTCCTTGATTCCGGCGCCGCTGGGCGAGCTGCAGGTTCAGCGTGCCGCCCAGGAAGTAGGGCACGTAGTTGCGCGGGTTGAGCTTGCGCGAGGTATCCAGCGCGGCGCGGGCCTGCTCCAGGTCCGCCAGGGGCGCTTCGGCGCGCGGCAGCGTGGCACGCGTGAGGTAGGCGATGCCCAGGTTGATCCACGCGTCGGGAATCCGCTCGTCGAGCCGGATGGCCTCACGATAGGACGCGATGGCCTCCGCGCGGTGGGCGCGCGAGTCCTCGCCCTTCTCGTCGTCGTAGTCCGCCTGGATCTTGAAGACGATGCCTCGGGTGGCGTGGAACTCGTAGTCCCGGTCCTTCTCGGGAATGCGCTCCAGCAACTCCACTGCCTGGCGGAGTGGGGTGCTGGGGTCCAGGCTCCGGGCCTGGAGGGAGCGGGCGCGGCGCCAGAGACTCTGGACCTGCTCCATGCGCGCGCGGGGAGGCTCGGGCACCTGTTGCATCGCGGCGCGCGCGGCCGTGAGGGCCTTGTCGAGCGGCTCCTCCACGTCACCGCCCCGGCTCATGCGGAACTCCGCCAGCCGGTTGTGGAAGCGCGCCTCCAGGACGCGCGCCAGCCCGAAGTCCGGGTCCGCCTGGAGCGCGCGGGAGACAGCCTCCAGCCCGCGGGTGAAGGGCGGGAGGACTTCCCCCTGGCTGTAGAGCTCCATCACCATCGCGGTGTACTCGAGCCTCGCCAGCGAGCGGTGGACCTCGGGCACGCTCTCGCCGGTGGCGGCGGCTGCGGCGTAGGCGCGGCGGCCGGCCTCGAAGTCGGCCAGTGCGCCCTCCCGGTCACCCTGGTTCCATCGCCGGGTGGCGCGGGCCTGGAGGATGTCGCCCCGGAGCAGCGGGGCCTCGTGGAACCAGGGGAGGCGGTCCTTCATCGCGTCGAGCTGGGTGAGGGACTCGTCCAGCCGGTCCTCGTAGAAGGCCAGCAGCGCGGCGACATACTCGGGGGAGGGCACGTCGGCGCCGTGACTCTGGCGCAGCCACTCCAGCGCGGGCGCGCGGTATTGCCGCTGGATGTCCTGCTTGCGCGACTCGCGTTGCTCCGGGACGCGCAAGCGCTCCGCCTCCAGGAGCTGTTCCTGGTACAGGTGCCCCATCACCAGGGCCAGGGCCCAGGCGACGCGGGGCTCGCGGACACCCTGGTTCCAGGCGGCCTCCAGGTGCTCGCGGGCCTGGGCCACGTCGCCGAGCGCCAGCGCGCCGCGCCCCAGGGCGTAGTGGCCGGGACCCACGGCCAGCGCGCCGGCCTCGTGAATCTCGGCCTCCAGCGCGCGCATGTGGCCGCGGAGGGCCTCGCGGTCGGCGCGGATGTCGTGGAGCTGCGAGAGCCCGGAGTAGCGGGCCAGGGCCTCGATGCGCTCGACGCGCTCGGTGAACCGGCGCGAGAGGTGCTCGCGCTGGAGGGCCTCCTGGCGGGTGAGGGCGACCTGGACGGCGGCGAGCGCCACGGTGAGCAGCGCCGCCGAGGCCACGCCCACCACGATGCGGTGCTTACGCAGCGTCTTGCGCAGCCGGTAGCCCGGGCCGGTGGGGCGTGCGCGCACGGATTCGCCCGCGAGGAACCGGTCCAGGTCCTCGACCAGGGCTCGCGCGGAGTCGTAGCGGGAGGCGCGGTCCTTCTCCAGGCACTTGAGGACGATGGCCTCCAGGTCCACGGGCAGGGCAGGGTTGAGCGCGCGCGGCGGGCGGGGCTCGACGGTGGCGATGTTGCTGAGCACCTCCAGTCCGTTGTCGCCCGGAATGGGCGGTTGCCCCGTGAGCACCGTGTAGAGCGTGGCGCCCAGGCTGTAGACATCCGCGCGCCGGTCCAGCCGGGACACCTCGCCGCGGGCCTGCTCCGGGGCCATGTAGTGCGGCGTGCCGAGCACCGCGCCGGTGGCCGTGAGGCCCTGCTCCTTCCAGTCGCGCGCCAGCCCGAAGTCCATGACGTAGGGCTTGAGGCGGCCGTCCTCGGTGCGCTCGACGAGGATGTTGCCGGGCTTGAGGTCGCGGTGGATGAGGCCGGCCCGATGCGCGGCGTGGACGCCCTCGGCGGCATCCCGCAGCAGCAGGGCCACCTGCTCCACGGTGAGCGTGTCCGCGAGCTGATTCAGCGGCAGGCCGTCCACGTACTGCATGGCGATGAATGCGTGTCCCTGGACCTCTCCCACCTCGTACACCTGGCAGACGCGCTCATGTTCGACGCGGGCCTGGGCACGGGCCTCGGACAGGATGCGCCGGGTGAGCCCGGAGTCTTGGCCCCGGACGAGCTTGAGCGCGGCATGGCGGCGCAGCCGTGGGTCATACGCGAGGAAGACCTGCCCCATGCCGCCCTGACCGAGGAAACGCATCCCCTGGTAGCGCTCCCATCCGGGCACGGGGAAGACGGGCGTCTCCTGGGCGGCGGGGCGTGGTGCGGGAGGCCCGTCCAGGGTGGACGCGCCCACGGTTCCAGTGCTCGCGGCTTCGCTGGTGGCTCTCGCTCCTGTGCCCATATCTACCCGCCTTCGCTCCGGGTGAAGCAAACAGGTGAACGTGCGCAGCGTCACCGTGTGACAGCACTCCGTCCTTGCGCGGAGCGCGCCTCCGCCGCCGTGGAGAGGCCTGCTGCCCTGGTTCATTCAAGACGGCCGCTCTCAACACGGCTACTGACCGTCGGATGCGCGTGCGAGCTTCGGTTGTCCATCTGGCGGGACTTGCCGTGAGGGGAGCGCAGTCGTGGTCTCCGGTTCATCGCGTGCGAGCACCTGTGCGATGAGCGCCGCCCGCGACTGGACTCCGAAGCGGCGGTAGAGGGTTTTCGTGTACTGATTCACGGTGAAGCGACTGATGCCGAGCCGAGCCGCGATCTGCTTGTCTCCGAGTCCCTGAAGCAGCAACTCCAACGTTTGACGTTCGCGAGGCGCCAGCCAGCCTGCCGGCGTTTCTACCTTCGAGGGCCCTGGCGGGTCGAACATGGCTCCGCACTCGGCGTGGAACAGATGCAGCAGCTCTCGGTCCGCGGCATCGAAGGGGCGGCCGCCCCGCTCACGGTAGATTCCGATACCCCGCACCACCCCCGGGAGCCCGGACCACTGGCTTGAATACACAGAGTCATCGAGCCCCGTGGGGCGCAGATAATGCTCGACATAGGGGGCGCCATACCAACTCCAGTCCTCCACCAGTTCCCGGCGCATCGCGGTGACGAGGGTGCCGGGCTCCGAGCCGCGCTCCATCAATGAGCGAATGGCGGGGTTGCAGGCACTTCCCATCCTCCGGAGCGCCTCGAGCGCGGACACCGCGCTCCCGCTCCACCCTTCCAGGACGATTTCCGTGAAGCCGACATGTCCTCCCGGTCTGAAGTCGCGCTCCAAGACGCACGCTCCGGCCTCTGCGCCCAGAATGCGACACAGCCCGACGAGGAGATGCCGGGACCGTGTCGCCACTCTCGCTGGCAACTCATGTGCCTCGTTGATGAGCCGCACGAGCGCATGAACCTGCGGGCTTCGAAGGGTGCCACCGCTCATGGGATCTCCCGGTTCGCGCAGGACCGAGCATCTCCCTAATTTTAGTGAATTCCAAGTACTCCATGTTCAAGCCAGGATTTGCGCGGCATTTCACAGGCACGGTGGCGGCGCATCGTTTGGGAGCCGGAGCCAAGGAGGATACATCATGAAGAGCAAGTGCGCGTTTCGGCTGGGGATTCTGCTGATGACCAGTCTGGTGTCAGCAGGGTGCGGTGACGGACTCGAAGAGACCCAAGCGCCAATCGATCTCAGCCCGTCCTCGCTGAGTGCAGCGCGACTGTCGTTCCAGCGCATCGACCGACTCTATGAGTCCGATCCGGCGGCCGCGGTGGAGGCCTCGCGGCGACTGCGGCCGAAGCTCGATGAGCTCAATCAGCTGCTTGCTCGTGTCGAGGTGTCACGGGAGCACTTCATCGAATTCTACGATTTGCAGCCCGGCGGCATCCTCGTCGTGGAGCGGGGCCCCGTAGCGGATGGACGTGTCTTACGTGACGGTGATGTTGCCAGGCACTCCGCCGTCGAACTCTATCGCCAGTTGACGCGAGGCGCCACGCCGCCCACGGCGTTGGTCAGCGCCGAATCGCGCCGTGCTGTCCCTGATGATGCCCATGTCATCGTGCGGGATGAAGCGGCTCCCAATCTGGAATCATCAGGGGGATTCGCACCGGACCTTGGGGAGCAGGGGAGAGACGGCTTCTCGTCCGTGACTCAACCCCTGACGAGCGCGGACGGCCCCTTCTGGAGAGACAGCGTCTGTTACAAGGGTGGGGACTTCGTCGACTGCTGGTCCAATGTGACGGGTAACGGTTGGGCGGCCGCGAATGCCAAGACGTCCTTCACCCAACTCGCGCCCTATCGGGGGACTGTCGGGCTTTGGGTGTCGTACGAGTCTTCTGTGAAAGCTGCCTGGAACGTTGCCGCCGGAGAATGGTTTTCGTTCCACCAATACAGCGGCACCTACTGGACGTGTCCTCCACTCGTTGCCTGCGGCAGCACCGATTACTACATCCGCAATCATCGATGGGACGTCACGGACGCGGTCGGCGACGGATATCACTTCACTTATGCGTTCAGGTGGAACTGCAGCGGCGGCTTGTGTACGTTCAGCCCCTGATGTCCGCGCAGGTCGGACCCGTCGATGCCCAGTGTGATTCGCTCCGTCTTCGCCGATGCCTGCTTGGAGTAGGCACAGGCACGAAGCCGACCCTCGTGGTGCCGAGGGCCGGCTTCATTGCCGACAGTTCAGCGAACTTCGAACTCGTAGATTCGCGTCGCTGGGTCGCTATTCTGAGCCGGCGTCGTCACGTTGAGCCGGATGTAACGCGCCGATGTCGCCGTGATTGCATGGGTCGAAGTGCTGCCAGTGTTGTTGCTCACCGTGACGGGCGTACTCCAAGTGGACCCGTTGCTCGACGTCTGGATGGTGAACGCCCTGCTGTTCCAAGCCGTCGATTCACCGCCCGCACCCGCGTGTTGGATCGTGAAGCTGCTGACCGTCTGCGCCGTACCGAGATCGACCTGCATCCACGCCGGCGAGGTCAGTGAGCAGAACTTGTCGGTGGTGCCGCCCGAGACGCTGCCGTTGACCGCCTTGGCGGCCGATTCGGCGCTGTTGCAGGGGGCCGAACTGGTGGTGGGCCTGTTCAACGCCAGATTGGCGTAGCTCGAACCGACGGACACCGCCTGGGACTTCGTATGGCTGGCGCCGCCGTTGTCGGTGACCGTCAAGGTGATGTTGTAGTTGCCGGCGCTTGCATAGGTGCGCGAGGGGTTGGTCGCGGTGGAGGTGCTGCCGTCGCCGAAATTCCAGCTGCGCGAGGCGATGGTTCCGTCCGCGTCGGTGGACGTATCGCTGAAGGTCGCGGTGAGGCCGCTGACGGTGACTCCGAAGTTCGCCACCGGTGGGGTGTTGCCGCTGACGGCGGTGTTGATGGCCGCCGCATACTGCGCGCTCGTCCCCTGCGCGCTGCACTGCTGGATGTCGTCGTACAACCACATGAAGCCGCCGCTGATGCCGGCGCTGGACTTCCAGTTGCTCATCCGGGTCTGCACCGTGGACGGGCTGTCGCCCGACGCGCAGCCGCTGCCATGCCTGGACCACAAGCCCGGTGCGACAGTCATGCCCATGGCGGTGTTCCAGCTCGCCGGGTTGTTGCCGGCGCCGCCGGCGTACACCTGCAGGTAGATTCTATCGACGGCGCTGCCGAGGTTGTTCCTGAGGTTCCGCCAGAACGTCTGCTGCGTGTACGGCGCGAAGGTAATCTTGTAGCCCATCCCGATGAGCATCTGGCTGAAGGTCGTGGTCGGGGCCAGGTCGTAGGCGCTTTCGTCGTCGAAGTTCACCGCGTCGGCGCCGGTGGCGGCCTTCAGCGCCTGGAAGTTTCTGTACAGGATGCTGTTGCTTCCGGTTCCGCAGACGACGGTGGTTCCGCAGCCGGGCGCGGTGCCGTTGACCAGTCGAATCATGCGTTCGAAGTCCGGAACACCCCAGGCGCCGATCGACACTTCAATGCGATTGACCGAGGTCGGCGCGGTCTTCAGCGTGGCCAGCCGGGCCGGCCAGCCAGGGTCGCCCATGTAGGCGCCGTTCTTGACCACCGGAATGTCGTTGTAGATCAGGTCACCGTTCTCCTCGATGTGGAAGCTCCACAGGATGACCGTGGTGAAACCCGAGCTGCGCAGGTCGTTCATCACCGGGGTCCCGCCGGAATAGAACGGGCCGCCGCCGTAGATCGCCGAGTACGCGCTGGCGTCCGGCGCGGCGACAGCCAGGGCGAGCGCGGCGAGTGTTGGCAACAGGCTGCGGCGAGAAATGGGTGGCGCGGACTGATTCGATTTCGACATGGAACGTTCCTTTGCATTGTGCGTCGTGGACGGTGCGATGGCCGGCGATCCGCGTCTGTGTGTGAGCCATTGCGCTCGTTCATTGCCAGGCGCTCTCCGGGTCGCCAATGGCAGCGACGGGCCGACATTGCGAGTGGCGACTCCAGCGTGTCAATCTTTGGGTTGATTCAAGTCAGGCAAGAACGTTCAAGCGCGGGTGTCTGCATGGGGCGTGAACCCCTTGGGTGGACGGGTTGATTCCGCCGCAGTCCTTCCGAATGGGGCGGCCGCTATCGCAAGGCGTGATGGGGGAGTGGCTCAAGATGTGAGTGTTGAGTAGTGTTTGTTTTGATTTGCTGGCTTTGCTGTGTGGTCTTGAACTGCGTACGGTTCCATCCAACTCTCTTGGGTGGGGTCATGGCTGGACTGTCCGCGGTGCTCTTGACGTCGATGGGACTGCTGTTGGGGGCTGGTGAGCGCGTTTCTGAGGCAGCGAAGTCAGCTGCACCCCAGGTCGAGGGTGTGGATACTGATTTTCTCTGCCTGGAGAACGCTCTGTATAATTACTGCAGCGAGGCGACCTTCACGACATGGGTTGGGGAAACCTATTGTGAGTGTCGCCGTCTGGCGGCGCATACCGGGACGCGCACCCAATATGTCGATGTGGTGTATGCCGAGCCTTGTTTGGGCGAGGCTCAGAACTGTGCGCCGACGGTTGAGTGATGGCGTGTGTGTGCGTTGGACGTGAGTCGAGCAGTCACTCGTGGGGACTCACCCCAGCGCGCCGCAGGAGGGCTCATGCGAGGGATGGTCGACGGCGACCTCCCCGCATGCGCCCGACCGGCCCTTGTCCACCGTGTAGCGGCGTGCACAGGTGTGCTGCGACCGCGCCACCCCGTGCACGCCCGGGCCTTCTCGGAAGGGCCAACGGCGCTGGCATTCTCGGTGCATTGCCGACGACACTCGTGAGACCGGGGGCGCGTCGCCGCGGACTCTCGAAAGGGTTGGCCATGGATGCCGCGGCTGTGATTCTCGTTGTCCTCCTGTTCGTGGTGGCTTTCGTCTGGGGACTCATCCTCATGCTTCAGAAGCGCCAGCCCTGGGGCCTGAGGGTCCTCGGGGGCGTCATGGCACTCGTCTCCGCTGTGCCGGTGGGGGGCCTGGTTTTTCTGGTCCACCTGCTCTGCACCACCAACCTTACGAAGGGGAGGGTCCTTCGCCTGCGTGGTCGAACGCGCGTGGCTCGCCGGGCACTGGGGGCGGGCTGGGCGGATGACGCCGTTCCGGATGTTTCGGGACTCACACCCTGGCAGCGAACGGTGCTCGGGGAGGTATGGATGTACTCAGCGGGCCTGGAACACGCGTCCGTTCCCGCCTTCTCGAAGTTGTCGCTCAAGCTCTCCGCGTTGGGGGCGCCCTCGGAGCTCCTGGAGGACTGTCACCTGGCGGCGCTGGATGAGATTCGTCACGCCAGGCGGTGCTTCGCGCTCGCCAGCGCCTACTCGGGGGTGGGCTGGACGGCCGGAACGATTCCGGAGCTTGGACAGGGAAGTACGCCGCCTTCCCCGATGGATTCAGGAGACACCTGGGCCCGGCTGGTGCGCGGTTCGCTGCTGGATGGATGTCTGGCCGAGGGGATGGCCTCCCTGGTCGCGGGCGAAGGCGCGAGCCGGGCCTCAGACCCTGTCGTGCGGGAGACCCTGTCGGTCATCTCCGAGGACGAGGGGCGGCACGCGGAGCTGGCCTGGGACGTCATCGCTTTCGCCCTGCAGCGGGGCGGCCGGAGGGCGAAGGACGCGTTGCGCCAGGCCCTCTTGGCGCTGGAGTCGCAGCAGACGCCTGCGCTCCCTCGTATCCCAGGGGTCGACGAGGACTTCCTCGCGCGAAACGGCGTGCTGCCCCAGGTGGAGCTGGGGCGACTGATGGCGGTGTGCATCGCGCGGACGCGCGCCCGGGCGGAGGCACTGCTGGCGCCGTCGAACCTCTCGATGCGGAGCGGCCCCAGTGACTTCCAGGGGGTGCCCGCTGCGTCTTCGCGCGACGCGGTGCCCGTGGAGGCCGCGCCGCGCTGCTGACCGGTGTGCGGCGTGGGAGTTGGCACCGTCTGGCTGCGAAAGGCGCCGTGGTCAGCGGCGAGACTGGAGCGGAAGTCGCCGCATGGGCCATCGGTCAGGTACGTCACCCATTGGACTGGCCATCATTTGATGGAAGTCCTTTCTGGTCCAGGAGAACGAAAAGAAAGCGCCGAGGCCGCGCCTGATGATGGGGTGGTCTGATGGCGGCGCTGGTCTGACAGCCCATGGCAGAATCGCTTGAGCACAGTGTCTGACTCCCAGGAGCGGGCATCACGACTCTGTGCTTCGACGGAAACATGGTTCCGCACGACAGGTCGGATACCCGCGGGCCGCGGCGCATCGCACGGGTTGCCTTGGCTGGCCGTGGCTTGCGGTTGATGCGCTGCTCACGCTCCCCGTAGGTCGCATCCAGAAGTTCTTCGGGGCAGGCCCGTGCGGCGGCCGCCCCCATGTGGTGCCCCTCACGCCCTCAGCTGGCCAGCTCCTGGGACTCAACTGGGGGAGACTTGGGCTCGCCGAAGGACATCAGCCGGCGGTGTAGCGGCGTGAGCAGTCCGAGGAGGATCACCAGCACGCCGGTGACCTGCAGGAGCCGCTCGATGGAGACTACTTCTGCCAGGGGCCCGAAGAGCAGCATGGACATCGGCATCAGCGCGGTGGAGAGCATGGTCATCACGCTGAAGACGCGGCCCAGGTAGGTTGGCTCCACGCGCTCCTGGAGCATTACCGTGGCGGGCGTGTTGTAGAGCGGCAGCGCCACGCCGAAGATCCCCATGGCCGCCAGGTACACCCCGAAGTGAGGCACCACGCCGAGGGCCACGGTGCACGCGCCCATGATGACGTTGGATGCGACCATCGTCCGCATGCGGCTGCTGAAGCCGCCCCACGCCGCGAGCGCTGCGCCCCCCATCATCATGCCCACCGAGAAGACCATTTCGATGGCGGTCAGCCTCCACACCTCGTCCCCGAAGCTTCGCGCCGTCTGCAGCGGCGTGAGGAATGCGGCCGGAGTGATGAGGACCATGATGAATCCCAGGTAGCCGAAGAACGGCACCAGGTGCGCGTGGCCGCGGATGTAGCGGAAGCCGTCGCGGATCTCCGTCAGCTGCGAGGCCCCCTCCTGCTCTGGCGCGCGGGGACGCGGCTCTACCCGAACGAAGAGCGTCACCAAGGTGATGGCCAGGGCCGCTGTCACCACGTCGATGTAGAAGAGCACCTGCAGGGGGGCCACGGACATGAGGAAGCCGGCGAGCGCGGGCGCCCCCAACATGTTGACCGAGTGGAGGGTGCCCTGGATGCTGTTGACCCGCATCAGCTGGTCCTCGGGCACCAACTGCGGCAGCAGCGCGCCCACCGCCGGCTGTTGAACGGCCGTACCCACGGAGCGGATCGCCGCGGCCAGGAAGAAGAGCCACAGCTCCGTGCCGCGCAACGTGAACACCACGGCCAGCGCCAGGGTCACCAGCGCAATCATCGCATCGGCGAGGACGATGAGCTTGCGGCGGTCGTACCGGTCCGCCCAGACGCCCGCGAAAGGCGAGAGGAGGAACGTGGGCAGGAATCCGGCCACGATGTAGAGCGTCATCATGACGCTCGAGCGCGTCTGCAAAGTGACCTGCCACAGGAGCGCGTACTGCACCAGGGAGGAGCCGAGCAGTGAGAGGGCCTGGCTGCCCAGAAAGAGGGCCGTGTTGCGCTTCCAGGAGGCTTGCATGGCGCGCACTGTAACCGCTGGCCGGGTATCAACAACCGCACAGGTTTGGACGGCCCTATGCCGGTCGTGGCCTTCGCTTCAACGCGGAGTGAAGTCCGCTCAATGGGTAGACACCCCCGGAAAGATTCCCGAGGCATTGCAAGGCATTGTGGGAAGTGGGCGCTCCTGGGGCGAACCAGGGACCGAGCGGTCATGAGCCAGTGTGGGGCCGGTTGGCAGGGGCTCGCAGCACCTGTCAGCGGCTCGCAACCCTCGGAAAGGATTGGGGTTCCCAGGGCGCAGGGGCCTTGCAGGTTGGCACCGTTTCCACGGCTTCGATTGGACGTGGTGCGCCAGTGGTGTCGCGGACGCTCACGGTGCACGAGGTGGCGGAGGAACTGGCCGTCTGCCGGGCCACCCTCTACGCGCTCCTGGAACGTGGGGAATTGGAGCGGGTGTGCGTCGGGCGGCCCAGTCGGGTCCCAGCCGCGTCGCTGGAGGCGAGGTGTGGCTGGGGAGGGGCAGGTGGAGGAGCGCGGGCGGGCGTACCGGCGGAGGGTCCGGTTCTCGTCGCCTTCTTGTGCAAGGGGCGAGGGGGGCCCTCCTGTCATGCGAAACGTGCGCATGTGACGGCGGTGCAACTGGTGGAGCGGGTGCTGCCGCACATGCCCTGCCAGCAGTGGACGCTGTCCTTTCCGGTGGGTGTTGCTGAAGGACGTGGGACTCCTCTCGCCGCAGCAGCGGCTGCGCTGGACGGAGGTCGACATTCGGCCCCCTCCCAGAGAGCAGTCCCGGTGTGCCCTGCTGGAGGTCTTCTCCCTGCACGCCAACCCACACCTGCCTGCAAACCCGTCTCATGCTCCGGGGATGCCCCGAGGGAGAGATGCCATGCACTCCATCGGCGGATTCGTGTGCGCACTGCCCGCGGCGAACAAGGACGCCTACCGGCAGGCCGCTGTTGCTGCCGCGCCGCTGTACACGGAGTTTGGTGCGACCCGCTTCGTCGAGAACTGGGGCGACGACGTTTCGGTGGGCAAGGTCACCGACCTCTCCGGCGCGCGGTGAATGCCCAGCCAGGAGAGGTCATCGTCTTCTCCTGGATTGAGATGCTGTCGAAGGAGGCTCTCGACGCGGGGGAAGGCCATGGCCGATCCGCGGATGCACCCGGACAAGGTGCCCGATGACGAGGGTCAGCGGACCTCCGGCGGTTTCGTGCCGCTGCTGGACGAAGTCAGCGGCAGGTAGTCGAGCGGATCGTTTGTGAGGGGAGGGCGGCGCTGCGGGGATGCGCGCCAGCAGCCCCGCCTCGAAGGTCAGGGCTGCTGGCCGCTACGCGAAGGTCATGGGCTGAGAGGTTTCATCAGCGCACGACTGGTGGCCGTGCCTTCGCGGATCGAATTCAGACGTCACGGCACTGGGTGTACTCACCGATGAGCCGGGCGTGCCGGCCGCATCGAAGACGGTGCATACGGTGGGGGAGTCACCATGCCGATGGGTGGAAAGAAGAACGGGAACGGAAGCGGAATGATGCCGAGCCCTGATGACGCGGAGACGACGGGCCGCTACATCGTCCTTCTTCCTGAAGGCCCGGGCGAGCAGGCGGCGCGCTCGCTCGACAAAGTGGCGGGCGTCAAGGCGAGGGTCCTGAATGGAGGTCGTCCCGAGGAGCAGCTCGAGCTTGACTCTGGGAGCATCGTCTTCCCCGCCATCGGGGCTGCCGTCGTGGAAATGGACCCCGATCAGCTCCGGTCTCTTGGTATTGCGGAACAGAAAGGGGAGTTGCCGGCGCTGGCCGTCGAGCCGGAGCGTGTGGTGCGTGCCTTTCCCTGGGACGCTGGCGTCACCGGGCGGAACGGGAGGTTGAACGTCGGGCTGGAAATGCCCGGCTCGTTCAGTCCGCCAACGTGGACACCTCCAGGGGACCGCCTTTCCTTGGATGGACCGCCTGGGATGGGGCCGCCCATGGAAAGGGCACCCATCCAGGAGTTCTCCGCAGCGTACCTGAGAGGTTACAGGGATTCCGTCGTTCAGCTCGTGGACCGATTGTTGGCGGATGGCGGCGTCGCTGTAGAGCGGTTCGCGCCGGCGGCTCTGCGGGCGGTGGACGAGCTCGACGCCACCTGGGGCCTTCATGCGACGCGGGTTCTTGCCTCGCAGTTCACGGGCAAGGGAATCAAGGTGGCTGTGCTGGATACCGGCTTCGGTCCCCACCCGGACTTCGCCAACCGGAACTTCCTCACGGCTTCTTTCGTCCCGGGCCAGGACGTGACGGATGGGAACGGCCACGGTACGCATTGTATCGGGACTGCTTGTGGCTTCCGGCCCACCACGCGGGGACCGCGCTACGGAATTGCTTGCGAGGCCGACATCCTCGTGGGGAAGGTGCTGGGCGATGATGGCTCTGGCACGGACGGCGGAATCCTTGCTGGTATCAACTGGGCCGTGACGCAGGGCGCCGACATCATCTCGATGTCGTTGGGCGCACCGGTGTTGCCCGGACAGTCCTTCAGCACGATTTATGACCGGGTGGCCCAGCGAGCGATGATGCGCGGTACATTGATTGTCGCCGCGGCGGGCAACGAGAGCCGGCGCCCCAGTGACATCAAGCCCGTCGCGCATCCCGCGAACTGCCCCCATATCGCGGCCGTGGCCGCCGTCGACATGAACCTCCTGGTGGCCTGGTTCTCGTGCGGAGAGGTGAATCCCAACGGAGGCGAGGTGAACCTTGCCGCTCCCGGCGTCGACGTCTTCTCGTCTTATCCTCTGCCGCCCAACTACAAGCGGATGTCGGGAACGAGCATGGCCACGCCACATGTCGCGGGTATCGCCGCATTGTTCGCCCAGGCGACGAACCTGAGGGGGATGGCTTTGTGGAACGCCATCGCCAAGTCGGTGCAGCGCCTCCCGCTTCCCGCTCGAGACATCGGCCGGGGGCTCGTCCAGGCCCCTTGAGTCGGGGCTCTCTCGCCACTTCCTTCGAACGAGCACGACGATGCCAGGGAAAACGCCCGTCTCCGTTTTGATAGACGCAGCACCTCCAGACCGATTCGAGGACGTCATCGCGCGGCTTCAAGCAGCAGGCCTGGAGATCGAGCAGGTGCTGGAGGAGTCCGGCGTGGTGCTGGGGACGACGGAGCCCGACCGGCTCCCATCTCTCAGCGCTGTCAGGGGGGCGACGGTCGAGGCCCAACGCACGTTTCAACTCAAGCCGCCTGACTCCGACATCCAGTGACGGGGGGGCGCGGGGGCGGCTTCGGGTTTCCGAACCGAAGCCGCCCCTGTGCTCAATGCCCACCCGCATTCAGTGCATCCACCCATCCATTTCCTGGGGTGTGCCGGTGAACTTCAGTGGGAGGATTCGCCGGCCCGCGGCGCGTCGGCGGTCGCCACTGAAGACGAGGTCCTGCGGGCCGGTGAGACGCCGGTAGGATTCGGCAGGCACGGCGGCGCGCAGGGCGGCGGGCGCCCATGCCAACTCGTCAGCGTCCTTCAGCGCACCGAAGTCCAGGCCCGTCCACGCTTCGATGGCCTGCAGCGTTACCTGGTAGCGCTTGAGCTGTAGAAGCTTCTTTCCGAGCTTGTCATGCAGCATCTCAGTCTGCTTCATGAAGAATGCGACCACGGAAAGGTCTGCACCTCCCGCGGTGGCGTCTCGGAGGACCACCACCTTCCAGAATCCCGCTGGAATCTGCGCATCGCGCAGCGGCGGGTCATCGTCGCTCAGCACGGGGCCCGTGAAGACGCACAACCGATAGGAGAAGTCGGCCGCACGCTCGAGAACCCAATCCTCCAGAACGAGCCACTCATCCTGGTTGAAATTGGCATGTTGAGGAGCGGCATTGGTGAAGTAGAAGGTGGCTTCATTGGCCCGGCGCGCTTCCGAAACCGGGCCCCAGATGGGGTCCTGCCGCCGGACGAGGTGTCCCCGATCCCACTCATTGCCTGCGTAATAGGCGGGTCCCAGTTGCACCTTGGCTGGGATTCGGGGGTCCAGCATCCACGGCAGTCCCTGTCGTCCCAGCCGCACCATGTGCGCAGCGTCGATGTTACACGCCGTGTAGAGGGCTGTGCGGCGACGTTCGTGCAGGGTCAGGGAGAAGTGGACGTAGCCCACCACCTGTCCGCGAGAGAAGGACTCGTCGAGTGTGCGCCCGGTCAGCTTGGGCAGAGGGACTTGGAATCCGTCGCCCAAGAAGTCCGCCGAGTAGGGGATGTGGAGTTTGGGGGCGACGCTGACGATGGTGATCTCCTGCGCCTCGGTTGAGAGAGCGGGGGAGGCACGTTCCGTCTCCGCTGCGTCAATCGTTCCCTGGATTTCAGTGGATGGGATGCCTACGGTGTCGAAGGCACGCGCGACGGCTTTCAGCTTCTCTTCGAGCGCCGGGTCATTTCGGAAGAGCGTGCGCGCCGCGACTTCCATCCCGCGACGGCTGTCACTGAATCTTGAGGTTGGAGAGAGGTGCTGGGTGAGCGTGATATAGAAAAGGGCGGCAACCTCCTTCGGCTTCAGGAGCGGCCGTCCCGACGCATCGGCGGCCGTCAGCAGGAGGTAGGCCGCACGATTGTGGATGCCGCTGTTGAAATGTACGCCGCCAAAGTCGGATGAACGCTCCTCGTACTGTTCCATGTGTTCAGGCTGCTTGCAGCGCTTGGGTGAACTCAAATCTCTGATGGGGAGCCCCGTTCCCTCCAGTTCCTCACCCATCTGCCAGTCCCACTTCCTGACGTCATGCTCGCGAAAGTTCGAGACGATGATGCCGAAAATGTCCGAGTAGGATTCGTTGAGTGCCCCGCTCTCCCCTTTGTACCAAAGGCGCGCGGTGTGCTCGGTGAGTCCGTGGATGATTTCGTGGGCGACCACGTCGAGCGCGGTGGCGTAGGAAATGAGTTTGTCATCCTGCATGCGCTGGCCGTAAGCCATCTGGGAACGAATCCATGCGGCATTTCGCCATTCTTGTCCCTTGCCCTCGCTCCTGTAGCAGCAGTTGATGGAGGAGGTGATGCGTCCTCCTTGATTGTCGAGGCTGTTGCGCTTGAGGACCTCGCGCAGGAAACGAGCGACCTCGGTGGCGTTGGCATGTGCGCTGATCCCTGCCGCGGACCAGGGCCTGGGGGGCAGCGTGACGTAGTCGCCCGGGAATGTCCTGCTGTCGAGTTGGATGTCGCGGAAGCGCGCGTCGTGAGTGTGGATGTTGTAGTCCTCGTCCACGAGCACGATGCGGTCCTGTTCCAGCTTGCACCGGAACTCGCGCTCCTTTCCGAGTTCATCCACTGCTGCTTCCGAGCATCCGATATCCGTGACACGGAACGAGGCAGGCCAGGGGCGCCGTCGTGGTTCGTAGGGATCCGTGAACTCCATTCCCTGCGTGCGCGGCAGTACGGCGACCATCGCGCCCGTATGCGCGTCCACCACGTAGTCGAAGAGGGCAGGGGCGCGCGGGTCCTTTGATTTCTGACTCGGAACATTTTCGACTGTGTAGGCCAGATGCCACTGATTGTTCTTCGCGTCGAAGTAGTATTGGAGGGTCGGGACGGCCTTGAGCGAGCCGTCCGTGTATCCAGCCTCACTTTCGACGACTTTCAGGGCTTGGGCTGGAGATTGCTTCGCCACCGGATTCAGGCCAGAGGGTTCTCCTCGAGAGGCGTTGATGGTGAGCAATTCGTTCTTCTCGTCTAATTCAATGGTCACCAGCGAGCCGTAGACGGGGATGTTCCCGAAGAGTTGGCGGAACTTCACCATGGTCGTCCCGGTGAGAGGGAGCGCCTCGGCGCCGAGCGTACGGAATTCGTTCGTGTGGCTCTGGACCACGATGGGATTGAAGGTCGGGAGCTGCGGACTGGCGAATGCCTTGTCGAGATATCGCCTTGCCGCCGTTTCTGCGTCGAGCGAAGCCAGGGTGGGCGCCTCTTTTGTTGGAGAAGGTGCCAGGCCTCTGATGGGCCGGAGTTCCGCCGCCACTTCGGGGCGGTCATGCCGGTGAAATGTGAATGGCGTCAATCCATTGCTTTCCATGACTTCCTCTCGACCTCCTGAACGTTCGTGGGAGTTCTCCTCGGTGAAACGTGAGCCGTCATGACGGTGTGGGGAGCGGCGGGCGGCCGTGCACGTGCCCAGTCGCGCGTGGGGACACGGGCGGAGCACGACGTGGAGGCATGCGGGGCGCACGCGGAGGCTCGGCCTGGGCGAGCGCGGGGCCGCTGGACAGCGTGAGCAGCAGTGCGGCGGTCAGGCTTCGGACTTTCATCGCGAACTCCTGTGCGGGGATGGGCGTCGAGGTGCCGCGCCTACTCGCGGGCCTTGACCTTGCGTGGTGGCTTCAGCTTCGCGGAGGCCTTCTCCAGCCGCGTGTCGAAGGACTCGCGCTCCAGCGCTTGCAGCGCCTCGACGAGGATGCGGGACAGCGGCGCGGAGAGCTCCTTGTCGAGCTGGTCCGCCGCCGCGTTGGTCGCCGCCCATTGGCGCTCCAGGGCGGGGAGCATGGTCCGGGCTCGAGGCGTCAGCGCGACGATGCGCTCGCGAGCGTCGGCGCCGGGCTGGAGCTCCACCAGTCCCGCGTTGACCATCTGCGACACCGTCTGACTGACAGCGGAGTGGCTGACATCCGCCTGCTGAGCAATGGCGCGGATGGAGACCGGGCCCTGCGCCATCATCGTCCGGACGATGGGCGTGTAGCGCGGGCGGCAGTCCACGCCCGAGCGCTGGTAGGCCTGCTCGACGGCGCCGTCGAGCTGCTCGATGAGGTTGCGCAGCAGGGGGCCAAGCGTGGGTGTTCCGATGCCCATACGAGCGGATGTATAAGTGCTGTTGTATTTCGTCAGCTGGAGGCCATTGGCTTGGCCGCTAAAGCGCGAATAGCTGATATTTATTGAATTTCGTGCTAGCTCGCCCCCTCCATCTGGAGGTGGTTCCATGAGGAAGTTCCCTCGCATCCTGGCGCTCACGGTGGTGTGCGCCGTCCCTGCCTTCGCATCCGGTTGTGGCGACGAGCGCATCGACACCTCGCTCGCGGAGGAGGCTCCGGTCGGCACCGCCGGCGCACCGCTCGCGTGCAGCACGCGCATCACCTACGGCGAGAGGTGGATTCGCCCCTCGGGGCATGCCGCGCAGTACGACATCGCGAGTGATTTGGTGACGTGGGATGGCACCTGCATCAACGAGGGCAGCAACTCGTATGCGGTGCT
The DNA here is from genome assembly GCF_006402735.1 of Myxococcus xanthus. Lineage (NCBI taxonomy): Bacteria > Pseudomonadati > Myxococcota > Myxococcia > Myxococcales > Myxococcaceae > Myxococcus > Myxococcus xanthus. The sequence continues at coordinate 6,636,594 of NZ_CP017174.1, read as the reverse complement.
CTCGAACGGCTGGCGGCCGTACTTCACCGGCAACAACGCGTGTGTCATGGCGCTCGACACGGACTGTGCTGGGGCCGCCGCGTGCTCGACGCGCGTCACCTATGCCGCGTCGTGGCTGCACCCGTCGGGACACCCCGCGCAGTACGACGACGTGAGCGGGCGTGTGTTCTGGGACCGGACCTGCACGAACGAGGGCAGCAACTCGTACGCTGCCCTCTCTAACGGGTGGAGGCCGTACTTCAACGGCACGGGCGCGTGCGGCATGTCCTTCCGCTACACGGGGTGCGGTGGGCTGTACCGGAACCCGGTGGTCCCCGTGGACTGCGCGGACCCGGGCGTCATCCATGATGGGACGCGGTACGTCGCCGCGTGTACGTCCGGCGGCGCGGCGAATGCGTTCGCCCTGCGCACGTCGACGGACCTGGTGACGTGGACGAGCGCGGGCTCCATCTTCCCGTCGGCGTCGAAGCCCACTTGGGCAACGGGAGACTTCTGGGCGCCGGAAATCCACAAGCTGGGGACGCGCTACATCGCTTACTTCACCGCGCGGCACTCGAACGGGAAGCTGTCCATCGGCGCGGCGACGTCGGCGAGCGCGCTCGGGCCCTTCACGGACATTGGCCGGCCGCTCGTGCATGACACGGCGATGGGGATGATTGACGCCACCTTCTTCACGAGCACCACCGGGGCGCCATACCTGGTGTGGAAGGCGGACGGCAACGCGGTGGGGCAGCCGACGCCCATCTACGGGCAGGCGCTGTCGGCGGATGGACTGTCGCTGGTGGGCACGCGCCAGACGCTCATCCGCAACAACCTCTCCTGGGAGGGCGGCGTCGTCGAGGCGCCGTGGGTCGTCGCTCGGGGCGGCTACTACTACCTCTTCTACAGTGGCAATGCGTACTACAACAGCACCTACGCCGTGGGCGTCGCGCGGGCGACGAGTCCGCTGGGCCCGTACACCAAGCTGGGCTCGCCGATTCTCAAGACGGGTGGCGGCTGGACGGGGCCGGGACACAACTCCGTCGTCACCGGGCCGGACGGAGACATGTACATGGTCTACCACGCGTGGAACAGCGCCCACACAGCGCGGGTGATGCTCGTGGATGCAATCACGTGGCCCAATGGCTGGCCCGCGGTTCCGTCCGCGCCGTCCGCGGGCTCGCGGCCCATGCCGTAGCGGTTTCGCTGTGACGACTGCCTCCGCGCCGCGGCCTCATGTGCCACGGCGCGGAGGTACGCGGCGGCGGGGGATGGCTGTTTGGATGCCCTCGTGCGCGCTTCGCTCACTCGCCTTGAATCACATATGACGCAGCGACCGAAGTCGGGGTAGGCACAGTGGGCGCTCAGCCCTTGCGCTTGCCCTCGGACTCGAGCTGCTTGCCGTAGGCCTCGGTCTTCTGCGCGAAGTTGCCGCTCGCGAGCACCATGCCCTTGGCGAAGAGCGAGCCCATGCCCACGATGTTCATGTTCTGCTGCAGGTACTGGTTGAGCCACTTCTTCGTCATCTTCAGGCCGAGCGGATCGTACGAGAGGAGCTTCTTGATCAGCGCGTCGACCTCGGCGTCGAGCTGGTCCGCGGGGGCGACCTTGTTGATGAGGCCAATCTCGTAGGCCTCCTTCGCCGTACAGGCACGGTCGGTCATCAGGAACTCGCGCGCCCGGCTCAGGCCAATCCGGGTCGGCCACAGCAGCGCGCCGCCGTCGCCCGGAGGCACGCCGAAGCCGGAGAGGTGCGGGTCGCTGAAGGTGGAGTCCTCGCTCGCGTAGACGAAGTCACAGGCCAGCGCGATGGACGCGCCCATGCTGTGCGCACCCGGCGCGTACACCTTGGCGATGGTCACCTTCTCGCAGTTGATCTGGTCGCGGATGATGTCCTCGGCCTCCTTGAAGATTTTCAGCATGTCATTGTAGATGCCGAGCTTCTTCACCCACTCGAACTCGTACTTCTCGGGCGCGAGGAAGGACTTGTTCTTGCCGGTCACGACCACGACCCGGGCGTCAGACTCGTGCGCCCGGCGGAAGACGCGGGCGAGGCCGGCGTGGGTCTCTCCGTTGAGGCCCCCGATCTCAATGGTGAAGACATCGTCCTTCTCGGTGATTTCGATAAGGCCAAATTCCGACATGCGGTGCTCCTCCTTGGGTTGTGCTGGCTTCAGCCGTCGATGGCGCGTGACGAGCCGGCGCGGGCGCGCAGCTCGAACTTCTGGATCTTCCCGGTCGAGGTCCGGGGCAGCGGGCCGAAGACGACCGCGCGCGGCACCTTGAAGCCGGAGAGCCGTTCCTTGCAGAAGGCGATGATGTCCTCGGCGGTGGCTTGGGCCCCGGGGTGGAGCTCGATGAACGCGCACGGCGTCTCGCCCCACCTCGGGTCGGGCTGCGTGACGACCGCGGCTCCCACGACCGCGGGGTGCCGGTAGAGAACGTCCTCGACCTCGAGGCTCGAGATGTTCTCGCCGCCGGAGATGATGATGTCCTTGCTCCGGTCCTTGAGCTTCACATACCCATCCGGCGACAGCACGCCGAGGTCGCCGGTGTGGAACCAGCCGCCGGCGAACGCCGCGCCGGTGGCCGTGGGGTTCTTGAGGTAGCCTTTCATGGTGATGTTTCCGCGGAACATCACCTCGCCCATGGTCTCGCCGTCAGCGGGCACCGGCTGCATCGTGGCTGGGTCGAGCACGGTGATGGCCTCCTGGAGGTGGTAACGCGCGCCCTGCCGGGCATTGAGGTGTGCCCGCTCGGAGATTGGCAGGGCGCTCCAGCTCTCGCGCTTCTCGCAGACCGCTGCCGGACCGTAGACCTCGGTGAGTCCGTAGACGTGGGTGAGGTCGATGCCGAGGTGCTCCATTGCCTCGAACATCGCGGCCGGCGGCGCGGCGCCGGCGACCATGGCCGACACCCGGTGGGCGATGCCCTGTCCGTGGGCGGCGGCGGCGGCGATGAGCATGGAGTGCACAATGGGCGCGCCGCAGTAGTGGGTGACGCGGTGCTCACGGATGAGGTCGAAACACGTCGTCGCATCGACCTTGCGCAGACACACGTTCGTCCCTGCGCGGGCGGCGATGGTCCACGCGAAGCACCACCCGTTGCAGTGGAAGAGTGGCAGCGTCCACAAGTAGACCGGGTGCTTGGGCAGGTCCCACTCGAGGATGTTGGAGGTGGCGTTCAGGAACGCGCCCCGGTGGTGGTAGACGACGCCCTTCGGATCGCCGGTCGTGCCCGAGGTGTAGTTGAGGCAGATGGCGTCCCACTCGTCGTCGGGGCCGGCATAGACGAACGAAGAATCGCCCTCGGCGAGCAAGGCCTCGTATCCGACCCCCGGCGCAGGCGGCAGGTCGAGCTCGGGGGCGTCGACGTCGACGACGAGGATGTCGCGTCCGAGGCGGTCGACGGCCGCGCTCGCCACTGCGGCAAGCTCGCGGTCGACGAGCAGCGCCTTGGCCTCGCCGTACGCCAGCATGAAGGCAATGCTCTGGGCGTCGAACCGGGTGTTGAGGGCGTTCAGCACCGCGCCGCTCATCGGCACCCCGAAGTGCGCCTCGATGAGCGCCGGCACGTTGGGCATGAGCACCGCCACGGTGTCGCCCCGGCCGATGCCCCGCTTCTGCAGCGCGCTCGCCAGCCGCCGACAGCGCGCGTCCGTCTCGCGCCAGGTCTGCCGCAACGCGCCGTGAACGATCGCGACTCGCTCGGGGTGCACCGCTGCCGCGCGCGCCAGAAACGTCATCGGCGTCAGCTGGACGAAGTTCGCGTCGTTCTTATCGAGGCCGAGGTCGTAGATGGATGCCATGTGCTTGCGGTGGGGAGCGGGGGCAGCTGCCAATCGACTCAGCACCGTACTGGTGCACCTTGAGGTGGTCTTGAATGCCTCGGAGGTGCCGATGGAACGATTCGGACGACGCGCCGCGGCAGCGCCACGCGCTCGCGGAGGTGTGTGCGGATCGGCCGTCGTCGGCGCGAAGGTCCCTGGTCACCGTTCAGGCGTGCCTCCAACTTCGCTCCCCGCGGTCACGCGACAGCCGCCACCGTCCCACCCATCGTCCGCTGCCCGGCAGTCCCTCCAAGCAGGCACCAACCGGTGAACGGTTGCGGTTTCCAGAGGTGAGATTCGACGCCAGCCTTGGTGTCATGGCCCCCGCAGCACACACGAGGGCCCGCCTCGACGACCTGGTGCGGACCACGGCCAACTACTCGGCGTGGCTCGAGGGCACCTCCGCGACCGCGAAGCAGATCGGCGTGCACGGCTTTCGGTTCGACGCCCACCACCAGCTGACCGGGGTGACCCTCGACACCTTCCACGTCCTCCTCTGCCTGGGCGGGCGCGCGTCGATCCGCCGGAGCATGAACGGCTCGGTTGAGGTGATGGACCTCGGCCCCGGCGACGTGCTGGTCAATCCGATGGCAATCTCGCTGCGCTGGAGCTGGTCGGGGGCGGTCGAGGTGCTCAACATCGCGGTGCATCCCGGCTACCTCGACGAGGCGGTCCGTGAGTCGATGGGGGGCCTGGTGCGTCTGCGCCCGCGGGCCACCCCGTCTGCGCCCAATCCGTCGCTCGTCCAGCTGGGGTGCGATCTACACCGCGAGGTCGCCACGCCAGATCTGCTCGGGGCGCAGCGGGGTGCCCGGGCGGTCGGCGAGCGCATCGCGCTTCACCTGTTGCGCAACTACGTCGACGTCGAGCGCACCGGCCACGACCGCACCTTCAGCCCCGAGGCGCGGCGGGCGCTGCTGGACTACGTCGAGACGCGGCTCGACCAGCCGGTGCGCGTCGAGCACCTCGCGGCGCTGGTTCGCCTGGGCGAGCATCATTTCTCACGCACTTTCCGGGCGACCTTCGGCCTCGCTCCCCACGCTTGGCTGCGGGATCGTCGCCTGGAGCGCGCCCGCGAGCTCCTTGTCACCACCGACGGGTCGATCTCGAGCATTCGGAGCGGCGGGGCTGCGGTGGCCCGCCTGCCTGGAGGCTACTTGCCCGCGTCCTTCGCCGCGTCCTTGGCATACTCGACGGGCGGGGCCAGGGGGAACGCCAGGTAGCCCTTCTCCGTGTACCAGGCCATGACCCGCACCTGCAGCCGGCCCGCCTTCACCATCGGGTCCTGCTCGGCGAGCTGCTTCGCCTCCGCCTTGGTGGCGGTGCGGTAGATGCACGCGCCGCGCATGCCCACGTCGTCCTGCTCGTCGAAGGGGCCCGCGAGCACCATCTTGCCGCTCTCCCCCATGCGAGTGAGGTGCGCGAGGTGCTCCTTCTGCAGCTGCGCCAGCGCGGCCTCCGGCAGCTTCTTGGCGCCAGGCACGCGCTCGAGTAGGACGAGGTAGTGCTTGTCGAACTCGAACTTCTTCGCGGCGGGCTGGGCCGGCGCGGCGCCGAGGGTGAGCAGGAGCAGGGCGGTCGTGATCGTCATGGCGGAGGTCCTCGGGAAGCAGGTGCGCGGAACCCTAGAGGCAGCGGCTGACGCGGCGCCACTTTCCGGCTTCTCGAACATGCGCCGGTTGCGCGCGTTGGCCTCGTTGACGCCGCACTGCACGCGCTCGCAGCCGAGGTACGCGACGCAGTAGGCGATTGGGCATGCGCGGCGGTGCAGGCCAATGAAACCCAGGAACTCGCTGCTGCTACACGTCGTCGCCTTCTTCTGGGCCAGCTTCCACACCCACGGTGGATGAGCGCGTCACACGATCGTGACGGTGGTCTTGTAACGTCGTGTGCCGGCACGGCGCACGTGCAACCTGGAGCCCTCCCGATGCGAGTCGTTCATTCCCCGCAGCACGCCCTCCACGACGGCGGCATGGAGCTGCACCGCGGTGAGCTGGTGCCCTGCTTCGAGATGCCCGCGCGCGCGGACTTCATCCTGCAAGCGGTGAGGCAGGCCGGCCTGGAGGTGAGCGAGCCACGGGCCTTCGGACTGGAGTCGCTGCGGGGCGTGCACGACGCCGGCTTCGTGGAGTTCCTGCGCACCGCGCACGCGCAGTGGCGGGCCATCGGCAAGCAGGGCTTCATGCTGCCGAGCGGCTTTCCGGCGCGGGGCATGCGCCGCGACCACCTCCCCTCCGGCATCAACGGACAGATGGGCTACTACGCCTTCGACGCCGGAACGCCCATCGTCCAGGGCACCTGGGACGCCGCCTTCGCCGCCGCGCAGTGCGCGCTGACGGCTGCGGCCTGGGTGGCGGAGGGTGCGCGCAGCGCCTACGCGCTGTGCCGACCTCCGGGGCACCACGCGGGCCACTCCACCTACGGCGGCTACTGCTTCCTCAACAACGCGGCGCTGGCGGCGCAGCACCTGCGCGAGCGCGGCTGCGCGCGCGTGGCGGTGCTGGACGTGGACTACCACCACGGCAACGGCACCCAGGACATCTTCTGGGAGCGCGCCGACGTGCTCTTCGTCTCACTGCACGGCACGCCAGAGACGGAGTACCCCTACTTCCTCGGCTATGCCGACGAGCGCGGGGCCGGCGCCGGCGAGGGCTTCACCCGCAACTTCCCGCTGCCGCGCGGCACCACCTGGGCGCAGTACAGCACCGCGCTCGACTCCGCGCTGGACGCCGTGGCCCGCTTCGGCCCGGATGCGCTGGTGGTGTCGCTGGGCGTGGACACCTACGTGGGAGACCCCATCAGCGCCTTCGCGCTCGAGCGCGAGCACTTCCCCCTCATGGGCCGGCGCCTCGCGCAGCTGCGACTGCCCACGGTGTTCGTGCAGGAGGGCGGCTACGCCGTGGAGGACCTCGGCCTCAACGTGGCCGGTGTGCTCGAGGGCTTCGACGCCGGACGCTGAAGGTGGGCGCAGGCACGCTACGCCCGGACGGGCTCGGCGGGCTGCTCGCTGCGCCGGTGCCGCGCGTAGAGCGCGTCGCGCCAGGCGACGACGTCCGGATATCGCGCGCACAGCTGCGGGTGGACGCCCGCCGCGCGAGTGGCGGGGCCTAGCGCGATGTGCCCGCCGTCCACGGGTGACACGAACTGCAGCGTCACCGCCATCGCGAGGTCCGCGTAGGTGAGGCGGTCCGCGACGAGGTGGCGCTTGCCCCCCGCGAGCGCACGCTGCAGCGCCTCCAACTCGAGCACCAGCGTGGCCTCCGCCGCCGTGCTGTCCGGCATCCCGTACTTCCTGCGCAGGAAGGCCATGGCGAGGTCCACCGCGGGCACCGAGAGCTGGCGCACGAAACCAGGGAAGGCGGGCGGCTGCTGCTCCAGCTTCGCGGCGCGGTCGTTCGCGAGCCGGTCGAGGTAGCGCACCCGCGCCGCGCCGAGCGCGGCCTCGCTGCGGGCGTTCCAGGCGGCGATCTCCTCGGCATGCTCGGCCGGAAAGAGCGTGGGCGCGCTGCCGTGCGCGTCCGCGTAGCGGGCGATGCGGAAGGAATCGATGAGCGGCCCCTCGGGGGTGAGCAGCATGGGCGTGCTCACGCGGCCCTTCAGCCGCCGCGCCCGCAGCCGCAGCGAGAGCTCGCCGATGAGCGGGTAGTGCTCGCGGTACGCATACGCGAGGCGGTGGTGGTCCAGCGCCCAGCGGGCCTTCTCGGACCAGGGAGAGAAGGCCTCGCCAATCAGGGTCCACGTCATCGCGACGCCTCCGTGCGCAGCTGCTGCTGCAGGAAGGTGCGCCAGTCTTCGATGAGCTGCGGTGAGAAGTCGTGGCCGAGGCCGGGGTAGACCTTCACGTCGATGGGGACACCGGCTGCCCTCAGGACATCCACGCGCGCCGCGGTCTGAGGGGCAGTGATGATGGGGTCGACTTCGCCCTGCAGCACCCATACGCGCCGCGCGGCCGGTGTACCGGGCGTGGGGTCTCCGAGCAGGCGCGAGCCCATGGGTACCGCGACATCCACCTGCTCCGGGTGGCGCAGCGCGAGCACCCATGCGAGGTCTCCGCCGTAGGAGAAGCCCGTCACGGCGACGCGGCGGATGTGGGGGTGTGTGGCGCGCAGCTCGCGGATGAGCTCTGCGAGCCGCGCGGCCATCTGCTCCACGTCGGCGGTCTTCTCCGCGGTCACCTTCTGCTCGTGGCCGGCGGTGAACCAGGTGAAGCCCTCCCTGCGCGGGTGCGGGCCGCGTGGCAGCACGACGCGGGTGGGGGTGTGCCAGTCCTCGAGCAGCGGCCTCCAGAACCCGGGCGTGGACCCGGAGTAGTGCAGCGCGACGAGCATCGCCTCGGGCTCGCCTGCTCCGACAGTGTACGTCTCGTAGGTGAGCGAGGGCGCGGCAGCCGGCGCCTCGCGGGGCGCCTGGGGCGGGTGGGCACACGCGAGACAGAGCGCAGGCAGCATCCGGAGCACGGCGAGGTACAGGGGCTTCATCATCAGACCTCCGACAGCGGAAGGGGAGACGCAGCGCTCAATGACTTTGCGGGCATTTCTCGCCCGCCTGCACTCACAAGGGAAGTCGGTTCTGGCGCGGTGGCAGCAAGTACAGACTGTAGGCGGAGATGGCACAAGTGGGGCTGTCGGCCCGGTTGAAGTCCCGCACCACCTTGTCCCCCACGGGCGCCTCGGCTTCGAGCTCGCGCCCCGCGCCGTAGGTCTCGTCGCGGTTGGTCTCGTCGGTGAATAGGAAGAAGAGCGCGTCCGTGCCCGCCTCCTGCCTCGCCGCGAGTCGGTGCTCGCGCCCGCCCAGGCGGAAGACGGCCACGCCCGGCGAGGGCAACTGCTGCACCGTGCCTCGGCGCCCACGCCGCGGAAGCTGCCCCAGGGGGGCTTGGGACTGCCCACTGCGAGTGCAAGGCTGGCCCCGGCGCGAGGGCCACTGCAGGACGGGTGGTGTTTGAGGCGCAAGCCATCGCCAACGGGCCTGGCACTCAGCTCGGAGGCCCCGTCAGCGGCCCTCTTCCTTATGCTCCTCGTGGACTCCTTCTGGCGCTGCCTCCGTTCGCCGCACTATCGTTGGAGAATGGCGATCTTCTGGTACCTGCTGGTCACTCTGCTCGGCGCGCTGGGAACCCTCTCTGTGCTGCGCGTGCTTGAGCGGCTCGTGTTCGGCGGCGGCAGCGGCCCCCTCTTGGTGCAGGCCGGCATGGGGCTCGGCCTCCTGATGCTGGCGAAACGGGCGCTGGACAAGGCGCGCGCGTCGCGACGCCCGGCCCGGCCCGCCGGGAGCAGCGATCCGAATCCTTCCTAGCGCGGGGCGGGGCGGGCGAACCTGGATGCCAGGAAAGGCATACGTCCAGGGCGGGGCAGGTCCATTTCAATCCCAGACACCCGCGCCTGCGTCAGGCATGGGCACGAAGGCATGCAATACTTTGCGCCGCGCGGCGGCGTCAGTCGGCGGAGGCGCGCGTCGAAGCGGGTGCCGCCGCCGGGCCGGGCCCCTCGTCCTCCAACGTCACCCGGTGAAGACGCCCCAGCAGATGTCGTTCCGCGCCCGCTGGTCTTCGAGGACCAGCTCACGGAGGGGAGCGGGGATTCGTTTCCGCTGCCATCCGAGCTCCTGCAGCCGGGCCCCTTCCGCGTCACCCTCGGATGCCGCCGCGGCGGCGGCCCGGATGGCGTACGCCGCCGCGCCCAAGTAGTGCGCAGCGACGTGGGCGACGGCCACCGCCTGGCCTGCCGCGAGCGCAGCGAACCTGGCTGGGTCAGGCAACCCACGAGCCGCGGCGTTGGCCACGAACGCGGTTTGGTGGGCGTCACGCATCCGCACCTCGCCCCTGATCCACGCCCGTCCCACGGCGATGGCGTCACGGGGGCGCGCGTCCTCGGGGCACGTGCTCTCGAAGAAGGGCAGGACGTGGTCCGCGCAGAGGGCGGCCCACTCCGCGAGCAGGTGGTGGTCCTCGTCGGTCAGGCTCCCGCCACGACGAATCTTGATCAACCTGGGGTCTCGCTCTTTCGGCAGGATCGGCATGGACAGATTCTCGCCCAGCCTCCTCGGCCGTGCGATGGGATCGGCGATGGGCGGCACGACGGGGACCTCGTGACGCGCTGTGCTCCCCCAGGCCGGAGCGCCGGAGGCGAGCACGGCGCCGCAGGGCGCGGCGAGGCAGGAGCCGAGGAATGCGAGGGGCCATGAGTGGACTGGGCGGGCTGCTCAATCAGGACACTCGCGGTGAACGTGTTCGCCTGCGTCAGGTATGGTAGGGGCCCCAAGCCCGCCGGCGTGTCGATGTCTGAAATCAGCTCCCCTAACCCCTTGCGCACTCGCAGCCGCAGGGGACAGGAGGACGTGTTACGATTCGACGAGCCGATCTGGCGCAGGGGACGGCGGGCCTGTTTCGAGCAGTCGACCCAGGCGGAGCGCAGTGCGGCCTGACCTCCCAGCGCTTGGTGACGGTGGTCATCCTTGGCGTGAGCGTGCGGGGCGTGGTGGGCGACGTGCTGGTTCGCCGGTGCGAGAGCAGCCAGCGATAAACGTTGGTGGCCTCCGGCTGAGTCGGAGCCAGGCCCCAGCCGATGTTCCAGTGGTCACCTCGTTTTTCTTGTTACCTGCGGATGTGTGTTCGAGGCAGGTCATGCCATCCGCGAGTTCTGCCCCGTGAGAGCTGGCGAGTGCGTCCAGCCCCCAGCAGGAGCATGAGCGCTCCGAGGAGTGGCACCGAGGAGGTGGTGGTGCAGCCAGACTTTGACGGAGCGCCGCCATCGCCGTCAGGGACGCCGTCACCACCATCCGGGACGCCGTCACCAGCGTCCGGGACGCCGTCACCACCATCCGGGACGCCGCCATCCGTTGAGATGATGCACCCGGGTGTTGGCAGCCCGCGAGGGTAGGTCTCGCAGATGCCCTGGAGCGTGCCAGGGTCGATGATGCGCTTCTGCGTATCGCCCCATGGCAGGAAGCGAGACATCGTGGAATCGGTGCGTGTCAGCAGGGTGAACCCCAGCCCCTCGCCGATGGAGCGCGTCACCAGGCTCTGGACGTCTCCGATGACGCAGCCGGGCTCGATGACTCCCTCGTCGCAGGGGGGACCGTCCAGCGTGGTGAGCATGCCATTGCTGTTGTTGAGGCTGATGGCGGTGCCGAGAATCTCACCGGTGGACAGCCGGAAATAGCTCGTCTCATCGACGACATCCTCCGGCGCGAAGGGCCAACAGTCATACTTGTCGGCACAGGATTCATTCTGCCAGCAGGCATCGTCATCAGGGACGATGTCCGGGCAGTTCACCTGGCGGAAGGTCACCAGCATCTTCCCGTCGAGAGGTTGCGGTGCGGGATGGGGCACATCCTCGCCGGGCGTGAACACCAGGTCCGAGCAGCTGGCCACGGTCTGGTTCCAGGTGTTGAACGCGGCGGTGACCGCGGCCCTCTCTTCAGCGGTCGGGTGGCCACCCGATGTGGTCATCGCATAGGTCACGGTCCTGTTACCGCGGCACAACTCCAGCCCTCCGTATCGTGTGCGTTCGTATGGCTGTGCCTGCGCGCTGGGCACACCGAAGAGGATGACGAGAGGAATGAGAAGAAAGACTCTGGAAGGGGGCATGTCCGGATAAACATAGACGGTGCGGGTGACACGCCGCGAGTTCCGGCGCAGGTCGAACAGATGTTCCGGTTGATGTCGAATGCGGCTTCCAGGTACGCCGAGTGTCCCAGGCACCCAAGGCGCGCACTCACGCGCGCCTGCGCCATGCGGACGGTCTCCCTCCTCCTGGTGACGCTCGATGCGAAGGACCTGCCAGTCCGGCTGCGTCCGCTCATGGACCAGCAGGTCGCGGTGCGGGTGGTGGAGATGCTGTCGCGGCGGGAGGGGGAGCCCGCTGGACGACGCGGGGGCGCGTGTCGCCGCCCGGGCCGCCGGGCAACTCGCGCACGAAGGGCTTTTCATCGCTCTTCAAAGCATAGCGCTCGGAGAGGAGGGGGGCGGTAGCGGCCGGATAGCCCTCCTCCTTCGCGAGGAGCAGTGCCCACGGGGCCGCATGCCGGAGCAGCGACAGGGAGACCGGCAGGACGGTGGGAGGTTCGCGAGGAATGCGTGGACCGGCTCGACGGACGAAGCCGCTCGTGTCGGCCACGCATTGGAATACATTTCGGTTTCTTCTCTCCCGAGAATGGAGAGGCTCCCCTCGGTTGGGCACGATGGTCCATGCCTTCGTGTCCAGGGAGGATGTCTCATGGCGTTCGTCGCGGCGTCGTCTGGCGAGACGGCTGTCCAATGGCATGCGTGTTTCGAAATCGGCGCGCGTGCGTTTGCGGCCCAGCCGGAACCTTGTGTCTAATCTGGAATTGGCGGCGCTTCGCGGTGATTGTCTTCAAGCCGCGCCGCCATCCCCATATCCAAGTGAAATGGAGCAAGACGATGAATGGCAGTCGAGTGGCCCCCATGTGCCGATGGATGTGTGTGGCCTTTGCGTTTGGAGTTTTGGGAGCGTGTGGGCCGCAAGTGGAGGAGGAATCCCTCGTGGCCGAGGAGGGTTGGACGGAAGTTGAGTCGTCCTCAAACAAGGTGCGGGCGTTGCCACTTGACCCGTACGCCGATGCGGTCGTCCAGCGCGGTGTCATCGCCGTCATCAGCCCTGGCAACGCGGTGGGCGCGCCGGATGGGAATGTCGCCAGCTTCCTGAGCCTCCTGGAAGGCTCGCTGCTGCTGGATATGGGCGCGGGAGAAGAGGGCACGGGCCCTCTGCGCATCTATTACCGGGGGTTGTCGTTGTCGGTGATTGCCCAGGTGGATTTCCTTCGTGAGGACCTGAGTCTCATCAGCACGGGGCAGGCGACCCTCCTGGACCTGGGCATCGGTACGCACTCCGCGCTGGTGCCCTTCAGCAGCGCGACGCCCTACCGGTACGTGCGGCTGCGGGGGGGACTGGCCGCGCTGTACAGCGTGGACGCCGTGGAGGACATGGGCTTTGGCGGCGGTGTCTTATGTGGCAATGGTCAGGTGGAGGCCGAGGAACAGTGTGACGATGGCAATCTGGTGTCAGGGGATGGCTGCGGCGTGAGTTGCCAGGTGGAGGCTGTGCGTGAACACGCCCGGTGGCTACGACTGCGTTGCCGGCGCCTGCCAGCCTCCCACAGTGCAGTGTGGCTCCCAGTGCGTGGATGTGTCGTCGGATGCATCCAACTGTGGCGCCTGCGGCAACGTCTGTGACGTGGGGCAGGCCTGCTCGGAGAGTGCTTGTGTGGCGGATGAAATCAAGCTGCAGATCGCCACGTCGTGGGCGCGCGCGGGCGATGGGGACCTCGTCGTCCGGACGCCCACGGGGAAGTTCATCCACGGTGGCAACCGGGGGCCCGGCGTTGAGACGGACTACGGAGCGCTGGACCGGATTGCGTCATCCGGGTGGGGGCCCGAGCGGGTCATCTGGTACGCCGGTGCGCCTCCGCCGGCGGGCCAGTACGACGTCTGCTTCAAGGCCGCGGCCTACCTTCCGCCGCCCTCCCCGCAGGATCCCGTCTCATACACCATCACGGTGAAACGGATCGGCCAGCCAGACCTGGTCGTCTGGCGCTTCGCCTTCAGCGCGGGCACGGGGGCCGATTGCTCCCCGGACCATCCGTCGTACGTCATGTCGTTCACGTACCCCAGTGGCCCGTAGATGACGTCATGAGCTGAGAGGACCTGGTTCCTCGCGGCACTGCCTGTCGTCGCGAGGAGCCCGGTGATGGAGCCAGCTCCGTGACGTGGCCTCGGGGGCCAGGTGTCACGAGTGCGGTGCCCCTCTCGTGCCTGTCACCGAGCCGGGGCGAGGGCGCTGGACGTTGCCTCGTCCTGGGTGGGCATCGGTGGGGTGGGGTGGACGTCGAGGTTGCCTGCAAGGGGGTTCGCCTCCGTGAGAGGCAAAGCCTTGCCCCCCGAACCTCAGTCGGTCGGCTTCTTCCCCGGGATGAAGACGGGGAGCACTCGCTCCTCCAGCCACGCGTCCATCATCCCGTCCTCGAGCAACTTCCCGACGACGTGGTAGCGCGACACCATCGCGGGGGAGGTGAGAGCGTCCTCGCAGACGACATTGGCTTCGCCCAGATAGGACGAGTGACACATCCACACCCGCGCGCTGTCATTCCAGAGGAACCCGACGTGGTAGTCGAGCCCGACGACGTAGAGCCCCGCGCCGGCGCGCCTTACGCGGTCGATGACCCCGGACACGGGACGGCCGCGAAACCGCCAGGTTTTCGTCGGGGGTGCCAGCGTCTTCACGATGTACTCGGCGGGCTGCTGGGCCATCCGCATGCGCTCGATGCGGAAGCCGGCGTCCCGCAGCACCGTGGAGACGAAGTAGCCACAAGCGATGCTTCCTGTGCGCGGTGTCTGGCTGTCGCCGTAGAATTCCCACGGCGTGCCGTACCAGGCGGGCATCAGCTGTCGGGTGATGGCATCGAGCACGGTTGCGCGGGCCTCGTCGCGCAAGGCCATGCGCCCGGCGCCGGGCTGGTGCCACCGCGTGCCGAAGGCGTGTCGTCGGGTCTCCAACTCGGAGACCATCTCGGCATAGGGCCGCTCTGGAAGTGGGGGCTCTCGCTCCGCGTCGACAGGTGCAAGGGCGAGGAGCAGCAGAATGGGAACCATGCAACGCTGGACGCCTGGACACGCGCGATGGTTCCCAGCGCGGTGTGCGTGCGGCGGCTCGCGTACCAGCTTGGCGCGACGCCCCTCTGTGCCAACCTGGGTGAGACAGTTCGTACCCAGCAGTTGAGTGTGCAGGGCGACTCAGGGAGGGGAGGGCTCAGGTGGAGTTCGGGAACTCGGGTCGGAGTATGTCGACGATAGAGGGCCGCCAGAGAATTTGGAGGTCCGCTGCTCGCAGCTCGCGATTGATTGGAAGCACATGCGGGACTACACCTCATGCTCCTTTGTCCCAAAGACGTTCACATCGCGTATCGGGAGAGCCCACATGATGAAGGCCATCAATCTGCCGGATAGACCCGCACCCCAATTCTATAGCCAGGCCATCGAGGTCACCGACGCGAAGCGCACGCTGTACATTTCAGGCCAGGTCGGCGTCGCTCCGGACGGAAGTGTTCCTCAAGGTGTCGAGGCGCAAGCGCGTCAAGCGCTCGCGAACCTCAACACCCTGCTGCAGCAAGCCGGCATGACCAACCGAAACATCGTCAAGTCTACGATCTATCTGACGGACGCTGCGCATTTGCCGGGCTTCATGGCCGCCGGCGCAGGTGCGCTCGCGTCGCCGCCGCCTGCGACCACGCTGCTCATCGTGAAGTCGCTGTCAGACCCGGCGCTGCTGATCGAAATCGAAGCCATCGCGGTAGGGTGAAGCGCGGCGCCGACGTCGGAATGAGAGGTCGGCGCTTTGCGTCGCGCGTGACAGACGTGTTTCATGGGGCGCCTCACGCAGTTGTGTGGGGCCCCTGCCCTGGATCGAGGCCGGGGTGGCCGTTCCGGTGGCACCTCTCCCGTGCTCACGGCCACCTCGAAATAGGCGCGACCCGGCTCGAACCCACGACCGGCCTGGGCAAGTCGATCATGGAAAGGGCCTCCTTGGCGAGCACGAGTCCCTGCGCGGGCGCGCTCCATCGCCCGGATGATGGGCGGTCGCCCCGCCCAGTTGGCGCTCGGCCCTCCTCGTCCCTGCTGCTCCAGCCGGCCACCCTCAACAGACTCCCTCTCCGTCTCATGCTCTCGACGAAGGTCACGTTGGCCGAGTATTGGCCACGTTCGCCTCGGAGCGGTTGCGGTTGCACGCGGCCTTGTCGGCGCAGTCGCGGAAGCAATCGCCGTCAGCAAGTTGGGTGGAATGCGCATCGGCGCATCGGCTACGTTGCGCCCTTTCGACGCAACGAAAGGCGTGCAGGAAGCTTCGCGCGGGGTCGACGGTTGCTCGCCGGTTCTGCCGCTGGAAGGAGCTGGAGATGGAGCGCAACGACGAGAAGGGGTTCTTTTCCTGGGTCACCAGCCTGGTGCGCGACCATCGTGGCGCGCTCGCGGCGGTGGCTCGAAACGAGGGCCTGCTCGCCGACGACGCGCTCGACGCCGTCCAGGACGCCTTCGCGACCTTCCTCGGCCTGCCCCATGCGCGGAAGCTCGCGTACGAGGAGGACGACAGCCGCAACCTCCTCGCGATCCTCGTGCGCAACCACTCGCGGAACAGGAGGCGGCGCCACGAACTCGCGCGGCCGCATCTCCGCGACAGCGAAGTGGTCGAGAGCCTGGCCGACGATCGGGAGAGCGTCGATTCGCTCATCGAGCATGCCGAGGCGCATGTGCTCGCCTTCCAATGCGTGGAGAAGCTCGCCGCGGTGCAGCGCCAGGTGGTGACGCTGCGCCTGCTCGAGGATCAACCGGGCGTCCGCGTGGCGAATCTCCTTGGCACCACAACCGGCAACGTCGCCGTGCTCCTGCACCGCGCGAAGCGTGAACTCCGCGAGTGCATGGAGGGGTAGCGCGCTCAGGCGGCGGCGCGGTGGAGCTGCTCGGCCGGCTGCGGCTTGCGCTGCGCCAGCCAGACCCGCGCGGAATCGGCCATGGTGACGATGGCGGCGCCGATCATGATTGCATCCTTGACCACCAGCCGCCCGCGGCCGCTCAGCCACGGAAAGCCGTGGTGGGCGTCGCCGAGCGCCGGCACCCAGCTCTCAGGTGTGGTGACGAGAAAAGAGAGCGTCACTACCGACATGCCGATCACGAGGGCGCTGCCGATCGCGCCGAGCTCGGGGCGCCACCAATGGGCGGCGATGAGCAGGCCGAAGAGCACGATCACGCCGCCGAGCAGGTAGGAGAACCCATAGGTCCCGTTCGCCTCGTGCCACGCGCGGTTGGCGGGAACGAGCGCGCCTTCGGCATTCATGTGCTGCCGGTATTCGGGGGCGTCGTACGTATAGACGAAGCTCATGACCGGGCTGTTGGCCACGAAGGGGACGATGCCGTCCGCTTCGTATTCGGCTACCTTGAGCGCGCCAATCCAGACGAGGACGACGATCAGGCCGGCGCGAAGGACGTTCATTCCGATGCGGTCGGCACGGGCGGCGAGGCGGAGGAGCGACTCGATACGGGACAAAGATGGATCTCCTGTTGTGGGATGCGCTCGAGCCCACGGTTTCGGACTCGAACGCTCGCGCTATGCAGTAGTCAGGTTTCGTCCCGCCCGGGCATTACACGGAGCATGCGTTGCGGACCGCCTGGTCCACGGCCTCCGAGACCTCCAGCCCGGCGCACAGGTTGGCGACAGCGGGGGACCGGTGATGGGCGGCGACCCCGTTGATGCCGGCGATGATGCTCGACAGGGAGCCCTCGCCATCACAGTTCAGGATGCGGACAGGGTGCAGCGTCACGGCCTGTGGGCCTGAGGTGGGCCGCCTGCCGCGGATGCGCCATGCCAGCGCGAGGGCGGCGTCATGTTGAGCCCGCTTGGACGCCGCTGCCGCGCGACTTCCGCAATCCGGGACACCGAGTGCCTCAGGTTTCTGAGTACGCTCGCGGAAAACACCGACATGTTTCAGCCGGTGACCCCGAGTTCCTCGAATGAAGCGTTCCTGGCATCGTCATTGCTTTCGAGGGCGAGGTCGTTTCTGGAGAGGAGTGCTACTTGAACTCGGATCAACTGCGTCGGCTCTTCGCTCGAGCGCTGAGTGCATCACTGGCGTCCCCTCTGCTGCTCACCGGTTGTTGCAGTGGGGGTATTTCCCTGGAAGGCTACTCACCCCCCATCTGCGATGATGGAAGACTGTCGGTCCGAGGGCTGTCTCCCGCGACACAGACGGACTTCGTCGAGATGAGGCTCCTCGCCGACCTGTACACCACGCCCCGGCAGCAGACCCTCGTGTCCTCGGGGACGCCGTGCGAGACCGCCACGCAGCCGGTGGCGTGTAACGCGGACCTCGAGGCCCTCTCCTCCGAGGAGGGGTTTCGCTCCCGCTGCGAGCCGGACTGCTACGCGTACTACCTCGTGACGACGCGAGGGGATGCGGTGGAGGCACACACCTCTCAAGAGGCGCTCCAGGCCTTCCTGGGCGACATCGACACATCTCAGGAGGCGCTGCTCCAGGTCTTCGCGGGGGGCTACGACCTGAACTGCACCGAGTTGGAGAAAGGCGCGGTGAAGGCCAACGCGGACGGGACCTTCAGCGTCGTCGCCACGAAGGGGTTCGCGTGTGGAGAGGGCTCCAACCTGACGCAGTATCTGCTGGATGTGACACCCTCGGGCGAGGTGCAGGTGAAGCAGACCCGCATCCTGGAGCGGGGCACGAAGGGGTGCACCGTGGGGCGCAGGCCCGCGGGCCTCCGCTCGGATGGCTCGGTTGCATGCGCGGATGAGCTGGGTCAGCACTTCGCGCTCATCGCCCACCTGGAGGAGGCCTCCATCACGGCCTTCTTGAGGCTGCGGGACGAACTGGCACTTCATGGCGCGGCGGTCGAGCTTCAGCAGGCGGCGCTGCGCAGCGCACTCGATGAGGTGGCTCATACGGAGGTGTGTGGACGACTGGCGCGTCGTCATGGCGCGGCGCCTGAGCGCGCGGTGGTGGCGCCGCTCCCGCCCAGGCCGCTGCTCGAGGTGGCGCTGGACAACGCGGTGGAGGGCTGCGTGCGCGAGACGTACGGCGCGCTGCTGGCTCACCATCAGGCCCTGCACGCGGAGGACGACGAGGTGCGCGAGGCGATGGTCCGTATCGCCGAGGACGAGACCCAGCACGCGGACCTGTCCTGGGCCATCGACCGTTGGGCGGTAGAGCGACTGCCGTCCGCCGAGCAAGAGGCGGTGCGCGCGGCACGTCAGCGGGCGGTGGAGGCGCTGCGTGCCGAGGTTTCCGCGCCGACCGATGCGGCGCTCCTGCGGGCGCTGGGGCTGCCCGAACCGGAGGTCGCCGTTGCGATGGTGGACCTGCTCTCGCGGGAACTTTGGAATTGAGGGTCCCCGGCGGATGCTCGGCGCGCGAGCCCTCCGTGGGCCTGGGAACTGAGTCGAGCGCGCGTCCGGTCCATCCACGGTTTCGGCAAGAGTGGGTGGACCCGGCGGTTCGCGGCAGATACCGGGTGTGTGAGGCGGCTGTACGGGAGGGGCCCTACGGATGTGGATGGCAAGGGAGTTGGTGCTCGTATGCCTGGGTAGCCTCGCCGCGTGTGGTGATGCCGAAGAGACTCCATGGCAGGAGCCGGGCCCGCGCAACGAGGACTGCGCTGGCGGAGAGCTCGCGCATCACCTCGGCTCCTCCTCCATCCCGTCGAAGCCGTCGCCCTTCATCGGAGGTTGGGGCCGCCGCGCCTTCTTCACGGGCAACCGCCAGCCGTGGCGCACGGAGAACAGGCGGACGAGCGCCCCCACGACGATGCCGGCGAGCAAGGCGATGCGCTTGTGTCCCGACAAGGAGAGCGCGAGGCACACCGCGCTCGCCGCGAGCGCCGCCAGCGCGTAGTAGCCGGGCTCCGGTCGCATCAGGGTGGGCGTGCGCTGGATGAGCACGTCGCGAATCATCCCGCCGCCCACGGAGGTGATGATGCCCATGAGGAGGGCCGTCCCGGGCGACAGCCCCACCTCCAGTGTCCGCTGCGTCCCCGCCACCGCGAACGAACCCAGCGTCAGCGCGTCCAGTGACATGAGCAGCTTCACCGTCGGCCCGTGCCGCAGCTCGAAGATGAACGCCGTGAAGGCGCCGCCGAACGCCGCCACCAGATAGGACGGCCGCACCAGGACCAGCGGCGGCCCCGCCTGGAGGAGCGTGTCCCGGAGGATGCCTCCGCCGATACCGGACACCAGCCCGAGCACCAGGAAGCCCATGAGGTCCAGCTTCCGACGCTCGGCCAGCAATGCGCCGAGCACCGAACCCGCGAACACGCCCAGCAGGTCCACGACGAGGGTCCCCAGTGAGAGGACATGCTCCTGGACCTCCGGTCTCGACAGGTCCGACAGGTCGATGTCCATGGACGTGCGCGCGCGTGTGGCGGCATCCGCTCCACGCCTCCTTCACCGCACGCTGGGGACGCGCGCGCGCGTGGGCAATCGCGGGACGACGCGCCGGGTGGCGGGATGCACGGCCCCTCGCCTGGGAAGGAGGACACAGGCAACCGTCTCCACCACGCACGGCATCGTCCTTGGCTGGGCCTGTGGGACCCGAAGACGGACGCCCGCCTGCCGCTGACCCACAGGGACGCGGTGCGCAACGACGGAAGGGACCGCATCCTCATCGCCCAGGTCCCCGTGGCCCGCTGAAAGACGCGTCGCGTCGTGCTTCACCTTGCCGGTAGCGAGGACCCGGTGGTGGTCGCGAAGAGGTTGAGGTCGAGCACCTCCGAGAGGTGCCGGATGGCCCGCTGGCTCCTCACGCTGTTGCCGAAACGGTCCAGTGGAGGGCTGAACGCGGCGATGGCGAGCCTGCCCGGAACGACGGCGAGGATTCCGCCGCCCACGCCGCTCTTGGCGGGCAACCCGACCTCGTATTGCCACGTGCCCGTGTTGTCGTAGAGGCCACTCATGGTCATCTCGGCGAGAATCCGAGGCACGTGCTCCGCTTTGACGGCGCGTTGCCGGGTGAGGGGGTTGATGCCCCCCGCGGCGAGGGTGGCCCCCATCACCGCCAGGTCATAGGTCGTCAAGCCGACCGAGCACTGGCGCGTGTAGACGTCCGTCGCCTCCATGGGGTCGCTGTAGAGGGTGTGGCTGCTGTCGAGCAGCCATGCGAGGGCGCGGTTGTGCTGATTGGTCGCGCTCTCCGAGCGGTAGACCTCATCCATGACCTCGAGCTTGCGGCCCGCGAAGGCACACACGGTCTCGTGAATCTTCTCCCAGCGGCGCGCCGCCGAGTCCGCGGGAATCAGGCTGACGGTGGCGATGGCCCCTGCGTTGACGAAGGGGTTGAGCGGCTTGCCGTCATGCACCACGAGCGCGTGGACGGAGGCGAAGGACTCGCCGGTGGGGTTGTCGCCTACCTTCTGCCGGAGGACTTCCGCGCCCACCTCGTCGAGCACCCGCGCGAGGGTGAACACCTTGGAGATGGACTCGATGGCGAACTCGGAGCGGGTGTCCCCGGCCTCCGTCGCCTGTCCGTCCGCGGTGATGACGACCAGCCCGAAGCGGTCGGGTTGGACGTGCGCGAGCACCGGGATGTAGCTGGCGTTCTGTCCTTCCTTCAGGTCCAGGAATCGCTGATGCGCTTCAGTGGTCGCCGCGCGGATGGTGGCGGGTGTCGTCGGTGCGCCCATCGGGTTGCCTCCTGTCGTGTGGAGTCATGGGAGGCCAGGCCTCCTCGTCGCCTTGCGTCGGAGCCGCGCCGGGGTGGCCCGAGGCGCCGGGCTTCTCCCAGTTGAAGGGGGCCATGTCGCGCGCTCCCGCCGCCGTGCGCCAGCTGGCCTTGCGCCGCGCATAGAGGATGAGGGGGATGGCCACGAAGAGGATGTTGCCGGCGATGAGGATGAGCACGTACGTCATCGGGCTGCCGACCTTGATTTGCGACGGCGGGATGAAGCTGAGCACGAACGCGACGAGCGCTCCGATGAGGCCCGCTCCGCCGATGACCCACATGCCCACTTCTCCACCTGGGACCCGGTAGGCGCGCTGCGTGTGCGGCTCGCTGTAGCGCAGGTAGATGGCGGCCGAGAACATCAGCATGTACATGAGGAGGTAGAGCGTCGACGTGAGCTGGCTGAGGATTTGATACGCGGCCTGCACCGACGGCAGGATGACGAACATCAACGCCAGGAAGGTGACCACCATCCCCTGCACGATGAGGATGTGGCTGGGCGCGCCGTGTCTGTTCCGTCGCTGGAGGAACGGCGGCAGATAGCCCGCCCGGCCCACGACTCCCAGCGCCGCCGAGGGGCCGGAGACCCACACAGTGACACTGCCCAGCACGCCCAAGAAGAGGGCCACTGCTATCGCCGGTGACAACCAGGCCATCCCAAACGCATTGAAGAAGTCGCGGTACGAAACGAGCAGGCTCTGCGTCAGGTTGATCTGCGTCTTGGGGATGATGACGCTGATGGCCAGCGTGCCGAGCACGAAGATCACCACCGTCGTCACCGACGCGATGAGGATGGCGAGCGGATAGGTGCGCGAGGGGTTCTTGGCATCCACGACGTGGATGGCGTTCATCTCCATGCCCGCGTAGAACAGGAAGATGGACGCGGCGAGCACCAGGTTTCCGAACTGGCTGAAGTCGGGAATCACCTTGTCCCAGCCGAGCTGAATCTGGATCGGTCGTCCCGAGGCCAGGTACGTGAGGCCGAACACGATGAGCAGCGCGGCGGGGATGATGGTGCCGATGAGGCCCGCCCACTTGGATATCTTCGAGGACGTCTTGAGCCCGCGCAGCGAGACGAAGGTCGCCGCCCAGTACAGGCCCAGCACGATGAGAATCGTGTAGAACTTGTTGCTGGAGAGTGCCTTGTCCCACGTCTGGTTGGGGCCGACGAACGCCAGCGCCACCGCGCCGAAGGTGAGCACCGTCGGGAACCAGATGGTCGACTCGATCCAGACCAGGAAGATGGCGAGGAAGCCCCAGCGGGGACCAAAGGCCTCGCCGACCCAGCGAAACACACCGCCCTTCTCGGGCCAGCCCGTGGCCAGCTCCGCCGCCACCAGCGACACCGGGATGAGGAAGAACACCGCGGCGAAGGTGTAATAGAAGATGGAGGTCAGTCCGTATTCGGCTTCCGCGGGCATGCCGCGAAGGCTGACGACGGCCGTGACGTTCATGATGGCCAGCGTGAGCACGCCCAGCTTGGGCGCCGCACTGGCGGCAATGGGTTTTCTGGTCGTCCCCGACTCCATGGAGTCTTCCCTCCGTCCTGGTTCGTGTGGTGTTTCAGTAGCGGTACTGGAGGGTGAGCTGTCCGCGGACGGCCTGTCCGGACTGGCTGTCGATGGCGCGGTTGTAGCCCCACAGCCCCTCGACGCCGGCCAGGACGCCCTTCATGGGTTTGGCCACCAGGTTCAGGGACGCGTATTGCGACCGCCGGAAGCTCTTCGCATCGAGCGAGGCTTCGAGGTCCCGGTCCCAGAGCTTGAGCCACCCATAGGTCGCCGTGGAGCTGAGCATGTGGGTCCACGCGTAGGTGAAGCCCGCGTAGGCCCCGAGCAGGGGGATGGCCTTGAGCGAGCCCGCTGTATTCAGCGCGGCGTCGTACTGCGCGCCGCCCGTGTCGTTGAGGTACGCGCCCAGGCCCTGTCCGCCGGAGATGCCGGCGAGCAGCGTGTGCTTGTGGGCGAAGTGGTAGGCGCCGGTCAGGTTGCCGCCGATGCCCAGCACCGTCTTGCTGTCCTTGCTGTCCTTGGACTGGATGCCCACCGCGCGCACCAGGCCGGCGAACTGCAGGTGGCCCCAGCCTCCCTCGCTGCGCCAGGCGACGACGCCGTCGGGGAGCATGTCGCGCGGCTCTCCCGCGGACGTGGGCACGTTGGAGCCAGGCTGTTCCAGGGCGACGTGGAGGAACATCCGTCGGTGCTTGTCGTGAGACAGCGAGTGGCTGTAGCGCGCCACGGCGCGCTTGGTGAAGACGAGCGCGTTGGGGCCCTCGAAGTCGAGGGTGCTCGGGTAGGCATCGACGTCCGCGAAGGTCGAATCGGTGAAGCCCGCCAGCACGCCGCCCAACTGCGCGTAGGCGTAGTTCGGATGGAAGCCGAAGGTGGGTTTGCCCTGGGCGAAGCTCGTGTTGAAGAGCAGCTTCATCGGGCCCAGCTCAGTCTTGCTGCGCATCTCCAAGGAGATGTCGGACGGGTTGGCGGTGGCCGTCGAATGGGTGCCCGGTGAGTGGAAGAAGGGTTGGCCGCGCACGGGGATGGCGGACGTGGTGAACCAGGTGGGCGTGCCCAGACGCTTGGAGCTGACCGTGAACGCGGTGGTGGCGCCGATGCCGATTTTCAGGAAGACCTTCGTGGCCGGAATCCGGAAGTAACCGGGCAGCCTGGTGTCGAACACCCCGTGGTCGGGCCGTGGAGCGAAGGCCTGGGTGTTGGAGGGGAGCATCAGGTCGAGGAAGGGCAGCTCCAGGAGTGCCAGCTCCTCAGCGGGCGACAGGGGCGCGGGGGACGTGTCTGTCTTCGCGTCCTGGCTCGTGGAGGACTCGGGTCGAGAGGAGCCTTCCGTGGAGGGCTCCTGGGCCTGGGCGTCCCAGGCGGGGGTGCTCAGCGCAGCCATCAGCGCGATGGCGACGCCGCGAACAGGGAGCTGCTGAGAAGGGGCTGAAGAAGTCATCGGGTCCGTTGCCACCACGGCGAAGTGGCTGAAAGCGTAGGGACCCATTGGTGCCAGTCATCCCAGCCAGGGAGTCTTACCCGACGTTGGAAAGCGGGCTTCCCTCCTGCCCGTGCGGAAGTCGCGCGTGCGGGACTGTCAGCGCGCGCGGGAGTGCGGCAGGCCGTGGTGATGCGATTGGATGAGCCACTGGACGAGCGCGCTGCCCGCGACGGCGACCACGGTGAGGACGAGCGAGAGCGGCTGGGTTTTCGCGGAGCTGGCGAGGAAGGTGATGAGGACGACACCCATCAGTGCCGCGCCCACGCCAATGACGGCGCGCGAGGCTCCCGTCTGGCGCGCGAGCTTCCAGCACGCGACGTGGACCGCCATGTAGCTGATGAGGAAGGTCGCGCTGGCGACATTGGCGATGGCGCCCAGGCTCATGGTGTTGACCATCACCAGGATGGCGACCACGCCCCACATGAAACCCTTCGTGCTCTTGCCCTTGAGGGGCGTGCTGAAGGCTTGGGGGAGTTGGCCGGCGCGAGCCTGTGCGGTCGACACGTTGAGGGCGGCGAAGAGCGTGGCGTTGATGGCCGACGCGGTGGCGAGCAAGGCCCCGAGCGCGACGATGGTGAACCCCGCGGAGCCGAGCACGGGCCGGGCCGCCTGGGCCACGGCGGTGTCCGCGTTACGGGCGAGCTCCGCGGGTGATACCAGGGACAGGACTGTCACGGAGAGCCCCACGTACAGCACCGTCACCACGCCGATGGCCAGGAAGATGGCCTGGGGAATGGTCTTCTTGGGATTGGCCACATCCGACGCGGCGTTGGCCATCATGCCGAAGCCCGAGTAGGCGAAGAAGCACAGCCCCACGCTCGAGATGAGGCCGGTGAGCCCCAGGTTGTGGTGCGTGTTCAGGTGCTGCGTTCCGCTCTGGGCCATGGAGTCGATGCCCACGGCGAGCAGGCCGCCCAGGATGATGAGCTTGATGGACACGAGGGCGACCTCCGCCTTGCCCACCGCGCCAGAGCCGACGGCATTCAGGACCGAGAGCAGGATGACGATGACCGAGCCGAAGATGCTGAACCAGAGGTGTCCTCCGCTCGGGAGGAAGAGTCGGGTGGCGTAGGCTCCGAACGTCTTGGCCACCATGGCGATGCTGATGGCCAGGGTGATGAGGTAGATGAGCGAGAGGGTCCCTGAGACGAGCCCTCGCCCGAAGCCTTCCTCGAAGAAGAGGGTGATGCCGCCGGAGCTGGGGTAGCGCGAGCCGAGCTTGGCGTAGGAGTAGCCAGACAAGAGGGTGACGACTCCCGCGAGCGCGAACGAGAGCCAGGTCTTTGGGCCGACGAGCAGCGCGGCCTGTCCCAGCAGCGCGAAGATGCCGGCTCCCACCATGGAGCCGATGCCGAGCGCGCTGACCGCCCAGATGCTCATCGTCGCCCGCCGCGCGGGCGGGCCCTTCGTTGGTTGTTCCGCCATGAGGTGCCCTCGCTGTTGGCGTTCCACCTGGCTCCGCCCCGTTCACCCGACTCAGTGGTGGTAACCGGAGGCTTCCTCCCTCGACATTGGCGTACTCACTGGGTGGCGGTGGAAATGATCGATGCTGGCGTGAAGGTCGTGTACCAGCAGCGTGGCCAGGTCCCGGCTCACGCCATGACGGACCAATACCCGCTGCACCACCATGTCTTCCAAATCCGCGGGCATGGGATAGGCGGGTACCAGCCAGCCGCGCTCACGCATCCGGTCTGCGAGGTCGTAGAGCGTGAAGCGTGGGCTCACGCCGTCTTTCATCCTCCAGCACACTCCCGGTACTCCCCCCCGGCCGTCGTAGATGATCTCGAAGATACCCAGCTGTTCGACCGCCTTCGCAATGAAGTTCGCGGTGTCCGAGCATGCCTGCTGGACGCGCTGGTAGCCTGTTTTCCCCAGCCGCAGGAAGTTGTAATACTGAATGGCAATCTGCCCGCCTGGCCGTGAGAAGTTCAATGCGAACGTCGGCATGTTCCCGCCCAGGTAGTCCACGCGGAATATCAGCTCTTCCGGCAGGTCACTCTTGTCACGCCAAACGACCCAGCCGCAGCCCAGGGGCGTCAGCCCGAACTTGTGACCGGAAGCGTTGATGGACTTTACTCGATCCAGGCGGAAGTCCCACACCACGTCTGGGTGGATGAACGGAGCGATGAAGCCTCCGCTCGCCGCGTCTACATGGATGGGGATGTCCAGGCCCGTTCGGCGCTGGAGGTCATCCAAGGCGTCGGCAATTTCCTTTACCGGTTCGTAGAGCAGGTTGTAGGTGATGCCCAGGGTGGGAACCACGCCAATGGTGTTTTCGTCGCAGTGCTTGAGCACCTCCTGCGGCGTCATTGTCATCCGCCCGGGAGCAAGCGGAACCTGCCTTAGTTCCACGTCGAAATAGCGCGCGAATTTGTGCCAGCAGATTTGCACTGGACCGCAGACGAGGTTGGGCCTGTCCGTGGGCTTCCCTTCGGCAGCGCGCTGCTTGCGCCAGCGCCACTTCAGTGCAAGGCCTCCCAACATGGCGGCCTCGCTGGAGCCCGTGGTGGAGGTGCCGATTGTGTCGTGCGCGACAGGAGAGCGCCAGAGGTCGGCGAGCATGTTTACGCAGCGCGTTTCAATTTCCGCTATCTGCGGATACTCATCCTTGTCAATCATGTTCTTGACAAGGCACTCATCCATCAGGCGGTGCACTTGAGGCTCGGACCACGTCTGACAGAAGGTCGCCAGGTTCTGCCGCGCGTTGCCATCGAGCAGCAACTCGTCGTGCACCACTGCGTAGGCGTGGTCTGCGCTGTGCTCCTCGTCCGGGATGCGGAACTTGGGCATCGCGATGGAGAGGTCAGGCGACGCGTACACGTCGTCATTGATGCGGGCGCGGATTTCTTCTCTCCCTCGAATTGTCATAAATGTTCCTTGATAAGCAGGTGGCCTTTGTTCATGGATTGAGATGGTTCTCGTGGATGGTGTCGCCATCGGTCTCCCGGGACGGGCGGGAAGCGGAGCTTGCGCTCACTCGGCTCGGCGGCACTCGTTGCCGGACGTCACCCCGCATCCCCAGGGTGGACCTGCACGCAATGGAGGGCATTCCATGTCGAAGCATCCGGGGACGAAGATGGGAAGGGGCGCAGAGGCGCTCGCCTGTGTGATATGTCTATTTTTGGGGGCCAGGCGCCGCCCGTTCTGAGCCACCTGAGGTCTCAAATCGACAGGCGTCCCGACAGAGTGACGAGGTCTCAGCGACAGAGGCGAGGGCGGCACTCCAGCGCGCCTACGTTCGCTACAAGCCGCCCGCGGGCAATCCGCTGGTGAACGCGGGGCCATCACCGCGGTGAGCATGGTTCCAGCGAAGGATGCGAACCACCGCTGACTTCGCTAGGCGGCCGTTGTCTGTCAACGAGGACGTCTACCGTTCTGAGTCCAGCACCAACACGCGCAACCGCGCCAATTTCCTGGCTGCTCAAGTCCTGCGCCGCGCACCGCTCTCCCGCCGCCCTTCATCGGCCGTAGCCTGGGAAGAGGGCGCTCTGTCCGCCAACACTGCTCCCTCTTGAGTCCCTGTGGGCGGAGGCGAAGGGGGCGGCCCTTCCGGACGTGCTCGCTCCCGCGTTTTCCCTCCGCTGGAAACGACGAAGCCCCCGACCCTCTACAGGGCCAGGGGCTTCCAGGGATGTCATCTGCGCAGCAGGCACTATGCGATGGGCATGAAGACCTTGAAGCCCGTGCGCCCGCTGTTGGTCGTGTTGCGCTCGATGAAGTCGCTCGCGGACGAATGACCATCACCCAGGGTGACGGCCGTGTGGCCGTAGATGCTGCCCAGGCGCGTGGAGGTGCTCTCCCAGGTGAGGACGAGGCCCGGAATCTTCAGCGCCTCCTCCAGCGACATGTTGACCTGCTTGAACTTGTCGCGCGGCAGGTTGTTGTCAATCTGGTTGCCGTTGCCCGACACGCCAATGCCCAGGGCGTTGCGGATGGCCCGGCTGACGCCCGTGGCGCACAGGCCCTGGCTGTTGTAGCCGCCCATGCCCATGGCCGCCGAGCGGGCTGCATCCGCCAGCCGCCGCATCGCGGCAGACGCGTTGCTGGGCCCCGCGCCCGTCGGTCCGCCCACGTCCGCTCCACCGCTTACGTCACCCGAGGGGCCTCCACCGCGAACGCCCTGACGGCCGCCACCGGCGTCGAAGCTGTCGCGACCGGAGTGCCCGATGCGCAGCGTGTTCCCCGCGTAGATGAGGTCGGGGTTCGCGATGTTGTTGTCACGGGCCAGCTTCTCCACCGTGGTGCCGAAACGGGCCGCCAGGCCGGAGAGGGTATCGTTGGGACGGATGCGGTAGTTGGACATGGAAGCTCCTGCCCCCATTCTCGCGACTTCCCCGGTGGAGTTGCTTCACCCTTCCAAGATTCTTGGATTGTTTGGGGGAGCCTTCGGGTTTCACCCAGAGCGACACTTGTGCCTCTCCATGTGCGGACTCACCCATGGCGTGCCAGGAGCCGGACATTGTCCCTCCCGTGGAGCGGTCATCGCGCCGCACGTCTACGACTGCCCCCTCTGCGCCTGATGCTGGCGCGAGGGCAGGGTCTTTCCAAAGCGGAAGTCCGCGAGCCTCCCGTGGACATGGCGTCACCGTCCTCCACCGCGTCACCGTCCACAGCCTCGCCGACGCAGGGCTCCGGGGTGGCGCCGGATGACGACTATTCGCTTGGAGGGCATCTGGTTGTCGGGACGCTCCTGGGCGGCGTCGGGCTCTTCACTGGCACGCTGGTGGGAGGATTGGTCGGCGCAGTGCTGGATCGCAACTGCTCGCTGACGCGCTGCGGAGACACATTCGCGTTCGCGATTCCCATGAGCCTGGGGACCGCGCTCGGAACGTCGCTTGCCATCTACCTCACGGGGGACAAGTTCAACGGGAGGGGCAACTTCGGCCCCACCTTCCTGGGCGCCGCACTGGGAGCGGTTCCATTCGCCTTGCTCACGACCAGCCGCCACGATCGCGTGGCGAGGATTGGCACCGCCGGGATGCTGGTCACTCCTCTCATCGGTTCGTTCACGGGCTACTGGCTTTCACGATCGCCGAGCTCTTCGCACGGGACCGCGCGCGCTGAGCTGCCGGACGCCCGGGGCGCTCCGGTGCTGGGCCTGACTCAAGGGGGTGGGCTCGTCGGGGTGACGGGACACTTCTGAGCCTCCGCGATGCGGATGAGACGCAGTTCCTCTACGGAGACTGTTTGGGGGAGCCGGCGGAGCCTGGCGATCACGACGACGACCGGCACGCGCCGCGCCTCAGCGAATCCAGCCCGCCGCGCGAAAGATCCGCGCGTAGAGGTCGCGGATCACCGGCTCCTTTCGGCGGTTGTATTCCACCACATCGTCCATGCCTTCGGCGGATGTGTACTTGACCGCCGCGTAGCGCTGCCGGTCGTCGTCGTGCTCGCGCAGCCAGTCGCGGAACATGACGTGGCGAATCACCTCGGGGCAGTCCGGGCCGAACACATGCAGGTTCACGCGTGGCGCGGCGAGCCGCAGGCAGCGGTGCTGATGCCAGGACGGCTCGCGGATGATGAGGTCGTAGCCCAGGCTCTCGAGGGCAGGCACATAGTCGTCCTCGCGCGTGGGGTCGGCGACGATGAGGTCGATGTCGATGATGGGCTTGGCGGGAAGGCCCGGCACGGCGGTCGAGCCGACGTGCTCGACCTGCATGGCCGATGCGCCCATCACACCCTGGATGGCCACGGCAAGCTCCGCGTAGCGCGTCGGCCATCCGGCATCATAGGGAACGACTGCAACTTTCTCAGGAGCGGGCTTTCCTTTGACCCAGGGGTCCTCGTCTGGGTCGGCATCGTAATGCCGCATGATGTCTTCGGGGCGTGGCATGCTGGGCATCCTCGTTCAGCTTCACGTTGTTGCCCATGCGAATCTCGCCATGCGCTGACGCGGAGTCCTTCCGTAAGCTCCGACGTATGTCGTCAACTCCATGAGTTGAGTCAGTGGTCGCGCGGTATCGCTGCTGAGCATGACCTCCTCCGGCGATCACGGGCCAACGGTATCGGCCGGGGCATTCCAATGACGGAAGCGGGTCTTTAGCTTCTCGACGGTAAAGCGCCACTTCGGCGTGGTCGGCTGACAAACCGTGTTCTGGTTGCCGAACAGCCCGACCTCGTTGATCGCGCGCGACTCCGGAACGGTGTCGAGCCACTTCACTCGGACGAAATACTCCGCCTTCTCAGGGTCGTTGGCTGTCGCCCTGTACTTCTCGCTGTGCCTTAGCACCTCGAGTGCGGACTGTAGCCCTTGCGCTGTGGGGACGTTGAACTCACTGGCGGGGCGGGCAGATTCCACCACCCGACCGACGCCGACATAACCCTTCTTGGGAACCTTGACCCAGACGCGGTCCCCAGGGGACAGCAGCTTGAGTGTCTGGCTGTACCAGCTTCCACCGCCGCCGCTCACGTAGCCATACTGCCGTGCATCCTCCCAGCTCCGCGAACTCGCATCGCCGAAAGAGACGTAGAACTCCCCGTTCCACGGCTCCCTCTCGCCCCTGCTTCCAAGGGAGCGCAACGACTGAAGGCTGCGCGCAAGAGCGGCTTCTTGCCGCTCCCACAGCTTTGCTCGCGGCTGGCAATGGCGGGCGCCCCAACGAAGGCCTTCCAGGAACTGGCCGGGCCTGCGTGAGGTGTGGAGGCAGGAGGCGGGTGCTGGCGTACGTGAAGGAGGCGGGAGGGGGCGAGCGATTCTGAAGCACCTGAGCCTGCCCACGGCAGGTGCGAGGCGGGCCCCGGCGAGAGGTCCCCCAGGCTGCGTGGTGTTGAGGTCCAAGCCGCCCGGGACAAGAGAGCCAAGCCCCTGCCGCGCACCTGATGGGAGGGCGGCCAGGGTTGGCGTGTCCCCAAGGGGGCTCAAGCGGCCTGTGTACAGGCCGGGCGCACTGCTTGGGCGGCCCCCGTCAGCGGCATTCTCGGCTCCTCCGCTCCAGCCCTCACCCTCAACATGGCTTCTATCCCGCCTATACGCCGAGGCGCTCTCCGCGGACATGGGAGTGCTGCTCGCGTACCTGGGGCTGTAGTAGGAATCCCGCATGGGTTTCTTGAAGAAGCTATTCGGTCTGGAGAAGTCGGACGAACAGGAGTCGGTGAGTCCTCGGGAGTACCTGCTGCGCGAGGTGGAGTCAGCGCTCGGAGCCGACTCCACCGTGAGCGAAGTGGCGCGGCTGCCAGAGGAGTACGGGCTGCGCTTCAAGAAGAACGGAGAGGAGATCCAGATGTTCCTGGACAACCTCTTCGCGGAGACGCGTGAGCTGTCTCCCGAGCATCGCGCCGAGACCATCCGTCGCTTCCTGGGTGCATTCCAGGGAGGCGGCGCGAGCCAGGTCACGTGGGAGGAGGCGCAGGAGAAGCTGTTGCCCGTGGTGCGCTCGGCGACATTCGGCACCGTGCTGCCCGCGGGAGTGGACGGCTCCGCGAAACACATGGTGGAGCGCCGCACCATCCCCTTCCTGCGCGAGCTGCTGGTGTTGGACCTGCCCGACGCGTCCATGTACGTGCAGCAGGACCACCTGAAGGAATGGGGCGTCACCGAGGAGGAGGCCTTCACCTCGGCCTTCGCCAACCTGGACCTCATCCACGAGGTGGGCGTGGAGCTCCAGGACGAGAAGCCCAGCCCGCTGTGGTCCGTGGACTCCAACGACACGTATGAGGCCTCGCGCCTCTTGCACCCGGGCTTCCTCGCGTCCTTCTCCGGCCGCGTGAAGGGGCGTCCCGTTGCCGCCATTCCCACGCGCGCGGCGCTCGTCATCACCGGTGACGGGGACCCGGACCAGTTGAGTCGTCTGTGCGAGTTCGCCGAGCGGGAGTTCGAGGCGAGCCCTCGCGGCATCACTCCGGCCCTCTACACAGTGGACGACGCGGGCCGCGTGGTGCCCTACCACCGCCGGGGCGACGACGAGCTCGCGCAGCGCGTGCGCCGCGCCCACGTGCGCTTCGCCATGGGTGAGTACGCCACGCAGAAGGAGCAGCTCGAGGCCTGGAACGAGGCGAACGACGTGGACGTGTTCGTCGCCAGCTTCGGCGCTTTAGTGCGCAAGACGGACGACCGGCCCATCACCTGGTGCAGCTGGGGCAAGGAGGTGGACTCGCTGCTCCCGGAGACCGACGTGGTGGCCCTCCAGGTGGGCGAGAAGGACTTCTTGATGGTTCCCTTCCGCGAGGTGAAGCGGCTCGCCACGTCCTGCCTCGCGCCCGTGCCGAAGATGTGGCCCCCGCGCCACCGCACCGCCGGGTGGCCCGCGGACTCGGTCATCGAGCAGCTGCGCGCGGCCCAGGTGGACTTCAACAGCTTCACGGACCCCTGAGCCGTCCCCGAAGTCAGCGGGCCGGAGGCCTCCGCGTCAGCCGGGGGCCGCCTGCCTGGAGGAGATGACGATGCTCGCCTGCGTGGATGTGGACTACCGCGAAGACCTCACTGTGGCCGCGTGTGTCCTGTTTCGCGAGTGGGTGGATGCCTCGGAGGCCACGCACCATGTGGACGGTGGCCCGCGCGCGGCCGAGTACGAGCCCGGCCAGTTCTTCCGCCGCGAGCTGCCCCATCTGCTGCGCGTCCGCGCCCTCGTGACGGAGCCGTTGGAGGCCATCGTCGTCGACGGCTACGTCTGGCTCGGCCAGGACAAGCCGGGCCTCGGCGCCCACTTGCACGAGGCGCTGGGCCGCGTCGTGAACGCCCCCTGACACGTGCGGAGGAGCGCCTGGGGCGCTTCGCACGCGTGGTGCTCCCATCGACCCGTTCTCCTTCCGGCAGAACGAGGATGGACATCTGGATGCGCTGCTGGTGGCCACGGGCCAGGGCGATGCGATGTGGGGTCCGGAGCTGACACGCGGTGATGGACGGTTCGCCCTGTTGCGCGCGCCGGTGGTCGCCTTCGACACGGAGTTGCTCCCCCAAGCAGGAGAGGAGGAGGGGAGGGTAGCGCTCGAGGCCGCGGCCAGGAATGAGCCGATGAGGAGAGGACGCCGTGAGTGAACTGGGCAGAACTACTGAGGAGGACCTTCGACTTCGACGTATTGGCCTGCGGGAGGTGTGGAGGCAGGAGGCGGGGGCTGGCGTATGTGAAGGAGGTGGGAGGGGGCGAGCGATTCTGAAGCACCTGGCCTGCCCACGGCAGGTGCGATGCGGGCCCGGCGAGAGGGCCCCGGCCCTCCTCCAGCGCCGCCTCCACGAGTTGGAGCGCGTGGACGCGACACCCGACTTCCTTGAGGTCTTCATGTCCATCCAGGACGACCGGGCCGGATTTCGTCCCGTCTTCCCGCGGGAATTCAGTCGTCGCGCACGTTCCGGACATCCGGCTTCTTGCATCCGGGCGTCAGGCACACCCCGCCCACGACGGCACCGCCGCCGAACCCCGGCTGAAGGTCCAACGCACGCGTGTGGATGCGCACGCGGACGAAGGGATGGCCACAGCGCAGGTCCATGTCCAGCGCAGGGTCATGCTCCTCCGGGAGCAGCGGCAGCCCGCCGATTTGAAGCGCGAGCGAATGTCCCTCGTGTTGACGCGAGAGGAAGCGCTCGTACCGCCACGGCACGAAGCCCTTGGGAAACGGCTTCTTCAGCGCGGCGGCGTCCCGGTACTCGACGAAGACACGCGCGGGCGTCTTCGGGGCGCGGGCTGGCTTCACCGCGCGGGCGAACAGCAGGGACCTGTCACAGGGCTCGCACTCGTAGAGGCGCACGGTGCGCGCCTCCATGCCAGCGTCGAGCGAGGGAATGTGCAGTACGCGGCTCGGCTTCACCCGCCGGTTGCACTCGGGGCAGGCGGCCCGGGCCTTCAGGTCCGCGGCGGAGAGTCGACCCGGCTGGACGTCCCAGCAGCGCGCGCCCGTGAGCCCGAAGGGCGCGGGGTGGAGGCGGGCTCGCTCCGCGCTCTCGAGGATGGCCTTCGGCAAGCGCTTCGCGCGCTTCAGCGCCTCGAACTGCTCCACCAGCCAGTCGCCCTCGATGTCCTTCAACTCGGGCCGGCGCCCCTCCACCAGCCATTCGACGACGGCGCGCGCCAGGTTCACGCGTGCGCTCGGCGCGGAGCCCTTCGCGTCCGGACTCCCCGCCTCCGCGAGCACCGCCGCGAGCGCATGGGCTTGCGACTTCGCCTTCGCGCTCCGCCGCTTCAGGTAGTCCCCGAAGCCCGTGCCGTCACTCAGGGCTCGGCGGTCCAACTCCTGCTCGTGCAGCTTCTGTTCCTTCGCGGTGACAAGGTCAGGCGCGACGTGCTGGAGCACCCCCAGGAACTCGGCGGATAGCGCCACCTTCGCCCCCGCGAGGCGCCGGAGGAAATCCAGGGCCTGCTTGACCTGCTCGAACCTGTACGAACCTGGAACCGAGCTCCCGCTCACATCCCTCGCCGCGAGCCACCCGGGAGCCCAGGGCGCCACGGCCGCTATCTCCTTGAACCGATGCCCTTGCTCCCGAGCCAGCCGCTCCAGGGGCTTGCGCGTCGAGGGCTTCGTCAGCGTCCGCAGGGACGCGCACCACGAGGCGAAGCTCGACTCATCCAGCAGCCCCGGCGGCGAGTAGCGCTTCGGCCAGGTCTCCACCTCCGTGAGCAGCTCGATGCGACGGCGCAGCTCGCGAGGGTCCGTCGTCTCGAACTCGAACCTGGGCAGCAGCTCCTCGTACGTCAGCGCCTCGAACGCGTTGCGCGGCCGGAACACGTTGGCGAAGTAGACGTCGTTCTTGGGAAGCGGAACGTTCAGCTTCACCAGCCGGGTGCGCAGCGGCCGCAGGGACTCATCGTCTTTGGGACGTGACTCGATGCCAATCGGCGCGGTGAAGTCCCGCTCGCAGCTCGAGCAGGCCACGGCGGTCGGAGCGGTGGCCGTGCCACACGCGCAGCGCAACACGGGAGCCTTGCGTGGCACGTACTTCAGCGCCGCTTCCCGGCGGTGCTTCTGCAGCATGACGAAGTCGGTCTTCACGCGGCGGTCGGAGTGAGCCACCGGGAGCGCGCGCTTCTTTCCCTCCCAGAGGAAGCACCGCACCTCGCCGTCGAGGGTGAACTCCGCCAGCTCCCCACGCCCCCCGAGCCGCAGGGTCCAATCGAGCAGCGCCTCGAGCATCGCGCGCTGCGCCGGAGCGTCCGCCTCCGGCACGGCGCAGCTCAGCTCGATAGGGCAGATGAGGGTCGACACGTCGAACAAGGGACGCCGCTGCAGCTCTTGGAGGAGCTCTCCTACCGGGAGGGACTGCCCTTCCAATCGACCGGCGGACCACTTCTTCCGAGAGGCCCCAGCGGCATCGATTCGAGCCGCCAGCCCCCGCAACCCCTGGATTCGCACACACGCTCCTGATGTGAACTCCGGCGACAGCGTCTAACCGAGGGCAACTGTCATCGCCCATCCAGGACGCCACGAGCCGTGATGTCGAAGGAGGGCTTCGACACCCCATGGGCGCGGGTGAGCGCCCTGCTCGAGGGCATGTTACGCCGACTCCATCGCGGGGGTGCTCGCCCACCGGCACCTCGCCCGGCCAGCGGGAGCTGGACCAGGAGTCCTCGGGTGCGCACATGGGCTGAGCCCCGCTCTCGCGCATCCCCCGCTTCGGTGACACCACCGAAGCGGGGTCCGTACCCGAGGACGCTTCAGGGCAGGCAGCTCGTCGTCAGCATCGTGAGGGATGCGCTGCCTTCCTGGCTCACCATCAGCTCGAGCTTGTCACCGCCGCTGAAGTTCCCAGCCGCGAGCCCCAGCGGCGCGCCGTCCAGGAGTACGTCTTGTCTCGCCGAGAGCGAACCATCGCCCAGGCCACGCAGGAAGCTGACCCTGTTCTTGGCCGTATTCGTCACGGCGACGTCCAACCACCCGTCCTGGTCGAAGTCCGCCACGGCCAGCTCACCCACCTCCCCCAGCACGTCGAAGTCCTTCGCGGCCTCGAACGTGCCGTCGCCGCGTCCCAGTCTCACGCTCACCGCGGGCTCGTTGAAGGAATCTCCCTTGCTGGTCACCAACAGGTCCGCTCTGCCATCGTTGTTGAAGTCCGCCGCGGCCACATGCCTGGGCTCGTTCTGGGCGGAATACCGGAACGCCGCGAGGAACGAGCCCTCGCCCGCGCCAAAGTAGATATAGAACTCGGAGACGAGCGAGGCGGGCATCACCACGTCCAGGTGACCGTCCCCATCGAAGTCCGCCGTGGTGACGGTGAGCGCAGCGAAGGACAGGGGGAAATCCAGCCGGGTGAGTGAGCCCATCCCGTTGCCTTTCATCCAGCTCAGCGTCGAGGACCCCGTCGCGAGGCTCGTATTGACGGTGAAGACATCCCGGTTCCCATCTCCATCGAAGTCCGCCGTCGTCATCGCCCAGGGGCCCGCGCCCGTGAGGATGCCGCGTCCCGCCCCGAAGTCGCCATTCCCCAGGCCGGGCAGCACGCTCACCGACTGACTCCGGGTGTTGAGCACCACCAGGTCCAGCAGCGTGTCGCCGTCGAAGTCCCCCGTGAGGACGCTCTTCGGGTCCGCGCCCACCGCGAACTCCCCATGCCTGCGGAAGCTCCCATCCCCCTGCCCGAGAAAGGTGGCGACGGTCCTCTCGGCCATCCGCGTCCCGGCGAGGTCCAGCTTCCCGTCCTTGTCGAAGTCCCCCGCCACCAATCCCCGGAGTTCGGCCTCCACGGAGACCTGGGGGAGCTTCGTCAGTCCGACATTGTCACAGCGTGTCTTCGACAGTCGCGGCGCCGAGGGCGGCCCCATTCCCACTGCATTCACCGCCCGGACCACAACCTGGTACTCCGTATCCGGCCTCAGCCCCGTGAGCTCCACGCTCGTGCCCTTCGCCGACACGGAGCGCTGGACGGTCCCCGCGAGGAGCTCGACGGAATAGGAGTGAACCATCGCCCTGCCGTCCGAGGTCGGAGGCTCCCAGCTCACCTGTAGCGCCGTGTTGAGGGAGACGACATCGATGATTCGCGGGGCGCTCGGCAGGTCGTGGGTCGTCACGGCGACCGAAGCGCCTGACTCAGGCCCATCTCCGGCCGCGTTGGTGGCGCGAACCTGGAAGGTATAGCTCGTGCCGTCGGAGAGGCCGGACACCACCACCTGCGTGGCGCCTGTCGTCGTGGCGGTGATGCCTCCGGAGCCCGTCACCGTGTACTTCACGATGGCGCCGCCGCCGTTCGAGGTGGGCGCCTGCCAGCTCACCTGCGCGGACCGGATGCCTGGCGTGGCCTGGACGTCCATCGGTGGCTCTGGAGTCGTCACTTCGGGCTCCGGCCTCGGCGGAGGGTCCTTGTCCCCACCCTCCGAGCTGGAACCGGAGCACGCCGCGAGGAGTCCCATCAACAGTGCGGCAACGAGGCCGCGCTCATGCACCTGAAGCATCATCCATCCCTGGTCAGTTGGCTCCGGCCGGCCATGCGCGGCCTGTAAAGGCAAACCATATGCCCCAGGCGTCGTGAGGCACAGCTCGGAAGTCCGCCCGCGAGGCGTGCAGCGCGTGGCACAGGGACTGTGAAGGTCAAGGCACGACTGCCCATTCCCTGCACAAAGGCAAAAGCCCCTGCTCGTGCCACTTCACTCACGCCGCCGGTTGCACTAACCCCTGGGCAGGGGCCATGACCAGCAGCGACGAGGTTTTCATGGTGAGCCTGTGGGACATGCTGAGCCTGTTGTCGATTGTCTCCACCCTCGGAGGGGCCGCGAGCGGCGCCGCGCTCGCGGGCGGAGGCGGCGCCCGTCTAGGATTGGGCGTGGTGCTGGGACTCGGGCTGGGCGTTCTGTTCACGGTGGGCCTCCGGAAGATGGGGGACCGTGTCTTCCGCTCCATCCCGGACGAAGACCTGTCCGGGCGCTCCCCGCTCCGACTCCGCCTCATCTACGTGGCGGCGGTCGTCTGGGTTCTGCTTCCCGCGCCGCTGCTCGGCAACTTGATTGCACACCGCCTCATCCGCGTCGTGCTCCCGTAGGCGGCCACGGCCTCTCTCCCCGAGGGACGATTGCGGCACCGAGCATCTGCTCGCGACGACCCATGTGGGCCTGAGCCGCAACGAGGACATCGTCACGGGCCTGTGGCGACCTGCCGAACAGGTCATCGAGCGGCACCCGGTGGCCGGCGCGCACGCGTGGCTCGAGGGATGAGTCCGGGCGCTACCGCTAGGAGTCCTGGACGCGGAGCTCGAGCGGGGGGGGCGCCTGAAGCTGAACGTGCTCGCCCGAGCGCGGATGCAGGAAGGTGAGCGACTCCGCGTGCAGCAGGTAGCCGCCGTCTCCGGGCAGGCCGGGGTGCTCCGCCAGCGGCAGGCCGCCCGCGGCGAAGAGCGGGTCCCCCACGAGCGGGTGGCCGATGAAGGCGAGGTGGATGCGGATCTGCTCGGAGCGCCCCGTGTGGATGTCTACCTCGAAGAGGGTGTGCTCGGTGCGCCGCTCCAGC
Organism: Myxococcus xanthus; assembly: GCF_006402735.1. NCBI lineage: Bacteria > Pseudomonadati > Myxococcota > Myxococcia > Myxococcales > Myxococcaceae > Myxococcus > Myxococcus xanthus. The sequence continues at coordinate 6,598,202 of NZ_CP017174.1, read as the reverse complement.
ACCCGGGCCGTGCTGTGTGAGGGCTTTCCCCGCGCACTGGCACCATGGACTTCGCCCAGCCGCGGATGGGGCACCAACCCGATGGGCGCGCGGATGTCGTAGGACTCCTGGGCGGCGAGTCCCTGGGAGAGTGCGCGGTAGCGCTTGTGCACGCGGCCCTCGCGCCAATCGCTCGCCAGGCGCGCGGCTGCGTCGCGGGTGCGGGTAAAGAGCACGAGGCCCGACGTCGCGCGTCCCAGGCGGTGCATGGGAACCGCCTCGGGCCATCGTGCCTGGACGAAGGAGAGCAGGGTGTTCTTCAGGAAGCCTCCCGAGGGCAGGGTCGGCAGTCCGCTCGGCTTCACCACGACGACCAACTCCGCGTCCTCGTACACGAGCTCGAAGGACTGCGGAGTGTCCGCCTCTTCCCACGGCGGGCGGTGCCAGCACAGCCACTGCCCCGGCCTCAGCGGCTCCGAGCCGTCGGCGATGACGTCGTCGAGTCGCACCTCGCCCCGAGCGAAGCGTGCCCGCCACTCCTCCTCCGAGGAGTGACGATACTTGTCCGTCAGATGGGCGAGCGCGCTGCTGCCCGGTCGGCTCCCGAGCTTCTCGCGATACACATAGCCGTCGTTGAGCAGCACTCGCGCACCCTACACCGCGTGGGCTCGCGGTGGGAGGCACTCCGCCTCCCGTCGCCGTACTCCGCGTCTGGCTCACCGCCTACGAAGGGGGTGGCACCCCGGGGGGGACTCACCCGCACGTGGCCCTGCTGGACACGGGGGAGCAGGAGCCGCTACGGCCCGCGCTTCGGAGGGCGAGTGGCGGCGGCAGCGGCGGCAGCGGCGGCAGCGGCGGCTTCGCGCAGCTTGTCCTTCTTGCTCTTGCGCCGACCCTTCACGCCGCCGTTCGGATCCAGGGGCGGCGTGGTCGTCGAGACCTCTTCCGTCGGCTCGAAGCCCGGCACCTGCTCGCGCGGGAGGTCGAGTTGGTGGCGTTTCTCAATGAGTCGGAAGTGGGCTTCGGTGTTCGCGCTGACGAAGCTGATCGCCACGCCCTTGTCGCCCGCGCGCCCCGTGCGGCCGATGCGATGCACGTAGTCCGCGGTCGAGCGGGGCAGGTCGTAGTTCACGACCGCCGGCAGCTGCGCGATGTCCAGGCCGCGAGCGGCGACGTCCGTGGCCACGAGTACGCGCACGCGCTTCGCCTTGAAGTCCGCGAGCGCCTTCGTGCGCGCGCCCTGGCTGAGTTCCCCATGCAATGACGTCGCGACGATGCCGGCGCGGTTCAGCTTCAGCGCGACATGGTCCGCCGTGTAGCGACTGGCCACGAACGTGAGCACGTGGCTCCACGCATGTGTTTCCAACAGGTGCCGCAGCAGCATCGTGCGCCGGGGCACATCCACCTGGAGGGCCCGCTGGAGGATGAACTCCGTCGAGGGCAGCTCCCCGTCATCGACGTCGATGCGCGTGGGCTCGTGCAGCAGTTGCTCCGCGAACTTCCGCACCGCGGGTGGGAAGGTGGCGGAGAACAACAGGTTCTGGCGGCGCGCGGGCAGCAGCGCCAGCAGGCTGTTGAGCTCATCGGCGAAGCCCAACGAGAACAGCCGGTCGGCCTCGTCGAGCACCAGCGTCTCCACCTCGTCCAGCCGGAGCGCGTTCTGATGCACCAGGTCCAGCGCGCGGCCGGGCGTGGCCACGACGATGTCCGCGCCGCCCCGCAGCGCCAGCATCTGCGGGTTGGCGGAGACGCCACCGACCGCGAGGCAGGTCTTCAGCGGCTTCTTCAGGTGTTGGCCGTACCGCTGGATGGAATCGACGATCTGCGCGGCGAGCTCCCGCGTGGGCACCAGGATGAAGGCCCGCACCGGTCGGACCGACCCACCGGGACGCGCCCGCAGGGCTTCCAGGATGGGCAGCAGGAACGCGGCGGTCTTCCCCGAGCCCGTCTTCGCCGAAGCCCAGACGTCGCCACCTCGCAGGACCACGGGGATGGTCGCGCGCTGCACCGGCGTGGGTTCGTCGTATCCGAGTCCGACCACGGCGCGGGTGAGCGCGTCCGACAGGCCGAGCGAAGCGAATGTCATGGGAAGGAAGCCTTGGGTGGCGCGAGGAGGCGGAAGCCTACCCTGCCCGGGAGGTCCGCTCCCGGTATTCCTGCCCCCTCCCCATCCAGGCAAGGTGTCGCCCGGACCCGGTGGGGGGGCGGGGGGCGTGGACTCGCCCCGTCACGGGAAGGCGCGACGTGCTACGAGCATGCGCATGACGATATCCACCCTCCCTGAACGTCCGCGTGCCGTCCTCGTCGGTGTCCAGCTTCCGGGCGTCTCCGACGAAGAGCACGCCGCGGACTTCGCGGAGCTGCGCCGGCTGGTGCACACGCTGGGGTATGACACGGTGGCGACCGTGTCCCAGAAGCGGACGCGGCTGGCCACGGGCACGGTGCTCGGGACGGGCAAGCTCAAGGAGCTGGCGGCCCTCACCGGAGGCAAGGGCGTGATTGCGTCCGGGGCGAGCGACCGGACGTCGAAGGCTCGCGAGAAGTGGGAGGCCGCCGCCAACACGGAGCCTGGCCCCGAGGACGAGGCCGTCGAAGAGGAGGCCGACGACGGGGAGCCGGAGGACGCGCTGCTGCCTCCGCCTTCGGAAGAAGACGACAAGGCGGAACCCCGGCCCACCGTGGTGGTCGTGGACCACGAGCTGTCGCCCGGCCAGCTGCGCAACCTGGAGAAGGCCACCGGCGCGATGGTGCTGGACCGCGCGGGCGTGATTGTCGACATCTTCCACCGGCACGCGAAGAGCCACGAAGCGCGGATGCAGGTGGAGATCGCCCGGCTCAACTACCTGGCTCCCCGGCTGCGCGAATCCACCGGAGGCCGCGAGCGGCAGCAGGGGCGTGGCTCGGGTGACTCGGCGCTGGAGCTGGACCGCCGCAAGATTCGCGACCGGCTGGCGGAGCTGCGCGAGGGACTGGCGGCCATCCAGAAGGACCAGGACCACCGCCGCTACGCGCGAAGGGACCTGCTGCGGGTGGCGCTGGTGGGCTACACGAACGCGGGCAAGTCCTCGCTGATGCGTGCGTTGACGGGCAGCACGGTGCTGGTCGCGGACCAGCTCTTCGCCACGCTCGACACCACGGTGCGCGCGATGCAGCCGGAGACCCGTCCGCGCATCCTGGTCTCCGACACGGTGGGCTTCATCCAGAAGCTGCCGCACGACCTGGTCGCGTCCTTCCGCTCCACGCTGGACGAGGCCCTGGAAGCGTCACTGCTGCTCTACGTGGTGGATGCGTCGGACCCCACGTGGGCCGCGCAGCTGGAGGTCACCCGCACGGTGCTCCGGGATATCGGCGCGGACGCCGTACCGAGCAAGCTGCTCTTCAACAAGGTGGACCGGCTGGACGCGGCGGCGAAGGAAGCGCTGCTCGCGAAGCACCCGGACGCCCTGATGCTCTCCGCGCACCTGCCGGACGACGTGGCGATGCTGCGCAAGAACATCATCGCCTTCTTCGAGTCCTCGATGGTGGAGGCGGACCTGGTGATTCCCTACTCCCGGCAGGGGCGCATCAGCGAGGTGTACGAGCACACCACGGTGGTGTCCCAGGCCTACGACGAGAGCGGCAGCCGGCTGCGCGTGCGGGGCCTTCCAGGGGCCATCGCGAAGCTCACCCAGGCGTTCCAGGAGTAGGCCCCCTATACGCCGAGATGACCTGCTCGCTGTTCCTCGCGGCGCTGCTCCAGGTTGAAGGCGGGTGAAGTCGATGGGAGCTTCAGGGACATGGCTGTGAAACAGGACGGGGTGAAGGTCTGGGGGCATGAGGTTTCCGCGCAGGAGCTGTGGCCCCGCCTGGAGGCGGTGGCGACGCCCGGGTGGCGGGAGAATCTGGCCTCGTGGTGGCAGGGCGTCACCGGGGAAGGTGTCCTCTTCCACGAGGGAGACCTGGAGGCGGACTCGCTCGTCGTCGGGCCGAGGCCGCTCGTCGTCTCCGGGAGCGTCCGGCTGAAGGGCCTGCTCGAGGACGGACACGCGGCGGACCACACGCTCCTGGTGGTGCTGGGAGACCTGGAGGTGGAGAACGTCGCGACCTTCTCGGCCATGTTCGTCGCGGGCAACGTCCGGATTCGAGGCCTCCTCTTTGGTGACTCGCTCGGTGATGACATCTTCTGGGTCGGTGGGGCGCTGACGGCGCGCACCCTCGTCGAGGAGCACCACCACATCGAGGTCCACGGCGCGCTCGACGTGGAGGTGCTCGTGGGCAGCAAGCTCACCGCCCCGGTGGGCCGCCCTCGCCAGACGCTCCAGCCGCACGAGGCGCTCCTTCCGGGAGCCTGGAGCGCGGAGGATGAAGACGAGGACGGCGTCAGCGATTCGACGCTCGACCGGAAGGGACTCCTCGCGAAGCTGCGCGCGGGAAAGCCCGTGCTGGGAGACACCCGGCTCGGCCCCGTCGAGAAGGCGATTGCCGCCGTGAAGGAGAAGGCGGCGCGAGGCGAGAAGGCCACGCGGCTCGGGCTCACGCAGAAGAAGCTGAAGGCCGTTCCCGAGGAGGTCTTCTCCCTCACCTGGCTGGAGAGTCTCACGCTGGACTCGAATGACGTCGCGGAGCTCTCCCCCCGGATTGGCGAGCTGCGGGAGCTGAAGAGCCTCAGTCTGGAGTCCCTCCCGCTGAAGACCCTGCCCGTGGAGCTGTGCCGGCTCCCCGCGCTCAAGAAGCTGAGCCTGCGGTACTGCAACAACCTCACCCGACTCCCGGACGCGTTCGGTGAGCTGGAGTCGCTGGAGGAGCTGTATCTCGACGCCATGACCCTGGAGGGCTTTCCCGAGGTGCTGACCCGGCTGCCGCGACTCAAGAAGCTCTGGTGGTGGCGCTTCTTCAAGACGACGCCGGGCCAGGTCCAGCTCCTGGTGGACGGCCTGGGCCGGATGCCGAAGCTGACGCATGCCGGGTTCTTCCAGGGGGAGTTGTCCGCGCTGCCCGGGGGCCTCGCTCCACTCGCCCGGCTCAAGCAGTTCAAGCTGGGGCTGGACCGCGTCCCCGAGGCGGAGGTGAAGCGGCTCGAGGCGGCGCTGCCCCCCGGCCGCCTGCATGTGGGGTACTGAGCGGCCCTTCTCGGCTCCTCCTGGCCCTGCGCATCCACTGCGCCTGGCGCTCAGGCCGCGGCGCGGGCCTGCTGAGTCTCCTCCGCGCTCGGCCGCCACAGCACCTCCCAGCGCGCCTCGGGGAGCTGGGGTGGAGGAGGCTTCACCTCCGACACCCCCTCCACCTCGACGTGCACCCCGCCACCCCAGGCGAGGATGCCCGCGAACAGTCCCAGGACGCGCATCGGGGGATGGATGGGGCCCTCGTGGCGCCGCGGGCCCCCTGGCGCTGGGCCGCAGGGAGCGCTTGCCGGGTGCCTGCGCCCCAGGCACCGGGAAGAGCGGCACGATGAGCAGGCCCACTTCTCCAGCCTCCAGGTGAACCGTCGTCTCTCTCTCAGCCCAGCGCGAGCCACGGTGGAAGCCCGCTGAAATCGGAGGAGGCCACCATCCAGATGCCCAGCACGACCGCGGCCGTCAGCCCCACCAACACCAGAAGGCCCAGCAGCACATGTCCGCGTGTCGCTCTCATGGCTCCACCCCGTCCCGCCCTGGCTCACGGCGAGAGGGCCCAAGGTCGCCCACTTCGCCTGCCTCACGGGCCGGGAAACCGGAGGCCGCTGACCCCCGCGCTCCGGCACGGCACCGGAGGCGGGCTGTTCCAGCGGACTACTCGGCGCGGCAGACGGCCGGCGCGGAGAGGTTGGGGCGAATCATCTTGAACGGCTGAATCAGGTCCGGGACGCGGAGCAGCGCGTCACGGCAGCCCGCCTCGTCGTTGCCGGACATCTCCACCTTGAAGCTGCAGTCCTGCGCGCCCTCGCAGACCGTCTTGGCCAGCCGCGCATAGCAGTCCACGGCGCGGGCGCAGGTGCCCTCGCCCAGGTCCACCGACGCGGAGGAGGACGTTGTCGAGGCAGAGGCCGTGTTCGTGTTCGTCGACACCGACGCGCCAGCGGACAGGGAGTCCCGCGAGTTCGCGCCCGGGGCGTTCAAGTTGATGGTGACGTTCGTCTGCGCGGGCGCGTGGGTAGGGGCGGCGACGTAGCGCGGGTTGATGCGGTCCTGGGCGCAGAGGTACAGCTCCTCGCCCTTCTTGCGCACCGTGGCGAGCTTCGCCTCCAGCTCCGCCGGAGGAACCTGCTTGTCGTCCACGGAGACCTGGAAGGTGTACGCGTCCTTCCCATTGTAACGGTAATACATCGTGGAGGTCGCATCGTAGGTGACGGCGATGGCCGTGTTGTCCATGGACTGCGACTCGAGACCGCTCTCCAGGGCGCAGACGCCGATGGACGTCTTGGTCGTCGAGGCGTCATTCGAGTCGACGGGCAGCGTGTAGAACTTGTTGGCACCACAAGCCGCCAGCGAGAGACACAGAGACGTCAGGGACAGTCCCTGGATGAGCCGCTTCATGAGGTTTGCTCCATAGGAGGGGAATGGGTCCGCGCTGGTGAATCCCGGCGGAGTGGCGCATCGACGCGTGCACCGGTTGCTCATTCAATCTTGACACGAAAAGGCCCGCCCCCGGAAGTCTCGGGGACGGGCCTGTCGCGGGCGTTTATCGAAGCCTGGGACTGGTGCGGCGTCGGCGGCTCAGGTCGTCAGCTTTGAGGTGATGTCGATGGATGCGGGAGGGGGCGCGCGATGCTGGAGCACCTGGGCCTGCCCACGACATGGCTTTCATGCCGCCGATACGCTCCAGTAGAGGTCCATGGGCTGCAGCCAGGGCATCCCCGGAGCTCGCGACACCTCGGTGGATGACGCTGATGTGGAGGCGCTTGGGGTGACGGCCCCTCGGTGGTGACTGGCGCCATCCGCTTGGTGACTGCGGTCACCGGCCCAACGCCTCACACGGGAGCCCCAAAGCCATCACAGTCATGTGAAATCAGCACGTTACGTTGAATGCCCAAGATGGCATGGGCGCTGCAGTGAGACAGCGCATGGGCGGGACAGACTCGCCGCAGCAAACCTCCTTCGCTGTCAGAAACCAGGTGATCCCCATGATCGGCGTCAAGGCCAAGGCCCCCTCCTTCTCCTCCAAGCGTACGGGTGCTGCGCAGTCCTCTCCCACGGCCCCGAAGCCGTCGCCGTCGGCGGGGCCCGTTCCGAACATGGGCGGGCGCGTCCCCCAGAACCCCGCGAACCTCCCCGCGCGGCCCTCCGGCCCGGTGGATTCGTTCCAGTCCGCGGGTGCGCCCGCACGGCCCTCCAGCCCGGCGGCGACGCCCCAGCCCGCGGGCGCGCCCGGACGGACCTCCGGCCGTGAGGCGGCGCTCCAGGCCATGGCCGACTTCGGTCCCGCGGCGCTCCAGACCGTGGCCGACTTCGGTCCCGCGGCGCTCCAAGCCGTGGGTGGCTTCGGTCCGGCGGCCGCGCTCCCTCCCATGGGTGGCTTTGGTCCGGCGTCCGCGCTCCCACCGATGGACAGCTTCGGTCCGGTGTCCGCGCTTCCACCCATGGGCGGCTTCGGTCCTGTGTCGCCGCTCCATGCCGGTGGCGTGCCCATGGGCCACGTCAACCCGATGGATGGGTTCGAGACGGGCGCCATCACCCACCCGCGGTCCTTCAACGCACCGATGCTGCAGGGGGCGCAGGGGCCGGTCAACGAACCCGCCACCTTCGCGCCCCGCGGGCTTCCCAAGAACCTCGAGAACCTGCAGCACCTCAAGCCGGCTCCCGAGGCCTCCGGTTCCGGCGTCCCGAGCGCCAAGGACAAGCGCCCGGCTGGAGACAAGCGGACGGCGGCGCAGATCGTCGATGACACTCCAGCGCTGAAGAACCTGGGCCGCCAGAAGGACATCAAGTTCGACCAGCTCTGCAAGCAGACGGGCATCGACCCCAAGCTCGACCTGAAGGACGCGAAGCAGAACCCCGACGCCGTCTACCGCCTGGCCAAGGTGCTGGAATTCATCGACAGCGCGAAGGCCTCCAATGGCGAGGACCGGTCGAAGAAGGTCCAGAATGGCCAGGGCGACGGCAACATCGAGGGCATCACCAAGAGTGGCGATGCGCGGCACGGCACCGAGGCCGGCATGGTGAAGGACTTCGCAGAGAAGGGGTACTCCTTCCTGGGTGAGCACCAACTGCCAACCACGAAGGACACCCACGTCAAGGCGGACGGAAGCAACAAGGACAACTTCCAGTGGTTCGCGGGTGAGGCGGGCAAGCACCTGTGGTTCCTGCCGGGAGTCAGCAACGTCCTGACGGGAATCGGCAACTCGGAGGGCGGCGTCAAGGGCGTCTTCGAGGGCGCCGCGAAGGGCTACTTCAACACCTTGAAGGGCGCCGCGGAGGGGGTCATTGGGGCTATTGGCAAGGGCCGCGTCAACCCGGCGTCCATGATCTTCGGAGGCGCCATGGGCGCGCTGGGGAGCACCGAGGCCGCGCCGCAGCCGGTGAAGGACATCGCCAACATGCTCTGAGCCCGTGGTGCGGCCCTGCGCTTGAAGACGTCCCTCGGTTTGAAGACGTCCCTCGGAGCTCCCTTCAGATGGGCAAGCTCCGGGGGACGTCCGCATGGGGCTCAGTACAACGTTCCGCAGGCGGCGATCCGCTGAACCTGAAGCGCGGCCAGCCGCTCCTGCGGCTCCGCCACTGCGGCCCCTTCGCGCGCGGCCACGGCGGGAGCGACAGCGTCCAGGGCGGGGACGTTCCGGAGGGATGCGAGTGCTCGCGAAGGCGGAGCAGCCCCGGCTCGGGCGCCGGCAGCGCCAGGCACGGGAGGGTCCGCAGCACGGGGACTCGCTGTGTCATCCTCCGGGCTGCGTGAGGTGTGGATGCAGGAGGTGGGTGCTGGCGTACGCGAAGGAGGGGAGGGGGACGCGCGATTCTGGAGCACCTCAGGACATCGCCAATCACTACCCGGACGTAGAAACCATTCACATGGTGCTCGACAACCTCAGCACCCACTCCTGCCGCGCCTTGGAGATACGATACGGGGTGCGAGCAGGACGTCGGCTCTGGCGTTGCTTCACCGTGCATTTCACGCCCGTGTATGGCAGTTGGCTCAATCAGGCGGAGGTAGAGATTTCCCTGCTCTCACGTCAGTGCCTGGGCAGTCGGCGCATCCCAACCCTCGACAAACTCGCTCAGGAAACAGACGCCTGGGCGCGGTGGGCCAGCCACCAGCGGCTGCGAATCCGCTGGCTCCTTGTTGCTGAGCACGGTGGTTGATGGAGCCAGGGCTCGTTTCGGACCGGCTGGGTGATGGGAAGTGGCTGCGGGAGGGCGCGTCAGCGAGGACCACGATGGACTCGCCAGGAGCCGCATCCTGCGATTCGAGGAACTTCCTTGTGGTTTCAATCTGGAGCGGCATGGGTTGCGCTGACGACACCTCGACCAAAGGGGGGTGAGCATGATGTCACCCTGCGAATTTCGTATTGCTAATTCCAAAGCCTGAGCTGTCCGGTTTGACGGGGGCAACTCCACGCCGCGTGAACTGACTTGCGCCTTCTCGACACACCGGGACGCCTTTAGTACGCGTGTCCGGGTGCGTTCTTCGAATCTCTCTACCCCCCGTCCCCACCTGCCCTGGTGGCCCCTGGTGCTCATCGCTTCAGGTGCATGGCTGCTGCGCATCGCGGGCTTCTTCCACCGGGGAGGCGCTTTCGGGCATCCCGTGGACTACGACGAGGGCGTCTATTTCAGTGCCGCCGCACTTCTCTCCCATGGTGTATTGCCCTATCGTGACTACTTCTTCGTCCACCCTCCTGGGATTGCCATGTTGCTGGCGCCGGTGGCCGCGCTCGCACGTGGCTTCGACGCAGCGCTGGCATTCACGGTGGTCCGTTGGCTCGTCCCTGGGATCGGGGCACTGAGCACGCTCCTGTGCGGACGCATTGCTCAGGAGCAATGGGGCGTCAGGGCAGGCGTCGTGGCCGCGCTCGCCTATGCCGTCTTTCCAGAAGCGGCCGCAACCGAGCGCGGGCCCTTCCTGGAGCCACTGCTCAACCTCACCTGTCTTGGCATGGCATGGGTCTGGCTGCGGCATGGGGCTGATGACTCACGGTGGAAGAGGGACCTCCTGGCCGGAGCCCTGCTTGCCACCGCGTGCGCCATCAAACTGACAGCCGGCGCCTGGGTCATCGCCGCGGTGTGGGCTCGCGGCATGGAGGGCCAGGGACGGCGTGCCCTACGGGTCGTGCTTGTCGCGGCAGCCGTGGGACTGGTCTGGCTGGGCCCCTTCTTCGCACTCGCCCCCGCCGCGATGCTCGATGGCCTTCTTCGGTTCCAGTTGCTCCGCCCTCCCGATGGCGAGCCGGATGTCTGGCACCGGCTTCTCATGATTCTGGGCGACGGGCGCATGGGCTTCTCCGTCCTCTGTGCATGGGCCTTGGTCGTGGCCCTGGCCCGAACTCGTCGAAGGGAGGCCGTCGCCGAGCGACTCTTCGCGGCCGCCTGGGTTCTGACGCTCGTGACTTTCTTGTCATCGAAGAGCTATTGGGCCCAGTACAACGCTCACTTGGCGCCTACCATGGCGGTCCTCGCGGGGTTGGGGGCCTCCGTGGTGTTACGTTGGGCGGACACACGCTCGCGCACGCAAGCCGCGCTCGTCGCCGCCACGGTGATGCTCATCGCACTCTCACCGCTGCCGGCGGCCATCCGCTCTGCGAATCAGGGAGACCGTTTCCTGCTCACGCTCGGGAGCTCACTCCGGGCCTCCGTCCCCCCGGATTCAGCCCTTTGCACCTTCGAACCGGCTTGGGCAATCGCCGCCGGGCGACTTCCCGGAATCCCAGAGGGGGCGCCCGTCCTCGTCGACCCCTACGGCCTCATGCTGAACGATGCACTGGGCACACCCGGGCGCTTCGCTCACGCAGGCGCTGCTTTCGAGGATGAGCGCTCGCAGCGGACCATGCTCCCCATGCTTGCGCGCTGTGACATCCTGGTCCTTGAGGGACGTGGCGAATGGCAGCTGTCCTCCGCCAGCGAGCGCTGGGTTCATGAGCACTTCGTGCGAGAAGGGCTCTTCTGGCGGCGTGCTTCTGAATGAAGCCTCGCGCAGCCCCTCTCTGCCAACGTGAGTGAGACAGTTCGTACCCAGCAGTTCAGTGTGCAGGGCGACCCAGGCAGGAACGATGAGCGCAGTGGTGGACGCGGCCCGGGTCAGGGAGACCGAGGTGGAGGAGAAGGCCAGGCGGCGAGGCTTCACGGCGGAGGACAAGTTGCGGGTGCTGGCGGAGGCAGACCGCTGCACGCAGCCTGGTGAGGTTGGGGCGCTGGTGTGCCAGGCACTGGGACTGCCGCGTGCCACCTACTACCGACGAGCACGGCCCAAGCACGGGCCGGTGCGCAGAAGCCGCTCGCCGCGGGCGCTGGCCCCCGAGCCGCGGGCCGAGGTGCTCGCGACGCTGCATGAGCCGAGATTCCAGGATGTGGCGCCAGCGGAAGTCTACGCGCAGTTGCTCGATGAGGGGCGCTACCTGTGCTCCGAGCGCACCATGTACCGGGTGCTGGCTGAGAGTCACGAGGTGCGTGAGCGCCGCAACCAGCTGCGCCACCCGAACCACCCGGTGCCCCAATTGCACGCGTCGAAGCCCAATGAGCTCTGGAGCTGGGACATTTTGAAAGAACCATGCGCGCGGGCACAGCTTGTGGCGCTTGCGCTGAGAGACGCTCAGTCGCTGGATGGCCCCGGCAATCACCGAGGGGCCGTGCTTTGGGAAGTCGACGGGAGGCGTCACCTTCCCTAAAGGAGTGCGTCTTTCGGGAGTGGCTCAATCAGGCCCACACAGATTTTGGGACTGGGTGCGCATCTGAAATGCGCTCTACATGCCCAATTGAGCCTGACGGCCTACGGATTCGGAGTCCAACACCGATATCTCTTCTCTACGTAGTTTGATACGTAGTTGTTGGCGTCGAGGACCCGGAAGCGGATGTAGAGATAGAAGAACCTTCCGCCTTGCTGTAAGCCCGTTGTGCACCACTCGGTGTAGGTGGTGGTGCCGTTATCCCAGGGCCAGTTTTCTGGAGAAGGATCGGCATCTAGGTCGTACGCCATTTGCCACTGATAGGTATACGGTGACACGCCATTGCTTGCACCTCCGGTGCATGTAATGACGGTTGTGTCGCGATTGTGTGTGCAGCTCATAGTCGCTGCTGGAGGTGGTGTTTCGAGAGCGGTAATGGTGTCTCCCGAGTCGACTCCATCTTCGTCGGCGGCAAGTGGCTCCCCGCAGGCTCCAAGCAATGCCACGGTCGAAGCAACCACTGCGGCGAATGGAAGGTGCTTCACTATTCTCCGAACGGACATGAGGCTCTCCTGTGGTGAGCGGTAATGGCAATCTGATGTAGACGAGCGGCCGTGTCCCGCCCCCATCCGGCGTTGTCCACGGGTGGAGTGCAGCGACTTCAGAGCCGCCGAAATCTCCCGTGAGATTCGCGGGTCGACCTGGGCGGGATGGAGCGCGAACGCTTCGACGCCGACATGAAGAATCGTGACGTCGGAGGGTCGCTGACGGGGTCGCCCGAGCGAAGCTCCCGTCCGGTGGACAGGCCGCGCAGCCCCTTGCGCCGCCTCGAACCGCTTGAGCGCATCAAGGAACTCAGGCCGAGGCGAGGCGGGGATGCGCCTTGCTGCACCTGGAAAAGGATGAAGTGACGGGCGAATCTTGCAGCATGTCTGGATTGCGATTGGTGACGACCAGGAATCACACTGGGGGTCGTATTGCGTTTGGCTATTCTGGCCGATTTTCCATCAGGAGAGAGAATGTTCGGAGCCGTACGAATTTCCCAGCTCGTTTCAGCCCTCGCGACCGCTATCGTCACACTGACCGCGGCTCCGGCCTTCGCGGGAATCGTCTTCTTCGATACGACGGCGTCGATGCGCAGCGCGGCGGGGTACCCCATTACGAACACCATGGACGTGGACTGGGCGTACGCGAACCGAAGCGCGGAAGCGGTGTGTGCCTGGGCCGGGTATGCGCGAGGTGTCTACACGGGGGCGCAGTTGGGTGAGTTGATGGGGATTCATTGCTTCACCGAGGACATGGTGGGATGGCAGGACATCCCCTACGACGTGGGTCTGTCGGCATGGTGGGAAAGCACCGTCACGCCGATTGGTGCGCAGAAGTCCTTCCGGGCCGAGGCTGCCGCGCACGAGGAATGCGGCACCGGCACGTGGGGCATGCCCTATGACACGGGGTTCCTTACCGGACACCACAACAGTGTGACGGACAACATGGGGCTGGTTTGCATCAATGCCTCCAACTCGCAGCAGAAAGGTGCCTACACGAACGACACGGCCTTCCCCGCCATGTCCACTGGCTTCAGCTTGACTTCGCCATGGCCGGCTGTGCGCAGTGTCGCGAACCAGGTGTGTCAGCATCATGGGTTCGAGACGGGCTTCGCGCGCGGAGCTGCGACCTCGGGAACGGCGTGGGTCCTGTATGTGTGGTTCACCTGCATCTCGTGATGCCGCGCTGAAGCTCTCTTCCTCGAGGCTGAGACAGGCATGACGTGGAGGGGTGGGCCCATGCGCCTCGGCCCTCGCTCCGTTTTTCGACGGGCCCCGGTGTCAGGGCCGGGCTTGCCAGGTCAGCCATCCGCTGAGGGGACGGCGGTCGCTGTGCAGTCGTTGAGCAAGATGGGCTCGAAGAAGGGAGCGGCGCGCACGCGCAAGCCCGATGCGGCAGCCGTCTCGCATCTACAAACCAGACGAGGCTGCCCGAGCGTTCGTCTCATGGGCGGTCTCCCGCTGCCCGTGAGATGGATGTCTTCAGCGTCGTTGTATTGATGTCTGGGGTCTGGAAGTTGATTTCGCTGTTTGGTTTGAAAGTGTAGCTTGTTCTTGAGGTCTGGGACCTCGTCACCCCTAAGTTGAGGAGTTCAAGAATGAAGTCACAGTCTGTTGTTGTGGCCTTTGCCTCGCTTCTGTTCGTCGCTTGCGCAGGGCCCGAGGGTGGGGGGGAGGGACAGGACCTCTCCACGGTCGAACAGAAGTCGCTGGTCGGTGAGCCTGTTGTCGCGACGTGGGAGCTTGGGGGGTGGAAGGAGAGCATCAACTCGATGGGGGATGGCTTTATTGCCCAGAGGGGGTCTGGTTTTGACTGTTGGTCGGTGGGTATGAAGTGCTTCCGCAACCTGGTGAAGACCGGGACCAACACCTATTCAGGTGAGTGTGGAGTTTGCTCTGGCTCCAGCGTGGTATGGGGGCCTGTTTCCATCACGGTCAGCGGGGATGGGAATTGGCTGACGCAGTATTGCCAGGGCTCGACTTCGACCTGGGCCCGGGTTCCGTAGGGCGCTCGCCTGATTCGCCGCGAAGCCGCCCTTGGGTTGTCCGGGCGGCTTCGCGTCATTCCTGGAGCGGGCGCATCAGGCTCCGGGCAGCACGAGAATTCGCACGAGCCCGGAGTTGTCGTTGACAGGCGCGTCCGCGAAGCGCACCTGCAGGGGCGCGTCCTCTCCCGTCAGGTCGTAGGTGTACTTGTGCTCGGCCGCGTTGAAGTCCGCCGTGGATGCCGGGTGCTTCCAGGTCTTTCCTCCGTCGACGCTGACCTGGACGAGGCTCATCCTGAGCGGAGCGGCCGCCGGGGGCTTCACGCCCGCGAAGGCGAACTCAGGGTCGAAGCCGACGTTGCGATTGGTGACGCCCGGGCTCGGGAACATCGGCGCGGGCTCGGGTTGACCGGACTGTGGGCCTGGGACGATGTTGTTCCCCCACACGTTGAAGGTGCCCTGCATCGTGACACGGTAGGGCTTGCCCTTCTGGAGCACCTGCTTGCTGGGAACGGGGGCGGCGCTCCGGGTGTTCAGCCACAGCTCCTCGGCGGGCACCACGACAATCTTCAAGCGCCCGGAGTTGTCGGTGACGGGCTTGTCGGCGATGCGCACCTGCAGCGCGGACTCCCCGCCCGTCACCTCATAGCCATACTTGTGCTCGGCCGCGTTGAAGGCCGCCGTGGAGGCCGGATGCGCCCAGGTCTTTCCTCCGTCGAGGCTGAGCTGAATGGCGCTCGCCCTGAGCGGAGCGGCCGCCGGGGGCTTCACGCCCGCGAAGACGAACTCAGGGTCGAGGCCGACGTTGCGGTTGGTGACGCCCGGGCTTGGGAACATCGGCGCGGGCTCGGGCTGGCCTGACTGCGGGCCCGGGGCGATGTTGTTCCCCCACACGTTGAAGGTGCCCTGCAGGGTGACGAGATGCGGCCATCCCTGCTTCAGCACCGTCTGGCTCATCACGGGAGCGGCGCTCCGGGTGTCGAGCCAGACCTCTTCCTGCTGCTGCGCCCACGCGGGGGCGGCGGCCAACACCCACAACCCAGCACAACGCGCGGTCAGTTGCAAAAATCCTCTCATGCTCTCTCTCCATTGTCTCGAACGGGGACTGCGGATGCTCGGGAGCTTCTCCGCGAGTCGTGGGAGTGCAAGCGAGGGACCAGGAGGAGAGAGTCTTCACTGCTCAGCGCGTTTGCTCTGCCATCGGATGGAATGGGGCTCGAGGCGCTGTCGCCAGCGCGGGCCTGACACGTCAGGAGGCATGGGCTGACATGGGGGTTGACGCGTCAGAGAGGGCTCCGGGTGACGGCGTCCTGGAGGGCGCGCAGCTGACGCACCTGACGCGAGGCGCCCGCCGCCACGCGAGCCGGGCCCCTTCCCGCTCCGGTCCCGGCCTGGAGCCGTGAGTCTTCTCCTGGTCCCTTGGAATCCGAGCGGTGTCAGTGCCCATGCAATTAATTGTGAAGCGCCGCCCGGCACGAAGGAAGAAGCGGACAGGTCCACCCCAGGGGGCCGAACCCGCGGAGTCTCAACGCGAGGGAGAACAAGAACGCCGTTGAAATACCCGGGGGGGGTCACATGCCGAGGAACGCTGTGTCGCGAGCCTTTGAGCTGTCGACCCGGCGAATGCGCGCTATGAGGCGTCGCGCGGCCACGGCGTGAAGCCCACGCCGGACGGCGCGCATTCCCCGCAGTCAGATAGACGAGCATCCATGTTCAAGCAGACAGCAGTCCTCGCGGTGACCGGTGTCGGATTGCTGGTCGGCTGCGGCGGTATGGACCCGCGGATGGAGAACGAGGAGATCATCTCCAACCTCATCGAGGCCGGCTATCCGGCCAATGACATCCGCGTCATCGACGAGGCCGTGTTCGTGAGCGGCGACGCGCATGTGACGCTCCAGGCGTCCCGCGAGATGATTCAGACTCCCCCGGGGAGCGCCGAGCACTACCGCTCAACCAACCTCGTCGGCGCCCAGGTGACGAAGATCTGCATCAACCCCTCGGCCGCGTTCAGCAGCTCTCCCAACTTGAGCCAGGGACTCGACCTGGCCATCGGCAACTACAATGCGCTCGGTCTGCGATTCACCTTCGCGCGCGGTCCGACGACCGGCTGCTCCGCGACCATCGCTGCGGAGATCTCCACCATCCGACCAGAAAACTGGGCGGGATTCCCTTCGGACGGCCTGCCCTACGGGTCCATCAACATGATCCCCGCGATGAACGACCAGCCCCTCGACATCAACGAGCACATCATCACTCACGAGCTCGGCCACACCCTCGGCCTGCGCCACACGGACTACTATGATCGCAGCATCAGCTGCGTGCCACCTTACACCGGCGTCGAAGGGGACGAGGACGTGGGCATCATCCACATCCCGGGAACGCCGACCACCGCCGTCTGGGACGGGTCCGTCATGAACGCCTGCCCCCACATCGGCAGTACCGGCGAGTTCACCAGCGCGGACATCACCGCGCTGAACATCCTCTATGGCCAGAGCGCCACCCAGAGCTGCTCGAACGTCAACGTCGCGGCCTACCGCGGGCAGACGGGGGCGCAGATTCGCTGCACCTGCTCCTCGGGGGGCGGGGGCTCGGTCTGGGGGACGAACCTCTACACCGATGACTCGAACATCTGCACCGCCGCGGTGCACGCGGGGGTGATGACCACCAGCGGCGGGGCGGTGGTCCTCGAGGTCCAGCCGGCCCAGAGCACCTTCATCGGAACCAACCGCAACGGCGTCACCACGAGCTCCTACGGCGCCTGGGGGGGAGCTTCCGCTTCATCGGGGCGCAGGTGCCGCAGCCGCCGCCGCTCTGCTCGAGCTTCAACATCATGTCCTACCGCGGGCAGAACGGATCGAGCATCCGGTGCAACTGCCCGACGGTGAGTCTCGGGGCGTCGGTATGGGGCACGGACCTCTACACCGATGACTCGGATGTCTGCGCGGCGGCCGTGCACGCGGGCGCGATTCCCGCCACCGGCGGACAGGTCTCCGTCACCATCCAGCCGGCCCAGGGCAGCTACGCGAGCACCACCCGCAATGGCGTCACCACGTACTCCTACGGCTACTGGTCGGGGAGCATCTCCCTCAGCCCGTAATCAGCCCGTCGGCGTCTGGCGACCGGGTCGGTAGCGGACGCTATCGGGTCCTGGTCGCGGACATGACCCTCCGGGGGTGGCAGCTCCCGGGGGGCCATGCGGAGCAGGCGAGACCCCGTTCGGGTGGTCCATCCGCGTGCGCGTCGACACGACCTCCAGGATGGCGCGTCTTGCCGAGCGCCGCGAAGGCGCGCGGCCCGGGGCCGCTGGGACAGCACCTCGCCCAGGTGCGGAGGCCCCGTTCCCCCAAGCAGGAGGTGAGGAGGGGAGGGTGGCACCCCAGGCAGCGGGCAGGAAGGAGCCGATGAAGGAGAGGACGGCGCGTGTGGACAGGGCAGAACTGCTGAGGAGGACGTTCGACTTCGACGTATGCGCCTGCGTGAGGTGTGGAGGCATGCGGCGGGTGCTGGCGTACGAGAAGGAGGCGGGAGGGGTGCGAGCGATACTGGAGCAGCTGGGACTGCCCACGGCGAGTGCAAGGCTGGCCCCGGCGCGACTCGCGGTGCGGTTCCAGACCGTCACCCGATGCCCGGCTCGCAGAAAGGCTCCCGCGAGAGCCGAGCCCATCTTGCCCAAACCGATGACCGTCACGTCGCTCTGTGGATTGCTCATGTTCGCTGCCCCTTGGTGCGCTGCGCTGGATGCGTGCGTCTGTCATTCGGATGAATTGCGTTTCAGGATAAGTATTTACAAGATTGTAAGTGCCGGATGAGGAGGAGGTGGGAGCATGGCGAAAAAGCAGCGCGCTGCGGATTGCGGGCTCGGCACGGCGCTGACGGTCATCGGTGGCAAGTGGAAGCCGACCCTTGAATGGGCGCTGCATCTGGGGCCCACGCGCTTCGGAGAGCTGAATCGCCAGGTTCTCGGCATCAGCGAGAAGGTTCTGTTCGAGCAGCTGCGGGAGCTGGAGGCCGCCGGCGTGGTCGGTCGCGCGGTGTTCGATTCGGTGCCACCCAAGGTGGAATACTCGCTCACTCAAACAGGCGCGGAGCTCAGCAATGCCGTGCACACGTTGTCGGAGTGGGGACGGAATCACGCGCCACGTGATGGTGGAGCGCCGTCGCGGCCTCCCTCCGCTATCCAGGTGAATCATGGGACAGACCGCTGAACCCTCGAAGACGTCGCCGCTGCTCCTGACGAACCCCAAGGGCCTGTTCGACCCAGCGCCCTATGGCTTCTCACACGTGGCGCAGGTGGCGCCCGGCACCCGGCTCGTCTACCTGGCGGGGCAGGGAGGGGAGCGTGAGAACGGGGCGCTCGAGCCCGACTTCCGCCTCCAGGTGCGACAAGCGTTCCAGAACGTCCGCACGGCCCTGGAGTCCGTGGGCGCGGGCGTCGGCGACGTCGCCAAGCTCACGATGCTCGTAGTGGACCACACGGAGGAGAAGCTCCGCATCATCGGCCCCGAACTGGACGCGGCCTGGGGTGGCGGCATGAAGCCGACCTGCACACTGATTCCCGTCCCCCGGCTGGCGCTGGACGGGATGCTCTTCGAGGTGGAAGCGGTCGCCGTCCTGCGGACCTGAGACGCGCTCCGGGACGGACGCGCGCCGACTGACTGTCGCTTGCCTTCCTGGAATGAACCGAAGAGCCTCCCGCGCCCGTCTTTCGCACAGGAGTCTCACGGTGATGCGCATCGGCCATTCCGCTGTCCTGGCCCTGGTGGTTCTTGGCGCCTGCTCGGAAGGGAGTCCGCCCTCGACGCCCGACCCCATCCCGGTTCCCCCGGTGTCGAGCGCCGCGCCCTTCCGGCCCTGTGGAGCCATCGGGGCCGGCGCGCTGGTCGCGTCCGCGATGTCGCCTGACGGCACGGTGCTGGCCGCGGCCACCTTGTCGGGTCAACTGGTCCTCTACCGGCGGGATGGAAGCCGGCTGAGCACGCTCTGGGACCTCCCGGGGCAACAGGTGGGGGTGGCGTTCTCCAAGGACGGGCGCATCCTCGCGGCGGCGAGCCGCACGCAGACTCGGGTCTGGAGCTTTCCGGACCTGGCTCCTGTCCGGACCTTCGCGCACCCGCACGCGGGGCGGACGACGAGCGTGGCGCTCTCCGCGGACGGCGCG
Organism: Myxococcus xanthus; assembly: GCF_006402735.1. Classification (NCBI taxonomy): domain Bacteria; kingdom Pseudomonadati; phylum Myxococcota; class Myxococcia; order Myxococcales; family Myxococcaceae; genus Myxococcus; species Myxococcus xanthus. Next base: position 6,578,768 of record NZ_CP017174.1, on the reverse strand, counting down.
TTCATCGCGACGGGTGGGTTCGACAGCCCGACGAGCGAGACCGCCATCGTGAAGATATGGAGCGTGGCGGATGGCGGCATGCTGGGCTCCTGGCAGCGACAGTACGAGCAGGTCGTCCAATCCCTGAGCTTCTCTCCGGATGGAGCAGGGCTGGCCATCGCCCTGCGCCACTCCGTGTGGGTCGTCGGTGTTCCGGCCGCGGGCGAGCCGAGGAGCCTGCCCAATCTGTCGGGAGGGCAGGTCTCCTGGTCCGCGGATGGCGCGCTCCTGGCGTCGGGGGGCAGGGTGGTTCGCGCTGACACCGGCGTGGTGGTCAAGCCCTCGGAGAACTCGCTGCTCCTCGACGCGAGCGCCTTCTCCCCAGACGGTCGGTTCTATGCGGAGGCGGCCGAGGCTGGTGTGACGGTCTACCGCGTGGAGGACTGGACGAAGCTGCACGTCTTTCCCAGACAGGGCGCGTCCCGCGTGAGTCGTCTCGGGTTCAGCCGCGACGGCACGGAGCTCATCCTGGACCTGGGGGTCGATTCCTTCTGGTGCAATGGCTCTGGGCAGAGCTGTGGTCCCTGGGGCAACGAGGTCGTCATCCAGTCGCTTCAGGACCTGGGGCTCGTACGGACCCTCTCCCTGGGCCCGCAGATGCGAGGGCGAGTGGCGTTCTCCCCAGATGGCTCACTCCTCGCGGGCAACGCGGATGGAGTCCTGGGGGTGTGGAGGACGGCGGACCTGAGCGCCGTCGAGGCGCCTGCTGTCGCGAACCCCTGGCGCATCCAGTTCAGTCCGGACCTCAGAAAGGTCCGCGTGGACGCGGCGATCTACGACAGTGTCACCGGCCAGCGGCTCCAGCCGTTCCTGGACCAGGCGCTCTCCGCGGACTTCTCGGTGTCGGCGAGAATCGAGGGGCGCAAGCTCTTCCTGAACGATGTCGCCACAGGCAGGTTCCTGCGGGACGTCGACGTGGAGGAGGATCAGGTGATCGGGTTCTCTCCGGATGGGCGCTTCATCGCCACCAACCAATTCTCCGGGCGTAACCGAATCTGGCTCCGGGACGTAGCAACGGGCACGGTGAGCGAAACGTTCGACCAGGGGTTCAATGCGGGGGGGCCTGACCTCTCGTTCTCGCCCAATGGGCGGTGGCTTGGCAGCGCGGATGGAACTGGCTTCTCGTCGGTCGAAGTCCTCGGGCTCCAGGGCTGGGTGAGCGCGTCGCTCCCGCGCGGCTTCGCCTCGGCGTTTTCGCCCGACAGCTCCGTGCTGGCCCTGGGGAATGTCGAGTCCGAGGTGCTGTTGTGGAAGACCTCCGACTTCACGGTTCGCGAGCGGTTGTCGGGGCATGGGACCTCCATCGCGCAAGAGCAGTGGCCTCAATCCATCATCGGAGTCGTTTTTGCTCGAACCGGGCAGCTCGCCACGCTGGGGGCGGACCGGACGGTCCGGCTCTGGTGTTCGCCGTAGCGCTCTCGAAACGAGATGGCACCGCCATTCCTGGGAGGCTGAATGAATCTCTATGACGAGCTGGCCGACTGGTGGCCCCTGGTGTCGCCCCCCTCGGACTACGCCGAGGAGGCCGCCGAGTATCTGCGGCTGCTGCGCGCCGCGGCGACGAAGCCCTTGGAGACGGTGCTCGAGCTGGGCAGTGGTGGTGGCAACAACGCGAGCCACCTCAAACGGGACTTCAGGATGACCCTGGTGGAGCCCTCGGAGGGGATGCGCGCGCACAGCATCGCGCTCAACCCCGAGTGCGAGCATCTGCTGGGAGACATGCGCACCGTGCGGCTGGGGCGGACCTTCGACGCCGTCTTCATCCACGACGCCATCGAGTACATGGCGTCGGAAGAGGACCTGCGCGCCGCGCTGGCGACGGCGGCCGAGCACGTGGCGCCTGGCGGCGTGGCGTTGGTGGCGCCGGATGACACGCGAGAGACCTTCGAGCCCGGGCTGACTCGTCGCGGTGAAGCGGGCGCGCTGACCCTGCGAGCGGGACGCGCCACGCGGTGGGATGGAGGCACGGTGGAGTGGATCAAGGAGCTGGAGTCCTGTTCGAAGTTGAGTACGCCTTCGGAGGTCGATGCCTTCTCGCGCGTCCTGGGAGACATGGCGCGCAGCAAGGACCGGCGCTACCTGCCCGTGATGCTGTCGTATCTCGATGATGACGCGGAAGCGGGCGACGTGATGAAGGTGATCATCGGCATGGCGGAGTCGTTCGGCGCCGATGACTATGTTTCAGCGGTCATCGGGATGCTCGGCGTCCTGCGGGGACGGGCCCGGGATTGGTTGGAGGTCATCCACTGGCGCATCTTCAGCTCGGATGAGTTCACGAGGGCGTACCGGGTTGCTCGGCTCGGGCATGCGGACGACGCGGTCGTCCGTGGATTCCTCGAAGACTTCTTGAAGGAGAACCCCGAGAAGCAGGAGCGCGTCGAGTTCGTCCTGACGGAGTGATTGCAGACATCCGAGAGCGGCCGTCTCCGCTCAGGGCCAGGGCTTGACGGGCTCGGCGAGGACGCGCCGCAGCGCCGCATCCCGCGCGGTGGCGTCCTCTCCAATCAGTGCTCGCAACAGCGCCAGCTGCTCCTCCTTGCGCGCGGGGTCATGTCCCCACAGCCCATGCCGCGCCATCAGCATCTCCGCCGCGTCGAGCAACATCGACTCCCGAGGCTGGGAGGGCGGCCTGGACAGGCGTGTACCCCAAGGGGGCTCAAGCGGCCTCTCCACCGGCCTGGCACACAGCTCGGACGCCCCCCGTCAGCTGCCCTCCTCGTCCCCTCTGCTCCTGCCCGCCACCTTCAACAGAGTCCCTATTCGTCTGATGCGCCCGACGTGACGGAAGCGGAGTTGCCCAGGCTCGCCATCGAGCCCTATCCGCAGCAGTACGTGTCCCCGTTCAAGATGAAGAGTGGCGAGGAGCTGCTGCGGCCCATCCGTCCGGAGGACGAGCCGAAGATGGAGCGCTTCCTCCGGACGCTCTCCGAGCAGACGGTGTTCCTGCGCTACGCGGGGCTGATGCAGTTGAGCACGCGCGTGGCGCACGAGCGGCTGGGGTTCTCCATCCTCCCCACGAGGAGCTGGCCCCGGACATGGTCAAAGCGGTGAAGGTGCTCTGAGTCACATCCGGGGCCGCGAGGTGGCTACTTCGCTTCGAGGTTCAGTTCGAGGTCGAACGCCACGTCGCTCGACTCCGCGTTGGCCTGCTTCACCATCACCGCGATGATGTTCTCCCCCACGACGAAGGCAGAGCCGTCGAAGCGGGCCGTGCTGATGACGGCGTTCTTCAACACGCGGCTGGCGAAGGTGCCATGGCCGAGGCCGTCGTCGGCGTACCGCGAGTAGACGAGCGTCCCGTTCACCCAGATGGCCACGCCGTCGTCATGCAGCACGCGGAGGTTGGCGGTGCGGATGGCCTCGCCGAGCGTGAGCTTCCTGCGGAAGTAGACGCTCGGCTGAAGGGGCTTCGTCTTGTTGAGCACGGTGTGCTCGTCCCCGTCCCCATAGCCGAGCTTCGCGGGGCCCGAGCGCCATGCGTCGTCGTCGAAGTTGACCGACGTCCACTGCGTGCCCGGGTTCACGTTGCTGTCATCGAACTTCCAGTACTCGCCGAAGGCGATGGCCTGGAACTGGGGCGTCCGGGAGATGGTGAAGGGCAGGTCCGTGCGGTCGCTGATGTCCGGACGCGAGGCGTCCGAGATTCGCAGCACGCCCTTGGACGTCTCGGTGTTCGGCACCGTCCACTCATAGAAGCCGATGTTGGGGACACCCTGGTCGACCAGGGTCCAGTTGGCCCCGTCGTCGGGCGAGAACTCCACCCGCACGTTGTCGACGCCCGCGCCGTGGGTCATCCACTGGAGCATCTGGACGTTGCCCGGGCGCAGCGTCTCGCCGCCGTTGGGGCTCTCCATGAAGAGGGCATCGTGCTGCATGCCGTCGGTGGTCACCTTCAGCTCCAGGTCGAAGGACAGGTCACTGGAGGTGGCGTTCGCCTGCTTCACCATGACGGCCAGCGTGTTCTCACCCATCACGAAGCGGGCGCCGGAGACGGGCGTCTGGCTCAAGGTGTTGTCGGAAGCTGTGCCGGAGGCATAGGCCGAGTGCGCGGTTGAGCCGACATACTTGGAGAACACCTGGGTGCCATTGAGGAACACCGCCACGCCATCGTCGTGAATCACCTGGAGCGTGGCCTGCTCCACCATGCCGTGGACGGTGAACTTGCGGCGGAAGTAGACGGTGGGCTGCGCCGGCGTCGTCTTCGTCAGCACCGTCTCCTCGTCCGTCTCGCCATAGCCGAGCTGGGCCGGGCCCTTCTTCCAGGACGCGTCGCTGAAGCCAGAAGACGTCCAGGCGGAGCCCGGGTCGACGTTGCGGTCGTCGTACTTCCACTCGGAGCCGAAGGCCACCGCGGTGAAGCCGGTGTTGGGAGGAGGTTCGGTCGGGAGCGGCGTCGTGCCTCCTCCGCCGATGCGGATGATCTTCGCGACCGACGGCACCTTCTTCGAGTTGAGCAGGAACAGCATGTAGTGGCCGGGCGGCGCCACGTTCGGGTTGGGCGGCGCGACGACGTTGAGCCCCCCGCCGCTGGCGGTGAAGCGCAGCTTCATGAAGCGCTGGTTCTCGTCGAAGGCGTGGGTGACGGAGCCCAGGCGAACCCAGGACGCCATGGTGATGCTGGCCGCCTCGGGGGTGTTGACGCGGAAGGTCTCTCCATAGGCGATGGACGCGGGCGCGGAGGAGATGGTGGGGCGCGGGCCATTGAAGAGATACGGCGGGGAGAAGACCTGCATCGTCTTGACGTTGCGGCTGCCCGCGGACAGCACGCGTCCGTCCGGCAACAGCACGGTGGTGGAGTGATAGCCGCGATAGGCCGACGCGGGCGCCAGCACCGACCACTGCTCGGTGACGGGGTTCCACAGCTCCGTCTCCAGGCGGGGGAACTTGGGGTTGTCGGTGCCGGGGCCGCTGTGGCCGCCGGTGACGAGCACCGTGCCGTCCGGGAGCACGGTGCTGTTGTGCTGGCGGCGCACGTAGCGCATGGGCCGCACGGTGCGCCAGGCGGGCTTCGCGGCGTTGAGGTCGAGAACCTCCACGTTGTTGGTGGGGGGATTGTCGCCACCGGTGATCAGCACCTTGCCGTCGTCATACATCACCGCGCTGCCCGCGTTGCGGCTGCGGGCGTAGTTGGTGCGAGGCCCGGAGGTCCAGGCGCCGGTGCCATTCGTGTCGAGGTACCGCGCGGGCTTCCAGTACCCCGCCATGAGCGTCTTTCCCGTGCTAGTCACGAACATCCACGGGTAGTACATGAGCTCCAAGCTCGCGCCCGTCAGGTTGCGCCAGGAGTTCTTCGACGTCTGCCAGACTTGGGGAATCAGGTTCTTGGTCCTGTCTTCCTTGGCGCCGCCAATCACCAGCATGTCCCCATTGGGGAGCGTGGTGACGGTGGGGTACCAGCGGCCGGCGTTCATGTTCGGCAGCCGCGTCCAGGTGAGCTTGAAGGGGTCGAAGATGGCGGCGTAGGGCAGGCCGGAGTCATCCGTGATGTGGCCACCGGCCACGAGCAGCCGGCCATCCGGCATGAAGGCATGGCCCGCGCAGAAGATGTTGAAGCCCGCCTTGGGCAGCGTGGTGAGGACGTTGGTCTGCGGGTCCCAGAGCGTGGGGGTGTCTCCGTCCCCGAACTCGGAGAAGAACATCACTTTCCCGGTGGGGAGCACGTGGGTGTGGACCGCGGAGTACGGCCACTTCTGGACGGGGGTCCATTGTCCCACGGAGGCTGGTTGTGCCTGGGCGACCGATAACGAGGCCCAGGCAGCGAGAAAGGCAAGACGCCACGGATGGAACATCAGGCTGCCCCTTTGTTGGTTGAAAGGTCGCGCAACGGTAGGCACACGGCCCTTGCGAGCCACATCGTTCTGGCGTGCGTGGACAATGACGCGGGGTGGACCGAGCCCCAGCGCCTTCGTCGGGGCCCGGACCGTCCGTGAGGCACGAGTGTCGGATTTCCCAGCGGACTCGAATCGGTGGCTGCTCTAGAAGGCGCTGGAGAGCGTGGGCATGCTCACCGGCGACGCGAGCATCAACCGCGACGCGCTGCCGCGTCCCTCGTGGGAGGGCGGCTTGGACAGGCGTGTACCCCAAGGGGGCTCAAGCGGCCTCTCCACCGGCCTGGCTCACAGCTCGGACGCCCCCGTCAGCTGCCCTCCTCGTCCCCTCTGCTCCTGCCCGCCACCCTCAACTGAGTCCCTATTCGTCTCATGCGCGAAGTCCCCAAGGGGATCGAGTTCGAGGCACTCCTGACTGTTGCGAGCGCCGCCTTCGAGAAGAAGACGGGACAGGAGGTAGTCCTTGGGCTCAATGTCGCACAGCTTCGCGAACTCAAGCAGGGAGTAGAACACGGCGGTCACCTCGGTGCCCCGATGCGAGCGGCTCCCGTAGTGGTTCTTGCGACCGAGGACAACGCCGCGGAGCGCTCTCTCCACAGGGTTGGAGCCCAGCGGAATGCGCGCGTCCTCGAGGAATCGGGTGAGGCCGTGCTGCCGCACGTATGCCGTTGTCGTGCGCGTGGAGAACGTGTCGGATCGAGGGAGACTCCAGAATGAGAACACCCCGGCGGCGAGCCATTGGAGCGCCCGTCCATCTGGACCCGTCCAGTTCTCAATTCTGGAGCATGTCACGGGACTTGCGACAGGGTAATAGCCCCGACCGTGGAAGGTTCGATTCCCGCAGGCGAGCGACGAGGGCAATGCCCAGCATCGCGCGCCTTCACGTTTGAAATTGACAAGAACCAACGACAAGGAGCGCTGGAATGAGCGAGAAGAATCACACGATCGTTCGCCCCGTTGAGAGGGGCGACTTTGAACAATGGCTGCCGTACTGGAAGAGCTACCTGGAATTCTACAAGATCACTTTGCCGGAGGAAGTGACCCAGGCGACCTGGGAGCGATTCTTCGACGACCGCGAGCCAATGCACTCGGCCGTCGCGGTGGACGGCGAACGAATCGTTGGGTTTGTCAACTATCTCTTCCACCGTTCGACGTGGGCGCAGAATGACTTCTGCTACCTCGAAGACCTCTTCGTCGCTCCAGAGACACGGGGACGCCAAGTAGGCAAGAAGCTCATCGAGTTCGTACAGCAGCGCGCCCGCGCAAAGGATTGCGGGCGTCTCTACTGGCATACTCAAGAAACCAATCTCACGGCGCAACGACTCTACGATTGGATCGGAGAGAAGCCTGGTGTGATCGAATATCGGATGTCGCTCGCTTGATCGACAGATGACCGTCGAAGCGCGTCTCGGCTGTGCTTGAGGCCCTCGGCATGGATGAGGCGGGGGCTTCGGCGGTCGTTACGACGTGTGGTCTGAGGTCGCGTTCGGCTCAGGCCAATAGTGGCTGTCGGGCAGCTCGCGAGGGCCGAAGATCGCCTGCCCCACGCGCACGATGGTAGCTCCCTCCTCGACAGCCAACTCGAAGTCGCCGGACATCCCCATCGAGAGCTCGTTCATCGTGATGCCAGCCGGCGCCTCCTCACGCAGCCGCGCGCGCAGCTCCCGAAGCAGCGTGAAGCACGGACGCACACGCGTCGGATCGGCCGACAGCAGCGCGAGAGTCATCAGCCCACGGACGCGCAGCGAGGAGAAGGCGGGCAACTCGCGGACGAAGCGGGCGACCTCATCCGGCGGCAGGCCGAACTTGCTGGCCTCACCGGACGTGTTGACCTGCACCAACACGTCGAGCGCGCGCCCTTCCACCTGCAAGCGTCGATCGAGCGCCTCCGCGACGCGAAGGCTGTCCAGCGCCTGAAACTCGCTGGCGAAGCGCGCGACGACCTTCGCTTTGTTCGTCTGGAGGTGCCCGATCACCGACCACCGCAGGTCGGTGAGATCTGCCATCGCCTCGGCCTTACCCAACGCCTCCTGGACCTTGTTCTCGCCGAATTCGCGGCAGCCAGCCGCGTAGGCCATGCGGATGCGGGCCTTGGGCATGGTCTTGCTGACCGGCAGGAGACGGACCTCGACCGGATCGCGACCGACGCGCGCGCACGCAGCGGCGATGCGCCCGCGAACAGTCGCCAGGTTGCGCCGAAAGTCCTCGACGCTGTACGCAGGTGAATATGCCGGGGTGCTGATGGCTACCTCCTGGAGCGCGCACGTCCTTGCGCGAGTTCGTGAGTAGCGGGAGACTGGCCCCATGGACAGCCCCAGAGTCAATAATGGCGAGGGTCCAGTTAGGCGACCGTGGCGCTTCGACTTCACCCTCGAACGGGACACGTCCGTAACGCAGCAGACGCAGCTCACCCGAGCGCTCATCCACGAGATCCAGCGCGGGAGGCTCCCTCCGGGCTCGATGCTACCAGGAAGCCGAACCCTCGCAGACCAGCTCGGGGTGAATCGGAAGGTGGTCGTCGCGGCGGTTGACGAGCTCGTCGCCCAGGGATGGCTCGAGACGCGCCCCGCCTCTGGAACGCGCGTGGCGGCCTCCCTACCGCGCTCGGCGATCGCTGACGTCGAGTTGCCCACGCAGCGCAAGACGGCCTGGCCCCGTCGGGACACCTCCCTCGTGTCGATAACCGATGGGTTGCCGGACCCTCGGCTCGCGCCGCAGGCGGAGTTGGCGCGCGCATACGCGCGGGCGCTTCGCTCACTCAGCCGAGCGGCGGCGGGCTACGGCGACGCAGCAGGAGATCCGAGCCTCCGCGAAGTGATTTCGAGCTTCGTCAATCAGGCTCGCGGGCTCTCCACAACCATCGATGAGATCTTCCTCGCTCGTGGAGCGCAGGGCGCGCTCGGTCTCTACGCACTGGCGATGCTCGAACGTGGCGACGTGGTCGCTGTGGAGGTGCCAGGTTACGCACCTGCGTGGCGCGCGTTCGAGTTTGCGGGGGCTAAGGTCTCGTACATCCCCATCGATGGCGAGGGCTTGAGGACCGACGTCCTCGAGAAGACGGCGCGGAGGTTGTCGGGCAAGTTGAAGGCTGTCTACGTGACGCCGCATCATCAGTACCCGACGTCGGTCTCCATGACGCCGGAACGACGGATAAAGCTGCTGCAGCTTGCCGAGCACTTCGACTTCACCATCGTCGAGGACGACTACGACTACGAGTACCACTTCGAAGGTGAGCCGCTGCTGCCGCTCCACGCGACCGGAGGCTCGCGGCGCGTCGTCTACATCGCGTCGCTGTCCAAGCTGCTCGCGCCGACCGTGCGGCTCGGCTACCTCGTCGCGTCGGAGGAGTGCATTCGCAAGCTGAAGGAAACGCGTGAGCTGCTCGAACGACAAGGTGACGTCGTCCTCGAGCACGCCATCGCGGAGCTCTTCGAAGACGGGACACTCCAGCGTCACGCGAGGCGAGCCCGTCGAGAATACAAAGCACGCCGAGATCACCTCCTCTCGCGGCTCCGCGCGACGCCTGCGCTCGACGAGTGCTTCGACTACTCCGTGCCGGCGGGTGGGTTGGCGCTGTGGCTGACCCTGCGCAGGGGGAGCATCGACTCGTTGGTGGCAAGGGCGCGTGAGGAGCACCTGCTGATGGCCCCAGGCTCCACCTATCTTCCCAAGGGGCGCCTGGACGCCGTTCGGCTCGGGTTCGCCGCGCACACGCCGGACGAGCTTACGCGAATCTGCGACACGCTCGCCCGTTGCATTCCAAGCTGACCGCCCCGCTGTCCCCCTCCTGCCTCCCGGGCGGCTTTGGCGGTGGGTGCTGGCGCACATGAAGGAGGGGGGCGGTGAGCGCCGTCAGGCTCGTGCCGCAGCCGGGCGTGGACGGCGGGATGAAGCCCGCGCTGCAGTTCGTGTTGGCGGACGGGTCGGACAGGTACAGACCACGGATGAACTGCACCTGCGCGGGCGTCAGTTGGTGCCCGTGCGCCTCGAAGAGCAGCTTCAGCCGGGAGACGACCTCCGTGCGAAGCTGCGCGCCACCGGCTCCGGCAGGGAGACCCGAGGCGAGCCCTTGCTTCACCAGACAGTCGTACTTGGCGGTGACCTGCACGGCGGCAGATGCGGCAGTGAGCGCCAGGTCGTCACACGCGCGGCAGAGCGGCTGCTGCACATAGAGCGGCGAGGGCTCGTAGTTCTTCGGCGTCATCGTCGCCCACTTCGCGGCTGCCGCCAGCTTCACGGAGTTCAGTGAGGTGTCCGCGGGGTGGAACAGCGGGTTCGCGTTGCAGGCGGTGGCCACGTCATTGCCGAAGTTGTTGTGACGGCTCGTGGTGGAGATGGGCTTGGACGGGTCGGGGCACGGGGGGGGCCCGTGGACGCACCACAGGCCGCGTCTGCCTTGGCGATGTACGTGGGCCACTGGGTCAGCGTGAAGGTGCACCGCGCGGGCCCAGGCTCTGGCAGGAGCGAGGGCCCTCGGCGGGGTCGTGAAGGCTGTCAGCGATGGGAACGGAGCCCGCGCCGGATATTTCCGGGGACTATTCCGTTCCCGGTGCGCCCGGGCTCAGCCTCGAACATGGCCCACGGGTCGACTGGTCCATGTCTTCGCCACTTCGATTGCTTCGACGACCTGCACCTTCGGCGAGGTGTCTCACTGCAGGCGGGTCAGCTAGCCCTGAGAGCGAGAAGCGTGGTCGTCAGCCAGCGTTCCACCCTCTGTCGAATGGCCCCCCGCGTACCCGGAGGCAAGTGTGCCGGATTCAGGTGGCCAGCCACGAGTTGCGCCGTGCCGCGGCATGGGGCAGGGAAGGAACCATGCACAGCCCCATTCTCGCTCCCATCGTCGCGCTCGTGTCCTGGTCCATGGTCATGTGGGCATGGATGTATGCCACTCGCTTGCCGGCCATGTTCAAGGTCAGCATGAAACCCGACCCGTATGCACCGCGCGGCGAGCAGATGAGCCAACTGCCGGCCAAGGTGCGCTGGAAGGCCGACAACTACAACCACCTGATGGAGCAGCCGACGATCTTCTACGCCATCACCCTGGCACTGGCCCTGCTGGGCGAAGGAACTGGCCTCAACCTGCTACTGGCCTGGAGCTATGTGGGCCTGCGCGTGGTGCATAGCCTGGTGCAGGCGCTCATCAACAAGATCGAGCTGCGCTTCGCGCTCTTCGTGCTGTCGTCACTGGTGCTGTTCGGACTGACGTTCAAGGCGGCCATGGCTGTGCTCTGACCAGGTCACGGCTCGCCGCGCAGGCGGCATGGGCAGGCGTATATACGCGGTGGCGATCTCCGTCAGCTTGCCCGCCACCCTCAACTGAGTCCCTATTCGTCTTATGCGCTATGCGCCTACGACATCTCCAAGCCATGGGCCGCCACATGTGCATCCGGGACATCCCAGAGACCTACGAGGCCTTCGCCACGCACCACGGCCGGCTCCGCGCCGCCGCGTCAGGCAGGCTCGAACGCGAGCTGGCAGCAACCCGTGAGCGCCCCCTCCTCCACCTGGAGCGTGATGTGCTCGATGCCGAACTCGTCATGGAGCCGCCGCTTCACGTCGTCGAGGAAGGCGTCGTCCAGCCGCGGCTCCCGCATGACGAGGTGCGCGGTGAGCGCGGCCTCGGTGGTGCTCATGGCCCAGACGTGCAGGTCATGGACCTCGGACACCCCTGGAGTCTGAATGAGCCGCTCGCGCACCTGACGCACGTCGATGTGTCCCGGCACGGCCTGGAGCGCGAGGTTGACGGAGTCCTTGAGCAGCCCCCACGTCCCCACGAAGATGAGGCCCGCGATGACCAGTGTCACCACCGGGTCCAGCCACGCCCAACCCGTGTAGTAGATGAGGAGACCCGCCAGGACGACGCCCAGCGACACGGCCGCGTCAGCTGCCAGGTGGAGGAAGGCGCCTCGGATGTTGAGGTCGCGCTCGCGGCCCTTCCAGAAGAGCAGCGCCGTGGCCGCGTTGACGACGATGCCCACGCCCGCCACCGACATGATGGTGAAGCTGGACACGGTGGCGGGCTGCCCCAGCCGCCGCACCGCCTCCCAGCCCATGCCGCCCACCGCGACCAGCAGCAGCAAGGCGTTGAGCAGCGCGGCCAGGATGGTGGCGCTCCGGAAGCCGTAGGTATGGCGCTCCGTCGCCTTGCGCCGGCCCAGGGCGCTCGCCCCCCAGGCGAGGACGAGCCCCAGCACGTCACTCAGGTTGTGCCCCGCATCCGCCAGCAGGGCGAGCGAGCCGGACAGGATGCCATACGTGGCTTCGACGCCGACGAAGGCCAGGTTGAGACCGATGCCGAGCATGAAGGCACGGCTGTGCGAGTCGGGCGCGGCGTGCGCGTGCCCGTGAGAGTGCGAGTGGGAGTGGGAGTGCGAGTGCGAGTGCGAGTGTCCCGCCATGGAGAACGGCTCCTTCGTTCCAGTTCTCCCTCCTGACGACGCGCCTGGGCCCCGGTTACAGTCCGCCCGCCTCCTCGCAGGGGCAGTCCACGCAGCCCTTGCGGCAGCAAGTGGTTCCGCACGACTGCTCCAGCCTCCGGCCCAGCGCCTGCCGGGCCCGGTGGAGGCGCACCTTCGCGTTGGTGTGGGTGATGCCGGCCGCCTCCGCGAACTCCGCCAGGGTCTGCCCGTCCAGGTCCACCCGCTGGAGCGCGTCGGAGTACTCCGGCTTCAGGGTGGTGGTGAGCGTGGAGACACAGGCGCAGACGGTCCGCTCCAGCTCCGCCGCGTCTGCGGTGGACAGGGGGCTCTCCTCGGCGAAGGCCCGCAGGGCGCGCCCCTGGCGCTGCTCGTGCCGGTAGCGGTCGATGAGCGCGTTGCGAAGCAGGCGGTAGAACCAGGCCACCGCCCGCTCCTCCTCACGCAGGGTGCTCCCGCGCTCCACGCTCTTGAGCAGCGCGGCCTGGAGCACCTCCTCCGCCGCCTCGACGCTCCCGACGTGGGGTGTCAGGAAGGCGAGGAAGCGCTGGCGGTTCTGGAGCAGGAGCGCGAGGACCTCCGGGGACATGGCCCCAGCCTCGCACATCGCGGTGCATCAGCGGGCGTGGACTTCCTGCGTGGGGCAAGTCCACGGTGACGGGCATGGCCCACAGCGCGTCGCCTCGCGTGTCAGAGCGGGCCCGGAAGAAGAGGGTGCTGCCCACTCGGGTGAAGGCCTGTGGGTTGGAGCCCCCCAACGGAGAGAGGTCCGCGACCAGCCCCGTCCGTCCGGGCGTGCCGTCCGTCACCCAGGGCTCCAACCCCGTCCCGCCGCCGTCCGCGCTGAAGAGCAGCGTCCCGACGCCGGTGTCGAAGAGCGGCGAGTCGTTCTCGTCGCCGGTGGAGAACCCCCGGCTGAGCTCCGGCGAAGTCCCCCAACTGCGCGATCCAGGCTCTGCTCCCCGAGGCGCGGGCGGAGTTCGCTGTCAGCCCATCGCTCTGGGCGGACATCGAGGCCCGCGGCGCCGCCACGCTCGACTCCGAGCGGGACTTCTACGTCGCCTCCATCTCCCTCGTTCCCGTTCCCCTCGGTCCGCTCGTCTTCGTGCCCACCATCGACATCATCGGCAGCGTCGCAGGCGGCGCTTCCGCTACCTTCGTGGTCGGAGCGCGGTGCGCGCGCCGACCACGAGAGCTCCGTGCTCCTCTCGTCCAGGAGCAGCGTTCCTCTGGGTGAGCCGCCGCGGCTGAAGGACTTCCCCGAGTGAGAAGCTCGGCTCGTCGGCTGTACGGAGCACGCACGCACCCGGGAAGGCAGTCGAACGGGCTCCGCGCATAGAGCCGCGTGCTCGCCTACCCGCACGCTTCGCCGCCCCCCCGTTCGGGATGATCTCGTCACCGCACGCGGTTCGCGCCGTCCATGACGATCCCAAACTTCTTCAGAGCTTCGTTCATCTCCGCGCTTGTCATTGGCACCGCCGCTCCTGCGCTCGCCGCCCCGGCCACTCCTCCCGCTCCCGTGGCGGAGGTCGGTCCGCACGGAGTGGGGATGCTGTTCCCCTCCGAGCCCTCCGGCAGCAGCTTCCACCTCGGCGACGGCGACCCCACCGACTCCGAGCCATTCTTCGACATGGAAGGCGACGAGGCCACGCCCGGCCTCGAATCCGGCGTCCCCTACTGGTCGACCACCGGCCACCGCGTCACGTACGCGAGCGGCAAGCCCGCCGGAAAGACGGTGCGGCTCCACCTCCGTCCCGGCGGCGGCGAGCAGTCCTTCACCTGGCGTGACGGCGCCCTCGAGAACGGCTTCATCGGCAGCCCCGACGATCTCCTGAACTTCGAGGCCACCGTCTACGTGCGCGTCCACGAGGACAACGGCACGCACCACTCCATGTCCTGGAAGATGCGCGGCGGCCAGCACACGAAGCCCGAGGTGGCGCGCTCGAGCTGCGTCGGCATGGACGTCCCGTTCGGCGGCGCCTCGCCCCAGGCCTACCGCGAGCTCGACCACCCGACCTACGACCACCTCTCGCTCACACCCTCCTTCGACTACCAACTGCAGGAAGGTCGCTGGCTCGGCGTGAAGGTGGTTTCGTATCTGGTCGAGGGCGGCACCCGGAACCTGCTGTTCCTCGACACCAATCCCTTCGACGCCTCCGGCACGCCGCGTAACGAGTTCCGCCTCTTCACCGAATGGCACGACCGCGACGGCGAGAGCACCGGTCACTACGATCGGGCGGCCACGTGGGCCGGCTGGGAGACGACGTTCCGCGTGGACGGCTGGCGGCGGGTCGACTTCGCCTACCCCTCGGCACGCGAGATCGTGCCGCCGACCCCGTAAGCGCCCTGGCGCTACGCGCGCTCGCGGTCGCGGGGCTGCTCGCCCCAGCCGATCGCGAGCGCGACGCGTCCGGCCGACGGTGAAGCGATCGATTCGCGATATGCGCTCGGCAGAGAAGTGACAAATAACAATCACCTCTCATGCTGCGGCAACCCATCGGTGATTTCGTAGGAGTCGCCGTTCTCTTCGACGAAGATGTGCATTTTCACCGTCGTGTTCGTGGGTCCCTCGAAGGCGCCCATCGCGATGCCGATCCAGTCGTGCATGCGCGTGTCGAGCGGGTCCAAGAAGAGGGAGGCCCCGCACGTCGAGCAGAAGCCGCGCCGCGCCTTCTCCGACGACCGGGGGCAGCTCAGGGGCTGCCGTAGGTACCTCGGCTTTGCTGGTGAATGGCCGCCACTTCCACGGACAGCTCGCGGTCGCGCTGTCGGCGCTGGGGCTCAGGCCGCTTCGCCCAGGCGTAGTATCCGGAGCGGGAGACGCCCAACTGGCGGCACAGGAATGCGACTGACAGGGAGGCCTTCTCCACGTGGATGAAGCGGAACTTCACTTCATCTCCTTCGCGAAGAAGGCCGCCGCGTTTTTTAGTAGCTCCTTCTCCATTTCCAGCTGCCGCACGCGTTTGCGCAGCTGGGAGAGTTCCGCCCGCTCCTCGCTGGTGAGGGCACCCGGCTTGCCCTCGCCCCGGTCCGTCCGGGCCTGCTCCACCCACCGCCGGAAGGCCGTCTCTGTCAGGTCCAAGTCCCTCGCCACCTCCGCGACGGACTTGCCCTCCTCAAGCACCAACTTCACCGCTCCGGACCTGAACTCCGGGGTGAAGCTACGTCGCTGCCGCCTCTTCTTCTCGCGCTCCGACATCGAACACCCTTCCATCACATCGGGGGTGTCCACGGAAGCGGGTGACGCTCACCTGATGCTTCACGGGGCGCGCACCTCATTCGATAAGGCGACGGAACTCACAGGCGCGGTGGGGGGCGGCATCTGCGGAGCGTTGGCCGGAGGAGGCGCCGATGGGGCAGTGGCATTGTTCGAGGGCACGGGTTCCAATTGGGCGAGCGGATGCTTCAGGAAGTGCTGACTGAGCAGCTCGAGGAAGTGCGTGTCCCGGATGTCGCGCGCGTACTCCAGCACGCCCTCGCCGTCGCGGAAGTCGATCTGATACTTTCTTGTTGACGCCTTGGCCTGCTGCAGTAGCTGGCGCGCCTCCGGGACGAAGGTGCCGCTGGTCCAGAACTCGAACTTGCGGACTCGGCAGGCGTGATGGTTCGGGTGGGCGTGCAGATATGCGTCAATGCGCGGCACGCTGATCTTGAGCCACTTCTCGACCTCCTCACGGGAGACTCGCGTGTTCGGCGACTTGCCCTTGCACTCGTAGACCGCTACTTCTTGGCTTCCTTTGGTGCGCAGGACATCAATTTCGGCCCGTGCACCCGTGGTCGGATCGGTGATTCCCACGCCTAGCTGGGTCTCATTTCCCTCGTTCACACGGACTAGGTGCGCGATGATCATCTCGAAAAGTGCGCCGCGAAGATTTCCCGCTGCGCCTTCGATCTTGCTGAGTCGGTTCACTAGGTCGATGACCACGAGCGGATTCTGGACCACCGCGTCGGTGGCATGGGTAAGCGTGGAGAGGAGGGTCTGCAGCGCGGTCCCCACGTCCTCCCCCAGCACGGCCCCCGGCGTGGCTAGGACCAGCCCCCGGTTCCTGCCAAGCGCGAATGCCTGCCGCTCAAAGTGGTCGGCAATTAAGAAGGCGAGGAATGGCCGGGTCTTCCTCTGGTAACGCATCACCTCGCACTTGTGGAGGAAAACCTCGACCTGCTGCTCGGTCAGCGTCGTTCCGAGGACGACGTCTGCCACGATGAATCCCGGGTTCCCGCCCGACTTGCTCCGGCGGTCGAATGTGAGCAGCGGATGCATGTAGGAAGGGGCGGTCAGGTCCCATCGGAACTGCCCGAAGCGAGGCTGCTCCTCCGCCGGAGCCTCATCGCTCCGGAGCTTCACCGACTCGTAGCTGCCCAGGCCGAGGTTCCGGAGCCACTCCTTTAGTGCATTGAGGAGCAGATCCTCGGTCAGTCGCCGGGCGCGAACCGCGTTCAGGGGAATTGACGGAAGCGGGAGGCGCTCCCCAAAGGTCACGCACTCTCCGAGCCGGGCGTGTGTCTGGAGACGGAACAGGCGGAGATCGAGCCCACGCTCCAGCACGCCCTGGGCAGGGACATGCTTCTTCAGGAACTCCGGGCTGCCACAGATGATGCTGAAGTGCTTCCTGGGGACGAGGCCTCCCCTCGCCTTCAGCGCGTGGAGCGCAAGCCCGTAGACGGAGCCGGTGTCGTCCAGCGCCTTGAGGAGGGCTTGCCAGAACTCCTCCGTGTTCCATTGCTCCTTCAGGTAGACGAAGCGCTCGTTGTGGGGAAATCGGAGGTTCTTGATCTTCTGAACCTCCGGAGGTGCGCGCTCAATGCGCTTGCGAGCCGTGGCGGCTGGAATGCCTTGTCCCTGGAGCAACGTGCAGAGGTGGGACGACAGGGTGGGGCCTGACTGGCGCAGGAACTCCTGGAGCGAAGAAGCCATCGCGGGACCTCCAGACGGTGTCACACTGCTCTGTTTTTAAACAACACATCAGGAGCGGCTTTGCGTTCGAAAAGTCCAATATAATCAAGGGCTTGTGCGATTTTTTGCCGGTCGGACGTGTCACTAGCCCGGTTGAGGGGGGGATTCTGCGGCGGATTCCCCTCATGCCCGTCAAGCCAGCCGTTCGAGGCGGCCGTTGGAGTGCCGCGCGAAGCTGCCTTCCTTGAGCGGGTTGACGGGGTTGTTGCTCGGCCACGGGCAGCTGACGAAGCTGCTGGATTTCTTGCCGCGAGTTCATCGCGAACGGGCCGTAGTGGATGACGGGTTCGCCACTGGGACGCCCTTGCAAGAGCAGCAGAGCCGCTACGTCCGCGCCGTTCTCCACATGCTCGCCCACCGTCACAGCAGGTGCCTATGGGCACCTCGTTATGGAGGTCATGCGTGCGGGTCTGGGCCAGCGCAGCTATTCCTGTGGTCCAATGTGTCCCTTGCACAGGTGCTCTCGCTTATTGGTGGGCGGTCCGCTTTAGGCGCCGGTGGTGCGGAACTCAGCGGATGCCGCTCAATGGACAGACCCCCCCCGGAGAGATTCCCGAGAAATTGCAAGGCATTGAGGGGAGTGGGCCCTCCTGGATTCGAACCAGGGACCAATCGGTTATGAGCCGACAGCTCTAACCGCTGAGCTAAGGGCCCTCATGCGCCAACCAACCGCGTAACGGATTGAATATCCCTGGGCGCGCAGTCCTGGCAAGGGGCCTCGTTCAACCCACCCTCAGCGCTTCCGCTTCGTTGCCAGTCCAGGGGCCGGTGCCTCGCGGGGCACCTTCACGCGGAAGGTGTCCCCACGCTGTGCCACTTCCATGCCCTCGGCCCTCAGGCGCCGTGCCTGCTCCTGCGCCACCTGGGGCGCCAGCGTTCCGTCCGAGCGCGTGACGCGCCACCAGGGCAGCGGCAGCTCGGGCTTCTGGGGCAGGGTGGCCATCTCCCGGCCCACGCCCCTCGCCGCCCCAGGACGGCCCGCGTAGAGCGCCACCTGGGCATAGGAGCGCACCTGCCCGCGCGGAATGGCCCGGACCGCCTGCCACACCGCCTTGGAGAAGGGGAGGGAAGCCTTCTTCGCTTCGGCCTTCGCTGTCTTCGTCTTCGCTCGGAGCGCCACGGCCTCGGACTCTAGAAACACGAAGGCCCCCGGTCCACGAATGGAGCGGGGGCCCACGTTTCAGCTCAGCTCAGGCGCGGTTCAGCTCTCCACGAAGGAGCGCAGGCGCTTGGAGCGGCTCGGGTGGCGCAGCTTGCGCAGCGCCTTGGCCTCAATCTGACGGATGCGCTCGCGCGTCACCTCGAAGTCCTGACCCACCTCTTCCAGCGTGTGGTCGGACTTCTCGCCGATGCCGAAGCGCATGCGGAGCACCTTCTCCTCACGCGGCGTCAGCGTGGCGAGCACCTTCCGGGTCTGCTCCGCCAGGTTCATGTTGATGACGGCGTCGGCCGGCGACACGAGGCTCTTGTCCTCGATGAAGTCGCCCAGGTGGCTGTCCTCTTCCTCGCCAATCGGCGTCTCGAGGGAGATGGGCTCCTTCGCAATCTTGAGGACCTTGCGGACCTTGTCGAGCGGCAGCTCCATCTTCTCCGCGATCTCCTCCGGCGTCGGCTCGCGGCCAATCTCCTGCACCAGGTAGCGGCTGGTGCGGATGAGCTTGTTGATGGTCTCGATCATGTGCACCGGGATGCGGATGGTGCGGGCCTGGTCCGCGATGGCGCGGGTGATGGCCTGACGAATCCACCAGGTGGCGTAGGTCGAGAACTTGTAGCCGCGCTTGTACTCGAACTTGTCCACGGCCTTCATCAGGCCGATGTTGCCCTCCTGGATGAGGTCCAGGAACTGCAGGCCGCGGTTCGTGTACTTCTTCGCGATGGACACCACGAGGCGCAGGTTGGCCTCCACCAGCTCGCTCTTGGCGCGCTCGGCGCGGCGCTCACCCAGTCGGATGGCGTCGTAGTTGCGGCGCAGCGACTCGACGGGGAGGTTGGCCTCCTCCTCGACCTTCTTGATCTTCCGCACCGCCGTGCGCACGTCGCGGTCCAGGACCTCCAACTGCTCCGGCGTGAGGTTGAGCTGCTTCTGCAGCTTCTTGCCGATGTTGGGGTTCTCCCGCGACTCCTTCAACTGCGGGCGCAGCTCCTTCATGGAGCAGTCGTAGCGGCGCTCCAAATCCCGCAGCTCGTCCTCGGCCTTGTCGACGCGCTCGATGAGGGCCTTGAGGTTGATGACGATGCGGTCCACCTGCTTCTTGTTGAGCCGCATCTCCTCCAGGACTTCCATCATCTTGGTCCGGAGGTCCTTGATCTCCTGCTTCACTTCCTTCTTGCGGACCTCGGTCAGCTTCTTCTTGGAGGACAGCTCCTCCTCCAGGACGTCGCAGTCCTGGGCGAACTTGCGGAAGCGCTCGATCTGCTTGCAGATCTGCTCGATCTTGTTGAGCTCGCTCTGCGCCAGTTGCGCCGGAGCGTCGCCCTCGCCGACTTCCTCGGGCGCCTCTTCGGCACCTTCGGACTGCGCCTCTTCCGGCGCGTCCTTGATGACGTCGCGCACGCGCAGCTTGGCCGTCTTCAGCTTGTTGCCGATGTCGAGGATCTCCTCGACGGCCACCTTGCACGCCAGCAGCGCGCGGAGGACTTCCTTCTCGCCGTCCTCGATGCGCTTGGCGATTTCGACCTCGCCCTCGCGGGTGAGCAGGCTGACGCTGCCCATCTTGCGCAGGTACAGGCGCACCGGGTCGTTCGACTTGCCGCCCGGCTCGTCGTCCTCGTCCTTCTCGTCCTCGTCGGCGTCTTCCTTCTCTTCCTCGACGGTGACGGTGGGCTTGATTTCGTTGTTCTGAGCGGCCTTCTGCGCGTCGACAATCTCGATGTCGTTGTCGCCGAACATGCTCATCACGTCGTCGATCTGATCGGACGACACGATGTCGGCGGGGAGCGCGTCATTGACCTCGTCGTACGTGAGGAAGCCCTTCTCACGGCCCGCGGCGAGCAGGTCCTTGACCTCCTTGCGCTCGGCGACCGGATCCTCCTCGATGTCGTCCTCGACGGCGTCGGGGTCCACCTGGACGGCGGCGGCGGCCTCTTCCGCGGCCTCCTCCGGGTCCACGTCATCGCCCATGGCCGGCGCCACGCCCTTCTTCTTCTTCTTGAGCTTCTCCGTCGCCTCGGCGACGACGTCCCTCGCGACGAGTTCTTCCTTCTCCTCGGCGCCCGTCTTGGCCCCCTTCGCCGCGGCACCGTCCGGAGCCTTCTTCTTGCGGATCACCGGATCCACCTTCTTCTTGGTCGGCTTCACGGACGCCTTCGAGGGCTTCTGCGTCGGCATTCGGGTACTTCTCCTTGAGCAAATTCAGGGGCTTGAGGCCTGGGCGAGCCGGCCGATCTACCGCAAAGTCAGGGTTTCTTACAAACGCGAACTCAAACCGGTTGCATGGGCGCCTTTGTTCCCGAGGAGGCAGGCTTGAGCTCCTCCAGGACACGCTTCTTGAGCGCCAACAGTTCCACGCGCTCCGCCAGGAGCTGGCGCGTCTCCTCTGTCAGGTCGAACGCCCCCGGGGTCTGCTCTGTCGCCCGCTTTATATAAACGAGCCGCTCGTCGATGCGCCGCACCATGATTTCCCTGCAGATGGAGAGGAACGCCGCCTCCAGGGGAACAGGCTCCGAGGGGAGCTGCCGCAGCGCGCTTTCAATGCCGCGCTTCACGGCTTCCGAGGATTCAAAGAGCGCATCGTTTGCGCCGTGCCCCGACGTCGCATGCGCCAGCGCCATGCGCAGGCCCATGTGGGACAGCTCGTCACACACGCGGAAGGTGTCCCGCGCCATCAACCGTGGCTCTTTCAACACCGCGCCCACGTAGAAGCACTCCAGCGCGGGGGGAGGCTTCTCCAGGGGCGGGGCGGGGCGGTTGGGGCTCGAAGGAGGTGCGTCCCCGCCGGCGGGCTTGGGCAGGGGCACCTTGCTGCGCAGGGCCGCCTCCACGTCCGCAGGCCGCCAGCCGAAGTGCTCGGCCACCGCGCTGAAGAGGGTGGCGCGCACCAGGCCGACGGGGACCTGTCCCACCACCGGCTTGAGCCGATCGAGCGCTGCCATCTTCTCCTCGAAGCTCGCGGCCTTGCCCTCCGGGAGGAGCGAGGCGAACAGGTGGCCGGTGAGCGGGTGGGCGCCTTCCAGCAGCCGTTCCACGCCCTCCTGGCCCTCTCGACGCGCGAAGGTGTCTGGATCATCCCCTTGCGGCAGCAGGGCAACTCGCGCGGTCGCCCCTGCGGCGAGCAGGGGACCGGAAAGCCGTTCGACAGCGGCAAGGCCGGCCGAGTCGCCGTCCAACAGCAGAATCAGCTCGCGGGCCTCGGCGCGCTTCAGCACCTGCATGTGTCCGGCGGTGAGGTTGGTGGAGCACAGCGCCACCGCGTGCCGCACGCCCACCTGGTGCAGGCCAATGGCGTCGAAGTAGCCCTCTACCAGCACGGCGGCCTTGCGCTTGCGAATCTCGTCGCGGGACTGGTCCATGCCGAAGAGCGTCTCGCTCTTGTTGTAGAGCCGGGACTCGCGCGAGTTGAGGTACTTGGGCCCTTCATCCGCGCCAACCAGACGGCCACCGAAGGCGATGGGGCGGCCCTCCGGCGCGCGGATGGGCACCATGACTCGGCTGCGGAAGAAGTCGTAGTAGCCGTCGCCGCTGTTGCGCTTGAGGACCAGGCCGGCCTTCGCCGCCCACTCCAGCATGCCCAGCTTCTGGAAGCGCTCCGTCAGTGAGGCCCATTCGAGGGGCGCCCAGCCCAGGCCGAACGCAATGGCCGTCTCTTCGGAGACGCCGCGGCTGGCGATGTAGGCGCGGGCGGAGCGGCCTTCGTCCTGCTGCCACAGCATGGCGCGGAAGTGCTCGGCGGCCTGGTCCGTGGCCTCCTTGATTTGCTGCCGCTCCCGCATGCTGGGGTCCTGCTCGGCCTCCAGGTCCACGCCGAGGTCGCGCGCCAGGTCCCGCACCGCGTCCAGGAACGTCTTGCCCAGGTAGCGCTGGACGAATGACACCGCGTCGCCGCTCGCGCGGCAGCCATGGCAGAAATAGAAGCGCTTCTCCGGCACCACGTAGAAAGAGGGCGTCTTCTCCTGATGGAAGGGACAGCAGGCCTTCCATTCGCGCCCGGCCTTCTTCAGGTCGACATGCCGGGAGATGAGCCCGACGAGGTCCACCCGTTCGAGGACCTCCTGGATCTTGTGCTCAGGAATCACGACTCCCACCCCCTGGCCCACCCCTGGGCGGGCCCAGCGCCTGCATCGTGTCTGACAGGGCTGACGTCGCCTGCCCACCCGCCGACCTGGCGGATCATCCCCATGGGGGCGGAAGCCGGAGCGCTCGCGAAGGCAGGGGGTGTTTGCGGCATGGGGTGGACTCCTGAGGCCCCTGCACGCGACTTCCGCTGGGGTGAGCGGGTGGCGCGGCGGGACTGACCCAGGCACTTAATGACGGGGGGCCGAGGGAGCAAGTTTCCGCATCCCTGTCCAGCCCTTCAATGCAAAGGCGCCGCCGGTTTCCCGACAGCGCCAGCGCTGACCTCAGAACGGTGGAGGGCTCAGGAGAGCTTCGCGAGCTCCGACTTCACTGCCTCGGAGATGGCTCGGCCTTCCGCCTTGCCGTGAATCTTGGCGTTGAGGTTCTTCATCACCGCGCCCATGTCCTTGGGTCCCTTGGCGCTCGTCTCGGCGATGGCGGCGCGGACCTCGGCGGCCAGCTCGTCGGCGGTCAGCTGCTTGGGCAGGTAGTTCTGGAGGATGCTGATTTCAGCCTCTTCCTTCTCCGCCAGCTCCGGGCGGCCACCCGTCTTGAACTGCTCCACGGAATCACGGCGCTGCTTGATGAGGCCGGCGATGACAGTGAGGACTCCCGCGTCATCCAGGGCGGAGGCGCCGGGCTCCACTTCCTTGTACTTCACCGCGCTCTTGAGCATCCGCAGCACGCTCAGCGTCAGCTCGCTCTTGGACCGCATCGCGTCCTTCAGGTCCGCGTCGATCCGCTCCTTCAGGGTGGCCATGGTCGCAGCTCCGGAGGGTAAGACGTTGTTCAGGGGGACTTCGACGGCGGGAGCCAGGGCACCTGACATCGGTGGCGCCCCGGCTCCACGCGCGAGGCACGCGCCTAGAACGACTTGCGGGCCTTCTTCACAGCGCGCTTCTTGGCGGCGAGGGCCTTCTTCTTCCGCTTCACGGAAGGCTTCTCGTAGTGCTCGCGCTTACGGATCTCGGAAAGGATTCCAGCCTTCTCGGTGGCCTTCTTGAAACGCTTGAGGGCGCTCTCGATGGACTCTCCTTCCTTCACTCGGATACCGGGCATGCAGTCACCTCCTTCCGCCGTACGTAGATGTGGGTGTAGATCAAAAGGGGCAGCGGGTATGACCCACTGGGAGGGAAAACGCAAGGACGCTGGACGAAAACGCTAAGTCGGATGAACTACACTGTCCGCCTCGTGAGCCCAGCCCTCCTCCTGGTGGTACTCCTGACGACCGGCCAGCAGCAAGGTGGGACCCCGACCCGAGAATGCTGGATGTCCTGCCAGCGGCACGTGACGGACGCGGCCTTGCGCGCTCGGACCTGCGGCAGCTGCCTGCCGGGAGGCCGCGTGGATTCCTGGGTGCAGGGCCTGGCGGGGCAGCGGCCCATTCCTCGTGCGCCGCTCGTCTCCGCCATGAAGGATCCGGACTGGCGGGTGAGGTGGGCGGCGGTGCGCGCGGATGCCAGGCGTCAGGGCGTCACGGATCGCCGGGCCCTGGCGGATTGGGTCATGGCGGAGCCGGTGTCGTCCAACCTGACTGCGTGTCTGACGGCGGCTCGCGCCGCGGCGGAGGCCGGGGCTTCCTCCGCGAAGTTCCTGCGAGATGCCGGACCTCGCGGCGCCAATGCCGCGGCCCGCGTGTGGGGGCGGCGGGAGGCCATTCGCGAAGCGCTGGAGCTGGAGCTGTACGCGGAGGACCTGGCGGTTCGGAGCTCGGCGCTGGCCCACCTGGCCGGGTTCCTGGGCCGCAAGCCCGCACGCGTTCTTCTGGACGCCATGGCGACGCGGCCGGAGAGCGTGGATGCGGTCAGCGCCAGCGCGCTCAAGGTGGTGGCGGGGCGCAGCCGGTCGTCGGTGGGGCGGATGCTGCTGGACGAGGCGAAGCCCGCGGAGGAGGCGCGCATCAACCGGCTCTTCGCTGTGTATTCGAAGGAGCTGGAGGGGATGCAGCCGGAGCTGACCGTGGCGGATCCACTCCAGCGCCGACGCGCGGTGGAGTCGTTGCGGGTGTATGGGCCGCTGGCGATGCGGGAGCTGGAGCGGGCGCTCGGCGATTCCGACCGGTGGGTGCGCCGGGATGCGGCGCGGGCGCTGGCCGATGCGGAAGGCGTCCCGCTGCGCACGGCGGCGGAGCGGCGCATCGAGTCGAGTGACGCGATGCAGGCGCGGCCGTGGCTGGAGGCCATGGCGAGGGAGAAGGGGTGTGCGGCCTTCTTCCTGGGGATGGCTCGGGACCAGGCGCTGGCCGCGTCCGTCCGAGGCGCTGCGTTGGCACAGCTGGCGGACTGTAGCGAGGGGGCTCGGGATAGGGTGTCCTCGGTGGAGCCGTTCCTTGCAGATGAGCAGCCGCTGCTTCGCGCGGGGGCCGTGCGGGCCTTGAGCGGTTTGACGACGCGGCACCCAGGCGTGTCAGAGGCCACCTCGCGTGCGCTGGGGGATGGGGCTCCCGAGGTGGTGAGCGCTGCACTGGAGTTGCTGACGCTTCAGCGGCAGACGTCCCGGGGCGATGATGCCGCGATGCTGCTGGAGTCGGACCATGCGGTGGTGCGCGCCGCTGCCGCCGAGGCGCTGGAGCAGATTGGGCGCGCTTCGCACGTGAAGGCGCTGGCGGGGTGCCTGCGGGCGGATGCGGAGGCCGCTGTGCGGGTGGCCGCGGCAACGGCCCTGGGCCGGATTGGTGGAGCGCAGGCCGCGGCCGCGCTGTCGGACGCAGCGGCGCGCGATCCGGACTCCCATGTGAAGCACGTGTCGCGCGAGGCGCTGCGGAGGCTGGGCTTCGGTCAGTAGGGGGCGGGGAGGGCCCGCGCCCGAAACTCAGAGCCCGCTGATGGCCTTCGCATCCACGCGGTTCCGGCCCGCGCGCTTGGCCCGGTACAGGTACTTGTCCGCCGCGGCGATGAGGTCCTCGGGCTGGGAGAAGTCCGAGTCCAGCAGCGTGGCCACGCCCAGGCTGATGGTCACCTTGATGGGCGTGCCACTGAAGACGAAGTCGGCCTTGTCCACGGCGTACCGGCAGCGCTCCGCGCACGCCAGGGCCTGGTCCTCGGCGGACTCGCGCAGCATCAGCGCGAACTCCTCGCCGCCGTAGCGCGCGAGCAGGTCCTCGGTGCGCACCGTGTCGCTCACCCGCTGGGCGATGCGCGTCAGCACGTAGTCACCGGCCGGGTGGCCATACGCGTCGTTGATCTTCTTGAAGTGGTCCACGTCGAAGAGGACCAGCGACAGCGGCACCCGGTGGCGCAGGCAGTAGCTGAACTCCTTGCGCACCGTCTCCAGGAAGTACTTCTTGTTGTAGACGCGGGTGAGGCCGTCACGCGTGGCGGATTCATAGATGCTGCGCTGGTACTGCTCCTCCAGCGCGTCCTGGATGGAGAACTTGAGGACGGTGTTGGAGCCGATCTGGATCTTGTCGCCGTCGTAGAGCGGGGCGGCGTTGACCTTCAGGCCGTTGAGGTACGTCCCGTTGGTGCTGGCCAGGTCCACCAGCTGGAACCGGCCGTCTCCCAGCGCCACCACCTTGGCGTGCTTGCGGGAGATGCCGTCATCCTCGACCTGGAATTGCGCCTCGGAGCTGCGCCCCAGGACGACCTCGGAGCGGTCCAGCTTGAACATGCGCCCGATGCCCGCCGCGGACTTGGCGCTGATGACGATCAGATAGGCACTCTGCTGCTGGGCACTGCCCAGCAGGTCCGAAATCGAATGGACGGAAGTTTTCTCCTCGGACATCGCGGCACCCATCTTACGGGCCGCCTTTTCGCGGCGGCAAGCATACTGCCCGACTCTCCACTACTCTCCTCGGGACCGCCGGGTGGCGGGGGGGCCGGCGGGGGCCTCCGGGGCGACTGTCGGCCTTCCGACGGTCAATTCTCCGGCCACCGGGCCCTGGATGTAGCGTGCCAGGGCCCCGGACGCGCCGGAGTGGTAGGCCAGCCCCTGCATCAGCTTCACCAGGGCCGCCGACGGCGTCATGTCCGCGCCGCCCATCGCCCCGGCCTCCAATGCCGCCGCCCCGGACTCATACAGGGAGAGGTCCACGCCATTCCGGTGCGCCTGGCTCACCACCACCACCGGGACGCCCCGCTCGCGCGCCTGGAGGAAGAGGGGCTTCAGCGAGCGCCCCAGCTCCGGGGCGATGGGGAAGTTGCCCGCCCCGTAGGCCTCCAGCACCAGTCCCCGGACGTGCGGTAGCAACTGGAGAGGCAGCGCCGGGTCCAGCCCCGGGTATACCTTGAGGAGGAAGACCTTGGGGTCCAACCGCTCATAGAGGCGGAAGGCCCCGCGGGGCTTGAGGCCCGGCTCGAAGGTGGTGTCCACGCCCAGGGTGCCCAGCACGGGGAAGTTGGGGCTGTCGAAGGCGTCGTACTCGGACACCTTCACCTTGCGGGCGCGGTTGCCCCGGTACAGGCGCGAGTCGAAGCAGATGGTGACCTCGCGGGGGCCCTGCAGTGCCGACAGCACCGCGTCGATGAGGTTGAGCCGCGCGTCCGAGCGAATCTTGCCCAGCGGCCGCTGCGACCCCGTCAACACCACGGGGCAGGGCGGGTTGCGCAACATGAAGGAGAGGGCGCTCGCGGTGTATGCGAGCGTGTCCGTGCCATGGGTCACCACGGCCCCGTCGAAGTGGGGCAGGCGCGCATGGAGGTGCGCGGCCATCCGGCTCCAGAGCTCCGGCTGCATCTCCGAGCTGTCCAGGTTGCTGAACAGCTCCAGCTCGATGTCAGCCAGCTCGAACAGCTCCGGCACGCGGGCCTTGAGTGTCTTGAAGAAGGCCGCGGGCTTCAGGGCGGACGGGCGCCCCCCGGCCATTCCGAGCGTACCCCCGGTATGCAACAGCAGGACTCTGGGCATGATGAACAGGCGCTTCCCTGCCAAGGCTGGCGTTGCTTTACAAGCCCCGCGCGCATCGCTAAGACCCGCCGCGTGCTCCTTTCCTGCTGGAAGCGTGTCGTTCCCCTGCTGGCCGCCGCGGTCCTGACGGCCACGGGGTGCAAGAATCCCGAGAGCGCGGCCCCAACGGGGGGGCAGTCGGCGTCGCCCGCCCCGGCCCCGCAGGCTCCCGCCGCTCCGGCCCCGGCCGAGCCGGCCGCCGCGCCCATGGACCCGGCCGCCGCCGTGTCGGGCATCCCGGGCATGGACTTCTCCTCGCTGTCTCCCACGGCGAAGCGGGAGTTGGGCACGGTCTTCAATGACGAGTTCTGCTACTGCGGCTGCCCCCACACGCTGGGCGCCTGTCTGAAGTCGCACACTCCCTGCAAGCACGCCCGGCGCATGGCGCAGCTGGCCGCGCGCAGGGTGTCGGAGGGAAGCCCGGCCACCGAGGTCATCCTCTCCCTGTCGACGTACTACTCCGCCTTCCGCGACCCGCGGGCGCAGTTCAAGGTGGATGACCGGATGTGCATGGGCCCGGCCGGCGCGCCGGTGACGGTGGTGGAGTTCTCCGACTTCGAGTGCCCGTATTGCGCCAAGGCCCGCCCGGTGCTGGAGGCCTTCGCCAAGAAGCACGCGCAGCAGGTGCGCTTCTGCTACCTGCCGTTCCCCCTGTCCATGCACCCCAACGCGAAGGCGGCCGCCCAGGCGGCGCTGTGGGCGCGGGACCAGGGCAAGTTCTGGCAGATGCACGACGCGCTCTTCGAGCACCAGTCCAACCTCAAGCCAGATGCGATTGCCGCCCTGGCGACGTCGCTGGGCCTGGATGGCGCGAAGCTGGCGGCGTTGCTGAAGACGGACGCGTATAAGGAAGAGCTGGACGGCTACCGCGGCCAGGGCCGCGCGGCGGGCATTGGCGGCACGCCCTCCGTGTACTTCAACGGACGCGCGCTGGACCTGTCCTTCGTGGAGGCGGAGATGCTGTCGCACAGCCTGGAAGACGAGCTGGAGTGGTCCGCCAACAAGAACGCCTGGGCGGCTGACTGACGCCGCCATGACACCCCGCTTCCGCATCGACGCGTCGGCGCAGCTCGTCCCCGAGGACCGGCATGTGCCCTCACCGCTGGCGGGACGCTCGGGGACGTACGCGCTGATGGCGACGGCGCCCGACCTGCTGGTGTTCTCCCGCACGCCCGCGGAGGGCGGCTCCATCCCGGCGCCGCGCGTGGTGCTGGCGGGGGACGCGGGCGGCTTCCCGCTGTCGGACCTCATCGCCTTCCTCAGCCAGTCGCGCTGGAGCGGCGTGGTGCGCGTCCACTCGCCGGGCGGAGAGCGCTCCGTCACCCTGCGCGAGGGTGAGGTGCGCGGCGCCTCCTCCGACGACCCGGCCGACCGGCTGGGCGAGGTGCTGGTACGGATGGGCTACGTGGAGCGCGCCCAGGTGGAGGCGGCGCTGCGCGAGCAACCGCCCTCCAAGGTGGGGCGCTCGCTGGTGGAGAAGGGGCTGCTCAAGTCGCACGACCTCTTCAAGTGCGTCACCCACCAGGTGAGCGAAATCTTCCACGCCATCGTCCTGTGCCGGGAGGGGAACTTCTTCCTCATCGACCAGCCGGTGGAGGACAAGTCCGGTCACATCATCCAGCTGTCCACGCAGAGCCTGCTGATGGACAGCATCCGGAAGATTGACGAGATGGCGCACTTCCGGAAGCGCATCCCCCACGGCCGGCTGTACGTGACGCGCAAGCGCGCCTCGGACGGCAAGCTGGAGGAGGACGAGGACCGGGTGCTGGGCCTGCTCGACGGCCGGCGCACGATTCTGGAGCTGGGGCACGCAGCGCGCCTGTCGGAGTTCGACATCACCAAGGTGGTCTTCCGCCTGCTGGAGGGCGGCTTCGCCTCGGTGACGGACAAGCCGCTGATGGTTCCTGGCCCGGGCGTCCCGACGCCGATTCCCCAGCCGGCCGAGCGCACGGCGCAGGCTCCGGCCCGCTCGCCCGCGCGTCCGGTGGTGACGGTGGATCCGCGCCCGGTGGCCCGCGTCTTCAACTTCATCTTCCGGGAGATTCGCGACGAGGTGGCCAAGCAGGGCATGGATCGCGAGTTCATCGCCGCGGCCAACGCGGCCCTCTCCGGTCAGGGCCTGTCGTCGTCGCCGGTGCTGGAGGGGCTGGCCTTCGCTCCGGACGGCAGCCTCCCTGAGAACAAGCTCATCGAGAGCTTCGAGCGCCACCGCGCGCAGCTGGGCAGTGAGCCCCTGGCGACCTTCAGGCAGGCGCTCAGCGACATGATGTTCTTCCTGCTCTTCCAGGCCGGTGAGTTGCTGGAGTCTCGCGCGGACGAGGACCTGGCCCGCCGCGTGAAGGAACTGTTGTCCACGCTCGAGGCATCGTGACGGATTCTGGTTGGCCGCGCCTGACGGCGGAGGTGCCCGGCTGTGGGGGCGCCTTCAAGCTGGTTCCCGAGGACTTCGAGGTCGAGGAGGTTCCCGCCTACCTGCCTTCCGGCGAGGGCGAGCACCTCTACCTCTGGGTGGAGAAGCGGGGCCGTGACACGCGCGAGCTGGTGCGCGCGCTGGCCGCGGCGCTGGGCGTGTCCGAGGACGACATCGGCGTGGCGGGGATGAAGGACCGGCACGCCATCACCCGTCAGTTGGTGTCCGTGCCCGCGCGCGCCGAGCCGAAGGTGCCGGAGTTCGCCCTGGACGGCGTCCAGGTTCTGTGGACGAAGCGCCACGGCAACAAGCTCCGCACCGGGCACCTGCGGGGCAACCGCTTCCGCCTGCGCCTGCGCGACGTGAAGGATTCCGGCGCGGCGCGGGAGACGTTCTCCCGGCTGGTGGCGCAGGGCGTGCCCAACTACTTCGGCGAGCAGCGCTTCGGCCGGGCAGGGGACAACGCCGACCTGGGCCGGTTGCTGGTGCTGGGCCAGCGGCTGCCGAAGCGGCCGGACCGTTTCCAGCGCAAGCTGTACCTGTCCGCCTTCCAGTCGCGCCTCTTCAACCAGGCGCTGGCGGCGCGGCTGCACGCGGGGACGCTGGCCACCGCGCTCGCCGGCGACGTGCTGCGCAAGGAGGAGACGGGCGGCCTCTTCGTGTGCGAGTCACCCGAGGTGGACGGCCCCCGCGTGGCCGCCTTCGAGGTGAGCCCGGCAGGCCCGCTCTTCGGGCCGAAGATGACGGCCTCCGCCGGAGCCGTGGCCGAGCTCGAGGCGCGGCTGCTGACGGAAGCGGGCGTCACGCCGGAGGACTTCAAGCGCGGCGGTGGTGAGACGGAAGGCAGCCGCCGCCCCTACCGCGTCCGCCTGGGCTCGCCCGAGCTGACCGTGGAGAAGACGGCGGACGGCGAGGACCTCTGGCTCACCTTCGAGCTGCCTCGGGGTGCGTATGCCACCGAGGTCCTCCACGAGCTGCTCAAGGACGGCTGAGCCCCGAAACGACGACGCCTCCGCGGGCGCGAGGCCCCGGAGGCGTCTGGTGCGTCGTGCCCCGGCCAGGTGCGGCCGGGGCAGGGCGGCTGCTACTCCGCCACCTTGAACTCGGTCCGGCGGTTCATCGCGCGGCCCGTCTTGGTGCTGTTGGGGGCAATGGGCTGCGTCTCGCCAAAGCCCACGGCCTGGACGCGGCCCGGGTCGATGCCGCGGCGGATGAGCTGCGCCATGACCGCGTCCGCACGGCGCTGGGACAGCCGCAGGTTGGAGGCGTCATTGCCCATCGAGTCGGTGTGGCCCTCGATGCGGATGCGCTTGATCCACGGCGCGTCGCGCAGGGCCTGCGCCACGTCGTCGAGCACCGCGGTGCTCTGCTTGCCGTAGATCTTGTGCGAGCCGGAGCTGAAGAGGATCTGCTTCTTGATTTCAATCCGGTCGCGCTTGATGACGACCATCTTGTACTGCTTGGCGCAGCCGCGCTCCTCCTGGACGCCCGGCTCCTCGGGGCACGCATCCAGCCGGTCCACGATGCCGTCACCGTCGGTGTCCTTGTCCGGGCAGCCGCCATTCTCCGCCGGGCCGGCGTCGTTCGGGCACTTGTCCTGGACGTCCGGCGTACCGTCGCCGTCATTGTCCAGGTCGGGGCAGCCGTCCTCGTCCTGGAAGCCGTCCTTGTCCTCGGGCTCGTCCGGGCACTTGTCGTCCACGTCGAGGATGCCGTCACCGTCCTTGTCGACGATGGGGCAGCCCAGGTTCTGCATGGGGCCGGCCTCGTTGGGGCACTTGTCGGCCGTGTCGACGATGCCGTCGCCGTCATTGTCCAGGTCGGGGCAGCCGTCCTCGTCCTGGAAGCCGTCCTTGTCCTCGGCCTGGTCGGGGCACTTGTCCTCGTTATCGGGGATGCCGTCGCCGTCGCGGTCCTTGGGCGCCTCGGCCGGGCAGCCCTGATTCTCCGGCACGCCAGGGGTGAGCGGGCACTTGTCGTTGCCGTCCAGCACGCCGTCGTTGTCGTTGTCCGGGTCGGGGCAGCCGTCCTCGTCCTGGAACCCGTCCATGTCCTCGGCCTGGTCGGGGCAGGGGTCGTCCTTGTCCAGGATGCCGTCGCCGTCGCTGTCCGTCTCCTCGATACGGACCACCACCTGCGGCTGTTGCGGCTGCTGGGGCTGTTGCGGCTGCGAGGCCTCCGGCCGGTCGCGGACCAGCACCTGGCGCGGGCCACAGTTCTTGGAGAGCTCCAGCGCGCGGTTCACCGCGGCGTCGGCGGTGCGCGCGTGGGTGTCGGCGCGGCCGCTGTTGCCCTGGCTCAGCTCGCCACGGGCGAAGTCGAGGTGGGCCTCGGCGGTGGCCAACTCCACGGGCGCGCAGCGCAGGGCGCCGCTACGGCGGGCGCGCTCCACGTTGGCCGAGAGCACCTCCGTGTCCGCGCGAATCTTGCTGCCGCTGACACAGGAGAGGGAGAAGAGGAGGGGAAGCAGCGTGACCAGGGAAGGACGCGTCATCGGGAAGCGCTCGGTCATCACGGGTTCGGAGTACGGCCGCCGGGCTCGGTGCTTCCGGCCACGGCCATGGCCTTCTCGCGGGCCTCGTTGGCGTAGCGGGAGGCCTTCACGGCGAAGTCAACGCCGGCTTGATAGTCGGAGTACCCCACCTCCTCGCGGGCCTTGCCGATGTACAGGTTGGCGGCGGTCCACTCGTAGGGCGCGAGCTTCTCCGCCCCGGCGGTGCGCGCGGCCTGAATCTGCACTTCAGCGTCCAGGATATTCGC
This sequence comes from Myxococcus xanthus, assembly GCF_006402735.1. Lineage (NCBI taxonomy): Bacteria > Pseudomonadati > Myxococcota > Myxococcia > Myxococcales > Myxococcaceae > Myxococcus > Myxococcus xanthus. The sequence goes on along the minus strand of NZ_CP017174.1, from coordinate 6,546,205 downwards.
GGTGGACTTCACGGGGCCGCACGCGGTGAGCGTCCCCGACACCGCCACCAACGCCATCAGCTTCTTCATAGGGTGGCGCCTTGAGAGAGAGGTGAAACCTCGCGGTCGTATCAATCGCCCCCTGGAGGGTCAAGAATCGGGCAGACGTGCCGGCCGGGGGACCGGGCATGTGGCGGGACTTTGACGGCCGGCGCCGCCCTTGCCATCGTCGGGGGCCCGTGCCTCCGTCCGTCCGCCTCGTCCTCCTGCTCTCGCTGCTCCTCCCCTGGACCGCCCTGTCCGGACCGGCGTCCGCCGCCAAGCGGAACTCCCGGCGCGCGGACACGGACGCGGTCATCCAGACCGTGGTGCAGGGGGGCGCCGTCCCCGCGGCCGTCTCCCGCTTGCGTTTCCTGCGCGAGGAGGCCTACGCGGCCCGGGAAATCGCCACCACGCTGCGCACCGTCCACGAGGAGCGGCTGCGCCGCAACCTCACCGCGGTGCTGGCGGGGCTGGGAACGCGCGCCGCCGAGCCCACCCTCGCGGGTCTGGCGTCGGACGAGGACAGCGCGGTGCGGATGTACGCCGCGCAGGGCCTGGCGAAGCTCAACAGCCGGCTCACCCAGGTGCTGGTGCCGCTGCTGGAGGACAAGAGCAGCGGGGTCCGCCGCGAGGCGGCGCGGGCCCTGGGCGCCTCGCGAAATCCGAAGATGGGCGTCCTGCTGGTGAAGACCGCCCGGAAGGAGCCGGAGTTGGAGGTGCGCGCGGCCCTGCTCGCCGCCGCGGGGGAGGCCGGGGACGCCAAGCAGGCGCCGGCCCTCAAGGAGTTCCTCGCCAGCGATTCGGAGAGCACCCGCTTCGCGGCGGCGCGCGGCCTGTGCCGGCTGGGCTCGCCGGAGGGCTTCGCCTTCGCGGGCAAGCTGCTCGGCTCGGACGACCGCTTCGTGCGCCGGCAGGGCCTGGAGCTCTACGAAGGCGTCAGCGCGAAGAAGGCTTCGCCCGCGCTCAAGCCGCTGCTGGAGGACAAGGACCGCGCGCTGGCCGCCAGCGCCGCCCGCATCCTCCACGAGGGCGGGGACGCGTCGATGCTGGAGTGGCTGGTGCTGGCGTCGTGGAACGCGAAGTCCGACGAGAAGCTCGCGTACGAGCGGGAGCTGGAGACGCTCCAACTGCGTGACGACCGGCGCAAGGCCATCCTCCGCAAGGCGGGTGTCGCGCAATGAACGTCGTCGCGGTCCTGGCCGCGGCCCTGCTGTCGCAGGCGCCCGCGGCCCCCACGCCCTCGGAGGACGTGGACGCCCGGCCCGGTGCCGAGGCGCTTCTGGAATCGCCCTCGGCGTCCAAGCAGCTCGCCACGGCCCGGCCGGTGAAGCCCAATGGCTGGGTGGGGCTCAGCGCGGAGGCGCGCGCCGCGCTCGTGTCGGAGGACGCGGACGCGCCGCTGGCGGGGCGGCTGCTGCGGATGAGCGAGCGCTTCATCAACACGCCCTATGTCCTGTCGCCGCTGGGCGAGGGCCAGGGCGTGGACCCCGACCCCACCTTCCGGCTGGACGCGGTGGACTGTCTCACCTTCGTGGAGCAGTCGATGGCGCTGAGCCTCGCGGGCAGCGAGGACGAGGTGGCGTCGCTGCTCGAGCGCATCCGCTACGCGAGCGCGCCCACCTATGAGGACCGCAACCACCTCATGGAGGCGCAGTGGCTGCCCAACAACATCCGCAAGGGCTTCCTGTCGGACGTGACGCGGCGCTACGCGGGGGATGACGCCGTCACGGTGACGAAGTCACTGACGAAGGTCACCTGGCAGTCGCGCTCGTCGCAGGCGCTGGGCCTGCCCAAGGCGCAGCAGGTGGTGGGCACGTACCCGCTGAACATGCTGCCCCTGGAGCGGGTGATGGCGCACGCGCGCGACATCCCCTCGGGCACCATCCTGGTGGTGATGCGCGAGGACCTGCCGCTGAAGGCCACCCGCATCACCCACCTGGGCTTCGTGGTGCAGCGCAAGAAGCGCACGTACCTTCGCCACGCCTCACGCGGCGGCTACAACCGCGTGGTGGACGAGGACCTGGAGACGTTCCTGGCCCGCAACGGCCGCTACTCGAAGTGGAAGGTGACGGGCGTCAGCCTCTTCGAGCCGCGCCGCCCCGATATGGCGAGCGGCGGCTCGGTGGCGCGCCCGGTGCCCTGAGCGCGTTCAGTAGGCCGGTGGCGGCGCGGCGGGGGATTCGGTCTCCCGCTCCTCGGCCTCGGCGGCGGGGGATTCGGTCTCCCGCTCCTCGGCCTCGGCGGCGGCCGCGGCCTCGTCGTTGGTGGCCAGCTCCCGCAGGCGCTCCTGCTCAATCAGCGTCGTGGCCCGGACCTGCTGGTCGGCGGGGACGTGGATTTCCCACCAGGGCAGCACGTTGCCGGTGGTCAGCTTGTCTACGACGCCCGAGCGGCCAGCGCGTACCAGGACGGGGATGTGCGCGTCCTGGAGGAGCTGCGTGTAGACCTCGGCGGTGAAGGGGTCCTCCGCGGAGCCGGCCCGGACGAAGACGCGGGTATCCAGCTCATGCGGGAGCGGCAGCCCCCTGCTGCGCATCTCCTCCGCGCTCACGAGGAGCGGGTTGCCTGGACAGTCAGCGCACGCGTTGACGCCGTCCTGATACTCGGAGCCGCACCTCGCACAGTATTTCATCGCCGTCCCTCCTGCCCGTGGGTGTCTGGAGGGAAATAGTAGGTCTGGGTTCCGTGGACGGCACCCAGGGCCCGTCACTTTGTTCAGTGTCGCGCTTCGTCGCCCAGCCTGCACACCGCGGCGCTGAGGCGCTCTACGTCGATGGGCTTGCGCAGCACCACGTCACAGTGTTCGGAGCCCTGCACCTGTGTGTAACCGGACACGAGGATGACGCGGGCCCGGGGTTCGCGCTCCTTGACCTTCTGCGCGAGTTCGGTGCCGCACATGCCTGGGAGGGATTCGTCCGTCACCACCACGTCCGGGTGCTCGGCCTCGAACATCTTGAGGCCGGCCAGGCCATCCGTGGCCGTCTTCACGTCGAACTCCGACTCCAGCAGCTCCGCCAGCAGCTCCCGGCTGTCCCCGTCGTCCTCGACCAGCAAGACCTTGATTCGTTCGGCGCCCATGCCCTTGAGAAACCCGCGCGGCGGTGGGGATTCGTCCTTCCCGGATGCGAGCGCTTCGCTGCCCAGCCGGCCGGAGAGCAGGGGAGCGCCATGGGGGCTCCATGAATAGGGAGGGGGTGGCTCACCACCGGGCGTCAGGCTGCCCATCTTTGGGCTCGGAGGAAATGCCATGAAGGTGTTGCTGCGTGGAGTGCACCTGAACCTGTCGGATGCTCTCAAGTCGTATGTCGACGAACACCTGGTGCGCCATATCGAACGGTTCGCGGATGACGAGGCAGCGGAAATCGACATCTCGCTGGTGGACACCAATGGGCCCAAGGGCGGCATGGACAAGGAATGCCGGGTTACGGTGCGACTGCCCGGGCTCTCCTCGGTGCATGTGACGGAGACGGCGGACTCGTTGTTCCCCGCCATCGACGCATCGCGTGACCGGTTGGAGACGAGCCTCAAGCGCATGCTGGGGAAGCGGCGCGATGTCCACACCAACGGCCTGCCCGAGGACGTGGCGGCCGACGTTCCCACCTACTAATCGCGGTTGGCGGCGGCAAGAGCCCGGCCTTCCAGGTCGTACACCTGGCGGCCGGGCTTGTCTTGTCCAGTGCCCGAATCTTGCTGGGGCCGAACGGTGAACGCTATAAGCGGAACCCTTCAACCTCGGGCTAAAAGGACGGCGATGGTCCGCCTCAAGTTCCTCGTCTTCGCATTCCTGGTCATCGGACTGGGCGTTGCTCATCTGCCGATGCTGTCGGGACCGCTGCGCGAGCGCGCCGTCGCCGGAGCATCGGCCCAGGCTTCCGCGGGCGCCGCCGAGGTGGCGCGCCGTGTGGATTCTCGTCGTGCCGAAGTGCAGTCGCTGGCGCTGAAGCTCGCGGCCATGCCGGAAGTGGTGTCCGCCGCCGCGCCGCCGCTTCCGGAGCAGCCCGCGCCGCGCAACCAGCGCGAGCGTGAGCGCGCCGAGGCGGAAGCTGGCGCCGCCCGCGCCTTTACCGCCGAGCGCTTCGCCGCGGTGCGCAGCGCCGTCGAAGCCTTGATTCCCCAGGAACTCAAGGGCGCGGTGGTGGCCGTGGTCGCCCAGGACATGCAGTTCCACGCGGTGGCCGGGGCCGAGCCGTCCTCGGACGCGGCGAAGCTGGACGTGGTGAGCCTCGTCAAGTCCGGGGCCAGCGTGGTGGATGCCTTCGGTGCGCCGCATGCGTTCGCCGCGGTGCCGCTGGCGTGGACCGCCGGGTCGCCGGCGGTGACGCTGGTGCTGGGGGCGCCGCTGCTGGACGAGGGCGGGCTGGAGGCCGCCGTCCAGGCGTCGGGCGTGGCCGCGCTGGCGCTGGTGAAGGGCGACGCGCTGGCAGGCGTCGCCGGTCCGCAGAAGCTGCTGGCGGAAGGCTCGCTGACGAAGGTCGCCGCGGATGCCTCGGGTGTGGTGCTGAGCACCGGCAAGTTCCTGGAGCTGGGCCCGGTGGCGCTGCCCGTCTTCACCCAGGATGATCCCCTGGGCGGGAGCGCGCCGTTGATGGTGGGCTCGCGCCGAGCGCTGGCCAGCACGCCGCTGGAGGTGCTCGCCATCGCCAGCACGCAGCCGGTGCTGGGCACGCTGGCCGCGTATCAGCAGAACGCGCTGTTCGCCCTGGCGGGCCTGCTGGGCCTGAGCCTCCTGTGGACGCTGATGATGGGCTCCGGCCGCAAGGCGGCTGACGCGGAGGCGTCCAGTGGCAGCTCCGACACGCTGAGCCTGTCGGCCGCCATGGCCGCGGTGCCTGCTCCGGCCGCTGTCACGCAGCCGCCGGCCGCTCCGGCGCCTGCCGCGGACCCGTTCGCCTTCGCCCCGCCGCCCGCGGCTCCGGCGCCCGCCGCGGACCCGTTCGCTTTCGCGCCGCCGCCGGCCGCTCCGGCGCCCGCCGCCGACCCGTTCGCCTTTGCCCCCCCGGCCCCCGCGCCCGCCGCCGACCCGTTCGCCTTTGCCCCCCCGGCCCCCGCGCCCGCCGCCGACCCGTTCGCGCTGCAGGCGCCGCCGCCGTCGGGAGACCCGTTCGCGATGTCGCCCCCGGCGCAGGCGCCCCTGGGCGATCCGTTCGCGTTCGCCCCGCCGCCTCCTGCCCCCGCGGCGGCCCCGTTCGCCTTTGCCCCTCCGGCGCCCGCGCCCGCAGCGGACCCCTTCGGCTCGGCCGAGGCGTTCCCGTTCCCCGCGCCGCCGCAGCATCCGCCCGCGCACGCGGGGGCGATGCCGTTCGAGTCCTCGTCCGAGGCCTTCGGTGGGCCCGAGCCGCTGTCGCCCGCATCCCCTCGCCGGGGTGCGTTCGCCTTCGAGGACCAGCCCACGGCGGCGTACTCGCTGCAGCAGGCGGCGGACCCCTTCGCCCTGGCGGCCTCCCAGGCCGCACCGGACAGCCCGGAGACGACGCGCGTGGCGGCGATTCCGCGCGAGCTGCTCCAGGCCAGCGCGCGGCCCCCGACGTCGGACGCCATTCCCATGCCGCCGCCGCGCTCCGCCCCTCAGCCCGCCGCGATTCCGCTGCCGGGCCTGGGCAACTCCGCGGTGGCGCTCACCGACGAGCAGCACTTCCAGGAGGTCTTCCGTGAGTTCCTCACCACCCGTGAGCGGTGTGGCGAGGCGGCGGACGGCCTGACGTACGACAAGTTCGTGCAGAAGCTCCGCAAGAACAAGGAGCAGCTCGTCCAGAAGTACGCGTGCAAGACGGTGCGCTTCCAGGTCTACGTGAAGGAAGGCAAGGCGGCCCTCAAGGCCACGCCCGTCAAGGACTGAGCCCGAGCGCGGCCCTGGCCGCTGCTGAAGTTCCGAAGGCCCGTGGTCTCCTTGAGAGACCGCGGGCCTTCTCGTTTCGGACGTTCGCGCGGGCCGCCTTCGGAGCCGGTGGTTATAGAGGCCCGCGGAGGCGGCTCATGCACAACGCGGTCTATCTGGGGATTGCCATCGTGGCCGAGGTGGTGGCGACCTCGGCGCTCAAGAGCTCCAACGGCTTCACGCGGCTGGGGCCGTCCATCCTCGTGGTGCTGGGCTACGGCGTGGCCTTCTTCTGTCTGTCCTTCGCGCTGCGGACCATTCCCACGGGCATCGCCTACGCCATCTGGTCCGGGGCGGGCATCGTCCTCGTCTCCGGCGTGGCGTGGCTCCTTCATGGCCAGCGGTTGGACGTCCCCGCGCTCGTAGGCATCGGGCTCATCCTGGCGGGCGTCATCGTCATCAACACCTTCTCCAAGTCGGCGGCGCACTGAGGCGCCTGGCGGGTTTCCTTCTGGGGAGGCGTCATTGATCCGGGGCAACCTGCCAGGAGGACGACGATGCAGACGCGGTACGTGCCGAACCTCACGGGGATTCCGGAGACGATGCTCTGGACGCTGCACTGCCGGGCAGGGGAGGCGAAGCGGCCGGACGGCGTCCTGAAGGACGCGGAGGCGCTGCGCATCTACGGCGCCATCGACTACGACTTCGAGAAGTCCTTTGGCCGTGCGGAGCCGTCCCTCGCGATTCGCGCGGTGGCGATGGACCGGGGCATTCGCGCGTGGCTGGCCACGCACCCTGACGGCTTCGTGGTGTCGCTGGGAGAAGGGCTGGAGACGCAGGCGCAGCGGCTGGACAACGGGCAGCTGCGCTGGCTGAGCGTGGACCTTCCGGAAGCCGTGGCCATCCGGGAGCGCTTCCTCACGCCGAACGAGCGGCTGATGCACTTCCCGGTGAGCGCCCTGGACCACGCATGGATGAACCGCGTGGACGCCAGCAAGGGCGTGTTCATCGTCGCCCAGGGCCTCTTCATGTACTTCGAGGAAGACGATGTCCGTCGGCTCATCGTGGACATCGCCGAGCGCTTCCCGGGCGCCGAGCTCCTCTTCGACTCGATTCCCCGCTGGTTCTCGCGGCGCACGCTCAAGGGGCTGCGCCGCACCCGCGCGTACCAGGTGCCACCCATGCCCTGGGGCATCAACCGCGACGCGCTGGAGGCGACGCTGCGGCGGTGGGAGCCGCGAATCCGCCAGGTGGAATTGAAGCCCTACACCTTCCCGCGGGGCTTCTTCCGGTACGGTTACAACGGCCTCAACGTGCTGCCCTGGGTGAAGGAGCGGTTGCCCGCGCTGGTCCACGTCCGCTTCGCGGAGCGCGGCGTCTGAGTCAGGCCGCGCGCGGCAGCACGAGGCTGAAGCGCGCGCCGTGGCCGGGCTCTCCGCCAAGCTCCAGCTTGCCGCCGTGCTCCTGGAGGATGCGCGAGGCGATGGCCAGCCCCAGGCCGGTGCCGCCGTCCTTGGTGGTGAAGTAGGGCTCGAAAACGCGAGCGCGGTGCTCCAGGGGAATGCCGGGGCCGCTGTCCTCCACCTCGACGATGGCGTCGGCTTCGGTGGAGCGTACGCGCACGCGCAGGGTGCCGCCCGTGGACGCCATGGCCTCCTCGGCGTTCTTCACCAGGTTCACCAGCACCTGGGTGAGCTGGTCGCGGTCCGCCCGCGCCACCACGCCCGTCTGGAGCGTGGGCAGAATCTGGATGCCGGCCGGAGGCGTGGCGTACAGCGCCAGCACGCTCTGCGCCAGCTCGCCCAGGTCCACGGGCGCCAGCTGCGGCTTGGGCATCCGCGCGAAGTGGCTGAACTCGTCGACGATGCGGCGCAGCCGGTCCACTTCCTCCAGCACCACGCCCGCGCTCTCCTTGAACATGTCTGGGAAGCGTGGGTGCTTCGCTTCTTGCGCGGCCTGGAGCGTCTCCAGCGACATGCGGATGGGCGTCAGCGGGTTCTTGATTTCGTGGGCCAGTCGCCGCGCCACTTCCTGCCACGCGGCGATGCGCTCGCTGGCCATCAGCCGCTCGGTGGTGGCCTTCAGCTCGGATGTCATGCGGTTGAACGTCCGCACGAGCTCGCCCACCTCGCCGCTGGCCTCCACCGTCACCTGGGACTCCAGCGCGCCTTCGGCCACGCGCCGGGCGCCCTCGGTGAGGGCCTCCACTGGCCGCGTCATCCACCGGGACACCAGCAGGCCCAGCAGCACCGCGAAAGTGCCGCCCAGCGCCGCCAGCAGGAGGAAGGCGCGCATGACGCCCTGTTCCGCTTCACGCGCGGCCGCGCGGCTGAAGACGAGCTGCACCGTGGCCGCTTCTCCCAGCGGCAGCGCCTTCGTCACCGTCGGCGGTTCGGCGGTGCCCGCGCTGGCCAGGGGCGTGTCACCCGCAAGCAGTGTCACCTGCGTCTGGGTGAGGCGGGCCAGGTGCTGCGCCAGGCTCTCATCGAGCAGCACGCCGCCCACGGCCCACATCCGAAAGTCCCCGAAGTCCACCGGGCGCGCGGTGACGAGCGCCGGGAGCTGACGGAGTCCGGAGGCCGTGCGCACCTCCACGCGCACTGGCACGGGACGGGGTGACTTCAGCCGGGTGACGGCGAAGAGGGCCGGGTCCGGGTCTCCCCGGCGCGCGGGCAGGTGGCCGGAGGAGAGCACTCTTCCTTCGCGGTCGAAGAGGGCCAGCACGCTCAGGCCGCGGCTCTTCATCAGGGCCTCGGCGGTGCCGGCCTGGATGGCGCGGGTGGGGCGGTCGCGGGCCTCGCGGGCCAGGTCCTCCATGCTGGTGCTGTCCACCAGCTCCTCCACCGCGCGGCGGGCCGTGGCGCCGGAGCGTTCCAGTGACTCCTGCGCGGAGGCGGTGGCGGCCTCCATGCGCGCGTCCAACTCGCGCGACAACGTGTCGCGCAGGCGGGTGAGGGTGGGGGGCACGACGACCGCGAGCGGAACCAGGGCCAGCAGGGCGAAGGCGAGCGCCAGCCGCGTCCTCAAGCGCATGCCGTTCTCCTCAAGGACGTCCTCCCATCGCCGTCCCCTCCGCTGGAAGCACGTGCAGTCCGTCCAGCGAGGGCAGGCCTTGTGCGTCCATCATCACCCCGCCCACGTCCGGAGCGAAGCGCATTCCCAGCCCCTGCGCGTACAGGGGCACCAGGGGCACGGACGCGGCCAGGGCCAGGGCCCGCTCGCGTGCCCGCGCGTCACGCGCCGCGGAGGACGGGAGCGCGCCGATGGCGGGCAACTCCACGCCCAGCAAGTCCTTGCGCCCACCCGCGTCCAGCACCACCGCCAGCGCGGGACCGGGGATGGGGGGCAGCAGCAGCGCGTGCAGCATCAGCTCGAAGTCACCCTGGGCCCAGCGGGCGCGCAGGGCCGCGCGTGGGAGCGCCTCCAACGCCACGGTGTAGCCGCGCTCGTGCAGCTTCACCTGGATGCGCTCCGCCACCGCGCGCTGGTCCTCCACCGATGCATCGTAGCGCAGCGTCACCGTCCTCGCGGGGCTCGCCGGCGGCGCGGCCGGCCGGGGGCGCGCGGGCGCGTCCAGCATCACCGGCGGGAGCAGGTGCGGCATGGGCTGCGCGGGCGCCTGGACGAAGAGGCGGGTCAGGTCCTCGCGGTCGATGGCGCTCTCCACGGCCTGCCGGAAGTCCGGGGGCAGCCGCCGTGGGGAGAACGCCAGGAAGGTGGCGTAGAGCGGCGCGCCGGCCGTGGTGTCCGTCTCCGACGCGACGCCCAGCTCCACCTGGACCTGCCGGGACGACCACAGCCGAGAGAGGCCGCGCTGGTCCGTGGCGGTGAGCAGCAGCCGGTCCAGGTACGGGCGCCCCTGCGGCCACGCCGTCTGCGCTTCCAGGGCCCCGCGTCCCGCTGCGGTGAAGGGGCCAAGCGCGTTGGCGGAGGCGGGCGGCGCCAGCGCCGGGTGGCACAACGCGCGCTCGAGGTCCGGCCAGGGGTAGGCCAGCGTCAGCTCCAGCGTGGCGCCCTGGGGCGTCACCTGCCGCGCCTCACCGCGCAGCGGATGGAAGAGGGCCCGGTACGGTGATGCACCGTCGTTGCTCGCCAGCCGCATCCATGCACGCGCGAGCGCGGTGGCGGACGCGGGGCCGGGCAGGGTGATGCGCAGGGACTGGGGCGTGGGGCGTGACAGCTCCCGCGCGAGCGCGGGCTCGAAGCCGCCGTCCCGCGTGGCACGGCACACCGGTGGGGAGAGCAGCCCCAGCAGCGTGGCTTCCAGGGGCGTGTCGGCCAGCGCGGGCTCGGCCACTTCCGGCGGGCCGCCATGGGCGACGCGCAGCTCACCCCCGTAACGAGGACGGCCGGCCGCCTGCGCGGACGCGGACGCGAGCAACGCGAGGCAAGCAAGGGTGGAGCGGAGTCTCATGGCGCCCCCTGGCGCAGGAGGAACAGCTCGCTGGTGCCGTCCGGCTTCCAGAGGCCCACGATGACCTCGCGGCGCTTGTCGCCGTCCAGGCGGGCCGTCACCACGTACAGCGCGCGGCCCGTGGGCAGGGCGCCCTGCCACAGCGGTTCGTGCGTGCCGGGGTCGTCCCCGGAGGTGCCGTGCACGCGCAGCACATCGGGGGTGGGGGTGAGCTGAGTCGAGGTGGTGATGAGCTCCGGCACGCCGTCCCCGTCCAGGTCTCCCAGCGCGCTGCCGGCGCCCAGGTTCGTCCAGCGCGCCGGTGCCGCGCCCGCGTGCGCGTAGAAGGCCGCGGTGCCATCCGGGTGGACGAACAGCATCCGCTGGGCATCCATGCTCGCGGTGGTGAAGGGCGCGGGGACCGTCAGCGCGCGGCCCTCCGCCAGCTTCAGGGTGGGCGCGAAGGCTGTCTGTCCCGGAACGAAAGTGCCTCGCTCGGTGGCACCCAGCGGCGCCGTGTCCAGCGTCCCCACGGCGCGCAGGGTGGCGCGGGCCTTGTCCAGCGCCAGCAGCTCGCCGTGCGCATGGCGGGTGCTCCACGCGGCCAGCCGGGGTGGCCCTGGCAGGAACGCCAACGCGCCAAAGGGCTCCCGGGTGGTGGCGCTTCCAGCGGGCAGGGAGTCCAGCTCCTTGCGCGCGACGAGCCGCCCCTCCGCGTCGAAGACGGAGACGTCATGCTCCGTCAGGGCCACCACTTCATCGCGGCCATCTCCGTCCAGGTCCCCGGCGGCGAGCGCCGCCAGGGGATGCTCCAGCCGCGCCAGCGCCGCGCCCAGCAGCCGGATGCCTTGAGGGCCCGTTTCCGGGGGCGACGTGGGCGAAGTGCCTCCGCCCTCCAGCGCGAGCGCCAGTACGGTCGGGTCCGCGGGCACCGTCTCCACCAGCGTGGCGGCGGGCTTGGGCGGCCGCGTGGGCGTGCGGCCGGACCAGAAGTTCACCCAGGTGCCAATCACATCACCTCGGGCGCGCAGTTCGCCGCCTTCGACGTTCAGCGAGAGTCGCACCAGCGTCCGTGCACCTTGCGCGCGCGCCAGCGTCTCGGCGGCATCGGCCGTGGGTGCATCCAGCACCACGGGCGACAGGTCCGCGGAGGAAAGCTGCGAGGCGAGCATCGTGCTCACCGCGCGGCGGAGCTCGGCCGAGCCGCCCGTGACATTCACCGCCACCGGCGACTCCACACCGCGCTGCGCGCGCACGGCCCCCGTCACCTGCCGGGCGAGCCGGGGAATGGCGGCGGTGGTGTCGGACGCAGGCGCCGCCCGCGCCGCGAGTGTGGCCAGCACGGGGGCGAGCAGCAGGGCTCGGGCAGGGCTCACAATCCCCGCCTGTTGCCTTCGTCGAGGAAGAACTGGTCGGTGGTCACCTGCCCCGGCGGCGGCGCCTCCGCGGTGGGCTGCGTGCCTTCGAGAAAGGGCTCCAGCCGGCCCGGGACGGAGTTGCCCGCCAGCAGTCCGCTGATGGGGTCGATGCGCACTTGCACGACACCGGGGGGCACCTCGAACTCCCGCGTGGGCAGCCCTTCGTGGGCCACGCGCATGAACTGGAGCCAGATGGGCAGCGCGGCGCGGCCACCCGTCTCACTGCCGCCCAGCGGCGCGTTGTTGTCGAAGCCCACCCACGCGCTGGCCACCCAGTCCGCCGTGTAGCCGGAGAACCACGTGTCGCGGGACTGCTGCGTGGTGCCCGTCTTGCCAGCGGCGGGGCGCTCCAGCGCGAGCACGGCCCGGCCCGAGCCGTCCTCCACCACGCTGCGCATCAGCGACGTGGTGAGGTAGGCCACCGCGGGCGGCAGCGTCTCCTCGAAGGCCGGCTGATGCTCCTCCAGCACCTTGCCGCGCGCGTCGCGCACGCGCAGCAGCATCAAGGGCTCCGCATAGCGGCCACTGGCCTGGAGCGTGGCGTAGGCGTTGGCGGCCTCCAGCATCGTCACTTCACCGGTGCCCAGGGCCAGCGTGAGGTTCTCCGGCAGCGGGGAGTGGATGCCAGCCCGGCGCGCGAAGTCGATGGTGGTGGCCGGGGTGAGCGCCTCGATGAGGCGCACGGACACCGTGTTCTTCGACTTGGTGAGCGCCTCGCGCAGCGTCATCGGCCCATGGAACTGGCGGTCGTAGTTCTGCGGCTTCCACGTCTTGCCCGTGTACGGGTCGCGGACGGCTTCGGGCGCGTCATTGACCTTGGACAGCGGCGTGTAGCGGCCACTGCCCATGGCGGCGGCGTAGAGGAACGGCTTGAAGGACGAGCCAGGCTGCCGCTTCGCCTGCGTGGCGCGGTTGAAGGACGAGCGCTCCGCGTCGTAGCCGCCCACCAGCGCCACCACGTGCCGGTTCTCCGGACGGATGACCACCAGCCCGCCCTGCACCTCGGGAACCTGATCCAGCGTCGCTTCCACGAAGGCTGGCGCGGGCGGTGCCTTGAGCACGCGCACGAAGACGAGCTGTCCCTCCGTGAAGACGTCGGAAATCTTCTTCGGCGCGCTCTTGCCCTTCTGCCGTGCCCAGGAGACGGCCGCGAAGGCCACCTCGGCCGTGCGGCCCACCAGGTCCACGCGCGCCACATTGCGCTTGTCGTCTACCTGCATGACGTAGCCCGTGAGGCGCAGGCCTTCCTCCATGGGCTTGAGGCGCACCGACTGCGCCAGGAGTTGGTCCGCGGAGAGGGGCGCCTCGTCTTCGGGCGACAGGTCCGGCCGCTGCTCCTCGGTGCCTTCCTCTTCCAGCGGGTCCAGGGGCGATCCCGCGGTCTCGGGCGTCTTCGGCTCTTCCTTCTCCACCTTCGCCAGCGAGGACAGGTCCGCGACGTAGCCCTGGTCCTTCTGCCGGCGGCCCGCCTCCTCGATGCGCGTGACGATGAGGGCCCGGTAGCGCTCCCACTGGCCCTTCTCCAGCGAGCCACGGGGGCCGCGGTAGCCTTGTCGCCGGTCCACCGCCTCCAGACCGTCGCGCACCGACTGCTCCGCCACGAGCTGGAGCTTGGGCACCATGGCGATGTCCACGCGCAGCCCGCCCTCCATCACCGCCTGCTCGCCGTAGCGCGCGATGAGCGTGCGGCGAATCTCCTCCGTGTAATACGGCCCCACCACCTTGCCCCGCCGGGGAGCCAGGACGATGGGCTTCTCCTTCTCCGCCTCCCCCACGTCCGCGGACACGAAGCCGTTGCGCGCCATCTGGCCCAGCACGTAGCGCTGACGCGACTTCGCCCGCGTGATGTTCGTCACCGGGTTGATGCGGTGCGGGAGCTGCACCGTGCCCGCGAGCACGGCGGCCTCGCCCACGTTCAAGTCCTTGGCGTGCTTGCCGAAGTAGAAGAGCGCCGCCTCCTCCATGCCGTAGCGGCGCTGCCCGTAGTAGGACTGGTTGATGTAGAGCGAGAGAATCTGGTCCTTGGTGAGCGCTTCCTCCACGCGTGGCGTGAGAATCCACTCGCGCGCCTTGCGGGAGAAGCTGCGCTCAGGGGACAGCAGCAGGTTCTTCACCACCTGCTGGGTGATGGTGGACGCGCCGGACTTGCGGCTGTTGGGGATGAGGTTCTTGATGGCCGCGCGGGTGATGCCGAAGAAGTCCAGGCCCTCGTGCTTGTAGAAGTCCGCGTCCTCGGCGGCCAGGAAGGCGTTGCGGACGTGGGGCGGCAGGTCCTCCACGCGAATCAATGTGCGCCGCTCGTGCGCGAACTCGGCGCAGAGCGTGCCGTCACCGCACGTCACCTTCGTCACCTGCGGCGGCTGGTAGTTGCGCAGCGCGTCCACGGAGGGCAGGTCCTGGCTGTAGTACGCGTAGCCGCCCGCCACGGTGATGGCGACGAGCACCAGGCACACGAGGCCGGTGATGAGCAGCCGCTTCGTCCAGCGCCACAGCCGGGCACCGAACCCCGGTCGCGAAAGCGGCGCGGGGGGAGTGGGTGTGGAGGAATCGGGCGAAGAGGGCATCTGGGGAGCCGTGGTCATTGCGCTGGAAGAAAGTCCGCAGGTTAGACCGGGGGACACCGAACGGGAACCGCTCTGGAGGCCCGCCCGGCGCAGGGCTTCCAGGCAGGAAGGCGCTACCGGGAAGCAGGCGCCTCACCCTGGGTGGGTCGCTGCTGCCCACGCTCCGTCCGGGCGCCGGCCATTTCGGCGTGGGCCGTGCGGCGCATCCGGTCCGCGTTGACGCGGGCCTGGACGTAGCGCGGTGACAGGTGCATGGCGGCGGCATAGGCCGCCCGGGCCTCCTCCACCTGTCCGAGCCGCTCGTAGGCCACGCCCAGGTTGTTGTGCACATAAGCCACGTGCGGGAGCAGCTCCGCCGCCCGGACGAGCACGTCCGCGGCCTTCTGGGCCTCTCCGGCACGCAGGTAGGTGAGGCCCAGGTTGTTGAGGGCGTAGCCGTGCTCGGGGTGGAGGTGGACGGCCTGCTCGAAGCGCAGCATCGCTTTCGCCAGCTCACCCTGCGCCAGGTGCGCGCGCCCGAGCACCTGATAGGCCTCCACGTACTCGGGATTGCGCAGCACGGCCTCTTCGCCCACGGACACTGCTTCAGCGTGGCGGCCCAGGGACACCAGCAGCCGCGCCTGACGCACCAAGGGGCGGGCATCCAGGGGAAGCAGGCGGCCGAGCTGGCCATGGGCACGCACGGCCAGGTCCGTCCGGCCCGTGAGCCCGGCGAGCTCCGCCGCCAGCGCCAAGGCGGCCACGTCGTCGGGGGCGTCATGAATCGCACGGCGGCACTCGGTGAGCGCGCCAGCGAGGTCGTCCCAGTCGCGCAACAGGTGGGCTCGGCTCAGGTGGTCCACGCGCCGACCATGCCTGTGTGGCAACGCGAGCTCGGCGTCCGGAGCGATGTTCGAACCTTCCGACGCGGCTCCGGACGCGGCGCCGACGTGCGCGATGCCGATGTCTCCACGCGTCGCGCGCTGCTCGAAAGGCGGCGGGAACGCGGCGGCGTCACCCCGAGGGCTGGCTGCATCCGGTGCCGCGGCGTCCGCGTTGGACGTGGACTGCTCCTCCGTGGCCAGCCACGCGCGCAGCGCCCGGGGCAGCGGCGCATCCGCCCACGCCAGGGTCAGTCCGAGCACCACGAGGCTTGCCAGCACCAGCGCGCGCCGCACGGAGGTCGGCAGGCGGAATCGGGTGTGGGACGTGGGCTTCGTGTGGTTGCGGCGCATGGCGGCGACCTCGACTGCTGGCGGAGCTCCCGGGACGGGGACTCTGGGGCGCCGTGTGCCGGCCTCCCACCCGGCGTCATTGCGACTGGCGTGCCACGCATGCTCCCAGAGGGACGGAGGGGGCTGTGTGGCCCTGTGGCCACAGGGCCGGGGAAAAGCATGGCGGGGGGCGCGGGCGGCATGCGACGGTCCGCGCGATGAAGATCGCCACCTGGAACGTGAACTCGGTGCGGGCCCGTCAGGAACGGCTGCTCGCCTGGTTGAAGAAGGCCCAGCCGGATGTCCTCTGCCTGCAGGAACTCAAGTGCGTGGACGACGACTTCCCCATGGAGGCCGTGCGCGAGTTGGGCTACCACGCCGCCGTCCACGGGCAGAAGACGTACAACGGCGTCGCCATCCTCGCGAAGGAGGAGCCGAAGGACGTCGTGAAGGGTCTGTCCGACGGCGTGGATGACTCGCATGCGCGCCTCATCGCGGCGACCGTGGGCGGCATCCGCGTGGTGAGCGCATACGCGCCCAATGGCCAGTCGGTGGACTCGCCGCAGTACCAGTACAAGCTGGAGTGGTACGGCCGGCTGCGGCGCTACCTGGACACACGGCACAAGCCCGACGAGCCCCTGGTGCTGGGCGGGGACTGGAACGTGGCGCCCGAGGACATCGACACCTATGACCCGAAGCTGTGGGAGGGCCAGACGCTCTTCACGCTGAAGGAGCGGGACGCCCTGCAGCACCTGGGCGCCTTCGGGCTCTCGGATGCCTTCCGCAGGCTGCACCCCGGCGTGCAGAAGTTCACCTGGTGGGACTACCGCATGCTCGGCTTCCCGAAGAACCTGGGCCTGCGCATCGACCACCTCTACGTGACAGCGCCCGTGGCCGAGCGGCTGACGGTCGTGGACGTGGACCGCGAGGAGCGCAAGGGCAAGCAGCCCTCGGACCACGCTCCCGTGTGGCTCGAGCTGCGCGACTGAAGCGGTATTCGCGAGCGGCCATGTCATCGCTTGCATGGCCGCTCTCCGATGACGCGGGAGGGAGACACCATCACCTTCTCGCAGCCGGGCGGACATGGCTCTTGGGATTCGTGCGATGCTCCAGGGTCGAAGGCCATGACGACGCCCCCGCCCGAATCGCCGCCGTTTCCCGACAGCCTTTGCCACCGCTGCGCCGCGCCACCTCGCTACGTCCAGTCGAGGACCACGACCTTCATCCTCTGCCCGCTGCTGCCGCAGAAGTACCCGCCGCAGCCGGTCCGTGCGTGCGCGCTCTTCAAGCCGAAGCCGCCGGAGACGCCCCCGGTGTCCCGTTGAGGTCGGTCTCGATATTCCAGGAATCCTGGGCCGAGCCTGAATGCCGGGCGCTCCGACTCCCGGCAAGGTAGATTCCGCGCTGTGTCCGAGGAGAAAAACCGGAGTGCGCCACCCGAGGGGCCCGATGCGACGTTGCTATCGCCCCACCCGCGTCCCGCCATCACCGACGTGACGGAGGGCGCGCTGTTCGCCGGGCGCTATGTCCTCGAGGAGTTGGCCGGGCGCGGTGGAATGGGCGCGGTGTACCGGGCGCGGGACACGCTGGTGGGCGACGTGGTGGCGTTGAAGTTGCTGGAGTTGGGCGCTTCGCCCGCGCCGGAGTGGCTGGAGCGCTTCCGCCGCGAGGTCCGTCTGGCCCGGCGCATCACCCACCGTCACGTGGCGCGGACCTTCGACCTGGGCGAGCACTCGGGCCGCCTCTACCTGACCATGGAGTACGTGGAGGGAGAGAGTCTTCAAACGTTGATGGAGCGCGAGCACACGGTGCCTCCCGCGCGGGCGGCGCGGCTGGTCCTGGCGCTCTGTGAAGGCCTGGCGGCGGCGCATGCCGCGGGCGTCGTGCACCGGGACTTGAAGCCGGCCAACGTGCTGGTGGATGTCCGTGGCCGCGTGGTGCTCACCGACTTCGGCATTGCCCGGGCATTGGCGGGCGAGGGGGCTTCGCGCACGCAGGGACTGGTGGGCACGCCCATGTACATGGCGCCCGAGCAACTGGAGAGTGGCGAGGTGGATGCCCGCGCCGACCTCTACGCCACGGGCCTGGTGCTCTACCAGTTGCTCACCGGAGCGCCTCCGTTCGCCGGTGATTCGCCCATGGCTGTGGCCGTGGCCCGTCTGAGGCAGTCGCCGCCCGATCCGCGCCTGCTGGCGGCGGTGCCGGATGCGCTGGCGGAGTTGGTGCTCGCGTGCTTGTCACGTGAGCCCTCCGGCCGGCCGCAGGACGCGGCCTGTGTGGCGGATGCACTGAGTCAGTGGCTTGGTTCTGTCGGTGAGTCCATCGAGCCCGAACATGCGCATGGCGTGCACCTCGGAGCGAGTGGGCACGCAGCGGGCCGCGACAGCGTGGCCTCCGTGGTGGGAACTCACGGCACGTCCACGCCGAGGTCCAGCGGCGCTTCCCAGGTTTCGGTGCGCTCGGCTGCTACCCATGGCGCGTCCACGCCGCAGCCCAGCGGCTTCGGCCATGACTCGATGTCCTCGGGCGCGCTGGTCTCTCGGACGCCGTTGCGTCCGGATGAGCAATCGCTGGCGGTGTTGCCGCTGCGCTTCCTGGGTGCTCCGGACCAGGCGTTCCTGGGCGACGGCGTGACGGAGGCGCTCATCGACGTGCTGTCGAGGACGCGGGGCCTCCGGGTTCAGAGCAGCGGGGCCACGGAGCGTTTCCGGCAGGAGCGGGACCCTCGCGTCGCGGCGCGCGAGCTGGGCGTGGAGTTGCTGGTGGATGGGACGCTCCAGGCCGCGGGCAAGACGGTGCGCGTGACGCTCCGGGTGGTGGAGGGCGCGTCGGGCACGCAGCTGTGGAGCGGCCGTTTCGACGATGCGGATGACGACCCATTCCAGCTCCAGGACCGGCTGGGACAGCGGCTGGCGGAAGCCCTGCGCGGCGAGCTGACCATCCTGGCCTACCGCACCACGGTGCCAGCGGAGGCGCTGGCCCTCTACCGGCAGGTGCTCTCCCGGATGCTCGCGCACTCGATGACGCGGGAGTTGAAGGACGAGGTCATCACGCCGCTCGAACAACTTCGCGACTCGGCGCCTGGCTTCCCGCATGCGGCGGCGCAGCATGCGGTGGCGACGCTTCGGGCGGGCTTCATCCGCACCCTGGCGGACGAGGTCGACTGGGATGCCCTGGCGCGGACGAGCCTGGAACGGGCCCGGCAGGTGGCGCCGGAGCTCGTGGAGACGAAGCTGGCCCAGGCCATCCTGGCCACCCGCGAAGGCCGGTGGCGGGACGCGGTGGTGGCCTTGCGCATGGCGCTCGACACGGCCCCCACGTTCGCGCCCGCGCTCCAACTCCTCGGCAACCTCCAATGTGAGGCGGGGCGCGCGGACGAAGGCCTGCCGCGCTTGAAGCTGGCCTATGCACTGGAGCCGGGCATGGCCATCTGCCTGGTCGAGGTGGCGCGTTGCAGTGCTCTGCGTGGCGACGATGCGACCTACCAGTGGTGCATGGGGCGTCTGAACAGTCAGCCCCTGCTGGGCATGGCGGTCCTCATCCTCCGCATGCGGGTCGCGGCTTGGAAGGGCGACATGGACGACGTCCGCCAGTGCAGGGACGCGTTGAACGAAGACCCGAGTCACATGGCCTCCTACGTGGCCACCTACTGCTCGGCGGCGCTGGGCGAGGTGTCGGTGGAGGCCGCGATGGCCACCCTGGACGGAATGCTCACCCGGCAGCAGGTGAACTCGCGCTTCGCGTCGATGGTGTGTCAGCTCGCTGCGGAGCTGATGTGCATCCGGGGCGCGCCCGCCGAGGCGCTGCGTTATCTCCAGCAGGCGGCGGACCTGGCGCTCATCGACCTGGAGTGGATGGACCGCTGCCCGGCGCTGACGCCCCTGCGCGCGCAGCCCGGGTTCGCGGAGGCGCGGCGCAGGGTGCGCTCCCGCGTGGAAGCCATCTGGTCCGCGTGAGGCAATACACGGTGCCGCTCAGTTCGTCCCCGTGATGGCGGGGCGCTGGACGTTGAGCGCGGGGGGCACCCGCTTCGCCAGCCGCGGCATGCGGCCGTGCTTGCACTCCACCAGGAACCCGTGGAGCGACTCCGCGGACAGTCCGTGCAGCAGCAGTCGGAAGCCCGCGCGCAACACCCGCATCGGCTTCACGCTGGCGGACACGTAGTCCCGCCGGGGGCACCGGTGCGTGTCTCGCGCCGGGGCTTCGGGCCTTCGCTGCCGGGTGGAGGATGTGGCGCCGCGAGAGTATCAGTTCGCCGATTTTACACGGAGTGGGGGTCTAAAGTGATTTCATCAATTTACATGGAGAGATGATTGACCCTGGGCTTCGCGCTCGGGCACGCTTTGCGTCCATTCGCCAGCGTCGCTCGGAGGAAGCCGTGTCTGTTCAGATTCCAGGAGAGCCGATCCGGCCCACGGCAGAGATGCTGGATGGCGCGATTGGCGCGGCGGTTGCCGCACTGGAGCAGCTTCCCGCTGCGGAGATGCTGGCCTCCACGGGAGCGGGCGTTCATCAGGTGGACTCCCCGGCGGCGGCAACGCTGGTCCTCCTCGCGCTGGCCGAGAGCGAGGGGGCTGGGCATTCGCATGGGGCGTCCTGCGTGCGGCGGCTGCTCTCCAGTCGCGCGTCGACAGGCTTCTGGCGTTTCTCCCCTGATTCGGAACGGTCGGCAGCGGGGGAGTCGGCTCGCGCGCTGGTGGCGTTGAGGCAATGGAACATCCCGCTGGACCCACCCCCGGCGCTCGCTGAACTCCTGTCGCGCGACGCAGCGCGGGAGCCTGGCCAGACATCGTCCGAGTCAGGGGCGGCGGCCATCGAGGGCGTTCCTCCTGAAGCGGACGTCGCCACGACCGCGGACCTCCTGCTCCTGTCGGCGCACGAAGGGCGGTCGCTACCGGGCCGCGCCGCGCTTGTTTCCGAGAAGGTTCGAACCCAGGGGCTTCTGGGCTGCGCACGCGGAGAGCCCGCGGTTTCGCCTTTCCTGCTGGGCTACCTGCTGACGCGCTGGGTTCGAAACGTGGGTGACCACTGGCAGCTCGCGGTGCCCCTTCGGGCAGAACTCATTTCGCTCTGGGAGAAGGGGGAGGTTCGCGGCGCGGTGAATGTCGCCCTCGCGATGAGCGCCCTGATGAACCTGGGGCGCCCCACGGACGTCAACCTCTTCGAGCGGACGTTGGATTCCATGGCGTCCCTGCTGCTGAGCGAGCAGAGCGAGGAGGGGCTCTGGCCCGTGGCGCCGCTGTACGAGGCCGGGGACGTCGTCTACGGCTCGCTCGAGGCATCGGCGGCGCTGTGTGTCGAAGCGCTCGTCCGGTACGTCCGAATCGCGCGCATCGCGGCGGACCGGACCGACAACTTCCTCCCGGGGGCGCTCCCGCCTCGGTCGGGCACCTGGAAGGAGACGTTGGCGGCCTTCGACAATGATTATCCGCCCGCGCTGTTTTCTCCCGAGTCGCGAGCCCGCCTGCTCGCGCTGGGTGAATGGCTGCCCGCGGCGCTGGAGGGGGATGGGGGCTTCGAGGTCCGGCTGCTGGAGGGGACGCCTCGGGTGGACTTCATCCTGGGGATCAAACACGACGGTCAGGCGCTGCTTGCTGGCAGGCATCCTCACTCAGAACTCCCATCGCCCTTGTTCGCCGCTCCCGAGTGGCGGCGCATTCGCGACTTCGCACGAGCGTGGGCTGAGCCGGGCGGGCTGCTCGACCGGGAAGTCGACGCGTTCTGGCTGGAGTTCGACCTGGATGCGCCAGTCGCCTCGCCTCCGCTGCCCATCGTGTTCCTCTGCACACGGGACCAGCCTGTCGCCGTCAACGAAGAACTCCACCGGCAGAAGTCGGATACCTACCGCGCGACGCTCCACGCGGGGCTTCCACTCTTGCGTGGGGATGAGGCGCCGCTCACGCCAGAGCTTCAGCGGGGAATGGATGTCTGCATCGAGGCGCTGCCTCCCGGTGCACACCTCTATGCGGCCTGCGTGATGATGTCGCGGCGCAGCAAGAACCTGCGCTTCACGCTCAAGAACGTGCCTCCCGAGCGCGTGGTGGCGTACCTGGAAGCCGTGGCGTGGCCAGGAGATTTCCAGCAGCTGCGGGACACCCTCGCGTGGGTCCTCCCGCTCGGCGTCAATCGCTTCATGCTCAACCTGGACCTGGCGCCGCAGCTGTTGCCGACGCTGGGGCTTGAATGCTCATTCCAGGGACGTGCGCAGCCCGCCGAGGAGCCCCGGTGGCAACGCCTGCTCGACGAACTGGTGACGCGGGGGCTCTGCGCACCCTCACGGCGTGACGCGCTGCTGGCGTGGCCGGGGCGCACGCAGGTCAACCTGCCCGCTGGCTCGGCCACGCGAGAGAGTGTCTTCGATAAGCGGCTCGCGCACGTCAAGCTGGGCTTGACGGGGGCCCCGGTGATTGAGGCCAAGGCCTATCTGGCCACACACCGCACGTCCGAGCTGCTCCGGCCGCGCTGAGTCGCCATCCCCGTGGCCTGGATTGACGCTCGGGGATACGAATTGATACGTTGAATTCTGAATATTCATAATGGGCAGGCTGTGCAGACTTTCATCGAGCACCTGGGCCACACCTCTTTTGTCATTCAGCGCGGTCCTCTGAGGGTTCTCATCGACCCGGTGCTGGTGCTGCGGGAGCTGGAGTTTCGGCAGCCTGCGTGTCCCGCGTGGTTCTTCGATGACCTGTCGTCGGTGGACGCGGTTTTCTTCTCCCACGCGCACGACGACCATCTCCATCCACCCAGCCTGTTGGGGCTGCGCGAAGACGTCGCCCTCTACTTCCTCGACAGGCCGAAGCCGGGCGCGGCACCCGAGTCGAGCGCTCGCGCGATTCTCACGGCGCTGGGCTTTCGCAATCTCCATCCCTTCCTGGAGGGGGACGTCGTCGAACTGGCCCAGGACCTGCGCATCCACATCCTTCCCGCGCAGTGCTCCGGGGAGGGCGAGGAGCAATGTGCCCTGCTGGTGGAGACGCCGGATGTGCTGGCGCTGGACGCGGTGGACGTGACGGATTCGCCCCGGACGCGCGAAGCGCTGGAGGCCTTCCGGGGCCGGGTTGATGTCGCCTTCGTTCCCACGGGGGCCTCGGTCCAGTGGCAGGGCTTCTGGAATCAGATGGACTCCGTGGGAGCGCTCGCGTTCTGCGACTGGTTGAAGCCAGCGCGTATCGCGACCTGTGGGGGCACGCTGTCCATGGCGGGGCGGCCGCGGGAAGACCGCCTGGAGCGCTACCCGGTCGACCGGGCGCATTGGATGGCCGCCGCGGTCACGCGCGCTCATGACTCGGCGCTCCTGCCCTGGAAGCCCCCTTATCGGCTCGTCTATGGCGAGCACGTCCTGGAGCGCTGCGCGCTGCTGCAGCCCGGCCGTCGTTTCGAACCGGCGCGGGGGCAGCGGCGCCCTCAGGCCCTGTTGACGACCTTCTTCACGGGATATCACCCGGGCAAACCCATTCAGCGTTGGGGATGGGGAGACAGCAACGACCTCGTGCGTTGGCTGGAGCCGTTCGAGGCCATCCGGGAAGTGCTTCGCGCATCCACCCGCGACCTGCGCTACTTGCTGGAGCGGTGCCAGGTGTCCGTCAACAAGACCCCCGCGGCGGTCCTGGTGCCCCGGACGCTCCGCTGCCTCGTGGAGGGCAAGGCCTTCGAGCTCGCGGCGAGGCTGGTCTCGCTCCTCCCGTCGAAGGTCTCGGAGCCCACGGACATGGATGCTGGCTACTTCGCCGCTGTCGAA
Source organism: Myxococcus xanthus (assembly GCF_006402735.1). NCBI lineage: Bacteria > Pseudomonadati > Myxococcota > Myxococcia > Myxococcales > Myxococcaceae > Myxococcus > Myxococcus xanthus. Next base: position 6,523,060 of record NZ_CP017174.1, on the reverse strand, counting down.
GCCGCGCTTCAGTGCGAGCCGGCGCTCGAGGATCCGCTGCGGGAGGACCTGGCGGCCTGCCTGTGGATGGACCGGGGCCTGTTCCACATTCAGTGCATGTCACGCCGGATGAAGGAACTGGCCCGCCGTGACGAGCGCACCGAGGCGCTTCGCGCGAGCCACCTGTCGGTCCTGCGTGACAGCCTCCATCAGCGCCGCCCGGTGTTGGGGCCCTACCACCTGCGAGTCACGCGAGACCTGGCGCGGCTGCTGGACGCGCGCCCGCTGTCGCCGGAGACGTCCGAGGTCCTCTGTTACGCGAGCCCGGCGGGCATCCGCTATCAGCCGCTGTCGACGCTCGAGGCGCTCCTGCTGGACCAATGTGACGGACGCACGGTCGCCGAGATGGTCGGCGACGTGAGCGCGGCCCTCTCCCTGCCTCACGACGACGTCCGGTCAGCCATCTTCACGTTCCTGTCCCATCTGACGCACGAGTCGCCGTTGGTGCTCGACTGGAGTCACTGATGCAATTCCAAGATGCATTCACGTTCCCGACGCCGTTGTCCCCCGAGACGGAAGCCTCGGCGCGGGAGCTGTTGCGTGCGCAGCAGATGGGGCAGCTCGATTTGCTCATGGGCTGGGTCCAGCAGCCAGAGCGGCTCGGGAAGTTGGGGGGATGTGCCACGGAGCTCCAGTCCCTCCTCTCCGAGGCGTTCGAACTCGTCGAGCGCGCGCCGGCGCTGGCGCGCGAGTTCCTGGAGCACTGGAGCACGACGGTGCTGCTCGGCCGCTTGCTGGGGCCCGCCGTCGTCGGGCCTGGCTTGATTCAGTGCCTGATGGGCAACCTCGCGTCCCTGCTCATCGTCCAGCGGCTGCGGGGAGAGGTGACCCACGGCGAAGCCTTCTTCGTGACGCCGCGGACCCTCTACTGCCTGCCTCGGGGTGAGCGGCTCGACGTGCGCGGCCCCGGCGAGGGGCGCCTCGTGTGGCACTTCTCTGGCGCGGAGTGTCTGCTCTCCGCCGAGGGGCACGCCGGCCCCGGGCTGCGCATCCCGCTGCCGCTCACGGGCGATGCGCCCGTGAGCATCCAGCCGCTGCCCTGGTCCGAGACCTGGAACGTTCCGGTGCTGGACGACAGCGAGATGCTCGGCATCACCGGCCGGCGCGAGCACGCGGGCATCCCGGACGATGGGAGCACGGGCACCTGGCGGCCCATGCCCCTGCTGCGAAGCACGGAGGAGGCCTTCCACATCCTGAGGGAGCTGTGGCCCGAGGTGCTCGACTGGGCCCGCGTGTTGCTCCCCGCGCTCGTCGACATGGGGGGCCCGGAGAACCGAAGCGTGCGTTGCTCGTCCTCGTATGGGGCTGGCACGCCCGTCTTCCTCACGCGCGTGGCCAACGGCCTGGAGCATGCGGAGGACCTGGTCCACGAACTGCAACACGAGCGCATGTACCTGCTGCTCGACTCGCGCGCATTCGGGCGGTGGGACGACTCACGTCCCGAGTTCGTCTCCGCCTACCGCACCGACCCTCGCCCCCTCCGGGGCTTGCATCTGGGCCTGCACTCCTTCCTGGCGGTGAACCGGCTCCGGCTGCTGGCGCTGGACAGGCCCGAGTTCAAGCAGCGGGAGTGGCGCTTCCAGTTGCTCAAATCACACCGCTGCAACCTGCTCTCCTTCCGGACCCTCCTGGACTTCGAGCGTCCCACGCCCGCAGGGCGCGTGCTCCTCGCGCAGATGGCCCAGGCCCTGAGCGAGCAGCACCCGCTCATCGAGCGCGTCGCGGATGCGGACATGGACCAGGCCTTCGATGCCTGGATGAAGCAGCACTTCTCGCGGGTGGCCGCCAGCGGCCCCGTGGTGAATGACGCCGAGACATACATGGACTGGCGCGAGACGGCAGTGCTCGCGGCCCGCTATACCCAGCACGCCGGAGGTGCCGCATGAGGGTCCCAGGGTTGCGTTATCGCGACGAGTGGCTGCCCAACTTCTTCCCCGCGAAGCAGGTGGGCCCGGACCACTTCGTGCGGCTGTCCCGGACGGGCGCCATGCAGCTGCTGTCCGGCGCGGAGAATGCCCAGCTCGACGAAATCTCCATGGATGAGGCCCTGTTCGAGCGGCTCGAGCAGACCAGCCACCTCATCACCGCGCAGAACTCGTCGCGCGTGCTGGAGGACCTCAAGCGCTGGCATGACCGGACCTACGCGGGGCCGGGGCTCCATATCGTCGTGCTGTCCAAGCGGTGCAACCTCAACTGCACCTACTGCCACATGAACCCGGAGAACATCTCCGCGGATTCCAAGCGCTTCGACATGCAGCCCGACGTCGCGGATGCCATCATCCGCTTCGCGCTCGGCTCTCCGGCCCCCTTCCTGGGCTTCGAGTTCCAGGGCGGCGAGCCCTTCTTGAACTTCGAGGGCATGAAGTACTTCGTCGAGGAGGCCCGCAGGCAGAACGAAGCCGTGGGCAAGCGGCTCCGCTTCTCCGTGGTGAGCAACCTCATGGTCGCCACCGACGAGCACATCGCGTACTGCAAGGAGAACCGCATCAACGTGTCGTATTCGTTGAACGGTCCCGAGGACATTCACGACTCATTCCGAGTCACGCGGAGCGGGGCGGGCAGCTTCCGCAAGGTCATGGAGCGGTTGACCCACTTCCGCGACCGATTCCCCGGCGTGCTCAGCGCGTCGCCCCTGTGCGTGGTGGGGGCCTCCAACGCCAAGGAGTTGAAGCGCACCATCGACTTCTATCATTCGGAGGGCTTCAAGGACCTCGCCATCCTGAAGCTCAAGGCCCTGGGCAACGCCCGCAAGGAGAAGCTGCCCTTCGACATCCAGGACTTCCTCCACTACTACCTGGACGCGCTCGATTACATCTACGAGAAGAACCGCCAGGAGAACGAGAACTACTCCGAGCGCGTGGTCCGGGTCGTCCTGGCCAAGATTCTCCAGTCGACGGATACGGGCTTCGTGGACTGGCGCAACCCGGTGGGGGACTTCGGTTCGGCCATCACCTATGACCATGACGGCGAAATCCTGCCGTCGGACGAAGCCCGTTCGATGCGCTCCGAGTTCGGCTTGGGCAACGTGAAGGGGACGACCTATGACGCGCTCATCCGCAACAAGGCCACGTTCCGGTCCATGAACCTGTCGCTGCGCGATCGTGACCCGCAGTGCCGCGAGTGCGCCTTCAATCCCTACTGCGGCGTGCTGCCGGTGCTCGACTATGCCCGGACCGGGGACGCGACGCCGCGCCCCCATGCGTCCGAGGAATGCCTGCAGACGTTGGCGGTGGTGGAGTGGGTCCTGCGCAAGCTCGTGGAGGACCCCATCCCCCTGTTGCGGATGATGCCTGGAATGGACGCCGCCCTGGTGGAGATGGCCAACGGTCTGCCGACAGAGCCTTCCTCGCAGGCCATGCCGCCGATGCTGAGCGTGCAGAGCGGCTGAGGCCAGCCGGGGCTGGCGCCCTCGCCGCCGCTCAGGCGGGGCGCAGCCGCCCGGCGGCGAGGTCCGTGAGCGCGCCGAGGACTTCTTCCTCGGTGATGTCGTCCATGCTCCCGTTCCCGGTGGGCTCGCGGAAGGCCGGAGTGAAACGGAAGCCCCATTGCTGGGGGGAGGTCGTTCCGAACAGGCCCACCGATGGGAGCCGGAAGAAGTCCGCCGCGTGCAGCATGCAGGAGTCGATGCCGAGGAAGCCATCACAGGCGCCGAGCAGCGCCATGGCGACATCGAGTGGGGCGCCTGGGACGGACAGCACGCGGCCCTCATGGACCATGGGCGCCAGCTCCGTGGCGTTGTAGTCCACGTTGAGCACGAGCCATTCGGGATGGGCTGTCAGGAAGGCATCCAGCACCGCACGGTAGCGGGCGACGGGCCACTGTTTCCGGGCGCCGGTCTCCGTATGGAGCGCGAGCACCTTGGCCCCATCGGGGACGCTGTCACGAAAGTGCCTGGCGGCCTCGGTGGCCTCGGCCGTCAGCACGGGGGCCTGGGCGAAGTCCTCCAGCCGCAGGGAGGGATCCACCTGCTGGGCCAGCGAGAAGAGCCGGTCCGCGGAATGCTGGGATTCTTCACTCCGGACCCATTGCTTGTAACGGCGATACAGGCCCACCGTCTCGGTGGCCGCCGGAAACCCCTCGAGCAGCTCGGAGACACCTGTCGCGTGCCAGGTGTTGAAACAGACAAACAAGTCGCAGGCTCCCACCGCCTGCCGGAGCGTCTCGGCGTCGATGCTCCGCTCCGTGCCCTGCGTGGTCGCGCGGACCTCGTGAATCTTCATGAGCCCGAGCTCTTGATAGAAGAACAGGCTTGAATCACCTGGCGCACCCACCAGTCTGATTCGACCCGGGTACAGCTGACTCAGGGCTCGCAGGGCGGGAAGGGCGAGGAGCCGGTCCCCAATCCCATTCAGGTGAAATACGACGGGGGCTTGGGCAGAACGAAGTTCTTGCTGCATGGAGGGGGCAATCCTTGCGTCAAGACAACCTGCTCCCAGGTGCCCCTGGATGCGCACCGGGGAGCAGGAACCTGCTAGAACCAGCCGTCAGACGTGTGGCTGGTGTGATCCTGCGGCTCCTGGTCCTTGACGGGGCCGACCGCGCGCGCGGTGATCTGGGCGAAATCGCCACGACCCAGGATCATGCTCAGCTGGCCGCGGAGCGCGTCCACCTTCGCGGGATCCAGCTGCTTGAACGTCACCACCTCGGGCTTCAGAACGATGTTGCTCTCAACCATGAGGAACTCCAGGGGAGGTGAATCAAACCACACGCGCGGCACGAGCTTGTCGCCGAACGTGCCGAGCCTGACACCCGTGGATGTCAGCGGCTCGGATCCCAAAGAGTACGGCGTCCCTCGAACGAATGTCCAGGCGTAGACGTGTTTTCGCTGAAACAACTGCTACACGTGAGATTCGGCGCGCTTGACCCGGGTACGGCTGACTCAGGGGTCGCGGGTCGGGGAGGGCGAGGAGCCGGTCTCCAATCCCATCCAGGTGAACACCACCGGGGCTCGGAGCGAGTGATGCTCCTGCGGCGGGAAGGGGGCAATCCTTGCGTCAAGACAACCTGCTCCCCGGTGCCCAGGGATGAGCGCCGGGGAGCAGGAACCTGCTAGAACCAGCCGTCAGACGTGTGGCTGGTGTGATCCTGCGGCTCCTTGACGACGACGGCGCCCGCGCGAGCGGAGAGCGTGGCGAAATCGCCACGGCCCAGGATCATGCTCAGCTGGCCGCGGAGCGCGTCCACCTTCGCGGGATCCAGCTGCTTGAACGTCACCACCTCGGGCTTCAGAACGATGTTGCTCTCAACCATGAGGAACTCCTGGGGAGGTGAATCAAAACACACGCGCGGCACGAACTTGTCGCCGAACGTGCCGAGCCTGACGCCAGTTGATGCCTTCAGCTCGGATCTCCAAGAGTACGGCGAACCTCGAACGGATGTCCAGACTCAGACATGTTTTTAATGAAATGTCTGCCAGCTGTGGAATTTCGCGGACTTGGGTGTTCTCGCGCGCCGGGCCTGGGCTTTCGTGGTGATGCGCGTCGCCGAGGTGCATGCCGCATGGCATGCTCTTGCGCGAGAGGGTCATGGATACAATTCGTCAGGACATCCGGTTTGGCGCCAGGTTGTTGCTCAAGAGTCCGACGTTCACCCTGGTCGCGATGATGACGCTGGCGCTGGGGATTGGCGCGAGCACGGCGATATTCAGCGTGGTCAACTCCATCTGGCTGCAGCCCATGCGTTTCCCGCATGAGGAGCGTCTGGTGATGGTGTGGGACTCGCTTCCCAAGGCGGGTGTCGAGCGGAGCGAGACGTCCCTGGCGACGCTGGAGGACTGGACCGCGCAGGCGGGGGTCTTCGAGCACGTGGCGGGGATTGTCCCGCGGAGCTTGAACCTGGGCGGCGCGCTGCAGCCGGAGCGGCTTCAGGCGTTTCGGGTGGGTGCCGCGCTGTTCCCCGCGCTGGAGGCGAGGCCCTCGCTGGGCAGGGCGTTCTCCGCGGAAGAAGACCGCGTGGGTGGCGAGGCGGTGGTGGTGCTGTCGGACGGGTTGTGGCGGCGCCGGTTTGGTGGCGCGCCCACCGTGCTGGGTGAGTCCGTGACGCTGGATGGTGCGCCCTACACGGTCGTGGGCGTGATGCCGAAGAGCTTCGACTTCCCGCCTGGCGCCGAAGCCTGGGTGCCGCTCGCGCCGACGCAGGCGGAGCTGGATGCGCGCGGGGACCGGAAGGTGCGGGTGGTGGGCCGCCTCAAGCCTGGCTTCTCCGTGTCGATGGCGGAGGACGCCCTGCGGGTCCTCGCGGGGCAACTGGCGGAGCGGTACCCCGACACGGATTCGGAGCGCACCGTGCGGCTGACGTCCGTGCGCGAGGCCTACCTGGGGCCCTTGAGGCCGCTGCTCATCACCCTGGCGGGCGCGGTGGGCTTCGTATTGCTCATCGGGTGCGCGAACGTCGCGAGCCTGCTGCTGGCGCGCGCGGCGGCCCGGCGGCGGGAGCTGGCCATTCGTGGGGCACTGGGGGCGAGCCCGACGCGCCTGATGGTCCAGGCCCTGACCGAGAGCGTCTTGCTGTCGCTCCTGGGAGGGGGATTGGGAATCCTGGGCGCGCTGTGGGGCACGCACATGATTGCAACCATGCTGCCGCCCGGGTTGGCGGAGCGCCTGCCTGGGTGGCAATCCATCCAGGTGGATGGAGGGGCGCTGCTGTTCTGTGTCGGGCTGTCCGCCATCACCGGGGTGCTGTTTGGTCTGGCGCCCGCGTTCCAGATGTCGCGGCAGAACCCGCTGGAGGCGATGCGGGAGGGGGCGGGCGCCACGGCGGGGCGAAAGAGCATCCGCTCGGCCCTGGTGACGGCGGAGGTGGCCCTGGCCTTGATGCTGGTCGTCGGCGCGAGCCTGATGCTTCGGAGCCTCTACCAACTCCAGGGGACCTCACCCGGCTTCGCCGCCGAACGCGTGTTCTACTTCGACGTCACGCTGCCGGAGACCAAGTATCCGACGGACGCCGAGCGGGTTCGCTTCTTCCATGCGCTGCAGGAGCGGTTGTCCTCCATGCCGGGAGCCCAAGCCGTCTCGGCGGCCAGCCTGCCGCCCATCAGCCGTCGCAGTCAGAGCTCGAACATCTATCTGGAGGGGCAGCCGAAGCCGCTGCCCGGGCAACTGCCCGAGGCCAGTCAGCGCGTCATCTCCCCGGGCTATTTCCGGACCATGGGCATCCCCTTGCACGAGGGGCGCGATTTCAACGCGTTGGACGTGGAGGATGCGCCCCGGGTCGCGATGATCAACTCGGCCCTGGCGCGGCGCTTCTGGCCCGGAGAGTCGCCGCTGGGCAAGCGCTTCTTCACGGGAGGCACCGAGCCGTGGGAGGTCATTGGCGTCGTGGGTGACGTCCGGACGCTGTGGCGCGGGCAGGTGCGTTCATCCGTGCCGGAGTTCTACCTGCCGCTGGCGCAGGCCCCGCGTGACGCGATGGTGATGATGGTGACCGTGGGAGGGACGGGGGCGGCGGCGTCGTCGCTGGCGCTGTCCTTGCGTGAGGGAATGGCGTCGTTGGACCCCGAGCAACCACCGCCGTCGCCGCGGCCTTTGGAGGAGCTCATCGCGGAGTCGTTCGGCTCCAGGCACCTGCTGGCCGCGCTGCTGGGGTTCTTCGCGTGCGTGGCGCTGCTGCTGGCCGCCGGGGGCGTCTACGGCATCATGGCCTACTCCGTCACCCAGCGGCGCACTGAGATTGGCGTGCGCATGGCACTGGGCGCGCGGGAGGGGAGCATCTTCTGGTTGATATTGAGCCAGGCGCTGCGGCTCGCCGGGCTGGGGGTCATCATCGGCTCCGTGCTGGCGCTGGTCCTGGCGCGTGGCCTGTCGAAGTTGCTCTTCGAGGTCAGCCCCGCGGACCCGCTCGTCTTCCTCGGGACGGCTTGCGTGCTGCTCTTCGTGGCGCTGGTGGCGGGCTACGTGCCCGCCTGGCGCGCCGCGCGCGTCCCGCCCAGCATGGCCATGCGCGAGGAGTGAGGGCTCAGGCGGCGATGAACTGCCGTTCCACGAGGCGCTTGTAGAGGCCGTCCTGGGTGATGAGCGCCTCGTGGTTTCCGTGCTGGACGACGCGGCCCTGGTCCAGCACGAAGATGCGGTCGACGCCTGCCACGGTGGACAGGCGGTGGGCGATGATGAGGGTGGTGCGTCCCACCATGAGCCGGTCCAGCGCCTCCTTGACCAGGTGCTCGCTTTCGGAGTCCAGCGCGCTGGTGGCTTCGTCCAGGATGAGCAGCCGTGGATCCTTGAGGACCGCGCGGGCAATGGCGACGCGCTGCTTCTGTCCTCCCGAGAGCTGGATGCCCCGCTCGCCGACGCGCGTGCGGTAGCCTTCTGGAAACCGGCTCACGAAGTCGTGGGCATTGGCGACGCGGGCCGCGGCTTCCACTTCCGCATCGGTGGCGTCGGTGCGTCCGTAGCGGATGTTGTCGGCGATGCTGCCCGAGAAGAGCGTGGGCTCCTGCGACACGATGCCGATGTTCTGACGGAGCCAGCGGACGTCGAGCGTTCGCAGGTCCGTCCCATCGACGAGGATGGCCCCCTTGTCCGGATCGTAGAAGCGCATCAACATCGAGGCGACAGTCGACTTGCCCGCGCCCGAGTGTCCCACCAGCGCCACGACTTCACCGGGGGCGACGTCCAGATCCAGGCCTTGGAGGACGGGCACGTCCCGGCGCGTGGGGTAGCTGAAGCTGACGTCGCGGACGCGCAGGTGGCCTTCCATGCTCGCGGGCCGCTCGCCGCCGTTGACGGAGATGGCGGGCGTACGGTCGATGAGCTCGAAGACGCGCTCGGTGGCGCCTCCTGCCTTCATGAACTCCGCCCACAGCTCGCTCAGGGCGCCGACGGCCATGACGACCATCAGCGTGTACATCAGGAAGGAGGTCAGTCCACCCACCGTGATGTCGCCCGAAACGACCATGTGCGTGCCGTACCAGAAGACGAGCAGGGTCGACGCCAGGCCGGTGAAGCCCGTTCCTCCCATGAAGAAGCCCGAGGAGACGATTCTCGTGCGCGCCAGCGCCAGGGCCTTGCCGATGGCACGGCCATAGCTCCGGCGCTCCGCGTCTTCGGCGACGAAGGCCTGGACGGTCTGAATGCCATAGAGTGACTCGGCGGCGATTTCATTGGCTTCGGCCACCGCGGCCTGGGCGTCTCGCGCGAGCTGTCGGGCCTTGCGGCCGTAGAACAGCGCCCCCAGCGTCACGGGGGGGACGACCGCCAACATGACGAGCGTCAACCGGGGCGAGGTGTAGAGCAGCAGCGCCAGCCCTCCAATCAACGTGGTCGCGTTGCGGAGCATGATGGCGATGTGCGTACTGACGGCGCCCTGGATGAGGGCGGTGTCCGTGGACAGCCGGCTGGTGAGGCCGCCAGTGCGGTGCTGGTCGAAGAACGCAATCTCCTGCTCCAGCAAGCTGCGATACAGCAGCTCCCGCAGGTCGCTGACAATGCGCTCACCCGCGATGTTGAAGAAGGCGAAGCGCAGCCCGATGGCCACCGACTGGATGAGACACACCCCCAGCATCCACAGGGTGGTGTCGTTCACCATCTCGAGCGTGGCGGTGGTCAATGCTTCGTCGAGGATGACCCGGATGGCCTGTGGGAAGAGCAGGCCTCCCGCGCTCCCGATGAAGAGGAAGCACGTACCGAGCAAGAGCAGCCTCCACTCGGGACGAGCCAGTGCCAGGACGCGACGAAGGGATGCGTGGCTCAGCGGCGGATTCTGAATCAAGCCCATTGCACGCAGGCTAGTCCAGATGCCGCCAAAGTTGTAATCCCGACAAAACTGGTGATGCAGGGGCCCGGCGCATGTCTCGCGCCGGGGCCCCTGGGCTTCAGGGCCTACTGCGCGGTGCCCTTGGCCAGTTCGGCGACGTAGGCGGCGGCAATCTTGGAGAACTTGAGCGCGTGCGCGGCGGTGCTGTCGGAGTTCGCCAGGGTGTCCCTGGGGGTGTGGATGTTGGGGTTCTTCTGGACGACGGTCCCCTCGAAGGGGATGGAGGCCGCGAAGCCCTGGTTGTGCCAGGAGGCGTGGTCCGAACACCCGTAGCCGCAGGTCGTGTCGGTGAACTGCACGCCGACGTACGTCGTTATCAGGTTGCGGATGAACTGGTTCTGGGCGGCGTTCGTGTTGTCGGTGACGATGCCCACATCCCTTGTGGCGTTGGGGTGCTTGTAGTTCGTCATGTCGAGCTGCATCACCCCCACGACGTTGATGTTGTTGGTCTTGTGGAAGGTGGCGATCTCCCGTGAGCCGCGCAGGCCCGTCTCCTCCGCGGCGTAGGCCATGAACTTCACCGTGCGCTCGGGCCGGTAGCCGTGGGCCATGGCGGCGCGGATGACTTCGGTGAACGTCGCGATGCCAGACGCGTCGTCATCGGCGCCAGGTGCGGCGCTGGTGGAGCTGATGGAGTCCAGGTGTCCGCCCACCACGACGACCTCGTTGGCCAGGGTGGTACCGGGGATGGTGAGGATGACCGAGGGCTGCCGCCAGCCCGTGTGCGGGTAGTACGCCACGGTGACGTCCGTGCGCCCCGCTCCGGTGACGTAGCCCTGCCACTTCGTCAGGAGCATGGCCGCGGCGTCCACGCCCCCTTGCGAACTCTGGCTGCGCGTGGGGAAGGCGGACAGCTCGGCGATGGTGGTGCGGATGTTCGCGGCCGAGAGCGCGCCCACCAGCGTGTTCACGGTCGCGGCGTTGGTGAGGGTATAGCTGACGGCCTTCTGGGTCGCCTTGGGGGCTACGGGCGCCAGGGACGCCAGTGCTTCCTCCTGTGTCTCGTAGGTGATGAAGCCCGCGCACCGGTCGAACTTCTCGTGCATCATCAGCGCCAGCCGCGACAGCTGGGATTCCTTCATCTGGAACACGCCCGCGTGCTCCTGCTGCTTGAGGGCGGTGGGCACGTTCCAGCCTTCGGCCGCGAAGGTCTCCTGCATGGGCGCGATGGCATCCGTGCCAATCGCAATCCACACAGTCTTGTCATCTGGCTTTGCCTTGATCGGCTCGGCAAGGGCCAGCGGGGCACTCAGCAGCAACAGCGAGACCGGCATCCAGGTCTTCATCCGCATTGCTCCTCCAGGGAGACGGCGTTGCGTCGCAGCACGGGGGACGGGCTGCGGGGAGGAGCCTCTGCTTTTCGAGAAATAAAGGCTTTCTGAGTCCTGGTTGGAGTGTGGAAAAGAAGACATGCCCAGGGTGAAGTCGAGCTGGGCGGGCAGGCGCTTCGTTCCCCGCACCGCCTGAATCTCGCGCAGGGGTGATGCATCCCTTTGTCGTAGAGTGGCGCCGCCGGCATGCGCTGGTGCGTGACCTGTGTGGCGTGGTGCCCGACGGGAGGCAGGATGGCCATGGACTGCGACTGGCTCATCATCGGCTCGGGGTTCGGCGGCAGCGTCAGCGCGCTCCGGCTGACCGAGAAGGGCTACCGCGTCGTGGTGCTGGAGAAGGGGCGGCGCTTGCGCGCCCCGGACTTCCCGAAGACGAACTGGGAGCTGAAGCGCTGGCTCTGGATGCCCACGCTGGGGTGGCGGGGCCTGTTCGAGATGACGTTCTTCCGCCACGTCACCGTGCTGTCGGGCGTGGGCGTGGGCGGCGGCTCGCTCGTGTACGCCAACACGCTCCCCATCCCCCGGGACGACTTCTTCCAGGCCTCCTCGTGGGGCCATCTCGCTGCGTGGAAGGAGGAGCTGGCGCCGCACTACACCACCGCGCGGAGGATGCTGGGCGCCACGCCGAATCCAGTGCGAACCGTCCCAGACCAGGTGCTCCAGGACGTGGGCACGGACCTGGGCCGCACCGACTTCCAGCCCACCACCGTGGCCGTGTACTTCGGCGAGCCGGGCGTCACCGTGAAGGACCCATACTTCAACGGAGAGGGACCGGACCGGACGGGTTGCAACGCGTGTGGCGGGTGCATGCTGGGGTGTCGCTTCGACGCCAAGAACACGCTCGACAAGAACTACCTCCACCTGGCGGAGCGGCGCGGCCTCACGCTGCACGCGGACACCGAAGTCACCTGGGTGCGGCCACTGCCGGAAGGGGGCTACGAGGTCGAAGCGCTCCAAGGGGCGCGGCGCTTCTTCCGGAAGAAGGTGCGCTTCACCGCGAAGCACGTCGTCTTCGCGGGGGGCGTGCTGGGCACCCTGGACCTGCTGCTCAAGCTGAAGGCGAGCCCCGACGGGCTGCCGCGCCTGTCGGACCGGCTGGGAGACGGCGTGCGCACCAACTCCGAGGCGCTCGTGGGTGTGGTGAGCGGCCGCAAGGGGCAGGATTTGTCACGGGGCATCGCCATCGGCTCCATCCTGCACACCGATGCCCAGTCCCACCTGGAGCCGGTGCGCTACTCGGCTGGCTCGGGCTTCTTCCGGCTTCTGATGGCGCCGCAGGTGTCCGGGGCCACGATGCTCCAGCGCTTCGCGCGGCTGGTGGGCCTGCTGGTCCGGCATCCGCTGCGCTTCCTCAAGGCGTGGTTCGTCCCTGACTTCGCGCGGCGGACGATGATTCTGCTCTACATGCGCACCCTGGAAGGGCACCTGCGCATGAAGCGCTCCCGGAGGCTGGGGCTGAGCACGGCGCTCCAGGAGGGCCCGGCGCCGAGCGCCAACATGCCGGAGGCGTTCGACCTGGCCCGGCGCGTGGCCGACAAGCTGGATGGCTATCCGATGACCATCGTCAGCGAGACCCTGCTGGGCATCCCGACGACGGCGCACATCCTGGGCGGCTGCTGCATGGGCGACTCGGCGGAGACGGGCGTCATTGATTCGCGGCACCGCGTGTTCGGCCATGAGGGTTTGTATGTGGTGGACGGCTCCGCCATCTCCGCCAACCCGGGCGTCAATCCGTCGCTCACGATTACGGCGCTGGCCGAGCGCGCGATGACCTTCATTCCCGCGGCCCGGACGGCGCCGCGGGACGAGGTGGCAGTGCCCGAGGTGCCCGCGTCCTCGGGCGCTCGCGCGGGCTGAGGCTACAGCCGGACCTGGAGTTCGTAGCGGCGGTTCTTCGCCTTCTTGGCGGCGGTGTCGTCGGGCTTCACCAGCGGCTTCTCGGAGCCGTAGCCCACCGCGACGATTTCGCTCCGGGGGATGCCGCGCGCGATGAGCTCCTTGACGATGGTCTCCGCGCGCTGCTCGCTGAGCTTCTTGTTCTTGGCCGCGTCACCGGTGGAGTCGGTGTGGCCGGAGACCTCGAACTTGTAGGACTTCACGCCGGCGGCGACGAGCTGCTTCTTGGCGTCGACGAGCGCGTTGGTCAGCTTCTTGAGCTTGGCGTCGCAGCCGGCATCGAGCTGAGCGGTGCCTGTCTTGAAGCTGCACTGGTTCTGCCGGCCCTCGTCCATCAGCTTGGTGTTGACGCGCTTCTCCACGGCGGACTTGCCGGCATCGCCCGCCGCCTTGGTGAGGGCGCCGAACCCGCCCTGCGCGGCGGCCACGCCGGGAAGGGTGAGTAGCGACACGGTGATGCACAGGGCCTTGAGCTTCATACGTGAGGACGCCTCCGTCAGATGGGCGGTGTTCGCCGGTCGGGAGGCTGCCCGGGGGCCGCGCCTTCGTCCAGCGGCGCGGTGTCTCATGGGAAGGGTGACGGGGGCCCGTCCGCCCGGCTGGTAAAACTTGCCTCGGTGCGTGAGGGGAGCAGCATGTCGCTCCGGGTCCCTTCGCACAGCGAGGCAGGCGTGAGCAGCAGCAGTCGAACGGAGCGTTGGCGGCAGCTTCTTTCAGGTTACCGGGTGGGCTCGGAGAAGAAGCCGGTGGAGGAGCCGGCGCCCGTCCTGAGTGACATGGACGCGCTGCTCCAGGACGAGCGGACCGACTACGACCGGGACTATGACCGCATCGTCTTCTCCGCGGAGTTCCGCTGCCTGCACGACAAGACGCAGGTGTTTCCGCTGTCCACGAGCGACTACACGCGCACGCGGCTGACCCACAGCATCGAGGCTTCCTGTGTCGGGCGCTCGCTGGGGAATCTGGCGGGGCGGGGGCTGCGGGCGCGGGACGTCATGGTGAATCCCTCGCACCTGGGCACCATCGTCGCGGCGGCGTGCCTGGCGCATGACATTGGCAATCCGCCCTTCGGCCACTCCGGGGAGGCGGCCATCCAGCATTGGGTGTCGCAGCGGCTGGCGCGGCCCGGTGCCGAGGTGGACGGGCGGAAGAGCCCCTTCGAGAAGGTGGAGCAGTGGCAGGACCTGGAGGCCTTCGAAGGCAACGCGCAGGGCTTCCGCATTCTCAACCGGCTCCAGTCGCGCGAGCGGCGGGGCGGCCTGCGCTACACGGCGGCGACGTTGGGGGCCATGAGCAAGTACCCGCGCGCGTCGGTGCTGCCGGGCGGGCGTGAGCGGGACAAGGGGCGCGTGTCTGAGAAGAAGTTCGGTTACTTCCAGGACGACGAGGCCCTTGCGCTGGAGGCGTACCGCGCGGTGGGGTTGGTGGAGCGGGAGGCCGGTGTGTTCTCCCGGCATCCTCTGGCGTTCCTGGTCGAGGCGGCGGATGACATCTGCTACGCGGTCATCGACCTGGAAGACTCCGCGAAGTTGGGGCTGATTCCCATCAAGGATGCGTGTGAGTTGCTGGACGCGGTGTTGCCAAAGCCGGTGAAGGGGCCGGTGCGTCCGCCACCGTCGCATCCGGAAACGCGGCTTGCGCAGGCGCGAGCGCGGGCGATTGGCGAGCTCATCCAGGCGTGCGTGAAGGTGTTCCTGGAGAACGTGGAGGCGATGGAGGAGGGGCGGTGGGAGAAGCCGTTGGCCTCCGCGCGCGACGACGTGAAGAAGCCGCTGGATGCCATCCGCAACCTCACGCGGCGCTACGGCTATGAAAGCGAACGCGTGCTCCAGATTGAGAGCGCGGGTTTCAAGACGCTGGGCGGATTGCTGGACATGTTCGCGATGGCGGTCGTCACCGACACGCCGAACCGCGAGGAGAAGAAGCTGCGGCAATTGCTGCCACTGGACCTCTTCCAGCGTCCGGAGCACGTCCGGGACACGGCGGAAGAGCCCGCGTCCCGGGACGAAGCCATCACCGAGGCGGTGGCCCGTCTGTCGAAGTACCAGCGGCTGCTGTGCGTGACGGACTACATCTCCGGCATGACAGACGGCTTCGCCGTGGAGCTGTTCCAACGGCTGTCAGGCATCAAGCTGCCGACGTGATTCGCGTGGCGTGCCTCAGTCCCCGGCGACGGCAATCTGCCAGTCGCCTTCGGGGGTGATGCCCACGCGCAGGCCGAGGTAGCTGCCCTGGTCCTTCATCCCTGCGATTTCCTCATCCGGGTAGATGCCCTTGAGCGCGCCCCAATCCTTGTCGGACGTCGCGCCGGTGACGTGGACGGCCGGCCAGAAGTAGAGATTGTCCTGCTTCGCGTAGGGCAGCTTCAGGACCTTGACGATGCGGGCCAACTCCGGGTTGCCTAGCTTCTCCGCGGCGCGCCAGTACTCTCCCGCGTCGGTGCCGTCGCCGAAGGTGAACCGAACGGCCTTGCCGTTCTCGTCCGCCAGGGTGTTGAGCGCCGTGTAGTCACAGGCCACCGCTGCGGCGATGATGCGCTGACGCATCGACTCCACGGGCGCTGGCAACGCCGGAGAGGCTGGTGCCACGCGCGGAGACAAGCTCGCCGCTGAGCAGGTGCCCTTCTCCGCGGCCGGCGCTCCCGTGTACTCGCCGACGCCCGAATCGGCGTTGGCCGCTTCGGCCGTTGCCGAGTCTGGCACCACGGCATCAGGGCTGCCCGCGCCCTGGGACTCCGTGCTCGGAGCGGGGGAGGGCGTCTGTCCCTTGCCCGGTGCGGCAGGGGCGACAGGCGCGGCGGCGACACCGGAGTCGACTCCGGCGGCAGGGCTCGGGGTTCGCTCGGTGCAGGCGACGAGCGAGGCGGCAACACAGAGAGAAAGCAGAGAAGTCCGGTTCATGGCCCGCCCGTTGTAGTCCAGCGGACAGGCGGCAGGCTCCGGATTCCGCTGCTCAACCGCCGCCTTTTGGTGACTCGATGACGACGGCGAAGGGGTCGAAGGGCTTGTCATCCTTCTTCTTCGCGCTCGGCATGCCGAACTCGCCGGTGGGGTGCTCAGGCCGGACCGACGTGTACGGGTCGATCTTCACCGGAACGCCAAACACCTTTGGGTTCTTCTTGGGGCCGTCGCTCATGCCGCTCATGCTACCGCAGCGGCCACCCGCCTGTTTGGCTGCACCGGCAAGGCGTCTTCTTGGGCATTCGGCCAGCCAGGGCGATACTTCCTGCCCATGTGTGGCCGTGTCACCGTTCGAACCTCTCCTGAGCAGATTGTCACCGGGCTGGGCCTCGCGGGCATCCGTACCGCCGTGGAACGGCCGCGCTTCAATCTCTGTCCCACGCAGTTGATGCCCGTGGTGACTAATGATGGCGCGCGGATGCTGGATGCCTTCCGATGGGGGCTCGTCCCGTCGTGGGCGAAGGACCCCGCCATTGGCAACAAGCTCATCAACGCCCGAGGCGAAACGGTGGCGGAGAAGCCCAGCTTCCGCTCCGCGCTCAAGCGGCGCCGGTGCCTCGTCGTGGTGGATGGCTGGTACGAGTGGAAGCAGTCCACGAAGCCGAAAACGCCGTACCACTTCCACCGCAAGGACGGGCAGCTCCTGACGCTCGCGGGGCTGTGGGAGGAGTGGACCGCGCCTGACACGGGCGAGGTGCTCAACACCTGCACCATCATCACCACCGGGCCCAACGCGCTGATGGCGCCCATCCACGACCGGATGCCCGTCATCCTCGAACCGGAGGCCCAGGAGGTGTGGCTGCGTCCGGAGCCGCAGGATTCCTCGGTGCTGCTCCCGCTGCTGGTGCCCTTCGCCGAGGAGTCACTGGACGCCTACGAGGTGTCGCGCGTGGTGAACTCCCCCGCGAACGACACCCCGGCATGCGTGGAGCGCGTGGCCGCCTGAGCCGCGCGCCTCAGCCGCGACGGCGGACCTTCGCGTCGAGGCTCCACGGCCCCGCGCCGATGAGCGCGGTTCCGGCCATGACGGCGAGGTAGAGCAGCGCCATTTCCATGCGGCCGAAGGGGTCCGCGCGGTGCCGATAGAGCGCCACCACCATGGTGAAGCCCGCCATCGCCGCCGCCGGGCGCGTGAAGAGGCCCACGGCCACCAGCAGCCCGCCCACGAGCTCCGCCAGCGTGGCGCACCAGGCGAAGAAGGTCGGGAACGGGAAGCCGAGCTGCGCCACGCCCGCCGCGAATCTACTCATGTCGCCAGTGAGCTTGGGCAGGCCGTGCCCCAGCGCTAGCGAGAGACCGAACACCACGCGGATCAGCGTCAAACCCACCGCGGACTTACCCACCATGCTGTGTACCTCCCAGGTTGCCCGCGCATCCTCGCACGGCGGCGTGCGTCACGCGGTGGCGATGATGGGCGGGCCCCTGGTGGCCTACCCGCTGCCCTCTTCGGGGACCCAGCGCTGGGCGCGGTTGCGCAGCTTTTCGAGCTGCTCCCAATGGCGCTCGATGGCCTCACGCCCCGTGTCAGTGATGCGCAGCAGGGTGTGCGGCGTCTTGCCCTTGAACTGTTTCTCCACGGTGACGAGGCCGGCCTCCTCCAGCTTGGACAGGTGGCTGGACAGGTTGCCCTTGGAGAGGCCCGTGAGGCCTTGAAGGTAGAGGAAGTCCGCGCTGTCACAGGCGGCCAGGGCCGTGAGGAGCGACAGCCGGGCGGGCTCGTGGATGAGCCGATCCAACGTGGCCAACTGTTCGAAGGGGGCGTTCATCCCGTGGCCTCCAGCTCCGCCGCATCGGTGGGCGCTGGGCCCAACGTCCGGACAAGCAGGCGGTGGTCCATGAGCGTCAGCACGATGAGCGCCACACCCCATGCGGCATGGAAGGTCACCATGTCACACCGCACCGTGGCCGCGACGAGGAACACGGCACCCGCGATGGGCGGGTAATGTGGAACGAAGCGGCCAATGGCCGCCCAGTACGCCACCAGTGTTCCCGCACTGAGCGCGAGTGCCCCACTCATGGGCACCCCGGGACTCGCGCCGCGGACTCCCAGCGCCCCCAGCTCGAAGCCCAACGCCAGCCCCGCCAGTGCGAAGAGCAACACCAGCCGAAGCCGGGTCCGTTTCATGGCCGGGCTCGGCCGCACCTCACCGAACCGGCGTTGGTTGGTAGTAGCCGCCCACCAGGGGATAGAGCACCAGCGTGGCCACCGTTCCCACCCCCAGCGCGATGGCGCCCACTGCTGCGGGTGTGCCTCCATAGGGAGGCAGCAAGGCCAGCCACAGGGCGAAGCCAGACATCAAGACGCCAAAGGGAAGGAACCGCAGTCCCTGGAGTCAGTCGTAGTACCGCGTCACGAATTGGATGCGCCGGAGCCGATCGTCCATGGCCATGCCTCGTTCAGGGTAGACAGGTTTGAGGCGCAGACCGGTGCTGCCAGGAGTCGAGCCCCCGGCGGTCGGGGAACCCAAGGGAACTCCTGGCGAATGCCTCGACTCAAGCGGAGCGCTTGGGCGCGCGCATGTCGCTGATGACCAGAGGATGCCGGGCGCCCTGAGGCGAGACGAGTGCGGCGCTGAGGATGAAGTCCTGGCCCATGCGGAGCTCCAGCGTGGTGGGGCCCTTGTGGGTGGTGCGCCAGTCCAGCTCGACGCGGACGGTGCCCAGCAGCTCGCGGTCCACGGTGGTGGTGTCCAGCGCCTCGAACAGGGCGATGGAGAGCGGGCCGGGAATCATCGGCAGCTCCAGCGTCACGGACTTCGTCGCGGGCACGGGGGTGTTTGCGGGGATGACCTCGTGCTGCGCGCCGCCAGGGACCATGATGCTGATGGGCATGGGCACCACGTCCGCCAGGCCGGTGATGCCGCGCGCCAGGTTCCGGCCGAGGATGGCCGCGCCCACCGCGACGCCGAGCTCCGGGTTGACCTCCTTGTCGGAGGACAGGCGCTTGAAGTGGGAGAAGCGTTGGCGGATGGCGGGCATGCGCGTCTGGCCGCCGACGAGGACCAGTTCGTCAACCTGGTCGGGCTTCAGCTTCGCGCGCTCCAGCACGTCGTCGCAGGCGGACGCGGTTCGCTCGATGAGCTGGAAGACCATCTCCTCCAGGCGCTTGCGGGTGAGCGTGTAGTCGAAGTCGATGAAGCCGCCGTCCTTCTGCGCGATGCACGGCACGCGGAGCACCGTGGCATCGCGCTGGCTCAGCGACATCTTCGCGGACTCGGCGGCGAAGACGAGCCGCTGCATCACCACCTTGTTCCCGCGCAGGTCGATGCCGTGCTTCTGCTGGAAGTCGTCCACCAGCATCTCCACGATGCGCTCATCGAAGTTGGCGCCGCCCAGGAAGGCGTCACCGCCGGTGGCCAGCACCTTCACCACCTTGTTCTGTACCGCGAGCAGGGTGGCGTCGAAGGTGCCGCCGCCCAGGTCGAACACCATCACCGTCTGTTCGGGGTTGCGCAGGTTGGCGTAGTAGAGCGCGGCGGCGGTGGGCTCGTTGACGATGGCGCGGACCTGGAGCCCGGCCTGCTCCGCGGCGTGGCGGACCGCCGCGCGCTGGCGGCTGCTGGCGTGCGCGGGCACGGTGAGCACGCACTCGCGGAAGGGCGTGCCGGCGGCGTGGTTCGCCAACGTGAGAATCTGCTTGATGATGAGGTGCGCCACGTCGGTCAGCGACGTCTGCTTCCCGTACATCGTCACGGCCGTGTAGCCGTCCTCGGCCTCCACGAGCCCGAAGGCGTACTTGTCCTTGTGCTGGGTGACGTACTCGGACTGGAAGCGGCGGCCCAGGAAGCGCTTGGCGCCGAAGACGGTGTGGCGAGGGTCGTCGATGATCTGCCGGCGCGCCGCGTGGCCGACGATGGCCTTGTCCGCCGCGTGGAACCAGACGACGGAAGGCAGCGTGACGCTCTTGTCCGTCACCGGAACGACGCGAAGCTTGCCGGCCTTGTCGAAGAAGGCCGCGGCGGTGTTGGTGGTCCCGAAGTCGATGCCGAGGATGGAGCCCGTACTCATCACCGCTGACTCTCCCACGTCCCGTGGGCACGTTCAGCCCCTGAAAGCGCCCCCGAGTACAGCGTGGGTGGGTCACTTGAATCCCGGTTGCTCATCGCTTCACTCCGCGGCGGCGGTGGGCGGCGACGGGCAGTAGAAATGTGCCGCTGGGTGGGCGCGGCGCGCACGCGGGGGCTCGCCGGCTCGAATGCCGGAGCCGCGAGGTCCGTGCCGATGTTCGTCGTTGACCGGACGGTGTCGCCGTTCCATGGATGCGCGCCATGGGGCATGTGGATCGAAGTCTGGTTCGGGATGTCGCGGCGATTGCCGCCGCCTCTGGCGTCATCGGGGCTTCGTTCGGCGCCATCGCGGTGGCGTCGGGATTGTCGGTGTGGGTCGCGTCGGCCATGTCCCTGCTCGTTTTCGCGGGCGGCTCGCAGTTCATGGCCGTGGGGGTGGTGGCGGGCGGTGGCAGCCCCGTGGCCGCGGTCATCGCGGGGCTGCTGCTCAACGCGAGGCACCTGCCGTTCGGCCTGGCGATTTCGGACGTGCTGGGAAAGCGCTGGCCCGTGCGGCTGATGGGCACGCACCTGATGGTGGACGAGTCCGTAGCGTTCGCCCTCGCGCAGCCCACGCCGGAGCGCCGGAAGGCGGCGTACTGGCTGTGCGGTGGGGCGCTGTTCATCGCCTGGAACGTGGGCGTCATCATCGGCGCCCTGGCGGGAGCGGCGCTGGGCAACCCGGAGGCGATGGGACTCGATGCCGCGTTTCCCGCCGGATTGCTGGCGCTGCTGCTGCCGGCTCTGACGGCTCCATCCAAACCTCCGCACGTCGAGCCCGGTGCCGCGGAGGATGGGGCTGAGACAGCACGCGCCCACGAAGCCCGCGCGGCGGCTGCCCGGGCGCGCTGGGTGGCGGGGGGCGCGGCGCTCATCGCGCTCGCCACCACGCCGTTCCTCCCCACGGGGGTGCCCGTGCTGCTCTCGCTGCTGGCGCTCGGGCTGGTGCTGCGATGACGCTGCTCCCCATCCTGATTCTGGCGGCGGGCACCTATGCCTTCCGGCTCGCGGGCCCGCTGCTGAGCCAGCGCCTGCAGGTGTCCGCGCGGGTCCAGGGCCTGCTGTCCCTCTCCGCCATTGCGTTGCTCACCGCGCTGGTGGCCACGGCCACGCTGACGTCGAATGGGGGCTTCTCGGGTTGGGCACGTCCGGCGGGGGTGCTCGCTGGCGCCGTGCTGGCGTGGCGGAAGTTGCCCTTCGTCGTGGTGGTGGTGGGCGCGGCGGGTGTTACAGCTTTGTTGCGAATGTCAGGTGTGGATTGAATTCTGGCTAAATCACGCACTGCGGCTTGATGGAGGGTGATGTGGGTGGCAGGCTTCACACTGTTAGTCGAATTTTCCCGGACTCAGTGAGGACTTGCCATGACTGGAATCGATCGCTCTTCGTCGTCGAGAAGCTCGCAGCGGGAATCGCGGGTGTCGGGAGGGGACTCCGCCCGCGGCCTCCGGAATGAGACGAACCGGCGTGAGGACGCGCGGCAGCCCGAGAAGAACCAGGCCAAGGGCTATTCGGTGAAGGACGGCTGGGATTCGCGCCCGGCCCACGCGGCGAAGCAGCTGCAACCGGCGGCCGAGGCCCAGGGCGTGCAGGCGGAGGGCGGAGTTGCCGCCGCGACGGAGCCAGACGTCGACTGGGACTTCATCGCCGAGCAGGAGGGCCGGGCGGTACAGGATGGCTATGTCCCGGACGCCACGGGGAGCAAGAGCGGTGTCACGGTGGGCACGGGCGTGGACCTGGGCGCCCGGGACATGAACGACCTGGACCGGCTCGGGCTGTCGGACGCGCTGAAGACGAAGCTGGAGCCCTACCTGGGCAAGCAGGGCCAGGACGCCGCGGACTTCCTTGCTGAGAACCCGCTGAACCTGACGGCGGAAGAGGTCAAGGAGCTGGACCGGGCCGTGAAGGGCGAGGCGCTGGACAACGTGGTCAATGAGTACAACACCGAGGTTGAGCGCCTGAACGCCGCGGACGGTGGAAGCCGGCCGAAGTTCGCGGAGCTGCCGCGGGAGATGCAGACGGTGATTGCCTCCGTGGGCTTCCAGTACGGCTCGCTGAAGACGGCCACGCCCAACTTCTTCGCGCAGGTGACGGAGCAGCGGTGGGACGACGCGAAGGCCAACCTGGAGGACTTCGGTGACCGCTATCCGTCGCGCCGTGGCCGCGAGGCGGATCTGCTGGGCGAGGGCATCGCGACCCTGAGCTGAGCCCGCTGCGTTGGAGAAGGCCCGGCGCGCGGCGGAGACGCCGAGGCTCGGGCCTTCTTTGCGTCCGAAGGGGCGCTGCTTCGACTGTGGGGCGTTACTTCACTTCAATGTACGCCAGGGGCGTGCCGGTGTTGGTGTTGCCGAGCGCAGGCTCGCAGCCCATGGTTCCCAGACCCAGGACAGCCCAGCTGCCACGTCGTCTTCCAGGACATACACCCTCCCTGACCCATGGCCAGTCCTGGGTGAGGCGCAATCCTCACCCGGATGTCTGGGGATAAGGGGGAGTCAGTGGCCTGGGATAATAATTGTCAGATAGTCAGGATTCGCTCTGGCCGCGGCGCAAGCCCAGTGCCTTCATCTTCTTGTAAAAATGACCACGCTCCAGGTCGAGCAACCGCGCGGCTTCCGTCACGTTGTCATGTGTATGGGCAAGCACGTACTGGATGATTTCTCGCTCCGCGTCCTCTACCTGCTCGCGGAACGTCCGGTCCGCGCGAGGACGGAACCCCACGGGCGCGGGAGGCTCGGTCGTCACCGGGGTGGCGATGGCGGGCGCGGGCGCGCTGGACGCCAGGGCCACGGCTGTCTCGGGAGAAGGAGGGGGCAGGGGGCTCGCGGGTGTCTCCACCGGTGAGGGCGGCGGCACGTTCCGGCCCCGGGGCAACAGCTCCAGCGCATCCGTCCGGGTGACGACGGGGCCCTCACACAGAATGGCCAGCCGCTCCACCAGGTTGCGCAGCTCGCGCACGTTGCCGGGATAGTCGTAGGCGCTCATCACCGCCAGCGCGTCGGGAGACAGCGTCAGCGGCCGGCGTCCATTCTTGGCGCAGGCCTCGTCGAGGAACGTCTTGATGAGGTCCGGCAAGTCTTCGCGACGCTCGCGCAGCGGAGGTGAATGAATCTGCACCACGTTGATGCGGTAGTAGAGGTCCTCGCGGAAGCGCCCGGCGGCAATCTCCGCCTCCAGGTTCTTGTTCGTCGCCGCGACGACGCGCACGTCCACCTTGTGTGTCTCCGCGCCGCCCACGCGCTCCAGTTCGCCTTCCTGCAACACGCGCAGCAGCTTGGCCTGCATCGCCGGCGGCATGTCGCCAATCTCGTCCAGGAAGAGCGTGCCCTCGTGGGCCAGCTCGAACTTGCCCCGCCGCACGCTCACCGCGCCGGTGAAGGCGCCCTTCTCGTGGCCGAACAGCTCGCTTTCGATGAGCTCGTGCGGCACCGCGGCGCAGTTGAGCTTCACGAAGGGCTGCCCCTTGCGCTTCGAATGCTGGTGCAGCGCCCGCGCGATGAGCTCCTTGCCCGTGCCGTTCTCACCCGTAATCAGCACCCGGCCCTCGGACGGCGCCGTGCGCTGGATGAGCGAGAAGATGCGCTGCATGGCCGGTCCGCCGCCGACCATGTCGTATCGGCCCAGCTGTGCCCGCAGCTCCTGGAGCTCCGCCATGGCGGCCTGGTGCTTGAGCACGTTGCGCAGCGCCACCAGCAGTCGTTCCCGGGCGATTGGCTTTTCCAGGAAATCCCTGGCTCCCAGCTGGGTCGCCTTCACCGCGGTGTCGATGGTGCCGTGCCCGGACATCATGATGACGGGCAGCTCCGGCTTCAGCTCGGTCAGCTTCGCCAGGGCTGTGAGGCCGTCCATGTCCGGCATCTTCACGTCCATCAGCACCGCGTCCACGGGACGGGCGCTGACGACATCCAGGGCTACTTGCCCGCTGTTGGCCAGGTGCGTCTGATACCCCGCCAGTTGGAGCGACTGGCTCAGGGTGAGGAGGATGTTCTTCTCGTCATCGACGATGAGGACAGAGGCGGGCATGACGGGCTTTCCCCGAGGCGCGCCACGGGGCGCGCCACACGCGGGTCAATCGTGACAATCTCACGGAAAATATTTGGAGATTCAAGGGTTTCGGCGGCCGGGGAGGTGTCTAGAGAGGGACAAATGTTTTGACTCACCCCCGCCAGTGAGACTACACGCCACCGACTACACCCCGCGGGCGCGGGCGCGTTTTCGACTACAGAATTCTGGAGGAAATAATGCGTCAGATTTCCCTTTTGGCGGGGCTCTCCCTCGCCGTCGCCATCATGGGCGGCTGCACCCCTTCCTATCCGAAGTGCAACGAGGACGAGCACTGCGCGGAGAAGGGCGAAGTTTGCGTCCAGGGCCAGTGCCAGGAGTGCGCCACCGACGCCAACTGCCAGGAGGGTTTCACCTGCCAGGCGAACAAGTGCGCCCCCAAGCCGCCTGAGTGCACCACGGACAGCGCCTGTGGCAGCGGCCGCATCTGCGAGGCCGGCAAGTGCGCCGAGGCCCAGTGCCAGCAGGACACCCAGTGCCCCGGCGGCGGCAAGTGCGAGTCCGGCCGTTGCCAGGTTCCCGAGAACACCTGCGCGTCCAGCTCTGACTGCGGCGAGGGCCAGGAGTGCCAGGCCGGCCAGTGCGTGACGGCCTCCGCGGACCGCTGCGACTGGAGCCCCGTGCCGTTCGGCTTCAATGAGTCTGGCCTGTCCGCGGACGCGCAGCAGCGTCTGTCCGACCTGGCCCAGTGCCTGAAGAGCGCTCCGGGCCGCGTCACCCTGGCGGGCCACGCCGACGAGCGCGGCACCGAGGAGTACAACCTCCAGCTCTCCAACCGCCGCGCGGCGTCCGTCAAGCGCTACCTGACGGACCTGGGCGTGCCGGCCAGCCGGCTGGGCACGGTGGGTTATGGTGAGACCCGCCCGGTGAACTCCGCTTCGTCCGAAGACGCGTGGTCCGAGAACCGCCGCGTCGAGTTCCAGCGCTAGTCTGAGGTAGGCTGCGCGTGTGATGGCCGTCCAAGAGCCGGAAGCGCGTCAGTCCTATCTCGTCTTCGCCTGTGGCAGTAGCTGGTATGCGGTACCCGCGGAGAGCGCGGCGGAGGTCGTGACCTTCCCCGAGCTCACGCGGGTGCCCGGCGCTCCAGCCCACCTGCTGGGCGTGTTCGCACACCGGGGAGAAGTCATCCCCGTCGTGGACATGGGCCTGCTGGTGGGCGGCGTCAGTCAGGGTTCCCGAAGGGCGGTGCTGGTGCGCCTGTCGCGTGGGACCCTGGCCCTCACGGCCAGTACGGTGGCCGGCGTCTCCCCGGTGACGGGCACGCTGGAGCCCCTGGGCCCCACGGGCGTCCACGTCCACCTGCGCGGCCCCGCCAAGAGCGGCCCCCGGGACGTGGCCGTCATCGACCCGGAAGGGCTCTTCGACCACCTCAGTCAGGGGACCTGAGTCATGGAGCCGCCGGGCCACGTCCGGGGAATGCTCCTGTGCCATGCCGGTCCCCACCGGCTCGCCTTCCATGCGCACGAGGTGGCCTCCATCGCGTCGCCCTCCGGGCACGCGGCGGCCTCCGCGCGCCGGGCCTTCCATGAGACGGAGGGTTCCGCCCGCGTGCTGGTGTCCGCCTCGGGCGGGGCAGTGGGCGTGGACGCGCTGGAAATCGACGCGGAGCCGCACCGGGTGCTGCCCGCGCCGCCGGTGACGGTGCGCGCGTCGGGGGGCAGCCTCCAGGGCTTCGTGATGGCGCGAGGAGAGCTGTGGCCCCTCGTGGGCCTGGCGGACTTCGAGCGCTTCCTGCGCGGGCATCCAGGGGAGGGCGCATGACGGTGCCCGGAGGCATGAGGGGCCTGGCGCGGTGGACCGCGCGTCCCGCGTTGTTTGGCAGTTCCATGGGCACGGTGCTGGTGCTGCTGCACTGCCAGCTCACCGACACGGTGCCCGAGGGCACCTGGGGGCCCTTCCTGCTGCTGGTGGGCGTGGCGCTGTCGCTGGCGCTCTGGTTCACCGGCGTCCATGGACGGCGCGCGCTGCGGGTGCTGTACGGGCTGGGCGAAGGCCGGCTGCCATCCACGCACGAGGCCCTGCTCAAGGCGCTGCTGGAAGCGCGCTCCTTCCCGGAGCGGAGCTTCGCCTTCGTCCTTCAGTGCTGGCTGTTGGCCTCGCTGGGCGTGGCGCTCATCTTCGTCCCGCTGGTGGGTGGGACGTGGATGCTGGGGATGCGGCTCGCGCTGATGGGCCTGTTCCTGGGGCCGCTGAGCGCGCTGTTCGTCTACCTGATGGTGGCTCGCCGCGCCCGTAAGGCGGTGGAGTTGGTGGCGGCCCAGGGCCTGTCCCCGCTGGAAGTGGTGGCCACGGCGCCGCCGCGCCGCCTGCACATCCGCCGGCGGATGGTGCTCTTCACCGCCATCGCCGTGCTCAGCCCGTCCTTCTTCATCCTCGACGCGTCGGTGACGCGGGCGATGGACGCGGTGGAGGCGATGGTGGGCGCGCCAGCCCACGTACAGCGCGACGTGGCGGGGCGGGCCAGTGAGACGAGCGGGCTCGCGGTGGCCGGATTGGTCGCGGTGCTGGTGATGATGACGGCCTATGTGGGCGGCGCCGTCATCGCCGAGCCGCTGCGCTCCATCACCGAGGACGCCACGCGCATCGCCCAGGGCGATTTCCGCCCGCCGCGCATCATCGCCGCGGAGGACGAGGTGTGGGCCACCTCCGCCGCCTTCGCGCAGATGCAGACGCAGCTGGGGCAGGCGCTGGCGCAGCTGCGGCGCGCGGGCCTCCAGATTTCCACCACCACCGAGCAACTGGTGGCCACGTCCGGTGAGCAGGAGTCCGGCGCGGATGAGCAGTCCGCGTCGCTCAACGTGACGAGCGCCACCACGGAGGAGCTGGCACGCTCGGCGCAGCAGATTGCCGGCAACGCGGAGTCGGTGTCCGCCATCGCCGAGACGACCTTCGCCGCCGCGCAGACGGGACAGCGAGGCGCCGCCGCCTTCCTGGGCGCGATGCAGCGCATGAAGGAGGACAACCAGGCCATCGCGGACGCGGTGGTTCGGCTCAACAAGCGCGTGCAGCAGATTGGCAAGGTGGTGGAGTTCATCAACGAGATTGCCGACAAGTCCGACCTGCTGGCGCTCAACGCCGAGTTGGAAGGCACCAAGGCGGGCGAGGTGGGCCGGGGCTTCTCATTGGTGGCCGCGGAGATGCGGCGCCTGGCGGAGAACGTCATTCGTTCCACGAAGGCGATTGAGCAGCTCATCGCGGAGATTCGCGATGCGACGCACGCCGCGGTCATGGCCACCGAGGCGGGGCTGAAGACGACGGACGCGGGCACGGTGCTGGCCGCGCAGGTGGACGAAAGCCTGAGCCTCATCCTGGAACTGGCCCGGCAGACGTCCCACGCGGTGCGCAGCATCTCCCTGGCCACGCAGCAGCAGCAGACGGGAACGGACCAGCTGGCGGCCGCCATGGGCGACATCCTTCGCGTCACCGAGCAGAACTTCGCGGCCACCAAGCAGATGGCGGCGGCCAACGCCGACCTGTCCACCCTGGCGCGTGATTTGAAAGACGCGGTGGAGCGCTTCCACGTCGGGCCGGGAGGTGACGCGTGAGCGCGCAGAAGGGCCCCAGGCGGGCCTCGTTCAGCCGGCACCTCATGGCGCCCGTCCCGCTGGCCAACCTGGTGGGCGCGGCGCTCAGCCTGCGCTTCGCCTCGCTCACCTTCGCCGAGCCGCTGGCGGACCGGATGGGCGTGATGGGCATCCTGGGCGGCGCGCTCTGCGCGACGGCGCTGGTATCGGGGGCCGCTGTGTCCCTGGGCCGGCAGCGCACCCTGCGCGGGCTGGAGCGTGGGGATGTGCCCACCACGCCGCAGACGCTGGCGTCGGCGGTGGCGGAGGTGACGCGCGCGCCGGACGAGGCCTTCCTGGGCTCGCTGGGACTGTGGCTGGTCACCACGTTGGCGCTGGGCGTGTGCATGTGGCTGGGCGTGGGCGTGGAGTTGGCGGTGGCCGCTCGCATCGCCGCGCTGGGCCTGCTCTTCGGGCCGCTGACCGCGCTGCTCGTGTACTGCCTCGTCGTGCTTCGTTCGCGCAAGGTGGTGCTGTGGCTGGCGGAGCTGGGCATGACGCACGCGCAGCTCATCGAGGCCATGCCCCGGCGCGCGGAGCTGCGTGCGCGGCTGGCGGCCTTCGCCTTCGTGGCGGTGGTGACGCCCGCGGTGCTGTCCGCGCAGCTCGCGTCGGCGCTGAGCAACCACATCTTCACCCGGCTCATGGCGGAGCGGGACGTCAGCCGTCAGCTGATGCTGGCGCAGGAGCTTCGAGTCGAGGCGCTGACGCAGGGCGGAGGGCTGGTGCTGCTCGTCTTCGCGCTGGCGCTGACGGCCGCCTACCTGGGCGGCACCATGCTGGGGCGGCCCCTCCGGGAGCTGTCGCGCGAGGCGAAGCGCATCGCCGAGGGGGACCTGGCCAGCCCGCGCGTGGTGCCCGCGGAGGACGAGGTCTGGGACGTCTCCGCGGCGTTCACCACCATGCGCGTGCATCTGGCGGACGTGATGTCGCAGTTGCAGCGCGCGGGCGCGCAGATTTCGGCGACCACGGAGGAGATTCTCACCACGTCGGGACGCTACGAAGCGGGCGCGACGGAGCAGGCCAGCTCGCTGGACGAGACGAGCGCCACCACGGAGGAGCTGGCACGTTCGGCGCGGCAGATCGCCGAGAACGCGGGCTCGGTGGCGGAGATTGCCCAGCGCACGCTGGGCGCGGCGCAGCAGGGGCAGGGGAGCGCGGAGGCCTTCCTGGGCTCCATGGCGCGCATGCGCCAGGACAACGGCGCCATCTCCTCCGCCGTGGTGCGGCTCAACAAGCGCGTGCAGCAGATTGGCAAGATCGTCGAGTTCATCAACGGCGTCGCCGACAAGTCGGAGTTGCTGGCGCTCAACGCCGAACTGGAGGGCACCAAGGCCAGTGAGGTGGGCCGGGGTTTCTCCCTGGTGGCGGCTGAGATGCGGCGCCTGGCGGAGAACGTGCTGGAGTCCACGAAGGAGATTGAAGGCCTCATCGAGGAGGTGCGCGAGGCCTCCGCCGCGGCCGTGTCCGCCACCGAGGGCGGCGTGCGCGCGGTGGAGACGGGCACCACGCTGGCGCAGCAGGTGTCCGAGTCGCTGCGGCAGATTGTCGACCTGGCCGGGCAGACGTCCTACGCGGTGCGCAGCATCTCCCTGGCCACGCAGCAGCAGCAGCAGGGCACCGACCAACTCGCCGACACGATGGCGGACATCCTCCGCATCACCCAGCAGAGCCTCAACGCCACCAAGCAGGTGACCACCGCGAACACGGACCTGCTCGTGCTCGCCAGGGACCTGCAGGGCGTGGTGGAGCGCTTCCAGATTGGCCAGGAGCCGCTGGGGGAGGAGGGCGGGTGACCCCGAGCGAGCGCCTGCTCAGGCAGTTCCGGGACCTGGTGACGGTGCGCCTGGAGCGCATCACCCGGTCCTTGATGGAGCTGGAGTCCGGCGCCAGCGCGGAGGCGGGGCGGGGCGTGCTGCGAGAGCTGCACGGCTTGAAGGGTGAAGCCCGGATGATGGGCTTCGATGACGTCAACGTGCTGGTGCACGAGATGGAGGAGTTGGTCCGCTGCACCGAGCCCCTTCGCTACGCGCTCTCACCCGCGTCCACGGATGCGTTGCTGACCACGGCGGACGCCGTGCTCGTGTTCTCCGGGACGCAGGCCGCTGATGAGCCGCCGCCCGCGGTGGAGCGGCTCGTCGCGTGGTTGCAGGAGTGCGTCCGCTCCGAGTCGG
Source organism: Myxococcus xanthus (assembly GCF_006402735.1). Taxonomy (NCBI): domain Bacteria; kingdom Pseudomonadati; phylum Myxococcota; class Myxococcia; order Myxococcales; family Myxococcaceae; genus Myxococcus; species Myxococcus xanthus. The sequence goes on along the minus strand of NZ_CP017174.1, from coordinate 6,493,245 downwards.
TGCGGCTGCCGCCCGGAAGTCTCGCGCCCGCAGAAGGAGCCACCCCGAGTCCGGAGGCTGTCGGCAGGGCGGGGGCCCAAGGTGGCCCACCCGCCACCGTGCGGGCGAGCCCAGGGGCTTCTCCGGGGCGGCTGTTGACGGTCCCCGTCGCTGAGGGAAGCCGGCCTCACGTGCCTTCAGCCGGACGGAGCGCGATGCCGAGCCTCGTCTCTCCGCCGGCCTCCGGTACCGCGGCGTCCTCTGGCGTAGGAGCCCGGGCGACCTCCTCGGCTCCGACGGTGCAGGGGTCCAACGGCATCTCGGCGCCCCGGCAGCCCGAGCCTCGTCCGGACACCGCGGTGCGCATCGGCGTGGAGAGCCTGGACCTGCTCACCAGTGCCGTCACCAACCTCACGCAGGTGGCGCGTCGCCGGGAGTTGGCCAACGCCCGGCGCCTGGCCCTGGCCCGCGAGCTGAGCCAGCTTGCCCGCGAGGCGGAAGACCTGGGGCCCGCGGGCGCCGCGTTGGCGGCACGGTTGGGCTCGGCCAAGGAGATGGCCGCGGTGCTCCACCGCGAGTCGAAGCTGCTCTCCAACGCGGAGCTGCGCGACCTGGGCATGCTGGTGGAGGAGGTGCAGACGCTGCGCATGCTGCCGCTCTCCGTCCTCTTCGAGCCCTACCCCCGCATGGTGCGCGACCTGTCCCGCGTGCTGGGCAAGGAGGTGGAGCTGGTCGTCGACGGGGAGGACACTCGCGCCGACCGCGCCGTCGTGGAGGCGCTTCGCGAGCCGTTGATGCACCTGGTCCGCAACGCCCTGGACCACGGACTGGAGACGCGGGTGGACCGCGTCACTGCGGACAAGAAGCCGCGTGGCTGTCTCACGCTGCGTGCAGCTCGAGAGGGCAGCCGCATCATCCTCCGTGTCGAGGACGACGGAATGGGCGTGGACCCCGTCCAACTCCGCAAGGTGGCCGTGCGCCGGGGGCTGTTCGATGAGAGCGCCGCCAACGCCCTGTCGGACGCCGCGGCCCGCGAGCTCATCTTCCTGCCGGGCTTCACCTCGCGGGACGTCGTCACCGACCTGTCGGGCCGGGGCGTGGGGTTGGACGCGGTCCGCACCTCCATCCAGGCCCTGGGCGGCGACGTCGGGGTGGAGTCGGCACCGGGCTGGGGCACCATCTTCGAGCTGCGCGTCCCCGTCTCCCTCACCGTGGCCCCGCTGCTCTTCATCCAGGTGGGGACGGAGACGCTGGCCCTGAGCGCCACCCATGTCTCGCGGGCCCTGAAGGTGGACTCGGCGGACCAATGCGAGGTGGCCGGCCGCCCGTCGCTCCTGGTGGAAGGCCGGGTGCTGCCGCTGGCCCCGCTGTCGTCACTGTTGGGGCTGGGGCCTCCGCGGCCCGCCCGCGAGGGTGAGCTGGCCCTGGTGGTGAAGAGCCAGAGCGGCGCGGCGGCGCTGGTGGTGGACCGCGTCCTGGAGGAGCGGGTTCAGGCCATCCTCCCCTTGAAGGGCATCCTGGGCCGCTTCGGCCACCTCACGGGGGCCACGTCCCTGGCGGATGGGCGCCTGGCCATGGTGCTCTCGGCGGCCTTCCTCACCGCCAGTGCCCATCATGGAAATGCCTTGCCACGTCCGCCCCCGTCGGTAGCGCCCGGCCCCGAGGCCCGGCGGCGCCGCATCCTGGTGGTGGACGACTCGCCCCTCACCCGGGAGCTCATCGCCAACCTGCTGGAGGCGGTGGGGTACGACACCGTCATCGCCTCGGACGGCGCCGAGGCCCTGGAGGTCCTGGATTCTCATCCCGTGGACCTGGCCGTCACGGACCTGGAGATGCCGGGGGTGGACGGCCTGGAGCTGGCCCGGCGCCTGAAGGGGCACCCCGTCCATTCGAGGCTCCCGGTGGTCATCCTCACCACCCGTGGGGGGGAGGAGGACCGGCGGCGGGGGCTGGCGGCAGGGGTGGACGGCTACATCACCAAGGGCGACCTGGTGCGCCAGGACCTGGTGGATGTGGTGCGGCGACTGCTGGGCTGACAGACCCTTGCATTGGCTATACTCCCGGGCTCGCGCACGGGGTATGGACAGGGCATGGGCAAGAAAGTGTCGGTGCTGGTGGTCGATGACTCCCTCATCTGCCGACAGCTCATCTGCGAGGCGCTGAGCAAGGACCCCGATATCGAAGTCGTGGGCACCTGCGCGGACGGCAAGCAGGCCGTGGAGATGACCAAGGAGCTGCGTCCCCACGTCATCACCATGGACGTGGACATGCCCGTCATGGACGGGCTCACGGCCACCGAGCACATCATGGCCGAGTGCCCCACGCCCATCCTGGTGCTCACGGCGGACCCGCGCTCCCAGGCGCCGGAGCTGACGTACCGCGCGCTGGAGCTGGGCGCGCTCGCCCTGCAAATCAAGCCCGCAATCGACGCCGGGCCGGACGCGTGGAACCTGGTTCGCGAAATCCGGCTGCTGTCCTCGGTGCGCGTCATCCGCCACCTGCGCCGGCCCCAGCGCGGCCCGCTGCTGCCGCCTCGGGTGGCCACGTCGGTGCTGCCGGCGGTGTCCATGGGCGTCGTGGTGGTGGCGGCGAGCACGGGCGGGCCCCAGGTGCTCTTCAAGATGCTGTCGGAGCTGCCCGCGGACTTCCCGGCGCCCATCGTCATCGTCCAGCACATCAACGCCGCCTTCGCGGAGTCCCTCGCGGGGTGGCTGGCCGGGGCCAGCAAGTTGAAGGTGCGGCTGGCGCAGGACGGAGAGCCGCTGATGCCGGGGCACGTCCTCATCGCTCCGCCGGGGCAGCACACCGTCATCCCCTTCCGGGGACGCGTGGGGATCAAGCTGGGCGTGGAGCGGGATGGGCACATGCCGTCCGGCACGGTGCTGCTGGAGAGCGCCGCTCGCACCTATGGACGGCGCGCGGTGGGCCTGGTGCTGACGGGCATGGGCGCGGACGGCGCGGATGGCCTGCTGGCCATCAAGCAGGCAGGCGGACTGGCGGTGGCGCAGAACGAGGAGTCCTGCGTGGTGTTCGGCATGCCGGGCGCGGCGGTGGAGCGCAAGGCGGTGGACCACCTCATCCACGGTGACGAAGTCGCGGCGACGTTGGTGCGACTGGCGCGGGGAGAGTCCCTCGCGGTGGGGCGCTGAGCCCGGGTGACTGACGGCGCGCCATGGTCTGGAGTGCGCGCCTTCCTGTCGGCGCGGACGGGGATGGCCCTGAGTGGCCCTCAGGTCCGCCGGCTGGATGAGCGCCTGGCGGCGCGCAGCCAGGGCCTCACGCCGCACCAGTACCTGATGTTCCTCCAGTCCCCGTCGGGCGTGACGGACCTGGAGGACCTCATCGCCGCGGTGGTGGTGAACAAGACGGACCTCTTCCGCGACGAGGTGCAGCTCGCCGCGTTCCGAGCGCAGGTCCTCACCCCTCTGGTGACGCGGAATCGGCGGCCCCTGCGCGTCTGGAGCGCGGGCTGCGCCACGGGCGAGGAGGTGGCCACGCTGCTCGTCCTGCTCGCGGAGGCGGGGGCCGACCCGGACAGCACGGTGTTGGGGACGGACATCGCCGGGGACACGCTGCGCCGTGCGCGGTGGCTGGCCTACGGCCGGGAGCAACTGCGCCGCGTCCCACCGGAGCTGCGCTCGCGGTACTTCGTCCGGTCCGGCGCGAAAGAAGCCCTGACGCCCGCGCTGCGGGAGCGCGCGAGCTTCCAGTGCCACAACCTGATGGAGTCGCCGTATCCGGTGGCGCCCGGCGGAGGCGGCTTCGACGTCATCTTCTGCCGCAACGTCCTCATCTACTTCACCGAGGAGGCCTTCCATCGCACCGTAGAGGCGCTCGCGGGGAGCCTGTCGCCCGGTGGCGTGTTGGTGCTGTCCGCGTCCGAGCCGCTGCTTCGCGTCCCACCGGCGCTCCGTGTGCAGCGCGGAGAGCAGGCCTTCTTCTACGTCCGGCTGGAGGAAGGGGAGTCCGAGGCTCGGGCTGTCCAGCACCCTTGGAACGGCGCTGCGTCTCCTTCAAGGAAGCGTGGCACGACCGTGCCCCCAGGCCGAGCCCCTGAGCGCGCCCGGCCCGAGGCCCACCATGGGCTTTCTGTCCCGGCTCACCTGGATGCAGGGGGCGCCCGGGGAGCCGTGGCCACCACACCCGAGTCCGGCCCGGAGGCCTTCGCGGAGGCGGACCTCCTCTTCGCCTGCGTGTTGGATGGCGCCGCCTCGGGTGTCTCCGACGCCGTGGCGGAGCGCGACCTGCGTCGCTGCCTGACGCTGGACCCGGACCACGCGGCCGCCCGTTACCTGCTCGGGCTGCTCCTGGAGCAGTGCCGGCGCACCGCCGAGGCGGCCTCCGAGTACCGCCGGGCCTTCCAGGCCCTGGAGTCGGGCCGCTCGCGCCCCGTGGCCTTCTTCCTCAACCCCGACCGCCTCCGGGTGGCCTGCGCGCATGCTGCCGAGCGGCTGGAGTTTTCCATCCAGAAGCGGTGACCGGCCAGCCGGGCAGGCTCCCCCGGAGCCCGACATGGGCGAGAGAAGACCGGACGGGCAGGGCGTTTGCGCCTAAGATGGCGCCCGATGCGAAGCTTGGCGCTGATATCCCTGCTGGCCCTCCCTGGTTGCTTCTATCCCGCTGACCGCGGCCGCGCCCTCGAGGCGAAGGTCGACCGGCTCGGCACCGACTCCGCCCAGATTCAGACGGAGCTGAAGGAGACGCGCGAGCAGCTCGCCGCCACGCTCCCTAAAATCGACGAGAAGGTCGCGGAGGTCACCAAGGCCCTCAAGGGTCTGGACACCGCGGCACGCCGCAAGGACGCGGACATCGGCGTGCAGTTCCAGAAGACGGTCGAGGACCTCGCCCAGCTTCGTGGCCAGGTGGAGACGTACCTCCACAAAATCACCGAGCTGGAGACGGCGCTGGCCGCGCAGGACCAGAAGCTGATCGCCATGCAGGGCGAGGCGGCGCTGAAGGAGGCCGAGGCGAAGAAGAAGGCCGAGGAGCTCAAGCGCCCCACGGACAAGAAGGAGTTCCTGGCGCTCGCCAAGGAGAAGGCCAAGGCCGGCGACGTGCTGCTGGCGCGCCAGCTCTACAACGAGTTCATGAAGAAGTGGCCCAAGGACCCGCTGGTGGGGGACGCCCACTTCGGCCTCGGTGAGACGTACTTCTCCGAATCCAAGTGCCGCGAGGCCCTCTTCGAGTACGGCAAGGTGCTGCAGGACTTCCCGAAGGCGGAGTCCGCGCCGGAGTCGTACCTGCGCTCGTCGGACTGCTTCGCGCAGCTGAAGATGAAGGAGGAGTCGCGGCTGGCGCTGGAGGAGCTCATCAAGAGCTACCCGAAGTCCGCCGAGGCGAAGACGGCCAAGGAGCGCATCGCCGAGATGGACAAGAAGGCGGCGCCCGCCAAGAAGGCCAAGAAGTGAGCCCGCGTCCGGTGAAGCTGGCCGCGCTGGCGCTGCTGCTCCTGCTGCCCCTGGTGGCGGGCGCGGCGCCCAAGCAGCTTGTCCTCCTCTTCACCGGAGACAATGGGGGCGAAGTCGCCCCCTGTGGTTGAAGGCACAATCCATCTGGCGGTCTGGCCAGACGAAAAGTCGCGATTGAGAAGGAGCGCAAGCAGGGCGCGCCAGTGCTCGTGCTGGACGCCGGCAATGCGCTCTTCAAGAGCCGGGACAGCGCGCAGGCGCCGGATGCCCGGGCGCGCGCGGAGCTCGTGCTGTCGCAGATGGACGCGCAGGGCACCGCGGCCATGGCCGTGGGCGCGCGCGACCTCGGGTTCGGCGTGGGCTTCCTCCGGAAGCAGACGCGGCAGGCGAAGCTGAAGCTCCTGTCGGCGAACCTCGTGGACGCGCAGGGCAAGCTGCTGTTCCTCGCGTCGCTGGTGACGACGGTGGGCGGCGTGAAGGTGGGCGTGGTGGGCGTCTCTCCCGCCATGACCAGGCCCACGCCGGTGGGGCTGGCCGTTCCGGGCCAGGCCCAGGAACAGGTGCAGGGTCTGCCGGTGCAGCCCGCCGTGGCCGCCGAGGCGAAGCGCCTGCGTGAGAAGTCGAAGGTGGAGCTGGTGGTCGTGCTCGCGGCGGTGCCCCACGACGAGGCGCTGCGGCTTGCCGACCAGGTGGAGGGCGTGGACTTCGTGGTGCAGTCCCACGAGGGCCGAGGGCAGGGCATCGCCCAGCGGCAGGCCCAGGCCACGGTGATTCCTTCCGGGGCCCGGGGCCGCGAGCTGGCGAAGCTGGTGCTCCAGTTGGAGGGGACGGGCCGCTTCGCCGACGCCTCCGTGCAGGAGCGCACGCGGCAGCAGCTGCGCCTGCTCGAAGGCAACCTCACCCGTGCGAAGGCGCGGCTCGCGGGGACCCAGGACCCGGCGGAAAAACAGCCCCTGGAGGCGACGATTGCCCGCTTGGAAGCCTCGCGTGCGGCCTACCAGAAGGAGCTGTCCGGCGGCGCAACGGACGCCGGGCGCACGCATCTGTTGTCGTACATCCAGCTTGGCAGTGACGTTCCGGCGGATCCGGTCGTCCAGAAATGGGTGGAACGCGTCGAGCCTCCTGGCTCGGCGGCCCATTGAGCCGTGCTGGCCTTGTGAAGCGGTCCAAGCGCCATTATAAGCGCCGACCATCCCTCAGCGCCGGACCTCCTACCCGTCAGCGGGTGGGGGCAAGGCATACTGGAGCGTGCCATGAAGTCTGAAATCCATCCCGTCTACCCGCCGTCCCGCGTGACCTGCATGTGCGGCAACGTCGTGGAGACGAAGTCCACCCGCGGCTCGTTCTCGGTGGAAATCTGCTCGAACTGCCACCCCTTCTTCACGGGCAAGTACAAGCTCGTGGACACGGCCGGCCGCATCGACCGCTTCCGCAAGAAGTACGGCGCGTCGCCGACCTCCGCCAAGAAGGCGTAAGGCCGCGGGGGCCTTCCATGGGCCCCGCCACAGTCCAGGCAGTACCCGTCGAGCAGGGTGTCGGAGGGCCTCCACGAGAGGCGCTCCCGCCCTGCTCGCGGCGCTTCTACGGCCTGAATCACCCGTCAAGTTTCAGGGTGCTACAGGCCAGAAATTAGACGTAGCACCGAAGCGACCGCACAGTCCGCCGCGTCCACGACGAAGAGTCCGACGGAGGCGAGATGTCCGCGCACGCTGCAGCAGCCCCTTCCCTGAAAGTCGTCCGCCGTTCGCTCAACGAGAGCGTCTACGCGAAAGGGGAGGCCTATACGCTGCTGCACGGCGACAGCCTGGAGCTGATGTCGCAGTTCGAGCCCCAGACGTTCGACATGATTTTCGCCGACCCGCCGTACTTCCTCTCCAACGGCGGCTTCACCTGCAAGGGCGGCAAGCGCGCCTCGGTGGCCAAGGGCGGCTGGGACGTGTCGCGCGGCGTGGAGGAGGACCACAAGTTCACCACCGAGTGGCTCGCGGCCTGCCAGCGCCTGCTCAAGCCCACCGGCACGCTGTGGGTGAGCGGCACCCAGCACGTCATCTTCAACGTCGGCTTCGCGATGCAGAAGCTCGGCTACAAGCTGCTCAACACCGTCACCTGGTTCAAGCCCAACGCGAGCCCCAACCTGGCGTGCCGCTACTTCACGCACTCCACGGAGTTGCTCATCTGGGCTTCGCCGAAGTCCGGCGGCAAGTTGCAGCACACGTTCAACTACTCGCGCATGAAGGCGGAGAACGGCGGCAAGCAGATGCGCGACGCGTGGGTGCTGCCGCCCTCTGGTGACGCCGAGCTGACGGCGGACGGCGAGGGCCGGCTGTGGACGCTCACCGTCCCGCGCGGCGGCGAGGAGAAGGCCTTCGGCAGCCACCCCACGCAGAAGCCGGTGGCGCTGCTGGAGCGCATCCTGGAGGCGAGCTGCCCCCCGGACGCGCTGGTGCTGGACCCCTTCAACGGCAGCGGCACCTCGGGCGTGGCGGCCCTCAAGCTGGGCCACCGCTACGTGGGCATCGACATGGACGAGAAGTACCTCGCCCTGTCGGAGAAGCGCCTGAACGCGGCGGCGTCGAAGTAGTCCCGTCCTGCTCGCGCGCACTCAGGCGCGCGACAGGATGAGCTCCACGCCCTGACGGGCGATGGGGTGGTAGCGCTCCCCATGCTTCTTGAAGAGCGCGCGCGCCAGGCTCCGGTGCGTGTGCGACGCGGAGAGCACCCCGTATAGCGGCTTGAGGTACTTCATCCGGCCCACCTCGCCGAGGAACGTCTCGGTGCGGGACACGGCCGGCTCCCAGTCCGCGCGCAGCGCCGACACCAGCCACGCCACCAGCACCTCCGAGTTGCGGCTCTGGGTGAGGCTGAAGCGCGCGTCGAGCTGCTGGAAGACGTCCCGCGGCGTCTCCTGGGGTAGTGACTCCAGGTAGAGCTGCCACTCAGCCGGCGTCCAGTCCTTCGCCTGCTCCGGCGTGGGCACCTTGCCTCGGAGCGCGTCCATGGCCTCCAAGCGCAGCGAGCGCGGTGACGGCGCCCCCGGGGGCACGCCGGGCCGGTGCAGGTACGCCTCCGCGTCCACCTTGGTCAGCACTCCGGGCAGCTCCTTCTCCGCGAAGGCGACGAACTCCTCGGTGGTGAGCGCGCGGAAGCGGTAGGTGGCCAGGTAGCGGCGGAGGAACTCGTCGAAGGCGGGCCGACCGGCCGCGTCCTCCATGGCGCGCAGCAGCAGGTAGCCCTTCTCGTAGGGAATCTGGGAGAAGGCCTCGTCCGGGTCCACGCCGGCCAGGTGGGTGCGCAGCGACGTCAGCTGCGGGTGCGCGCGGAAGTGCTGCAGCGCGGAGTCCAGCGCGCGGCGGCCCAGCGCGCCGTGCAGCGCCGACACTTCCGGACCGGCCAGGGCCTCCAGGATGCGGCGCTCGGCGAAGACGGTGAAGCCTTCGTTGAGCCAGAAGTGCTCCGCCGAAGCATTCGTCACCAGGTTGCCCGTCCACGAGTGCGCCAGCTCATGCGCCACCACGTTGACGAGGCTCTTGTCCCCGGTGATGAGCGTGGGCGTGAGGAATGTCAGTCGCGGGTTCTCCATGCCACCGTAGGGGAACGAGGGCGGCATGGTGAGCAGGTCGAACCGCTCCCAGTCATAGGGCCCGAAGAGCGACTCCGCGGCGCGCAGCATGTCGTCCACGCCGGAGAACTCCTCCGCCGCGTCCTCCAGCAACTCCGGCTCCGCCCACACGCGCGAGCGCGGCCCCAGCTCCTTCGGCGCCAGGCTGCCCACCGCGAAGGCCAGCAGGTACGGCGGCACCGGCTGGGGCATCTCGTAGTGCTCCTCCGCCTCCACGCCGTGCTCGTCGCGCCGCAGGAAGCTGGCGGCCATCACGGCCTTGAGCGCCTTGGGAATCCGCAGCGACGCGGTGTAGCGGATGCGGATGCGCGGCGTGTCTTGGAGCGGCACCACGCTTCGGGCGTGGATGGCCTGGCACTGGCTATAGAGGAAGGGGTGTTGCCCCCCGGCTGTCTGGGAGGGCGTCAGCCACTGGAGCGCGCTGGCGTGCGGAGCCGTGCGGTAGCGCACGGTGAATTGCCGCAGCCCCACCGGCAGCTCGATGCGCAGCCGGCTGCCGAGAATCGGCTCGGAAGGGGAGAGGATGTAGGGCAAGGGGCGACCCGCGGCGTCGACGACGTCACGGATTTCCAAATCCCGGGTATCCAGGTCCAGCGGCCCGGCCGAGGCTTCCTTGAGGGTGTGGGTGACCTCCGCGTGGAGCCGCTGCGTCTTGAAATCGACGCGGGCCCTCCAGTCCAGGGTTTCCGTCTCAGGCTGCGTGCTGTCGTTGTACGAGTGCGGGTCTAGGCGAGCCATGGAGGGCCGGTATCTAGTCGGCTTGTCCTCTTGTGGCGAGCGCCCTGGCCGTCCGATCCGATTGACTTTCGGGTCAATCGCCTACATTTGTGCAATCCCCTCCTTCCCAACAGGGAGCCTTTTCCACATGACGACGCGGATCCGCAAAGTGGCTGTGCTGGGCGCCGGAGTAATGGGCAGCGGCATCGCCGCGCACCTGGCCAACTCGGGCGTGCGTGCGCTCCTCCTGGACATCGTTCCGCCCAAGGCCGCGCCGGGCGAGGACACCTCCTCGAAGGCGTTTCGCAACAAGTTCGCCCAGGGCGCGCTGGCCAACCTGCGCAAGCAGAAGCCGAGCCCCATCGTCTCCGGTGAGGTCTTCACCAACATCGAGGTGGGCAACTTCGAGGACGACCTGCACCGCATCGCCGAGTGCGACTGGGTGGTGGAGGTGGTGAAGGAGGACCTGAAGATCAAACAGGACCTGTTCGCCAAGGTGGAGAAGCTCATCCGCCCGGGCACCATCGTGTCCTCCAACACCTCCGGCATGTCGATTGTGGGCATGACCGAGGGCCGCGGCGCGGAGTTCAAGAAGAACTTCCTCGTCACGCACTTCTTCAACCCCGTCCGCTACATGAAGCTGCTGGAGCTGGTGGCCGGCAAGGAGACCTCCCCGGAGGTGCTCAAGACGCTGCACCGCTTTGGCGAAGAGGTGCTGGGCAAGGGCATCGTCTACGGCAAGGACACCACCAACTTCATCGCGAACCGCATTGGCGTGTACGGGATGATGCGGACCATCGCCGCCATGGACAAGGCGGAGCTGTCCATCGAAGAGGTGGACAAGATTTTCGGCCCGGCCATGGGCCGTCCCAAGTCCGCCGTCTTCCGCACCGCGGACATCGTGGGCCTGGACACGTTCACCCACGTGGCGAAGAACTGTTACGACACGCTGACGCACGACGAAGAGCGTGAGGTGTTCGCGAGCCCCGCCTTCCTCCAGAAGATGGTGGAGAAGGGCATGCTGGGCGACAAGAGCGGCGGCGGCTTCTACAAGAAGCAGGGCAAGGAGATCCTCGCGCTCGACCTGAAGACGCTGGAGTACCGGCCGCAGGCGAAGGTGCGCTACGAGTCGCTAGGCGCCGCGCGTGACATCGAGGACGTGCGTGAGCGCGTGGCCTCCGTGATGAACGCCGAGGACAAGGCGGCGAAGTTCGCCGAGGGCGTCACCCTGGACGTGCTGGCCTACACCAGCCGCCGCATCCCGGAGATCGCCGACGACGTGGTCAACGTGGACCGCGGCGTGCGCTGGGGCTTCGGCTGGGACTTGGGGCCCTTCGAGGTCTGGGACGCCTACGGCGTGAAGAAGGGCGTGGAGCGGATGAAGGCCCTGGGCCTGAAGCCGGCCGCGTGGGTGGAGGAGATGCTGGCCGCGGGCCGCACGTCCTTCTACGGCGTGGAGAACGGCAAGGACACGTACTGGGACATCCCGTCCAAGTCCGTGAAGGTGGTGCCGGAGAACGCCCGCACGCAGCGCGTGGAGTACCTCAAGCGCGGCAACAAGAAGATCGCCGGCAACGACGGGGCCACGCTGTGGGATTTGGGCGACGGCGCGACGCTGCTCGAGTTCCACACCAAGATGAACTCCATCGATGACCAGATCATCGAGATGATGAACACCGCGCTGGACGAGACGGAGAAGAATCACAAGGGCCTCGTCATCGGTAACGACGGGTCCAACTTCTCCGCGGGCGCGAACATCGTGGCGCTGCTGTGGGCGGCCAAGAGCGGCGAGTTCGAGTCCATCCGCAAGCTGGTGACGGGCTTCCAGGCCGTGAACCAGCGCATGCGCTACAGCCCGGTGCCGGTGGTGACGGCGCCCTTCAACCTCACGCTCGGCGGCGGCGCCGAGGTGACGATGGGTGGCAACGCCATCCAGGCCAGCGCCGAGCTGTACATGGGCCTGGTGGAAGTGGGCGTGGGCCTCATCCCGGGCGGCGGCGGCAACATGCAGCTGCTGCGCAACGTGTACGGCCCGTTCGGCACGGACAAGGACTTCGACTTCTTCCCCTTCCTGAAGAAGATCTTCCTCACCATCGGCATGGCGAAGGTCGCCACCAGCGCCGAGGAGGCCCGTGAGGCGGGCTTCCTGACGCACTCGGATGGCATCAGCGCCAACCGGGACTTCCTGCTGTCCGACGCGAAGGCCCGCGTGCTGGGCATGGCGGACGCCGGCTTCAAGGCGCCCCGTCCCACGCGCTTCCGCCTGCCGGGCACCAGCGGCGCGGCCACCATCGACATGATGCTCTACGACATGGAGCTCAACGGCCAGGTGAGCGCGCACGACCGGAAGATCGCCCAGAAGCTGGCGAAGGTGCTGACGGGTGGCAACACCAGCCCGTCGCTGCTCGTGACGGAAGAGCGCTTGCTGGAGCTGGAGGCGGAGGCCTTCCTGAGCCTGTGCGGCGAGGAGAAGACCCAGGACCGCCTGCAGCACATGATCGAGAAGGGCAAGCCGCTGCGGAACTGACGGCCGGCCAGTATCCATAGGCTACTGAACCTGAGATTCGCTGAATGCCCGGGTGCCCCCCGGGCAAGGAGACATCAAAATGGCTGGTCGAGTCGTGATTGCCAGCGCGGTCCGCACGCCCTTCACCCGCGCCCACAAGGGAGAGTTCAAGGACACCCGGCCGGATACCCTGGCCGCCATCGCCATCAAGGAGGCGGTTGCCCAGGTCCCCGGCCTGAAGCCGGAGGACATCGGTGACGTCGTCCTGGGCTGTGCCATGCCGGAGGCCGAGCAGGGCATGAACGTGGCCCGCGTGGCCACGCTGCTGGCGGGCCTGCCCGTCACGGTGCCCGCGATGACCATCAACCGGTTCTGTTCCTCCGGTTCGCAGGCCATCGCCCAGGTGGCCCAGGCCATCCAGGCGGGCATGTACGACGTGGGCATCGGTGGTGGCACCGAGTCCATGACGATGGTCCCCATGGGCGGCAACAAGGCGAGCGCCAACCCCGAGGCCATGGAGCGTCTGCCGGAGATCTACACCTCCATGGGCGCCACCGCGGAGAACATCGCGTCGCGCTACGGCGTGTCGCGTGAGGACTCGGACAAGTTCGCCGCCGAGAGCCAGCGCCGTGCCGCCACCGCGCGCGAGCAGGGCAAGTTCAAGGAGGAGATCGTCCCCGTCACCACGACGTACTACGACGACGACGGCGTGGCGCAGAACGTCACTGTCACGGTGGACACCATCCTGCGCCCGGAGACCACGCAGGAGGGCCTGGCCAAGCTGCGCCCGGCCTTCAACCCCAAGGGCGTGGTGACGGCCGGCAACGCGTCGCCGCTGACGGACGGCGCCGCCGCCGCGGTGGTGATGAGCGAGGCCAAGGCGAAGGAGCTGGGCGTCAAGCCGCTGGGCTACTTCGTGGACGCCGCGGTGGCGGGCGTGCCCCCGGACATCATGGGCATCGGCCCGGTTCCCGCAGTCCGCAAGCTGCTGGAGAAGAACAAGCTCAAGGTCGAGGACATCGACGTCTTCGAGCTGAACGAGGCCTTCGGCGCGCAGGCGCTGTACTGCGTGCGCGAGCTGGGCATCCCCGCCGACAAGGTGAACCCCAACGGCGGCGCCATCGCCCTGGGTCACCCGCTGGGCGTCTCCGGCGCGCGCATGGTGGCCACCATCCTGCGCGAGCTGAAGCGCCGCAACGGCCGCTACGGCGTTGTCTCCATGTGCATCGGCGGCGGCATGGGCTTCGCCGCCCTCATCGAGGCGCCCAAGTAGTCACTGCTTCGACGTGAGTCACTGATTCAAGCGCGGGCCTCGGGGGAAACCCCGGGGCCCGTGTCGTTTCGGGCTCAGCGCGCCGTCGCGGCTTCGTCCGGGTCGTCCACCGGCACGCCGGCCAGGCGCAGCACGCGCAGGGCGTTGGTGGTGTCCACCACGCCCTGGCGCAGCTTGTAGTCGAACATCATCTTCCCGGCCTCCAGGTGGTCCCGGAAGTGGACGTTGACGACGTGCGCGCCCGGCTCGTCCGCGAGCACCGCCAGGGACAAGTCGTGCGTCGTCACCGCGCCGATGGCGCCGGTGCCCAGCAGCAGGCGCAGCACCTCGCGCGAGGCAATCTGCCGCTCGCGCGTGTTCGTCCCCAGGAGGATTTCGTCCAGGAGGAACAGCACCTGCCCGCGCGCGGCCTGCGCCGCGTCCAGCACCGCCTTGATGCGCTGCACCTCCGCGTAGAAGTAGGAGACGCCGCGCTCCAGCGAGTCCTTCACCCGCATGCTGGTGAGCGTCTGGAGCGGTGTCAGGCGGAAGGATTTCGCGCTCACCGGCGCGCCCGCCAACGCCAGCACCACGTTGGCGCCCACCGCGCGCATCAGCGTCGTCTTGCCGCTCATGTTGGAGCCGGTGATGAGCAGCGCGTGCCGCGGGCCGGGCAGGGACACGTCGTTGGGCACGGGCGCGTCCAGCAGCGGGTGGCCCAGCGCCGTCGCTTCCACGCAGGGGCCACTGGCGGCCATGACGGGCCAGGTGAAGTCCGGCCGGTCATGGGCGAGGCCCGCGACGCAGGACAGGGCTTCCAGTTCGGCCAGGGCCTCGAACCACTGGCGCAGCTGCTTGCCGTGGGCCTCGCGCCAGCGCTCCAGCGCGAAGTGCGCGTGGATGTCCCAGAGCGTGAGCCAGTGAATCAGGGGGTGGAACTGGTGGCGCTTGAACTCGATGAAGGAGAACAGCCGGCTGAAGCGCTTGAAGTGCTCGGACACGGGCGGCTGGCCGGGCTGCTGGAGGCCGGACTGGAGCGACTTCAGGCGCGGGTGCTCGAAGCGCTGGGCCTCCACGCGCTCGAAGATGGGGGCGTAGCGCACGAAGCCGCGCTCACCCACCTCCACGCCTTCGTCCATGACCTTCAGCGGGCGGCGGGTGATGACAGCCACGCCCAGCTGCGCGGCCAGCCCCACCCAGAAGGCAGACTCGGGCAGCACCTCGAACTTGCCCAGGACGTAGACGGCCAGCGTCACCAGGGGCAGCACCACCGCCACCGGCCGGGCCCAGCGGATGGAGTTCAGTTGCGGACCCAGCTCCGCCCACTGGATGAAGAGCGCCGGGTCCGCCTTCTCACGCGAGGCGTCCCGCGCGTCCACGCAGAGGTCCTGGCGGAAGTCCAGGTTGGGCGCCAGCTCGCGCGCGGCGCCCTGTCTGGCTTCGACCTCCTGGGCGGACGCGGGGGCGGAGAGCCACGCCGCCAGCCGTTCTTCTCCGGCGCGCGTGGCCGTCTCGTTGAGGAGCTGGAAGAGGCTGCCCTGGCCGAAGACGTCCAGGTCCGGGGTGTACAGGTGGCTGGGGGACAGGAAGCGCTCACCGCGCTCGGTGAAGTCGTGCCAGCCGGGCCCCAGCCGCGCCAGTCCGCGCTCGTTGAGCGTCACATACAGCTTCGTCCGGGCCTCGCGGCGGAAGACCTGGTGGTGGAGGATGGCGAGCACGCCGTAGAGCACCAACGCGGCGGCGCTGGCCCACCACCACACCTTGGGCAGACGCCCCGCCAGCACGAAGCCCGCGACGCCGGCCGCGGCAAGGAAGGCGAGTGTTCGAAAATTGGCGTAGCGGGCGCTCACGCGGTCCAGCGCGGTCAGCTCCGCCTGCGCGGCGGCACGGCGCTCGGTGTACGTACGATGCGGGGATGGGGGCTCGACGGTGGCGGACACGATGGGCACGCATGCTGCGGTCGCGCGGCGTCCAGGGCAAGCGGCAGGTGCGATTGCGTGACATCGGGTCGACGAAGGCCCGTCCAGCCCTCGTTTCCCGAGCCGTCTCCAGGCCTGATTCATGTCAGACCCGGCGCGTAGATTTGTCCTCGTCGGCGGTCACGAGGGGGCACCGGAATGAGCACGTCAGTCATTGATAACCGCGTCGAAATCGTCTTCAGCTTTGACACCACCGGCAGCATGTATCCGTGTCTGGCGCAGGTGCGGAAGAAGCTGCGGGGCACCGTGTCCCGGTTGATGAAGGAGATTCCGGGCATCCGCATCGGCATCATCGCCCACGGGGACTACTGCGACGCGGGCTCCACGTATGTCACCAAGATGCTGGACCTGACGGACGACGAGAGCGCCGTTGTCCGCTTCGTGGACCGTGTGGAGCAGACGGGCGGGGGCGATGCGCCCGAATGCTACGAGTTCGTGCTGCGTCAGGCGCAAAGCCTGTCCTGGACGGTCGGGTACACGCGGGCGTTGGTATTGATTGGCGACGACGTACCCCATGGGCCTTCGCAGAATCCCCACCAGTTGGATTGGCGCAAGGAGGTGGCCGCGCTGGGGCGGATGGGCGTGCCAGTGTATGGCGTGCAAGCCCTGGCGCGCCGCCATGCGACGGCTTTCTACAAGGAGCTGGCGGAGAAGTCGGGTGGCTTCCACCTGAGCCTGGACCAGTTCGCCTACGTCACCGACCTGCTGCTGGCCGTCTGCTACAAGCAGGCCTCGGACGTGCAGCTTCAATCGTTTGAGCAGGAAGTGGTGCGCGAGGGCCGCATGAGCCGCGGCCTCAACGTGATGTTCAGCACCATGCTCCAGCGAACTGCGCCGCCGCTCCATGGCGAGGCGGACCTGCGCGCGGTGCCTCCGGGCCGCTTCCAGGTGCTGGATGTGGACCGGACCCAGCCCATCAAGGACTTCGTGCACGAGAACGGACTGGGCTTCAAGACGGGCCGGGGCTTCTACGAGTTCACCAAGACGGAGACCATCCAGGGCCGCAAGGAAGTGGTGCTGATGGACCGCAAGACGGGCGACCTCTACAGCGGCGAGCGGGCCCGGGAGATGCTTGGTCTGCCGCCCGGCGAGACGGTGCGCATCCGGCCCTCCAGCCTGGAGAAGTACGTCGTCTTCGTGCAGAGCACCTCGGCCAACCGGAAGCTGATAGGCGGTTCGAAGTTCCTCTACGAGGTGGAGGATTGGGAGGGCGCCCGGTCCGCCGCGGCGTAAGGGGCGCCCGGGGCGTCAGAAGTCGTCGTCCGACGCTGTGTCGGTTTGCTTGGGCTCGATGAAGTGCAGCGTTCGCGGTGCGTCCGTTCCGAAGAGGATGTCCCGGGCCAGTTCCAGGCGGAAGCGGTGTGGCATGCCGTTGGAGGCTGGCGGCTCGGGCGTCACGGTGAAGGCCGTGCTTCGGCCGGGTGCGCCCTCGGGTTGAATGTGGAGTTGGTCTCCGAGCGCGGTGTACTGGAAGGCGTGGAGTCGGCTGTCGGTGCCCAGTTGCTCCAGGTTTCCGCCTGCGTAGAAGTAGAAGCGCTCGGTCGCGGGGTAGCGTTCGGGGACCGCGAGCCACTCCGCCACATGCTGTCCCGTTCGCGCCGGGTCGAAGAGGAGACGTTCGGCGGGCGAGTCCACTGAGATAGGCGTGTCGCCAGGGGCTTGCTGTCGCTCCAGCGCCGCGCCCAGGTGCCGCAGAACGTCTGGGTCACGTTCGGTGGCTTGGTGCTCGCGCAGGATTTGAAGGGCCTCTGGGCTGGCCTCGAGGCCCAGGGCTCGCACGGCCATCCGCCGGACCTCGGGCGCGGAGTCCTCGAGCGCGAGCCGCAGGGCGCGGTGGGCCATCTCCGGGCGGTTGTTCAGAAGGGCCAGGACAACGGCCTTCCGCGTTTCTATGTCGGGGGCACCTCGCAGGTGCTCCAGCATCACCGTGGTTGCGTCTGGTGGTGCGGCGTCCGAGGTCCAGGCGGAGATGGCGGCGCGCCTGACGCGGAGGGATTCATCCGACAGTGCCTGGCGAAGCGCCTCCCATGCCTCGGGTCCACCGAGTTGACCGAGCGCGGTGACGAGGTCCGCCCGTTCATCTTCGTCGCGTGTCCGGGCCAGCATCTCCAGCAGGGCGCGCGTCGCACCGGAGCAGCCGAGCCGTGCGGTGGCGAGAATCGTCATTCTGCGGAGCGAAGATTCAGGGGCCGTCAGCAGCCGGCAAATGGGTTCGCAAGCACTGGCGTCGCCACGCAGGACGAGCGACCGAAGCGCCTGTTGGCGGACTTGTAATGGGGACGACGCGGAAAGCAGTGGGACGAAGACGCTGGCGGGCACGTGTGCACGACGGGACAGCGCGTGAAGGGCTTCGAGTTGCACGTCTTCGGCGGTATCCGTGAGGAGTTGGATGAGCAGGCCCTCTGTCGCCTCGCCTTCTCGCGCGAGCAGGGCCACCGCCGCGGCCCTGAGGGTGGAAGAGGTCGAAGCCAGGCCGAGCCGGGCCAGGGCGCCGGATTCGGGGAGCCCCAGCCGTTGCGCGGTGGCGAGCGCGTTCAGCTTCTCCGCCAAAGGGGCACGTTCGAAGCGCTCGAGGAAGAGGTCGCTCGCGGCCGCCGGATTCATCCTCGCGAGCGAGTCCATGACGGCGTGCTGCACGGAGGGCTCGGTATCATCCAGCGCCTCCTGGAGGCTCCGCCAGTCCGCGGCGTCCTGTGTGCCCGCCAGCACGCGAGCCGCCAGGACCCGGACGTCAGCCGCTTCGTCGCGAAGCGCGAGCCGGGCCAGGGCATGGGCTTCGGGCGTCGCCAGCTTCCGGAGCACTCGCAAGGCCGTGGTCTTCTCGGAAGGGGGGCCCGACACCAGGACGTCCCGGGCGACTTGCGTGAAATCCGCTCGCGCGAGCAGCGCGTCGAGGTCTTCCCGAGTGCTCCGGGTGGGCTTCGTGGCCACCCAATGCAGCAGTTCCCATGTCGACAGAGGTGCGCTCACGGCACCGCCGTCATGCGCGAGGCGAGAAGGTCGCTGGAGGGCGCCTGAGTCCAGTTCATATGGCGCGTGAGAATGGCTGCTCCTTGTCGCCGCGTGCTCCGGATTCGGGTGTCGCATTCCATGGAAGCATCGGGAGGCCGACGTTAGCGTGCATCCGTGCGCGTCTGGGTGACATTGCTACTGGTGTGCGCGGGCTGTGGCGCCTTCGAGTTCCACCCCTATGAACTCCGGGGACCCCACCGGGACTTGCATGCGCGCTCGCTCGAGCGGCTGTTCGGAGCGAAGCCGAAGCAGGCCTTTCGCTTCGCGGTGGTGGGCGACATGCAGTTGTTCCTGGATGACTCCGCGGCGGCGATGCGGGACCTGGAGCAGCGCGGCGTCGACTTCGTGGTGCAGATGGGCGACCTGACGGAGTTCGGCAGCACGCAGGAGTACGAGTGGGGCGTCGAGCTGCTGTCCCGCTTGAAGGTCCCGTTCTTCGTGGTCATGGGCAACCATGACGCGTTGGGCATGGGGCAGAAGCTCTACCGGCGCACCTTCGGACCGGAGTCCTTCTCCTTCACGTATTCGGGCACCCGCTTCGTCTTCTTCGACTCCAACTCCCGCGAGTACGGCTTCCCGGGCGACATCCCGAACCTGCAGTGGCTGAAGACGGCGCTCGCACCGGCGCCCGCGGTGATGAACACCTTCACCTTCTCCCACGTGCCTCCTGGGAACGGGGACTTTGACGATGCGCTCGCCGAGCCCTTGGTGAAGCTCCAGCAGAAGAAGGGCGTCGCCATCTCCTTCCACGGCCACGTCCACCAGTACCACGACGTCCATGCGCACGATGTCCGGTACGTCACCACCGATTCGATGAAGGGCCGGAGCTACCTCTGGGTGGACGTCGATGGCACCTCGGTGCAGGTGCAGAGGGCCACCTTCTGATGGCCGCGCACGGGAGTCTCCGAGCCTCGCTGGTGGCGGCGCTGCTGTTGGCGGCGCGGGAGGCGCGGCCGGAGCCGGCGCACGAGGCGTCACCCTGGTACGTGCCCGACCATGCGGCGATGCAGTTCGCGGGCGCCATCGGCTTTCTCTCCGCGGGGCCGGGCTGGAGCTTTCTCGACGACACCGTGGAGGCCGCGCTGCTGGTGGGCTGGGCGCCGCCCGCGTTGGCGGGGGAAGACTTCTTCACCTTCACGCTGAAGGGGCAGTGGCGCCCCTTCCTGTTCGATGCGGCAGGGTGGACCGTCCGCCCGCTCATGGTGGGCGCGATGCTCACCTACACGGTGGGCGACGACTACTTCGCGGGCCTGCCCAGCCGTTACGACCAGGGCTATTACTGGTTCCGCACCGCCATCCGGCCCGCGCTGCTGCTGGGCGCCAGCGCGGGGCGCCCGGTGGAGGCGCTGAACCTGCGATTCGTGGAGGGGTACTTCGAGCTCGTCGCCACCGACTACCGGCTGGTGCAGTTCATCCGCAATCCCTCCACCGTGAACGTCGAGCTCTTCACGCTGGCCCTGGGTGTGAAGCTCCGGTTCTGAAGCGGCGCGTGTGAGCACCGCCCCAGGGCCCGCCGCGAGGTACCGTCAGGGCATGTCCGTGGCCGTGGCGGAGTCGGGAAGCGTCGACTCCGACGTCCCTCTCAGTCGGCGGAGGATGCGCGGGGCCTCGGCCGCGAGGCGCTCCTTGCCATCGGCCAGGGGACGGTCGCGCAGGTCGGTGATGACGGTGCCAGGCCGCCCCGCGCCGAAATGGACCTTCAGCTCCTTGCCGATGAGCGCGTAACGCGCCTCCCAACCCACGGTGGTGAGGAGGTATCGCTGCGGGTCCGGCCGTGTCATCGGAATACCGTCACCCAGCATCGCCGGGCTGTGCGTGTCTCCCAGCAGGTCGAAGAGCGTGGACACCACGTCGATGTGTCCGGTGACGGCGTCGACCTGGCCCACGGGAAGCTGGTCGTCGAACACGAGCATGGGCACGTGAAGCTGGGAGGCCGTCACGTCGCTGGCATGGCCTACGCGGCCGTGCTCACGGAACTCCTCGCCATGGTCGCCGGTGAAGAGAATCAGCGGACGCGCGCCGCGCAGGCTTTCGATGCGCGTCAGCAGCTCTTCGACCTTGGTGTCCACTTCGTAGGCCGCGTTCCACGCGCGAGCCTTGAGATGCTCGGGAGGTACGCGCGCCGTGGCGAGTCCGCCCTTGCCATTCCAGGCGGGCGAGAAGACCTCGGAGCGCGGCGGGTAGTCGTAGTCGAAGTGCGTGCCGGCGAAGAACACGAACAGGAACAGCGGCGTGTCCTGAGGCGTGGCCTCCACGGCCGCCAGCGCGTCGCGGACCATGGCTTCGTCCCGCAGGTGGCTGCGGCCCGTGTAGTCCGTGCGCAGGCCTCCCGTCACGTCGCGGAAGACGGTGTCCTTGAGGCCCATCCAGTCAACGGAGGACGCGGCGAAGAAGGACTGTTGGTAGCCATTGTGGGCCAGCGCGGGGAAGAGGAGGGGCGTGCGGCCCGCGCCCACCACGGCATCGCGGCGCTGGGCCTCCAGCCCGAAGAACATGCTGAACAGCGAGTAGTCCGTGGAGCTGGCCGCGCTGTGGTGATGCAGGAAGCGCGTGCCGCTCTGCGCCCTGCGCCACATGTTCGGCATGACGTCGGCGGTGAAGAAGTCGTCACGCAGGCTCTCCACCAGGACGACGACGATGTCGGGACGGCGGGTGAAGCGCACCTCCGCGGGGTCGATGCTCGCCGCGGGCACGCCCGCCTCGGGGCTCACGCCCAGGCGCAGGCCGGACGCCGGCATCTTGCCAGTGACGCGCGACAGCAAGGTGTTCATCCGCACCGGTGCCTGGAGGGGCAGGGTGGTGGTGGCGTGCTGCACGGCGCCGCCATGGGCGAAGACGAGGGACGCGCTGACCAACCGCTCGGTGGTGCACAGGGCCGCTATCAGCACCACCGCGCGCGCCACCCGGCGAGGGCCAAAGCCCCGGCGCAGGAACCAGATGCCCGCCGCCGCGTCGAGCGTGAGGGTGGCCACCATCGCCCCGGCCAACAGCGCCACCTCCGACGAAGACAGCCCCGTCTCCGCCAGGGCATGCGGCTGGAGCGCCACCGCCAGCACCAGGCCGTTGATGTGGAAGCCCAGTGAGTTGAGCACCAGCGCGTCCAGCCCGAGCAGCACGCCGCCCACCGCCGTCAGCATCGGGAGCGCGAAGCGATAGCGGTGGCCGAGCAGGAAGGCCAGGGGGAGGCTTCCAAGAAAGGCCACCAGCCCCAGGAACAACGCCTGGGCGAAGCTTCCCGCGAGCAGGAGGGGGCGAAGCCCTGGCGCCAGCCGCTCCACGGCCACGCGCAGCGCACCGCCGAAATACACCAATGCGACGAGCCCGTGGAGCACGCACCAGGTCAGCGCGGTGCTCAGGTAGGGCCGGGCTGCTGCGAAGCGCTGGAGGGAAATGGCGGCTGCGGTGGACGCCGCGTCAGACATCCGTGACATTGGATGGCGCAGGTATTCCGGATGCCGGAGTTTCGCAAGCATCAATGAAGTCCGGCGGCGCGTCCCCGCTGATGGCGGCGTGCAAGGATGCTGCTCATGCCTCCGCGCAAGCTCGTTCGGCACCTCGTCTGGTTGGAGTCCTTCGCCGCCGCCGTGGAGGCGGGCAGCATCGAGGCCGCCGCGGAGCACCTGGGCGTGGCGCGCTCGGTGGTGAGCGAGCACGTTCGCGCGCTGGAGCTGGCGCTGGCGGATGGTGCGCCGTTGTTGGAGCGCGGGCCCGGCCGTCGCCTGCAGCTCACCGCCCGGGGGGAGCGGCTCTTCGCGGGCACCCAGACGCCGCTGCATCAACTGGACATGAAGCGGCTGCGCGACCTGGCCAGCGCCGAGCCCGTGGTGCGGCTGGGCCTCAACCCGACGCTGTCCTTGTCCCTGGTGGGCGCCGTGGCGAGGGACGCCGCCGCCGCGGACCTCAAGCTGGTGCTCAGCTTCGGAGGGCCCCACGAACTGACGCGCCAGGTGCAGACGCGGCAGCTCGACCTGGCGCTCGACTTCACGCCCCTGCCTACCCACGAAGGCGTGGAGTCGGAGTCACTGCTGCGCATGCCCTTCGTGGTGCTCGCCGGGCCGGACAACGTGCTCGCGCGACAGGCCGCGTCCCGGACGTCGCTGCGCGTGAAGGACCTGGAGGGGCAGCGCTTCGTGGACTGGCTGCGTGATGACCCCTACGGCGGCGCCAACAGCGCCCGCTTCGCCGCCCACGGCGTGACGGTGGATGAAGTGGGGCGCGCGGAGAGCTTCCTTCTCCTCTACGAACTGCTGCGCGCGTTCCGCGCCTGCGCCATCACTCCGGACCTGCGCCCCATGCACCCGTTTCCACCGGACCTCCATGCGTGGCCCCTCTTGGAAGAGGAGCCCCAGGCCGTGGAGGTGGTGGCCTTGTGGCCCTCCGGAGCGCTCAGCCCCGGTGCCCGTTTGGTACTGGACGGACTTCGCCGCCAGCCAGGTTAGTTCGACGTTAAAACGACGAAGACGTCGATTTCTGTCGGATTTCCGTTCGCCCTAAGAAGGGATATCTTCAAAGAATAGAAGATTCCGCCTGAGGTGAATGATGATGACTCCCACGGAACGGACGATTGCCCGCCTGCCTGCTCATCTGCGTCGCTACGTGGTGGGCCAGGACTACGCGGCGTATACGTCGCGGGACCAGGCCGTCTGGCGGAACATCCTGGGCTCCTTGCGGGGCCACCTGGCGGACAAGGCGCACCCCGTCTACCTGGAGGGCCTGGAGGCCACGGGCATTGGTTCGGAGTGCATCCCCAGCCTGGATGTGATGAACGAGAAGCTCGCTCGTCTGGGGTGGGCCTGTGTGGGGGTGCGTGGCTTCATTCCCCCCGCCGTCTTCACGGAGCTCCAGGCGCTGGGCGTCCTGGCGATTGCCGCGGACATCCGCACCCACGAGCACATCGAGTACACGCCGGCACCGGACATCGTCCATGAGAGCGCCGGGCACGCGCCCATCATCGCCAACCGCCGCTACGCGGAGTACCTCAAGGCATGCGGGCTGGTGGGCTTCAAGGCCATTGCCAGCGTGGAGGACCAGGCCGTCTTCGAGGCCATCCGCAACCTGTCGGTGGTGAAGGAGGACCCGGACGCCAGCGAGGAGGAAGCGGCGCACGCGCAGGCCCGGCTGGATGCCGCCAGCGCGAGCCGTCGCTACGTCAGCGAGAGCACTCGAGCGAGCCGCCTCTACTGGTGGACGGCGGAGTACGGCCTCATCGGGAGCGTGGAGTCGCCGCGCATCTACGGCGCGGGGCTGTTGTCCAGCATCGGCGAGGCGCAGCACTGCCTGACGCCGGCGGTGAAGAAGCTGCCGCTGAGCGTGGCCTGCGCGGACATGGACTACGACATCACCCGCATGCAGCCGCAGCTCTTCGTGGCGCGGGACTTCGAGCACCTGTTCGAGGTGCTGGCGGAGTTCGAGTCCTCGCTGTCGTGGAAGCGAGGCGGCGACTTCGGCCTGACGGAGGCGCTGCGCGCGCGGACCGTCAATCACCTGGTGCTGGCGGACGGCCGCGAGGTGACGGGCCGGGTGCTGGAGATGCTGGCCGCGCCGCGCGAGGTGGCGCCGGGTCTGGGCACCGCGCTCGTCTGCATGGAGGGGCCCATCATGGCCTCGCGCAGCGGGCGCTCCCTGGACGACAAGCCGTGGAGCGGGCCGGCGCTGGTGGCGTTCGGCGCGGGGACGTTGCCGGAGCGCGGGCCCTTCAAGCTGTCGCTGGAGAGTGGGCTGGAGCTGGAGGGCTTCGCCACGGACGGTGGCCAGGTGCTGGCGCTGCGCGGCCGGTTGGCGGGGCGCGAGCTGGCGCTGCCCGCGGTGGCGAAGCTCTTCGTCAGCACGCACCTGCCCTCGGTGGCGGGTGGGCCTTCGGACCCGGCGACGTGGGACCGCTGGTACGGCGAGCTGAGCGCCTTCTCGGAAGGGGATGGCGAGGAGAAGGCCCGCTCACGCAAGGCCCTGGCGCTGCACCCAGCGCTGGCCGCGCTTTACCGCGAGGTCCGGAAGATGCGGGAGACGCACGCCGTGAAGCCGGAGCGGTTGAGCCAGATTGCCGCGGCGGCCTCGGACTTCCCGGACGATTGGCTGCTGCGCGCCGAAGTGGAGGAGCTGCGCCGCCGCGTCTGAGGTCAGCGGCCCCAGTCCTTCTCCTCCAGGCCCTCCCGGAGGACCCAGCGCAGGTGCTCGTCGAAATCGAAGGTGCAGCCGGAGACGTCGGGCTCTCCGTCCAGCAGCCACGTCGACAAGTCGAAGTCGTCGTGGCGCGCCGGGAAGATGAGCCGCCCGGTGTCGCGACGCATCCCCGTGTCGAAGTAGTAGTAGTCGCTCACGTTCGTGGCTGCGATGTACTGGAAGGGGATGATCCGCTCGCGGATCTTCATCTCGAGGATGGCGGCTTCCAGCTCGTCCTCGTTGTCGCCGAAGCAGCCCTCCTCGATGGTCTCCTTGGACCACTGGAGCGCCTTCAGCAACTCGGTGGGGCTCAACATCCGGGCGCGCTCATGTCCCCGCCAATCCACCGCGGAGAACAGGCCGTGCTGGGAGATGAAGTCGAGGTAGGCCTGGGGAAGCAATGCGCCCAGCGAGGACTCCAGGACGTGGAGGTCCTGGGCGGTCACTCGGGAGGGCACCGTTCGCTGGAAACACCACGGGCCCGGCCACGCGGCATGTGCATGGTCAGGCCCGTCTGGTGTCCTGCTTCCCGTTCGCCGCGGGCGCGCGGACTACTTCTCCTTGCCGGCGATCTTCCGCAGGGCCTTCTGGTCACGCACGCAGAGGATGCGGCCGACGTTGCCGAGCACGCCCTCGCGCTTCATCTCGTTGATGAGCGTGGACACGAAGGAGCGGGAGGCGCCCACGAGGTCCGCGAGGTCCTGCTGGGTGATGCCGCGCAGGTCCGTCTCGCCGCCGTGCGGGCAGCGCTCGCCGTGCGCTTCAACCAGGGTGAGCAGGGTGTCCGCCAGGCGGGCCGGAACCTCCTTGAACGTCAGGCCCAGCACGCGCTTGCGCAGGGCACGCACGCGCTCGGCGTAGGCGCGGACCACGTCCACCGCCAGGGCCGGACGGGCCTCCAACTGGGCGCGGAAGTCGCGGCCCTCGATGCTCCAGACCTCGGCCTCACCGGCGGCGATGGCCATCTCTTCAATCGGCGTGCCCTCGGGGCGGAACAGCTCGCCGAAGAGGTCGCCCGGGCGGAGGATGGACACCACGGAGCGGGTGCTGTTCTTGCCGATGCGCATCAGGCGCACGCGGCCGGACTTCAGCAGGTAGACGCGGTCGGTGTTGTCACCGGGGCGGTAGATGGTCGAGTTGTGCGGGAAGGACTCGACCTTGAAGTAGCCCTTGAAGTCGATGGCTTCCTGGCCGGGCACCAGCTTGTTGGCGGTGACCATCATCCCGGAGCTGGTCGTCTGCAGCGGCGCCACGACGTTGGAACCGATGGGGCCGAGGGGGCGGTTGAATCCGTGCATGGCATTACTCCTGGGAAGGAAGCGTAGGGAAGTCGAGCCGTCTGCTTCAGCGGCGAACGGGACTTCCCTTCTCCAAGGTTCATGCCAGCGGGAATTGAAATGCCGCCGGGACAACACCTCCTGAAATGCCGGGTACTTAGCGCTACAGGCCCGCACCAGACCCCGTTCTGTGTCCAAAACCTGAAACAGAACGTTCAAACAGTCTGATCAATTTGAACGAAACGTTCAAACCGGGGGGAGGAGTGTCGGAGCAGCGACACTGTCCAAGAGTGCTCACGACGCATCCTTCACAGGGAAGGTGTGCACTTGAGTGCTCTGGCCCTGTGCAAGACCGTACTTCTGGAGCTTGCGCTCCAGGGTGGGCCGGCTGATTCCAAGGATCTGGCAGGTGCGACCCTTGTGCCCCTTGGTGACGGTCATCGCACGGGCGATGAGTTGGCGCTCGGCCTCTTCCAAAGTGGGAATCAGGCTGGCGTCGTCCTCGGCCGGCGCGGCGAACATGGCGCTGGCGGTGTGGGCGGAGGTGGCCCGGCCCGGTTCCGGCGAGGGGAGGGGTGACTCCAGGGCGGGCAGGTCGTCACCGCGCAGGACGTCACCGGGGGCCAGCACCACGGCGCGGGTGAGCACGTTCTCCAGCTCACGCACGTTGCCACGCCAGGGCAAGCGGGTGAGGCGCTCCATGACCTCGCCGGGCACGCGGGTGACGCGCTTGTGGACCTTCTCGTTGATGCGCTCGAGCAGGTGCTTCACCAGCGGGGCAATGTCCTCGCGCCGCTCGCGCAGCGGGGGAATCTGGAGGGTGATGACCTTGAGGCGTTGGTAGAGGTCCTCGCGGAAGCGGCCGGCCTCTACTTCCTCCACCAGGGCCCGGTGGGTGGCGGCGATGACGCGGGCGCGCAGCTTGATGCGTTTGACGCCGCCCACGCGCTCGAACTCGCGCTCCTGCAGCACGCGCAGGAGCTTGGCCTGGAGCATCAGCGACATGTCGCCAATCTCGTCCAGGAACACCGTGCCGTCCTCGGCCAGCTCGAACTTGCCCGGCTTGCCCGCCGTGGCGCCGGTGAAGGCGCCCTTCTCGTGGCCGAAGAGCTCGCTCTCCAGCAGCGTGTCGACGATGGCCGAACAGTTGATGCCGATGAAGGGCCGGGGCTCGTCGTAGGAGTAGTTGTGGATGACGCGGGCGATGAGCTCCTTGCCGGTGCCGCTCTCGCCCGTGATCAGCACGGTGGCGTGGCTGCCGGTGACCTTTCCAATCTCCTTCACCAACTGCTGCATCAGCGGGCTGGTGCCCACGATGTCGCCCAGGCGGGCGGCGGCGTTCTCCCGGTGGACCTCGTCCGCGCGGCGCGACAGCTGGCGGTATTCCAGCGCGCGCTCCACCACCAGGTCCAGGGCGGCCGGGTCCGGGAAGGGCTTGTGGATGTAGTCGAAGGCCCCGGCCTTCATGGCCCGGATGGTGGTCTCCATGTCGTGGTACGCGGTGACCAGGATGATGCGCGCGTCCCCGCACAGGCCCTTCATCTCCTCGATGATTTCCAGGCCCGTGCGGTCCGGGAGCATCATGTCGAGGATGACCACGCTGGGCATGGCCTCCTGGGCGGCGCGCAGTCCTGCCGCGGCGCTAGTGGCGGTGGCCACCTGGTAGCGGGGCTGGCCGTCCTGCTCGATCTCCTCGAAGTGCATCTTCAGCGTTTCGAGGAGCGAGACGTCGTCGTCGACGATGAGAAGGGTCTCCATGGCGCTCTCAGGTGGCGAACGTCAGCGTCAGCACCACGCCCGGCTCGGCGCTGCCCCGGGCGGCCACGTCTCCCCCCACGCCCATCATCACCCGGCGCAGGGCGGCCAGGGACAGACCGGCGCCCCGGGCCAGCCGGGAGCCGAAGGGCTCGAAGAGCGAACCGTTCTCCTCGGGTGGCAGGGCGGCGGCGGGGTCATGGAGCACCATCATCACCTGGTGGGGGCCACCCCGGCGCAGGGCCACCTCCACCGGGCTGCCCTCCGTCTGGCCCATGGCGACGTTGAGCAGCACCTGGGCCAGCACGGGCCGCAGCCGCGTCGGGTCCACCCGGACGCGGGGCAGGTCGGGCTCCTCGTCCACGCGGACCTCCACGCGCCGCTCGGCCAGCTCGGGGGCCACCATCTCCGTGGCCTCCTGCACCACGCCGCGCAGCGGATGGGCGTCCATCTTCGGGGTGGTGTCGCGGCCGTATTCGGAGAGGAGCCAGAGCATTCGCTCCATGGTGCGAATCTCGCGGTTGGCGATGGTGAGCCGCCGCTTGTCCCGGTCATTGAGGCCGGTGTTCCGGGCCAGCGTCTGGACCGCCATCTTCACCGAGGAGAGGGGGTTGCGAATCTCGTGGCTGAGCGAGGAGGACAGCCGTGAAATCTGCACCGGGGGGGCGCCGTCCAGCACGGCATTGAGATCCAACACGGTGGCACAGGCCTCGCCGCCGTCCAGTCCCAGGGACAGGCGGAGGGGGCACGCGTCCTCGCCGCCGAGGTTGGCGGAGACGAACTCCACGGCGCGGCGGTCCTCGCGGGCGCGGGCGTCCAGCTCACGGGCGCGCTTGGGCGACACGCCGAGGACCTCGTGGAGCGGCTGCTCCAACAGGGCCCCGGCGGGGCGGCGCAGGATGCTGGAGAGGTCGCCTTCGGCGCGTGTCACCCGCAGGCTTGGAGTCCAGGCGAGCATCGCGGCTTGCAGGAGATGGGTGTTCATTTGATGGGCCTGAAACATACCGACTAAGGTTCCGCGCTGTCCCCATGTCATCTACGGCGCGTTTTCCTAAGAACCTTGTGGCCTGCCTCCTCTTCCTGTCCGGGGGCACTGCGCTTGTCTACGAACTCGTCTGGTCCAAGTATCTCGGGAATGTCCTGGGGAACAGCGGCCAGGCGCATGCCGTGGTGCTCGCCACGTTCATGGGAGGGCAAGCGCTGGGGGCATTTGTCTTCGGGCGGACAGCCGACCGGGCAAAGAACCCCCTGGCCCTTTACGGTCTGCTGGAGCTGGGCGTGGGCCTGTACGCGCTGGCCTTCCCCTATGTGCTCGATGTGCTGGGGGCGCTGTGGCTGAACGTGGCCCCGTCCGTGCCGGATGGCTGGCGACTGGGGCCCCGGCTGCTGGTCTCCTCCGCGTCGCTGCTGATTCCCACGCTGCTGATGGGCGGCACGCTGCCGGCGCTGGTGCGGCACTTCGCCTCCAGCCTGTCGGGGGTGCGCTACGAGCTGGCGCGGCTCTACGCCGTCAACAGCCTGGGCGCGGCGGTGGGTGTGTTCATCGCCGGGACGAAGCTGGTGCCCGCCATTGGCCTGTCCTCCTCGGCGGGGCTGGCCGCGGGGCTCAACATCCTGGTGGCGCTGGCCTCGCTGGGGCTGGCCCGGCGCTTCCCGCCCGCGCTGGTGCCGGGCCAGACACCGCCCACGGAAGAGGGCGATGCGGAGGTGTCCTATCCGCGCATCGCGGTGCGGGCGGCGCTCATCGGCGTGCTGCTGTCGGGCTTCACGTCCATGCTGTACCAGGTGACGTGGATCCGCCTGCTGTCCATCGTCCTGGGCGCGTCCACCTACGCCTTCACGCTCATCCTCACCGCGTTCATCATGGGCATTGGCCTGGGCAGCTTCTGGCTGATGACGCGCAAGGGACAGGTGGACTCGCTGCGCCTGTTCGGCCGGCTCCAGGTCGCGCTGGTGGCCAGCATCTGCGTGGCGCTGCCGCTCTACGTCCGGCTGCCGCACCTGTTCCGCAAGGCGCAGTGGATGATGACGCGCTCGTTGGACACCTGGCCGCTGTTCCAGGTGCTGACCTTCGGCTTCTGCTGCCTCGTGCTGCTGGTGCCCACCTTCTTCATGGGCGCGGCCTTCCCGGCGGCGGCGCGCGTGGCCACGGCCAAGGTGTCCGAGGTGGGGCGCCAACTGGGCGGCGTCTACTTGTGGAACACGGTGGGCACGATTACGGGTTCGGCGCTGGGCGTGCTGGTGCTGATGCCGTGGTGGGGCATGGAGGGCAACTTCATCGCGGGCGTGGCGGCCAATCTGCTCGGCGCGGGGCTGGCCTTCCACGCGGCTCCCGGCCGTCCCGCGCAGCCGGCGCGTGCCTTGTGGCCGGTGGCCGCCACGGCGGTGCTGGCGCTGGTGGTGCTGGGCGGGATGAGCGGCTGGGCGGTGCGGTTGTCGGGCATCGCCTCCATCCGCTCCCACGAGAAGCCGCCGGAGAGCTACGCGAAGCTGGTGGCGGACACGGAGGCCATCATCCGCCCCATCTTCTACCAGGACGACACCTTCGCCACGGTGATGGTGGCGGACGCTCCCGTGGACAACCTGCGGTTCATGAAGCTCAACGGGAAGGTGGACGCGTCCAACGGGAGCGACGTGGAGACGCAGGTGGTGGCCGGCCACCTGGGCGCCCTGTTGCACCCGCGCGAGCCCAAGTCGGTGCTGCTGGTGGGCGCCGGCGCGGCCATTACCGCGGGTAGCGTGCTGGTGCATCCCGTGGAGCACCTGGACATGGTGGAGATCGCACCCGCCGTCATCGACGCGGCGCGCCTGTTCAAGGCGGACAACCGCAACGCGGTGGATGACCCGCGCACCCACGTGCACGTGGATGACGCCAAGACGTTCATGGCGCTGTCGCCGCGCAAGTACGACCTGGTGGTGAGCGTGCCGTCCAACCCGTGGGTGTCCGGCGTGTCCGGCCTCTTCACGCGGGACTTCTTCCAGACGGTGGACCGGCACCTGGCGGACGACGGCGTGCTGGTGCAGTGGATCCACACCTACGAGAGCAACGAGGACCTCATCAAGCTGGTGGTCCGCACCCTGCGCGACACCTTTCCGCACGCCACCACGTGGCTGGGGCCGCATGACCTGGTGATGGTGGCCAGCCGCAAGCCCCTGGCCTTCGATGCGGCGCGCCTGGCCGAGCGCATGGGGCATCCTGAGGTGCGGAAGGACTTGTCCCGCGTGGGCATCAACGACGTGTTCGCGCTGCTGTCCAAGCAGGTGCACAGCGAGGCCGGCCAGCTCGAGTTCGCCGGTGAGGGGCCCATCAACACGGACGACCACAACCTGCTGGAGTACGCGTCGCCCATCGCCTTCTTCGTGTCGAATCTGGACGTGCGCGTGAGGGACGAGCGGCGCGCGCCCGAAGGGGCGGACCGCCTCTTCCTGCACGACTACGTCCAGCAGCACCCGCCCACCGCGGAGCAGGCCGCCGGGCTGTACCGGAACATCGAGCGCTACCATGCGCCCAATGACCCCATGGTGCGCGGCGCGGCCGCGCAGTGGCGGCGGCTGGCCCCCGACAGCCCCGAGTCCGCCCTGGCCCTGGGCAAGGCGGCGCTGGCTCAGCAGGATTTGACGCTGGCCGCCTCGCTCCTGGAGCCCGAGGTGGCGCGGGGCGGACGCGAGCCCGCCCTGGTGACGGCCTACCTGAGGCTGGTGACGGCCCAGACCTGGGCTTCGCGCACCATGTGGACGCCTGTAGGTGCCCTGCACGACACCGTGTCCATGGGGCGCGAGGTTGCGGCCCGGCACCCGGACGACGAACATCTGGCCCGGGCGCTGCGCTCACTCTGCGAGGCGCTGCCTCGTTCGAGCTGCGAAGGCACCGCCCAAATGCCCGTCGCCGCTCCTGGGAGCCCCTGAAATGGGGCCTTGGATCATCCAAATCGGGCCAA
Organism: Myxococcus xanthus; assembly: GCF_006402735.1. NCBI lineage: Bacteria > Pseudomonadati > Myxococcota > Myxococcia > Myxococcales > Myxococcaceae > Myxococcus > Myxococcus xanthus. Next base: position 6,461,644 of record NZ_CP017174.1, on the reverse strand, counting down.
TTGCCCGGAATCACTGAGAATTCCTGGCATCCTCCCGATGACCGATGGAGGTGGAAGTGGGATCTGCCCTAGGGTGCGAATCACCCAAGCAGCAGGGTGTCTTTTCCACCACTGCAATCCCCGGAGAGTTCCATGAAGGCGATCTCGAAGAAGCAGCAGCTCCGCAAGGCTCGTGGCCAGGGCATGACTGAGTACATCATCATCGTCGCCCTCATCGCGATCGCCGCCATCGGCGTGGTGACCCTGTTCGGCGACAACATCCGCAAGCTGTTCGGCGCCTCCGCCGACGCGCTGGCCGGTAACGCCTCCGTTGAGTCCGAGGCCACCGAGCGTCAGCGCCAGCTGGAGAAGAAGACCATCAAGACGTTCGGCCAGAACAACGCGTACTGAGCCGTGTCCTTCCGGGGGGAGCCATACCTGCCTCGTGCGGGTGGCTCCTCTCGGGCGGCCGAGGTCGAGGGCTGAGTCGTCAGCCCGGTGCCCGGCCGGAAGTGGCAGCACCCCCGCCCAGGGGCTTGACCCTCACGCGACGTGAGGCCCTACACCTCCTCTTCAAGAGGTGGAGATGGCCCTGACGGTGAGCCAGGTCGCCCGGCTGGCGAAAATCAGCATCCGCGCGTTGCACCACTACGACGAGCTGGGCCTGTTGTGTCCTTCGGACCGCAGCGAAGCCGGCTACCGGCTCTATTCGCAGGCGGACCTCCAGAAGCTCCAGCAGGTGCTCTTCTTCAAGGAGCTGGGCTTCCCGCTGGAGGACATCCGCCGCATCCTGGGCGACCCCACCTTCGACCTGCGCACCGCGCTGCGGATGCAGCGGCAGCTCCTGACGGAGCGGGCCGCCCGTCTGGACGCGCTGGTGCACGCCGTGGACGCAGCGTTGGACGCGCTGGAGAAGGGGACGCACGTGGACAAGGAAGCGATGTTCGAGGCCTTTGGCGACTTCGACCCCTCGAAGTACGAGGAGGAAGCGAAGCAGCGCTGGGGGAACACGGAGGCCTACAAGGAGTCCGCGCGGAGGACGGCGCGCTACAAGAAGGAGGACTGGAAGCGCATCAAGGAGGAGGGGGATGCCCTCTTCCAGGCGTTGGCGGACCTGCTCGCGGCGGGCACCCGGGCCGCGTCGGCCGCTGCCATGGACCTGGCCGAGGCGCACCGCCAATACCTGGGCAAGTGGTTCTACGCGTGCCCTCCCGCCATGCACCGGGGCCTGGGGGAGATGTACGTGGCGGACACGCGCTTCACGGAGAACATCGACAAGGTGCGCCCTGGCCTGTCGCTGTTCCTGCGGGACGCCTTCGCGGCCAACGCGGAGCGGCAGGGGGCCTCCGATGCTCCTTGCGGCTAGCTGAAGCCCAGCCGCTTCAACATCACCGCGCGGATGGAGGGAATCCGGAAGCGGTAGATGAGGGCGTCCGCGAAGTAGTGCGCCAGCACCACCGCGAAGCCCAGGGACGTCATGGCGCGCAGCAGGGGGTGCGTCTCCGCCACGCCCATGTTGCTGCCCAGCGCGCCGCGCACCACGCCCTGCTGGAGCAGACCGTGCACCGCGCCCAGCGCCAGCAGGGGCAGCATGGACGCAATCATGGCCGGGACGATGAACTTCCGCGGCAACCGGGGCGTGTCACCTTCGCGGGGTTCCAGCATCCGCGCGGTGAGCATGTAGTACTCCAGGCCGTGCATGCCGGGCAGCATGACGTAGCCCCAGGTGGGCGCCACCAGCACCAGCCCGGTCGCCGTCGCCATGGCCAGGAGGTAGAGCACCTTGGGCCCGCTGACGGCCTCCGCGCGCAGCACCGTGCGGAACAGCAGCATGAAGTAGCCCAGCCACACCGCCAGCAGCACCCCCAGCGCGCCGTGCGGGAGCACCGCGCCCTGGCCAATGTCGAGGTACGCCGGCGCATCGGGCCCGGGCGCCTCCGGCACGAAGAAGATGCGCACCAGCAGCAGCGTGAGCAGCAGCGGGACGTACATCTGTTGCAGCTTGCGCTCCAGCGCCGACGCGCCGGGCAGGCCGGCCTTGCCCGCGCGCAGCCCGTGGAGTGACCAGATGCCCCGGTGCTGGGACAGGGTGTGGTGCGTGCCGAAGACGTTGAAAATCACCGCCACGCCATACGTGTGCGCCGTGCGCTCCGCGTAGAAGGTGAAGAAGAGCACCGTGCCCACCGCGAGCATGCCCAGCGAGCCCGCCAGCACCTGCCGGGGTTGACCCGGGGCGGACGTCAGCACGTCCCGGTGCACCGCGAAGAGCAGGAACGTGAGGATGACGTGGGTGGCGTTGCCGAGCAGGTTCTGCGCCGTCCAGGCGGACAGACGGTGCGCGCCTTCCGCGGCGCCCGGGGCCAGCCAGACGTTGGCGGCCGCCGTGCACAGGGCCAGGGCCAGGGGCAGGGCGACGATGAGGGCATCTGCCCGCGGTGAGAAGAGCCACAAGCCCCGGAAGGCCAGCGCCCCTCGCGGGGAGGGGGCCGTCACGGGAGACGGGGAGTTCACGGCGGGGCTCAGCGGCGTCATACCGTACGGACCCTAACATGCTCGCTGGCGGCGGCGCCCCTCGCGCCGCGCCGGGCCCGTGTTAGAACAGGGCTTTCATGGAAGGCCGCCTGCTTCTGAAAAACTGTGCCGTGTTCAGGGCGGACGGTCGCGTCCGCCATGGCATGGCCGTGGTGGTGGAAGGCAACACCATCCGTCGCGTGGCTCCGGACGCCCAGGTGCCCGTGCTGCCCGGGGACTGGGAAGTCGCCTGTCACGGCCGGCTGGTGGCGCCGGGACTGGTGGACTGCCACACGCACCTCGTCAACGGCCAGCTGCTGCCGCCCACGGGGCACTTCCTGATGCTTCCGCCCCGCGAGCGCCTGGACCGGCTCCGGCACGTGGCGCGGCTGCTCACGAACGAGGACGTGGAGGCACTCACCCGCTACGCGGCGGCCCGGGCCCTGCGCCACGGCGTCACCCTGGCGGTGGAGCACCTGTCCTGTCAGGACGTGGCCGGAGGGCTCGCCGCCCAGGCGCGCGCCGCGGAGGCGGTAGGCTTGCGGCTGGTGACGAGCCACTCCACCCACGGGCTGGACGGCGCGGCGCAGGCGCAGACGTGGCTGGACGCCAACGCGGACTTCACCCGCGCGTATCGGGACCACCCACTGGTCCGGGGCGCGCTTGGCTTCCATGCGTCGTTCACCTGTGACGACGCGCTGCTGCGCCGCATCGCGGAGCTGAGCCGGGTGCTGGACGCGCCCACCGTCTTCCACCTCGCGGAGAGCGAGGACGACCTCTCTTCCACCTACTCGCAGCACGGCAAACGCGTGGTCCCGCGGCTGGATGCGCTGGGGCTGCTGGGGCCGCGTGCCATCGCGGGCTATGCGCGCGTGCTGGACAGCGCGGAGGCGGAGTTGCTGGAGCAGAGCGGGGCCTTCGTGGCGCTGGCGGCCCGGGGTGTGCGCGCGCTGGAGCGTGGCGCGGACCCCATGGACGCGGTGCTGTCGCGGGTCCACTTGCTGGGGCTTGGCACGGGGGGCCATGGCAGCCTCCAGGACGAACTGCTCGCCGCGCTGGTGGGCGTGCTGCGCATCTCCCGTTCCGGAAGGATGCCCGACGTGGATGGCGCGCTGGCGCACCTGCTCGTCAATGGCCCGGCGGAGCTGTGTACGCGGCTGTTTGGCCTGCCCTCCGGGAACGTGGAGGAGGGGTGCATCGCGGACCTCGTCGTCTATGACGTCGTGCCCACCGCGGACCCGGAGACGGGCTACTCGCCCTATCTGCTCGGGCAACTGGCGCATTCACCGGTGGGGTGGACCATCGTCAACGGCCGGGTCTGCGTGCGGGAGGGCCAGTTGCTGGGGCTCGACTACGTGGCGCTTTCCCGCGCGGCGACCCAGGCGCTGGAGCGTGTCTGGACGCGCGCGCGTCTGGGCAGTTGAGCGGCGGCATGAGCGCATTGCCTTCTTCCCTGGTGGAGACGCTGCGCGCCTCGCGCGGCCGGCGCGGGTCGCTGCTTGGAGACGCGCGGACCACGGCCTGGCGCGTGGTGAATGCCGAAGCGGACGGCGTGCCGGATGTGACGGCGGACGTATTTGGCGACGTGTACGTCATCAGCCTCTATCGGGACTTCACGCCGGCCGAGGAGGAGACGCTGCTCGACGCGGCCATGGCCGCCTGGGCGCCTCGAAGCCTCTACCTCAAGCGCCGGCCGCGGGAGGCGCGTGTCCTGGCCAACGTGGCGAAGGAGTCGCTCGCGCCCGAGGCACCCGCCCGGGGCGAAGCGGTGGAGTCCTTCACCGCGCTCGAAAACGGCTTGGCGTTCCTCATCCGTCCGGCGCAAGGGCTGTCGGTGGGGTTGTACCTGGACATGCGGGACACGCGGGCGTGGCTGCTGTCGCAGGCGCGGGGCCTCACCGTGCTCAACCTCTTCTCGTACACCTGTGCCTTTGGCGTCGTGGCCATGGCGGGCGGCGCGAAGCGGGCGCTCAACCTGGATGCGAGCCGGCGCGTGCTGGAGTGGGGCGAGGAGAACGCGCGCCTCAATGGCCAGACGGTGGACCGGTATGACTATGTGGCCGGCGACGTGTTCGATTGGCTCAAGCGCCTGGCGAAGAAGGGCGAGTCCTTCGACATCGTCATCTCGGACCCGCCGTCGTTCTCGACGACGCGCAGCGGCCGGTTCTCCGCGGCGCGCGACTATGCCCGGCTGGCCGAGGCCGCCGCGCGTGTCGTGAGCCCGGGAGGCCAACTGGTGGCGTGCTGCAACCACGCGGGACTGCCTGCCCGCCGCTTCGAGGCCATGGTGCTCGAAGGGGTGACTCAGGCGGGACGCCAGGGGAAATCGCTGGGCTCGCTGGGGCCGTCCGCGTTGGATTTCCCACCGCCGCCCGGAGAGGAACCCGCGCTGAAGGTGCACCGGGTGCAGGTCCGGTAGTACCAGCGGCCGGGGAGGTGAGCCCTCGGCCCGCTCACTCGCAAGCTGCTACGCTCATTCGGATGAGGCCCGAGAGGCTTGCAGCTTCGAATAGAAGCCTGTCGAGCCTCACCCAAGTTTGTTGCCACTCCGCGGCTCGGCACAGGTAGGCTCGCCGGGCCATGCCTCCCGCCGCCCCGCAGCGCGACACCGGCCGCTTTGGAAAGTACCGCCTCATCGACCGCATCGCCGTGGGGGGCATGGCCGAAATCTTCCTCGCGCATCAGCAGCAGGATGACGGCCGCGAGTCCCCCGTCGTCATCAAACGCATCCGCCCGCATCTGTCCAAGCACGCGGCCTTCGTGAAGATGTTCCTCAACGAGGCCCGGCTCGCCTCGCAGCTCAACCATCCCAACGTCGTGCAGATTCACGACCTGGGAAAGATTGCGGACAGCTACTTCATCGCCATGGACTACGTGTCCGGGCGGGACATGCGCCGCGTCGTCCCCAAGGCGGAGGCGCTGGGGATTCCCTTCCCGCTGGTGTACGCGGTGAAGATTGCCTCGTGCGTCTGCGCGGGCCTGCACCACGCGCACACCAAGGTGGACCTGTACGGCAACCCGCTCAACATCGTCCACCGGGACGTGTCACCGGAGAACATCGTCGTCGCCTTCGACGGCTCGGTGAAGATTCTGGATTTCGGCATCGCCAAGGCCGCCAACCAGATGGAGCAGACGCGCAACGGCGAAATCAAAGGCAAGCTCAGCTACATGAGCCCGGAGCAGTGTCTGGGCAAGCCGCTCGACTGCCGCAGCGACGTCTTCTCCCTGGGCGTGGTGCTCTACGAGTGGCTCACCGGCTTCAAGCTCTTCACCGGCGAGTCCGAGGCCGCGGTGATGCGCAGCATCACGGACGGGAAGATCTACGCGCCGTCGTACTTCCGCGAGGACCTGCCGGAGCGCCTGGAGATCATCCTGATGCGAGCGCTGGAGCGCGACCGGGACAAGCGCTACCAGACGGCCGCGCAGATGCAGAAGGACCTGGACGCCTTCCTGGACGCGTACGACTTCACGCCCACGGCGCTGCACCTGTCCAACTTCATCAAGCAGCTCTTCGAGGAAGAGCTGGCCGCCGAGCAGCGCCGCCTGGCCGTGCGCGCCGCGGCCGCGCCCACGTCGGAGGAGGCACTGGAGCTGTCGGATGTGGCGGCCGCGCTCGACACCGCGAAGGCCGTGCCCGCTCCGGAGCCGGAGCCCCCGGCTCGGGATGACCGCACCGAGCCGCGCACCCTGGCCGTGCCGCTGAGTCCCGCCGTCTCGGAAGCGCTGGATGCGGTGGCCCGTCGCAACAACGTGCCCGCGGGCCGCATGGTGGCCGAGTTGCTCGAGTCCTGGCTCAAGTACCGCTGACCCATGCCCCGGCTGAAGCTGACGCTCGAATACGAAGGAACGCGCTACGTGGGCTGGCAGGTGCAGCCGAACGGGCCCTCCATCCAGTCGGTGTTGGAATCGGGACTGGAGCGGCTGCTGGGGGCGCGGGTGTCGGTGGCGTCGGCGGGGCGCACGGATGCGGGCGTCCATGCCTCCGGGCAGGTGGCCTGTTTCGACGCGCCCCGGGTGTTGCCGATGAAGGCCTACGTCATGGGGCTCAATGGCCTGCTGCCCGCCGACGTAGCCGTGGTGGACGCGGTGGAGGTGGCCGAGGATTTCGACCCGCGCCGATGGTCCCGGGGCAAGCGCTACCGGTATCGCGTGAGCAACCGGCGCACGCGCTCGCCCCTGCGGCGGATGACGCACTGGGAAGTCTTCGCACCGTTGGACGTGGAGGCCATGCGGCAGGCGGCCGCGCACCTGCTGGGGCGGCATGACTTCTCCGCCTTCAGGGCCGCGGACTGCCAGGCGAAGCATGCGGTGCGCGAGATTCGGAGCCTGGCGGTGGAAGGCACGTCGGGGGACGCCGTGTCCTTCGTGGTCGAGGGCACCGCGTTCCTGAAGCACATGGTGCGCAACCTGGCGGGGACGCTGGTGGAGGTGGGGAAGGGACGGCGGCCCGAGTCCTGGGTGGCGGAGGTGCTGGCCTCCAAGGACCGCAAGCGCGCCGGGCCCACCGCGCCGGCCCAGGGGCTGGTGCTGGAGGAGGTCTTCTACGGGGACGGCCCGCCTGCCCGTACGCCGGGGGGGACGGCGGACGCGGAAGAGGATGAGGGCTGAAGTGGAGTAGGCTGCCTGCCTGTGAGCTCCAAGACGAGTGTCCTAGAACCGCTGCGCGTCCGTGTCCGTCGCTTCCAGTTCATCATGGGACTGGGGTTCATCGCGCTCATCGCGGGGTCGCTTCTGAGCGTGGCGCTGACGCTTCGGCTGAGCGTGCGCATCCAGGCAGTGCCCGTGGGCATGCTGCGGGTGGCGCTGGCGGTGCTGCTGGAGAACCTGTGGGTGCTCGGGGTGCTGCCGGTGCTGTGCTACGGCGCCGCGCGGGTGATGGAGCTGCGTCCATGGACCACGGCGGGCGGTGCGGCGCTCACGGGCGCGGCCTTCCTGAACGCGATGGCCTTCATCCAGAGCGGGGTGTACGGGCTGTGGGCCGGAGACATCGGCTCGCTGTTCAGCATGGCGGCGTTTGCCGGAGGCGTCGTGCTCAGCGCGCGTGCGGTGATGATGGGCCGGGACGCCGCGGCACAGCAGTCGGTGAAAACCCAGGCCAAGGCAGAGGAGCGCAAGTCCGAATACGACGAGTTCCTCCGCGCGGCGGAGCAGGGCGGGGCGCGGCTGGAGCAGCGGGAAGCCCAGTCCACTGCTGTGGCTGGAGACGCGCTCACGGCCGCGGCCATCTCGGCGACGGTTGCTTCTGTGCCGGCTCAGGCGCCAGCCAGCGACGCGAACGCTGCTGCATCGCAGGCGCAGACCTCCGGTGGCGCGGAGCCCGTCGCGGCGGAAGAGGCAGGGGCATCACCCGCCACCGACACCCAGGCAGGCAAGGCCCCCGAGGCCTGAGCCCGCACGAGCGGGGGCCTTCACGCTACTCGCCGGGCTCGGCCTCGCGGACGACGAGCACGTCGCACGTCGCCTCACGGATGAGGTCCGTCGCGACGCTGCCGAGCAACGCGAACGCCACACCGGAGCGCGCCCGGGTGCCCAGCGCCAGCAGGTCCGCGCCCTGGTCGTCCACGAACTCGAGGACGATGGAGCGCGAGCCGCCGTTCTCCATCACCAGGTGGTACGGGACCTCAATCGCGTCGAGCTCCCGTTGCAACGCCTTGAGCTTGCGCTCCGCGGACGCCTTGAACGTCTGCCGGTAGTGCTTGTGCTCCTTCGTCGTCAGGCCGGGGAACACCGCGTACTCCAGCGGCACGTCATAGGCGTGCACCAGCGTCAGCTCGGAGCCGGGCGTCATCAGCGTGGGAACGAAGCTCGCCGCGCGCTTGGACGTCTCGTCCGCGTCCACGGCCACGACAGGCCGGAGGTAGGGCCCGGGAGCCCTCCGGTTGGCGATGAGCACGGGCAGGTCTCCACCGCGGATGACGTTCTCCGCCGTGGAGCCCAGGAACATGTTGCGCAGCGGCTTGTCGCCATGCCGGCCCAGGACGATGAGCTCCGCGCCAAAGGCCCGGGCCCGGCGCAGGATGGCCTCCACGGGCTTGCCTCGCGCGATGTGCGTCTCGACGGTGGCGGAGTTGCCCGCGGCACGCAGCGCCTTGCGCAGCCGTTCGGCGCTCCGCTCCAACTCGCGCGCGGTGGCATGGAGCGCTCGGGTGCCCACCTCCGCAGGCATGCGGCTGGGGAGGACGTGCGTCACCAGCACCTTCGCGCCGTCCGCGAGTGGCAGGTGTCCTGCCCTGCCCAGCGCGTGGGTGCTCGCCTCCGAGAAATCAGTGGCGACGAGCACTCTGCGAAGTCGCCGCGGGAACGTCTGCTTTCGTGGTTTCACCCACGAGAGTCTAGGAGTCCTGGACGCGGCAGGCACGGCAAACCCGCCTGACTGTCATCAGGCGGATGTGCCGTGCCCGGGTGAATCAGGCGCTCACAGCGCCGGCCGCGGCCGGAGGCTCACCCTCTGTGGGCACGTGGTTCTCTGCGGCGTCCGCGGCGGCGATGCGCTCATCCAGATCCGCAGTCAGCCGTGCGAAGGCCTCCTTGCCAATGGTGGCGGACTGGTAGGCCTTGAGCAGCGCCGCCTTCTCCACGATGAGCACGCGGCGGACTGCTTCCTGGTGCTCCTCCTCGTGGAAGCGCATCGACTGCTGCTTCAGCGCCGTCAGCTCCTTCTCCGCGACGACTTCCTTCTCCTGGTAGTCCTTCTCCAGTTGCGTCACCACATCCCCCGGAATCTCCCGGGCGCGGCGCATGCTCTCCAGCGCGGCCAGCGCTGCGTGGATGGCGCCCAGGCGGCCGCGGGCCAGCTCGTACTGCTCCTGGAACGCGTCCTTGAGGCCGGTGATGCGCAGCTTGCGCAGCAGCGGCGCCATGGTGAGGCCCTGGAAGATGATGGAGAGGACCACCACGCCGAACGTCATGTTCACCAGCAGTTCGCGGTGCGGGAAGTCCGTGGGAAGACCGAGCACCAGCACCATGGAGATGGCGCCACGCAGGCCGCTCCAGGTGAGCACCGCGCTCCAGGTCCACGGAATCTTCTCCTTGGTGAAGCGGAGCAGCGCGGACACACCGTAGACGACCACGGCGCGGGCCACCATCACCGCCACATAGGCGGCGAGGATGGGCTTCCACGAGGCCAGCAGCGAGGAGAGCTGCACCTCCAGGCCGATGAGGAGGAACACCACGGAGTTGAGCGCGAACGCCAGGTACTCCCAGAAGCTCTCCACCGCGATGCGGGTGGCGGGGCTCATGCCCTCGTGCGTGGCCCAGTTGCCGCACAGCATGCCGGCCACCACCGACGCGATGACGCCCGAGTAGTGGAAGTGCTCGGCGAGCACGAACGAGCCGTACGCCGCGATGACCGTGAGGGTGATTTCCACCATGGCGTCGTCCACGCGCTTGATGACCTGCGCGACGGCGAAGCCCACCGCGCTGCCCATCAGCACGCCCATGCCGAAGACCTTGATGAAGTCGAACATGGCGCCGCCCACCGTGAACTGGCCACCCGTGGCGACCGCGACGATGAGCGTGAAGAGCACGACGGCGGAACCGTCGTTCAGCAGGCTCTCTCCCTCCACCAGGATGAGCAGCCGCTTGGGCGCGCCCAGCGACTTGAAGAGCGCCACCACGGCGATGGGGTCCGTGGACACGATGACGGACGCGAACACCAGCGCGGACAGCATCCCGAAGCCATGGACGAAGTCCAACCCATCCACCACGCGCGTGAGGATGAAGGCCGTGAGCCCCGCGGAGGCCAGGAGCCCTGGAATGGCCAGGGCGTGGATGGCCATCTTGTTCTTCCAGAACTTGCGGAACTCGACGTGGAAGGCCGCTTCGAAGAGCAGACCTGGAAGGATGATGGCGAAGAGCAGCTCCTTCGTGAGGTGCGGCGGCTCGAACGCCTTGAACGTACCCAACAGCAGACCCGCGACGACCAGGGCAACCGTATAGGGGATTTTGAAGTACCGCGCGGCGATGGCCACGGCGGTCGCGATGGCGAAAATCAGTACGAAGGCCAACTCGAAATGCATTCGTCCTTACCCGTTTGGATCAAAGGCGCAGGACCATAGCGCAGTTGAGCTGAACAGAGACGCACTCGACGTTGTTCTCGCTCGCACGGAAGACATCGCAAATTGCCAGGGTGAGGCGGAATGCAAGACGTCATCTCTCGCCTGGCTGCTCTTGCCTTCTCGCGTGGGGCTTCCCAGCTTTGAGCCATGTCCAAGCACCCCCGCTCCAAGGGAGGACGGCTGAGCGCGGGCCTCAAGCTCATCGGACCGCTCTGCATCTCCGTCGGCCTGCTCGTGGGGCTGCGGCTGCTGGGGCCCCAATACCTGGATCAGCAGACGCTGTCGGGCTGGCTGAGTCCCCTGGGCGCGCTGGCGCCCTTGGCCTTCATCCTGCTCCTCACGGTGCGCCCGGTGACGCTGCTGCCCGGACAGCTCTTCACGGCGGTGGGCGGCATCCTCTTCGGCATGGCCGCCGGCACGGCCTACGCGCTCCTCGGGACGCTGCTGGCCGCGGGCCTCATCCACTTCCTGGCGCGCAGGCTGGGCCGCAAGCCCATGCGGCGCCTGGCTGGGGACAAACACCCGGTGTTCGAGCGTGCGGCGCGCGAGCACGGCTTCCAGCTGGGCTTCCTGGCTTGCATCAACTCGGTGATTCCGGCGGATGTGATGCTGGCGACGGCGTCCGCGTCAGGCGCTCGCTACGTCCCGTTGGCGCTGGGCGCCGTGGTGGGCACCCTCCCCGGGACGCTGCTGACGGCGCTCTTCGGCAGCTCGCTGGGGCAGGGGAAGACGTGGATGACGGCCGTGTCTGCCACCGGCATGGTCGTGAGCCTGTTGCTGGGGCTCGTCCTGGGACGCAGGTTGATGCGGGAGTTGCTCGCGAAGGAAGCGCCCGTCGCGAGCGGTGGGCCCGGGCGCGTGCGCCCAGGCCCGGAAGACGTGCAGCCTACGGATAGCAGGCGGCCTGGCGCAGCGCCGTGTCTTCCGGCAGCCCCAGTGCGACGTTGAAGTTCTGCACCGCCTGGCCGGCCATGCCCTTCACCAGGTTGTCGAGCGCCGCCATGACGGCCACCGAGCGGCCCTTGGTGGCCACCGCGATGTCGCAGAAGTTGCTGCCGGCCACCGCGGCGATGCGCGGCGTGCCCTCGACGATGCGCACGAACTTCGAGCCCTCGTAGTAGCGGCGGTAGCGCTCCATCAGCGACGCCGTCACCACCGCGCCGCCGTGCTCCGGCCACTCGAACTGCACGGTGGCGAAGATGCCGCGCACCATGGGCGCCGAGTGCGGGACGAAGGCCAGCCGGTGCCGCTGCGCGCCGTGGGCCACCAGCATGACCTCGACCTCGGCCTCGTGCTGGTGCTCCAGCGGCTTGTACGCGCGGAAGTCCTGCGCGCGCGTCGGGTGGTGCGTGCCCTCACCGGGCAGCGAGCCGGAGCCGGACGAGCCCGTGACGCCGGACACCGCGAGCAGCCCCAGTCCCGGCGTGGAGGCGATGGGCAGGAGCGCCAGCTGCACCGCCGTGGCGAAGCAGCCCGGGTTGGCGATGCGCTTCGCCGTCTTCACCGCGTCGCGCTTCCACTCGGTGAGGCCGTAGGTGAAGGTGCCCAGCAGCTCGGGGGACGGGTGGGGCCGGCCGTACGCACCCGCGTAGCGGCCCGGGTGGTCCAGCCGGAAGTCGGAGGACAGGTCCACCAGCAGCAGGCGCTCGGCGATGCCGACCTCCGCCCACTGCTTCTCCAGGCCCGCGAACTGCTTGGCCAGGTCACCGTGGCCCAGTGCGCTGAAGACGACGGGCTGCTGGCAGTCCGCCAGCCACTTCCAGTCGGGCTCGCCCTCGAAGCGGCCTTCCACCAGTCCGCGCAGGTGCGGGTGCACCTTGTGGATGGGCTCGCCGGCGTGGTGCCGCGACACCGCGCGGATGCTGCCCACCGCCGGGTGGCCGGAGAGGATGCGCAAGAGCTCGCCGCCGCCGAAGCCGGAGGCACCCAGGATGTAGATGTTGACCTGCGTCATGACTTCCTCCCCGCGCCCAGCTTGGGGGCGAGCTTTTCCAGGATGAGTCCGCCCAGCGCCGCCGCGTCCGCGCGGGCGTTGCGAGCGGGGATGCCCACCACCTGCTCCACGAAGCGCACGCCCACGGCGTTGTCCGTGGCCGGCCCGGCCACCACGTCCACTTCGATGCCATACGCCTCGCGCAGGTGCCGCACGCCGCCGGACGCGCCCACCGGGTCGTTGGCGCACAGCACCCACGCCCCCGCCAGGCTCTTGAGCTCCGGGTCGGCGAGGATGCCCTGCACGCCGTACTCGCCCATGATGCCGTCGCCCGTCTCCGCGACGATGACGTCCACGTTCTCCGCCGCCAGCTCGGAGAAGAGCACCCTCGCCACGCGCGCGCCCGTGCGGGGCCCCGTGCAGACGATGCCCGCGTCCGTGAAGTCCATCACCACGTCCGCGCCGGAGTCCTGCATGCTCAGCGTGTCGCGCATCAGCGACACACCCGTTAGCTTGGCGCCGCCCACGCGGAAACCCGCCTGCGCCAGCTTGCGCACCATGGCCGCCGCGGCGAACGTCTTGCCCGCGTTCATGCAGGTGCCCACCACGAAGACGACGGGGCACTTCACCGGCGATGACGTGCCCTTCAGCGCGCCAGAGGACACGTGTGCCGGCTGCCCGGTGCGCGACATCAGCTCCGGGAACTCCAGCACCTGGCCCAGCACCTCCGCCTCGAAGGGCAGGCCCACGCCGTGGTTGTGCGACGTGCACTTGCCGATGACGCCGCCCATGTTGAGCACGTGCAGCCGCTCGCCCACGGTGACGGACGCCGGCACCACGCCCTCGTAGCCGTGCAGCGCGTTGCGGTGACCCAGCGCGCCCACGACGATGTCACCGGCGTGCAGCGTCACCAGGCGCCCGTGCACGTCCTCGAGCTGGTTGTACGTGCTCTTCTCTCCGTGGATGCGCACGGCCACCACCGCGCCCTCCTCGGCCTTCACCTCGGACGCGAGGTGGACCGTCCGCCCCAGTCCGAGGTTGCGGGTGACACTGCCTACCTTGTCGACGAAAACCTTCATGGCACCCTCACTTCGCGCGATGCGAGAGCATCTGCGCGACGCCGTACAGCTTGGCGAAGCCCGCGGCTTCCGAGCCGTTCCACAACACGTTGGCCTCTCCGTACGTCGCCACCTTCGCGTCCATCAGCGAGTGCGGCGAACGCACGCCTTCCACCACCTGCGTGCGCGGGTGCAGCACCAGCCGCACTTCGCCCGTCACGCGCTCCTGCGACGAGCTGAGGAACGCCTCCAGGTCCTTCACCAGCGGGTCGAAGAAGTGGCCCTCGTGCAGCAGCGAGCCATAGAGGTTGCCCATCGACTCCTTCCAGAAGAGCTGCTTGCCGGAGAGCACCAGCTTCTCCAACTCGCGGTGCGCGGTGACGAGCAGGTGCGCCGCCGGCGCCTCGAAGCCCACGCGGCCCTTGATGCCCAGGATGGTGTCACCCAGGTGCACGCCCCGGCCGATGCCGTAGGTGCGCCCCAGCGCGTTGAGCGCCTCCACCAGCTTCACGGGGCCCAGCTTCTCGCCGTCCAGCGCCACCGGGACGCCCTTCTCGAAGGTCACCGTGAGCGGACGGGGCTTCAAGTCCTGCGGCAGCTCGCCGCCAGGGAAGGCCGCCTCGGGCAGCGCCTTCCAGGAGTCCAGCGTCTCGGCGCCGCCCACGGAGGTGCCCCACATGCCCTCGTTGACGGAGTAGGAGCCCAGCTTCGGGGGCATGTGGACGCCGCGCTCGGCCAGGTAGGACAGCTCTTGCTGACGGCTCAGGGACAGCGTGCGGATGGGCGTGAGCAGCTCCAGCTCCGGCGCCAGCGAGCGGAAGGCCACGTCGAAGCGCACCTGGTCATTGCCCGCGCCCGTGCTGCCGTGCGCCAGTGCCTGGGTGCCCTTCTCACGCGCCACGCGGACGACCTCCACCGCCTGGCAGGCCCGCTCCGCGGACACGCTCAGGGGGTAGACCTGGCCGCGCAGCACGTTGCCGGCGATGAGGTAGCGCAGGTAGCCCTGGAAGAGCGTCTCGCGCGCGTCCACCGTCACGTGCTCCACCGCGCCCAACTGCTTGGACAGCGCGGCGATGCGCTCCAACTGCTCGGGCGGGAAGCCGCCGGTGTCCACCGTGACGGTGGTGACGTCGTAGCCCTGCTCGCGCAGGTAGACGGCGCAGAAAGCGGTATCGAGTCCGCCGGAGAAGGCCAGCACCACGTTCTTCTTGTTGCTCATGATTCGCTCCTCACGGGGATGCGGTTCAGACCGTCCAGACGCGCCCGGCGGCGTCGGCCACCGAGCGGTGCGTCTCATCGAGCCAGTCGCGCGAGGCGGCCAGCTCTTCCCGGGCCTGGGGCAGGCCCAGGTTGCCGGCGCCACCCAGGTGGGTGGCCGTCAGGGCGCCGCGGTCTGGACGGAACGTTCCTTCCACCAGCTCGCGGCCCACCTGCTTGTAGGCATCACGGAAGGCCTGTCCCTGGGCCACCAGCGCATAGGCGTGGTGCGCCGCGTACAGCGTGTCATCGCTGGCGCGCGCCGCCGCGTCCGCCTTCACCTGGAGCGCTGGCACCAGCCGGGTGAGCACGTCCAACAGCTCCCGCGTGGAGCCCAGCGCCGTCAGGGTGGGGGACTTCAGCAACTGGAAGTCGCGGTGGTAGCTGGAGGGCAGTCCGCCCGCGACGGCCTCCACCTGATGCGCCAGCCCGCGCAGCTCGCGGCAGCGGCCCCGGGCCAGCTCCACGACGTCCGGGTTCTTCTTCTGCGGCATGATGGACGAGCCCGTGGTGTACGCGTCCGGCAGCCCGAGGAAGCCGAACTCGTCCATGCTGTAGAGCTGCACGTCCCACAGCCACTTCTCCAGCGTGCCCACCACCGAGCAGGCCCAACCCAGCACCGCGGACTCATGACGGCCGCGTCCGTTCTGCACGTCGATGGGGCTGCGCTGCACGCGCGAGAAACCAAGCAGCGCCGCCACGTACTCCCGGTCGATGGGCAGCGGCACGCCGAAGCCCGCCGCCGCGCCCAGCGGGCAGCGGTCCAGCCGAGCCCACACGCCGCGCAGCGCCTCCAACTCCTCCAGCAGTCCTTCCGCGAAGGCCATGCCCCACAGGCCGAAGGTGGAAGGCATGGCCCGGCGCAGGTGCGTGTAGCCCGGCAGCGCCACGTCCTTGTTCGCCTGCGCGAAGTCCAGGAAGGCCCCCGCCAGCTCCGCCGCCCGCGCGCCCAGCGTGAGCACCTCTTCACGCAGCAGCAGGCGCAGGGCCAGCTGCACCTGGTCATTGCGAGAACGCCCCAGGTGGATGCGCTTGCCCGGCTCGCCCACGCGCTCCACCAGCGCCGCTTCCAGGGCGGTGTGGCCGTCCTCCTGCTCGGGACGGATGACGAACGTGCCCGCGCGGGCCTCGTCGTGCAGCGCCTTGAGCGCCGTCACCAGGGCCTTGGCCTCCGCGTCCTTCAGCAGGCCCACGCGCGCCAGCATCCGCGCGTGCGCGGCCGAGCCGAGCGCGTCATGCGGCGCCAGCGCCAGGTCCACCACCGGGTCGTTGCCCACCGTGAAGCGGTGGATGGCCGCGTCCAGGGGAAGGCCCTTGCCCCACAGCGTGTCAGCCACGAGCCACCTCCTCGAAGTAACCCCGAACCAGTTGCGTGTAGAAGGCGGCGCCGGCTTCCAGCTCCGCCCGGGTGATGAATTCGTCCGCCAGGTGGCTGCGCAGCGTGTCGCCAGGGCCCACCTTCACCGCGGGGATGTCCCCCAGGAAGGCCCAGTCCGACGCCGTGCTGGAGCCCACCGGCTGCGCGCCCGACGCGGCCACCGCCGCGCGGACGATGGGCTGCTCCGCCGACGTCGCCTTCGGCAGGTAGCGCTCCGAATGGACCTTCACTTCGCTCTTCAACGCGCCCGCCACCTGCCGGGCCACCATCGCGTGCTCCATGCCCGGCGTGGTGCGCAGGTCCACGAAGAACTCGCACCGGTCCGGCACCTGGTTGCGCGCCAGGCCACCGGACACCTGCGTCACCTGTGCCCGGGCCTCGCCCAGGAGCGGGTGGGGCGGAAAGCGCAGCTCGGCCAGCACCGCGATGTCGGTGGCCGCCAGGTGGATGGCGTTGACCGCCTCCGTGGCGTGCGCATGCGCGACGTGCGCGCTCTTGCCGTGCGCGGTGCAGCGAAGCAGCAGCATGCCGCGCTGGGCGGTGCAGGGCTTGAGGCTGGTGGGCTCGCCGACGATGGCGGCGTCCAGCGGGCCCAGATTGGGCAACAGCGTTCCCAGTCCCTGGCCTCCCGTCTCTTCCTCCGCGGTGAACGCGAACACGACTTCCGCGCCCGTGGGCGCGCCTTCGGCCAGCAGGGTTCGCGCGGCGAGCAGCATGCCCGTCACGCACCCCTTGGCGTCATTGCTGCCCAGGCCGTACAGGCGGTCCTCGCGCCACACGGGCGCGTGAGGCTCGTACGTCCACCCGGCGCACGGCTTCACCGTGTCCAGGTGCGAGTTGACGAGCAGCCGGCGCGGCCCGCTCCCCACGGAGAACCACACGTTGTGGCCCTGCCGCTGGACGCGCGCGCCCCAGCCTTCGGCCCACCCGGACACGGTGTCCGCGATGCGGCCCTCGTCACCCGACACGCTGGGGATGGCCACCAGCGCCTGGAGCAGCTCCGCCGCCGTCATCCCACCGCCCCCGCGGGCTTCTGCGCGTTCTCCCGCACGACCATGGTGCCGCTGCCCTCGTTGGTGAAGACCTCCTCCAGGAGCGCGTTGGGCTGCACGCCGCTGACCAGGTGCACGCTGCCCACGCCGCCCACGAGCGCGTGGCGGATGGCGTGCGCCTTGGGCTTCATGCCGCCCGCGATGGCGCCGGTGCTCTCCATGGTGGCCAGGTCCGTGAGGTTGGCCAGCGTGACGAGCGACGACGGGTCGCTCACGTTCTTCAGCAGGCCCGGAACCTGGACCAGGAAGAAGAGCTTCTCGGCGGACAGCGCCACCGCCAGCGCCGCGGCCACGGTGTCCGCGTTGGTGTTGTACACGGCGCCGTCCGTGCCACCCGACAGGGGCGCGATGACGGGCACGTAGTCGGCCGAGCGCAGGTGCTCCACCACGCGGGTGTCCACCTGCTCGATGTCACCCACCAGGCCGTAGTCCACCAGCTTGCCCTCGGTGGCCCCGGCCTCCGTCACCATGACGGGCGGACGCTTGCGCGCCTTGATGAGGCCGGCGTCCACGCCGCTCAGGCCCACCGCGGGCACGCCCGCCGCCTGGAGGTCCGCCAGCAGGTCCGTGTGTAGCTTGCCCGCGAGCACCATCTTCGCCGCGTCCAGCACGGGCGCGGAGGTGACGCGGCGGCCGGCCACCTTCTCCACCGGCAGGTGGAGGGCGTCACACAGCGTGTCCAGCTCCGGGCCGCCGCCGTGCACCACGACGGGGCGGATGGAGAAGGTCCACAGCAGGGCAATCTGCTCGCACGCGGCGCGGCGCAGACGCGGGTCGCTCAGCATGGCGCCGCCGAGCTTCACCACGAACGTCTTGCGGCGGAACTGCTGCACGTACTTCGCCGCGTTGCGAAGCGCGGAGTAGGGGTCGGGCGAAAGGGGCACGTGAGACCTCGAAGTCAGGAAAGGAAGAATGCGGAGGGGCCGCTCAGCGCGAACGCATCCAGTGCAGCAGCGCCCGCTGGACGTGGTAGCGATTGCCGGCCTCGTCTACGACGCGGCTGTTCGGGTGGTCCAGAACCTCATCGGCCACCTCCACGTTACGGCGCACGGGCAGGCAGTGGAGGAAGGCCGCGTCCTTCTGCGCGCGCGACATCGTCAGGCGCGTGGGCATCCAGCCGGAGTAGGACGCGAGCAGCGCGGTGACGTCGTTGGGCGAAAACGCCGCCGCGGCCGTGGGGCCCCACGACTTGGCGTAGACGGCGCGGCTGCCGGCCAGGGCCTCGTCCTGGTCGTGCGTATAGGTGACGCTGCCGCCCGTGGCCTTGGCGTACGCCTCCGCCTCGGCGCGGACGGCCGGGTGCAGGTCGAACCCGGGAGGGTGGGCCACGCGAATCTCACAGCCGGCCGCCGCCGCGCTCAGCAGGAAGGAGTTGGGCACGGCCTTGGGCAGCGGCTTGATGTGCGGCGCCCACGTCAGCGTCACCGGCAGCTTCTTCGTGCTTCCGAACGTCTCGCGCAGCGTCAGCATGTCCGCCAGACCCTGGCAGGGGTGCTCGCGCGCGGACTCCATGCTCACCACCGGTACGGTGGACCACTTGCGGAACGCGTTGATGACGGGGTCGAGTTCGTCCTCCTCGTCACCGCCGCCCTGCGAGAAGGTGCGCACGCCCAGCATGTCCACGAAGCGCGACAGGACGGGCGCGGCCTCCTTGAGGTGCTCGGCCCGGTCCGCGTTCATCACCGCGCCTTCGCGGTGCTCCAGCTTCCAGACGCCGGCGCCCACGTCCAGGATGATGGCGTTGCCGCCGCCGCGCAGCATGACGGCCTCGAACGAGGTGCGCGTGCGCAGCGACGGGTTGAAGAACACCATCCCCAGCAGCGCGTTGGCGAAGAGCGCGTGCTCCGGGCCCTTCTGCTTCCACGCGGCCGCCTGCGCGAGCACCGCCTCCACGCCCTCGGGCCCCAGATCCTTGATGTGCGTGACGTGCTTCATGGGCCTGTCCTCCCCGGCAGCGGCTGCCTGCATATTCGTGATGAATATGCGTGAAAATGCGTGCATTGCCGCGAAAAGGCGGCGGATATTATGCAGAAAGACGCGCCGCGCAAGCGGATTATTCGCAACGGGCGCATGCATGTTCTTGCATGAATATTCACGGGGATGCATGGTGGTGGGAATGAATCTGGACGAGGCCATCCTGCGGCTCATCGCGGAGCGGGAGATCGGCGATCAGGCCGTGCTGCAGCAGCTCCTGGAGGCCGAAGGCCAGGCGCCAAGCCAGTCGACGCTGTCGCGGCGCCTGAAGAAGCTGGGCATCTTGAAGGTGGGTGGGCGCTATCAGCGCATGCCGGCCACGCCCGCGGTGATGCCGGAGCGGCCCCGCGTCACCATCCTGGAAGCGCCCCCCAACCTGCTGGTGATTCGAACGGCGCCGGGCTTCGCGCCGGTGCTCGCGCTGGCGTTGGACAAGGAGCGGGAGTTGCCGGGGCTCGCGGGGACGGTGGCGGGGGATGACACCATCTTCGTCGCGGTGACGGACCCGGCGCTGCTGCGCGACGTGCGCGCGGCGGTGGAGCGGCTCCTGTCGCTGGGGGCGTGAGAGGCGCGCCCAGTCAGGGGACTCTCGTCAGGGGGGCGTCCCTGGAAGACGCGCACCTCGTTCGATGCGTCCCTGGCGCACGCAATGTCGGCGTTTGACGCGCAAGCCTGTTTTGCTGGTGGTGGCCTTGTTCTTGCGGGGCGCGGAGGCTCACTGGATGGCGAAGACGTAGTTCTGCCCGTGGCGCGAGTCCCACTGCTGGCAGCCCTTGCGGTCCTGGGTGGAGAACCACAGCTCCAGCGTCGCGGGGCCGGGCGGCAGCGGAATGAAGGCGGGGATCTGCCTCCAGAACTGGGCGTCCCATTCACCCCAGCTCGCCGTCAGGCTGAGCATCGTCACCGGGCCGCCGTTGATGCGGTAGTACGCCGTGGTGCCCCAGGCCTTGAAGTTCAGGTACTGCGCCCGGCACTGGGCGATGCGGCCGATGTCGTAGTCCACCATCAGCGTGGTGCCGCCCTGGAGCGTTCCGTGGACCGTGTACGTCCACGCCGGCGCGGGGTGGAACGAAATCGTCGGGTTCTGCGTCACCCACGTGTGGAAGTTGTACTGGAGGTTCGAATCCCAGTTGGAGCAGCCGGTGGCGTCCGTGTTCTGGAACCACAGCTCGAGCGTGCCGCCCTGGGCCAGGGCCAGCTGCGTCTGCGCGATGGCGCCCACCGTGGTGGCATCCGCCACGGGGAAGCTCTGCACCGGGCCCCGGTTCGACATGGCGAAGCCGGTGATGGTCCACCCGGTGCCCCGGCACAGCGGCAGGCGCGAGGTGTCATAGACGATGTCCAGCGCGCCGCCCGCCTCCGGCTGGCCGCTGAGGGTGACGCCCCAGTCCGCGGCGAAGGTCAGCGTGGGCGGTCCGGACAGGAAGGTCAGGTCGGACCGCACGGCGACGGGCGCTTGCGGCGCGGCGGAGGCGCCGGAGGCAAGACACAGCAACGGCAGCAGGGCGGACAGCAGCGGCTTCATGGCGACTCCCGGGCACGTAGGGTGGTTGCGCCCGGACGGAGGGTGTGGCCCGCCGGACGCGAGCGGCTCGCTAGCACGACTCAGGGAAATACCGGAATGCCCTGCTTCCGCCGTGCCTGCGGGCACGCCTCGGCCTGACGTCAGGGGGTGAACGCCTCCCGCTGTGGGGCACTGTCGTTTCCCAACCCCTCCGGTCGGGGAAATCGTTGCACCGTGAGGGGTATCTGCCCCAGCTTTCCAAGCTTTCTCGTTGAGGGCGTAGTTTCTGTGGGGGCGGCGAACCCGTCTGGCCTGGAGGTGAATGTGGGCATGTCGGAGCTGACAGAGCTACTGGACCACGCGCGGAAGGGCGAGCAGGGCGCGCGGGATGCGTTGATGGCGGCGGCCTACCAGGAGCTGCGGGACATGGCGCAGCGGGCCATGTCCGATGCGGTGTCGACGCCGTCACTGCAACCCGCGGTGTTGGTGAAGGAGGCCTGGCTGCGTCTGTTCAGCGCGGGGGCTCCGGTGGAGGCGCGGCGTCACTTCTTCAGCGCCGCGGCGCAGGCCATGCGGCGGGTGATGGTGGACCGGACGCGGCTGCGCAGGGCGCAGGTCCGCGAGGCCCGGCTGGAGCGGGTGAGCCTGGGGGACGTGGAAGCGGATGTCCCGGCGGGTTTGAGCATGGAGGTGCTGGAGCTGGACCGAGCGCTCTCGGAGCTGGACACGTTCCAGCCGCGGCTCGCGCGCATGCTGGAGCTGCGCTACTTCGTGGGTCTGGACCTGCTGGACACCGCCGCCGTGCTGGGCGTGTCGCCCGTCACCGTGAAGCGCGACTGGGCCTACGTCCGGGAGTGGCTGCTGACGCGGCTGGGCAACTGACGGCCCGCGCGTTCACGCGGGCCGGGTTGGAATCTGGGGGCGTCGGGCTCAGCGCTTGACGGCCGCCGCCACCGCGTCCGCGAGCGGCGTCGTGGGCCGCCCGATGAGCCGACGCAAGTCGCCGGAGCTGTCGTTCATCTCACCGCGCGCCACGCCCGCATCGGAGTCCGCCAGCAACTCGGCGAAGGGGGCGGGGACGCCCACGCCGATGAGCGCGCCGGCATGGTCAGCCTGTGACAGGTCCTTGTAGACGACCGTCGTGCCCGCCTGGCGGGACACCTCGGCGGCCAGCTCGGCGGCGGTGAAGGCGGTGTCGCCGGCCAGCTCGTAGATTTTGTTCTCATGGCCCGTGCTGGTGAGCACGGCCACCGCGGCGGCGGCGTAGTCCGCCCGGGTGGCGGCGGCGGAGCGGCCCTGACCTGAGCTGCCGATGAGTGCGCCGTGTGCCAGCGCGGGTGCCAGGTTCTCCGTGTAGTTCTCCGTGTACCAGCCGTTGCGCAGGAAGACGAAGGGGATGCTGGACGCTCGAATCGCCTCCTCGGTCGCCTTGTGCTCGCCGGCGAGCACAAGGCCCGAGGTATCCGCGTGCAGGATGCTGGTGTATGCAAGCAGCCGGACGCCTGCCTTCTTCGCGGCGTCCACCACGGCCTGGTGTTGCACCGCGCGCTGGCCGACCTCGCTGGACGAAATCAGGAGCACCTTGTCCGCTCCGGCCAACGCGGGTCCGAGCGTCTCCGGCTTGCTGTAGTCCGCCTGACGGACCTGGACGCCCTTGGCCGCCAGGTCGGAGGCCTTGCTCGGGTCGCGCACGGCGACGGCGATGTCCTTGGCAGGGACCTTTTCGAGCAGGCCCGTGACGACCAGACGGCCCAGCTTACCCGTTGCCGCAGTCACAAGAATCATGGGGTTCACATCTCCTGTCGTGGAGGGTTTTCCAGACGCGAGAGGAACCTAACGATGTCACTAACTTCTAGTAAGTACCCACTTTTTGGTAAGCTACTAACATGAGCGCGAACAAGCGTCCGGGGCCGCTGGCGCGGAAGATGGCGAAGCTGGCGGTGGAGCGGGGCAACCTGTACGTGCCCTCATGTCCTTCCCGAGGCGTGCTGGACCACGTGACGAGCCGTTGGGGCGTCCTGGTCTTGATTGCGCTGCTGGAAGGCACGCGTCGCTTCAGCGAGCTGCGCCGGAGGGTGGCGGGCGTGAGCGAGAAGATGCTGTCGCAGACGCTCCAGGCCCTGGAGCAGGACGGCTTCGTGCTCCGTGAAGTCCACCCGGTGATTCCGCCGCACGTGGACTACAGCCTCACGCCGCTGGGGGAGGAAGTCGCCACGCGCGTGGAGGCGCTCGCGGATTGGATTGAGGACAGCATGCCCCGCATCGCCGCGGCGCGGGCCGTGTACACCCCGAAGAAGGGATAGGGGCTCCTTGGGCTGACGCCCTCTCCTGGATGGAGAGGACGTCAGGTCATCGCAGGGTCAGCGCTTGCGGCGGGCTCGGCCAATCAGCGCCAGCGCCGCCAGCCCCAGGGCCTGGACGCCCGCGCCGCCGCCGTTGCAACCACAGCCGCTGGGCGCGTCACCCTTGTCCTCCACCGGAGGAGGCGTGGGCGCTACCTGCAGCGACACGCTCCGCGCCGCCGTCTGGTTCGCCGAGTCCGTCACCCGCACCGTCAGCGGGAAGGTGCCGCTGGCGGTCGGAATCCCGCTCAGCACGTAGGCGCCGTCGCGCTGCTGAAGCGTCAGGCCGCCGGGCACGGTGCCGCCGCCCAGGCTCCACGTATACGGCGCCCGGCCTCCCTGGACGGTGAAGCGCGCCTCGTACGCGGTGCCCTGGGTCGCGGACGCAAGCGCGTCGCTGGAGATGCTCATCGTGCCGACCACGTCCACGCTGTACGTGCGCGCCGCCACACCGCCGCGCGCGTCGCGGACCCGGACGGTGACGGCGGTGCTGCCCGACTGCGCGGGCGTGCCGGTGAAGGTGCCCGTCGTGGGGGTGAACGTCAGGCCCGAGGGCAGCGTGCCCTCCAGTTCGAACGTCAGGGTGCCCGAGCCGCGCGTGCTCAGCACCACGTTGGCGGCCGTGCCCAGCCGGAACGGGGGCAGCGTCTCCGTGAGGAGCTCCGGCAGCGGCCAGGGCCGGCGCGTGGCCACCAGCAGGCGCCGCTGGCTCACCGCGACCACCGACGTCTCACCCGAGGCGAAGGCCGTGGACGCATAGTTGCCGCCCGCGCCCGTCGGGTGCGCCGTCCATTCCTTGCCATCCGCCGACACCTGCAACTCGAACGGGGGCAGCACTTCCACGAACTGCGGGTCGACGGCTGTCCAGCTGACGACGAAGCTCTGGTCCACGAACGTCATGAGCGGGGTGGGCGACGGAGCGTCAGCGGGAAGCTGGAGGCTCTCCACGCGCGTCCAGGTGCTGCCGAGGTCCTCGGAGAGGAAGAATCCGCTCGTCGGCTCCGCGGCCAGGGGCGGCGGAGGGGGAACCTGGTTGGGCCGGGCGAAGGCGAGGAAGCGGCCATTGCCAGCGGTGAGCTGGGCGATGGTGAGCCCGGACAGCGTGGCGGGCTGGAACACCTCCCAGGCGGCGCCAGCGCCCTGGGGCCGCACGAGAACGGGAAGCTGGGAGGGCGCGCCCGCCATCGGGTTGGCCACGGCGAGGAAGCTGCTCTGACCGGGCACCAGCGTCACGACATCATAGGCGCCGTTGATGCTCTCATCGGTCCAGCGCTGGCCGTCCGTGGAGCTGGCGATGAGGCCCGCGGTGCCCACCGCGACCATCCGGTTTCCGCTGAGCGCGAGCTCCAGGAAGCGCCGGCCCCCGGGCGCCGGGTCCTGGTAGGCGGGGGCCCAGGTATGCGCGTTGTCGGACGAGACGACGATGCGCCCGTTCGACACGCCGAACCACTTGCGCTGGGAGTAGACCAGCCGCTCCAGCGGGAGGGGCGACGTGGTCCCCTCCGACACGGGAACGAAGCCCGTCCACTGGCGCCCGTCCGAGGAGCGCAGCAGCTCCGTGTTGCCCGTGGCCGCCGCCAGGAACGTCCCGTTGCCATGCCATGCGCGCGTCACGGACGGCGTCACCAAGATGCCGGTGGCGACGCCCGCTTGCCAGTCGTCGAAGGTGGTGGCGGGGGCCACGTTGACGTGGAGCAGGCGCTCCAGGCGTCCCGAGAAGTCCGTGGGCTGGTAGGTCGGAGCCTGCCCCCCTCCGACCGGAGGCGTCATCTCGCGGAACCCGCTCTGGTACCGCACCCGGTAGGCCCCCTGGGCCGCCGCGGGCACGGGGAGCGTGAGCTGCGCGGTCGATTGGACCTCCTGGTTCGTCGTGGTCACGTTTTCCGACACCAGGCAGTGCCAGGTGGCGCCGTTGACCGGCCAGGCGGACTGGGCCTCGGCGGAGAGCTCCGGGGCGCCCGGCTGCGCGGCGGTGGCCGCTGAGCCGGCATGAGTGTAGCTGCCGCCCGGCGCTTGCCAGCCCCCGGGCAGGGCGATGCAGGCCACCAGCTGACCGGTGCGCGTGGAGGTCTGGCTGGGCCCGGAGGAGACCTGGAGGCTCAGCGAGACGGAGGTGCCACTGCGGACCGTGCCTTCGTGACTGACGATGGCCTCGGATTGGAAGCCGGAGGCGACCCACCACAGCGAAGCCCCCAGCAGGGCTCGCAGGGAATGATTGCGATTGAGCAAGGGGGACATCCTGTCGCGATGCGAGAGGAGCCCTGTCTACGGTTTCGCATTCCTCCGAGTCAAATCAGCGTGGGCGTCTCGCGAACCCCGTCGCCGAACAGGTGCCGGCCCGGGGCAAGGCGCTGAGCGCTTCCCGGCCATCACGGCTTGTCGAGCAGCTCCAGGGCGGCGGTGGTCAGCGTGGTGACGCCCGTGCGCAGCGTGCGCTCGCGGTCCGGCGCGAAGAGGGGCGAGTGCATCGAGGGCAACGCTGTCCCCGCGGCCTTCGCCTGGGCGTATTGCCGCGGCTCGGTGGAGCCGAGCCAGAGCATCACGGCGGGAACGCCCGCTCGCCCGTACTCGGAGAAGTCCTCGCCGCCCATGACGGGAGGCGCCTCCTGGAGGTTCTTCTCGCCCAGGACGCGGGACACCGCGCCCACCAGCCTCCGGGTGAGTGCGGGGTCGTTGAAGGTGGAGGGCGTGCCCTCGGTGATGGCGATGTCGGGTGGACGGGGCGCGCCGGAGGCCATGGCCTCCGCCTTGGCGATGCGCTCGATGCCGTCCAGCAGGGCCTTGCGGACCTCGGGCTTGTACGAGCGCACGGTGAGGTGGAGCTTCACGTCATCGGGGATGATGTTGTGCTTGGTGCCGCCATGAATGGCGCCGACCGTCACCACCGCGGGCTCCAGCGGGTTCTTCTCGCGGCTGACGAGCGTCTGGAGCGACAGCACGACGCGCGCCGCCATCACCACCGGGTCCACGGTGGTGTGGGGATACGCGCCATGTCCCCCCTTGCCATGCAGGGTGATTTCAACGCCGTCCACGCTCGCCATCGCATAGCCGGGGGTGAACTCCACCGTGCCCGCCGCGGCGGTGTTGACGTGGAGCGCCACCGCGAAGTCCGGCTTGGGGAAGCGCTTGAAGAGGCCGTCCTGGAGCATCTGCCGGGCGCCCGCGCCCACTTCTTCAGCTGGCTGGCCCACCAGCAGCAGTGTTCCTCGCCACCGGTCCTTCGAACGGGCCAGCAGCGTGGCCGTCCCCAACAACGACGTCATGTGCACGTCATGGCCACACGCGTGCATGACCGAGGTGCTCGCGCCCGCAGCGTCCTTCGCCTTCTGCTTGCTCGCATAGGGCAGGCCCGTCTTCTCCTCCACGGGCAGCGCGTCCATGTCCGCGCGCAGCATCACCGTGGGGCCCTGACCGTTGCGGAGCAGGGCCACGACGCCGTGTCCGCCCACCTTGGACGTCACCTCGAAGCCGAGCTTGCGCAGCCGGTCGGCCAGCTTCGCCGCCGTCCTGGCTTCCTGGTTGGACAGCTCCGGCGTCTGGTGCAGGTCGCGGTAGAGCGCGTCGAGCTCGGGGTAGAGCGCGTCGAGGCCGCCCAGGACGGGAGGCGTCTCCGCGGCGAGCGCGAGGCCGCCGGGCACGGCCAGTGAGATGAGCAGGGGCAGCAGGTGCGAAACTTTCACAGGGCGGACTCCTGTCCGACGGGGGAGCGGGGCGCCACTACAGCACACCCGCCGTGTCGGCAGGGGACAGGCCCGCATGTCCCGCCGTCCAAGATTGGGCGGAATTGACGGCCAGTCGGCGGAGCGTGTCTGCTTCGTGCATGTCCGAATCGAGTCCGCTCCCGGCGAGCACCGCTCCTGGCGCGAGTCCCGTGGATGCCTCCGAGCGAGTCATCTTGCTGGATGCACTCCGGGGCTTCGCGCTGTGGGGTGTCTTCGTCTCCAACAGCCTCATGTGGCTCAGCGGCCGGGCTTTCATGCCGCGCGAGGCGGCCGCGCCGCTGGAAGCGTCAGGGCTGGAGCAGGTGGTCAGCGGAATCTACCAGCTCTTCGTGACGCAGAAGTTCATCTCCATCTTCTCGTTTCTCTTCGGACTGGGCTTCTCCATCCAACTCGCCCGGGCGGAGGCGCGGGGTGTCTCCGCGGTGCCGCTCTACAGCCGGCGGTTGCTGGTGCTCTTGGGCATCGGCCTGGCGCATGCCCTTCTGTTGTGGACGGGGGACATCCTCCACACCTACGCGATGGTGGGCTTCCTGCTGATGGCCTTCCGTGCTCGCGCCAACCGCACGGTGCTGTTCTGGGCGCTGGGGCTTGTCACCGTGATGCCATTTCTGGTCCCCGCGGCCATTCGCTACGCCCCCATCCTGCTGAACGGCGCGGAGGCCGCGGCCGAGGCCGTGAAGGCCAGTCAGGCCAGGGATCGGGCCTTGAAAGCCGACACCCTGGCGGCGCTGTCGAGCGAGTCGTTCTGGACGGCGCAGGTGGGCAACGCGCGCTTCTTCCTGGAGAATCTGGGGGGCGGCTTCCGGCGCGTGCTCTGGATGAGCCTCATCCTCGGGCGCTTCCTTCTGGGCCTGCTGGCGGGCCGTCTGCTCCTGCTCCAGGACGTGGCGCGTCACCGCGCGTTGCTTCGCCGGATTCTGGCCTGGGGCCTGGGTGTGGGGCTGGCGCTCAATGGGAGCGGGCTCGTGCTGTATCGCCTGCGCAAGGCTGGCGTGTTGGAGTGGGAGCCGCAGGGGCCCTGGATGATGCTCCTCAATAGCCTCCAGGAGCCGGGCTACATCGCCATGGGCGCGGCCTACGTGGCGGCCTTCGCGCTGCTCTTCCAGCGCGAGCGGTGGCGCCGCTGGCTGGGCGTCCTGACTCCGGTAGGACGCATGGCGCTGACGAACTACCTGATGCAGTCCGCCGTGAGCATCTGGAT
Source organism: Myxococcus xanthus (assembly GCF_006402735.1). Taxonomy (NCBI): domain Bacteria; kingdom Pseudomonadati; phylum Myxococcota; class Myxococcia; order Myxococcales; family Myxococcaceae; genus Myxococcus; species Myxococcus xanthus. The sequence goes on along the minus strand of NZ_CP017174.1, from coordinate 6,433,676 downwards.
TTATGACGGCTGGGGGCTGGGCTTCATCGGCAAGCTGCCGCCGTCGCGCATCGTCGTCATCTGCTGCATCGTCTTCGCGGCGCAGGTGGTGCTCAGCCACCTGTGGCTGTCTCGCTTCCGCTTCGGTCCCGCGGAGTGGCTGTGGCGCTCACTCACGTATGGCAAGGCCCAGCTCATGCGACGTCCAGCCGGGGACGGTGACGCGCCCGGTGTCGCGGCCTCCTGACGCGAGGCGCAGGGCGCGGGCTCAGAGCGACTTGAGGCAGGATAGCCGGTCATGCGCCGGATTGACGCCCAGGTGGCGGAGCGCGTCTGCTTCACCCATGTCCGAGCCTGGTTCTCCCGTGGAAGCGGCCCTCCCCGGGGCGCGCCCGGTGGAAGTCTCCGAGCGCGTCGTCTTGCTGGACGCCCTCCGTGGCTTCGCACTGTGGGGCGTCTTCATGTCCAACAGCCTCATGTGGCTCAGCGGCAGGGTCTTACTGCCTCCGGATGTGGCGAAGGCGCAGTCCGCACCCTGGCTGGAGCAGGTCGTCGGCGCCCTCTTCCAGCTCTTCGTGGCGCAGAAGTTCATCGCCATCTTCTCCTTTCTTTTCGGGCTGGGATTCTCCATCCAGTTCGCGCGAGCGGAGGCTCGTGGCACCTCCCTGGTGCCGCTCTACCGTCGCCGACTGTTGGTGCTCCTTGGCATCGGCATCGCGCATGCCCTCGTGTTGTGGACGGGGGACATCCTCATCAGCTACGCGCTGGTGGGCTTCGTGCTGATGGCCTTCCGGGCCAGCTCCAACCGCAAAGTGTTGTTCTGGGCGGTGGGCCTCATCACCGTGATGCCGTTCCTGGTTCCCGCGGCCATCCGCTATGTCCCCGTTCTGCTGCACGGCGCGGAGGCCGCGGAGGCGGCGGTGAAGGCCACCCAGGCCCGGAACCTGGCTCTGTTCGCGGACACACTGGCGGCGCTGTCGAGCGACTCCATCTGGACGACGCAGACGGGCAACGCGCGTTTCTTCCTCTCGTTCTTCGGGCGTGAGTACCGTCAGGTGCAATGGCTGAGCCTCATCCTGGGGCGCTTCCTGCTCGGCTTGCTCGCGGGGCGTCTGTTGCTGCTCCAGAACGTGGAGGCCCACCGCCCGCTGCTGCGCAGGATTCTGGGGTGGGGCCTGGCCGTGGGCCTGGTCCTCAATGGCACCGGCTTCGTATTGTATCGCTTGAACGCCGCGGGCGTGCTGGCGTGGGAGCCTCGGAGCCCCGCGATGCTGGTGCTCAACGGGCTCCAGGAGCCGGGCTACATCGCCATGGGCGCGGCCTATGTGGCGGCCTTCGCGCTGCTCTTCCAGCGCGAGCGCTGGCGTCGCTGGCTGGGCGTCCTGACGCACGTGGGCCGCATGGCGCTGACGAACTACTTGATGCAGTCCGCGGTGAGCATCTGGATTTATGACGGCTGGGGGCTGGGCTTCATCGGCAAGCTGCCGCCGTCGCGCATCGTCGTCATCACCTGCAGCGTCTTCGCGGCGCAGGTGGTGCTCAGCCGCCTGTGGTTGACGTACTTCCGCTTCGGCCCCGTGGAGTGGCTGTGGCGCTCGCTCACGTACGGAAAGGTCCAGCCCATGCGGCGGCTCGTGGGCGAGGGTGGTGGTGCCGGCGTCAGCGCATCTTGATGCGCCGGGCTCAGCCCATGCGGCGGCTCGCGGGTGGCGGCGCCACCACCCGCGTCAATGCCGCTTGATCCGCCGGGGCCTCAAAGCGAGCCGAGGAACGCGAGCAGCGCCTGTCGGTCCGTGGGAGGCAGGCGCGTGTAGCGCTCCTGGGCCGGCGCGGCCTCGCCGCCATGCCACAGCACGGCCTCCTCCAGGTTGCGCGCCCGCCCGTCATGCAGGAAGCGGGTGTGGCCATTCACCGCCTTCACCAAGCCGATGCCCCACAGCGGCGGCGTGCGCCACTCGGTGCCGCTGGCGAGTCCATCCGGGCGGTCATCCGCGAGCCCTTCGCCCATGTCGTGCAGCAGCAGGTCCGTGAAGGGGCGGATGAGCTGGCCGGACAGCTCGGGGAAGCCGGGCACGTCCTCCGTCGCGAAGGGCGTGGCCACGTGGCACCCCGTGCAGCCAATGGCGCTGAACACCGCTTTGCCGCGAAGGACATCGGCGGCTTCCCAGTCCCTGCGCTTGGGGACGGCGACCAGACGCGCGTAGATGAGCAGTGAGGCCAGCTCCTGGGGACTGACCTCGGGTGGGACGGCGTCGTGCGCTTCACGTCCCTGCTCGCGAGGGAACAGCTCCGTCGTCAGTCCCATGTCAGTGACGAGCGCGTGCGCCACCTGCTGATGCAGCGTGGGTTGGTTGGCCTTCCAGCCGAAGCGCCCCAAACGCGTCTGTCCCGTCGCGGCGTCCTTCACGCGGTTGGCCCGGCCGGAGATGCCATCCTGGTCGCGGTCCTCGACGTCCTCGTGGGCCAGCAGCGCGCTCTCGGGAATGGCTTCGAGCAGGCCGAGCCCGTGGTTGGCGGGCGCGACGCGAGGCGAGAAGCGCGTCCCTTCGCCGATGGGGCCCTTGGACAAGCCGGTGAACTGGTAGCGGGGTCGGTGCAGTGTGAAGGACTCTCCAGTGGCGAACCGGCCGGTGACTTTCTCGTACGTCACTTTGACGGAGCCCTCCGCGCCGGCGCCGTCCACGTGGCGCACGTCGAGCTGTGCGCCGTATACCGGATGGGGACCCCGGCCGTCCGGTCCGCTCAGTTGGAACGCGAGGGAGACCGGCGTCTCGCTGGGGGACGCAGGAGGCTGTCCGCGGCCATCCTTCACGTGGCACGTCATGCAGGAGGGCGCGTTGAACAGCGGCCCCACCTGGATGGGGCCGTCTACGTCCGTCCAGTCACGGCCGAAGACGCGCTTGCCCGCGTGGAAGTCCTCCCAGCGCGTCCGCGGCATGTTCATGGGCGAGCGGCCGAAGGCATTGCGTCCCGGGTCCGGCACGGAGCCTCGTCCACCCGAGAGTTCTTCACCCGGCTCGGCCGTGGTGGGCAGGGCGCCCAGCTCAAGCGGTGGAGGCTGCTGGTGCGTGCCCGCCCAGACTGCGGCGAGCGCGAGGGCTCCGACGGGAATGCCGAGAAGGTACAGCCGCCTGCGCATCGAGAGGTCTCCTGCGGAAAATCCTACTCGTTTCCCGTGGCGCGCTCCGAGGCGAAGCACGCCGTCCACGTCCGCACGGCGTGCACCTCGCGCGCCATGAGGAGCAGGGTCCGTCTGCCCCTGTGAGGAACGGCGTCCGAGCGCGCGAACCGAGGGGCCCTGTAGCGCATTCCGTTACAGGTCCCTGGCGTGTGTGTCGTTCATCGCTACAGGCACGATGTTCCACGCTCCACGTAGCGGGAGCGTGGTGCCGTTGCGGCGCGGAGACACCAAGGTCGTGGCGCCACTGCGCTGAGGCGGCATTCGCAAACGGCGCGATCGGGGCCGCCCGGAATCAGCGGCCATGAACCGCGTGGACCGCGCCTTGAGCCGCAACGCCGCAGATGGGGTCCACGCTGGTTGCGGTGCAGAATGCCGACGGCGTATCGCATGTCGGCCGTGGTGCAACGCGCCCGCGACGCCGCATCAGGCCGTCCGCGCCGCTTCGGCCTCGGAGAGCTTCTTGTGCGCCTGTGCAGTCAGTTCGAACGAGCGCAGCCGCGCGGCATGGTCGTAGACCATTCCCGTCACCATCAGCTCATCGACTCCCGTGAGTCGAATGAACGACGCCAGGCCCTGCTGAACGGTGTCGGGCGCGCCGATGATGGAGTACTTCAACGCATGGTCGGCGCTCGCGCGGTCCACGGGCGAAGCCACGGAGTCGATGTCATCGACCGGAGGCGGCAGCTGACCGGGCGTGCCGCGGCGCAGGCGGATGAACTGCTGCTGCACGGAAGTGAAGAGGCGCTGTGCCTCCGCATCCGTATCCGCCGCGAAGACATTCACACAGGCCATGGCATAGGGCCGCTCAAGCGACTCGGACGGCTTGAAGCGCTCCCGGTAGATGTCCAGGGCCTGAAGCAGGGCTTCCGGCGCGAAGTGGGAGGCGAAGGCGAACGGCATGCCCAGCATCGCCGCGAGCTGCGCGCTGAACAGGCTGGAGCCGAGCAGCCAGATGGGCACCTTCAAGCCCGCGCCCGGTACCGCCTGGATGAGCTGCCCCGGCTCGGTGGGCTCGAAGTACGACTTCAGCTCCACGACGTCCTGGGGAAAGGTGTCCGCGCTCGCCGCCAGGTCCCGCCGCAGGGCGCGCGCCGTCAGCGTGTCCGTGCCCGGCGCTCGGCCGAGCCCCAGGTCGATGCGCCCCGGGTAGAGCGTCTCCAGCGTGCCGAACTGCTCCGCGATGATCAGCGGCGCGTGATTCGGCAGCATGACGCCGCCCGAACCCACCCGGATGCTCTTCGTCCCCCCGGCCACGTAGCCGATGACCACGGACGTCGCCGCGCTGGCGATGCCCGTCATGTTGTGGTGCTCGGCCAGCCAGAAGCGCTTGAAGCCCCAGTCCTCCGCGTGCCGTGCCAGGTCCAGCGTGTTCCGGAGCGCGTCGGCCGCGGTGGAGCCCTGCGTGACGGGCGAGAGGTCAAGGACGGAGAAAGGAATCATGGGGCCCCTACTAACGCCGTCCCTGGGGCCTCCGCTTGCCCATGAACAGGGTGTGCCGCGTCCCCTTGGTGCCATGGGCCGCCGGGTGCAGCACCTGGACGGTGAAGCCCGCCTGTTCCATGCGGCGCTCGAAGGCGGGGGAGGGCCCGGCGCTCCACACGCCCAGCATGCCTCCTGGCCGCAGCGCCTGGACGGCGTGTGCCAGCCCCACGCGCCCATAGAGGCCGTGGTTGTCGGGGTGGGTGAGGGCGGTGGGCCCGTTGTCCACGTCGAGCAGGATGACGTCATAGGTCCCGGACTGCCGGGCCATGTGCTTGCCCACGTCGAACTCCACCACGGTGACGCGCGGGTCCTCCAGGGGCGCCCCGGCCAGCGGCGCGAGCAGCCCCCGGTTCCACGTCACCACCACGGGGAGCAGCTCCGCCACCGTGACACGCGCGTCGGGGCCCAGCCGGTCCAGCACCGCGCGGGCGGTGTAGCCAAAGCCCAGCCCCCCCACGAGCACCCGGACGCCGCTCCGGCCCGCCAGCCCTTCACAGCCGGCGTCCGCCAGCGCTTCCTCGGAGCCGTGCTGCCGGCTGGACATCAGCGTCTGTCCCCGCACGCGGAAGACATACTCGTCTCCGCGCCGGACCAGGGTGACTTCCCCCACGTCCGGGACTTCTGCGCGCTCCAGCGTCTCCCAGGGCTTCATGACCGGGGCTCTTCGCGCGGCATGCGGCCCGGCGTCAAGCCATGACGCCGGGCCGGGGCACATCCGTGGACGCCCGGGCTCAGGCCGAGCGCTTCACGTTCTTCGAGGTGTCCACCAGCACCTTGGCGAAGGTGAGTCCGTCCGGGCCCGCATCCGCCTGGATGTGGTCGCCCGGGACGAACTCGCCGCCCAGGACCTTGAGGGCCAGGGGGTCCAGCAGGTTCTTCTGAACCGCGCGCTTCAGGGGCCGCGCGCCGTACGTCGGGTCGTAGCCGCGCTCGGCGAGCAGCTCGCGCGCCTTCTCCGTCAGCTCCAGCGTCAGCCGCTTGTCGGCCAGCAGCTTGGACAGCCGCGCCAACTGCAGGTCCACGATGCGGTAGATGTCCTTCTTCCGCAGCGGCTCGAAGATGACGACCTCGTCCACGCGGTTGAGGAACTCCGGCCGGAAGTGCGCGCGCAGCGCGTCCATCACCTCGTTGCGAGTGCGCTCATCCAACTCCTCCTTGCCGGCCATGCCGGCCTGGATGTCCTGCGAACCGATGTTGGACGTCAGGATGAGCACCGTGTTCTTGAAGTCCACCGTGCGGCCCTGACTGTCCGTCAGCCGGCCCTCGTCGAGAATCTGGAGCAGCACGTTGAAGACGTCGTGGTGCGCCTTCTCGATTTCGTCGAAGAGGACCACCGTGTACGGCCGCCGGCGCACCGCCTCGGTGAGCTGGCCGCCTTCCTCGTAGCCGACGTACCCCGGAGGCGCGCCCACCAGCCGGGCCACGGAGTGCTTCTCCATGTACTCGGACATGTCGATGCGGACCATGGCCGAGTCGTCATCGAAGAGGAACTCCGCCAGCGCCTTGGCCGTCTCCGTCTTGCCCACGCCCGTGGGGCCCAGGAAGATGAACGAGCCGATGGGGCGGTTGGGGTCCTGCAGTCCGCTGCGCGCGCGGCGCACGGCGTTGGACACCGCCTCGATGGCGCTGCGCTGGCCAATCACCCGGTTCGCCAGTCGGTCCTCCATGTGGACCAGCTTCTGGACCTCGCCTTCCATCAGCCGCGAGACGGGGATGCCCGTCCACTTGGCCACCACCTGCGCGATGTCCTCCGCGTCGACTTCCTCCTTGAGGAACTTCTGGTTCTTCTGCAGCTCGGTCAGCTTCTCGTTCTGTGCCTTCAGCTCCTTGTCGAGCGAGGGGATGACGCCGAACTTCAGCTCCGCCGCGCGGTTCAGGTCGCCCTGACGCTCGGCCGCCGCCTGGTCGTTCTTCGCCTTCTCCTGCTTCTCCTTCAGGCCGCGGATGGCGCCAATGGCCGTCTTCTCCGCGTCCCAGTGCACCTTGAGCGCGTTGAACTTCTCGCTCAGGTTGGCCAGCTCCTTCTCAATCTGGCCCAGGCGCTCCTGCGAGTGCGGGTCCGTCTCCTTGCGCAGGCCCTCCCGCTCAATCTGGAGCTGCGTCATCTTCCGGCGCACGTCGTCCAGCTCGGTGGGCATGGAGTCGATTTCGATGCGCAGGCGGCTCGAGGCCTCGTCGACCAGGTCGATGGCCTTGTCCGGCAGGAACCGGTCCGCGATGTAGCGGTGGCTCAGCGTCGCGGCGGCCACCAGGGCGTTGTCCTGGATGCGCACGCCGTGGTGCACCTCGTAGCGCTCCTTCAGGCCGCGGAGGATGCTGATGGTGTCGTGCACGCTCGGCTCGCCCACCATGACGGGCTGGAAGCGCCGCTCCAGCGCGGCGTCCTTTTCGATGTGCTTGCGGTACTCGTCCAGCGTGGTGGCGCCGATGCAGTGCAGCTCACCGCGCGCCAGCGCCGGCTTGAGCATGTTGCCCGCGTCCATGGCCCCTTCGGCCTTGCCCGCGCCCACCAGCGTGTGGAGCTCGTCGATGAAGAGGATGACCTCGCCCGCGGCGTCGGCAATCTCCTTGAGGACGGCCTTGAGGCGCTCCTCGAACTCACCGCGGTACTTCGCGCCGGCCACCATGGCGCCCAAATCCAGGGACACCAGGCGCTTGTTCTTCAGGCCCTCCGGCACGTCGCCGTCAACGATGCGCCGCGCCAGTCCTTCCGCGATGGCCGTCTTGCCCACGCCGGGCTCGCCGATGAGCACCGGGTTGTTCTTGGTGCGCCGGCTCAGCACCTGGACGCACCGGCGGATCTCCTCGTCACGGCCGATGACGGGGTCGAGCTTGCCGGCGCGCGCCGCCTCCGTGAGGTCGCGGCCGTACTTCTCCAGCGCCTGGTAGGTCGCCTCGGCGTCCTGGCTCGTCACGCGCCCGGAGCCCCGGACGTCCTTGAGTCCGGACAGCACGCGCTCCCGCGTGACGCCCGAGGACTTCATCACCTCGCCCACCGCGCCCTTGTCGTGCGTGAGCGCGAGCAGCAGGTGCTCCGAGGAGATGAACTCGTCCTTGAGGGACTTGGCCTCGTCCTCGGCCTTGTCGAAAGTCTTGAGCAGCCGCTGGCCGAGCATCGCGCTCTCGCCCCCCTGCATGCGGGGCAGCTTCTGGAGCGCTTCGCCGAGCCGCGCGGCGAACAGCTTCACGTCTGCCCCGATCTTCCGGAGCAGGGGGTCGACGATGCCGTCCTTCTGGCCGAGCAACGCAGCGGCCAGGTGCTCGGGCTCGTACTGCGGATTGTCCGCCCGACGGGCCAGGGTCTGACCCTCGTGGATCGCCTCCTGCGCCTTCACTGTGTACTTGTCGAGTCGCATGCCTCCAACGTAAGAGTCGGCCACCCCTTGGCAAGCAGCGCACGTGGCGCGGCGTTTCCGTTCGCCTGAAATTGTTTGGACTCCTGGTAACCACCTGCTTTTCAAGGTGCCGGAGTTGCCAGCGGGTATGATGCCGGGTATAGGCGGCGCCCAATCCCCTGGGGGGCTGACACTGCAAGCGCACGGCGGATATCTCCTACGACTCGAAAGCTTCGGCGGCCTGGAGCTGCTCCGGCTGGCGCGTGAAGCGCTGGCGCTGGACGGTGCGATGGGCGCGACGGGGCTGAAGGTGTCCGTCAACCGGCGCCGCAAGGTGGTCCGTCTGGCGTACGTGGCTCCCTTCACGGAGGGACGGCAGGGCGCACACTGGTATGCGGCCCACCATGCGCTCCCCCGACTGCTCTCCCGGGCGACGAACGCCGCCGTCCAGGCCTACGTCTATGATCCAGACGAAGGCGAGCAGGTCATCGCGTACGGCAACGGCCGGCGCGTGGGCGGCGAGCGGGTCGTCTACGAGGACGTGGAGCTCCCGGTTCCGCTGGACCAGATGGACGACGCGGCCTTCAAGCACATGCAGGAGCGCTGGCCGGTGGGCCACCTGGCGTACGTGTTCGGCCTGACGCGCAAGGAGCTGCTGCGGCTGCCGCGCGTGGCTCCGGGCCACGAGCTGGAGTTGGAGGGCCGTGACGCAGAAGGGGCCGCCGTCCTGGAGGCCCTGCTGCCGACCTGCCAGGTGACGCTGCCGGAGTCCGACGCCCTCTGAGAAGGGCTACTCCTCCTGCGGCCCGTCCTGCACGGCCATGGCCTCGCGGACGCCCTGGCTGCGGAAGTACTGCCCCAGTAGCGCGAAGGTGCCCGCCACCACCACGGTGCCGAAGATGGCGCTCCCCGTGCCCATCGCGCTCAGGATTTCGCGAGAGGCCTCGACGGTGATGTCCGGTGGGAACTCGGGCATCTTGCTCATCGGCTCCGCCAGCGCCGCGAACAGGCGCTGCTTGGCCACGGACATCTGCGCGCCGTCGATGGTGCGCAGCCCGGCGGCGATGATGGCCGCGCGGCTCAGGACCCGGCGCATGGCGTCGCGCGGCAGGTTCTCCGGACTCAGCATTCGCGCCGCGGACACGCTGACAAAGGCGCAGGCCACGGCCAGCAGGCCCAACAGCACCGCGCGCGGCTCCCGCATGGGCTCCAGCGCCGCGTAGTAGACCTCGAAAATCTTCGGGTCGAGTGCCGGGGCGCCGGGAATCCGAGGCAGCTCCTGCTCCATCCGGAGCGAGCGCGCTTCGTAGAAGTTCGCCATCTCGACGGCTTCCATCAGCGCTGCCCAGCCCGTGAGGATGGAGAGCACGAGGCCCACGATGGCGGCGAAGCGGATGCCGCCGGGCAGGCCCTTCCTACCGGAGTGCTTCACCGCTTGGTCGCCTCCACGTAGCGCAGGCGGAGGTCCGCGAGCAGCCCGTCGAAGAGCTTCTCTTCCTCGGCCGTGAGGTTGCCCCGCGTCTTCGCGCGCAGCATGGACAAGAGGTCCAGGTTCTGCCGGGCCAGCGGCAGGTCCTTCGCCGTCTGACCCGTTTCAGGATTGGGCGCACCTCCCAGGTGGATGAGCACCGCGGTGCCCAGCCCCACGATGAAGGTGCTGAAGGAAATCGACTCCTCGGACGCGGAGCGCGCTTCCCCCCGCATCACGAAGGTCTCGCCGCGCTTCTCGTCCCCGGAGCTCATGCGGAGACCGGCCCCTCGTCGTCGGGGGTCTCGTTCGAAGCGGTGGCGGCATCGTCGTCGCCCTCGTCCTCGTCCTCGTCGTCCTCGTCGTCCTCACCGGCCTCGGCGGCGTCGCCATCCGTCGACTCGGCGGCGGAGGAGGTCTCGGCCTCGTCGTCGGACGTATCGTCGTCGTCGTCCTCGTCCTCGTCGTCGAAGTCATCCTCTTCGTCGTCGAAGTCGTCGGCGTCGTCGAGCATGAGCGTCTCAACGGGGACGGACTTCTCCGCCACGTCGGGCAGGCCCTGGAGGTGGCGCTCGTACTCCACCTCGTCGAGCTGGCCTGAGCGCACGTACCGCTCCACGGTGCGCTTATCGAGGTACTTCGGGTCCGCCGAATCCGCCATGGTTCAAATCCTCAGAATTGCTTGGAAAACAGCGCGGCACCTTATAGCAGGGTGGCCATCTGTCAACGCCGCCGTCCCGCCTTCCAGAGCCGATGAACGCACCGTCCCGTCCGTACCTTCCCCGCGGTCCCTACCTGTTGTGCGACGACTCCGTCCTGCCGGAGATTTCACTGGTGGACAAGGCGGCTCGCCTGGTGGCCGGAGGGGCCCGGGTGGTGCAACTGCGCATGAAGCGCACCCCGGTCCGTGATGCGCTGGCCGCCACGCGGCAGGTGGTGGCGCTGTGCCGCCGGGAAGGCGCGCTGTGCCTGGTGAATGATCGGGTGGACGTGGCGCTGCTGGCGGACGCGGACGGCGTCCACGTGGGTGACGAGGACGTGCCCGCCGAGGATGCGCGCGCGCTGCTGGGGCCTGGCCGTCTGGTAGGCGTCACGGTGCGAGACGTGGTGGGCGCGCGGGCGGCACAAGCGGCGGGGGCGGACTATGTGGGCCTGGGGCCCATCTTCCCCACGTCGACGAAGCAGGTGCCCGCGCCGGTGCTGGGCCTGGAGGCCTTCGCGGCCGTGGTGCGCGACAGCCCGCTGCCCGTGGTGGGCATTGGTGGGGTGGGGCTGGCGAATATCGCGAGCGTGGCGGCGGCCGGGGCGCACTGCGCGGCGGTGGTCTCCGACGCGCTGCTTGCCGCGGATATCACCGAGCGTGTGAGACAGCTGGCGGACGCGTTTGAACAGGGGCGCTTCGGGGCATAGCCTCGAAGCCAGGAGCCTCCATGAACACCCATTCGCGTCACCACGGGCCGGCGCCGCGCCGCCCCAACATTGGCATCACCCCGGACTGGAGTCCGGCTGGAGAACAGCCCTTTGCTCGCTACGAGCTGAAGGTGCCGTACGCGGACGCCGTCCTGCGCGCGGGTGGGCTGCCCTTCGTGTTGCCGTACTCGGACGAGCCAGCCTGCGTGGAGTCCTACCTGGACCGCATCTCCGGGGTGCTCGTCACGGGCGGCGCGTTCGACATCCCTCCGTCGGCCTACGGCGAGGACGCGCGCGAGGGGCTGGGGGCGCTGAAGGAAGGGCGCACCGCTTTCGAGGCGGCGCTCATGCGCGGCGCGCTCAAACGCAACATGCCGGTGCTGGGCATCTGTGGCGGCATGCAGCTGCTCAACGTCATCCTGGGCGGCACGCTGTACCAGGACATCGGCCGTGAGGTGGAGGGCGCGCGCGAGCACGAGCAGAAGCACGACCGCACCCACCCGCAGCACCCGGTGGACGTGAAGAGCGGCACGTTGCTGGCGGAGGCGGTGGGGCATGGCCAGCTGATGGTCAACTCCACCCACCACCAGTCGGTGCGCGGCGTTGGCAATGACGTGACGATTACCGCGGTGGCGCCGGATGGCGTGGTGGAGGCCATCGAGTCCTCCGTGCACACCTTCGCCGTGGGCGTGCAGTGGCACCCCGAATACATGTCCACGACCATTCCGGTGCACGTGGGGCTCTACAAGGCGTTCGTGCAGAAGGCGCGCGAGCACCGCCGGTGAGCGCCCGCGTCCTCCTGCTGGCCGGGCTGGAGCCCACGGGACGGGCGGGGTTGTTGGCGGACGTCGCCGCGGTGCGTGCGCTGCGGGGCCAGCCGGTGGCGGTGCCCACCGCGCAGACGGCGCAGGGTGTCCGCACCTTCACCTGGACGGCCTCGCCGCCGCGCGTGCTGTCCGCCCAGGTGGCCGCCGCGCGCGAACTGGGGCCGGTGCATGCGGTGAAGTGCGGCATGGTGCCCGCTCGCGCGCAGCTCGAGGCCGCGCAGCGGGCCCTGGAGGACACGGGCGCGTGGTGGGTGGTGGACCCGGTGGTGCGCACCTCCCGGGGCGAGCCGCTGACGCGCCTGTCCGCACGGGCCTACCTGGCCCTGGCCGCGCCGCGCGTGGTGCTCACGCCGAACCTGGATGAAGCGGGCTGGCTGCTGGGACGACCCGTCGCGCGCACGGTGGAAGAGGCTGTCGAGGCCGCGGAGGCACTGGCACGGCACGGCTTTGGCGCGGTGCTGGTGAAGGGCGGGCACTTGCCGGACACGCAGGGGCTGGCGGACGTACTGGCCACACCGGGCCGCGTGCGAGTGCTGGAGGGCAAGAGGCTGGCGCGTGCCCCCGGACGCCGGGGCACCGGGTGCCGGCTGGCCTCCGCGCTGGCCACGGAGCTGGGGCGGGGCCGTACGCTGGAGACGGCGGTGCGCTCGGCCCGCGCGCTGGTGGTGCGCTACCTGCGGACCGGCGCGGAGTAGGGTGAGGCCGCGCTAATCGGTCCTCGACCGGCTCTCGAAGCGGGTGAACTCGGCCAGGAACACCAGGTCGATGGAGCCGATGGGGCCGTTGCGCTGCTTGGCGACGATGAGCTCCACGGGGATGACGGTGCTCGACTGCTGCGCCGGCTGCCCGTCGGGGCCCTCGTCAGTCGTCTCACGGTGGATGAACATCACCACGTCGGCGTCCTGTTCGATGGAGCCGGACTCACGCAGGTCCGACAGCAGGGGTTTGCCGTCCTTGCGGTCCTCCACCTTTCGACTGAGCTGACTGAGCGCGATGATGGGCACCTCCAGCTCCTTGGCGAGCTGCTTCAGTGCGCGGGAGATTTCGGCGACCTCCAACTGGCGGCTCTCCACCTTGCCCTTCTGATGCATGAGCTGGAGGTAGTCGATGACGATGAGCGACAGGCGCGGGTCGCGCTGCTTCACGCGGCGGGCCTTGGCGCGCAGGTCGAACGGGGACAGGCCGCCCGAGTCGTCGATGTAGATGGGCGCGTTGTAGAGCGCGCCCGCCATCTCCTGGAACTTCTCCTCGTCGTGCGGCGTCAGCCGGCCGCCGCGCAGCTTCTTCATGTCCACGCGCGCGGTGGAGGCCAGCAGACGCATCAGCAACTGGTCGGCGGGCATTTCGAGGCTGAAGATGCCGACGGCCTTGTTCTCCTTCAGCGCCGCGTGCACCGCGATGTTCATCGCGAAGGACGTCTTGCCGATGCCGGGACGCGCCGCGAGGATGATGAGCTCGCCGGCGTGCAGGCCGGTGAGCTGGTTGTCCAGGTCGATGTAGCCGGTGGACAGGCCCGTGATGCCCGTGGCCGCCGCCTTCATCTTGTCCAGCAGGTCGAGCGTGTGCTCCATCAGCTCGCTGACCGGGCGCAGGTCGCCCTCGCGCTTCTTCTCCGCGAGGAGGAACACCTTGCGCTCGGCCTCGTCGAGCAGCACCTCCAGCTCGCCCGTCTCCTGGCTGGCGAGGTCCTGGATCTCCCTGCCCGCCTGGGCCAGGCGGCGGCGGATGGCCTGGTCCTTGACGATTTGCGCGTACTGGACCGCGTTGGACGCGATGGGCACCACCTGGTCCAGACGCATCAGGTAGGCCGGGCCGCCCACCGACACCAGGTGGCCCAACACCTTCAGCTCCTCGGCCAGCGTCAGGTGGTCCACCTGTCTCGACTGGCCGTCGAGCTTCAGCATCGCCTCGAAAATCTGGGCGTGTGCGGGGCTGGAGAAATCCTCTGGGTGGACGACCTCGCCTACCGCGGCGATGAGCGTGTTATCCGCCAGCACAGCGCCCAGCACGGCGCGCTCCGCGGCGAGGTCCTCGTGGACCTTCCGACCCTCTCTGAACTCGTGGACGTTCTCCATGGCAGCCCGCCCACTCTACAGGCAGGGCTGACACAACCAAATTTGCTACCACAGACCTGTAGCAGTGACGCCTACCCCTCCAGTCCCCACTTCTGGAGGAACGCTTCACGCCAGGTGCGGCTGAGCACGACGGAGCTCCCGTCCTTGAGGACGAGGATTCCATCCCCGTGGCTCCACGGCTCCAGGCGGGCCACCGCGTCCAGGTTGACGATGTCGCCCCGGTGCACCCGGACGAAGCGTGAGGGGTCCAGCCGCTCCTCCAGGGCCCGGAGTGTCTGTCGCACCAGGTGTTCTCCTTGGCCCGTGTAGAGCCGCACGTACTTGTCCTCGGCCGACAGGCGCCAGACGTCCTTCAGCGGCAGGGGTACCCAGGCCTCCCCCGCCTTCACCACCAGCCGCTCCAGCGGACGGCCCGCGGGGGCCCGCCCCAACTCCGCCAGCAGGGCCTGGAGCCGCGCGGTGTCCGGCATCCCGCTGCGCAGCACCGCGTGGGCCTTGTCGAGCGCCCGGCCGAAGCGCTCCGCGTCGTAGGGCTTCAGCAGGTAATCCACGGCCTGCGCCTCGAAGGCCGCCAGCGCGAAGGCGTCGTACGCGGTGGAGAAGATGACGGCCGGGCAATGCTCCGGGCCCAGGGCCTCCAGCACCTCGAAGCCGGTGAGGCCGGGCATCTGCACGTCGAGCACCAGCAGGTCCGGACGCAGGGCGCTCACCTGGCGCAACGTCTGGGTCCCATCCGCCGCCTCGCCCGCGAGCGCGAAGCGCGTGTCCTCCGCCAGCAGGCGCTTCATCTTCGCCCGCGCGGGGGCTTCGTCGTCGGCCACCAGCACCTGGAAGCGCGTCATGCCGCGGCCTCCCGGGGCAGCCACAGCGACACGCGCGCGCCGCCTTCGGGGCCGTGGCTTCGTTCCAGCCGCGCACGGCCCGCGTGCAGCAGCGCCAGGATGCGCTCCAGGTGGGCCAGCCCCACGCCGGGGCCAGACGCGGGCGAGGGCGTGCCGAAGCCGCGCCCCGTGTCCTCCACTTCCAGCCGCCACCCGGCGCCGTCCTCCCGGGCCCGGATGCGCACCTCCAGGGGCTCGGTCCTGTCCTGGTTGTGCTTCACCGCGTTCTCCACCAGCGCTTGCAGCGCGAAGCAGGGCACCTGGGCGCCGTCCAGGCCTGGAGCCACCTCCCAGCGCACCGTCACCCGTTCGCCGAAGCGCGCGGCCAGCAGGGCCACGAAGCGCGCGGCCTGGGTGCGCTCCTCGGCCAGCGTCCACGTGGCCTCGCGCCGCTCCAGGCTGGCGCGCAGCAGCCCGCCCAGGTCGCTGAGCAGCCGGTCCGTGCGCGCGAGGTCCTCGTACATCACCGAGCTGACGGTGTTCAGGGCGTTGAAGAGGAAGTGCGGGTGGAGCTGCCCGGTGAGGGCTTGGAGCTGGGCCGCGCGCAGCTCACCTTCCAGCGCCGCCTCTCGCAGCGCCCTCGCCTGACGCTCCTTCCAGGCCTGGAAGAAGCTCCACAGCGTGGCGGAGACGGTGTACGAGATGAGGTCCTTCTGCGCCTCCATGGGGATGCGGAAGGCGAGCTCGCCATAGTCGTAGGTGCCCCAGCCGAGCAGCGCGTACAGCAGCTGCCGCGTCCCCACCATCAGCGCGGTGTGCAGGCCGGTGAAGAGCACGAAGGCCACGGCATGGATGCCCAGGAATCGCCCCCATCCCACGCGAGGGCTCGGAGCGTTGAGCACCGCCGTGTAGAGGATGGGCATGACGGCCCAGATGCCGAGCGATCCGGTGACTTCCCAGAGGAAGGGCCGGGCAGCCGGTAGGGTGCCGCCGTCCGCGCGGATGGTGAGCCACAGCGTGAGCCCCAGCCACAGGCCGAAGAACAGGCAGAAGCCGAACAGCGCCAGCGTCGGCCGCGCGCGGATGCGGGGCCACTTCCAGTCGGAGCGGGCCTGGGGCGGGGCGGGCGTCATGGGCGTCGTCAGGCAGTATGCAGCGGGGCGGCGGGGATGGGCGCGGCCTGTTTCGAGCGGGCCGGCATCCCGAAGCACGCCCGCAGCCAGGGCACCCGGGCCACCCCTTCACACAGGCCCCAGGTGAGACCGAACGTCAGCGTGAGCACCGCCATGAAGAGGCCCCAGGGGCCCACGGGCCAGTCGACGATGGCGAAGCCGACGACGACGATGACAGTCTGGTGGAGGATGTAGAACGGGTAGGCCCGCTCGCGCGCGTACCGGAGCCAGGGGCGGCGGACGTGGATGCAGGCCCGCGCCCACGCCAGGGCCGTGAGGATGAAGAGCCACTGCAGCGCCGTGCGGCCCAGCGTCTCCAGCGGGAAGGCGTACTCGTTCGGCGGCACCATGACGGCGAAGAGCAGGCCGCAGGCGCCCAGCAGCGCCTTGCGCCGGGCCACCAGGTGCTCCATGGCGCGAGGACACCGGCCCAGCAGGTGTCCGCCGAGGAAGAAGAGGCCGAAGTGGATGAAGGCTCGCGGGTCGTCGAGCAGCGCGTGTGTCTGGGGGAAGCGGCGCAGCAGCACCTCGTTGAGCGCGAGCGGCAGGAACAGCCACGCCATGTTCCAGCCCTGGCTCAGCCACGCCTCAGCGCGCTGGAGCCAGGCCTGGCCCCTCGCCGTGCGCAGCGCCGCGAAGAGGGGCAGCGCGAGCATGCAGTAGACGAAGAGGTACATGACGAACCACAGGTGGTGCCAGCTGAAGCTGCCGGCGGGGTAGGGCACGAAGCCGAACACGGACGGGTAGAAGTCCGCGTAGCTGCCCTGGAACGTCCCTCGCTGGAGCCGCTCCACGTAGATTTGCGGCGGCACCACGACGAACATGCCGAACAGCACCGGACCCAGGAGCCGCTTCGTGCGGTCCCCAGCGAAGGTGCCCAGCGAGCGCCGCCGCAGCGCGAACGCCGTGCCCAGGCCGGAGATGCACATCAGCAGCGGCATGCGGAGGTGGTGCAGCACCTCCATGGGCGGCTCCAGCCACGGCAGGGCCCGGACGCTCTTCACGTGCCAGTCCCAGGTGTTGAACATCATCCCGGTGTGGAACAGGTGCAGCAGGAGGATGGCCACCACGCGGAGCCAGTCCAGGTCCGGGCGGTGTTCATCGGTGGGGTGCGCGGTGACGGTGGTGCTCATGGGCGAGCCTCCTTCCGCTCCGGGATACGCACCGCGCCCGGGGCGCTCCACGCGCTTGTCGCCAGCCGGTTTCACAAGGGCGCGAACCGGACGGGCGGGGTGGGGCGCAAAGGAAAAGGCCGCCCGGGTTGCCCCGGACGGCCCTTTCTCACTTCAGTGAAGCCCGCGGAGGATTACTCCGGCAGGACCTCGAGCTTGATCTTCGCGATGACGTCGCGGTGCAGGCGCAGCTCCACCTCGTAGTTGCCCAGGGCCTTGATGGGCTCGGGCAGGTGGATGTGGCGGCGGTCGATGCTCTGACCCTCGGCGGCAACCGCCTCCGCGATGTCCAGCGCCGTGACGGAGCCGAACAGCTTGTCCTGATCGCCCACGCGGCGCTTGATGCTGACCTTGATGGCGCCGATCTTCTTCGCCTGCTCCTCGGCCGCGCCCTTCAGCTTGGCGTTCCGAGCGGCGATGACCGACTTCTCGTGCTCCAGCTGGCGCAGGTTCTGCTCGCTGGCGAGAACCGCCTTCTTGCGGGGCAGGAGGAAGTTACGGCCGAAGCCGTCCTTCACGGTGACGAGTTCCCCGGACTTGCCCAGGTTCTCGATGTCCTCACGCAGAATGACCTTCATGTTCAGTCTCCTGTGCGGACCGGCGGACTAGCCGACCACCGCGTTGTAGGGGAGGAGCGCGATGCCACGGGCGCGCTTGATGGCCACCGCCACCTCGCGCTGGTGCTTGGCGCAGTTGCCGGAGATGCGGCGGGGGATGATCTTGCCGCGCTCGGTCACGAAGTACTTCAGCGTCGCCTGGTCCTTGAAGTCCACCGACGCGTTCTTCTCCGCGCAGAAGCGGCAGACCTTCTTGCGGCCGAAGCCGCGGCCACCACCGCGCTTGTCGTCGTCGCCGCCCAGCCCGCCGCCGCGGTCGCCGCGATCACCACCGCGGTCACCCCGGTCACCCCGGTCACCACCGCGCGAACCACCACCGCCGAAGCCACCACCGCTGCGGGCGGCGGGGGCAGAGGCCGTCTTGCTATCCGTTCCGTTGCTCATGAGCGTTCTCGTATCCTGGAATGGTCTCTAGCGAATTGACCCAGAAGGCCCTCAGGCCTCCTCGGACGACTCCTCCTCGGAGTCGCCGCCCTGCTCCTCGGCACCCTCGGAGCGGAAGCCACCCTCGCGCTCCGCGGGAGCGCCCGGACGGGTCTCCTCCACGTCGCCGGCCAGCTTCACGTCCTCGAGCACCGGACGCGTCTCGGGGTCCACCTCGTCCGCGAGCTTCACGGAGATGTAGCGGGTGACCTCGTCCAGGTTGCGGAGGTTGCGCTCGATTTCCGCCACCAGCTTCGCGCCGCCCAGGAAGTGGGTGTGCACGTAGATGGCGCGGGGCTGCTTCGCCACGGGGAACAGGGTCTTCTTCTTGCCCCACACCGTGAAGCGGATGACCTTGCCACCCTCACGGGAAACGATGCCGCGGACGCGCTCCTTGAGCTTGTCCACGTTGTCGTCCGTCAGGTCCGGCTTGACCAGGAAGATGGTCTCGTACTCACGAAGCCGCGTCGCGGCCTGCGTCTCAGCCATTGTTTTCTCTCCCCTTGGGGTCGAGTGCCCTCCGGTGAATCCAGAGAGCGGGGAAACGGCCAGCAGACCTGAGAGGCCCACCGCCGGGGACGGGAAACCGCGCGCCCGTCACCTTCGCGCTACGTCCCGTGTACCAACACGGGAAGCTGAAAAAGAACATCCCACCGGGTTATCCCCGATGAGGGAACGGGCCTTCTATGGGGCCCCCCCCGCCAAGTCAAGCGGCCGGGCGCCCTGTCCGCCTGCCCGTGGGGGGGCGCCTCAGGCCTTCCGGTTGAACCGGTTCATGGCCACCGACAGCCCTTCGCGAATCCAGATCTCCGTCATGTCCATGGCCCGGTCGGTGAGTGTCTCCAGCTCCCGGCGCTCGCCGTCGTCGAAGTTGGACAGGACGTAGCCGGACACGCGCTCGCGGGCGTTGGGGCCCTCCGGCTTGCCAATGCCGAAGCGCAGGCGGATGAAGCCCTCGTCGCCCAGGCTGGCGACGATGCTCTTGAGGCCGTTGTGGCCGCCGCTGCCACCGCCGGCCTTGAGCTGCAGCCGGCCCAGGGGCAGGTCCAGCTCGTCATGGATGACGAGCACGTCCGCCACCGGCACCTTGAAGAAGCGCGCCGCCTCCGCGACGGAGCGGCCCGACAGGTTCATGAACGTCTGGGGCTCCACGAAGAGGACGCGCTCGCCCGCCAGGGTGCCCTGGCCGACCTTGGCCGCGAACTTCTCCTGGTTCAGCTGCGCGCGCGCCCGTGACAGCAGCGCCTCCACCACCATGAACCCGATGTTGTGCCGGTGCCGCTCGTACTCGCGCCCTGGATTGCCCAGCCCGACGATGAGCTTCATGACGTGGCTCCCGAAACGAGAAACGGGGCCAGCCCCTTGCCGGGCCGGCCCCGCTCCAGAAGGACCGCTGAAGGCGACAGACTACTTCTTCGCCGGGGCCTTCGCGTCCTTGGCCGGAGCCGCCTTCGCGTCCTTGGCCGGAGCCGCCGCCGCGGCAGCCGCCGCCGGACCCGCCTCCACGGCCTCCGGCGCGCTGATGACGGCCAGGGTGTAGTTGACGTTCGTCTTCACCGACACGCCCTCGGGCAGCTTCACATCGTTGATGTGGAGCACCTCGGCGATCTTCATCGGCGTCACGTCCACCTCGATGCGCTCGGGGATGGCGCCGGGCAGCGACCAGACCTCGATCTCACGGCGAGCCTGGGTGAGCAGACCACCGTCCGCCACGCCCTGCGCGCGGCCGGAGAGCACCAGCGGCACGTTGACCTTCACCTGCTCGTTGGCGCGCACGTCCAGGAAGTCGGCGTGCAGGATGGCGCGGGTGACGGGCTCCATCTGGTAGTCCTTCAGGAGCACCTGGCGGTCACCGCCCTCCACCTTGATCTGGATCAGGGTGTTGAACTTGTGCGGGGTGTTGATGGCCTGGCGGACCGCCTTGGGGTCCACGGAGATGTGCACCGGCTTCTCCAGGTGCTTTCCGTAGACGACGGCGGGAATCAGACCCTGGGCGCGCAGGCGGCGGGCAACGCCCTTGCCGGAACCCTCACGCGGCTTGGCCTCGAGGGTGCTCGTATTGACGGACATGAAATCCTCACGAATGGGACTGCGGGTGCCACCGGCGGCCCTGGCGCCCTCGGCATCCCGCCCCAGTGGCGGGCCCCGAAGACGGCGCCTGTGAAGGCCTCCGATGGAGGGTCGTGCACATGCCAGCCGGAGGGCCTGGAGTCAAGCCGCCCGGCGGACAGACGCGCGCCGGCTCAGACGAACAGCGAGCTGAGCGAGTCGGCGCGGTGGATGCGGGCAATGGCCTCGCCGAAGAGGCGCTCGGTGGTGAGCAGGCGGATCTTCGAGCAGGCCTGCGCCGCCGGAGACAGCGGCACGGTGTCCGTGAAGACGACCTCTTCCAGCACCGAGTCCTGGATGCGCTGGATGGCCGGGCCGGAGAGGATGGGGTGGACCGCGTACGCCACCACGCGCCGTGCGCCCTTGGCCTTCAGCGCCGCGGCCGCCTGGGCGAGCGTGCCGGCGGTGTCCACCATGTCGTCCACCAGCACCGCGTCCTTGCCGCTCACGTCGCCGATGAGGTTCATCACCTCCGACGCGTTGGGGCGGGGACGGCGCTTGTCGATGATGGCCAGGCCCGTGTTCAGCCGCTTGGAGTACGCGCGGGCGCGCTCCACGCCGCCGGCGTCCGGCGAGACGATGACCAGCTCCTGCGACTCCGGGAAGCGCTTGCGCAGGTCCTCCAGGAACACCGGCGAGCCGTAGAGGTGGTCCGAGGGGATGTTGAAGAAGCCCTGGATCTGCCCCGCGTGCATGTCCATGGACACCACGCGCCCGGCGCCCGCGGACTCCAGCAGGTCCGCGATGAGCTTCGCCGTAATCGGCGTGCGCGGCGCCACCTTCCGGTCCTGACGGGCGTACCCGTAGTACGGAATGACGGCGGTGATGGAGCCGGCGCTGGCCCGCTTGAGCGCGTCGCACATGATGAGCAACTCCATCAGGTGGTCGTTCGCCGGTGGGCAGGTCGACTGGAGGATGAAGATGTCGTGGCCGCGGACGTTCTCGCCGATCTCGACGTGAATCTCCCCGTCCGAGAAGCGACCGACCTCCGCTTTGCCCAGAGGGCGCTTGAGGTACTCGCAGATGCGATGCGCCAGGCCGGGATTCGAGTTCCCGGCGAACACCTTGAAGTCACGCGGCTGCATGGTGGGGCCGCTGACTAACCTGGACGCGGACGGAAGGAAAGAAGTCGTTAGTCCAGGTCCGCTGGCGCTGCGACAAGCATCCCGGCTTGCGCCTGATGGAGGTGTCGCTCGTACTCCATCAGGATGACGCGTTCCATTTGACTCCGCGTATCCGCGTTGAGCGGGTGGGCAATGTCCTTGTACGTCCCATCCTTCCGCTTCTTGGCTGGCATCGCGATGAAGAGCCCGGTCGAGCCGTGAATGACCTTCAAATCGCGAATGACGAAGCAGTGGTCCAAGGTGATGGTGACGTACGCCTTGAGCTTGTCCTCTTCGACCGGAAACACCCGGACGTCGGTGATGTTCATGGTCCCCCCCCGAACCCGAAAGGTCGGAGCTGAAGGGAAGCCTGGGACATACCGGGTGTCAAATGCAAGCGCGGGCGCGAGGGAGATTCGCGCCACTGTTCAATGCCCCCACAGTCGGCCGCTGCGAGCGGAGGCTAGGTCAGCATTTGGGGCCAGTGCATGACCAGGTGGGTCAGAAAGGCGAGGTGGTAGACCACGATGACGGCATACACGGCCGCGCCCAGCCGGATGGCGATGCGGCTGGCGTTGAGGTGCCGGTGGATGCACAGCAGCCACAGGCCCGCGTTCACGATGACCAGCTTGGAGAACATGAAGAAGAGCGGGGACTGCTCATAGGCCTCCCGCATGATGGGGTTGAGCTCTTCGGCCACACCCAGCTGCAGGAAGAAGAGGGTGAACAGCCCGTCCAGCAGGTTCAGCATCAATAGCGCCACGGATGCCGGTGACAGGTAGAAAGAAGCCCTGTTGCCCCACGCCCCACCCAGCATCTGTCCGATCGTCGCCGCCACGCCCATCCCCCTTCGCCAGTCCGTAGTCAGTGCTCTTCAAGAGCCTTGCCAACGCCCGCGGGGCCTGGTGACGGGCAGGCGAGGAAGCGGGCGACATCCAGGGACGATTCGGCTATGGGACGGGCGTGGCGGGAAGTTGACTCTCCTGGGGTCGTGGCAGACTATCCGCGCCCTTTCCGCCCCCGGCCCGTGAGCGTTCCTTGCACCAATTCCCCAAAGATATCGGGTGGATAGAGGTCATCTGCGGTTCGATGTTCTCCGGCAAGACGGAGGAGCTGATCCGCCGCGTCCAGCGCGCCGTCTACGGCAAGCAGAGGGTGCAGGTCTTCAAGCCGCGCATCGACAACCGCTACGACGAATCCGCGGTGGTGAGCCACTCGCAGCTGAAGGTGATGTCCACCGCCATCGAGCGGGCTGAAGAGATTTTTTACAGGCTCGCGCCCGACACCCAGGTGGTGGGCATCGACGAGGTGCAGTTCTTCGGTTCAGAAGTCGTCGCCGTGGTGGAGGCGCTGGCCAACAAGGGCCTGCGCGTCATCTGCGCGGGCCTGGACCAGGACTACCAGGGGCGGCCCTTCGAACCGATGCCCCAATTGATGGCGGTGTCGGAGTACGTGACGAAGGAGCTGGCCATCTGCGTGGTGTGTGGGAATCCGGCCAACCGCTCCCAGCGCATCGTGTCCAGTGGTGAGCGGGTGGTGGTGGGCGCGGCGGGCGCGTATGAGCCGCGCTGCCGCAAGTGTCACGTGGCTGAACCGGCGGAGGGCACGCCGCCGCAGACATTGGAACTGTTCGACTGAGCGGGAGCTGAACGGATGCGCGACACCCTGTACTCCAACGTTCCCTTCAAGCTGAACGAGATGACCCACCACTATGGGCCTCACGTCCACCTGGTGGGAAATCCCTTTCTCCTGACCCAGCTGGCCACGCTGTGTTCGAAGGGCGTCATCCAGCCGCAGATCAACCGCCTGGTGGAGACGCTGTACGTCGACCTGGTGAAGACGGTGCTCAACGCGGAGTTCCCGCGGAAGAACGTGAGCCTGCCCACGCGGATGATCGACTCCACCCCCCAGGGGCTCTACCAGGGCGAGGTCATCGACCCGCAGGTGCGCGTGGTGACGGTGAACATCGCCCGGGCGGGCACGCTGCCGTCGCAGGTGACGTACGACCTGATGAACGCCACGCTGGACCCGACGGTGGTGCGCCAGGACCACATCATCATGAGCCGCATGATTGACGCCGCGGAGGCGGTGGTGGGTTCGGAGATTGGCGGCGCGAAGATTGGCGGCGATGTGGACGACGCCTTCGTGCTCTTCCCGGACCCCATGGGGGCCACGGGGGGCAGCCTGTCCACGGCGATTTCGCTCTACAAGAACAAGGTGCCCGGGACGCCCCGGCGCATCATCACCCTGAACCTCATCGTCACGCCGGAGTACCTGCGGAAGATGACCACGGACCATCCGGACGTCATCATCTACGCGCTCCGGTTGGACCGGGGCCTGTCCCCGCCGGAGGTGTTCGGCACCGAGCCGGGCGCGCTCTGGGAGAAGGAGCGGGGCCTGGATGACCGGCAGTACATCGTCCCCGGAGGCGGCGGCTTCGGGGAGATCATGAACAACGCGTACGTGTAGCGGAGGAATCCTTGGCGTTCTACGAGCAGGAAGTCGGTGTCCTGATTTCCGAGGACAAGTTGCAGGCGCGCGTGCGCGAGCTCGCGGCGGAGATTACGCGCGACTACGCGGGCAAGGACCTGACGCTCATCTGCGTGCTGAAGGGCTCGGCGTTCTTCACCATCGACCTGGCGAAGTACATCGACCTGCCGGTGAAGTTGGAGTTCCTGGGCGTGTCCAGCTACCAGGGCGGCACGGAGTCCACGGGCGAGGTGCGCATCACCACCGACGTCAGCAAGCCGATGGCGGGCAAGCACCTGCTCATCATCGAGGACATCATCGACACCGGGCTCACCATGCAGTTCCTGCTGGAGAACCTGCGCGCCCGGCACCCCGCGTCGCTGAAGGTGTGCACGCTGCTGGAGAAGCCCTCGCGCGCCCGGACGAAGGTGGACATCGACTACAAGGGCTTCGTCATCGATGACCTCTTCGTCGTGGGCTACGGGCTCGACTTCGGCGAGGTGTACCGGAACATCCCCTTCATCGGGGTGATGAAGAACAAGTAGTGACTTTCAGGTGCGAGCGCCGCCCACGTGCGCGGCGCCGCACCGGTCTTCAGGTGATGCTCGGAACGGGCAGCGGCGCTCCACGCCGTCGCACTGGATGGAGCACGTCGTCACCGCGAGAAGCAGCGTAGCAGCCTTCGACGAGTCCTTTCCAGGTGGGGACGGCCTATCCAGGCTGTCTTTCCTATGCCTGAAAGTCAAAGAGGGCATGTCTGTGTATATCAGGGGAGACAGAGGGCCATGGGCCGCTCACGGGGGCTGCTCAGCGGCCGTGACGCGGTGCTTCGCGTTGTCGTCTTCCGGTCCATGCACAGCGTGCCTGAGAAGAATTCGCTGAAGCGCGGCGTCTGACCGCGCGAATCGAGGCTGACCATGGATGCATCCAGGGACAGGGCCGCGCTGGCTCGGGCGGGCAACCCCCGCAACAACGACGCCGTCCGGAAGTACGTTGCGGAGTTCATCGGGACGTTCGTCCTGGTGTTGGGAGGCGTCGGGGCGGCCGTGCTGGCGGGCGACCACATCGGCTTCCAAGGTGTAGCGCTCGCCTTTGGCCTGTCGCTGCTGGCCATGGTGTACGTGATTGGCCCCATCTCGGGGTGCCATGTGAATCCGGCGGTGACGCTGGGCCTCCTGCTGTCTGGGAAGATGGAGGGCAAGGACGCGGTCGGCTACGTGGTGGCGCAGTGCGTGGGGGCCATCCTCGGCGCGGGCGTGGTGCTGCTGATTGCCAAGGGCATGCCCGGAGGGTACTCGGCGGTGACCGAGGGACTCGCGACCAACGGGTACGGCGCCGCTTCACCTGACGGCTTCAACATGGGAGCGGCCTTCCTCACGGAGGTGGCGCTCACCTTCTTGCTCGTGCTCACGGTGCTGGGCGCGACGGATGCGCGCGCCCCGGTGGGCTTCGCGGGGCTGGCCATTGGCCTGGTGCTGGCGCTCATCCACCTGGTGGGGATTCCGGTGACGAACACGTCGGTGAATCCGGCGCGCAGCCTGGGGCCGGCGGTGTTCGCGGGGAGCGTGCCCATGGGGCAGCTGTGGCTGTTCATCGTGGCGCCGCTCTTGGGAGGCGCCACCGCGGCGGCGGTGTATCGCACGGTGTTCCGTCCTGCCGTGCCCATCAGCGCGGAGGAGGCCGAGCGGGCCCTGCGGCGCGAGCGTGAGGCGCGAATCGCGGACGAGCGGGCCGGCACGCGCGCGCCTGTCTGATGCTGCGGGTCGCTTTGCTCGGCGGGCTCCGGCGCGTACGGTGACCGGCAATCGGGGCCACTCGTGCCCCCACTGGAGCCGCCATGTTCTTCGACCCGACGCGCCTCACGGCCTACTTCCTGGCGGTGCTCGCGCTCATCCTGACGCCCGGGCCGGACACGATGTTCGTGCTGGCCCGGAGCATGGGGCAGGGGCGCAAGGCGGGCATCGTCTCCGCGCTGGGCATCTTCGTTGGGTGCCTGTTCCACATCGCGGCGGCGGCGTTCGGGCTGTCGACGTTGCTCGCGACGTCGGCGCTGGCCTTCTCCGTGGTGAAGTGGGGTGGGGCGGCCTACCTCGTGTGGATGGGCGTGCAGATGCTGCGCAGCAAGGACACCGCGGCCGAGGCGGTGCAGGCGCTGCCACCCGCTGGCCTGTGGCGCATCTTTCGCGACGGCGTCGTCACCAACGTGCTGAACCCGAAGGTGGCCGTGTTCTTCCTGGCCTTCCTTCCGCAGTTCGTGGATGCGTCCGCGGGCTCGACGGGACTCCAGTTCCTGGGGCTCGGGTTGATGTTCTCCGTCACGGGGACGTCGTGGCTGGTGCTGCTGGCTGCGTTCGCGGGTGCCTTTGGGGGCTGGATGCGGCGCAACCCGCGCGTGGCGGCGTGGCAGAAGCGCGTCACCGGTGGCGTGTTCGTCGCGCTGGGGGCCCGGCTGGCGTTGCAGCGCCAGGAGTAGGCGTCAGACGAGCGCCTTGATGACCACGTAGAGCACGTAGAGGACCCACGGCACTGCGGCCAGGAGTCCGAGGATTCCGAGCAGGCCGGCCCAGACGGGGTAGCCCTTTCGCCACGGCAGGAGGAGGAAGGTGCCTCCGGCGAGGGCGGGCAGGGGCAGCAGGTTGAGGGCGGCCAGCTTCGCGCTCATCAGGCCCCAGGCGCGCAGCAGGTCGCCGTCCCGGAGGAGCGCGAGGAAGCGCTCCACGCGGCCAGGGAGCAGGGAGGGCTCGAAGGGGACGGCGAAGCCGCTCGCGAACTGGCGCAGGGCTTCCGTGGGCCCCAGGCAGGCCATGGCGATGGCGACCTGCACGGCCCAGGGCAGGAGGATGACGGCGGCGTGGAGGGGCGGGGAGAGCTGAAGGAGGCGGCTTTGGGCGGGGGCGCCCTCGACGGGCTCGTCGAAGCTCACCGCGCTGCCGAGCGCCAGGGGGCGGAAGGCCCACAGGATGCTCCCCAGGCGGGCGGAGAGCAGGGTGGGGCCGTAGCCGAGGACGACGGACACGGGACGTGCCCCCAGGGTGCTGGCCACGGCGGCCTGCGCCAGCGCCCAGAGGGCGTTGACGGCGAAGAAGAGCATCCAGAGCCAGAGGAGTTGGGACAGGCGGTCCATGCGGTGCGTCCCTGTCTACCATGACCCGGGGTGGTATCCGTGAAGGGGCGGGGCGCCAATCACCCTGGAGCGTGGCGCCGCGTCTCTGGTAGGCATCCGGGTTGAGGAGCTCATGGCTTACGGCATCGCGAATCACCTCTGGATTCATGGGAGCCCGGACCGGTCCAGGGTCCGTCAGTGGATGGACGCCGCACTGGGGACGTCGTTCGGGGAGCAGCCCCAGAGCGACATCGTCGTCGCGGACGTCTTCCAGTTCGGGCCGTCGCTGACGCTCATCGACGTGCAGGTACTCGGTGCGCCGCGCGTCGAAGGCGAGGCGGAGGCGGCGGAGCAGGACGGCTTCCTGACGCGCGTGGCCAGCCTGGCGAAGGAAGCGGGCTTCAAGAGCACGCGAGTGTGGATGGGCGACGTGGGCACCATGGCGTGGGAGTTGGAGTCCCAGGGCGAAGAGGGCGTGCCCGTTGGTGCGAAGCGGGAGGACGAGGCACTGCGTACCCTGGGGCCAGACGGGTGGACCGTGGACCCGCTGGCGCCCGTGGTGGCGCGCGAGGTCATCCGGAGCATCGTCAAGCTGCCGCTGGAGGAGGTCCACCACTACATCGACTGGGCGGTGAGCTGCCGCAGCGCGATGGCGGCGGGGACGCCGGTGGAGGGCTTCAACCTGACGCGCGCCTCGCGGCTGATGGCCACGCACTACCTGGTGTGGAAGGGGAAGGTGTTGCCCAAGCCGACGCCGGTGAGCGAGATGGCGCCGAAGCTCGGGAGGGCCCGGAGGATGCGCAGGGCGGCGACGCTGGTGCCCGCGGCGCGCGTCTGGGGGCTGGTGCTGGTGGTTGCCCTGGTGGTGCCCGCAGTGCTGTACCACTTCATCTTCGCGCCACCGGTGGAGAGCCCGGTGAAGGGCTTCGTGCTCAGCGGTGTGATGACGCTGGTCTGGGCCCTGTTCGCCCTGGTGCGCTTCGACGACTTCCAGGGGCGGCCGGTGCGTCTACCGTGGCGGCTGGCGCTGTTCATTGGTGGCCAGCTCGCGGCAGGAGGGCTGATGTGGTGGCTCCACGGAATGCCTCGCTAGTCGCACAGCTCAAGTCTAGGAGTGTCATTCCCAGACATTTTGATGTGAATAGGGGAGTGGCGAGAGTTCTTGTGTGGCAGTAATCTGAGACGGAAGCCCATGCGCCAGAAGTCTTGCTGGTGGGGCAAATTTCGGAGTGCGAATTGCTGGGCGTTTGGCTGTTTTTTAAACTTTTCGACGCGGAGCGAGTGCTATTGCTTGAGCGCGTTGAGGTTGGTTCCCTCCGCCTCGGCTGCATTCTCATCCTCTTGAGGAAATTCTGAATTCACCGCCTGCTGACCCTCTGGCGCTGCTGCTGAACTGGAGGAGAGGGGGCTGCCGCCCGGTCTACCCGGGCCAGGTGTCAAGGGCGGCTCGTTGTTCCCCCCGTCTCTTCCCCGGGAGCGCTGCAGAGGAAAGTTTGTGATCGCCTCCTCAACGTAGTGGCCAAGTAGCCGCGCATCTGGAAGGGATTCAGAAAGCCACGCTGCAGTCCGCGCGCGTAGCTCGGTGAATAGCCGTTTCTCATGTGGGCTTCCAGGGAAGATGACCCAACTGCTTCGAGGGAAGCACTCCCCCACAATGACCCTGGCAATGAGCGCCAGCGGCACAAACTCCATGGGGTCGCACATTGCTCGTAACATCGAATGATCAGACATTCCGAGGCTGAGCATGTCGCCGATGGAGTACATTGTCACGCGAGCGTGTCTGGGCGTAAGCCATGTTGGCGGAAAGGGAACTTCGAAGAGGGTGCCACGAAGAACAGAGGAGTCACTGTCGGAACGGACTCGCCTGGAGTGTGCGTCGATGACCAGTCCAGTACTGATTTTCAGAGATGCATAGTTGTCATGGAGAAGTTCGCTCAGTTGATCAAACGGGGTCATTGGGCTTCCGCTGATCCATGCTCCGGACAGGAGGCTAACCCATCGATTCAAACAATCGAGCTCTGATACCGCCGGACGGGCTTTGGCCTCAAGGCGAGCCAGGAGCGAGTCCAATGTTTGAAAGCTGAACTGCTCAAGCATAACTTCAGAATCATCCATGAAGCGAACGAGGGCTACAGGGAGCCCTGCGCGGTTAGTTGTCCCCTGGCGGGCAGCGATCCTGCTATGGACCACTTCCCACGAAGGCACTTCCTTCCTTTCCCCCCCTCGACCTCGATCGCTCCGGGGCCACCAGCGCCTCGTGATTTCCACACTTTCTCTTCGGACAGACTCATCAGGGGCATGCCTGAGATGCTCGGGCTCAGTGTCGTCTTTCTTAACGGTGAGCAGTGAACCGTCGTTGCTGGGAAGTGGCGTCGTGGGTGGGAAGGGAACCCCCGCCGGTGGCGGCTGCAGATGTCCACCTGCGCGGAAGACACGCCTCACCGCTTCGATAACATCGTCGAGCGCCGCGAACGGGACCTCGGCGCCATTCTCATCGAGGAATCCCTCCTGGAAACTGGATCGCGTGGACCAGAGCGCGGTGGACCGGCTGGCTACAGGGACGGGATGAAACGCGGGAGGAGCAAGGTACACCGTCAGCTCGGAGCGGGACGCGTCCTGATCCCGTTGTGAGGCAAAGGCGAGTCCATCCGCGCCAGCCCATGCGTCAATGAACCACGGCACGTATCTACCTCCAACGCTGAGTCCGTGCGGAAGTCGTAACCAAGCGTGTTCGGATCGAGAACTCTTCCAATCGTTTGTTTACGAGATTGCGGCGCGCATTCCAGAGGATTTCATCAGGACTGGGCGGCACTCCCCGCTGCATGTTCGAAGCAATCTGCGCGGATACAACGGCGTCATCAGGGCTCTGGCGAATTTCTTCCAGTTCCTGTGGGCCAAATGTTCCCAGCCGGTGCACTTCCACAAAGTCCTCATCACGCAGTATGGCTTCCGATACGGCCCCCGCTGTGAGCAGGCGCTGGGTCCCTCTCAGGCTCGGAAGGCATTTGAGGACGAGCATGTCCAGCAGGTGAAGGGACCATGAGCCGCGCAAGCAATCGACGATATTCCGCGTATCTTTTATCTGGTTCAGCGGCGGATGCACGAGATCGTAACAATTACGGTCGAACACTTGAGTAGACGCGGATACCGCATCGGGACGAAGCGCCATGCAGTATTCGCCATAAAAGCGTACACCCGTTCCACCGAGCGCCACTGCACCGAAGTAATAGGACCTTGCGTTATCTCCCATGCCTAGCAACGCGTCCACGGCGCGGCGTGTCTCGGATGGGCCTTTCTCTTCGCCACCCACTCGAGGCCGCTCGTAGGCGTTGAGGTACCGCCCTTCATCCAACATCGAGAGCAATGCATCGGCTGGGATGTTCACGATCATGCGGAGCCCTGTCTCCGCATCGCGGACGGTTCGGGTGACGACCTCGATATTCGCTTCAAGGAAGCTGTTGGGGAACTCCTTCTCCTCACGTTCAAGCCAAGCCGCGACCCGACGGTGCCAGGACCCTCTCTTTGGAAACAGGATGGCGTCTAGCGATTCATCAAGCGGTTTCACGCGTTTTCCGTGTTACCTGAGGTTCTGGTAGTAGAAGATTGCGATGGTGATTATTCCCACCGCGAATCCTAGGAGTTGCGCAGCCATGGCCGTTCGGCGGGCGAGGGTGATGCGAGTTCGTAGTTGTTTGATTTTGTCGATTTTTTGTTGTGTGATTCTGCGAAGAGTTTCTTTGGTGGTGGCGTCCAGAGTCAGGCTCAGTGTTGAGTCGAATTCATTGAGCGCGTGAAAGTCATCTCGATAGCGGATGTAGAAGCGGTCCCAGCCCGCCAGATGGCCGAGTCCTCCGAGGAGTGACACTGCCATTGCCCCCCAGCTCATGGCAACGAGGAACTTGTTTTGGACAGGACTGCAATCGAGTAGGTCTTTGATGAATGAGACAGTGAAGACAAAGACCGCTCCTGCCAACAGCATTCCCTGCTTTATGAATTCCATTCGATATTGGTTGGAGAGATCGATATTTCGATGCAGGTCTTCCAGCGTGGGGGGCGGATAGGGCCTGTTTGATGGAACTGTCACAATGGGAATGATGAGCGCCGTCTCGGGTCTTATCAATTGCATTTGAATCGCAGGCGTGGTTGGTATTTTAACATCGGCCGATTTTCGAGTGCAGGGGCGGGGTGATGCTCACGGTTGTTAACCGGTAACCGTCCGACCAACGACGTGCCGTGAGGGATTGCAATGCAAGCAGCGCGTGGCGGACGCTTCTGGGGATGTTGAAGCAGGCGAAGAATTCGGAGTGGGACTGCATCGCGGATGCGTTCAAGGCCAGGGGGCAGACGCAGCAAGTGTTCGCATCGATGCGAGGTGGCAGAGACCGGGAACAGCATCGGGTCAAGTCCTGAATCTTGTGTAGTTGGTGCGTAACCGTCCGGCCAACGACGTGCCGTGAGGGATTGCCGGGGTGGCGGTAGCGGCGGACGCTTTCGGGCATGTCGAAGCAGGTGGAGAAGCAGGAGTGGGGCCGCGTCGCGGAAGCGTTCGAGGCCAGTGGGCAGACGCAGCGGGAGTTCGCGTCAGCGAGAGGCGTGCGACTGAGCACGTTGCAGTCGTGGGTGTACCGTAGGCGACGGTCTGGGGAGACGCGAGCCGAGCCGGTGCGGCTGTTGCCGGTGCAGGTGTCGATGGCGCCCGCCGCGGCCGAGTTCGTGCTGGAGGTGGTGACGGCAAGCGGAGCGCGGGTGCGATTCGCCGTGGGCACCGACGTCGAGTGCGTGGCCCGGCTCGTCGCGGAACTGGGGCGGTAAGGCGGTGTTTAACCTCCCAGCTTCGGTGCGGGTGGTGCTGGCGACAGGGCCGGTGGACATGCGCAAGTCCATCGACGGCCTCATGGCGCTGGTGCCCACAGCCTGGGGGGAGGACGTCTACTCGGGGCACCTTTTCGCCTTCGTTTCCAGGCGAGGCGATCGCATCAAGGTACTGACGTGGAGCCGAGGCGGCTTCGTGCTGCTGTACAAGCGATTGGAGACGGGCCGTTTCCGGCTGCCACCGGTAGACGCGGGCGCGCAGGTAGTCCACCTGGACGCCACGCAGTTGGCCATGTTGCTGGACGGCATTGACGTGGCCCAGGTGAGGCGCCAGCCCGCCTGGACGCCTCCCGGGCGCACGGGCCTCGCTCTGCGCCCCGCAATCGGAGCGCAGCGCGGGGCCGTCTTGCGTTGTCTCGACTCGATACCTGCGCTCGCCGATGACCGCGTCGATGACCAGAATCCCGCGCTCTTTGATGACCGCCAACACGAGCTGCGAGGGGCCGCGTCCGAGGAGGAGTCGAAGGCGGCGCGGGACGAGGCAGCGAAGAAGAAGCGCCAGCAGAGGGCGGCCCGAAAGGCCGAGGAGATCCCGGCGCGGGAAATTCGCCACGCCGTCCCAGTCGAGGAGCGCCACTGCCCCGCGTGCGGCAGCGAGGACTTGAGGCCGCTGGGCCGGGGCCGCACCAGCGAGGTGTACGAGTACATTCTTTCGCGCTTCGAGCGGCAGGTACACGTGCAGGAAGTCCTAGCGTGCGCGCGCGGCCGGGGCGTCGTCACCGCCCCGCCTCCGGCCAGGGGGGTGGACCGGGGCGAGTACGGCCCCGGCTTCCTCGCGCACGTGGTGACGTCCAAGTGCGCGGACGCCATGCCGCTGCACCGGCTGGCCCAGAGGGTGGAGAGAAGCGGCGTGCCCATGAGTCGCAGCACGCTGACGGACCTCTTCCACCAGGCCGCCTCGGTACTACTGCCTCTCTCCCACCACCTGCTGCAATGCATTGCGTCTGCGGACGTGGTGTGGGCGTACGAGGCGCCGCTGCGAGTGCTGGACGTGAAGAAGACGCGGCTTGGCTACCTCTGGACTTTCCTCACCCAGAATGAGGCAGGCGAGTGGCTCATCGGCTACCGCTTCAGCATGGGCCGCGCCAGCAAGACGCCGAAGGAAGTCCTGGGCGGCACCTCGGGCGCCCTCGTGGTGGACGCGTACACCGGCTACAACGCGGTGGCGCTACCCCAGGGCCGGGTACGCGTCGGGTGTTGGGCCCACTGCCGGCGTCGCATTTTCGACGCGCTGGCCACCGCGCCCGAAGCGCGTGAAGCCCTGGATTTCATCCTCGATCTCTACCGGGTGGAAGCCCAGGCACGCGACGCGGACTTGGTTCGCACGGCCGCGCTCCGCGGACTGCGTCAACTCCACATCGCCCCCGTCATCGCGCAACTGCATGCCTGGCTTGAAACGCAGGCGCCGCGGCACCCGCCCAAGAGTCCGCTGGGCCAGGCCATTTCCCATTTCCTACGCCCTCAAGCAGTGGGAGGCCCTCACCCGCTTCGTGGAGAATGAGCGCCTTCCTCTCGACAACAACCGCTCGGAATCGGCGCTGAGGAAGGCGGCCCTGGGCCGGAAGAAATTCCTCTTCGTCGGCCACGAGGTCGCGGGGGAGAATCTCGCGGGCCTTTACGCGCTGGTGGCCACCTGTGAGGCCAACCAAGTCAACCCCGAGGCATACCTTGAGGACGTCTTGCTGCGCGTGCAGACGTACCCCAACTCGCGCATTGGTGAGCTGCTGCCCCACGAGTGGAAGCGGCGACGCGCCGCCGACCCGCCCGACTCGCGCCTCCAGCCCAGTCTCTGAATCCTCGCGGCGTGCGCCGACCACGGTTCTCATCCGGCTGCAACTGCTCACGCCACGTCACTGGCCGGACGGTTACGGCGCCGGAAGCAATGGAGGAAGGGTGGCCCTGTTGAGCAACCATCCAGGCGCCGGATCAGGGGGGGCCGAGGCTCCGAAGCGCCCATGGTGGAAGTTCTGGTGACCCCTCCGCGCGCTGACCTCAACCGGGGCGCGTAAACCGCGCCCCGGGACACAACACACAGCCGCTCAGAACGCCGCGTCGAGCACGACGTCCGTGGCCGCGCCAACACCCACGGCCACCTGGTACGAGGACACGCGGCGCTCGAAGAAGTTCGTGAGCTCCTGCACGTCCTGCAGGTCCATGAAGTGCAGCGGGTTCTTCGTGCCGAACACCGGCGACATGCCCAGCATCTGGAGCCGCTGGTCCGCCACGTACTCCAGGTAGCCGCGCATGTCCTGCACGGACAGGCCCATCACGCCGCCGCTCAGCAGGTCCTGCGCGAACTGCGTCTCGCACTCCACGGCCTCGCGGAGCATGGCCACCACGTCGCGCTCCATCTGCGCGTCGAAGAGGTCCGGCTCCTCCTTGCGCGCCACCTGGATGGACTCGAACGCGAACGCCATGTGCGCGCTCTCGTCCCGGAACACCCAGTTGGTGCCCGCCGCCAGGCCGTTCAGCAGACCCTTGCTGCGCAGGAAGTACACGTAGGCGAAGGCCGCGAAGAAGAAGAGGCCCTCGATGCAGCCCGCGAAGCAGATGAGGTTCAGCAGGAACTGGCGCCGGTCCTGCTTCGTCTGCAGCGTGTCCATCCCCTGGATGCTGTCCATCCACTTCATGCAGAACTGCGCCTTGCGCTGGATGGAGGGGATGTTGTCGACGGCCGCGAAGGCCATCGCCCGCTCCGCCGGGTCCGGAACGTAGGTGTCCAGCAGCGTCAGGTAGAACTGGACGTGCAGCGCCTCCTCGTAGAGCTGGCGCGACAGGTACATCCGCGCCTCAGGGGCGTTCAGGTGCTTGTAGAGGTTCAGCACCAGGTTGTTGCCGACGATGCTGTCACCCGTCGCGAAGAACGCCACCAGCCGGTGGATGAGGTGGCGCTCCGCGTCCGTCATCTTCGAGCGCAGGTCCACCAGGTCCGTGGAGAAGTCGACCTCCTCCACGGTCCAGGTGTTCTTGATGGCGTTCCGGTACATCTCGAAGAACTGCGGATACGCCATCGGGCGCAGCGTGAGATTCAGGCCAGGGTTCAACAGCATTGCTTCCGTGCTCCTCGCGCTGCGGCGCGGTAACTCAAACGTTCTTCCAACTGCGAAACCGTCAGCGTCTCAATGCCTACTGGCAGGCCTCGCACGCTTCCGGGTTCTCCAGCGAGCAGGCCACCGCCTCGGCCTCGGTCGCCTTCGCCACCGGGGCAGGGGCCGCGGACGCCATGCTGGCGCCACCACCCGCGCCCACCGTGGCCTTGGCAATCCGCGTCGCCGGACGCGAGCGCAGGTAGTACGTCGTCTTCAGGCCCTTCTGCCACGCGTAGAAGTACATCGAGGACAGCTTCCCGATGTTCGGCGTCTCGACGAACAGGTTGAGCGACTGGCTCTGGTCGATGAACGCCCCTCGGTCCGCGCCCATGTCCAGCAGCGAGCGCATCGGCAGCTCCCACGCCGTGCGGTACACCGCGCGGAGGTTCTCCGGCAGCTCGGTGATGTCCTGCACGCTGCCTTCCGCCATCTTGATGCGGTTGCGGATGTTCTCGTTCCACAGCCCCAACGCCTGGAGGTCGCGCACCAGGTAGCGGTTCACCTGGAGGAAGTCACCCGACAGCGTCTCGCGCTTGAACAGGTTGGACACCTGCGGCTCGATGCACTCGTAGCAGCCGACGATGGAGGCAATCGTCGCCGTGGGGGCAATCGCAATCATCAGCGAGTTGCGCAGGCCGTGCTTCATGATGCGCTGGCGCAGCGCGTCCCAGCGCGCCGTGTCCTCGGGCACCACGCCCCAGTGGTCGAACTGGAGCTCGCCCTTGGCCGCCCGCGTCTCCTGGAAGGACTCGTGGGCGCCGTACTGCTCGGCCAGCTCGCAGGACGTGGTCAGCGCCGCGAAGTAGATCTCCTCCGAAATCTTCTTGGAGAGCGCACGCGCCTCCGCCGAGTCGAAGGCCAGCTTGAGCTGGAAGAAGACGTCCTGGAGGCCCATCAGGCCCAGGCCCACCGGGCGCCAGCGCTTGTTGGACGAAGCCGCCGTGGGGATGGGGTAGTAGTTCAGGTCGATGACGCGGTCGAGCTGCCGCATCGCGAGCTGGGCGTTGGCGCGCAGCCGCTCGAAGTCGAACTTCCCGTTCACCAGCATCCGGCTCAGGTTCAACGAGCCCAGGTTGCACACCGCCGTCTCACCCTGGCTCGTCACCTCCAGGATTTCGGTGCACAGGTTGGACAGGTGGATGACGTTGCCGTCCTTGCCCGTCTGGTTGCTCTTGCGGTTGCTGATGTCCTTGAAGGTCATCCAGCCGTTACCCGTCTGCGCCAGGCACTTCATCATCCGGGCGTAGAGGTCACGCGCCTTCACCTTGCGCATGGCCAGTCCGTCGGCCTCTGCCTTCGCGTAGGCCTGCTCGAAGGCGTCGCCGTACAGGTCCGTGAGGTGGGGGACGCCCTTCGGGTCGAACAGGCTCCAGTCGCCGTCCGCCTCCACGCGCTTCATGAAGAGGTCCGGCACCCAGTTGGCCAGGTTCAGGTTGTGCGTGCGGCGCGCGTCGTCGCCGGTGTTCTCACGCAGCTCGAGGAAGTCCTCGATGTCCGCGTGCCACGTCTCCAGGTACACGCAGCACGCGCCCTTGCGCTTGCCGCCCTGGTTCACCGCCGCCACGGAGGCGTCCAGCGTCTTCAGCCAGGGGACGATGCCGTTGGAGTGCCCGTTGGTGGACTTGATGAGCGAGCCGCGCGCGCGCACCCGGTGGTACGCCACGCCGATGCCGCCGGAGAACTTCGACAGCATCGCGATGTCCGAATACTTCTTGTAGATGGCGTCCAGCTCGTCCGCGGGCGAGTCCAGCAGGAAGCAGCTCGAAAGCTGCTCGTGGCGCGTGCCCGAGTTGAACAGGGTGGGGGAGCTGGGCAGGTACTCCAGCGAGCTGAACAGCCGGTACAGCTCGATGGCCTCATTCACATTGTCGCCGCTGAGCGCGCTGGCCACGCGGAGGAAGAACTCCTGCGGCGTCTCCAGCACCTCGCGCGTCTGCGGGTTCTTCAGCAGGTACCTGTCGTAGACGGTGCGCAGGCCGAAGTACTCGAAGAGGTCGTTGCGCGATGGGTCGATGGCCGCGTTGAGCTTGCGCGCGTTGGCCTGGACGAACTGGAGCAGCCGATCCGCGATCAGCCCGTGCTTGTGGCCCGCGGCCACGGACTGGCTGAAGGAGTGGATGTCCTGGTTGCTGACCTCCTTCTGGATGAAGGTGGCCAGCAGGCGCGCGGAGAGACGGCCGTACTCGGGCTCCTCGACGATGAGGGCGGCGGCCGTCTGGATGGAGAGGCTGTCCAGCTCGCGCGTCGTCGCGCCGTCATACAGGCCGGAGATGGTCTTCGTGGCCACGCGCATCGCGTCCACGCGGGGCAGGCCCACGCAGGAGCGGCCCACGGCGCGGACAATCTTGTTGAGGTCCACCGTCTCCGCGCCGCCGTTGCGCTTGCGCACCCGCATGGAGGTCGCGCTGAAGTCGCCCGCCGTGGGCTCGGAAGCAACCGCGCCCGAGGCAGCGGCGCCCGTCGGCGCGGGCGTCGTCGCCGGCGTGGACGGACCGGAGGAGACGGGCGGGACAGACATGTTGGCGGACGGCTTCACGGGCGTATCGAAGTTCACGAGCGGCTCACTCCAGACAAAAGCAGGGCGCTTCGGGCAGACACGAGGCCTGTCCAGGGAAGCGGGGTTCCCCACCACGTTACTGGAAAATTGTTCAGGTAAGTCCCGTTCCGGCGGGACGGGGCTAGCGGCTGGAATCGACGGTGTGTCTGGAGGGATTTATGGGCCAAACCGATGCTGTGTGCAAGAAACCCACAATCCCTCCTCTTCCCCGCTCTCAGCCACATCGGCTGGTGGGGCGCCATCGACCAGCCACAAGCTATGGGGGGGTACCCAACCTGTCAACGCGAGATCTAGTGCTCGGCCCGGCATGGCCCGTGCAATCTATGATCGATCTCCGAGACGATCTCGCAGTCGTTCGGTGAACAGTCGGTGACCCCTCCCAGGAACGTGGAGTGTGGGCCTCCTGGAATCCACCGTGGACGGTCAGAAAGGGCCCTACGGAGGGGTTGGAACCACACCGCCCGCATCCGTCCCGGTGGGGGCCTGGGGGGCCTCGTCCAGGGCCTCCCCGGTGGTCTCTGGCTGCGGCGTGGGGGCCGGGGGCGGCGCGGTGGGGGCGGGCTGCGGCGCGGCCTGGGGCGGCGTCTGGGGGGCCACCTGGGGCCCGCTGAGGGTGTGCACGGCCCGCCGCAGCGAATCCTCCAACTCGCGGGCCGGCGGGGCCACGGCGGACAGCATCTGGTTGGCGCTGCGCGCGTGGCGGCTCTGGCTCTCCGCGGCCAGCTTGAGCTGGGTGAGGGCCTCGCTGACCAGCCGGCGGGCGTCCTCCAGCTTCTGCCGGGCCTGGTAGTAGGCCACGTCCACCATGTGCTTCTGGAGCGTCAGGCGCTGCTCCTCGGTGATGCCGGAGAGCTTCTCCGCGCGCCGGAGGTAGTAGAGGCCCTGGTCGACCCGGGCCGGCTCGTCCGACGCGATGCGCGGGCGGGCCAGTCCCTCCAGGACGGGGAACAGGGCCTGGTCCAGCTCGTCCCGGTCGGTGAACTTGCGCGTCAGGAGGGCCGAGACGTCCTGGCCTTCGATGGCGACCGGCGCATAGGCGTCCGCCAGCCGCGGGTCCCCGGTCCGGTAGGGGACCGCGCCCATGGGGGCGTTGCGGCCCTTCATCACCACCAGCTGCCCGTCATGGAGGGCCAGGGTGAAGGTGCGCGCGTTGAGCTGGGAGAGGAGAAAGACGACCACGCCGCCCAGGCCCAGGATGAGAGTGAAGATGAGGAGCCGCGTGAAGGTACGCCGCGCCCGATAGCCGAATCCCTGTTGTGCCGTTCCGTTCATGTCGCCTGCCCTCCTGACGTGCGAGCGCGAGGCCCATTTCCAGCCCCGGCGCTTAACTTGGGGCGCGCCTGCCCGGGGGTATACTCCCACTCCCGAACACACCGATGCACCACACATTCCGCCGCTTGGGGCCCAGCGAACTGCTGCCCCGCTACATTTTCGCGGAGAGCCTCTTCGCCCGTCGACGGGTCCTGGAAGTCGATGCGGTCGCCTCCACCGGGGGCGAGAGCGCACGCTTCCTCGTGGAGAGAGGCGCGCGCGCAGTCGTGTCGTGCGACAGGGATGTAGCGGCGGTCGAGGCCGCGCAAAAGGCGCACGGCGGTCCCGCCTTGCGCTTCCGGGCCAACGTCTACGACGACTTCGAGTCGGGCAGCTTCGATGTGGTGCTGGTCGCGGACCTGGCGCCGTACGTGAAGGCGCCGGAGCTGCTGGCGGAGCTGGCGCGGCTGGTGACGAAGCAGGGCTTCCTCGTGGGCGGCCTGCGCAACGTCGCGGGGCTCGCGTTGCCCCAGTTGCTGGAGGCCGAGGAGGGTGTGCCGCCCACCTATGGTCAGCTGCTGGACGCCCTGTCGGTCCACTTCGCCAATGTGGAGGTGGCCACGCAGTCCCCGGTGCTGGGCTACCAGCTCGCCTTCGAGCGGGGCGAAGGGCTCCAGGTGGACGGCACCCTGGTGAATCACAGCGAGGCCGCCTACTTCCTGGTGGTGGCGGGGCAGGACCCGGCGCGCGTGGTGGACCCGACCTGGGTGCAGCTGCCTCCCGAGCCGCTGGCCTTCACGCGCGGCAAGCTCGATGAGGTGGTGGCTCGCGCGAAGTCGTGGGAGGAGCGCAGCGGCCGGCTGAAGGAGTCGCTGACGAAGCTCCGCGCGGAGCTGACGGACCGGGAGGCGGAGGCGGCGTCGCTGCGTCCCTCCTTGGAGACGGCCCGTGATGAGGTGGCTCGGCTCACCGCGCAGTTGGAGCAGGCGCGGGGCAGCCAGGAGGCACAGCGCGAGCGGGACGACCTGTCCGGGAAGCTGCGGCGCCGCGAGCTGGAGCTCCAGGTGGCGCAGGAGCGGCTGGCCGACGCGGACCGGCGGCTGGCGGCGCAGCGGCTGGAGGTGGAGGCCGCGCAGCGTGCCCAGGCGGACGCGGGCGTACAGGTGTTGGCGGCGCAGGAGTCCCTGCGGCTGGAGCGCGCTCGCCGGGAGGAGACGGCGGCTTCTCTAGAGGAGGCTCGCGAGCGGCTGACGCAGGCGTATACGCAGGTGCGGGATCTCCAGGAGGAGCAGTCTACGCTGCGCATCGAGCGTGAGCGGGACCGGCTGGGGGCCGAGCGCGCCGTGGAGCAGTCCGAGGACCGCCGGCGTGCCGCGGAGGCCGCGCGCGAGCGGGAGCTGCGCATCGCGGAGCAGTACTCGGCGGCCCTGGCGGCCGTGGAGCACCTGAAGGCCGAAGCGGCGCGGGCGGCGGAGACGTCCCGGGACGCGGGCGCCGCCGTCTCCGTGAAGGACGCGGAGCTGGCGCGCACGGCTCGGGAGCTGGTGGACGCGCGGCAGCGGACGGCCTCGGCGGAGGGGGCTCGGAAGGACGCGGAGTCGCGGCTGGAGTCGCTTCAGGCGGAGGTCCGGGGCCTGGAGACGGAGCTGGCCGCCGCTCGCGAGTCGCAGTCCCGCCTGGGCCAGGAGGTGGAGGCCCTGACGCACGCGGAGGCTTCCGCGCGGGCCACGGCGCAGAAGTGGGAGGAGTCGCTTCATCAGGCCTCGCAGCGGCTGGAGGCGCTTGAAGCGGAGCGCGCTCGGGCCGAGGAGCGCCTGGGGCAGGCGCTGGAGTCGGAACGGACCGAACTCGAGTCCCGGCTGACGTCGCTGGAGCGCGAGCTGGAGGACGAGCGGGCGCGAGCGACGGCGCTGGAGCAGCAGGTCCTTGATGAGGTCTCCGCGAAGGGGGAGGTCGAGGCCCGGCGGCAGGAACTGGCGGAGGAGCGCGCGGCCCTGGTCCGGCGCGTGGTGGAGCTGGAGGCCGAGGCTTCCTCGCACGCTCGGACGGGGCGGCAGTCCTCGGAGCGCGCGGCGGAGTTGGAGTCCGCGCTTCAGGCCGCCCGTGAGGAGCTGGAGTCCGCGCACCTGGAATGGCAGGTGTCGGAGGAGCAGCTCGGGCGCGTTCGGGGGGAGCTGGATTCGGAGCGTGAGGCCCGGGCCGCGGTGGAAGAGGCGCTGCGGCTGGCGCGTGGGAAGCTGGAGGGCGCGGCGCAGCGACTGACGGACGCCGAGGCCATGCTCTCGCGGACCCGTGAGGCGTTGGATGCGGAGGTTGCTCGGCGCACGGCGCTGGAGGACTCCCTGGCGGAGATCCGGACCTCGCTGGACTCCGAGCAGGAGGGGCGGGCCCGGGCATTGGAGGCGCTGCGTGCGCAGCTCGAGGCCGAGCAGGCGCGGCGCAGCGACGCCGAGGCGACGCTCGCGGAGACTCGGGCTGGACTGGATGAGGCACGCCAGACGCTGACCCAGGTTCGGGATGCGCTTGCTTCCGAGGAGGAGCGGCGCGCTCGGTGGGAAGCGGCGCTCGGGGATGCGCAGGCGCTGCTTCAAGTGGAGGGGCAGGAGCGCGCGCGGTTGGAGGCGGCGCTCTCTTCGGCCCAGGGCCTTCATGCGGCGGAGGCGGAGCGGCGAGCTCAGGCGGAGGATTCGCTTGTCGGGGTTCAGGCTCGCCTGGATGAGGCGCTGGCGCTGCGTGCACGGGCCGAGGCGGAGCTTGTTTCGGCCCAGGAGGCGCTGGCTCGGCACGAGGCTCGGGGCCAGGCGGCGCTTGCTTCCGAACGTGAGGAGCGAGAGCGGCTGGCCGCGGAGCTCACCGCGATGCGGGAGCGGGCCTTCGGCGCGGATGAGGTCGTCACCCGGCTTCAGGCCGAGGCGGCTTCCGAGCGCGAGGAGCGTGCCCGGGCTCAGGATGCGCTCGCCGCGGAGCGTGAGGCGCTGGCCCAGGCTCGTGCGGACCTGGACGTCGAACGCCAGGGGCGCGGTGATGGCGAGGCCGAGCTGTCTCGCGTGCAGGGCCTGCTTGGGGTGGAGCAGCAGGCT
This sequence comes from Myxococcus xanthus, assembly GCF_006402735.1. NCBI lineage: Bacteria > Pseudomonadati > Myxococcota > Myxococcia > Myxococcales > Myxococcaceae > Myxococcus > Myxococcus xanthus. The sequence goes on along the minus strand of NZ_CP017174.1, from coordinate 6,392,081 downwards.
CGCTCGGGGGCGGAAGCTGCGCTGGCTCAACTCCGTGCGACGCTCGGGGCGGAACAGCAGTCGCTGGCCGATGCCGAAGCGTCCCTGGCCGAGGCGCGTGCTGCGTTGACGGCGGAAAAGCAGACGCGCGCCGAGACCGAAGCCGTGCTGGCGGAGTCGCGCGAGGCGTTCGCGGCTGAGCAGCAGGTTCGGGTGGAGACCGCGTCTGCCCTGGCGCGGACCCGTGAGGCGGTTGCGGCGGAGCAACAGGCTCGCTCGGAGACCGAGTCCGTTCTGGCTCAGGCTCGCGCGGCACTTGAGGTGGAGCAACAGGCTCGCTCGGAGACCGAGTCCGTTCTGGCCCAGGCTCGCGCGGCGCTGACGGCGGAGCAACAGGCTCGGGCCGGCCTTGAGACGGCCCTGGCTCAGTCGCGCGAGTCGCTGACGGCGGAACAGCAGACGCTCATCGAGCTCGAGACCGCCTTGGCGCGGTCTCGTGAGACGCTCACGGCGGAGCAGCAGGCTCGGAGCGAGACTGTGTCCGCGCTCACGGCGGAGCAGCAGGCTCGCGCGGCCATCGAGGCCGCCCTGGCCCAGGCCCGTGAGGCACTTGCCGCGGAGCAACAGGCTCGCGCTCAGGCTGAGTCTGCACTGGCGCAGTCGCGTGCGACGCTCGAAGCGGAGCAGCAGACTCGCGCCGATACCGGTGCCGCGCTTGGACAGACTCGCTCGGAACTGGAGTCCGAGCAGCAGGGCCGTGCCGAGGCCGAAGCCTCGTTGGCGCAGGCCCGCACGTTGCTCGAAACCGAGCAGCGCACGCGAGCCGATGCGGAGTCCGCGCTGCAATCGCTGCGCACGGAGACGTCCGAGCGCGACCAGGCCCGGCAGGAGCGACTGGCTGCCGCCGAACGTGTCATGGCTGAGCAGGAGCGCGCGCTCGAAGCGCAGCGCCTGGCGGCAGAGGTGCGCGAGCAGGAGTTGCGCGATACCGTGACGCGCCTGGAGTCGGAGCGGGCGTGGGCGGACGACACCGCGAAGGAACAGCGCTCGGCGTTGGAGTCCCGGCTCTCGGAGGCGCGCGCGGCGCAGGAGTCGGACGCGGCGCGTGCGGTCTCGTTGGCTCAGGCCCTGGCGGACCTGGAGTCGGCTCGGAGCGCGGCGGATGCCCAGCTCGCCGAGCGTGCGGGAATCATCGGGGCGCTGGAGACGCAGGTCGCCCAGCTGCGTGAACAGGTCGCGGAGCGTGAGGCGGAGGCGGGCCGTGTCAGCGAGGCCGCCACCGAGGCTCGCGAGGCGCTGACCCGGCAGGAAGCCGCCGCGCAGGAGCGGCTCTCCTCGGTCGAGCGTGAGCTGGACGACGCGCTTGCTCGGGCGGAGCGGCAGCAGGGCGAAATCGAAGCGCTGGCGGCGGAGCGAGACCGCGAACGGACGGCCTTGGCCGCGGCGCAGCAGGAGCTGGCGCATCTTGGAGCGGCGCGGCAGGAGAGCATGCGCCTGGGGGCACAGCTCCAGCGCGCGATGGCGGCCCTGCACGAGCGGGGCATGCACATCGCCCGGCTCGATGCCGAGTTGGTGGATGCGCAGGACCGGCTCGCGGCGCAGCGGGAAAACGCCGAGTTGCTCATGGTGCAGCTCGAGACGGCGCGACGTTTCGCGGGCAAGGCCACCGCGATGGAGAACTCGCTCGAAGCCGAGCGTGCCGCGCTGGAGACGCTGCGAAACGAACTGGCCCGCGCGACCGAGGCCGCCGCCACGGAGCAGGCGAGGGCGAACGCGCTGGAGGCCCAGCTCACGGACTCAGCCGATGGACTGACGCGCGCCCGTAGCGAGCTGGAGGCCCAGCGCGCCCAACTCGAAGGGAAGCTCGCGGACGCCGTCACGCGTTCTGATGCTCAGCGCGCCGAACTTGAAGCGCAGCTCGCGGAAGCCGTCGCGCGTTCCAACGCCCAGCGCTCCGAACTCGAAGCGCAGCTCGCGGAAGCTGTCTCTCGTTCCGATGCTCTACGTGTGGAGGCGGGGCAGCAGTTCGCGGAGGCTGCTGCTCGCACCGAGGCCGAACGCACGGCGCTGGAGACCCAGCTGGCGGAAGTCACGGTCCACGCAGATGCACAGCGAGGCGCGCTGGAGGCTCAGTTGGCCGCCGCCGTGGCCAGCTCCGAGGCGCAGCGTGGCGAACTGGAGGCCCGGCTCGCGGAAGCCGTGGCCCACGCCGAGGCACAGCGCGCTGAGTCGGAGACCCGGCTGGCGGACCTCAACGCTCGACTCGAAGCACAGCAAGCGGAGCTGGAATCGCGGCTCGCCGATGCCTCAGCGCGATTCAACGCGCAACTGGCAGAGGCCAGCGAGCGCGCGGCCCTGCTCTCCGACACCGCTGAACGTGCCCACGCCGACAGGGCCACCCTGGAATCCCACGTCGCCGAGCTCACGTCCCAGCTCGATGTGCTCCGCGCCGACCTGGCCGCCGCCACGGAGCGCGCGGCCACGCTTCAGTCCGCCCAGGAGCGCCTCGCCCGTGCGGACTCCGACCGCGAGCGCCTCCAGTCCGACCTGTCCGTCGCCCGCGCAGCCCGGGTCCGCCTCGAAGGCCGCGTCACCGCCCTGGAAGCCGCGTCCACCGACGCTGTCCGAATCCTCGACGCCGAGCGCGCCGAGCGCACCCGCCTGTCCCAGGCGCTCGAAGTGGCCACGCAGCAGCTCCAGAGTCACGACGGCAGCGCTGCCGGGCAGCTCGCATTGCTCCAGACCGAGCGCTCCCAGCTCGATGAACAGCTCCGGGGCCTCGAAGCCCAGTTCCAGTCCCAGAAGGCCCGCGTGGACGCGCTGGAGGTGGAGCGCGCCGAACTCCTGTCCGCCGTGGAGTCCCTCAAGGTGTCCTCCCAGCCCGAGGACGTGCTGGAGATGGCCGCGGAGATGGAGCTCCTCCAATCCCTGGTGGAAGACCTCCAGCAGAAGCTCGCGGACCGCGAGGCCGAACTGGCCGCGGCGCAGCGGCCGGCGTCCCGCGCGGACAGCTTCGCCCTATTGGACGCGCCCGAGCCGGCCCGGAACGAGCTGGTCCCCCCAGCTGGGACGGAGCAGGGCGCCAAGGCCCCGGCTCGGCGTCCCCGAGGCGCGGTGCCCGCGCTGGACCTGCCGCCCCAGAAAACGCCCCCGAAGCCGGACGAGCGCGAATAGCCGCTCGCGAATAGGATTGCGCCCGTGGAAGCTCGCGAGCGCATCTTCAAGTATCAGGGCCTGGGCAATGACTTCGTCGTGCTGGACCGGCGCGGCTCCGGCGAGGACATCGACGCCGCCACGTCGCGGTGGATGTGCGACCGGCGCCTGGGCATCGGCGGGGACGGCGTGCTGGCGCTGCTGCCCTCCGAGCGTGGCGTCGCCCGCATGGTCGTACACAACGCGGACGGCAGCATCGCGGAGATGTGCGGCAACGGCCTGCGCTGCGCGGTGAAGTTCCTGGTGGATGACTCGGGCCAGACGCCGGGCCACCTCGACGTGGAGACCGGGGCGGGCGTGCTCACCTGCTACCCCTCGTATGGCGAGGGCGGCGTGGTGGCCGTGGACATCTCCATGGGCCCCGCCCGGCTGGTCGCCCCCAACCTGCCTTCGGGCGTCACCGGCCAGCCCTTCCTGGATGCCTTCGTGCCGGGTCATCCGCACCTGCGCGCCTACGCGGTGAGCATGGGCAATCCCCACATGGTCCTCCTGGACCAGCCGCTGGAAGACGCCTCGCGCCTGGGGCCCTTGCTGGAGCGGCACCCGTCCTTCCCGGATCGCACCAACGTGGAGTTCGTCCGTGTGGACTCGGACGGCCTCACCGTGGTGGTCTGGGAGCGAGGCTGCGGCCTCACCCAGGCCTGTGGGACGGGCGCCTGCGCGTCCGCCGTGGCCGCCGTGCTGGCCAAACGGCTCCCGGCCGATGCCTGGCTGCGCGTCACCCTGCCAGGGGGAGACCTGCGCATCCGCGTCCCCGCCGACCTGTCCGACATCCGCCTCCGTGGACCCGTGGCCTTCGTCTTCGAGGGCGTTGTCGCGGTTCCCTCGGGCCGGTAACCTCCCGCGTTCCTCTCGCCCCCAGGTCAGAACGCGCCGTGGCCGGACCCATCCTCGTCGTCGACGACGACCTGTTCTTCCGTCAGCTCGCCAGCGACTTGCTCACGCATAACGGGCATCGCGTGGTGGCCGTGGAGAACGCAACGCTCGCGCTCGAAGAGGCGGCACGCACGCCGTTCGACCTGGTCATCACCGACGTGGTGATGCCGGGCGTGGACGGCTTCGCCCTCACCGCGCGCCTGCGCGAGCGGGACCCCGACCAGGAGGTCATCCTCGTCAGCCATCGCACCGACATCCGGAACTCGGAGGTGGCGCTGCGCTCGGGCGCGGCGGACTGTCTCACCAAGCCGGTGGACGCCAACGACATGCTGCTCGCCGTGGACCGGGCGCTGGAGCGCGCGTCCCTGCGCCGCGAACGGACGCAGCTTCGCGATGAGAACCTGGAGTTCGCTCGCTTCCACAACCTGCACCAGCGCTGCCTGGAGCTCCTGTCCCATCCCGACCTGGAGTGGCTCCAGGAGCGGCTCACCTCGGAGCTGGCGGCCATCTGCGACGCGCAGAGCGCCGCGCTGTGGGTGGTGGACGACCGGGGAGACCTGGTGCTGCGGGCCTACCGCGGACTGTTGGACCGGCAGTTCCTCGCGGAGAAGATGAGCCCGGAAGGGCCGCTGTCCGGACGGCTGCGAGAGGCCCAGCCGTGGCTGGCCCGCGACGAGCGCTCGTCGGTGATGTACGTGCCCCTGGTGGCGTCGGGGGAAATCGTCGGGTTGGCGCAGCTCTCCGACCCGTTGTCGGGAGACTTCCGGCCCGAGCATTCGCGCGATGCCCGCGTGCTGGGTGACTTCGCGGCGGTGGGCCTGAAGAACGGCCGGAAGATGCTCGCGCTCCAGCGCCTGGGCCTGAGAGACCGCGAGACGGCGGCGTACAACCTCAGCTACTTCACCGACTACGCGTCCAAGGAGATCTACAAGGCCCGGCGCTACGGGCGGACGTTCTCCCTGCTGACCTTCTCCATCGACAACCTGCCGCTGGTGCGCGTGCGCCAGGGCGCGGCGGACGCGAAGAAGGCGGTGCGCGGCATCATCAAGGCGCTCAGCAAGATCATCCGCGACTCGGACGTCATCGCGAAGGCGAGCGACCAGGAGTTCTACCTCCTGCTGCCGGAGACGGACTTCTTCGGGGCGCTGATGTTCGTGCGCCGCGCGGTGGCCGCCGTGCGCGAGGAGCCCGAGGCCATGGAGGTGGACCAGCGCCTCCCGCTGGCGATGGTGGGCGGGGCCAGCACCTTCCCCAAGGACGGCGAGGACTTCGACGAGCTGGTGCACCGCTGCCGCCGCCGCATGGACGAGCGGCGCGCGTCGTTGCAGCGCCGGCTGATGCTGGACGGGCTGCCCTTCTGGGACGAGGTGGACCTGCTGCTGGGCACGCCGAACAGCCCCCGGTTGCCGGTGGACGAGCGCTCCGAGCCGAGCCGCCGGGGCAAGGTGTCCGACGTGCTCTTCGACGAACTCCAGGCGGAGATTGCCCGGGAGATGATGCGAGACCCAGGCTCGCGCGGCCTGCTGTACGTAGGCGGGCCGGAGATTCGCACGGACCTGAACATCGCCGCCGGGCTGGAGTCCGCGCCGCCAGATTTGGCGTCGCGCATCTACCTGCTGGGCCGCCGCGTCGACCTGGAGTCACACCCCGCGCTGACGCCCGTGTTCCTGGAAGGCGACGACCGCATCGCACGGCACGAGTTCATCCTCTGGCTCTCCGAGAACGCGGCCTACGCGCTCATCCAGCGGCGGGGCCACGGAGCGACGTGGGGGTTCCACACCTCGGACACCGCGGTGGTGGACGGGCTCATCTCCAAGCTGCAGGCCGAATACGACCTGCAGCCCTACTGACACGAAGCGGAGCGCCACCGTGGCCCCGGTCCGGAAAATCCTCATCGCCGACCCTGACCTCGAGTCCGTGCGCTCGCTGTCGCGGGCGCTGCGCACCAAGGGCTATCAGGTTCACTACGCGCCGGATGGCTCGCGGGCCCTGGAGGTGGCCGTGCTGCGCCACCCGGACCTCACGCTGTTCGACGAGGGTTGCCGGCTGCTGGACGCGCGCACCTTCATCCAGATTCTGCGCACCAACCCGCGCACCGAGGACATCCCGGTGGTGCTCACCACCGCGAGCTTCGAGTCGGACCGGCTGCGCGGCCTGCGGGACGGCTACCTGCGCAAGCCCTTCAACCTGGACGAGGTGCTCAGCCGCATCGAGCACATCTTCCGGCGCAGCGAGGCGGCCAAGGACCTCAAGAGCGAGCAGCAGGAAATCGAAGGCTCGCTCAGCCAGCTCAGCATCCCGGATTTGATGCAGCTCCTGGGCATGAACCGGCGCAGCGGCCGGCTGACGCTGGAGCGCGGCAACGACCGGGGCGAGATTTCCGTTGTCGAAGGCCGCCCGGTGAACGCGAAGCTGGGGCGCGTGGAAGGGGAGAAGGCCCTGTTCCGCCTGCTGGCGTGGGTGGACGGGACGTTCACCTTCTCGCCCGGTGGGAACACGGCGCGGCCGCGCATCAATCGCGGCATGGATGACGCGCTGCTGGAGGGCATGCGCCAGTCGGACGAGGTGAACCGGCTGATGCCCGGCCTGCCGCCGCGCCACACGCGGTTGATGCTGGCGCCGGACGCGGACCTGCAAGGAGACCAGCATCCGGTGACGCAGCAGGTGGTGGACCTGCTCCGCCATCCGCGCGCCCTGGGCGAGGTGCTTGACCTGGCGCCGGCCACCGACCTGGAGGTGCTCAACGTCCTCACCACGCTCATGCAGCGGGGCGTGGCGAAGGCCGCGGACGGGGACGGCGTGGAGGCTGCGTCCGGCGAACTGCTGGGCGCGGCGGAGGTGCACGCGCTGCGCGGCCGGATTCTCCGCACGCGGGCCCCCGCGAAGGTGGCCACCGCGAAAATCTTCGTGTGCGGCAGTGGCGCGAGCGCGGCCCGGCGGGTTCTCTCCCGCATGCCCGGCATGGAAGCGCTGTCGGCCGATCCCACCGCGGTGAAGAGTGGCTTTGGTACGCTGGGGCGCCTGGTGCTCAGCGAGGTGCTGCGCCTGGACTTCTGCGTGCTGCCTCCCGCGGAGGCGGCGCGGCCGCTGTGGCGTCCCTTCACGGCGGGCGCCATGGGCGCGCTGCTGATGGACGTGGCCGAGCCCTCCGTGCGGCTCGCTCGCTACCTGGCCTGGGAGGTCCGGATGCCGGTGGTGGTGGTGGGCGCGGAAGTCCCCGCGGCGTTGCAGGGGGCTCCCGCGGGAGCCCTGGGCGCGGCGGATGACCTGGCGGACGCGCTGCGTTCGCTGCTGGTCCAGGCGCTCAACCCGGCGCCCACGCTGCCCGGCGTGCCCCAGGTGCAGCGGGCCGCCGCGTCCATCGTGTAGGGCGAGGCCGCTTCAAAGGCGCGAGAGAATCTCCGCCTTCTTCCGCGCGTATTCGTCCTGCGTGATGAGCTCGTTGTCGAGCATCGACTGGAGGTCCTTCAATGCCTTCACCGGGTCTGGGGGGGCCACGGTCCTGGACTCGGAAAAGCCAGCGGCTCCCGCGATGAGGGCTTGGATGCTCTGGGGGCGCTGCTCATCGACGGGCCCCAGGACGACGAACCGCTGAGGGTCGTTCGGATCGATCTTCACCTTGAGTCGCACGCCGGGCTCCAGGATGAAGGCCTTCCAATCATGCGCCCGGCTGCGGTGCTGCCGCCTGTATGTGGGGAGGCCCGGCACCTTGAACTCCAGCAGGAAGTCGTAGACGTAACTCTTGTTGATCCGCATCGACGTGCGCTCCATCCGGAGGATGGTGGCCTCGCCGGCGGTTCCGTGCTCGCGGAGGCGCTGCGTCTGCGCGTGCGCATAGAAGAAGTACCCCGCCACGCCGAAGCCGACGAGCGAGAAGAGAAGGAAGGGCAACATCGCCAGGACCGCGGTCAGCACCAATCACCTCGATGCGCGTTCTCAGATACGCGCGAGAATCTGCGCCTTCTTCGCCTGGAACTCTTCAGGGGTGATGAGTCCCTTGTCCATCAGCGACTGAAGGTTCTGCATCGCCTTCACCGGGTCTCCCTCGGACGGCATGCCCTGTCGCATGAAGGCCCCGACAGGCGCCGTCATGGCCGCGCCGACGATGGCGACCTTGAGCGGGTCGTTCCGGTCGACCTTGACGTCGAGGCGCGTCCCCACGCCCATCGTCGAGATGCCCTGGTGGCGTCCCAGCTTCTTCTTCACCTTCGTTTGATAGGCGGCGCGTCCGCTCTGGCGGACATCGAGGAGCAATTCGAAGAGGGGCTGCTTGTTGATGCGCCAGCCCGTGTCCTTCAGCTCGAGCACCGTGGCCTCGGCGGCCTCTCCGTGCTTGAGCACATTCCGCTCCACCATCATGACGCGGACGACGCCCCACACCGTCCAGGCGGCATAGAGCGAGATGCCGCTAAAGAGGAGGTAGACGAAGATTTCAGTCGGAGTCGCCGGAAGCAGATGCGTCATGCCGCGCACACGCTACCACTGGTTCGCCATACGCCGGGATTCCCGGCGTGTCACGCCAGCAGCCAACGCATGGCCTCCGGCAGCCGCCGCTGCCAGTCCCGTTCGTGGTGCTCTCCGCCGGGTTCGAGCACCAGCCGCAGCTCGTGGTCCGCGTAGCCCAATGACTGGAGGTGGCGGTGGAAGTCCCGCGTCGCCTCGCCGTAGCGCATGACGTACCCCACCGGGTCCACCGTTTCCGTGGTGCCCGCGTCCAGGTAGATGCGCGTCCACCGTCGAGAGTGGGCCGACCACTCGGAGAACATCCGGTTCCAGCTCCACATCACCGACGGGGACAACCCGCCGATGCGGCCGAACAGCGCTGGATGTCGCTGCCCCAGGTGCAGCGAGATGAGGCCACCCAGCGAGGCGCCCATCACCGCCGTCCACTCGGGGCCTTTGCGGACGCGGTACGTGCGTTCGATGTATGGCTTCAGCGTTTCGACCATGAAGCGCACGTAGGGCTCGGCCCGGGCCGCCACGTTGCTGCGGGGCTCATCCCATGGCGAGTACTCGGAGAGCCTGTCGTGCGTGGAGTCCACCGCGACGATGAGCCACGGCTCCACCTGGTGCTCCGCCACCAGCCGCTCCAGCGTGAGGTTGGCGCACCAGGTGTCGAAGAGCGCGGACTCCGGATGGGCGAACACGTTCTGCCCGTCCTGCATGTAGAGGACAGGAAAGGACCTGTCAGGTGAGGCGTCATACGTATCGGGTGTGTAGATGCGGACAGTGCGTGAGTGTCCCTCGTGCGGGGAAGCGAAGCCTCGGAGGATGTGGACGTATCCCATGGGGTCCGGAAGTTGGAGCCTGCGGAGGAGGATAGGTCGCGGCCCCCTGCACCGGCCAGTTCCCCCAACCCACGGGATTCTCACGTCGTTTCCTCGGTGGATGAACCCAGCGCTCGGGCGTCCGGAGGTGTAGGCTCAACGGGTATCCCAGGACTCACACGAATACTCATGCAGCAGAAACTCGCCGCAGACATGTCGACCACCGCGGGCCGCGCACAGGCCGGGCAGAGCCCGGTGGCGCTCTCCGTGCCCGCCTTGACGATTGTGTCCCATCCCCAGCCGCAGCGCATTGGCGAGCGGCTGTTGCTGGAGGTGCTCGCGTCGCAGGGGCGCACGGCGGCTTTGTCTCGCAACGCGCCGGACTTCTCCCGGCCTGGGGGGCTCATGTCCCTGCCGTTGGGAGACCCATTCCTCAGCCGCAAGCCGGTGGAGTTCGAGCCCGGCCCACGAGGCGGCCTCCGGATGTTGGTGCCGGAGGACGGCACCCAGGTGCGCGTGGCGAACGAGCCCGTCATGGGCGGCCGGGAGTTCTCCCGCGAGGAGCTGTCCGCCGGGGTGCCCCTGGTGCTGGCCGACCGCGTGGTGCTGCTGCTCCACCTGGCCTCGTCCTTCCGTCAGCCGGGCGTGCTGGACCTGGGCATCGTCGGCCACGGTGAGGGAATCCACCGCGTGCGCGAGGACATCATCCGGGTGGCCGACCTCACCGTGCCGGTGCTCATCCGGGGCGAGACGGGCACGGGCAAGGAGCTGGTGGCGCGCGCCATCCACGCCAGTGGTCCTCGCCGTGCCGGTCCCTTCGTCAGCGTCAACCTGGGGGCGCTCGCCAAGGAGCTGGTCGCCGCGGAGCTCTTCGGCGCCCAGCGCGGGGCCTATACGGGTGCCAGCAAGGACCGGGAGGGCTTCTTCCGCGCCGCCGAGGGCGGCACGCTCTTCCTCGACGAGGTCGGCGAGGCGCCGCCCGAGGTGCAGGCCGCGCTGCTGCGTGTGCTGGAGACGGGCGAAATCTATCCGGTGGGCGGCCATACGCCGGTGCCCGTCGACGTGCGGCTCGTCTCCGCCACGGACGCGCACCTGGAGGCCCGCATCCAGGAGCGCACCTTCAAGGCCCCGCTGCTGCACCGGCTAGCCGGTTTTGAAATCCTGGTGCCTCCGCTGCGCGAGCGCCGCGAGGACGTGGGCCTGCTCTTCCACCACTTCGCTCGCCAGGAACTGGAGGCCATGGGGGAGGGCGGTCAACTGACGTCTTCGGACCCGCGCGCCGAGCCCTGGCTGCCCGCGGCCCTGGCCGTCCAGTTGGTGCGCCACGCGTGGTCCGGCAACATCCGCCAGCTGCGCAACGTCACCCGTCAGCTCGTCATTGGCAGCCGGGGCATGCCGGGGCTGCGTGCCGATGCGCGGCTGGAGCAGGTGCTGGACGCGGATGCGCAGCCAGTCCCCGGGCGTCCGTTGACCGAGCGCACGGGCGACGAGGCGGGGGAGGGCGCGAAGGCACCGCGGCGCAAGCCCGCGGACGTGGGCGAGCAGGAGTTGCTGGAGGCCCTTCGCGCCTCTTCCTGGGACCTCAAGGCCACCGCGGACTGGCTGGGCATTCCCCGGCCGTCCGTCTACGTCCTCATCGACAAGAGCTCGCTCCTGCGCACCGCGCGCGACTTGAGCCCCGAGGAAATCACGCGCTGCTTCCACGAGTGCGAGGGCGACCTCGACCGGATGGTGCAGCGGCTGGAGGTCTCCAAGCGCGCGCTCCAGCGGCGCGTGCGGGAGCTGGGCCTCAGTGGTGGGTAGCGTCGGCTGACGCGTCAATCCGAACCTGGTGGGTTCGGCTGACGCGTCCATTTGTCTTTCGGGGGTGGCTCGGGTGTCAATTGTCGAGGGGGCTGCGCGCCATGCCTGGCTGGTACGGTGCCTGCAACTCACAGCCCGCAGCAATCCTTCTCATTGCCCCGTTGGGGGCACGGGAGCCGCGCCCATGACCGTTGTCACCGTCACCATCAAGAAGTCGGGGGATCTGGTCTACGAGCCCAACAACAAGGTCCGGCGGGGGCAACCCGTCCGCTTCGTGCTCGACCCGCTCAACGGTCCTTTGTGGGCGAAGGTGAATCCGCCCGCGTGCCTGGTTGCAACGAATTCCGTCACCCTGGACCAGACCTCCGCGGCGCCCCCCATCTACGAGGACCCGGTCTCCGAATCGGCCGAGTTCACCACGTATTCGTTCACCGTGGAGGTCCCTCTCTTGCCGGAGAAGCCGCACTTCGGAGGCGAGGCGGAGACGAAGAACGGCAACCTGGATGTGACGACGGATCCACCGAAGCTCTGAGCCGGCCTGACGTGTCATGCTGAACCTCGTGGGTGGGGCTGACGCGTCCACCTGCGGCTGAGGGCATGCTCCGGTGGTGAATCTTCGAGGGCGCTGTGAACCAGACCTGTCTGGTATGGTGCCTGCAAATCACAGACGGCAGCAGTTCATCACACGCCCCAGCGGGGCACAGGAGCCACGGCCCATGGCCATCATCACTGTTTTCATCAACAAGTCCGGGAACCTGAGCTACATCCCCAACAACAAGGTTCGACACGGAGACACGGTCCGCTTCGCCATTGACACGGTTGGCAGTACATCGGACGTGACGGTGAATCCCCCCGCGTGCCTGGATTCGACGGCGTCGTTCAGCTTGAACAACACGTCTCTGGCCGCCTCTCAGCGCGAGGACCCCGTTGCCGACGGGGCCGCGGTCGGCTCGTACCCGTTCACGGTGGTGACTGGCGGCTCCCCCGAGGCGCGCCGCCACGGGCTCGAGTTGGAGACGAAGAACGGCAACCTCGACGTGACGACGGACCCGCCCAAGGAGTACTGAGCTAGTCAGGGCGTAGGAGGGCCGGCCAGCGGCTCGCGAGCCGCGCCGAGCCGGCCTCTCCATTCGGATTCCAGGTGAGGGTTGCGGGCCAGTGCTTGCCGCAACACCTCCTGGCCCTCGATGCGCCAGGCCTGCCGTTGCTCGGAGGAGGCGCGCGTCTCTGCCAGGGCGAGCAGCCCGCCGCCGCGAAGCGCCTGGGCCCGCGCCCACCTGGGCCGGTCCGCCAGGACTTCCGCCACGAGCGCGAGCCCCTGGTTCAGCAGCGGCGCGGCGTCCTCGTTCCTCTGCTGACGCCACGCGGCCCAGGCGAGCTGGAATCGCGCGGTGGCCAGCCGGTAGTCATGCCGGCGCGGCTCCAGGGACAGGGCTTGCTGGAAGGCCTGCGACGCGAGCTCGAAGTCCGATTCCTGAGCGGTGCCCCGGTGCGCCAGCCAGCGGGCCTTGAGCGCGCGGGCCTCGCCCGTGTTGCGCCACGTGTGGCCCTGGCGGGGATTCAGCGTGGTGGCCTGCGCCAGGGACTCCTCGGCCTTCGCCAGCTCCGCCCGTGGGTCGCCGCCGGTCTCCACGCTCCACGTCGCCAGCAGTGTCTGCACGCGGCCGAGGTTGGCCCAGAGGTCGGCGTCCTGGGGCTGGAGCGAGAGTGCCTGACGGTAGGCTTCCACGGCGGTGCGGGCACTCGGTTCTGGATTCTCCCTGCGCGCGGACTGGAAGGTGGCGTTCAGGGTCCACACCTCGCCCAGGTTGTTGTGGGCGTACACCTGTCTGGGCGCCAGCGTTCGGGCTTCCTCGAAGGCCGCCTGCGCCTGCTGGAGCAGGAGTTCGGGGGCGCCGCCTTCCTCCCAGCGTTGCTCGGCCTGCCACAGCAGCGCCGCGCCCAGCCCGTTGTGGAGCGGGGGGAGCTTCGCGTTGATGCCCAGCCCCTGCCGGAACAGGGCCAGCGCCTGCTCCAGGTCCGCCTCGAAGGGCTCGCCATGGCTCCAGCGCCAGCGCGCCAACTGCTCGGAGATTTCCGCGCCGCGGAAGCTGGCCACGACGTTGCCGGGATTGAGCGCCAGCGCCTTCGCCAGTGCGTCACGAGCCCGCGTCAAATCTCCCGCGGCGTCGGTGGCGCGTGGATTCGAAGCGCGGCGGCGCAGGGCGTTGCCCAGGTTGATCCACGCGTCGGCCTGGTTCTCCCGCACGCGGATGGCCTCCAGGTACGCGTCAATCGCCTTGCCCTGGTGCTCCAGCGGGTCCACGCCGCGCTCGGTTTCCGCGTCCGCCCACACCTGATAGGTCAGGCCCAGGTTGGCGTGGAAGGCATAGTCGCGCTCCTCGGGGCGCAGGCGCTCGAAGGCCTCGATGGACAGACGGAGCTGCTCGCTCGGGTCCTGCCCGCGCTCCTGGCGGTAGCGGGCCCATAGCCGGTGGGTGATGGCGAGCTCCAGCGCGACACGGTCGCTGGGCGGCGCCAGGGCCAGGGCCTCGCGCGCGGCGTGGATGGACTTCTCCAGCAGCGGCTCGGCGTCCTCGCGTCCCTGGCTGGTGCGCTGCTCCGCGAGCCGGCGGTGCAGGCGGGAGAGGACGACCAGCGAGCGGTGGTGATCCGGCGCGGCGGCGAGCGCGCGGGTCGCCGCCTCCACGCCGCGCTCATAGTGGGGCAGCACGTTGCCTTCGCCGTACAGCTCCATCACCAGCGCGGCCAGCTCCAGGCGCGCCAGGACGTAGTGGCCCATGGGCTGGCTCTCCGCGGTGGCGACGGCGGCGGCATAGGCGCGGCGGCCCGCGTCCAGGTCCTCCTGCGAGCCGGCCTTGTCGCCCTGGTGCCAGCGCTGCGTGGCCCGCGCCAGCAGCACGTCGCCTTGCAGCAGGGGCGCTTCGTAGAACCAGGGCTGCGCGCGGCCCATGGCTTCCAGGTGGGTCAGGGCCTCTTCGTGGCGGCCCTCGTAGAAGGCGAACAGCGCCTTCACGTACAGCGGTGGGACGGGGACGTCGGGGCCTTCGGCCTGGCGCAGGTAGGCCAGGGCCGGGTCCCGGTAGTTCTGCTCCAGTTCCTTGCGGCGGACCTCGCGCTGCTCCGGGCTGCGGCGCTCCACGTCCAGCAGCAGCCGCTCCTGGTAGAGGTCTCCCAGCACCTGCGCCAACGCCCAGGCCACCCGGGGCTCGCGGTAGCCCTGGGCCCACGCGGCCTCCAGGCGCTTGCGCGCGGCGTCCCGCTCATCCAAGACGAGCAACGCGCGGCCCAGGGCGTACTGGCCGGGGCCCAGCGCGTGGGGGCCCGCCTCGCGCACCTCGGCCTCCAGCGCGTCCATGCTGGCGCGCAGCTCGCGCCGGTCTTCACGGGTGTCGTGCATGCGGGACAGGGCGGAGTAACGCGCGGAGGCCTCGATGCGCTCCACCCGTTCGGTGAAGCGGCGCGTGAGGCGTTCGCGCTCGGCCACCTCGCCGCGGGCGATGCCCGCCTGGATGAGCGCCAGCAACACCACCGTCAGGGCCGCGGAGCCCAGCGTCAGCGCCACCCGATGCTTGCGGGCCTTGCGGCGCAGGCGGTAGCCCAGCCCCTGTCGCGCGAGGACGGGCTCTCCTTCGAGGAACCGCTCCAGGTCCTCCGCCAGCGCCCGCGCCGAGTCGTAGCGGGCGGGCCGCTGCTTCTCCAGGCACTTGAGGACGATGGCTTCCAGGTCCGACGGGATGTCGGCATCGAGCGCGCGCGGCGGCGCCGGCTCCTCGTGCTGGAGCCGAGTGATGACCTCCGCCTCGGTGGCGCCGGTGAAGGGCGGCCGGCCGGTGAGGAGCGAGTAGAGCGTGGCGCCCAGCGCGTAGATGTCCGCGCGCCGGTCCAGGCGGGACACCTCGCCGCGCGCCTGCTCCGGGGCCATGTAGTGCGGGGTGCCCTGCACGGCGTTGGGCGTGGCGCCGTCCTCGCGCCAGTCACGCGCCAGACCGAAGTCCATGACGAAGGGGGCCAGCCCGCCGTCCTCGGTGCGCTCCACCAGGATGTTGCCGGGCTTGATGTCGCGGTGGATGAGGCCCGCGCCATGGGCGGCGTGCACGCCCTCGGCGGCCTGGCGCAGCACCAGCACTTTCTGCTCCAGCGTAAGCGAGCGCGCCAGCTGTCCCAGTGGCTGGCCGTCCACGAAGCGCATGGCGATGTAGCCCCGGCCGCGCACCTCGCCGACCTCGTACACCTCGCACACGCGCTCGTGTCGGACGCGGGCCTGCGCGCGGGCCTCGGAGAGGAAGCGCCGGGCCAGCTCCGGGTCGTCCCCGCGCACGAACTTCAGCGCCACGTTGCGGCGGAGCATGGGGTCATACGCCAGGAACACCCGGCCCATGCCGCCCTGGCCCAGGAAGCGCACGGGCTGGTAGCGGTCCCAGTCCGGCACCGGGAAGGTGGCGCCGTCCGGCTCCACGGCGGGAGGCGGGGACACGCCCGGGGTGACCGGCGTCAGCGTGGCGGCCTCGAGCGGACGGCCAGCGCTCGGGTCCGTGCTCTCGGAGGCGAGCTCGCCACGAAGCGCCACCAGGGAGTCCTCGGACAGCCGGCCTCGCTCCCGCAGCAGCTCCAGGGGGCCACGCCGCAGGCGAAGCGCTTCCTCACGCAGGACCGCCACCTCCTCTCCGGAGAGCAGTCCTTCGTCCATCGCGAGGAGGAGCTCCTCCTCGTAAGTCTCATTCAATCGCCCCGCCACGTGCACGGCCCCAGCATACGGGTTGGCGCGTGGCGGGGGGAAAATCCGCCGGGAGGTCCACGAGGCCGGCGGAGGGGGCCTCTAAGGGGGTTGTGGACCTCCCGGCGGAAAGGTGTAGCGGTCAGCCCTTAGCCGCGCTTCCTCCGGCGGAGGCCGAGCAGGCCCAGGAGCGCCAGCCAGGACGCGGCGGGCGCCGTGCTGCAGCCGCCACCGGCGAAGGCCCGGGTGAGCTCCACCGTCCACGAGTACGCCGCGGGGGTGCTGTCCACGTTGCCCGCGCGGTCCGTGGCCCGCACGCGCAGGGTGTGCTGACCCTCGCCCACGTCATAGCTGTCCCGGCAGGGCTCGAAGGGGCCCCCGTTCAAGCTGCACTCGTAGGTGACGCCCTCCTCGGAGGCGTCGTACTCGAAGGTCGCCGTCCGGTTGCCGCCGCGCGAGGGAGGCGTGCGCGGCAGGTACGTGTCGGGCTCCTGGGTGTCGATGATGAACTCGCTGGGCGCGGAGGGCTCGCTGGTGCGGCCCTCGCTGTCGGTGGCGGTGGCCGTCACCGTGTGCGGGCCATCCTCCAGCGGCTGGGTCGGCGTGCAGCTCCACGCGCCCACGTCGTTGGTGGTGGTGGTGCAGAGCACCGTGTCGCCCTCGTACACCGTCACCACCGTGCCCGGGGCCGACGTGCCGCTCAGGGGCGGCGTCGACGTGTTGAGCACCGCGCCGTCGGCGGGCCCGGTGATGACCGGCGGCTCCGTCGTGGTCAGGGTGATGGTGAAGGTGACGGGCGTGGAGGTGGGGCCGGGGCTGCCACCCGGAGGCGTGGCGGTGGCCGTCACCGTGTGCGGGCCTTCAGCCATGGGCGTGGTGGGCGTGCAGCTCCAGTTCCCCGCCGCGTCGGCCGTGGTGGTGCAGAGGACGGTGCCGCCCTCGTACACCGTCACCTCGTCGCCCGGCGTCGCCGTGCCGCTCAGCACGGGCGTCTGCGTGTCCAGCACCGCGCCCGGCGTGGGGCCGGTGATGACCGGAGGCGCCGGCGGCGAGTAGTCCACGATGAACTCCACCGACGTGGACGTCTGCGGAGCGCCCGGGAAGGTGGAGGTGACGACGGCCGTGTGCGGCCCTTCCTCCAGGTCATCCGGCAGCGTGCAGCTCCAGTTCCCCTCCGCGTCGGCGATGACGGTGCACACCGGCGCGGGGTTGCCGTCCAGGTACACGTCCACGGTGGCGCCCGGCGTGGCGGTGCCCTCCAGCTCCTCGCCGGCGGTGCCGCCCGGCGTCGGGGACGTGACGACAGGGGCCGTCTGGCAGATGGACAGCGCGTCCACGCGGTAGGTCACCGCCGTGTCGGAGTTGTTGGCCAGGTCGCAGTCGGTGTCGACCAGCGCGATGCGCACGTCACCCGTGGCCGCCGTGAAGTCGCGGGACAGGGGGAAGCCCAGCGGCATGGCCTCGGCGCGCGTGGCCGAGCCCGGACCGCCGCGGGGCGTGTAGCCCAGCGAGAAGCCCTGCACCTGCGTGCCCGCGTTGGCGCTGACGCCAATGACGCCGGGGTACCAGTTGGCGCCACCCGAGTAGCTCACGGCGCCGGACACGTACCGGATGCGGTAGCGGCCCGGCACGCCCAGTTCGGCCTGGATGGCCGCGTTGGGCAGTACGGGGGCGTCGATGTCCGACACCTCCGTGCAGTTCGCGTTGCCCTGGCGGGTGATGAACACGCTCACGTCCGCCGTCTGGCACGCGGCGCCGCTCTCCACGGTGCACGTGGCCGAGCAGCCGTCCCCGTTGGCGGTGTTGCCGTCATCACAGGCCTCGCTGTCCGCCTTGATGCCGTCACCACACGTCACCGCGCACACCGACGGGATGCCGGTGCAGCCGAACCCGTCCTCGATGGCGCAGGTGGCCGAGCAGCCGTCGCCCACCGTGGTGTTGCCGTCGTCGCACAGCTCCCCCTCGTCGAGGATGCCGTTGCCGCAGGTGTTGGGGCTGATGCAGGTGTTGGTGTCGGGGTTGCAGATGCCGCTCTCGCAGACGCCAGACGCGTTGCAGGGCTGGCCGTCCTCCAGGAGGCAGCGCGAGGAGCAGCCGTCGCCGTTGTTGAGGTTGCCGTCGTCACACACCTCGCTGCCGGCGCGGACGTCGTCGCCACAGGTGGTGGCGCAGGTGCTGGGCGCGCCGCTGCACGTATAGCCATTCTCCACGCGGCAGCTCGCGTTGCAGCCGTCGCCCGCCGTGGTGTTGCCGTCGTCGCACGCCTCGCCGCTGTCCACCGTGCCGTTGCCGCAGGTGAAGAAGCACTGGTTGCCAGCGCCAGGGCAGCTCCAGCCCGGCTCCACCGAGCAGGTGGCGTTGCAGCCGTCGCCCGCCGTGGTGTTGCCGTCATCGCACGTCTCCGAGCCCGCACGGATGCCGTCGCCGCAGATGGTGGCGCAGGTACTGGGCGCGCCGCTGCACGTATAGCCATTCTCCACGCGGCAGCCCGTCGAGCAGCCGTCGCCCGCCGTGGTGTTGCCGTCGTCACACGTCTCGTTCGCGTCCAGGACGCCGTTGCCGCAGCTCTCGACACAGACGGACGGGCCGTTTGCGGGCGTGCTGCACGCGTAGCCATCCTCCACGCGGCACTCGGTGCTGCAGCCGTCCCCCGGCTCCAGGTCACCGTCGTCGCACTGCTCGCCTGGGTCCACGTTGCCGTTGCCGCAGGTGAGCACGCAGGCCTGGCCCGGGGCGGGGCAGGCGTAGCCCAACTCCAGGGTGCAGGCGTTGGAGCAGCCATCACCCAGGGTGGTGTTGCCGTCGTCGCACAGCTCACCCGCGTCCATCCGGCCGTTGCCGCACAGGGGGGCGCAGATGGACGGAGCGCCCTGGCACTCATAGCCGCGCTCGATGCGGCACGCCGAGGAGCAACCGTCCGAGTCGTAGTCATTGCCGTCATCGCACTGCTCGCCCGGGTCGATGACGCCGTTGTCGCACGTCTCCTTGCAAGCCTCGCCCGGGGTGGGGCAGGCGTAGCCCTTCTCCACGCGGCAGCTCGCGTTGCAGCCGTCGCCCGCCGTGGAGTTGCCGTCGTCGCACTGCTCGCCCGGGTTCAGCGTGCCATTGCCACACGTCTGGGCGCAGGTGCTGGGCTGGCCGGTGCAGCCGTAGCCCGCCTCGATGCCGCAGGTGGCGGAGCAGCCGTCACCGTTGGTGGCGTTGCCGTCGTCGCACTCCTCGCGCAGGGACACGGCGCCGTCGCCGCAGCGGTCGTCGTACGCGTCCACGAACAGGTAGCGGAAGGCGTTGGGCTCGGTGGCTTCGTTCTCGTTGCACAGCTCGATGCGGTTGAGGCCCGCGCGCCACGGAGCGTTGGTGCCGAACTCGCGGAAGATGTTCTTCTGCCAGGGCTGGCCCGCCGGCTCGTTGACGACGGTGGGCGTGAAGAGCTGCCCGTTGACGCGCGCGCTGTCGAACTGGTTGTCGTTGAACGTGGCCAGCCGCAGGCGGAACTGCGAGACGTTGGTCGTCGAGGGCACCATGAAGTCCTGGTACACGCAGACGGGCGCTCCCAGGGGCGCCGCCATGAAGCGGGCCGTTTGGATTTCCTGAGGCCAGTCGTTGGCGGTCCGCGGACCCGTGGCCGCGCCCGTGTTGGTGCCCGAGTAGAACCAGTGCGGATCCGGGCCGACCTCCAGCCGGCGGTTGTTCTCGTCCACGCCGGTGTTGAAGACCGTCACGCCCGCGCGCACGCAGCGGCTGGGGCTGCCGGCGCAGGCGAAGCCAGGCTCCACCTCGCACAGGCGGCTGCAGCCGTCGCCCTCGAAGCGGTTGCCGTCGTCGCAGACTTCCTGCGCGTAGGACGGGTGGGCGCGGTTGTCGAACATGCCGTTGCCGCACAGGGACAGGTCACAGGTCGCCGTGCAGTCGGAGCCGGGGACGTTGCTGTCACACGCCTCGCCGGAGTCGACGACGTTGTTGCCGCACAGGCTCGCCAGCGAGCAGGGGCGCCCGGGCACGTGGCACAGGTAGCCTGCTTCGATGGTGCCGGTGGCGGAACAGCCGTCGCCGCTGGTGGTGTTGCCGTCGTCACACTGCTCGCCGGGCTCGAGCTGGCCGTCTCCGACGAGGGAGGCGGACCGGCTCACGAGCACGGGCTCGGTGGGGGCCGCGGCTGTCCGGGCACCGCCCGAATCACAGCCGGTCAGGGATGAGAGCAGCGCGAGACAGAGCGCCGCCGTCTTGAAGAGGACACGCGTTTTCATGGGGATGTCTGCCTCGGTTCTCAGTGGGTGTCGGGAGAGGGCTCGCCCTGCTGCGTCTGCACGCCCTCTGCGTCGCCGACGATCTTGAACTCCACGCGGCGGTTCTTCGCGCGGCCCTGGGTGGTGTTGTTGTCCGCGATGGGCTGGGTGGGGCCGAAGCCCTTGGACTCCAGGCGCTCCCGGGCCACGCCCTTGCTCACCAGGTAGTGCACGACGGCGTCGGCGCGGCGCTGGGACAGGTCCAGGTTGTAGTCAGGGTTGCCGCGGTTGTCGGTGTGGCCCTCGACACGCACCTTCTCCACTTCCGGGTGGGCGATGAGGATGTTGGCCACCGTGTCGAGCAGCTTGTTGCTGCGCGCGATGATGACGTCCTTGTTGTTCTCAAAGTAGACGGCCTCGAGCAGCTGGATGCGATTCTCTCCAATCTGCGCGAGCTGCTTCTCCTTGCAGCCGTGGTTCTTCGCCGGGCCGGGCTCGGTGGGGCAGTTGTCGAGCCGGTCGACGATGCCGTCACTGTCGCGGTCCTGGTCGGGGCAGCCGCGGTTCTCCTTGGGGCCAGCCTCGTTGGGGCAGCGGTCGGCGGTGTCGAGCACGCCGTCGTTGTCGTTGTCCGGGTCGGGGCAGCCGTCCTCGTCCTGGAAGCCATCCTTGTCCTCGGCCTGGTCCGGGCACTGGTCCTTGGAGTCGGAGATTCCGTCCCCATCGGTGTCCGGGTCATCCGGGCAGCCGTCCTGGTCCTCGAAGCCGTTGAAGTTCTCCGCCTCCTTCGGGCAGCGGTCCGCCAGGTTGGGCAGGCCGTCGCCGTCGTCGTCCCCGTCCGGGCAGCCATTCAGCTCCGACAGGCCCTCGACGGTGGGGCAGCGGTCGGCGGCGTTCTTGATGCCGTCGCCGTCCAGGTCGAAGTCCGGACAGCGGGCGGGGTCATGGGGCTGACCCTCCACACATGCGTTGGGCGTGGAGGCGGGGGTGCCGAAGGTGAGGCCGGCGAGCACGCGGAACGACGGCGTGCCCGGCGTGCTGCCGAAGCCAGGGCCACCCATGGCGTAGACTTCCGTGCCCGCGGGCATGGGAACGCGCACGCCCAGCAGCACCTCCATCGACTCCGGCGCGTTCGCGACGGGCAGGGTGCCGCGCACCACCAGCTCCTGGCGGAAGCCGAGCAGGCCGGCGGACAGGTTGACGCCGCCGTTCAGCTCCGTGCCCAGCTCGTCGAGGTACGGCTGCGTGTTGGGGGACAGCGCATACGTCTTGGTCCGCACCAACGCGCCCAGGTCGGCGCCCACGCGCCACGTGCCGCCCAACTGCTTGCCCAGGCCGAGCCGAGGCGAGAAGACGAAGCCCTGGTCCCGGGTGAGCGTCTCCGTGCTGCCAATGGGCAGGGCCGCGCCGAGGTGCAGGCCCAAATCCATCAGCCCGCCGCGCTGCTCGGAGAGGATTCCCGCGCGCGCCTGGAGCCACGGCGTGCCAAGCGCGCTCGTGGACGGCGTGGCGACGCCCAGCGCCGCGGTGTCCGGTCCCCACTGGGACACGATGGGCACCTGCGCGCCGAGCTCCAGCCAGTCAGTGATGGCATAGGCACCACTGAGGTGGACCGTCACGCGGTTGGAGACGATGACGCCTTGCTGCTCTCCACCGGAGACGAGCACCAAGGGCTCCTTCTCATAGTGTCCGGTGAAGCCGAGGCGGTACTCGCCGCGGGACATGAGGTCGCCGGTGGACAGCACCAGGCTGTCGCGTGCACCGGGATTGAGTTGCAGCCGCTCCAGCTCGATGCCGGGGATGCGCTGCGCCTGGGCCTGGGCCGTGACCGCCCAGAGGACGGCCAGACCTCCAAGCCATGGGTGATACGGATGTGAAGACAAGAGTTCCTCCCCCTCAACGTGTCGCCGGAAAAGCGCACGTGGGCGTCCGCCATACTTGAGACGCGGAGTGTTTTGCACGCAACGCGCCACGTTTGTCGCGGGGGGGACCTCAGAGGTGTGTGAGAGGGACCTGTGAAGTGGGTTGGGTCCGGACGCGGGCCGTTGACGTGTCAGCGCCGTGTCGCGCCGCCGGCTGACGCGTCAATGACGTGTCAGGCGAGGTCCCAACCCTGGACTTCGAAGGTGGGGTGGGGGCGACCCGAGTCCCATGGTGCGCTGCGTCAGGTTGGGACAGAAACATTGCGGCGTTCCCAGGTTGTTGTCCCCATCGGGATTCAACCAAGATTCAAATTCCTTGGGGACGCTGACGCTCAGCGCATCACCGCTCCTGTGGGAGCAGTTCCTCGTGGGTGCGCTCGACGGGGAGGCGGGGTTGCGCCCGGAGTTGCGCTCCATCCTCCCCCGGTGGCAGCGCTCACGGTCGCTGGGCGCCCCGAGCACCGGGCAGCCGGACGAAGGTCCCAGCGTGGGCAGCCTGGCGCTCGTCGAGCGCCGCGCCCGGCTGGAGCCGGTGTGGCAGGAGTTGGGCGGCATGCTGGAGATGTTGTCGGCGGCGCCCCTTCCTTCGGGTCGGGTGGCGCTGCTCGCGGACCGTGAGGGCGTCATCCTGGCGACGCGCAGCTCGGGCGGGGACTTCACCAACCACGCGGACTATGTGCGCCTGGTGGAGGGGGCCTGCTGGGATGAGACGTCTCGCGGGACGAATGCCATTGGCACTGCCCTGGCGGAATCCTCCGCCGTCGCGGTGGTGGGGCCGGCGCACTACGCGCAGCGGCACCATGGGTTGGTCTGCTACGCGGCGCCGGTCCATGACCCCTTTGGGGAGCTGGTGGCCGTGCTGGACGTCACGGGGCCGGCTGGCGCGGCGGATCCGCTGGTGCTGGTGGCGGTGGCCAGCGTGGCCCACGCCGCCGAGGCGCGGCTGCGCGAGGTCGCCTGGGCCCGGGTGGCCGCGGCTGCGCGGGGTGGGTTGGAGTCGCGCCTGTCGCGTGAGGATGGTCCGGTGCTCGTCGTCGAGCCGATGGGGCGGGTGAGCCGCTGCAATGCGGCCGCGCGCGCGTTGCTCGGTGGGCAGGGGCCGATGGCGGTGGAGGCAGCGCTCGGAGTCTCGTGGCGGGTGCTGACGGACGCCGCGTTGCGAGGCGTGGCGCTGGAGACGCGTCTTTCTTTACAGGGGCCGGCCTGGCGCATCCATGCGGAGGCGGTGGGGACGGGGGATGGGAGCTCGGCGCTCGCAGTGCTGGTGCGGCTGGAGTCTTCTGGTGTCCGGTCTCTGCATGCACCGCGAGAGGCGTCGCTGTCCGGTGGTGAGTTCGTGGGCATGACCCCTGGGCGCGCGGATTCGCGCCCGGCTGTGGCGGAGCCTTCCTCCGTGGGCCGTGCGCCGCGAGCGCTGTCTCGGGACCTGTGGCAAGCGGATACGGTAGTGCCACCTGGACCGTGGGAGGCGCTCAAGGGGAACGACCCGCAGCACCGCGCCACGTTGCGAGAAGCGGAGCGGTTCGCGCCCACGAGCTTGCCGGTGCTCCTGCTGTCGGAGACGGGCACGGGCAAGGAGCTCCTCGCGCGCGCACTGCACGCGGCCAGCACGGTCGCCACGGGGCCCTTCGTGGCGGTGAACTGCGGCGCGCTGTCGCCCGCGTTGCTGGAGAGCGAGCTGTTCGGCCACGCGCCCGGCGCCTTCACTGGCGCGCGTGTCGGAGGCGCGGACGGAAAGCTGGCGGCGGCGGACGGCGGGACGCTCTTCCTCGACGAGCTGGCGGAGATGCCGCCCGCGCTCCAGGTATTGCTGCTACGGGTGCTGGAGGACGGTTCCTATTCGCGAGTGGGTGAGCCCCGCGTGCGACGCTCGCGCTTCCGCCTGGTGGGCGCCACCTGCAGGGACCTGGACGAGGCCGTGCGCAACGGCACGTTCCGCTCCGACCTCTATTTCCGCCTCCAGGGCGCGGTGCTGCGGCTGCCACCGCTGCGCGAGCGCACCGACCTGCCGGAACTGGCCCATGCACTCCTCCGGCGGTTGTCGGAAGAAGAGGGCCTGGCCACGCCGAGCATCTCCGCCGCCGCGCTCACCCGGCTCGCAGCCCACCACTGGCCCGGCAACGTGCGCGAGCTGAAGACAGTGCTGCGGTTGGCGCTGGTTCGCGCGGGAGGCGCCCCCGTGTTGGACGTGGCCGCCCTGCCGTCAGGCCTGGGAAGCCCGCCCTCGCCCGGGGCCCAGGTAGAACCACGGCCCGCAGTGCCGCTTGCTTCCAATGCGCCGCGTCAACCGAGCGCGGGTGCCGCCGCCGGCCCGCTGCGCGAGCTGGAGGCCCGCGCCATCCAGGAAGCACTGGCGCTCAGTGGCGGCAACGTGGCGCAGGCCGCCCGGCGTCTGGGCATCGCGCGGAGCACGCTCTACCGGATGGCGGAGCGCTTCGGCATCACGCTGCCCTCGCGCGCCTGAACGTTCACTGGAAGACGGTGTCCATCGCGCGACGCACCTGTCGCGCTCCGCGCCATGCGTGTCCGGACAGGTGTCGCAGAGCGGGACACGACGCGCCGCAACGTCGACGGACGCGGGCCCTGGCACGCGCGCTGCTCTGGGGTGTCCCGTTCACCAAACCACCCAAGGAGAGCGCAGTGATCTACGCCGCCCCCAATCAGCCCGGCTCCAAGGTGCAGTTCAAGCCCCGCTACCAGAACTTCATTGGCGGGCGCTGGGTCGAACCCACGCGTGGTCAGTACTTCGAGAACATCAGCCCCGTGACGGGCAAGCCCTTCTGTGAAGTGGCCCGCTCCACGGCCGAGGACATCGAGAAGGCACTGGATGCGGCCCACGCGGCCCGGCTCTCCTGGGGCCGCACCTCGCCGACCGTCCGAGCGAACATCCTCAACAAGATCGCCGACCGGATGGAGCAGAACCTGGAGATGCTCGCGGTCGCCGAGACGTGGGACAACGGCAAGCCCGTGCGTGAGACGCTGGCCGCGGACATCCCGCTGGCCATCGACCACTTCCGTTATTTCGCCGGGTGTATCCGCGCGCAGGAAGGCGGGGTGAGCGAGCTGGACCACGACACCGTCGCCTACCACTTCCACGAGCCGCTGGGCGTCGTGGGGCAGATCATCCCCTGGAACTTCCCGCTCCTGATGGCGGCCTGGAAGCTGGCCCCGGCGCTGGCGGCGGGCAACTGCGTGGTCCTCAAGCCCGCGGAGCAGACGCCCTCCAGCATCCTTCTGTGGACCGAGCTCATCCAGGACCTGCTGCCCGAAGGTGTGCTCAACGTCGTCAACGGCTTCGGCGTCGAGGCGGGCAAGCCGCTGGCCAGCAGCCCGCGCATCGCGAAGGTGGCCTTCACCGGCGAGACGAGCACGGGCCGGCTCATCATGCAGTACGCCAGTGAGAACCTCATCCCCGTCACGCTGGAGCTGGGCGGCAAGAGCCCCAACATCTTCTTCGAGGATGTGATGGCGCGGGACGACGACTTCTTCGACAAGTCGTTGGAAGGCTTCGCCATGTTCGCGCTCAACCAGGGCGAGGTCTGCACCTGCCCGTCGCGCTCCCTCATCAGCGAGCGCATCTACAGCCAGTTCATGGAGAAGGCGCTCGACCGCGTCCGCAAGGTGAAGCCGGGCAACCCGCTGGACACCGACACCATGGTCGGCGCCCAGGCGTCCAACGACCAGCTGGAGAAGATCCTCAGCTACATCGACATCGGCAAGAAGGAGGGCGCCAAGGTCCTCATCGGCGGCGAGCGCGTGGCGCTGTCCGGCGACCTGAAGGAGGGCTACTACGTGGCGCCCACCGTGTTCCAGGGCCACAACCGCATGCGCGTCTTCCAGGAGGAGATTTTCGGCCCCGTGGTGAGCGTGGCGACCTTCAAGGACTTCGACGACGCCATCCGCCAGGCCAACGACACGCTGTACGGCCTGGGCGCCGGCGTGTGGACGCGTGACGGGAACACCGCCTACCGCGCGGGGCGCGCCATCGAGGCGGGCCGCGTGTGGACCAACTGCTACCACATCTACCCCGCGCACGCGGCGTTCGGCGGCTACAAGCAGTCCGGCATCGGGCGTGAGAATCACCGGAAGATACTGGACCACTACCAGCAGACGAAGAACCTGCTGGTCAGCTACAGCCCCAAGGCCATGGGCTTCTTCTGATGAGTGGCGCCGGTGCCGGCCCTGACACGGGCGGACAGGACGGCGCCACGGCGGTGGCCCGGGTGGACGTGACGCCCGAGGCCGCCGCCGTCATTCGCCAGCTCCGCGCCACGCACGGGCCCTTGATGTTCCATCAGTCGGGCGGCTGCTGCGATGGCAGCGCGCCCATGTGCTACCCCGTGGGGGACTTCCGCGTGGGCCAGCGAGACGTCTTCCTGGGCGAGGTGGAGGGCTGCCCCGTCTACATCGGCGGCGCGCAGTTCGAGTACTGGCAGCACACGCACCTCACCCTGGACGTGGTGAAGGGGCGGGGCGCGGGCTTCAGCCTGGAGTCCCCGCTGGGCGTGCGCTTCCTCACCCGCAGCCGCGTCTTCACGGACGAGGAATACGAACGGATGAAGAACGCGCCGCCGCCCCGGCGTGGACCTCCGGAGTAGCCGTTCCACGGGCCCGGCACGCCGTCACGCGCGCCGGGCCCGCTGTGTTTCACGGGCGGCAGGTGTCTGCCATTGGCGCATTCCGGCACCCTCGGTCGCCTGACGTCGCGATGCGATTCACGTGCGCCCGGTTCCTGACCACCGCCTGTGGCCTCTGTTGCCGCGGCGCGTGTTGTTAGAGGGGTTTCTCCACGCGCTGGTAGCTGGCCACGGTGAAGGACGCGGTGACGGCGTAAGGCTCGGGCAACACGTCCGCGCGCCGCCGCAGCTCCTCCGTGGAAGCATGGAACGCGCTGGGCCCCATGGCCGCGATGTGGAACGCGTCGTCGCGCGTCAGCTGCAATGTCAGCTCCAGCGATTCCCGGACGCCTGGCGCGAACGTGGTCCGCAGCCGTGTGTGGAGCCGCTCCTCCTTTCGCGCGGCGACGCTCAGCAGGCCCATGGGTTGGATGAGCTGCGTCAGGTGCTGGTCTGTGGGTGTCACGATGAGCAGTGCGCCTCGGTGATTCAGGACGCGGTGGAACTCTGGGACGTTGCGAGGAGCGAAGACGCTGAGCGCCAGTGCAACGCTGTGACTTCGGATGGGCAACGTCCGCTCGCCGTCCGCGATGAGGGCACCCGCACGGGCATGGACCCTGGCGGCCCGCCGGGCAGCGAAGCGGGAGATGTCGAAGGCGAGCCCCGTCAGCGCCGGGCACCGGTCGAGTACACGGGCCAGGTAGTGCCCGGCAGCCCGCACGCGCGTGGAAGCCGCACACGCATGACGGAGGTTCGTCACGCACGGGGCGCACGCCAGGCGAGGCCGTGGCTCAGGAACAGGAGCGCGGCACATCGCGCCCGGGCCTTCCGCGACGCGGAAAGCGGGCACGAAGGCAGCAAAGAGACCGGGGAGGCCCTACCAGGGCACACATCGCCTGGAACGGACGCAGAGTGCAGCGGCGTCCGAACAGCGCGGAGCAGTCCGCTTGCTGCCGCGCTCAGCCGCGCAGGGACACGGGGGCCAGGTGCCGACAGGAATCCATGGCGAGGAGCCTATGCCGCTTCGTCGAACACTTCCAGCGCGTCACGCACGCCGGGCAGCGCGGTGAGCAGCTCGAATTCGTCGGACTGGAGCATAGAGACGCGGCGGCCGGAGAGGCGCTCCATGAGGAGCTCGATGCGGTGTTCGCCCTTCCCAGTCGCGTGGCGGAAGATTCGCGCGCGGAACCCCTCCGCGTGGCACGCGAGGATGTCCTTCTGGAGGCTGCGCAGCCGCCGGACCACCTTCAGCGCCGCTCGCCCCTCGGGGGTCTCGAACGTGTGGAAGTGCCGGTTTCGCGACAGCGGCTTGCTGGGGTCATGGAGCCTCTCCACGAGGCGCCGAACGAATGGGTCCATCGACGAAGGAGGATAACATCCGGTACCCTGCGCCTCAGCGATGCACCGTCTTTTTCGAATCAGACCGTGGACCCTGGCGCTCCTTCCGCTGCTTGCTTGCAAAGAGCCGGAAGTTGCCGCCGCGGAGAACCAGGCCAAGCGGGCCCAGGCAGCATTGACTGAAGCCCGCAGCCACCTGTCCAGTGGACAGGCCAACGCCGCGCTTGCCGCACTGAGCAGGGCCGCCACCGCGGCGCCTGACAGTCCGGAGCCGCACCTGCTCATGGCGCAGGCCCACCGCATGGCGGGCAATGAGGGCGCCGCCATCCTGGCCTTGAAGCAGGCCGCCTCCATGTCGCCGGGCTCGGACCCCACCATCCAGCGCCAGCTGGCCGACATCTACCTCCAGCAGGGCCTCACCAAGGACGCGCTCGCGGCGCTCATCTCCATGCGGGATGCGGGCAACCTGCCGGATGCGGACGTGCTGCGGCTGGCCCGGATCCAGGCGCGGGAAGGCATGATTGATGCCGCCTTCAAGACGCTGGAGAACATCCTGCGGGAGAACCCAGACGACGCCGAGGCCAAGTCCGTCGAGGCCGAGGTGCTCTGGCTCAAGGGCGACGAGCTCCTGGCCGCCAACCTCATGGACCGGCTCCTCAACCAGGACCCGGCGCTGGCCTCCGCGCGGCTGCTGCGCGCGCGCTACTTCCTGGTCAGCGGCTTCCCGGACCTGGCCGAGTCCGACCTGAACGCCGTGAAGGGAGCTGACGCGGAGCGGCCGGAGGTGGTGACGCTGCGCGCACGGGTGCTGCTGGCCCTGGGCCGGGCCGCGGACGCGGAGGAGGCCCTGCGCAATCTGGTGGAGGCGCAGCCGCAGAACGCCGACGCGCTGGCGTGGCTGGCGGAGACGGTGCGGGTGCAGGGCCGCCGAGCGGATGCGCAGGCCCTGGTGGACCAGGCGCTCCAGCTCAACCCCCGGCTGGCCCGGGCGCAGTACGTGCGCGGGCGCTCCCTGGAGGAGCAAGGGGACCGGCGCGGCGCGGAGGAGGCCTACCGCTTCGCGCTGTCCGCGGAGCCCCGCTTCGCGCCCGTTCACGCCCGGATGTGGCGCATCCACCTGAATGCGGACCGCATCACGGACGCGGAGTCGTCGCTGGAGCTGCTGCTCAGCATGAGCGAGGCCACCTTCGAGGAGAAGGCCCAACTCGCCGCCCTCTATGCGCGGATGCAGACGAAGGTGACGCAGGGCCTCAAGCTCATCGACGAGGCCCTGAAGCGGGAGCCGGAGAACCCGGACTACCTCCGCACCCAGAAGACGCTGAACGCGCTGCTGCCGAAGCCCAAGAAGAAGTCCTCGGGCCCGGTCATCATCCGCGGCCGCCGCTGACCACCGCCAGCGGCGCGGCCTCCGGCCCGGGAAGGCCGGGGGCGTCCGCCACCACGCGCTCCAGGGCCTTGAGGCCCTTGCGCTGGCCCACCGCCACCACCGTGAGGTTCTCCCGGTTGAAGTAGCGCCGGGCCACCTCGCGCACGCGCGCGGCGGACTGCGAGTCCACCAGGTCGGCGCGGTGGCCAAACGACTCCGGCGTGCGGAACAGCTCCGTGCCGCCGAACCAGCCGGCCAGCTCGCCCGGCGAGTCCTGGGAGAACTCCAGCAGCATGCGGTGCCGGCGCTTGGCGCGCGCCAGCTCCTCTTCGCCCACCTCGTTCTCACAGAGCGTGGACAGCACGCGGAAGGCCTCGGTGATGACCGTCGCGGCCCTCTCTGGAGCGCTGGCGGCCTCAATCTCGAGGAGCCCCGCGTCGTGGTACGCGTCCAGCGACGCGCTCACGGAGTACGCCAGGCCGCGCTTCTCCACGATTTCGTACGGCAGCCGCGAGGACAGGCCGTCATCCAACACGCGGCGGATGATCTGCAGCGCGGGGTAGTCCTCGTGCTGTTCGGGGACGCCGCGGAAGTTGAGGCGGAACTCCGTCTGCGACTCGTCATGGCTGACGAAGTGCAGGCGCGGGCCGGCCGGAGTGAGGGGCGGCGGCGCCTCGACGCTGGACGGGCCGCGCGGGAGGCGGGCGAAGGCTCGCTCGGTCATCTCCAGGACTTCCGAGTGCTTCACCCGGCCGGCGGCGGTGACGACGATGTTCCCCGCGACGTAGTGCTGGGCGAAGTGCTCCAGGATCTGCGGGTGCGTCAGGCTGGTGACGGACTCACGCGTGCCGGCAATCTTCAGGGCCAGCGGGTGACCGGGGAAGAGCAGGTGCTTGGACAGGTTGTCCAGGTCGATGTCCCGGCCCTTCTCGTCCACCTCGTCGAGCATCTCCTCGAGGATGATCTGCCGCTCCACCTCCATGTCGGTGAGGCGGGGGCGGGTGAGCATGTCGCCGATGATGTCCAGGCCCACGCGCAGGTGCGCGGGGTGGATGGGCGTGTAGTAGTACCCGTGGTCCCGGGTGGTGACGCCGTTGAGGTTTCCGCCGACCTCCTCCACGGCCGCGTTCATCTTCACCGTGTCCGGCCAGCCTTCGCTGCCGCGGAAGAAGAGGTGCTCCAGGTAGTGACTGACGCCATTGCTGACGAGCGTCTCGTGACGGCTGCCCGTCCGCACGTAGACGGCGAGCAGGGCGGTGTGGAGGTGGGGCGTCTCGACAGTGACGACGCGCAGCCCCGAGGGCAGCACGTCCCGGTACGTAGTGAAGCTCATGCGCGAGGAAGCCTTAACACGAAGGCCGTCCCCTGGCCGGGAATACTCTGGCAGGAGAGCGAGCCACCGTGCGCCTGGAGGATTTGCTGACTGACGGCCAGTCCCAGGCCGGTGCCCCCCTCCTTGGTGGTGAAGAAGGGCTCGAAGAGGTGCTGTCGGACATCCTCCGTGATGCCTTGTCCGGTATCGCGCACCGTGACCTCCACGGCGTCCTCCGCCGGACGGGTGATGATGGTGAGGCGGCCGCCTGACGGCATGGCCTCGCGGCTGTTGCGCAGCAGGTTGAGGAAGACCTGCCGCAGCTGGCCCTCGTCGGCGAGCACGTGCGGGGTATCCAGGGCGAAGTCGCGCACCACGTCCACGCCGGCGCGCTCCAGCTCCTCGCGGGTGAAGTCGAGCACGGTGTCCAACACCGCGGTGACGTCGCGGGGGTCCAGGTCGGGCCGGGGCGGGCGGGCCATGCGCAGGTACTGCTCGGTGACGTCCGCCAGGCGGTCCACTTCCTGGGTGACGGCGGCGATGAGGTCCTTCACCTCGGCCGCGTCCTCGGGGGTGGCGAAGCGGGCGGTTTCCAAGCCGTCCTGGAGCAACTCCACGTTGAGGCCAATGGAGGACAGGGGGTTGCGCACCTCATGGACGATTTGCGCGGAGATGCGGCCCACGGCGGCCAGTTGCTCCGCGCGCATGAGGGCCTCGGCCTGGGCCTTGAGCTGGGCCTCGCGCGCCTGGAGCGAGCGGGCCATCTGGTCGAACTCCCGGGCCAGGACGGCCACCTCGTCGTCGCCGCGCACGCCGAGCTGGGCGTTGTAGTCACCGCGGCCGATGCGGGACACGCCCCGGATGAGGTTGCGCATGGGGCGCAGCGTGCGGGCGGACCAGGCGGTGGCGCCCACGCCCACGGCGATGGCGGCCACGGAGAAGCCGATGATGAAGAGGCCGGTGGTTCGCTCGCGCTCTTCGGCGCCGTCCACGCGCTCCCGGATGCGGTTGGACAGGGCGGCGCGCAGCACGCGAATCTCGCGGCCGATGGAGTTCTCCTCCTGCCGCAGCGCGGCGGTTGCGACGGCGACCTGTTCCCGGTCCGGATTCTCCGTGGACAGGACGGCGAAGACGGCCTCCGCGGCGCGGCCGTAGTCGCGGTAGCGGGCCTGGAGCTCGCCGAAGCGGTCCTCCAGGCCCCGGATGAAGGGCCCCTCGCTGTCGGGGGCGGAGGCTAGCACCTCATGCGCCTTGGCCTGGGCGGCGGCGAGCCGCTGGGTCATGAGGGGCGAGTTGTAGGTCCGGGCCAGCCGGATGAAGGCGCGGCGGATTTCGACGTTGCCCTCTTGAATCAGGCGCTCGGTGTCCTTCTCCTGGGTGGCGTGGAAGGTCTCCAGCTCCGCGGCGTCCTGGGAGAGCTGGAGGTAGCCCTGGCTCACCAGCCGGATTTCCAGCCGGTTGCGGTGGAGCTCCGTCACGCTGAACAGGGACACCAGCCCGAAGGTGCCGAGCACCACGGCGTAGCCCAGGAAGATGCGTGTCGCGAGGGAGAGCTTCACGGGCATTCCTCGCTACGTGGCGGGCTGTCCAACCGCAAGTCTCGTCTCCAGGGGGCACAGGCGCCTGCTCGGGGGCCGCCGAGGGGGAGGGGCTACCTCCAGTGGGTCTCAGCGTACTCCAGGGGGCGCATCCCGACACGTCTCGACTGCGCTGACTCGGTCTTTCAGGACCCGGAGCTCGGGAAGGTCAAGAGCTTGGTTTGTGCGAGACCTTATCCACCGGGACCTCGGACTGGTTTCTCGGCGCAAACTCAAAACAGATGGCGTGTGGATTTGCATGGGTGATTGCAGAGGTGGTGGAAATTTAATTTTGCATGGGCTCTGTTTGACTTTTGGTGGGTGTCAAGGTGTTTGTGTCTGTCTTTTTTCTGGTTCTTGTTTGGAGGGTAGTTTGAGTTGTTCGATGTGGATGGTGCTATGTCGTGTTTGGGATCTCCGGTTGGAGCAAATTGCCGCATCCCCTGTCACGACAACTATGACCTGGAGGCAGTTGGCGACGGGTCGTCAAACTGGCTTCTGGCGGCGGAAGCTTGATGGTGTTGCATATGACGAAGCTCAGGGGTTTTGTTGGAGCGGCGGTGCTGGTGATGCTGTCCGCGTGTGGTCCTGCGGAAGAGCAGCTTTCTGGCGACGGTGAACTCTCCTCAAGCAGCATTGAGTTGAGCTCCGTCATTCCGGTTCCCGATGCGGAGATGTTGCAGGCGCTAACGAGTTCATGCCAGCCCGCGAGCGAAGGGAACTGCATTGGCGCTGGCTACCTGGCCTGTACTGACTGGTCTGCTCAATACGAGTGCGCACCGAAGACGGCTTGCGACCCGCTGAACCCTATCTGCAAGACGCGCGTCGATGGGCAGTTGGTGACGACTGGTACCGAGTACCAGGATCGCAACAGCTATCGCGTGTGCTCCAACCCGCAGGGCGGAACCTGCACGGAGTACCGGTTTGATCGCGCCAGGACGTGCGGGTGCGGTGGCGGGTATCCCATCTCCGAGACCTGAGACGCGGCTCATCCGCGACGGGGAGGCGCTGGCGCCACTGTTCGCTTGATGTCCAAATAGCATTCGGCCCGGCCCCTCGTGTGAGGAGCCGGGCCGTTTTTCTTCCAGCGCCCGCGGACCTCAGTGGGACGCGGCGGGCGTGGGCACCGCTTCGTCCTCACCGGTGGTCCGCTTCGCGTCGCCGCGGAGCTTCTGCATCATCACGTAGAGCCCGGGGATGAACACGAAGTTCACCACCGTGGACACCAGCATGCCGCCGAACACCGCCGTCCCCAGGGAGTTGCGGGACGCCGCGCCGGCGCCGGAGGCCGTCATCAGTGGCACCACGCCCAGGAGGAAGGCGATGGACGTCATCAGGATGGGGCGCAGGCGGACCTCCGCCGCCTCCACCACCGCGTCGATGGCGCTCTTCCCGCCCTCCCGGAGCTGCTCGGCGAACTCCACGATGAGGATGGCGTTCTTGCTGGCCAGGCCGACCAGCATCACCAGTCCCACCTGGCAGAACACGTCGTTGGCGAACCCGCGCGCCAACTGCAGCCCCAATGCACCCATGATGGCCAGGGGCACGGAGAAGATGATGACCAGCGGCAGGCTGAAGCTCTCGTACTGCGCCGCGAGCACCAGGAAGACGAAGAGCAGACCCAGCGCGAAGATGATGGCCGTCTGACCGCCGCTCTCCTTCTGCTCCAGGCTGATGCCCGTCCACTCCGCGCTCATGCCCTGGGGCAGGTACTGCGCGGCCAGCGCTTCCATGGCCTCCAGCGCCTGGCCGGAGGACACGTCCGGCGCCGGCTGCCCGTTGATCTCCGCCGAGCGGAACAGGTTGTAGTGGCGGATGACCTGGGCGGACACGGTGGGCTCCACCTTCACCAGCGACTCCAGCGGAATCATGTCCCCGGTGTCGCTGCGCACGTAGAAGGCGCCGATGTCCGACGGGCTGTCGCGGAACTGCTGCTCCGCCTGGACGTACACGCGGTAGGTGCGGTTGGCGTAGTTGAAGTCGTTGACGTACTGGCTGCCCATGTAGACCTGCATGGTGCCGAACACCTGCTCAATCGGCACGCCGAGCGCCTTCGCCTTCTGCCGGTCCACCTCCACGTCGAGCAGCGGCGTGTCCGCGTTGAAGGTGCTGAAGGCGCCGCGCAGTTGGCCCTGCTCGTTGGCCTTCGCCACCAGCATTTGCGTGGCCGCGGCCAGGTCATCCAGCGAGCTGGTGCCGTCGACGTCCTCGACGATGTACTGGAAGCCGCCCACGCTGCCGACGCCTCGGATGGCGGGCGGCTGGAAGGGCAGCACGCGCGCGCCGCCGATGCCGCTCAGCGGGCCGCGCAGCCGCTCCACTAGCGCGGCCACCGACTGGCCCTTGCCCTTGCGCTCCTCCCAGGGGCTCAGCGACGAGAAGATGGTGGCCATGTTGGGGCCGCTGCCTTGCATGGAGAAGCCGCCGATGGCGAACATGGCGCGCACCTCGGGCTGCGCCTGCAGAATCGCCTCCGCCTCTGCCAGCACCTTCTCCGTCTGGGCGAGCGACATGCCCTCGGGGCCCTGAATGGAGATGATGAGGTAGCCCTGGTCCTCGTCGGGGATGAAGCCCGTGGGCGCGGCGCGGAACAGCAGCGCCGTGCCGCCGATGCACGCCAGGAAGGCGAGCAGGACCAGGACCGGATACTTCAGCAACTTGCGCAGGCTCCGCCCGTAGACGGCCTTCGTGCCGTCCAGCACCTTATCCACCCAGCGGAAGAAGACCCACTTCGGTCCCTCGTGGTGCCTCAGCATCTTCGCGCTGAGCGCCGGGGTGAGGGTGAGGGCGCAGAAGGTGGACAGCGCCACGGAGGCGGCGATGGTCAGCGCGAACTGCCGGTAGATGGCGCCGGTGGTGCCCGGGAAGAGCGCCACCGGGACGAACACCGCCACCAGCACGATGGAGATGGCGATGACCGCGCCGGTCACCTCCTTCATGCCCTCGCGCGCGGCCTGCACGGGGGACAGGCGCCGCTCCACCATCAACCGCTCGATGTTCTCGATGACGACGATGGCGTCGTCCACCACCAGGCCCGTGGCCAGCGTGAGGCCGAAGAGGGTGAGGGTGTTGATGGAGAAGCCCATCAGGTGGACGAAGGCGAAGGTGCCGATGAGCGAGACGGGGAGGGTGAAGGCGGTGATGAGCACGCTGCGCCAGCCGTGCAGGAACAGGAAGATGACGAGGATGACGAGGACGATGGCTTCCACCAGCGTCTTGATGACCTCGTTGATGGAGGCGCGGACGGCCAGGGTGGTGTCGGTGCCCGTCTGGAACTGCATGCCGGGCGGGAACTGCTTCGACAGCCGCTCGAGCTCCGCGTACACGCCGTCGCGCACGTCCAGCGCGTTGGCGGTGGGCAGCTGGAAGATGCCCAGGCCCACGCCCGTCTTGCCGTTGAAGCGCAGGACGGTGCCGTAGTTCTCCGCGCCCAGCTCCACGCGGCCCACGTCCTTCACCCGGATGCTCGTGCCATCCGTGTTCCGCATCAGGACGATGTCGCCGAACTCCGCCGGCTCCACCAGCCGGCCCCGGGCCCGCACAGCGATCTGGTAGGGCTGGTCATCGGTGGACGGCGGCTGGCCAATCTGACCCGCGGCCACCTGGAGGTTCTGCTCCTGGAGCGCGCGCGTCACGTCCTGGGGCGTGAGCTTGCGGCGCGCCAGTTCCGTGGGGTCCAGCCACAGGCGCATGGAGAACTTGCGCTCGCCGAAGATGCGGACGTCACCCACGCCGGGCACGCGCTTGATGGCGTCCTTCAGGCTCACGTCGGCGTAGTTGCTGAGGAACTTGGCGTCGTAGCGGTTGTCCTCGCTGAACAGGCCCACCGTCAGCAGCATCTGGCTGGAGGCCTTGTTGACGACGATGCCCGTCTGGTTCACCTGCGAGGGCAGGCGCGCCGCGGCGCGGCTGACGCGGTTCTGCACGTCGACGGCGGCCACCTCGATGTCGCGCGTGGCCTCGAAGGTGATGGTGATCTGGCTGGTGCCGTCGTTGCTGCTGGTGGAGGTGATGTAGCGCATGCCCTCCACGCCGTTGAGCTCCTGCTCCAGCGGGATGGTGACGGCGCTCTCCACCACCTCGGCGCTCGCACCCACGTAGGTGCTCGTCACGGTGACTTGTGGCGGCGCCAGGTCCGGGTACTGGGAGATGGGCAGCGTGGGGATGGCTATCAGGCCCACCAGCGTCAGCAGGATGGAGCAGACGATGGCGAAGACGGGCCTACGGATGAAGAAATCGACGAACATGGTGCTTTATCCGGCCCTTCGTTCAGCGGCTCCCGCCGACAGTGCCGCCACCATTGCCAGAGGCCCGGGGCGGGCCGCTGTCAGTGGGGGCGTTGGGGGCGTTGGCCTGCTTGGGTTTCACCGCCATGCCATCCCGCAGCGCTTGCAGCGAGGACACGGCGACCTGGTCGCCCGACTGGAGCCCGCTCTCCACCACGTAGGCCATCTCGCCCAGCGCGCCGAGCGTGATGGGGCGGCGCTCCACCACCGTCTTCCCGTCCTTCGCCAGGACCACCAGCGCGAAGGGCTGACCGCTCTGCCGCACGATGGCGAGCGCGGGAATCTGCAGCGCATCCCGGGCCGAGTACACGAGCCGCGCGCGCACCAGCTCGCTGGGCCGCAGGCCCACGGTGTTGCGGAAGGCGGCCTTCACCTCCACCAACTGGGTACGCGGGTCCGCCTGGGGCGCGATGTAGAAGACGTTGCTGGTGAGCAGCACCTTGCCCGTGCCGTCGAGGATTTCGAGCGCGGTGTCGGGCTTCATCGACCGGGCGCGCGGCGACGGCACCGACACGCTCACCTCGAGCACGTCCGCCTGCGCCACGCTGGTGAGCGGCGTCGTCATGCCCACGTAGTCACCCAGCCGCACCAGCACGTCGCCCATCGTGCCTGCGAAGGGCGCGCGCACCACGTGGTACTGGAGCTGCACCTGGCGCTGCGTCACCTGCGCGGCGGAAGAACGCGCCGCGGCCTGGGCCGCCTCCACCTGCGCGCGGCCCTGCTCCAGCTCCTGCGCGCTCGCGAGCCCTTCCTTGTAGAGCGCCTCGGTGCGCTCCAGCGTGCGGCGCGCCAGCTCCAGGCTCACCTGGGTGGAGCTGAGCTGCGCCTGCGCGCTGTCGAGCGCGGCGGTGCCTTCGCGCGAGTCCACCTCGATGAGCGCCGCGCCGGCCTCCACCTTCTCACCGGGACGCACGTGAATCTTGCGCACGTAGCCCGCGACCTGGGGCAGCACGCTGACGTTCTGCCGCGACATCAGCGAGCCCAGGTACTCCCCCGTTTCGCGCACCTCGCGCGGGGTGAGCGTCACGACTTCCACCTCGCGGGGCGGAGGGGCCGGTGGGGCGGCCTTCTGCCCCGAACAGCCCGCCACCACCGCCAGCAGGGTGGCACCCCACATTGCCTTCATCCGATTCACCAGTCGCACCGCGCCTCCGTCAGGAATGAGTCCAGGCGCGCCTGGACGAGCTCGAATTCACGCAGCACCAGGGTCAGCTCCGCCTGGCGCAGGGCCGCTCCGCTTTGCACCAGCTCGAGGCTGCTGCCGCGGCCCACTTCAAAAGAACGGCGGGTGAGGCGGTCGGTCCGGTCCGCGAGGTCGCGGGACGCCACCGCCGTCGCCACCAGGGCCTCGGCCACCTCCACGGAGCGCCGGGCCTGGGCCACCTGAATCGACACGTCGCGGCGGGTGCTCTCCAGCGTCTCCGCTGCCTGGCGCTCGAGCCCCTCGCGCTCGCGAATCAAGCCGCCGCGCAGGCCGCCTTCCCAGATGGGGACGGAGAGCACCGCGGACACACTCCAGATGGCCACGCGGCCGAAGCCGGGGTCCGTGGTGAGGCCAATGGCGGTGCTCGACAGGCCCAGCGTGGGCAGGTAGCCGGCGGTGGCTTGCTGGCGGCTGTCGCGCGCGGACTCCAGCTGCGCGCGCGAGGCCACGAGGTCCGTCCGCTCGTTCATGTCCTTCAAGGGCGTGCAGGCCCGCTGCGTCTCGTTCACCAGTCCCTGGAGGTTGAAGTCCCGGCTGACGCCAACGGCGTTGCCGAAGCCCACCGCCAGACCCAGGGCCTCACGGCTGCGCCGCAGTTGCTCGTCTCCCGCGACGAGGGCGCCACGGGCCACCGCCACGTCCTGCTCCACGCGCACCACGTCCAACTGGTTGCCCGCGCCCAGTTCATAGGTGCGCTGCGCGAGCGCGAAGCGCTCCAATGCCTGCCGCAGGCCCACGCGGTTGATCTCCGCCGCCCGCTCCGCCGCCACCGTGGACACCAGCACCTGGGCCAGCCCCCGCGTGAGCAGCCGCCGCGTCTCGCCCAGCGTCGCCGCCGCGCCTTTCTCGGCGGCCACGGCCGAGGCGCGCCCGCGCCAGGCGCTGACGTCCACCAGGGATTGCGTCACGTTCGCCGTGGCGGTGATCAGCGGCGTGGAGGGACCGCGGGTGTCGCCGCCACCTATGCCCACCAGTGGTGTACCGCCAGCGCCCACGGGGAGGTCGGGGTTGAGGAGGTCCACACCGACACTGGATGACAGACGCGCATTGGGTAGCAGCGCGGCCAGGGCCTGCCGGGAGCGGCCAGCGGCGCGCTCCACGCCGGCTTCGGCGCTTCGGAGGTCGGTGGAACGTTCCCGGACGAGCGCGAGCGCCTCGTCCCAGGTCGTCACCTGCCGCTGTGCGGGGGCAACGGGGGTGAGCATCGCGTCCTCCACCTTCGGCTGGAAGGGGACGGGCGCAGGAATGGACGGTGACGGCTCGGTCAGCGTCGACGCCGCGAAGAGCGCCAGAAGAATGACGGAAGGGGATGCCATACCAGGAGGAGGAAATGAGGGAACTGCGTGTGGGCTGAAAACTTCCCCCCGTTGTGACCAAACGCGTCGCGTCGATGTAATTGACAATGGTTGTAGTCTGCAACCATCTTTGGGGGGAGATGACTGTCCCGGAGCAAATGGCCTCGCTGCGGCGCGCCATCCGTCGCCTCCTCACCGAGCGACTGGGCGAGCAGACCAGCAGACCCTTCATGCAGTTGTTGGCGCTGAAATCCATCGCTGACGGTGTGCGCAGCCAGGCCGCCATCGCGGAGCGGCTGCTCGTGGACGCACCCGCGGTGAGCCGGCTCGTCGCGCGCCTGGAGGAGGACGGCCTGGTGAAGCGAAGCACCGCGGAAGATCGCCGGTGCGCGCGCCTGGAGCTTTCCCCGGCCGGTCAGACGGAGCTGAACCTGCTGCGCGACGCGCTCCTATGGACGGACGCGGAGCTGCTTCGCTACCTCACGGCGCAGGAGATGGCGGAGTTCAAGCGCCTCACAGTCAAGCTCCTGACGGGCCTTCTCCAGGCCCGGGGGCCGGTGCCGCTGGAAGGCGGCTGCGGCTCGTCCGACTCCTGATGTGGAAATGACGAAGGGCCCGGCCCTGGAGGTCCTCCAGGATGCCGAGCCCTTCAAGGTGCCCATGTGAGGGCGGGTGCGTCAGGCCTGCGCGGGCTTGGACTCCGCGTCGGCCGGAGCGCTCTCGGGCGCCTGCTGCTCGGTGTCGGCCGGGGCCTCCGTCTTGGGGGTGGCCTGGGCCTCGGCCTCGGCGCGCACGCGCGACGTCTCCTCGGTGCGCTGGTCGCTGGCGGCGACCTCCTCGGGCGTCAGCTCCGTGCGGTCGGCGAGCATGCCCGTCTTCTTCTCCAGGTCCTTGATGGCCCGGCGAATCAGGTCGCGCTCCAGGAGCGTGCGGTTGAGGCGCTTCTCCAGGGCCTTGTACTTGTCGCGGCTCAGGTCCAGGTCGTGCTTGGTGGCGGCATAGACGCGCTGCTGCGTCTCGTTGCGGCCCTTCACCCGGCGCAGTTCCTTCTCCAGCTCCACCGCGCGGAGGCGGTCCTTGTTCGCCGCCTGCTCCAGCCGCTCCATCTTCTCGCGGTCGGCGTCAGTCAGCTCGCGGTAGCGGCGCTGGCCACGCTCCTGCGGCACCGTCTCCGTCGCCGTGGGCACCACCGGCACCACCGCGGCGATGACGGCCTCACCCTCCTGGGCGGGCGCGGCGACCTGCGTGGCGGGCGCGGCGATGGGGGCGGGCGCGGCCGGCGCGGGCTGCGGGCGGCGGCCCTTGGACTCCACCTCCGCCTTCAGCCGCTGGTTCTCCACCAGCGCGTGGGACAGCTCCTCACGGGTCCGCTCGAGCTGCGTGGAGGCGTTGCGCTCCACCTCGGCACGCGCCTTGGCCAGGTCCTGCGCGCTCTTGTCGGACTCCTTCTGCTCGTAGAGCTTGCGCTTGGCCTGCTTCAGCTGCTCCTTCACGTCCTGAAGTTGAGTGCGCTGCTCGTCCAGCTCCTTCTGCTTGCGCTGCAGCTCCGCCTCGGCCTTGGCACGCGCCTGGGTGTCCGTCACCAACTCGGCGCGGGGCGCCGACGACGACGTGGACGACGAGGGAAGCGCGGCGTGCTTGGGGCCGGCGAAGAGATTGAAA
The DNA here is from genome assembly GCF_006402735.1 of Myxococcus xanthus. Classification (NCBI taxonomy): domain Bacteria; kingdom Pseudomonadati; phylum Myxococcota; class Myxococcia; order Myxococcales; family Myxococcaceae; genus Myxococcus; species Myxococcus xanthus. The sequence goes on along the minus strand of NZ_CP017174.1, from coordinate 6,351,422 downwards.
TAGAGCGAGATGGCGAGCCCGACAGCAAGGGCGAGGACCAGGACCAGCACGGGAACGACCTCCACGGGGAAATGCAAAAAGCGGGGCAGCCTACCGTCAGCCCCCGGGGCGTCAAGGGTCCACTGCTGGACGTGCTTCGGTTCACTCCCTGCGTCGCCTTGGCCAGCGGCCCGGCGGGCGCCCGGGGCGCCGTCCGTCACCTCAGTACGCGTACTCCCAGCCGCCGCGCCCACCGGTGCGGGCTCCCAGGCGGGCGCCCATCTCCCTCAGCCGGCGGACCCGCTCGGGGATGGGCGGGTGGGTGGAGAACAGGGCCATGACTCCGCCATGGTGGAGCGGGTTGACGATGAAGAGGTGGGAGGTGGCGGGGGCCCTGTCGTAGGGAATGGCCTCCGCGCCGCGTTCCAGCTTCAGCAGGGCATTGGCGAGCGCGTCCGGGTCGCCCGCCAGCTCGGCGCCCGTCTGGTCCGCTCCGTACTCCCGTGAGCGGCTGACGGCGAGCTGGAGCAGCGTGGCGGCGATGGGGGCCACCAGCAGCAGGCCCAGGTTGGCGAAGGCGCTGCCCAGTCCGCCGCGCTCGTCGTTGTCGCCCCGGCTGAGCATGGAGCCGCCGAACCAGAAGAGCATCTGCGCGGCGTAGCTGATGATGCCGGCCAGGGTCGCCGCCACCGTGCCGATGAGGGTGTCCCGGTTGCGCACGTGCCCCAGTTCATGGGCCAGCACGCCCTCCAGCTCGCGCCGGTCGAGCAGCTCCATCAGCCCCGCCGTCACCGCGATGGCGGCGTGGCTCGGGTTGCGGCCCGTGGCGAACGCGTTGGGCGCCGCCGTGGGGAGGATGTAGACCTTGGGCTTCGGCATGCCCGCACGGGAGGCCAGCCGCGCCACCATGTCGTGCAGCCAGGGCGCCTGCTCGTAGGGCAACGGCTTGGCGCCGTGGATGGCCAAGGCAATCCGGTCGCTGAACCAGTAGGAGCCGAAGTTCATCACCACCGCGAAGAGGCCGGCGAAGAGCAGGCCCCGCGGGCCGCCCAAGCGGTCGCCGATGACGAGCACCAGGGCCGTGAGCCCGGCCAGCAGTACGGTGGTCTTGAGCGCATTGCCCAGCCGGTGCCAACCGCCGCCACCGTGGAGCGCTGGCCGGTCCGCACCAGCGCGGCCCGTGTCGTGGGAAGGGTGGAGCGCCATGGCCGTCTCGTTTCCGGGCCCCGTGCGGAGCCCTCTGGAAACGTAAACAAGCGTCAGGGCTCGGCAACGGCGGAGACGGCGCCTGGATGGCCGCCGCGCTTGCCCCGGAACCGCTCCCGGAACGGGCCACGAGGTGGGTTGCCCGCGCCCCAACGGCGATGCCACTTCCGGGGGAACAGGGAATGGGCGAGGAGCTCCCCCTCAGAGGGCGGCCGTGGAACGAACGTTCCGTCCACCGCCGGCCCCCCGGGGAAGCGGGGCAGGATGCCTGACTGCAACGGAGAGCCCGTTACCCAGCCCCTCGTCCCTCCCAAAAAGCACGCGCCTAGGGGCGCTCGGCCGTCGCGCTGCGCAGCGGAGAGCGCAAGCGGATGGGCGGTGACTCCGGGGCGGGGCGAATCCACCGCTTGGGCGCGAGGTTGTCCACCTCCCGGGCGAGGTCCACGTCGGGGTCCACCAGTAGCTCCGCGGGACGCCCGTTGAGGGACACGTGCGCTTCGGCGTGAACCTGCACCGGCCCCTTGCCCTGCGCCTCGAAGTCCCGGGCGATATGCCGCGCCAACTGGAGGATGAGGTCCGGCTGCACCGACATCTCCCGCTCCTGGAGGCGGGTGAGGTACTGGCTGGGCGCGACGTGCCACTCCCGGTCCGACGCCGGGTCGCGGACGATGAACGTCACGCTGCCGTTCTTCTCGCGCGCCATCACCCGCCACGAGAAGCGCATGCCCTGTTCGTGCCACAGGACGTTGCCACCGTAGAGGTGTGTGCGGAGGGGCACGGCGATTTGCACGACGGCGTAGGTCAGGGCCAGTCCGAGCGCCACCTGTCCCATCCAGCCGGGAGCGCTCAGGGCCAGCGTCGCGGGCATTGCAGGGGCGGCCGATTTCGCGACGGACGACCGGGCAAGGCGGGCGCGCAGTCCGCGGAACAGCCGCCGTGGCCAGGAGGCTTCGAAGAAGACCAGGGCCCCGGTGACCATGATGACGGGGAACATGCCAATGGGGAACAGCGCGGAGGTGGCCGCGTGGAACCCGAGCACCACCACATAGGCGAAGGGCCGCAGCTTCCGGGTGAGGAGGAAGGCGACGATGGTGGTGTCGAAGAGGAATCCCGACCAGGCCGCGACGTAGGCGACCCAGGGCTCGTCGAGCATGGGGCCGACGAGAGGGAGGCTCGTCCGAGCCGACAGCCAGATGCTGAGGGGCTGGGCATGGAGCAGCCAGTCACCGGTCAGCTTCGCCAGCCCCGCGAAGACGTACACCACCCCCACCTGGAATCGCAGCAGGAGCGTGCACCACGAGGGCAGCCAGTCACTGCGCAGCGCGGGCTTGCGCCAGGCATCCACCGAGAAGGCCCGGTGCGCCGGCACGAGGAGCATCAGCCCGAGGAGCAGGCTCACCAGGTAGTAGTGATTGAGGTAGTTGCTGACGTCCACGAGCTGGACGTAGGTGAAGGCGACGAACAGCAGGCCCACCGTCACGCGGTAGAAAAGGCCAACCGCCATGCAGAGCCCGAGCACCGCGAGCACCCCGAAGACGGCGTGCATCCACGGCGCCGGCAGCGCGGGCACCCAGCCGAAGCCCCAGTAGGTGAAGTGGAAGCGGGGGCCGGTGAACAGCACGTCCACCCAGCCGTAGGCGAGGAACCGGACCGCCGATACGAAGATGAGCAGTCCGAGCGCCACGCGGAACGCCACCAGCGCCGCGATGTCTCGCGGCGCCAGCAGCACCTGCCAGAGGCGCCCGGACGCGGGGCGCTTGCCGGACGCCACCTCAGTCATTGTCCCCCTCGACGGACTGGGGCAGCTCCAGGTCCAGAACGGTGACGAGCTCCGTCTTGAGCACGTCCGTCACGCCCTTGATGGCGTCGTACATTGTACGCATCGAGGCCTTGTCCTGAGCTAGGACCGCCGCCAGGTCTTCACCTGGAACGGCGTCGATGCCCGCCGCCGCCGCCGCGTTGCGCTCGCGCAGCTTCGCCGCCAGCGCGTCGGCGCCCGACGCCTCGAGCAGGTCGTCGAAGCCCGTGCCGGAGAAGTTCTCGCCACAGCCTTCCGTCATGCGCCGGTAGCCCACCAGGTTGGCCCGGATGTTCGCCTTCGAGCGCGCGGCGAACTGTGACTCCAGGTGTTCGGGGCACGTCGACGTGGAGCAGTCACGCAGCGCCAGCGGCCGTGCCACCTTGAGGTCCTTCACCTCGCGCTCGAAATAGAAGATGGCGTCGCTCACGGAGTTCAGCGCAGCTTGCGTGGAGGGATACACGGCATTGCCGGAGCCCGCCGTCGTCAGCGTCCTGCTGAAATTCTGCCCGTCCGGGGCCCACGCGTTCACCAGCGCGTCCGCGCGGCGGTGGACGTCGGCGGCCACCACTGCGGCGTACGCCCGCTTGCGCGCGGCCCGCTCGTCCGCGGACAGCGCCGCCCACGTGCCCTGGGACACGATGACGGAGGTGCCGGGGCAGGCGGTGTCGTTGCCCTCGAAGAAGAGCAGGTACTCCAGCGCGTACAGGCCGCGGCGGCTCACCAGCGAGCTGTCGAAGCTCGCCGACTCGTAGCCGCGGTTGACGATCTGCTCCTCGATGGCACACCGGCTGACCAGGGGCCACGAGTAGATGTTGTCACGAATCTCCGCGCCGCCCGGGAGGCTGCGGGGCGCGGCGGGACCGAACTGCATCACCTCCGCCACCTGCCACGCGTCCATGGCCTGGTGGTAGGCCGCGCGCGCGGCGTCTCGCGTGGTGGCATCCGGCGTGGCGGCGTGGGCCGCGACAGCGCTCTCCATCGCGGTGGCCACCGTCTGGAACTCACGTGCCGTCTGCAGCACACAAGCTCCGGATGCCTCCAGCAGCGCGGCGCGCGTCGCGGCCACCGTGTTGTCGGGATTGTCCGTGCCGGCGTCCGCCGGAGTCACCTTGTCCGACTTGCACGCGGACAGCGAGAGGAGGGCGGGCACCGCGAGCGCGATGGCGCGCGCACGCAGGACGTAGAGGGGGCGCGATGACTCGGTGTTCATGGCCGGGCTCGCTAACACGCCGATGTTGTTAATGACAATCAACTTCAAAGTTTGCCCGGAGAAACGTGTGGGTTCCCACAGGTTGGCTGTTGACCGGTCGCGGTCTTCCGGAGTACGAGGCGGACGCGAAGAAACTGATAACGATTATCGTTTGCAGTTCGACGAAATCCCGAGGAGGGGAAGACATCATGTTGAAGACGGTGAAGCACCGCAGCTTCCTGGTGCGTGGAGCCGCGCTGGCGCTCACGCTGGCGTGCATGACGGGTTGTGGCGACGACGACGAGCCCACGCCGACCCCGACGCCTGACGCGGGCACCAACACGGACGCTGGTACGGACGCGGGCACGAACCCGACGCCCGACGCGGGCACCGGCGCGCTGGACAGCGACATCGCGGTGGTCCGCTTCAACGAGGACGGTACGCACGACACGACGTTCGGTGCGGGCGGCATCACGCACGTGGACTTCGGCACCGGCCGCGACGGCACGCGTGACTCGCTGTGGGACGTGCGCGTGGACGCCACGGACCGCATCGTGCTGTTCGGCAACAAGCGCGGGGACGGCACGCGTGCGGACACCGACCGCGTGGTGGCCCGCCTGACGGCGACGGGCGCGCTGGACACGACGTTCGGCTCAGCCGGGACGCCCAACGGGTTCAGCGTCCTCAACCTGTCCAACCTGAACGACGGCATGCGCTACGGCTTCATCCAGCCGGACGGGAAGATCATGACGTCCGGCTACACGTCCATGCCCACGGGCGTGGGTGCGCAGGCGGCCAACCGCATCGTGCTGCAGCGCCTGAACGACAACGGCAAGGCGGACGATGCCTTCGGCTGGAAGGGCGTCGTGACGTCCGCGCCGTTCCAGGCCCAGAGCGAGACCAACCCCGAGTGGGGCATGGCCGAGGCCTACGCCGCGGGTATGCAGTCCAACGGCAGCTACGTGACGACCGGCTACGGCCGCTCCGCGTCCTCCGGCACGGTGGACCTGGTGTCCTTCCGCTACACCGCCACGGGCGCGCTCGACCCGACGTGGGGCACGGGTGGCTCCGTGGTGCTGGACCTGGCCGGTGACAATGACCGTGGCCGCAACCTGGTGGTCCTGAACGACGACCGCGTCCTGCACGTGGGCAGCGGCACGCCGAGCGCGCAGAACATCCAGGCCCTCCTCCTGATGCAGACGCCGGACGGCCAGCCGGACACGACCTTCGCGCCGGAAGGCTACAAGACCTACGGCTTGGAGCGCCCGGAGCAGGCCTTCTTCGGCGTGGCCAAGTCGGCGGACGGCAACTGGGCGGCCGCGGTGGGTTACCGCGCCGGCGGCAGCGGGAACGACGACGGCATCCTGGCCATCATCCCGACGAACGGCACGGCGGAGGAGGTCATCATCAAGGCCACGCCGATCTCCGCCACGGAGAACGACCGCTTCTGGTCCGTTGCCTTCGACGCGACCAACCGCATCTACGCGGCGGGCTTCGTGACCGAGGGTGGCGACAACCAGATGGTGGTGGCGCGATTCACCACCGATGGCAACCTCGACCCGACCTTCGGCACCGGCGGCATCGCGAAGATCAACGTCGCGACCGCGGCCACCGAGGAGTCCGCTCGCGGCATCGCCATCCAGACGGATGGAAAGATCGTCATCGGCGGTCCTATCGAGAAGCAGTAGTCGCTGGCGCAGTGTAGAAGCAGGAGCCGGGGAGGGTGGTCCGCGCGCGGGCGGGCCGCCATCCCCGGCTCCTGGCTTCTTGAGTCGTCGGACATCCCGGTCGAGACAAGGTCGAAACGCTTCAGATGGCACTGTTCGAGCAGAAGCTGATGTGGGCGCGGAGCTGGACACTTCCGGCGCTCTTGCTGGCATGGGCCTCCCCGGCCGCGGCGCAGTCCGAGCCGCCCCAGGACGCCGCCGCCGTGGTCCCCGAGCCGTCGCGGGAGCAGGTGGCACCCGAGCCGCCCCTGGCACCGGACACCGCCGCCGCTCCCGAGTCGCCTCCGGCCGAGCCGTTGGCACAGCCCGAGCCGTCCCTCATGGGCGACGCGCCGCTGGCCTCCGAAGTTCCCGCGAGCGAGCCGCTCGTCCTGGAGCCTGCGCCCGAGGCCGTCGAGAAGAAGTTCGAGAGCGTGGTGGTGGGTACGTCGGAGGCGCGCACCAGCGGCTCCATCCACGTGCTGAAGCCCGCGCAGCTCGAGCGTTTCGAGCGCGATGACCCGGCGGCCATCCTCCAGACGGTTCCCGGTGTGTATGCACGAGGCGAGGACGGCTTCGGCTTGCGGCCGAACGTGGGCCTGCGCGGCGTCAATCCGGACCGCAGCAAGAAGGTCACCCTGCTCGAGGACGGCATCCTCTTCGGCCCCGCGCCGTACTCCGCGCCGGCGGCCTATTACTTCCCGCTGGCCACGCGCATGCAGAGCATCCGCGTACTCAAGGGCCCTTCGGCCATCCAGCAGGGACCGCAGACGGTGGGCGGCTCCGTGGATTTCCTCACCCGAGACATCCCCGCGGCGGAGTCCATCTGGCTGGACGTGGCGGGGGGCGGGTACCTCTACGGCAAGGTCCATGGCGTCTTCGGCGCGAGCACCGAGCGTGCGGGCTTCCTGCTGGAAGGTCTCCACCTGCGCAGTGACGGCTTCAAGGAACTGGACACCGTGGGCGGTAACACGGGCTTCACCCGCAACGAGTGGATGGCCAAGGGCCGCTACCTGCTCGTTCCCGAGGGGCCCGTCCGCCAGACGCTCCAGGTCAAGCTGGGCTACTCCGACGAGGACGCCAACGAGACGTACCTGGGCTTGAGCGACGCGGACTTCGCCGCTGCGCCGCTGCGGCGCTACATCGCGAGCGCCCTGGACCACATGAAGTGGCACCGCACTCAGGTCGTTCTGAGCCACGAACTCGAGGCCGGCGGGCTGGCGGTGACGACATCCGTCTACCGGCATGACCTGAGCCGGGCCTGGAGGAAGGTGAACCGCTTTCGGGGCGCATCCATCGCCAGCGTGCTCGCGGACCCGACGAGCGCGCGCAACTCCATCTACTACGGCGTGCTTACCGGAACGGTCGACACGTCGTCGACCCAGGACGCGCTGCTCATCGGTCCCAATGATCGGACGTTCGTGTCTCAGGGCCTCCAGAGCATTGCCCGGTGGTCCGCCGTCACGGGGCCGCTGAGTCACAACGTCGAGCTCGGCGCCCGCTTCCACTACGACAGCATCGACCGCCTTCACACCGAGGATGCCTACCTCATGCAGGGCGGCCAGCTCGTGCGTACCAACGAGCCCACGTACACGACGGCCAACAACAGGGACTCCACGCACGCCGTTGCCCTGCACGCGACGGACGCCATTGCGTGGGGGCCCCTGGTGCTGACGCCGGGTGTCCGCCTGGAGATCATCCGTTCCAACTCCGTGAACCGGCTGGTGGGGACAGCGTCGAGCGGCGCGCTGGAAGTGCTCATGCCGGGCATGGGTGTCTACGGTGCGTTGACGCGAGAGTTGGGCCTGTTCGCGGGCGCCTATCGCGGCTTCTCGCCCCCCGCGCCCGGACAGCCCTCCGCGGTGCTTCCGGAGAAGAGCATCAACTACGAGGGCGGCGCGCGGTGGACACGCCGCGGAGAGCGTTTCGAGGCCTTGGGCTTCTTCAACGACTACTCGAACCTCACCGACATCTGCACGTTCTCCAGCGGATGCCTCAATGACGACCTCGACCGGCAGACGGATGCGGGCAAGGCGTTCATCTATGGCCTGGAGATCTTCGGCGAGAAGACCTTCCGTCCGGGTGGCGGCCTGACGTTCCCCGTCTCGCTGGCGTACACCTTCACCCGCACGCGGCTGCGCGAGGACTTCCAGTCCGCGGACCCGCAGTTCGGCAACGTGCGAGCGGGAGACGAACTGCCCTACGTTCCGCGGCACCAGATCTACGCCACCGCGGGCGTGGAGTCGTCCTGGGGCGGCCTGGCACTGAGCGCTTTCTACGTGGATGCCATGCGCGAGCGGGCGGGGCAGGGCGAGGCACCTCCAGGCGAGCTGACGGGCGCGCTGCTGACGTTCGACGTCAACGCGAACTGGAACTTCTCTCGCTGGGGGCAGTTGTACCTGAGCGCGCGCAACATCCTGGACGAGCAGGTCATCGTGTCGCGCCGCCCCTACGGAGCCCGGCCCAACGCGCCCCGGACCATCATCCTGGGCGCCAAGCTGTCCATCTGAAGCCCGGCCCCCACCGCGGGCGGCGTCTCGCTTCTAGAGGTAGAAGCGGTCCGTCACGCCCGCGGTGCGCTGCAGGATGGCGCTCCAGCCCAGCCACAGGGCGATGCCACTGGCATCCGCCCGCGCCTCCGCCCCCAGGGCTCCCAGCGAGCCCGTGCACCCGGCCAGCGTGAAGCGTCCTGAATCGGTCAGGTGTGTGAGGAGGGCGCGCAACGTGGGCATCCCACGCGACTCGAAGCGGTTGGTGACGTCATCGCGACCCATGAAGTCTGGGTCGTCGAGCGCCCCATCGAGGAAGCGCTCCAGGGCCCACCAGAAAAGGTAAACCTCCGCCTTGCGGCCAGACGCCACGGCAGCGGCGGCGATGGACAGGCCTTGATGCACGCGGTCGTAGTCGCCGCTGTGCAGGAAGACAACCACGTGGGTCGGGGTGGCGCTCACGCGGCGCTCATACCGCCCACAAGGCGCCAGCGTCCACCCACACGCCGAGACTGACCGCCCGGGCCCTTTGGCTTGCGCCTTGGCCGCCGTGCTTGCTAGGAAACCCCGGTCATTCGGGCACTTACGCGCCGTGGCACCTGGGCGGACCGGACTTCATCGAGATGGGCGACGACATCACAGCCAGACGCAAGGACGCGCATCTCGACCTTTGCGCGACGGGCGACGTCGAACCCAGCGGAAACAGCACCCTGCTGGAGTGCGTCAAGCTGGTCCACTGCGCGATGCCGGAGATGTCCGTGGAGGACGTGGACCTGTCCACGGCGTTCCTGGGCAAGCGGCTGCGCTACCCGCTGCTCGTCACCGGCATGACGGGTGGGACGGAGCGTGCGGGCGCGGTGAATCGCGACCTGGCGCTGCTCGCCGAGCGCCACGGCCTGGCCTTCGGTGTGGGCAGCCAGCGCGCCATGTCGGAGGACGCCTCGCGGGCCGCGTCCTTCCAGGTGCGGCAGGTGGCGCCCACGGTGGCGCTGCTGGGCAACATCGGCATGTTCCAGGCCATCCGGCTGGGCGTGGATGGAACGCGCCGGCTGGTGGACGGCATTGGCGCGGACGGGCTGGCGCTGCACCTCAACGCGGGCCAGGAGCTGACGCAGCCGGAAGGCGACCGGGACTTCCAGGGCGGCTACCGCGTGGTGGAGCTGCTGGTGAGGGCCTTTGGCGACCGGCTGCTGGTGAAGGAGACGGGCTGCGGCATCGGCCCGGACGTCGCGCGGCGGCTGGTGGACCTGGGCGTGCGGAACATCGACGTGTCCGGCCTTGGCGGGACGTCCTGGGTGCGCGTGGAACAACTTCGCGCGTCGGGCGTACAGGCACAGCTGGGAGCGGAATTCAGCGCGTGGGGCATTCCCACGGCGGCCGCGTTGGCCACCGTGCGCCGTGCCGTGGGCCCGGACGTCCACCTGGTGGCGAGCGGCGGCCTCCGCACGGGACTGGATGCCGCCAAGGTGCTGGCGCTGGGCGCGAACCTGGCAGGCATGGCGCTGCCGTTGTTCCGCGCGCAGCAGGCGGGCGGCCTCGAGGCGGCGGAGGCGGCGCTGGAGGTCATCCTGGCCAGCCTGCGGCAGGCGCTCGTCCTGACGGGTAGCAGAAGCTGCGCTGAACTGAGACAGCGGCCCCGAGTGGTCACCGGAGAGTTGAAGGATTGGTTGGCGGCGCTGTAGAGGGTGGCCGCGCCGAAGTCTGGAAGGAAGAACATGTCTGACACCGTGACGTCCCGGCTTCCCGGGTTCCACAAGCTGCCGATGGAGGAGCGCCACGCGCACCTCTCCCGCATGTTCCGGCTCACGCCCGAGGACCTGCAGCAGCTGCTGGGCTCGGAGGCGCTCCAGCCTGTCCTGGCGAACCAGATGATTGAGAACGCGGTGGGGACGTTCTCCCTGCCGCTGGGCCTGGGCCTCAACCTCCAGGTCAACGGGCGGGACTACCTGGTGCCCATGGCGGTGGAGGAGCCGTCCGTCGTGGCGGCGGTGTCCTTCGCGGCGAAGATCGTCCGGGAGTCGGGCGGGTTCATCGGCGAGGCCGACCCGTCGCTGATGATTGGCCAGGTGCAGGTGTCGCGCTACGGCGACCCGACGGTGGCCACCGAGCGCATCCTGGAGCACAAGGAGCAGATTCTCGCGCTGGCCAACAGCTTCCACCCGGCCATGGTGGCGCGTGGCGGCGGGGCGAAGGACGTCGAGGTTCGCGTGCTGCCGGCCCCCGAGGGACCGCGCGGCGAGCCGTTGCTCATCGTCCACCTCATCATCGACGCCCAGGAGGCGATGGGGGCCAACCTCATCAACACCATGGCGGAGGGCGTGGCGCCGCTCATCGAGCAGATCACCGACGGCAAGGTGTACCTACGCATCCTCTCCAACCTGGCGGACCGCCGTCTGGCGCGCGCCATGTGCCGTATCCCCATCCCGCTGCTGGCGGACTTTGAGATGCCGGCCGAGGAGATCGCCGAGGGCATCGCCCAGGCAAGCCGCTTCGCGGAGGCGGACCCGTACCGCGCGGCCACGCACAACAAGGGTGTGATGAACGGCATTGACGCGGTGGCCATCGCCACGGGGCAGGACTGGCGCGCCATTGAAGCGGGCGCGCACGCGTTCGCCTGCCGCAATGGGCAGTACCGGCCGCTGTCCACCTGGTACCTGGAAGAGGGCCACCTGGTGGGCCGCATCGAGCTGCCCATGGCGCTGGGGACGGTGGGCGGGCCCATCAAGATCCACCCGGGCGTGCAGATGGCGCTCAAGCTGATGCAGACCACGTCGGTGCGAGAGCTCGCCATGGTGTTCGCGGCGGTGGGCCTGGCGCAGAACTTCGCGGCGCTCCGGGCGCTGGGCAGCGTGGGCATCCAGAAGGGCCACATGGCGATGCACGCGCGCTGCGTGGCGGTGACGGCGGGCGCGCGGGGCGACTGGGTGGAGAAGATCGCCAACCTGCTGGTGAAGGCGGGCCACGTGAAGGTGGAGAAGGCCCGCGAGCTCCTGGCCAGCCTCCCCGCCGAGGATGCCGCGGCCGCGACCGGCACCACGGTCTGACGCCGTGGCTCCTCGTCCTGAATCCTGGTCGGCCTTTGGCGCCGGCAAGGTCATCCTGTTGGGTGAGCACAGCGTCGTGTATGGGCACCCGGCCCTGGCCGGTCCGTTGTCGCAGGGCGTGACGGCGCGCGCCGTGCCCGCGAAGGCGTGTCAACTCGCGTTGCCCTCCACGCTCAGCCGCCCGCAGCGGGCGCAGCTCACGGCGGCGTTCGCCCGTGCAGCGGCGGTGACGGGCGCGCCGCCGGTGAAGGTGTCGCTGGAGGCGGACCTGCCGCTGGCGGTGGGCTTGGGAAGCTCGGCGGCGCTGTCGGTGGCGTGCGCGCGGTTGCTTCTCCAGGCGGCGGGGAAGGTGGCCACGCCGAAGGACGCGGCGCGCGTGGCGTGGGCGATGGAGCAGGAGTTCCACGGCACGCCGTCCGGGGTGGACCACACCACGAGCGCGGCGGAGCAGCTGGTCCTCTATCGGCGCAAGCCGGGGGCCGCCAAGGGGACGGGGCAGGTGGTGGAGTGCCCCAAGCCCTTGCACGTGGTGGTGACGCTCGCGGGTGAGCGCAGCCCCACGAAGAAGACGGTGGGCGCGCTGCGGGAGCGGCAGGCTCGCTGGCCGTCGCGCTACGAGCGCCTGTTCACGGAGATTGGACGGGTGTCCTCGGAGGGCGCGAAGGCGGTGGCGGCGGGAGATTTGGAGGCACTGGGCGACGCGATGAACGTCAACCAGGGCCTGCTCGCTGCGCTAGGCCTGTCGTCGCCGCAGTTGGAAGAGATGATCTACCGGTTGCGGGAGCTGGGGGCGCTGGGTGCCAAGCTGACCGGGGCCGGTGGAGATGGTGGGGCCGTCATTGGCCTGTTCCTGGAGCCCAAGCCCGTGGTGACGAAGCTCACCCGGATGGGCGTGCGCTGCTTCAGCAGCCAGCTCGCGGGTCCGCGGGCGTCGTGAGTCTTCCCATGAAAGCCACAGCTCTGGCGCATCCCAACATCGCCCTGGTGAAGTACTGGGGGAAGCGGGACGACGCGCTGATTCTTCCGCACCAGTCCAGCCTGTCCCTCACGCTGTCGCCGTTGTCGGTGACGACCACGGTGGAGTTCGGCGCCGCGAGCGACCAGGTGGAGCTCAACGGGCACACCGCGAAGGGCAGCGAGCGCGACCGCGTGTTGCGGCTGCTGGAGTTGGTGCGTGCCCAGGCGAAGGCCGACCTGGGCCCCGCGAAGGTGGTGTCGCGCGGGGACTTCCCCATGGCGGCCGGGTTGGCCAGCAGCGCGGCGGGCTTCGCGGCGTTGGCGGTGGCGGGGCGCGCTGCGGCGGGTCTGCCCGCGGAGCCACGCGCGGCGAGCATCCTGGCGCGCATGGGCAGCGGCTCGGCGTGTCGGAGCGTGCAGGGTGGGTTCTGCGAGTGGCAGCGCGGCGAGCGTCCGGATGGTGAGGACAGCTTCGCGGTGCAGCGCTTCGACGCGGCCCACTGGCCGGACGTTCGCATGGTGGTGGCGATTCTCGACCGCGGCGAGAAAGAGGTGAAGTCGCGGGACGGGATGAAGCACACGGTGGACACCAGCCCGTACTACCCGGCGTGGGTGAAGGACGCGGAGGCGGAGGTGGTCCAGGTGCGCGAGCACATCGCCCGGCGTGACCTGCAGGCCCTGGGTGAGCTGTGTGAGCGGAACGCGTGGCGGATGCACGCGACGTCCTTCGCCGCGAATCCGCCGCTGAGCTACATGAGCCCTGGCACGCTGGCGCTCATCCAGCACCTGAAGGAGCAGCGCAAGAAGGGCATCCCGGTGTGGTTCACGCTGGACGCGGGGCCGAACCCGGTGCTGCTGACGGACGCCGCGCACGAGGTGGCCGCGGAGGCGTTGGCCCGCGCGTGCGGCGCGGTGGATGTGATTCGCTGCGTGCCCGGTGGTGACGCGGAGCTGAAGGCGGAGCACCTCTTCTGATGGAGCGCGCCCTCTCCGCGCCGGGCAAGCTGTTCCTCTCCGGGGAGTACGCCGTGCTGTGGGGCGGCGTGGCGCGCCTGGCCGCGGTGGCGCCACGCACCGCCGCGTATGTCCGCCGCCGCGCGGATGCCCGCGTGCACGTGTGCCTGGAAGAGGGGACGCTGGCGGGGAGCACCACGCCGCTGGGGGTGCGCTGGGAGCGTGAAGTCCCGGCGGGGTTCGCCTTCGTTGCGCGGGCGCTGGACGAGGCGCTGCGGGCACATGGCCGCGCGAGTCAGGGTTTCGACCTGGCGGTGGCGCCGTCCGCGGTGGGCCCGAACGGGCAGAAGCTGGGCATGGGCGGCAGTGCGTGCGCGACGGTGCTGGCGGCGGAAGGCGCGCGCTATGTGCTGGAGGAGCGTTACGACGCGCTGAAGCTGGCGCTGCTGGCGCACACGCTGGGGCAGGGCGGCAAGGGCAGTGGCGGGGACGTGGCGACGAGCTTCGCCGGAGGCGTGCTGCGCTACCGGCGCTACGACGTGGCGCCGCTGATTGAGGCGAGCAACGCCGGGCGACTGCGCGCGGCGCTGGCAGAGTCGCCGTCGGTGGACGTGTGGCGGCTGCCTTCGCCTCGGGTGTCCATGGCGTATGCCTTCACCGGCGAGAGCGCCTCGACGCGGGTGTTGATTGGCCAGGTGGAAGCGCGTCTGGAGGAGTCAGGCCGCCGGAGCTTCGTGGCGCGCTCGGACACACTGGGCCATGCGATTGAGGATGGGCTGAGCGGCGGAGACTTCCGGGCCTTCGCGGAGGCCGTGAAGGCGCAGCACGCGCTGCTGTTGGAGCTGGGGCCGCTTGAGACGGAAGGCATGCGCCGGGTGCTGGCACTGGCCGCGACCTACGGTGCGGCGGGCAAGCTGTCCGGGGCGGGCGGTGGCGACGGCTGCATCCTGTTCGCGCCGGATGCCCAGGTTCGGGCGGAGATGTGCAAGGGATTGGAAGCCCGAGGCTTCCACACGCTCCTCCTGGATGCCGAACCCGGCGTGCGTGGCGAGGCTCAGGTGGCTCCCCGGCTGCGGACCTGGGTCGACGCTCTAACCTGAGCGCGCCTCTTCAGTGACCCGCCGGCTCTGGCCATCTGCCTTGCAGCCCAAGGTGGGAACAGTTGACTTGGCGGTGAAGATGCTCGGCGCGGACGACCACTTTGTTATTGGGGGCTGAGCTGGCAAGGGTCTTGTTGTCGTGAAATGGAGACCCCCAGGAATAGGATGCCTGGACGAGTTGCCTTGAAGGAGGCCTACTCCACCCGGGAGCCGGCCGATATGCGGTGGACGCGCCCGCGGCTGGTGAAAAATCCTCCCCTACTGAGCCGCCTTTGGCGCCTCCGGACGCCTGAGCGGGCAAATCCTCTGTGAGGATGCAGGAGTTGGCCGGACTTGGGTGACTCACGGGGAGTGAATGAGTACTTTCGAGGGTGCGCGAGCGCTTGATGAGATTGCAAGACGGTGGGCGCTGCACGACGGGAGGATTCTATCGATAGCGGCGCGTGTCGCAGAGCGCGGCGGTGTGCTACTGGAACTCGTGTGCTCCCCACGGCCGGACAGCCCCGTGTCAGAGTTGCGCATCCGCTTTACGGGTGCGACTCGGATCGACTTCCGATGGTCTGAGGAACAGGAGTTCTATTTCGTTTCTGGGTACAAGGCGCTCGTTCAGCCGTCGGGCATGGTCTATCTCTCCCTCGACCCATACAACGATACAGTCGCGGCGATCGATCCGAGGGATACCAGCGTCATCGAGGCGCGCGAGATCCTCGCTGAGTTCGTGATGAAGGCTTCTTGGCCCGGGTGAGAGACGTGGGATGATTGGCAATGATTTGCAGTGCTTCAGCAAATGCCTTGCTCTTTCTGCCGGACATGGCAGGGCTGGGTCGACGCCCCAGGGAGAATCATATTCTCAGCACCTGATGGTTGTGGTGCTCGGCGTGTAAAGCTCTTCGCATTGTGAGTCGTAATTCGCGGGCAAACGCGTAAAGCCATTCGCACCAGGAGAGCGCCAGCCACGTAACCCACTAACAATCCAGTCCCGATGGCACACCCATGGATTGGTCCATTGATTGAGTTACGACAGTCCTTCCATTGCACATGCTGTGCAGTGGTACGCAGCCAAGGGCTGCGCGGTGGGGGCGTATGCCAAAGCTGTCAATTGCTCTCGTGATGCTGTGCGGAGCACTCGTGTCAGGATGCAATGGAGGAGAAGAGGAGCCGCCCACCTCCGAGCAGTCGGGCGGCCCCGATATCGCGGCGTCCGTCGAGTCCTCGGGCCAAGCGGTCGTCTCTCCGGCCCTCGATGTGGCGCTCTCCTGTGTCGAGACGTACGTCACTGCGATTGGGCGCACTGGAGTGAGATGTGGGCGACGTGCGAGACCTTCGAGCACCCGGAGCTCGAGGATGGTGTCTTCCTTGACGCGGTGCAGTCTGATGGCTGCATGGCGGCCAATTGGTCCACGCTGCGCGCACAGCCGATGGCGGCCATCCAAAACGACATCCGAAATCTGCGCGACTTCTACTCAATCGCGTCTCGGAACCAGGTGGACCTGGAGCTCATCGGTTCGCAGGCGGTGCATGTGACGACCGCCGATTGCGGAAAGGCCAAACGGTAGGCCATCCAGAAGTCCAATTCGAACGCGTTCATGACCGTGTATGTGCTGCCCAGCGGGATGTGCAGATCCCCGCATTTCGCGGGGCGGCGCATCTACATGAAAGGAAATCTGTTCCGGGACTACGCCCACGAGGCGGGGCACGTTCTCGGTCTCGCGCATGGCGACCGGCGAGCCCCTGTAACCGGCAAGCAAGACACCTCTGGCGACACGAGCCCGTACATGGGCATCAGTCCGTCAGGCAACTACAGCCTCCCGCAACTCCACTGGTTGGGGTGGACCACGAAGGAGGAACTCGTCCAGGTCAACTCGGCCATCGACAACGGTGGCTCCATTGACGTCACGCTCCGCCCCATGGGCACCAACGCCGACAGCACCGGCGGTCTCCTGCTGGGCGCCGTCTGGGAAGATCCCAGCACCGGGCGGCGACTGTTCATCTCCGTGCCGAAGCCGCGCACCAACAACTCGAACCAGATTGAGGGAGGCACGGTGTTCGTGCACCGCAGCGCCAAGGGCGTGGGCTGCACGGGCGCATGCATGGGGGCGCTTCAGATGGCGTGGTTCAGCGTCAAATCCAACACCGAGCATGATGCGTTCGGAATCTTCATCAAGCCGGTGAGCTACACCAGCCGCTTCATCCAGGAAGGCGGACAGCGCATCGAGGTGTTCACCTCCGTCACGCTGCGCATCAGGCGGTAGGGGAAGTCCGTGACTGAAGCCGGTGCGTGCTGAGCACCAGCGCCCCGCTCTCGCGGATGCAGACGAGGTTTTCCGAAGACGACGAGGCTGCCGGGCCTTGAGAAATCCAATGCCTCACGGGCTCAACAACCTCGCCGCTGACGGAGCTCCCTGAAGCGCGTCAGCGCGAGCGCTTCGATGAGGTGCCGCACATCTCGTTGAGCGCGTCCATCACGGCCGCTCGCAGCTCCTCGATGATGGTGTCGAGGAACGGCCGCCCCTGGAGGTCTTCGGTAATCCAGGGGTCCATGATGACGGAGCGCAGCACGGTGATGCGGCCCTCCTCGCCACGTCCCGAGGCCGCACCACTCCCCAACAAGCGCGTCTTGTAGTCGTCGAAGAACTTCTTGCCGTAGTCCTCCTCGATGAAGTCCGTGGTGCTCACCAGCAGCCGGTAGCCGTAGATGTCACGGCCATCGGCTTTGACACCCAGGCGCTCGTAGATCATGCGGTTGAAGGTGTTTGCCTCCTCCAGGCTCGTGTTGAGTCCCTGCTCGGTCTTGAAGTTGAAGGCGTAGGTGAGGATGTTGAGGTCCGCGCCCGTTTCGCGCAGCAGCTCCAGTTCCTCCTCACCCGAGGCGCTAAGGAGCTGCTCCTGACGCATGCCCTGGATTTGCTGACGCAGGAACTCCAGCGCCTGCTTCTCTCCGCCGTACTTGCGCTTGAGGGAATCGGAGAGCTTGAAGCGCGGTCCCGGTACCACGACGAAGTCGCTCGCCACGGTGTTCATCGTCAGTAGCCGGGCATGGAAGAGCTTGCAGTTGTAGAGCGCCCTTCCGAGGATTTTCCCATAGCCACGCTGGTCGGGTGGCACGACGGCATGACTGAGGTACACGCCTGCCGCCGCGGCACCGGGCTTGGAGCCCTCGATGCCGTACTTGCCCACGGTGAGGTCCTCCTGGCTCCCCGCTGTGTTGATGTAGGGCGCCTCGAAGGCCACCAGGCTGCGCATGGACTGATTGCGGTAGCACAGCGCCCCGGCGGGGTAGGGCAGGTAGCCCGTCTTGTGTGGGTCCACGGTGATGGTGTCCGCCTCCGGGAGGGACTCGAACTGCTCCGTGACATAGCGGCTCAGTGGCAGCACGGGGGCGGGCGGCCCCGCGAGGCGCTTGTTTGGACTCGGCGGCGCGCGGAGGAGTGAGGCGAAGTACCCGCCCCAGGCCGCGTCGGCGTGCACGCAGAACGACATCCCCTGCGGATGGTACTTCTGCCGGCGAAGCGCCAGCACGGACGCGAGCGGGTCCACCAGCCCTTCCTCCGTCGTCCCCATCACCGCCGTCACCGCGATGACGGGCTGCTTGTCCTTCAAGCATTGGTCCAGCCGCGCCTCCAGGGCCGACATGTCCATGCGCCCCTCTTCATCCAGAGGAATGCTGAACATGTGGTCCGCGCCGATGCCCAGAATCGCCGCCGCCTTGGGCAGCGAGTAGTGCTTCGAGCCGGGGACCATGAACACGGGCGCCGGGAGGTCTCCCAGGTAGCGGCGGGTGAACTCCACGAGCCCTAAATCCTGGAGCATGTAGTTGCTCACGTTCGCCGTCAGGGTCTCCGGCGGGATTTTGAACTCCTCATGGATGCGGGTGGGGAGGCCCAGCACCTCGTCCACATCCAGGTTCAACGCTTGCCACACATCCAGGTCAACCAGACGTGCCTGGGTTCCCGAGGGCAGCGTTACCTTGAGGGCCTTCGCGGCGGAAAGCGTGGACTCCCGCTGAAGGGCCTCGCGCAGGGACAGGGGATAGAACTTCAAGTTTCGCGCGGCCCACATCGCCTCGATGTTGGCGGTGGTGCCACCGCTGGTCAGATGGCTCCAGGGCCGGATGCCGTTCTGCTGGGTATAGCCCACCATCCGGCACAGGTCCTCGCCAGCCCGGACCTCCAGCACCGTCGTCAGCGGTGAGGCCTCCAGCGCGACGTTGTTCTGATTGTAGAGCATGGCCGCGAAGTAGCCGGCCATGCCCGGGAGCGTCTGCTCCCACGTCATGTGGCCCTGGTAGCGCATGCTGAAGAACGGCGCGGACTTCTTCAACTCGGCCAGGAGGTTGTCGAACTCGGTGTGCAGTGTGTCGAGCGCCCGGAGGTAGCCCGGGTCTCTCTTGATGCTCTGGGTGATGGCCGGTGGGTCCATCGGGTGGAAGTTCCGGCGCCAGAAGGAG
Source organism: Myxococcus xanthus (assembly GCF_006402735.1). Classification (NCBI taxonomy): domain Bacteria; kingdom Pseudomonadati; phylum Myxococcota; class Myxococcia; order Myxococcales; family Myxococcaceae; genus Myxococcus; species Myxococcus xanthus. The sequence continues at coordinate 6,332,550 of NZ_CP017174.1, read as the reverse complement.
TGGTCTCTCAGGGCCTCCAGCACCAGTTGCTCGAAGATGTCCGCGTTCTCCGCGCGGGAGCCCAGGAACCAGGCCTCGACGTCCCGCTCGTTCTCGAGCGGGGCCTCCCTGCTGCGGGTTGATTCCCACAGCAGCTCTCTGTGCGCGAGTTGGTTGGTCTTCAGGCGCTCGCGCAAAGCTTGCTTCAATCCATCAAGGGCATGACTGGAGTAGTCCGGCTGGGACTTGTGGGCCATGTGGGGCTCCTTGCGGCGGGGACGGACCATGGCCGGACGCGGGGAACGTACCCAGCCACGGGGCGCCCAGATATACATGATGCGTTCTCAATCCCTCTTGATGTGTTGCGATGGTGTCTGTAGATGACAGTTTCCTGCCCTTCAGGGTCGCCAGGCCGCAATTGCGCTCATTGGGAACGTCTGGCCGGTCATGGCCAGAAATCCGCGCGCTTCGATGACTGCCAACCGTCATTGCTGGAACGGCTGCTAGCCAGATGCAATGACTCTACGTGCATCTTTCCGTGCGCCGACTTCTGGCGCAGCGCACATTTCGTCGAACGGACGCTGATGGCGTACGGGGCATGGGGGCTCCGTGTGTCAAGTTGTCTTCTTTTCGAATCATGGATGCCCGCGTGCCGCAGCTCGAATTAGGTCCAGGTTCATGCTGAAATTCGTTCAAAGATGCTTGCGGACTTTCGATAAATACTGGTAGTTCCTGGAATGTTTGCTGCTCGACATTCCAGGTTCTCAACTCCAGCAGGGGCCTCCCTCCATGCAGGTCATTCTCACTCACGTGCGACGGAAGCTCTTCGGCGTGCTGCTCTGTTCCCTTTCAGTGGCGTGCGTGCAGGACTCTGGCCCCATGACAAAGGGAGGCGACACGTCCGCCCCCACGGACGCGCTGCGGCAGCGCGTGGTTTACGGCGTTGATGACCGCAAGGACTATTACGCGCACTCCGATGCGACTCTGAAGAAGTTCACCCGGGAATCGACCGTGGCGTTGGTGGACGTCGCGGACCTCGACACGAGCAACCCCTCGAGCATCGGCTTCTTCTCGCAGACGCTACAGGAAGCCCAGGGCCTTTGTTCCGACCAGAGGTTCTTGAATGACCCGACGGCTGCTTTTTGTTCAGGCACGCTCATTGATAACGACCTGGTGCTCACGGCGGGCCACTGTGTGAAGGGGCCGCTGTCGTGTGCATCCACGCGCTTCGTCTTCAAATATTACCGAACGGGAGCGACCACCCTGGAGCCGGTGACGTCGGAAGACGTCTTCAGGTGCAGTCGCGTCGTCGTGCGCAACGCATCCACGGTGGGTGGCCGTCAGTTGGACTATGCCATCGTCCAGTTGGACCGCCCTGTCAGTGCATTGCGTGCTGTTCCAGCACCTGTTCGCATGGACAGCGTGGCGCTGTCGACGACGACCCAGTTGGCTGTGATCGGCTCGGGTAGCGGCATCCCCTTCAAGATTGATTCGGGGGGCAAGGTGCTTGCCTCGCGTGCTTCCACGTTGGACTTTTTCTTCGGCGACACGGATACCTTCGGAGGCAACTCAGGGTCGGGCGTCTATGCGAAAATCGACGGCAGCTATTTGCTGGCTGGTATCCTCGTGCGTGGCAACAAGGACTACGTCAAGCGCGTCGGACCGGCGGGCGAATGCTATGCCGTCAATGTCGTCACGTCCATTGGTAGTTGCACGGATGCCAATTGCAACGCTGAATCCATCAACTACGTGCGGCCCGCCATCGATGCGTATTGCGCTGTGGCGACCAACACGCGGCTGTGTCCTGCTCAAGGGCCAGCGACACCGGTGACGTTTGATTTCGCGACCAGCGGCACCAACAATGCGACGCGTAACACTGTCGCCCAGAACGTCTCGTTGTCGGCGGGAGAGACCCTCTATGTGGGGACCGCCATGGTGATGTACGCCACCGCCAGGGGGGACACGTACTTGCACCTGGATCGATACGAGACCAGCACCAATACGTATACCGGGGTCGCGAGCAACGACGATGCCTATGACAGCCTCTCCCACATCCGGTACACGGCGAAGGTCGCGGGTACGTACCGGATTCGCGTTGGCTGTGCTCGGGACAGCGCCTGTGCTGGCAGGGTGTCGTATTTCATCCGTTAGGGGTTGAGCAGCAGGTGTGTGTCCATCCTTCGCGCTTCAATGCATTGTTTCCGCCGTTGATACCCCCATTCCGGAGCCGGACGGTTCCCGTCCAGACAAGTGAGAGCCTCGTGCGGCGAACCCTGACCTTCCATGCTCTACCTCTCATCCTGACGTTCGTGGGAGGCCTCCTCGTCACGGGTTGTGGTGGATCCGACGATGCGCTGACATCGTTCGATCAGGAGGCGACCGTCGATGCTGACTCGGCAGGGCTTTACGCTGCCTCGACATACATTTGGGATTCTCGAACCATCTCCGTCTGCTGGGAGAACCCATCGGCCGCTGGCGATGTCGAACGAGAATGGGTGCGGAGCGCGGTCGAGGGCACCTGGGGCCTGGTCACGCCGCTCGACTTCACTGGCTGGGGGGCGTGTCTCGGGAATCCGGGGAGCATCCGCATCCTCATCGAAGATACCTCCGATGGCTCCTTTACGTATGGCTTGGGGTGGCTCAATGAGGCGCTCTATGGCGCCATGGTGCTCAACCTCTCTTTCCAGCATTGGATGCAGGACTGTCAGGACACGCGGGAGCGCTGCATCCGTGCCATGGCGGTCCACGAATTCGGTCATGCGCTCGGCTTCGCCAATGAGGAGGCGAGAATCAGTTCGTCCAGTTGTCGGGGGAGGGGGGCTGACGACGCCGACACGGTGTTCGGGGAAGTCGTCGATTCCGATTCGGTCATGTATGAGTGTGGCGACAGTCGTTGGCGTCGGGGCGGTCGGTTGAGTCAGTATGACATCAAGGGCGCCACCCTGCTCTACGGTGACTCGATGTGGGGGCGCCAGTTTGGCGCTGACCAGAGCGCTGGAGGGTGGGAGGTGGGCCACCACGAGCGTGTCATGGGGGATGTCACTGGTGATGGACTCCCCGACATCGTCGGCTTCGGCTATTCGGGCGTGTTTGTCTCCCGGACCGTGTACGTGCCCCCATCTCTAGATGCCGGTTACTTCGCTCCCTCGCTGCTCCATCTTCAAGCTTTCGGCTATGCTCAGAACTGGCGCGTGGACCGGCACCCACGTACCGTCGCGGACGTCAATGGCGATGGCAAGGCGGATCTCATTGGCTTCCATGACGCTGGCGTACACGTCGCGCTGTCGAATGGCCTCGGCTTTGGTGCGCCCCAGTTCTGGGTGGGGGATTTTGGCTACAATGCCGGTCAATGGCGAGTGGAGAGCCATGTGCGCACCGTCGCGGACGTCAATGGTGATGGTAAGGCAGATGTCGTTGGGTTTGGTGATGCGGGTGTATATGTTTCTCTTTCCACGGGCTCTTCGTTCGGTGCTTCCAGGCTCTGGTTGGGAGATTTTGGCGTAAACCAGCAGTGGTTTGTGCCCAATTCCGTGCGCGCCGTCGCGGACGTCAATGGCGATGGTAGGGCGGACATCGTTGGCTTCTCCAAGAGTGGCGTATACGTCGCGCTGGCCAACAACACGGGCACTGGCTTCAATCCAACCCAGCAATGGACTTCTGAGTTCACCTGGGACCAGGGATGGCGTGTGGATCGCCATGTGCGCACCGTCGCGGACGTCGATGGTGATGGCAGGGCCGACATTGTTGGGTTTGGAGAGAGTGAGACCCGCGCCGCCCTGTCGACGGGCTCCAGCTTCTCTGCGTCCACGCTCATGTCGCCGGATTTTGTCTACGGCGTCGGAGACTGGCGTGTGAACAGGCACCCTCGCTTCGCCGTGGACATCAACAACGATGGCCGAGCCGACCTCATCGGTTTTGGCGACCTGGGTGAGTACGTGAAGCTGCGCTGAGCCAGATGAGCCGCGTGCTTCGTGCTCCTGACGCGGGGAATGCGGCGCCGCGCCACCCGTCCAGTCACAACCATGGCCGGGTGGCTGCCGCGTGTAGGTTGACGCGACAGTAGGGGGGAGGTGGCTCACGGCGCCCGCCCGCTTGCTTCCGTTCTTGTCCAGGGTCGGCCTCTCCCAGGAAACGTCGGCGGTTGCCCGCCCGCTCTCCTGGAAGGCGGCTCACACCCTGGGGCGGCTGTCCTCTCAAGTGCCCATCTTGGCTGCCGGAGGAGGGGAGGCGACACCCGTGAGCGCTGTGCTTCCACCAGCGATGCATCTATGGGCTCACGGCCTCGTGCGCCGGGTACGGGAGAAGGTTCCACCCGCGCCAGGAAGTAGGGCGAGGAAGCTGCTCCTCGTCCATCTGGATGGCGTCCCCAAGAGCCTGCTGGATGAAGCGCTCGTCGCGGGGCGCATGCCCTTCTTGTCGCGGCTCGTCCGCTCGGGGGCCTTCCATCTGGACGAGGCCTTCTGGGGAGCGCCCACGTCCACGCCTTACTTCCAGGCGGGCCTGCTCTACGGCATGCGCCACTCCAACCTGCCGGCGTACTCGTGGTTCGACCGCGAGCTGGGCCGCAAGGTCCAGATGAACACCCCGGCGGATGCGCTGGCCATTGATCAGCGTCTGCGCGGCGCGGGCCGCACCAGCCTGCTCGACGGTGGGGGGCACGGGTATTTTTCCCTGTTCCGCGCGGGGGCCGAGAACGCGCTGAGCATGAGCACGCTGGCCAGCTTCGAGCAGATGTCTCGCTCGTTCTCATACGAGATGCTGGGGCTGCTCAGCGCGCGCACGCGCGGCATCTGGGACTACCTGCGCTCCCTGGGCATGGACACCTGGGCCGCGGCGCGCGAAGTCGTCCACTGGGCTCGTGGGCTCCACGACTGGCGCCACGAGCCGGCGTTCCTCTTCAGCCACGTCTTCCTCCAGCGGCTGGGTTGGAGCTTCGCCTTCACCAAGTCCTTGGTGGACATGGCGCGGGGTGTGCCCGTCATCTATCTGGTCTACGGTAACTACGATGAGGTGGCCCACCGTCGGGGGCCGCGCTCCGAACAATCCCGCGCCGAGCTGTACCGCGTGGATGCGTACCTCGCGGAGTTGTACGCCGTGGCGGGCGCGGTGGAGCAGCCCTACGACGTCGTCTTCCTCTCCGACCACGGGCACGTGGACTGTCTGCCCTGGGAGCAGCGGAGGGGCCAACCTCTGGAGCAGTGGTTGATGGCGCCCCACGGTGACGGACCCCTCTCCGACGACGTGGTCCGCGGACTCTGCGACGGAAGGACTCGACCGGAGCCGGACACTCAGCCGCGAGCGCCATTCACGCCGGTGGCTGTCGATTGCGGCAACTTCGCCCATGTGTACTTGTCCGGCGAGCCCAAGCCGCTGGAAGCCATGTCCCTGCTCGCGCGCCACCCCGATGTCCTCGCCCGGGTGACGCGGAGCCCGGACATCGGCCTTGTTGCGCTGCGACGGGGCAATAGCGCGGTCGCGCTCGTACGCGACGGCGTCTACACCTTGGACACGTTGGACCGGGCCCCACTGTCCACCGAGTTCAGCAAGCGCGCGGTGGCGGACTTCCTCCGCGTACTCCCAACCATGTCCACCGCGGGGGACATGGTCCTCTTCGGCGAAGCCGTGAAGCGCGGAGGCACCGTGGGCTTCGCCTGGGAGTTCGGCTCGCACGGTGGACTGACGCGCACGGAGGCCAACAGCCTGGTGTGCTGGCCCGCGAAGGCGCCCGTGGACCTGTCCGGCCTTTCGCACTGCGTACAACTCCATGAGCGGCTCGCGGCGGCCTATCTCGAAAACACCCCACGACTCCGGTTGGTGCCGTGAAGGGGAGGGCGAGGCACGCCGGAGGCCGGGCGTTGATCAAGGCGCTGCTCGCCGTCTTCGGGCTCGTGCTGTCCGTCGTCCTGCTGTCCACTGCCTTCTTCAAGTGGAACTTGAGCGGCACGGGGCCGCTGCTCCAGCCGCGCTTCCCGCTGGGGGACTTCGTGAGGGACTTGCCCGGCCACCTCGTGTGGCTGGTGCCCTTCATGCTGCTCCAGGCCTCCATCATCCCGCTGCGCGCGGTGCAGTGGCAGCGCACCCTCCGCCGGCCGGTGCCCTTCAAGGAGCGCTACCACCTGGTGGCCATCGGCGCCTTCGTCCACAACGCGCTGCCGGGAAAGCTGGGCGACGTCATGCGCTCCTTCCTCCTGTCGAGGACGCAGCGCATCCCCTTTCTCCGGTGTCTGGGCACCGTGGGCGTCTGCAAGCTGATGGAGTTCGCGGCGCTGATGCTGCTCGTCACGCTGTCGCTGCTCGGCCCCTTCGGCCAGACGCTGTCCCGCTTCCAAGGGGAGCTGAAGGTGGCCGTGTCACTTTGCGTGGGACTGGTCGCGCTGGTGGTGTTGCTGGCGCACTGGTCCGGCCCGCTCGCCTTCGCGCTGCACCGCCGCCACAAGCTCCCCCGGGTGGAGGGCTTCCTCCATCACGTCAGCGAGGGCCTGGGCACCGCGCGCTCCTTCACCGGCATGGCGAAGGTGTTCGTCTTCTCGGTGGCGCCAGTGCTGGCCTCCGCCTTGGCCTATGGCCTGGCGCTGCACGGCATCGGCATCTCCGGCGGACTCTTCGCCGGGGCGGTGGTGCTGGGGGCCATCTCCCTGGGGCAGTCGCTCCCGGGCGTCCCCGCGGGCATGGGCATCTATTACTTCGTGACGAGCTGGGCGGCTCGCAGCCTGGGGGCCTCGCCGGAGGACGCGGCGGCCTTCTCCACGCTCACGCACCTGGGCACCGTCATCAGCCAGGTCGCGGTGGGGGCCGTCTCCGTCCACCTGCGGAAGATTCGCATCCGCGACTTGCGCAAGGGCGGGAGCCTCGCGCGGGAGGCCGCGAACCACGTGGCGCACGATGCCGTGGAGCCCGCGCGTTCCTGACCCCTGAAAAGCGAAAAGGGGCCCCGGTTTGAAACCGGGGCCCCTTCTCAACTTTGTGCCCAGGAGAGGACTCGAACCTCCATGCCCTTGCAGGCGCTAGACCCTGAATCTAGTGTGTCTACCAATTCCACCACCTGGGCAGGTGGGGCATCGCGGTGCGGCGCTGCGATGGGCCGGACGTATAGAGCCACTGCCCCGCCCCGTCAAGCACTACGTAACAACCTCACTTCTTCAGCGGCCATTTTCCCTCGGCCTCGAGCGAACGGCGCAGGACGGGGTTCTCGTCCATGAAGGCGGTGAGGGACTCCTCGGTGATTTCGACCAGGATGTCCTCGGCGCCCAGCTCCGTCTGGCAGCTCAACCGGGAATAGGGGCGGACGTCGAAGCCCATGTCCAGGCGGTCCGCCTCCGCGTCCGTCTGCTCGCTCAGCGAGTCGAGGCCCTTGCGGACCCAGATATGGCAGGTGGAGCAGCCGCAGACCCCGCCACAGCTATGCCCCACCTGGGCGCCGCAGGCCTCGGCGGCGTCCAGCAGGGTGGTGCCGGTGGGCACGTCGGCGCTGACCTCGGCCAGGGGGCTCTTGAAAGTCACCTTGGGCACGTCAGTAGTCCTCCACGGAGTGGCCAGCCACCACCTGGGTGATGGCCTGATTCATCACCCGCTCGATGAAGGGGCGGGACGCCTCGTCCAGCGCGTGCACGGCCTCCTTCAGCTTCAGGTGGTCCTCGCCCTTCATCAGCTCGCGCACGCGGGCGATGGCGGAATCGATGACGGCGCGCTCCCCCTCCTGGAGCAGCGAGCCGTGCTCGCCCAACTGCCGGTCCGCCTCGGCCAGGACGCGCTCGGCGTCCACCCGCTGCTCACGGACCTGCCGGGCCTGGATGTCGTCCTCGGCGTAGTCGATGGAGTCGAGCAGCATCTGCTCGATCTCCTCATCCGTGAGGCCGTGGCTGGGCTTCACCGTAATCGACTGGCTGACGCCGGTGCTCTGCTCCTGGGCGCTGACGGAGAGGATGCCGTCCGCGTCCACCTGGAAGCGGACCTCCACCCGGGCCATGCCCGCGGCCAGGGGCGGAATGCCGGACAGGGTGAAGCGCGCCAGGCTGCGGTTGTCCTCCACCAGCTCGCGCTCGCCCTGGAGCACGTGGACGTCCAGGCCCGTCTGCCCGTCCTTGAAGGTGGTGAACACCTGGCCCGCGGTGGTGGGGATGGTGGAGTTGCGCTGAATCAGCTTCTCCACGATGCCGCCCATCGTCTCCAGGCCCAGGGAGAGGGGAATCACGTCCAGCAACAGCACGTCGTCCTGACGGTCCGCCGTGGTGAGCAGGTTGGCCAGCACCGCCGCGCCCAGCGCCACCACCTGGTCCGGGTCGATGTCGCCCAGCGGCTCGCGGCCGAACAGCTCCGCCACGTAGCGGCGCACCGCTGGCACGCGCGTGGCGCCGCCGACCAGGATGACGCCGTCCAGCTCCCCGGCCGTGACGCCCGCGTCCTTCATCGCCCGCCGGCACACCGTGCCCGTCTTCTGCACGTAGGGCTGAACCCAGGCGTCGAAGTCCTCGCGCTTCACCGAGTGCGTCTGCCCACCCGCGGTGAACTCCACCGACGAAGCGTCGGTGAGCGCTTCCTTGGCCTTGCGCGAGGCCGCCAGCACCTCCGCCACCAAGGCGGGAGCCGGCGCCTCGGACGCGCCCAGCGTCTCCAGTACACGCTGAGCAATCGCCCGGTCGAAGTCATCGCCACCCAGCGCGGAGTCGCCGCCGGTGGACTTCACCTCGAACACCCCGTCCACCAGCTTGAGGATGGAGATGTCGAAGGTGCCGCCGCCCAAATCGTAGACGGCGAAGGTGCCCTGGCTGCCCTTGTCCAGGCCGTAGGCCAGCGCGGCGGCGGTGGGCTCGTTGAGCAGCCGCAGCACTTCAAGACCGGCCAGCCGGCCGGCGTCCTTGGTGGCCTGCCGCTGGGCGTCGTCGAAGTAGGCGGGCACGGTGATGACGGCCTGCTCCACCTTGGTGGAGAAGTGGGCCTCCGCGCGGCGCTTGAGGGCGCGCAGCACCTCACCGGAGACTTCGATGGGCGTGACCGGCGTGCCGCCCGCCACGTCGAAGCGCACCACCTTGGCGCCGGGCGCGAACTTGTAGTGCCCCAGCTTCCGCGTCTCCGCGTCGTCCGGGCTGCGCCCCATGAAGCGCTTCACGGAGGCGATGGTGTCGGTGGGGTGCTCGGACGCCAGCTTCCGGGCCCGGGCGCCTACCACCACGCCGCCGTCCTTTGCGTAGTGCACCACGGAGGGGAGGAACAGCGCGTCGCCCTCGTCCACTGGGACGCAGACGGGCTGGTCCTTCACCACCGCCGCCACCAGCGAGTTCGTCGTGCCCAGGTCGATGCCCACCGCCTGCCCCTTGGGCTTCAGCGGGTCGTGAATCTGAAGGTAGCCGTTCTTGCTCACGCCTGAATCTCCTCCTCGAACGCGTCCACCTGCTCGAGGAAGCGCGTGAAGTAGCGCACCCGCCCCAGCGCGTGCGATGCCTTTCTCACCAGTTCCTGCCCGCCGGCCCCTGGCGCGTCGGCCTCCAGGGTGCGAAGCGACTCCGCCGCCTCGGTGAGGGCCGCCTTCTTCCGGGCCTCCACGTCGTCCGCCATGGCCCGGGCGCGGCCCAGGTCCTTCTTCGCCATGGCGGTGTCCAGCGACTCGCGCAGGTCCATGACCTCCTCCAGGAAGGCCAGGGGCATGTCCTTCTGCGCGCCCGCGTCCTCGCGGTCCAGGTCGATGCCGTGCAGCTTGAGCAGGTAGAAGGCGCGGCGCACCGGGTCCTTCAACGTCTTGAAGGCCTCATTGAGGGCGGTGGTGCCCTCCAGGGCCTGCAGGCGCTCGCGCGCGCTGGCCTGTGCCACGCGGTCCGGATGGAGCTGCAACGACAGCTCGCGGTACTGCTTCTCCAGCGCCGGCACGTCCACGTCATAGGCGCGCTTCAGGCCGAAGACGTCGAAGTGGGTCCTCAAAGGGGGCTCTCCAATGCGGGGAGGGGACAAACGAAAAGGGCCCGGCGGCTGGCCGGGCCCGCGTGGCGGCGGCTCCACCCCGGCGAGGGGGGCGGAGCGCGTGGTGCTGCGTCAGACGGAGAAGCTCTCTCCGCAGCCGCAGGCCGCCTTGATGTTGGGGTTGTTCAGCTTGAAGCCGGAGGCCATGAGCGTCTGCTCGAACACCAGCTCGGTGCCGATGAGGTACAGGTAGCTCTTCGGGTCCACGAAGACGCGCACGCCGTCCTTCTCGAAAATCTTGTCGCGCTCGCGGGACTTCTCCGACCACTCCATGGAGTACTGGAGGCCCGAGCAGCCGCCACCCTTCACGGCCAGCCGGAGGCCGGCTTCGGGCGTCTGCCGCTGCTCCAGCAGCTCCTTCAGCCGGGCCACCGCGCTGTCGGCAATGGTGATGCCCTTGGGGGGCTTGGCCACGGGCGCGGTGGCAGGCGCCTGGCGCTGCGTCGTCTCCTGGGTCGCCTGCTCGCTCATGGTTCGCCTCTCCCTTTCCCGAACGTCAGGACGCCTTGGCCTGACGCGCGGCGCGCTTCTTCTTGAAGTCCTCGATGGCCGCCTTGATGGCGTCCTCGGCCAGCACGGAGCAGTGAATCTTCACCGGCGGCAGCGACAGCTCGCGGGCCACGTCCTTGTTGGAGATGGTCATCGCCTGGTCCACCGTCTTGCCCTTCACCCATTCGGTGACGAGCGACGACGAGGCAATGGCCGACCCGCAGCCGAACGTCTTGAAGCGGGCGTCCTCGATGAGCCCGTCCTCGGAAATCTTGAGCTGCAGGCGCATCACGTCGCCGCAGGCGGGCGCGCCCACCAGGCCGGTGCCCACGTTCGGGTCTTCCTTGTCGAGCGTCCCGACGTTCCGGGGGCTCTCGTAGTGCTCGATGACCTTGTCGCTGTAAGCCATGCCTGCTCCTTCAACGGATGCTTCTCACCAAAGGTTCCGGCGGGCAACGCCCTCCGGGCGAGGGGGCCTGGGCCCCCCTGTCTACCTGGGAAGGCGCTAGTGCGCCGTCCACTCGATGCTCTTGAGGTCGATGCCTTCCTTGGCCATCTCGTAGAGCGGGCTCATGTCGCGCAGCTTGCGGACCTTGTCCACTACGAGGTTCACCACGTAGTCGACTTCCTCCTCCGTGGTGAAGCGGCCCAGGCCGAAGCGGATGGAGCTGTGCGCCAGCTCCTCGTCCACGCCCAGCGCGCGCAGCACGTAGGAGGGCTCCAGGGAGGCGGACGTACACGCCGAGCCGGAGGACACCGCCACGTCCTTGATGCCCATCATCAGGGACTCACCCTCCGCGTGGGCGAAGGAGATGTTGAGGTTGCCCGGCAGCCGGTGCTCCATCGAGCCGTTGATGATGGTCATGTCCAGCGCGTCCGTGAGGCCCTTGCGCAGCTTCTCACGCAGGCGAAGGATGCGCGCCGACTCCTCGGGCAGCTCCTTGCGAGCCAGCTCGGCCGCCATGCCAAAGCCGACGATGGCCGACACGTTCAGCGTGCCGGAGCGCATGCCGCGCTCGTGACCGCCGCCGTCGATGATGGGCGCGATGCGCACGCGCGGCCGGCGGCGCACGTACAGCGCGCCAATGCCCTTGGGGCCGTACATCTTGTGCGAGGTGATGGAGGCCAGGTCCACCTTCATGGCCTCCACGTCGAAGGGCACCTTGCCGATGCCCTGCACCGCGTCGCAGTGGAAGAGCACGCCCTTGGAGCGGCACAGCGCGCCAATCTCCGCGACGGGCTGGACCACGCCAATCTCGTTGTTGGCGAACATGATGGAGACCAGGACCGTCTTCGGCGTCATCGCCGCAGCCAGCTTCTCCAGGCTCACCCGGCCGTCGGGCTCCACGTCCAGGTAGGTGACGCGCGCGCCTCCGGTGGGCAGCTCGGCCCACTTCCGGTACGTCTCGTCGGAGTCCACGTCGTACTTCGCCAGCAGCTCCGACTGGTTGTCCTCGGTGACGTCCTGGCCCGCCAGCTGCGCCAGCCGCAGCAGCTTCAGCTCGTCCAACCGCTCCTGCCGCACGCGCTCCAGGCGCTTGCAGGTGTCCAGGATGGCCTTGTGCTCCGTCTTGAGGGTGATGATGTGGTCACCCTTGGACTTGTAGAACTCGATGACGCCCTTGATGGCCAGGTTGTCGGACTCGGTGGCGCCCGAGGTGAAGACGATCTCCTGCTCGGCCGCGCCGATGAGCTCGGCCACCTGCTGCCGGGCCTTGTTCACCGCCGCCTCGGCCTTCCAGCCGAACACGTGATTACGGCTGGCCGCGTTACCGAAGTCCTCTCGCAGGTAGGGCAGCATCGCCTCCAGCACCCGCGGGTCCAGCGGGGTGGTGGCGTGGTTGTCCATGTAGATCGGCAGCTTCACCATTGCTTCCAACACCTTCCTGGAGGGGACGTCGACCGGCGCCTCGGAGCGCCTTTGCCGCAGGGGAGCCTACACCGTCACACCTGAATGTGGACCGGACTGGTCAAATATAAAAAGGGGCGCCTTCGGGTCAAGCGAACATCAGGAGCGCTGCGGGTGTGGGTGCGTGCTCCCAATAGGACGTCTTAAGTCAACGCCGCGCCGTCGTGGATCAGTCCGGGCGCGCCGTCCTGGGACGAGGTGCCCCAGAATGGCGCACGCCCTCCGGCCAACCTCTTGATTTCCCGGCGAGCCCCTCCCTGGCCGGCCGCCTGCACGGGTGGGGGCCACCACAGGGAGGCACGCACATGAGCGCGAAGCAGACGGCCCGCACGAAGGAGGCGCAGGAGACGGGGGAGGGCGGCGGGAGGACCCACCTGGCCCGGATGGACGGAGGGGGTGGAGGCAAGCTGGAACAGCCGCGCTACGTGGACGGGTGGCGTGCCGGCAAGCCCGCGGAGGATCCGGAGAAGATGAAGCGCTGGGGGCTCGTCACCGCGCGGCCCAGTGAGTTCCTGGTCCACATGCGGCGCGGCCGGGTGCGGGAGGTCAGCGGCCAGGGCGCCAGCTGCTTCAAGCTGCCGGGGGACTCGGTGGCCATTGTCCCCACCAGCATCCAGCGACTCCAGTTCACCGCGGACCAGGTGACGCACGAGAAGGTGGGCGTGCAGGTGACGGGTCTGGCGGTGTACCGAATCTCGGACCCGCTGGTGGCCTTCCGCATGCTCAACTTCTCCTTCCCGGAGCGCGCGCAGGAGAAGCTGGCGGAGCTGCTGCGGGAGATGTTCGTCGGCGCCGCGCGGCGGCTGGTGGCGAACATGTCCGTGGAGGAGTGCCTCTCCAAGCGCAAGGAGGGCATCGCCGCGGAGCTGGTGCGGGAGATCGCGCCGGTGCTGTCGGGCCGGGGTCGCCTGGAGGACCAGACGGACGCGGGCTGGGGCGTCATCCTGGACACGATTGAAATCCAGGACGTGCGCGTCCTGTCCTCCACCGTCTTCGCCAACATGCAGGCGCGCTTCCGTCATGAGCAGGAGCGGCAGGCGCGCGAGGCGGAGCTGGCCAAGGAGCGCTTCGTCCATCGCGAAGAGACGGAAGCCGAGCGGCAGCTGAGCCTCCAGCGGCTGGCGGCCGAGGAGGAGGTGCGCCAGACGAAGCAGACGGCGGAGGAGCAGGCCCGGCTGGAGGCGTTGGCGGTGGAGGCGCGCGTGGCCGAGGCGAAGCTCGCCCAGGAGCGCACGCTGAAGCAGGAGCAGGCCACCGTGGAGCGCGAGGTCGCGCTGGCCAAGATGGCCGCCGAGCAGGAGGTCCGCCAGAAGAAGCAGGTGGCCGACGAACAGGCGAAGCTGGACGCGCTGTCCGCGGAGTCCCGTCTGGCCGACGCGAAAGTCGTCTCCGAGCGGGCGCTGGCCGTCAGCCGCGCGCAGGTGGAGATGGAGAAGCTCCAGCGAGAACAGGACGCGGAGGTCGCGCGCCAGCGCGTGGCCCTGGAGAAGCTCAAGCGCGAGCAGGACACGGAGGCCGGGCGCGCGAAGCTGGAGCTGGAGAAGCTGAAGCTGGCGCAGGAGTCCGAGGCCGCGCAGGCGAAAATCGAGCTGGTGCGGCTCCAGCGCGCGCAGGAGGCGGAGAACGCCAAGGCGCAGATGGAGCTGGCGCGGCAGCAGCGTGAGCAGGAACTGGAGCTGTCACGCCAGCGGCACGAGCAGGAGGTGGAGCTGGCGAAGCTGCGCCGCGAACAGGAGGAGGCCGGCGCGAAGGCCCAGCTGGAGCTGGAGCGTCTGCGCCGTGAGCACGAACAGGCCACCGCGTGGCACGAGGTGCAGATGGCCGCGCACCAGCAGGAGGCCGAACGGCTCCACGCGGAGCTCCAGGTGGTGCAGGCCCGGCGGTTCATCGTGGAGACGGAGGTGGCCATCGCCGAGCTGAGTGTGCGCAAGGACCAGGCGCAGCAGGAGCTGGAGCTGGGCAAGGCGCGCGCGCTGCGCGACATCGAGAACAGCGTCAGCCCGGAGGTCATCCAGATGACCCTGGCGCAGCAGCTCCCCCAGGTGGCCGCGGCCTTCCAGCAGAAGATGGGCGAGGTGCACGTCACCGCGGTGGATGGGGCCAATCCGTTTGGTTACATCGCCGCGGCGGTGGAGGGCGTCATGGGGCTGGCACGCTCCGCCGGACTGAAGACGCCTGCTTCCCCGCTTGCTCCTCCTGCGCAGTAGCCCGGGGCCCCGGGCCTGCGTATACAGGGGGCCTGGGACCACGGAGTCACGCGCGCATGGATGCGAAGAAGCTCGGAGTGATGGCGGTGCTGGCCGGAGTGGCGGTGGCCGTGGTGCCATGGCTGCTGCCCACGGGCCCCAATGCCAACCTGGATGCGGCCCGGTTCCTCGAATCTGGCAGCCTCGCGGTGGGCGCGGCGGTGGTGTTCGCGGGTGGGTTGCTCACCGCGCTGACGCCGTGTGTCTATCCGCTCATCCCCATCACCGTGTCCGTCTTCGGCGCGCGCAAGACGGAGGGCCGGGGCCGCGCGCTGCTCCTGACGTCCTCCTACATCGTGGGCATGGGCGTGGTGTTCAGCGCGCTGGGCGTGTTGGCGGCGAAGACGGGCCAGGCGTTCGGGTCGATGCTAGGGCACCCGGCGGTGGTGACGGGCCTGGCGGTGTTCCTGCTGCTGCTGGCCACGTCCATGTTCGGCGCGTTCGAGCTGGCGCTGCCGTCGTCGTTCCAGACGAAGCTCAACGCCGTGGGCGGCGCGGGTGTGGCGGGCGCGTTCCTGATGGGCAGCGTGTCCGGCTTCCTGGCGGCGCCGTGCACCGGCCCGGTGCTGACAGGCCTCTTGGCCTTCGTGGCGAAGTCGGCCAACACCACGCTGGGCGCGTCGCTGCTGTTCGTCTACGCGCTGGGCATCGGCGTGCCGTTCTTCCTCATCGGCGTCTTCACCGTCCGGCTGCCGCGCGGCGGCGTGTGGATGGAGTGGGTGAAGAGCGTGCTGGGCATCATGCTGGTGGCCCTGGCCTTCAGCTACCTCAAGGACGCCTTCCCCTGGGCGCGGGACGTGGTGAAGGGGCTGGGCCTTCAGGTCGGCCGGGTGCCAGGAGCCGTCATCGCCGCGCTGCTGGTGGTGGTGGGCGTGGCCCTGGGCGCGGTGCATCGCTCGTTCAAGGAAGGCGCGCGGGAGTTCTCGTTCAAGGCGCTGGGCGTGGCGCTCGTCGTCGCGGCGCTGGTGCTGCGCGGCGGTGCGCTGGACGCGGGCCCGGTGGGCACGTTGTGGGTGAGCCTGGGGCTCGCCGAGCCGCCGCGCGCACCGTCCTGGCAGTGGCACCACGTCATGCCGGCGAAGCAGGCCACCTTCTCCCCGGAGGCCTTCGACCAGGTTCTCGCACAGGCGAAGGCGGAGGGCCGGCCGGTGCTCATCGACTTCTTCGCGGACTGGTGTGCGGCCTGCAAGGAGCTGGACCGCGACACGTACCCCGCGCAGCAGGTCATCTCCGAGTCCGACGAGGGGCGCTTCCTCAACATCAAGATTGACGCGACGAACAGCGAGGACTCGCTGGACGCGTTGCTGGAGCGCTTTGGTGTGGAGGGCTTGCCCACCGTGGCGTTCATCTCGCCGGAGGGCAAGGTGCTCACCCAGCCACGTGTTACCGGCTTCCTGGCGCCCAGCCCCTTCGCCACGGAGATGAAGAAGGCGCGCTGCACCGACGTCAACGCTTGCTGACGGCGGAGGCGCTCACGAGATTTTCGCTGGAGGGTGCCTCTTCGCTGACGCCTGGACCCGAGGTCCTTTCGGCGCGGCCTGCTTTACCGACGCCAACGCCTGCTGTGCGTTGGTGCGCGTCAGTCCTCTTCCGACACGTCCTTCATGCCATGGGCCCGGACCAGCGAGCCTGCCGGAGCGGACTGCTTCACCGCGGCCAGCAGCGAGGCGGAGCTCACGACGCCGATGATGACGATGACCAGCGTGTGCACCAGCACTGCGGGGCCCCGGCGCGTGGCGGCTCGGGCGGATGCTCGCGACGTGAAGAGGGACAGGAGCCACACACCGGTCATCACCGCGGGCCCCAGGAACGCGCCGAGCGGCTTGGGCGTGAACCCATCCGGTTGGCCCTGGAAGTTCCAGTGGGTGGGCACCGGGTCCGGCAGCTTCGAGTAGAGCGCCCCGGCGATTCCCACGGCGGCGACGATGGCGACGGCATTCACCACGTGGGCGATGCGGGTCTTCATGGCGCGGTCTCCGGAAGGAAGCGGGCTCGCAGCTCGGGCGTGGGGATGCGGCACTGCGCTTCCCGGCCGAACCAGCGGTAGCGGTTGCGCGCGATGATTCGGTAGACGAGGTCGCGCAGCGGCCGGGGCACCACGATGAAAGCGTAGAGAAACCGCCACGGCCCCTTCAGCATCCGCGCGACGCGGAGCGCGGCCGTGGACCGCTCGTACAGCTTGCCGTCCTGCAGGAGGACGAAGCTGTCCGGTTCCTCCTTGGGCACGACGCCATGAGGCGCCAGCAGCGCGGCGGCCCGCTGGGACTGCAGCGCCGTGAAGCGGATGCGCGCGTCCGGGTCCCGGTCGATGATGAAGAGGACCGTGCCGTTGCACAGGTTGCACACGCCGTCGAAGAGGACCACGGTGTCCGAGGGCTGGGCGCGGGTCATGATGCGGCAAGTCTAACAGCCCACACCGTCGGGTGACGCCGAAGAGGCGAGGGAATTCCAGGCGGGTGTCCCTGCAGCCGCGCCCGTGCATGAGTGGTGTCAGACCCCGGTGTTTCCTTCCCTGGCGCCGCCCTTGCAGAATGTTCGGACATGCCCTCGCCTCCCATCGCTCCCCGACTCCTGGAGTTATCCGCCCACGCCCTGCTGTGGAGGCGGAGCAAGCAGTTGATGCTCCAGGCGAACCGGTTGGTGCGGTGGTCCGCGACCCCAGAGCGCTGGCCGCGCCCGCTCCTGGCGCCCACTCACGAGAAGGGCGTGCTCCTCGGCTCGCACACCGTGAATCTGGAGCGCGCGGACTCGGACGCGGACCCTGTGCTCGAAGCGGGCAAGCAGCACAACGTACGTCTGGCGGCGCCGGCCTTCGATGGCCTCCTCCTCGCTCCGGACAGGCCCCTTTCTTTCTGGCGCACGCTGGGCCGGCTGACGGAGCGCAAGGGTTACCGGCATGGGCTGGCGCTGAGCGGTGGCTGTCTCACCCCGTCCATCGGGGGCGGCATCTGCCTTCTGGCCAATGCGCTCTTCGAGTTCGCCGCACGCCAGGGCTGGCACATCCTGGAGCGCTGGGGGCACACGATGGAGGCGGTACCCCCGCCGCCAGGCGCGCTGTGGGGAATGGATGCCACGGTGGCCTGGCCCTATGTGGACCTGGTGGTGGCGCCTCGTGAGGGACCGGTGCGGCTCGGTGCCCGCGTCTCGGACGGGAAGCTGCGGCTCTCCATCCATGGGGCGGACGCCCCCCGGACACGCTCACGGCTGTGGTCCGAGGACGAGTCCCTTCTCGAGCTTCCCGAGGGAACCCTGCGCATCAACCGCGTCGTGCGCCGAGTCGAAGACACCGGTTCTGGCGCCGTGCTCGAAGAGCGCACCATCGCCGAGAACCGGCGACGCCTGCTGAACCCCGAGGCGCGGAAGCGGACGTGCCTGACGTGCGGGGAGACCGCATGCCACGCCCGCGTCGAAGTCCCACGGTCGGAGGCCCGGGCGCCATGAACCTGGTTCTCGCACCGGAGCCCGCCCCCTGGCTCTCCCACCTCGCATCGCTGCTCACGCGCGAGGCAGAGGTGCTGGCCCCCTGGGCGCTGCCGAGACTGCCCGATTGGGGCCCCCTTCCCACCCGCCTGCGCCACGCCTGGACCCGCCGGACGCTGCCGGTGCCCGAGGGCTTCCGCGTCTGGGGGCTGCCAGGCTGGGGGGCCGTGGAGGCGGGGATGCGCGTCGCGGCGCGCTCGACGGCGGCGACACTGCAGGCCCGCTTCACCCTTCGCAAGCGATGGGCGCAGGCGGCCTCTGCGCTGCTTCCGGCGTCGGTGGAGACGGTGCTCGCGCCAGCGCTCGGTGCCCGGGAGGTCTTCGCGGTGGCCCGCCGCCGGGGCGCGCGCTGCGTGCTGGTGGAGGACCTGCCCTCGTTGAGGGCACTGCACGCGGACCTGGACGCCGCGGCCGCGAGACACCCGGAGGAGGCCTTCCTTCGCAACCATCGCGCCTCCGCGGAGGACGTCGCGCGGCAGGAGGCGGAGCGCGTCCTCGCGGATGAAATCTGGGTGCGAGGCGAGCTCGCCCTCGAGCGGTTGCGGCTGGCCGGACACGCCCCGGAGAAGCTCCGCAGGCTGCACTTTCCATCGGACCGCGAACCGCCCCAGGCGCCCCAGCACCACGGCCCGCACGTGGCCCTCCTCGCCGGGCCCGCTCTCGCGCGCGGCGGACTGCGAGAAGCCTTGGCGGTGCTCGACGAACGGCCCCAGTGGAGCCTCTGGGTGCGCCCCGCCGAGGGCACGGACCCACGACACCTGAACCACCCGCGAGTGCGGAAGGTGACGGCTCAGGTCCAGCGCACGCTCCAGCAGGTGGACGTGGTGCTCGCGCCAGCGTGGTGTGAGAGCCATCTGAGCGAGCTGGCGCAGGCACGGGAGCAAGGCATCCCCATCATCGCCACGGACCGCGCCGCGGGCTTCTGGCCCTGTCGGGCGATTCCTCGCGGCGATGTGCCCGCCCTCATCGCCGAACTGGACGCGCTGACCGCGCGCTGAAGCCCACGCCTGTTGGCGCCAACCCCATCCTGAGTGGACTGTTCGTGCTCAGCGCGAAGCGCCGGCCGGGGCGGCCCCTTGCAGTCGAGCGCGCTAGGTGTGCCGTCCCCGGCTCGCGAGGACGCGGTCAATCATCTGCTCGTGCAGCGCGTGGAGCGGTTGGGCGACGTGTTCGCCCTCCAGGTACGCAAGCGCACCGGCGATGGCCTCCAGCGTGGACATGCCATCCGGGTGGGGCGGGCGACGCAGGCGCCGCGAGTCCGGAGCGGGCGGTGGCAGCTTCAAGCCGGGCAGTCGCCGCAGCGCGGGGACTCGCTGCACCATGCGGCGTGCTTGTCCCCAGCTCCCATCCAGGATGATGAGCCTGCTGGGCAAGGCCGCACCGGGCTCGGGCTCTTGGTGCGCGTCCGGGAACAGCAGCCACGTGTCATCGCCCTCCAGGACGGAGGCGTCGAAGGGGACGCCCGGCGAGCCATAGGAGACGATGCTGCACCGGGGAATGGCGAGCGCCGCCATGCGCGCGGTGTTGGTGGATTTGAGCGTCTCTTTGTGGTGCCGGACGATGAGCAGCTCCGTGCGCGTGGAGACGCACGGCACCTCGGAGCAGAGACACAGGGCAATGGGGAGGAAGCAGCGCGGGCAGCGACCCGCGAGGTCCTCGGGCGTTCGAGACCTCATTTGCCCTGGCGGTATCGCTCCATGAGGGTCCGGGCCTCGCGGAGCTTCTCCTCGACGAAGCGGTCATCCGCGTCCGGCTCGTACTCCGCGTCGGGCAGGTCGAGGTGGAAGAGGGCGGAGAGGCTGACGGGCGTCACTTCCAACCATTCGGCGGTGCGGTTGAGCGCGGCCTGACGGCGGCCCGCGAATGTCTCCGGACCGTCCTCGGGACCGCAGCGGCAGATGCGCGCCGAGTCACCGGACACGTCCACGTAGAGCCCCAGCACCTCCGCGTCCAGCTCCGCGGCCAGCGCGCACGTGGCCTCGCTGACATAGGCCGCCATGGCCTGCGCCGCGGAGCGCTCCGTCAGCGAGCGGACCAGGAACACCTGCCAGCCAGCCTCGGTGAGCGCGCCCGCTTCCTGGAGCGGCGCCAGCTCCGCGGGCGGCGCGTGGATACGCGAGAGCAGCCGTCGCACGGGCACTTCCAGCCGCTCGAGCCGGGCGCTCGACGCGGGGCAGAAGAAGACGACGCGATACTCACGGCTGTCGGCTGCGGTTTCCATAGGCATACGGCGTCGCCAGGAACGGAGGGAAGAGTGTGTGCGGGGGCCCAAGAGGACCAAAGGACTCCCCAAGCATGCAAGCGGTGATTTGGCGCACGCGTTCAGCGTGGCGCGGCGCGCAGCGGCACGGCCTGGAGGGTGGCGCGTCGCTCGGTCGCCACCCATGCGCCCGTCACCAGCACCAACAGGCCTCCGCCCAGGGCGACGGGCGTCAGCGTCTCCGAGAAGAAGGCCCAGCCCACCAGCGAAGCGGTAAGCGGCTCCAGGTACGTGAGCGCCGCCGTGGCCGCGGTGGGAACGTGCCGCAGACCGGTATGGAAGAGGATGTTTCCAATGAGGCCGCAAACGATGCCGCCCACGAGCACGAGGAGCGTGCCTCCATCCACCGTGGGTGGCAGTACCCGGTCTCCGAAACAGAGCAGCAGCACGCCCGCGGAGATGGGGGCATGCAGTGATGTCACGGCCATGGGTGAATAGGCCCGCGCCGCCTGCTTCGCGGCCAGGACGATGATGGCGTAGAAGCAGGCACTGCCCGCGCCCAGCAGCGCCGTCAGCCCCGAGAAGTCACCGTCGGGCCGGCCGATGAGCAGGGCCAGGCCCACCAGCGTCACGGGGCCGCCTATCAGGGCCCGGGTGGAGCGCTCCTCGCCCAGCACCCAGGGGGCCAGCAGCGCCAGCAGCAAGGGCGCCAGGTAGTGCGTCAGCACGGCGATGGACACCGGCCCTCGCTCCATGGCGGCGAAGAAGAGGGCCGTGTTCGCCGCGTCCGCCAGCGCCACGACGAGCATCGCCAGGGTGGCTCGGCGGTCGCGCAGGGCTTCGCGCCGGAACAGGAAGGGCGCCGGGAGCGACATGGCCAGGAGCACGAGGAATGCGTTCTGCGGCCCGGCGAGCCCCGCTGGACGGAAGAAGAGCGCCCAGCACCCCCAGAGGGTGGCCCCGGCCGCGACCATGGCGAAGTACCGCACCGTGTGACTCCTGGTGACTCCGGCGCGCACTCCGGCTCCGGCGGGCGCGCAGCCTACCTCAGCTAGAGGCGCGCGCACCGTCCGCGCGCTGGGCCTCGGCCTGGGCTCGCAGTCCCTCCATGTCGGGCGTGAAGGGGCGGTCGGGGACGAGGCGAGCCCGGCGGATGCGGTCCATGCGGAACATGCGCGCGGCGGCCTTCTCCACGTCCCGGGCCAGCACGTACCAGACGGGCGATTCGACCAGCAGCCCGTGCGGCTCCACGATGCGGCGGGTCGCCTTGCCGTGCCGGTCGCGGTATTCGAAGGACAGGCAGACCTGCTCGCGAAAGGCCCGCTCGAAGACGGCGAGCAGTTCCTCCGGCGGGGTTCCGACGTCCGCCAGCACGCGGGCGCTCGCCGGCCGTCCCACCACCACGCGGCGGCAGAGCTCACGCATGCCCCGACCCCGCTCCTTGGGGACGCTGGCGAAGAGCTTCTGGAGCCCCGAGCGCGCCGCGCTGCCCCAGGGCAACGTGCTGCCCGTCGCGGACAGGTTCGCGGCCAGCCAGAGCGCCACCACCTCCTCCTGCGACAGGTGGACGGCCGCCACGCCCCGGTCCCGCTCCAGCCGGACGCCGCCCCCAGGGCCTGTGTCACTGCTCAGGGGAAGGCCCTGTTCCCGCAGCGTGGCCAGGTCCCGGTGGACGGTTCGTGCGCTCACGTCGAGCGCCTCGGCGATCTCCGCCACCGTCGTCCCGTCCCTGCCCCGCAGGAAGTCCAGCAGCCGCATCACCCGGTCGACTCGAGCCATTGCTGACAGTTTCTGTCAGGGATGGGCCGTACTCCACAAGCATCAGGTCGCGCATGACCGCGCGCTTCGAGGCCAGAGGAGGCCGTCATGATGGGTTCCAAGGGAATGCTGAATGTCGACGATGGGGGCGTGGGTGGACTGCCGGTGGTGTTCGTCCATTCGAGTGCCGGCAACACCACGCACTGGGCCGCGCAACTGTCGTACCTGCGCGAGCACCGGCGTGCCGTGGCACTGGACCTGCGAGGCCACGGGAAGTCCGAGCTGCCACGGGACGGCGGCTTCACCGTGGAGGACTTCGTCCGGGACGTGGGGACGGTGGTGGAGGGGCTGGGGCTTCAGCGCTTCGTGCTGGTGGGGCACAGCCTGGGCGGGGCCGTCTGCGTGGCCTACGCGGGGGCGCATCCGGACCGCGTCGCGGGGCTGTTCCTCCTCGCCCCGGCCTCGGATGGACGCTCGATGCCCGCGGAGCAGGCCCAGGGCTTGATGTCGGTGCTGGCGACCGAGGCCTGGAGCGCGGTGGTGGAGGAGGCCTGGGGCCCCATGTTGGCGCCGTCCCGGCCGGAGGTCCGCGAGCGGGTGCTCTCCGAGATGCGCGCCACGTCCCAAGAGGGTGTCCGGGGCGGACTGGGAGCCCTGTTGGACTTCGACCCCGTGACGCCGCTGCGGCGCTACTCGGGGCCGCGTCTGTCGGTCGTGACGGCCTTCAACGAGGAACCGGGCTCGTATCACCACCTGGTGCCAGAGCTGCCGCACGCGAAGGTGGAGGGCACGGGGCACTGGGTGCAACTCGACGCTCCGGACGAGGTGAATCGGCTGCTGGACGGCTTTCTCGCCACGGTGCGCTGAGCGCGCGCGTTCGCCGCGCGTGTTATCTACGGCCCGTGCCCCGGCCCAAGCTGCACAGCGACGAAGCCATCCTCGACGCCGCCATGTCCGTGTTGCTTCGGAGCGGGCCGGGCGCATTCACGCTGAATGACGTGGCCGTCGCGGTGGGCATGTCCCGCGCGGCGCTCATCCAGCGCTTCAAGAACAAGGAGCACCTCTACTTCCGGCTCATGGAGCGGACCGCCGAGCAGAAGCGCGAGTACTTCGCCGGTCTGCCCGTGGAAGTCGGAGCACAGGGCCTCTGGCGTTTCCTGAAGACGCTGGTCTCGGTGATGGGGGAGGGTGAGGCGCTCGACGCACACCTGCTCCTGGCCTGGGAGGACGTGAGAGACCCCACGTTGAGGCGGATGGCGCATGAGCGGAATCTGCTCGTGCGCGACGCCATCGCCGTCCGGCTTCCTCCCAGCGTCGACCGTGGCGCGGTGTCCGCCCTGCTTCAAGACGTCATCGCGGGTGCGACGATGCAGTGGTTGGTGGAGCGGACGCCGCCGTTGACGGAGTACGTCCTCGCTCGCTTGCGCACGTTGCTCGGGTGCGTGTTTCCACGAGAGTCCTTCGACTGAAGGTTGTGTCGCCTGGAGGGGCACCCGAAAGGTGCGGGTTGAATATAACCGACGCGTCGGTTATTAACTCGTCATCCACGCCAGTTCCTGGCCGTCGAAAGGGGTTCCTGGATGTCCGAGCGCATCATCGAATCGGGCGACATTCGGCTCTGCACCGAGCACTTCGGACGCGAGGGCGACGCCCCCGTGCTGATGTTGATGGGGGCGGCCAGCTCGATGCTGGGGTGGCCCGACGGGCTCATGGAGCAGCTCGCGCGGACGGGTCACTTCGTCATCCGCTACGACCACCGCGACACGGGGCGCTCCTCGCACGGTGTGCCAGGCGCCACGCCCTACACGCTGGACGACCTCGCCTCCGATGCCATCTCCGTGCTGGATGGATATGGCATCGAGCGCGCGCACCTCGTGGGAATGTCATTGGGGGGCCTGCTCTGCCAGATGGCGGCGTTGACGTACCCGGAGCGAGTCCGCTCGCTGACGCTCATCAGCGCCCAGATTTTCTCGGAGCCGGACTTCGAGGACCCGGGCATGGACCCGGCGGTGCTCGCGCACTTCCAGCGGGCCGCCACGCTGAACTGGGCCGACGAGGCGGAGGCCATCGGCTTCCAGGTCGAACTCTCACGGTTGTGCGTGGGCCGTGCGCGGAGGTCGTTCGACGAGGCCCGGGTGCGGGCGCGAGCAGTCCAGGACTACCGGCGCGCGCTCGCGCCTCAATGTGCATTGAACCACGCGGGGCTGTCCGGTGGCCTGGAGTGGTACGGCCGGACTCGTGAGATTGAAGCGCCGCTGCTGGTCATCCACGGCTCTGTGGACCCGGTCATCGACCATGCGCATGGCGTGGCCTTGAGCCGTGCCGTCAAGGGCGCGCGCCTGGTGACACTGCAGGACGCGGGGCATGACCTGCACCCGGATGACTGGGAGACGATGACCCGGGCCATCACCGCCCATACCTTGGCGGCGAGTCCGCCTCACGGCGCTCGCTGATCTGTCACAGTACGGGCATGGGGCCCTTGTTCGCCTACAGCCTCGTGCCTGTCCTCTCCGTGTCGCTGCTGCTGTTCTTCACGGCCGCGCTCCGGGGGCACAACGCACGAGGCCTGGCGCTCTACTGTCTGGCGACCGCGGGGTGGACGGGCGCGCTGCTGCTCCTCTGCATCCCGTCCATGGCGTGGGTGGGGGAGCGCTTCGTTGCGGGTGGGGCCTTCGTCGCGGCGGCATACCTGCACTCCGCCTATGACGTGACCCGGCAGCGCTCCTACCGGTTGGTGGTGCTCGCGTACGGCGTGGCGGTGGTGGTGACGGGCATTGGCGCGTTCCTCCCCAACGTCCTGCACGGGCCGCTGGCGATGGGGCGAGGTCCCCTGTTCTGGCCCACCATGGTGCTCGCCGTGGCGGCGGCGAGCGTGCCGCTGGTTCATCTGTCGCGCGCGTACCGCGGCGAAGCTCCCGAGCGACGGCCCATTCTCCTCAGCCTGGGCATCGCCGGGCTGCTCGCGTACCTGGGCAGTATCGGCAACGCCCTGTTGCTGTCAGGCGGGTACGCGTTGCCGTTCGGAATGTACCTGGTGCTGGCGGCGCTGCTGGTGCTGGTGCACGTCATCAATGCCCATCAGCCAGCCGCGGACCGACGGCTGCTTGAACGCAGCCTCGTCTACTCCGCGGTGGCGGCGGTGTTGTCCGCGGGCTTCCTCTTTGGCGTATTGACGCTGCTGTCGGGCAGCGGCCAGCCGTTCCTCACCGAGTACCGCGTAGGTGCCTTCTTTCTCCTGGCCCTGGCCGCGCTCGCGTTCGAGCCCGTGCGTCAGGCGCTTCAGGCCTGGCTGGGGCGCCGGCTCCTCAAGGGCCGCGCCACCAGTGACGAGCTGGCCGTGGCGCTCGCTCGCGAGGAGGCGCGCGCGGACCAAGCCGCGCGGCTGGCGGAGCTGGGGCAATTCACGTCCGCGGTGGCCCACGAGGTCCGCAATCCGTTGGGCGTGCTCGCCGCGCACCTCAAGCTGCTGGAGCGAAGGGGCGGGGACCCGGACACGGTGGCGGCCATGCGGGAGCAGATTGACCGCGCCAGTCACTTCGTGGACGAGCTGCTGCGCTACGGTCGCCCGCGCCCGCTGGACCTGCGCCGCGTGGATGTCTCAGCCACCGTCGCGCTGGCGTACTCCACCGCGCGGCAGGGACTGGGCTCGCTCGCGCCCGACGTCTCCTTCGAGTCAGAGGAGGACGCGTCGCTCACGGTGGAGGCCGATCAGTCCCAGCTCTCACAGGTGATGGTCATCCTGTTGGAGAATGCACTGCTCGCCCTGAGAGACGTGCCCGCACCGCGGTTGAGGACATCCATTGAGCAGGCGAACGGCCGGTTGCTCGTCCGGGTGGAGGACAGCGGGCCTGGCATTCCACCGGAGCTGTTGCCCCGGCTCTTCCAGCCCTTCGTGACGGGCCGCAAGCGCGAGGGACCTCGGCCGGGGACGGGATTGGGGCTGGCCATCGCGCGAGGCATCGCCGAACGGCATGGCGGACGTTTGAGTGCGGGACGCTCGGAAGCCCTGGGGGGCGCGGCGTTGACGTTGGAATTACCCGTGGCGCAGCCTGCCTCGATTTCCGCCGCGCTGGCCTGACGCCGGCCTGTCCCTGGTCCGCAGGGCGGCAGGGATGTCGGTGAGCGAGCGCAACTTGATACGATTAAGTCTGCTTCACGACGGCCTTCCAAGGATTGCCCCGGACTTCGTTTCGATAGGCGTGGAAGGAGTCCGGGTCGATGAGCGGCCAACGCATTGCCACAGTCATTCGCATTCCTGTGGCCTACAGTACGGATGTGCATCCCGACGGGTTCGAGGCGTTCGCGCATCGTGTCAGGCCCATGCTGTTGGCCCTGGCGAGACGGTTGTGCGGTCAGGGGGGCCTCGATCCGGAAGACCTGGTGCAGGAGGCGCTCACGCGCGGACTGTTGCATCACGGGGCACTCGCCGCGCAGCCGGAGCCCGTCTACAGGGCGTGGCTGTGTCGGGCGATGACCAATCATTTCCTCGACCAGTGCCGCAAGCGGCGCTCGGAGTTGCTGGAGCAGGACCGTCCAGAGTTGCGGCTGGTGCGCGAGGGGGTGGCGGCCCCCGAACCGGAGGCCATGGAGGTCTGGGAGCACATCTCGGAGAAGGACTTCCAGGCGGCCATTGCCCAACTGCCGAATCCCAGGGTGCGTGAGGCGTATTCGCTGCATGCCTCGGGGCTGCGCTACCGCGCCATCGCCCTGCGCATGGGCGTCCCCGAAGGCACCGTGGGGAGCTGGCTCTATCAGGCCCGTAAGGAGTTGAAGGCGCTGCTGTTGCCGCTCACCGGGAGCGACGGAGGAGGCAGCGCGTGATGGGGACGCTCTGTAACAGGCTGTCCCTCTTCCTGGATGGCGAGCTGCCGCCCGTGGACGAGGAGAACTTCCGGCATCACCTCGCTCGCTGTGACCCCTGCGCGTCCGGCCTGCACGAAGCCATGCAACTGGAGCTGCTGGGCTTCCATGTGATGGGGGACCCGCAGGCGTTGGCGCACGAGCAGGAGGGCGCGCCCGAAACCAGGATGGCGTCCGACGCGCCCAAGACACGTGACACGGCCGAAGTGCCGGGGCGCCCTCACTGGCGCTGGGCCCCGTTCGCGGTGGGCGCCGTGGCGGCGGCCATCGTCCTGGTGCTCGTCGTCAAGAGCGCCGATGTGCGGGGCTCCCAGCAGGAGGTCTGGCTCGCGCAGACGTCGTCGCGTCTCATCGAGGCGAGGGTTGCCTATGCACGCGCGGACGGACACCGGCCCTATGTGCCCCTGCGCGCGGCTGTCAGTGGCCCTCCGGGCGGGACTGGCGCGGCATTGCCGCTCCGGGCGCTGGCGGATCTGGAGGACCAGGGGGACCTGCATGGCATTGCCGCCGCGTACCTGGTCCGCAAGGACCTGCGGCAAGCCTCCGACTTCCTCCACCGGATGTCGCCGTCACCGGACCGGGACAGCGACCTGGCCATCGTCGCGTTGGAGCAGGGGCATCCGGAACAGGCGCTGGCACTGCTGGACGGGGTATTGCGACAGGCGCCCGAGCACGCCCAGGCGCAGTGGAACCGGGCGCTGGTGCTGCGGGAGATGGGGCTGACGCTGCTGGCCGCGGAGGCATTCGACGCGGTGGTGAAGCGCGGGGATCCAGGCTGGAGCGAGGAGGCGCGGATCCGCGCGCGAGCGCTCCGGCATCAGACGCAGGCGCGTGGGCGGGCCTGGAAGGGGGCTCGCGCGGCGGTGCGGGACCTGATGGTGGACGCGCAGGCGCGGCTCCCGCTGGAGGAGGCGAAGCGCTTTCCTGGCATCGTCCGGCTGGCGTTCTACGACGCAGTGAGGGCCGCGCCGTCGCGGGAGTGGACCCTGCGCCTGCTGCCGCTGGCGGACGTGTTGGACGGCGTCCAGGGCGGCGAGGTGCTTCGCGGCTACGTGCAGCGTGTGGCGGAGCGGGATTTCAGCCGCCGTGCACCCCTGGCGGCGGACTACGCGAAGCTCGTGCGGGGCGAGCTGTCCTCGCCAGAGCGCTTCCTGGAGACGCTGCGGCGTTCGGGCGAGGACGACCTGTACCTGGGCGGGCTCATCAATCAGACGGCAGGCGCGCGCCACCTGGAGGATTTCACGCGGCTGGCCCGTGCGGCCGAGGACCCCTGGTTGTCGCTGCTGGCCGAGCGAGAGCTGGCGGGCGCCGAGGAGCGCGCGGGCGAATGGTGGAAGGCGGAGGCGCGGCTGCGCGCGGCCGTGGGCGCCTGTCAGGGCAAGGGGTTGTCCTACCGCTGCGCCACGCTGAAGAAGCGGCTGTCGGACCTCTATCTCGCGCTCAACCGCCCGGCGGAGGCGTTCGAGCAGGCATGGAGTGGCTGGCTGGCATCCCGGGAGTTGGAGGAATGGGAGTTGGAGCAGCAGTTCCTCCAGGAGCTGGCGCACATCGCTCGCTACCGGTTGGACGTCACCAGCGCGCGCGCCTACCTGCGCGAGTCCCTGGCGCGAACGCCCGAGGCCTGCGAGCAGCGCACCTACGTGCACCGCAACCTGGCATACCTGTCGTGGCTGGAGTTCGACGCGCACGAGGCGCGGAACGAGCTGGAGCTGGCGCAGGAGTGTGGCCGGCCGCTGGGGCTGCCCGGCGCGCTGTTGCTGTCGTACCTGGCGCGCTTCGGGGCGGACAGCCAGGACGCGGACCTGTTGCGCCGCACTCTGGCCGAGCTGCACCGGGGGCAGCCCTCACCGGGCAAGCTCGCGCAGATGCGTTTCGCCGAGGGGCAGTTCGTGCTGGAGCGCGACCGCGCGACCGGGCTGGAGCTGCTGCGCGGCGCCATCCAACAGGCGGAGTCCCTTCCCAACGATGTGGACGCGCGCAAGACGCGCATGGGGGCCTACAACGTCCTGGCGCACGAGGCAGGCCGCACGGACGCCCCAGGTGAGGCCCTGGCGCTCATGGGCGCCGCGCTTCAGGTGGAGGTGCCCGCGCGGTGTGTGCTGGGCGTCGCCGTGGACTACGAGCGCTCGGTGGTGGCGCTGCGCGGCGCCACGGGCGAGCTGCAGGGGCACTTCGACGCCAGCCGCGCGGAGCCCCTGGGGCGGGACGCCTCCGGGCTGGTGCCTCCGTCGCTCCAGGCCGCCTTGAAGGGCTGCGAGCGGGTGGACGTGCTCGCACTGCCGCCGGTGCATGGCCTGCGGGGACTGCTGCCCGCGGACCTCGCCTGGAGCTACCGTGTGGGGCGGCCCGGAGGAGCGTCTCCCGTGCTGGCTCGTGGCAGCGGGCCGCACCTGGTCGTCAATGGGGTGGAGGCGCCCGCGTCGCTGGGCCTCCCGCGGTTGCTTCCACTGGAGCCGCCGCACGCGCCGGACCCGCAGCGAATCGAGCTGTCGGGCATACAGGCCACGCCGACGCGGGTGCTGGCGGCCATGGCGCAGGCCAGCGAGGTGGAAATCCACGCGCACGGCGCCTTCAGCCCTGAGATGTCGGACGCCTCGCTGGTGGTGCTGGCGCCTGAAACAGATGGCCGATATGCGCTGTCCGCCCCCCAGGTTCGCGCGCTGAAGCTGGAGCGCGCGCCGCTCGTGCTGCTGGCCACGTGTAGCGCGGCACGGGCCACGCCCTTCCTTCATGAGTCCTTCAGCCTGCCGGTGGCCTTCATCGAAGCCGGCGCGGCCACGGTGTTGGCCTCCACGGCGGAAATCCCCGACTCGGCGGGGCGCTTCTTCGAAGCGGTTCGTGAGCGCATCCGGGCCGGCGCGCCGGCGGCCCTCGCGCTCCGCGACGAGCGGCGCACATGGCTGGCGGCCCACCCCTCCGCGGACTGGGTCCACGGCATCCTCCTCTTCGAATGATGGCCAAGGAATCCGACTCGGCGCGTTGTACCGGTGCGGAGGCGGGGGATGGCATGCCGCTTGTCCTCGCCGGTGCCGCGCAGAGGGGGATGCGATGGTGAAGAAGCTCTCGAAGAAGTCGAAGCGTGATGGGGCGGTGGTGAGCATCAACCCGCATGACCCACCGCCGGAGCCCACCCCGGGCCTGACGGCGCACCCGCCGTTCTCGGCGAGGATGTCCGTCGTTCCGTCCGTGAATACGGCGTCTCAACCAGATGGCTCGGACAGCTCACGTCGTAAATAAGTGACAGTTTTCCGGATTGTCCTGAGTCGCGCTGGCGATACAGGTTTTACGGGACGCTCCCGCTCGGGGCGTCCCGGATTTTTTTGAACAGAATGCACAAGAAAAAGGGCTGGGTCCGTATCTGAGATTGAGGGGGCGTTGGTCGCGAGCCCCTGAGAAGAGGGGGAGCAGATGTTTCGTGGTGACGCGCGGGGCCAAGGGGATGCGAGCGGTATCTGGGCACCTGAGGAGGGGCGTGGGGCGATGGGCGGGGGATGGGCGGCCTGGTCGAACGGGAGCTCCAGCCGGGGGGAGCGGGGCGGTTGGGGGGACGCGCGGAGTGTTGTGAAGGCGGGGGGAAACGCGGAGGACCTGGGGGGGCAGGGACTGGAGGCGTTCGACGAGAGCGACTTCGAGTTCCGGATCGCCAGCTTCTGAGTTCGGCGCGCGGGGGACGAAGCCCCGCTCCAGCAGACGGCGTCGGGGGACAGCCGTCATCTCGAAGGGTGGCCGCGGTGGGACTGGGGGGCCGACGACCACATGACGCGGGCGTTGAGGACGCGTTCATCCGAAGAGGCGCTGGAGTGCGGACTTCCAGGGAGTGAGGGAGGGGGCGCGCCCCAGGCCCTCCGCCTCCAGAGATTCCAAGGGCTCTGGAGGCGGAGGCCCCCTGGCTTTCATGCGATACGGTGCGGCCTCCTTCTCGATGGGAGTCCTCACATGAAGTCCGTGAAGTGGGCGGCCCTGCCGCTGTTGCTGCTGGCCGCCTGTGCCACCACGGGGCGCCAGGGCGCTGCTGACAAGTCGCCGCCGCGCCTCATGTCCTGGTCGGAGCAGATCGCCGAGCGCGAAGCCTGGCTGGAGAAGCGCCACGGCATGCTGCTGGACATGATGCGCCGCCATGGCGTGGGCATGTGGGTGGTCGTCAACGAGGAGTTCCACGACGACCCGCTCACCCAGTTCATCGCGCCGCCGCGTCCATATGCGGGCAACCGGGACATCTTCGTGTTCGTCGACGCCGGGCCCGAGGGACTCAAGCGCGTCGCGCTCTCCGGCTACTCGGAGGCCACGCTCGCGCGCTTCTTCGAGCTGCCCGAAGAAGGGCGCAAGCCGCAGGAGATCCTGGCGGACCTGAACACGCGCTATCAGCCCCGGACGATTGCCCTGGGCATTGGCGGCAAGCGCGGGGTGACGCGCAGCCTGACGAAGGACAGCTATGCCTTCCTGGTGGAGTCCCTGGGCGCGGAGGCGGAGGCCCGCTTCGTGAGCGCCGCGCCGCTCATCGAGGAGTACCTGGACACGCGCATCCCCGAGGAGTGGTTGCACTACCAGCGGCTGGTGATGCTGACGGAGGCCGTGGTGAAGGAGGCCTTCTCTCCGGAGGTGGTGGTGCCGGGGAAGACGACCGTCGGTGACGTGCGCCGCTTCCTCTATGACAGGCTCTGGGAGCTGGGCGTGGATACCTGGTTCCAGCCGGACCTGCGCGTGCAGCGCAAGGGCATGGACGGCTCGAGCTCGCGAGGCTTCCTGGCGCCCGCGAAGGAGGACGTCGTCATCCTCCGCGGCGACCTGCTCCACGTGGACTTCGGCATCACCTACATGGGGCTGAACTCCGACTGGCAGAAGATGGCCTACGTGCTGAACGAGGGGGAGACGGACGCGCCGGAGGGGCTCAAGCGGGCGCTGGCCAACACCATCGAACTCCAGGACGCGCTGATGCTGCGCGCCTCCCGTCCGGGCCGCACCTCCGCGCAGGTGTACACGCAGACGATGGCGGAGATGAAGGAGAAGGGCATCGAGGCCATGGTGTACAGCCACCCGCTGGGTAATCAGGGCCACGCGCTGGGCGCGAGCATCGACTTCCGCTCGGCGAGCCGGCAGGAGGAGGCCAAGACACTTCGCCTGGGCTCGTACATCGCCATCGAGCTGAACACCGCCACCGCGGTGCCGGAGTGGGACGGGCAGAAGGTCTTCGTGATGCAGGAGGACCCGGCCTACCTCACCGAGGAGGGCTGGAAGTTCTTCGTGTCCCGGCAGGAGTCGTTCTACCTCCTGGGCCGCGATGGGCAGGGAGGGCAGCGAAGTCAGGGCGCGAAGGGAGGCAAGGGCGTGACGACGCGTGGCATGCCCATGCTCTGAGCCCGGCCTACGCGCCTCGCCCGCTGACGTCCGCCCACGTGAGGCCGAAGCGGGCCAGGTACTTCTTCAACCGGTCCGCGTCGTTGACGCTCTTCTTCTGGGCGCGTGACTGAGCGAACAGCACGCGCCCCGCGTCCGACAACGAGCGTGATGCCCGGCAGACGCTCAGCACGTCCGCGAGCTGGACCCGGTCGAAGCGGTCCAGCTCGCTGGCGAGGTTCTCCCCCAGCACCTCCGCGACCAGGTCCCCGGCGACGACCGCCGCCTTCGCTCCGGAGGGCCGCCACTGCTCGCGCAGCCGTTCGAGCTCCTCGTCCACCACGTCCCGAGTAATCCGTCCGCCCGCCGCCAGCGTGGCCATGCGCAGCACCGCCGCGTTGAGGTCGCGGAAGTTGCCCGCCCATCGCGCCTCGGAGGACGTGGCGAAGTCCAGGAAGCGCTCCTGCGCCTCCTTGTTCATGGTGACGCGCGTGCCCACGGCCTCGGAGGACTGGTCCAGTTCGAAGAGCAGGTTGGGTGGGATGTCCTCCGGACGCTCGCGCAACGCGGGCAGCCGGAAGGTCCATAGGTTGATGCGCGCGAGCAGGTCCTCCCGGAAGCGCCCGCGCTCGACCTCGACTTGGAGGTCCCGGTTGGTGCCGGCGATGAGCTGGAAGTCACTCTCCACTTCGCGGTCCGCGCCCACTGGCAGGAAGCGTTTGTCCTCCAGTGCGCGCAGCAACATGGCCTGCTCGTCCGCGCCCAGTTCACCGATTTCGTCCAGGAACAGCACCCCGCCATTCGCCTGCCGCAGCAGACCGGGCCTGTCGCTCAGCGCGCCCGTGAAGGCGCCCTTCACGTGGCCGAAGAGGGCGGACATTGCGCCGTCGCCCCGGAGCGTGGCGCAGTTGAGGTCCACGAAGGGGCCCGCCACCCCGCGCCGCGACTTCTTCAGCGCGTAGATGCGCCGCGCGAGCTGCGACTTGCCCGCGCCGGTGGGACCGGTGATGAGCAGAGGCGCGCGGGACTGGACGGCCACCTGTTCGATGCGCTCGATGAGGCGGTTGAACGCTGCGTTGCGGGTGTCGATGCCGGACTTGAGGAAGGCCAGGCCTTCGCGTTGTTCCTGCCGGAAGCGCGCGGCCAGGGTGTCGTACTGGGAAAGGTCCAGATCGATGAGGGTGTGCGTGCCCGCCCCCGCGCGGTCCCTGGGGTCGGGTGATACCTGGACCAGCTTGCCGGGGATGAGCCGGCTCTCCACCAGCAGGAACATGCAGATCTGCGCGATGTGCGTGCCCGTGGTGATGTGGACCAGGTAGTCCTCCGCTTCGGGGTTGAAGGCATAGCCGCGCACGTAGTCGAGCAGCGCGCCGTAGGTCTCCTCCAAGTCCCACGGATTCTGGATGTCCAGGGGCCTGCCCCGCACCTCCGTCTCCGGTGACACCTGCCGGATGTCCCCCACCAGCGTGCCCGCGAGCGAGGTCGCGTTCGGCGGATGCAACAGCTCCAGCCGGTGCACCAACAGGTCCTCCTGCTGGCACAGCGCCACCGTGGGCCGCCACCGCGTCCAGCGCTGCGGCCCCTGCCCGTTGTCCAGTGTCGTCCCGAGCATCCCCAGGACCACCGTTTTGCGCGCGCGCGATTTCGCCATAGGGATAGGACTTTATCTAACCAGATAGGGAATGCCAGCTCGCTTGGAGGGCGTCCCTCGGGAGCCGTGTTGGCACGCCGGCTGCTCTAGGCCTCCTCCGTGACCGGGACACAGCGCCCGGCGGACGACTGAAAGGTGGAGACGATGAGCCGCATCAACGGGAACTACGAGGTGCTGTCGGACGAGGCGGGCCGCCCCATCAAGGCGTGGACGGTGGGTGTGCCGTTCGAGGACGAGGCGAAGAAGCAGCTCCGCAACCTGCGTGGCCTCCCCTTTATCCATAAGTGGGTCTCGGTGATGCCGGACGTGCACCGCGGCTACGGCGCGACGGTGGGAAGCGTGGTCCCCACGGTAGGGGCGGTGGTGCCGGCGGCGGTGGGCGTGGACATCGGTTGCGGGATGATCGCCGTTCGCACGACGCTGCGGGCGGACCAGCTCCCGGACTCGCTGCGTGGGGTGCGCTCGGCGATTGAGCGGGCGGTGCCGCATGGCCGCTCCGACAACGGTGGCCGCAACGACGTGGGCGCGTGGCGTGTGGCGCCCGCACGGCACCAGAAGGAGTGGGCGCGGTTGGTGGAGGGGTACGACCGCATCGTCGGGAAGCATCCGCGCATCGGCCGTGGGCCGGAGCTGTCGCACCTGGGGACGCTGGGAACGGGGAACCACTTCATCGAGCTGTGCCTCGATGAGTCGGATGGCGTGTGGCTGATGTTGCACTCCGGTTCGCGCGGCGTGGGGAACCGCATCGGAAGCTACTTCATCGAGCTGGCGAAGGAGGACATGCGCCGCTGGTTCATCAACCTGCCGGACGGGGACCTGGCGTATCTGGCGGAAGGGACGGAGCACTTCGAGGACTACGTCTTCGCGGTGAGCTGGGCGCAGGACTTCGCCGCGACGAACCGCGCGCTGATGCTGCAAGAGGCGGTGGATGCGCTGCAGTTGAGCGGTGAGCTGCCTCCGTTCGAGCTGAAGGACGCGGCGGTGAACTGCCACCACAACTACATCGCCCGTGAGCACCACTTCGGAAAGAACTGCTTCGTAACGCGCAAGGGCGCGGTGCGGGCGCGCGAGGGCGACCTCGGCATCATCCCCGGAAGCATGGGGGCGCGTTCGTTCATCGTCCGCGGGAAGGGGAACGCGGACAGCTTCCACTCCTGCAGCCACGGCGCGGGCCGGGTGATGTCGCGTGAGGCGGCGAAGCGGCGCTTCACGGTGGAGGACCACGTGAAGGCGACCGCCGGCGTGGAGTGCCGCAAGGACGTGGACGTCATCGACGAGACGCCGGCTGCGTACAAGCCCATCGATGCGGTGATGGCGGCGCAGGCGGACCTGGTGGAAGTGGTCCACACCCTGAAGCAGGTCGTGTGCGTGAAGGGCTAGAAACCCAGAGGTGACCATGCCGGGATGAAGACACCGAGGCGCCCGCGCTCCCCAAGAGGCCGAAAGGCCGCCAGGATGGGGACGCGGGCGCCGCTATTTTCACGGTGGTGTCAGTGCGTGCCGGGTGGTTCGTGAGTCGCGAGCAGCAAGGAGGGAGTCGTCATGGTGCGCATCGATGGTTCATTGGGTGAGGGTGGGGGGCAGGTGCTGCGCACCTCGCTGGCGCTGTCGCTGGTGACGGGCAAGCCCTTCACCATCCAGAACATCCGCGCGGGCCGGAAGAAGCCGGGCCTGCTGCGCCAGCACCTGACGTCGGTGAAGGCCGCGGAGGCCGTGGGGGCCGCGGAGGTGTCGGGCGCGGAGCTCGGCTCACGCGAGCTGACCTTCCGGCCGAGTGCCCTGGCCGCGGGGAACTACCACTTCGCGGTAGGCACCGCGGGCAGCGCGACGCTGGTGCTCCAGACGGTGCTTCCGGCGCTGCTCCTGGCGGACGGGCCTTCCACGCTGATGTTGGAGGGGGGGACGCACAACCCCATGGCACCACCGTTCGACTTCCTCCAGCGGGCGTATCTGCCGCTGGTCCGTCGCATGGGGCCGTCCGTGGAGGCGACCCTGGAGCGTGCCGGTTTCTTCCCGGCCGGGGGCGGGCGGTTCCGGGTCGACGTGCGACCCGCGCCGCTGAAGCCGCTGCACTTGCTGGAGCGGGGGCGCGTGGTCCGTCGCGACCTGAAGGCCGTGATTGCGATGATTCCGTTCGACGTGGCGCAGCGCGAGCTGGGCACGGCGGGGGCGGCGCTGAAGTGGCGGCCCGATGAACTCCGGACGGAGGAGCTGAAACGTCCGCTGGGGCCCGGCAACGTGCTGGTCGCCGAGGTGGAGAGCGATCACGTGACGGAGGTCTTCACCGGCTTCGGTGAGCGCGGGAAGCGGGCGGAGGTCGTGGCCGAGCAGGTCGCTGAAGAGGTGAAGCGCTACCTTGATGCGGGCGTGCCGGTGGGCGAGCACCTGTGTGACCAGCTGTTACTCCTCATGGCGCTGGCGAAGGGCGGCACGTTCCGCACGCTGCCGCTGGATGGGCATGCCGAGACGCAGCTCCAGACTATCGCCCAGTTCCTCGATGTGAAGGTCGAGGTGCGGGAGGTGTCTCGCGAGGTTCGCGAGGTGGAAGTCCGCGCCTGAGCCCCCGGGGCGCGTCCGTTGGCGGACGGCCCTGGGGCGCAGCGCCGCGCGCTCCGCTCGGAGGGCAGCCGGGCGCCATGGCGGATGGGCGTCTTCGTAGCGCGACGCCAGGCGCCGGCACCATGCATGTGCGGAGGAGACGCCCGCGTGGCAGAGGTGCCTGAAGTCGAAATCATCACCCGGGACTTGCAGCAAGCCGTCCTGGGCCGCCGCTTCGTGGGGGCGGAGGTCCTGGTTCCCGCTGTCGTTCGCTTCCCGTCGCCGCCGGACTTCATCGAAGCCTTGAAGGGGCGGCAGGTCACCGCCGCGAACCGAAGGGCCAAGTTCATCTTGCTCGCGCTCGATGACGGGACGACGCTCGCGCTGCACTTCATGCTCTTCGGTGAATTGGCGCTGCGCCCCAAGGGGAGTGAGCGCCCGTCTTCGACACTGGTGGTGCTCGAGTTGGAGGGCGGCGAGGAGTTGCAGTTCACGGACTCGCTGGGCTACGCGCGCATCGCCCTGGCGCCTTCCGATGAGCTGGCCGCGCGCTTGAAGCTGGACGAACTCGGGCCAGAGGCGCTGGGAGAGGGGTTCACCCCAGCGGTGCTGGCGCGTCAACTGCGGCGGCGGAAAAGTCCCCTCAAGACGGTGCTCCTCAACCAGCGGGTGGTGGCGGGGCTCGGCAACCGGGATGCGGACGAGAGCCTGTGGCAGGCGGGGATTGAGCCACGCCGGCTGGCGTCGTCCCTCACGGCCGATGAGGTGGTGCGGCTGGACCGCGCCATCCAGGCGGTGCTCGATGAAGGGCTCCGCTTGCGCGGCACCCAGCGAGACCTCTTCGGCGTTCAAGGCCAGGCGAAGCACCGGCGCAACGTGTTCGGCCGCGCTGGGGCGCCGTGCCCGCGCTGCGCCACGCCCGTTTCCCATCAACGCCTCGGCGGGCGGAACACGTACTGGTGTGCCACGTGCCAGCCCCTGACGAGCGCGCCCGAAGTGTCAGCCCAATCCTCGTTGCTTTGAGCCGCGACCGTCGCTCCTTCGGGGCTCGAATTCCGTAACTCCAGACAGCCATCTCGGGACTCATGGAATTGTCAGACATGGGTGCCTCGTGACACCCGGGTTCTGTCCTGGCCCGCGCGCGCATTCGTCCTGCGCCATCTCCTCAAGCGTAGGGGTTGTTTGCTAAAGAGCTGTCGAGCCGTCAGGGGCGTTGATAGCAGTCGTCCAGGTCCGCCTCGGACGTGGAGGGGGCGTAATGCCGTCAAGGTTTGCGTGGGTATTGGGACTTGCGCTGCAAGTGTCGCTGGTCGCGTGTGGTCCGCAGGAGACGTCCGTTGAGCGCCTTCCTCCAGGACCGCAAGGGGCGCTGACCCAGCTTGCGCCGGGGACGCTTCCCGACCTGGTAGTGCGCCGGTTGTCGCTGCCGTCCGCGGCCCGCGTTGGGGACGACGTCCATGTCTCCGTCGAGGTGTGCAACCGCATGCCGTTTCCCGCAGGGCCCTTCGTCGCGGAGGTGCGGCTCTCCCAGGGCCGTGACTCCACGTCCACGGACCCCACGCTGCTGCGCCGGGCCGTGGATGGGCTGGAGGCCTCTGCCTGTGAGCGCGTCCAAGGCTGGGTGAGGATGGACGCGGCGCTGGCGGGCGCGCACTTCGTCGCCGCCGTCGTGGACGCGGACGGGCAGGTGGAAGAAGCCGACGAGGCGAACAACGTGTTCCAGGGCGAAACCCTGGGCGTGGGGGATGGGCCCGACTTCGTCATCACTGCATTCCGCGCACCGGCCGTCGTCGAATTCGGGCGGCCCATCGTGGCGACGGCGACGGTGTGCAACCGCGGCACGCTCGTCGCCAATGCCACCGTCGACCTCCTGCTTTCGGAAGATGCCGTCCTCACGGCGGATGACAAGGTCGAGACCTGGACGGGCGGCCTCTTCCTCGACCCCGGTGGCTGTGAGGACGTGGAGCTTCACGTCAGCCGCACGGGCCACTTCATGCGTGGCTATGTGGGGGCCCTGGTGGATGCCTATCCCTGGGAGCTGCATGCAGACCTGGTTCCTGGCAACAACCTCTGGGTGGGGGGACAACTGACGTTCGCGGAGATGCCAGACCTCATCGTCACGAAGGTGGACGTGCCGTCGAGCGTGACAGGCACCATGCCGTTCTGGACGGAGGTCACGGTGTGCAACCAAGGCACCCGGTCCATGCCGACGTCGTTCGAGGTGGAGCTCCTGCTGTCCGCCCATCCCGTTGTCGTGGCCGAGGACCGTCTCATCGGTTCTGCGCAGGTGGCGCCGCTGGCGGCGGGGCAGTGTGCCCGGACGCGGGTGGAGGCGTCCGTTCCCGGAATCGTCGACGGGATCTGGTATGTGGGCGCTGTCGCGAACGCGCGGTGGGCGCGTTGGGACGAGTCCTTCTGGGACAACAACGTGGGACCGGCGAGCCGGATCCTGGTTGGGGAGGCGCCGGACTTCCGCATCGTCGCCATTGAAGCGCCCGGGGCGCTCTCGGCGTGGGCGGATGGCACGGCTCGCGTCACGGTGTGCAATGACGGCACCGTGGGCGCTCCCGTGGACGTGGGTCTTTACTGGTCCGCAGACGAAGAACTCGTCCTCCCCGAGCCCAGCGCGGGCAGCCTGGGCTTCGGCTTCCTGGCGCCCGGGCAATGCGCGACGGGGCCTGTGTCGATCCACTCGAGCCATTCCCTTCCCGGGCCTCGGTACCTGCTGGCGTTCGCAGATGCGGGCGGCCTCTGGGCGGAGCTGGACGAGGACAACAACACGTTCGTCGGCAGGCGCGTGTTCCTGGGGCTTGGCCATGACCTCGCCGTCACGTTCCTGAAGGCGCCTGTCAGCGTCCACGAGCTTTCTCGGTTCATGGTCCGGGCCACGGTGTGCAACCAAGGCAATGCTTCATCTCCCGCCGGCAGTCTGGACATTCGTTCCCGGATGACGCGCGGCGCTTTGTGGGCGGAGACGTTGGCATTCCAGTTCCTGCCCTCCATCGCCCCTGGCGTGTGCGTCCGTCACGACGTGCCGGTGCAGTTGCAGTACGCCCGTCCGATGGGGCTGCTCCTGGATGCACACGTCTGGACGCAGGATGCATTCGAGGAGAACGACACCTCGTCCCCGCTGGTGCCCGTGAACGTGGGAGATTGGCCGGACCTCATGGTGACGTCCGTGCTGGCCCCGGCGGGTGTGTCCCCGGGCCAGGGCTTCTTCACGGACGTGACGGTGTGCAACCAGGGGCTCCGGGATTGGAACACGGATGTGATGGTCGTCCTATCGCAGGACGCGGACATCACGGTCCATGACCTCTTCGCCGGCTGGGCGGAGACCGGGCTCGTACAGGCGGGGCAGTGCGTGTCCATCAAGGTGCCATCGCACGCTGGCTCGCTGTGGCCGGGCGTCTTCACCGTGGGCGCCATCGTGGACCCGTATCCCGAGATGTTCCCGCGCAATGAGCTGCGTGTGGACAACAACGCCCTCGCGGGAGGGCAGGTCTCGCTCGGGCGCGTGGCTGACTTCGCCGTGACGGCCGTGTCCGCGCCCAGAACGGTGGCACCGGGCACTGCCTTCACGGCGAAGGTGACGGTGTGCAACGAGGGCGCTGCCCGAGGCTCGACGGACGTCGCCATCGTGCTGGCCCGGACCTCGCGAATCTCCCGGGCCGACCTGCCGCTGGGGGGCATGCCGGTCGGCTCCCTGGAGCGAGGTCAGTGTGTCACGCGGGAGGTCTCGCTCACCGCGCCCTCTGCGCCCACCCAGGGCGTGCTGGGCGCGCTGGTGGACTCGCTGGACGTCGAGCGCGAGCCCCGGGAGGACAACAACGCCCTGGCGGGAGGTCCTCTGTCCGTGGCCGTGGGGTCGGACTTCTCCGTTGATATCGTGGAGATGCCTTCCGTCCAACCCCCCAACGTTCGTTTCACCACGCAGGTGCGTGTGTGCAATGAGGGGACATTGCGCGCGTCCGGCTACGTGTACGTCTTCCGGTCGGAGGATGCTGTGTTTGACGGGAATGTGGATGCCGTGCAGGGGATGCACGACTTCGAACCGCTTGCGCAGGGGCAATGCGTGCTCCTCCGCGTCCCGGTGCCCGTCTCCAGTCCTCGATGGGAACTCCCCGAAGTTCGCTGGTTCTGGGGCGCCATGGTGTATTCCCATGGGGAGCAGGAACTTCAGTGGGACGACAACGTCGACGTCCGGGAGTTGATCGTCGGCCTGGCGCCTGACTTCGCAGTAACCGGGCTGGAGGTTCCTTCGTCGGTACTTCCAGGGCAGGCCTTCTCCGCGCGAGTCACCGTGTGCAACGAGGGCGGTTCTTCCGGGGCCACGCCTGTGCGGCTGGTCCGCGATTGGTCTCCCTTCTACGCACCGGCGCAGCACACCCTGGGCGAGACAATGACGGAGTCCCTGGCGCCCGGGCAGTGCTCCACGGTGAACGTGCAAGCAGCCTCCGGCGTGTCGTTCGAAGGCATGTACACCGTCAGCGCGGTGGCGAACCCGGACGGCGCCTGGGCGGAGCCGCGTGAAGACGACAACGTCCGCACGGCGCGCTTGGGCGTGGGCGCGCTGCCGGACTTCACGGTGGGGAGTGTGAATGTTCCCGTCACGCGTGCTGCTTCGGCTGAGGCCGCCACCATTGCCGTGCAGGTGTGCAACGTGGGGACCGTGGCCGGGGAGGCGGACCTGGCGCTCGTGCTGTCCGAGGATGCGACCATCACCGCCGCGGACATGCCCCTGAGCGCGGTGCCCGTGGGGCCGCTGGCGCCCGGTGCGTGCACCACGGTCGACGCGCCCGTGAGTCTCTGGGTGCCTTCAAGTGGCGTCTGGTACGTGGGCGCGGTGGTGGACCCGTATGGCACGGCAGCCGAGCTGCGTCGGGACAACAACACGAGCAAGGGTTTTCCGGTCGGCATCGGGGCGCTGCCCGACTTCGTCGTCACCCGGCTTTCCATGCCTTCGAACGTGGATTTCGGGATGTCTCTTCCCGCTCTCGTCGAGGTCTGCAACGTGGGCTCCGTCGCGGGAGACGTAGAGGTGTCCTTCTATCAGTCGGTCGACGTGGACGTGACGACCCACGACGCACTGCTGGAGACTTGGAGCTTCGGCACGTTGGGCGCGGGACGCTGCGCCTCGGCGGAGCTGTCGCTCGTTCCGAGGCCACCCGAGTGGATTGAGGGCGTTCGTTACATTGGGGCGCTCGCCGATGCGGAGCAGACGCGGGCCGAGTTGTCCGAAACGAACAATGGGAGCCAGGTGGTCCCCGTGAGCATCGGCTCGGGGCCTGACCTCGTCATCCGTCGCATGGATGCTCCGTCTGGTGTCCGGCCTGGCGCGTCGTTCCAGGTCGCGACCCAGGTGTGCAACCAGGGCAACCTGGAGAGCTACTACGGCGTGGTGAGTGGTTACTTTGCTCGGAGCGGGGCGGGGGCCTCGCGTGGCGCGCCGGCCTGGGAGCTTGATGTGCCGTACTTGCCCCCGGGACGGTGCGTCACCCTGGCCAGCACGGTGACTGCGAACCATGGCGAGGGTCTCTGGTTCCTGTCTTCCGAGCTCAAACCCATCCACGGCATGCGGGAGCTCGTGGTGGAGAACAACACGGGGCCCGTCCTTCCCGTGCGCGTCGGGCAGTTGCCGGACTTCGTCGTCACCGCCGTTGATGCACCCACGGCTGTCCGGCCGGCCGACGCCTTCCATGCCGACGTCACGGTATGCAACCAGGGCACC
Organism: Myxococcus xanthus; assembly: GCF_006402735.1. NCBI lineage: Bacteria > Pseudomonadati > Myxococcota > Myxococcia > Myxococcales > Myxococcaceae > Myxococcus > Myxococcus xanthus. The sequence goes on along the minus strand of NZ_CP017174.1, from coordinate 6,290,427 downwards.
GTGGAGGCGCAGTCGGACGTGACGGTGTTCCTGTCCCGGGACCCGAGCCACTCCGTCGAGGATGGGCATTTCGGCCCCGTGCCGACGGGCGAATTGGGGCAGGGGCAGTGCGCCACGCTTCCAGTCACCGTTCCCGGGGACTCACAACGGTCGGGAACCTGGTTCGTGGGGGCGCTGGTTGATCGGAGCGCTCAGGTGTCCGAGCTGGCGGAAGAGAACAACGTGCACGACGGCGTGCCCGTGCGGTTCGCGGCGCTGCCCGATTTCGTCGTGACCTCGGTCGTGGTGCCAGAGAGCGTGGCGTTCGGCGGAACGTTCCCGGCGCGGATGACGGTCTGCAACCAGGGAACGGCTTCCGGTAGCGCGGTGCTGACGCCCTACCTGTCGTTGGACGCGGTCATCTCCCGGGATGATGTGCAGGTCGCGGGCTCGATGCTCGTGGAGGGATTGGCGCCCGGGACCTGCGTCTTGCGAGAGGCCTCCATCCACGCCCAGCCTTCCCGGGAAGGCGAATGGTACTTCGGTGCCGTGGTGGATGCGCAGCGGTGGGGAGAGGAAGCCAGCACGGCGAACAATGCCAGTGTCGGGCGCCGCATGGGCATCGGCTCCAAGCCGGACCTGGTCGTCACGGCCGTGGATGCGCCCGCGGCAGCCCGGCCGGATGTGCCGCTGGCGGTGGACGCAACGGTTTGCAACCAGGGGACCACGTCCGTCAGCCATGCGCTGGTGGGATTCAGCGTTCAGCCGCTGCCGGAGGTCCGGTTGGACCAGGGGTTCGCGACGGCCACTGTGTCCTTGGCGCCCGGTGCGTGCAGGCGCGTGGCGTTGTCGCTGTATCTCTTTCCCGAAGTGTCGTCCTGGTCTTCCACGTACGTCGTCGCCATCGTGGACCCCGATAACGTGGTGGCGGAGTTCAACGAACACAACAACGAGGGCTTCAGCCAACCCATCTCCGTGGAGGATGGGCTCGCGGATCTCGTGACGGAGGCCGTCCGCGCGCCGGCCACGGTGGAGCCGGGGCAGCCCTTCACGGGAACGGTGCGGGTATGCAACGACGGCAGGGGGCCTGCGTCCGCGTGGGTGGCGCTGCATGCCTCACGGCTTGCCCGGGTGACGCCCGAGGACCCGGTGCTCGGGGAGGCGTCCTTGGGCACCCTGGCGCCCGGCCAATGCGCGGAGCACGCCATTCCCGCGGTCATCGAGGCCGCGGGAACCTTCTTCCTGGGAGCGATCTCCAGCACCCGAGGCACGGTTCGCGAGTACGACGAGACGAACAACGTGGGGCCCGTGTTGCAGGTGTATGTCGAGAGCACGGGAACGGATTTCGTCACGGAGTCGGCAGTGCTTCCCTCCGTCGTGTTCCCGGATGCGCCGTTCACCGCCTCCGTTCGTGTCTGCAACCGAGGCAGGCTGGACGGCGTGACGTCCGTGTCTCTCTTCCTGTCCGCCGATGCGCACGTCGATGCGACGGACACGGAGTTGAACCGGCAGCCAGGCCTCTTCCTTCCGGCCGGGCGCTGCGAGGCCGTCCTGCTGCAGGGGCAGGTGTCGCAGCCGGGGCGCTGGTATGTGGCGGCCATCGCGGACCCGCTGGATGAGCAGCCCGAGGACGACGAAGCCAACAACCGCAGTCCGGTGTCCGCGTTGCTGGTGGGGGAGATGCCGGACTACGTCATTGCCGCGTTGAAGGCGCCTCAGGTGGAGGCGAGCAATGGGCCGCTTCCGGTCCGAATCACTGTCTGCAACCAGGGCAATGTTCCGGGGCAGTCCGCCGACGTCCGCTTTCAACTGCGAGCGGGCGGCACGGTGGCCGACCATGGAGTGCGCGCCTTCTACCGGATCGTCCCCTCCCTGGCCGCGAACCAGTGCGCGGAGTGGGAAGAGCCCTTGGGGCTGAACGCGGTCGCGCACCGCTTGTGGCGGCTGGAGGCGGAGCTGGACCCTGAGGCGGTGTTGACGGAGGCCCACGTGGACAACAACTTCAAAGCCGTGGACCTGCGCGTGGGAAATCATGCGGAGCTTTCGGTGACACGCATCGCGCCGGAGCGGAACGCGCTGTCCGGTGGGGAGCCCTTCATCACGGAGGTCACCGTCTGCAACACCGGCAGCGTTGCCGCCAGCGAGCTGCTCATCCACGTCTTGATGTCGGAGGATGGCCTGGAGTCGGAGGTGGGGACCTCCGTTGGCACGAGGACCTTTGGCGCGCTGGCAAAGGGATGCGCCGTGGTGCCCGTGATGGGGAATGTTCCCTCGCAGTTGGTCGGTGAAGTGCATGTGAAGGCGCGAGTGGAGCTCGTCGCGCCGCAAGGAGGGGAAATGAACCTGGACGACAACGCGCTCGTCGGCCCCATAGTCGGGATTGGCTCCGGCCCGGACCTGGTGGTGACGGGCGTGACGACCGACCTCTCGGTGACCTGGCCCTCCGCCCCGATGCCCGCCGTCGCGACGGTCTGCAACCGGGGTAACGCGCGTTCCCTGCGCGCGTCCCTGGACGTGTTCCCCATGTGGGGGGAGGACGGGGACGCCGTGCCAGAGTTCTCCTTGAGCGCCTCCGTGTCGATTCCGTCCCTGGAGCCCGACGAGTGTGGCTCGTGGGACGTGGAGTTGGATGCGCCACCAGAAGGAGGCTGGCGCTTGGGAGCCATGGTGGATGGCGTGAACGCCGTCCGGGAGACGGTGGAATCCAACAACCTGGCCTCCGGGGACGCGTTCCGGGTGACGACCGTGACGGGGCATGCCGTCACCGCGCTCCAGGCGCCAACCGCCGTCTGGCCGGGCGAGTTCTTCACCGCCACGGCCACCGTGTGCAATCGGGGCCCCACATGGCCATGGGGGATGCCCATTCACCTCGCGCTGGAGACGACGGATGGCTTCCCCGTCACTACGCTTTCTGTCCGGGCTACGCCGTCCAATCTGGCCACGGGGGCATGCGCGCCGGTGGTGCTGTCAGGCTCGGCCAGCGTCCCCCTGGACGGGGCCTACCGTCTGGTGGCAAGGCTGGGATACCCGGAAGAGGTGATGCCCGAGCCAGTGCGGCGGGCATTCACCTTCGCTGTGCCACTGGCCGTCACTGGCCGCAGCGACTTCGCCGTCACGGCCGTGAGCGGCCCTCCCTTGGTCCGCACGGGGGCCTCGTATTCGACGTCGGTGACGGTGTGCAATCGCGGCACGTCGTCGGGGGCCGCCACCGTCTATGCCTATCTGTCGCGGGATGAGCGCATTGATGAGTCGGGAGACGTCCGTGTCGGCCAGACGAGCGTGACGCTCTCCCGGAACCAATGCCGGACGCTGACGGTGTCCTCGCGAGCCAACAACGTGGACAGCGGGGACGTGTGGTTCGTGGGGGCGAACGTGAGCACGGGCAGTGCGCCGGACGCGAATCCCGCCAACGACGGCCGTGTGGGCTCCCGGATTCTCGTGACACCTTGAGTCCGTGCCGGGCGCGGGGCTTGTGGGCAGCGGACACGGTGGCTGTTATGACAGCCCCGTGTCCGACGTCACCAGCCCCGCGCCACCTCCGTTCGAAGCCGCGCTGGTTCGCGCCAGCGAAGAGCTCGGCTTCCCCAGCTACTACCAATCCTGTGTGCGCCCTTTGCTGCGCAACCCGGAAGGCCGTTGGCCTCGGTGCTGTGGCGGCGGGTGTGAGCCGTGCGCCCAGACGCTCATCCAGGTGGCCCTGCGCACCTTGGAGTTGATGGGGACGCCACGCCAGGCGCCGCTTCCGGACTGAGGTGGATGCCACACGCATGTCCGCACCGCACCCGTTGCTGCTCGTGGATGACGACGCCGCGTTCCGCAAAGTCTATGGCGGGCTGCTGCGCGAGGGGGGCTACGAGGTGGTGGAAGCCACGGACCGGCCTTCCGCTCGCGCCGCCTTCGACGCGCGCGACTTCCCCCTGGTGCTGCTCGACCTGATGCTGCCTCCCGACGGGAGTGTCTCCGCGGGGCTGGAAGGGCTCGCGGCGTTGCTGAGCGCGAAGCCCGGGACGAAGGTCATCGTCGTGTCCGGGGCGGGGGACACGCGGCACACGTTGGAGGCGGTGCGCCTGGGTGCGTACGACTTCCTCACCAAGCCGGTGGACCCGGACGTGCTGCTGGTGGTGGTGCAGCGGGCGCTCGCGCGGGTGACGTTGGAGCGGCAGGTGGAGACGCTGCGCAGCTCGCTGACGCGCGCGGCGGGCGGTGTCTCGCTGGTGGGGCAGAGCGCATCCTTCCTGGCGGCCACGTCCCTGGCGGAGCGCGTGGCGGCCAGTGAGCTGCCAGTGCTCGTCACCGGGGAGAATGGGACGGGGAAGGAGCTGCTCGCGCGCACCGTCCACCTCAAGAGCCGCCGCCACGACGGGCCCTTCGTCCCCATCAACTGCGGCGCGCTTCCAGAGTCATTGCTGGAGAGCGCCCTGTTTGGCCACGTGAAGGGCAGCTTCACCGGGGCGACGAAGGACCACCGTGGCCTCTTCGCGGAGGCGGACGGAGGCACGCTCTTCCTGGACGAACTGGGCGACATGTCGCCGTCCCTCCAGGTGAAGGTGCTGCGCGCGTTGGAGACGGGCGACATCCTGCCGGTGGGCGCGGACCGGCCTGTCCAGGTGGACGTGCGGCTCATCTCCGCCACCCACCGGGACCTGGGCCGCATGCTTCAGGAAGGCGCCTTCCGCGAGGACCTCTTCTGGCGCGTGAAGGGCGTCGAAATCCGCCTGCCGCCGTTGCGAGAGCGCCCCGTGGACCTGCCGCTGCTGGCCAAGCACTTCCTCAACCAGTGCGCGCACCTGTGCCCGGACGGCCGCGCCCGGCTGTTGTCGGACGCCGCGGCGGAGGCCCTGCTGGCCCATGCGTGGTCGGGGAATCTGCGCGAGCTGCGCCATGAGATGCAGCGCGCCACCGTGCTGGCGGGGGAGCGGCGCGAAATCCAACCCGAGGATTTGTCCTTCACCGGCAGCGAGCGCCTACGGCCCTCCAGCACGCCGGGCACCACCACGCTGGCGCAGAAGGTGGAAGCGCTGGAGCGGCGTGAAATCGAGGAGGCCCTGCGGCGTCTGAACGGCAACCGCACGCATACGGCGGAGGCGCTGGGCCTGTCGCGACAGGGCCTGCTCAAGAAGCTGGAGCGCTTCGGACTGACGTGAGTCAGAAGAGCCGGGCGCCCAGGCCCAGCCGTACGCTGTAGCCCAGGCGCGTGTGGCTTTCACCCGAGCGCTCCTGGAAGGACTCCACGCCGAGCTGGCCCGCCGCCAGCGCCGACAGGTTGCTGCCCAGGTACACCTCCACGCCGCCTCCGCCGAGCGCCTGGATGCGCCGCGACTGGCCATTGGACAGGCCGATGTCCACCGGCACGTCCAACAGTCCCAGCACGGACACCGTGTCCGCGACGCGCCAGCCCGCCACCAGCCCGGGCGATACGCGGAACAGCACGCCGGAGTAGTTCCGGTCATCCATGTACGTGGCACCCGAGTTCAGCACCACGCCCAGGCCCAGCGTGGGCGCCAGGGACAGGATGCCTTGCTCCAGCACCTTGCGCCGCACCGCGAGCTCCAGCGAGGCGGAGAGCTGGAACCACTGGAGCCGCGCGCGCGCCTCCAACTCGAAGCCGGAGATGCCTTGCCGGAAACCCACGCCGATCTCCGGCGCGCCCACGAAGCCATAGAGCGCCGTGGCTCCGTCCGGCAGCGTCACCGGTGCCAGCACCGCGCCCAGCGGGTCCTCGCTCGTGCCGCGCAGAAGCGCTGTGTCAAACGTCGTGACGCGTGGCGTTTCGTCGGCGGGGCCAGGGGCCGGCGCCTGGGCGGCGGACTCCAGGGAGACGAGCAATAGCGCGGACACGAGAGGGCCGAAGCAGCCGGGACGCATCATGTGGACACCCTACCCCGCACCGTGGCGGGCGGAAACCCAACGATTCCAGGGGCTTGTCTGCATCTTGCGTATTTGTCCGGCTTAGCGCGAAGATTTCGTAATTCATGGCTACCGCGCTCCCACAACCTTCCACGTATGCCGGACCGGAAGCCCTGGCCGAGGCGGGTGCGCGTCGCCGTGCGTCACGGGGCCGGCCTCGGGTGTTGCTGGTGGATTCGGCGCCGGGCGCGCAGGCCGTGCTGGCCGCTGCGCTGGCGGAGGCGGGCTTCGAGGTCCTGCTGGTCGCGGGCGCGCAGGCCGCGCTGGCGTCGCTGGTGGAAGGCGGCACGGCGCCGCAGTTGGTCGTCACCGAGGTGGAGCTCCAGGACGGGGACGGCTTCAGCCTGTGTGGCCAGGTTCGCGCGGACGCGCGCACGGCGCACCTGCCGGTGCTGTTGCTGGCCCGGCGTGAAGAGGAATTCCACCGGGACCTGGCGGGCGGCGTGGGCGCGGACGACTATCTGGCCCATCCCGTGGACGCGCGAGACGTGGTTGCGCTGGCCCGGCTCAAGGCGGGCCGGTGCAGTGGTGACGCGGCCTTCGAGTCGGACACGCAGCGGCTGCCGCTGACGGACGTGGCGCGAGCGCTGCTGGCGGGCGTCCGCTCTGGCCGCGTGGTGATGGCGGAAGGGCAGGGCTGGTTCGCCTTCCGGCACGGCCTGGTGGTGGACGCCGTCTTCAATGGCGAGCGCGGCAGCCTGGCCTTCCGGCGAATGCTCTGCTTCGGCGCGGGGGACTACTCGGTGGTGCTGGGGCCCGAGCTGCACAAGGGCTCGTTCACCATGGACCGCCCTTACCTGTGCGAGACGGTGCTGCAGGGCCTGGAGCGCTTCGACGCGCTGCGTGCCCGAGGCCTGCCGCTGGCGTCGCGGCTGACGGTGGACTTCGCCCGGCTAGCGGAGATGCTGGCGTCGTTGCCGGAGGACGTGGGCGAAGTGGTGCGCCTCTTCGACGGGCGCCGGACGCTGCGCGCCATGTTGCTGGAGTGCCAGTTCCCGGAGGCGGTGGCGTACGAGGCGTCCACGCGGCTGTTCGCGCTGGGCATCCTGGTGCCCGCGTGCCTGCTGGAGGAACGCGAGCGGGCGCGCTGTGGCGCCACGGTGCCCGGCTTCTTCGAGCCCGAGCCCTCCGTGGACGCCGTGCCGGTGGATGCTCAGGAGACGGCCCCCGCTGCCTGCGGTGGGGATGGGTCCTCCGCATCCTTCACCCTGGTCGGAGACGCGCAGCCTCCCGTCATCCTGGACTTCCCCAAGAAGGTCCCCGGCGCGTCGAGTGGCGCGGAGGACCTGGCGGGGGCTGTCCGGTCCGACGACGCGGGCGTTTGAAGGGTTTGACTCGGCGGCCCCCGGTAGGGGACAAGGCCCGGCGCGGGGTGCTCCATCCGCTGGGCGCCCGCTGAGGCACACCCACCATGTCCGGTCACAATCGGTGGTCGAAGATCAAGCGCCAGAAGGCCGCGATGGGCGCGACCAAGGGGAAGCTGTACTCCAAGGTCATCAAGGAAATCACTGTCGCCGCGCGGCTCGGTGGCGGTGAGCCCTCCGGCAATGCCCGCCTGCGCGTCGCGCTGGCCGCGGCCCGCGAGGCCAACATCCCGAAGGACACCATCGAGCGCGCCGTCAAGAAGGGCACGGGCGAGTTGGAGGGAGAGAACTACGAGGAGGTGACGTACGAGGGCTACGGCCCCGGCGGTGTCGCCATCCTGGTGGAGTGCCTCACCGACAACCGCAACCGGACCGCGGCCGACATGCGCTCCACCTTCAACGCGTACGGGGGCAACCTGGGCGCCGAGGGCGCGGTGGCCTGGATGTTCCAGAAGAAGGGCGTCATCAGCGTGAAGTACGGCCCCTCCGAGGACCAGTTGATGGAGCAGGCCATCGACGCGGGCGCCGAGGACGTCATCATGCTGGGGGACGAAGGCTCCGAGGTGCGCACCGCGGCGGCGGACCTGCACACGGTGGCGGGACGGCTCCAGGAGTCGGGCCTGCCGCTGGGGCAGCAGCGGTGGGTGTTCCTCCCCCAGAACACCGTCGCGCTGGACGTGGACACGGCGAAGAAGCTCCTGAAGCTGCTGGACGCGCTCGAGGAGAACGACGACGTGCAGAACGTGCACGGGAACTACGAAATCGAAGACGCGATGCTGGATTCGTTGTTGCAGTAGCGGAGTCCTGGAACGGAGTGGAACGTGCGCGTGCTTGGCGTTGACCCGGGAAGCCGGTTCATGGGCTTCGGGGTGGTGGAGGAGAAGCGGGGCCGGCTGGTGCACGTGGGCCACGGCGTCATCAAGGGCGACCCGGCGCTGCCGTTGTCGGACCGCCTGCGGGACTTGCACGGCGCGCTGACGGCGGCCCTGGTGAAATACCGCCCGGCCGCGGTGGCGGTGGAAGGCGTGTTCACCTTCCGCAACGCACGCAGCGCGCTGGTGCTGGGGCATGCGCGCGGCGTCGCGCTGCTGGCGGCGGCGCAGGCGGGGTTGCCCGTCTTCGAATACGCGCCGGCGAAGGTGAAGAAGGCGGTGGGGGCGGGCGGCGCGGACGGGAAGGACGCGGTGGCGCGGATGGTGCGGACCTTCCTGGAACTGGAGGCGTCGGTGCTGGAGCGCGCGGACGCGAGTGATGCGCTGGCGGTGGCGCTGTGCCACCTCAACCATGGGCGGGCCGCGGTACCGGCGGCGTCCGCGTCGGGCAAGAAGCGCAAGGGCGCGGCGGCGCTGTTGGCGGACCGGCTGGCGCCCGCGTACCGGCGTCCGGAGGCGAGATGATTTCGCGGTTGCGTGGGACGGTGCTGGAGAAGGACCTGGAGGACGCCACCATCGACGTGGGCGGCGTGGGCTACCGGGTGAACTTCTCCTCACTGACGCTGGGGAAGCTGCCGGCGGAGGGACAGCCGGTGGAGGTGCGCGTGCGCACCGTGGTGCGCGAGGACGCCTTCGACCTCTTCGGCTTCCTGACGAAGGGCGAGGAAGAGGTGTTCCTGCTGCTCAACAGCGTGTCGCGGGTGGGGCCCCGGCTGTCGTTGATGGTGCTGTCCGGCATGGAGGTGCCGGAGCTGGTGGCGGCGCTGTCGCGGGGCGAGGTGGCCCGGCTGGCGAAGATTCACGGCGTGGGGAAGAAGACCGCCGAGCGGCTGGTGCTGGAGCTCAAGGACAAGGTGAAGACAATTCACCTGGAAGCGGTGTCGCGTGGCACCGCGCCCGCCGCCGTCAGCGGCGCCCATGCGGACCTGGTCTCCGCGCTGCTCAACCTCGGCTACAAGCAGCCCCAGGCGGAGAAGGCCGCGGACCTGGCCGGCGAGCGGCTGGGGGCGGAGGCCACCTTCCAGGCGCTGTTCCGCGAGGCCCTCAAGGCGCTCCGCTCCGGCGGCTGAGCGCTACGACACGCCGGTGTGACGGCGCTGTGACGGCAAAATCCGGGAGAACGGCTGGGCCGTACCGTCCTCTCTTCCGTTGAGAGCTTGAAAGGCGCTGGGGCCAGAAGGCCCCAGTGTTGCCCTGTCTGCAGAAGTCGTCAGGCGTCGCGTGATGCCGGACAGCAGACGCGATTTCCTACCCGAGTCCGAGTAGGAGCATCCGGCATGGGTGACACTTTCCAGCTCCAGCGGCGAGGGCCGGCACGGCGCCGAGGATGAGGGTTGCATACATGACGTCATGGCGTGCCATTCCTGTGGGGCTGTTGCTGCTTGGCGGGGGAGCGGCGGGGTGTGAGCCGCTGGTGGAAGGTGATGCGGGGGAGGAATGGGCGCGGGCCGTCCCTGGGTCGCAGGCACCTGTCGACGTGTCGACGGAGTCGTCGGGGCGCAAGGCGCCCGTCCTGTTTCCGCAGCCTTGGGCGGTGTGCAGCGACACGGCCCAGCGGCTGCGTGACATCCGGCCGGGACTGACGGGTTCGCAGCCGCAGGAGCTGGCGCGGGCGGGCGAGGTGCTCGTCTTCAGCGCGGATGACGGCGTGAGCGGCCGCGAGCTGTGGGCCAGCATCGACGGGGCGCGGCAGACGATGAGGCTGAAGGACCTGAGGCCGGGGCCGGCGGGTTCGCAGCCTCGGAACCTGACGCGGGTGGGGCCCTGGGTCTTCTTCGTCGCGGACGACGGCGTGCATGGCGCGGAGCTGTGGCGCACGGACGGCACGGCGGATGGCACGGTGCTGGTGCGGGACGTGCGGCGTGGGACGGTGGGCGCGGCGCCGGAGTTCCTCACCGAGGTGGACGGCGCCCTCTACTTCACGGCGGATGATGGGGTGTCCGGCCGCGAGCTGTGGCGCACCGACGGCACGGAGAAGGGCACGGAGCGGGTGCACGAATTCCTGCCCGGCGCGGGTTCGCTCGCCCTGAGCCAGTTGACGGCGTGGAGCAAGGGCCTGGCGCTGGTGTCGGCCAACGCCGCGGAGACGGTGCTCTGGTGGGTGGACCTCCAGGGCCAGCCGACGCGGCTGTTCTCCCAGCAGGGCGCCGGGGTGATTTTCGGGCTGACGCCGGCGGGCCGGCACCTGTTCTTCCTGTTGGACCCGGGCACGGAGCAGGCCGAGCTGTGGGTGGCGCGCACGGCCCCGCCGTCGGCCGAGCGGGTGCGGACCTTTCCAGGTGACTACCCGGCGTACCTCGCCGCGCTGGATGACACGCTGTACTTCCTGGCGGGGGCGAGCGACTGGTACGGCAACCCAGGCGACGCGGTGCACGGCGGCGAGCTGTGGCGCAGTGACGGCTCGGTGGAGGGCACGAGGCTCGTCGGGGACCTCTGGCCCGGCCCCCAGGGCTCGATGCCCAAGGAGCTGGTCGCGCTGGGGGGCGAGCTGTACTTCACCGCGGACGACGGCGTGCACGGCCGCGAGCTGTGGCGGACCGACGGCACGGCGCAGGGCACGATGATGGTGCGCGACATCGAGCCGGGGCCGGTGGGCAGCGTGCCCACGGGGCTCAAGGCCGAGTCCGGCTGGTTGTTCTTCTCCGCGGAGACGGCGGGGCACGGGCGCGAGGTCTGGTACAGCGCCGGACGCCCCTGGGTGACGAGCCGGCTGCTGGACATCGCGCCGGGGGCTGCGTCATCGAATCCGTTCAACTTCGTGCGCGCCGGCTTCAACATCTTCTTCGCCGCGTCGGACGGAGACAGGGACCAGGAGCTGTACGCGGTGCCCTTCCGCCCCTGGTGGCTCTGCTTCAGCCGGGACTGCTGAGTGCTAGGCGGCCCGCCGTGACGCGGGGGTGGGCCGCACGTCGCCGAAGTTGGGCGCGGGCAGGACGATGGTGGGCGACAAGCCGGGCGCCATGACGTGCGCGGTGAGCTGCGAGGACGGGTGGAAGTTGATGAACGCGCCCTCCACGGAGGACGTGCCCGCGAACAGCTTCTCCACCACCATGGAGGAGTACTGGTCCAGGGAGTCCTCGCGCGTGTTGCCGTTGAGGACGACCTCCCAGCCCATGTGCTCGGCGAAGCGGCGCACGCCGGGGATGGCGGACTGGAGCGGCGTGTAGCTCTCCGTGGCCACGCCATTCTCGCTGGTGACGAACACCTCGCGCGAGGTGGCCACCGCCAGCGACATGTTGCCGCGCGTGTGGCCGGGCGTGCTGAGCAGCGCCGCGCCCTGGCCCAGCCACACGTCACCGTCCAGCAGCACCACGCGCTCGCGGGGGATGTCGGCGCCGCCCGGGACGAGCCACACCGCCTGCATGGGGTGCGGCTCCAGGGCCACCTCCCATTCGGCGCGCTGCACCAGCAGCCGGGCCCGGGGGAAGTACGCGGGCATGCCGTCACCGCCCAGCCAGCCGCGCAGGTCCTGGATGTGGAGGTGGTCGAAGGCCAGGTAGTCCACATCCGCCGGGGTGAGGCCCAACGCGGCCAGGTGGCTCTGCACCGAGCCGTGCCGCGTGGACATCACCTTGTCTGAGACGAAGGCGCCGTAGCGCTCGCGCAGCGCGCGGTAGAAGGGGGCGGAGGCGCCGCGCTCGTAGTCGGAGGGGTTGAACAGCAGTGTGCGCCGCGCGCCCTCCCGGTCCACGAACTGCACCACCTGCATCCGGTTCGTCAGCATGACGTAGGGCGCCGGAGATGACGCCGCGCCGCTGAAGGCGAACTGGGCGGGGTAGGGGAAGGTGACGAGGTCGCAGGTGGCCACCGCGGCCACCGGGCCTTCCTTCACGAAGGCCTCCCGCGCATCCAACGCGGCCCGGCGGAGCTTCTGGAGCCGGAGCCCGGGCACGGGTTCGGCACGTGCACCGGCCAGGGAGGGGAGGGGACGAAACGCAGGGCTCGTGTTCATGCGGTCTCCAGGCTCGACTTTCGCACACGGCAGGCGCACTTCAATCGCCTCGGAGTATCGGCGGGGGCTGTGCCTGGAACGCTGGGAGAGGGGCCCACCTTCCCCTGCCCGCGCCCGCCTGGCTGGCGGGCCCGGCGGCCCACTGGATGTATCGCCGCCAGATGTGCGGCGACACGCGCGGCCTTCCTGTATAGGGTCCGGATGGTCATGGCGAGGAAGTCCGACACACTCTCGGAAGACGTCCTGCCCGAGGACGTCCGGCTCGAGGCTTCCCTGCGTCCGCGCTCGTTCGACGAGTACGTGGGCCAGGGGCCCGTCGTCGAAAAGCTCAAGGTCTACGTGCAGGCCGCGCGCAGCCGGGGCGAAGCCCTGGACCACTGCCTGTTCTCCGGCCCGCCGGGCCTGGGCAAGACGTCGCTGGCGCACATCATCGCGAACGAGCTGGGCGTGGGAATCCACGTCACGAGCGGCCCCGCCCTGGAGCGCAAGGGGGACCTCGCGGGCCTGCTCACCAACCTCGACGCGCGCGACGTGCTCTTCATCGATGAAATCCACCGCCTCAACGCCGCCGTGGAGGAATACCTCTACCCGGCCATGGAGGACTTCCGGCTGGACATCACCATCGACACCGGGCCCGCCGCCCGGGCGATGAAGATTGATTTGCCGCCCTTCACGTTGATTGGCGCCACCACGCGCACCGGCCTGCTCACCTCGCCGCTGCGCGACCGCTTCCAGATTCAGGAACGGCTGGAGTACTACGACGCCAAGGCACTGGAGAGCATCCTCCACCGCTCCGCGCGCATCCTGGGCATTCCCCTGGACAAGGACGCCGCGCGCGAGGTGGCCAGCCGCTCGCGGGGCACGCCGCGCATCACCAACCGGCTGCTGCGCCGGCTGCGTGATTTCGCGGAGGTGGAAGGCAATGGCAGAATCACCCTGGAGCTGGCGCAGAAGTCGCTGGACAGGCTCGGGGTGGACGCCAGCGGCCTAGACTCCATGGACCGCAAGATTCTGCTGACCATCCTCGACAAGTTCGGCGGCGGCCCGGTGGGCGTGGAGACCATCGCCGCCAGCGTGGGCGAGCAGCGCGATACCATTGAGGACGTGTACGAGCCCTTCCTGATGCAGGAAGGCTTCCTCCAGCGTACGCCGCGGGGCCGGATGGCCACGCACCGCACGTACCAATATTTCAAGAAGCAACCACCGCCCACGCCCCAGGGCAGCCTCTTCTGAGATGCCATGAGCCAGGACACGCCTTCCTCACCGCCCCGCGTCCCCCGCGACTTCTACGCCGACCTGATGCGCGCTTCCCAGACGTCGCGCGCCGGCTTCCTCGCCGAACGCGAGCGCTGGCTGCGGGGCGTGCCCGTGGAGGGGCGGGAGGAGCTGCTGTTCGAGTTCGAGATGCTGCTGCGCGCGGTGGAGCGCTATCTCAACCTCAACACGGTGGTGGACGCGCGCGACAGGCCGCTCGTCACGCGTGACTTCCGCGAGGAGCTGGCGGACGTGCGCGACGCCATGGACCGCGCCATCCGCGTCGCGCGCCACCTGCAGGACCCGGACAGCGACCAGAAGATGGTCTTCCGCAAGTACGTGGAGACCCAGCTCGCGGACGACCGCGTCCGGCGCGCGCTCATCGAAGAGCAGCTGGACCAGGAGACGCCGCCCGAGAGCCTCTTCGTGCTGCGCGAGGCCTTCGACGCGCTGAAGAACCTGCTGGACCACCTGCTCAAGCTGCCGGCGGCGAACCTCGGCTTGTTCCAGGACGTGGGCAAGCTGTCCCTGCGGGAAATCGTCCTCAACCGCTACTTCCGTCCCTTCCGCCCGCTGGAGTTCCGCGTCGAATACGACCGGCTCCGTTCGGTGCGGCTGCTGGACACGCTGGTCACCCTCCAGGAGGAGCAGCGCACCGCCTTCACCACCGCCTTCCTGGGCCTCTTCCGGCTGCTGCACTACCTGGCCTATGTGGACGCGGAGGAGCAGCCGCCCTTCTCCCGCCGCGTGCGCGTGCTGCTGGCGCTGGTGCGCAGCGAGGCCACCGCGCTGGCGTCGTGGATGCACTCGGAGCTGTCCCCGAAGGCCGGCTCCAAGTCCCTGCAGGCCGCCACGCTGCGCGCCGCGCGCGACATCGCCCGGGAGACGGAGCGCGTGGCCCGCGAGGTGCTGGTCAACCTGGACCGCGACGCGGAAGCCCCCCTGCGCGCCGCGTCCGCCTTCACGGCGGTGCTGCGCACGCAGGTGGTGGCGCTGGTGGAGGCGCTGGCGCCCAACGGGGGCCTGGCCGACGGCGTCTTCGACGAACTGATGAGTCCGCAGGAGGCGGCGCTGCGCCTGCGCAAGGACCTGTGGGTGTACGCCCAGCTGTGCCGCGCCGCGGAGTCCCACCTGCGCGCCGAGGACGTCCCCGCCGCCGAGCGCGTGCTGGACGCCCTCAAGGGCTTCCTGGGCTACTTCCACGACGGCAGCTACCAGCTGCTGCGCTACGGCGACTACGACGCCTTCGACCGCTTCACCTCGCTGCTGGTGGAGTTGCCCTGGCCCCCGGAGGGGCCCGGCATCCGCGCCCGGCTCGGCGAGGACCTGCGGCGCTTCATCCAGACGCTGGAGTCCACCTTCCACGCCGTCAGCCGCCGCACCCACCTCCAGGGTAGGGGCTTTGATCGCCAGGACGCAGAAGCCCTGCGGGACAGGTTCCTCACCACCCCCGCACGCTGATACAGCCCTGTCGCGGCGCTACTGGCCACCCCGCATAACAGTCCCTGTGTGGGGGAGATTGTCACGGCCGGTGTTTGCGTCGTTGAGTTCCTTGCGCTATGGACGCGCCCGTGTTGCATGGAAGACACGGGTTGGTGAGGAGGGGGAGGGCGCGGGGATGCCAAGGACGGGGATGACAAATCCCCGACATCGGTGTCGCGGTTCAGGAGGGAATCAGCAATCCGCCACGGGGGGAGGGGCGCCAGGCCGGAACCGGTGCCCCTGATGACGCACGAAAAAGCCGAGCAACTCCAAGGGGTTGGAGCTGAATTTCAAGCCCGCGGCGCTGCCAGGCATGTCACACGGAAGTGGCATGCTGCTTGCTCGACTCGCGCGTCACATCAGACCACTGATGAACGTTTCCAGCCCCTCCGGCGGGTCTGGAGCGGAAGCTCCGCAGCACCGAGAAGCCACGAGGCGACACCCACAATGCGACCGTCCTCCTACAACCAGCGCACTCTCTCGAAGATCGCCTCCCTGCAGGGCGTGGGGCTCCACTCGGGTGCCCGGGTGACGCTCACCCTGCGCCCGGCGCCCCCGGGGCATGGCATCGTCTTCGTGCGCACGGACCTCGCCCGCCCGGTGAGCATCCCCGCGCTGGCGGAGTACGTGGTGGACACGTCGCTGGCCACGACGCTGGGGCGTGACGGTGTCCGCGTGGGCACGGTGGAGCACCTGATGGCGGCGCTGGCCGGCATGGGCATCGACAACCTCCGGGTGGAGCTGGACGGCCCGGAAGTCCCCATCATGGACGGCAGCGCGGCGCCCTTCGCGGCGCTCATCCAGAGCGCGGGCGTGCGGGAGCAGGAGGCGCCCAAGGAGCTGCTGGTCATCCGCAAGGCGGTGTCGGTGGTGGACGGCGACAAGCAGGCCTCGCTCACGCCGGCCCGGCACTTCCGCATCAGCTGCACCATCGACTTCGAGCACCCCGTCATCCAGGGCCAGTCCTTCGACCTGGACTTCGGCGACCGGGACTTCGCGCGTGAGATTTCCCGCGCGCGCACCTTCGGCTTCCTGCGGGACGTGGAGAAGCTGAAGCAGATGGGCCTGGCCCGGGGCGGCTCGCTGGAGAACGCCATCGTCGTGGACGAGGTCTCCATCCTCAACCCGGACGGGCTGCGCTTCCCGGACGAGTTTGTGCGCCACAAGATCCTGGACGCCATCGGCGACGTGTCGCTGTTCGGCCGGCCCGTCATCGGCCACATGACGGCGTACAAGACGGGCCACGCGCTCAATCACAAGCTGGTGCGCAAGGTGATGTCCGACCCGAGCTGCTACGAAATCGTTCCCGCCCGCTGCCGCGAGCTGGAGGGCATGGGATTGGGCTTCTCCGGACTGGCCGGCGCGCTGGAGTTCGAGCCGCTTGTCGCCTGACGTCATTAACTTGCAGGTCCGGTAAGGCTCGGCTAAGTGGGCGGGATATGCTCAACCGTCCCACCCGCGTCATCCTCGCCGCGCTCCTGGCGGCCACCTTCACCGCCGGCTGTAACAAGGAGAAGGCGCCGGCCACCGCTCCCGCGGCGCAGCAGGCCGCCGGTGAGCCCGCGCCCGACACTGTCGTCGCGACGTTCGGCGACGGGCAGAAGATCACCTACAAGGAGCTCAACGAGCGCCTCCAGGAGCCGCTGGCCAACCTGGAGAAGCAGAAGTCGCAGCTCCTGAAGCGTGGCCTGGACGGCATGGTGACGGAGAAGCTCGTGGATGCCGAGGCCAAGAAGCGCGGCCTCTCCCAAGAGGCGTACCTGAAGGCGGAGATCGACGACAAGGTCCCCGCGCCCACCGAGGAGCGCATCAAGGAAGTCTACGACGGTGCCGCTGGCCAGCTGCCCGAGGGTTCCACCTACGAGCAGATGAAGCCGCAGATCGTGGAGTTCCTGACGCAGCAGCCGAAGCAGGAGCGCGCGCAGGCCCTCTTCGAGGAGCTGCGCAAGTCCGCCAATGTCAAGCTGACGCTGCCGGAGCCGCCGCGTCCCCCCGTTGTCCGCAAGCAGGTGGCCGCCACGGGCGCCGCCAAGGGTGGTCCTGAGGGCGCGCCCATCACCATCGTCGAGTTCAGCGACTTCCAGTGCCCGTTCTGCAGCCGCGCCAACCCGGCGCTGGCGCAGGTGCAGCAGGAGTACGGCGACAAGGTCCGCATCGTGTTCCGCCACTTCCCGCTCGACTTCCACAAGGAGGCGCCGAAGGCTTCCGAGGCCTCGCTGTGCGCGGGCGATCAGGGCAAGTTCTGGGAGATGCACGACCTGCTCTTCGCCAACCAGCAGGCGCTGGGCGTGGACTCCCTGAAGAAGTACGCCGCCGACCTGCAGCTGGACACGGCGAAGTTCAACGCCTGCCTGGACTCGGGTGAGAAGGGCGCCATCGTTCAGAAGGACCTGGCCGAGGGCAAGCAGGCGGGCGTGTCTGGCACCCCGGCCTTCTTCATCAACGGCATCCTGCTGTCCGGCGCGCAGCCCTTCGAAGAGTTCAAGAGCATCATCGACGCGGAGCTGAACGCGCCGAAGAAGTAGTCCCCGGCAGTCGGAGAGGTGGGCAGTGGCGACACGACCCAAAGCCACGCCCCGCCTCGTGGGTGATGCGGCATCGCTCGACCTGGAGCGGCCGCTCGCCCAGGGTTTGTCCCCGTCTCGTCCCCTCCAGGCCTGGTTCCACGGGCCGGAGGGGATGGTCCTCCTCCAGGAGCCGCCCGGCTTCGCTGGCTTCCTCGCCGGCAGCCTGCGCACCCTGTCGGTGGAGGAGGTCTTCGCCCACGTCCTGTCCGGCATCCGCAGCGGCCTGCTGGCGGTGCAGCACGCCACGGGGCGCCGCACGGTGTCCTTCCGGGACGGACAGGTGGTGTTCGCCACCTCCACGGAGCGCTGGGAGCGGCTGGGCGCGGCGCTGCTCCGCCTGGGGTTGCTCACGCAGGCGCAGCTGACGCAGGCGCTGTCGCGCGTGACGCCGTCGCGCCGCATCGGCCAGGTGCTCACGTCGGAAGGGCTCGTCTCCGAAGCCAACCTGTACAGCGCCATGACGTACGTGGTGCGTGAGGTGGTGCTCAGCCTCTTCGAACTGGAGGACGGCAGCTTCGTCTTCGTCGAAGGCCCCGCGCCGATGGCGGACGTGGTGAAGCTGCCCGAGCGCACGCGGGACCTGGTCCTCACCGGCATCAAACGGGCGGAGTTGGTGTCGCGCCTGCGTCGGCGCTTCCCGGACGACACGCGCGTCACGCTGGGGCCCGAAGGACCGCTGCCTGGTGAATCGCGGTTGTTCGCCAGGCTGGCGGACGGGCTGCCGCTGGCCAGCCTGCGCGCGTCCTATGAAGGCGGCCCGCACGCCTTCTACACGTGGCTCGAGGAAGCCGTGCGTGGCGGCAACGTGGCCGTCCACCCCGCGGCGCCGCCTCCGGCACAGGCGCCCGCCGTGGAGGGCATGGCCTGGGAGCTGCTGTCCGCCGAGGAGCGCTACAACCTGCTGTTGTCCCTGGTGCACCGGGCCCTGCGCGACGCCGGAAAGGACACGGACCTGCTGCGCGGCTTCCTGGACGCGCCGCCGCAGGGACTGGAGGACGCGTACGCCGGGGTGACGCTGGCGGCGGACGGGCGCGTGGACGTGACGCGGCTGAGGGCCAACCTCTCCACGGGAGGCGAGGCGGTGGGCCGGGCCCTCACGTTGGAGGCCCTGGACGCCTTCGTGTCCTATGCGTTGTTTTCAGCGCGCAACGTCCTGCCCGCGGACGTGGCGGAGCGGCTGTCCAACACCTACCGCACCCTCCAAGGAGGACTGGCCTAGGGGTTTGCCCGTGCCCACGTTCGCCGTCACGGCGTTTGGGGCGGGGAGCGGGCATGGTCGCGATGCGGAAGTGGGTGTGGGGACTCCTGGCGCTGACGACGGCCTGCGGTGGCGCTCGCCAGACGGTGAAGCACGAGGGTACCGGCGGCTCCGGGCCCGCCCCATCAGCGGAGGCCACGAGCGAGGACCGCCGCTCGACGACGCGCCGCTACGTGGACGAGGACCTGGGCTTCGAAATCATCCGGCCCACGGCGGACTGGCAGCTGGACGAGACGAATGAGCGCACGCCGGAGGGGCTCGCCATTCCCGTCATCCTCCGCCACAACGTCTCCGGAGCGCAGGTGGTGTTGCAGGTGGCGCCCGCGGTGGCCTCTCCCACGCAGTTCGCGGAGCGGCTCACCGAAGGGCTCCGCCAGCACCCGGGCTTCACCACCACGGACCCGGAGCCCATTCCGCTGTCGGACACCGCGGTGGGCTTCGATTTCCAGGTGGGGGATGGCGTGCACGGCAAGGTGGCCGTGCGTGAAGGCATCCCCGGGCGCGTGTTGATGATGCTGGCCACCTGGCCGGCGCAGGCCGCGGCGGACGTGCCCCAGAGCGTGGATGCGCTCATCCAGGGCGTCCGCCCGCTGGTGGGGCCGGCGACGGCGTGGAAGGTGCCTCAGCGCTGAGGGCGCCCCTTCATCCGGGACGCCCTCTGGCTGGAAGTCCGCGCTACTTCGCGCGCTTCCGGGCCGGCTTGGCCTTGCTGGCCTTGGGCTCCGGCGCTGCTTCTACGGGCGCGGTGTCCTGCGTCCGCGCGCGCAGGCGGACGTACTCCACCAGGGTGCGCACGCCCACGCCGGTGCCGCCCTTGTTCAGGTAGCCACGCTCCTTGGGGCTGCTCGCCGGACCCGCGATGTCCAGGTGCACCCACGGCGTCTCGCCCACGAACTCGCGGAGGAAGATGGCGGCGTTGATGGAGCCTCCCCAGCGCTCGCCGGAGTTCTTCATGTCGGCGACCTCGGAGCGCAGGGCGTCCTTCTGCATGTCGCTGATGGGCATGCGCCACATCTCTTCGCCCGCGGTGCGCGCGGCCTGGAGCACCTGCGTCACCGTCTCCTCGTGGTCGCCGAAGGCGCCGACGATGTAGTTGCCCAGCGCGACGACGCAGGCGCCCGTGAGCGTGGCCAGGTCGATGATGGCGGCCGGCTTGTGCTCGGTGGCCCACGTCAGGATATCGCCCAGCACCAGGCGGCCTTCCGCGTCCGTGTTGGTGATCTCCACCGTCTTGCCCAGGCGCGAGGTGAGGATGTCACCCGGCTTGTAGGCGTTGCCGGCCGGCATGTTCTCGCACGCGCCGATGAAGGCGTGCACGGGGAAGGGCGGCTTGAGCGCGGCGATGACCTTCATGGCGCCCAGCACCGCGGCCGAGCCCGCCATGTCCGTCTTCATGTCCACCATGCCGTCCGTCGGCTTGAGCGACAGGCCGCCCGAGTCGAAGGTGACGGCCTTGCCCACCAGCGCCAGCGGCGGCTGCTTGGCGTCGCGCGCATTCTTGGGCGTGTACGTCAGGTGGATGAGGCGAGGCTCCTCGGTGCTCCCCGCGGTGACGCCGAGGAACATGCCCATGTCGAGCTTCTCGATGTCGCGGCGGTTGCCGATGGTGACCTTCAGCCCGCCTTCCTTCGCGGCCTGACGCGCAGCCTCTGCCAGCACCGTGGGCGTCACGGCGTTGGGCGGCTCGTTGACGAGGTCGCGGGCCCAGTTGGTCGCCTCGGCGACGCGCTGCGCCAGCGTCAGCGCGTCATCCAGCTCGCGCGTGCGCTCCGTGCCCTCGGGGAGCACCAGGGACACCTTGCCCAGCTTCGCGGCGCCCTTCTTCTCCTCGCGCGCGGCGGACTTGTACTTGTCGAAGCGGTAGAGGCCCAGCGCCACGCCTTCCACCACGGCGCGCACCGCGTCCTGCGCGGACTCGGTGGCCGGCAGGGCGAACGCCACCGAGGTGACCTTGAGCCGCTGCGCCGTCTTCGCGGCGCGGCCGGCGGCCAGCCTCAGCACTTCTGAGTGGAAGCGGGCGCGGTTTCCCAGGCCCAGCAGCAGCACCCGCTCGGACGACGTGCGCCCCAGGGTGTGCATCACCAGGCTCTGGTCCGCGCGTCCCTTGAAGCCCTCCTGGGTGGCGGCGCCGCGCAGGCGTCCTTCCAGGGCGCCATCCGCCAAGGAGAGGGAGGACGGGGCGCTGTCTCCCAGCTCACCCTCGAAGAGGGGAATGACGAGCAGGTCGCCGCTCGTCCGCGTGGCATCGCCGGAGACGAAGCTGAAGTTCATGGGCCGTGGAACTCCTGAACAGTGAAAAGGCTAGGGCTGATGGAAAGGGCGCGGACTGTAACGCCCGCCCTGTTACACGCAAAGCGTTGGATTTCATTCGAGCATTGCATTGCTTCGTTGCACTGGGTAGCAGTGTGGGGAATGCCCACGCTGCTGATGCATCTGACCGCCATTGAACGGATGGCCGCCAACCCGGGTGAGCTGCCGGCGGATTGGGTGCGTGCGTTGTCAGAGGACCTGCCGTATGCGCGCTTCGGCGCGGCGCTGCCAGACCTCCCGTTGTGCGAAGGCATCCGAGGCGGGCTCGCCGCCTTCCTGCCCGAACGGGAGCTGCCGCACTTCGCGCGGCTGTACCATGAGCGTGCCCCGGTGGGCTTCGGGCTGAAGATGGCGGAGCTGGTGGCCTCCGGCGCGCTGGTGGGCACCGAGCCTGGCCTCGCGGTGCTCTCGGGCTACTTCACGCACCTGTGCCTGGACCGCCGACTGTATCCGGTGGTGGACAGGTTGGTGGTGCGACACCGCCGCCGCGGTGAGCGCGCCCTGGAGGCGCACCGCGACATCGAATGGGCGCAGACGCTCTTCTATCTGCGCGAGCTGCACGGCATGGAGCTGCTCGGCACGCCGCGGCTGCGGGAGAAGTGTCAGGTGGTGAAGAGCCCGGGCTTCCCGTGGCGGGGCATTGGCGGCGGGCTCTACGAGCTGGTCCGTTTGTCCTCACAGGAGCGTGTGGGCCAGGCGCCCAGCAAGTCGGAGGTCGATGGCTGGGTGCGCGGCCTCTACGTCTCCGGTCTCTTCCTTTCAAGCCCCATGGGCCGGGCGCGCGCGTTGCCGGCCTATGCGCGGCTGTCGTTCCAGGAGCTGTACCGCAACGACACGTTCGACTTCGCCGCGGAGGTGGAAGGCGCGCTGGAGACGGCGCGTGGCGTACTGCGTCGGTTGCACGGCTACATGGCGAGGGGCACCTTTACGCCCCGTACGCGAGCCCGCTTCATGGAGGCCTTCCCCGAAGGGACGCTGGGCGCACGGGCGGCGTGACACCCGCAGAGCAGGCGTCCTGGCGAGCCCGGTTCCCCTCGGGGAATGGCGCTGTCCGAAGCGCGAGGCCGCTCCTATCCTCGAAGAGGAATGACGGTCCTACTCCTCATCGCGGTGGGCGCACTCGCGGGTACCTTGGGTGCGATGCTCGGCATCGGAGGCGGAATCGTCCTGGTGCCCGCGCTGGTGCTGGGGTTCGACATTCCCTTGGAGCAAGCCATCCCCGCGAGCCTCATGTGCGTGGTGGCCAGCTCATGCTCCGCTGCGGCGGGCTATGTGCACAAGCACCTGAGTGACATCCGCCTGGGGCTGTCGCTGGAGCTGGCGACGGTGATGGGCGCCATCGCTGGCGGCATGGTGGCGGCCATGGTGGCGCCGGCGATGGTGGCGGTGGTGTTCGGGCTCTTCACGCTCTACGTGGCGCTGCAGATGTTGCTGCTGCGTTCGCCGCGCCAGGAGCCCGCCGCGCTGGACGACTACGCGCCCGCCAACTACCCGCTGGGCATCTCCGGCTCCTTCGTGGCCGGTGGCCTGTCCTCGCTGTTGGGGGTGGGCGGAGGACCGCTCAAGGTGCCGCTGATGGCGTACGGCATGCACGTGCCGTTCAAGGTGGCCAGCGCGACGAGCAACCTGATGATTGGCGTCACGGGCGCCGCGAGCGTTGCCGCGTACGCGTTGAGGGGCCATCTGAAACTGGCGCTGGTGTCACCGTTGGTGGTGGGTGTCCTGGGAGGCGCATACGTGGGCAGCCGGTTGATGCCGAGGGTGCCCACGGCGGTGCTCAAGCGTTTGTTCGCGGTGGTGTTGTTGGTGGTCGCGGGACAGATGCTGTGGAAGGGAGGGGAGGGATTGTGGCCGAGCATCCTGAAGTGAGTGAACCCGAGGAAGCGCGCGCGGCATGTGCTTCCGTGTCGGCGGTGACAGCGGAGCATCCCGTCGTCGCGCGCAACGTGGCAGTCACGGGAGGGGCCGCGTCGCTGACGCCCCCCATGGACGGAGCGCCCATGGCGCAACCGGACGCGGGGGCGGCGGAGCAGGTGCGGCATCATCACCGTGAGCGCGCGGTGGTGGGCGACCGGTGGATCGCACGGGTGCTGCGCGTCGGCGCGGTGGTCAGCGGCGGAATGTTCGTCCTGTCGCTGGGGCTGGAGGCCATGCCCCAATCCGAGCGCGTGCACGTCGCCATCGATTTATTGCGAAAGGGCGCCGCGTCCCTGCTGTTGGTGACGCCCGTGGCGCGGCTCGCGGTGGCGGGTACGCTGCTGGGCCTGCGGGGTGAGTGGCGCTACATGGCGATGGCCGCGGGCGTGCTGGGGCTGCTCGCCATCGCGGTGGGCACCGGCATCCAAGCCTAGGAAGAGCACGTGTGACGGCGCTCTCCCCGGTGTCAGGGAAGAGCGCTCACACGCCGCGCGCGGTGAAGTGGGCCAGGATGTTCTGGACCTTGGCCACTTCGCCCGTCTGACCCAGATCCCCGTAGAGAGGCATCAGCGTCTCGAACTGCTTGCGGGCCGCGGCGAAGTCCTGCTGGTAGTAGCAGGACAGGCCCAAATCCCAGCGGGCGCGGGCCTCATACGCGTGGTCGTGCAGCTCCTGGTACAGCTCCACCGCGCGGAGCAGGTGCGGGCGCGCGCCTTCGTGGTTGCCGAGCAGTCCCTCGGACTCGCCCAGCAGCAGGTGGCCCAGCGCGAGCGCCTCCGGGTCCTCGCCCTGCTCCAGCAGCGGCACGGCCTCCAGGAAGCGCTTGCGCGCGGGCTCGTAGTCGCCCTTCTCCATGCGGATGTCGCCAATGTCGATGAGCAGCCGCGCCACCCGCTCCGTGTTGCGCGTCTGGCGCAGGAGGATGAGCGCCTCCTGGTACTTCTCCTCGGCGGCTTCCGGCTGGCCCAACGAGCGCAGGGACTCGCCGATGCAGGCGCGGGCCAGGGCCTCGCCCTCACGGTCCTTGGACTCGTTGAAGAGCATGGCGGCGCGGGCAATCTGCTCGATGGCGCCGCGGTGATCCTCGAAGTTCGCCTTCACCACGCCCAGCCCCATCAGGGCCTGCGCCTGGCCGGGCTTGTACTTGGCCTCCTGGAACTTCTCGAGCGCCTCTTCGTAGAACTGCCGGCTGGCGGCGTGGTCCTCCAGCAGGCCGTGCAGTTCGGCCAGGTTCACCAGGCCCTGGCCCACTTCGGTGGGCGAGCCGGTGATGCGCAGCGGCGCCAGCGCGTTCTTCTGCTTCTGGATGGCGTCGAGGATGTGGGTGCGTTGGGTGTCTTCGGGCGGGTGGTGCATGGGGGGCCTCAGGCGTCGCCACCCTTGCGGCGGCGGGAGGTCTTGTCCAACGAATCGTCCTTCTCGCTCCCGTCAGTCCCGTTGGCGGCCACGGCCAGGGAATGGGCGCCCGGGTGCCGGTCCTTCTCCACCTTGTCGGCCTTCTCGTGGACGAGGATGGGGGAGAAGAAGCAGTCCTTCTTCGTGTACTCGTCGAAGGCGAAGGCGAAACGGTAGCTGGCCGCCGCGCGCTGGTTGCAGTCGGTGCGCTCGCAGAAGCGACAGGAGATGCCGGACGGAATGGCGTCCTTGCGCAGGTCCGTCGTGGGCAGGCCGTAGGCCAGGTACTTGGCGTTCTCCGCGTGGGTGCCCAGGCCGATGGAGTAGGCGGTGCCCTTGACGATGGAGCCCTCGATCGGCTGGAGCTGCACCTTGGCGAAGCAGAAATAGGCGGTGCCGTCCGGCATGATGGAGTACTGCCGCGTCAGCTGGGACGGGTTGAGGAAGGCCAGGTGCACGGCCCACTTGGCGCAGCTGCCGCCGCCGGTGGCGAAGCGGATGCCGGTGCCGCTGTAGCGCTTGGAGATGTTGCCGGCGATGTCCGCGCGCAGGAAGTGGAACGGAAGCCCAGGGCGCTTCGGGTCCGACAGGTTGCACAGGCGGTGGGCCACCGTCTCGTAGGTGGAGCCGAAGATGCTGGACAGCAGCTCCACGTCGTAGCGCGTGCGCTGGACCTCCTTGAAGAAGTCCCCGTAGGGCAGCATCAGCGCGCCGGCGAAGTAGTTGGCCAGGTTCACCTTGATGAGCCGCTGCGTCTCGCCGTGGCGCATGCGGCCCGCGTCCAGCACGCGCTCCAGCAGCTTCTCCCGGTCCATCACCAGCAGGCCAATGGATGCGGCAATCTGGAACTTCAGCGGCTGTTCGGTGAGGAAGGGCGACAGCGTCAGCGTCCGCTCCTCCGGGTCCAACCGCCGCACCACGGACGAGCCGGAGGGAGACGGGTCGTCGAAGAGGACGCGGTAGCCGAAGCGCTCCTCCAGGAGCCGGATGAGCTGACCGCTGGTGAGCTGCCGCTCCAGGCGCACGTCGCGGCGCAGCGCGTCCGCCTGCTCCTCCAGCTCCGGGAAGTAGTTGCGGTGCTTCTCCAGGAAGTCGCTGACCTCGTCGAAGGGCGAGTAGTCGAAGCGCACGCCGGGCGCGGCGCCGTTGCCCAGTCCGCCCTGGGCGCGCGTGCGCTCCTCGACGTTGAGCTGCGCCAGCACGTTCTCCAACTGCGTGCGGGTGTTCTTGTAGAGGTTGAAGAGCGCCGCCACCGTGCCCGCGAGCTTCGGCTCCGCGGAGAGGGACTGGAGCGACTCCGGGTCGATGTCGAGGCTCTTGAGGAGCGGCTCGTCCAGCAGCTTCGCGAGCGCTTCGTCCACGCGGCCCTCGCCCAGCGTGGACATGAACTGCTCGGGGTCCTGGTCGAAGTAGCGCAGGGCCTTCCAGAGCAGGGGGAAGGGCATCACCCGCTTGCCCTTCTCGATGAGGTTCAGGTACGCGGGGGAAACGCCCAGGTCCTTGGCTGCGTCCGCCTGTTTGATGTTCCGTGCTAGGCGCAGACCCCGAAGCTTCAGGCCCACGTTGGCGTTCAGTGCGTTGTCGTTCATGGCCGGATGCGTTGATGCCCCCGGCGATCGCGAATGGCCGCGCGCGCCTCGGGCTCTTCACCCACTTTGCAAATCGATTTACCGATTTGCAATGATCGTTTTCATCCACGAGGACCCCTGTCGGCCCGGCGACGGACCGGCTGGCCTGCGGTCGGAACCAGGGCGCCGGGTACATTCAAGTCCATGAAATCACTGCCCTTCAGGGCGTGTGGGGAACCTGCCGCCTCTCTCTCCAAAGCGCCTTGTCAAACATTTACTGATGCATTGCAGCATGGGTGGGGCACGTTCTGGTAAACGCGAAGGCGTGGGTTTACAGGCTGGCGGAGGAGGCCGTGGGCGATCGGCGCCGGAACACCAGGGACACATTGGTGCCTCCGAAGCCGAACGAGTTGCTCGTGACGGCGTCCACCTGCGCGGGGCGGGCCGTGTGGGGCACGCAGTCCGGCTGGATGCGCGGGTCCTTCCGCTCCAGGTTGATGGTGGGCGGCAGCAGGCCACGGGTGAGGGCCAGCACGCTGATGACGGCCTCCGCGGCGCCGGCCGCGCCGTTCATGTGGCCCGTCATCGACTTGGTCGAAGAGACGGCGACCGAGCGCGCCGCGTCCCCGAAGACGCGGGCAATGCCCTCCATCTCCAGGGCGTCGCCCAGGTCCGTCGATGTGCCAGGGGCGTTGATGTAGCCGAGCCCGTGTGCCAGGGGAGGGCGGTGTCACGGCGCGCAAGCGCGCGCTGGCGACGCTGGCGCTTCGTTTCGGGGCCATGCCGCTGGCCCGGGCGACCCGGCCGCGGCTCCCGCCCGGAAGAAGCCCCGCTGAGCACGACGCTCGGGCTGCCCCGCCGTGCCACGGAGTGTGGGTTGACGCTGGAGAAGTGTCGGCCCGCGCTCCCGGAGGCCTCATCGCCATTCACCTCCGGCGCGTCATGGGCGAACCTTCACCGCGTATGGACGGTGGGCATGGATGGCCGCGAACGTGGAGCAGGGCACCGCTGCGCATGCGTGCCCGAGCCGCCGCCGTCATCCTGTTCGGCCTGTCGCTGATGTCGTGTCAGGCGCCACTGCGCCACCACCCCAGGGAGGATGCGGCGGCGCTGCGCTACAACCTCACCTACGTGCGTGAGCCCGAGCACGCGGTGGATGTGGAGGTGGTGCTGGTGCGGGGAACGCCGCGAGAGTTCCTCTTCAGTCAGCCGGGCGCCGTGACGACGGTGTCCGTGCACCGGGAGGATGGGGGCGTCCAGACGTTGCCCGTCCAGGAGGGCCGCGTCTTGCTGCCTCGGGGGACGCGCTTCTTGCGCTACCGCTACCCGCTGGATGCCTCCATCCGGGAGCGGGGCCCTGACTTCTTCCAGGGCTCCGGAGACGGCGATGCGCGGCACGTCGCGGGCCGCGCGTACCTCATCCGGCCGCGGGTGGTGAAGCCGGGCCTGCGCGTGGAGCTGTCGCTGGTGGGCACCGATGCGTTGCTGCCGTGGCAGCCCGGGGAGAGTGGCGTGTACCGGCTGCGCGGCGAGGACCTGGTGGACTCGGGCTTCCACGGCTTCGGAGGCCGCCGGTGTCAGGTGCGCCTGCCGGACGCGGTGCTGGACGTGGCCGTCCTCGGACACTTCACGCACCTGAGCGACGCGGCCGTCTGCACCTGGTTGGGCAAGGCCGCGGAGGAAGTCCGCACGGTGCGGCGCGCCTTCCCGCATCCGCGCATCACCGTGCGTGTCATCCCCGCGCCTGGGCACCGCGGGCCCAGCGTCTTCGGCATGGTGCGCTGGAGCTCGCCGCCCAGCATCTCCATCAGCGTGGGGCAGGAAGCGCGGCCGGAGGACTTCGCGCGGGACTGGGTGGCCGTCCACGAGATGCTGCACCTGACCCATCCTGTCTTCGTGCCCCGCGTGCCGTGGCTGTCGGAGGGGCTGGCCACCTACTACACGGAGGTCGCGCGTGCGCGCTCCGGGCGGCAGGACTCGCGGCGCGCCTGGGAGGAACTGCTGGGCGGCTTCGCTCGGGGGCGAGAGGGCAATGACACGCGAACCATGCAGGAGGCCGTGTCTCAAGACAGCTTTTCGCTCGCTGTCTATTGGACGGGAGCGCTCTTCGCGTTGCATCTGGATGTGGAATTGCGCCGTATCACTGGAAACACGCGCGGGCTGGATGACGTGCTGGAGTTGCTCGCGGCTCGCGGCAGTTCCTCGACCTTCGGGGCATTCGGTGCCGCGGTGGATGCCGTCGCGGGACAGCCGCTGTTCAATGCTCTGCTGGAGCGGCACTTGCCGCGGCCTGCTTTTGCGGAACAGGCCGGTCTGCTAGAAGCGCTGGGTGTCCAGGACGGACCCAACGGCGTCTCGCTGGTACCCGCCCGAGACAGTCTGTTGCGTGATTCGGTGGTCGGTCGGCGCAGCCACGGCGAAACACCCTGAATGCACCCGCGACCTCCACACAACACCCCCCACGCAGTACCGAAAGGAAGTCTCATCCATGAACGTCAAGGCGCTTGCAGCGGTTGTCGGCACCCTGTCCCTGGCCGCGCTGGCCACGGGTTGTGTGACCAAGAAGTCGGCGGAGATGGAGCCCGCCACGGCCGAGGAGACCGGCGCGGAGAGCAGCGGAGCCACGGAGTCGCAGGAGGCCGCTCCGGCCGCGACCGAGGAGAAGGGCGCTGAGGGCAGCTGTGGCGCCGGCTCGTGCGGCTCCGGCTCCTGCGGCGGCCAGAAGAAGGAGTAGTTCCTCCGGACCGAAGTCCCGAGGGCCTGGTGAAGGCCGGGCCCTCGTTGCCGGGCGGTTGAGCAGCTCCACCGCCGCCCGGGTTGTTTCCCACGCCTCGAGAGGGCTTCTGCCGTGGTGACGTACGCACAGCGACATGGGCTGAAGCCGCTGGGCGCGGGCATCGGGCTGCGCAGGAGCTTCTATGCGGAGCTGCCGCGCACCGGACGGACGCTCGACTGGGTGGAGCTCATCCCGGAGAACTTCCTGTCGCTGGGGGGGCGCTCGCAGCGCGCGCTGGACGCATGCGCGGAGCGGTGGCCCGTGTTGCCCCACGGCGTGGGGTTGAACATCGGCGGCCCGGATGCGCTGGATGACGACTATGTCCGGGGACTGTCGGCGCTGGTGAAGCGGGTGGACGCGCCCTTCTTCTCCGACCACCTCTGTTTTTCGCGGTTGGACGGTGTGTACCTGCACGACTTGCTGCCGCTACCGTTCAGCGAGGCCGCTGTCGAGCACGTGGTGCCCCGCGTGCGTGAGGTGATGGACCGCGTGGGCCGTCCCTTCCTAGTGGAGAACCCGAGCTACTACGCGCGGATGCCCGGCGGCACGCTGCGGGAGGCGGATTTCCTCCGCCACGTCGTGGAGCAGGCGGACTGTGGGCTGCTGCTGGACGTGAACAACGTCTACGTCAACGCGCGCAACCATGGCTACGACGCGCGGGCCTTCGTGGACGCCCTGCCGCTGGAGCGCGTGGTGCAGATTCACCTGGCCGGCCACACGTGCTACCCGGACGTCATCGTCGACACGCATGGCGACCGCGTCTGCGACGACGTGTGGTCGCTCTACCGCTACGTGCTGGCGCGCACCGGTCCGGTAGCGACGCTCATCGAGTGGGACCAGGACATTCCTTCCCTGGACGCGGTGCTGGACGAGGCGGATGTGGCGCGAGCCGCGCTGCGGGAGGTCGCCGGCCGATGAAGCCGTCCCTGCGCGACTTCTTCGACAGCATGGGGAGCTACCTCGCCGAGCCCGGCCCGGAGTCACTGGCGGCGCTGTACGCGAGGCACCCGGGGTGGGAGGCGCCGCGTGAGCGGGTGTCTCTCTACGGCGGCTTCGTGCTCGGCCATGTGCGCTCCGCGCTGGACAAGGTGTTTCCGCTGACGCGCCAGGCCCTGGGCCAGGACGCATGGGACGGCCTGGTGGCGGCCTTCACGCGGAAGCGGCCCGCGCGGCACCATGAGCTCAACCACCTGTGCGAAGACTTTCCCGCGTTTCTCGCGGACGCGGCGGCCTCGCGGGGATTGGCGCCCTTCGTGCCCGCACTGGCCCGCTTCGAGTGGACCGACTTCGCGGTGTTCGCGTCCCTGGAGCCTTCGCCCGAACGCGTGGAGCGGCTGACGGCCAATCCCACCCTGGTGGTGCTGGAGCACGACTTCCACCTGTGCGCGTACGTGCGGGCCCGAGGCGTGGCGACGTCACCAGCGTCGGGCGCGGAGCTGGCGCTGCTGTGGCGCCACCCGGAGCAGTTGAAGACGCTCTACATGGCCGCCACGCCACCGGCGCTGTTGGTGCTGAAGATGGCGGTGGAAGGGCTGGCACTGGCGGACGTGGTGGCGGCCACGGGCATGGCGGAGGCCGACCTGCGAGCGACAGTGGCGCGCTTCGGCCGCGATGGATTGGTGCTCCTCCCGGGTGACGGCAGCGGGGATTGAAGGGCCCGCGCTGTCCGGGCGCTCAGTGCCAGGGGTACGTCACCAGGCCTCGCGCCGTGCCCACGTAGCGCGGTCCTCCGGGCGCCACGAGCAGGGCGCTCACGTCCGGGTCCGGCAAGCCCTCTTCCGGTCCGAAGTGGGTGGCGATGTCTGCTGACACGTCATACCGAACCAGCCCGTTCTTCGTGCCGGCCCAGAGGATGTCCCGGGTGCGCGCGCCCACGGTCTGCCGTTCGAAGTGGAGCGCGCGAATCTCCTCGTCCTGCAGTCCCCAGGGCGCGTCGCGCAGCGCGGGACCGGGCTGTCCCAGCGCGCTGAAGCCCTTCCTCGTGCCGGCGAACACCTGGCCCTCAGGCCCCACGGCCACGGACAGGACGTCGTCATCGGGAATGGCCGGCGGAGTGTGGAGCCGCACCACGACTTCGGCGAGCCCGGGCTCGAAGTCGTCGTCCGCCAAGATGGTGATTTCCGCGAGCCCACCCGAGGTGGCCGCCCAGGCCGTCACGCGTTCCGGGCTGGAGTCCGGGGAGATGGCGAGCTGGCGCACCTCGCATCCTTCCAGCAGGCGGCGGCCGCCCACGGTGCCCGTGCGTCCTCCGGAGGCGGGGTCGCTCGCGCGTGTGAGGACCACGCCCCGGCGGGTGCCCAGCAGCAGCACGTCCGGGGATTCCCATGCGGCCACCGCGGTCACCGCCGCGCCCGTGGCGCCCAGCATGGCGCCCGTGTGTCGCGTGCAGGTGTGCTGGACGCACCGGAGCACGCCGCCGCCGTCGGTGCCCACGAAGAGCACGTTGCCGTCTCCTCCTTGAAACGCATGGAGCGACAGGGCCGGGGCGTCCACGTCCAGCACCGTCGTGGAGGCGCGCTCCGCATACACTCGAGGGGATGCGCCGTCGGCGTAGCGGAGCCCTTCCGGGGTGAGTGCCAGGGCCACCACGGGCCGCTGCGCGTCCGGCACGTCCTCCATCAGCCGCGCGCCTCCCAGCGGCAGCACCGTGAAGGACGTTGCCGCGCGGCTCACCGCGCCGTTCTGGTCGGTGGCGGCCAGCACCGTCGTGTGGCGACCGGCGAGGGGCAAGGCGAGGGTGGCGGTGGGCTGCGGCAGCGCGACCGCCAAAAGACTCCCCGCCAGGTTGTCCAGCCACGTCAGCTCCGCGATGTGCCCCTGAGGGGCCGCGGGCCTCGCGAAGCCGGTGAGGAACACGGGCTGCCCCTCCAGGCATGGGCCTCTGCCGCAATCCAGCACGCCTTGCAGCACGCTCTCCACCCGCACATCGGGCGCGCCATTCACGGTGACGGCGACGGTCGCCGCGCAGGCCAGTCCCCAGGGGTCCGTCGCGGTGAGCGTCAGCACGTGGTGGCCGGGCGTGGACAGCCGGACGGTGTGCGTGCTCGGGCCCTGGGCCAGGGCGCCGTCCCGCGAGGACACCCACGTGTAGCGCAGGCCCGTCCGCGCATCCTCCGCGTCCGACGCCGAACCCGTGAGCGTCAGCGGCACACCCGCGTTCACCACCGCGTCCGGAAGCGGTGCCTGGATGGCGCAGCCAAGGGGGGGCGTGTTGACGATGGCGCGCACCGGCCGTTCCACACAGCCGCGCAGCTCGGTGTCCTCGGGGTCCACGGCGCACGCCGACAACACCTGCGCACCGGCCACGGACAGCACTGCGCTCACGGCTTCACCCGTGCCCAGGGGCGTGGGCTCGGCGCTGGTGGTCCAGGTGGGCTCCACCGGTTGCTCCGTCTCCGGGTCCACGCAGCGGGCCCGCAGCCGGCTGGGGACGCCTACGAGCAGGCGTGGATTCTCGGTCGTGGGGAGCTCCAGCTCGCACCGTGGCGGAAGGTTGGTGACCAGCCGCACCTGCACGCTGTCCGAGGCGGTGTTGCCGCGCCCATCCACCACCCGCGCCATCACCGTGTAGACGCCGGGCGCGGTGAAGGCGTGTGTCAGGGCTGGGCCTCGGCCCAGCGGACGCCCAGTGGGCGCCAGGCGCCACTCCACCACGCCGTCCAGGTTGCCCGCGCCGCCCTCGGCGTGGAAGTCCTGGGCGGTGGCCGCGAAGCGGACGGAGGCGCCGTGGGGTGGGGCCTCGCCTTGCTTCACGAAGATTTCCGCGGGCTCGGGCCGGAGGATGCGCACGCTGGGAGCGCGCGTGGCGCGGACGGTGACGCGCACTGCGGCGGTGGCGGAGACACCCGTGGCGGAGTCCACCGCCGTGCAGCGGAGGCTGTCCTCGCCGGCCACGGACAGGGTTGCCCGCACCACGTCGCCGGCAGGCAGCGGCCCGGACAGGGCGGACGTCCACTGCACCGCGCGCCCCTGGAGCCGCGCGCCACGCTCCGTCATCGCCACGCACTCCAGGCCCAACACCTCGCCGAGGTTGAAGGTGCTGCCCGGGGCGGGGCGCAGCACGGTGGCCACGGGAGCGCCCCGCGCGAGGACGTTCAAGTGGAGTGACGCGCTCGCGGCCAGTCCACCGGCGTCCACCACCGAGGCGGTCAGCCGCTGCTCTCCCGGTTCGCTGAAGGCGAGGGTGGCGCGTGCGCCGCGGGCCAGTTGCCCTTCGACGGAGGACACCCACAGCACGTTGGCGCCCAGCGCGGCGCCGTCCTCCGCATCCTCGACGGAGGCCACGAACTCCACGGCCTGGCCCACTCGCAGCGGGGTGATGTCCAGGGTGGGGCTGACTTCGAGCCGGGGAGGGGTGTTGTGAACCGTCGAAGGATGGCGGGGGGCCGGCTCACAACCCCACGTCGTGACGGTGTACAGGGTGACCAGGATGAGGCGGAGCCGCGGGGTGCCTTGGCTCGCCACGGTGTTACGTCCCGACCTGGCAGACGCGGCCCGCCGATGAAGTCACGCACCACCGGGTGTCCGGGCAGTCACGGTCCGTTGCGCAGGGCACCGTGCAGGCCCCGCTGACACAGCGCCCGCCGGGCAGTCCCAGCTCGTGGCAGTTCGCGTCGTCGGTGCAGGGCGCGTCCATCCGCCGCAGGGCATGGCAGCCCGCGAAGTTCGCGGCATCTGGCAAGCACCGCCCGGACTGGCAGGTGAAGCCCGGCGCGCACCGCGCCGAGTAATCGTCGACCGACAAGGCCTGGGCCGTGGGGGGGGCGTCATCGTCGTCGCCACACCGGGCGACGCACGCGGCGCTTCCTTCGGGCAGCACCTCGCAGTGCGTCCCAGCGGCGCATTGCCAGTCGCCCGTGCAGGGCGCGCACAGGGGACCGGGGCCCTCGCAGCGATTGCCCTTGCACGTCAGGCCCGCGCCGCATTGCGAGTTGCCGAAGCACTCCAGGCACTTCTTGTTCGGCGCGCACACCAGGCCTTCCTCGCAGCCAATCTCTTGGCAGCCCTGTTCGAGGAGCGACTCGTCCGCCTCCAGGTCGACCTTGAGCTCCTTCTTCTCGCCTGGGCCCGCGCAGTCCTCGACCTGGGTGGCCGGAAAGCCCAGGGCCGTCACCGTCACCGTGTAGCAGCCGTCCGGAAGGGGCCCCACGCGCAGCCGCCCCTTCGCGTCCAGCAGCAGCCGCTGGAAGGGCGTGCCCTTCACGGACACCTCCGCCGCGGACAGCCGGAAGCCGTTGGTCGTCTTCACGCGCAGGTCGAGGAAGCCCGCGGGCGTGGGCGCCACCGGTTGTACCTGGACGGACTGGCCTCCCAGCACCTGCACCTGGACGCGGGCGGCCTTTTCGGCCGTGGCGACGATGAAGAGCTCCGCCATCCCCGTGGGGATGTCCTCCAGGGTGAATCGCCCGTCCGCGTCGACATGGCTGCTCACGCCGGGCTGGTCCACCAGCGACACCATGGCCACCGAGGGGTCGCTCTCCGTGAGCTGCCCATGCACGGTGCCCACCCGGAAGGGGGCGTTCTCCAGGTTGCCGCAGCCCGCGGCGCAGCAGGCCAGGAGGGTGGCTACCGCGATGTGAAACGTCGAGCGCATCAGAAACGATATCCCGCGCCGGCCCAGCCACCCGTGAAACCCACGGCCTGCCCCTGCCCATCCACAACGACATACGTCAGCATGAACTGGGCCTGTGACATCAGCTCCAGCCGCTCACCCACCCGCCACACGATGCCGCCCACCACGCCGGGGCTGACGGTGAAGAACCGTTGCCCGTTGGCGGCAGCCTCTACGTCAAAGGACCGCCTGAGGTACAGGCCGGCCACACGCGGCCCCGCGAACAACGTCAGCCGCTCCCAGCGCCACAGGTAGGGAAGGGCCGCTCCGGCAGAGACGGTGGTGTAGCGGAAGGGCACCTCGCTGCCCGGCGTCAGCTGCAGGGCCCGGTTGCCAGTGCTGAAGGCCACGTCGAAGAGCAGTCCGAAATCCTGGAGCGGCTGGTCCTCCAGCCGCAGTGACAGGGCGACTTCGGGGGACATGGGCAGCAGCTCGGTGCGGCTGCGGGCGTCCGCGAAGCTGAAGATGCCGCCCAGCAGCGACAGCGAACGCCGCGGGAAGGCTTCCGCCAGCAGCCGCTCCAGGGGCAGACGGTCCCCCTGTCCCACCTCCACGTCACGGCGCATGAGGACGGCGTCGCCCTTGGTCAGCTCCACCGTCCGCTTGCCGGGTGTCACCGCCGCGCCGCCGGGCAGGTCCGTGCGCGCCTCGCCGTCCACCTTGAGCGTGAAGCCGTCCAGGCGCGGGTTGTAGGAGAACAGCTCGGGGCGGCCCGTCCGGGTGATGCTGCCGGAGAGCACCACGGGGTCCGCGCCCACTTCCAGGATTTCCGCCGACGGCCGCTGCCGCCCCTCGGTGAAGGCGAAGGTGCGGCGGCGTGCGTGGTCATGGGCCTCGGTGGCCGTGACGGCGCCGTCACCATTGCGGTCCGCCGCGCCGCTCAAGCCGTCGATGAGGAAGTGGGTGTAGATGTCGTTGCGCAGGCTCTCGTCCTCTCGCGCCGTCTCACCCCAGTCGCAGGCGGCGAACACCATGGACGCGCGCGACGACTCCTCCAGCGGCCGGGTGTAGAAGCCGGACTTGATGCCCTCCAGCTCCGCCTTCAATTCCTTGGGCAGCAACGACTTGCCGCTGCCGCTGTGGCAGGTGGCCAGCACCAGCATGCGGCGCCGGCTGGCCAGCCCGTCGAACTCCGCCTTCAGCGTGTCCATGCTCAGCGCCGTCTGGGGGATGTCCCGGTATGCCGCGTCGCGGGTGACTAGGTAGCGCCGCAGCTCGCCCTTCGCGTCGCGCGCCAGCGTGCCGTGCGCTGAGAAGTAGACGACCACCACGTCATCGGGGCGGTTCGCCTCCTTCTTGAGCTGCCGGAGCGCCGCGAGGATGGCCTTTCGCGTCGTCTCCTCGCGGCGGGTGAGCACACGCACCTGGTCGAACCCGCCGCGCGCGGGGTCCTTCAGCGCGGCGCCCAAATCACGGGCGTCCTTGCCGGTGTAGCGCAGCTCCTTCCAGCGCGGGTCGTCGAACGAGGCGATGCCCACCAGCAGGGCCATCCGGCGCGGCTTGTAGGCGCTGGACAGCGACGCTTCATCGAGCTTCAGCGGCACCAGTCCGCCCTTCTCCCCGGAGGAGGAGGGCGTCGCGCACGCGGCCAGACAGGCCAGCAGGATGGGAAGGAGTCGCCTCACGTGGAACCGTTCAGGGACGATTCTGGCTGCTTCGCACGCTCACGTCGAACCGGATGATGGCCAGTGAGCCCTGGAGTCCCGCGCCGCTTCTTCCCTCCAACATTTCACCGACCGCCGCGGCCTCGGGCGGCGAACCGGTGGAGCCCACCAGCCACAGCGTCACCGGGCCGGCCTCGCCCGCGAGGCTCACGCCCGCGAGCCCCTGCGGCCCCTGCAGGTCATGGGTGCCCGCGACCAGGGGGAATTGGCCCAGCAGCTCCGGCGCCTCGCCCCGCCGTTGCTCGAAGAGCAGAGCGGTGCCCGCCTCGGTGGCGTGGTAGCGCAGGAGCAGCACATCCGAATCCTTCACCGGGCTGCCCGGGTCCAGGCGCCGCAGTCCTCCCGCGCTGTCGCGTGCCACCACCGACAGCTCCAGGGCGATGCGCGCCAGGCGTCCCTTCTCACCCGTCCATTCCTCCGCCGAGCCTTCCTGGCCGGAGGGACCCGCCCCCCGCATGCGGGGCAGCAACACCACCGCCAGCAGGCACGCGGCAAGACCGCCGGCGATCATTCCCCAGCGCCCGGCCGCGGGCCGATGGGTTCGCAGCGCGCGCCGCACGCGCGCCAGACCCACTTCATCCAGGGGCGGAGCGGACGCGCCGGTTGGAGCGAGCCCCAGCAGCAGCGAGTCCGCCTGACCGTCGAGCAGGCCCGGGCCCGGGTGCGTGGCGAGGAACGCCTCGCAAGTCTCACACGGGTGCGCCAGGTGTCCGGCGAAGTACGCCACGGCCTCGGGCTCTCGGCGGGAAAGGGCGCTCAGTGCGCCATCGTCCAGGTGTTTCATGAACACTCACTCCCACCGGCCGGCGAGGACTCGCCGCAGCAGCTCGCGCTTGATTCGAGACCGGAACCGCTCCAGCCGCATCGTCACCGCGCTTTTTCCCACGCCCAGCTTCTCCGCAATCTCCCGCGCGGACAGCTCACCCTCCACGTAGAAGAGGTGCACCGTCCGTTTCTCCTCGCCCTCGGGCAGCTCCGCGATGAGCCGCCGCACCACCGCGATGTCACGCTCCAGTTGCAGCGCCTCGGGAATGTGGGGGACCGTCTCCGGTTCCGGGTCCGCCACGTCCTCCTCCAGCCGCCGGGTGCTGGACTTCCGCTCCAGCCGCGTCCGGGCCCGGTTTCGGGCAATGGACAGCAGCCATGACTCGAAGGCCCCGGGCTCCTTCAGCCGGGGGAGCGCCCGGAACGCCCGGACGAAGGTCTCCTGGATGACGTCCTCCACCTCGTCGGCGTCCAACTGGGCGAAGCCGCCCACCAGCCGCGTCACCAGGGGACGCGTGCGCCGGTAGAGCTCGCTGTAGGCAGACGCCTCCCCCTGCGATGCCCGCCGCACCCACTCCGTCAGTCCCTCCGACGCAGCCACCTGTCCTCCAGACCCTCGCAAAGACCCGCCGGCCACAGGGCCGGTGGACGCCACCGTCTCCATGGAAGCAGGCGGGCAACCTTTTTCTCGCTGGCACCCGGGGGGGCGCTGGGGGGAAGAATGTCTCCGCGGCCGTTCATTTCAAGAAGGGACACTGCCATGCGCGTCATCAACTTCAACGCCGGCCCGGCCGGACTGCCACTGCCGGCCCTCGAGCGGGCTCGGGACGAACTGATCGACTTCCAGGGCTCCGGCATGTCGGTGATGGAGCACAGCCACCGGGGACGGGAATACGAGGGGGTCCACGACGAAGCCGTCTCCCTGTTGACCCGGCTGCTGGGGATTCCCGACACCCACCAGGTCCTGTTCCTCACCGGCGGCGCCTCCCAGCAGTTCGCCCAGGTGCCGATGAACTTCCTGCCGCCCGGCGCCAGCGCGGACTACCTCATGACGGGCGTGTGGAGCGAGAAGGCCTTCGACGAGGCGAAGTACTACGGCACGCCGCGCGTCGCGGTGAGCACGGCGCGGCCGGACAAGCGCTACACGCGGGTGCCCCGCCAGGATGAGCTGCGCCTCGACTCGAACGCGGCGTATGTCCACCTGACGAGCAACAACACCATCTTTGGCACCCAGTGGCACACCTTCCCGGACGTGGGGAACGTGCCGTTGGTGGCGGACATGAGCTCGGACTTCCTGTGGAAGGGCTTTGATGTCAGCCGCTTCGGCCTCATCTACGCGGGCGCGCAGAAGAACCTGGGGCCCTCCGGCGTGACGCTGGTGGTGGCTGACAAGGCGTTCATCGCGCGGGGCCGGACGGACATTCCGAAGATCTTCCGCTACACCACCCACGCGGAGAACAACTCGCTCTACAACACGCCGCCCACCCTGGCCGTCTACCTGGTGCGCAACGTCCTGGCCTGGGTGCAGTCGGTGGGGGGCCTCGCGCAGCTGGAGCAGTGGAACCGGGAAAAAGCGGCGTTGCTCTATGGGGCCGTGGACCGATACCCGGACTTCTACCGCGCGCCGGTGGAGCGCGAGTCCCGTTCAGTGATGAACGCTGTCTTCCAGTTGCCCTCGGATGCGTTGGATGCGGCCTTCGTCGCTGACGCGAAGCAGCAAGGAATGGTGGGCCTCAAGGGGCACCGGACGGCCGGAGGAATCCGCGTTTCAATGTACAACGCGGTGAGCGTGGAGAATGTGCGCACGCTGGCCGCCTTCATGGACCACTTCGTGAAGACACGCGGGTAGGCTGCGTCCAACCGCACGGATTACCCACACCCGGAGGATTCATGAAAGCCTCGCTGACCGCCGTCGTGCTGTCCCTGATGTTCGCCGTTCCGGCCTTCGCCAAGGAGGTTGCGGGGGTGAAGTACCCGGAGACCGCGTCCGTTGCCGGCAAGGAGCTGAAGCTCAACGGCGTGGGCCTGCGCAGCAAGCTGGTGTTCAAGGTCTATACGGCGGGGCTCTATCTGGAGACGCCGTCCAAGGATGGCGCCGCCATCATCAGCTCGGACCAGATCAAGCGTGTGCGCATGTACATGCTGAGGGATCTGGACAAGAAGACCATCGTCGATGCCATTGGCGACGGCTTCAAGAAGAACGCGGGCTCCAAGCTGCCGGAGCTCCAGCCCAAGCTGGACACCTTCAACGCGGCCATCCCGGACGTGAAGAAGGGTGACGAGCTCATCCTCACGTACATCCCCGGCCAGGGCACGCAGGTGTCCAGCAAGACGGGCAAGGAGATCTCCGTCGAGGGCAAGGACTTCTCCGACGCGCTCTTCTCCGTCTTCGTGGGCAAGAGCCCGGTGGATGGCAGCTTGCGCGACGGCATGCTCGGCAAGGACTGAGCGACACACGC
Source organism: Myxococcus xanthus (assembly GCF_006402735.1). Taxonomy (NCBI): domain Bacteria; kingdom Pseudomonadati; phylum Myxococcota; class Myxococcia; order Myxococcales; family Myxococcaceae; genus Myxococcus; species Myxococcus xanthus. The sequence goes on along the minus strand of NZ_CP017174.1, from coordinate 6,251,267 downwards.
GCGCGCCGCGGATGCCCCGTGTCTCCGAGCGAGGCACGGGGCGTCGTCGTTTCAGGGGCCGGATGCAATGCGTCCACGGCCCGTGCGTACATGAGGAGGGCGGTCGGCCGCTGCGCGAGGGCGGGAGGTCTGATAGCAACCGGAGGGCACGAAGGAGGTCGTCATGGGTATCTGTACGTGGTTGGTGCTGGGTGGCATCGCGGGCTGGCTGGCCAGCATCATCAAGGGCACCAACGCCCGCATGGGCATGTTCGCCAACATCGCCACCGGCATCGTCGGGGCCATGATTGGCGGCTGGGTTTTCAGTCTGATGGGCGGCACCGGGGTGACGGGCTTCAACCTCTGGTCACTGCTGGTGGCGACGGTGGGCTCCGTCATCCTCATCTCCATCGTCCAAGCCATCCGGAAATGACGCCCGCCGCCCGCGTGCGCGCTCAGAAGAGGCTGAGCTGCGGCGTGGGCGGCGGCTTGCGCTCCGGACGCCGGAAGGTGTCCGGGGCGTCCTCGGTGATGTACGAGGCGCGGATGCCCACCTTGCGCGCCGCGGTGTGGAAGAGGCGGTGGATGGTCTCCGCGTAGAGGCCGTCACCGCGCATCCGGTGCTTGAAGCGGCTGTCGTTGAGCTCCCCGCCGCGGGTTTCCCGGATGCGGTGGAGCACCCGTTCCGCGCGCAGGGGCAGCTTCGCGCGCAGCCGCTCCGCGAAGACGTCCTTCACCGGGCCGGGCAGCCGCACCAGGATGTGGTGCGCGCGGGTGGCGCCGGCTTCACGCGCCGCGGCCAGCACGCGGTGGATGTCCTCATCGTTGAGGCCCGGGATGATGGGGGCCACCGACACCGCCACGTCGATGCCCGCCTCGGTGAGCCGGCGGATGGTCAGCAGTCGGCGCATGGGAGAGGCGGCATAGGGCTCCATGGCCCGGGCCAGCTCCGCGTTGTGGAAGGGGAGGCTGATGCTGACCCACAGGCGCGCGTCCCGGGCCAGCCTTTGGAGGACGTCCAAGTCCCGTTCGACGAGCACGCCCTTGGTGATGATGCCCACCGGGTTGCGGTACTCGGCGCAGACCTCCAGGCAGCCTCGCGTCAGCCGCAAGGAGGCCTCCAGCGGCTGGTAGCAGTCGGTGACGCCGCTGAAGACGACGGTTTCACCCTTCCAGGAGGGTTTCTCGAAGGCCTCGCGGAGCAGCTCCGGCGCCCGGGGCTTCACCACCAGCTTCGTCTCGAAGTCGGTGCCCGCGCCCATGTCCAGGTACTGGTGCGTGGGCCGCGCGTAGCAGTACGCGCAGGCGTGGAGGCAGCCCCGGTACGGGTTGACGCTCCAGCTGAAGCCCACGTCCGGGCTGTCGTTGTGCGACAGCACCTGCCGGCTGTGGTCCTCGAAGACCTCCAGCTTGGACGGCGGGATTTCGTCCAGGTACTCCACCGCGGTGCTCGCCCAGGGGTTGGGCGGATTGTCGATGGGACGCGCCTTCATGTGCCCACCGTGGGCCTGAAAGCACGTTCAGTCAAGGGGCGAGCGACAACGAAAAAGGGGAACCCCCTGCAGAGAGTTCCCCCAGTGCATCATCCGGATGGTGGGCAGCTGAAACAGCGCGCTACCAGGTCCAGACGTAGAGCTTGTGGGTGCCGACGGTGCCGCTCGTGTTGCTCACGTAGAGCCGCGCCCCGGGCCACGCGCAGTTGAGGTTCAGGTTGCTGTGCGTCTGGCCGACACCCACGGTACCGGAGATGTTGTTGCTCCCGCAGTACGCGTAATACGACGTGGGGGCGGTACCGACGTTCTGGATGGAGAACGGCGTCACGCCGAACAGCCAGGTCGAGAAATCGCGCGTCTGACCAGCGTCAATCCACGCGGACTCCATGGCCTGCTCCACATCGCTCAGCTCAGGCTGCTGCATGGCCTGCTCGTCCTCCGGCGTGTACTCCCCACCGCAGCCAACGGCAGCTAGAGACAGCAGACCCACAACTCCCAACGTATTGAGCTTCTTCATGACTTCCCCCTCATTGCGAGTTGTCTCCGAATTGGAGACACGCGGTGTGTATGGGGGTTTTCACTTAGTGTAAATGGTGTGTTTCTGACACCCGGTGGGTTGAAACGGATTGCGTCGCTGGATGACGCATTGCGGTGTCTGTGTCATCGACGGAACGACCCGGCCCTATCAGGTGAAAGGGCCGGGCGCTGGGAGCCCACGGAGACGAAGGCTAACGACAGACGGAGTAGAAGTCCGTCACGGCAGAACGCCGTCTGCCGTCCGGAGATGTGTGCCGTCTCGTAACAACTACAGGACTTGACGCCGGCCAACCGCGTGAGGCTCGCGTCTGAATAGAAGTCAATCCAGTACGAATCGTTGCCTCAGAAGGGCAGCGCATCCTCGCCCATGCTCGCATCTGCTCCACCAGCCTACCAGAAGCAGTCCAGCGGACAGGACTCCACCCACGATGTCCTTGGCCTGAATGTACGCCTGCTTGACCGGGGGGCCTCATCTTCCCGGCTGGGGAATCCTAGCATCAAGCGCATGCGGGCCGCGTTGTGATTCCCTACCGCATGGGGCAGCGCCGGATCTCCTAGCTCCTCCTTGTCACGTATGTTGAGCGGCGACTTGGCATCAATCAGCAGCCGTGCTGTTTCAATCGAATCGTTGAACATGGCGACTGCCAGTGACGTGAGGCCGAGAACGTCAAACTGCGAAAGGGCTGCGTGTCCATCTTTCTTGAGTAGAGTTCTCGATGCTCCCGCTTCTTGTCGCGCGATGAATCGATGTTCCAGAACCCGTCCTGGAGTTCTCATTTGCAAGGAGCGCTCCTTGGGAGAGTAGATATTTGACGAGTTTCGTTGATGTTTGAACTCCTGCTCCGACTGCGACGGACTCCGTTAGGGGTTTTTCACCGTATTCGTCGGCTGCATTCACATCTGCTCCGTCGCGAACTGCCTCGCTTGCTTCCTGGAGAGAGTTCCATGTGGACCGCCTCATTGTGGGTGCTGAATGGCACTTCAAAGAATGCAGCGTCGCGCCTGGAGAGGTCACGCCCGCAGATACGCGAGCATGGCGTCCTTTCCACCCGTGGCCAGTACGTAGGGCGTGCCCGGTGCGATGAGGCCCTTGCGTGCAGCGACACCGTTCACCGCATCCTGGGCATGGGTGAGCTGCATGCCGGCACCACCGCCGCCGAGGACGAGGGGCGCCCCCATCTTGAGGTCGAGCACCACTACCCGGCGTCGAGCGGGACGGGGCTCCGCCATGTCCACGACGACGAAGTCTCCGGCGAAGCGGCGCTGGTCACAGCGGAAGACCCACAGGTTCCGCTTGCGATTGAGCAGCTCTCGTACGAAGGGCTTCTCGTCGCTTTTCAGGGCATAGCGCTCTGAGAGGAGGGCGGCGGTGGAGAGTGGATAGCCTTCCTCCTTGGAGAGAAGCAGCGCCCACGGGTTCGCATGCCGGAGCAGCGGCAGTGAAACGGGAAGGACGATGGGCGGCTCGCGAGGCATCCGTGGGCGTGCTCGACGAGCGAGGTCGCTCGGGTCGGACAAGTATTTGAACACCTTGCTGCAAGGTGGGTCCAATCCATGAAGACGTTCGAGAACAAGGTCGTTCTGGTGACGGGTGGCAACCCGGGCATCGGTCGAGCGGCGGCGCTCGACTTCGCGCGAGAGGGCACCCGCGTCGTCGTCACCGGCCATTCGATGATTACGGATGGCGGCGTCAGCTCGCTCTTGCGCTGAGGGGTAGGGCGCCGGGCATCAAGCAGGTCTCATGGAACTGGGGCTATGCTGTCACATCATGATCTGCCAAGCCTGCGCTCGGCTCCGTGACGTGGCCTCGGGGGCCATGTGTCAGGAGTGTGGTGCCCCGCTCGTGCCCGCCACCGAGCCGAATCTCGACGCACTCGTCAGGGAGAGCCTGCGGCGTCACATCGAAGGCTGGCAGGCCAGCGCGCTCATCGATGTCGTCACCGCGGCCCGGCTCGCAGAGTCCCTCACGCATGGCGCGGATGGCCTTGACCCCGGAGCGCCGAAGGCCGAGGAGGGCGAGCAGGCACCCGCCCAGGACTTCTTCGAAGCGAAGGCGGTCCCTCCCGTGGACGCGGCGACCCGCGCGGAGGCCTGGGCGGATGGCGTCGCGACCTCGCTTCGCAACGGGGGAGAATGGCGGCTGTGGGGCTGGGGTGCGGCGCTCGCGCGCTCGTTGGACGAAGCCGCGAAGGCGGAGCGGGAGCAGAAGGCGCGCAAGCGTCGTGGGCTCCGGCCTGGCTCGGAGGCGGGAGAGGACGACCTGGGCGCGGCGCTGGATTCCGGGCAGACGTACTTCGACCGGGATGCGTCAGGCCCGCTCAGCGGAGGGCTCGAGGCCGTCGTGGCGCTCGATGCACGGCCGGAGAGCACTCCCCGGTTCCAGGAGTTCATCTGGTGGTTCCTCGGCGCGATGCTGGTGCTGGGCGGCTCGCTCATGGGCGTGCGCGAGGCCTGGCGCGCGCTTGGTGGCGTCCCGCGCCAGCTCCTCGTCACGGGCGCCCTGTGGGGGTACCACGCGGCCTTCATCGGGCTCGGTGTGTTCCTGTCCCGGCGCTCCATGCCGGTCGGCCGCGTGCTCGCGGGCATTGGCCTCGCGTTGCTCCCCGTCGCCTTCATCGCGCTGTCGTCACTGTTCGCCCTGTCATCTGGGCTCGGTGCCTCGGTGGCGCTTGGCGTCGCCGCGCTGGGCCTGGTGCCGCTGAGGGCGGCGGGACGGCTGCTGCATGGCACTTCCGCCGCGGCCCTGGGGTTGGCGCTCCTGCCTTCGCTGCTCGCGGGGCTTCCACTGATGGCGCTCGAGGACGCGCCCTGGCTGCGCACGCTCTGTGCCTCCGTGGGTGTCCTGGCCCTGGCCGCCACTGTATGGCGCGCACGGAAGGCGACGGAGGGAAACACGGCGCTCGTCAGCGCGAGCGCCGCGCTCTATGGCGCGCTGTGGCTCGCCGTCTTCTGTGTGGTGAGCGCACCGTCGGGCTTCGACGCCCTGGAGCCAGGTAGCGCTCTGTTCGCGGGCCTCACGCTGTGGGCCCAGGCCCTGGCCACCGTCATCGCCGTGGCCGCGACCACCGACGCCGCTCGCGAGGCCCATCCGCGCGTGAGTCCGGTGCTGGAGATTGTGGCCTACGCGGTGCTCGCCAGTGGCGCGGTCGTGGGCGCGCTGGGTGCGTTCTCCATCGAGCCGGGAGGGGACTTCCAGGTCGACTTTGCCTCGGCGCTCGCGCCACTCATCGCGGCGGGTGTCTTCTTCCTGCTGGAGCCACGGCGGGGGGCCCTGGTCCACCTCATGGTGATGACGACGCTCCTCGCCGGAGCCTTGTCCGCTCGCACGCAGGCGCCGACGGAGCCGGGCTGGTGGGTATTCGGCGGCACGGTGGCGACCGCGGGCTTGATGCTCCTGGCGCGTTGGAGTGCCTTTCCGGGACGACGTATCCGCCTGCTCGCCTGGACCATCCTTGGGTCGCTGGTGGCAATGCCCCTGGTGAGCCAGGTGGGCAGCGCCGCCTCGCCGTGGCCCCAGGTGCTGACGGGGCTGGTCATCGCTGGGGCCGCGCATGTTGCTGGCGGCTGGCGCTGGCGGAGCCTGCACTACCTGGGCGGCGTGGGTCTTCTCTTTGGTGTGCTCGCCTTCGCCGAGGGGACACCGGCGTTGGAGGGCAGCTGGGGCCGGCTGGCGGTCTTCGCGCTCGTAAGTGGGCTCTACGGTGTCGCGGGGCTCGTGCAGGGCGCGTGGGCGCAGCCCGTCTCGCGCAAGGACGGGCTGCTACCCCTGGATGACCTCGCCCTCTGCCTGGCCGCGGCGGGAGTCCTCCTGGCCGTGGATTCTTCCCCGAGCGCTCCGGACCTGCTCGTGTCAGCCACGGGGCTGTCAGCCAGTGTGCTCTCCGCGCTTCCCACGGCCGTGGTCACGGCCTGGTTGCTGCTGCGTGTCCGGCGGGATGGCAGCAGGCTCGTCGGGTTCCTCGCGGCCTCGGGGCTCGCGCTCGCGGTCTCCCAGGTGATGGGCACCGTCTCCGACTTCGCATCCCCGCGAGCTGCCCTGGTCGCCGCGTCATTGGCGCTCGGCTTCGCGGCCTTCTCCGCGCTGCGCGGCCGCACTCCGCTGGATGCCGCGGACACCGCTGCCGGGCGCGGGGGCCGGAGGATGTTCGATCTCTTCAGGCTGCCGCTCGGTGCGCGGGGGCTGCCGCTCTTCACGGATGGTTTCGCCATGGCGGCGCTGGTGCAGACGGTCATCGCCGCGCTCACGCTGGCCGGGTGGCTGGGCAGGCCCACGGATGCCGAGCGCGCCACGTGCCTGCTCGCGGCCGGTCTGCTCCTCCTGGTCGCGCTCGTGGCCTTCGTGTCGCGCGGTTTCGAGGCCTGGTACCTGCGCGGCTCGGTGGTGACGCTCGCGTCGCTGGGCGGGCTCATCGCGCTCACCGCTCTGCTCAACCGCGCGGGCCGGCCGTCGCCGCCGGATGTCGCCGCCCTGCGGACCTCGCTCATCGGCATCGCGCTCTGGGGCGTCGCGCTGGCGACACGGCGCTTCGGGCCCTGGGTCGCCGGGCTTCTGGAGAAGCCTCGTCACGGGAAGCTCTACCACTGGGTTCCCCATCTGGGCGTGGCGGTCCTGGCAGGTGTGCTCCTGAAAGGCGCGCTCCTCGTCGGCCTGCCCCGGCCGTCCCGTGCGCTGGCCCTCATTCCGCCCCTGATGTTGCTGGGGCCCGCGGTATTGATGTTGCTGCTCTCCGTGTCCGCGCGCTCGGTGCGGCTCGCGAGCGTGGGGCTCTGGCTCGGCCTGCCCGGTGCGGCGCTCTGGGCCGCGAGGCAGTCGCTGCTCGGGCCCAGGCTCATGCCCTCGTGGTCGTCCGAAGGCATGTGGGTGCGCATCGGCGCCGAGTCCCTGCACTGGCTCGATGAGGCCGCGTGGCTCGCACCAGGAGACACGGTGTTCCTGATGTGGCAGCGGGCTTTCGCGGGCATCGCCGCCGCGGGGCTCGTCTATGCCGTTGCCTCGCTCCGGGGGCTGCCCGATTCCTTCCAGCGCCTGTTGCAGCGCCATTCGGTCATCAGTGTGGGCGTGGTCTTCGTCGCGGCCCTCTTCCAGCCCGGGCTCACGGCAGCAGGCCTGGTCTGCATCACCGGTCTGGTACTGCTTTTCGGAGGGGGCAGGGCGCAGGGGCGCGGTGTGCTTGGCGCGAGCATCCTCCTGCTGGTCCACGCGCTGGCGCACCGTGTGGACATCTTCGAGGTGTGGCCCGGCCCGGTGCTCGCGCTGGTGGGGCTGGCGGTGGTGACGCTGGGGCCGTGGATTGTCCGGCGCAGGGGCTTGTCCGAGAGCGCCGCTCGCATGCGCATCCACCAGTCCATGGCCATCTATCTGTTGGCAGCGCTCGTGTACGCGTTGGCGACGAATGGAACGCCGTCGTCGACGCTCGCCGCGCTCAACCTCCTGGGGGAGATGCTGCTGAGCATGGGCGGGAGCTGGATGGTCTCTCCCGCGTTGCCTGTGACGCTGGCGCTCGTTGCCGCGTCGGTGCTCGTGGCGGCGTTCCAGTGGAAGGGCACGCTCGCCTCGCTCGTCGCGACGCTGGGGGCCTGGGTGGTGGGTGGCACTTTTGTCGCCTCCCTCATGGCCTTCCTTTCGATTCGCGCGAGCCTGGTCGGCCCGTGGCTGCGTTATGGCGCGCTCTTCATCCTCCATGGCGCGGCCCTGTCCCTGGCCGCCTCCGTGGGCGTGCTGGCCCTCCATGCCGCCCAGGAGTGGGTGCGGAGGCGCCGGCCGGATGTCGCGGGCGGCCTGTCGTGGGGGCGCGACACAGGGCTCGTGGTGAGTGGGCTGATGCTCGCGGCCCTGGCGGTGGGGGGCTCCGCCTCCGACGGCGCTCTTCCGCTGGCCATCGCCTCCATTGGCATCCTGGTGTTGGTGGCGCTGCACTGCGCTTGGAGCCAGCACACCGGCCGGCACGTCTACTTCGTGCAGACAGCGGTGGTCGGGGTCTACGCCCTGGTGCGCAATCTGTATGCACCGGGCCTGCGCGCCGAGCACGACGCATTCTTCGCGTTGGCCCTGGGCTTCATCCTGGTAGGCGTGACGGTGCTGGCCCGGCGGGCCGGCGTGCAGCCCGTGGAGGCGGCCACCCGGCGCTTCGCGGCGCTGCTACCCATGGGCATGGCGCTGGTGCTGCCAGGCGAGGCGACGCAAGAGGCGGCAATGCTCGCGGGGGGCTCCGGACTCCTGTACGCGACGCTGGGCGCGGTGGAGCGCAGCCGGCTGTTCGGTGCGTTCGCCGCGGCGGCGTGCAACTTCGCGCTGCTCATCTCCGCGCTGGCCTTTGGCCTGGAGGGACTGGAAATCTACCTGGCGCCGATGGGCCTGCTGTTGTTGATGCTGGGCCAGCTCTTCGCGGAGAGCCTGCCGCACGCCGCGCGCAACACGGTGCGAATCCTCGGGGGCTTGTTGCTGTATGTGCCCGCGGCGGCGCGCATCGCGGTCCAGGTGGGCCAGTCTCCCGACGGCACGTATGCGCTCGCCTTTGGCGGGGTGTGTCTGCTCGGCGTGGTGGCGGGCATGGTGTTCCAGATTCGCGCCTACCTGGCGTTGGGGACCCTGTTCCTCACGCTGGACGTCGCGGCCACGCTGCTCGACGCTGGGCTGAGGGACCACCGCATCGGCTTCCTGGTGATGACGCTCACCGGCCTCACACTCATTGGCGGGCGCGTCCTGACGACGTTGAAGCGTCAGGAGTGGGAACTGCTCGTGCGGCGGGTCCGCGTCCAGCTTCGCGGTTGGGATTGAGCGCGCGGGTGGCGACCTAAGCACCGGGCGCCCTGGGGACCCTGCGCCGGTGAGGAGCTGGGGGCGTCACCGGCGTCGGTCCCTGGGATGCTTGCGCCGGCTAATTGAAGCAAAGGGTGGTCGTGGTCAGCACGTCCGTTCGCTTGACCCATTCGACTGTCCTGCAGGTCTCGCCGGGACCGCAGGCGTCATTGTCCTGGCAGCGGCGGTGACACTGGCGGTCGCCCTTCTCCGCCTGGCAGTAGAGCTCTTCGTCAGGGGCGGGCGGGCCACAGACCTGGCTGACGTAGCACTCCTCGTCGGCGTTCGCGCATGCGTCGGTGAAGGAGCAGGCCGCGAGCGAGGAATTCGGTAAATGGGACGGATCGTCTCCGCAGCCAGCGGAGACCAGGAGGCAGAGCAAGCTCGTCAGTGACAGTCGCATGGGGCCTTGGGAAAGGGTGAGGCGTTTCCCCAAGCATACGATGGGCGAATGGTGCGGGCGATCAACGCCCCACAGGCGTGGGCGCGGAGGCGTCGGGGGCGGCCTGTCGTGGAGGGTGCGACACGTGGCTCGCGGCGAGTGGGCTGATGCTCGCGGGTGGCTCCGGACTCTTGCATGCGACGCTGGGCGAGGTGGAACGCAGTTGGCTGTTCGGTGCGTTCGCCGCGGCCGCGTGCCACTTCGTGGCTGGGATTGAGGGGGCGCGCCGCCGCTGTCTTTTCTCTCCACTCCCGAGAATCGAGAAGGCAGCCTCGTGCTGGGACAGAAGTCTCAGCCTTCGTGTCCAGGGTGGGTGTCGCCTTGCGGTCGACGCGGCGATACCTGGAGAAGAAGCTGTCCAATGGCACACGCGTTCTGGCTTCGACGTGCGTGCCTTTAAAGCTGAAAAAGGAATTCGTGCGTTCATTGTTGTGGCGGTTATCCGGTGTGGCTGTTCTCACGTCGGACCGCCATCCCCAAGTCCAAGCGGATTGGAGCAAGACAATGAAGGTCAGTCGAGTGGCCCCCATGTGGCGAATGCTGAGTGCGGCCCTGGCGTTCGGCGTGATGAGCGCGTGCGGTCCTGAGTTGGAGGACGAGTCCGTTGTTTCCGAAGAGGCACCGGTGGACGGCGAGTCGTCATCGGACGCGGTGTCGGCGATGGCCGGTGATCGTTATGCCAACGCAGTCGTCCAAAGCGGTGTCATCGCCGTCCTCAATCCGAACAACGCCGTGGGCGCACCGGATGGGAACGCCGCGACGTTCCTGGGGCTCCTGGGCGGCTCCATGGTTCTGGACATGGGCCTGGGCGAAGAGGGCACAGGGCCGCTGCGCATCTACTACCAGGGCCTTTCGCTGGCGGTCATTGCCCAGGTGGAATTCCTTCGTGGGGACATGAGCATCATCAGCACGGGGCAGGCGAACCTGCTGGACCTGGGGCTCGGGACCCACTCCACGCTGGTGCCATTCAGCAATTCCACGCCGTACCGCTACGTGAGGCTGCGCGGTGGGATTGCCTCGTTGTACGGCTTGGACGCGGTGGAGGATACGGGCGGCGGTGTGAGCGCCGTGTGTGGTGATGGCCGTATCAGCAATGGGGAGCAGTGTGACGACGGCAACCGGGTTTCGTCGGATGGCTGTAGCAGCATCTGCCGGGTGGAGCCGGGGTACACCTGCAATGGCATGCAGCCCAGTGTCTGTACGGACGTCAATGAATGCGCGAATGGCACTGCGCAGTGTTCGGTGAATGCGATTTGCACGAACACGCCGGGAAGTTACACCTGCACCTGCAGGCCGGGCTACTCGGGAAATGGTTGGACGTGCAGTGACATCGACGAGTGCTCGAACGGGACTGCCGCGTGCAATCCCAGCCAGGTGTGCGTCAACACGCCGGGTGGCTATGATTGCGTGGGTGGCTCCTGCCCGGCTCCCCGGGTGCAGTGTGGCGCGCAGTGCGTGGATGTGTCGTCGGACGAGAACAACTGCGGCGCCTGCGGCGTTGTCTGTCCGGCGGCGAAGACCTGCTCGTCGGGGGTCTGCGTCATGGGGTAGCCTGGACCGACGCTGTAGATCGCCACGACGTGGGGACGCCCCAGCGCCGAGACGGACTTCGGTGCGCTGGACCCGGTGGCGTCGTCCGGGAGGGGGCCTGCGCGGGTCCGCTGGATCGCCGGGAAGACGCCACCGACCGGCACGTACGACGATGAGCTGACGGGCTCACGGCCCTCGCGGCGCGACATGTCGCCGCGAGGGTCAAGGTTCTCCTGGCACTGTGGCGGGACGATGCGCGGTGGCTCAGAGCTTCTTCCTGGCTTCGTCAATCACCTCTTGCATGGAGAGGGGCTTGAGCGAGCCGTCCGGCTGGCCCTGGAAGAAGTCGAACTCGTGGATGGTGCCCTTGACCAGGTACTCGTTGTCCCGCGCCGAGTTCACCATCGCGCGTTCGCGGAACGTGAACGAGGGCTTCTCGGGGTCCACACCGACTTGGGGCATGATGGCGCGCTCTTCGGGCGTGGGCTGCCAGAGCGGCTGCGGACGTGGCTCGGAGCGCAGCACCGCGGTCTCGTCGAAGCCGGGCTTGGTGCTCGTCCGGAGGTCGCGCTGGATGTCGAACTGGTCGAGCACCACACCGCTCTTGGGGTCCTTGGCCGGGTTGGTGACGATGCGGTCCTTGCCGTAGAGCGGGTTGTCGACCAGGGGCCCCGTGGCCGTGCCGTCCACGCCCACCGGCGGGCCGCTGAAGGACGTATACGGCGTCTTCGCCTTGACGGACTTTTCGCCATCGACGTGGTCGGAGGCGCTGACGGTGACGCTGTCGCCCGCGGGCTGGAGCTTGCCCTGCTTGTCGATGGCGGACTTCGGGGTTCCGTACCCCGGCTGGATGGCGTCGAACGCGAAGTTCTCACGGCGCGACAGCGGAACATCCAACTTGATACGAGGCATGGCCGCGTTGTTGCCGCCATCACGGCGGTCCATGGCCTCCATGATGTCGCTCATCAGGTCCAGGCTGTTGTTCCGCGCCCGCGTCTCGCTCGCCATTTGAGACGGGCTTGGAGCCTTGGTTGAATGATGGGCGACCTGCTGCAGCACGCGGGCGGGCGCCCCGTGGCCGCCGGAGTGGGACACTCCTCGCGCGCCCTGCTTCAAGAACGTCGTCGTTACCCTCGAGATGGTACCCATGATGTAGACCCCCCCTGGTCTGAAGCATGAGGTGCGTTCCTTCATGCCTTTGTGGGAATTGTCCTTCATCTGCGCACGGAGTTGCGTGGGGGAGGACGATTTGGGCGAGGGCGCGGCTGTGTCCCGTTCGAGGACTCCGTCATTCGAGGGTGGGGCCTTCCGGGACGAAGTGAGTCACCAAGGAATGCATTTGCCCTCGAAGTCGAAGAAGCCTCCGGAGTCCTCGGGTCTCAAGCGGGAGAGCACGGCGAGCAGCCCCGCCACCGAAGTGTCCACGGCCGTGGGGGCCTCGCTTCCGCCCATGTCCGTCTGTACCCAGCCGGGACTGAGAGCGAAGGCGAGGATTCCGTCCTCCTTCAGGTCGTGTCCCAGCGAGCGCGTAGCCATGTTCAGCGCCGCCTTGGACATGCGGTAGCCGTAGGCGCCACCCCAACTGTTGTCCGCGATGGAGCCGAGGTTCGAGCTGAGGTTGGCCACCTTCGCGCCACCGGCCGCGCGCAGCTGCGGCAGCAGGGCCACCGTCACGCGCAATGCCGCCACCGCGTTCACCTGGAAGGTGCGGGTGAGGTCGTCGCCGTCCAGGTCGGAGAGTTCGTCCGGGCGGCTGCGCACGCCGGCGTTGTTGATGAGCAGGTGCACGGGACCGGGGAGCCCCATCGCGAAGGCACGCACGCTCGCCGGGTCCGCGACGTCGAGCGTGTGGACATGGAGTCTCCCGCCAGCGCCCCGGATGAGGCCGGTGAGCTCCGCTGCGTGCACGGGAGCGCGCACACCGGCGTGCACCACGTCACCGCGGGAGCGACACTGACGCACCAACTCGAGGCCGATGCCCCGGTTGGCACCGGTGATGACGACGTTCATGGATGGCTCGATGACTTCGGGGCTCAGGGCTGCGGAGTCTCTACCAACTCGGGTCGCGGGCAGGTGGGGTTTCAGCCCGCCACGCCGCGCAGTAACGGACAGCTCGCGTCCACAGTCGCGGGAAAGACACAGCCTCAGCGGCCCTCGCCAGGGAATTACACGGTCGCTCCAACGTGTGCGTTGCCATGGTCAGATACGCCCCTTAGCGTCGCACCTGTCATTGGCGGATGAAGAGCCCGTTGTCGCCCCACCTACTCTCCGAGGTCAGAGGATGCGCAGATTGCTGCCCCAGGACGTCTTTGTTTCCAGCACCGCTCTTGAGCGATGCGAGTCTCCCGCCCGTGCCGCACGCGGACTCGTCGGAGTCTTGTTCGTCGCCCTGTTCCTCGGAGTGCCAGGCGGCGCGGAGGCATCAGATGCCTCGCTCGCGCCGAACTTCTATTCGGGGCATGGCATTACGGTTCATGCGGTGCGGCACATCACGGATAGGCTCATCGACGTGGAAATCTCCACGCCGCTGATCGCGCCTCACGCGGTCTATGACCCACGCCATCACGTTCGGGTGCTCCTCCCGACGGGGTATTACAACAACCCGGGCGTGCGTTACCCCGCGGTCTACCTGTTGCACGGGGGTGGAGGCGCGAACTCGGCTCAGTGGGTGGAGTTCGGTGCGGCGTATGCGATTACCGAGAACATGCCCGTCATCACCATCATGCCGGATGGCGGCAAGGTCGGTTGGTACACGAACTGGGTCTTCCCTCGCGGGGTGAATCAGGCGTGGGAGGAGTTCCACCTCAACCAGCTCATTCCGTGGGTGGACCAGAACCTTCGCACGCTGGCGTACAAGCGGGGCCGTGCTATCGCGGGGCTGTCCATGGGCGGCTTCGGGGCCATCAGCTACGCCGCACGGCGCCCCGACCTGTTTGCCTATGCGGCCAGTTTCTCGGGGGCCCTGGACCTCGGTGACGCCGCCATCCGCGCCACCATCACGGAGGAGGGGACACGGTGGCTGCAGAACCCGGATGGGGCGTTCGGCTCTCCATTCTGGCCCTTCGACCAGGCATGGAACATGAACAACCCCATTCCGCGTGCGGCGTCTCTGCGGGGCGTGGCCGTCGCCTTGTATGCGGGTTCGGGCATCTGGGATGGGGACGTGCTCGAACGCGTCCCGGGGGCGTCCACGGACCGGTTCCACCATGCGCTGAATGCCGCGGGCGTGCCGCACCACTACGAGATGTATGGCCGCCCCGCGCCGGGCCAGAAGCCTTTCGGTTGTGACGGCGGGCACAACTTCAGTTGCTGGAACTACGCGTTCTTCGACGTGCTGCCGCGCATGTTGGCCGTGCTCGACGGGCCGTAAGCCCAACGGCACTTCAGGTGATGGGGCCCTTTGTCCGATGCGAAGGGCTCCCCCTTCCGCCCTCGCGAGCCGAGAGCCTTCTTCATGCGGCCTCGTGGGGCGGGTACTGGATGAGTGGGGCCACGAACTTGAAGTTCGTGGTGGCAACCTCGCTGCCTGCTGGGTGGCACAGCCACTCGTATCCGGGGGGCTCGCATGGGAACAGCCAACCCTGTTCTTGCATGAACTCGTAATCGAGTCCCTCGATGCGGTTGGCGTGGAAGTCGTGGCCCCGTGGGTCCTCGGGGCGCATCATGATGGGGTCGATGCGTAGCCCGGCGCGTCCGACAGAGGCATCCCGTCCGCACGCCGCGTTCGCTCTCTGACGACGATGGGCCGGGTTCCTCACGCTGTCCCACCTCCGGCGTGGGATGGAATCATCATGAGGCAGGGCGAGGTCCTGACTGTCGAGTCTGGGGCCGATCCGCTCCGTGAGTCATGAGCCGGGGCGGCCGATGCCCGCGGACTTCTTCCAGGCCATCCCAGTCTCCCGAGAGATGCTTCTCCTCAGTGGCTCAGCAACCACGTCGCGAGCGGTTGCCACGCGAGCGTCGGTGCATCTGCCGCGTACAAGAGGTCGCCATGGCCGAAGTCCTCGGCCACTCGCGCCGGACCGAAGCGGCGGACGACGAGCGCCGTGACATCCGTCGATGACACCCGGGTCGTCGAATACAGCCCGTAGTCACCGAACGCGCCAGCGGCGCCGAGGTAGAGCAACGGGACGCGGATGTTCGAGAGCTCGGGCCTTGGTGTCGTCCCGCACCAGATTTCGTCGAGTTCCACGGTCTCACGCAGCGACTGGTGCGGCGGCGCGCTGGCGAACCACGCGCTCACGCTGTCCTCGGACGACTCGCGCAATGCCGTGACGTTGCCGTTGGCGTCGAGGATGGGCGCACTCAAATGGTACAGCGGCGTGTACGGCGCGAGAAGGTAGGTCAGTCCATTCATCGCGAGCAGTGCACCGCGGTTGGTGTAGCTCGAAAACACGGGAGACTGCGCCTGGGGCGCGCTCCGGGCCAGCTCGCCCAACGTGATGAAGAAGCTGTTGTCGGAGTCGGTCACGCCTTGAGCAAGCGCCTCACGTCCCGCGGCGGCATTGGCGCACGCAAGCTCGCGCAGTTCCGCGTGCTCAGGCGCGATGTCGTAATAGGCGTCGAGCACGGCGACCGCAGACACGTGGCGGCCGTTGGCGGCGGCATATGCGTAGGCGAGCTCGCCGCCATGCGAGAATCCGCCGAGCACGAGCCGGCTCGTATCGCGGTCGCCGCTGGGCCGCGTTGCCCGTGCGAAGGTGAGCGCGATGGCGATGTCTCCGAGCTCCTGGGCAACCCCCATCTCGCCCAGGTCGGAGATGTCTCCGTTGGCGGAGGGCAGCGTCCAGCGACGGTCAACACCCCAGACGTCAATGTTCCGGGCCGCCAGGTACGGAGCGAGCCCCGGCGCCGATGACGCGGGATTGCCGAGCGTCGGCACGAAGTTCGTGACGAAGTTGGCGAAGTCTCCGTGAAGCAACATGATCGCGTGGGCGGGCGACCGAGGCCGCCACGGCGCGCGCTCTCGGACGACGCGATGGACCCGCACGATGGCGTTGGGGGCGGTGCCGACACGAATGTCGAATCGGTAGTGATAGATGTCCTCGGTCACGAACTCACGCAGCACGGGGAACGGTGTCGGAGTCGACGCGAGCGATTCCGCTTCGGTTTCAATCCGCGGAGGTGGGGAGGCGAATGCGGACGTGCATGCGAACAATACGATGAACGAAAGACCAAGACGGGACATGCGGGGCCCCTTCAGTTTCACTCAAGGCGGGTTGTGACGCGCCCCCAGAATGGGAAGGGGCTGGCCCTCTGAGAACGAAGCGCCCGGCGCGGACATATCGTCGTTGCCAATCCTCTGGTCGTGAGTCCTGTCTGACCTCGGGGCGTGCCTGAGGTCAGCTCGACACGGAAATGGACTGTCAGCGCGCATGGTGTTGCGCTCTGACAAGTAGGCCCATTTCCTGTGTGGGCCACGGCAATTCCCATCACGGCCCAACGTGCACTGGCCTGTTGTTGACTCGAAGTGTGGCTTGAGGGGACACTTCTCGCTCACCCAGGGAGGCCGAACATGAAGAAGCCTGCTCGTACGAAGCGTGCAAAGACTCTCAAGGTCACGGTACGCGTTCTGAAGGTGTCCGCGCTCAAGGCATTTGAAACCACCGTGTCCAGCATTTCCCACATTTCGAAGTAGCGGCGTCCCGGGCACGACATGGGAGTTCAGTCAGGTGTCGTGCTCCTCGAAATGGCGAGGGGAATCTCCATCCTTCAGACCCGCAGGGCGCTGATGGAGATACGGGGCCTCCCCTTTGCTCTTCTCGTCTCCATCCTCGGAGACGTTCGCCGCGGAGGGCGCGCCGCGGTCGTCCGCGCGCTGGTGAAGGCGGGCGTCGACCCTACCGGCGCCAGGGAGCTCGGAGCGCGGCTCGAAGAGGAAGGGGCGCTGGGGCGAGGCGCTCCACGTTTGATGGACGAGCAAGCCCTCCGCAAGGCATTGGAGATCACCGGCAGGCTGCGACTGGGGCCTCTTCGCACGGCCGACATTTCCGAGAACAGCGGAGCGCTCATCCAACTGAGCGCCACACGTTGGCGAAGCGCTGGCAGTGGTGTGTGTGTCGCCTGTGGTCTGCTCTGGGAGGTCCAGAGCGCGGATGCGCCCGATGAGGCAGCCGTCGTGGCGAATGCGCTCCCTCTCCGCGCTGTGATTGCGCTGGGGGCAGCCGATCTGACGGCCCTCCGGAAAGCCATGAAGCCGCATTCCCTCGATGCGCGTGCCTGGACAGAGGGCGCCTACGGGCGGCCAGGCGCCAGACGCATCCGGTCCCGGCCCGCGGCGGGATGCGCGTGCTCCGCGAACTGGGGCGCGGCGAACCGCATCGGCAAGCTGGAGGGCTCGCGGATGGCCGGTGCCGCGCTGGGTCGCGTGGGAATCGCGACGCGCGAAGCCACGGTCCGCGGCAGGCGGGGGGCTCCTCCCATTGTCACCTTGACCTGGGGCGCCGCCACCCTGCGTCTTCGGAAACGAGGACGTCCCGTGGTGTCAGGACATTTCCTGGCCCAGGTGGGCGTCGGAGCATCCCTGGAGGAGCGGAGGCTGACCGCGCGAGCAGAGGCCATCGAGCGTGCCTCGTCCCTCCTGCGTGTGCCCGACGTCTGCGCGACTCCGGCGCGTGCGCTCGCGCAGCCTTTCCTGCCCATGCGTGATTGGGACCTCTACACGCCGGAGCAGTACGCAAGCCCGGGGTTCCCCTACGCGCCAGTCACCCAGGACACGCCACTGGATTGGGTCAGGGCCACGGATGCGGAGACCGGTGAGCATTTGCTCGTTCCCGCAGCCTTCACGACTTCCGAACGGCTCGTGGGCCCGCGCTTCCTGTGTGCCTCATCCAATGGCGTCGCGACGCATACGAGCGATGACGCCGCGTTGCGGTCCGCGCTCCTGGAGGTGGTGGAGCGCGATGCGCTCCAGCTCGCCTGGTATCGAGGTCAAGGGGCGCGGAGCCTCGACATGGCTACGCTCGACATTGATGAGGGGGTGTCGAGTCATTTCAAGGGTTCGGGCTGGACCCTCCACTTCTCGTACCTGCCCGGTCGCGCCGGCCTTCACGTCATCGCACTTATCGCCGAGGCGACAGGAGAGGGTGCGTTCCCCAAAGGAGGGACGCTCCTCGCCGCCGCGGCCGCGGGGGACCCGGCAGTGGCCGTGCACCGAGCGCTCCGTGAAATGCGAATGTTGACGGAGGCCGTGGCCCTTCGTCGGCAGCTTGCGATTGACTTCGAGGCGCTCCGGCGGCCCCCGGTCCTGGAGAAGTACTGGCTCATCGACTCCCTCCTCGACATCACGTTGCTCTACTTGAACCCCGCGATGCGGAGCGCTGTCGACCTGCTCCTGGAGGGTCCCCCGGTGGCGCTCCCTCGTGTTCGGGTCCCCGACGCGGCGGGGGAGCTCGTCACGAGGTTCCGACAGCATGGGCTGCGCACCCTGGTCATCAATCTCACACTGGCGGCGGCCTCTCCGTTCCGGACTTGCCAGGCGCTGGTCCTTGGGACGCAGCCTCTGGCGTTCTGTCCGAGCCTGTTACGCCTCGGGAGTGGGCTGCTGCCGCGCCGCCTTCCCCCGCGGAATCCGAAGCCGCCCTCATCGCCGCTCAAGCTCAGGCGAGGACTGCTGAATCCGTACCTGCTTCCGCTGGCATGAGTCTCACCGAAGGCGCGAGGCGACGTCTCGAATGAGCGAACGCGTCATCATTCTGGGCGCGGGCCTCGCAGGACTGGCGGCAGCGCATGGGCTTGTCCTCGCAGGCCAGGACGTCGTCGTGCTCGAGGCGCGCTCTCGAGTCGGTGGCCGGGTCCTGACCCTGCGGCAGCCGTTCCTGGACGGAATGTACGCCGAGGCGGGCGCGAAGTATGTCCTCAGCGGGCACTCGACGGTCCTCGGCTTTGCGAGGAGGCTCGGCCTGGAGCTCGACCCGCTGCCAGTTCCGCACGCGTCGGCCTTGCGGCCCCTCCATCTTCGGGGACGTCGCATCCTGGCCCCCATCGGTGATGATACGGGCCTCCCGCATGTCCTGAGGGCGGATGAGCAGCAGCTCGGCCTCTCAGGCCTCTATCGGAGGTACGTGGCCCCCCTCGTGGAGGCTGTCGGCGACCCCTTCCATGAGACCTGGCCCGGTCCAGGCGCGACCCGCCTCGATGGCCTGACGATGCGTGAGGCCCTCGCGGAACAGGGCGCTTCTTCAGCGGCCATCGACGCGGTGAGCCTGGGGCGGTTTGACCTCGTTGGTGATGGCATCGACGCAAGCTCGGCGCTTGGCGTTCTTCGACGGGAGTTGCTGACTGTCGGCAGAGGAGGTTCGAGCGCCTACACCGTGAGAGGCGGAAGTGACCGGCTTCCCGCCGCCCTGGCGGAAACGCTCGGCGGAAGGATTCAGTTCGGATGGGCAGCGAAGCGCATTGAGCAAGAGCAGGGGACCGTCCGCGTGTATTGCCGCGGCAGCACGGGAGAACACAGAACGTTCACGGCGGAGCGGCTCGTGTGCGCCATACCGTTCTCGGTCCTTCGCGACATCGAACTCGCCCCCGTCTTCTCGGCGGACAAGATGCGGGCGATTCGCGAACTCGAGCATACGTCCGTCGTGCGTACCTTCATCCAATACCGGCGCCGCCTCTGGACAGAGTGGGGGTGGTCGAGTGGGTGGCTGACGGACCTCCCCATCATGCACGTTCTCGACGCGGCACCGACTCAACCTCCGCCGTCAGGCATCCTCGAAGCGTATCGCGCGGGCCCGTGCGCCCGCGCGGCGGGCCTTCTCTCCGAGGAGGAGCGCATCGTGATGACTGTCCGGGGCTTGAGCCAGTTCGCGCCGGAGCTGTCCTCCGAAGTGCAGAGCGGAACCTCCTACACCTGGGACCTGGACCCTTGGGCACGGGGCGCCTTTGCGTGGTTCCGGCCGACGCAACTCACCCAGTGGGGACACGCGCTCGCAACGCGCGAAGGCCGGGTCCACTTCGCTGGCGACCAAACTTCTCCCATGCCCGGTTGGATGGAGGGGGCGCTCTTCTCTGGCCAACGCGCCGCCTTCGAAATCCTGTCAGGAGCCAGCGGGGCGTGCATGGCAGAAGGCCTGCGTGGCTCCTGATTCAGGCTGCGGAAGCGACTTGCGAGAGGACGTGGGGGTTGCTTCGCGGCCTTGGGGGCCGTTGAAATGTGGCGAAAAGTGGCCGTGCGAACTCAGGTACCGGCAGCGTCGGGCAGGTTTCGAAGGTTGGCAGGTCGGGACTGAGGGCAGCGGCGCGGCCTGCCCCCCTCGTCGTCGGGCCATTCTTTCGCAGATACTCAGGGACACATCAACGCGACCGACTTGATCCGCACCGCGCCATTGACGCTCGCATCGTTTGTCTGGTCGCCGATGGCGAGGGTGCCGTTCGTCGTGAAGTGGGTCCGCGTGAGCTTCGCGACGCCGTCGATGCTGACCGTCGCCACCTTCGCCGCATCCACTGCGAGCTCGTAGACATGATACGCGCCGTCGGTCACTGAGAACGCCGCGGACTGAGTGTTATCCGCCCAGCCAATCGCCGCGCTGTCGAGGTAGATCATCTGCGAACGATCCACGGCGTTGCCAAACGGCCTCGTGAAGCTCCCAAGGATGGCCGCTCCACTGTCGAGCACGTTGTGATCGTTCACCGATTCGACCTGCATCGTCACTTGAAGCTTGAACGGCTTCGTTCCGTCGAACGCGTCTGCCCGCGTGATGAGCAGTTGCCCACTCGTCGCCGAGTCGCTGTTCGTCGACGTCGAGAGGCGAACGTAGTCCGCGCCGTACGTGAGCGTGTTCGGCGTCTGCGCGACCGTCGTCCAGCCTTGCTCCGTGATGTCGTCGCCGCCGTTCAGCAGCGGAATGCTTGCGCGCGCCGTCCAATTCGTCGTCGACGCCGCCGGTGAGCACGTTTCGCAGGCATTGGCCGGGTTCGCCGTACCCTCGGCGTAGAGCGTGCCGTCGATGAAGCACTTCGGGTTGCACGCGCCATCCGAGCAAACCTGTCCCGGGTTGCATTGCGTCCCGTCCGTGCGTTGCGTCCATGTGGTCGCGGACGTCGCCGGCTCGCACTGTTCGCACGAATTCGCCGAGTTCACTGCTCCGGAGGCGACCTGCTGGTCGCCGATCTGACACCGCGCGACGCAGACGCCGCCCTCACAGGCCTCGGCAGTCCCGCAAGCCTGGTCGCAACCTCCGCAGTGCGCCGGGTCGGTCTCGATGCTCGTACAGGTGTCGCCGCACAGCGCGACGCCGACGCTGTCGCACGTCTCTGGCTCAGCTGCGTCGGGTGGATCGGTGGGGGTGGGGGGGGAATCGTCACCGCAAGCAGCTACGAAGCCGAGCACGACGATGCAGGAGAGCGCGATAGCGCGAATGGAGGCCATTTCGCCCGCCACCTTACGCGCCCCCTGTGCACCCGCAATGGCGATGCGCTGGCCTCCAGTCCCTCCACGAACGCCTCGTCCGATTTCACCTTCCGCGCAACGGGAACAGGCGACGTTCCGCTGGGCGCTCCGGCCTGCGTCCCTACTTAGTGGCCTGGGGCGGAGGGCCGCCCTTCCGGGAACGGCGCGATGTCTTGGCGGCCGCCGCTGGCTTCCCCGCGGCTTTCTTGCCACGCGTCGCCGCGAGCTTCTTGGGGCGGGGGGCCCGGGGTTTCTCCTCCTCCGTGGCAGCGCCGTCACCGCGGCGGACGCGTGCCACCGCGCCGCTCACGGACCGGGTCAGCCGCGCAACCTGGGGGGTGGCTCCAAGAGAGTGGGTCAGTCCCTGCACCTTGTGGGACACGGAGCTCAACGCGCGGCGCTCCCGGTCCGACACGGGGAGCAGCGCCGCTCCCGCGACGCCTGCTGCCAGCGTCGTCAATCCGATGGCCACCGCGTGTTCACCCAGCTGGTCGGCTGCCCAGGTGCGTGCCTTGCCTGCTCGCTCACGGAGTCTGTCTCCACTGGGGACCCGGTCTCGCAGATGCTCCAGTGTCTCGCGCCCTCGGGTGCTGACCCGCTGCATGGCCTCGCGTGTATGCGCGGCCACCTTCTGGGGACCTGTCTTCTCTTCGGCCTGGGCCTTGCGGCGCTTCCAGGCCGCGGTGAGCTTGCCCAACCTTTTTCCCCCGGATTTACTCGTCTGCGGCTTGGCCATCGCGCTCTCCCTCGTTTCGCCCTCGTTGGGGGCCGGCGTTCCTCGTGTCAAAGAAGGTATGGATAAGAGAAGCCGGCGCAATGTACTGCTGCGGGTGAGGACGGCCGGCACGACGAAGGCTCGCTGGGCGCCGAGCGCGGCGCCCGCCCACATTCCTCCATCCGTGGCCAGCGCGACCGTCGTGCTGCCAGCCGGGCCCCGCGCCTTCGCCGCGCCTGCTTTGACCAGGGTCGCGGCCGCGTTGAGTGCCAGTCCCGTCCCGCCATGCTTGAAGCGTTGGAAAGCCTCCTGGTCCTCGAAGAGGACGACCTCCGAAGATGTCTGTCCGCCCAGCTGAACCCCCACGGTCAGCTGGACCAGCGCGGCGTATCCGACCAGCCGCTCCTGACGGAAGACCTCGCCCAGCCCCCAGGTGCCTCCGAGCACGGCGCTCCCCTGGCCTAGCGAAGGGAAGACGGCATAGGCGTAGGCCCGGGCCCTCGCCTGAGCCAGCTCCGGTGAGCGGGCTTCCATCCGGTGCAATGCCGCCCGTGCGTTACCATGCAGTCTGCGGTGGACGGCCAGCTCCTTCCGCGCGAGCTTCAACACACGATGGCCTTGGCTCACCAGTTTATCTCGGATGGGCGCTTCATTCGTGGCGAGCACTGGCCTGCGCCTTGAGGATCCGGGTGAGCAGCAGGGCGGCAGCCGTCAGCCCCGTGGTCAGGGCAGGAGGGGGCTGCGCCGCTTGCAGCCGCGAACGCGGCCCGGTGTCATCGGCCCCGTTCTCCTCGGAGGCACCCTGCCTGCGGAAGCGCTGCACCAGGCCGCCGTTCCCTCGCTCCGATGCGTCCGACGAACGCGGAATGAACGTGAACTTCTGTCCGCCCAGGGAGGCCTCGAGCAGCATGCCGCCACGCGAGTAGGCGTGTGCAACGCACTTCGCATAGTTGATGGTTCCGGACGCCGCCGCCTTCACGATTACGGCGGACGCGTTGGCGGCGAAGGCCGCCTTCCCTCCCTTGAACGCTTCAATGGCATCACGGTCCTTGAAGAAGATGAGCTCGCTCAGGGTCTGTCCGCCCACCTGGACTCCGAGGGTCAGCTGGCTCAGCGTGGCGAAGCCAATCGGCTTGCCCTTCTCGAAGACCTCGCCGTGGCCGTACGAGCCGCCGAGGACCAGCGATGCCCTGCCCAGCGAGGGGAAGACGGCGTAGCCCTGTGCCTGCTCCAGCTCTTTTTCCAGCGCCGGGTTCTTGAGCACCAGCCGGTCCACCGTTGCCACGACCTCTTCGTGAAGCGTTTTCTCCTGCTCTGGCTTCATGTTCGCCTCCTGATGAATCAACGTGGCGACGGCCATGTCCGCAAGGTACCCACGGGACGTGCGTGCGAACGACCACGCCGTGAGTGGTCTGGTTGCCCGGACGTGACGCGGAGGTGTCTACCTTCGGTGTCAGGAGGACGCACATCATGGCCTCGACGAAGACAAAGGAGAGGAAGCGCTCGCGCGGCCCAGCGCGACACGCATCACCCAGGATGGAAGCTGCGCAGAAGCAGTTCGAACAGGTCACGGGATACGCGCGGGGTCGGGTGATGGAGCGCCTGGACTTCCAGCGGGGCTTGCTCGTGTCGGTGCTGGAGGACGTGGCAGAGGGGCTGGGCAGCGCCACCCGGCGTGCACCGAGCCCGGCATCGCAACGCATGCTGGAGACGGGAGAGCGCATGTTCCGCGGCGCCTCCTCGCGGCTGGATGAGCAATCCATCGCGGCATTCATGGACCGCACGGGACAGTTCGTGCGGCAGCGCCCGGGATGGTTGCTCACGGGACTGCTGGGGGCAGGCCTGCTCGCGGGGCGGATGTTTCGCGCCAGCGGTGCTGGCGATGTGGAAGGGGAGGCTGAGTGATGAGACGTAGTGCGAACAAGACGGCAGCGGGCGAGGGACGGAACGGCGGCGCTCCAGGTCAGACGCAAGGGGGACTGGCGCCGTTGCGGACGGTCCGCGACAAGGGCCGGGCGGTTGCCGGGAGTCTCCGAGAGAAGTTTCCCTCGCGAGACGATGCGCGCTCCCGCGCGGTGGGAGCCCAGACGTGGACAGCGCAGGCGATGCGACAGCATCCCGTGGGGGCGGGACTTGGGGTCCTGGCCCTGGGCTTCCTGTCGGCTTCCCTCTTGCCGGCCTCGGCGCTGGAGCGTCGCGCTTATACACGTGCGGCGGGAAAGGCGCGGGACCTGGCCGACCGCTTGGACGCACCGGGGCGACTCGAAGAAGTCCTGGCGGCCGTACGACAGATGGCGGCGGACGCGGCAGTCGAGCAGCTGGCCTCTTTGAGGCCCGAGCCCGAGGAAGGTCCTTCGCGGCGCAAGTTGGAGCGGGTGGACCGAAAGGGTGGGTGAGCGCCGGGCGGGTGGGGGACGGGGGGCGGCCCGCCCTGGCTGCCGATGGAGGTTCAGTCGCGTCTCCGCCCGGAGCGCTTCCGTGGGGGCGCTGAAGGCTCCTGAAACCGTGTCCCCACATGCATGGATGCTTCGAAGGGCCCGTAGTGCCCTGTCGTGAGAGGCGCCGGTACTCCCGTCCGGTGCGAGGTGTGGACGCTCTCGACGCCAGGAGACGACCAGGTGCGAACATGAACGCCATGGAGTGCATGCACGACGAGCGATTCGCCCCGGGCGCGTGCGGCAATGGCGACGTCATCGTTCAGCTCGGATTCCTGGTCGTTCAATGGCGCGCTCTGGAAACGCGCGTGACTTGATTGCGGTGGTCGACGTACCGGCATGGGGAACTCCCTGGGGCATGGGCCAACAGTCCCCTTTCAATCTGGGGACGTGTTGCTCGGGAGGCCGTGGCAAGGCGGGCGTGGCCTGCTCCCGTGGGGTCCCTGGCTGCCTGCGTGAGAAGCCGTGCGGCCTGCCGGCAGTGCCTTTCGAGGGACTGAGGCCAGTGGGACGAGGCCCTTGGCCACACCGGGTGTCAGGCCCGTCGTCCGCTCCTCACTCTTGACAAGGGGAGGAGGTCGAACGTGTCAAAGACAGGATGGGGGGCATGGCGATTACGGGGAACGAAGTCCGCGAACAAGACGGAGCATGACAATCCCGAGGAGCGGCCTTCGCAGCGGGAAGGCGGAGCCACGCGAGAGGAGACCCGGCATGCGCTCGCGCAGGCGGGCGTCGACGAGGGGCCCATCGAAATCGTGCCCGACGTGCTGCTCGACGTCCCGACGGTGAAGGTGGATGAGATTACGCTCGACGTGGAGAACTTGCGTGCACGCGTCTCACTGCATGCCGAACTGGCCAATCTCGTGCGCCTCGATGTGGGCGCTGACGTGGGCATCGAACGGGTCAAGCTGACCATCAAAGGCGTGGAGGCCCAGGCGCTGCTCAAGGTCCGGCTCCAGCGTGTCTATGAAATCCTGGACCGTGCGCTCCAGACACTCGACAACAACCCCGAACTGCTCGCCAGCCTGCTTCGGCCCGTGGGGCATGCGATAGGCGAGGTGGGGGAAGCCGCCCATGAGAGCCTGAAGCCTGGCGGAGCGGTGTCCGAGGCCGTCCAGGACGTGGGAGGGGCGGCGAAGGGGGCGTTGGAACCCGGCGGGACGGTGAACCGCGTGGCCGACCAGGCACTCGGGCCTGGTGGACCCGTGCGAGACGCCGTGAAGGGCACGGTCGGGCCCGAAGGCGTGGCGAAAGACGCAAGCCAGGCGCTCAGTGGCTCGATGCAAGCGGGCGGTTCAAAGCGTTCGAAGCACGCCCCACAGGGCAACGGCGGCGGGAGGCGCGAGCGAAGGCAGCCGCAGCCGGCCCCTGCCCCGGAGCAGCGTTCCGGCGCACAACGTTTCAGGCGCGGCCCGCCTGCCGGTGGCTCGAAGCGCCGTGCGTCAGGGCGACAGCGTCGCCGTCAGAAGCGCTGAGGGCGCGGGGAGCGCCGGTGGTTTCCCACACGCGACGGGAGCGCGCGGACGTGCTACCCCATCGCCATGCCTCGCGCTCCCCGAACCGATGCCTCGCCCGAGGGGCCGAACCCCTCCACCTCTCCGTCCGAGCCGCCGCTGGACTCCGCCTTCACCTGGCACTCAGAGAGCGCGGAACCCGCGCCTGCTCGGCTGTCCCCCGTGAATGACCGGCTCAGCGCGGATACGGCGCTCAAGCGGGTGCGCCGAGGCGAGTTCCTGCTGTACTCCGGTGACTTCCACAACGCGAAGCAGCTCCTCGGCGCGCTGAGCCGGCGGCTACCGCAGCCAGCGAAGGCGCGCTCGCCGCTGGAGGCATTCCGTGCCGAGCGGCGGGCCCGGCAGCTCGAACACGAGACGCTGTCGCGCATCGTGGTGTCTCTCGACCGCGACTACCGGCTCGGGCTCGCGCGGGCACCGGACACGTCACTGGCATGCCATCAGGTGTGGGGGGCTCCAACGACGGACACCAGCGTGGTCCCGCTCAAACAACTCCTCGGTATGCTCGGGGCGGCGGAGTGGCGCCGCAAGGGACTCGCTGTTCCTGGCCTCACAGGGCTGCTTCACCCGCACTATGGCGTCTACCTTCCGACCCGCACGGATTACGTGGAACTGCTGAGCTCATTTACGGAGGTGAAGGGCAAGCGCGTGTTCGACATCGGCACTGGAACCGGCGTGCTCTCGTTCCTCCTCCTCCAGCGGGGCGCGGCGTCCGTGCAGGCGACTGACTGTGACTCCCGCGCCGTGGCCTGTTCCCGGGAGAACGCGGAGCGGCTCGGGCTCGGCAAGCGCTTCCAGGTGGCCGAGGCCGACTTGTTCCCGAAGGGCACGGCGGACCTCGTGGTGTGCAACCCACCCTGGATTCCCGAACCGCCCAAGAACCGGGTGGACCGCGCGGTGTTCGACGAGGACAGCCAGTTCCTGCGGCGCTTTCTCGAAGGACTCTCCGCTTCGCTTGCTCCTGGCGGAGTGGGCCTGCTGCTCCTGTCGGACCTCGCGGTGCTGCTCGGCCTGCGCCCACCCGGGTGGCTCGAAGCGGAATTCGAACGGTGCGGCCTGTCGGTGCAGTGGGCCCGGTCGACCCCGGCGCGGCATTCGAAAGCGAAGGACACGTCAGACCCGCTGCACATGGCGCGCTCGCGCGAGCGCACCACGCTCTACTGCCTGAAGCCGGTGGCCTCGTAGGACTCCGGC
This sequence comes from Myxococcus xanthus, assembly GCF_006402735.1. NCBI lineage: Bacteria > Pseudomonadati > Myxococcota > Myxococcia > Myxococcales > Myxococcaceae > Myxococcus > Myxococcus xanthus. Next base: position 6,224,242 of record NZ_CP017174.1, on the reverse strand, counting down.
TTCGCCGGTCGTGGATGCCGCCGCCGGAGGAGTCCCCGGCGGCAGCACGGGCCACGAATCACCTGCTCATGACCTCAGATGCCCCAGCGGCAGCCCACGTGGAAGCTGTCGCCGGAGGCATTCGTGATGTCGAGCCGGCGCGTGGTCGAAACGCCGGCGGAGCCCAGGCTGTACTGGGCGTGAGTTCCCGCCCCCTGGAACACCGACGAGATGGTGCTCCCGACGGTGATCTGGATGATCACGCCATTGCCAGAGTAGTGGTCCACGCCACACAGGCCGGACGTCGAGGTCGAATAGGCATAGTAGCCGTTGGCCCAGTTCACCGCGCAGGTGCTCCACTTCGGTCCCCAATTGCAGCCGCCGTTGTTGACGAACGTGGCCGCGCTGCTCGAAGACGTCAGCGCCTGCTCGCTGACGCCAGGGCGCTGCGCCCGCGCGGACGCGTCCTCCCTTTCACCTCCGCCCGCGTAGGACTCTTGCTCATTCACGTCGCTCGGAAGGTTCAGCGCGCGGTCGTATGCGGCCTGGAGCTCCGCGGGGACCGGCGCACCGGGGCGCAGCCGCTCGAATGCGAGCAGCGCGTTCGCGGACTCCTTGTCGCCGAGCACGAATGACTGGGCCGGCAGCTTGTGCTCAGCCAGGTACAGGGCGCCCGGCGCGGGCTCATGGAACGTGACGGTGTGGCCCGGCTCGACCTCGATGCGCAGCACGACGCTGGCTTCGGTGGTCGTGTTGACGGGCGTCTCGGAGTCACCGGGGCCGGCCTGCTCCACCTCCGCCCCCGAGCATCCCGTGCACAGCGCAAGGCCAAGGCTTCCCATCGCGAGCCACTTCATTCCGCTACGCATATTTCTTTCCTTTTCTGAAATCGCATCGAGCGACTCTCCATGAGTCGGCTCTCGCGACACTGCGCGCGGTGCGCCGGTCCATTCATCCTGGAGCGAGGTCATCCCGCGCCCTGAAGAACGACCCCTCCGGAAAGTCTTCGGTCGGTGATTTCCAGGGGATTTTCATGTCGCGACATCGCAGGTGCGTTGTGAGGGCGCGCCTCGGCAGTCCTCCCCGGCCCGCGGCTCCATCCCCCCAGACATGACGCCTGTGAGGGTGGACGGCCCTCGGCATCTCGATGCGCTCGGAGAGGCATTGAGCACGTTTGGACGGCCCAAGCGACTGGTGGCATTCGACTGGTCGGAGCTCTCTTGTCATGAGTAAGATCCGCGGATGCGATTGCTCCGCGTCCTTCTTCCCCTATTGTGTGGGTTGTCCATCCCTCTCCCCGCCAGTGCCCAGTTCGTCACGGTGAGCGGACCTCCCGTGGCGCCCCTTCCCGAAACAGCGGGGTTGGGCCTCTGCGCCGCGACGAGCGTCTCGCGGAATCCCGCAGCTGACTTCCCGCAGACTCAGTCGACCTACGTCGCTGGCATCAATGCCTTCATGGAGGCGAACCGGAGCAATCGCGTCACGTCGGTGCTTCGGACGCCCCTGGACCTGTCCAACAACCTCAATGATGGGAGGACGCTGAGCTACGGCGACTTCACCGGGGTCGCCGCAGGTTGCCCTCTCGGCGGATGTGACTTCGGCGACGACGATGACTTCACATCCTTCGCGACCCGCTTGCGTGGCTTCATCGCGGTCACGAACGACATGCTCAACAGACCCCTGCACTTCGGGTTCTACGCCGACGACTCTGTGAGCCTGACGCTCTTTGACCGGAATCAGACGAGCTATCCGGTCATCAACCGTCCGCCGACGCTCGGCGCACCAACGTGGCGCGCCACCAAGACGGTCTACTTCGAGCAGCCTGGACTCTACGGCGTGGAGGTGCTCCACACGAACATGAGCGAGCACTCCGCACTTGAGATCTCGATGTACGACGGCGACTTCGCGGACTTCGAGAGGGCCGCGAACACACCGCCCGTCATCAATCTGGCTGCAGCGGGCTTCGTGCTCGTCACGCCCGAGATGTTTCATCAGACGGAGTCGGGGCAGTCCTTGCTACCAACCCTCACCGAGTGCGCCCAATGCAATCGCCAGTTCTCCAACGGGCCAGGGAATGGGGGATGCGAAGCGGGCTATCGCTGCAACGCGGCGGCCCTGTGCGCTCCCTGTGATTCGTCGCTCTTCTGTGGGGCGTCGTGCTCTCCGTGTGGGGCATCAACGCCGTACTGTGTGAGCCAGACCGAGGACTTCGTCTGTGCGCAGTGCCGGGATGCGAACGACTGCGTGGCGCTCGATGAATGCCATCTGCCCAACTGCACGGAGACGGGCACCTGCGCTTCGACTCCCGTGGAAGACGGCACGGAGTGCACGGGAGGGACCTGCCAGCAGGGCGAGTGCAGACCCATGGACGCGGGGACCCCTGACGCGGGTGGGCCCGGTGAGGTGGATGGCGGTCCCATCCCTGAAACGGACGGGGGAGACATGGGCACGGATGGAGGAGACACGGGCTCGGATGGAGGAGACACGGGCTCGGATGGAGGAGACACGGGCACGGACGGGGGAGACACGGGCTCGGATGGGGGAGACACGGGCACGGATGGAGGAGACACGGGCACGGATGGGGGAACTTCCACGCCGGACTCGGGAGTTCCGGCCGTGGACGCGGGCTCCAACGATGGAGGCTCGCCAGCGCCTCCCACGGAGCCAGCGTCTGGCTGCGGCTGCCAGGGGGGACCGCAGGCGTTGCTCCCCATGGCGCTGCTCGCGCTCGCGCGCGTCGTGAGACGCGACCGTCGACTGGGCACACCGTCGCGCGATTGAGGAGGCGAAGCGCAAGTCGCGGCCGTTCATTTCAAGGGCTCGCCGCGGCAGCGTCGCGCGGCGAGTCGCCTACCGGGTGGTGACGACGTTCTGGCCGCCGTTGTTGTCCCAGCGCCTTGCTGACCCGCGTTCCGGAACAAAGGCGCCGAGGCTCCCCAACCGCGGGAGCCTTCGGCGCCGAAGGGCCATCTGGCTGGCGCTACCCGCCGGTGAGTCCCGGGAGGTCCAGCCACGCGATAGGGTCGAACCCGGGCGTGGTGGGGGTCTCGAAGCGCCAGATCAAGGAGATGCTGTTGAGGGTATTGGGCTGGAGCGCGCTGGTGAAACCCGACAGGCGAGCATCGACGCCCTGGGGTGCCAGCGACTGGAACCGAGTGCTCCCCGGAGCGCCTCCACCGAACTGCCTCCCCAGGTTGGTGCGGAGGTAGAGTTGATTGAGCGAGCCGGCGTCGAGGGTGCCGCCATACCCGAAGGCAGCGACGACATACTCCCCTTCCGCGAAGGTGACGTCACAGACATTGCTTCCGCCGGCGGCACCCCGGATGGGTTGCTCGGAGCCGTCAATCCAGATTTGGAGACAATCCACCCGGCTGCCCGTGCGAAGGAGGACGCGGGAGATGTTCTGGCCACTGGCGGCGGCGTCTTTCGCACGGCCCCCTCCCGAGATGTTCTCCGCGCCACCGTAGGGACCCGTCAGTGCGTGAATGACGCTCTGGACGGGGAGCTGGCCGGTGGAGCCGAAGCACGGCCACATGAAGGAGGGCGCCAACCACCCCAGCGTATTGACGGCGAACTGTTGAGTATAGAGGAACGCCTCCCGCTCGCGGTACTGGTTCTGCGCCTTCGACTCCGCCCAGGCCTTCTGCTCGTTGAAGGCTTGCTTCGCCATCACCTTCAGCGCGGCCGTGGCCTGCTCCAGCAAGGAGTCCAGCGCCAACCTGAAGGCCTCGCGCTTCGCGGGCCCCTCTGTCGGATACCAAGGCGCCGAGGCATAGATCTGGTCGAAGTAACGCCAGCGCGCGCTGTAGATGGCCAGCGCGATCGTGAAATAGGCGGAGCTATAGGGCAGCTTCTGCGAGGGATACTGCGACGCGGGGTAGTTGGCGTTGTAGGTGAAATACGGAGCGCGGTCCGCGATGAGCTGACACAGGCCGTCGTACTCATTGTAGAGCCGGTCGTTTTGATACAGCTTGATGGCGTTGAGGATGCCCCGGAACTCATTCTCAACGGAGCTCATCACCGATGACTCAACGCCGAGGTAGACGGCCTTGACGATGTACCGCTGGATGGCTTCCCAGATGAGGTTGGGGTTGGTGGTGGAGGGCCAGAAAATGCCCATCAAGCTGCTGAGGAACCCTCCGATGTCCGGGATGAGGTTGATGAGCGCCCCCACCAGCGACTCCAGATCGTTCGAGATGGTGGCGAAGAGCGCTTTTTCTTCGACAATCGCCAACTGGGTGATGGCTCCATTCCGTGCCGCGGACGCACCGGGCCAGTCCGCGGGCTGGGCGCTGAACATCTGGAAGCTGTCGATGTTGTCACCGAAGCGGTACTCGCCTTCCAAGTCGGACACGAGCGTGTTGGGGCCGAAATACAGCTTCGTCTTGCTCGGGTGCTTTTTGTTGTAGTCCTTATCCTCGTAGACGATGAGCCAGGTCTGGGGGCCGGTCACCAGCGACTCGATGTGGTCCCCCACCTTGGCGCTGCCTGGGGAGCTGGAGCCAAACAGCGTGAACTTGTAGTCATCCAGATCCGAGACGTTCTGGGCGCCCGTGAAGTTGATGTAGGCGTGCTGGTAGCCCCACATGTCGAAGAACTGCACCCAGGTTCCAGAAGCGCTCGTGCTTGGCATTGATGTCTCTTTCTCAGGGAGAAGCCCCAGCCGAGACTCACTGCAATTCGTGCACCCAACGACCTCCAGGTGCGGGCGCATTTTTTAACCGGAAGCGGGGCGTTGCTGCGTCACGGGAGGACGCAACTGCGTTCCAGCCGCTGCACTCTTCGGCGTCCAGGCCTGGTCCACCACCGTCTACCGGCTGTGTGAGCGGGGCGAACTGGCTCACGTCCGGGGCACCAACGCTATCCGCGTTCTGCCTGCGGATGTGGACGCCTTCATTGCCCGACGCCGGGCGAGCAGGGCGCGCAATCGCTCCGAAACCTTGGCCTCGGCGGATTTTTGACACCCGCACCGAATGGCTCCGAAGCTCGCTCCGTCCCTTCCCCCGAGAGGCTTCGCTCCATGCTCCCATCCCTGTCCCGCGGCAGCTTGCCCATCTGGACGCTCGTGCTCGCCATGCTCCTCTGCGGCACCGCCAACGCGCAGTTCACCGGCAAGCGCCGCGCCTATGCCTCCAGCTTCTGGGGTGGCACCGGCGCCAGTGGGAAGACCATCTCCTGGAGCGCGCTCTACGTCGCGCTTCCACTGGACTACGGCTACAACGCCGCCAACAACACCATCGTCAATCTGGCTGGCGTCACCGCGGCCCAGTCGGACCTGCGCACCAGCAGCACGCGTTCGCTGAAGTGGGGCACGCAGATTCGCATCACCAACCGCCACCCGGGGCACGCGGGCTATGGCCGCAGCGTCCTCACCACGCTCCAGGACTCCGGGCCCGCCGACAGCATCCTCAGTGACGCCGCGCTGGGCGGCCGCGCGGCATCTCCCTACAAGCCCCTGGGGTGCTGGATTGACGTCACCCCGGGCGTGAAACAGGCGCTGGGCAGCACGAAGCCGGAGACGGAAAACCTCATCGTCGACTTCGAAGTCGTGAACGACCTCGGCAGCTCACTCGATCTGGACTCCAACCCCAACCTTGCCTTTGGCACGGCGGCTAGCGCGAGCGACTCGGAGAACACGGGCATCAGCGCCCCCAGCGCCGCCGTGGACGGCAATGGCGCCTACCACCTGGAGAACTATCGCAGCGCATGGCGCTCGGCGTACCACGCCAACACCTCGGACACGGTGTGGCTCAACGTCAACCTGGGCCGGGCGGAGGCCGTGCGCCGCGTCGTCGTGAAATGGGGCAGCTTCGTGCCCCCCGGCTACACGCTGATGGGCTGGACGCCGGGCATGAGTTCCTGGGTGACGCTCGCCACTCGCACGGGCGCGGGCGGTGGCACGCACGTCCACTCCTTCACGTCGGACCAGACGTACCAGTACTTCGGTCTGAGCATGAGCGGCGCGACCCGGTATGACGTGAAGGAACTGGAAGTCTACCGCTGGGACTACTGACGCCCGGAGTACAGCAGGTCCCCAGTTCTCGCCTCGACGCCTCGTTGGGCGAGCACTGGCCCCGGTAACGAAGGTGCAGGTCCTGGTGGAGGGTATCGGTCGGCCCTCAAACACGAAGGCCGGCAGTCCCGAGTTTCCTCAAGGACTACCGGCCTTCATGAGTGAGCGGCGGAAGGGATTCGAACCCTCGCCCCCGAAGGAACGCGAACCTGGCCCCCTTCTCGGTGAGCAACACCGTCCGGGTCTTCTCCTTGTTCAACTGGACGCCAATGGCCTCCGCTTCTTCGCGGATGCGCTCCAACGCACGTTGTGCCTGGAGCTGCGCGGCGGCTCCAGCCCCGCGTCACTCTCGGACAAGGACACCGAGTACTCCATGAACTATCACCTCGAGCTCGACATCATGGATGGGCGCGTCATCCTGCCCGAGTGCATTCCCGACCACAGCACGGGGACCTGCCTTTAGAGAGTGCCAATGACCTCCCTACGTCCCATCATCACCCCGGCCAACGCCGCGCGCCTGAGTCGCGTGCGGCAACTCGGCCCCGTGCGCGTCTCCTTCTCCTCGGGCCAGCGACTGGGCTTCGACTCCCAAGGCGCGGTGCTGGTCGCAAAGGACAGTCGGCGCGCTCGTCTACGGTGGTGGGATTTAAGGACGGTTTCGGACCATCCCGTGATGGACACTGAGTTGCCGCTCCTAGGGGCTCCTGCCGTGGCGGTGGGGGAACTGGTGGTCTGTGTCGGCGCTCCGGAACAGTCACCCTCGGGACTCTGGCGGCCGAGCCTCAAGGCCCTGTCCGCCAGGGATGGCTCTCTCCAGCGCCAGGAGTTTCTGCCCCACGCAGTCACCTCGCTCTGTGCGTCCAGGGACGGCTCCTATCTGCTCGCGGTGATGGACGAGGGCGAGGGCCTTCTCTGGGATGTCCGCGCTTGGCGTCCGGTTCGAGAGCTGCCGTGGCCGGAGGGGGAGTTCTCCGTCACCGCGTGTGCCCTCTCGGCGGATGGCCGCTTCGCCGCGGCGGCCGCCACGCTGTGGAACGATGACCAGAGAGGCGTCCTCTGGCTGTGGGAGGTAGCGTCGGGAGGGCAGCCTTGGACGATGCCCATCGATGCGTCGACGGCCTGGAGTGTCTCGTTCCATCCCCGGGAGCCCCTGCTGGTCGTGGGGGGCCCCACTCAAAACGTCGCCGTCGTCCACGCAGAGGAGCGCCGCCTCGTCCGGACGATTCCGGGCTTCTACGGCTACGCCTACAACCTGGACTTCCACCCGGAGGGGCACCTGCTCGCCGCTGCGCACGACGGTCCTGGCTTCGCCCTCCACCACTTCGACACGGGAGAGGTCCTCTTCCGTGCCAGCGACGACAACGACCTCCAGTCGAGTGATGCTGTCTTCTCCCCCGACGGGCGCTTCGTGGCCTGGGGGCAGGGGGATGGCACCGTGGGGCTGTGGGCCGTGGCCGACTGACGGCCTGGGGGCGCGCGAATCTGAAGCACCTGGGCCTGCCCACGGCAGGTGCGAGGCTGGCCCCGGCGAGAGGGCCCCCAGACCGCGTGGTGTTGAGGCTCAATCCGCCCGGGACAAGAGAGCCAAGCCCCTGCCGCGCACCTCATGGGGAGGGCGGCCAGGGCTGACGTGTCCCCAAGGGGGCTCAAGCGGCCTCTGTACAGGCTGGGCGCACGGCTCGGGCGGCCCCGGCAGTGGCCCTTCTCGGCTCCTCCGCTCCAGCCCTCACCCTCAACATTGCTTCTATCCCGCCTGTACGCTCCGCGTTCTGGGACAGCGTGCCGCGCTGACTCCACCACGGCGGTGCCCATTCGATACGCGAAGTCCTCCTCGCTCCCGATTCTCCGTTGCTGCAGCCGGGGAGCGCGGCTTCAACTTCCGCATGGAGTGCAGCGACGTGCAGCGGGCGGTGGCGACGGACTTCCTCGGCCGCGCTCCGGTGGTGTGCCCCACCGAGGTGCCCATCACCTTCGCCGACAGCACTGGCGCGCTCGGCGGGGATGGAAAGGGGCCGCTCCTGGTGAGCCTGCACAGCCCGAGCAGGGTGCTCCCGGCGGCGAGCTGGAGATAGCCCGGTTGGGCACCTCCAGCCTCGCTCCGCTGGTGGTGCTGGTCGTCAGAGGGCCTGAATCGCCTGGACGTCCCACGTGACCTCGAGGCTCTCGTGCCTCCGGACGGTGACGCTCCTCAGGAAGCCCGGCTTCTGCCCCGGTACGAGCCGGAGCCCCGGGAGACTTCGAAGCAGTGCCTCCACTGCCAGGCGTGCCTCGAGCCGCGCGAGCGGCGCGCCGATGCAGAAATGGAGGCCTTGCCCGAAGGCGAGGTGCTTCTTGACGTCAGGCCGCCGGATGTCGAAGCGCTCAGGCTCGTGGAACCGGGCCGCGTCGCGGTTGGCCGACGCGTAGACGATGCGGATGTGGGCTCCTTTGGGAATGGGCACGCCCCCAATCTCCACCGCCTCCAGCGCCGTACGGAACATGGCATGCACGGGGGAGATCATCCGCACCGCCTCCTCGACCGCGCCTGCGATGAGGCCCGGGTCGTCCCGAAGTGCCCGCAGTTGCTCCGGATGCTCGAGCAGGAGCTCCACCGCTCCCACGATGAGACCCGCGGTTGTTTCATGTCCCGCGAAGTGCACCTGCATCAGCAGGCTCACCAGCTCCGCCATGCTCATGGGCGGCGTCATCGCCTGCGCCCCGGTGACGATGTCGCTCAGCAGGTCCTCTCGGGGGGACACTTCCCGTTCCTTGAGTGCCGAGGCCAGATATCGCTGGAACTCGACCACGCCTCGCGCGCACGCGACCTGGTGCTCGATGGGGCCATGCGCCGCGAGGACCGTGGACAGCTCATCGGACCAGCGCCGGAACCGGTGGATGTCCGAGCTGGGGATTCCGAGAATCTCCGCGATGATGCTGCACGACAGTGGATGGGCGAACCGGAGGAACAGGTCCACCTGCCTCTCGTGCCTGAAGGAGTGGATGAGCGCGTCCACGAGGGTGCGGATGAAGGGCTCCTTCTCCGCGAGGCGCCTCCCGGTAAAGGCCTTGCTGACGAGGCTCCGGAAGCGGCCATGCGCTGGCGGATCATTGTCGACGAGGCTGGGCACCAGGGGGTAACCGTCCATCAGCGCGGTGACCACCTCCGGCGGCGTCGTCGCGGCGCCCACCGTGATGGACTCTGCGGACGAGAAGTGTGCGGTATCGGCGACCACGGCGCTGATGTCCGCATGGCGCGTCACCACCCACGCCCCCAACGCCGGACTGAAGAACACCGGTTCCTCCCGCCGTGCACGCGCGAGGAACGGATGAGGATTCTCGAGCTGGGGAGAGTCGAGCGGGTGGTACTCGGACCCGAGTCCTGAGGGGGCGTTGGTCTTGGACATGCGTGAGCTGACCTCAACGGTTTGTTGGGTGGGGGGCGGGACAGCGGACCGCATGGTGCCAGGGCTTACGGCTTCGCACACGGGGCTGGGCGATGCTGGACGGAGCGTCCCATGTCCACTCGACGCCGCCTGGCTTGCACATCACCAATGAGCGCTCATCGCTGAGCAACACGCCGTCGTCCCAGGGGGGATGCTCTTTCCCGGAGCCATGCAGCGCTCGACCTCACGCAGGTCGGAGTCAAATCAGGCCTCGTGGCGTTCCAATGGCTCCCTCATGATAGCCCTTGAGAGAAGTGGACGTGTTCGCCTACCTCCACCCACGCCCTGCAAGGTGGCGCACGGAGGCATCCCGTGCGCCACCCTCACCTCATTACATCGCGCTGAAGACGAGGTCGTCCTTGTCGTCGAGTTCCCCGGTGGGGCAGGGGCTGCTCAGGCCCCCGTAACGGAACACCGCGCGCACCACCTGCGCGGAGCCGGCCGGCAGTGTGTAGGTCACCGACAGGCTCTGGAGGCCGGAGCCCGCGGCGGGGACCGTCCCGACCAGCGTCCACACCGGCGACGTGGCGCTCGGCGCGGAGTACACATCCAGCACGTCCGTCGTGTTGAATGCCCAGACGGTTGCGGTGAGTCGTGCCGCCGTACCCGCGCGCAGCGCCCCACCATCCACGGTGGCGAGGACAAGCCGGTCGATGGACTCGTCCCGGTGGAAGCTGCCTGAGTTTCCATCGGAGCAACTGCCGCCCACCGTGTTGGGCGCGTTCAGCTCGGGGCCCACACTGCCCCGGCCCGTGAGCAGGGTGCCCGAGTCGCAGCTCGCCCCCCCGACCCCCGCGCACGACGGTGCACGCCACGTGCTGCTGTAGCTCGCCTGGATGGCGCCGCCCGAAGATCCCGCGACGGTGATGCTGACCGACTGGGATGATGCGGAGTTGCCCGGCACGTCCCAGGCCACCGCATGCACGGTGTGCGTGCCCGCCGTGGCGCTCGCCGCGCTCCACGCCACCGAGTACGGCGCGCTCGTGGCCGTACCGACAGCCTGACCGTCGACGTAGAACGTGACCTTCTGGATGCCCGAGTAGTCCTGCGCGGTGGCGGCCAGCGTCACCGTTCCGCTCACCGTGGCGCCGTTGAGCGGGCTGTCCAGCGTCACCCCCGGCCCCGTGTTGTCCACGACGTTGACCTGGAGCGCGGAGACCGTCTCATTGCTCGCGGCGTCGTAGGCGCGCGCGGTCAGGAGGTACGAGCTGGCGGGCGCCGCCTGCAGCGTGTTCCACGTCACCGAGTACGGCGCGGTGGTGTCGGAGCCCACGAGCGCCGCCTGCGTGCCCGGGGTGTTGGTCTGCACGTAGAAGTCGACACGCGTGACGCCGACGTCATCGCTCGCGGACGCCTGGAGCACCACCTGGCCGCGGACCGTCGCCCCCGGCACGGGAGACGTGAGCGAGACGGAGGGCGCCTGCGTGTCGACGGGCGTCACGACCTGGAAGACCAGGTCGTCACGGTCATCGTAGGAGCCCGTCGAGCAGGGCGCCGCCGAGCCGTTGTAGCGGAAGACGCCGCGCACGGCTTGCCGGGCGCCGTGCGGCAACACGAAGCTCGTCGATAGGACCTGGGAGCCCGCCGTGTACGGAGCCACCGTCGCCACGAAGACCCAGCTCGGGTTGGACGCATCCGCAGCGGAGTAGATGTCCAGGAAGTCGGTCGAGTAGCCGGAGAAGGCCCACACCGTCGCGTCGACGATGACCGTCTTGCCCGCGGTGAGCGGACCGCCGTCGAGGCTGCGCACCTTGAGCCGGTCGAGCGACTCGTCCACATGGAAGCTGCCGCCCATGCCGTCGGCGCAGGTGCCGCCCAGGGTGTTGGGAGCGTTCGGCTCGGAGCCCTCGGGGCCACGGCCCACGAGCAGCGTGCCCGAATCACAGGAGGAGGACTCCCCCGTGCACACGGGGACCTTCAGCGTCGCGTCGTACTGCGCCTGTCCCGACTGCACGGGCACGCAGACTCCCGGACCCGTGTCACAGGCGGAACCGGCGCCGCAGGTGCCGCAGTCCAGCGTGCCACCGCAACCATCCGACATGCTGCCGCAGGTGCGGTTCTGCGCCGCGCACGTGGTGGGCACGCACACGCAGACGTTGGCCGCCGAGCACGCCTGGCCGGCGCCGCAGGTGCCACAGCTCAGCGTGCTGCCACACCCGTCCGGAATGGTGCCGCAGTTCTTGCCCTGCGCGGCGCAGGTGGTGGGCGCGCAGACACAGACGTTGGCCGCCGAGCACATCTGGCCTGCGCCACAGGTTCCGCAGCTCAACGTTGCGCCACAGCCGTTGGGAATGGTGCCGCAGGTCTTGCCCTGTGCCTCACAGGTGGTGGGCGTGCACGTCGTCAGGGAGATGAGCTCCGCGGCCTGGGTGCCGCCGATGATCATGCTGCCGCCGCCGGGGATGCGGTACACGCCTCCCACCACCAGGGCATCGCCCGTGGTCAGCTGGACCATCTTCGCGTACTCACGCTTCTGCAGGAGCGGGGTCCCTTGCGTCCACGTGCCCGTGGCGGGATCGTAGCGCTCGACGGAGGCGAGCGTCTCCCCCGCGCTGTTGTAGCCGCCCGTGAGCAGCACCGTGCCGTCCGCCAGCACCGTGCCAGTCGCTTGCCAGCGGCTGCTGTTCGTCGGCGAGCCGGTGGCCGTGAAGTGGAGCAGCGCCGGGTCGAACAGCTCCGTCGCCGTGCGTCCCCCGACGAGGAGCACGCGGCCGTCCTGCAGCAGCGTGGCCACGTGGTCGGTACGCCCGTTGGTCATGGTCCCCACCTTCGTGAAGGTGTTCGTGGCGGGGTCGAACAGCTCGCCTCCATACATGGAGATGAGCAGCACGCGCCCGTCCGGCAACAGCGTGGCGGTGCCCTGCGAGCTGGGGTAGTTGGCATCGCCCGCGGACGACCAGGTCCCCGTCGCGGGGTCATAGATTTCGGCGGACTTGACGGTTACAGAGCCGGTGCTCAGGCCTCCCATCACCAGCACGCGTCCATCCGCCAGCCGCGTGTTCAGCGCCCGCTCGCGGCCGACGGCCATCGAGCCCGTGGGCGTCCAGGTCTTCGTCTGCGGATCAAACAACTCCGCCGAGGACAGGTAGCTTCCCATGCCACCCCCTGCGGCCAGCACCCGTCCATCCGCCAGGGTGATGAGGCTGTGGAAGACGCGACTGGCGGTCATGGGCGGCGTGGCGGTCCAGGTATTCGTTGCGGGGTCGTAGAGCTCCGACACGAGGCCGTCGGCGGCGAGCACGCGCCCGTCGTTCAGCAGCGCGAGCCTGGGATATTGATGGGAGTTGCTCATCGGGCCGGTGAACCCGCTGAGCTCCTGCGACACGGCCGCGGTGGAGGTGTCGGACGACTCGGTCTCGACCGCCCCACAGGCGATGAACAGAGAACCCGCCAGGATGGCGAGTGTGTGACGAATGGACATGTATGACCTCGGAGCCGCGTTCCCTCGCGGCGGTTGTGCGCACGGCATGGGACTCGAAGCGCACGTCCTCCTCATCCCCTCTCCCGTGTCGAAGCGCCTGCTCCAGCAGGGCCGCGTGGTCGGAGACCCCATTGCAGCTGTTGCATGCAGGCGTGATGGCAGCGAGACGGGAGCCCGGCCTGAGGAGTCCTATCTCTGAGGTCTGACAGCGCAGGAAACCGGGTCGCGTCCGGAGGAGCGCCAATTGGCGGTGCATGGCCGCGCCGGTTGCGCTTTCACGACCTGCGCGGCACGTGCGCCTCGTTGCTCATCCAGTCCGGGGCAAGCCTGGCGGCGGTGGCGAGCGTCCTGCAAGGTCAGGGGCCCGCGCGGCTCCGCGCGCTGCCGAGCGGGAGGGCGCGCCTGCTCACCGTGCGGTGGGCGGTCGCGGAGCGGTTGTCCGTCTGTACCGCCACCGGCTATCGGCTGTGTGAGCGAGGCGAACTGCCCCACATCCGGGGGAGCAACGCCATCCGCGTCCGGCCAGCGGACGTGGACGTCTTCCTTGGTTGAGGTCGTGACTGACCCGGTGGTTCCCGGCCCTACTGCGGGAACTGGAACCTTCCGAGCACCGTCCCTGTTACGCGAGCGTAGGTTCTCGCCGTCCTCCGGCGTGAAGCCGCCGCGCACCAGGCCCCGGCGCGGCCATGGCCGCCCCAGTGACGGAGCCCGCCCCGCCGCGCCTCCGTCCCGGCGGCCGCTACTCGGTGGACTTCGCCGTCCGCGCGCGAGGGCCGGGTGGTGGAAAGCCAGACGTCGTGGGACCAACTCGAGGCCCTCGCCCGCCACCTGGAGAAGTCCTACGAGGCGCTGCTGGCCGAGGTATTCACCTCGCGAGAGCGGCAGGGCTTCATGCGGTTCGTCCGGAACGTCCTGTTGGACGAGGTGCCCTTGACCAGCACCGCGCAGTGGGCCTACCCGCCGCTGGTGAATACCTTCCAATGTCTTCCCACCGGGAAACCCTCCGGCCACCGCGAACATCACGGTCCACGATGCGTCCCAGGTCCCTTGAGATGAGATTGCCGTCGCTGTTCCTGTCGCTCTGCCTGGCCATGGTGGCCCGAGCGGACGCCGCGCCTCCTTGGACGGACCACCCGCGGATGGAGCGCTGCTTCGACGGGGCCCAGGAATTCATCCAGGCCGCCTACGGCGAGGCGGGCACGGAGGATTGGTGTCCGCCAGGAGAATTCCTACCCTGGAACCAGAAGGCGCGGCACAACTCGTATCCAAATCAAAGGAGAGCTGGGTGGGGCCCATCAGGATGGGGGCAACTTCAGACCCTCTAGTTCTCCTTCACGCGCGACACCCAGCTCTCCAGGGTGCTGAGGCTGCATCCAGATTGGGCGTGCTCCTGGCTCATCCCCAGCGCATCGACAATCTGCGCGCAGCTGCAACCAGCGGTGTCCACGAGGGTAAAGCGGCGCTCCGGCTCGCCGTCGTTCGACGACAGCGTGTTGAAGGTGCCATCGCCGTCAGTATCGGCGAAGCGGTTCATGCCCGGCAGGGAGCCTGTGGACAGGGACTCGGGGAGCACGGTGCCCGCGCAGCGGTCCGCGCTATCGCAGACGCCGTCCTTGTCGGAATCGGTGCAGGTGTCGCGGCAGCAGAGCACACCGCCAAAGCGGGAGCCCGTCTTGATGGCCGTGTAGGCCTCGCAGAGGCCGTTGTCGTCAGCGGTCGTCGCGGCGTTACACGACCATGGCGAGCCTTCAAGCCCCGAGCACAGGTTCTCCGAGAACCGGTTGAGGGGGCCACACGTGGCCTCGGTTCCGAAGTTGCCGCAGCCGAAGAAGTCGTTCGACGTTCGGGCGGTCTGCAGGCAGCCAGGAGTGCAACTGTCGGAGTCGCACTCCGGACCTGTCGAGGTTCCGTTGGCACAGACGCCGCAGCCATTGGTGCTCTGCCGGGTGGCGAAGAAGAGGGCCTGGTCTCCCGCCTTGGTGGCTCCCTTGCAACCGGTGGAGGACCGGCTCATCACCTCGGCGTCGCTCGTACAGACGTGCCAGCCGCTCGCGCAGAGGTCGGCCACGTTGCAGCCGGCGCCACCCGGCTTCGGGCCATCGTCACCGCCCTTGCGGCCGCAGACGGGGGTCAGGGTGTCGAAGGTCACGAGGCCCGGGCAGGCCGGAGCAATCCCCGGGTTGTCCGTGTGCAGGCCCGGAATCCGCCATGCACCGGCGCACCCCGCGATGTCAGGCCAGCGCGCGATGTCTTTGAATCCCTCACGCTGACGGTCCGCGCAGCCGGCTGCATCAGAGGAATGGGCAAAGCCTGGCGAGGCCGCCATCAGCAGCGAGCCGAAAATCAGACCGCAAGCCATCCGTACATTTTGTTTCAGTGTGTTCATGGTACCCCCCGGAACCGGTCAGGCTGCATGAACCGCAAGCCTTTCCGATAATTGTTGCGGCTACGGAGGATGATGTGCTGCGGCTTTCATCACAACCGCCTTGGGGGCCGTGACCTCCACGCAGTGGAGAACACTTTTTCGGCGCACTCCTCATCCCGCAGGGCATCTCCCGCAGCGTGCGGGAGGGCTCGCGAATCCATGCGGGCATTCCATGTGGAGACACCTCCAGCTCTGGCCTCCCCGCACCCACGGGACCCGAGACCGCTCATCCGGCGCGGAGCCGGAGGGGGGCCCGCCATCAATCCATGGCGAGAGGGCGCGGACTCTGCTCGTCGCAGGCTCGGTCGGTGCTGGCCGGAAATCGGCTCATTGTTGGGCTGATATTGGATTGCTCGATTGCTGTGCCATGCACCGGAGATGGCCGCTCTTCGTTGCGAAGTTCGCGGTGATGGGGGATTGCTGGCGGTCCCCGTGGAGGGCTCGGACGCCGGTGATGGCGCCCATCGAATGCCCTGAAAACGCCACGCCCCGGCACTCCAAGGAAGGAGCACCGGGGCGGGCGTCACGTGGTCAGCGGCTCACTGCTCCGGCGAGATTTCGCGCACGGATAGCCACTTGAAGTCCACGTCGTTGGCGCTGTCCCAGCGGAACACCGCGATGGGGCCGCCCCAAGTGATGGGCATTGCGTTCACCGCGCCGCCGCAGTGGCTGGCGTCACCACCCCAGCTGCCCGAGTCCACCATGTCGTAGACCTTCTTCCAGGTCTTCTTGTCGGCGTTCTCGTTGAGGTACTTCTCGAGGCGCACGGCCTCCTTTCCGTTGACCTTGGTGTTGCGCATCACCGACTTGAAGCCCACCCAGCGGCCGCGTAGCGCCGAGGTACCGGACTTGTACGACGCCTGGTTGTAGGAGACGTGCCACGTCTCCTTCTTCCAGCGGACCCGGCCGTCATAGTGCAGCGAACCCTTGTAGCTGCTGCCCTCGCACCCCGAGTGGTTGTCGTTGTGCTTGCCGCCTCGCGCGTACCACGCGAAGTTGTCCGACACGTCGGACACCGAGTTGACCTTCACGAAGCCAGTCATCTCGATGTTCCGCCAGTCGTTCGCCGCCTGCATGTAGCCCCGGCTGGCCAGCACGTCGCGGTCGTAGGTCGGAATCTTGGACGCTGTAGCCCGTGGAGGTGAACACGGACATGCGCACCTTGCTGTTCCTCATCTTCCAGGAGCCGTCCGAGTTGCGGCTGATGGTGTTCTGCGGGTCGAAGCGCTTGTCGGACGTAGCGTTGTCCGCCAGGAACCACTGCTCGCCGCCCGACTTGGTCGGATAGATCATCGTCACGCCGAACTTGTCCTGGCCCTGCTCGCCAGGTGGGTCGGTGGGCGGGGTCGAGCCGGTGCCGGGCTGCATTTCCGCGATGCTGGCCCAGGTGTTCATCGAGCTGCCGTTCACGGTGATGCGCACGTAGCGCGCGCTCACCGGGGAGAACGAGTAACGCTCCAGCGCGGCGGTGTTGCCGGATGAGCTGCCGGAATGCACCTGCGTGAAGGTCGTGCCGTCCGTGGAGGTGGAGATGGCGAAGTTGTTGACGCGCTCGTTGCCACGGTGCCAGCCGATGTCCACGGCGCTGAGCGATTTCACCGCGCCCAGGTCGCCGGTGAGCCATTCTCCCACTCCGTTGCTGGACCAGCGCGTGGTGGGGTCGCCGTCGATGGCGTTGGCGGGGACGTTGCCGTCATCCCCACTGGCGGTGACGGAGGTGAATCCCTCGGCGGCTAGCGCGGGCGTCGCGAGCGCAAGGGCAGTCAGCGCGAGCACACGGGCAGGTGCATCCATCCCCCCGGGATGAGGTCCTGTGGTGTGGATTCAAGTTGATACCTCAAGTGAGACCACCAGGAGCCACGACTCACCGGGCGGACGATGCCGGACCGGCGCGCCGCGGTCCCCCAGCGGCGCGTTGGCTTCCAGACCGCAGGCCCGCGCCCCGTCAGCGACCCACGCCCCGCGCTGGGCGTCTCGCTTCCGTCAGGACCGGCGGTGTTTACGACTCGATAGCGGTGTTGCGGGCGCGAATACCCTATCACCTGAAAGGGTATTCCCATTGCCATTCCTTGATTGATATCGATTTCGCCCTGCAGACAGGTGTGTAGCAATCCCTCTCAGCCTCGCTGAAAATTCTCACCATTGCTGCGGATACGCCCTCCCATCTCAAGCCCCCTCCCGCAGCGGCCGTGATTCGACAGCTCCTCCCCAAAGCAGGAGAGGAGGCGATGGTGGCGCCCCAGGCAGCGGCGAGGAAGGAGCCGATGAAGGAGAGGAGGCCGCGAGTGGACGGGGCAGGACTGGTGAGGAGGAGCTTCGATTTCGACAAGCTGTCCTTCGCGCCTATCCCCAGCAACCGCCGGAGGTGCGGCAGGCGCGAGCCGGGGAGGGGAGCGGCGGGGCCGGCTTCGCGCCGTTTGCTGCATCCTTGCTGCAAGGCGTCCCGAAGCCTCAAAACACGAAGGCCGGTAGTCCCGAGTTTCCTCAAGGACTACCGGCCTTCATGAGTGAGCGGCGGAAGGGATTCGAACCCTCGACCCCGAGCTTGGGAAGCTCGTGCTCTACCAACTGAGCTACCACCGCAGGCGAAGCAGGGCGCAAAGTACGGGCCGCCCCGGGGCTTGTCAACGGGAAGTGAGGCGCTACTCCGTCTCCTCGACGGTGAGCTGGTACGAGTCCTGGAAGTTGGACTCGCGGTTGCGCGCGTCCCGGACCTCGAAGAGGTAGACGCCCGGCTCGGCGCTGTAGCGGATGCTCTCCGGCTGGTCGCCCTTGGCCCGGTCAGCCGTCTGCACGAGCGACAGCTTCCCGTCCGGCTGCACGCGGTGCAGGTACAGCCCCACGTCGACCTTCAGGATGCCCAGCAGCGTGGCGCGGATGGGCGTGCGCACCGGCCGGTCCGACAGGTCCAGCCGGAAGAAGTCCGTGTCCTTTACCGGATACACCGTGCCACGCACCGGCTGCCCCAGTGTCAGGTCCTGCGCCCGGTCCGCGGTGTTGTTGGGCTCGCGCTCCTCGCCGCCGTTGTCCGGCACCGTGGTGACGGTGATGCGGTAGGGCTGTTCGGCGTTCTCGAAGTCCTTCACCCACTTGCCGTCCACCTTGCGCGACGCGCCCTCCACTCGGAAGTAGCAGGCGCCGTTGCAGGCGACGTTGTTGAGGCGCTCGGGCTCCTTGATGGCGCCGTCGTTGGCGCGCAGCAGCACCGTCTCCTTGCCGGATTCCCCCTCCGGGGGCTCCACCATGGAGAGCACCAGGTCCAGGCGCTCCACGCCGGTCAGCTCCACCTTCGCCAGCACCGGCTCGGACGTCTTCAGGACGAAGTGGTCCACATCGCCCTTGGGCGCCAGGAAACCCTCGCGGTAGCCCCCGGCCGTGACGGTCGTGGCCTTGTGGAGCTCGTCGTTCGGCTCCAACTCCGCGCTGGCGCCGGCCTCCTCCTGCGACACGGTGAGCGTGTACGGCATGGTGGTGTTGAACGGCCTGCGGGCCTCCTTGCCGGTGCCCACCCAGCTCGTCTTCACCACCACGTAGACGACCCGGTCCATGGCGCGCACGCCGATGTTGCGCAGCGACAGCGTCTCGCCTTCCTTGCCGCGCAGGGTGAAGAGCGGCGCCTCCGCCGCGGACAGCACCGACAGCTCCGGCCGCACGCCGTCCACGCCGGTCAGCTCGATTTTCAGCGCCACCGAGGGCGGCTCCGGGGGCACGGGCACCGCCGTGCCCGCGTCCAGCGCGCGGGCAATGGCTTCGCCCACCGCCTGGCTGCCCACGGGCGGCGGCTCGCTGCCCGCGAAGGTGCCCTCCACGGCGGGGGAGGGCGGCGCCTCGTCACGCGCGAAGCCATCCACTCCGCCCTGGCCGGGCGACGCACCCCGTCTGCCCTCCTGTGCCGTGAGGCCGGGCGTTCCATCTTCTTCGGTGCCCCGGGGGGCCACGCCTTCCTCGGTCTCGAAACCGTTGCCAGTCAGGTCCTGCCTCGCCCCAGCGGCGCCCGCGCCAGGGTTGCCCTGTCCGTCCTGAGCGCCAGCGCCGGTCGTGCCCTGTTGACCGGCGAGGCCGCCGCCCATCGCGTCGTCCTGCCCCAGGGGGGCGCCTGCGCCTCCAGCGCCGGGCAGCGTGCCGCCCATCCCCTGCGGCGCGGTGCCATCTCCCGGGGACGGCGTGCCCTGCGACGGCGAATCGCCGAAGGGCGCGGTCGAGGGGTCCTCCGCCGTCCCACCCGGGCCTGTGCCTTGCGGAGCCGAGGGCTGCGTCGGGTCGGGCAGCTCGATGCGGTACCAGTCCTCGTCGCCGGCATGGCCCAGATAGGCCGTCACCGTCTGGCCCAAGCTCAGGCTCACCGCGTCCACGGCGCGGTCGTTGGGCTCGCGCTCCTCGCCGTCCTCGGGCGCGCGCATGCGGACCTCGAGCGTGTACGCGCCGCCCACACCCTTGCGGGTGGGCACCACGCGGATGAAGCGCTCGTTCTCCACGTAGAGGTTGGGGAACCGCTCCGGCTTGCCTTCGCCCTCGCTGTTGACGCCCACCAGGCGGTTGCGGTCGCGGTCATACACCTCCAGGGTGATGTCCCCGCCGGGCAGGCCGGACACGGTGACGTCCGCGATGCGCGGCGCGCCGGGCGCCAGCCGGTACCAGTCCTCGTCCGCTTTGTTCGGCTGCGCGGTGAGCTCCGCGCTCACCGTGCTGTTGCGGGTGATGTCCAGGGCCTGGTCGGGCCGGTCGTTGGGCTCCTTCTCCGTGAGAGCGGCCGGTCCCGTCTCCACCGGACCCGCGTCCGGAGCTTCCGGCGCCTTGTCTTCCTTGCAGCCGGCCAGCATCAGCCCCAGCACACAGGCCCACCCCCAGCGTCTCATCACGGTCTCCTCCAGAACAGGCCGCCATCCTTCCCGTCAGGGACGGAGTGTCAAGCACCCCAACATCCGCGCGGGCGCTTTCATCCGCATCTACCCGGCCGCTCCGTGCGTGCTCGGACTGGAGCCGCGCTCGCGAGGCGATCAAAGATGCGGAGACATGCGACGCCTGCTCCTCGCCTCCCTCCTGTCCGCCACGGCGGCCTCCGCCGCATCCAATGTCCCGCCAGGCTACGTCCAGGCCTCCGACTGGCTCGACCGCACCAGTCAGCCGGAGCGCTACGGGCCCCTCAACGTGCTCGACGGCCGCGACTCCACCGCGTGGTGTGTCAGCGGAGACGCGCCCGCGTCCTTCACCTTCGGTTTCAAGGACATCGTCACCGTGGACGAGGTCCGCGTGTACACGGGCGACGGCTCGGACCGGGCCGCGTTCAAGGCCCGCGCCCGGGCGCGGAAGCTCACCCTGACCGGCATCAAGGAAGCGCGCAGCGTCAGCGTGGAGGACAAGCGCGGGCTCCAGGTGGTGCCCCTCAAGCCCGGACTTCGGGGCGCTCGCTTCACGCTGGAGGTGTCGGAGCGCTTCCCGGGCGCCAAGGACGACGCGCCCGTGTGCGTCACCGACATCGTCTTCTACGCCGGCGGGAAGGCCCTCAATGGAACCTGGCTGGCGCCCAAGCTGCGCTACAACGGCCGGCTGGCGCCGCTGCTCGGCACCTGGTTCGGTGGCCTGAAGGGCGCACCGCACCGCTTCCTGTCCTTCTACCTGGACGGAACCTACAGCCTCACCGAGGAGCCCTTGGAGGGCGAGGTGTCCACGACAGTCAGTGGCGCCTATACGCTGTCCGGAGAGAAGCTGTCCCTGGACGTCCCCCCGCACGGGCGGGTGACGGTGCGCTTCCCGCGAGGGGACTCCGAGGGGACACGCCCGCCGGATGCGTCGCTGGCGTTCGACGGGCCCGTCGCCGAGGCTTGGGGCGACGAGTTCCGCAGCCAGCGGTGAGCTGACGGGCTGGCTGCCGCCCGCCCGGTTTCCCGGGGGGCGAGGCACTCCGCCTACAGAGCGGCCATCTTCCGCTTCGCGCCGAAGTGGCGGAAGAACGCGATGATTTCCTCGACCGCGATCTTCACGTCGGTGGCGTCCTGGAACTCGGATTCCAGGAAGATACCGCCGCAGGACTCGCAGGTGTCGTAATGCAGCGGATGCTGGCGGTCGCCACCGTCCACGCGGACGAGGTCGACCTGGCACTCGGGGCACTGACCGGTCAGTGCCTCTGCATCCACCTTGCCGCCCTGGCTCTCCAGCCCGGGGAGGTTGTTGTGGAGCAGGACCCGGTTGAGGTCCGCGACGTCAATCCAAAGGCCGCCGCAATCTCCACACTTTCGCAACGTCTGATCATCCCCCTCGAGATCGGACATCTCGACGTTGCAGCTGGGGCAATCCATGGGGCGGTTCCATTCTCCTGTTGGGGGGGAGTGGTGTTCTCCCCAGTCGATGGGAGAATGATAGGTCGCGCGAAATTTCGGATGCAACCCGCCTTGCGCCTTCTGTTGGCAACGCGCCGTCCCGTCGCCCCCCAGCCCCCCAGCCCTACGCCTTCTCGCGGCGGATGTCCGCACCCAGGGCGCTCAACTTGCGCTCCAGGCGCTCATAGCCCCGGTCCAGGTGGTAGACGCGGCTGACGTCGGTGCGGCCCTCCGCTCGCAGCCCGGCCAGGATGAGTGACGCACTCGCCCTCAGGTCCGTTGCCATGACGGGCGCGCCGCTCAGGCCCTTCACACCCTTCACCACCGCGGTGTGCCCCTGGATGGTGATGTCCGCGCCCAGCCGGTGCAGCTCCGGCACGTGCATGAAGCGGTTCTCGAAGATGTTTTCGCTGATGACGGACGTCCCCTGACTGACAGACATGAGGGCCATCAGCTGGGCCTGCATGTCCGTGGGGAACCCCGGATGCTCCGTGGTGGTGATGTTCACCGCGTCCAGCCGTTGGGGCGCCTTGCAGCGCAGGCCGTTGCCCTCGGTGGTCATCGTGCACCCGGCCTCGCGCAGCTTCTCCACCAGCGCGTCCATGTGCTCGGGCACCACGCGCTTCACCAGCACGTCGCCGCCGGAGATGGCCGCCGCCACCAGCAGGGTGCCGGCCTCGATGCGGTCGGGGAGGATGGCGTGCTCCACCGGCTTCAGCCCGTCCACGCCCTCAATGGTGATGATGGACGTGCCCGCGCCCTCGATGCGCGCCCCCATCTTGTTGAGCACCTTGGCCAGCTCCTCGACCTCGGGCTCGCGGGCGCAGTTCTCCATGCGGGTGCGGCCCTTGGCCAGCACCGCCGCCATCATCACGTTCTCCGTGCCGGTGACGGTGATGACGTCGAAGTTGACGGTGCCGCCCTTGAGCTGCTTCGCCGTGGCCTCCACGTAGCCTTCCGTGAGGTGGATGTCCGCGCCCAGCGCCTTCAGCCCCTTGAGGTGCTGGTCGATGGGCCGCGCGCCAATGGCGCACCCGCCCGGCATGGACACCCGCGCCCGGCCGAAGCGGGCGACGAGCGGCCCCAGCACCAGCACGCTGGCGCGCATCGTCTTCACCAGCTCGTAGGGCGCCTCAGGGGTGATGTGGCCGTTGACGCCCACCCGGCAGACGTCCGTCTTCTCCGAGTCGCGCTCCGCGTCGCAGCCCATGGTGCGCAGCACCTTGAGCATGGTGGCGACATCCGCCAGGTCCGGCACGTTGCGGTAGGTGGAGGTGCCGTCGGCCAGCAGCGCCGAGGCGAGGATGGGCAGCGCCGCGTTCTTCGCGCCCGAGGCCTGCACTTCGCCGTGCAGCGCCTGGCCGCCCTTGATGACGATCTTGTCCATGGTTCCCTGCGTCTTCAGCCCTGTGGCTCGCTGGCCACGGGCTGTGTCCCAAATGCCATCCGTTCCCGCCGCTCCAGGTCCTTCTCCACCCGCGCGTCCGCGTAACCCGCGGCACGCAGGAGCTCCAGGACGGCGGGGCCCTGGTCCTCACCAATCTCCATTGCAAGGAGGCCGCCAGGCTCCAACCACTGGCGCGCGCCCGTCACCACCCGGCGCACCGCCACCAGTCCGTCCGGCCCGCCGTCGAGCGCCAGCTTCGGCTCGCGTCGCACCTCGGCGGACAGGCCGGGAATCTCCCCGGAGGCGATGTACGGCGGGTTGGAGACCACCACCTGGAAGCGCTCGCCCTCGGGCACCGGGGCGAAGAGGTCGCCCTGCAACACCGTCACCCGGTCCGCCACGCCCAGCGCCTGGGCGTTCTCCCGCGCCAGCGCGCAGGCGTCCGGCGACAGGTCGGTGGCGATGACGGTGGCCTGTGGCCGCTCGGCCGCCAGGCTGATGGCGATGCAGCCGGAGCCGGTGCACACGTCCAGCGCGCGGCCGGGCGCGTTCTTGGGAAGCATGCGCAGCGCCGCCTCCACCAGCAGCTCCGTCTCCGGGCGCGGAATCAGCACCCGGGCGTCCACCTTGAAGGGGCGGTTGTAGAACTCACGCACCCCCGTCAGGTACTGCGTGGGCTCGCCCGCCATGCGCCGCTCGATGAGGGCACGGAAGGCGCCCAGCTCGTCCTTGGAGAGCGGGCGGTCCAGGTCCACGTACAGCCGGACGCGGCTGAGCTTGAGCACGTACGACAGGAGGATTTCCGCGGTGAGCCGCGGGGCATCCACCTGTCGCTTCTCGAAGTGCTGCGTCGTCCAGGTGAGGACCCTGCGGATGGTCCAGGGGTCGCTGCTCATGCGGAGGGCTTCGGGCCGCCGGCCGTCTGCGCCTTGAGCGCTTCGGCCTGGTAGTAGGTCCGGCAGGCGGTGATGACGTCGTCCACGTTGCCAGCCATGACGCCCGGCAGGTTGTGCACGGTGAGGCCAATGCGGTGGTCGGTCAGCCGGTCCTGCGGGAAGTTGTAGGTGCGAATCTTCTCGCTGCGGTCACCGGTGCCCACCTGGGCGCGGCGCGCGGAGTCGCGCTCGTTGCGGATGCGCTCCTGCTCGATTTCGTAGAGCTTCGCCCGCAGCATGCGCATGGCCATGGTGCGGTTCTTCAGCTGGCTCTTCTCCTGCTGGCACTTCACCACGATGCCCGTCGGGTGGTGGATGAGGCGCACCGCGGAGTCCGTGGTGTTGACGCTCTGGCCGCCCGAGCCCGTGGAGCGCATCACCTGCATCTCGATGTCCGCCGGGTTCACCTGCACGTCCACGTCCTCCGCCTCCGGCATCACCGACACCGTGATCGTGGACGTGTGGATGCGGCCCTGCGTCTCCGTGGCCGGCACCCGCTGCACGCGGTGTACGCCGGACTCGTACTTCATGTTGCTGAAGACGGCGTCGCCGGACAGCGTCACCGTGGCGTCCTTCACGCCGCCGGCGTTGCCCGGGCTCATGTCCAGGATGTCCGCCTTCCAGCCCCGGCGGTCCGCGTAGCGGAGGTACATCTGCATGACCTCCTCGGCGAAGAGGGCCGCCTCGTCACCGCCCGCGCCCGCGCGGATTTCCAGGATGACGTTCTTCTCGTCATTCGGGTCCTTGGGCAGGAGGAGAATCTTGAGGCTGGCCTCCATCTCGTCGCGCTGCTCCTTCAGGCCGGGCAGGGACTCGCGGGCAAAGGCCTTCTCGTCGGCGTCGCTGCTGCCGAGCCAGGCTTCGACCTCGCTGAGGTCGGCGAGCACCTTGCGGTAGGCCCGGAAGGCCTCGACCAGCTTCTCCAGGCCCGCGCGCTCCTTGGACACCTTCTGGAGCCTCGCCGAGTCGGCGAGTACGTCGGGGTTCGACAGGTCGGCGGTCAGGCGTTCGAACCGGCGTTCGACGTCTTCGAGTTTGTCAATCATCGTCGTTCCGGGGGGTATTGCCCCTTTGCACGGCCTCTGGCAAGGGCGGGCGGAGTCAAGAAATTCCTTGGACGCTTGGGCGGGAGCATGAAAAAAGGGCCGCCCTCACCGCGCTGAGCGGTCGGTTTCACATCACCTACACGGAGTCCTTCCACATGCCCGCCCAGAAGGGAAATCGTTCCAAGAAGAAGGTCGCCAACCGCGCCAAGGGCCGGAAGGCCCAGCTGAAGCGCCGCCGCAGCCGCGCCAAGAAGGGCCAGTCCAACAACAAGGTCTAGTGCGTTGGCTACTCCCTCCCTCGGACTTCAGGGGGAGGGAGGCGGACGGGCCCACGGCTCCAACTCGGGCAGCATCCGCTCCACGCCTTCTGAAGACTCCGCCAGGAGCCGCAGCACCGCCTCCGCCGCCTCGCCCGTGACGGGCACCGGCTGGAAGGGCAGCTCCGGGAAGCGGTCGGTCCTCAAGGGCAGAACCTCGCTGGACAGGTAGCCGCCGTCGGGCCCGAAGTGGCCCTTCCACAGGGCGCCGCGCTTGTCGCGAGGGTTCCAGTTCCCCCCGAAGACGAAGTTCCCCAGCGAGTAGACGACAGGTCTGCCCTGGTACAGCTCCATGGCTTGTAGGACGTGCGGGTGGGCGCCCAGCACACCCGCAGCGCCCGCGTCGATGGCGGCGTGGGCCAGCCGGACCTGGTAGGGCTCCGGGGTGTAGGTGCCTTCGCGCCCCCAGTGGAAGTAGGGCAGGACGATGTCCGCCTGGGCCCGGGCCGCGGCGATGTCCTCCCTGAGCATCTGCTCCATGACGGCCTCGTCGGAGAAGTGGCCGGCGACCCCAGGGGTCGTCTCCGTGGCGTAGACCCCGGGCGGTTCGATGTTGCGCGTGCCCAGGAAGAAGTAGCCCAGCAGCGCCACCCGCTGGCCACCCACGGTGAGGATGGCGGGGCGCCGGGCCTCCGCCAGGTTCCGGCCCGCGCCGAAGTAGGGGATGTGCGCCGCGTCCAGGGTGTCCAGCGTGTCGAGCAGGCCCTGGGCGCCGTAGTCCATCAGGTGGTTGTTGGCCAGGCTCACCACGTCCACGCCGCCGGCGGTGAGGATGCCCACCAGCTCCGGCTTCGCGCGGAAGTTGAAGTTCTTGGGCAGCTTCTCGCCGCGCTCGGTGAAGGGGCACTCCAGGTTGACGACGAACAGGTCGGCGGCGTCCGTCAGGGGCTTCACCTCCTGGAACCCGTAGGACAGCAGGGCGTCCCGGGGGCGGCCCTTGGCGGTCTCCGCGTCGTAGTGTGTCTGGTAGTTGTGGCCCAGCGTCACGTCGCCGCCCACGATGATGGACACGGAGCGGGCCTGGGGCTCGGCCACCGGTGCCTCGGCGGAGGGGGCGGGCGCCTGGCCCGCATCCCCGGGGGCGGGGGACTGTCGGGCGGGCTCCTCCGGCGGCGATAGCTCTGGCGGGGGGACGGCGCGGGGGTGACAGGCGGACAACAGGAGCAGCAGCAGGGCGACGTGGCGCATGGGCGAGGGGAAACTCTACCTTGCACCTCTTGGAGCGCGGCGCGTAGATTGCCCGCGCGCTCATGGCCCGCGAAAAGGACAACATCGCTCTCTCCGACGAGCACAACACTCGTGGAATCGAGCTGGCGGACCGGGGTTGGCTCGACGAGGCCATCAAGGAGTTCAAGAAGGCCATTGACCTCGACCCGAGCTCCGCGCACGCCCACGACAACCTGGCGACCGTCTACGCGGAGAAGAAGCTCTTCCGCGAGGCGCTGTCGGAGTACCTCACCGCCCTGAAGCTGGAGCCAGAGAGTGCCACGGCGCACTACAACCTGGCCTGCTTCCTCTCCACCCACGCGGGGGAGATGGCGGTGGAGGAGTACAAGGAAGCCATCGAGTTGGACCCGGAGTATCCGGACGCCCACCTCAACCTGGGCCTCACCTACGCGGACCAGGGCCGCGTGGAGGAGGCGATGCGCGAGCTCCAGACGGCCATCGAGCTGGACTCCCAGGACGCCTTCCCCCGTCACGAGCTGGCCGCGCTGATGATGGACGAGGGCGACTACCGCTCCGCCATCACCCAGTTGAAGGAAGTGGTGCGCCTGGAGCCGGACAACTTCGAGGCGCAGCTGGATTTGGGCATCTGCTTCGCGCAGAAGGGCTTCTACGCGGAGGCGGAGCGCGCCTATGAGCGGGCGCGGGCGCTCAACCCGGAAGACCTGCTGCTCAACTACAACCTGTCCGCCCTGTTCGCGCTGTGGGGGCGTCCCAAGGACGCCGTGCAGTACCTGCAGAAGTCGCTCACGGCGGACCGGCCGAAGGTAATGGGGTGGCTGTCCACCGACCCCATGTTCGACGCCCTCAAGGGTGACCCGGACTTCGAAGCCTTGTTCTGAGCCATGGGCAACGAATGGTTGTTCCTGGGGTTGGCGATCCTCCTCGTATTCGCCAACGGCTTCTTCGTGGCGACCGAGTTCGCCATCGTGAAGATCCGCGCCACGCGGCTCCAGGCCCTGGTGGACGAAGGTGCGCCGGGCGCGCCCACGGCCATGAAGATGGTGGAGAAGCTGGACGCGTACCTCTCCGCCACGCAGTTCGGCATCACCCTGGCTTCCCTGGGCCTGGGCTGGCTGGGTGAACCGGCCTTCGCGCGTTTGTTGGAGCCGGTGCTGGTGCCGTTGGTACCAGAGGGCGCCTCCACCACGTTGGCCCACTCCGCGGCGGTGGTGATTGGCTTCAGCATCATCACCTTCCTACACATCGTCCTCGGTGAGCTGGCGCCCAAGAGCCTGGCGATTCAGCGGCCCGAGGACACGACGCTCGCGGTGGCTCTGCCCATGCGGGTGTTCTACGTCCTGTTCTACCCGGCCATCGTCCTGCTCAACGGGCTGGCGGCGTGGGTGCTGCGCGTCTTTGGCCTCCAGTCGGTAGGGGAGGCGCACGAGGCGCACAGCGAGGACGAGCTGCTGGTCATCCTCCACAGCTCGGCGCAGGCGGGCGCGATTACGACGGCACGCGCGGAGCTGCTGGAGCGCGCGCTGGAGATGGCGCAGAAGACGGCGCGGCAGGTGATGGTTCCGCGCAACCAGGTGAAGTTCCTGGACGTGGAAGAGCCGCTGGAGAAGTGCATCGCGGATGCTCGCGCGGCGGGCCACACGTGGCTGCCGGTGTGCCGGGGCAACCTCGACGAGGTCGAGGGCGTGGTGAACGCCAAGGACCTCTTCTTCCTGCTGTCCCGGGGCGAGCTGCGCAGCCTGGCGCAGGTGCAGCGGCCGGTGCTGTTCATCCCCGAAGGCGCCACGCTGGAGCAACTGCTGGCGGAGTTCCGGCGCCGGCGCCGGCAGACGGCGCTGGTGGTGGACGAGCACGGCGGCACGTCCGGGCTGGTGACGATCGCCGACGTGGTGGCCGAGGTGGTGGGCGACGTCGCGGAGCTGGGCCGCCGCATGGACGAGGTCCGCGCGCTGCCTGGCGGCCGCTTCGAGCTGCCGGGCACCGCGCAGCTCGACGACCTGGAGGAGCGGCTGGACGTCAACTTCGACCTGGACGAGGACGAAGAGGGCGAAGTGACGACCATCGCCGGCTACCTCATGACGCGGCTGGGCCGTGTTCCCGTGAAGGGGGACACGCTGCGGCTCGACATGTGGCGCATCGTCGTGGACGCGGTGGAAGGGCCACGCGTGGTGCGCGTCACCGTGGAGCCGCAGTCGCGGACGGCGCCCGCGCGCACCGTGTCAGACGGCTCGGCGGGCTCCGGTGAGCCGCCCCCGAGCGCCTCGAACGATTCCTGAGCCCGTCGACGCTGGTTCCTGGCTGGGGCTTCTTCGCTGCGGGCGACCCGCGCTTCACGACGCGGCGGTTCTGTCTCACCCTGCCCCTGGTCATGATGCGTGCGTGATGCCCGGCACGCGCGGCTGCCACATCGACGTTCGCGTGGGCGACGTGGCCCTCCCGCATCGCGTCGACACGCCTGCCTGTCAGGTGGGCACGGGCGGCGCGTTCGTGTGGGCTCGGGTGGGGCCGCGCCGAAGGAACCCAGCGTCTACCGAGGGCATGTCAGACCGGAATGATACGTCCCGCGGAAGGTCACGCGCTCGCGTGGCGCAACAGGACTCAACAGGGCTGACGCAGCCACACCGGCGGGAGGACGTCATGGGAGCGTAGAAGCGCGGTGCACACGCCGCCGCCTCGCAGTGCGCGCGCTACAGCTACAGAGCACGTCCGCTCTGTCGCAGACCAGGCAACCGAACGTATGGCGATGCGTGGCATGGCCATGCTTGATCGTCTGGAAGGTGGCTGGTACTCCTTTCTGCTGAACGCTCAGAGGCCGATTTTTCGGCCTCGCGCGCGATTTTCTCCTCGTACCGAGCCCGCTCTAGGAGCCCGCTGGCATGCGAATCAAGCGGTTGGACATCACCGGCTTCAAGTCCTTCATGGAACGGAGTGTCTTCACGTTCGATGAAGGCGTGACGGGCATCGTCGGGCCCAACGGCTGCGGCAAGTCCAACGTCGTGGACGCCATCCGCTGGGTGATGGGTGAGCAGAGCGCGAAGAACCTCCGTGGCCGCGGCATGGAGGACGTCATCTTCAACGGCTCGGAGAACAAGCCGCCGCTGTCCATGGCGGAGGTGTCGCTCACGTTCATCGTGGATGACACGGACCAGCTCGCGCCCCAGTACCAGGGCTTCTCCGAAGTCACGGTGACGCGGCGCCTGTTCCGCAACGGCGACTCCGAGTACCTCATCAACAAGACGCTTTGCCGGCTGCTGGACATCACCGAGTTGTTCCTCGGCACCGGCGTGGGCACCAAGGCGTACTCCATCATCGAACAGGGCCGCGTGGGCCTCATCGTGTCCAGCAAGCCGGAGGACCGGCGCCATCTGCTGGAGGAGGCCGCGGGCGTCACCAAGTACAAGGCCCGCCGCAAGGCCGCCGAGCGCAAGATGGAGGCGACCGACGCCAACCTGCTGCGCGTCACCGACATCACCAACGAGCTGGAGAAGCGGCTCGACGCGCTGTCGCGCCAGGCGAAGAAGGCGGAGAAGTACAAGAAGCTCAAGTCGCGCATGCGGGACATCGACCTGCACGCGGCCACGCACCGCCAGCTGGAGCTGATGGCGGAGAAGAAGATGCTCCAGTCGCGGCTGGAGAACCTGGGCTCCGAGGAACGGGAGAGCCTGGACCGCGTGAAGGAGCTGGAGGAGACCATCACCCGGCGCCGCGCGGAGCTGGAGGCGGAGTCCGCCGCGCTCCAGGCGCTGGCCGCGGAGGTGCACACGCTGGAGAGCTCCCTGCAGCGCGACACGCAGGAGATGACCTACGGCAAGCGCGACCTGGAGGAGACGCGGGCCCGCGTGGCCGCCGCCCAGGTGGAGCTGGACGGGCTCCTGGCGCGCAAGGCGGAGATGTCCGAGGCCATGGCCGCCCGCGAGGCGGAGCTGTCGGGCATCGCCGGCTCGTGGAAGGAGGACGAGGTCGCGATGCAGGTGGCGCAGGAGGAACTGCGCCGCGTGTCCCAGCTCCAGACAGAGGTGGCGCTGCGCCTGGAGCAGGAGCGCGCCGGCCTGGTGGCCGTGGCCACGCGCCTGGCCAACCACGAGAGCAACCTGGTCAACCTCGCCCGCCAGCGGGGGGATTTGGGCGCCCGCCGCGCGAAGCTCCAGGGCGAGCTGGAGACCCTGCGCGCCCAGGAGCAGACCCTGGAGAACGTCCGGGGCGACGTGGCGAAGCGGGTGGAGGACACCCGGCACCTCGCCGCGGAGCTGGCCGAGCGCAAGGGCCAGGAAGAGGACGCGCTCACCCGCACCCGCGCGGCCTTCACGGAGAACGAAATCGAGGTCATCGCGCTGCGGGAGGAGCTGAGCGACAAGCGCAGCCGCCTCTCCACGCTGGAAGACATCCAGAAGAACTACGACGGCTTCGACCGCGGCGTGCGCGCCGTGATGACGCGCGCCGGTGTGCAGGCCCGTGAGCAGGGCATCTTCGGCCTGGTGGCGGACGTCATCAATGTCACCCCGCGCTACGAGCGCGCGGTGGAGGCCGCCCTGGGGGAGCGGCTCCAGCACGTCATCGTCGAGAGCCGCGACAAGGGCGTGGAGCTGGTGGACTACCTCAAGGGCCACGCCGAGGGCCGGGGCAGCTTCCTCCCGGTGCCCGCGCTGGATGCGCTGCCGGCCCCGCTGGAGCCGGACTTCAGCCAGCCCGGCGTGCTCGCGCATGCCCTGCGTGAGGTGACGTGTGAGGAGGCGCTGACGCCGCTCGTCCAGCTGCTGCTGGGGGACGTCGTCATCGTCCAGGACGTGTCCACGGCGCGCGCGTGGACCGAGTCGGGCGGCCCGGCGTGCACGCTGGTGACGGTGGAGGGCGAGGTGTTCCGCCCGGACGGCACCATCGTCGGCGGTGAGAGCGAGGGCGCGGCGGTGGGCGCGCTCCAGAAGAAGCGCGAAATCGCCGAGCTGGCCACCGAGGTGGCCCGCGTGGAGGAGCGCTACAACGAGATTCTCACCCGGCACTACACGCTCCAGAAGCAGATGGGGCACGCGGAGGGCGTCCTCAAGGGGTTGGCGAAGAATCAGCACGCCGAGGAGCTGAACCTCGCCAGCCAGGAGAAGGACCTGCACAAGGCGGGCGAGGACCT
This sequence comes from Myxococcus xanthus, assembly GCF_006402735.1. NCBI lineage: Bacteria > Pseudomonadati > Myxococcota > Myxococcia > Myxococcales > Myxococcaceae > Myxococcus > Myxococcus xanthus. Next base: position 6,192,673 of record NZ_CP017174.1, on the reverse strand, counting down.
GGCCCGCGTGCGCGAGCGGGTGCGGGCCCTGGAAGTGGAGGAGGGGCAGCTTACCCAGAGCCACCAGGCCCTGGGGCACGAGGAGGAGGCGAGCCGCGGCGAGGTGGCGCACGGCCAGGCGGACCGAGAGGGCCGTGAGGAGCGGGTGAAGCAGCTGGTGGCCGAACAGGAGTCGCTGCGCCTGCGCGCGGAGACGGCCAACGGCGAGCTGACGGGCCTGCGCATCAAGGTGGCCGCCGGCAGCGAGCGTGGCGAGTCGGCCCGCAAGGAGCTGGACAGCCTCGTCTCCCAGCGCAAGGACATGGAGACGCGCATCACCCGGCTCCAGGCCACGGTGGTGGAGGGTGGGGCGCGCGTCGAGGAGCTGGCGCGGCGCACGACGGACACCGAGGGCGGCCTGTCCCAGCGCGCCGAGGAGCACCGGCTCGCCGCGGAAGGGCTGGAGGCGCGCCGCGCGGCGCACACCACGGCCTCCGCGGAAGTGCGTGAGCAGGACGCGACGTTCCGCGAGCTGCGCGGCCGCGTGGACGAGCTGATGCAGGGCCTGTCGCAAATCTCGCTGCGGGAGCGCGAAATCGCCCTGGAGCTGGAGCACCTGGCGGGGGGCATCCGCGAGCGGCATCAGGTGGAGCTGGCGAACGAACTGCACAAGTACCACATGCTGGCCGCGCTGGCCCCGGAGACGGAGGCGGAGCTGAAGGACCTGCGCGCGCAGGTGGAGAAGATGGGGGAGATCAACCTCACCGCCATCGACGAGCACGCGGAGCTGTCCAAGCGCTACGACTTCCTCACCGCGCAGAAGCAGGACCTGCAGTCCTCCATCGAGCAGCTGAAGGAGGCCATCCAGCGCATCGACGCCACCAGCCGCGAGCGCTTCAAGCAGACCTTCGACGTGGTGAACGAGAAGTTCCAGGCCATCTTCCCGCGCCTGTTCGGCGGTGGCCGGGCCAGCCTCATCCTCACCAACGAGGGGCCGGGCGGGGAGCCGGGCGTGGAAATCGTCGCCCAGCCGCCCGGCAAGAAGCTGCAGAGCGTCAACCTGCTGTCGGGTGGCGAGAAGGCCCTCACCGCCGTGGGCCTCATCTTCGGCATCTTCCTCATCAAGCCGACGCCCTTCTGCCTCCTCGACGAGGTCGACGCGCCGTTGGATGAGGGCAACGTGGGCCGCTACAACGACATGGTGAAGGAGATGAGCAAGCAGTCGCAGTTCATCCTCATCACCCACAACAAGCGGACCATGGAGGTCTCCAACACCCTCTACGGCGTCACCATGGAGGAGCCGGGCATCTCCAAGCTCGTCAGCGTGCGCATGCGCGAGGCGGGCGCGGCCAACGACGACAAGGTGACGGCGGCGTAGGCCCGTCCCGGGCGGGCGGGGCACCGGGCCTCCGGTGTCCGCCCCGCGGCGACGGTTTCTCCCCGAAACACAGAAGGCGCGGGCCCCGGCTTCCGGGCTCCCGCGCCTTCGTGTTTTTCCGCCGTGGGGCGGGGGACTCCTAGAACTTCTTCTTCGGGCAGGCGGCCTTGTCCTGCGCGGCCATCTTCTCCGCGTCGGCCAGTTCCTTCACCGACTCGTCGACGTTCTTCTGGGTGGCGATGACGACGTCACCCCAGTTCTCCGCGTCCTTCGCCGCCATCTCCGTGGCCAGCGCCAGCGCGGCCTGGTCCGTGGCCTGGCGGGCCTTGATGGACTCGATGACGTTCGCGTCCGCCTTCACCAGCGCGTCGCACTTGCTGGACATCTCGTCGAACAGGCGCCAGTTCTTGGTCTTCTGGTAGCGGTCCACGACCTCGGCGTAGGCCAGGGCCGCCGGGGTGCGGGCGCCGTCGGCGATGGCCGAGTCCGCCGCGCGCTGGGTGCGGTTGAGGTCCAGCTGGAGGAAGCGCAGCTCGGGCGGCAGGGCGGCCGACGCGGCGTCCGGCGCGGACGAGTCGAAGTGGACGAAGCGGTAGGAGAAGCCCAGCTCGTCGGAGGTCAGCTTCGCCGGCAGCGCGGCGATCTTCGGCTGGAGGCAGGCGGCCAGCTGGTCCGCCTCGGTGTTGCCGGAGGGCGCGAAGGTGACCTCGGCCGGGGTGGGCTGCGTCTTCAGCAGCTTGATCTTCGCCGTCAGCGGCGGCGGGACCTGCTCCTTGAAGTTGGCGTAGCAGTCACACCAGCTCTGCTGCGCGAGGCGCACCGCGCCGGTGAAGTCCGAGCCCTCGTTGATGTTGAAGGTGACGGAGTTGAGGCCGCTGGTGGTGTGCTCGAAGGGGATGGCCGCCTCCACCGGCTGCGCGCCCTTGGGCAGCGCGGACAACTTCACCTGGGTGTCCACCACCTTCTGGATGCAGGCCTGGCCTTCCGGGGTGAGGTTCGTCCCGGTGACGGCGTGCGAGCCGCCCTGCTCCGTGACGGTCGTCTTGACCTCCACCGTGGTGCTCTTCTCCGCGCCCCGGTGCTTCGGGTCCACCAGGCACTCCATCACCTGGGGACGCGTGGTGAGTAGCGCGCCCAGCACGACGCCCTGGCTCGCCTGCTCCGGAAGCTGGAGCTCGCGCGGGAAGCAATTCACCAGGTCGAACGGGGGCTGGTTGGTGATGCGGACACGCTCCTCGGTCGACGTGGGCTGTCCGGCCTGGGCTGCGGGCTTCTGCTGGCCGGCGCAAGCGGCAGTGAAGACGACGGAGGCTACGGCAACACGACGCAACATGCGGTTGTTCTCCCTAGAGGTGGACCTGCGTGCGGACTTCTTTACTTCTCCAGGCCCTCGGCGTTCTTGAGGTCCTTGAGCCGAAGCCCGTTCTTTTTCAAAAGGCGATAAAGGCTCTGCATGGACAGGCCGGTGCGCTGCTCCGCGGCCTTCATGTCGAAGCCCACGGTTTTCATGACCTCGGCGAAATACAGGCGCTCGAAGTCGGCCAGCACCCTGTCCTTGGCCTCGTGGTAGGGCAGGGTGCCCACCAGCGTGGCCACCTGGGTGGTGGGGGCCTGTCCCTCCGCGCGTCGCGAGGGCTGGGCGAGGAAGTCCAGCCAGCTGCTGTTGCCCGTCTCCTCCATGAGGGCGCCGCGCTCCAGCACGTTGCGCAGCTCGCGCACGTTGCCCGGCCACTCATAGCCCTCGAAGAGGGCCAGCGTCTGGGGCGTGAGGGTGATGCTGGCGCGCAGCGTCTGGGCCAGGGCCTGGGCTAGCGCGGGCAAATCGTCCCGCCGGGTGCGCAGGGGCGGCAGGCGCACGCGCGCCACCGCGAGCCGGAAGTACAGGTCCGCGCGGAAGCGGCCCTGGCGCACGTCCTCTTCCAGGTTCCGGTGGGTGGAGGCGATGACGCGCACGTCCACCGCCACCGGCTGGCCGTCCAGCGACGGCACCTCGCGCGTCTCCAGCACGCGCAGCAGCTTTCCCTGCACGGGCAGCGGCAGCTCGCCCACCTCGTCCATGAAGAGGGTGCCGCCCCGGGCCGCTTCGAAGACGCCCCGGGCCTCGCGGTCCTCGCCGTCACCCGCGCGCAGGCCGCCGAAGAGCTCGCGCTCGGCCTTCTCCTCGGAGATGAGGTTGCAGTCCACGACCTTGAAGGGGCCGTGGCGCCGCGCCGAGTGCTGGTGCACCGCGCGCGCCGCCAGCTCCTTGCCGGTGCCCGTCTCACCCTCCACGAGCAGGCTCATGTCCTCGCGGGCGATGCGGCGCAGCTCCGTGAAGACCCAGCGCATCTTTTCCGAGGCGCCCACCAGCGCGCCGAAGGACTCCGCCCCCGCCACCTCCACCTCGGTGGGACGCGGGGCGACCTTCACGGAGAGCTTCGTCTTACCCAGCTCCACCTTGTCGCCGCTGGTCAGGTAGGCCTGCACCACCTGACGGCCGTCCAGGAAGGTGCCGTTGCGGCTGCCGGTGTCGCGCAGCATCAGCCCGCGCGAGGTGCGCTCCACCTCCAGGTGGCGGCGGCTCACCGTGGCGTCGGTGAGGACCAGGTCGCAGGCGCTGTCGGAGCCCACGCGGACCAGTCCGTCTTGCGTCTTCACCTTCTTGCCCTTGTCAGGTCCGGCAACCACCTCCACCGTCCATTCGGGGATGGGGATTCGGGTGGTGCGGCCTTCCTGCTCCGTCTGAGTGGTCTGGGTGACCTCGGGCCTATCCATATCGGGTCCTCTTTAGGTGCGAGTCGCATGGGCGGGCAAGCCCGACGCGAGCCTCTTCACATCGGGAAAACTCAAGGCAGTACGAGTGGAACAATCCTGCCTGAGGGTTGTTGAACGCGCGCTTCGACTGGCACGAGCGCCAGCCGTGCGCGGGCAAGTGTCTGGGGAAGTGCAGGGCGGCCGTCGAGCGTGAGCACCAGGTCCCCCGCGGAGAGCTTCGCGCCCTCGGGTGCGGCGCGCACATAGAGGCCGCCGGGGCGCAACGCCAGCGTTTCCAGCAGCGCGGTGTCCGCGTCCGGGTTGGCGAAGCGCAGGCGCTGGACGCGCAGGCTTCGCGGGTCCTGCCCGGCTTCTTGCAGACCCGGCGGCAATTCCAGGTCTGTGCTGTCCTTGGGCATCCACGCCGCCATGTCGAGCACGTCCCACGGCGCCCACGCCAGGGAGGAGGCCAGCGCGGGGGCGGGCGCGCGGGGTGGCTTCAGGTGGCTCGACAGGCCGCGGAGTGCTTCGCGCGTGAGCTCCTCCATGAGGCGCGTCAGCTCCGGAGCCGGGTCCGCGCCCTCATCAAGGATGTCTGCGTAGGGATTCACGGTGGCCTCCCCGAAGACCTCCAGCACCACCTCTTGCGTGGCGGGGTGGAGGACCTCGACACGGCCCACGTACATCACCACCTCGGTGGCGCTCTGGCCCACCGTGTAGCCCTCGGTGTCAATCAGTTCACGTTCACCGGACTGGATGCGTTGCTCCGCCGAGGGGCGGAGGACCATCAACCCGTCAGGCCGGACGCCGTAGGAGGCCAATGCCGCCACCACAGCGCGCGTCAGCCCGTTACCGCCTTCCTCGCCGGGCCGCGCCACCTGCAGCTCGGTGGGGCCGAAGAAGAGGGCCGCGTCACCGGCCTGCGCCAGGGCCACATTCACCAGCCGCTGAGACAACTCCACGGCGCGCCAGTCAGGCTCCGCCCACTGGAAGCCGAAGGGCTGGACGACCACCGCGGACGCGCCCAGCGATTCGGGCACGGCGCCACGCACCTGGAAGGGCGTGCTCCGGCAGGCCGCGGCCAGGATGGCCACCAGCAGCAGCACCAGGCGCGGGCAGTGGAAGGGGACGGTGTGTTTCACGACCCCCCATACAAGACGAACGTTCGGCCAGAATCCAGAATCCTGCGTCACTCCCTCGCGGAAGGACGCAGGAATCCGGATGGGGCCTCAGTAGCGGGCTGGCGGGTCGCTGGCGGGGAAGGTCTCCATCAGCTCCTCGTCCACGGCGTCACGCGTCGTGTCATTGCCGCCCGAGGCAACGCTCGCGTTGGTGGGTTGCTTCTCCACCGAGTCCGCGCCGCGCCTGCCTCCTTGGGCCGAGCGCTTGCGGCCGGTGCCCGCCCTGGAGACGCCCGCCATGCGGGCGCCGAGCAGATTCTTGGCCCGCTCGGCGAGGTTTCGCTGCTCCTCCTGCCAATCGCGGAAGAACTGGGCGAGCTCCGGGTCGCCGTTTTCCTCGGCATCCCGGATGTACGCCTCACTGGTCGAGGCACCCTTGAGCAGGTGATACAGGACGCTGATGAGGTTGTACTGCTCGTCCCGGGTCCCCGTCTGCCGCTCTTCGCCTGCCATGCCGCCTCCCGTGGATGAGTGAAGTGCCACGGGGAGAAACCTATGCACCGCAGGCCGGGAGCCTTGGCGGGGGCGCCTGGCCGCCTGCCTGGGGTGCTCAGGCCTGGAGCATCGGCTCCAGGCGGCCCTCGGTGTCCAGGCGGGACAAGTCCGAGTAGCCGCCGACGTGCGTGTCGCCGATGAAGATTTGCGGCACGGTGCGCTGACCACCGCTCATCTCCACGAGCTTCGCGCGCAGGTCGTCGTCTCCGGTGACATCCACCTCTTCGTAATCCACGCCCTTGCGCTTGAGCAGGTCCTTGGCGCGGACGCAGTAGCCACAGTAGGTGGTCGTAAAAATCTTCACGGGCTTCACGGGTGTCTCCTCCTTCGTATTCACCAAAGTAAGGGCCGGGAAGGCGCGTCGCCACCCAGCCCGCAAAGACGACGGCCTCCGGGTCCCCATGAGGGAGCCGGAGGCCGCGTTCAGGACGTCACCCCGGACGGATGCCGGGGTGAGGGGCGGACTACATGCCCATGCCGCCCATGCCGCCCATGCCACCCATCCCGCCCATGCCACCGCCGGCGGGGAGGTCCTTCTCCTCCTTCGGACGCTCCGCCACCATGGCCTCGGTGGTGAGCATCAGCGAGGACACGGACGCCGCGTTCTGCAGCGCGGTGCGGCTGACCTTGGCCGGGTCGATGACGCCGGCGGCCAGCAGGTCCTCGTAGGTGCCCGTGGCGGCGTTGAAGCCGAACGGACCGGAGGACTCCTTGACCTTGTTCACCACCACGCTGCCCTCCAGGCCGCCGTTGCCGACGATCTGGCGGAGGGGCTCCTCGACCGCGCGGCGGATGATGTCCACGCCGAACTTCTCACCACCGGTCAGCTGCAGGCCTTCCAGCGCCTTGAGGCAGCGGATGTAGGCCACGCCGCCGCCAGGGACGACGCCCTCTTCCACGGCCGCGCGGGTCGCGTTGAGCGCGTCCTCGACGCGGGCCTTCTTCTCCTTCATCTCCGTCTCGGTGGCCGCGCCGACGTTGATGACGGCCACGCCGCCCACGAGCTTCGCCAGGCGCTCCTGGAGCTTCTCGCGGTCGTAGTCGCTGGAGGTCTCTTCAATCTGGGCGCGGATCTGCTTCACGCGCGCCTCGATCTCCTGCTGGCTGCCAGCACCGTCCACGATGGTGGTGTTGTCCTTGTCCACCGTGAGGCGCTTCGCGCGGCCCAGGTCCTGGAGGGTGATGGTGTCCAGCTTGATGCCCAGGTCCTCGGCGATCATCTTGCCGCCCGTCAGGGTGGCGATGTCCTCGAGCATGGCCTTGCGGCGGTCACCGAAGCCCGGCGCCTTCACCGCGCACACGTTCAGCACGCCGCGGATCTTGTTGACCACCAGGGTGGCCAGGGCCTCGCCCTCGATGTCCTCGGCGATGATGAGCAGGGGCTTACCGGCGCGGGCGACCTGCTCCAGGATGGGCAGGAGGTCCTTCATCGAGGAGATCTTCTTCTCGTTGATGAGGATGAGCGCGTCGTTGAGCGCCGCCTCCATGCGCTCCGGGTCCGTCACGAAGTACGGGGACAGGTAGCCGCGGTCGAACTGCATGCCCTCGACCACGTCCAGCGTCGTCTCCAGGCCCTTGGCCTCTTCGACGGTGATGACGCCTTCCTTGCCCACCTTCTCCATCGCGTCCGCGATGATGGTGCCGATCGTCTCGTCACCGTTGGCGGAGATGGTACCGACCTGGGCAATCTCCTTCTTGTCCTTGGTCGGCTTGGCCAGCTTCTTCAGCTCGGCGACGATGGTGGCCACGGCCTTGTCGATGCCGCGCTTGATCTCCATCGGGTTGTGGCCCGCGGCGACCAGCTTCGCGCCCTCGCGGAAGATGGCCTGCGCCAGCACGGTGGCCGTGGTGGTGCCGTCACCGGCGACGTCAGACGTCTTGGAGGCAACCTCCTTGACCATCTGCGCGCCCATGTTCTCGAACTTGTTCTCGAGCTCGATCTCCTTGGCGACCGTCACACCGTCCTTGGTGATGGTCGGGGAGCCAAAGCTCTTCTCGATGACGACGTTGCGGCCCTTGGGGCCCAGGGTGACCTTGACCGCATCGGCCAGGATGTTGACGCCGCGGAGGATGGCCTCACGCGCGCGCACGTCGAAAAGAATGTCCTTCGCCATTTGGATGGTTCCTTGAAGGAAGAGTGTGGGAGACCGGATTACTTCTCGATGACGCCGAGCACATCCTCTTCACGGAGGATGAGGTGCTCCTCGCCGTCGAGCTTGATCTCGGTGCCCGCGTACTTGCTGAACAGGATGGTGTCGCCGGCCTTGATGTCCAGCGGACGGACCTTGCCGTCCTCCTGCACCTTGCCGTTACCCACGGCGACGACCTTGCCCTCCAGGGGCTTCTCCTTCGCCGTGTCGGGGATGAAGAGGCCGCCCTTGGTCTTGTTCTCCTCGGCGACGCGCTTGACGATGAGCCGATCCTGCAGGGGACGAATCTTCATGGCCTGCTCCTTACATGTCGCTTCCGGCGCCGTTTCCGGTGGCGACCGAAAGCTGCTTGGGGGTTGAAAAAGGGCCTCGCGACCCATGGGGTTAGCACTCGCACCTCATGAGTGCTAACGCCCAGGCGCGGCGGATAATAACCAGCGAAGTCGACCCGTCAAGCGACGCTGGCTGACCGCTCCTGAACGTGCCAACTGCGCGGCATTGCTGGGGTTTTCCAGTGACATCCTCTACCCCTGGCGCCATGCCCGGCGGCCTGCCTCAGGGCCCTGGATTGGCACTCGCGATACCAGAGTGCTAACGCAAGTGCCCGGAATCACTGGGAGTGGCTTTGCCGTGCCCGCACCTGATTGCTACCCTTCCCAGGTCTCCTCCGGGCGACGTCCGCCCGGGGAATGACGGGAGGTGTCAATGAGTGGACTGGTGGCGTCCCTGTCTCTGAAGGAGTTCTTCAAGTCTCTTCTGGGCGAGGTCACGGGGCGGCAGCGGGTAGAACTGGCGGAGGTGACGGAGTTCTACCTGGTGAACCTGCTGTCCGAGTTCGCCGTCACCGACAAGCTGTTCACCCGCGAGGAGGACGGGCGCAAGGACCACGAGCCCCTGGCCATCCTCTACCACCAGGCCTTGCAGCAGGAGCGCGCCGAGCGCATCCGCACCCTGCGCCGGCTGGGCGACGTGTCGCTGTACACCGCCGGCTTCTTCTCCGGCGCGCTGCAGAGCGGCGTGGTGGGGCCGGACTACTACATCCAGATGGGCGGCACGGCGTATGGCCACGTGGCGGAGCTGACGCCGGCGGCGGGCTTCGCGCAGGTGTACCGGGAGTTGTGCGAGAAGTTCCGCAAGGTGGTGGAGGTGCTGGAGGAGATCTCCGCGCGGGGCATGGTGCAGGCCGGCCCCAGCGGCGCGCTGAAAGTCTATGAGGCGTGGGTCCGCACCGGGAGTGACAGGCTGGAGCGCGTGCTGCTCGACGCGGGGATGATGCCGCGGCCCAAGGGACAGCTCGTCAACTAGCCGGAGGTGGGGATGATTGGCCGCGTTCAGGACCACCTGGAGGCCATCTACGGCTTCACGTGCGAGGCAAGGGCGGAGGTCTTCGTGGTGGACACGGAGGCCGCCGCCCAATTGGGAGGCACCGGCCGCGCCGACGAGGAGCTGCTGGTGCACGAGGCGGGCGACGCGCTGGAGCTGGCCCTCTACCTGTCACCGGCGCTGCTCGACAGGCTCAAGCCCTACGAATCCGGTCCGCTGGGGTACGTGCTGGACAGCGACCTGGCCGGTTACTGCCAGCTGGCCGAAGGCGTGAGCCACTTCCTCTACGTGGCCCACACGGCGGCCCACGGCCGGACGGTGTCGCTGCTGGAGCTGGAAGCGCAGGCGGAGGTGGACAAGTTCGCGGTGTGCCTGCTGCACCGGTGGGGCGAAGGCGTGGGGGCCTGGGCGCGGGAGCTGCTCCATCGTCTCTTCGAGCGGGTGTCCTACCGCAAGCAGCTCTCCGTCCAGGAGCGGTGGCGCTACGAGGAGGCGAACCGGCTGTCACGCCGCTTCTGCGCGCGGCTGATGGGGCACGTCGTCGCCCGGCGGTTGGACCGGCTCCTGGGGGACCTGCGCTACGCCTACCGGCTGGGGGCGGAGGCCAAGCTTCGCCATTTCGCGCATGGCGGGTGAGCACCTTTCCTTCCGCATCGGGTAGGGTGGGCGGGTATGCCACGCGAGGCGTCCGCAGGCGGTGTCGTCATCCGGGAGAGTGCCGGTCACTGGGAGGTGGCCGTCATCCGTCCCCATGGCCGCACCTTATGGGCGCTCCCCAAGGGGCACGTGGACCCGGGTGAGTCGCCGGAGCAGACGGCGAGCCGCGAGGTGCGTGAGGAGACGGGGCTGTCCGTGTCGCTCATGGCCCCGTTGGGCGAGATTCGCTACGTGTACCAGTTCCGCGGACAGCGCATCTTCAAGCGCGTCCACTTCTTCCTGTTCCGCTATCAGGAGGGAGAGCTGGGGCCGCTGCCGGGGCCGCGCATCGAAGTGGACGAGGTGCGCTGGGTGCCGGTGGTCCAACTGGTGCCGCTGCTGGGCTACAAAGGAGAGAAGGCCGTTGCCTCGCGGGCGGTGCGCTGGTTGCGCTCCCAGGGCCTGCTCCCCGAAGCCTCCTCCCCGGCGAGCATTGCCGGGAAGGAAGGGGGCTGAAGAGAACCGCGGGGACTACTTGGGCTCGTCGCCCGTGTACTTGCCGGACAGCGCCTCGCGCACGTCACGGTCGAACTTCACGCGGCCGGTGGCCACCTCGCGCAGGGACAGCACGGGGGGCTTGTTCTTGGACTGCTCGAGGATGGGGCGGGCACCCGCCATCAGCTGCCGCGCGCGCTTGGCGCCGAGCAGCACCAGCGCGAACCGGTTGTCGACGAGGGGGAGGCAGTCTTCGACGGTAACGCGAGCCATGGAACGTCCTTCGGATTTCGGTGGGGCTACTGGAAGCCTCTGAAACTAAAGAGCACCCCCCGGCGAGTCAAGGAAGGACGCACCGGAGGGCAGCCGGGCGGGCGGCCCGGCTCAGGTGTACCACCAGGCCCAGAGGATCAGGACCGCCTGCAGGGGCAGCCGCAGCCAGAGCAGGGCCGGGGGGATTTTCCGGAACCGCTCCGGGTGCTGCACCATGTAGAGGTTGGCCGGAAAGACGGCGATGAACAGGGCGACGAGGCCCCAGGCGGCCAGCCGGCTCGTCTGGGGGATGACTAGGCCCACGCCCAGCAGCACCTCCGCCACGCCGCTCCAGAACACCAGCGGCCCGTGGAACGGCAGGTACGGGGGCATGATGCGCTGGTACATGCGCGGGTTGCGGAAGTGGTTCAGCCCCGCGCCCACCATCAGTAGGGCGAGCACGTACTGAAGGACGAGCTTCACGCCGCTCAAGTGGACGCGAACGCCTCGCTGACGATGGCGCGCGCCTCTTGGAGGATGGCTTGGAGGTGGGCTTCGTCGCGGAAGCTCTCCGCGTAGATTTTGTAGACGTCCTCGGTGCCGGAGGGACGCGCGGCGAACCAGCCGTTCTCCGCCACCACCTTGAGCCCGCCGATGTCCGCGTTGTTTCCGGGCGCGCGGGTGAGGCGCTGGAGGATGGGCTCACCGGCCAGCGTGGTGGCCTTCACCGCCTCCGGGGACAGCTTCTTCAGCGCGGCCTTCTGCGCGGCGGTGGCTGGCTGGTCGATGCGCGTGTAGAGCGGCGCGCCGAACTTCGCCGCCAGGGCCTGGTAGTGCTCGCCGGGGTCCTTCCCGGTGCGCGCGAGGATCTCCACCGACAGCAGGTCCAGGATGATGCCGTCCTTGTCCGTGGTCCACACGGTGCCGTCCTTGCGGAGGAAGGACGCGCCGGCGCTCTCCTCGCCGCCGAAGCCCAGCGAGCCATCCAGCAGCCCATCCACGAACCACTTGAAGCCCACCGGCACCTCGACGACGCGGCGGCCCAAATCCTTCGCCACGCGGTCGATGAGGCTGCTGCTCACCAGCGTCTTGCCCACCGCGGTGCCAGGCTTCCAGCCGGGCCGGTTGCGATAGAGGTAGTCGATGGCGACCGCCAGGTAGTGGTTCGGGTTCATCAGCCCCATGCTGCGGGTGACGATGCCGTGCCGGTCCGAATCCGCGTCGTTGCCGAACGCGATGTCATACGCGTCCTTCAGGCGCACCAGGTTCGCCATGGCATGCGGGGACGAGCAGTCCATGCGAATCTTCCCGTCGTGGTCCAGCGGCATGAACCGGAACGTCGGGTCCACCGTGGGGTTCACCACGTGCATGTTCAGCCCGTAGCGAGTGGCGATGGGCTCCCAGTACGCGACGTTGGAGCCGCCGAGTGGGTCCGCGCCGATGCGCAGCTTCGCTCCGCGCAGGGCCTCCATGTCGATGACGGTGCCCAGGTCCTCCACGTACGGAGTGATGAAGTCGTACGGCTTCACCGTGGGCGCGGTGCGCGCGCGCTCGTGGGGGATGCGCTGCACGCCCGCGTTGCCTGTGCCCAGCAGCGCGTTGGCGCGCTTCTCGATGACGGAGGTGACGTTCGTGTCCGCGGGGCCGCCGTTGGGCGGGTTGTACTTGATGCCACCATCTTCCGGCGGGTTGTGGGACGGGGTGATGACGATGCCGTCCGCGAGCCCCGCCGTGCGGCCGCGGTTGTACGTGAGGATGGCGTGGGAGATGACGGGCGTGGGCGTGGCGCCATCCGTGAAGCGCACCTGCACGCTGTTCGCCGCCAGCACCTCCAGCGCCGTCTGCTGCGCGGGGGCGGAGAGGGCGTGGGTGTCCATGCCCAGGAAGAGCGGCCCGTCGATGCCCTGCTGCTGGCGGTACTCGCAGATGGCCTGCGTCACCGCGAGGATGTGGCCTTCGTTGAAGCTGTTGCGCGCGGAGGATCCGCGGTGCCCGGACGTACCGAAGGCGACGCGCTGCTCCGGCACGCCCACGTCGGGCCGGCCGGAGAAGTATGCGGCGCGCAGCTTCTCGGGGTCGATGAGGAAGTCTTCCGGTGGGGGCTTGCCAGCGAGCGGGTGTGCCATGGCCGCGGAACATAGCCATGCCACGCGGAGGAAGGCTCAACGATTCTGGCGAGCGTGCACCGCGTTACATCCTCCTGGGATGCGCCATCCCTGGGCCGAGGCCCGCGCCAGCCGCCACGGCATGCGCGAGTGACGCGGCGCCTGTCGCTCAGGGCGTGAGGTTCACCGTGTAGACGTCCGAGCTGATGTTCACGGGACGCATCCCCAAGTAGCGGTCGCCAATTCTCTGGTTCCACAAGCAGGAATTGAAAGCCGTCTGTGGCGCGTAGATGGCGTGGGTGCTTCCCGCCCAGAACGCGCCGTTGGAGGCCTCCGCGTAGTAGTAGGCTTGTCGGTGCGTCGTGTTGAGAACGTATGCCGACTGCCCGTGGTCGATGGTCCACCACCCCCGCGTTTCCCACTGGCCCAGGGCGCCGCAGTTGACCGGGTCGTAGAACGAAATGCAGACCCAGATTCGAAGGCCGTAGGAGTTCCGGAAGTGCAGCTGGAAGGAACTCTGGAGGCTGGGTTCCAGCTCGGACGGCTCGTTGTCGTAGGGCGTCCGGACGAGGCCGGGGGAGGCGTTGACGACCGGGCGTTCGGAGAGCACATCCCATGGTCGGGAGCTCAGGACGACTTCACGGGAGGGGGCATCGCCCCATGCACCGAATGGATGGGGCTCCAAAAGGTCGCCATACGGCGCCGCACCAGGCCCGGAGGCTCGCGCGGTGGCGAGGGTGCCAGCACCCAGGCCCATCAGTGTGCCTGCTCGAAGCAGCCAACGCCTGTTCATCAGGATGTGTTCGGATGGTTTCACACCAGTCCTCCCTTGGGATGACAGCGATTGGCATCCTATGACTGCGTATCCCTTGGGAGAGGGTACGTGGCGCCAGTCTGTGAACTAGTGCACAGGGCGGACTGCTCTGGGTGTGTCTGTTTTTGTCTGGCGTTGGCGTGGGGGCTGCGCGTCATTGCCGCCACTCAGGCGGTGGACACACTTGGTGAGGCTGGGGCGGTTTCCGGAGGCTCGTTGGACGGAGCGGCCGCGTCCTCCGGGAGGAACGCGAGCAGCACCAGCGCGGGCACGGCGAGCAGCACGGTTCCGGCGAAGAAGGTGGGCCAGCCCAGCCACTCGGCCATGTAGCCGGAGGAGGCGGAGATGAGACGGTTGGCCACCGTGCCCAGCGCGGACAGGAGCGCGTACTGCGTGGCGCTGAAGCTCTTGTGGCACAGCGACATCAGGTAGGCGGCGAAGGCCGTCACCGCCAGACCGCCGCAGAGGTTGTCCACGGTGATGGTGGCCGCCAGCATCAGGTCGTTCTTTCCCACCAGCGCCAGCCCCATGAACATCAGGTTGGTGAGGGCCTGCGCTGCGCCGAAGACGAAGAGGCTGCGCCGCGTGCCCAGCTTCACCATCAGCACGCCAGCCAGCAGGCCACCCGCGATGGTGGACACCATGCCCAGGCCCTTGCTGAGCGCGCCAATCTCCGTGTTGGAGAAGCCCAGCTCTTTGTAGAAGGGCGTCACCATTCCGGCGGCGATGGCGTCTCCCAGCTTGTAGAGCACCAGGAAGAGGATGACGGCGACGGCGCCCTTGCGCGTGAAGTACTCCACGAAGGGCTTCACCACCGCGTCCGTCAGGTTGCGCGGCGGCTTCGAGCCCTGGGGCTCCGGGGCCAGGAGCGTGGCCACCACACCCACGGCCATCAGCAGGCCCATGATGAAGTACGTCTGGGACCAGCCGGCGATGTCCGACAGCGTCAGGGCCAGGGCGCCCGCGGTGAGCATACCCAGGCGGTAGCCGGTGATGTACGTGGAGTTGCCGAGCCCGCGCTCCTCCACGGTGAGGATGTCCGTGCGCCACGCGTCCGCGACGATGTCCTGACTGGCGGACAGGAACGTCACCAGCACCGCCATGGCGGCCATGGTCACCGGCGCGTCCTTGGGATTCACCAGGCCCATGGCGGCAATGGCCCCCATGAGCAGCACCTGCGTCACCAGCATCCACCCGCGCCGCCGGCCCAGGAAGGGCAGGGTGTAGCGGTCCATCAACGGCGCCCAGAGCACCTTGAAGGTGTACGGCATGCTCACGAGGCCGAAGACGCCAATCGTCTTCAAGTTGACGCCTTCGTCCTTCATCCACGCCGACAGCGTGACGCCCGTCAGCCACAGGGGCAGGCCCGAGGCGAAACCAACGGCCACGAGCAGCCAGATGCGCGGGCTCTTGAGAACTTCGAGGATGGAGGGCTTGGACATGGAGGGCGCGGGAGAACAGCGGCCAGCATAGAGAATCCACCCCGCGCGTCACCATTCATGCACGGGAATGTACGCTCGGCTGCCTTCCTAGCCGTCCAGCGAGGAGAAGTCCGGGCAGGTGGCGCGCTCACCCTCCGTGGGATTGAAGAAGTCCCAGCTCCGCGCCGTGAAGGTGACGCGGCCCCGGACGTCCCAGCACTCGGTGTACTTCGCGCCCCGGATGTCGCCGCTCAGCACGTCCAGCACCGCCATGCCCCGGCCGTCCGGGGACCAGCGCGTCGTCAGGCTCAGGTCCTCCAGCAACCCGCCCGGCACCAGGTCCTGCCCCGGCATGAGGAACTGCATCTCGCCCAGGCTGCCCTGGGCCTCTCGGTAGGTGTATCGCGCCACGGGGAAGGCGCCGTTCTTGGGCGTGAAGGTCAACTCCACTCGCGTGGGCAGCGCCTTCGTCTGGTAGTGGATGTCCAGCCGCCGCAGCGCCGTCACATCGGTGGCGGGAAGGCCCTCCTGCTCCGCCCGCTCCACGTCCAGATGGAGGCCGCCCACGCCCTTGCGGATGCCCGCGTCCGACTCGAAGGTGCCACGCAGGAAGGCCCACCACCCGGCCTCGCCCGTGCCCGTCTTCCGGTACTCGAGCTGGTAGTCGAAGCTCAGCGCCTCGCGCGTCATCACGAAGCGGACGTCGTAGCCCGCGTGGTTCTGGTCCCGGTAGGGCCCCCACACCCGCCGGTCCGGCTCGCGCGTCGTCGGGGGCAGGCTCCGGATGTCCTCCAACCGTGAGAGGAGGGCGTCCACGCTCGCGTTGAAGGCGCGCCCTGTCTCCTCCGTGTCGCCCATCAACTTGGAGGGCTCGCCCAGGCGTACCACCAGCGCGGAGGAGCGCGTCGCCAGCCCACCGGCCGAGCGCCCCGAGTTCTTCGCGGGCAGCTTCGCGGCCAGGTCCTCGCGCCGCGGCAGCGCGTTGAGGAACTCCAGGTCGTCGTTGGAGAAGTCGCCGCCGCACGCGGCCAGCGCCAGGCACAGACAGGCCACCGGGAGGTGTCGCATCGCGTGCTCCTTCATGGCTGGTACGTCACCAGCGCGCCCAGCTCCCAGAAGCCCAGCGAGCGTTGCGCATCGACGTTGTAGAGCAGGTAGTGGGTCCGGGCCCGCGCCGTGAGGTGCAGCCGGGACAGGGGATTCCAGCGGATGCCCGCCACCAGGCCGGGAGAGAACATGGCGAACTTCTGGTCCGGGAGGGCTTCGTCCGCGAAGTCGCGGCGCATGATGAGCCACGCCATCCGCGCGCCCAGGAAGGGCGCCACGGGGCCCATGGGCCACTCGGACGTCAGGGACGTGCCCACGCTCGTCATCGAGTAGCGGTACCCCGGGCCCGTCAGCGTCGGGAGCATCAGCACCGCCCGCCGGCTGCCCAGGGCCACGTCCAGCCCCCAGACCCAGTCGCGGCGGAAGTAGTCGTGGAGTTGGGCCTCCGCGCCCACCATCCCCACCGACAGGAACAGTGAGTCGCGCGTGGGTGCATCGAAGTAGGACTGCACGCCGCCCGCCAGCCCCAGCGTCCACTAGGCGCCATCCGCGCGCAGGCCGCCCTTCACCGGGTCATCGGAGAAGGGGGCGTCCTGGAGCCGCGCTTCGTGCAGCACCGCCTGATGGCCTCGCCGCACCTCCACCTCGCCGATGCGCAGTCGGTCCGCAAGCCGTCGTTTCACGCGGTAGGTGCCCGGTGCCAGCGCCACGCGCCGCTCCACGTCCGCCGCCTTGTCCAGCTCCGCCACGACGAGGCCACCCGGGTCCACGAAGTAGTAGGTGCCCACCGGCGCCGCGCCCGGGACGATGAGCCCTCCGCCGCTGGCGCGCAGGTCCGTGAGGACCAGGTCGCCGTTGCCCGCCAGGTCGTAGCTGAACGTCGGATGTTGCGGCCCCGCGCTGCTGGCTGCCGTGTCCGCCACCGTGCGGGCATACGCGTGGGAGTACGCCTCGAAGAGCGTCACCCGGCCGTCGCCGCTGCGGTCCGCGTCCCCCAGCAGCCCGCTGGCCAGGTGGTGTGAGAAGTAGCTGCCCGCCAGCGCGTCCGACTCCTGGGAGTCCTCGTCCGCCGCGCTGTAACCGTCCGGCCAGTGATGTGGCGCGAGAGGTTGCAGGCGGACGAGGAGCGTGTTCGGCGGGCGCCGCGACGAGCGAGCTGTTCAGATGCAGAGCTGGAGAGGTGAGTTGGGCGGGTCGGCGATACGCCGTCGCTTCCACTCGTGGGGCAGCAGTTCGTCGATGCGGGAGTTGGGGTGCGTCTGAACGCGCAGCAGGACGTCCGCGAGGTATGCCTCGGGATTGACTTGGTTGGCCTCACAGGTGGCCACCAGCGCGTAGAGACCGGCCAGGTTCTCCCCCGCGGCCTCGTGGCCGACGAAGAGAAAATTCTTCCTCCCCAGGGCGGCCTTTCTCAGCGCCGCCTCCGCGCGGTTGTTGTCCAGGGGTAGGCGCTCATTCTCGACGAAGCGCGTGAGGGCCGCCCACTGCTTGAGGGCGTAGGAAATGGCCTGGCCCAGCGGACTCTTGGGTGGGGGCCGCGGCGTCTGTTCTTCAAGCCAGACGTGCAGTCGCGCGAGGACGGGGGCGCTGTGCAATTGGCGCAGAGCGCGGTGGGCGGCGGTGCGCACCACGTCCGCGCCTCTCGCCTGGGCCTCCACTCGGTAGAGTTCGAGGATGAGGTCCATGGCATGGCGCGCTTCGGGCGCGGTGGCCAGCGCGTCGAAGAATCGGCGGCGGCAATGCGCCCAGCAGCCGACGCGCACCCGGCCCTGGGGCAGCGTCACCGCGTTGTAGCCGGTGTATGCGTCCACCACGAGCGCACCCGAGGTACCTCCCAGGACTTCCTTGGGCGTCCTGCTCGCCCGGCCCATGCTGAAGCGGTAACCAATGAGCCACTCACCGGCTTCGTTCTGGGTGAGGAAAGTCCAGAGGTAACCCAGCCGCGTCTTCTTCACGTCCAGCACGCGCAGAGGCGTCTCGTCCGCCCACACCACGTCCGCGGCTGCAATGCATTGCAGCAGGTGCTGCGACAGCGGCAGCAGCACCGAGGCGGCTTGGTGGAAGAGGTCCGTCAGCGTGCTGCGACTCATGGGGACGCCACTGCGCTCAACACGTTGGGCCAGCCGGTGCAGCGGCATGGCGTCGGCACACTTCGACGTCACCACATGCGCGATGAAGCCCGGGCCGTACTCGCCCCTGTCCACTACTCTGGCCGGAGGCGGGGCGGTGACGACGCCCCGGCCGCACGCGCACGCCAGCACTTCCTGCACGTGCACTTGCTTCTCGAAGCGCGCCGGCACGTACTCGTACAGCACCGAAGCGCGGCCCTTGCCCAGTGGCTTCATGTCCTCGCCGCCACACGCAGGGCAGTGGCGCGCCTCGGTTGGCACCGCGTGGCGAATCTCCCGTGCGGGTGCCTCCTCCGCCTTCCGGGAGGCTCTCTCCCGGCGCTTCTGCTTCGCGGCCTCGGCCCGGGCCGCCGTCGAGTCCGCGTCCCCTCGCAGCTCGGCAGCCACTGTCGGCAACTTCTCCGCCCTGCGGCCGAAGACGTGACGCTGCAGGGCCGCCAACTGCCCCTTGAGTGCGTCCACCTCCCCGCCGATACGGCTCACCTCGGCCTTGAGTTCCTCCGCCTCCTCGCGCCAGGGGCAGAAGTGGTCTTGAGGGAGCTCTCGAGGCACCCAGCTTCAACATGCCTCCGCCACGCTGCGTCCCGGGCCCGGCGCGTCAGGTGCCCGTGCGCCCGGGAGGCGTCCAGGCAGGCTGGCGCCTCACCTGCGCCACGTCAATGCCGTCCAGCAGCATCGCCAACTGCGTGGCGTCCAGGTGCACCACCTGCGCGCCCGCGTCCACCGGTGGTAGGCGGAAGCGGCCCGTCTCCAGCCGCTTGTACAGCAGCACGAAGCCGCCTCGACTCCACGTCAGCACCTTGACTCTGTCGCCCATGCGCGAGACGAAGGCGAAGAGGTGCCCCGAGTAGACGTCCTCGCCCCATGCGCTGCGCACCAGTGCCATCAGGCCGTCAATCGACTTACGCATGTCCACCGGCTCTGTCGCCAGCACCACGCGCACCGAGGCTGGAAGGGCAAACACTGCCTCACCGCCCCAGCGCGGCGACGAGCCGGGCCACGTAGTCGACGTCGGTGCCCTCCTCGAAGCGCACCCGCGCTCCGCTCGCCGTTACCACCTCCAGCATCGACTCCGTCGCCGTGGGCCTCGTCGCGACCTCCACCGGCAGCAGGCGCACTACCTCTGCCTGACTGCCGTGCTGGCGTCGGCGCCGGTACACCCACGACTGCAACGTGCTGAGCCGCACGCCTCGCTGCGAGGAGAACGCTTTTTGCGTCAGTCCGCTCGCCTCGAAGGCTTCGGCGACCCGGAACCACTCCTGCTTCTCCACCGGCTTTGACATTCCCACCAGGGTCCTCGGCGCCGACTCCTCACTCAACGCCTCTCAGCACGTCCTTGGCCGGACGGATACGCCGCGCTGGAGGTGAGGATGACCAGCCCGCGCGCGTCGCGGCTCGCTCCCGACTCGATGTCGAACGCCGGGGCACGTCGCGCGCCCTTGGTGCGTGTCATCGCGCCGGAGCGGCATGAATCCAGGATGGCGATGCGGATGTCCGAGGAGGCTTCCGCGAGCCGGCGCTTGAGGTCGTCGAACCCCAGCCGCGTGTCGCCCAGCCGCAGCGCGCCGTCCTTGGCGTGGCCGGAGTAGTAGACGAACAGCGCGGTGCGCTCGCCTCGCGCCCGGGCCGCGCGGGCGCGCTGCTCCAGCTCAGCGAGGGCGGCCAGGAAGTCCCGCGCGTCTTCGTTCAGCAGCAGCTTCGCGTCCACGGGCGACACGCCGCCCAGGCGGAGCAGGAGCGCATGCATCTTCCGGGCGTCGTCCCGGGCGAAGCGCAGCGGGCGCGTGTCGGCGCCGCCCTGGTCGTTGCCGGCCACCAGCGCGAAGCGGCGCAGCGTGTCCGCGTCCGCGGCGGACGCCGCCAGGGCGAGCACCAGCGCCAGGGCGCGCGTGGGGCAGGGCAGACGGCTCATGGCTTCTGCAGCACCCAGTGCGTCTGCGCTCCGGGGACTTCCAGGTCGGCCATCCGGCCGACGTCGCCATCCGCCTGGACAAAGGCGCGCCGGGCGGCTTCCACCAGCGTCTCCTGGGGCAGGGGCTCGTCACTCAGCACCACGATGACGCGCTCATCTCCAGAGCCGGTGAACTCCCAGCCTCCGGGCAGCCAGTGCTGTCCGCTGCCGGGTGCCACGGAGGCGCTGGCTCCCGCCTCTGGATACAGCGGCGTCACCTCGCCAATGGCGTCCACCGACAGCGCCGCCACGTAGCGGTGCGTCCCCGCATTGTAACCCACCATCACCCGCTCACCCGGGTCGAGCGCCTCGGGCCTGCCCGGAATGGCCTCCCGCTGCGGCCCCAGCCCCCCTCCGATGCGCAGCTCCGCCGTCGCGCCGCCCTTGAGGCGGTTGAGTCCCACGATGGCGCCGGACTCCGCGCTGGAGCCCAGCAGCGGGCGCACCAGCACCACCACGAGCAGAGACGCGGCGATGGCCACCGTCGTCGCCACCCAGCGGCGCGGCGGCGGCCGGGCGGAGTCCTGCTGCCGCCGCAGGGCCTGCTCCACGCCGGCCTCGAAGCGCTCGAAGGGGACTTCCGCTTCGAACCGTGTCTGGGCTTCCTGGATGCCGCGCAGGGCCTGGGCGCAGGCCTCGCACGAGGCCGCATGGGCCTGGACGCGGGCGGCCTCGGTGGTGGCCAGCTCCCCGGCGCTCAGGCGGCGCAGTGTCCATTCCGATTCGTGCGCGCTCATGGGACCTTCAGCTCCTCTCCGCCCAGCGCCGCGAAGTGCTCCAGCCGCTTGCGGATGGTGGGCACCGAGCGGCCCAGCAGCGCGGCCACTTCCTCCAGCGTCATTCCATCGACGTGGTAGTGGATGGCGGCCGCCTGTGTCTCCACGTCCACGCGCGCCAGCAACCGGCGCACCAGGTCTCGCGTCTCCATGGCCTCCTGCCCGCCATGGCCTTCAGGACGGGCGGCGGCGTCCCGTTCGAACCACTGACGCCAGCCGGCGCGCTCGCCGCGCAGCTGGTTGAGACAGTGGTGGGTGGCAATCTTCATCAGCCACGTCAGCGGCGAGGACTCCGCGCGGAAGTCGTCGCCGTGCGTGAGGGCGCGGGCGAACACGTCGTGCATCGCATCCTCCGCCTTCGTCGCGTCCTTCAACAGGTAGCGGCAGCGCCCCAACACGCTGCCGCCGTGTTTCGTATACAACTCTCGCAGGAAGGCCCGCCGGTCCTGTCGAGGACCGCCTGGAATCACCTGGAGGAGTGGCCGGCTCGTTCCCGTCACACGGCGCAGACTACCGCGCGCGTCACAGCGTGGAGTAGACGGCGGTGCTGAAGTTTCCGCAGGCGCTCAGCTCGCCATAACCCAGGACCGGATTGACGCTGATGGCGAAGTAGGCGCTCAGGAAGTTGCTGTCCCAGCATTCACTCAGTGTGGCTTCACCGAACAGGTCCCCGCCCGACAGCTTGATGTCCGAGCGGCCAGCGCCCGTCGCCTCCCAGCGGCTCTTGATGGCCAGGTTCTCCAGCGCCGCGCGGCGCGGGTCCGTGTCGATGTCCTTGCGGATGACGAAGTCCAGCTCGCCGCCCGCGCCGACGCCCTGCTTGAAGCGATAGACGGCGTCCACGCGGGAGTCCGGGCGCTCCTCGTCACGCACCTGGTGGAAGTCCGCCTCCACGGAGGACTCCGCCGCTCCTGCGACGCGCGCGTAGCGAATCTCCGCCGTGCCCACGTCGTCGCCCGTGACGCCGGGCAGCGTGTTCGCCTGGTCCCAGTCGATGAGGAACCCGCCGGAGCCGTGGCCCTGGACGCGCTCACCGTCGGCGTTCACCGAGGCGGTGTGCGTGCCGGAGAGGAAGGCCACGAAGGCGCTGTCCGCTTCGTTCTTGCCCTTGCCCTCCAGGACCCAGGTGTAGCTGTGGTCGCCCGTGCGGGTGACGGTCAGCTTCCACGTCACCGCGTCGAGCGCACCGGTGTGCGGACCCCACACGGCCACGTTCCCTTCGATGGAGGTGGGGACGTGCCGGACGATGTCCTCGATGAGGTTGAGCACGCTCACCGTGCCGAAGTTGACGGTGGCCGCCGCCGCCACCGTCGCGCGGTAGTACTCGGCCTGTTGGCCTTCACCGTAGAAGGCCGTCAGCCCCTGCCCGTTGTTCCTGGAGGGCGAGCGCATCTCCACCATCTCCATGGAGGGCAGTCCTTCCCGGAAGGCGTCTTCGTCGCTCGTCGCGTTGTCACAACCTGTCACCAGCAGGGCGGCACACAGCAGGCTCTTGCGCAGCATGGTCCACGTTCCCTTCGAACGGCCCCCGGCGGGCCGTGCAGCAGCGTGTCTGCCTTCATGGACACAGCTCGGCCGGAAAACGGAAAAGGCGCCCGCAGGGTGCGCGAAACGTCCGGAATCACAATACTTGCAGGTTGGCTGCCCGCTCCCCAGGCATCTATTCCGCACCGGCGGACGGCCGAAATTCTCAGTCCTACCTTTCGGCCATGGAAAAGAGACACCCCAACCATCCCGGCGAGATGGGTACGGACGCGCAGCTGGCAGAGCGTGAGCGGGCCCCGGACGAAATCAACGCCCGGGCCAGGGCCGTCGGGTTGCTTATCGACGCCGGGGTGCCCTTCGTCGTGGGCGGTGCCTACGCCTATGCGACGTATACCGGCATCTACCGCGACACGAAGGACCTGGACCTCTTCCCCCGCAAGGCGGACGCGCTCCGGGCGCTGCAAGTCCTGGAGAAGGACGGCTGGCGCACCGAGCGCGCGGACGAGGTCTGGCTCTACAAGGCCTTCAAGGGCGACTACTTCGTCGACTTCATCTTCTCCTCCGGCAACGGCGTGGCGGTGGTGGACGACGAGTGGTTCGAACACGCCCCGCGCGCCACCATCTTCGGGCACGAGTGTCTGGTGGCCCCCGCCGAGGAGATGATCTGGTCCAAGGCGTTCGTGAACGAGCGCGAGCGTTATGACGGCGCGGACGTGAACCACCTGCTGCTGAAAGCGGGCCGGAGCATGGACTGGGAGCGGATGATGCGCCGCTTCGACCGGTACTGGGAGGTCCTGCTCAGCCACCTGATGATGTTCCGCTTCGCCTATCCGTCCGAGCGGGACGCCATTCCCGAATGGGTGATGGCGGAGCTGATGAGCCGCACGCTGCACACCCTGCGCGAGGGGCGCTGGGAAGAGAAGCTGTGCCGCGGCAACCTGATTTCCCGCGTGAACTATCACGTGGACATCCACCACTGGGGCTTCAGTGACGGGAGGTCCTGGGACGAGAACGAACGACAGCGAGGGGATGAGAGTGGCGCGCGATCCGGGCTCGAAAATTCGGTTGGCGGCGGTCGGTGACCTGCACTGCCGGGAGGACCACCACGGTCGCTTCCGGCAACTGGTCAAGCAGGTGAACGCCACGGCGGACCTGCTCGTGTTGTGCGGCGACCTCACCGACCGCGGAATGATTGAAGAGGGCAAGGTGCTGGCGGAGGAGTTGTCCGCGCTCCGCGTTCCCTGCGCCGCGGTGCTCGGCAACCACGACTATGAGCACAACCAGGTGAAGGAGATTTGCGGCGAGCTGGCCAAGGTCGGCGTCCACGTGTTGGACGGGGACCACTTCATCTTCGAGAAGGTGCTGGGCGTGGCGGGAGTGAAGGGCTTTGGCGGCGGCTTCGGCAACGCGACGCTCCAGGCCTTTGGCGAGGGCCAGACGAAGGCCTTCGTGCAGGAGGCCGTCACGGAGTCGCTCAAGCTGGAGGCCGCGCTGAGCCACCTCGACGTGGAGAAGAAGGTGGTCATCATGCACTACGCCCCGGTGCCGGACACGCTGGAGGGGGAGAACATCGAGATTCGCCCCTTCCTGGGCACCAGCCGCCTGTCCATGCCCATTGACCACTACGGCGCGGAGGTGGTGTTCCACGGGCACGCGCACCACGGCGCTCGCAACGGAAAGACGAAGAGCGGCATCCCCGTCTACAACGTGGCCATGCCCCTGTTGGCGAAGCACACCCCGGACCAGCGGTATGTGTTGCTGGAGGTGTAGTCACCCCGCGGGGCAGCACAGTGTCGCGTAGCCGATATCGTGAGACATGTCTGGCGGGTGGGCGCCTGAGGACCCAGCGCGGTCTGTGCATGCTCCAGTTCGAGCACACGCTGACGGAGGGGCAGGGGAGGGGGCTCAGCGCAGCGCCTTCACGCTGACGCTTGGCGCTGCTTGTCGGTGGGGCGGGGAGGGGCGCTCAGGGCGCCTGCTCCGTCTTCGCGGGCGGCTTCGGCGCGTCGGGGACCTTCGCTGCTTCCAGCAAGTCCTCGGGCCTGGTGGGCAACGTGAGGCGTGACTCGGGCACCTTGAGGACATCAGGGCCGGAGCCGCGGGCGTAGAGCGTGCCGGGCTCGTCGGGGACTTCAGTGCCCAGCCAGAGCCGCGCCAGTTCGCGTCCGTCCGCGCCCAGCAGCACGGCGCCGGGGGAGGCCGCCGTCACGCCATACCGGGCCCAATTCCTTGGGTTCGTCTCGCCGTAGCCCGTGGCCTTCAGACCTTCCAGCGCGCGCAGCAGCGAAGCGAGCTTGAAGTGTTGTGCCTTGCCCCGCTGCGGGGACTCCATGTCCCAGTGTCCGGCGCCTTCGTTGGCTTCCGACGTATTCACCACGGTGATGGTGGGCGCGCCACCGCCCGGGTGGAACACGATGCGGCGGACGTCCTGGCGCCGGAACTCCAGCACGCGCCGGTCCTTCAGCTCCCGGACGCTCACGTCCAGCACGCCGAGGGCGTCCTCGGGCACCTCGCCCAGCACGGCTTGCGTCCCCTGCTCGCGCAACGCATAGGCGCGCACGGCGCCGTCTTCCGTCACGCGGGACATCCGCACCCGAACCGGTTCGCCCGGGCCGCCGGTGAAGCGGGCGTCCACCACCGGGGCCTCCAGGCCCAACCGCTTCCGGGACTCCGGCGTGTCTTCGGGGAAGGACAGTGCCCGCTGGTCCACCAGGACCTTCAGCAGGTCCGCGACACGCGTCGCGTTCGCGTTGGCGGCCACCGGCGCGACCAGCCGCCAGCCCGTGCCGTCCGCGTCTCGCGTCAGTTGATACGCACCCTGCGGCGCCTTGACCTCGATGCCCTTCAGCGCACGCTCATCCAGGGGCGCCAGGAGGTCCTTGGCGCGCAGGGCGAAGGTGTCCCGGTCCAGGGCCCAGCGCACCGTCCCCGCGGCGGCGTGGACCGCCGGCTCCGCGTCTCGGCGTACGTAGACGGAGCCGTCGTAGGTGTTCTCCTTGCCACAGTGCAGTGTCACCGTGCGCTGGCGGGCGGGGTCCTGCGCCCCCTGGCCTTGAGCATCTGGCAGGTAGGCCCGGGCCGTGACGGTGAAGAGGGGCGGCTTCAGGCCGTACGCGTCCAGGTCGGCGTCGGTGGGCGCCTCCTTCACGGTGGCGCTGAAGCTCGAAGACGCCAGCGTGCCGAGGATGGTCTCCACCACGGCTGCCTCCGCGCGAGCGGACACGGGCGCCGTCAGCTTCCACGTACCGTCCTGCTCGCGAACCAGCTCCGTGGTGGCGCCCCGGGCCCGCACCGTCAGGTGTGTGAAGACGGGCTTCGCGGGTGCCCCGTCGTCCTGTCCGCGCGTCTCCTCCGTCCCCGTGACGAAGAGGCGCTGCTGGGTGTCGGCTTTCCGCCGGGCCTCGCTCGCCTCGGACGCCTTCTCACCGGTGCATGCGGTGAGCCCCAGGCCCGCCGTGACGACGGTGAGGATGCTCCACCGCCACCTTCCGCGGGCCGGCGTCACTTGTTGCGCCTCGACAGCCAGATGGCCAGGCCCACGCCCAGCAGCGTCAGCGGCATGAGGTCCGTGGCGAAGAAGCGGATGCGGCTGAGCGTCGCCGCGTCCAGCTCCAGCGTGGACACCTCGCGGTCCGGCGGGCGGATGGTGATTTTCGTGAGCTGCGTGGACGCCCAGCCCAGCGCATTCATCACCAGGTTGCGGTTGGGCTCATGGCCCCAGTTCGGGTCCAGGAGAAGCTCCGAGTCCCCCATCACCACCAGGCGCGCCTCGTCGAAGCGCTTGCCCTGCGCGGCCTGGGTATCACGCGTCACGGCGGCCACCAGCACCAGTTGGCCCGTCTTCTCGCCATCCGAAGGCACCGCGTTCTCTTCTGGCGTGCTCTCCACCCATCCGTACTGGGACGTGAGGACCACCGGCTCCACCTGGACGCCCGGCGCCATGCCCATGCGCAGCAGGGTCAGGCTGCGCGGGGTGGGGAACTCCACGTTGAGCCCCCGCTGGTGCAGCGGCTTGCCAATCTCGTGGTCGCTGTAGAAGAGCGACAGCACCACGAAGGGGTTGCCGCTGTTGTATTGCGCGTCCGCGACGATGCCCTCGTCCACCTGCACGCCGTGCTCGGCCAGCAGTCCGTCCAGGCCGTCACGGAGATTGGCGTCGGCGAAGTAGAGCATGCGTCCACCGGAGGCGAGGTAGCGCTGGAGCACCTCCTTCTCCGGCGCGGTGTAGGACACCCGGGCCCCCGCGATGATGACCAGCGCGGCGTCCGGTGGCACATCTTGGACACCCGCGAGGTTCAGCGGTTCCGCGGTGTAGCCCTCCTGGAGCAACTGCCTCCGGAATTCGGAAAGGCTGGCGCCCGGGTCATTGGGCGGGGCCTGCTCCTTGTCCAGTGGCCACTCCCCATGGCCGGTGACGAAATAGACCTTCTGGCTGCCCACCGAGTTCAGCTTGAGGACCGCGTGCGTCAGCTCCTGCTCGGACACGGTGGCGAGCAGCGTGTGCGTGGCGTGCTCGCCCTCGCCGCGTACCAGCACCACCGCCGTCTGGCCCTCACGCACCTGGTACTTCGCGGCCAGGTCCGGGCTGCGGCGCGGGTCCTTGAAGGTGTACTCGAACTTCCCCGGCGCTTCCGCATGGTAGAGCGCGAGGAGCGCTTCCAACTGGCCGTACTGGGCATGCGCCGGGGTGATGAACGCGATGGCGCGCACCTGGTCCGGAATCGCGGCCAGCGAGGACACCGTCTGTGGCGCCAGCGTGTGGATGCGCGCCTGCGTCAAGTCCCAGCGCCGGTTCTGCTTGAAGGCCAGGTAGTTCACCGCCACCAGCCCGGCGAACACGCCCAGCGTGGTGAGCACCGTGGTGGCGAAGAAGCTGCTGGAGCGGCGGGTGGCGAACTGGCCGAACTGCCGGTAGTTCGTCGCGCCGTAGATGCCCACCAGCACCAGTCCCGCGCCCGCCTTCACGGCGGCGGTGACGGCGCTGTCCGAGGTGACGAACAGGGTGAACGGACTCGACAGCAGCAGCAGCAGTCCGAACGCGCCCAGGACCTTGCCGACGTTGGCCGCCTGCATGTCAGGCCCACCGCTGGGCATCCACCGTGCGGTGGGTGAGGAAGAGGGAGAAGCCGATGACGGAGGCGAAGAACACCAGCGACTGCGCGTCCAGCACGCCTTTGATCATCCCCTGCAACTGGAGGTCGCAGGCGACGTAGGACAGCGCGGAGCGCAGCGGCTCCTCCGCGCGGCGGGCCACCTGGCCCAGCAGCATCCACGCCAGCAGGACACAGAAGGTGAGGAAGGCCGCCAGCATCTGGCTCTCCGTCAGCGCGGAGATGAACAGTCCCACGGCCATGCAGGTGGCGCCCCACAGCAGCAACGCGCCGTAGCCCAGCAGGACGGTGGACCACTCCAGCGCCAGCCCGGACTCGCTGCTGCCCAGTGCGGACAGCAGCAGCGGGAAGACGAGCGTGAGCGCCAGCGTGGCGGAGATGACGCCCAGGCCGCCCAGGTACTTGCCCAGCACGATTTCAATGGGCCGCACCGGCGCCGTCATCAGCAGCTCGAAGGTGCGGTTGCGCTTCTCCTCCGCGAACAGCCGCATGGACAGGAACGGCGTGACGACCAGGGTGATGACCAGGACGCTGCCCCACAGCTCCACCACCACCCCGTCCGTGAGGTTGCGGTACATGTTGAAGTCCGGGGACATCTGCGCCCAGCCCACCCGGCGCGCCACGCCCTGGACGTCGTTGAACGCCTGAAGCAGGTCCGTGAAGTAGAAGGCCGTCAGCGCCGCCATCGCCGTGAAGACGGCGTAGGCCCACGGCGTGGTGAAGTAGATGGACAGTTCCTTGCGGGCAATCGCCAGGGCGGTGCGCATGGAGGCAGGGTCCTCGAAAAGGGGGCCGCGCTCAGGCGGCGGTCAGCTTGATGAAGACTTCTTCCAGCGACGCGTTCTCCGCCTGGCCGTGGATGCGGGCCAGCTGGGAGATGTCGTCGTACGCGGCCATCTTCCCCTGGTGGATGATGAGCACCTTCTGGCACGTCATCGTGACCTCCGGGAGGATGTGCGTGGAGAGGATGACGGTGTGCTTGCCGGCCAGGCCCTTGATGAGGGCGCGCAGCTCGGCGCGCTGTGCGGGGTCCAGGCCTTCGGTGGGTTCGTCCAGGATGAGCACCGGCGGGGAGCCGAGCAGCGCCTGGGCGATTCCCACACGCTGCTTGTAGCCCTTGGACAGGTTCTGGATGACGCGGTCCATGACGTGCGTCACACCCATGAGGGCGGCCACCCGCTCCAGCTCGGCCTTGAGGGCGCTCCCCGACAGTCCCTTCAGTGAGGCGACGAAGCGCAGGTAGCCTCGCACCGTCATCTCCACGTAGAGCGGCGGCATCTCCGGCAGGTAGCCGATGCGGCGCTTCACCTCGAGCGGCTGCGCTTCGACGTCATAGCCCCCGACGCGGACCACCCCCTCCGACGGCGGGAGGAAGCCGGTGAGGATTTTCATGGTGGTGGACTTGCCCGCCCCGTTGGGGCCCAGGAACCCGAGAATCTCACCGGCCTCGACCTGGAAGGTGAGGTCGTCCACGGCCACCCGGTCGCGGTATCGCTTGGTGAGGTGCTGGACCTCGATCATCGGCATGGGCGGGTATTAAACCCGACATTGGCGTGTCAAGGCGACACCGACTCCGGGTGTGGGCGTCGTTCAGCGGCTGGCCAGACTTCTGCAGGGAGGCCTACCAGTGTGGTTTTCCGGACACGCCGAACAGGGGTAGTGAGTCGAATCATGCCAATCGTGGTCCAGAAGTACGGCGGCTCGTCGGTCGCCGGCGTGGAGAAGCTCCGCAAGGTCGCCCAGCGGGTGAAGGACAAGCGCGAGGCGGGCTATCAGGTGGTGGTGGTGGTGAGCGCCATGGGCGACACCACGGATGAGCTGCTGGCGCTGGCCAAGGGCGTTTCGGCGGACCCGCCGCGCCGCGAGCTGGACATGCTGCTCACGTGTGGCGAGCGCATCTCCATGGCGCTGCTCTCCATGGCGCTCCAGGAGATGGACGTGCCGGCCATCAGCTTCACCGGCAGCCAGAGCGGCATCATCACCACGGACGCGCACGCGCAGGCCCGCATCGTGGAGGTGCGTCCGTACCGCATCCACGACGAGCTGGCGCGCGGCAAGGTCGTCATCGTCGCGGGCTACCAGGGCGTCTCCTTCAAGAAGGAAGTGACGACGCTGGGGCGCGGCGGCTCGGACACGACGGCGGTGGCGTTGGCGGCGGCGCTGGACGCGGAGGCGTGTGAAATCTACTCGGACGTGGACGGCGTGTTCAGCGCGGACCCCCGGGTGGTGCCGGATGCGCGCAAGCTGGAGTCGCTGAGCTACGACGAGATGCAGGAGCTGGCGAGCGCGGGCGCCAAGGTGCTCAACGCGCAGGCGGTGGAGTGGGCCAAGGCGCGGGGCATCACCATCCTCGCGCGCACCGCGCACGGCCAGGGAACGGGGACGGCGGTCCAGGAGCTGGCTGTCCCCACGGACCACCGGCTCAAGGGCGTCACCGCCGACGCGGAGATGGCCGTGCTGTCCGCCGCGGAGCCCATCCGCCTGGCGGAGCTGCTGGAGTTCCTGGACGCGCGCGCCGTGCGAGGGCGGACGCTGGACTTCGAGGGCTCGGTGGGCGGGGCGCGCAGGACGGTCATCACCGTGCCTCTGGCGGACATCCATGGCGCGGACGCGCTGCGCCGGGAGCTGGCCACGCGCTTCGGTGACGCCGTGTCCTGGCGCGAGGACCTGGGCACCGTCACCTGTGTGGGCGTGGGGTTGAACGCGGACTGGGCGCCGCTGCGCCGCGCGCTGGCCGCCGCCGAGGAGCTGGGGGCTCACGTTCACGCGGCCCATACGTCGCCTTTGCAACTGACGCTGCTGGTGGACAAAGCACACCTGAAGGCGCTGACGGCCCGGCTGCACCGAGAGCTCCTGGGCGGGTAGGCCTTTTCCCACCCTGAGCTTTTGTCCGGGTGATCCATCCCAATGATTGCTCCAGGAGGGCACCCGCTTCCCTCCTGGGGGTTCGTGCCTACCCTCCGCTCCAATAGCCGTGGCTTGGAGGATCGGAATGGCTCAGGCAGGCCGTTGGGCGGGCTGGGTGTGCGGGCTTGCGCTCGTGTTCGGTGGCATTGGCTGTGAGGAGGCGGCCGTGCGCCCGGTGCTACCGGGTGACAAACACGACACGCCTCCCCTGAACGACGGCTATGACGGCGGCGACGGTGAGCCGCATCCGGGACTCATTGACGCGGGTGTGCCGGACGCCGGCACCGGACAGCCCGCGCCTCCCGACGCGGGCCCGGTGGAGCTGCCCGCGCGAGACGCGGACGCCGTGCGCGAGGAGAACCGCCGCCCGGGGACCACGGCGTGGCGCATCACCCGCAACGCCCACGGCCGCGAAATCGAAGGCTACGCGCTGAAGGCCACGCTGACGCAGGGCGAGACGCTGCGAGTCGCCGTGTCGGTGTCCGAGGCCCGGACGTTCCGCTGGTACGTGTACCGGATGGGGCACTACGGCGGCACGGGCGCCCGCGAGGTGGCACGCGGAGGCCCGGTGCCCGGCGTGCGCCAGGGTGACTGTCCCGCGGACCGCGCCACGGGCGTCGTCGCCTGTCGCTGGGCGCCCACGCTGGAGATTTCCGTCGGTGAAGACTGGGTGCGCGGCGTGTACGTGGTGAAGCTGGTGCGTGAGGACAACCACCAGCGCTACGTGCCCTTCTTCGTGCGCGACGCGAATCCGCGCGCCGAGGTGGCCGTCCTCATCCCCACCGCCACCTGGGCCGCCTACAACACCTGGGGGGGCACCAGCCTCTATGACGACCGCGACCGGGTGATGCGCGAGCACGGCGTCAGCCGCGCCTTCCAGGTGTCCTATGACCGGCCCAACTACCGGGGCCATGGCAGCGGCCACCTGCTGACGGACGACCTGAGCCTGGTTCAGTGGCTGGAGTCGCAGGACCTGGACGTGGGCTACTTCACCGACGAGGACCTGGACGCCAGCTACGACTTCCTGGCCGGCGCCAAGGCCTTCTTCATGTCGGGCCACGACGAGTACTGGAGCCCGCGCATCCGCGAGCACGCGGACCGGGCGGTGGCGGAAGGCCGGTCGCTGCTCAACCTGGGCGCGAACAATGCGTACTGGCAGGTGCAGATGGAGCCGTCCAAGGACGGCCGGCCGCGGCGCATCATCGCCTGCTACAAGGGCCACGCGAGTGAGCCGTACTCGGGCGCCCAGCGCACGGTGAAGTTCCGCGAGCGCGTCGTGGGCCGTCCGGAGAACGCGCTCCTGGGCGTGCAGTTCTCCGCCCGCTGGCACCAGTTCGGCTTCCCCGCCGTCATCACCAACCCGGGACACTGGGCACTGGCGGGCTCGGGGCTGAAGGCCGGTGACACGCTGTGGATGGCCAACGGCTACGAAGTGGACCAGTTGGTGAGCAACGGCAGCTCGCCGGAGGGCCTGGAGGTGCTGGCCGAGTCCCCGCTGCTGTCGCTCCAGGGCGCCTTCGGCTTCGGCCACATGGTGCTGCGCAAGCAGGGCAGCGCCTACATCTTCTCCTCGGGCGGCATCGACTTCGTGCGCACGCTGGCCTCCGAGGACATGGCGGACCCGCGCGCGGCCCGCATCGTCGCGAACGTGCTCTACAAGGCGCTGGGCCGGCCGGTACCCGACACGCTGGTGCGCTTCGAGCGGCAGAACGTGTCGAGCGCCCAGGGGCCCTCCTCGGCCGAGGTGCGCACGGTGGCGGGCGTGCCCGGAAAGCGCGTCCGCGCCGGTGTCCCCGTGGCGGGCAACTCGCTGGGGGCGCCCACCGCGGTGGCCCTGCTGCCGGATGGGGGCATCGTGGTGGCGGACGGCCTGGGCAACGCGGTGAAGCGCGTGACGCCGGGGGGCGAGGTGAAGACGGTGGCCTCCGGCCTCAATGGCCCCATGGGCATCGCCGCGGACGCAGCGGGCAACGTGTACGTGGCCGACACGGACCACTACGTCATCCGCCGCATCGACCCGGAAGGGAAGGTGGAGGTGTTCGCGGGCGGGACGCCGGGCCTGATGGACGGCCCCGCGAAGCAGGCGGCCTTCAACCAGCCCACGGGCCTGGCGGTGACGCCGGATGGCACCGCGCTGCTGGTGGCGGACATGAACAACGGCGTGATTCGCCGCATCGACCTGGTGGCGGAGGGCCACCCGGTGACGACGCTGCAGGGTGACTGGCTCTACCGGCCCTCGGGCGTGGCGGTGAGCGCGGATGGGAACACGCTGTTCGTCGTCGAGTCCGGCATGTCCCGGGTGGTGCGCATTCGCGACGGCCTCACGTCGGTGGTGGCGGGCACGACGCCGGGCTTCCGTGACGGCGCGCCGGAGTCGTCCCAGTTCCTGCCGTACCTGGGCATCGCGGTGCTGAAGGATGGCTCGCTCGCGGTGTCGGACCCGGGCAACTACCGCGTGCGCCGCGTCGTCCTGAACGCGGACGGCAGCGCGCGCAAGGTGACGACGCTGGCCGGCAGCGGGCGTTACGGCCACTCGGACGGGTCGGGAGACAAGGCGGACCTCGTCCTCCCGGCCGGCCTGACGGTGGGGCCGGATGGTCGCCTCTACGTGGCGGACGCCGGCAATTCGCTGGTGCGCGCGATTACTCCATGAGCGCGGCGGTGGTGGCCTCGGGGCAGTCCGACTCCACCGCGCCGATGTCCGGCGCGGCGCCGCAGTAGGGCAGCCCCAGGTCCATGCCCCGGTCCACCGCGCGCTCGCCGGGCATCAGCGTGTCCAGGTCCACCAGCGGCTCGCCGCCCTCATCCGAGTCCTGCTCCACGCCGTTCGACAGCCAGTGGGCGAGCGTGCTGCCCACCCACCCGCTTTGCGGGGCGACGAAGATGCCCGTGTTGAACGCGGCGTCGGCCAGGTAGAGGTTGGACGTCATGCTGAGGCCGGGGGCGGACAGGCCCATGCTGACGGCATTGCGCGTGGCGAACAGGTTGTTGCGCACCGCGATGTTGGTGGACGGCCCACCGGTGCCGTGGCCCACCACGAAGGCGAAGCCGTCCGTCCCCACCACCGTGTTGTGCAGCACGCGCACGTCGCTGCCATTCTCGATGCGGATGCCGGAGCCCTCGGGCGTCTTCAAGTCGTGGATGCGGTTGCGGCGGATGGAGATGTTGGTGGGCGGCGCGCCCACGCGGGTGCCCCCCACGGCGATGCCCAGCGACGAATCCGAGATGTCGTTGTCCTCGATGACGACGTTGCGCGCGGAGTAGTGCACCACCACGGCCTCGCCACGGGACGAGGTGGACTTCTCGAAGCCGTACATGCGGTTGCCGCGCACGACGACGTCGTGGCACGTCTTGAGGTCCACCGCGTTCTCCCGGTTGTCGTACATGTCGTTGTCCTCGATGAGGACGCCGCGCGCCGGGGTGTTGTTGCTGAAGCCCTCGGGGCCCAGGCACTGCACCGAGTCACCCGAGTTGTCGTGGATGTCGTTGCCCCGCACGGTGATGTCCACCGACGTGGGCGCGATGACGACGCCGTGCGAGTCGTCGTTGCCTCGAGCGAAGTGGTGGATGTGGTTGTTCTCGATGGTGATGCCGTTGGCGCCCGCGTCGGTGCTGATGCCGCTGCCGAACGCGCCGTGGTGCAGCTCGTTGCCCGCGAGCACGGTGCCGGTGGTGTTTCCAGAGAACGTCACGGCGACCTGGCGCTGACCCCGGACGTCGAACTCGAAGCCCTCGATGCGCCAGTGGGGGCGCTGTACGTGGGCCATGAACCAGCCGCTGTTGGTGGGAACGACCTTGGGCAGGTCCTCGCCACGCAGGGTGATGGGGGCATCCGCGGTGCCGGCCTTGGCGCTGGCGTCGATGATGAGCTTCTCTGTGTAGGTGCCCTTCTGGACGCGGATGATTTCCCCCGGGCCCACCCGCGTCAGGGCCTTGGAGATGGTGCGCAGCGGCTTTGCACGCGAGCCATTCGCCGAGTCATTGCCGGACGGGCTGACGTACCACTCCTTCGCGTAGACGGGCGGCTCCGGTGCCTGCGGCTCGGGGACGGGAGGCGGCTGCTCCACCACGGGCATGTCGTCTTCGTCATCGCCGTCGTGGCCAGAAACGTCGTCGTTGTCGTTCTGTGGCGCGGGCGGAGGCACGTTGGGGGCCGAGGGCTGCCGCGAGCCAGGATAGCTGGGAAGGCGGTCCGAATCGGACGCTGGAGCAGGCGCCTGCGCGCCGTTGGAGCAGGCGACGCCACCCACGGACACGAGTCCGAGGAGGCACAAGCTGCGCAGTCGGGACATGGGGGTCGGCTCCTGGGGGGGAAGAGGGCGAGCCGACAACGTTCCTTTCGCCGCGCCGTATTCTGCCGGAAGCCCGTGGCCGTGCCCTCGTGGAGCAGGCGGCCCGCCGGGTCGCTCAGGCTCCCGGCGCGGGCCCGCCAGGCCGCACTGTCCCTCTGAAAACAGGGGGCGGAGGCCACGCACGAGCCCTTCTCCAAAGCCGCTTCCTCCCTGTTCCAGCCGCAGGTGGAGCGCTGGCTGCGCCAGTCAGTAGGGCAGGGGAGCGGGACTTCAGTCCGGCGTGCGGGTGCTGCCCAGAATCCAGGAAAGGTACGGCGCGTGCCCCTCCGCGATGTCCACGCGCAGCACCTCCGGGACGTCGTAGGGATGCAGCTCGACGATGCGCGCGCGCAGCGGCTCGAATAGGGCCGCGCGCGTCTTGAGGATGAGCAGGACCTCGGGCTCGTCCTGGACCTTCCCCTCCCACCGGTAGATGGAGCGCAAGCCGGGAACGATGTTGCCGCACGCGGCGAGCTGCGCTTCCACCAGCGCGCGGGCCAGCTCGGCGGCCTTGTCCTCGGTGGGGGCGGTGACGAGGACGATGATGGCGTCAGTCATGGGCGCAGGATGCGTGAAGCTTCCGCCGGCCGTCGAGCGGGATGGCGCAGACAGGCGTCCCGCGTGACTACCGTCCCAGCGTGCGCCCACCGCCCGTCGCATGGTGCATGGGCGCGTCCATCTCCTGCCGGGTGCGGCGCCGGTCCGGCGTGTCCTTGGGAAACTCTACGAATGTGCACAGCTCGCACAGCCGGCTGTAGATGCGCTCACCCACGCGCTCTCGGAGCAGCTCCGTGTCGCGGGCCGCGCTGCGTGAGTCCTCGGTGGTGCGGTAGCCTGTCGGCGCCGCGCTTCGGATGGCGCGCTTCTCCGGCTCCAGGGAGTAGTTCGACGCGAACAGCGTGGTGCGGCCCGCGTTGTAGCGGCGGGCAATCAGCTCATCGAGCGTCTCCATCTCGAAGGGGCTGCCGCGGCCCTTGCCCATCTCGTCGATGGCCAGCACCTCCACCTCCGACAGGGGCCCGATGATTTCGCCGCCGCTCTTGCCCTCCTGGAAGCCACGCCGGATGGTCGCGTAGAGGAGGGAGATTTCGACGTAGCGCCCACGCACGCCCAACTCCAGAGCCAGGTGCGCCAGCGTCGCCGCCAGGAGGTGTGTCTTCCCGGTGCCCACGGGCCCGCTGAGGATGAAGCCCTTGGACGAACCACCCGGCACATACTGGAAGGCGAACTGCATGGCCACATTGCGGCCCCTGTCTTGTTCCTCCTTGGATGCGCGGTAGTTTTCAAAGTTTGCATGCGCTGCTGAGGCAGGCAGACCCAGCGCATCGAAGCGAGCAATGCGCTTTCGCAGCTTGGTGCAACTGCACGCCTCCATCACCTCGTAGCGCCGGGGGCCCATCTTCTGGCTGAACTCGCCCTCGCGCTCGACCAGCACGTGCCCGCGCCCGCCGCACACCGAGCAGTGCTCGGAGCACGCGCAGATGCGCGCCTGGGCCTGGTCCCCGCGGCGCTCGATGACATAGGTCCGCCCGCCGCACTCACCACACGCCTCGCCATTCGCCTTTGGAGCCATCTCACGCACCGCCATACCAGAGCCTCTCCTCGGTCGTCAGTCCACTGAACGGGCGGCCAGGTGTTCCGCCCGCCTACATCTCCTTCACGCCCAGCCGCCGCCGCACCGTCGCCAGCACCCGGAAGCGCCGGGACACCTTTCGGGCGCGCGGCGACATCACCTGTTGTTCCGCGGACGCCGTCAGGGCCTCACGCCACACGGCGCACCGGTCCAGGAAGGGCAGGGCGCGCAGCACCAGCAGGAATGCCAGCGCTTCCTGGGCGTCCATGGCCGCCGGCTCTTCCGGAACATGCGCCAGGACGGTGATGCGCAGGTTGCGCACACGGTGCGACAGCGCTTCGTTCCGCCCCGCCAGGTCCTCGAGCGCCGCGCACAGCCGCGCGTGCCGCGTCTCCTCCCAGGAACGGGCCCGCTTGCGCTTGGGATTGGAGGAGGGTTCCTCACCCGCGCCCGCCGCGAGCTCCCGGTACTTCTTGATCTCCGACTCCACCTGCCGCCGGCACGCGCGCAGCGAGCGCAGCACCGGCTCTCCGGGCCGCGCGTCCCAGAGGGCCTTCTCCGCCGAGCGGGAGATGCCGCGCGCCACCACCTCGAAGGGAACGCCTTCCCGGGCCCAGGTCGTCAAAAGCTCGGTGTCCAGCGCGGAGAGCATCAGCCCCGCGCCACGCACAGCGAGGAAGTAGTCCTGCACCAGCTCTTCGAAGCTGGCGCTTTCGGGGAGGAGACTCATGATCCGACGCGTACTCCAGTGCAGGGAGGCCGGGCAACCGACCGTCCGTTCCCCCATACCTGGCAGGTCCGACATGGCAACTCCAGGGCGCCGATTTTCACAGCGAATCTGGAAGATTTTGAACCGACGCTCCCCGAGGAAAGCAGGCGGCCAGTCAGTGTTGACCCGCCGCGCGGAAACCGCGCATAGTGAGGGTCCCCGAATGGAAATTCCCGAAGATTCCCGGACACTTGCCTACCAAGCAAGCAACCGGGGACGCCGGTGCCCCTCTCCTAGGAAGACCATGCGCCGTTCGCTTCTCGTCTGCCTCGTCCTCCTGGCCACGGCCTCCGCCGCCCAGGAGAAGAAAGCCCCGCGCGATGCCGATCTCGGCCGGAAGTCCGCCACAGCGGTGGACAAGTCCCTGGCTGGCGACATCACCCGTGAAAAGAAGAAAGAAGAGGTCGCTCCCGCGCTCCAGTACGACCAGTTCCGGCTGGGCGTTGAGCTGCAAGTGGCCTCCAAGCGGCGCGAGCAGATCCAGTCGCTGAAGAAGATCATCTCCCTGTCGCCGGATCCGAAGGAGGCCCCCAGCCTCCTGTTCCGCCTGGGCGAGTTCTACTGGGAGGAGTCCAAGTTCTTCTTCTTCGAGGCGAACCGGAAGGATGACGACCTCATCCAGGCCATGAACCGCAACGATGCCGCGGGCCAGCAGCAGGCCAAGTCGGAGAAGGCGGCGTTCATCGCGAAGCAGAAGGAGTACGGCAAGCTCGCGGTGGAGCAGTACACGAAGATCGTCCAGGAGTACCCGAACTTCGAGCGCACCGACGAGGTGCTCTTCTTCCTCGGCCAGTACCTCATGGAGGACGGTCAGGACCGCAAGGCGCTGGTGGCCTTCAAGCGCCTGGTGGAGAAGCACCCGCAGTCGAAGTTCATCCCGGACGCCTACTTCGCCTTCGGCGAGTACTACTTCAACAACTCCAAGGGGAAGCGCCCGGAGCTGGAGAAGGCGCTGGTTGCGTACAAGAAGGCCTCCGAGTTCCCCGAGAACCAGGTGTACGCATTCGCCCTCTACAAGCAGGGCTGGTGCCACTACAACATGGGCGACTTCGAGTCGGCCAAGGACAAGTTCAAGACGGTGGTGCTCTACGGTGAGCTCGCCGGCGCCAACGCCGTGGAGAAGGACGGCGGCAAGAGCGGCCGCGGCTCGCTGCTGCGCGAGGCGCGCACCGACTACGTGCGGGCGTTCGCGCACCAGGGTGACGTGGCGCAGGCTCGGGCGGACTTCGGCAAGGTGGCCACCAACCCGGAAGACCGCTTCACGATGCTGAAGCAGCTCGCCAACCTGTACTACGGCGATGGCAAGGACCGCGAGGCGGCCATCACCTACAACAGCCTCATCAAGGAGAAGCCGCTGTCCCCCGAGGCTCCTGGCTTCCAGGGCCGCATCGTCGACTGCATCCTCCGCATGGGCAACAAGGAGCGCACCGTGGTCCAGGTGCGCCGGCTCGTGAAGATCATGAAGGAGGTGGAGGGCTCCGGCGTCATCAAGGAGGACAAGGACAAGAAGCTGCTGGCGGAGGCGAAGGAGCTGTCCGAGCGCACGCTGTCCAACCTCGCCGTCACCTGGCACAACGAGGGCAAGAAGACGCGCAACGAGGAGACGTTCCGCTACGCGGACGCGGTGTACAGCGACTACCTCACGCTCTTCCCGGAGAACCCCAAGGCGTACGACCTGCGCTTCTTCTGGGCCGAGTTGCTCAACGACAGCCTGCAGAACTACGACAAGGCCGCCGCCAACTACACGCTCGTCGTGCTCCAGGACGCCAAGGTGCTGGAGGCCAAGGACGACAAGGGCAAGCCGAAGCCGGGCAAGCCGGGCAAGTGGCTGCAGAACGCCGCCTACAACGCGGTGCTGGCCTACGACGAGGTCGTCAAGGCGGGCGAGGCGCGGGGCGAGGGCAAGAGCGAGGCGGTGGGCTCGGACATCACCAAGAAGGCCACCATCCCCACGCTGAAGAAGGCGCTGCTCGACGCGTGCGAGCGCTACCTCAAGTACGTGCCGAAGGGTGAGAAGCGGGTGGAGATCGCCTTCAAGGCGGCCAACATCTACTACCGCCACAACCACTTCGATGAGGCGGTGCTGCGCTTCAGCGAGATCGCGCTGGGCTACCCCGAGTACAAGTTCGAGAACGGCGAGCGCGCGGCGGAGATCTCCGCCAACCTCATCCTCGACTCGTACCACCTGCTCCAGGACTACGCGAAGGTGAACGAGTGGGCGCGGCGCTTCTACGCCAACGACAAGCTGGCGGTGGGCAAGTTCCGCGACGACCTGGCGAAGCTCATCGAGCAGTCGTCCTTCAAGCTCGTCAGCCAGCTGGAGGAGAAGAAGGAGTTCGAGAAGGCCGCCGAGGCGTACCTGGCCTTCGTGAAGGACTTCCCGCAGACGGAGATCGCCGACCTGGCGCTCTACAATGCGTCCGTCGACTACTACAAGGCGAAGCGCCTGGATAAGGCCATCGAGGTGCGCAAGCGCCTGTTCGCCGAGTACCCGCGCTCCAAGCACGTGCCGGACTCCATCTACGCGAACGCGGAGGCGCTGGAGGCCATTGGCGACTTCGAGGATGCGGCGACGACGTACGAGGCCTACGTGCGCGGCTACGAGCGCAGCCTGGGTGAGAAGGGCAACGCCAAGGCGCGCGGTGGCAACAGCAAGAAGAAGAAGGGCGCGGCGGCGGACGACAGCAAGCCCGCGGTGGTGCAGAAGTGGGACGAGTCCAAGGCGCAGGTGGCGCTCTTCAACGCCGCCACCTACCGCGAGGGCCTGGGCCAGGTGAAGGCGGCGCTGCGCAACCGCGAGCACTACCTGACGCTGTGGCCGCGCGCGAAGGACGCCGACGAAATCCGCATCTCCATCATCGACCTGACGGCCAAGAGCGGCGCCGCGTTCAAGGCCATCAAGATGCTGGAGGAGTACGAGCGCGACAACATGCGCTCCCCCAGCCGGTTCCTGGCCGCTGAGGGCCGCATCGTCGACCTGTACAAGAAGATGGGCAAGACGCGGGACGTGGCCCGCATGCAAAAGCGAATCTTCGAGCACTTCGACCAGCTGCCCCGCCGCGTGCAGGGTTCGCTGGAGAAGCCGGCGCTCGCAACGGCCGCGCAGGCGCAGTTCCTGTCGGTGGACCTGGACTGGAACGAGTACCGGCGCCTGAAGCTGTACTGGGGTGCTCCGCCGTCGCCGGACCGCTTCAAGGCGAGCATCCAGGACAAGAGCCGCGCGCTCCAGGTGGTGGAGAAGAAGTACGTGCAGACGGTGACGCTGGGCGCGCCCGAGCCCGCCATCTGCGCGCTGCACCGCATTGGCCTGGCGTATGACCACTTCGCCGATCGCCTCATCAACGCCCCCATGCCGCGCGGCCTGGATGAGGAGTCGGAGCAGGCGCTGCGCGACGAGTTCACCAACCAGGCGCAGCCGCTCAAGGACAAGGCGACCGAGGCGTTCTCCGCCACGGTGGCCAAGAGCCGCGAGTTGGACGTCTACAACGACTGCGCGGCGGAGAGCCTGAAGCTGCTGCGCACCACGTACCAGCCGGACCGCTACCCCGACATGCCCGAGGAGAAGGTGGCGCTGAAGGGCCGCGTGCAGCTCATTGGCGGCGACCTGCTGGCCAACATCCAGGACGTGCCGCCGCCGGCGCCCAAGGCGGCGGACGCGCAGCAGGCCCGCGCGGAGACGCTGCAGGAGGACCTCACGGACCTCACCGCGCAGCTGCGCTCGCAGACCGAGACCCAGGTGGACGCCCGACCGGCGGCCACCACCAACGGCGCCACTCCCGCGAAGCAGGGCGGGAATGACGAGGAGCCGGAGGACTTCCTCTAATGAACCGGACGACCCGCACCATGCGCCTGTTCCCCCTGTTGGCGGCTGTCTCGCTGGCCGCCGCCGGCTGTACTTCCTCCAAGGCCACCGGCCCCGCCACGGGCAAGACGGCGGATCCGAACGCCGGCAAGGCGGAGGCCCTGCAGCCCATCTCCAACACGGCCAAGGCCCGCTTCGAGGACGCGCTGAAGGCGTTCGACACGCAGAAGAAGGCCAAGGCCATCGACTACCCGTCGCTGGAGCGGAAGTTCCAGTCCGCGCTGGAGGCGGACGGCAACCTCGCCGAGGCCGACTACAACCTGGGTGTGCTCGCCGAGCGTCAGGGCAAGCTGACCGAGGCGCGCAACCACTACAAGACAGCGCTCACGAAGAAGCCCTCGCTGCGGCAGGCCTCGGAGAACCTGGCCGTGATGGAGCAGAACGCGGGCAACGTCGCTGGCGCGGTTGCGCTGTACCAGGAGGTGCTCCAGCGCTACCCGGATGACGCGCAGTCCCGCGCGCGGCTGGCGGAGATCTACCGGCAGCAGGGGGACCACACCAAGGCCATGGACCTGACGCGCGCCGCGCTGATGCGCGACCCGCAGTCCACCACCGCGCTGAAGGTGATGATCCGCAGCTACCTGGACCGCAAGCAGCTCGCCATGGCGAAGCTGGTGGCCCTGCGCGGCGTGAAGCTGGACGCGGCGGATCCGGAGCTCCACCACGCCGTGGGCCTCATCCTCCTGCAGGAAGGGGACGTGGACGACGCGCGCCTGTCCTTCAAGAAGGCGCTGGAGGTTCGCGAGGACTACGTGCCGTCGCACGTGGAGCTGGCGCAGCTGGCCCTGTCCGCGGAGAACTTCCCGGCGGCCGAGCAGCACCTGCGCCGCATTCTCCAGGCGGACGGGAAGAACGCCGCCGCGCACCTGGGCCTGGGCGTCGCCTACAAGGGCATGGGCCAGTTCGACAAGGCCATGCAGGAGTACGACGAGGCGGAGAAGCTCGACCCCGAGCTGGCGGCGGTTCACCTCAACCGCGCCATCATCCTTCACAAGGTGAAGGACGCGCCCGAGCGCGCCTCGGAGCTGTACCGCAAGTACATCGCCATGGCCGGTGGTGAGGTGGCGCTGCCCGCCGAGGCCCCCGTGTACGCCCTGCTGCGCGAGGTGGAGGTCGTCGTCAACGCGAAGCGCGAGGCCAAGTTCGCCGAGGAGCAGGCGAAGCAGATGGAGGAGCTGCAGAAGCAGCAGCAGGCCCAGATGCAGGCCGCGGAGAAGGCGGCTGGGAAGGCCAACCCGCCCGCCACCGCCGCGACGCCGGCGTCTGGAACGGGCGCCGCGCCCCAGGTCGCCCCCGGGAGCGGCAACACGCCGCCGGCGCCGACCCCCGCGAACGGAAACTCCGACCAGAAGAATGCAGGCTCGGCGGAACCCGGGGAGCCGGAAGACGACCTGCTGTGAAAGATGGGACGCCCCCGAGTGCCTTCGCTGTGGCGGGGGCGCGGGGGATGATGCGAACCTTGTGTTTCCCCCTCATCCGGGGATTCGGTGTGCGAAGGGGCCCCCGGGTCCCTTCCGGGAGGCAGTGATGCGGAAGGCGTTGATGCTGTGTGCGGCGCTCGCGGTGACGCCCGCCCTGGCCCAGGACGAGGGCTCCAACCCGGGTGGTTCAGGGGAGGGCAATGTGCGCTACTCCAAGACGACCAACATCGACTTCGAGGACGACACCATCGAGGGCGACCTCACGAAGCCGGATGGCGAGTACATCGATGCGCGTGAGAGGGTGAAGCACTCGAACCTCATCCGCATCCGCGAGGACTTCGAGGACAAGGTGATGCAGTCCGTGGGCGAGCTGTAGCCAGCGCCACAAAGCGGCGGGAACCCACCGCCGCGCGCGTTGTCTGACGCCGTACCCACTTTACGTTGGAGCCCCCATGGCCGTTCCTCTGACACTCAAGGTCTTCAAGGGCGACTC
Source organism: Myxococcus xanthus (assembly GCF_006402735.1). Classification (NCBI taxonomy): domain Bacteria; kingdom Pseudomonadati; phylum Myxococcota; class Myxococcia; order Myxococcales; family Myxococcaceae; genus Myxococcus; species Myxococcus xanthus. Next base: position 6,149,856 of record NZ_CP017174.1, on the reverse strand, counting down.
GCTGGTCGCCTCCAAGGACTACGAGCGCGACATCATCAAGATTGGCCGTCTCTCCTCGGCGCACCTGTGCCTGGAGGACGAGAAGGTCAGCCGCATCCACTCCGTCATCGAGGTCGCCAGCGACGGCGCCATGTCCATCATCGACATGGGCAGCGTCGAGGGCACGTACGTCAACGGCAAGCGCGTCACCAAGGGGCTCCTGTCCTTCGGTGATGAAATCCGCGTGGGTGGCACCACCATCCGTCTGGAGAACCCGGCCGCGGTGGCCGCGGTGAACCTGGCGGCCGCGGCGGCCAACTCGGAGGTGGTGACGGAGAAGAATCCGGTCATCGCCGCGCCGGCGCCGGCCGAGGGCCTGGCGCAGGCCGCGGTGGCCGCTCCAGCCGCGGGTGCCATCGACCCGTCCTTCGCCGCCACCCAGCAGAACCCGGTGGCCGCTCCCGCCGAGCCCGCGCCGGCCCCCGTCGTGGCAGCGCCGGAGGAAGCCGCGGCGCGCGTGCGGACGGTTCGCCGCACGAAGTCCAGCGGTCCGTTGGGCGTGGGCCTGCGCTTCGCGTGGGGTGACCAGCGCGTGGGCGAGTTCTTCCTGGCTCCCGGCAGGAAGGGGGCCTTCGTCGTCGGCAGCGCCGCGGGCGTGGACTTCGTCATGGGGGACGCCCGCCTGGGCGCCCCGACGTTCGACGCGGTTCGTTCGGACGGCCAGTCCTTCACCGTTCGCTTCACCGCGAAGATGAAGGGCGAGCTCACCCGCAAGGGCGAGACGCTGGACCTGAAGGCCGTCATCGAGTCCGGCAAGGCCTCGCATGAGGGCGACGCGTACTCGCTCACGCTGGACGCGGATGACTTCGTCTGGGTGGACCTGGGCGGCGTGACGCTCGAGGTGGCCTTCCAGCCGGTGCCCAAGCGCGTCGTGGTGCCGCTGGGCGAGGCGGTGGACTACACCGCGCTCAACATCTTCCTGGTGCTGTTCTTCATCGCGACGGCGTTCGTCATCACCGCGATGAACCGCACGGGCGCGGGGGACGAGTACGCGGACGAGCTGTCGACGGACAACGCCCGTATCGCCAAGCTCATCATCAAGCCGCCGGAGACGCAGAAGAACAAGTTCCTCGAGCGCCTCAACCAGCAGAAGGAGCAGAAGAAGAGCGGGGAGATGGCGGCGAAGAACCGCGGCGACGAAGGTCAGATGGGCAAGAAGGAGGCGCCCAAGACCAACAACCGCACCGCGCCCAAGGGCGACCCGAACAAGAAGGACGAGGCGCGCGCGCTGACGGCGAAGATCTTCGGCGGCGGCAAGGGCGGCATCTCCACGGTGTTCGGCAAGAGCGGCCTGGGCGGCGACCTGAAGAGCGCCATGGGCAACATGTTCGGCGCCAAGGCGGGCAACTCCGGCGGCTTCGGTGGCATGGGGCTGCGCGGCACGAGCGGCGGCGGCGGCGGCACGGGTGACACCATCGGCATCGGCGGCATTGGCACCAAGGGCCGTGGCGGCGGCACCGGCACCTACGGCAGCGGCGTGGGCGTGCTGGGCGGCAAGCAGAGCGTCGACGTGGGCATCACCTCGTCCGACCCGGAGGTCATGGGCTCGCTGGACAAGGAGCTCATCCGCCAGGTCATCCATCGCAACCGCGGACAGATCCGCTACTGCTTCGAGAGCCTCCTCAACCGCTTCCCGAAGCTGGGCGGCAAGGTGGCGGTGAAGTTCGTCATCGCGGGGAATGGCACGGTCGCCTCGTCGTCGGTGGCGCAGACCACGGCGGGCAACGCGGAGCTGGAGACGTGCGTGGCCGGACGCGTTCGCACCTGGAAGTTCCCCGAGCCGAAGGGCGGCGGCGTGGTGGTCGTCACGTATCCGTTCATCTTCAAGCAGTCCGGCGAATAGCGCCGGGTGGCCTTTCTCCGGGTGGGCAGGCCTGACGAAGGTCTGCCCACCGCGCCTTTCCCCGGCTCCCACTCCCCCGAGGGGGCCGGGCCAACGTCAGGACCGCATGAAAGCCCTCGCCTCACTTGCCCTGTGCGCCTCGTTCGTTCTCCCCACGGTCGCGAGCGCCCAGAATTCCACTACTGCTCAGGGAGACCGCCCAGCTGTCACGTTCGATGAAATCGAGCGGGGCATCTACTTCGCGGTGCTCGGTGGGCCCCTGTTCATCACCAACCCGCCGGCGGCCGAAGGCACGCCGCGTCCGTTCTCCTCCGGGCCCATGGCGCAGGTGGAGGTGGGCGTGGACCTGGGCGAGCACGTGTCCGTCGGCCTGTTCATCATGGGCTCGAGCGTGCGGACGAGCGCTCAGTACGTGGGCAACTCCGGCGGCGCGGTGTCGGGTGACTTCTCCACCCTGATCCCCGGCGCGGTGTTGCGTGCTCGCCTGGTGGGGTTCGCTGACAGTCAGGAAGTGAAGCGCACCTGGTTCTATCTCCGTGCAGGTGCTGGCTATGCGATGTTCTCGCCGCAGCGGCTCCTCCCCGATTCCGACATTCTTGTGTTTGCCGGGCCCGGAGTGGAGTACTACACACGGCTGCGCCACTTTTCCGTGGGGCTCGAGGTGACGGGGCAGTACCTCGTCTCCGGGGGCTCATTCGGGTTCGCGGTGGCGCCGAACATTCGCTACGCGTTCTAGCGGGAGAAAGACGTGCCTCAGGAGAATGGAAGCGGTGGGCCGCGCCCGGGTGGGCGCGGTCGTGACGGGGGTGCACCGGGCCAGGGTCCTCGCCGTGACGGACCGGGCGGTGGTTTTGGTGGCCGTGGCGGGCCCGGACGCGGTGACGGCCGTGGGCGTGGAGATGGCCGTGGACGCGGGCGCGATCGTGAAGAGGGCCCCGTGGGCCCTGGCCAGCGCGTCATCTCCGAGCTGAGCATCCTGGAGAAGGCGCTCTCCAAGACGGATTTCGGGGCGGAGAAGGCGCCGCTGCAGGCCATTGTCCGCTCGCTTCGGCCCATGCGGCTGAAGTCGCTGGACGACCTGGACCTGAACACGCGTGGCCGCCTCATCACCACGCTGCTGCGCGTGCAGCGTCAGCCGAAGCCGGCCGCGCCCGAGGTGCCCGTCGCCGAGGAGGCCGCTGCACCCTCCGAGGCGCCGGCTCCCGTGGAGGCAGCCGCGCCCGCCGAGGGGGAGGCGCCCACCGAGGCACCCGCCGCCGAGGGTGAGGCAGCCGCGCCCGCCGAGGCTGCTGCTCCCGCGGTGGACTCGGCGCGCGAGAAGTTCGATGCGTGGACGGACGTCATCTTCCTGGTCGGTCAGGCCTGGCGTGCCGCGGGTGATACCGAGCGCGCGGAGGCGGCCTTCGCCGCCAGCGGCCGTCAGCCCGGCCCCGAGGCCGAGGAGCCCGTCGCGGCGCCTCGTTCCGAGGAGCGCCGTGAGCGGGGCGACCGTCCCGAGCGTGGCGAGCGCCGTGAGCGGGGCCCTCGGCCCGAGCGCGGTGAGCGTGCCGCTTCGGGTGAGCGCCGGGAGCGTCCGGAGCGCCGCGAGCGTCCCGCCCGGGGTGAGCGTCCGGAGCGTCCGGAGCGTCCGGAGCGTGGCGAGCGTCCGCTGCCGGAGCTGACGGGCACCTGGGACGAGCAGGCGAAGCAGCTTGAGACCATGGGCCGTACCCGCGACGCGGGCCGGCTGCACGAGCGCAACAACTCCTTCGCGGAGGCGGCTCGCCTCTTCGAGGCGGGTGGCGACCTCAAGAGCGCCCTGCGCAACGCTCTGGCCGGGAGCGACAACGACATGGCCCGCCGTCTGGTGGGTACGCTGCCGCCGGATCAGCTCGCGCCCACGCTGGAGAAGGCCGGCGCCTACGAGCTCCTCATGGAGCACTTCGTCGGCAAGGGTGACTTCGAGAACGTGGCCCGCCTCTATGAGCGCGCCCGTCAGTTCGACCAGGCGGCGCTCGCCTACGAGCGTTCCGGGAAGCTCACCCTGGCGCGCAAGTCGTACGAGCGCGCGCGGGATGTTGCCAGCGCCAACCGCATCCGTGGGCTTGAGGTGAAGAGCCTGGTGGAGCGGGGTGATCGGCTCGGTGCCGCCACCCTGCTGGCGGCCGTGGGCCAGCGCCGTGAGGCGGTGGAGGTTCTCAGCCCGCTGCCTCCGCCCAAGGCCTTCCACTTCATGCAGCGTCTGAAGCTGGACGACGAGGCGAAGGAGCTGGCGCAGAAGGAGCTGGCCCGGGCCGAGCAGGAGCAGAAGCCGGCCGGCCGCGCCCGGTGGCTGGAGCTGCTCGGGGACATCGCCGCCGCCGCCGAGGCATGGGAGGGCGCTGGCCGCAAGGACAAGGCGCTCCCGCTCCATGAGAAGCTTGGCAACCTGCCTCGCGCCGCTCAGCTCGCGGAGGAGCTGCAGCAGCGTGACAAGGCCATTGCCCTCTACACCCAGCTGAACGACAGCGCGGGTGTGGAGCGTGCGAAGGCGCTTCCTGAGACGACCGCAACTGCCCAGGCCCCCGCGGCGGATGCGGCGGACGGAAGCGAGGGTGGCGAAGGTGGCGAGACGCCGCCGGACGCTCCCTCGGCCGGGTAGCAAGAAGGCCAATGATTCCCGCCGTTTGGCGGGTTTTGCAGGATTGCTCGGGGGCGCTGGCGACCGGTAGAGTTCCGGTCACTGGCGCCCTCGCTGCTTTTTCTTTCCATTCCAAGGCCCGCCCCTCCATGCAACAGCCCACGCTCTCGTCGCGTCCCACGCTGCGCGTGTCCGATGACCGCACCTTCGTCGAAACCGAAGCGGCACTCGACAAGGCCGGCCGTGTCGAGGAATTGATTCGCCTCTACGAGGGGCGCTCGCGCGATGTCGTCTCCGATGAAGCGGTGCGCCTGCTGTGCCGCGCCGCGGAGCTCGCACATGATCGGCAGCGCAACACGCAGCGCGCGGAGGAACTGCTCAAGCGCGCGTTGCTGGTGGCGAAGGATCCGCTCCCCGCGCTCAGAGGCCTCAAGCGCCTGCACGAGTCGCGGCAGGATGGCGCCGCGCTGGCGGACGTCCTGGAGCGGCTGGGCGGCGTCACGCAAGGCGAGGAGTGCGCGGGCCACTACCTGAAGGCGGCGGACGTCTACGAGCAGAAGCTGTTCCGGCGCGACCGCGCGGTGCTGTGCCTGCAGCGTGCGGCGCGAGCGAAGCCGGACCGCGCCACCTTCCGGCGCGTGCGTCAGTTGCTGTTGTCGGAGGAGCGCTTCCAGCCGGCCTTCGAGGCCTTGGAGCGCGAGCGCGCGGCGTTGGGTGACGCGGACATGGCGGAGGAGTACGCCGCGCTCGCCGAGCGACTGGTGGACGACCCCACCGAGCATGAACTGGCGCAGCGGGTGGTGGATGTTGCCCATGCGTTGGATCCGCAGAACGCGCGGCTGGAGAAGGCCGCGCGCGCGTTGCAGCGCTTCGAGCAGACGTGGCGTGACCGCGTGCGGATGCTGCGCAGCATGTCGCTGGAGGAGCGCGACCGGAAGAGCGCGGCGCGCCTGTCGCTGCTCGTGGCGAAGCTCTTCGCCTGGTACGACCCGGCTGCGTCGGCGAAGGTGAAGGAGGCGCTGGACCGCTGCTTCCTGCTGTGGCCGGGCATGCCCGAAGGCCTGTCGCTCATCGAGAAGCTGACGCTGCGTTCGGGCGGTGATTTCGCGCCGGCGATTGCGCAGATCGAGGCGATGGCGGGCGAGGTGAAGGACCGCAACGCGCAGGTGGACCTGTGGCTGCGCGTGGGCACGCTGCGCCTTGGCCGGCTGAACGACGCGGACGGCGCGCTGGCCGCCTTCGAGAAGGCCGTGGCGGCGGACCCGTCCCGCGCGGACGCGGCCAGCCTGACAGCCGAGCAACTCCTGGAGAAGGGCCGGGCGCCGGAAGCCGTCGCGGTGCTGGAGCGCTACCTGGGCACGGTGAAGGACCGCTCCACCCAGGCGGGCATGCGGCTGCGGTTGGCGGACCTGTTCCTGACGCAGATCAAGGACGCGGACGCCGCGCGTGAGCACCTGGAAGCGGCGCTGAAGCTGGACCCCACGCAGGCGTTGGCGGCCTTCCAACTGGCGCGGCTGTTGGCCGAGGACGACGAACTGGAAGCCGTGGTGCCGCTGCTGGACCTGGCCCTGCTGGCACCACGTCCGCGCCCGGAGCGGGTGGCCTTCTGCGAAGCGCTCGCGCTGATGTTCGAGGAGAAGGACGACGCGCGCGGGGCCTTCGAGGTGCTGTCGCGCGCCCTGGAGCTGGAGCCGGGCCGTCCGCTGCTGCTGGGCACGGTGGTGGAGCACGCGGAGAAGGCCCAGGTGCAGCCCGCGCTGGCGCTGGCACTGCAACGCGCGGCGGAAGCGGCGCCGGTGGCGGAGGTCGCGGCCACGATCTGGCGGCAGCTGGCCCAGTTGCTCCAGGGCCCCCTGGCGGACCCGTCGCGCGCGGAGGCTGCATGGCGGGAGGTGCTGTCGCGTGTCCCGGGTGACGCCGCCGCGGCGGAGGCGGTGAAGTCGCTGCAGGCGGCCGCGGCGCTCGCGGACGACCCGAAGGCGCGGCTGGAGGCGGACGTGTCCCGGCGCGAGGCGGCCGGCGCGGCGCCCGAGGAGCTGGAGCCGTTGGCGCGCCAGTTGGTGCAGCTCGCGCCAGAGGATGCGGCGGGCGTGCAGCGACTGCAGGCGCTGTGCGTGGCCCAGTCGAAGTTCGACGAGGCGGCGGCGCTCGCGGGGCGGTTGGCGGGCCTGGCGGAGACGCAGCTGGAGCGCAACGAGTGGACTGCGCGCCAGGCGAAGCTGTACGCCGAGAGGCTGGGGCGTCAGGAGGACGCGACGGACCTGTTCCTCGGCCTGCTGTCCGAGAACGTCTCCACCGGCGTGGTGGTGGGCGGACTGGAGCGGCTGGCGGCGGCGGGCATCCGCACGGCGGAGGTGACGGAGGCGCTGGCGGCGCACTACGGGCGCAGCGGCGACCACCAGCGGCAGGTGGCGGCGCTCCAGCATCAGTTGGAGGTGACGACGGAGCCCACGGCCCGCAAGCGCCTCTTCTCGTTGCTGGCCAGCATCCATGAGAAGCAGCTCGCGGACAGCCGCGCGGCTTTTGACGTCCAGGTGCGCGCGCTGCGCGAGGACGCGAAGGACGAGGGCTCCCGCGCGGAGGCGCTGAGGCTGGCCAGGGACTTGTCCGCGCACGCGGAGCTGGGGCGCGTGTTGCGCACGCTGGCCTCCGAGTCCGAGGACCCCGCGGTGGCCGTGCCGCTGCTGCTCGAGGCCGCGAGCCTGGCGGAAGAGGGCGCGCTCGCCGCGGAGGCCATCGCGGCGCTGGAAGCGGCGGTGACCCGTGCACCCGAGTCGAACGCGGTGCTGCAGCGGCTGGTGCGTCTGTACGGGCGCGCGGGCCGGTCCGCGGACGCGGAAGGGCTGCTGCGTAAGCGCATCCAGGGCGCGCGTGGGCAGGAGCGGCTGGAGCTGCTGCTTCAGCTGGTGGACCTCAACACGGAGCTGGGGCGCGATGCCCAGGCGGCCGAGGCGCTGCAGTCCGCGCTCTCGCACGGCGCCGAGGAAGGCCGGCATCTGCCGCGCCTGGCGGAGCTGTACGAGAAGGCGGGCCGGACGCGTGAGTTGGGAGACACGCTGGCGAGGATGATTGCGCTGGCCGAGTCCGCGGGTGACGCGGACAAGGTGGCGCGGCTGAAGCTGCGTCGTGCGCACCTGCTGCAGGAGTCGCAGGACGGCAGCGCGGAGGCGGTGCAGAGCTTCGCGGACATCCTGCTCCAGCGTCCCTCGGACCCGGATGCGCTGGCGGCGCTGGAGGCCATGCTCGCCTCGGGCCCGTCGCGCGAGGCGGCTGCGCGTGTGCTGGTGCCGGCCTTCGAGCGCACCAAGGACCACCGCAAGCTGGTGGCCACGTTGGATGTTCTGGCGGAAGTGGCGAAGGACGACGCCGCGCGTGTGCAGTCGCTGCGACACGCGGCGCAGGTGCACCTGACGCACCTGCGGCAGCCGGAGCTGGCCTTCGCGGCGCTGGCGCGCGCACTGCGCCTGGCGCCCGGTGACGCGGGGCTGCGCTCGTCGGCGCGGCAGGCGGCGGAGGACGCGGACTCGCTGGACAGCTACGCGGAGATCATCGCGGAGCTGGCGGAGGAAGGGGACGTCGGCTCCGCGCGACTGGCGCTGCTGCGCGAGCTGGCCGAGGTGCAGGAGAAGAAGCTGGACGACAAGGCGGGCGCGGTAAAGGCGCTGCGCGACCTGCTGGCCATCGAGCCGGGGAGCCTGGACTGCCTGCGCGCCCTTCAGCGGCTGCATCGCGCGGGTGAGGAGTGGGCGGCGCTCGCCGAGGTGCTGGAGAAGCTGGCCGCTGCATCGCCGGAGCCCGCCGAGCAGCTGGCCTTCCTGCGCGAGGCGGCGCTGCTGCACGAGACGAAGCTGATGGACAAGGAGAGCGCCGCGGGCGCCTGGCGCGTCATCGCGGAGCGCGACCCGGCGAGCCGTGAAGCCGCGGCGACCCTGGACCGGCTCTACACCGAGAGTGGCCGTCACTCCGACCTGGCCTGGGCGCTGGCGCTGCGCCGCAACCAGGAAGGGCAAAGCCCGCAGGGGCGTGAAGTCTCCTTCCGTCTGGCGGAGCTCCAGCGCACGGTCCTGGATGACCCGAACGCGGCGCTGGGCCTCTACCGGAAAATCCTGGCCGAGGACTCGGGCCACCCCGGCGCGCGCGCGGCGCTCGAGGCCTGGGTGAAGGCAGCGGTGCCCGCGAGCGGCGCGGCGCTGGAGGTGCTCGACCCGGTGCTGGTGCAGGTGGGCGACCACGCCCGCCGTGTGGCGCTGCGTGAAGCGCGCATGACCTCCGCGCTCACCGTGGAGAAGATCCTCCTCGCGGGAGAGATTCGCCGCATCTACGAGCGCGACATGCTCCAGCCCTCGCTGGCGTTCATGTCCGCGGTGAAGTCCTTCGCGCAGGGGCTGGACCGGGAAGGCGTGCAGCCGGACCTGGAGCGGCTGGCGCGCGAGACGGGCTCGCACGAGGTGCTGGCCGAAATCTACGAGACGGCGGCGACGGAGCTGAACGCGGGAGACCCCGCGGCGCTGGAGTTGTTGCGGCGCTCGGCGGAGCTGCGCGAGTCACTGGACCAGCCCGAAGAGGCCGCGCGGCTGTGGAAGAGCCTGCTGGCGGACGCGCCCCAGGACCGGCAGGCGCTGGAGGCCCTCTCGCGCCTGTACGAGAAGGGGCAGAACGCCAAGAGTCTGTCCGAGGTCTACACGCGTCAGGCGCAGCTCTCCGCCGACCCGGAGGAGCGCGTGGGGCTGCTCCTCAAGGCGGGCGAGGCTCACGCGAACGCGGGTGAAGACGCGAAGGCCATCGAGACGTATCGCTCCGCGCTGGCGCTCCGGAAGGTGCCCGAGGGACTGCTCGCGCTGGAGAAGCTCTACGCGAAGTCTCGGCGCTTCGTGGAGCAGGCGGACGTGCTGGACCAGCTCGCGGATGGCGCCGCGGATGAAGGCGCCCGGCGCAACTGGCTGCTGAAGCGCGCCCAGCTCCTGGAGAAGGAAGTGGGGCCGGCGGAGTCGCTGCCGGTGTACCGGCGTCTGCTGGAGCTGGCGCCCGGTGACGGCCAGGTGGTGGCGGGCCTGGAGCGGCTGATGGCGCACGACGCGCCTCGTGCCGAAGCGGCGCGCCTGCTGGAGCCCGTCTACCGTGGCGTCAACGACACCCGGAAGCTGGTGGAGGTGCTCGAGGTGCTGCTGCCGGGCGTGGCGCCCGAGCGGCGGCTCGAGCACATCCAGGAGATCGCCACCCTGCGCGAGGCGCTGGGGCAGACGTCGCTTGCCTTCGTCGCACGCCTGCGCGCCTTCAACGAGGCGCCGCAGGAAGCCACGGTGCGTGACGAACTGGAACGGCTCGCAGCCGACTCCGGTGCGTTCGAGGAAGTCGCGGCGGCCTACGAGGACCAACTGGAAAGCGGCGCGCAAGAGCCGCTCGCCGGTGACTTGTGGCGGCGGTTGGCGGGCATCTACGACAACCGCCTCAAGCGTTATGACCTGGCCGTCCGTGCGATGGAGGAGATGTCTCGCAGGGACCCGAAGAACAAGTCGGTGTTGGACGCCATCGCCCGGGTCCACCGCCGTACGGGCGCGCACCGTGAGCTGGCGCTCGTCATGCGCCGTCAGGTGTCGGCCGAGTCCAATGCCTCCTCGCAGGTAAACCTGCTCTTCGAACTGGCGCACCTGGCCGAGGAGACGCTGGCGGACAAGTCGCTGGCGGCGCAGTCGTACCGGGAAATCCTCGGCCTGCGGCCGGAGAACGCCAACGCGCTGAAGCTGCTGGGGCGGGTGCTCGCGGAGATGGAGCGCTGGCCGGAGCTGGCGCAGCACATCGAGCGGGAAATCCAGCTCGCCGACGAGCGCGGCGCCCAGGAAGAGGCGTCCGACCTGCGCGTGCGTCTGGGCCGGCTGAAGGTGTCGCGTCTGGACGACCCGCGCGGCGCATTGGAGCTGTACCAGTCCGTGCTGACGCGCCGGGCGGGGCATGCCGGTGCGGTGGGTGCGCTGGAGGAGATGGCGCGCTCGGAGAGCCCGCTGCGTGGCGCCGCGGCCAGTGCGCTGGAGCCCATCTTCGCCTCGGTGGGCAACCACCTGAAGCAGGTGGAGATGCTGGAGTCCCGTGCCTCGGCGGAGGCCGTGCCGCAGGAGCGGGCCGCGCTGCTGCGCCGCATCGCCGAAATCTACGCCGGCTCGCTGGAGAACGCGGAGATGGGCTTCCTGGCCGCCACGCGCGCGCTACGCGAGCTGCCGGATGACCTGCGCTCGTTGGAGTTGTGCGTCGCGCTGGTGGACAAGGCGGAGGCCCCAGAGGAGCTGGCCGCCATCTTGACGGAGGTGGTGGGCAAGGCGGGGGATGCGTCCCGCGCCGAGCTGTACCGCGCGCTGGCCCGCATCCAGACGGACCTGGGCGAGCCCTCCGAGGCGCTGGCGTCGTGGAAGCGCGTCCTGGAGCTGCGGCCCACGGACACCGAAGCGCTGGATGGCACGGTGCGGCTGGTGGCATCGCAGGGCAAGCCCACGGAGCTGTTGGAGGTGCTGCGCCGGCAGCTCGCGGTGGCGGAGGACCCGGCGCGTCGCGCCACGGTGCTCTTCCAGATGGGCACGCTGCAGGAAGAGCAGCTCAAGGACGGGCTGGGCGCGCTGGCCACCTACCGGCGCCTGCTGGAACTGAAGCCGGACGACCTGCCCACGCTGGAGCGCATGGAAGCGCTCTGCCAGAAGCAGGAGCGTTGGCCGGAGCTGGCGGACGCACTGGCCCGCCGCATCGCGCTGATTCCCGCGGAGGAAGGCCTGGAGCTGAAGTTCCGTCTGGCCACGGTGCGGGAGTCGCGGCTGCTGGACCGCACAGGCGCGCTGGCGCTGTACGGCGAGGTGCTGTCCGTGCAGGCCAACCATGCGGGCGCGGTGGGCCGCATGGAGGCGCTGGTGGCCCGCGAGCCGCAGAACCTGCTCGCGGTGGAGACGTTGCTGCGCGCCCTTCGCGCCAGCGGCGACATCACGCGCCTGGCGCAGGTCATCGAGACGCGCGTGGGCGTGTCGGGCGACGCGTTCGAGCGCAAGGCGCTCCTGGGCGAGCTGGCCACGCTGCGGGAGTCCCAAGAGGAGTCGGAGCTGGCCTTCCTGGCCCTCTTCCGCGCCTTCAAGGAAGACCCGAACGACGCCGCGATTCGTGCCCGGCTGGAGAACGCCGCGGATGCGTCCGCCAGCTATGACGAACTGCTGTCCGCGTACGAGGAAGCCCTGCCGCGCGTGGCCGAGGCCGCGGATGCCGCGCAGGTCTGCCTCCGGTTGGGACAGATGCTGGAGACGAAGCTGCGCGACTCGGACCGCGCCGTCTCCTACTACGAACGCGCGCGCACGCTGCACCCCACGGTGCAGGAGCCATCGCTGGTGGCGTTGGACAGGCTGTACCTCCAGTTGGAGGCCTGGCCGGAGCTGGCGGGCATCTTGGAGGCCCTGGTCGCTGGCGTGACGGAGCCCGCGGACCGCGTGGGCTACCTGTTCCGCCTGGGCCAGCTCTACCAGGAGCGGCTGGACAGCCCGGACCGCGCGGCGGGGGCCTACGAAGGCATCCTGGCGTTGGACCCGGAGCACCTCGCGTCGGCGCGGCTGCTGGAGGGCATCTACGAGTCGGCGGGTGCGTCGGAGAAGCTCTACAGCATCCTGAAGCTCCAGGCGGAGAAGGTGTCGGGCGCCGAGCGCGACCGCGTGCTGGCGAAGATGGCGCAGGTCTCCGCCGAAGGACTGGCGGACCTGGGCGGGTCCATCGAGCTGTACCGCGAGCTGCTGGCGAAGAACGCGCGCAACGAGCAGGCCTTCTCCGCGCTGGAGTCCCTCTACGAGCGCGCAGACCGGCCGCAGGACCTGCGTGAGCTGCTGGAGGGCCGGCTGGCGGTGACGCTGGACCCCCGCGAGGTCGTGCGCCTCAATGAGCGCCTGGGCCGCGTCGTGTACCGCCTGCTGAAGCAGCCGGAACAGGCCGTGCCGTTCTTCAAGGCCGCGCTGGACCGGGATGCACGTCACCGCGGCGTGCTCGACACGCTGCGCGAGCTGTACGACGAGACGGGCCAGCGTGAGGAGCTGGTGGGCGTGCTGCGCCGGCTGATTCCGCTTCAGGAGAGCAGTGACGGCGTGAAGGCGCTGCGTCTGCGCCTGGCGGAAGTCCTGGCCGGCATGGGCCGCCGCGAGGAGTCCCTGGACGCCGCCCGCCGCGCACTGGAGGTTGAGCCTCACCAGGTTCCCGAGCTGGATCGCGTGCACGAGCTCTTCGTCTCACTGCGTGCGTGGAACGACGCGGTGCGCGCGCTGGAGCTGAAGGTGCAGGTGCACCTCCTGACGGAGGAGCGCGAGCAGGCTGTCGCTGCTTACTTCGCGGTGGCGGACCTGTGGGTGGGGCAGGGCGGCAAGCCCGAGCTGTCCTCGGGCGCGCTGGAGAAGGTGCTCGAGCTGGACCCCGCCAACCGCACCGCCTACGAGCGCGCGTGCGACCTGTACCGGACGCACAACGACTGGCGTGCGTACGCCCAGGTGATGGACCGCTACATGCCCCACCTCGTCACGGACGAGGAGAAGCTGGCCGCGCTGCGCGAGCTGGCCCGGGTGCAGGAATCGCGGCTGGGACAGAAGGACGTGGCCTTCCTGGCGCTGTGCCGCGCGCTCCAGTTGGACGCGTCGGACGACACGCTGCGCGAGGAAGTGGAGCGGCTGGCTGACGAGACGGGCAGCCACGAGGAGCTGGCCGCCGTCTACGAGGAGGTCGCCGACGAGCTGCCGCGTGGCGCCCTGGCCGAGCGGCTGTACGCGACGCTGGCGCGCGTCCACGACACGCACCTGGATGACCCGCAGGCGGCGGAAGCGGCGTTCCGGAAGATTCTCGAGTTCGACCCGACCAACGCGACCGCGCTGGATGGGCTCGCCGCGGTGTTCCAGCGGCGCGGCCGTCAGCGTGAGTACGTGGTGGCGCTGGAGCAGAAGCTGGAGGCAGCCGGCTCCATCGAGCAGCGCAAGGGCATCCTCCGCGAGATTGCCCGCGTCTGGGACGAACAGCTGGAGGACCCCGTCGAGTCCGCCAGCGCACTGCTGCGTGCGTTGGAGCTCGAGCCCGACGCGGAGACGCTCGGCGTGCTCACCGCGCTGTACCGCCGTCAGCGGTCGTGGCCGGACGTGGCGTCCACGTTGCTTCGGGCCCGGGACCTGGCGGACAGCATGGAGGAACGCGCGCGCATCCAGGTGGAGGTGGCGGGCGTCTACGAGCGTGACATCGGCGACGACGAGTCGGCGGTGGCTGCGTACCGGCAGGCGCTGGAGCTGGACCCCGTCAACCGCGAGGCGCTGGAATCGCTGGAGCGGCTCCACACGCGGTTGGACCACCCGGCGGACCTGCTCGCCATCTACGAGCGGATGCTGGAGCTGAGCGAGGACTGGCGCGAGAAGATTCGCGTCCTCTTCCGCAGCGCGACCATCTGGGAGGACAAGTACCAGAACCCGGCGAACGCGGACGTCTGCGTGGAGAGCGTGCTCGCCATCGACCCGCAGAACGTCCAGGCCATCAAGACGCTCATCCGGCTGCGCCGGGCGCAGGCGCGGTGGGAGGACCTCATCGCGGCGTACGAGCGGCAGCTCGCGCTGGCCGTCAGCCCGCAGGAGCAGGCCGAGCTCTACGTGGACATCGGCAATGTCCAGTACCAGCAGCTCAAGGCGCTGGACCGCGCGGTGAACAACTACCACGCGGCGCTCGCGGTGGACGCCGAGTGCCGTCCGGCGTTGCACGCGCTGGGCACGATGTACGAGCGCAGCGGCAACTGGCCCTTCGCGCTGGAGATGCTGTCGAAGGAGGCAGAGCTCGCCGGGCAGTCGAAGGACGCGGTGGAGCTGTACTACCGCCTGGGCAAGATCAACGAGGACATGCTGATGGACACGGGCAGCGCCCGGACCGCCTATCAGCAGGCGCTCGCGGTGGACCCCGGGCACCTGCCCAGCATCCGCGCCCTCAAGGGCATCCAGGAGCAGGAGAAGGACTGGAGCGGCTACGAGCAGACCCTTCGTCAGGAGGCGGAGCAGACCGAGGACCCGGCCGCCAAGGGCCGCGCGCTGCTGGATGTCGCGCGCTACCACGCGGAGACGCGCGAGGACCGGGACACCGCCACCGGCTACTGGAAGGAAGCGCTGAAGCACATCCCGGACAGCCTGGAGGCCGCGCGCCCGCTGTCGGATGTGTATATCGCGCACGAGGACTGGGCGTCCGGCGAGCGGATGCTGGACATCGTCACGCGGAAGATGGCGGAGATGGCGATGGCGGAGAAGGACTCCGTCTCCGCTGCGGACCTCTGCCGTCAGCTCTACCGCTTGGGCTACGTGGCGGAGAAGCTGGGCAAGCGTGACAAGGCGCTGGGCTGCTACGAGAAGGCCTACGAGCTGGACGCCACGTACCTGCCCGCGCTGGAGGGCTACGGCAACCTGCTGGTGCAGACGCGACGCTATGAAGGCGCGCTGAAGGTCTTCCAGACCATCCTCATCCACCACCGCGAGGAGCTGACGGACCTGGAGGTGGTGGAGGTGTACTGGCAGCTCGGCGACATCCACGCCGCGCTGAGCCAGACGGACCGCGCGCAGAACCACTTCGAGAAGGCGCTGGCCATCGACCCGGGCCACGAGCCGACGCTGCGCGCGTTGGTGGCGCTGCTGGAGAAGCAGGGCCAGTACGAGAAGTCCGCGGAGCTGCGGCAGCAACTGGTCGGTGTCCTTGAGGGCGAGGCCCGCGCGAAGGTGTGCCTGGAGCTGGGCCGCATCGCGCGTGACGAGCTGCACGACCCGTACATGGCCATTGACGCCTTCACCAACGCGCTCAAGTCCCAGCCGGACGCGCCGGAGGTGATGGACCAGCTCTACGTGCTGCTGCGTGAGACGCGTCAGGGCCAGAAGGCGGCGGACGTGCTGGCGCGCATGCTGGCGCTTCCCGCGCTGGGGCTGGAGCCGCACAAGGCCAAGCGCGTCTGGTTCGCGCTGGGTGAGCTGCGTCGCGATGACCTGAAGGACGTGGAGGGCGCCACCGAGGCCTTCAACGCCGCCCTGGACCTGGACCCGCGCTTCGTGGAGGCCTTCAGCGCGCTGGAGGCGATGCTCGGCGCGGCGCGCCAGTGGAAGCAACTGGAAGAGAACTACACGAAGATGCTGGGCCGGCTGCCCAAGACGCCGGAGACGCACGTGGCGCGCATGGCGCTGTGGCGCGCGCTCGGCGACCTGTACCTCCAGGTGCTCAAGCACCCGGAAGGCGCGGTGGCCGCCTACGGCGTGGCCGCCAAGGGCCTGCCCGACGATGCGGTGGTGCAGGAGGCCTTCGCGGACCTCGCCGGACAGATGCCGGGCCGGGAGGACGAGGCCATCGCCGCGCTGCGCCGCGCGCTGCCGAACACGACGGACCCGCGCAAGGTGGTGGGCGCGCTGGTGCGTCTGTCCGCGCTGCGCAAGAACTACGATGGCGCCTGGCTCGCGGCGCAGGCGGTGTCCGGCCTGCTGGGCGAGGCAGGGGAGGACGAGCAGGAAATCCTCACCAAGCTGGGGCCCTACGCGAAGAACAAGGAGAAGGTGGAGCCGCGGCCGCTGAACGACCAGCTGTGGCACAACCACCTGTTCCACCCGAAGGCGCGCGGCCCGTTGGCGGAGCTGCTGGGCCTCCTCTTCGCGAAGGTGGGGCACCTGTACGCGGTGCCGTCCCAGCAGTACCAACTGGTGCCCAAGCGCCACCGCATCGACGTGGCCAGTGCGCCGGAGTACCACGTCCACCACTACCGGTACGTGGCGCGCGTGTTGGGCATGGAGGCGGTGGAGCTGTACTCGCCCTTCCTCGTGGCGACGCGCGAGCGGATGGCGAAGCGCTCCAACGAGCCGGCGCCCGAGCCGCTCATCAACGTGGAGCTGCTCCAGACGCACCCGGCCTCGCTGCGCGTGGGCGGCAAGTACTTCGCGGAGCAGGGCCAGAAGGAGGTCTACTACCTCCTGGGCCGCACCCTGGCGCTGGCGCGCTCCGAGCTGGCCTTCAGCCAGCGCGTGGCCCCCGAGCGGTTGGAGGCCATCCTCCAGGCGGCGTTGAGCCTCGTCGTTGGCAACGTGCGCATCGCGGAAGCGCAGCACCTGGTGGAGCCGGAGCGTCGGCTGCTGGAGCGGAGCCTCAACGAGCCGGACCGCGCGGCCCTGGCGAAGGCGGCGCGTGCCTGGTTGCCCACCGCGACGCCGCAGGCCGTGCGGCAGTATCTGGAGGGCGCGGAGCTCACCGCGGCGCGGGCGGGTCTGCTCGCTGCGGGAGAGATGGAGCCGGTGCGCCGCATGGTGCAGGGCGAGACGGGCTCCGCCTTCCGCGTCCCGGTGCGCAACAAGCTGCGGGAACTGTTGGTGTTCGCCACCTCCGAGGACCTGCATGAGCTGCGCGTCGCCGTGGGTACGCACGTGGAGGTACAGGTGCGCAGGTAGGGACAGACCCTGACGTGGGGTTCGTGCGTTAAAAGGCAGGCGGGCGGACTTGGCTCCGAACCTTGACCCCTCCGGCTGCCACTTCTACGATTCAGGCGGGATTTCTCCCGTCATTTCCGAGGCTTACGGGAACGATGCGTTTCGTCTGCGACAGCTGCCGCGCGCAGTACATGATCAGCGACGACAAGATTGGCCCCAAGGGGGTCAAGGTTCGTTGCAAGAAGTGCGGCCACACCATCACCGTGCGTCCCGCTGGCGCGACGGCCGCGAAGGACTCCGCGTCTGAGTCTTCGACCTCCGAGGCTTCCGCCTCGACTGACGCGGGCAAGGGGAGTGACGCGTCCGCCGCCACGATGCCGGCGACGCTGGGCACGCCGCCCGAAGGCGGTCTCTTCACCGACGTGGAAGAGGACGAGATTGGCGCCGTCTTCGACCAGGTGCTGAGCTCCGGCACGCAGAAGATTCCCACCGAGGCCGCGAACGAAGCCGCCGCGCGCGAAGCGTCCGCGGAGAACGTGCGCAAGCTGGCCGAAGCGGAGGCCGAGCCGGACAAGGAAGAAGCCAAGGGCAACGCGGCGGCGCACGAGTGGTACGTGGCCATCGACGAGAAGCAGGTCGGCCCCTTCAACGTCGAGAAGGTCAAGGACCTGTGGGACCGCGGCGAGGTGGGCCCGGACAGCCTCTGCTGGCGCTCGGGCTTCAGTGATTGGATTCCGTTGTCGGAGACGGCGGAGCTGGCGTCAGTGCTGGCGCCGCGGCCCTCCAAGCCCGTCATCGTCGCGCCCGAGCCCGTGTCCGGCTCGACGCCCACGGTGTCCTCAGGCCCCGTGCAGTCCGCCTTCAGCGCGGGCAAGGGGGCGCGTGGTGATTCCGGACCCGCGGGCGCTTCCGAGGAAGCCGTGGGCTGGAAGCCGTCCGCGGCCAGCGTGCTGGCCTCGCTGGTGAAGGAAGAGAACGACGCGCTGTCGAAGCCGCCTCCGACGCCCGCGCCCGCCCTGGGCCGGGAGCCGGTGTCGCAGTCGCGACTGCTGGACGTGCCCATGCCGCCGCCGGAGCCGGTGTCCTCGCCGTCCCTGCGGGGCGCGGAAATGCCGATGGCGCAGCCCATGGCCGCGCCCATGCCGTATGGGCAGCAGCCCGTGCAGCAGTATCAGCAGCCGGCGCCCATGCCGTATGGGCATCAGCCCGGGCCGCAGTATGCGCAGCCCATGCCCGCACCGTACCCGCCGCAGCCGAGCTACCCGGTCGCCTATCCTCCGCAGGGTGGGGGCAAGGGCAAGACGGGGCTCTTCGCTGGCATTGCCGCGGGGCTGCTCCTGGTCGGTGGTGGCGCCGCGGCGCTCTTCCTGAAGGGCGGGTCTGGCGCGGACGCGGCACCGGCGAATCCCCCGGTCGTCGCGGCGGCGCCCGTGGCCACACCGACGCCGCCTCCCAGCATCCCTCCGGCGAACACAGCCCCCGTAGCGGCCGCCCAGCCGCCCGTGAATCCCGCGACGCCGCCTCCAACCCCTCCGACGGAGGTGGCTGCGGCGCCGGTGAATACGCCTCCGCCGGAGACGCCGCCCCCGGCCGTCGCGGCGGCGCCCGCGGCCACGCCGACGCCGCCTCCGGTTGAAACGCCGAAGCCCGCGGAGACGGCGGTGGCGAAGGCGGAGCGCCCCAACAATCGACGCACCTCGTCGTCGTCCTCTCGCAGGGAGGACCCAGAGCCGCGCGCGTCCGCGCCGGCGCGTACGGAGCGGCCCTCGTCGAACGATTCGGATGATGACTTCGACGAGCTCTTCGGCACGAAGAAGTCGGCCCCGGAGGCGAAGCCGTCCTCGGCGCGTCCGACGGCCTACGTCCCTCCCGAGCCGGGGGGCGGGGTTCCGGACCGGCTGCAGCAGTCGGACATCATGGCGGTGGTGCTGGCCAACAAGCCTGCCATCGTGAAATGCGTCAACGAGCAGAAGAAGAAGGACCCGTCGTTGAGCGGCAAGCTGGTGATGCGCTGGACCATCCAGACGAGTGGCAAGACGAGCGCGGTGTCGTGCCGCACGGATGAGTTCCGCACCACCTACATGGCGAGCTGCATCTCCGGGCTCATCAAGAGCTGGTCCTTCCCGCGTCACAAGCGGCAGGGCGAGCCCATCGACTTCCCGTTCACCTTCTGAAAGGTGGGGAGCGTCCACTGAGGCTATCGCGACATGAACGTCGCGATGGCCTCCGCTCCCGCTGTCTGCTTGCGCGAAGGGTGAATTTCGTGGCCGAGCAGCCGTCCAGGTGGCGTCGACACTCGTTGACACGTCCGGACGGGGGGGACTAAGCCTCACTTGCTCGCATGGTTGTTGGGGCCTGTAGTCAGTGGCCGGAGGCCCCCCGGGCGGCGTTCCAAACAAGAGGAAATCTCAACATGCAGCTTCGCAAGATGATGTTGGTGCTCACTGCGCTTGGCGCGATGAGCGGTCTCATGGCTGGTTGCGGTGACGACTCGACGTCCCCGGGCGCGTGCACCAGCAACGACGAGTGCGGAGAGTCGGAGATCTGTCACCCGACCGCCCAAGTCTGCGTGCAGACCTGTAACTCTGGTTCGGACTGCCCCTCCACGGCGAAGACCTGCGCCCCGCTGGGCGGCACGTCGACCACGAGCATCTGCCAGTGCTCCACGGACGTGCTCTGCAACGGTGGCACGGACTCCGAGTCCACGGGCCTGGTCTGCTCCGACCTGGACAACGTCTGCGTGACGGCCTGCACGTCCAACGCCGAGTGCACCGGCGACCGGACCTGCAACGTGAGCACCGGCCAGTGCGAAGAGGGTGACACCCAGCCCACGAGCTGCTCCGGCGAGGGCCGCTCCACTTGCGCCCACGGCCAGATCTGCTCCAGCGGCACCTGCTCCGCGCCGCCCGCGCCGACGTGCCAGAACTACAACGAGTTCCCGAACAAGGCGGACCTCGGCACCACGGGCCCGATCATCTACAAGGTCGATTTCGTGAGCGCCACGACGGAGGGCACGCCCGGGACGTTCTGCGCTTCAAGCAGCGCGCCGAAGCGCCTCCGCATCCGGGTTTCGGCCTACTCCGCCACGCCGTTCCCCCAGACCTCTGCCGAGCTCAGCGACTTCTTCTACATCCTGACGAACGGCGGCCGTCAGAACGCGCCGGTGAGCAGCTCGTCGGGCAACTACACCGTGAGCGGCACGAACCGTGACCAGGCTCAGATCACCGTGAGCCTCTGCGTCGCCGCTGACAGCCGGACCAACTCGTCTGGCTTCTACTTCAAGGACGGCAACTTCGCCTGCTTCCAGTCCAACTACTAGTCGGCGGTTGGCTGGATGTGGTGCATGGCCCCACCTGGGAATCGCCAGGTGGGGTCAGTCGTTGTGGGCGTGTGGTTCGGCGCCCAGAAGCAGCTTACTCCGGATGAATTTCACTGACGATTCGGGCGTCTAGGGTGGTGCGCGCACGGGCATCCCGGCGGCCTGAA
This sequence comes from Myxococcus xanthus, assembly GCF_006402735.1. NCBI lineage: Bacteria > Pseudomonadati > Myxococcota > Myxococcia > Myxococcales > Myxococcaceae > Myxococcus > Myxococcus xanthus. Next base: position 6,129,479 of record NZ_CP017174.1, on the reverse strand, counting down.
TAGGAGAGTCCATGCTGTCACTGAAAACGATTCGAACGTTGACCTTGGGGCTGACGCTTGCGGCTCCTGTTGCGATGGCGGGCGACAAAGCCGCGACGTCGGGTTGCCCCGCTGGTACGCATCAGGTGGGCTCGAAGGCCGAAGGCCTTTCCTGCATCAAATCGAATGACCCGCGGGGCGCGCAGATCGCTCACGGTGCGTATGTCGAGTACCATCCCAATGGCCAGAAGGCGGCTGAGGGCCAGTTCGCGGACGGACTGAAAGTCGGGACCTGGACCTTCTACGACGCGACTGGGAAGGTGCGTGGCACCGCGGACTTCAAGGATGGTGGATGGCACGGGAAGCGTGTCATGTACTTCCCCAATGGCAAGCCCCAACTCGTCGAGGAGTACAAGAACGGCCGGAAGCACGGTGTCGTGACGGAGATGGCGGATGACGGCCGTGTCGTCAGCCAGGTCCAGTACGACAACAACCGTGTGGTCTCCGCGCAGTAGTCGCTGAGCAACGGGTGGTTCGGAGGGCCCTTCCCTGCTGGGAAAGGGCCCTCACTCATTTCAAGGGCCTTCCACAGCCGGGTGGGCTCGACTAGGACTCTTGAGCGTGAAGCCGCCATCACTCACTCTGGCTTTTCCCGATATGCCCATCTGCAGGGTGGAGCAGATGGGGTTGCGTGAACTTGAGCGCATTCGGCTCATTTTGCGTGGAGGCTCGGTCATCGACTGGAGAAGGATGTATTTCCAGTCGCGCGGCGAGGTCGACAACTTCCTTCGCCTGCTCCAACTGGACGTCTCGCGGCCGTACGACGAAGCGTGGGCGCGATGCGTCCTGGCGGAGGCGGTTGAGTACCTCCGCAAGACCTTCAACTACCGGGTTGCCAATGCGGTCGCCCAGCCAGAAGAGATTCACGACCTCTTCCTCTACGCCGCAGGCGCGAAGGGTTCACCCCGTCATCGCAGGATTGCCTGCGTCGTGCTGAAGGTGATGCACGTGATTCAGCACATCGAAGGCCGGGATTTGCTCTTCCGCCTTGCGATCTCAGAGGTTGAACTCGCAGAGGTGGTGACCGCGAAGGTCCTGGCCGTTGCCACGGAGATGCAGTCCAAGGGCTTGCCGGTGGTTGAGTTTGCTCACTCAATCAAGACGCAGGACTCCCTGGTCACCAAGCTGCTGGCGAAGAAGGAAACCGTTGCGGCTCAAGTGTACGACCGGACCCGTTTCCGCGTCGTAACTCGGAAGCGCGAAGACTTACTACCGGTTCTCTACTACCTCACCCAGCGCCTCTTCCCTTTTCATCTGGTGGTGCCGGGGCAGACGGAGAACACGCTGATGCCGTTCAAGTCCGTGCTCGCAGAGAACCCACACTTCGAGCAATTCGCCCCACAGCTCCAACTGGATCGCGATTTCGAAGACCGGGAGGGCAATGGTGGCAATACCTTCTCGGGGAACACATACCGCGCGCTCAATTTCGTCGTAGATATGCCCGTGCGGATGGATGCGTATCTCCCTGCTCCCGAGTCGGATGAACGGCAGCGGAAGGGGCGGATCATCATTGCCCTGGTTGAGTTTCAGATCGTTGATGAGGAGACGGCCAGGCTCAATGAGCAAGGAGACAACGCTCACGAAGCCTATAAGCGACGTCAGAAGAAGCGGGTGCTCAAGCGGCTGAGCCAGGGGCTTGTCGTCCCCAAACGCCAGACTTGAGTTGTCCCATCCCGAGCTTGCGACGAGCGTGCGGCCAGGAGGGAAGATCAGGTCCTGACCGCACGACGAAGACGGGGCTTAATGGTTATAGCGGTAGACGTAGATGTCAGCCCCACTCCCTGCTCCTTCTTGCCACGCGACGGTAGGGTGATTCATCGCGTCCAGGGCGAGAGATGGCTTGAGTGAAGGTGTGGTCGGGGTCGCGTTGGCGCTCAGTGGAGGCGAGAGCAAATCCCAAGTGTCATCCTGAAGGCGCGCAATATGGATGACGCGCTCCGAGTTGACGATTCCGCTCCACGCCAGGACGGCTTGATGGTTGGTGCCAAGGGCCAATGACGGGCTGTCATTAGAGCTTGAGGTTGCAGTGACAGGGACTGGGGTTCGCCAGGCGGTGCCGGTCCATTGGGAGAAGTAGAGTTCTTTTTCCTGGGTTGCGTTGTCAGTCGTATTCCAGGCGACAATCGGGTTGCCCGCCTGGTCCGTCACGATGGCCGATGTGCTGGCCACATGGTTGGGCAAGGCTGGGACGAGGCCGCTGCCGAGCGCAGTTTGATGATTCATGAGTACGGCGACCCCCCGACGCTCAAGGCTATCCAGGTAGGTGTTGTAGGAGACGAAGACATTCTCGCCGTGAACGGAGATTGCCGGCTGGGATGGGTTGAAGTGGTCCCAAGGAAGGGTTGTGTTGGTGTACGTCCATTCCACTGCGTCTTTCGCCAGGGTGAGCCCAAGCAGTCGGTTGCTGGAGTCAACGAGATAGAGGAACAGTGCACCATTCGGAGTAGTGGCAAGCTTGGGCGTTCTTGCGGTGATTTCGAAGCCATCAAATCGCGGGAGCGCAGGAAGATCTTCCCAGGTGCTCGATGTCCAGCGCTTCAGGAAAGGCCGCCGTCTGTCTTCGGTTCCCGTTGCTTCGTCCCAGGCAACCACAACCCGTCCCGCTGCATCGATGTGCAGGTCCGGATTCTCGGCATCGGTGCCCAGGCCCGCCAGACCACTCAGGCCGCTACCCAGGTGTTGCCAGGTAGTGCCGTCCCAGCGAGCGACGTGGATGTTCTTGGAGGTGCCGTCGGACTCTGACCACGCGACAGTGGGGCGGTCATCGGCGTCCATTTTGAGCACGGCATTCTCCGAGGGTGTTGCACCCGCATGTGCACTGAGTGCGCTGCCTACGGGCAGCCAGACGGGGACGGTGAACACCCATTCGCTGGCGGAATGCAGGACATTGCCTGCCAGGTCCAGGATGGGGTGTGTGCTGGTTCCAAGCTTCACCAAAACCGTGCTGGGGACGGGCAGGGGGGCGGTCGGCGTAATCGTCAGCCGCGTTCCGTCGGAAGAAAGGCTGACGATTGCCCCAAGTCGCGTGTTGCCATGGGCAAGCACCTCGACGTTGTCCTGAGAGATGCTCGAGAAGCGCACGGGCTCGCTGAATGTCGCCTCCAGGGATGCACGTGCGCTGACCTGGGAGTCGCTCGACGCTGGGGCGCGGGTCGCGACGACAGGAGGCGTACGATCCACAACCACCGTCCTTTCCAGGCTCGTGAAGGTTGTGCCACCGCGGATGGCACGTGCTGTGAGTTGGTACTCACCCTCAGGCGCGCTCTGGGTGTTCCAAGTATGGGTGTACGGTGGCGCTGTAATCCGAGCCAGAAGCTCTGTGTCGCGGCGGAACTCGACGGCCTCGGCTGCGCCCCCCTCAATCGTTGCTTCGAGCTGCAGCGCTCCGTTGGTGTAGGCGTCTGAGTCCCCTGGTACGGGCGCGGTCCATCGCACGATCAGGTCTCCGGCTCGGGCAACGGCGAGCTTGAGCGGAGCTGTCCGGAATTCGTTTCCCGACGTCGCACGGACCGTGAGTGTCGTATCTCCGGCCGCCGTATTGGCGGAGACCTGGACCGTCAATGTCGCGGTGGACTCTCCGGAAGGAATCGTCGTGGGCTGGGCCGTGACGCCGGACTGCGGTTGCTCCAACGCCACCGACACACTGTCCAAGAAGCTCTCTGCCCGGACGATGGACACCTGGATGGCTCGGCTGCCTCCCTGGATCACGGAGTCTTCACTGGGGCTGAGGCTCAGTGTGAACTTCGTCGAGGGTTGTGTTCCCCCATCTGGTGTCGGGTCGGGCTCGACCTCTGGGACGTTGATGCACGCTGTGGACAGGGTGAGAGCGGTAAACAGCAAGGCACAGGGGAGTCGGGACATGAGTCGGATGCTTGGCAAATAGCGTTCCAGTCTCGGACGCATACCACGCCTGATGGGCAGCCCGTCCCCGCCGCTGGATTCTGGTCCAGGAGGGAGGATGGTCTCTGAAAACACGAACGCCCGCCCTCCCAGCACGGATGCGGGGAGGCGGGCGTGGGCACCGGGGCCGTGAGTGGCCTACTTCTTCTTCCGGTTCTTCTTCTTGTTTTCCTTCTCCCGCTTGCGGCGCTCCTTGATGGCGTCGCGGTCCTCGCTCTTGCCGGTGGCGGAGGGCGGCGCGTAGCCCATCAACCGGGCCTTGGCCATGGCGGCCTGGCCCATGGGCGGCGTGTAGCCGGGCGCAATCTGCGGCAGTTGCATGGGCATGCCCATGCCGGGCATTCCGCCGCTCATCATCTTCTCCATCATCTTCGGGTCACCGCCGAACATGCTGGAGAGGTCCATGTTCTTCATCTGCGACAACTGACCCAACTGCTTGAAGCCGGGGATGCGGCCCAGCAGGCCCGGATTCTGGCCGATGGTGCCCATGACCTGCTGCATCATCCCGAACTTCTGGAGCAGCTCCTTGACCTCTTCAACCTTGCGGCCGCTGCCCTTGGCGATGCGGTTGACGCGGCTGTTGTTGATGGTGTCCGGCCGCAGGCGCTCCTTCGCCGTCATCGAGTCGTACATCGACTCAATCTTCGTGAGCTCCTTCTCGTCCGGATTGAGGTGCTCGGTGAGGTCGCCGAAGAGGGGGAACTTCTCCAGCAGGTCCTTGAGCGGTCCCATCTTCCGGACCATGCGGATCTGCTCGACGAAGTCCTTCATCGTGAACTGGCCGGAGAGGAGCTTCTTGGCATCCTCCTCGGCCTTCTTCTCGTCGACGACCTTCTCGAAGTCCTTCATCAGGCCGACGATGTCGCCGAACCCGAGGATGCGGCCCGCGAGGCCGGCCGGGCGGAACTCCTCCAACTTGTCCATGGACTCGCCCATGCCGAGGAACTTGATGGGCTTGCCCGTGACTTCCTTGATGGACAGCGCGGCGCCGCCGCGGGCGTCACCGTCCAGCTTGGTGAGGATGAAGCCGTCCAGCGTCAGCCGCCGGTCGAACTCCGCCGCCGTGCGCACGGCGTCCTGACCAATCATCGCGTCGCACACCAGCAGGATGTTGTCCGGCTGGACGTTGCCCTTGATGGACTCCAGTTCGGCCATCAGGGACTCGTCGATGGCGAGCCGGCCGGCGGTGTCGATGAGCACCACGTCGCACTTCTGCTCGCGCGCGGCGGCGTAGCCCCGCTTGGCGAGCTCGGGCGGCTGGATACCGGGCTCGTGGTAGACGGGGACCTTGAGCCGCTCACCCAGGACCTTGAGTTGGTCCACGGCGGCGGGGCGGTAGATGTCGGCGGCGACGAGCAGGGGCTTGCGCCCTTCCTGGAGGAGCCGGCTGGCGAGCTTTCCGGTCGTGGTCGTCTTACCGGAGCCCTGGAGGCCCACCATCATGATGCCGGACAGCTGGCCCTTGGGCTTCAGCTTCAAGCTGGTGTCGACGGGCCCCATGAGGCCCTCCAGCTCGTCGTGGCAGATCTTGATGAAGTGGTCCATCGGGCTGACCTTGCGCTTCTGGCCACCCGTGTCGGTGATGGTCGTCTGCACCAGCTCGCCCACGGACTTCTCGCGGACGCGGGCGACAAACTTCTTCACGACGTCGAAGGCGACGTCGGCCTCGAGCAGGGAGACGCGGATGTCGCGCAGCGACTCGTCGACCAGCTCCGGGGTGAGCTCGCTCTTGCCGGCGAGGCGGTTCTTGGCGGCGCGGAAGCCCTTGGTTACGGTCTCGAGCATGGGGGGCGCTTTATAACAGGGTCAGGCGGGATGCGACGGTGGAGCACATCCCGGCCGTCGAACTGTGAAGAGAAGGGGCCCGGAACCGGCTTCCCAGGCGGCGAATCCGACCCAGGGCCCTGGATTCTTCAACGCTCTTGAGGGGTTGGCGCATCCCCGAGCCCCCTGGCGCGGGCCCAGGGGCGCCGTAGGACGCGAGGCGGGCGCCCAGGCCTGCCTGGAGCCCCAGCGGAAAAGGAAGAGAGCTGGGGGCTGCACGAGGCCTTTGCCGGAGGTAGGACAGGCCCTGTAGGGGGCTGCCCGCAGCAGGGCACGAGTGGCGGAACTGGCAGACGCAGCGGACTTAAAAACAGCCCGCAAGATGGTGCTTCCTAGAGGGAAACTGGCGTGTTGGAATGGAGCCTTTCCAACTTAGTTCCAACTCGCCAGTGAGAACCAACGGGGGCCACATCATGGCAAGTCGAGTCGCTCGGAAGTGGGATGGCGGATACATCCGCACGGATAGTAGGGGCCGGGACACCTACTACATCCTGCGCCGCATCAACGGCCGTCTGTACGAGGTCAGCACTCGTTGCCACACGAGCCGAGCCGCTCACGAGCAACTCAGGCGCTTCGAGGCGGACCCCAGCAACTACCGGCCGGGTGGGGAGGCTTCCGAGGATGGTGTTCTCTCCATCACCGCTGAGCTTGCCGAAGCGTTCCTGCGCTGGTCCCGCGACGAGAAGAAGAACACGCCGAAGTGGGTGCGAGATCAGCAGCGCTCGCTTGCGTGGTGGGCCGCTCATTTGGGATCGGCGGACCTGCGAAAGCTGAAGACTGCGCGGCTCGTCAGCGAGTTGGACAAGGCCGACGCGGGACGGAAACAGCACATCGCCACGCTCAAGGCGTTCTGTGGGTGGCTGATCAAGGTTCGCCACGTCCTGCAAAAGCAGGAGGACCCGAGTTCAGGTCTGTCCGTGCCGCAAGCTCGTCCCGAGCAGTGGACGACGCCCAAAGCGGTTACGCGAGAGCGGTTCCTCGCCGTCCGCGAGCATCTGACTGGGCTATGGCGCGACGCGCTCGACGTGCTGGCGGGCACCGGCTGGCACTTCAATGAACTGAGTCGATTCGCTGTTAGCGGCGCTGTCGAGCGGCATCCGATGACGGGTGGGAACGTGCTCGCGTGCCCCCAAACGAAGGCTGGCGAACCGCTGCGCACAGAGGTTAGCGACGTTGTCGCGGATGCTGCTCGCAGGATTCTGGAGCAGCGGGAACTCGACTACTTCGCTTTCCATCGGAGTCTTGAGCACGCGAGCACTGCCGCTGGTCTCAGTGAGCCCCTCCGACCTGGGCACATGCGGCATTCCGTCGCGACCTGGGCGATCAATGCCGGGGCGCATCCTGCCGCAGTTGCCGCGTTTCTGAATCACAAGAGCGAACGCACGACAAAGCGCTTCTATGCAACGCACGCAGTGCCAGCGAAGGTTCCAACGTTGTTCTAGTCGAGCTTGAGGGCGCGAATTGCGGCGCTTGCGTCCTGCGTCCGTCGAGCCCGGTTGGCGCGCACGCTGGAACTATTGCGAGGGATAGGGACGGGTTCGGTCCCCTCCCTCGCGAGTCGTTCGACCTCCTCTCTGGGGAGCTTGAGCCGTCCGAGTACAAGCACAGGCCGCAGATGGCCTGCCTTGAGCAACTCGTCGAGCGTGCGTCCCCGGCTAATCCCAAGCAATCTGGCAGCCTGTCGCTTCGACAGAAGAAGTGGGGGCACGGATGCATTTCGTCCGAGAAGGGTGGAGTATTCGGACATGGCTACCTCGGGAAGGCTTTCCGGGGCGCGAGTCGGCCGACGACGTGAAGGCCAACGCCGATGGCGTCCCAAACGTTGTGGTGCTTGTCCTGGGCGCGCGGGAGCTGCACCCGCAGGTGTTCATGGGGTCGCTCGCCGAGGCGCGCTTTGATGCGCTCGACCATGACGTCACCGTCGAGCGTGCCCTTCCACTCGCGCGGCAGGAAGCTGCGCTCACTCGTCGCGCTGAGTCCACCAGCAACCCGGCCGACGACACCCGCGAGTTCAATCAGGTCGTTCGGGTCGCCCTTGCTCTTCCCGGCCGTGTAGACCTGGGGGCACTCGCTCGCGACGGTGACGGTAACAGCCACGCCAGCGGCCCTGAACGGCTCCAGGAACGACGAAACGAACACGGCGACCGCTCCTGCCATGCGCGACCATGCCGCAAGCCCACGGGCTTTCCGTTCGGCATTCGTGGGCATTCCCGCCGCGAGCAGCTCGCCCGAGTCCAGGTCGAAGAGCGCGATGCCGCACTCTCGAAGCCCGGGGTCGAGCGCCACCAGTAGATTCCGAGTCGTCGGCATCAGCGGGCCGCCACCAGGAGGAGAGGGGAGGCCGCTTCACCTACCAGCGCGGACATCAGGCGCAGTTCGTGGAAGTCGGCGACGTCGAAGGCGACCGCGTCGTCGAGGTCTCCGTCGAGATACGGGCAGAGAGCGGGCGGGAGCTGTTCGAGCGCGTCGGTTGTCTTGGCCATGCGTTGCACCTGTTAGGGAGTGCGTTTGCTCCCTAAATGGGTGCGGATTTCGGCCGTGGTTCAGGCAGCGCGCTTTATGGGGGGCTCCCAGATGAGCAGTTGCCCGGAGCTGTCGCGCACGGTGGCGACGTCCTTCGACATGATGCGAGACAGCGCGGGCTCGGCTTCGATTGCCGGTGCCAGGTCGGGAGTTGTCTCCTTCATCGCCTCGCGCATCAGGTATGCCTTGCGCTCGGCTGCGTCGTGCATCCGCTGGGCGTCATCGGCGAGCAGCTCGCTAATCAACTCGTCATGCACCATGAGGACGAGTCGCGAGCCGTAGAGCGGCGAGCGACGGTCGACGTACATCTCGCGACTGACGCGCCACATGGCGAGCTTGCACCCGACAGCGCCGAGCCCCTGGAATGGCGTGTTGAGAATCTGCGTGTAGCCGCACCCGCCGCGCAGGATGTTGGCCCCCGGAATCATCACGTCGGCGAACCCGCCCCCGTAGGTGCTCGCCTTCGCCCGCTGCTGTAGCTCGCGCTGCTCAGGCCACGCGTTGAGCCACTTCGTGTCCAGTTCCTTGGCCACTTCGACGCAGGCGCGGCAGACCATCTTCGGCTTGCGCTGCACGGTGATGACGACGCGCTCGACACCGCAGTCGTCTGCGCGCTTCGCCAGCAGGCAGAAGGAAACCCGGTCCTTCGCGCGTGCGTTGTAGACGAGCGAGCCGCCCGTCATCCCGCCGCCCTTGCCGAAGTTGAGAATCTTCGCGAGCTGACGGAAGGCGACCGCGAGGGGCTCTTTCGCCTTCACCTTCGGAAGCAGCTCGTCGTAGCTCGCCCCGAGGAATTCGGCCGCGGCAAGGGTGTGGACGTCGAGCCCGCTGTTCAGCGCTTCGGCCATCTTCGAGAAGCCGAGTTCCCAGATGGCCCGCTGAGCCATGGTGCGAAGCTCAAGCCCTCCGTAGTCGACCGCGCAGTAGGCGAAGCCAGGACGGGCCTCGTGGACCTCCCGGATGCCGCCCTTCTGCGGAAGCTGCTGGTAGTCGCTCGAAACGCGAGTGGTGCTGACGAGCACGTTGAAGCGCGGATTGATGGGGAGCGAGGTGCCCGCTTCGACGACGTCCAGGTAAGTCGACTTGTACTTGTCGACGCGCCCGCTCTTGCCCAAGTCTTCGAGCAGCGCGTCGCCCGAACCGAGCAGCGTGTCACGGTCGGTCGCGACCTGGCCGTCGGGGAATCGGTCGCTGGGCGCGGTAATGGGCGGCTGTCCGTCATAGGCGGCAGTCACGAGCGCGGCGAGGCGCTTCGAGTCTTTGGTGCCATCGGCCCGGTAGATGCCCGCCGCCTGAAACTTGGCGCGGTTCTCTCCCCACTCCCGTTCCACCCGCTCCCGCAGCACGGCGACCGAGTCACCGTTCGTTCGAAGTCCCCAGATGGAAGCGAGGTGGAGCGCGAAGGCGGCGCGCATCTGCTCGGCTTCGGCATGCAGGTTGCCGCCGTTGGGTGTCTCCCGGGCAATGGCTTCCTGCCGGAAGAAGACGTCGAGCGTGTAGCGGGCGTCTCGCTTCGGGTACGCAGCGGCTTCCGTCGGCCAGCGCTCGACAGGCACGCCGTCGAGTTCCCCGTAGCGCAGGCGCCATGCCTTCGGGTTCTTTTTGTCCTCGCTGATGTCGAGGCCCAGGTAGCGCTGCACGAGAAGCGCGAGCGGGTAGCGGGCTCCTTCGTCGTCGTCGAGCTTCCGGCCTGTCGACGGGTCCACGCCGTAGAGCCCCCTCGCGATGTCGATGAGGGCTTCGCGGACCTGGACGCAATGCAGGCGGCCGGCTTCGAGCGCCGCGAAGATGGGCGCGACGAGTCTCGGGTCGTCGGCCGCCATGACGCCCAGGTCATAAGCGAGGTTCGCGCCGACGATGTTGGTGTCAGGCGCGGCGATGGCCTCGCGGAAGAACTGCCGGGCTTGGGCCTTGTCCAGAAGCCGTTCGCTGCCTGGAGCTGCCGCCGCGATGCTGCCGCACACGAGAGGGGGCGCGAGCAAGCCGGGCTGAATCATCCACGTTTCCGTGTCGAACGACCAGACATTCATGAAGGCTGCCTTTGGGAGTGGGAAAGCGGCCCGTGTCGTGGGCCAGCCGCCGACGGAAGCGCGCCGTCAGTCGCCGCCCGGTGTCAGGCGAGGGCGTCGGTGAGCGCGGGGAGCTTGCTCGCCTTGCGCGAGTGCTCAGCCTGGGTGAGTTGCTCGTCGTTCAGCTCGACGTGCGACCAGCGATAGCCGCTGATGACCTTCCCGGCGTGGCCCTCCTTCGCAGGGAGCTGCTTCGGGAAGACCTCGCAGCGAATCAGGAGGTGCGTCCCCGCCTGCCGCTCGTCGAAGAACTTCTTCAGGGCGGCCGGGTTGGCGAACTCGTACTCGTCGGCGCCCACGAGCGTCATCAGGAAGGACTTGAAGCGTCCGCCGCCGCCCTTCTTCTGGTCGCTCAGGTTCTCGACGTAGTCGACCGTCTCGCCCGGTCGGCTCGGAGTCTCGCCACCCGCGAGGGGCTCGGACTCGCGAACCTTCAGCTCGGCGATTGCCGAGTCTCCCTTGAAGCCCTCCTTCGTGCGGATGACCTCGACTTCGAGCAGGTAGCGACCGAAGCGCGGGTAGCGTCCGCCAGCCGCAGCCTGCGCGGTGGCAATCTTCGTCAGTGCGTTGTTCATGGTTACGTGGGCCCTTCGGCTTGGGTTACGTCAGCGATGAAGTGCGCTGACCCCACGTAAATGCGTGCGGATTTTGGAAGTGGCTCACGGCTGGGCGAGGCTCATCCGAAGTCCGGAGTGCGCAGTCGCGCAAAGCCTTTGGAGCTTTCACCTGGGGAAGGCCCTTCAAATCTGCCCCTCGGAGTCGGCTTAAGATTGAGTCAAGGTATGAGTGGGCGACGCGGCTGGACCGGGGTGTCGCTGTGTGTTGACGCGGCCCGTTCCGACGTCGCCACCAATACTTCAGTGATGCCCGACAGACCCTTGAAACCGTCCTTGGTGCGGATGGACTGGACCTCCCAGGCGGTAGCAGCCCGCCTTGAGGTGTTGCGCGCCGACGGTGGCCTTGGGTCTGGCGATTCGTGCGAGTGTGACGCTGCTTACGTCCTGTGCTCCCCTTCGAGGTGGCGGGCCGTCGAAAGGACGTTCTCGCCTGTCTTTATGGGAACGCTTTCTGAGAGTGGTTAGAGGGGTCTTGTTGCAAGACGTCTGCTGTGGCGAATGGTATCCTGAAGCCTCTGAACTCAGGCAGATGGATGGGATTCGAGGGCAGGAAGGCGTTGAATGCGCGACAGGCTCGGACTTGCTGGTTGTGCTCAGGTCATAGGCCCTCTAGGGTTGACTTGGAAATGGGGGCACAAATGTCAAATATCATGCTGTCGGGAAGGCTTCAGGCTGTCAAGGAATCGCACGCCAGTAGTGTGGATGGGTTTGAGGATCAGTTGAAACTGATTGCGGCGACGGCACTTGGACTCATCCCTGGGGGTGGGTCCGTGCTTGGAATGCTGTTAGGTCTCTATTGGCCATCCAGTGGCTTCAACCTTGAAGCGTTCTTCGAGCGCGTCAAGGAGTGGGTCAGGAACTACGTGGAGTGGAGGCTGGCTCAGGAGCAGCTTCAGAGGGCAACCGACCTCATGAATGGCTACAGGAGAAACCTGGAGGACGCCGACCGCCTTCGGGGACAGGCCAAGCTAAACTTGATGACAAGCCTGCATGCTAACATAAACACCAATGTTGACTTCTTCTTGACGGAGAGCGACTTTCAGAAAATGTACGTGCTGGCCACGTTTAGCCCGATGGCGGTGCTGCATGTTTCGCTCTTGAGTGAGATTGTCAAGCTGGCGCGGGAGTTGGGGGATTCCAATGCTGGTAATTGGTACGACATTCTGGAGAACCGTTCTCAACAGTATGCGCTGGGAGGGCGGAAAGCTGTAGACCATGTCGTCCCGTGGCGCCGAAACCAGATTGATGTCATTCTGACTCCTAAGCGCGGAGGCCATCCACCTATTACTCAGCTTCACCTGTTGTGGCGCGATAGGTTCCTGAACGTGACGCACAACAACGGGATGATTGGTGGCTTCCAGCGATATTATGACGCATTGGCGAGTGCGAATGCGGTGCGCGATTCGTGCCGTGCCCATTTCAACAAGTATGTTGTGGAAGTCGTGGGCCAGTGGGATGGCAAGGGAAGAGGCGTGCAGCCCGGTGAAGACGTGACCCCAGATGCGAATGCCGCCCAAAATGAACAAGTCCTTCGAGCGCTTCAGGCAAGTGCGCAAGTGCAGGGACTGGATGAGGGCGATGGAAATACTGCCAAAATCCAAGAAGCGCTGAATGGAGCACTGCAAAGACAAGAATCTCAGCCGAATGGAGGACAAGGAGATATTCCGTCGACCGTGCTCCATGCTCCTTTAGCAAGTCGCTAGGCAAAGCTTCTGCGGCGTGCCCTCCGTCTGCTCTATGAACCGGGCAAAGTCGCGGGCCTTCTGGAATGCCCCGACAAGCTCGTCGGTGTGTTGGTACAGCTCCACTTCGACTTCGTCGGCGAGCTGCCCCTGTCGGTGACATCGGCCGATGGCCTGTTCCCATGCAGCGCCATCGGCCGGTGGGTTCACGAACAGCATCCGCGAGAACATCGTCAGGTTCTTCCCCGTCCCGTGGGCTCGAAGCGAAGCGACGATGGACCGCTTCCCACGCTCCCGGATGATGGTCGCCGACGCTTCCGGGCCGCCGCCGTAGAAAGGCACACCCGCCGCCTTCGCGATGCGCTGGCCAAGCTCCGGGAACTCGACCCAGACGATTCCTGGCTGCCCCCTGCGCATGGCCCACTTCGCCGCGTCATGCACGATGAAGTCGGAGAGCCACACGGCTTCGGTGACGTGGACGACGCGTTTGTGAATCTCAGCCCATGAGGGCCACGACATCGCGCGCCAGGTCGGCAATTCCCCGTCATAGGGCGGGGACTGGTGAGCGCGAATCGCGGCGCGCATCAGCAGCCCTGGTGAGTCGAGATGCTCGGCGGGCCGCTTGAGGCGCTCGCGCAGCTCCCGGTTGAACTCCTGCCGACGCGCGAACCACCGAACGATCAGCTCGGAGTCCTGCGGAACGCCATGGACGTCGGGGTAGCGCCAGCGGTGGAAGAAGCCGCTCGCGAGCTGCCGCGCACAGACGACGCGTTGCAGCTCGTCGACGAACTCTTCGCCGTCGGGGCGTTGCCCGCCGAGTGCCGTTTGAATGTGGGCGAGCAACCCGTCGGGGACCTGCCCAGGGTCGCGCGTGCGAATGACGAGCGGCATGCCGACGGCGCTTTCGTCAGTGGCAACGACACCCGGCGTTGCGTTGCGCCACCGACGATAGGCGTCACGCACGCGTCGGCGCTCACGGTCGGCTTCGTTCTCCCCTTCAAGCGGGGCGAGTGAGTGCGCCGGGTCAACGAGCTGAAGGAGTGCGCCCGGAGGAGCGACGGTAGTTCCGGGGTCCAGCGCCGACGCCCACTCTTCGACGACGTGCTGCTTCAGCGGTAGCGGGCTGCCGTCACGCAGCGCGTACTCCGCGAGATGGGCGTAGTCCTTGACCGTTCTCGTCGCCAGCGTGCCCGACTGGGCCACGAGACGCGTTTCGGGGTTCAGCTCCAGGTAGCGGAGGAACCGGCCAGTGCGGGCGCTCTTCCGGTCCTTCAGCTTGTGGGCCTCGTCGCAGACGATGAGGTCGGGCCCGATGCGCGTCAGTAGGTCGGTGCCTTCCTGGGTCGAAAACTTCTCGTAGGTGATGACGTGGAGGACAGGCAGTCCGGGGCGGAACCACCTGCCACCCGCGAGGTTCGGCAAGCGCCAATGTCCGCCGTAGAAGTGCCAGTCGACCTCGATGAGCTGGGCGCGGAGGTTCGACGGTAGGAGTAGGACGGCGACCTTGCACCCGGGCACGACGAGCGGCAGCAGGAGGTCGACCAGCGTCTTCCCGTGCCCCACGCCGATGGGAAAGAGCCCGCCACCTGTGCGCGCGGCTTCCAGGAGGGCGAGGCGCTGGATGGGGAGCAACGCGGACGGGCACCGCTTCCCGAGCGTCCCGCAAGTGCAACGCGTGTCGGCAGGGGCGCGCAGCGAGGCTTCCAACGCGGCGAAGTCGGCATCGCCGTATGTGCTCGCGAGGTCTCGGCGCGGAAGGCTGAGCACCCGTGCGAGGTCTGGCGACCAGCCCACGGGCTGCCCCTTGGCGATAGTCGAACGGTCGCCAGTGAGCTTCGCGAGAGCAGTAGGCGCAGCGGTGGCGGGGCGCTCGGCGAAAGTCGCCGCGCCCGCGTGAAGCCGGTGAAGAAGTTTCATGTTTGGGAGTGCTGGAGCCCCGCCAGCCGAAGCCGACGGGGCCGGTGACGAGCGATTAGCGGACGCCGCGAACGACCACGTCGAACGCCGGTTCGAGCGCCTCGACGATGACCTGCATCAGCTCCGACTGGGCAACCCCGAGCGCGACGTAGCTGCCGGGTGCGGGCAGCTCGGCGCGCGCCGCCATGGCCAGCGCCCCGCGCCACTTGCCGAACCCGAGCGCCGAGTCGGAGCCCGCGAAGCGCACGTCGTCGACGCCGCCCGCTCCGGCCACCTTGCGATGCATGGTGTCGACGTAGCTCGTAAGCGACTCGGGCGTCGGTCCGTCGAAGGTCGTCGGGATGCAGTCGACGAAGAGCACCCGAAGCGCACTCGCAGGCGACGGGGCCGCGTCGGTGGGCTGCTCGGACTCGGCCACCTTGCGAGGGCGACCGCGACGCTTCGGCGCGGGCTGCTCAGTGGCCTGGGCGACCTCTGGAGCCGTCTGCACGGGCGTAGGTGCGGGCGCGTCCGGGGGAAGAACGGCGGGCAGCTCCGTGGCGTTGCGCTCGACCGCGGCAACGGTAAGGGGGGCGGACTCGGAAGCCTTGTTGAGCAGCTTGTCGCGCAGGGACATCGTCTTGTTCTCTCCTGTGAGGCACTTCGCCATGAACGGACATCCGCCGTACTTGCCGCAGGCGGGGCCGTAGTTCGCGGGCACGTCGGAAGCGCGGGCTGCTTGCGCGTGCTCCTTCATCGCTTCGACCTGGGGCTCGACCTTTGTCTGCCACTCGCGCTCGACGTGCTCGGCGGGCACCGTTGCGACGACGGACGCGGCAAGGCGTTGTCCCCGGGTCTGGTAGTAGAGGTGTTCGAGCTCCAGCGTGCGCAGTCCCGGGAAGCGCTCAACCTGGCTGAGCGCCCACGCGCCATATCCGACCATCTGCAAGCCGGGTTCGGTGTCGGCGTCGGCGAGCTGCTCGGCGCTCGCGGCATTCGTCGCGACGTTGCTGGTGAACTTGTGGTCGGTGATGCGAAGGACGCCGTCAGAGGCGAGTCGTCGAGCGTCCACGAGGTCGATGAATCCGGTGAAGGGGATGCCGCCCGCCATCAGTGGCGGCTCACCGTCGAGGGGCTGCTCGATGAGCAGGTCGGGACCGGGCGTGGGCAGTAGATGGGCGCCTGCCCTGGCGAACGTGCCCAGCACGTCTTCACCCGTCGACAGGAAATGCTCAAGCTGGGCGTGTCCTTCTGTGCCAACCTGCTGCGCTCCCGTGCTGGGCTCGGGGACGCGTATGACCTTTTGAAAGAACCATGCGCGCGGGCACAGCTTGTGGCGCTTGAGCTGGGAGACGCTGAGGCGCTGGATGACCCCGGCGATGACCGAGGGGCTGTTGCTGGGAACGTTGCTGGAGGGCGTCACCCTCCTTAAATGGGTGCGGATTCCGGGAGTGGCTCACTGTCTGCCAGGACTCGAATGATGATGTGCTCTTGGTTGTGATACGCGAAATGCGTTTTATGGGGGTTTGTCGACGAACTCCCTGGGCGGCTCCTCGGAGACAACGTCTATGACACAGACAAGTTTGCCGAGTGACTGTGACACTGATTCGAAGTGAAGCTGCTTGATCCGCACCGCAGGGGGCGCATAACAAAGCCCCGGGATTGACGTAAATTGCGCCGCCTTCATCGACACTGACAGGTCGTGCGTCTCTTGGGGTGGCTCCAGAACGTCCATAGCTCGTGACTGGCCACGAGAGTTTGCAATCCATCTTTACGTGTGGGGCTAGTTGAAAACAATACACCGATCCGCTGGAGCCTCTTCACTCCTTCACCCGGCTCGGTCATGACTGATGAGCGACTGAAAAGGAGGTGCTGATGCGTTGGCAGCAAAAAAGTGCATTACATTCAACAGTCTCGGCTGTGACGACTGCGACGTTGGCGGTGGCCCTTTACGCAGGGGCCGCTCAAGCTGAGTCATTCTCTCGTGGCAACGTTGAGAATGGAGATAAGCTATTCAAAGCCCGCTGTACTCAGTGCCATACGGCCAACAAAGGTGGGCCCAACAAGCAAGGCCCCAATCTGTACGGAATTTTCGAACGCAAGTCGGGCTCAGTGCCCGGTTACGCCTACACGGATGCAATGAAGAACGCAGACATCATCTGGAGCCAACAGACCTTGTTCGGCTATCTGGAGAATCCAAAGAAATACGTGCCGAAATCTAAAATGGCATTTCCCGGCTTCAAGAGCGCCGAGGAACGAAACGACGTCATCGCATACTTGGAGGCAGTGGCGAAGTAGCCTGTGTCATTGGGACTGTTCATTGCACTCCCTAGTCTTGCATGCGGCCAATCACCTGACGCTACCCACGCTTCTCCGTGGGGGCGTTCCGCAGTTCGTCCGGGATGTAGTAGACGAGCGGGCGCTTCCCGTCTCCCATCCGACGCTGGCCACGGGTGAAGCCCAGCGACTTCAAGGCCGCTCCGATTTCCCGTGAGATCCGGTGGTCAACCTGCGCTTGGTGGAGCGCGAAAGCTTCGATGCCCACATGGAGAAGTGTCACGTCCGAGGGGCGCTTTTCGGGTGGCATCTCCAGAATCCACCGCAGGATGACTTCCTTCCGGCTGTCCCCCACGTTCTCCATACGCAGCGCGGCCTGCTGCTCGGCCCCTGCCGCCTCCTCGTTGCTCAGCCACCAGTCCTCACCTTGGTGGAAGCGCACGACGGCTTCGGCCCAGATTTGGTCGCGGTCGCGCTTGAGGGCGTCGGTGTCGATGCGGCTGCACTTCACCGGCCAGAAGCGCCTCTGTCCTGTGGGGTCGCGCAGGTAGTCGTCATCGTTGGTTGTGCCGACGAAGACGCAGCGTCGCGGGGCCTGCACGTTGGAACGTCCGTAGGGTGGCCGGTAGGTGTCCTCCGTCCGAGTGATGAACGCCTTGAGCGCCTGGTCCTCGCTCTTGCGAAACGTGCTCAGCTCGGCCAGTTCGATGAACCAGAACTGAGAGGCCAGCATCGCGCTGTCCCTGCTGGTGACGTCGATGGGCGCGTCGCTGAAGTACCGGCCCCCAAGGATGCTGAACGCCGTCGACTTCCGCAGGCCCTGGGGCCCCTCCAGAATCATGACCGTGTCGACCTTGCATCCGGGACGCAGGGCACGCGCAACCGCCGAGATGGCGAACTTCGCGCCGACGGCCTGGAGGTATCGAGCATCCCCCTGCGCGCCGAAGTACGTCGCGAGCATCCCGTCGAGCCGTGGCGTTCCGTCCCAGACGAGTCCCGCGAGGTAGTCGGCGACCGGGTCATAGCTGTTGCTCTTCGCGACGGCGAGGATCTGCTGCGCGACGACGTGCGCCTTCGGCATCAGCCCGAGTCGCCCGTACTTGCTGAGCTGAATCCAGTTAGCTACCAGGACGTCGAGCGTCTCAATGTCCACGCTGGGGCCGAGGGGGCCGTCCTCCACCTCCAACTTCTTCGTGACTTCGTTGAAGCGGAAGACGCCGCGCCACTCGGGCGACTTGCTGAGCACGATGGCGACGTTCGCTTCGCAATTTCGAATCTGCCGTCGGGTGTCCTTCGTGATGTCGAGAAAGAGTTCCTTCATCCACGCGTCGGGGTCGGGAGTGTCCTCCTCGAATCCCGGGCCGTCGCTCGACGTGGATTCAGATGCGCGACTGCCCAGGGCTTCCCAGATGGACGTGTTGTCCGCGAGCCGTGCGGCATCCCGTGCCTTCCGGCGCTCGCGATGACGCCGCAGCTTGAGGACGGCTTGCTCGCACAAATGCTCGGTGCCCTCTCTCCAGTTCGTTGCAGCGAAGGACGCGCGGAACAGCTCGATGACGACGGCTTCGGGGGTGGACAGTGGCAGGACGAAGGCCGCGCACGACATCAGCGTGTTCAGCGTCGTGTCCTGCTCGCCGACGGCGGACAGGGGCTCACCGGCAAGGGCGCGGCGGACGATGGCGAGGTGCTCGGGCTTGCGGATGCGACGCAAGAGGGCCCGCAGCTCGTAGAGGTCGGCGGGTTCCTCGGGCTTCGTGGAAGGCACCGGGGCCGCCACCGTGGGGAGTCCAGCCCGGGACATGGCGAGCAGCGTGTCGACGTCGAGGGGCGCTCCGTCTCCACTGGCGGCGTAGGGCTCCGCACCCACGGGCGCATCCGGTAGGTAGTAGATGCGAGCCAGGTCCTTCGTTGCCGGGTCGGCGGGGAGTCCGAGCATGCGGATTGCGGCCTCGCGCACGGACGGCCACTCGCGCGGCAGCACGGGCCGGGACAGCGGCATCACCAGCCGCAGGCAGTAGTCGTCGGGTGGGCGGTTGCTGTGCGTCGAGTGGGCGGCGAAGGCGAGTCCATGGCGCTCGACGGCGTCGAGGCATGCGAGCTGCGCCGCCGTCAGGTGGTCCAGGTCGAAGACGGCCACCGTGACGGCGCGCACGTTCTCCGAGCGGCGTCGCTCGACGATGTCGACAGGGCTCCAGGCGGGGCCATTCTTCGCGGGGCAGCCACGGACGCACGGCGACGTGGGGCACTGACTGCGACGGTGGGCGACGAGCTTCGAAGACAGTTCGGGCCAGGACAGCTCAGCGCCTTGGGGGACGTTGTCCTGGGCGGACGCGTAGAAGGCGACTTTCAGCCGAAGGGCGGGCAGGCGTGTGGTGTCGTGCGTGTGGCTCATGCCTGGGTAAATGGGTGCGGATTTCGCGAATGGCTCAGTGAGGAGTGCGACAGGGGCGGGAGGCGTGTGGGGTACGTGCATGGCATCCGGTAAATGGGTGCGGATTTTCCGAGTGGCCCACGGAATCGTCAGCCGGGCGGATGCGGCAGGTGGGCGCGCCGCCCCTGGTAAATGAGTGCGGATTTGGCGAATGGCTCGGCTGTCGCGGAGGCGTCCGGCGTCATGCGGCACTGGAGCGCGTTCCCCCAAATCCTTAGCCTTCTCTATTACCTATCCTCCTTTCTACTACTCCATCTTTTCTAAAGAGAAGAAGGAGAGAGGATAGGAAGAGAGCTTGATTGATGACGGGGCGTTGATGCCTGAGTCGTTCGCGGAAGTCGCACGCATCTACTCGGGACATGCCGACTCGCCTTCGTCGCCACTTTTCGAGTGTGCGTGAGCCGCTGCCGGAATCCACACGCATTTACGCAGGGAACGACTGCGTGCCGATGGGGCGTCGACGCGCAGCCCAACCGCAAGAGCGTAGAGTCACCGTGGCTGAGACTGTCTGTGAATCGAGCGTAGTCGGCATGCGGCATGCTCCTGGCGGGGCGATGTCTCACGCAGCGGTTTGTCGCAGGGGGAGTGCGAAGAAGCATGTTTCACACAGTGAGTATGGCCTTCGGGCGGCCCGGCAATCCGAACTCGTGTCCCTCATCCTGTCGGCCCGCGCGAGCGGCAACGCCGTGCTGGATCGACGGTTGTCCGCTGAGTTGCTCGACTCCGTGAAGCCCCTCATCCGCCGCATCGTCGGGGCCCTCTTGCCCATCGCGGGCTCGTTGTCGCCTGATGACCTCGCGCAAGTTGCCTCCATGGCGATGCTTCGCGCGGTGTCCAAGTACGACGCCACGAGGGGGCGCCAGTCGTTCGGCCAGGTTGCCTACTTCCGGGCTCGGGCTGCTTGCGAGCAGTACGCGCGCTTGCACGGCACCGACGTTCACCTGAGCGACGGCGCACACAAGCGTCGCACCGTGCGTTCACTCCACAGCAACGAAGGCAACGTCGTCCGCGTCCACCGCATGGACATGCCGTCTCATTTCTCGGACGGTGCTTCGGCCGATGACTCGTGGGTCGACGAGTTGGAATCCGCACTCCGCGAGATGTCGTGCCTGGAGCCCGACGGGTACACGCCCGAAGCCGAGCTGCTGGCGGCTGAGCGGCGAGCGCTGGTGTTCGATGCCGTGCGGCGACTGGCCCCTGAACAGCGGGAGCTTGTCTCACGCGTCTTCGGCCTCAATCGCCCGGCGCAGTCGGTGCGCTCCGTGGCGGAAGCTTGGGGCGCGCCGAAGAGCCGCGTTGACCGGATGCTCGCGCGTGCGCTGGATGAACTGCGCGAGCTGGTTGTCTGCTCGGGAAAAAGATGACGATTGATGTCAGGAAGAGCTTCTTCGGGCTGCAGAGAGGACTATCTCGGCAATTTCAAGGTTCCAGCCCAGACGTCCGAGCATTTCCTTGGTGATTAGTTCTCTGAAGATGAGACAGCACGCCATTAGTAGTGCGAATGGCTTTGTCACTATCCAGGGGATTTCGCTTGCCTTGAAGACCTCCTGAAAGAATATTTTTATTGTTTTCTTGTTGCTGCGCAGACGGGACTGGAAATCGCCGAATCCGATTCGTCCTTCCTTGGCGATTTGAACGATCCCGGAGATGCTATGCTTGTCTGCCTTGTCCTTGTCTCTAGCATCCTGTTCGTTGGCAGGAGTGAATCCTGCATTGATGGCCATCTTGAGGATTTCATCCAAAAGCCTCGACTGGTTGATGTATTCAAGCATTGTGACTGCGTTGACTTCTATGTCGTTTGCCCCCTTGTCGAATGCCTCTCGTGTTGTGATTGCGAGGCGTTGTTGTGCTGCGCGAAGAGCAGAGAATTCCTGGTCGGCTAGTTCAAATAGCCCCGAGAGTCTGGATAGTTGGCGCCGAGAACTGATGGGGACGTCGGTGTCAGCCTTGTACTGCAGTGAGTGTTCTATTGCCGCCCAGGCATGTTGCAACACACTTCTTAGTTGAATTTCGACCTTAAAACCGGCATACGCTTTCCACTCAGCAAGCGATGCCCTTGGTTCCTTGAGGGAGACGATGTAGTGTTTTGACAGGTATCCAAATTCGTTGGGAGCCAGTTCGTCCCGCTTGTCGACCGATGCTTTTATGTCGATGGCGAATTCGCTTTGAATGATTTCGGATACTTTATCGATGTCGTCCGTGTAGTAGACGATGATTCGGTGGCCGCTTAGATCGGTCATTTGCTTGATTGGATTTGAGTATCTCTTCCCGGGGCGACTGATTTTTTCGCTGAAGCTGTCGATGGATTTCGTGCGATGCTCAAGGGACTGAACTTTGATTTTGTTGTTATTCATCAACTCTGCAAGAAGGTCCCCTAGTTTCTTGTTGTAGGCTTCGAGCTGCGGGCGAAGACTTTCGTACGCCTTAATGGAGGCTTTTCCGGAGATGCTCTTTGGGGGGGGAGTCTTGGTCTTCATCTTCGTCATGGTGTAGAGCCTGCGCGGTGTGGTCTTGAGTATGGCTTCATTTCGAGCCAGTTCTACTCTAGCTTGGATTCGGCCAGTGCGTAGTTTGTGACGTTGGGTGGCGTGGTTGTTTTTTTGATGTGCCTGTAAAGCGCGCACCCCGCCCGTCCGGATTTTCTGTCTGCGGCGGAATCCTGGCTTGCTCGGAGCGCCCCCACTTTCGAAAAATTCTGAGAAAAACCGTGGGGTCGATGCGTTTTGTTGAGCGCTCCCCCGAAAAACTTCGCGAAACCGCACGCATTTACCGGGTGTGGCGCGACCAACCAAACTCACTCCTGAGCTTCAGCAGCAAATCTGCGAGCACTTGCGCGCGGGCCTCTTCCGTCGCGCGGCTGCGGGCCTCGTGGGCGTCGACGAACAGACCATCTCCCGATGGTTCCACCGTGGCGCCAGCGAGGCGCGCGGGCTCTACCGCGAGTTCTTCGTCGCGGTGAACCGAGCCGAATCCGAGTTCATGCAGTCCGCGACGGAGACGCTCCAGGCCGCCGCGACGACGAACCCCAAGCACGTCCAGTGGCTCTTGAGCCGCCGCTTCCCGGAGCTGTACCCTCAGTGGTCACCCAAAACCAGCCAATGAAGGTCCCCTGAAAACCGGCCAATGGGGAGGGCCGAGACGTTGACGCCCGGGTAGGACGTGGAGTCCGCCCGGGGGATGGGCAACGTCTTGAGCGACGAGAAGAAGCAGCAGGTCATCGCCCTGGGGCGGTTGGGTTGGAGTCTGAGACGTATCGAGGATGCGACGGGGGTGCGCCGTGAGACGGCCAGCGGCTACCTGAAGGCCGCGGGCGTGGGCATCCGTCCACCGCGCCGGTGGGGCAAGTCAAAACCGGCCAATGAGGGGACCACCGAGGCGAGTGAGCCGGAGGCCGAGGCCGCCGGAGCAAAACCGGCCAATGAGGGGACCACCGACTCCATGCCGCGCAGCCGAGCCGGAGTCCGGCACGTATCGGCGAGCATCGTCGCGCCCTACGTCGAGCTGGTGCGGCAGCGGCTGGAGGTGGGCCGCAACGGGCGCGCCATCTACGAGGAGCTCGTCGACACGCAGGGCTACACGGGCAGCTACATTAGCGTGCGCCGCTTCGTCCGGGCGTTGCGCGACAGCCAGGGCCCGGAGGCCAAGGCCGTCATCCACACAACGCCGGGCGAGGAAGCGCAGGTGGACTATGGGGAGGGGCCCATGGTGCGCCACCCGGAGACGGGGAAATACCGGCGCACGCGCATGTTCGTCATGACGCTGGGCTACAGCCGCAAGTCAGTGCGGCTGTTGTGCTGGAAGTCCTCCAGCCGCGCGTGGGCGCAGTTGCACGAGGAGGCCTTCCGGCGGCTGGGAGGCGTGACGCGCACGGTGGTGCTGGACAACCTGCGTGAGGGGGTGCTTTCGCCCGACGTCTACGAGCCGGCCCTCAATCCGCTCTTCCGGGACGTGCTGGCCCACTACGGGGCCACGGCCCTGCCGGCCCGAGTCCGCCACCCGGACAGGAAGGGGAAGGTGGAGTCTGCGGTGGGCCACGCGCAGCGCACGCCGCTGAAGGGCCTGCGCTTCGAGTCGCTGGAGGCCGCCCAGGTCTACCTCGACGCGTGGGAGGCGAAGTGGGCGGACACCCGAATCCACGGCACCACCAAGCGCCAGGTGGCCGCCATGTTCGGCGAGGAGCGCCCATGGCTGCTGGCCCTGCCCGTGGAGCCCTTCCGCTACTACGCCTACGGTGAGCGAGTGGTGCACCTGGACGGGCACGTCGAGGTGGACGGCGCGTACTACTCGGTGCCCCCGGGACACATCGGCCGCAAGCTGCACGTGCAGTGGGACAGCCTCCACGTCCGCCTGCTGCTGCCCGCTACGGGGCAACTGCTCCGGGAGCACACCCGGGCCCCTCGCGGCCACCACCGCACACGCGAGGAGGACAGGCCTTCCCACGCGCCGCGCACCACCGTGCAACTTCTCGAGCGCGCCGCCAGGGCCGGACGCGGCGTCGCCGCCCTTTGCGCCGAGGTGCACCGCCGAGAAGGAGAGGTGGGCACCCGCCGCATCCTGGGCGTGCTGTCCCTGGTGAAGAAGCACGGCGCCGCTGCCCTGGACGACGCCTGCGAGGTGGCTCTCGAGGTGGGCGTCCCCACCTACCGCTTCGTGCGCCGCTACCTCGAAAGACGCACGCCCACTCCCGTCACCCTGCGCCAGGTCGACCCGCTCATCCGCGAGCTCACCCACTACCGCGACGTCATCGTCCGTCTGACTCAACCCACCCCTCACCCAGGAGACACCGAGACATGAATCTCGTCGAAATCACCCGCGCCCTCACCACCTTGCGCCTGTCCGGCATGGCCCAGGCCGTCGAGGCCCGCATCCTCCAGGCGCAAGCCGAGAAGCTCGCTCCACTCGACTTCCTCTCCGCCCTCGTCAACGACGAGTTGACTCGCAGAAGCGACAGCTTCATCCAACGCCGCCTCAAGCAGGGCGCCTTCCGCGACGCGGGCAAGACGCTCGACGGCTTCGACTTCGACTTCAACAAGAAGATGAATCGCCGCCTCGTCTTCGAGCTGGCCACCGGCGGCTTCGTGGAGCGGCGCGAGGACGCGCTCTTCCTTGGCCCTCCAGGCACCGGCAAGAGTCACATCGCCCAGGCCCTCGGCCGCGCCGTCATCCAGTCCCAGGGCCATCGCGTCCTCTACCGCGAGGCGCACCACCTGCTCGAGGAGCTCGCCGAAGCAAGCCTCGAAGGCACCCGACGCCAGAAGCTCGATGCGCTCACCGGCGCGCCTCTGCTCATCATCGATGACCTCGGCATGCGCAAGCTGCCGGCCACCGCCGCCGAGGACCTGCTCGAGCTCATCATGCGCCGCTACGAGAAGGCTTCCACCCTCATCACCTCCAACCGGCCAGTGGAGGACTGGGGGAAGCTCTTGGGGGACAACGCCGCCGTGGCCGCCATGCTCGACCGTCTGCTGCACCATGCCCACGTCGTCCAATTCGGTCCCCGCAGCTGGCGCACCAAGGGGGCCATGGAGTTGCGGACCTCCGAGTCCGCGGGGTAGGAGTCCTCCTGTCTCGGTCCTCTCCCTTTGGCCGGTTTTGAAGGGACCCTCTTTGGCCGGTTTTCACGTGACCATTGAGGCTGTACGGCCGCCGCGACAACGTCGAGTCGAAGAGCCCCGAGGACCAGGCCGCCGACACCGCCGCGCTGCGCGAGCTGCTGATTGACCGGCTGGGGAAGTTCCTCCCAGACGAGCTGCCCGCGTCCGCCCCTGCCGAAGCGGCCCCGGCTGAGCAGCTCGAAGACAAGGGGGCGAGCGATGCGTAGTTTTTTGTTGAAGGGCTCATGGGCGAAGTTCGCCGAGGGGCTCGCGCCGCACGAGTCCCCCGCGTCGCGGATGGTGCAAACGGTCGGCTCCCGCGCGCAGCTCGCGAAGCTCTTCGGCGGGCTCGACGACAAGGAAGTCGAGCTGCTCGTTTACGACCTCGACTTCTGGGCGCGTCGCGAGCAGTCGCCCCCGGACAAGTTCTCGACGTGCTTCGTCATGGCCGGGCGCGGCTTCGGGAAGACGTGGTGCGGCGCGCGCTGGGTCATCAAAAAGGCGTGGCAGGCGAAGAGCGTCGGGGCCCTCGTCGGCCCGACTGCGGCGGACGTGCGCGACACCATGATTCGCGGCGCGTCCGGCATCCTCGCCCTGTCGCCTCCCTGGTTTACCCCCAAGTACGAACCCAGCAAGCGCCGCGTGACGTGGCCCAACGGCGTCTATGCCATCTGCTACTCGGCGGATAAGCCCGACCGGCTGCGCGGTCCGAATGCCGGATGGGGTTGGGGGGATGAACCGGCGTCCTGGAAACACGACATGGCCGCGGTCGATCAGCTCCCGCTCGTGTTGCGCATCGGCTCGCGAGAGGACCCGCCGCAGCTCCTCCTCACCGGGACGCCGCGCCCGCTGAAGAAGATTGAAGAGCTGCTCTTCGCCAACGCGGAGACGCAGGAACTCAAGCCGGGCGTGGTGCTTCGCACGGGCTCTTCGCTGAGCAACTTCGCGAACCTGGCGCCGTCAGCCGTGGCGAACATGCGGGCGCTGGCGAACACCCGCTGGGGACAGCAAGAGGTTCTCGGGCGTCTGCTCTTCGACGTGCCCGGGGCCATCTTCGGGTCGGCGAAGTGGGGCCGCGTGGAGGCAGACGCGCACGAGTACGCGCAGCAGTTGGACAGGCGCATCGTCAGCGTGGACCCGAGCCCGACGAGCGAAACCGGCTCGGACGAAACGGGCATCATCGTCCAGGGGTGCAAGTCGAGCGCGCTCTTCGGTGCCGACGGCGTGCCGCTCAAGCGCGTTTCGGTGCTGGCCGACCTGTCGCGCCGGGCCAGTCCCCGCGAGTGGGCGACGACGGCCATTCGGGCCTATCTCGAATGGGGATGCGACGCGCTCGTCGTCGAGGTGAACACGGGCGGGGAGATGGTGGAAACGCTCATCAGCACCGTCGCGGGCGAGATGGGCGTCAGCGTCAACGTGAAGCCCGTGCGGGCGACGAGCGCGAAGAGCAAGCGCGCCGAGCCGGTGTCCGCCCTGGCCGAAGCGGGCCGCGTCGAGTTCGTCGGGACGTTCCCGAAGCTCGAAGCGCAGCTCAGCAAATTCACGGGGATTAACGGGCGTCGCGACGACAGGGCCGACGCCTTCTGTTGGGGCGTTCACGACCTTGTCTTCGTCGAACAGTTCTTCGCGGTGTGAGGTTCTCCATGGGGATGTTGGACAGGATGCGCGCCGCGTTTCGCGGGAGCAGCAAGCGCAAGGGAACGGGGCTGGAGCTGAGTCGCTGGGCTTCGGCCCCGCCACGCCGCGAGGTGCCTGCGCTGCTCGCGGCCTACGCCGAGATGCCGTGGCTGGGAACCATCGTCGACACGGTGGGCGATGCCTTCGCGGACGTGACGTGGAGGGCCTTCACGCGGCAGGACCCCGCGACGCGGAAGTCGCTCGTCGACGTGTCGCTGCGGCGGGCCGGTGGCGACGTGCGCCGGGAGCGGTTGAAGTCGCTCGTCGAGACGGGGGACGCGGTGGAGCTGCCCGACCATCCGCTGCTCCGGCTGCTGGCGGACCCGAACGACTACATGACGGGCCGCGACTTCGCGAAACTCTTCTGCCTTCACTATGACTTGACGGGCGAGTTCTTCGCCGTCGTCGAAGAGCTGGCGGGCGTGCCCGTGGGCCTGTGGCCCGTGCCGCCCGATTGCGTGCTCGCGCTGCCGGACTTGAGCAAGCCGAAGTCGGAACGGACGTACACGGTGGCCGCTGGCGGGCGGACATTCCTCCTGCCTGCGGCGAGCGTGCTCTACGTGAAGCGCCTGAACCCGGCTGACCCGCTTGGCCGCGGTATCGGCATCGCCTACTCGCTGGGCGACGAAGTCGACACGGACGAGCACGCGGCGCGCTTCACGAAGAACGCCTTCTTCAACAACATGCTTCCGGGCGCCGTCATCGCGATTGAGGGCTTCAACGAGTCGCAGGCCGGGCCCGCGAGGGCGTTCAAAGAGTCGCTCGCGCGTGAGTACGGGGGCCCCGCCAACGCAGGCCGGGTGATGATTACGAGCGGGCGTACGACGTTTGCCCGGCTCGACACGCCGTTCCGCGACATGCAGCTCGTCGACCTGCGCCGCTTCCTCATGGACTTCGTGCGGATGGTCTACCGGGTGCCGCCGGAGATTGTGGGCGACGTGACGAGCAGCAACAAGGCGACGAGCTACGCGGCGCGCGAACACCTTGCCGAGCAGGCGACGAAGCCACGCGCCGAAGTCTTCCTCGCGTCGATGCAAAAGCACCTGGCACCCCGCTTCGAAGACGACGTGATTCTCTCCTACGACTCTCCCGTGCCTGCCGACCGTGAGCACCGGCTGCGGGTGATGGGGACGCTCCCGAGCGCCTTCACCTTCGACGAGTGGCGAGTCGAAGCGGGCTTCAAGCCTCACCCGGAGCGGCAAGGCTTCGCGGAGCTGCTTCCGGGGCAGAAGCCCAACGAGCCCGGAGAGACGCCGACGCCCGTCGAAGGAAGTTCGGCGCAGGCGCATGCCGAGGCGACGAAGGACGGTTGAGCCATCCGCAGAAGTCGCACGCATTTACCGGGTGCATGTCTGGAACCATTACACGCTCCCTGCGGCTGAGCGCCGTTCGAAAGGACGCGGCGACGTTGAGCGCCGTCGAGTCCATTGGCGGACGCCGCGTCTTCAAGTTCAAAGCGAGTGACGGCGACTTCGACCGCTACTCGGACCGGCTGAACGTCAAAGGCTGGCGGGTGGACGGCTACAACGCGAATGGCGTCGTCCTCTACAACCACGACGACGGGGCGAGCGCCGCGATGACGGGCGCCGAGCCGCAGTTGCCCATTGGGAAGGGGCGCGTCTACGTCGAAGGCGATGCCCTGATGGTGGATATCGAATTCGACGACGAAGACGAGTTCGCGAAGAAGGTCGAGCGCAAGGTTTCGAAGGGCATCCTGAATGCCGTCTCCGTCCGCTACCTCATGCTCCCTGGCCAGTATCGGCAGAACGAGCGCGGCGGCTACGACTGCGACGCGCAGGAACTGCTCGAAGTCTCCGTCGTGACGATTCCGGGGAACTCGCGGGCCGTGCGCTCGAAGTCCCTGGACGAAGCGCCCGACGACCTCGTTGAACGCATTGCAACGCGCGTTGTCGAGCTGCTCGACGCACGGGCCGAAGCGAAGTCGACCGATGAGGACGAGCAGAAGAGCGAGCCCGAAGAAGAAGACGTCGAGGACGAAGCGAAGTCGACCGACGAAGACGAAGCGAAGTCGACGAACGAGGAAGACGTCGAGGACGAGCAGAAGAGCGAGCCCGACGAGGACGAAGACGAGACGAAGGGTTTCAACGCCGCCGACGCCGCGAAGAGCTTCGTCGAGGCATTCAAGGGCTACATCCGAGGAGTGAAAGAATGACTCGCGAGCAAATCGCACAGATGGTGAAGGCGCTCGGCCCCGAGGTCGCGCGTGAGCTGGTGGACGCCGCCGCTCGAAGTGCCCCGGGCCGGGCTGAGCCGGGCAACGCGCCGCGCGGGACTGGCGTCTACGCGAGCGCTGAGAACTTCGGCGGCTTCGCGAAGAGCGTCATCGCGGCGGGACGCCGCACCGGAGCCGCCGAGCTGGTCGACGCCTCGAAGCGCTTCGGCAACGCCGACGTCCAGAAGGCCGTTCAGCTCAGCAAGTTCGACTCGGCCGGTGTGCTGGTGCCGATTCAACAGAGCGGCGAAGTGATTGAATTCCTCCGGCCCGACGCGGCGATGCTCAAGCTGGGCGTGCGCACGCAGACGTTCAAGGGCGAGCTGCACATGGGCAAGCAAACCGGGACGTCCGTCTTCAAGTGGGTCGGCGAAGGCGAGACGGTGCCGAAGAGCGCGCCGAAGTACGGGAAGATTGTCCTCAAGGCGCACAAGGGCATGGTGCTGACGGACATCAGCAACGACTTGCTGCGCACCCCGGGCGTGGGTGACGCGGGCGTCGGCGAGGACATCCGGGCGACGGTGGCCGATGGCCTGGACGACGCGGGCTTCAACGGGGACGGGACGGGCGCCGCGCCGAAGGGGCTCTTCGCTCAGCTCGACGCCGCGCACACCTTCGCTTCGACGGGGACGACGTCGGCAGCCTACTTGGCCGACATCGACAAGGCCGTCGAGCTGCCGCTGACGGCGCATGTCCGCATGGGTAGCGCGGCGTGGGTCCTTCACCCGACGCGGGCGACGGCGCTGCTTCAGCTCCAGAATTCCGGCGTCTGGGTGTTCCGTCAGGAGATGCTGGATAGGGGCACGATTCGCGGCTTCCCCTTCGTGATGACGACCCGCGTGCCGGTGTCGCGCATCACCTTCTCGGCGGACTGGCGCCAGTTCATCTACGGCATCGACGAGGACTTGATTCTCTCCGAGCACGACGTTCGCGCTGAGTACGACGAGACGACCGTGCGCGCCATCGTGAAGGGCGACTTCAAGGTTCGCCAGCCGAAGGCGTTCAGCTCCATCACCTACACCTGAGAGGCCCCACCATGAACGCCAATTCCACCGACGCGGGCGTGCTCGTCGGCATTCGCCCTGGGACTGCTCCCGCCGCTGTGAGCGCGGGGACGCGGAACAGTGCCGCTGTCGACCGCTTCAGCTTCGACTCGTGCGTGCTGACGGCTTCCACGGGGGCCGCCACGGGCACGCCGACGGCCCTGTCGCTCGCCGCGAAGCTCCAGGACAGCGCCGACGGCCAGAACGGATGGACGGACCTGCCCGAAGCCGCCATCGCGCCGCTGACCACGGCTAACGCGGTGGCCCGGGTGAACGTCCGGCTCCCCACGGCGCAGCGCTACCTCCGAGTCGTCGAGACGGTGGCCCTCACGGGGGGCACATCTCCCACCCTGGGCGCGTCCAGCCTGATTGTCCTGTGCGGGCCGGACGAGATTCCCGCCACCTAGCGCCGCGCCACGCCGCATTTCCCGGGCCGGGGCTCCCTTTCCCCTGGGGGCCCCGGCTTCGTCGTTCCTACGCCGTCCTGAGCCCCTTCCATGGCCCGCCCGACTGACCTCTGCCTCGCTTCCACCGTGGCCGCCGACCTGGGCGTGCCCTCCGACTCGCACGTCGAGCGCTGCGTCACTGCCGCCAGCAGTGCAATCGCGAGGCTGTGCGGCCGGGCCTTTGAGCGGGCCACGGTGACGGAGTACCCGGACAGCTACGGCCGCCCCTACGTCCTCCTGAGCCGCCCGCCGCTCGTCGAAGTCCTCCAGGTGATGGACGGGGGCGAGCTGCTCGACGCGGCGAGCTACACCCTTGCCGGAGACCTTGCATCGGGTGGCCTTCTCTACCGGCTGGCTGGCCTCTGGCCGGTGACGGCGCGTGTCGGCGGGCTCGTCACTCTGACCGTCGAGATGCGGCAGGGGCGCCCCGATGCACTGGCCGTGACGTACACAGGGGGCTACGTGACGCCGGGGCAAGTGGCCCTCGATGCCTCCCAGGGGCCCGTTACCCTGCCCGCCGAAGTCGAAGAGGCTGCCATCCTCGAAGCCTGCGCGCTGTACCGGGGGCGGGGGCGTGACTCCGACGTGTCCAGCGAGAGTCTCGGGGATTGGTCCGTGAGCTACCGGGAGCGAAGCGCTGGCCAGCGGCTTGCCAGTCCCCGCGCCGAGCTGCTCGTCGCGCCTCACGTCCTGTGGAGGGCGAGTTGATGAGTGGGCCAGCCGCGCTGTTTCGGCAGCTCATCCGCTACGCCGAAGTCGTCGGACGCGACGCGTGGGGGACTCCTCTGCTGGGCCCCATCCAAGAAGCTCCCGCGCGCATCCAGCCGAGTCGCAAGCTGATTCGCGACGCCAACGGCGCCGAGTTCGTCGCGTCCTTCCTCGTCTACACCGAAGCACCCGTCACGCTGCGCCACCGACTTTGGTTCAAGGGCGACGACATCACCGACTTCAACCACGCCCGCCGCCCTGCCGCCCTTGACGAGCACGTCGACGGGGCGGGCGTCCTGCGCTACCGGAAGGTTTGGCTCTAATGGCCCGCGACACTGCTGCCGACCTCGCGACGATTCTCGCCGCTGGGGGCCTCGGGCTGAGCGCCGGGGCCAACCTGTTTCTCGGCCCGACGCTCGAAGACGACGACGCCACGGTGCCGGACGTCGCGTGCTTCGTGTTGCAAACCGGAGGGGAGCCGCCGCAGAGCTTCATCGGCGGGGGCCGCAAGACGTACCGAACCGTTACCAGTCAGGTCCGCGTGCGCTCGGCGCGTGAGAGCTTCCGGGAGGGACAGGCGCTCGCGCTCGCGGCCCTCGACGTGCTGCATCTCGTGAATGCCGCGGGCTACGTGCTGATTGAGGTGGACGAAGGCAGCCCCAACTACGTCGGCACTGACGGGAGCGACCGGCATTGGTGGACCTTCACCGTGGATGCCTCCTTCATCGACATGGGCGCGTGAGCCACGGCGAGAAAGCGCACGCATTTACCGGGGGCAATGCCACTCAAAGTTGCTCTTGATTTCAGGCTGCTCGACAAGCTGCGGAAGGTGGAGCGGCCCGTACTCGCCGACCTGGCGCCTTTGACTCGCGAACACGCGTCGACGGTGCTTCAGGCGAGTCGCGCCCTGGTGCCTGTGGGCGCGCGGGACACGGACGGCAAGCCGCCGCTGAGCACGTCCGGGTTTGTCGACGGCCCGGAGCTGAACGACGCGAAGGCGAGCGTCAGCGCAACGGCTGGGTATGCCCACGACGCTGCGGGCCCCATTCACGAAGGGTTTCACTGGGGCGAGCAACGGTTCGCCACGCCGGTCCACTTCCTGCGCAAGCCCGCCCGTCGGGGGCGCGCGAAGTTCCGCAAGACAGTTGCCGCCCAAATTCTTGCCACGCTTTCGCGGCTCTTCCCGAGCCGGTAGGTATTCACATGTCCACCCCTGTTGCTGCTCACCTCGACAGTGTTTCCGTGCGCTCGGACGCGAATGCCTCCCAGTCCGCTGACCGCGTCGATGGCCTGACGGACGCGTCGCTTAGCGAGACGGGCGACTTCGTCGAGACGAATTACCTCGGCGGCTCGGGCTACAAGTCCCGCGTCCAGACGCTGAAGGACACCAGCGCCGACCTGTCGGGACACTTCCTGGAGGGCGACGCGCCGCAGTCCGTGCTGCGTGACGCGCGCGACGACGGGAGCACCGTCTACGTGACGTTCATCTTCGACCCCAACGCATCGGCCGGCTCCAGGGGCAAGCGCATCCCGATGGTCGTCAACAGCTACGACGAGAAGCTGACCCCGGGTGGTGTCGTGGAGTTCACCTGCAAGCTCTTGGGCAACGGCGCCCCGGTGGCCGTCTGATGGCCGCCATCGCTGCGCATGTCGGCTCGCTGTCTATCGCGGGTGAGCCTGCCGAGTTCCTCGAAGCTGAAGCCGTGCCCGCGCCCGACTCCACGGGGACCGAGTTTCGAATCGCGGACCCCGAGCTTCGCCGCCTCAATCCGGGCGCTCCCGTGTTCGTCGAGGTTTCCCCCAGTGGGGACGCCGACGCCTGGACACCTGTCGACGCCTACGTAGACCCGCTCTTCGGCGACGTCCACCTCGCCAGCGCTACCGGCCCGTCGGCCCTCGTGCGCGTCTCGGGCTACGCGTTGCCCGTCCATCCGCTCGCCCTGGTGCGCTCCATCTCCCTCACGGTGACGAACGACGTCGTCGAGCTGCAAGTCATGGGGGACGCCTACAAGCGGCGTTCGGTGTCGCTCCGGGACTTTTCGGGGGAGCTGACGGGGCTGGCCCTCACGGAGCTCGAGGTTGAAGCACTGGCCGAAGGGACTCCGCTGCTCATCGAAGTTGGCAAGGCATCCGGGGCCCAAGTCTTCCGCGCGTGGGTGAAGGTGCCTGAGCTGTCTCACAAGCTGACGCCCGGGGCCCTCTACGAGCACACCATGAAGTTCCTCGGCTTCGCCTTCCAGTCAGAGGACGGCGCCGCTTTCGCCTGGGGCTACGGCTCGCCCTGAGCCGTCTCGTTTCAACTGAAAGAGGAGAGTCCATGTCGAACAAGCACAAGCTGCTTGCGAAGAATCGTCGCGTCCTGAAGTCGGTGGAGGTGGACGGCGTCAAGGTGAACATCATCAAGCCGACGATGGGCGACCGGCTGCGGCTGATTGAGCAGGCCCGCGAGGCTGGGGAGATGACGGAGAAGAACGAGCCGACTGGAGACAGGGCCGGAGCGCGGATGCTGGGGCGCATCGCCGTCTGCGTGCTTCACGACGCGGAGACGGGCCGCCCCATGTTCTCCGTCAACGACATCGACGAGCTGCTCGACGAGTCGTGGCTTGAAGACCTCGCGACGGACCTGACGGACGTCTTCAACGTGAGCGAAGAGAAGATGCGGGGAAAATAGACAGCGACCCCGAAGCGAGCCTGCTCTACGGGGTTGCCTCTCTCCTGAAACTGCCGCCCGACGCAGTCCGTGAAATGCCTTACGAGGATGTCGTCGGGCTCGTCGCCTATGCGCGAAGAGAGGCTGACGAACTCGAAAGGCGCTCTTCCCACCAACCGGCTCCAGGCGCGTCGCAGCCGGGCCAGCAATCCATTCGGCGTTTGCGCAAGAGGTGATTCGTCATGGCTGGCGGCGGTTTGAAAGTTGGCGACTTGTATATCGTCGTCACGGCCGCCGTTGGCGAGTTCTCCAAGTCCATGCGGCGCGTCGTCGCGGACGTCGCTCAGACTGCCGACAAGGTCGAGAAGCTCGGGAAGAAGATTGGCGCAATCGGCGGGCTGTTCAGCGTGGGCCTGTACAGCGCCCTTGCCGCGGTGGCTGAGTTCGATAGCGGCGTCACCGAGCGGCTCGACAGAATCAAGCTCATCTTCACCAATGTCTTCGCTGAAATCGGCGAAGCCATCCTTCCGCATATCGAGAGACTCTCCGAAGTCCTTGAACACGCGCTCGGGTGGTTCCAACGGCTTGACCCGGCCGTGAAGCAGTCCGTTGGGACAATGCTGGCGTGGGGGACTGCGGCGGCGCTCGCGGGTGGCGCGCTGGGGACTGCCGCTGGCGTCGTTAAGAGCACTGCCGAAATCGTGAATACGGTTGTCGTCCCTGCGCTGGACGGCGCGGGAAAGGCAGTCGTGCGCTTCTCCGGCTTTGTCCGTGGGGAGACGCCCGTTGTTGAAGGCAACCTGAAGAAAGTGGCGAAGGGGGCTGAGCAGGTCGACGCGGGCTTTGCTGCCGCCTTCCGCAATGCCGCCGCGCGAATCCTCGTGGTGGCTGCGCCTCTGGCGGCTGTCGCGCTCGCCGTTGCAGGCGTCGTGATGCTCGCGGGCACGCTTTACAAGGCGTGGAACGACGCGAGCACCGGCATGCGCGACGCTTTCGTGTCGGCATGGAGAGGCGTCACCGAAGTTGCAGGGCGCGCGGTGGCCTTCTTCCGGGAACTCTTCACGGGGCTTGGGGCCATTGTCGGGACGTGGGCACGCGGGCAGCTCGAAACGTTCGCCTTCGTGGTGCGCAACCTGGCACGCATGGCGGCGCCTCTGGCCCGCGCGCTCAACCTCGACGGCGTCGCGGCCTCGCTTGAGGGGTTGAAGGACCTGAACGGCGCCGCGCTGCTCGGCGGGCTGAAGGGCTTCGCCGACGGCGCACTCGGCAAGTTGAAGGACGGCTTCTCTTCAGTTTGGGCGGACGTCTCCTATGGCGCGGGCTACGCCTTCGATGGCGTGAAGCTGCTCGGCGGTGACGCTGCGGCGTTCCTTCGTGAGAAGTTCGGCGGCGTCTTCGACGACATGCTCAGCAGGCCGAAGGGCAAGCTGCGCACGCCATCCGCTGGACCGGAAATCGAAGCGGGCCGCGTCCAGATTGGGAACTTCAACGCGAAGGAGTTCCTGACGAGCGTCGGCAACGTCGCGGCAGTCATCGAACAGGTCGCCCGGAAGAAGGCGAAGGAACTCGCGGACGCGCTGGCGCGCGCTGTCGACGAAGCGAAGCGCTCCCTCACGAGCCGCTTCACGCAGGCCCTGGGCGGGCTCTACGAGCTGTTCGAGCGCTTCGAGCAAGGGATGCTCGTGGGGGGCGTGTGGGGCGGCGTCATCGCCGTTGTCGCCGAGTTGCTCGCACAAAGCTCGACGTTTGCCACGCTGATTCAAATGACGGCGAGCTTCATCCAGTTCGTTGCCGATGCCATCGGCCGCGTGCTGGCCCCCGTGCTGCCGCTCCTCGCGTCCGCCTTCAACATGGTGGCGCCGCTGCTCGACGCAATTGTTCCGGTGCTCGAAATGCTGCTCGCGCCGCTCCAGGCGATTGCCCCGGTGCTGGAGGTGCTTGGCACGCTCTTCCAGGGACTCGCCCCGCTCATCAGCGTGTTGGGGCAGATTCTCGTCGCGCTGACGCAGCCGCTGGCGCTGCTCGCGGGCCCCATCATGAAGGCGTTTTTCGCCGTCGTGCGAATCGTGGCGATGGGGATTCTCTACGTCGTGAAGGGAGTAGGCACGGTGTGGAACGGCATCATCGGTTTCATTGCCGGTGTCTTCCGGGCGCTCAGCAAGATTCCGCTTGTCGGTGGTGCCTTCGAGAAGATGGCGCGGGGCCTCGACAGCATGAAAGTCCCCATGGACCAGGTCGACGGGGCGTTGAACACGCTGCGAGATACGACTTACGAGTCGGCCGCCGCGAACTCAGCCGCCGCTGTCGCTCAGTGGGAGAACGCCAACGCCACGAAGAAGGCGACCGAGGCGCTCAGCAACGTTCCCTCCGGATTCAAGGTGGCGCTCGCGAGGTTCAACGCACAGGACCCCATCTCCGGGCAGCCGCAGAGGCCGCATGGTGCCTCGCCCGTCACGTCGAGTCCGGCTGTTCCGGTGAGCGGCGGCAACGTCAGCGTTGGGCAGATTGTGATTCAGGCCGCGCATGACCCCGCCGAGACAGCGCGACAAGTTTATATCGAAATGAAGCGCGAAGCGGGCCGACGTCGCGGCAATGGCGAGTGGCTGAATGGGAGATATTGAGATGCCCTTTCTGCGCTTGAATGGCATCACCGTGCCCGTTGTCGAGGGACGGCGTAGACAGGTGAGCATCGGCGTCGACTCGCGCTCGTTCAGCGGCGTCTACCGCCTTGGGCGCCGCGCGACGCGCCAAGAGTGGGAGTTCAAGACGGGGCCTCTGTCGTCCGTCGAGGCGTTGGCCTTTCGTGGGCTGATTGCCGGGGACGGCCATGCACTCGCGTTCGACGTCGACACCTTCACGAGTCGGGGCCTTGCCCCATCGATTGCGACGGGGAGCCTCTTTCAAGGCGCGCGCTTCGGTGGCGGCTTCGAGCTGCCCCTGGGCGTGTCTTGCTCCTGGGCGATGCAGCTCGGGCCCCGCTGGACGACGCTGCACCATTTCTTCGATGCCACGGGAGGCGTCTGGCTCCAGGTCATCAACCGGAGCGATGGGGCGCGCTGGATGCAGGGGACGGCTTCGGCGAGCGCGGGCGGGCTGACCGTCTCCAGTGGCTCACTGTCTTTGACTGGGGCTGCCAACCTGCGGCGCTTCGACGACGTCGTCGGACTGCCGTTCATGGCGCCGGACGCATGGGTTCCGGAGGTGGCCGCGTGGCACTCGGCTCGCGCCTGGAGCGCGTTGCCGTACCTGACTGCGGGCGGGGCCTTCCGCGTCGGCGAGACGAAGGTGCTTGGCGAAGTGCGGGACGGCGAGTTCGTCGAATTCATCCACGAAGGGGCGCGCGTCATCGGCGAGCGGCTCGAATTCACCTTGCGAGAGGTTTAGGAAGCCATGCGCAGCATGTCGTCTCAGGGATTGGCGGCGCTCACGAGCCCGGCCGGACACGCTTCCCATGTTCGGGTGAAGGTGCTCGACGACGCGGGGACGTGGCGGAATCTGAGCCAGCTTGAGGGCCGCGACTTTCTCGACGCCGTCGAGGTGGACGAGGACGTTGACCAGCCCGTTTCGGCCGCGACGGTGACGCTCAAGCGGCAGATTGAACTCTTCAGCGTGGCCCCGCTCCGGGCCGACTCGAAGCTGAATGCCGCAAACGGGCAGCTCATCCGGCCGGGGCGAGAGTTCACCGTCGAGGCTGCGGTTTCCCCCATCGGCATGTCGCCCAGCGGGAGCGAGTGGCACACGCTTTTTCACGGCGACATCGACGAAGTCGACTTCGCTGGTGAGCAGCTCGTCTTCCGTGGGCGTGACTTGGGCGGCCGACTCCAGGACACATTCATTGAGGCTGAGCGGGCCTACGGTGACGACGTCCAGGGCGTTGCCGTGGAGGTGGTGATGCAGGCCATCCTGACGGACGGCGGGGCGGGCGTGGTGCTCCATACCCCAGTGTCCCCCGGGTGGAGGCTTCGTCAGTACGCGCAGAAGAAGGCGAGTGTCCTCGACGCCGTTCGCGACCTGGCTCAGCAGATTGGCTGGGAGGCGCGCTATCGCTGGCGCGAGTCGAGCGGAACATTCGCCCTGACGTTCTCCGAGCCCAACCGCACGAATCCGCCCCTCGCGTGGACCTTCGGTCCGGACGACTACCGTGACGTCGCGAAGCTCGCCGCCAGCAGGACGGACGTCCGCAACAGAGTGGAGGTCGTCTTTTCGGACGCGGGCGACTTGGACGTCGCTGGGCATGTGAAGACGAAGAGTGTCGTCGTTGAGGACGCCGCGAGTCAGGCCGCCTATGGCGTGCGCTACATGCAGATTGCCGAAGGGGCTTCGAGCAACATCGACCGCGAGGTTGAAGCGCGGAAGATGGCGGAAGCGGCCCTGTCCGACTTGTGCGAGCCGCTCGCCGAGCAGGAAATCGACCTCGACTTCTTCCTGCCGGTGGAGCTGGGCGACCTCTTTCGGTTCCTCCCCAACGGCGTTCACTACTCGGACGCGCAGAACCTGGCGGTCACCGGGTTTCGCCACGTCTTCTCGGCAGAGGGGGATGCACGCACGACGCTTACAACGCGCGGGAAGCCCTCCTTCGGAATCTCCATGTGGCTGGAGATGGATACGCGCCCCGGGCTGGGCGAGCCCGCGCACACGTCCCCGCCTCTGCTCCCGCTGAACATCAACGTGACAGCCGTCGTGAATGGCTTCTCGCTGTCCCTCACCCCGGCTTCGAGTGGCCCAGTTGCTTCGGGGTATGAGCTGCACGTTTCGAGGTCCAGCGGCTTTACGCCGAGCAGCTCCACCCTGCGAGGGACGTTCGACACGACGGCATTCGGTGTGTTCGACCTGATGCCGGGGGCGACCTACTTCGTGCGCGTGGTGCCCCGGGACCGCTTCGGCAATCGAGGGAACGCGTCGCCTCAGCTCGCCGTCACGCCGAAGCAGCTTGAGGGCGCGTCGCTGAGCGATGCCGCGGTCGGCTTCCAGCACCTGCTGTACCCGCCCACCGACAACCTCATTCCGAACGGCTACAACGAAGCGGGCATTCGCGCCGTGGGGAAGTCGCCCGACGGAGACAGGCTTGTCGAGGACCCCGTTAATGCCCGGGTGGGCCGTTGGGTGCGCCGGGTGGAGCTGGCGAACACAGGGGCGTGGCCGGGCATGAGTTGGACGGGCGGGTATGGCTCAACGGTTCCTGGCGGGCGGCTCAAGTGCTCCCCTGGGGACGAGTTCTTCGCCGAGGTCTACGTCAAGGCGTCGTCCATCACCGTCGGGGGCATGGGAACCCTTCACCTGCTGTGGGAGGACGGAAGCGGCGTCTACGCGGGCCAGAATACGGGCGTCTTTCTGGGGCAGGTTGGGACGACATACCGGCGTGTCACCGTGAAGGGGACGTGCCCGGCCGGTTGCACGGGGGTTCAGCTCTTCTGGGAAACCCAGGTGGCGGCGGCCGACGTGGGCAAACGGCTCTACTTCGACGCCGTCTCCATGCGGAAGATGGTCACCTTCGACTTGCTCGCGGCGAACACGCTGAAGACGTCCAACTACGCCGAGGACGGCAGCGGCATACCCACGGCCGGGGCGAAGCTCGACAACGTCGGAACGACGCTCAAGGTGGCCTCGAACAACGTCCAGGTGGGGCGCTACTACCTGAGCGATGGCTTCTTCCGTTCGGTTCAGGCACTCGCCGACACGGGAAGCCGCATCTACTACCGAGGCAACAACGAGGGCGTGCCGAACATCGACCGGCTCAACATCCAGGTGCTTGAGGGCTTCGCGATTGCCGGGGCGGCTGGTGGCGCGGCGAACTTCACCTGGGCGCACTATCACGCAGTCCTTCAGCCGCAGGCGGTGAGCGACAACCTCGATGCGCTGCGCTTCATGGAGGTGGGGTTCTACTGGGCATATAGCGACAGCAACGCGCCCCAATGGCTCTATGGGACGTCGGTGCCTCTGGCTGATCGCAAGTATCAGAACGGAGCAGTCGACGGCGATGCCAGCAACGCGACGAGCGCGGGCTTTACCTTCATGTATGGCGACAGGTTCAACCGGCTGCGGGACGCCATGGCGAACAGGCTGCTTTACCTGAAGGTGCGTCTCCACAATGCGAGCGGCTACAGCGCCGAGCGGTGGTTCTTCCCGCCGAGCAGCTACAACGTCAACATGCTTCGGAGTGCAACGGGCCCCGCGTCAACGCCGACTGGCGGCGGTGGAGGTGGCGGGGGCTCGCACGGAACCTGTGTCGCGCCGTGGGAGCCGGTGTTGCTCGCTGATGGTTCCGAAGTGCCCGCCGAAGTGCTTCGTCCCGGGATGCGAGTGCTCACCATGCACGAGCACGAGAGAGATGGCGGCATCTTCGAAGTGACGAACGTCAGCAGGCATCAGGCGGCGCGCTGCACGCTCACCATGACGGATGGGCGTGTGCTCGTCGTGACGCCGGACCATCGCTGGCGGACGTTCGAGCGCGGCTGGACTCGCACCGACGAGCTTCGTCCCGGGGAGACGATTGATGGAGCCGCTCCGGGACGGGTGGCGCGCGTAAAACCTTCGGCCGCTGGCGACGTGATGAAGATCACCGTTCGCTTCGCCAAGACCTACGTTGTTCAGGGGTTGCTTGCGCACAACCTCAAGCCTCGTACTTGAGAGCCACCCGGAAGTGCGGCTGCATGCTGCCGCCGCTTCTCGTTCCGCTTGTTCTTGGATGAAATGGCTTTGCGGGATCCAGTGCATCTGCAGTCGCCCGGTAGAAACTACGGAGACGAAGGGGGATACTTGGTCCACTTGCCGTTTATGCTTAGTAGCTCACCATTCTCCCATGCGGAAATTTCGTATCCGGCATTTATCAGTCTCTCTCTCTGCCGGTCCTTTATCTTTAGTCGATCGGGGCCAAGGTGGGAAAAGAGGCCGAAGGGGAGGTGGTGCATGTACTTGAGCGAGAAACGTCGTTTTTTTAGGGAGAGTATGTTTGGTTTTTTGAGCTTGGGCAGGTGCTTTTCTTGTCGAACGTAGTATCGCAGCATGCTGTCGAAGGTCATGAGTTCGCGAGCGTTATTAGAGTAGCTCGCCCATCGGTCTTTCCTGGCTTGGTCCCCTTTGAGTTGATCGCTCCGACCTATGATGAGGATGAAGCGGAATGTGATTTCGTTTTCCTCCATGCCGATAGGAATCAAGAGAGGTTTTAGTTTTCGAATGACTTCGTTGCGGTTCTTTTTGATGAAGTCATCCCACGTGTCGATTTGTGCCTGTGCGCTTGTGAGTTCTGCTGTTGGTGTGACTTGGTCGCGATTTTTCGTGAAAAGTTTTTTGTCTGGTCGCTCAATTTCGATCAGGACTACTTCCCACCTTACAGAGCTTTTTGTTATGTAGACAAAATCCGTCTTTAGCTCTGTGCCGAGCGGAAACTGGCTTATCATGCACTCTAGGTGGAGTCCGTGATTTAATAGTCTTATTTGTGGGATGAACAGGGGGTTCTTTTCAAGGAACTCTTGGAGCTTGGGCTCTGTATATCCTCCGCCAATCAAGGTTTCGAACTCTTCGGTTGGAGATACTGATTTAAGTTTTGGTGGCATAGGTGGGGTCCGAACCATGGACGAGGTAGGTGAAGGCTAGCAGAGGGGAGGGCGAGTGGAGGCAGCGAAAAGCGCTTGCCGCCGAGCCACTTCCAGAAGTCGCACGCATTTACCCGGGGCACCCTTTGACCCGGTGGCGCTGTGACCGCAGAAGAGACTCAGTCCGTGCAACTCGTAGTCGGCTCCCTGCTTGGAACGGCGGGCGTGGGCGTCATAACCTGGGCTGCGAAGTCCCTGGTCGGAGAGATTCGCGCACTCGTTGAGAAGGTCGCGCGGCAGGACGAGCGCATCAATGCCGTGGCCGTGGAGTTGGGCGCACTGCGTCGGTGGCGCGACGAGTTCACCCGTGGGCTCCCGGCTCAGGTTCAGCAGGTCGTCGAACTGGAGCTGCTTCGCATGTCCCAGTCGGGTGGGCGGGGCTCGTGATGACCCATGCGAACTTCGAGCGGGTCGCCCTTGACCGCGTCTTCCTGCCGTTCGTCGTGGTGTCCTTGGAGGTCATCACGCGCTGTGCGGCCCGGGGCGTTCGCTACGTCGCGACGCATGGCTTCCGGGACCTGTCGGAGCAGGCAGAGCTGCGTCGGCTGTACGTGGCGGGGAAGGGCGGCAAGGCATCACCCGCAGGCTTTTCCGCGCACAACTACGGCCTCGCCTTCGACTTCGTTTGTGACGCGAGCCCGCGACCTGGCGTTCAGCCGGATTGGCGCGAGTCGGCTTACCGCGTGCTGGGTGAGGAAGCCACGAATGCGGGACTCGTCTGGGGCGGCAGGTTCGGCGACTCCCCCCATGTGCAGTGGCCGGGCTACGTGAGCGCGCTTCAGCTCACGCCGCTTCGCACCCTGGTCCAACAGAGTTCCCTCGGTGACGTGTGGGCTCGCCTCGATGCCGAGCGCCTGTCGCCGAAGTGGCGTGCAGCAAACCCGAAGCTCGCGGCCGAACTGGAGCGGCTGGGCTTCTAACCCGGAGGCAACATGGTTGACGCTGGTGTAATCGGGCCGAACCCCGAGCAGTTCGAGGAGTTCGCGCGCCTTCTTCTCGATGCGGTGACGAGCCGGAACTACGCGCTGCTCGCCGCCCTGGTGGTGGTGGTGCTCGTCTACCTGCTGCGGAAGTTCGGTGGCGGGTTCGTCCCGTTCTTCAATACCGACAGGGGCGGCGCCGTCCTCGTGCTTGGCGTCTCCCTCGCCGGAGCGGTAGCGAACGCGCTCGCTGCTGGGGCGCCGTTCTCGCTGGCACTGATGCTGACGGCGCTGCAAGTCGCCCTGACGGCTGCTGGTGGCTTCACCATCATCAAGCAGATTCTGTTCGGGAGCGCCGCCATTGCCCGCGCCGAGCTGGCGGGCGCGATTGCTGCTGGGCAGGTCGCGGAGAAGGCCGCAGCGATTGCTGTGCTTGAGCAGCTCGACACCCGGGAAGACAAGTGAAGCTCCGCGCGCTCGTGCTGGCCGTGCTGCTCGCGCTTCCCGCGTCGGGCTCGGAGGTCATCAGCGTCGAGCGCGCTCAGCTCTTCCCGGATGGAGGTACGGCAGCCGTCGAGGTGGAGGGCGGCTGCTGGCTGTCGGAGAGCCGCTGCATTCGAACCGCTTCGGAGCTTGAGCGGCTGCGCGCCGAAAACGAATCGTTACGCCAGCAGGCGGGGGACGTGTCCTTCACGGTCGCCGTCGTGGCCCTGCTTGCCGGGCTTGGGGCCGGGTTCGCCGTTGCGAAGCTCGCGGAGCGATAGCGGGCGGCTGCGGAATCGGCGCGGTTGGTCTGGGACCTCGCGACGCCGTGAACTACGTACACACCGCAGCCGCCCACCAGCTTTCTTACCTCAAATCAGCTCACGTGCCAGCTTGGAGTCCCACGGGCACCAGTGGCCCCCTGGCAGGAATGCGCCTCCCGCTTCATCCAAGTGGTCCTCCACGTACACCATGTTCGCGTCGCAGACCTCAATGGCCATCGAGAAGAACCGGATGGTGCTCGGGTCCAGATGGAATGAAAACTTCGGGTTGTACGGCTGGGACCTCTTGATGATGCGTCCATGAACGTGAATCTCGTTCTTCTCTTCTCCCGAGAGAATCTTTCGTGCATGGGAAATCGTATTCTCGTCCGTCAACTCGATGATGAACTCGACGCCCGGTGAGCTTGGTTGGGTGAATGCGAAGCGGACTGGCTTAGTCATCTAAGTCTCCTGTGAATGGGGTGGCGTACGTAGTTGAGCGTGAATGTGAATTCAAGTCTATTGGTCGTGTGGGTAGTTGCGTCGTAGGGTGGTGAGTGTGGCCAGGATAGCCACACGGAATGGTCGAAGATGACCCCTCGGTGGGTGTAAACGGCTCCATGCCTGTTAATGTTGTCGCCGCATCTGATCCTCGCGCTTTACGTCGATAAAGCGAGTGAGCAGTCGTATTCGTGGGACCTCTCAATAGTCCACCCCGCACTGTGCAATGGCTTCTGACTGTTCCGCGCGTGCGCTTTTCCGCCCGTCAATTGGGTTCGCCCAAAGCGGGGAGTTCTACGGGCAACCCACAGAGAGTCGCCCGCTCATGGTTCGTAGTACTGCCATGGTACTTGCATTCAGGATTTCCAGACAAGGCCCACGAAGAACCGTCGTGCTAAGCGGTGAACGTGTGTAGACCTCAAGGGTTGGTGTTTGTACTTTAGATGACTGAGGTCGTCAGCCCCGGCTGCTATGTCGCTTATCGCCTGTCAGGTTCTGGCGGCTGGCCCGGGGGCTACATGAGAGCTTTAGGAATTGCTGCACTGTTGCTGTTTGCGAGCGGGTGCGCGTCGACTCGTGTCGTGCATCTGAACACTGGGCGCGGAGAGCCTATCGCCTTCACGCCAGTTGAGTCCGACCCTGTCGAGATAGGCAAAGACGAGTTCAGGCGGGCTGTTGCGCAGCTCGTGCTCGACATGAGGTTAGACGTCGCCTTCAGGGAGGTTGAGGAAGACGGTCGCCGCTCG
Organism: Myxococcus xanthus; assembly: GCF_006402735.1. Classification (NCBI taxonomy): domain Bacteria; kingdom Pseudomonadati; phylum Myxococcota; class Myxococcia; order Myxococcales; family Myxococcaceae; genus Myxococcus; species Myxococcus xanthus. The sequence goes on along the minus strand of NZ_CP017174.1, from coordinate 6,085,368 downwards.
TTGCTCGCATCGTCTGGGGGCTTCGTTGACGGCGTGCAAGGCAGGTCGGCCCCCTCGGCATACGAGCGCATTTGCCAGCGGCAAGACGAGCCCCATAGCTGCCTGAGCATGCTTGCCGGTGGGTTCTCGCTGGGCCCCTCTGAACGGCGAATGCTCGCGCTCTACTTCGCACTCGACACAGTGTGGGTGGGCGTCGAGGACGCGATTCGGGACATGGTGAACCCTGCCGCCCTGCGGGCGATGGTCACGACGATAATCGGAACGGCGCTCGTGATGTTGGTCGCGCCCGAGCCCATTACGAAGGTCATCGCGATTGCCCTTACGGCCTCGCTGATTGCCTATCTTGGGACGGGGCCGGTGTGGAATCTCGGGCAGGGGTTTCTTAGGTTGCTCGACGAGTCTCGGGACGCGGCGGGCTTCGCGGACCTGGAGAGGGCAGGGCATCGCTTCGGGAAGGTGCTCGGGGACAACGGGGCCCGTGTCCTGGTAATAGTCGCGCTGTCCGCGCTGGGCGGGAAGAGCGCGATGGCGGCGCAGGGACCGAAGATGCCGGGCTTCGCTCAGGCGGCTTCCCGGGCGCAGCTTGAGGGGGGCTTCCAGCTATCGGGCGCGCTGGCCGGGGAGGTTCAGGCGATCTCGATTTCGTCGGCCGGGGTGCTGAACGTGACGCTCGCACCGACAGCGGTTGCCGCGGTTGCGATGGGCGCAGGCGAAGGCGCTGGGGCAGTGGTGGGCGCTGTTGGAGGCATCCAGGGCGACCCCGACGGCAAGGTGCATCACATCTGCACTGATAAGAACACTGTTTCCGATGCGACTGGTGGGCCGTGGACTCCGCTCTTCCAGGACATTTTCAACCGAGCTAGGATGAGTCTCAATGACAATGCGAATCTCGTTCGAATCAGAGGTCACAAGGGGCCTCACCCCCAGAAGTACCACGAAGAGGTGCTTGCTCGCATTGACAGTGCTACCCGTGGATGTCGGGGCGCCGAAAAGTGTCGAGCCGCGCTGGTTGGGGCGTTAGAAAAGATTGCTAGAGACCTAATGCGTCCAAGCTCCAAGCTGAGAAAGCTAGTCACCAAAGGCGCCGAGGACTAAGCTGTGAAACGACGCTTCTTTAATTTGCAGATCGACGTCTCTGTCCCAGGGCGTTGGTATTTTTCGGACCCAACGAACAGTCAAGGTGAAGAGATTGAAGACATTTGGCAGTTCACCGAAGGGGTTTCTGTAGACTTGCGCGAGAGGCTGCGTATCCCGGTGTCCCGTGCTGGGAACGCCTTGGATTTTACAACAGCGGGGGCCGGACGGACGCCCATCGTCAGTGCTCGGGTTGCCTCAGTATTTCGTGAGATGGCACCTTTCGATGTGCAGCTTTTCTCCGTGGATGTCGAAGGAGAATCGAAGCCCTACTTCTTGCTCAATGTGTCTCGAACGATTCGCTGCATTGATGATGCTGCATGCGAGGAGGTTCAAATTCGAACCGCAGATGAGTACACGGAACGAGTAGGCGAATACCAATCGGTCATGGGGCTTCGGATTGACACGTCAAAGGTGGGGGATGCGCGTGTGTTCCGGACGTGGGGATGGCACTCGCCGATCATCGTTGACGAAGAGATCAAGGATGCCCTCGAAGCGAACGGCATCTTCGGAGGCAAGTTCGAGGAGGTCTGAACCGCCCCACCGCAGTCCCTGACCTCGCCCCGGTGCCGCTCACAGTTGCGCCGGGGCGAGTTGCTTTGCGCGAGGGGCGTTCCGTTGGGCACAAGGGGGCGCCTGACTCTCCCGGGAGCGGGGCGCGGTAGATGGTCCCACTGCGCGCGGCTTCCTGGTGGTAGCTTCTGGCACCGGGAGGTCATGCGCCCTTGAGCCAACCGGCCAGATTGGTCCTTACTCTTGTTCTCGTGTGGGGGACTGCGACGCCAGTCGCGGCGGCCCAAGTGGAGCGCGCTGTACGCAAGCGCTCAGTGGTCGTCGCCAGTAGCCCCGCCGATGCCCTTCCTGTCGTCCGGGTGGCGCGCGACACACCGACGGTCTTCCTGTTCCCGGCCCCCATCAACCGGAAGACGCTCACCTTCGACGAGTCGAGGATTCACGTCCTAGATGCCGGGGAGCGGTCGGTCATCGTTCAGCCGGTGGCCGACCTTGCCGAAGGCGAGCGCTACGAAGTCGGGGTCTTCTTTGCGGACGGCAGGGCGCCCGCGCGAGCTGCTTTCTCGCTGGTGACGGACCCGGCCGAAGTGGACATTCAGATCAATGTTCAGCGTCCAGAATTGGCGGGTGCGGCATGCCCCGTTGACGAACCGCGAGCACCTCAACCCGAAGACTTCGTGTTGCTTGGACTTGTCGACAAGGAAGGTGTCTCAGCAACGCCAATTAAGGGTTATGCCGACGCAGGACGAGGCTTTCATGTGCAGTCGGCGATAGCCTATCGGGGGAAGGGATGGGTGCTGATAGATGCGAGAGTGACGAACTTTTCTGGGCAGTCGCCATGGCTTCCAAGAGAGGCGATGTTGACGGGCAGAGTTGGGTTGCCGCTCCGCGCCCGGATTGTGATGGCAGATACAACAGCGATTCAGCCAGGAGAGGAGCGACCAGTGTTGGTGGTGGCTGACCTGCCGCAATTGCCTGTAAGCCCGGTTTTTGCTTTGGAGTTGGTTGGAGATGGGCGCACGCTCAAGATTCCCAATGTGCGCTTCCCGAAGGCCGCCTCTGGGGCGACGCCATGAACGTGATTTCGATATTCCCGCGTGCTGGAATGTCCGTTGACGGCTGGCGTGTCATCAGGGAGCTTGGAAACGGAGGGTTTGCAGTCGTCTTCCTCGTTGAGAAGAACGGCCGGAGGAGCGCGCTCAAGCTGGCGCGTCACCGGGATTCAAGCGGGGACGACAAGCAAACTCATGCCAGGACGCTCCGGGAGCTTTCGGCGCTTCTCCTCCTGGACCATCCGAACATCGTCAAGCATCGTGGGTACGGATACTCCGAGCATGGGAACGTCTATCTCGCGCTTGAATACATTGATGGTTGGACGCTAGCGGAGTGGGCAGAGCGGAAACACCCCACGGTGCGGGAGGTCTTGCAGGTCTTCGACAAGCTTTGCTCCGCACTGTCATACATGCACAGTCGTGGCGTCCTGCATCGGGATTTGAAGCTGTCCAACGTTCTGATTCGAAAGAGCGATGGAGAGCCAGTTGTCATTGATTTTAGCTGTGCGAACTACTCATTGGCCGAAGAGCTTACGGATGCTGGCTTGCCCCCGGGCACGGACCGTTTTCGCGCGCCTGAGCAATTCAAATGGCTCCGGGAGCACAAGGCAGAGCATCGCGCGAAGTACGCATTTCGTGTCGCGGACGAGATCTTCGCGGTCGGAGCAATGCTCTATGAACTGCTGACAGACCCCCGCCCGACCGAGATTCAAGCGCGCTTTTCGCTCAACAGTACAGTCGCATTGCCCCCACCCGCGCGTGCGTTGAATGGGCGCGTGCCGGAAGCGCTAAACGACCTCGTGGCGAGCATCCTGTCGCGTGACCCGGCCAAGCGTCCCGTCGACTCAGAGGCTCTACGTCGTGAGCTGGGCGAACTCCTGGCCTATTCGAGCGCGGAGTATCTGACCCCGGTGCATCCACCATCCGAGCAGCGGCAGTCGGCGCTACCGGACCAGCAGATGCCCGCAGTTGCGAACGCAAGCCTTCCTGGGGCGCCTATGCGTTCTGGCCGGGGATGGCGCGGGCTCTTGGGGGGCCTCGCTGCCCTCATCGCCCTTGTCGTAGCCGGGGGCTTCTGGCTCAGCCGAGGGGAACGGACGCAGCCACGAGAGCCGCAGGTTGCTAGTGCGCCACCGCCTCCCAGTTCCCCACATTCCGCGCCGCTCGTATCGGCCGCCCCTGCTATGTCACCTCCTAGCCCCCCGCCTGTGCTGCTGACGGGCCCTGAGACTGCCGCTCCGAAGGAAGGTTCAACCGTGAAGACGACTCCGTCACCCAAGGCCCCGACCCAAGGACGCCCGCCGGGCGGGAAGCCGAGGGCGACCGCTGTTGCCGACTGCGCGACGATGACGCTCGTCGCGGCGCTCGCGGCAGGCTGCCCCGGGGCTCAGATTCGGCCCGAGTCGTTCACCTGCCCGTCTGGTGCGGAAGAGACGATGCGGGAAGACCTTCGCTGGGAGATTAACCAGCCATTCACCCTCACTCTTGACAGTCGCCAGGGGCCTTACGACGAAGTTTGGTTCACCGCAGGGGCTGACGTGGTGGGGGTTGTTCCCAAGGGAGTTGCACGGCCGCAACGAGCCTTCGCGCCGCCCGGGACACTCTTCTACGGGAAGGCGTATTTCCTCTCTGACCGCATGGGGCGCTCGGAGGGGCCTGCGCTCGTCATCCGTTACGACCGGGTGAAGCTGCCGGGACAGGACGAACGCCCCGTCTGCTTCGTGGTCGAGTCGCCTGCCAAGGGCTACGAAGATGGCCGAGTGAAGGCGTTCAACTCCGGGGGCGGATACGTCGTGGACCGCTGGCCGTGAGAGCCTCGAAAGGACGTAATAGGTAGGAGGCCGAAATTGGGCCGAGCAAGCCGTTTTGTCCTGATGACCTGTGAAGGCGTTCCCTCGGCTGGATGCGGCAGGTAGCTTCCCTTGCCGCGTTGGTCGCGAGTCTGCGCACGAGGGGAAACGGCATGTCGAAAGCAATCGAGTTCAAGATCCCGCCAGGGGCGATTCTCTTCTCGGCGGATGGCGTCGGCTACGAGTTCCGCGAGGACTTGGGGCCGACGCACCATGGGATGTCCCTCTTCGTGGCGCGGCTGCGAAACTCCTCGGGGGAGCCTCGGGGAAAGGTGCTGCTGAAGGCGGTTCCTGCGCCATCGGAGAAGGAAGGGGGGCGGGTTCGGCGGGCGCGAGCAAAGCTTGATGAGCAGGTTCGTCTTGCCGCCTCTCTCTCTCACCCGGCAATCCTCAAGGTCCACGGGCTCCACAAGGTCGAGGGCTACTGGTACGTCAGCGCTGAGCATCCATCCGGGAACTCGCTGAACGAGCTGCTGACGCTCGTGGTCGAGTGCCGTCGATGGTTCTCGCCCCTCTTCGTGATGTTCGTAGGCTCGCAGGTGGCGGCAGCTCTTGAGCACGCGCACACGGCGAAGGATGCCAGCGGACGCCCGTTGAACATCGTTCACCGAGCCATCGACGTCGCGCACATCTTCATGGACTGGGACGGGACGGTTCGGCTCGGCGACTTCGGTCTCGCGCTGTCCAACTTGCCGGGGCGCGTGGCTTCCTCTGTTCGCGGCCCGCGAGGGGACTACTTCTATTCGTCGCCTGAGATGCTGCTTGGCGGGCCCGTCGACGCGCGCTCGGACCTCTTCATGTTGGGGGTGGTGCTGCTCGAAATGGCGACGGGGAAGAATCTGCTCTTCCACCCCGATGCCATCACGCCCGAGGTCATGGGCTCATTGTCCGTGAAGAGGCGTCGGCGAGTCGTTCAGGCAATCAAGCGGGCCACGCTGGCCGGGGCGTCCCCCATGGTGGAGGACGCGATTTGGCGTGCCGCGACGCTGACGGATGCTGACGTGGACGCGATGACGGAGGGGCTTCCCCAGGGGCTTCGCGTGACGCTGAACCGGCTTCTTCGGGTCTCCCCCCGCGAGCGCTACCAGTCTGCCGGTGAGCTGGCCGCAGACCTGGCTGCCTGGATTGGGGGTACCTTCACTAAGGCCGACGCCGCTGCGGAACTCAGGGCGCGTGCGGCTCAGGCAGAAGAGGCGCTGGATGCGCTGGGGCTCACGCCGCCTCGGGGTCGCGGCAAGCGCCACCCGGATGACGTGACGACGTCCTAGCCACAAGGCTTCCCCGCCCAGGTGCTTTCGGCTTGCTGGTGGCGCGGAGCCGGTCCAGGATCCTCCGGCCGGATTGGTGCTGCCACTGGGAGTGAAGTGCCCCTCATCGTTCATGAAGGGAGATGTAGTGGACCGATGCCGTTCCCGTCGTTCCAACTTTCTTCCAACAAGGTGGAGCCAACTGGGACCAGTAAGCACCCAATTTTACTGGGCACGAGTGGCGGAACTGGCAGACGCAGCGGACTTAAAATCCGCTGGCCCGTAAGGGCCGTCCGGGTTCGATCCCCGGCTCGTGCATTGAATTCTTCAGTAATTACGTGCGGTTAGGAGCGGCCTCCTTCCATGTTGCACGTATGTCGCACGGCAGAGCGAGAGGCCGGTCCAAAACGGCGACTGCCTCTCTCCGAGTGTCGGGGCTCAGGTGGGCGTAGCGATTCGTCATCTCGATGGTCGCGTGCCCCATCAGCTCCTGAATCACCTTCAGCGGGACACCCCTCATCGCGAGATGGCTGCCGTAGGTATGGCGCAGATCGTGCCAGCCGATTTGCCCCACTTCGCGGGTGATGCCCGCCGCCCGGAGGGCGCGACCCAGCGGTGCCGCCATCTTGCCCTTGGTGAGTGGCTGCCCGTCCTCCTGACAGAAGACGAACCGCCCCCGACGGTGCCGGTGGTCGTTGAGCGCATCAACCACGGAGGCAGGCAAGTCGACCGTCCGTTCACGCCCACCCTTCGGCAAGCCCTCAATTCCGCGCCAGATGGTCCTGCGAACGTGAAGCAGGCCCCGCGCGAGGGTCAGGTCGTTCCACTGGAGCCCGATCAGCTCTCCCTGCCGAAGCCCCGTCTTGATGGCGACGAGCAGCAACGTGCGCCATTCGGGCTCAGCGACGGCGAGAAGCTGATCCGCTTCCTCAAAGCTCAGGAAGTCGAAGGGAGGCTTCGGTAGCTTCCCAAAGGGCTTTACGCGCGGCGCCTGCCGGATGACCCCATGCTCTTCTGCGAGTGTCAGGAGCTTGTGAAGCACGGTCAGCACGTTGTTGATGGTCTTCAGACTCAGGGGCTTGGGCTCGCTACGCTGCCGCTTCCGGATGGCTCGCTTTGACGCGGAGTCCTTCCGCTTGTGAGCAGCCGACTTCTTCTTGCGCATGTGCGCCTTGAAGTCTTCGATTTCGGCCAAGCGGATGTTCGCGAGCGCCACCTTCCCGAAGAAGGGGAGGATATGGTCTCTGAGAATCTGTCGTTTACTGTCGACGCTTGAGTGCTTGTTGTTGTTCTCGCTGTAGGTGAGGAGCCGCGGAGTGAAGTCCGCAAGCGTGATGGGGCTTTCCTCGCCGCACTGCTCCTTTCCGAAAGTCCCGTTGAGCAAGGCGCTGCGCAGCTCGCGTTCGTATTGCTCAGCACCCCGACGGGTCTGGACGGGCGAGAACTTCACGACTCGCTGTTTCCGTCCGTCCGCATGCTGAAACACGAAGTCCACTTGCCACGCCTCCTCAGACTTTCCTTCCTTCGTCGTCCACTTCCGCAACCTGGCGCTCATCGTCGACTCCAAAGCGCAGAATCGCGGCCCTTCCCGGCGGGGGACTCTACCAGCGCGGCATGCTGGATTCGCAGCGCTTTCCCGATGCGAACGACGCCCGGCACCTGACCCAGCCGAATCGACTCGTAGAGCGTTTTTCGGTTCACGCGCAGAAGTGCTGCGGCCTCGTCGACCGTGAGGAACTCAGGGGGAGCTTCTTGGGTAACGGGCATGGCTACCTCGGGAAGACCTTCCGGGGCGCGAGTCGGCCGACGACGTGAAGGCCGATGCCGACGGCGTCCCAAACGTTGTGGTGCTTGTCCTGGGAGCGCGGGAGTTGCACCCGCAGGTGTTCATGCGGTCGCTCGCCGATGCGCGCTTTGATGCGCTCGACCATGACGTCACCGTCGAGCGTGCCCTTCCAGTCGCGAGGCAGGAAGCTGCGCTCACTCGTCGCGCTGAGCCCACCGGCAACCCGGCCGACGACGCCCGCGAGTTCAATCAGGTCGTTCGGGTCGCCCTTGGATTTGCCAGCTGTGTAGACCTGGGGGCACTCGCTCGCGAAGGTGACGGAAACAGCCACGCCAGCGGCCCTGAGCGGCTCCAGGAACGACGAAACGAACGCGGCGACTGCTCCCGCCATGGTCGCCCATGCCGCAAGCCCACGGGCCCTCCGCTCGGGATTCGTGGGCATGGCCGCCGCGAGCAGCTCGCCCGAGTCCAGGTCGAAGAGCGCGACGCCGCACTCGCGAAGCCCAGGGTCGAGCGCCACCAGTAGATTCCGAGTCGTCGGCATCAGCGGGCCGCCACCAGGAGGTGAGGGGAGGCCGCTTCACCTTTCAGCGCGGACAGCAGCCGCAGCTCGGCGAAGTCGACGACATCGAAGGCGACCGTGTCGTCGAGGTCGGCGTCGAGATACGGGCAGAGGGTGGGCGGGAGCTGTTCGAGCGCGTCGGTTGGCTTGGCCATGCGTTGCACCTGTTAGGGAGGGCGTTTGCTCCCTAAATGGGTGCGGATTTCGGCCGTGGTTCAGGCAGCGCGCTTTGTTGGTGGCTCCCAGACGAGCAGCCGCCCGGAGCTGTCGCGCACGGTGGCGACGTCCTTCGACATGATGCGGGACAGCGCGGGCTCGGCTTCGATTGCCGGTGCCAGGTCGGGAGTCGTCTCCTTCATCGCCTCGCGCATCAGGTACGCCTTGCGCTCGGCTGCGTCGTGCATCCGCTGGGCGTCATTGGCGAGCAGCTCGCTAATCAGCTCGTCATGCACCATGAGGACGAGTCGCGAGCCGTAGAGCGCCGAGCGGCGGTCGACGTACATCTCGCGGCTGACGCGCCACATGGCGAGCTTGCACCCGACAGCGCCGAGTCCCTGGAATGGCGTGTTGAGAATCTGCGTGTAGCCGCACCCGCCGCGCAGGATGTTGGCCCCCGGAATCATCACATCGGCGAACCCGCCCCCGTAGGTGCGCGACTTCGCTCGTTGCTGTAGCTCGCGCTGCTCAGGCCACGCGTTGAGCCACTTCGTGTCCAGTTCCTTGGCCACTTCGACGCAGGCCCGGCAGACCATCTTCGGCTTGCGCTGGACGGTGATGACGACGCGCTCGACGCCGCAGACGTCTGCGCGCTTCGCCAGCAGGCAGAAGGAAACCCGGTCCTTCGCGCGTGCGTTGTAGACGAGCGAGCCGCCCGTCATCCCGCCACCCTTGCCGAAGTTGAGAATTTTCGCGAGCTGGCGGAAGGCGACCGCGAGGGGCTCTTTCGACTTCACCTTCGAAAGCAGCTCGTCGTAGCTCGCCCCGAGGAATTCAGCCGCGGCAAGGGTGTGGACGTCGAGCCCGCTGTTCAGCGCTTCGGCCATCTTCGAGAAGCCGAGTTCCCAGATGGCCCGCTGAGCCATGGTGCGAAGCTCAAGCCCGCCGTAGTCGACCGAGCAGTAGACGAAGCCGGGACGGGCTTCGTGGACCTCTCGGATGCCGCCCTTCTGCGGGAGCTGCTGGTAGTCGCTCGAAACGCGCGTGGTGCTGACGAGCACGTTGAAGCGCGGATTGATGGGGAGCGAGGTGCCCGCTTCGACGACGTCCAGGTAGGTCGACTTGTACTTGTCGACGCGCCCGCTCTTTCCCAAGTCCTCAAGCAACGCGTCGCCCGAACCGAGCAACGTGTCGCGGTCGGTCGCGACCTGGCCGTCGGGGAATCGGTCGCTGGGCGCGGTGATGGGCGGCTGTCCGTCGTAGGCGGCAGTCACGAGCGCCGCGAGGCGCTTTGAGTCTTTGGTGCCATCGGCCCGGTAGATGCCCGCCGCCTGGAACTTCGCCCGGTTCTCGCTCCATTCCCGCTCCACCCGCTCCCGCAGCACGGCTACCGAGTCACCGTTCGTTCGGAGTCCCCAGATGGAAGCGAGGTGGAGCGCGAAGGCGGCGCGCATCTGCTCGGCTTCGGCATGCAGGTTGCCGCCGTTGGGCGTGTCGCGGGCAACGGCCTCCTGCCGGAAGAAGACGTCGAGCGTGTAGCGGGCGTCACGCTTCGGGTACTCCGCAGCTTCCGTCGGCCAGCGCTCGACAGGCACGCCGTCGAGTTCCGCGTAGCGAAGCCGCCATGCCTTCGGGTTCTTTTTGTCCTCGCTGATGTCGAGCCCGAGATGGCGCTGCACGAGAAGCGCGAGCGGGTAGCGGGCGCCTTCGTCATCGTCGAGCTTCCGGCCTGTCGACGGGTCCACTCCGTACAGGCCCCGGGCAATGTCGATGAGGGCTTCGCGGACCTGGACGCAATGCAGGCGGCCGGCTTCTAGCGCCGCGAAGATGAGCGCAACGAGGCTCGGGTCGTCCGCCGCCATGACGCCCAGGTCGTAGGCGAGGTTTGCGCCAACGAGGTGCGTGTCAGGCGCGGCGATGGCCTCGCGAAAGAACTGCCGGGCTTGGGCCTTGTCCAGCAGTCGTTCGCTGCCTGGAGCTGCTGCCGCGATGCTGCCGCACACGAGAGGGGGCGCGAGCAAGCCGGGCTGAATCAGCCACGTTTCCGTGTCGAAGGACCAGACATTCATGAAGGCTGCCTTTGGGAATGGGAAAGCGGCCCGTGTCGTGGGCCAGCCGCCGACGGAAGCGCGCCGTCAGTCGCCGCCCGGAATCAGGCGAGGGCGTCGGTGAGCGCGGGGAGCTTGCTCGCCTTGCGCGCGTGCTCGGCCTGGGCGAGCTGCTCGTCGTTCATCTCGACGTGCGACCAGCGATAGCCGCTGATGACCTTCCCGGCGTGGCCCTCCTTCGCGGGGAGCTGCTTCGGGAAGACCTCGCAGCGAATCAGAAGGTGGGTGCCCGCCTGTCGCTCGTCGAAGAACTTCTTCAGCGCGGCCGGGTTGGCGAACTCGTACTCGTCGGCGCCCACGAGCGTCATCAGGAAGGACTTAAAGCGCCCGCCGCCGCCCTTCTTCTGGTCGCTCAGGTTCTCGACGTAGTCGACTGTCTCGCCCGGTCGGCTCGGAGTCTCGCCACCCGCGAGGGGCTCAGACTCGCGAACCTTCAGCTCGGCGATGGCAGAGTCGCCCTTGAAGCCCTCCTTCGTGCGGATGACCTCGACTTCGAGCAGGTAGCGACCGAAGCGCGGGTAGCGTCCGCCAGCCGCAGCCTGCGCGGTGGCAATCTTCGTCAGTGCGTTGTTCATGGTTACGTGGGCCCTTCGGCTTGGGTTGCGTCAGCGGCGAAGTGTGCTGACCCCACGTAAATGCATGCGGATTCTAAGCGTGGCCCACCCAAGGGCGTATCGGCAACGGACTGGCCGGGTCTTGCGCGACCCAACAAGGCCCATTGCCTATGCGGCCGCCGTCGAATCTGGCAAATTGGCCGGCATGGCCAACGACAAGAGCGACGCCTCTCCAGGTAAAGAAATTCTCGTTCTGAGTTCAGTATATAAAGATCCAGAATCAATCTTCTCGTTTCGTCCCAAGTCTCTAGGAGATATTAAGCCAACCGCAATCGTTGTTCTTGACACGAACGTTCTGTTGGTTCCATTCAATACGGGCAAGGAAAGCCTTGTTGAAATTGAGAGGGTCTATAGGAAGTTGATCTCTGAGAAGAGACTTGTTGTTCCCGGGCAGGTTGCTCGCGAATTTGCAAAAAATCGCTCAGAGAAGCTCAAGGAGATATATCAACAGATCAACAGAAGACGCATGAACGGACTGGCAGATGCTACATATCCTCTGCTAGAGAATTCGTCTCAGTATAAGGGAATGAAGAAGCTAGAGGCGGAGCTTCAGGCGAAAGTCAGAGAACACAATCGTGCCATCGACTCACTGCTTGAAGAAATTAAAGGATGGCATTGGAATGACCCCGTGAGCGCCCTCTATCAAGAGCTCTTCGGGTCTGGGGTTGTTCTGGAGTATGGCAATCTAAGCGAGCGCGAAATAGCCATGGAACTGGAACGGCGATATGCTCATAATTTACCGCCGGGATTTAAGGACAAGGGAAAAACAGATCGAGGCGTAGGCGACTATCTGATTTGGAGTACAATTCTCGAAACCGGAAAAAGCCGGGATGTGGATGCGATTTTCGTTTCTGCGGACCGTAAGTCTGATTGGTGGATTCAGAGCGAGAATGTCCCGCTCTATCCTCGGTTTGAGCTGATTGAAGAGTATCGGCATGCTACGGGTGGCAGGAATATTCATATTGTTGATCTTGCGACAGTGTTGGGGATGTTCGGAGCGCCCAAGGAGGTTGTCGCTGAAGTTAAGAGCAAGGAAGCTACTCCAACGGTGGATGAGTCTAAAGTACGCAGAATTCGACGCCGGGCGCGGATGGGGAAGATTGAAGTGGTCTCGCAGGCAATTCAGGCGTGGGTTCTCAAGCAGCCGGATGTGCAAAGTATTGAAAGTTTTGTTCGATTGGAAAAGCGGATCACGATGTTTGTGCGGCGAAAGGATGGTTCGTATCAAAATGTGATTGTTGAGTATTTCAGCAATGTGGCGACATGGGAAGGCGTTCGGGGGCTGTTGGATGCGGCCGAAGAGGGCCTGCTCTTCTCCGATGATGTTAGGGTGGTCCTTGTGTTTGACCATCCGATGGCGGCAGAGTTTAGTGAGGCCCCTCTTCAGACGTTGAGGGAGTCTGTCGTGAGCGCCAAGATTTCTGTTGGGCTGATTCAGGATGATGGGTCGTTTGTGCTCACTTCATACTAGCTAACTGTTGAAGTGCTGTGGCAGCGCCACCATCCTGCGACGGGCGAATATGAATTTGGAGGTGCTGGGGATGGGAAATAGACCTAGAGACAGAGGGCACTTCAGTGGTCCGTTATCGCTCCCTTGTTATTACTTGCGAGGCAAAGCTTCTGCGGTGTGCCCTCTGTCTGTTCGATGAACCGGGCAAAGTCGCGGGCCTTCTGGAAGGCCCCGACTAGCTCGTCGGTGTGCTGGTACAGCTCGACATCAACTTCGTCGGCGAGCTGCCCCTGACGGTGGCATCGGCCAATGGCCTGTTCCCACGCAGCGCCGTCGGCCGGTGGATTCACAAACAGCATCCGCGAGAACATCGTCAGGTTCTTCCCGGTACCGTGGGCACGAAGCGACGCGACGATGGACCGCTTTCCACTCTCCCGGAGAATGGTCGCCGACGCTTCCGGGCCGCCGCCGTAGAAAGGCAACCCTGCCGCCTTCGCGATGCGCTGGCCAAGCTCCGGGAACTCAACCCAGACGATTCCCGGCTGACCCTTGCGCAGCGCCCAGTTCGCCGCGTCATGCACGATGAAGTCAGACAGCCACACGGCTTCGGTGACGTGGACGACGCGCTTGTGAATCTCTGCCCACGAGGGCCACGACGTCGCGCGCCAGGTCGGCAGTTCCCCATCGTAGGGCGGGGACTGGTGGGCGCGAATCGCGGCGCGCACCAGAAGCCCCGGGGAGTCGAGATGCTCGGCGGGGCGTTTGAGGCGCTCGCGCAGCTCCCGGTTGAACTCCTGCCGACGCGCGAACCACCGAACGATCAGCTCGGGGTCCTGCGGAACGCCCTGGACGTCGGGGTAGCGCCAGCGGTGGAAGAAGCCGCTCGCGAGCTGCCGCGCACAGACGACACGTTGCAGCTCGTCGACGAACTCTTCGCCGTCGGGGCGTTGCCCTCCGATCGCAGTCTGAATGTGGGCGAGCAACCCGTCGGGGACCTGTCCAGGGTCACGCGTGCGAATGACGAGCGGCATGCCGACGGCGCTTTCGTCCGTGGCCACGACACCCGGCGTTGCGTTGCGCCACCGTCGATAGGCGTCACGCACGCGTCGGCGCTCACGGTCGGCTTCGTTCTCCCCTTCAAGCGGGGCGAGTGAGTGCGCCGGGTCAACGAGCTGAAGGAGTGCGCCCGGAGGGGCGACGGTAGTTCCGGGGTCCAGCGCCGACGCCCACTCTTCGACGACGTGCTGCTTCAACGGGAGCGGGCTGCCGCCACGTAGCGCGTACTCCGCGAGGTGGGCGTAGTCCTTGACCGTTCTCGTCGCCAGCGTGCCCGACTGGGCCACGAGACGCGTTTCGGGGTTCAGCTCCAGGTAGCGGAGGAACCGGCCGGTGCGGGCGCTCTTCCGGTCCTTCAGCTTGTGCGCTTCGTCGCAGACGATGAGGTCGGGCCGGATGCGCGTCAGTAGGTCGGTGCCTTCCTGGGTCGAAAACTTCTCGTAGGTGATGACGTGAAGGACAGGCAAGCCGGGGCGGAACCACCTGCCGCCAGCGAGGTTGGGCAAGCGCCAGTGCCCGCCGTAGAAGTGCCAGTCGACCTCGATGAGCTGGGCGCGGAGGTTAGACGGCAGGAGTAGGACGGCGACCTTGCACCCGGGCACGACGAGCGGCAGCAGGAAGTCGACCAACGTCTTCCCGTGCCCCACGCCGATGGGAAAGAGCCCGCCACCCGTGCGCGCCGCTTCCAACAGGGCGAGGCGCTGGATGGGGAGCAACGCGGATGGACACCGCTTCCCGAGCGTCCCGCAAGTGCAACGTGTGTCGGCAGGGGCGCGCAGCGAGGCTTCCAACGCGGCGAAGTCGGCATCGGCGTAGGTGCTCGCGAGGTCGCGGCGAGGAAGGCTGAGCACCCGCGCGAGGTCTGGCGACCAGCCCACGGGCTGCCCCTTCGCGATAGTCGAACGGTCGCCAGCGAGCTTCGCGAGAGCTGTCGGCGCAGTGGTAGCGGGGCGCTCGGCGAGAGTCGCCGCGCCCGGGTGAAGCCGGTGAAGAAGTTTCATGAAGGGAGAGGTGCGTGGTCTAGTGCAACTGACCTGTTGGGTTGAGGAGTGACCTTCCAAGTCATGTGTGTTCTTGGTTGCCCATTGACTTGGGCTGGCAGTTCGCTAGAGCGCGAAGGATGACAAAAGACTCACTTCCCGAAGGGCAACAGAGCACGGACGTCCATGACAAGCTGCGCCGCGCGTACATCGCACTGCCTCATTGGCTGAAGACCACATGCCGAAAGGGTGAAGCGCTCCGCTCGGCTGACTCATTCATGGAGTGCTATTACCGGCTGCTGAACCGGGCCAAGTACGCGCCCATGATCGAGATTGCTGAAACGGGGCAGTGGGAGATTTGGATGGTTCTCCCAGGACTGGACGCCCCGCCAGAAGCCCTCTTTCGTTTCGAGTGCTTCACATCGCGGCATGAAGGGGAATACGGAGTCGTCGTGGAACGGAACGACGTGATTACCTTCCACGACCTTCTCGGGGAGTCCGGCCGTTCACTCGAAATGGTGTGGTGGGCGCTTAAGGCGGGCGTACCGTCATAGGTGCTAGCGAAGACTTCGAACGACCACGTCGAACGCCGGTTCGAGCGCTTCGACAATGACCTGCATTAGCTCTGACTGGGCGACTCCGAGCGCGAAGTAGGCGCCGGGCGGGGGTAGCTCGGCGCGCGCCGCCATAGCCAGCGCCCCGCGCCACTTGCCGAACCCCAGCGCCGAATCGCCCCCCGCGAAGCGCACGTCGTCGACGCCGCCCGCTTCCGCCACCTTGCGATGCATGGTGTCGATGTAGCTCGTAAGCGACTCGGGCGTCGGTCCGTCGAAGGTCATCGGGATGCAGCCGACGAAGAGCACGCGAAGCGCACTCGCAGGCGACGGGGCTGCGTCGGTGGGCTGCTCGGACTCGGCCACCTTGCGAGGGCGACCGCGACGCTTCGGCGCGGGGTGCTCAGTGGCCTGGGCGACCTCTGGAGCCGTCTGCACTGGCGTAGGTGTGGGCGCGTCCAGGGGAAGAACGGCGGGCAGCTCCGTGGCGTCGCGCTCGACCGCGGCAACGGTAAGGGGGGCGGACTCGGAAGCCTTATTGAGCAGCTTGTCACGCAGGGACATCGTCTTGTTCTCTCCTGTGAGGCACTTCGCCATGAACGGACATCCGCCGTACTGGCCGCAGGCGGGGCCGTAGTTCGCGGGCACGTCGGAAGCGCGGGCGGCTTGCGCGTGCTCCTTCATCGCTTCGACCTGGGGCTCGACCTTTGTCTGCCACTCGCGCTCGACGTGCTCGGCGGGCACCGTTGCGACGACGGACGCGGCAAGCCGCTGGCCCCGGGTCTGGTAGTAGAGGTGTTCAAGCTCCAGCGTGCGCAGCCCCGGGAAGCGCTCAACCTGGCTGAGCGCCCACGCGCCATAGCCGACCATCTGCAACCCGGGTTCGGTGTCGGCGTCGGCGAGCTGCTCGGCGCTCGCGGCATTCGACGCGACGTTGCTGGTGAACTTGTGGTCGGTGATTCGAAGGACGCCGTCAGAGGCGAGCCGTCGAGCGTCTACGAGGTCGATGAAGCCGGTGAACGGGATGCCGCCTGCTGTCAGCGGAGGTTCACCGTTCAGGGGCTGTTCGACGAGCAGGTCGGCGCCGGGCGTGGGCAGAAGGTGAGCGCCCGCCCTGGCGAACGCGCCCAGCACGTCTTCGCCCGTCGCAAGGAAATGCTCTAGCTGGGCGTGTCCTTCGGTGCCGACCTGTTGCGCTCCCGTGCTGGGCTCGGGAATGCGCATGACCTTCTGAAAGAACCATGCGCGCGGGCACAGCTTGTGGCGCTTGAGCTGGGAAACGCTGAGGCGCTGGATGACCCCGGCAATCACCGAAGGGCCGTACTTGGGGAGGTCGACGGGAGGCGTCACCCTCCCTAAATGCGTGCGGCTTCAGAGGACGGTTCATCTGCGCGATGAATGAGGGATGGTCCCCACTTGCGCGCGCTCTGGTTGTCCCTGCTCACAAACGCGTTTGGCAGTAGCCGATGGCGGGCGGCTCCATGTGGTTATGAGTGCGCACAAGGCCAATGGTCTCAAAGTCTGAGTATGAGGGGAGAGGTGGTTGGGTGTGGTTCTTCTGTGATTCTCGATAGTTGCTTCAAGCAGGAGATGATCGACCACTCTCCGATGGCACCCAGGTCGAAGAGTCTCGGGGTGGGATCGTGCTGCTGTCGGGTTTCTGTCGCCCTGCTGTCGTGGTGCGGCGAGCCCTCTCAGATGAAATTCAGGGGGCCTAGGAGGAGGGCACCACTTGAACGAGGCCATTGAATTGAACGCGGTCATTGCAGAGAACGTCCGACGCTTGCGGGAACATAAGTCGTGGAGCCAAGAAATCCTCGCTGGGGCAGCGGAGATCAATGTCCGAACGGTCCAGCGCGTGGAGAGGGGGGAGGGCGCGGGTAAAGAATCGCTGCTTGCGATCGCTAGTGCGCTGGAGGTTTCCATAGACGACTTGCGCACAGATCCAAGGCAGGAACTTGCACAGTTGTTTGGAGTCGCGCCATATGAAATTACGCCGGAATTCCTTGCAAAGAAGGCTGAGGAGGCAAAGGGAAAATACGAAACTGTCTCGCTCGCTATTGCAAGCACGGCCGCTGGGCTGGATGCGATTTTTGATGTTGATGCAATGCGACTTGATTGCATCTCAGACCTGGAGGCAGTCAAGGACGTGGCAGCGGAGTTGGAGGAATTTCTTACGGATTTGCTTGATGTTTCCGAAGAGTGTGGGGCCGTCCAACGGCGGAAATATGCGAAGGCTGCATTCGAAATTGTTCAGCAAATTCAGGAGATGGGCTCTGTCGTTTCAATTGGCGTTGACAGCCATCGGCTCTCTTTGGCCGGGGGGGAGTCCGTGCCTTGGCGCACGCTGTACGTAGTGGTCGCACCATCGGATCAGGCCAAGACGGCCGCGATTGTAGAACGCAATATGAAAGTGAGATTTCGTGTCTGAAACACTTGCGGCTTCGGTGTGATGCAGTTGTCATCTCTTGCGCTGTGAATCTCTGGGCGAAAGTCTGCCCGGCTGTGGGGTTGTCGTGACTTGTTTCTTGGGAGTGATGCCATGAGTGTGCTGGATGTGTTCGGTGTGGCCATGAGGGCTGGGCTTGAGTTGGATCTTGTTGGGTTGCTTGTTTTTGTTGTTGTGTTTTCATTTGTCTGTCTGTGGGCCATGGTCTGGAGTGCATGGCAGAGGCACGTCGCTGGCGGTGCAGTCGTGAGGTCAGGCGGACGTTCTGCGCATAGACGGAAGCCGCGTCGCTAGGGGGCTCTTGCTTGAGCCAATCAACAGGAGGTGGCTATTTAATGCGCGCACTGCTATTGGCAAGCCATCCTGCTGATGACTGATCTAGAGACCTGTCAAGTGGCTGAAAAATTGATGGTCTAGCCGCGAGGACGTGCAGTGCCCGTGACGACTTCATGGGGAGCACGCCACTCGCCACGCTTCTCCATGGGCGCGTTCTTCAGTTCGTCCGGGATGTAGTAGACGAGCGGCCGAGTCCCGTCCCCCATCCGACGCTGGCCACGGGTGAAGTGCAGCGCCTTGAGGGCCGCCCCAATCTCTCGGGAGATCCGCAGGTCGACTTGCGCAGGGTGGAGGGCGAAGGCTTCAACGCCAACATGCAGGAGCGTCACCTCACTGGGGCGCTTCTCGGATGGCATTTCGAGCAGCCACTTCAAGATGACTTCCTTCCGGCTGTCCCCCACATTCTCCATGCGAAGCGCGGCCTGCTTCTCGGCGCCCTCCGCATCCTCGTTGCTCAGCCACCAGTCTTCGCCATGGTGGAAGCGCACGACGGCTTCGGCCCAGAGTTGGTCGCGGTCGCGCTTCAGAGCCTCGGTGTCGATGCGGGAGCACTTCACCGGCCAGAATCGGCGATGGCCCGTGGGGTCTCTCAGGTAGTCGTCATCGTTGGTCGTCCCGACGAAGACGCAGCGTCGCGGAGCCTTCACGTTGGCGCGTCCGTAGGGCGGCCGGTAGGTGTCCTCTGTCCGGCTGATGAACGCCTTGAGCGCTTGGTCTTCCGACTTCCGGAATGTCGACAGCTCGGCCAGTTCAATGAACCAGAACTGGGAGGCGAGCATCGCACTGTCCTTGTTCGTGACGTCGATTTGCGCGTCGGTGAAGTGCTCCCCTCCGAGGATGCGGAACGCGGTCGACTTTCGCAGGCCCTGGGGTCCCTCCAGAATCATGACGGTGTCGACCTTGCATCCAGGGCGCAGGGCACGCGCAACGGCGGAGATGGCGAACTTCGCGCCGACGGCTCGCAGGTATCGGACATCCCCGTGCGCGCCGAAGTACATCTCAAGCATCCCGTCGAGTCGCGGCGTCCCATCCCAGACGAGTCCCGCGAGGTAGCCGCCGACAGGGTCGTAGCTGTTGTGCTTGGCCACGGCGAGGAGCTGCTGCGCGACGGCTTGTGCCTTGGGGCGCAAGCCGAGCTGGCCGTAGGTGCTTCGCTGAATCCAGTTCGCGACGAGCACGTCGAGCGTCTCCAGGTCCACGTTGGGGCCGAGAGGGCCGCCTTCTACCTCAAGCTTTTTGGTGACGTCGTTGAATCGGAAGACGCCGCGCCACTCGGGCGAGCTGTGCAGCACCGTGAAGATGTTCGCTTCACAGTTCCGAATCTGCTGTCGCGTGTCCTTCGTCATGTCGAGGACGAGTTCTTTCACCCATGCGTCGGGGTCGGGAGCGTCCTCCTCGTGTCCTGGGCCATCGCTCGGAAAGGATTCAGGGGCGCGGCCTCCCAGGGCTTCCCAAATGGCCTTGTTATCGGCGAGCCGTCCCGCGTCACGAGCCCTGCGGCGGTCGCGGTGACGCCGAAGCTTCAACAGGGCCTGTTCGCACAGGTGCTCCGTCCCTTCCTTCCAGTCCGTTGCCGCGAAGGACGCGCGGAACAGCTCGACGACGACGGCCTCGGGCGTAGAGAGCGGCAGGACGAAGGCCGCGCACGACATCAGCGCGTTGAGGGTGTTGTCCTGCTCGCCGACGGGGGCCAGGGGCTCACCGGCAAGGGCTCGGCGAACGATGGCGAAGTGCTCGGGCTTCCGGATGCGGCGCAAGAGGGCCCGCAACTCGTAGAGGTCGGCGGGGACATCGGGCGTCGAGGGAAGCACCGGGGCCACCGTGGGGAGGCCAGCCCGCGACATGGCGAGCAGCGCGTCGACGTCAAGGGGCGCTCCGTCTCCGCTGGCCGCGAAGGGCTCGGCGCTCGTGGGCGCATCGGGCAGGTAGTAGAGCCGCGCCAGGTCCTTCGTTGCCGGGTCGGCCGGAAGGCTGAGCATGCGGATTGCCGCCGCGCGCACGGCAGGCCACTCCCGGGGCAGGACGGGGCGTGACAGCGGCATGGTGAGCCGCAGGCAGTAGTCATCGGGCGGGCGGTTGCTGTGCGTCGAGTGGACGGCGAAGGCGAGTCCATGGCGCTCGACGGCGTCGAGGCACGCGAGCTGCGCCGCAGTCAGGTGGTCCAAGTCGAACACCGCTACGGTGACGGCGCGAACGTTCTCCGTGCGTCGTCGCTCGACGATGTCCACGGGACTCCAGGCGGGGCCATTCTTGGCCGGGCAGCCACGGACGCACGGGGACGTGGGGCACTGACTGCGACGGTGCGTGACGAGTTTCTCGGAAAGCTCGGACCACGAGAGTTCCACGGCACGAGGAACGTTGTCCTGGGCTGACTCGTAGAAGGCGACTTTCAGTCGTTGGGCGCGTGGCGTCGTTGTGTCAGGGCTCGGGGCGGCGGTGTCGGTCGTGTGGCTCACGTCCGAGTAAATGCGTGTGGATTTCGCGAGTGGCTCAAGGAATCGTGAGACGGAGACGGGAGGCGTGTGGGGTACGTGCATGTCCCCCGGTAAATGCGTGCGGATTTCGCGGGTGGCTCACGCAAGCGGCAGTGTCTGTGCGCGCTGGTCCCTGGTAGATGCGTGCGGATTTCGTGAATGGCCCGGGTTTCGAAGCTATGGGCGCGGCATGGGGGGACGACAGGCCGCCATGCGGCAACGAGCGAGACCAATCCCCCTTAACCCTTACCTATCTTATATCTCCCCTTCTACCACTCCACCTTCCTTAAAGAGATAGGGGAAGGTGGATAGACGGCGGCTGACTGCTGACGCCGCGATGGTGGGGGCGCCATGCGGCAACGAGCGATCCCAATCCTTCTTAACTCTTACCTATCTTATATCTCCCCTTCTACCACTCCACCTTCCTTAAAGAGATAGGGGAAGGAGGATAGACGGCGGCTGACTGCTGACGCCGCGAACCATTCGCCGAAGTCGCACGCATCTACTCGGGACATGCCGACTCGCATTCGTCGCCACTTTCGAGTTGTCGTGAGCCGCTGACGGAATCCACACGCATTTACCGGGGGAGCGGCAGTGGTGCCGCAGGGCCAGCTTCGTGTGGCCCACTCCGGGCGAGGCGTTCAATCACCGTGTCTGAGACTGTCTGTGAATCGAGCGTGGTCGGCATGCGGAATGCTCCTGTCGGGGCGATGTCTCACGCAGCCATTTGTCGCAAGGGAAGTACGAAGAAGCATGTTTCACACAGTGAGTATGGCCTTCGGGCGGCCCGGCAATCCGAACTCGTGTCCCGCATCCTGTCGGCCCGCGCGGGCGGCAACGCCGTGCTGGAGCGACGGTTGTCCGCTGAGTTGCTCGACTCCGTGAGGCCGCTCATCCGGAGCATCGTCGGGACCCTCTTGCCCATCGCGGGCTCGCTGTCGCCTGATGACCTCGCGCAAGTTGCCGCCATGGCGGTGCTTCGCGCGGTGCCCAAGTACGACGCCACGAGGGGGCGCCAGTCGTTCGGCCAGGTTGCCTACTTCCGGGCGCGGGCTGCTTGCGAACAGTACGCGCGCTTGCACGGCACCGACGTTCACCTGAGTGACGGCGGGCACAAGCGTCGCACCGTGCGTTCAATCGGTAGCAACGAACGCAACGTCGTCCGAGTCCACCGCATGGACATACCGTCTCATTTTTCGGACGGTGCTTCGGCCGATGACTCGTGGATCGACGAGTTGGAATCCGCACTCCGCGAGATGTCGTGCCTGGAGCCCGGCAGCGACACGCCCGAGGCGGAGCTGCTGGCGGCTGAGCGTCGAGCCCTCGTGTTCGAGGCCGTGCGTCGACTGGCCCCTGAACAGCGGGAGCTTGTCTCACGCGTCTTCGGTCTCAACCGCCCGGCGCAGTCGGTGCGCTCCGTGGCCGAAGCGTGGAAAGCGCCGAAGAGTCGCGTCGACCGGATGCTTGCGCGTGCGCTGGCCGAGCTGCGCGAGCGGATGGCCACCCTGGGGATGTAGCGTGCCCGTCGTCGTCTCGAACCGAAGGGGCCTCTGTGCCGTGTGCTCCCTGCCCATTGAACGAGGCGAGGCCATCACCTACGAGCGCGCGGTTGGTGTTCGGCACATGGCCTGCGCGGACGTGGAAGCCGCTCGTCGGCGGAACCTCTACGCCGCTCGTTGCGAGCTGTGCGGCGTGCGCCTGTCGCGCGGACAGGGCGCGCTGACCGTCGACGAGCGGCAGGCGTCTGATGGAACGTGGCGCCGTAGCTGGCGGGCGTGGTGTGTCGAAGTGGCAGCGTGCGACGTGCGAATTCGTGCCACGCAATGGCAATTACTGTCTGTGAATTTGAGTTGAAGTCGGAGTGAAATGACCTGGGAGGGGCCCCCCGGCTCGGATTTTCTGTCTGCGGCGGAATCCTGGCTTGCTCGGCGGTCCCACACGTTTGAAAAACTTCGATAAAAACTGGGGATGGTGCGTTTTGTTGGGCGCCCCCGATGAAAAAGTTCGTGAAACCGCACGCATTTACCGTGTGTGGCTAGACCGACAAAACTGACCCCCGAGATTCAAAGTCTAATTTGCGACCACTTGAGGTCGGGCCTGTTTCGCCGTGCTGCGGCTGGCCTCGTGGGCGTCGACGAACAGACCATCTCCCGCTGGTTTCACCGTGGCGCCAGCGAGCCGCGCGGGCTCTACCGCGAGTTCTTCGTCGCGGTGAACCGGGCTGAATCCGAGTTCATGCAGTCCGCAACGGAGACGCTCCAGGCCGCCGCGACGACGAACCCCAAGCACGTCCAGTGGCTCTTGAGCCGCCGCTTCCCGGAGCTGTACGGCCGACGCGACAACGTCGAGGCGAAGAGCCCCGAGGACCAGGCCGCCGACACCGCCGCCCTGCGCGAGCTGCTGATTGACCGGCTGGGGAAGTTCCTCCCGGACGAACTACCCGCGTCCACGCCTGCCGAAGCTGTTCCATCCGAGCAACTCAAGGACAAGGGGGTGAGCGATGCGTAGCCTTCTGTCGAAGGGCGCATGGGGGAAGTTCGCCGAGGGGCTCGCGCCGCACGAGTCCCCCGCGTCGCGGATGGTGCAAACGGCCGGCTCCCGCGCTCAGCTCGCGAAGCTCTTCGGCGGGCTCGATGACAAGGAAGTCGAGCTGCTCGTTTACGACCTCGACTTCTGGGCGCGTCGCGAGCAGTCGCCCCCGGACAAGTTCTCGACGTGCTTCGTCATGGCCGGGCGCGGCTTCGGGAAGACGTGGTGCGGCGCGCGCTGGGTCATCAAAAAGGCGTGGCAGGCGAAGAGCGTCGGGGCCCTCATCGGCCCGACTGCGGCGGACGTGCGCGACACCATGATTCGCGGCGCGTCCGGCATCCTCGCCCTGTCGCCCCCGTGGTTTACGCCCAAGTACGAGCCCAGCAAGCGCCGCGTGACGTGGCCCAACGGCGTCTATGCCATCTGCTACTCGGCGGATAAGCCCGACCGGCTGCGCGGCCCGAATGCCGGCTGGGGCTGGGGCGATGAACCGGCTTCGTGGAAACACGACATGGCCGCAGTCGATCAGCTCCCGCTCGTGTTGCGCATCGGCTCGCGAGAGGACCCGCCGCAGCTTCTCCTCACCGGGACGCCGCGCCCGCTGAAGAAGATTGAAGAGCTGCTCTTCGCGAACGCGGAGACGCAGGAACTCAAGCCGGGCGTGGTGCTTCGCACGGGCTCTTCGCTGAGCAACTTCGCGAACCTGGCGCCGTCGGCCGTGGCCAACATGCGGGCGCTGGCGAACACCCGCTGGGGACAGCAAGAGGTTCTCGGCCGCCTGCTCTTCGACGTGCCTGGGGCCATCTTCGGTTCGGCGAAGTGGGGCCGCGTGGAGGCGGACGCGCACGAGTACGCGCAGCAGCTCGACAGGCGCATCGTCAGCGTGGACCCGAGCCCGACGAGCGAAACCGGCTCGGACGAAACGGGCATCATCGTGCAGGGGTGCAAGTCGAGCGCGCTCTTCGGGGCCGACGGCGTGTCGCTCAAGCGCGTGTCGGTGCTGGCGGACCTGTCGCGTCGGGCGAGTCCCCGCGAGTGGGCGACGACGGCAATCCGCGCCTACCTGGAGTTCGCCTGCGACGCGCTCGTCGTCGAGGTGAACACGGGCGGGGAGATGGTGGAGACGCTCATCAGCACCGTTGCGGGCGAGATGGGCGTCAGCGTCAACGTGAAGCCCGTGCGGGCGACAAGCGCGAAGAGCAAGCGCGCTGAGCCGGTGTCCGCCCTGGCCGAAGCGGGCCGCGTCGAGTTCGTCGGTACCTTCCCGAAGCTGGAAGCGCAGCTCAGCAAATTCACAGGCACTGCGGGCCGCCGCGACGACAGGGCCGATGCCTTCTGTTGGGGCGTTCACGACCTTGTCTTCGTCGAACAGTTCTTTGCGGTGTGAGGTTCTCCATGGGGATGTTGGACAGGATGCGTGCCGCGTTTCGCGGGGGCAGCAAGCGCAAGGGAACAGGGCTGGAGCTGAGCCGCTGGGCTTCGGCCCCGCCACGCCGCGAGGTGCCCGCGCTGCTCGCGGCCTACGCCGAGATGCCGTGGCTGGGAACCATCGTCGACACGGTGGGCGACGCCTTCGCGGACGTGACGTGGCGGGCCTTCACGCGGCAGGACCCCGCGACGCGGAAGTCGCTCGTCGACGTGTCGCTGCGGCGGGCCGGTGGCGACGTGCGCCGGGAGCGGTTGAAGTCGCTCGTCGAGACGGGGGACGCGGTGGAGCTGCCCGACCATCCGCTGCTGCGGCTGCTGGCGGACCCGAACGACTACATGACGGGCCGCGACTTCGCGAAGCTCTTCTGCCTTCACTACGACTTGACGGGCGAGTTCTTCGCCGTCGTCGAAGAGCTGGCGGGCGTGCCCGTGGGCCTGTGGCCCGTGCCGCCCGATTGCGTCCTCGCACTGCCGGACCTGAGCAAGCCGAAGTCGGAGCGCACATACACGGTGGCCGCTGGCGGACGGACGTTCCTCCTGCCTGCGGCGAGCGTCATCTACGTGAAGCGTTTGAACCCGGCTGACCCGCTTGGCCGCGGTATCGGCATCGCCTACTCGCTGGGCGACGAAGTCGACACGGACGAGCACGCGGCGCGCTTCACGAAGAACGCCTTCTTTAACAACATGCTTCCGGGCGCCGTCATCGCGATTGAGGGCTTCAACGAGTCGCAGGCCGGGCCCGCGAGGGCCTTCAAAGAATCGCTCGCGCGGGAGTATGGGGGCCCCACCAATGCAGGCCGAGTGATGATTACGAGCGGCCGGACGACGTTTGCTCGGCTCGACACGCCGTTCCGCGACATGCAGCTCGTCGACCTGCGCCGCTTCCTCATGGACTTCGTGCGGATGGTGTACCGGGTGCCGCCGGAGATTGTGGGCGACGTCACGAGCAGCAACAAGGCGACCAGCTACGCGGCGCGGGAGCACCTTGCCGAACAGGCGACGAAGCCGCGCGCAGAGGTCTTCCTGGCCTCGATGCAAAAGCACCTGGCACCCCGCTTCGAAGACGACGTGCTTCTCTCCTACGACTCCCCCGTGCCTGCCGACCGTGAACACCGGCTGCGGGTGATGGGGACGCTCCCGAGCGCCTTCACCTTCGACGAGTGGCGAGTCGAAGCGGGCTTCAAGCCTCACCCGGAGCGGCAAGGCTTCGCGGAGCTGCTTCCGGGGCAGAAGCCCAACGAGCCCGGCGAGACGCCGACGCCCGTCGAAGGCAGCTCGGCGCAGGCGCATGCCGAGGCGACGAAGGACGGCTGAGCCATTCGCAGAAGTCACACGCATTTACCGGGTGCATGACTGGACCCATTACACGCTCCCTGCGGCTGAGCGCCGTTCGAAAGGACGCGGCGACGTTGAGCGCCGTCGAGTCCATTGGCGGACGGCGCGTCTTCAAGTTCAAAGCGAGTGACGGCGACTTCGACCGCTACTCGGACCGGCTGAACGTCAAAGGCTGGCGGGTGGACGGCTACAACGCGAATGGCGTCGTCCTCTACAACCACGACGACGGGGCGAGCGCCGCGATGACGGGCGCCGAGCCGCAGTTGCCCATTGGGAAGGGGCGCGTCTACGTCGAGGGCGACGCCCTGATGGTGGACATCGAATTCGACGACGAAGACGAGTTCGCGAAGAAGGTCGAACGCAAGGTTTCAAAGGGCATCCTGAATGCCGTCTCCGTCCGTTACCTCATGCTCCCTGGCCAGTATCGGCAGAACGCGCGCGGCGGCTACGACTGCGACGCGCAGGAACTGCTCGAAGTCTCCGTCGTGACGATTCCGGGGAACTCGCGGGCCGTGCGCTCGAAGTCCCTGGACGAAGCGCCCGACGACCTCGTTGAACGCATTGCAACGCGCGTTGTCGAGCTGCTCGACGCACGGGCCGAAGCGAAGTCGACCGACGAAGACGAAGCGAAGTCGGCGGACGAAGAAGCCGAAGACGAATCGAAGTCGACGAACGAGGAAGACGTCGAGGACGAGCAGAAGAGCGAGCCCGACGAGGACGAAGACGAGACGAAGGGTTTCAACGCCGCCGACGCCGCGAAGAGCTTCGTCGAGGCATTCAAGGGCTACATCCGAGGAGTGAAGGAATGACTCGCGAGCAAATCGCACAGATGGTGAAGGCGCTCGGCCCCGAGGTCGCGCGAGAGCTGATGGACGCCGCCGCTCGAAGTGCCCCGGGCCGGGTTGAGCCGGGGGGCGCGCCGCGCGGGACTGGCGTCTACGCGAGCGCTGAGAACTTCGGCGGCTTCGCAAAGAGCGTCATCGCGGCCGGACGCCGCACCGGAGCCGCCGAGTTGGTCGACGCCGCGAAGCGCTTCGGCAATGCCGACGTCCAGAAGGCCGTTCAGCTCAGCAAGTTCGACTCGGCCGGTGTGCTGGTGCCCATCCAGCAGAGCGGCGAAGTGATTGAGTTCCTGCGGCCCGACGCGGCGATGCTCAAGCTGGGCGTGCGTACCCAGACGTTCAAGGGCGAGCTGCACATGGGGAAGCAAACCGGAACGTCCGTCTTCAAGTGGGTAGGGGAGGGCGAGACGGTCCCGAAGAGCGCGCCGAAGTACGGGAAGATTGTCCTCAAGGCGCACAAGGGCATGGTGCTGACCGACATCAGCAACGACTTGCTGCGCACGCCGGGCGTGGGTGACGCGGGCGTCGGCGAGGACATCCGGGCGACGGTGGCCGATGGCCTGGACGACGCGGGCTTCAACGGGGACGGGACGGGCGCCGCGCCGAAGGGGCTCTTCGCTCAGCTCGACGCCGCGCACACCTTCGCTTCGACGGGGACGACGTCGGCCGCCTACTTGGCCGACATCGACAAGGCCGTTGAGCTGCCGCTGACGGCGCATGTCCGCATGGGCAGCGCGGCGTGGGTCCTTCACCCGACGCGGGCGACGGCGCTGCTTCAGCTCCAGAATTCCGGCGTCTGGGTGTTCCGTCAGGAGATGCTGGATAGGGGCACGATTCGCGGCTTCCCCTTCGTGATGACGACCCGCGTGCCGGTGTCGCGCATCACCTTCTCGGCGGACTGGCGACAGTTCATCTACGGCATCGACGAGGACTTGATTCTCTCCGAGCACGACGTTCGCGCCGAGTACGACGAGACCACGGTTCGCGCCATCGTGAAGGGCGACTTCAAGGTTCGCCAGCCGAAGGCGTTCAGCTCCATCACCTACACCTGAGAGGCACCACCATGAACGCCAATTCCACCGACGCGGGCGTGCTCGTCGGCATTCGCCCTGGGACTGTGCCCGCCGCTGTGAGCGCGGGGACGCGAAACAGTGCCGCTGTCGACCGCTTCAGCTTCGACTCGTGCGTGCTGACGGCTTCCACGGGGGCCGCCACGGGCGCCCCGACAGCGCTGTCGCTGGCCGCGAAGCTCCAGGACAGCGCCGACGGCCAGAACGGATGGACGGACCTCCCCGATGCCGCAGTCGTCCCCCTCACGGCCCCTAACGCGGTGGCCCGGGTGAACGTCCGGCTCCCCACTGCGCAGCGCTACCTCCGAGTCGTCGAGACGGTGGCCCTCACGGGGGGCACATCTCCCACCTTGGGCGCGTCCAGCCTGATTGTCCTGTGCGGGCCGGACGAGATTCCCGCCACCTAGCGCCGCGCCAGGCCGCATTTCCCGGGCCGGGGCTCCCTTTCCCCTGGGGGCCCCGGCTTCGTCGTTCCTACACCGTCCTGAGCCCCTTCCATGGCCCGCCCGACTGACCTCTGCCTTGCCGCTACCGTGGCCGCCGACCTGGGCGTGCCCTCCGACTCGCACGTCGAGCGCTGCGTCACTGCCGCCAGCAGTGCAATCGCGAGGCTGTGCGGCCGGGCCTTCGAGCGGGCCACGGTGACGGAGTACCCGGACAGCTACGGCCGCCCCTACGTCCTCCTGAGTCGCCCGCCGCTCGTCGAAGTCCTCCAGGTGATGGACGGGGGCGAGCTGCTCGACGCCACGGCCTACACCCTTGCCGGGGACCTTGCGGCGGGGGGCCTTCTCTACCGCCTCGCTGGCCTCTGGCCGGTGACGGCGCGCGTTGGCGGGCTCGTCACTCTGACAGTCGAAATGCGGCAGGGGCGCCCCGATGCGCTGGCCGTGACGTACACGGGCGGCTACGTGACGCCGGGGCAAGTGGCCCTCGACGCCTCCCAGGGGCCCGTTACCCTGCCCGCCGAAGTCGAAGAGGCCGCCATCCTCGAAGCCTGCGCGCTCTACCGGGGCCGGGGGCGTGACTCCGACGTGTCCAGCGAGAGTCTCGGGGATTGGTCCGTGAGCTACCGGGAGCGGAGTGCAGGCCAGCGGCTTGCGAGCCCCCGCGCCGAACTGCTCGTCGCGCCTCATGTCCTGTGGAGGGCGAGTTGATGAGCGGGCCCGCTTCTCTCTTCCGCCAGCGGGTGAGCTACGCCGAAGTCGTCGGCCGGGACGCGTGGGGGACGCCTCTGTTGGGGCCAATCCATGAAGCTCCCGCGCGCATCCAACCGAGTCGAAAGCTGATTCGCGACGCCAACGGCGCCGAGTTCGTCGCGTCCTTCGTCGTCTACACCGAAGCACCCGTCACCCTGCGCCACCGACTTTGGTTCAAGGGTGACGACATCACCGACTTCAACCACGCCCGCCGCCCTGCCGCCCTTGACGAGCACGTCGACGGGGCGGGCGTCCTGCGCTACCGGAAGGTTTGGCTCTAATGGCCCGCGACACGGCTGCCGACCTCGCGACGATTCTCGCCTCTGGGGGCCTCGGGCTGAGCGCCGGGGCCAACCTGTTTCTCGGCCCGACGCTCGAAGACGACGACGCCACGGTGCCGGACGTCGCGTGCTTCGTGTTGCAAACCGGAGGGGAGCCGCCGCAGAGCTTCATCGGCGGGGGCCGCAAGACGTACCGAACCGTTACCAGTCAGGTCCGCGTGCGCTCGGCGCGTGAGAGCTTCCGGGAGGGACAGGCGCTCGCGCTCGCAGCCCTCGACGTGCTGCATCTCGTGAATGCCCCGGGCTACGTGCTGATTGAGGTGGACGAAGGCAGCCCCAACTACGTCGGCACCGACGGGAGCGACCGGCATTGGTGGACCTTCACCGTGGATGCCTCCTTCATCGACCTGGGCGCGTGAGCCACGGCGAGAAAGCGCACGCATTTACCGGGGGCAATGGCACTCAAAGTTGCTCTTGATTTCAGGCTGCTCGACAAGCTGCGGAAGGTGGAGCGGCCCGTACTCGCCGACCTGGCGCCTTTGACTCGCGAACACGCGTCGACGGTGCTTCAGGCGAGTCGCGCCCTGGTTCCCGTGGGCGCTCGGGACACGGACGGCAAGCCGCCGCTGAGCACGTCCGTGTTTGTCGACGGCCCGGAGCTGAACGACGCGAAGGCGAGCGTCAGCGCGACGGCTGGGTATGCCCACGACGCAGCGGGCGCCATCCACGAAGGGTTTCACTGGGGCGAGCAGCGTTTCGCCACGCCGGTCCACTTCCTGCGCAAGCCCGCCCGACGGGGGCGCGCGAAGTTCCGCAAAACGGTTGCCGCCCAGATTCTTGCCACGCTTTCGCGACTCTTTCCGAGTCGGTAGGGAAACTACCAATGGCGACCCCTGTTGCTGCTCACCTCGACAGTGTTTCGGTGCGCTCAGACGCGAATGCCACGCAGGCCGCTGACCGCGTCGACGGCCTGACGGATGCGTCTCTTAGCGAGACGGGCGACTTCGTCGAGACGAATTACCTCGGCGGCTCGGGCTACAAGTCCCGCGTCCAGACGCTGAAGGACACCAGCGCGGACCTGTCGGGACACTTCATGGAAGGCGCCGCGCCGCAGTCCGTGCTGCGTGACGCGCGCGATGACGGGAGCACCGTCTACGTGACGTTCATCTTCGACCCCAGCGCATCGGCCGGCTCCAAGGGCAAGCGAATTCCCATGGTCGTCAACAGCTACGACGAGAAGCTGACCCCGGGTGGTGTCGTGGAGTTCACTTGCAAGCTCTTGGGCAATGGCGCCCCGGTGGCCGTCTGATGGCCGCCATCGCTGCGCATGTCGGCTCGCTGTCTATCGCGGGAGAGCCTGCCGAGTTCCTCGAAGCCGAAGCCGTGCCCGCGCCCGACTCCACGGGGACTGAGTTTCGAATCGCGGACCCCGAGCTTCGCCGCCTCAATCCGGGGACGCCTGTGTTCGTCGAGGTTTCCCCCAGTGGGGACGCCGACGCCTGGACACCTGTCGACGCCTACGTCGACCCGCTCTTCGGCGACGTTCACCTCGCCAGCGCTCCCGGCCCGTCGGCCCTCGTGCGCGTCTCGGGCTACGCGTTGCCCGTTCATCCGCTCGCCCTGGTGCGCTCCATCTCCCTCACGGTGACGAACGACGTCGTCGAGCTGCAAGTCATGGGGGACGCCTACAAGCGGCGTTCGGTGTCGCTCCGGGACTTTTCGGGGGAGCTGACGGGGCTGGCCCTTACTGAGCTCGAGGTTGAAGCACTGGCCGAAGGGACTCCGCTGCTCATCGAAGTTGGCAAGGCATCCGGGGCTCAAGTCTTCCGCGCATGGGTGAAGGTGCCTGAGCTGTCTCACAAGCTGACGCCCGGGGCCCTGTACGAGCACACCATGAAGTTCCTCGGCTTCGCCTTCCAGTCCGAAGACGGCGCCGCTTTCGCCTGGGGCTACGGCTCGCCATGAGCTGTCTCGTTTCACACCCAAAGGAGAGTCCATGTCGAACAAGCACAAGCTGCTTGCGAAGAATCGTCGCGTCCTGAAATCGGTGGAGGTGGACGGCGTCAAGGTGAACATCATCAAGCCGACGATGGGCGACCGGCTGCGGCTGATTGAGCAGGCCCGCGAGGCTGGCGAGATGACGGAGAAGAACGAGCCGACGGGAGACCGGGCCGGGGCGCGCATGCTGGGGCGCATCGCTGTCTGCGTGCTTCACGACGCGGAGACGGGCCGCCCGATGTTCTCCGTCAACGACATCGACGAGCTGCTCGACGAGTCGTGGCTTGAAGACCTCGCGACGGACCTGACGGACGTCTTCAACGTCAGCGAAGAGAAGATGCGGGGAAAATAGACAGCGACCCCGAAGCGAGCCTGCTCTACGGGGTTGCCTCTCTCCTGAAACTGCCGCCCGACGCAGTCCGTGAAATGCCTTACGAGGATGTCGTCGGGCTCGTCGCCTATGCGCGAAGAGAGGCTGACGAACTCGAAAGGCGCTCTTCCAACCAACAGGCCCCAGGCGTGTCGCCGTCGGGCCAGCAGTCCGTTCGACGTTTGCGAAAGAGGTGATTCGTCATGGCTGGCGGCGGTTTGAAAGTTGGCGACTTGTATGTCGTCGTCACGGCCGCCGTTGGCGAGTTCTCCAAGTCCATGCGGCGCGTTGTCGCGGACGTCGCTCAGACGGCTGACAAAGTCGAGAAGCTCGGGAAGAAGATTGGCGCAATCGGCGGGCTTTTCAGCGTGGGACTGTATGGCGCGCTTGCCGCCGTGGCTGAGTTCGATAGCGGCGTCACCGAGCGGCTCGACAGAATCAAGCTCATCTTCACCAACGTCTTCGCGGAAGTCGGCGAAGCAATTCTTCCTCACATTGAGAGACTCTCCGAAGTCCTCGAACACGCGCTCGGCTGGTTCCAGCGGCTAGAGCCGTCGGTGAAGCAGTCCGTCGGAACCATGCTGGTATGGGGGACTGCGGCGGCGCTCGCGGGTGGCGCGCTGGGGACTGCCGCTGGCGTCGTTAAGAGCACTGCCGAAATTGTGGGTACGGTTGTCGTCCCTGCGCTGGACGGCGCGGGAAAGGCCGTCGTGCGCTTCTCCGGCTTCGTGCGTGGGGAGACGCCCGTTGTTGAAGGCAACCTGAAGAAAGTCGCGAAGGGGGCTGAGCAGGTCGACGCGGGCTTTGCTGCGGCCTTCCGCAATGCCGCCGCGCGCATCCTCGTGGTGGCGGCGCCTCTGGCCGCTGTCGCGCTCGCCGTTGCAGGCGTCGTGATGCTCGCGGGCACGCTTTACAAGGCGTGGAACGACGCGAGCACCGGCATGCGCGATATGTTCGTGTCGGCTTGGCGGGGCGTCACCGAAGTTGCGGGTCGCGCGGTGGCCTTCTTCCGGGAACTCTTCACGGGGCTTGGGGCCATTGTCGGGACGTGGGCACGCGGGCAGCTCGAAACGTTCGCCTTCGTGGTGCGCAACCTGGCACGCATGGCGGCGCCGCTGGCCCGCGCGCTCAACCTCGACGGCGTCGCGGCCTCGCTCGAAGGGTTGAAGGACCTGAACGGCGACGCGCTGCTCGGCGGGCTGAAGGGCTTCGCCGACGGCGCACTCGGCAAGTTGAAGGACGGCTTCGCTTCCGTTTGGGCGGACGTCTCCTTTGGCGCGGGCTACGCCTTTGATGGCGTGAAGCTGCTCGGCGGTGACGCTGCGGCATTCCTCCGTGAGAAGTTCGGCGGCGTCTTCGACGACATGCTCGGCGGGCCGAAGGGCAAGCTGCGCACGCCATCCGCTGGGCCGGAAATCGAAGCGGGCCGCGTCCAGATTGGGAACTTCAACGCGAAGGAGTTCCTGACGAGCGTCGGCAACGTCGCGGCAGTCATCGAACAGGTCGCCCGGAAGAAGGCGAAGGAACTCGCGGACGCGCTGGCCAGGGCCGTCGACGAAGCGAAGCGCTCCCTCACGAGCCGCTTCACGCAGGCCCTGGGCGGGCTCTACGAGCTGTTCGAGCGCTTCGAGCAAGGGATGCTGGTGGGCGGCGTGTGGGGCGGCGTCATCGCCGTTGTCGCGGAGTTGCTCGCGCAAAGCTCGACGTTCGCCACGTTGATTCAGATGACGGCGGGCTTCATCCAGTTCGTTGCCGATGCCATCGGCCGCGTGCTGGCCCCCGTGCTGCCGCTCCTCGCGTCCGCCTTCAACATGGTGGCGCCGCTGCTCGACGCCATCGTTCCGGTGCTCGAAATGCTGCTCGCGCCGCTCCAGGCGATTGCCCCGGTGCTGGAGGTGCTCGGCACGCTCTTCCAGGGACTCGCCCCGCTCATCAGCGTGTTGGGTCAGATTCTCGTCGCGCTGACGCAGCCTCTGGCGTTGCTCGCGGGCCCCATCATGAAGGCGTTCTTCGCCGTCGTGCGAATCGTGGCGATGGGGATTCTCTACGTCGTCAAAGGCGTCGGGACGGTGTGGAACGCCATCGTCGGTTTCATTGCCGGTGTCTTCCGCGCGCTCAGCAAGATTCCGGTTGTCGGTGGCGCCTTCGAGAAGATGGCACGGGGACTCGACAGCATGAAAGTCCCGATGGACCAGGTCGACGGCGCGCTGAACACGCTGCGCGATACGACTTACGAGTCAGCCGCCGCGAACTCTGCCGCCGCTGTCGCTCAGTGGGAGAACGCCAACGCCACGAAGAAGGCAACCGAGGCGCTCAGCAACGTTCCCTCCGGCTTCAAGGTGGCGCTCGCGAGGTTCAACGCACAGGACCCGGTTTCTGGCCAGCCGCAGAGGCCGCATGGTGCATCACCCGTCACGTCGAGCCCTGCTGTCCCGGTGAGTGGCGGCAACGTCAGCGTTGGGCAGATTGTGATTCAGGCCGCGCATGACCCCGCCGAGACAGCACGACAAGTTTATATCGAAATGAAGCGCGAAGCGGGCCGACGTCGCGGCAATGGCGAGTGGCTGAATGGGAGGTATTGAAATGCCCTTCCTGAGCTTGAATGGCATCACCGTGCCCGTTGTCGAGGGACGGCGTAGGCAGGTGAGCATCGGCGTCGACTCACGCTCATTCAGCGGCGTCTACCGGCTTGGGCGCCGCGCGACGCGCCAAGAGTGGGAGTTCAAGACGGGGCCACTGTCGTCCGTCGAGGCGTTGGCCTTTCGTGGACTGATTGCCGGGGACGGCCATGCACTCGCGTTCGACGGCGACACCTTCACGAGTCGGGGGCTTGCCTCATCGATTACGACGGGGAGCCTCTTTCAAGGCGCGCGCTTCGGTGGCGGCTTCGAACTGCCCCTGGGCGTGTCTTGCTCCTGGGCGATGCAGCTCGGGCCCCGCTGGACGACGCTGCACCACCTTTTCGACGCGGTGGGGGGAGTCTGGCTCCAGGTCATCAACCGGAGCGATGGGGCGCGCTGGATGCAGGGGACGGCTGCGGCGAGCGCGGGCGGGCTGAGCGTCTCCAGTGG
Source organism: Myxococcus xanthus (assembly GCF_006402735.1). Classification (NCBI taxonomy): domain Bacteria; kingdom Pseudomonadati; phylum Myxococcota; class Myxococcia; order Myxococcales; family Myxococcaceae; genus Myxococcus; species Myxococcus xanthus. The sequence goes on along the minus strand of NZ_CP017174.1, from coordinate 6,050,927 downwards.
CTCCCTGTCTTTGACCGGGGCGCTCAACCTGCGGCGCTTCGACGACGTCGTCGGCCTGCCGTTCATGGCGCCGGACTCATGGGTTCCGGAAGTGGCCTTGTGGCACTCGGCTCGCGCCTGGAGCTCGTTGCCGTACCTGACGGCGGGCGGGGCCTTCTGCGTCGGTGAGACGAAGGTGCTTGGCGAAGTGCGGGACGGCGAGTTCGTCGAATTCATCCACCAAGGGGCGCGCGTCATCGGCGAGCGGCTCGAATTCACCTTGCGAGAGGTTTAGGAAGCCATGCGCAGCATGTCGTCTCAGGGATTGGCGGCGCTCACGAGCCCGGCCGGGCACGCTTCCCATGCTCGGGTGAAGGTTCTCGACGACGCGGGGACGTGGCGGAATTTGAGCCAGCTTGAGGGCCGCGATTTTCTCGACGCCGTCGAAGTGGACGAGGACGTTGACCAGCCCGTTTCGGCCGCGACGGTGACGCTCAAGCGGCAGATTGAACTCTTCAGCGTGGCCCCGCTCCGGGCCGACTCGAAGCTGAATGCCGCAAACGGGCAGCTCATCCGGCCGGGAAGAGAGTTCACCGTCGAGGCTGCGGTTTCGCCCGTAGGCGTGTCGCCCAGTGAGAGCGAGTGGCATACGCTTTTTCACGGCGACATCGACGAAGTCGACTTCGCAGGTGAGCAGCTCGTCTTCCGTGGGCGTGACTTGGGCGGTCGGCTCCAGGACACGTTCATTGAAGTTGAGCGCGCCTATGGTGACGACGCGCAGGGCGTTGCCGTCGAATCGGTGATGCAGGCCATTCTGACGGACAACGGGACGGGCGTGGTGCTCCATGCCCCGGTGTCCTCCGGGTGGAGGCTCCGTCAGTACGCGCAGAAGAAGGCGAGCGTTCTTGATGCCGTTCGCGACCTGGCTCAACAGATTGGCTGGGAGGCGCGCTATCGCTGGCGCGAGTCGAGCGGGACATTCGCCCTGACGTTCAGCGAGCCCACCCGGACGAATCCGGCGCTCGCTTGGACCTTCGGCCCGGACGACTACCGCGACGTCGCGAAGCTCGCCGTCAGCAGGACGGACGTCCGCAACAGGGTGGAGGTCGTCTTCGCGGACGCGGGCGACTTGGACGTCGCGGGGCACGCAAAGACGAAGAGTGTCGTCGTTGAGGACGCCGCGAGTCAGGCCTCTTACGGCGTGCGGTACATGCAGATTGCCGAGGACGCTTCGAGCAACATCGACCGCGAGGTTGAAGCGCAGAGGATGGCGGAAGCGGCCCTGTCCGATTTGTGCGAGCCGCTCGCCGACCAGGAAATCGATCTCGACTTCTTCCTGCCGGTGGAGCTGGGCGACCTCTACCGGTTCCTCCCCAATGGCGTTCACTACTCGGACGCGCAGAACCTGGCGGTCACTGGGTTTCGCCACGTCTTCTCGTCGGAGGGAGACGCACGCACAACGCTTACAACGCGCGGGAAGCCCTCCTTCGGAATCTCCATGTGGCTGGAGATGGACACGCGCCCCGGCCTGGGCGAGCCCGCGCACTCATCCCCGCCGCTCGTTCCTCTCCGCATCAACGTGACGGCGGTGGTGAACGGCTTCTCGTTGTCCCTCACCCCGGCTTCGAGCGGCCCGGCTGCAGCTGGGTACGAACTTCACGTCTCGACGTCCAACGGCTTCATGCCGAGCAGCTCCACTCTGCGAGGAACATTCGACACGACGGCATTCGGTGTGTCCGACCTGATGCCGGGGATGACCTACTTCGTGCGCGTCGTTCCTCGGGACCGCTTCGGCAATCGCGGGGACGCGTCACCTCAGCTCGTCGTCACGCCGAAGCAGCTCGAGGGCGCGTCGCTGAGCGATGCCGCGGTCGGCTTCCAGCACCTGCTGTACCCGCCCACCGACAACCTCATTCCGAACGGTTACAACGAAGCGGGCATCCGTGCGGTGGGGAAGTCGCCCGACGGCGACAGGCTCGTCGAGGACCCTGTCAATGCCCGGGTGGGGCGGTGGGTGCGCCGGGTGGAGCTGACGAACGCGGGGGCGTGGCCGGGGCTGAGCTGGACGGGCGGCTATGGCTCGGAGGTTCCAGGCGGGCGGCTCAAGTGCTCCCCTGGAGACGAGTTCTTTGCCGAGGTCTACGTCAAGGCGTCCTCGGCCACCGTAGGGGGCATGGGAAGCCTTCATTTACTGTGGGAGGACGGGAGCGGTGTCTACGCGGGCCAGAGCACGAGCGTCTTTCTGGGGCAGCTCGGGACGACGTATCGGCGCGTCACCGTGAAGGGCACATGCCCGGCCGGTTGCACGGGGGTTCAGCTCTTCTGGGAAACCCAGGTGGCGGCGGCGGACGTGGGCAAGCGGCTCTACTTCGATGCCGTCTCCATGCGGAAGATGGTCACTTTCGACTTGCTCGCGGCGAACACCCTCAAGACGTCCAACTACGCCGAGGACGGCAGCGGTATCCCTACGGCCGGGGCGAAGCTCGACAACGTTGGAACGACGCTCAAGGTGGCCTCGAACAACGTCCAGGTGGGGCGCTACTACCTGAGCGACGGCTTCTTCCGTTCGGTCCAGGCCCTCGCCGACACGGGAAGCCGCATCTACTACCGAGGCAACAACGAGGGCGTGCCGAACATCGACCGGCTCAACATCCAGGTGCTTGAGGGCTACGCGATTGCCGGGGCGGCTGGTGGCGCGGCGAACTTCACCTGGGCGCACTACCATGCCGTCATCCAGCCCCAGTCGGTGAGCGACAACCTCGATGCGCTGCGCTTCATGGAGGTGGGTTTCTATTGGGCGTATAGCGACAGCAACGCGCCCCAGTGGCTTTATGGGACGTCGGTGCCGCTGGCTGACCGCAAGTATCAGAACGGCGCTGTAGACGGTGACGCCAGCAACGCGACGAGCGCGGGCTTCACCTTCATGTATGGCGACAGGTTCAACCGGCTGCGGGACTCGCTTTCAAACAAGCTGCTTTACCTGAAGGTACGGCTCCACAACGCGAGCGGCTACAGCGCCGAGCGGTGGTTCTTCCCGCCGAGCAGCTACAACGTCAACATGGTGCGAAGCGCGACGGGGCCCGCATCAACGCCGACTGGCGGCGGTGGAGGTGGTGGGGGCACGCACGGAACCTGTGTCGCGCCATGGGAGCCGGTGTTGCTCGCCGATGGTTCGGAAGTGCCTGCCGAGATGCTCCGGCCTGGGATGCGGGTGCTCACCATGCACGAGCACGAGAGAGATGGCGGCATCTTCGAGGTGACGCACGTCAGCAGGCATCAGGCAGCGCGTTGCACGCTCACCATGACGGATGGGCGCGCCGTCGTCGTGACACCGGACCATCGCTGGCGGACGTTTGAGCGCGGCTGGATTCGCACCGACGCGCTTCGCCCCGGGGAGACGATTGATGGCGTCGCTCCGGGACGGGTGGCGCGTGTCGAGACAAGGGACTTCGGCGACGTGATGAAGATCACGGTTCGCTTCGCGAGGACTTACGTTGTGCAGGGACTACTCACACACAACCTCAAACCCCGAGAGTAGAAGATGGACATATTCAGAAGCATGAGACTCGCGCGGCTGGGTTCTTCGGAACTAGCGAGAACCCAACCGCCAATCCGAGGGTTTGCACCACACTCAGGGATTGGAGCAGGCCTGGTCAACCACAGAGTCCGTCACAACGTTCTCCCCCCCACCATCCGCACCCGCTTTGCTGCCTGCATGAATATGCCCTGCACCTGAAGCTCCCGCACCACTGATCCACTCGACTGCACTCGCATAACGGTGCCAGTGAAGCCTCGGCGGCAGGTGTCTCTGGCGGCCCCAGCGTGGCCACGATGAGACGGGCCTCCTCCGGACTGAAGGCAGCCTTGACTGCGGCCTGCACTCGTCGGACCTCGGGGGTAACGCCCTCGGTGTAGAACTGAGGACTGATCGTTGCCAGCACCATCTCAAGTACCGCGACCTGCTTTGCGCTCATCTGCGGGTGGCTTGCCATGTATTGGCGGGTGTGTTCCTTCCAGAGCGCGGCTTTCTGCTCGGCGGGCAGCGCCACCAGAATGGCCCTGCGGTATGCCATCGGGTGACGACTCACTTCCTCCAGCGTGGTCGGAAGAATGCCTTCATTTTCCTCGATCCACGCCTGGATCTGCGCCTGAGTCTCTGTGCAGTCATCCCCCGCTGCCGCGGTGGTAGGGAATCCCACAATGAAAGCCCCAATAATCATGGGACTCAGAAGCATTGCAATCTTAATTTTCAAGAGCATCCTCCAGTGCTAGTGCGGCCTATTCCGCACGATTCGACGTATATCATTTGGATTGACTGCCAGTTCTTCGTGGGTGCGGATCGGTGTCTTGGATGATTTGAATTGGCTTTTTCTAGACGGTTGGAGGGTGGGCTTATGGACAAAGGGTCCATGTTTATTGAAGTGTGAGAGGTTGTGATCGGGATTTGCGGCCAGAGGCATGTCTCTAATCGCTTTGTTTTGGGTTGTTATGGAGTGTTGGTGTCGAGGAGGTCTCGGGTGGGGATGTTGTGTTTGAATAATTCCTGTCTTGCTGGAGCGCCGGATGGCTCGCCTGTCGACGCAGCTAGCAATAGCCAGCGGACAGGAGAAATGGATTGCATCCCGAAGACGCTAAATGCTTGCTGCTGCATTGCCTGTTGCCTCATCCATTGGGCGAATGTTGCGTGAGCCATTTCCAGAAATCACACGCATTTACCGGGAGCACCCTTTCGCCCCGGTGGCACTGTGACCGCAGAAGAGACCCAGTCCGTTCAGCTCGTAGTCGGCTCCCTGCTTGGAACGGCGGGCGTCGGCGTCCTCACCTGGGCCGCGAAGTCCCTGGTCGGGGAGATTCGCGCCCTCGTTGAGAAGGTGGCGCGGCAGGACGAGCGCATCAATGCCGTAGCCGTGGAACTGGGCGCGCTGCGTCGATGGCGCGACGAGTTCGTCCGAGGGCTTCCGGCTCAGGTTCAGCAGGTTGTCGAACTGGAACTGCTTCGCATGTCCCAGTCGGGCGGGCGGGGCTCGTGATGACCCATGCGAACTTCGAGCGGGTCACCCTTGACCGCGTCTATCCGCCGTTCGTCGTGGTCTCCCTTGAGGTCATCGCGCGTTGTGTGGCCAGGGGCGTTCGCTACGTCGCGACGCATGGCTTCCGGGACCTGACGGAACAGGCTGAGCTGCGTCGGCTGTACTTGGCGGGGAAGGGCGGCAAGGCATCGCCCGCAGGCTTGTCCGCCCACAACTACGGACTCGCCTTCGACTTCGTCTGCGACTGGAGCCCGCGACCTGGCGTTCAGCCGGATTGGCGCGAGGCGGCTTACCGCGTGCTGGGTGAGGAATCCGCGAAGGCGGGCCTCGTCTGGGGCGGTAGGTTTGGCGACTCCCCCCATCTGCAGTGGCCGGGCTACGTGAGCGCGCTTCAGCTCACGCCGCTTCGGACCCTGGTCCAACAAAGCTCCCTCGCCGACGTGTGGGCTCGCCTCGATGCCGAGCGCCTGTCGCCGAAGTGGCGTGCAGCAAACCCGAAGCTCGCGGCCGAACTGGAGCGGCTGGGCTTCTAACCCGGAGGCAACATGGTTGACGCTGGTGTAGTCGGGCCGAACCCCGAGCAGTTCGAGGAGTTCGCGCGCCTTCTTCTTGATGCCGTGACGAGCCGGAACTACGCGCTGCTCGCCGCCCTGGTGGTGGTGGTGCTCGTCTACCTGCTGCGGAAGTTCGGTGGCGGGTTCATCCCGTTCTTTAATACCGACAGGGGCGGCGCGGTCCTCGTGCTTGGCGTCTCCCTCGCTGGAGCGGTAGCGAACGCGCTCGCTGCTGGGGCGCCATTCTCCCTGGCGCTGATGCTGACGGCGCTGCAAGTTGCCCTGACGGCTGCTGGTGGCTTCACCATCATCAAGCGGATTCTGTTCGGGGGCGCCGCCATTGCCCGCGCTGAGCTGGCGGGGGCGCTTGCCGCTGGGCAGGTTGCGGAGAAGGCTGCGGCGATTGCTGTGCTGGAGCAACTCGACTCCCGGGGCGGCAAGTGAAGCTCGGCGCGCTCGTGCTGGCCGTGCTGCTCGCGCATCCCGCGTCGGGCTCGGACGTCATCAGCGTCGAGCGCGCTCAGCTTTTCCCGGATGGAGGTTCGGCCGCCGTCGAGGTTGAGGGCGGCTGCTGGCTGTCGGAGAGCCGCTGCATTCGAACCGCAGCGGAGATTGAGCGGCTGCGCGCCGAGAACGAATCGTTGCGCCAGCAGGCCGGGGACGTGTCCTTTACGGTCGCCGTCGTGGCCCTGCTTGGCGGGCTTGGGGCCGGGTTCGCCGTTGCGAGGCTCGCGAACCGATAGTGGGCGGCTGCGGAATCGGCGCGGTTGGTCTGGGACCTCGCGACGCCGTGAACTATGTACTCACCGCAGCCGCCCGGCCGCCTTCATACAGAAGCGACAGTGAATGGTAAAGTAGGTCCGCCGAAGTGCCCGACACCCACTGAGGGGCGGCCTAGCGGTCGCCCGTTGCGGTCTTGGCCGGTCTCCATTGGCCCATTGTTTGTCGGGCTCCCATGTTAGGCGGTTCTGTCGCGCGTTAGGGGCGACGGTGTAATAGACCTCTGCGGTCTACCGGGTGTGATGAGCGACGCGCTAACAGTCTCTAACAAATGTCAGGACAGCTGCGACGCAGGCGCATGATGCCGCAGCCGAGGACGATGAAGCCGAAGTGGACATCGTCCCTGCATTCGTCGCGGGCGCGAAGCCGGCGGAGTTGATTTGACCAAGTGCGGCCCTTCACCCATCGGTGTCAGGGCAAAGGGCCGCTCAGCGGCGATCTCGAAGAGTCCGACGGTGATGCCGCCGCGCATCAGCCGGAACAAGTTGCCTGGGTGGACGCCGAGCGCGGCCGCTAGTGAGTCACTGTCTCAAGCAGGTCTGCGCTCCGCAGACGGGCCACGGAGCCGATGATCTGGGTGATTTAATGACCATTGATTGCCGCGAAGAGCTACTGCGTGGGAGTCAGATTCTCGCTGGACATGGTTTTCATGTCAGGAGTCTAGCCCCTGCGCGCAGCCAGCGCGTTACCCACCCTGTGTGAAAGTGAACTTGATGATTGCCAAGGGCTCGGTTTTAGGTACCGTGTTCTTGGCGAAGACGGGTTCGCCGTTCCCGCGCGCGGCTCTGAATAGGGTGATCTGTTTCTTTGGTGGAATGCTGAAATTTGTGATTTCGCCGGACCAGGTGATTGAGCCCGTCACGGTATAGCTCGACTGGTTTTCTGCGAAGAGTGTCGTTGATACTCCGTTCTTTGTCCCGAAGCCGTATTGATCGCCGTTGGCAAGGGATTTCTGAATAGTCATGTGTGATTTCCTTTCGGTGATGATGCGCGCTTGTAAAGCGTCGCATCGTGCGCTCCACGACAGTTCATGCTGCGAAGCTAGGTGGATGTCACGCCTGCTCTATGAACTAGAACCTATCTCGGAGACACCCATTGCGTGAGGTCGTGTCCCTACAATGGAGTACGAATCCCTGCTAATGTGTGTCGCTCGTGCTGTCTGTTTGGTCGACGGACCAGGTCCGCAGTGGCTAATTATCCATCTCATCCTTTTGAATGGCGCGAGCCACGTCAGCGGCGTGGTAGTTTGTGGATGAGCAAGAGCAGTGCCAGATGCCCCCGTGCCGTAAACTGCCAGAAAGTGGCCCTCCGAAAAATGGTGAGCCCGGTGGCCGCGAAATCTTGACACGTCAGAGAATCGGCGCTGCGGAGTTGACACGTCAGTCCGGAGCTAAGCGGGAGGGGCTTGCTCCATTTTCCCGCATCATCTGCGCTTGCATCCTCCCATGCTTGTTCGAGCGTCATGGAGTCGGATTAGTCTCCTGGGACGATGTAGGTTGTCAGACTTGGCTGGTATATGGCCCCTTGCTTGCCGATGTGCTGCGGCTGACCCGGGGGCTACATGAGAGCTTTAGGAATTGCTGCACTGTTGCTGCTTGCGAGCGGGTGCGCGTCGACTCGTGTCGTGCATCTGAACACTGGGCGCGGAGAGCCAATCGCCTTCACGCCAGTTGAATCCGACCCTGTCGAGATAGGAAAAGACGAGTTCAAGCGTGCTGTCGCGCAGCTCGTGCTCGACATGAGGCTCGACGTCGCCTTCGGGGAGGTTGAGGAGGACGGTCGCCGCTCGTTGCTCGCATCGTCCGAGGGCTTCGTTGACGGCGCGCAAGGCAGGTCGGCCCCCTCGGCATACGAGCGCATCTGCCAGCGGCAGGACGAGCCCCATAGCTGCCTAAGTATGCTGGCCGGTGGGTTTTCGCTGGGGCCGTCGGAACGGCGAATGCTGGCGCTCTACTTCGCGCTCGACACAGTGTGGGAGGGCGTCGAGGACGCGATTCGCGACATGGTGAACCCCGCCGCGCTTCGGGCGATGGTGACAAGCATGATTGGGGTGGCGCTCGTGATGCTGGTCGCGCCTGAGCCCATTACGAAAGTCATCGCGATTGCACTGACGGCCTCGCTGATTGCCTATCTTGGGACGGGGCCGGTGTGGAATCTCGGGCAGGGGTTCCTACGCCTGCTCGATGAGTCTCGGGACGCGGTTGGGTTCGCGGACTTGGAGAGGGCAGGGCATCGCTTCGGGAAGGTGCTGGGGGACAATGGAGCCCGCGTTCTGGTGATCGTGGCGCTGTCGGCCCTGGGCGGGAAGCGCGCGATGGCGTCGCAGGGACCGAAGATGCCGGGCTTCGCGCAGGCGGCTTCCCGGGCGCAGCTTGAAGGGGGCTTCCAGCTATCGGCCGCACTGGCCGGGGAGGTTCAGGCGATCTCGATTTCGTCGGCTGGGGTGCTGAACGTGACGCTCGCACCGACAGCGGTCGCCGCGGTCGCGATGGGCGCAGGCGAAGGCGTTGGGGCTGCCCCTGCCGTGGGAGTCGGAGGGCGGATTCAGGGCGACCCCGACGGCAACGTTCATCACATCTGCACGGATAAGAACTCCGTCTCGGACGCAAATGGTGGGCCGTGGACGCCAGAGTTCGAGAAGCTCTTTAACAGGGCGGGAATGAAGTTGAGCGATCCTTCTAACCTGGTTCGAATCCGGGGGCATAAGGGGCCTCACCCCGCCGAGTATCACGGAGTGGTCCTGCGTCGGATTAGCTCCGTTATGAGGTCGTGCAGATGTGTTGAACAGTGCCGGGCTGCACTGACGGGCGAGCTTGCCAAGATTGCGCAGGAACTCGTAAGTAAGGGGTCGGAGATGCGGGCGCTGATTACAAAAGGCTCCAAGGAATAGGCCGTGGAACGACGCTTCTTTGACTTAGGGGTTGATGTGTATGTGAAGGGTCGTTGGTACCTCTCAGACCCGGCCGACTCAGCGGGAAATGAGGTCGACGACATTTGGAGGTTCACCGAAGGACGGCCTATCGAGCTTCGCGAGAGGTTGCGGATTCCGATCTTCAGGCCCGGGGAGCCGCTCGATATCGAGTTCGCGGGAGCGGGTGGAACTCCGATTGTCAGTGAGCGAGTCGCGTCGGTGTTCCGTGAACTGGCCCCCGATGACGTTCAGCTATTCCCCGTCGACGTTGACGGTGAGTCCAACGCCTATTTTCTGCTCAATGCGACGCGAACGATTCGTTGCATTGATGATGCTGCATGCCGGGAGGTCCAGTTCTTTACTGCCGACGAAGAGCTGCATGCACACAGGGCAGGTGAGTACCGCTCCGTTATTGGATTGAGGATCGACAAGTCAAAGGTGGGGGATGCGCGTGTGTTCCGGACCTGGGGATGGCACTTGCCGATCATTGTCGACGAGGAAATCAAGGATGCCCTCGAAGCGAACGGCATCTTCGGCGGCAAGTTCGAGGAGGTCTGAACCGCCCCACCGCAGGCCCTGACCTCGCCCCGGCGCAACGGTGCGCGGCGCCGGGGCGAGCTGCTTTGCGCGAGGGGCGTTCCGTTGAGCGCAAGGGGCACCCGCCTCTGCCGGTAGCGGGGTGCGGTAGATGGCCCCCCTGCGCGCGGCTTCCTGGTGGTAGCTTCTGGCACTGGGAGGTCATGCGCCTTTGATCCAACCGGTCAGATTGGCCCTTGCGCTCGTTCTCGCGTGGGGGGCTGCGACGCCAGCCATGGCGGCACAAGCGGAACGCGCGAAGCGGGACCGCGCGGTGTCCGTTGCAAACGGCCCTGCCGATTCACTTCCTGTCGTCCGGGTGGAGCACGGCACGCCGACGCTCTTCCTGTTCCCGGCTCCTATCAACCGGAAGACCCTTACCTTCGACGAGTCGCGGATTCGCGTTCTAGACGCCGGGGAGCGGTCGGTCATCGTTCAGCCGGTGGCCGACCTTGCCGAAGGCGAGCGCTACGAAGTTGGGGTCTTCTTCGCGGATGGTCGGGCGCCCGCGCGAGCTGCCTTCCTGCTGGTGACAGACCCTGCCGAAGTGGACATTCAAATCAACGTTCAGCGTCCTGAGTTAGCAGGTGCGGCATGCCCCGTTGACCAACCGCGAGCACCCAGACCCGAAGACTTCGTGCTGCTGGGACTTGTCGATAAGGAAGGCGTCTCGGCTACGCCAATCAAGGATTATAAAGACGCAGGGCGAGGCTTTCTCGTGCAGTCGGCGATAGCCTATCGGGGGAAGGGCTGGGTGCTGGTTGATGCAATGGTGGTCAATCATGTCGGACAGGCACCCTGGGAGCCGAGAGATGCAATGTTGACTGGACGAGTTGGTTTGCCTCTTCGTGCCCGAATTGTGTCAGTCGATACCGGGGCGATTCAGCCGGGGGAGAATCGACAGATACTGGTAGTGGCTGAATCAGCGCAGTTGAGTGCAAGCCCAGTTTACTCTTTAGAGTTGGTCGGAGATGGTCGAACGCTCAAAATTCCCAATGTGCGCTTTCCGAAGGCAGCCTTTGGGGCGACCCCATGAACGTGATTTCGATATTCCCGCGTGCTGGAATGTCCGTTGATGGTTGGCGTGTCATCAGGGAGCTTGGGAACGGTGGTTTCGCTGTCGTTTTCCTCGTTGAGAAACACGGCCGCAGAAGTGCGCTCAAGTTGGCGCGTCACCGGGATTCAAGCGGGGACGACAAGCAAACTCATGCAAGGACGCTCCGGGAGCTTTCGGCGCTTCTGCTCCTGGAACATCCGAACATTGTCAAGCACCGTGGGTATGGGTACTCCGAGCATGGGAACGTCTATCTCGCGCTTGAGTACATCGATGGCTGGACGCTAGCGGAGTGGGCGGAGCGGAAACACCCCACGGTGCAGGAGGTCTTGCAGGTCTTTGATAAGCTCTGCTCCGCACTGTCATACATGCACAGTCGCGGTGTCCTGCATCGGGATTTAAAGCTGTCCAACGTTCTAATTCGAAAGAGCGATGGAGAGCCAATCATCATCGACTTTAGCTGTGCGAACTACTCATTGGCCGAAGAGCTTACGGATGCTGGCTTGCCCCCGGGCACGGACCGTTTTCGCGCGCCTGAGCAATTCAAATGGCTCCGGGAGCACAAGGCCGAGCACCGCGCGAAGTACGCCTTTCGTGTCGCGGACGAGATCTTCGCGGTCGGAGCGATGCTCTATGAACTGCTGACAGACCCCCGCCCGACCGAGATTCAAGCGCGCTTTTCGCTCAACAGTACGGTCATATTGCCCCCACCCGCGCGTGCGTTGAACGGACGCGTGCCGGAAGCGTTAAACGACCTCGTGGCGAGCATCCTGTCGCGGGAGCCTGCAAAGCGCCCCGTCGATACCGAGGCGCTACGTCGCGAACTGGGCGAACTCCTGGCCTATTCGAGCGCGGAGTACCTGTCCCCAGTGCATCCACCATCCGAACAGCGGCAGGGGGGACCATCGGAACAGCAGATGCCCGCAGTTGCGAACTCAAGCCTTCCTAGGGCGCCTACGCATGCCGTCCGGGGATGGCATGGACTCCTGGGGGGCCTCGCGGCCCTCATCGCGCTTGTCGTGGCCGGGGGCTTCTGGCTCAGCCGGGGGGAACCGCCGCAGCCACGAGATCCGCAGGTTGCTAGTGCTCCACCACCTCCCAGTTCCCCACATTCCGCGCCGCTCGTATCGGCCGCCCCTGCTATGTCACCTCCTAGCCCCCCGCCTGTGCTGCTGACGGGCCCTGAGATTGCCGCTCCGAAGGAAGGTTCAACCGTGAAGACGACTCCGTCACCCAAGGCCCCGACCCAAGGACGCCCGCCGGGCGGGAGGACGAAAGCCGCCGTTGTTGCCGACTGCGCGACGATGACGCTCGTCGCGGCGCTCGCGGCGGGGTGCCCCGGGGCTCAGATTCGGCCTGAGTCGTTCACCTGCCCGGCCGGTGCGGAAGAGGCGATGCGGGAGGATCTGCGCTGGGAGATCAACCAGTCGTTCCGCGTTACCCTCGATAGTCGCCGGGGCCCGTTCGACCAAGTTTGGTTCACCGCAGGGGAGGATGTGGTGGGGGTCGTTCCCAAAGGCGTGGATTCGCGTCAAAGAGCTGTAGCCCCACCCGGAACACGCTTCTACGGGAAGGCGTATTTCCTCTCTGACCGCATGGGGCGCTCGGAGGGGCCTGCGCTAGTCATCCGCTACGACCGTGTGAAGCTGCCGGGACAGGACGAACGCCCCGTCTGCTTCGTGGTCGAGAAGCCTGCCGATGGCTACGAAGATGGCCGAGTGAATGCGGTCAACACTGGAGGCGGCTACGTCGTGGACCGCTGGCCATGAGAGCCCCGAAAGGACGTAATAGGTAGGAGGCCGAAATTGGGCCGACCAAGCCGTTTTGTCCTCATGACCTGTGAAGGCGTTCCCTCGGCTGGATGCGGCAGGTAGCTTCCTTTGCCGCGTTGGTCGCGAGTCTCCGCACGAGGGGAAACGGCATGTCGAAAGCAATCGAGTTCAAGATCCCGCCAGGGGCGATCCTCTTCTCGGCGGATGGCGTCGGCTATGAGTTCCGCGAGGACTTGGGGCCGACGCACCATGGGATGTCTCTCTTCGTGGCTCGGCTGCGAACCGCGTCGGGGGAGCCTCGTGGAAAGGTGCTGCTCAAGGCGGTTCCTGCGCCATCGGAGAAGGAAGGGGGGCGGGTTCGGCGGGCGCGAGCAAAGCTGGATGAGCAGGTTCGTCTTGCCGCCTCTCTTTCTCATCCTGCGATCCTCAAGGTCCATGGGCTCCATAAGGTTGAGGGCTACTGGTACGTCAGCGCCGAGCATCCATCCGGGAATTCGCTGAACGAACTGCTGACGCTCGTGGTCGAGTGCCGTCGATGGTTCTCGCCCCTCTTCGTGATGTTCGTAGGCTCGCAGGTGGCGGCAGCTCTTGAGCACGCGCACACGGCGAAGGATGCCAGCGGACGCCCGTTGAACATCGTTCACCGAGCCATCGACGTCGCGCACATCTTCATGGACTGGGACGGGACGGTTCGGCTCGGCGACTTCGGTCTCGCGCTGTCCAACTTGCTGGGACGCGTGGCTTCCTCTGTTCGCAGCCCGCGAGGGGATTACTTCTATTCGTCGCCTGAGATGCTGCTTGGCGGGCCCGTCGACGCGCGCTCGGACCTCTTCATGTTGGGGGTGGTGCTGCTCGAAATGGCGACGGGGAAGAATCTGCTCTTCTGCCCGGATGCCATCACGCCCGAGGTCATGGGTTCATTGTCCGTGAAGCGGCGTCGGCGAGTCGTTCAGGCAATCAAGCGGGCCACGCTGGCCGGGGCGTCATCCATGGTCGAGGACGCGATTTGGCGTGCCGCGACGCTGGCGGATGCTGACGTGGACGCGATGACGGAGGGGCTTCCCCAGGGGCTTCGCGTAACGCTGAACCGGCTTCTTCGGGTCTCCCCCCGCGAGCGCTACCAGTCTGCCGGTGAGCTGGCCGCAGACCTGGCTGCCTGGATTGGGGGCACCTTCACGAAGACTGATGCCGCTGCGGAACTCAGGGCACGTGCAGCTCAGGCAGAAGAGGCGCTGGATGCGATGGGGCTCACGCCGCCTCGAGGTCGCGGCAAGCGCAAGTCGGATGATGTGACGACGGCGTGACCGACTGGGGGCGGCATTTGGGCCATTTCCATGTTGCACGTATGTCGCATGAGGCTGCGGAATCGGCCGGTACAGGGTGGGACAGCAGGGCACGAGACGGGAAGTCGAAGCTGAGTCATTCCGGGTGGTTGCGAAGTAAGGGCGCGATTCTGCTGGGAGTTTCGCAACGCCCGGCGCGAGTTCGATCCCCGGCTCGTGCATGGACTCCGGGCGGCTGCCGGAGGAGGCTCAGGGGGCGCACACCCGGTTTCCGGCAAGGTCCTCATGAACGCCAGCTCCCGCCGCCGATTTCTCCTTCAGTCAGGCCTGCTCATGGCTGCCTCGGCCGTCGGGTGTCGGCGCTCGGATGCCCCCGCGGTCATCCTGAAGTCGCAGCGCAACGTGGTGCAGACGCTCGAAGGCATCCCCGCGACGGATGGGGCCGGGGTTCGCTTGATGCGGGTCATCGGGCAGCCCGCGCTGAGGAACCTCGACCCGTTCCTCATGCTCGACCGGTTCCACTCCGATGACCCCGGGGCCTACATCAACGGCTTCCCGAATCATCCCCACCGGGGTTTCGAGACGGTCACCGTCATGCTCGACGGGCGGATGCGCCACCGGGACAGCCGTGGCAACAGTGGGCTCATCGCTGGAGGTGGCTCGCAGTGGATGACGGCGGGCCGTGGCCTCATCCACTCGGAGATGCCGGAGCAGGTGCAAGGGTTGATGTCCGGCTTCCAGCTCTGGCTCAACCTCCCCGCGAAGGAGAAGATGTGCCCGCCGGCCTACCAGGACCACACGCCCGAGCAGCTCGCGGAGGAGCGTCTGTCGCCCTCGGGGAGCCGCGCGCGTGTCATCGCGGGCCACATGAACGGACTCCAGGGCCCCGTGCGTGAGCGCCCCACGCAGCCGCTCTTGTTGACCCTGGCGCTTGAGGACGACCGTCCTTTCGAGCTCGACACACCGTCGGACCACACCGCCTTCGCCTTCGTGTCCGAGGGCGAGGTGGACGTGGGACCCGAAGACACGTCGAAGCCGGTGCGCGAGGGCTCGCTCGCATTGCTCGGCCCGGGGAGCCGGCTTCGCGTGCGTGCGAGGAATCGCCGGAGCGAGTTGCTCATCGCCGCCGCACGCCCCCTCCGTGAGCCCATTGTCCAGTACGGCCCGTTCGTCATGAACACCCGCGAGGAGATCCACCAGGCCTTCAAGGACTATCGCGCGGGTGTGCTCGACCAGGGGTGAGGGCCGTCAATCCACGGCTGGCCGGCCACAGAAGTCCAGCACCTCCGCGAAGGGCCATCCCTCCAGCGCGCCGAACAACTTGTGGCCGCCGAGCTTCGCCCGCGTGAGGGCGGGGCTGCTCAGTCCACAGAGGAACCTCGCGGCCTGCCTCGGGTGCCCGAGCGCCTCGGGATGCTTCGCGGCCAGGGCTCGGAAGCCCCCCACGTCGAGGCCCGCGGGCAGTGCTGGCTTCCGGCGCACCGCGGGAAGCACCTGGGCCTCCCCGGTCCGGCAGAATGTGCAGTGTCCACATGGCTGTTCCCGCCGCTCGCCGAAGTGGGCGACCAACGCATTGTTCTGGCACCCCGCGTGGGTGACGAGTTTCAGCACGTCCCGGACACGCGTGACCTCCTGGGCTTCGCGCTGCTGGAAGCGCTGATGGAGGAGCTCAGTGAGCGCCGCGGCGTCCTCCTGGGGCCGCAGCCGCGTGAATCGCTGACGTGGTTCGGAGACCTGGAGCAACACGAGCCCTTGTTCCTCGAGATATTCGATGGCCCGGACCACTCGCTCGCGGGGCTGTCGTAGCGAACTCGCCACCTCAGCCGGGTCGAGCGAGTACCAGGTGCGCCCTTTCTTCGCCCGAGCAAACACGTCGCGCAGGAACTGCGCCCGTTCTGCCTGGAAGCGCCCCACGAGCGCGTCGAGCGACACGAGCGGCTGCACCTTGTAGCCCACGTAGTACGGCGTGCCCTGCCTCAACACGCCTTCGAGCTCCAGGTACGTCAGCGCCGTGCGCAGCACGAGCGGCCGCACATCATGCCGGCTGGACAGGGCGAACATGTCGACGCTCAGCTCGGGTCCCAGGCCGAGCAACTCCGTCACCAGGCTTTGAATCGCTTCCCGCGTGGGCGTGTCTCCGAGCGCGAAATTCTCCAGGCTGGAGACGTCGTCCGGGCACGCGAAGAGCTCCACCACCGACGGCGCTCCATCGCGCCCGGCCCGGCCGATTTCCTGGCTGTAGCTCTCCAGGCCCTTGGGCAAGTTGTAGTGATACACGGCTCGCACATCCGCCTTGTCGATGCCCATCCCGAACGCGATGGTGGCCACGACGATGCCGTTCGAGGAGGCCATCCATTCCTCCTGCACCCGCTCACGGACCTCGGGTTCCAGGCCCGCGTGGTAGGTGCTGGCGGGGAGACCTTCGGCGGAGAGGAACGCGGCCACACGTTCGGCGGTCTTCTGCTGCGTGACGTAGACGATGGTGGGGCCGAGCGCTCGGGAACTGAGCCGTTCCTGGAGGAGTGCGTCGCGGCCCTCGGAGTGCACCGGGGTGGTCTCCAGCGAGAGGTTCTTCCGGTAGAAGCCCGTGACGACCGCGTTCTCCTCGGGGATGCCGAAGCCCTGGCAGATGTCCCGCACGACAGAGGGTGTCGCCGTGGCGGTGAGCGCGAGGATGCGCTCGGCCGACAGCTCCCGCGCGGCCTTCGCCAGCTTCAGATAGTCCGGCCGGAAGTTGTGGCCCCATTCCGAGACACAGTGCGCCTCATCCACCGCGAACAGGGAAATGCGCAGCTCTCGGAGCAGGGCGGTGAAGCGCTCGTTGTTGAAGCGCTCGGGCGCCACGTACAACAGCTTGAGTGAACCATCGCGCAGCGCCTGCGTGACTTCGCGTGAGTCGTCCACCGACAGCGAGGCGTCCAGTCGTGCGGCACGAATGCCCTGCCGGGCCAGGGCGTCAATCTGGTCCTTCATCAGCGCAATCAGGGGTGATACCACCACCGTGATGCCCTCCAGCAGCAGCGCCGGAAGCTGATAGCAGAGCGACTTGCCGCCACCCGTGGGGAACACCGCGAGCGCCGCGGCGTTCGAACCGAGCAGGGCCTCGAGGACCTCTCTCTGGCCGGGGCGGAAGTCCGTCAGTCCGAACCGCTCGCGCAGCACAGTGTCGAGTGAACTGCGCCGTGCGCCATCTGCCCTGTGCATGAAGCTCCTCCTGAACGTGAACTCCGGCAACCCATGCCCCCGTGGGCCCTGTTCAGCGACTCGCACCAGCTCACCGGGGGAAGAGCGTGGCCACGAAGTCCAAGAAGGCGCGAACCCGCGAGGGAAGATGCTTGCCGCGCGGATACAAAGCATGGATGGGGCGGGGAGCACCCGCCTGTTCTTCCAGAACGGGCACGAGCGCTCCGGATTCCAGCTCGCGGGCCACCATGAAGTCGAAGAGCTGCGCGATGCCCAGGCCCAGCACGGCCGCGTCGCGCAAGGTGGCACCGTGGTTAGTGTGGAACGCGCCTCGGGGAACGGCGCTCACCGGGGTGCTCCCGTCGTGCAGCAGCCAGGATGCAGGCGCACTCTCTCGGAGAAAGCCCAGGCAGTTGTGCCGGCTCAGGTCCGCCACTGTCTCTGGTCGGCCGTGGCGCCTCAGGTACGCGGGGGCGGCGCAGGCGAGCAGCCGTGTGGTTCCCAGCTTTCGGGCCACCAGTCGCGAGTCCTCCAGGGTTCCAAGTCGCAGGAGCACGTCGGCGCCTTCGGTGATGGGGTCCACGACCTCGTCCCGGAGTGTCAGGCGCAGCTCGACGCCAGGGTGCACCGTGAGGAAGCGAGGCAGCGCCGGCATGAGCACCAGCTGGCCGATGACTTGTGGCGCGTCCACTCGGAGCACGCCCACGGGCCTGTGCCGGGAGCGGGAGAGCGACTCCTTCGCGTCCTCCAGTTCTCCGAGGATTCGCTGGCAGCGGGCGTAGAACGCTCGGCCGTCCTCGGTGAGCTGCATGGCGCGGGTCGTCCGCTGGAAGAGCACGACGCCCAGTTCCTCCTCCAGGCGGGCAATGCGCCGGCTCACGGCCGAAGCGGTGAGCTGGAGCTTCCGTGCCGCACGGGTGAAGTCACCGTGCTCGGCGGCGCGAACGAAGGCTTCGATGTTCGAGAGCGAGGGCATTGATGCGCGGTCCGCACAGATGATGTTCACGGACCTCGGTCGCATTCCACGGGAACTGGCGGCAGAACCCTTCCGGACGCGTGACGGAGAGGTTCGAAGATGGACGCTGTGGGACGCACCGGGGACATCCTCGTGGTGGGCGGCTATGGGCAGGTGGGGCAGGAGGTCGTTCGCATCCTGGCTCCCGTGTTCCCGGGCCGCGTGGTGGTGGCTGGCCGCAGCAGCGCCAAGGCGGAGTCGCTCGCGCGGCGCACAGGGGAGGGGACACGGGCTCGGGCGCTCGACGTCACCGCGTCCGATGCCGTGGCGCACCTGCACGGTGTCGCGCTCGTGGTGATGTGCCTGGACCAACAGGCATCGTCGTTCGTCGAGTACTGCCTGCGTTCAGGCATCGACTACGTGGACGTGACTGCGTCGGAGGCGTCCTTGTCCGCCTTCGAGCGACTGGCACCCGTCGCGGCCCAGGCGGGGAGCACCGCTGTGCTCAGCGTGGGTGTGGCTCCGGGGCTCACGCAGGTTCTGGCCGCGAGGACGGCGTCTCAGCTCGACACCGTGGAGCAACTGGACCTCTTCGTGTTGCTGGGGGGTGGCGACACCCACGGCGCTGCGGCCATCGAATGGACGCTGGAGAACCTCTCCGCGCCATTTGACGTCTACCTCCAAGGACAACTCCACCGTGTCCACGGATTCCGCGAGGCCACCTGGGTCCACTTCCCTGGAGAAGCGAGGCCCCGCCGTGCGTGGCGGTTCAACTTCCCGGACCAGCGAACCGTTGCACGCACGTTGTCCGTCCCCACCGTGTCGACATGGCTGTGCTTCGACCCGCCTGGGTTGAGCAGTCTGGCCGCGCTCGCCGTCCGGCTGGGGATGGGCCAGCTGTTGCGATGGCCGCCGCTTCGACGCGCCGCGACCTGGCTGGCCCTGCGGCTCCACGCGGGCTCGGATGTGTGTTCGGTTCTGGCGAAGGCGAGGGGACACTCCGCGGGCATGCCCGCGACGCGGGTCGCGACATTGCAAGGCCGGCGTGAGGCAATGCTGACGGGGCGGGTCGCGGCGGAGGTGGCTCGCGAGTTGCTCGCCGGTCACGGTCCTGGCCGCGGCGTTCTTCACCTGGAGCAGTTCGTGGAATGGGAGCCCTTCCTGCGACGAATCGCCGCCGCCGTTCCGGACGCGCGGTATGTGGCTCACGACGAGTCGCGCCGCTGAATTGGCCACCATCACTCATGCGGTATCGCCGGCTCGGGGATAGGCTGCGGCGCCATGACCTACCAACGCAACCCCGTGAAGGCGCCCCGTGTGTCGGGCCTGGCGCTCAAGGCTTTCGTGAACGCGCTCGAGAGCGGCGTCGGGTCGGTGATGCTGGACAAGCTGACGCGGGACAGCGGCATCGAGCGATGGCGTGAGCTCCCGGCGGGCGATGCGCCGCCGCTCCAGTTCCCGTTACCCCAAGGCACCGCCGCCACGGAGCCGCAGACGCCCACGGAGCAGGCCGCGCGCGCCATCGCCGCGTCCGCCAGTCCACCGGAGCGTGAGAGCGTAGCGGCCTATGTCCGCGCCTACCGCGAGGGCGCCACGGACCCGGTGGCCGTGGTGAATCGGATTCATGAGTCCATTGCCCGGATGGACAGTGGGAAGCAGCGCCTGGGCTTGTTCATCGCCCGCAAGCCGGACGAGGTGCACCGGGCCGCGGAGGCGTCCTCCGAGCGGCTTCGCGCGGGCCGTCCGCTGAGCGTGCTCGACGGCGTTCCCGTCGTGCTGAAGGACGAGGTCGACCTGGCCGGGTTCCCCACCACGCTGGGCACGCGGTTCCGCACGCAGGTGGCCGCCGCGGACTCGACGGTGGCGGCCCGGCTCAAGGCCGCGGGCGCCATCATCCTCGGCAAGGCCAACATGAATGAGATTGGCATCAACCCCATCGGGTTGAATCCCCACCACGGCGCCGCCCGCAACCCCTGGGACACGGGCCGCATCACCGGTGGCAGCTCCAGCGCCTCCGCAGCCGCCGTGGCCGCGGGCCTGTGCCCCTTGAGCATCGGTGCCGACGGCGGCGGTTCCATCCGCATCCCCGCGGCCCTGTGCGGCATCGTGGGGCTCAAGGCGACGTGGGGCCGCATCCCGGAGACGGGCGTACCTCCGCTGTGCTGGAACGTGGGCCACGTGGGGCCCATGGGGCTCACCGTGGACGATGTCGCCGCCGCGTACGCGGTGCTCGCGGGGCCGGATGGGCATGACCTCGTCTCACAGGGGCAGTCGCCGCATCACCTGTCTGGCTACGAGGATGAAGGCCTGAGCGGCGTGCGGCTGGGCATCTGCTGGGACTACTTCGAGGACGCCGATGCGGACGTCGTCGCCCGCTGCAAGGAAGCCGTGGCCGCGCTGTCGGCCGCGGGCGCGCGCGTGGTGGAGATTCCGCCTCCCGACCTCAACACCGTGCTGTGGACGCACAGCTGCATCATCCTGAGCGAGATGTCGGAGGTGATGCTCCCTCACGTGAAGGCGCATCCGTCGGAGTTCGGGCTCGACACGCGCACCAACCTGGCCATTGGCCGGCACTTCCGGGCCACGGACCTGGTGCATGCCCTGCGGCACCGGCATCGCCTGACGCGTGAGCTGCTGGCGCAGATGGCGGGCGTGGACGTCCTCGTCACGCCGACGACGGCCACCACGGCGCCCCTCATTCCGGAGGCCGCGCTTCCGGATGGCGAGTCGAACCTGCCTGTCGTCGATGCCCTCATGCGCTTCGTGCGCCAGGCCAACTTGACGGGCTTCCCCTCGCTGTCGGTGCCAGCCGGCTTTGACGAAGAGGGGCTCCCGGTGGGTGTCCAGCTCACAGGCCGCCCCTACGAGGAGCACCTGCTGCTGCGTCTGGGCCGCGTGGTGGAGCAGGCCTCCGAGTACCGCGTGCCGCCTGTTCATCTGCGCGCACTTCGATGAGCTGCTGCGGATTGAAGGGCTGAAAAACAAGTAAAACGTGCAAGTGTGGCTCCGCGTGCTCGCGGGGCCACCCACGGGCCACGCACTCGACAAAGCCCGCGTCACTCCGGGCGCCGCTCCCTGGCGTCCTCGCGCGGGCGGGAGGAATGGCTTCGTGCAACTACGTGACTCCGCCGGTTCCCCGTTTCGTCGCTTCACCGCTCCGGCCGCGCTGATGCTGGCGGCGGCCCTCGCGACTGCCTGTGGTCCCTCGGAGCCGCCCGCCCCGGCGGGGGCCGAGGCGTACGGCACCCGCGCCGATGCGCTGACCGAGCTCGTCTCCAATGGCACCTTCAACGGTGGCACCGTATCGCCCTGGTGGAGTGGCCCCAACACGCAGTCACGCGTGGAGAACGCCCGCCTGCGCGTGGACGTGGGGGGCGGGACGGCCAACCCCTGGGACGCGCTGATTGGCCAGGATGACATTCCGCTCGTGAATGGCCGGGCGTACACGCTGTCCTTCACGGCCTCTGCTTCGGTGACGACGACGGTCCGTGTGACGGTGCAACTGGAGAGCGCGCCGTACACCGCGCCGCTGGACCGGCAGATGACGTTGGATGGGACGTCACGGCGCTTCACGTTCCCCTTCACGTCGACGCTGGCCACGCAGGCGGGACAGGTCACCTTCCAGATGGGAGGCCGCGCGACGGGGTTTAGCGCGTTCATCGATGACATCTCGCTCACCACGGAGGACGGCGGCGGTGGCGGCGGGCCGCTTGCGATGACGAGCGGCTTCTACATCGACCCGAACTCCAACCCCGCCAACTGGGTCCGGGCCAACAGCGGGGACTCGCGCGCGGCGCGCATCCAGTCCTCCATCGCGAACAACCTGGCCGCGCGCTGGTTCGCCGCGTGGAGCGGAGACATCACCACGGCGGTGTCCAGCTTCGTCGCGGCAGCGGACGCGGCGGACAAGCTGCCGGTGCTGGTGGCCTACAACATCCCTGGCCGGGACTGCGGGAGCCACTCGGGCGGAGGCGCGGGGTCGCCGGAGGCGTACCGGACGTGGATTTCGTCCTTCGCCGCCGCCATCGGCAACCGTCCCGCCGTCGTCATCATCGAGCCGGACGCTGTCGCCCAGCTCGACTGCCTGGCGAACGATGCCGAGCGGCAGACGCGCATTAGCCTGATTCGCTACGCCACGGAGCAGTTCAGGGATCGCGCGCCGAACACGTGGGCCTACCTGGACGCGGGCAACGCCCTGTGGATCAACGCGGACACCATGGCTCAGCGGCTCGAGAACATGGGCATGCGCAACGTGCGGGGCTTCGCGCTCAACGTGTCGAACTTCTACACCACCGCGCAGTCGGCCTCGTACGCGGGCTCCGTCAACAGCGCGCTCAACAGCCGATACGGCTACACCAAGCCCTTCGTGGTGGACACCAGCCGCAACGGGAATGGCTCCAACGGAGAGTGGTGCAACCCCGCCGGCCGGAGGATTGGCACGCCGAACCAGGTGGGCGTGGGCGGCGCGGAGATGGTCCTGTGGATCAAGGTCCCCGGGGACTCCGACGGCCAGTGCGGCGTCGCGCCCAACACGCCCGCCGGCACGTTCATGCCGGACGTGGCCCTGCGGATGATTGACGGCCTCTGAGCGACGCACGGGGCGCCGCACGGACGTCAGTGCGGCGCCGCCACCTCGGTGGTGGACACCGTCGTGGTGCGCGACACCTTGGGGAAGAACAGCCCCGCGGTGAAGGCCGCCACGGTGAAGGCGCAAATCAGCCAGAAGTTGATGCTCAGCCCGGTGCCCAGCGCGCCGCTCAGCGTCGCCAGCAGGTCCGCAGGCAGGTCCTGACCATGGTCGGGGCTCATCAGGGCATTGGCGGCCGAAATCGGCACCGTCGGGTCCTTGAGGAGCTGCGACACCATGACGCCGCCCATCAGCCCCACGCCGATGGCGCCGCCAATGGTGCGGAAGAACATGTTGCTGGCGGTGGCCACGCCGCGCAGCTCCCAGCCCACGCTGGTCTGCACGGCGATGAGCAGCGCGGTGGACGCGAAGCCCATGCCGATGCCGAACAGGCCCATGGCCACCTCCGGCACCAGCTTGGGGGCCTGAGGCCCCAGGAGCAACGCCATCAGCGACGTGCCCACCACCGTCAAGCCCAGCCCGCCCACGATGAGCGGGCGGAAGCCCGTCTTGAGCAGCAGCTTCCCGGCCACGAGGGCCGCCAGCGGCCAGCCGACAATCATCGGCGTAATCATCCCGCCGGCCTCGGTGGGCGTGCCACCCAGGACGCCCTGGACGAAGAGCGGAACGTAGGTGGTTGCCCCGAACATCGCCGCGGAGAAGAGCGCTCCCGCGATGGAGGAGATGACGATGGCCGGCACCTTGAAGATGGACATGGGGATGATGGGCTCGGCCGCCCTGCGCTCCACGGCGACGAAGGCCGCGAGCAGCACCGCCGCCACGGGCAGACCCCACAGATTCATGCCCACACCCTGCACGCCGACGAGCAGCGCCACCACCCAGCCGGTGAGCAGCGCGGCGCCCGCGTAGTCCAGCTTCTGGGGCTTCTGCTCCACGCGCTCATGGAAGTAGCTCATCAGCAGGACGAGGCAGCCCACGCCCACCGGGACGTTGATGAAGAAGACCCAGTGCCACGTGAGGTACTTCACGATGAAGCCACCGGTGATGGGCCCAATCAGGCCGGCGATGCCCCACACCGCGCTGAACGCGCCCTGGACCTTCGCGCGCTCCTCCAGCGTGTAGAGGTCCCCGATGATGGTGAGCGCCACCGGCTGCATTGCGCCCGCGCCCAGGCCCTGGAGCGTCCGGAAGCCGATCAACATGGCCATGGACGTGGACAGGCCACTGGCGATGGAGCCCACGAGGAACAGCACGATGCCGAACAGGAGCACGGGCTTGCGGCCGTAGAGGTCCGCCAGCTTCCCGTAGATGGGCACGGTGATGGTGGAGGACAGCATGTACGCGGTGAAGACCCACGCGTAGTGCTGGATGCCGCCCAGCTCGCCCACCACCGTGGGCATGGCCGTGGAAACGACAGTGGCTTCCAGGGCGGCCATGAAGAGGCTCAAGGCCAGAGCCAAGGTGGTGAGGGGACGATGAGTGGTTCGCATGAAGGCGCCGGCGCGGGAGAGGCCCTCCTTAACGGCTGCGGGCGGGTGTCGCCAGCACCAAGCGGCCTTGCGCCCCAGGTGGCCACTCCGCGTGCGGGCGCACACGGACTCTGAACGAACGAAGGGCCAACCCCCACGTGTGTGGGAGCTGGCCCGGGGGGCTTCACCTGTCGATTCGGAATTACAGGCCGCGCATCAGCTGGGCCTGGGCGAAGGCCGCCATCTGCTGGGCGTTGAAGCGGCCCTCCGCGATGTCGCCCACTGCCTTGGCGCCCGTGCGGACCGTGTCCACCATGTCCGCCAGCTTGCCCACGGTGCCGGCCTTGCCGAACATGGAGGCCACGCCACCCAGCGGGCCGCCGGCGACCATGGACAGACCGTTGTCGATGAACTTGTCGACGAACGGCTTGGCGAGCTGGCCGATGCCGAAGGGCATCTTGTCCAGCAGTCCGCCAATCATGCCCTTGAGAGGGCCGGTGATGGCGCTCATCGCCTTGTCGACGAGGCCGGACACCTGGCTCAGCGCGCTGCCAATCTTGCCGGCGATGCCGCCGATGCTGTTCGCCAGGCCGCCTACCGCCTTGCCGATGCCGCCCAGCGCCTTGCCGATACCGCCCAGCGCGCCCGCGAGACCGCCCGCCGCCTTGCTCGCCGCGTTGGCCGCACCCGCAGCGGCGCTCCGGCCAGCATTGCTCGCGCCATTCGAGCCACGGCTACCGTTCGAACCACCTGCGCCGCCAACGGACATGGGGGGAAACCTTTATGAAAGGGGGTGAATGTAAGGATTGTCGGGGAGCGTGGGAGAAAGTTGCTTCAAATCCGCCTAAACGCGATCAGGCCCGCCCTTGGGCACGTGCTGGCGGAGCTTCTGGCTGGTCTCCTCGTCCACCTTCACGGGCTCCTGGCCCTCATCCCCACGCAGGGACGGCTTGCTGGCGTCGTCCTGCTTTCCTTCAAAACCACTGTAATAGGACTTGGGCGGGCCAATGCCCAGCTCACCATTGGCGGCGGCGATGAAGAAGTTGGCGACGTCCTGGGTGGACGGCGGGTTGTAGCCGGCGGCGCGCAGTTCCTCGTCCGGGGCGACGATGAGCGTCGGCTCCTTGTCCGGGTTCTGGGCGTAGTCGAGGACCAGTTCGACGTAGGCCTCCAGCTCCATATCCAGGGACTTCGCGATGCGCTGGGTGTCTGGGTCCGCGAGCAGCTCGGCGCGGACATTCTCCACGGGGCGCTTCAGGCGGGGCTTCTGCTCGGACATGTCGGGGACTCCCGGAGGGCGTAGAAAGAACGACTCTCCCGGCAGGTTAGCGTCCCCTGCAACGAGGGGCCACCTTGGGCGCCCGGCCCTGCCCTGGGGCCGAGGTGCGGCACACCGGCCATCCCTAGCGTTGGAGCTGAACCGTCGTTCGGGGGACTCCAAACCATGGCCAATGTCTGCGACCTCTGCCACCAGCGCCCGGCGACCACCCGAGTCACTCGCGTCATGGGGAACCGGCGGACCACCGAGTCCTTGTGCGACGTCTGTAGCAGCCAGCGCTCGCGCTTCGGCCGCATGGGCTTGGGCACGTCGCTCTTCGACCAGTTCTTCAGTGACTTCGGAGAAGAGGACTTCGGGGGGCTGTCGCGTTCACTCCAGCAGCCGGTGGAGCGCTACGACATCACCGAGGCCTTCTCCGATGAGACGCGGCGCGTACTGGAAGCGGCCTTCGAGGCGGCGCGAAGCGCGGGTGCGGCTTCCATCGACACGGAGCACCTGCTGGTGGCGCTCGCGAAGGACCCGCTGGGAAGGACGGCGCTCAGCCGCATGAAGCTGGACCCGGCCCGCGTCGCCGAGCGCGCCGAGTCCGAGATGCGCCGTGGGAAGCGCCCCATGGAGCGTCCCGAGCTGTCGCCGCATGCGAAGCGCGCACTGGAACTCGCGTACCAGGAGGCCTATGAGTTGGGGCATTCCTATGTGGGGCCCGAGCACGTGCTGCTGGGGTTGCTCCACGAAGGCGAAGGCCTGGCGTCGGAGATTCTGCGCGAGCAAGGGGCCCAGCACGGCAAGGCACGCGCGGCCGTCGCGGAAGCGCTGGCACCTTCATCCGAGGCACGTCGGTCGCCCACGCCAACGCTGGACGAGTACTGCCGCGACCTCACGAGCCTGGCCTCGGAAGGGAAGCTGGACCCGGTGGTGGGGCGGGCCAACGAAATCGAGACCACGCTCGAAATCCTCTCGCGTCGCACCAAGAACAACCCCGTGCTCATCGGGGAGCCGGGCGTGGGCAAGACGGCCATCGTGGAGGGCATTGCCCAGCGCATCATCTCCGCCGCGGTCCCGGACACGTTGCGCGACAAGCGCGTGCTGCAACTGGACCTGTCCGGCCTGCTCGCGGGCAGCAAGTACCGCGGCGAGTTCGAGGAGCGGCTGAAGAAGGTCATGGACGAGGTGAAGGAGCACAGCGAGGAAATCGTCCTCTTCATCGACGAGATTCACACCATCGTCGGGGCGGGCGCGGCGGAGGGAGCCATGGATGCGGGCAACATGCTCAAGCCCTCCCTGGCGCGCGGCGAGCTGCACGTCATTGGCGCGACGACGCTGGACGAGTACCGCAAGCGCATCGAGAAGGACGCCGCGCTCGAACGCCGCTTCCAGCCCGTGGTCGTCCCGGAGCCGACGGCCGAGCAGGCCATCGAGATTCTGCGAGGCCTCAAGGACCGCTACGAGTCCCACCACCGCGTGCGCATCGCGGATGAGGCGCTGGTGGCGGCGGTGGAGCTGTCGGACCGCTACGTCACCGGGCGCTTCCTGCCGGACAAGGCCATCGACCTGGTGGACCAGGCTGCGGCCCGGGTGCGCTTGCGGCTCACGCTGCCGCCGGAGCGGCTGGTGAACGCCGAGCATGAGGTGGTGAAGGTGAAGCGCTCGCTCGACGAAGCGCGAGGCCGGAAGGCGGGGCCGCGCATCCAGGAGCTGGAGTCGAAGCTGAACGCCGCCGAGCGCGAGGTCCAGAGCGCGCAGAAGGAGCGCCGCACGCAGAAGTCCGGTGAGACGCCGGAGGTCCGCGCCGAGGACGTGGCGGAGGTGCTGTCGCGCATGACGGGCATCCCCGTGACGCAGATGACGGAGGACGAGCGCAAGAAGCTGCTGGAGCTGGAGTCGCGGCTGCACGAGCGCGTCATCGGACAGGACGAGGCCATCCGCGTGCTGTCACAGGCCATCCGGCGGGCGAGGGCGGGGCTCAAGGACGAGGCGCGTCCCATCGGCTCCTTCCTCTTCCTGGGCCCCACGGGCGTGGGCAAGACGGAGCTGGCGAAGACGCTGGCGGAGCTGCTCTTTGGTGACGAGAAGGCGCTCATCCGCTTCGACATGAGTGAGTACATGGAGAAGCACACCGTGAGCCGGCTGGTGGGCGCGCCGCCAGGTTACGTCGGCTACGAGGAGGGCGGGCAGCTCACGGAGGCCGTGCGGCGGCGGCCCTACAGCGTGCTCCTCTTCGACGAGGTGGAGAAGGCCCACCCCGACGTGTTCCACATGCTGCTCCAGGTGCTGGATGACGGGCGGCTCACGGACGCGCAGGGCACGGTGGTGAACTTCAAGAACACCGTCATCATCGGCACCAGCAATCTGGGCTCGCACCTCATCCAGGAATCCACCGCGCGGAAGGAACCGCAGGAGCGCATGCGGGAGCGCGTCATGGGCGTGCTCAAGGGGCACTTCCCGCCCGAGTTCCTCAACCGCATCGACGAGACGGTGGTCTTCGAGCCGCTCAACCGCGCGCAGTTGCGAGCCATCGTGGACTTGATGCTGGAGAAGACGCGCCGCCTGCTGCACGGCCAGGGCATCGCGCTGGAGGTGACGCCCGCGGCGCTGGAAGCGCTGGTGGACAAGGGATGGGACCCAACCTTCGGCGCGCGTCCACTCCGGCGTGAAATCCAGCGCGCCATCGAGGCACCGCTCGCGGAGAAGCTCATCTCGGGCGACATCCATGAGAACAGCCGCGTGAGAGCGGACTTCAAGGATGGAAAATTCCGGTTTGACGAAGTGGAGGCCGCTGAGGCGGAAGGCGAGCCGGCTGAAGCGAGTGCCGTTCACTGAACCGTCACGTGTGGGGTCATCCTGGCCCCCGAACATTCGCCTTGTAGTTGGTACGGACATGCCGGAGCCTTGGCGTGATGCAGCCATCTCTTCCGGTCATGGCCTCGCTCTCCGCCCTCCTGCTGGCGGGAGGGTGCAAGCGGGAGCCCGATGCCGCGGCGGCGCAGGTTCCCGCGCTGCCCGAGGTTGCCCCCAACGTGCTGCGACCCGTGGAAGCCTTCGCGACCATCCTGGACCGGAAGGAGCGCTCCCGCGCGCTCTTCCTGGAGGCCAGCCGCGTCTTCTTCCACCCGCGGTGCGCGAACTGTCACCCGGCGGGTGACAGCCCGCTGCAAGGTGACGAAGGCCAGCTTCATGACCCGCCCGTGGTGCGCGGCCCCGACGACCAGGGCGCGGTGGGCATGGAGTGCACCAGCTGCCACCAGGACAAGAACCAGGACCTGGCCCGCGTGCCCGGCGCGCCGAAGTGGCATGTCGCTCCCATCGAGATGGCGTGGGTGGGCAAGAGCCCGCGCGAGGTGTGCGAGCAGCTCAAGGACACGAAGCGCAACGGCGGCAAGACGCCCGAGCAGATGATTGAACACAACGCCCACGACGAATTGGTGGCCTGGGGATGGAACCCGGGCTCGGGGCGTGAGCCCGCTCCGGGGACGCAGGCGCAGTTCGGCGCCATTGTCGCGGCCTGGGTGGAGACGGGCTCGGAGTGCCCGAGCGAGGAGGCACGGCCGTGACCGTTCGCGTTCGCATCAACGGTGAGGAGAAGGAGCTGGACGTCGACCCGGAGATGCCGCTGCTCTGGGCGGTGCGGGACGTGCTCGGGCTGACTGGCACGAAGTACGGCTGCGGTCAGGCGCTGTGTGGCTCGTGCACCGTCCACCTCGACGGGCAGCCTGTTCGCGCGTGCGTGACACCCATCCGCCGCGCGGAGGGGCACTCGGTGACGACCATCGAAGGGCTGTCGCCCGACGGCAACCACCCGCTGCAAAAGGCCTGGGTGGAGCTGGGCGTGCCGCAGTGTGGCTTCTGCCAGACGGGGCAGATCATGTGCGCGGCGGCGCTGCTGGCGAAGAAGCCGCGGCCATCCGACAAGGAGATCGACCAGTCGCTCGCCGGCAACCTCTGCCGGTGTGGGACGTACACGCGAATCCGCTCGGCCGTGAAGAAGGCCGCGGGAATGTCCGAGGAGTGACGAGGCCGCCATGACGAAGCTGCTCACGTTGATTGGCCGGCGCTCGTTCCTGGAAGGCCTGAATCTGTCCGTGGGAGGACTCGCCCTGGGCGTCTTCTCCGGCGGCCTTGCCGTGGCGGCCAGTGATTCCTCCACGGCGAAGAGCGCTCCGGGGTTGAACCCGAACGTATTCGTCCACGTGGCGCCGGACGGAGCGGTCACCATCGTCTGTGCCCGCTCGGAGATGGGGCAGGGCGTGCGCAGCTCGCTGCCAGTGCTCGTCGCCGATGAGATGGGCGCGGACATGGCGCGGGTGACGGTGGCCCAGGCCGACGGTGACAAGGTCTACGGCGACCAGAACACGGACGGCTCCAGCAGCGTGCGGGGCGTGTACGACGACATCCGCCGCATGGGCGCCACCGCTCGGGTGATGTTGGTGGCCGCCGCCGCCCGCCGCTGGAAGGTGAAGCCGGAGGCGTGTGAAGCCCGGGACCACGCGGTGTTCCTCCGTGACGGCAAGCGCTCGCTGGGCTTCGGCGAACTGGTGGCCGACGCGTCGAAGCTGCCCATTCCAAAAGAGAAGGACGTCAAGCTGCGGCCGAAGAGTGAGCTGCGGATGGCGGGCAAGCCCATGCCGCTGCTGGACGGCCCGGCCTATGTGACGGGAACCGCGGTGTTCGGCGCCGACATCCGCTTGCCGGGCATGCTCATCGCGGTGGTGGCGCGTCCGCCTGTCGTGGGCGGCAAGGTCGTTCGCTTTGACGC
This sequence comes from Myxococcus xanthus, assembly GCF_006402735.1. Lineage (NCBI taxonomy): Bacteria > Pseudomonadati > Myxococcota > Myxococcia > Myxococcales > Myxococcaceae > Myxococcus > Myxococcus xanthus. The sequence continues at coordinate 6,020,761 of NZ_CP017174.1, read as the reverse complement.
CACCCGCGCGCTCGCGGTGCCCGGTGTGAAGAAGGTCCTCGAGTTGCCCGCGCCGAAGCCTCCCTACACGTTCCAGTTCTGGGGCGGGGTCGCGGTGCTCGCGGAGAACACCTGGGCGGCGATGCGCGGGCGCGAGGCCCTGGACATCACCTGGGAGGATGGGCCGAACGCGTCCTATGACTCGACGACGTACCGGGAGCAGCTGACGGCGTCGATTCGCGAGCCGGGAACGGTGGCGCGCAACGTCGGTGACATCGACGCGGCGCTCGCTTCCGCCGCTCGCGTCGTCCAGGCCGAGTACCACGTCCCCCACCAGTCCCACGTGCCCATGGAGCCTCCCGTGGCCCTGGCGCGGGTGGAGAATGGGACGTGTGAGGTCTGGGCGCCCACGCAGCATCCGCAGGCGGCGCGCAGCGTGGCGGCGGCGACGGCGGAACTCCCGGAGGAGAAGGTCCAGGTCCACGTCACGTTCCTGGGCGGAGGCTTCGGCCGCAAGTCCAAGGCGGACTTCATCGCCGAGGTGGTGTGGCTGGCGAAGGAAGCGGGCGCGCCCGTGCGCGTGCAGTGGACGCGCGAGGACGACGTCCGGCACGACTACTACCACTCCGTCAGCGCGCAGCAGCTCACCGCCGGGTTGGATGCGTCCGGCAAGGTCATCGCGTGGCGGCACCGCACGGCGTTCCCTCCCATTGCGTCCACCTTCGGGCAGGCGACGCGGCCCAGCCCGGCGGACCTCCAGCAGGGCGTGCTCGACCTGGCGCTCTCCGTGCCCAACGTCCGGGCGGAGACCTGCGAGGCGCCTCCGCACGTGCGCATCGGCTGGCTCCGGTCCGTCTACAACATCTTCCACGCCTTCTCCGTGAACGCGTTCGTGGACGAGCTGGCGCACATCCGTGGCGCGGACTCGCGCGAAATGCTCCTGGAGGTGCTAGGGCCGCCGCGCAAGGCGTCGCTCCAGGAGCTGGGCATCACCGCGCTCCGGAACTACGGCGCATCCGTGGAGGACCACCCCGTGGATACGGGGCGCTTGCGCGGTGTCATCGAGCGCGTGACGGCGATGTCCGGCTGGGATGCGCGCAAGGCGAATGGCCGGGCGCTGGGGCTCGCCGCGCACCGCAGCTTCCTCAGCTACGTGGCCGTGGTGGCCTCGGTGGTCAAGGATGACCAGGGGCGCATCCGCGTCGACGAGGCGTGGGTGTCGGTGGATGCCGGGACGATTCTCAATCCGGAACGCGTGCGCTCGCAGATGGAGGGCTCGATCATCTTCGGCATGAGCATCGCGTTGCATGGCGCAGTCACCATGAAGGGCGGCGTGACGGAGCAGTCGAACTTCCGCGACCTCAAGCTGGTGCGCATCGGCGAGGCGCCGCGGAAGATTCATGTCGACATCGTCCCCAGTGAGCTGCCGTCCGGGGGCATTGGCGAGCCCGGCGTGCCTCCGGTGGCGCCCGCCATCATCAACGCCATCTTCGCGCTCACGGGAACGCGCATCCGCGAGCTGCCGGTGTCCCGCACGCTCTCCGTTTGAGTGCCACGGGGGCGCACTGCGCCCCCGCTTCGTCCCGTGCCCGGCGGTGGCGTTCCGGGCACGGAGACGGCGGCCTCAGATTTCGTGCGCGGTCTGCTCGTAGACGACGACCTTGTACGACTGGGGGAAGAGGATGACGTTCAGCGTCCGCCAGTTGTCTCCGTTGGGGCCGGTGGAGAACTCGCGGTAGTACCGCTTCACCTGCACGTTCTCCGTACCGTTGCCGTAGGTGGCGAGGATGGCCGGGTGCAGCGGGCGGAACTGCCAGTACATGGACGTCTCCAGTTGCGCGTACGTCAGCACGAGCGGCGCCGGGTCATTGAGATAGCCCCGGTACTGCCCCCTGGCCAGGATGGCCGCGGCCGCCGTGTCCAGCGTCGTCTCGCCAGAGTAGGTCCACGCGAAGTCGAACGCAGTCAGGTGCGAGATGTTGTCCTCGCGCACGATGTTGCCCGCGTCCAGCGCGGACTGGAGGCCGGCGGTGATGGGACTCTGGACCAGCGTGAGCGCATGGCCCGTCGGCGCGGGCTGCGGGTTGGGCAGGCACGCCCCGCCCACGCAGTCCACCTGGAGCCGGAACTGCTTGCCACCGCCGTTGATGAAGCCGACCACGGCCAGGTACTCGCCGTCCTGCGGCAGCGTCACCAGGCCCACCTTGCTGAGTTGCCCGTAACCAGAGTCGTCGTCTTGGGCCAGCACGGTGTCGCCGTAGCTACCGTTCGCATCCTTGGGGCCGTACAGGAACAGGCCGGTGTCCAGGTACATGGAGCTGCCCAGGTGCGTGACCTCGAGCTTGAGCTGCGAGCCCGCCTGCACCTGCACCCGGTATCCGTAGTAACCCGGCTGGGCTGACGCGCCGTCCTGCTGCGCGCCGCCCACCGCCACGGTGCCGACGTACAACATGCTGTCCGCGATGTTGCCGCTGGCCGGCACCGGTGGCGCGGAGATGAGGGACTGCGCGCGCTCGCTCAGCGCGTCCTCGGCGCCGGCGGCGTCAGGTGCTCCACCGCAGGCACTCAGCACGCCCAGCGGCATCATCCACAGCAGTGCTCCCTTCAGGCTCCGACGCATCGTTTCGACCTCATTGAGAAGGCGGAGGCGCGGGGGGGCCGCGTGCCTTCACTTCAGGTGTGGGTCGCCCGTATGCCACAGAGTCCTTTTGAACTCATGTAAACTATGTATTTATTGGTAATCCAGGTCCCTGCCATTGGAACAACATCCCGCCAATCCATTGGCAGGTGTGATGACAGGTGGGCGGAGCGCCTGTATCCAGGGGGCATGACGCAGAGCACGCCAGAAGGTGTGGACGCGCGCGGCTTCCGGGATGCGATGGCCCGGTGGGCCAGCGGCGTGGCCGTGGTGGCGATACGGGACGCCGAAGGCCTGCGGGCGACGACGGTGAGTTCCTTCAGCTCCCTGTCGCTGGAGCCGCCGCTGGTGGTGGTGGCGCTGACGGAGGCGTCCCGCACGTTGAAGCGGGTAGAGGCCTCCGGCGTCTTCACGCTCAGCATCCTGTCCGCCGCACAACGTTCCATCTCCGTGCGGTGCGCGAAGGGTGAGCTCGATGCGCAGCTCTTCGACGCCGGCGCCTTCGTGCGGGACAGCCTGGTAGGGCTGTCATGCCAGGTCCATGGCCTGCACCGTCACGGTGACCACACGCTGATTGTCGGCCGCGTCACACGTCTTCATGAGGGACGTCCGCAGGAGCCCCTTCTTTATTGGGAGCGGGGCTATCGAACCGTGACCTCTCTGCCGCCGTCTGATAGCGATGGCGCCTGACCTCTCACACCGAAAGGAAACGACCATGCCGTTCACGTTGCCTGATCTGCCTTACAAGAAGGACGCCCTCGTACCGCACATGAGCGCGGAGACGCTCGAGTTCCACCACGACAAGCACCACGCCGCCTACGTCAACAACCTGAACAAGCTCCTGGACGGCAAGCCGGAGGCGAACAAGTCGTTGGAGGAGGTCATCCTCAGCAGCGACGGTGGCGTGTTCAACAACGCCGCGCAGGTGTGGAACCACACCTTCTTCTGGCAGTGCATGAAGCCCGCTGGCGGCGGCAAGCCGACGGGTGAGCTCGCGGCGGCCATCGACCGTGACTTCGGCTCCTTCGACAAGTTCAAGGAGGAGTTCTCCACCGCCGCGGCCACGCAGTTCGGCTCGGGCTGGGCCTGGCTGGTGCTGGAGGGCGGCAAGCTCAAGGTCACCAAGACGGGCAACGCGGACCTGCCGATGAAGCACGGCCAGAAGGCCCTGCTGACCATCGACGTGTGGGAGCACGCGTATTACATCGACTACCGGAACGCGCGTCCGAAGTTCATCGAGACGTTCCTGACGCACCTGGTGAACTGGGACTTCGTGGCCCAGAACTTCAAGGGCTAGGTCGCACCGCACGCCCACGCACGGCGTCCATTGCTGGCCTGGGCGGCTTCGGAGGTCATTCGAGGCCGCTCAACGCAATCCGCCCCTCTGCTCCCACGCGGAGCGCCACCAGGGGCGGAGCGCTGGTGGCCTGAGCCGCCAGCCACCGCGCCAGGGGCGCGACCACCTGCTGCTCCACGGCGCGTTTGAGAGGCCTGGCCCCATAGCGTGCGTCGAAGCCGGTGCGTGCCAGGTGCTTCACCACGTCCTCGCCGAAGGTCACCTTCACGCCCCGGCGGCTGAGCCCCTCGCGAGAGAGGGCCGCCTCCAGCGCGCGCCGGGCGAGTGATTCGATGACGTCCTCCGTGAGCGCGCGGTAGGGCACCACCCGGTCCAGCCGGTTCAGCAGCTCGGGCCGGAAGAAGGCCGCCGCGGCCCCCAGGTAGTGCGCAGCGCGCTCCTGGACGCCGCGCTCCCCAAAGCCCAGCGAGCGCCCCGCGCTGTCCGCGCCCAGGTTGCTGGTGAGCAGCACCACGGTGTTGCGGAAGCTGACGGTGCGGCCCGTGGCGTCGGTGAGGCGCCCTTCGCCCAGCACCTGCAACAGCAGGTCATGGACGCCCGCGTCCGCTTTTTCGATTTCGTCCAGCAGCACCACGCCGAAGGGCTGCTCGCGGACGCGCCGCGCCAGGCTGCCTTGTTGGCCTCCCGCTTCTCCCACCAGCCGGGTCGCGCTGCCGGGCGCGGCGTACTCCGCCATGTCGAAGCGCGCCAGCCGGGCCACGTCGCCAAACAGGTACTCCGCTAGCGCGAGCGCCGACTCCGTCTTGCCCACGCCGGTGGGGCCCAGCAGCAGGAAGGCGCCCAGCGGACGCGAGGGGTCCGCCAGGCCCGTCTTCAGCGTGACGACCAGGTTGCGCAGCAGGAGGGTGGCCTCGTCCTGGCCCACCACGCGCTCGCGGAAGCGGCGGAGCAGGGCGTCCGGGTCCAACCGGATGGCGGAGTCCACCAACTCGAGCGGATACCCGGTCCGGGTGCAGAAGGCGCGCGTCACCGAAGCCGCGTTCACTTCTCCGGCCGCGCCGGGTTCCGTGCTGGCGGCGCGCAGCAGGGACACTGCGCCTCCGGGCGAAGGGCCCGAGCCGAAGCGCTCCGTGAGTTCGCCAGCGCGGTCCAGCGCGTCGGGCGTGAAGCGCACCTTGCGAGCGCGGCCCACCCGATGCGAGGCCTGCTGAAGCGCGGTGCGTGCGGCCTGGGCCGAAAGGGGCGCCACGGCGATATGCCGGAGCGATTGCAGGAACGCGGCGTGGGTCCGCTCCGCGCGGGCCACGTCCTCGGGGGTTGCCTCCAGGACGAGTGAGACCTCGCCACTTTCCAACGCGGGCAGCAGTTGGCGCGCCACATCCAGCCCCGTGTCGCCGGCACCCAGGGACAGCAGCTCCGACAGGCTGTCGAGGTGCAGCACGGCCCGGCGAACACGCAAGGCCTCCACCATGTGCTTCACGCGCTCCTGCCACTGTCCCAGGTAGCGCATGCCCGCCATGATGCGGCCTCCGGAGGAGCTGAAGACCTCCAACCCGTGAAGCGGCGAACCCGTGGTGGCCGCCTCCGCGCGTTGCACGAGTTCATGAACCAGGGCCGTCTTGCCGACGGACGACGGGCCCACCAGGAGCACGCTGGCTCGGGTTCGCGAGGTGACGGCCTCCGCGAGCCGGGACACCTCCAGGTCCCGTTCCCAGGCGCGTTCCAGCAAACCCGCGCGTGCTTCCTCATTGAGACACCGGCTGGCTTCCGCGAGCCCCGGTGGTGGCGCCTGGCGCCGCTGCGGCTTCGCGGCATCGAGCGCGCGGGCACGCGGCGTGTCCCGGAAGCGGACCGGCACCGACAGCGTCTCTACCTGTTCCTCGCCCACGTAGGCCAGCGAGTGCAGCCGGTCGAGCGACGCGAGATAGAGCTCGTGGCGGACCATCTCCTCGACGAAGGGCTCCAGGTCCGCCGCATCGTGCAGCGTGCCCTTGACGTCCACGCGGGGCACCCACACTCGTAGGGCCTGGCGCGCCAGTGCTCCCTTGCGTGCGGGGCGGGCCTTCACCCCGTGCGTGAGCACGGTGAGGCGCAGGGGGACGGACAGCATCTTCCCGTGTTCGAGCGCGCGCACCGTCAGCGTCGTCTTCCGCTGGCGCAAATCGCTCCAGTGGGTCTCCTCGTCCCAGAGCTCTCCTCGCTTGAGGAGCCGCCCCACCACCGCCGCGATGTCGAGCCTCGCGGCGTGCAGCGTCGGCGCGAAGGCCGCCAGGTGCGGGTGGGTGAGGACGTGAGCCGCCACGCCCAGCCCGGGATAGGTGCGCACGAAGAGGTGGACGTTCTTTTCCATGTCAGTCGTGTCCCTGGCTGGGTTCCCGGAGCACCCTCGCGGCCCATGCGAGCGCCTCCCTGGGGCGGCGTCCGTTCGCGACGTGCGTGAGTTCGGTCGAGTCGTGGGGCCGTCCAGTCGTGACACCCTCGCGGCCACGCAGGATGACGTGGCTGGCCGCGCCCACTGACGCGGCGCCGCTCCGACGGGCTTCGCGTTCGCGGACGACTGCCTCATCCCATGCCGCCATCACGCGCGGCACGTCCTCGAGACTCCCCACGTCTTCGGACAGGTGCTCCAGGCGGACCAGGACCTGGCGCGGCCCATCGCCATGGACGAGGTCCACCAGCGCATAGCCTCGAAGGGGCGCCAGCACCTCACGCAGGCCGATGGCCGACATCCGCACGGCGACACGCCGAAGCACCAGGTCCTCGGACCGCTCGTCTCCGGAGCGGAACCACTCGGTGCGCCCGTCGGCATGGACGGCTTCCAGGTACATCGCCGTCTCCCCGAGCGCGCTGGGGAGGGAGTGGGCCACGGTCCACACCGCGGATGGCGTCGCGTCGCCGAGCCCCTCCACCAACACCGTCACGACGTCCGTCCCCCGTGCCAGGTGCGTGAGCTGATGTTCGACCCAGGCGGTCTCGTCGCGAAGGGCCAACACGCGGGGCTGTGCGCGGCGGAGCTGTTCTTCGTTCGAGACGTGCAGCGGGCGCTCCTCATACGCAGGGCGCTGCCGCAGGCCCAGGTGGCCCACATGACTCGAGTGCGAAGTCAGCATCTGCTTCACGGTGGACTCAGGCGACGGCGCGTCCTGGAAGTCGCGCGGGACCAGCTCGTAGTCGCGGATGTCCGTGGCCTCGAGTGCCAGCCGATGCAGTCGCTCCGCCAGTTCTCCCGCCTCGGGCACCTCCTTCGTCGTCATCAACGCCGCCAGCCGCGAGCTGGTCTCCTCGAGCAGGCGGGAAACCTCCGCCAGGCTCCATGCAGAGGCCGGCCGCTCGGGTGCCCACGCAGGGGCGTTGACCAGCAGCTCCACCGACACGCGCATGTCGTTGCCCTCCCGCAGCAGCTCCACGCGCGCCAGGTCGTCCGCGCTCCGCCGCACCAGGTGGTGAGCCAGGGGCAACGTGAGGCGCTTCTCCAGGGCGCGCTTGAGGGGGCGGGCTCCGAAGCGTGGGTCGTAGGCCTCCTCCACCAGCAGGTCCAGCAGGCGCGGCTCGACCTCCACCAGCACGTTGCCCTGCCGGATGCCATGGCGCGACAGCAGGCCTTCGAGCGCGTGGTCCACCACCACGCGCAGCGCGGCGGGCGTGAGCGGACGGAAGGGCACCACCCGGTCCAGCCGGTTGAAGAACTCCGGGCGGAACCAGGCACGCACGGCTGAGAGGTAGTGCGCCTCCGCGCTGTCCGCGGTGCGGTGGAAGCCGGTGTGGGTGGCGGCCTCGCGCACGCCGAGGTTGCTCGTGAGCACGACGACGGACTGCCGGGCATCCACCGTGCGTCCCGCTCCGTCCGTCAGCCGTCCCTCACCAAGGAACTGGAGGAGGGCGTCGAACACGCGGGGATGGGCCTTCTCTACCTCGTCGAACAGCACCACGCAGAAGGGCTGGGTGCGCAGCGCGGTGGTCAGCTCACCGTCAGGCGCGCCGGGCCGCCCGAGCAGCCGGGTGATGCTGGAGGACGTGACGAACTCCGACATGTCGAAGCGGATGAGCCGCTGCTCTCCGCCGAAGAGCGTCCGCGCGAGCGCCTTCGCCGTCTCCGTCTTGCCCACGCCCGTGGGACCCACGAAGAGGTAGGTGGCCAGGGGCTTGTCGGACGGCTGGAGCGCGGACTGCAACGTGAGGATGGCGTCCACCACGGCTTCCACGGCTTCGGGCTGGCCCGCCACCTGCCGCTGCATCTCCCACGTCAGCGCTTCGCGCTTCTTCGGCTGGGCGCTGCCCAGAATGAAGTCCGGTAGGCCCGTCTGCTCCCGCATCGCGTCGATGACGTCCCCCGACGAAAAGCGCCGGGTGCCCGAGGTGCTGACGCCCTGTCGGGCCATGACCCGGCGGAGCAGGCGGACGGCCTTGCCCGGGAACGCCTCGTGCGACACGAAGCGCTCCTGCAAGGAGAGCAGGGTCTCCAGCGCCAGCGGCGAGAGCCGGACCGCGCTGTCCGTGCTTTCCGCCTCCAATTCTCGCACGGTGCCGAGGAGCGCGGGCAGCGTGGCACGCGCATCCAGTGCGGGGACGTGGATGACCCGGAAGAGCGAGGCGAGGGTTGGGGCTTCTTCCCGCACGCGCTCGAAGCGCTCGGGCGTGGACTCGGCGAGCACCGTGAGCTCGCCCCGGGCCATGTGAGGCTCCAGGAACTGCGCGACGTTGGTGCGCTCATTGCGCGTGCGGCCCGCGTAGACGAGCGAGGCCAGGTCGTCCACGTAGAGCAGGTCGCCGACCTCCATCAGCTCCTTCACCACGCCCCGCGCGCGGGCCTCCCACTGGCCCACGTACATCATGCCGGCGATGAACTGGTTGCCGTCCACGCGCCACACGTCGCGACGCACGCCCGCGGCGTCCTGCCGGGCGGTGAGCCGGCTCACCGCTTCATGAATCAGGGCCGTCTTGCCCGCGCCAGGTGGACCCACCAGCACCAGCGCGGATCCTTCGCGGCCTTCGAGCGCCTCCACGAGCTCGCGAACCAGCGCCTCCCGGCCGAAGCAGCGCTCCAGCGTGCCGTCTCGGGCACCGTGGCTCAGGTTGCGTGCCACGGCCCGGAGCTCCACCAAGGTGAGGCGCCGCCGGTTGCGGCGTTGCTCCCGCTGCTCCGGCGTTTCGGGCGCGGTGTCTTCCTTTTCCGGGTTCTTCGTCCGGCGGCGTCGCGCGGGCTGAGCCGGTCGCGGCGGCGTGCGTGGGAGGACGGAGGGAGCATAGGCATCCACCTCCAGGAGCTCCAGTTGCTCCCGGCCCTGGGTCCAGTGCGCGTCCAGGGAGTCCAGGTTGTGTTCCAGACACCATGCCACCAGCCGTCGCGCGAGCGCCTGGGGCAGGTCCGCGGGCTGATTCAGCGCGAAGCGCGCGGCGGGGAGCCGGGTGGGGGTGACGACCCAGAAGGTGTCACGGGGCCACTTCTCCAGCAGCACGGACATGGTGCCCTGGAGGACGACGCGCCGGTTCTTCTCCCGGTCCCTCCCTTCCGCATCGACGGTGACGCGCTTCAGGGCGAAGTGGGGTGGGAGCTGATACTGCGCCACCTGGGAGGGCGACTCGCGCTCGAAGCGCTCCATGACGCCGAGCGCGAGTTCGTCTCGCAGCATGGAGAGGCTGGGCCCCGCCTTGTGTAGCGCTGGGAAGAAGGCGGGCACCCAGGCCTCGACGAGCCGGCCGCTGAGCGGGGCCACCACGAAGGGAAGCTTCAGGTCCATGTCGTCAGTCCTCGTCCCGGTTGTTGAAGACGCGCCACTGCATCCAGGGTTCCAGCAGGGGCTCCAGGTCAGGCCCGTCCAGACCGAAGCGCTGCTGCACCCCGGTGCGAAGGTCCGTCAGCATCCCCTGGCCGGAACCGCTGCCCGACAGGCGCACCTGGCGGACCTCGTTTTTCGGCAGCTGCTTCTGCAACGTCTCCCGCGAGGAGAGGTCGAACAGCGAGAGGGGCCGCGGCTCGAAGTACGCATGCACCATCGAAATCTGACTGCCTTCGATGAAGCGATGCAGGCCGTGCTCGCCAGCGAGCAGCAGAGCGTGGGGGCCGCCCTTGACCTGAATCGCATAGGCGACCGGCTGTACGACGAGCTTGTCGAAGTCCTCATCGTTGGCCCACCGCCATTGCGGCGGCGGAGGGGTGCGATGAGCCTTCTCGCCGGCCTTGCGCTCGGGGACGGCGAGCAGTCCTCGCCGCTTCTCCATGGACTCTTTCTGGGCCCACCCCTCATAAGCCGTGGCGAGCATGCGTGCCTGCCTCCACGCGCCGCGACCTGGCACTAGGTAGAGGGTCGCGCCCTGTGACGGGGGAAAGAGGGAGGAGTAGATGCGTTGCCGGATGCGCGCGAAGGCCGCCTTCACCTGGCTTACCTCGCGGCTCAGGGACTCCACCTGATCCACGGTCCTGGACAGGTGGGCCTCGAAGAGCAGGTCCTCGATGGCCTCCGCCTGCTGGGCGCACTCCCGAAGCGACTGTTCCAGCGCTCGCGCCTCCGACGACTTGCGCGAGTTTTCTTCGGCCAGGGCCCGCTCCTCCCAATACGCGGTGTGCCGGGAGACCTTGTCGAAGACGGCCAGGACGCGGCGCAGGGAGTGCATGGGCGCGCAGCGGCTCCAACGCTGGACCTCCGCGCGCACGGTGGCCGCTTCCTCGAGGATCCGCTCGATGGCCTCCCGGCCCCCGCCCTCGGCGGCGCCGCCCAGGGACTCGGCGCGCAGTTCGAGTCCCGTGGTGCCCGCGTCCACCGTGAGGCTCGCCGGCCCCATGCGGGGATGCGCCGCGAGCCAGTCCGCCACGGGGACCACCAGCTCGCGCTCCAGCGCGCGCTTCAAGGGACGGGCGCCATAGCGCGCGTCGAAGCCGCGCAGGGCCAGCCAGTCCTGGGCGGCGGGGGTGACCTCCAGCAGGGCATCGTGGAGTGAGAGGCCAGGACGGCGGCACACGGCTTCGAGTTCGCGGACCACCAGCCGGCGCAGCAGCGGGGCGGACAGCGGCGAGAAGACGACTACGTCGTCCATGCGGTTGAACATCTCCGGACGGAAGAAGCGCTGCACCTCGGAGAGGTAGTGCGCGCGCAGGGAGGCCATGTCCGGGGCACCGCCCGACGCATCGAAGCCCACGCGGGCGCGCAGGGTGTCCGCGCCCAGGTTGCTGGTGAGGATGATGAGGGCGTTGCGGAAGTCGGTGAAGCGCCCTGAGGTATCGGTGAGGCGGCCTTCGCCCAAGACGCCCAGCAGCGCATCGTGAACGGCGGGGTGGGCCTTCTCCACCTCGTCCAGCAGCACCACGCAGAAGGGCTGCCGGCGCACCTCCGAGGTGAGGTAGCCCGGCGTCTCCCCGTCTCCCATCAACCGCAGCAGGGCGTCCGGACCGGCGTACTCACCCATGTCCAGGCGGACCATGCGCTCCTTCGCACCGAAGAGCAGCTCCGCCAGCGCCTTGGACAGCTCCGTCTTGCCCACGCCGGTGGGGCCCACGAAGAGCAGCACCCCCAGCGGGCGCCGCACGTCGGACATGCCGGCCTTGAGGACGGATACCACCGACGCCGCGCGCTCCACGGCGGCGTCCTGGCCCATCACCCGCGAGGCCAGGAAGTCGCGCACGTGTGCGGACGCCAGCGGCTGGTCGTCCCGGAGCAGGTGCTCGGGGATGCCGGACTCCGAGGCGAACTGGCGGATGGCCTCCAGCCGGGTGACGGAGGATCGCGAGGCTTGGGCACACGACGCCAGCAGCCGGCGCACGAAGGCCACGGTGTTGCCCACCTGGGCGCCGTAGGGCAGGAAGCGGCGGCACAGGAAGCGCGCCTCGTCGAGCGCGTCGGGCTGGACCTGCATCGCGGTGGCCGAGGCGTCATCCTCTGCCACCTTGGCGACAATGCGGCCGAGCGCGTCGGCCGTGGGCTCCGCGACGCGCACCACCGAGAAGAGCCGGGCGAAGCTGGTGTTGCGCTGCTCCACCTGGGCCCAGGTCTCCTCCGTGGCCTCGGCCACGACAGTCACATCACGCGCCGCGAGGAGTGGGAGCAGCAACTGGGCCACGTTCTGGTCACTGTGGGCGCTCTTGCCCGCGTCGAGGAGCTCCACGGCATGGCCCAGGGACAGCAGGGCCCGGGCCTCGGTGGCCTCACGGAAGGCGCGCAGCACTTGCTGCTGCCAGTCTCCGAAGAAGCCCTCGCCCGCGATGAGCCGACTTCCGTCGAGGAAGTAGAACGGGCGGGCGCGCTCGGCCTCGGTGGCGGTGGGGGCGCGCAGCGACTGGGCGAGCGCGTGGAGCACCGACGTCTTGCCCACGCCCGAAGGCCCCACCAGGACCACGGGTTCGGCGTCCTTGGCCGCGAGCCGGGTCCGGAGCAGGGTGACCAGCGCATCCTGCTCGTAGGCCGCGTCGAGCTGCCCTTCCTGCGCGAGCCGGTGCCAGGCCACGCCAACGCTGTCCAGGGTGGGCGTGGGCGGCGGCTTCGCGGGCGGCTCACCCGGGCCCCGATGCGCGGTGCGGCGGCGTGGCTCCCAGCTATCCAGGTCCAGCGCCTCCGTGTCTTCGTCCTCGTCGTCTTCCCGCGCGTCGTCCTCCGGGTCGGCGGGCGCGTCCGGTGGGCGCGGCGGTGGACGGATGTCCCGGTGCAGCTCGCGAGGCGTGAGGTCCGACAGGGCCCCAGGGGTGGCCCGTACTTCGATTTCCAGCAGGGACTCGGTGCCATCGGGGCGCAGGGCAAGGCGCTCCGCGTCCGACATTCCCTCCAGTCGGTCTCCCAGCAACTCCTGGGCCTCGGCGGGGAGTGTCTTGCCCTGGAACCAGTGGTGGCTGTTGAGGCGTGGCGCGTGGAGGCCCAGGAAGGCATTGAGCGTGGGGGCCACCACGGCGGACAGCGTCAGCGGCGCGAAGTGATTCTCCTCGGCGCCCCAGACGGGAATCCCGGGCAGCTCCACCGTTTCGAGCGTCCCTCCGGTGGGGGCGATGAACTCCGGCACGCGCCGCGGGTGGACGCGGGAGAGTTGGTCATCCAGCGCGAGCGTCAGCTCCTCGGTGGCGGCCTCCAGCGAGTCCGCGTGCACCGCGAGACGGCGCAGCGCCAGCGGCGTGAGCGTCACCCGGCCGCTGACGTGCCGCTGCAACCAGCATTGAAATCGGAAGTTCATGGGTGAGGGCTCGGGTGAAAACGGTGCCGTGCGTGACGGCATGCGCCCTCGGGAGCTGACCGGACCCGCTCACGACGCGGGCCCGGCCTGACAGTCCGTCGGATTCGTCAGGGGTGAAGCGCCAGGGCACCGTCGCGGCGGGGTGGAAAAGAAGAGGGGAGTTCCTGGAGGACTCGGGCGGTCGCGTTGACAGCGCCGCGGGCACCGGGGCATCGTGTGGGGATTGATGACGCGCTCGACCCACCAGACGTGTTGCTGCTGTCCGGCATCCGCGGTGGGCGTCCGTCCGCCAGTGGCCTGAGTGCCCTGGCTGAGCTGTATCCGGAAAGCCCACTGCCCGCGAGGGAGTGGGCTTTTGACTTTCTCGCGTGGCCCCCTGCTTCACCCCGAGGTCCCGCATGGAACGTCTCGCGCTGTTGCGCGCCAGGAACTGGATGCCGTTGGCCCTGCTGCTGTCCGTGGCGGGCTGTTCGCGCTCCTCCGGTGATGCGCCACCCGACGGGATGGTGACGTTGCTCAACGTCTCCTATGACCCCACGCGGGAGCTCTACGAGGACCTCAACGCGGCCTTCGCGAAGCACTGGGCGGCCACGCGTGGCCAGCAGGTGTCCATCCAGCAGTCCCACGGGGGCTCCGGCAAGCAGGCCCGGTCCGTCATCGAAGGATTGCGGGCGGACGTGGTGACGCTGGCGCTCGCGTACGACGTGGACATGCTGCACGAGAAGGCGCAGCTCCTTCCGGCGGACTGGCAGGCACGGCTGCCCCACAACAGCGCGCCGTATACGTCCACCATCGTCTTCGTGGTGCGCCAGGGCAATCCAAAGGCCATCCGTGACTGGGACGACCTGGTGCGCGAGGACGTCACTGTCATCACCCCGAACCCGAAGACGTCGGGCGGCGCGCGGTGGAACTACCTGGCCGCGTGGGGACAGGCGCTGAGAGTCGAGGGCGGTAGCGAGGCCCGGGCCCAGGCGTACGTGGAGAAGCTGTTCCGCAACGTGCCGGTGCTCGACTCGGGCGCGAGGGGCGCCACCACCACCTTCGCCGAGCGGGGCCTGGGGGACGTGCTCCTCGCATGGGAGAACGAGGCCTTCCTCCTCACCCGCGAGGTGGGGCAGGCGCGCTTCGAGGTCGTCATTCCCTCGGTGAGCATCCTCGCCGAGCCGCCCGTCGCCGTGGTGGACCACAACGTGGACCGCAAGGGCACCCGGGCCGTGGCGGAGGCGTACCTGGCGTACCTCTATTCGGACGAGGGCCAGGAGACCGCGGCGCGGCACCACTTCCGGCCGCGCTCGGAGGTCGTGGCCGCGAGGCATGCGTCCGACTTCCCCGGCCTGAAGCGCCTCACGCTGGCGGAAGTCGCGGGCGACTGGCGGCGGGCGCAGGCCACGCACTTCGCCGACGGCGGCCTCTTCGACCGCATCTACGCGCCCCGCGCGGACTGAGGACACCCCGCCATGTCCCGTCCTACTCGCCACCGGGTGCTCCCGGGGTTCCGCCTGTCGCTGGGCTTCAGTTGGTTCTACCTGGGCCTCATCGTCCTCATTCCGCTCTCCAGCCTCTTCCTGCGGACCTTCTCCCTGAGCTGGGAGGAGTTCTGGGGCACCGTGACGACGCCGCGCGCGCTTGCCGCGTACCGGCTCAGCTTCGGGGCCTCGCTGGCCGCCGCGCTCGCCAACGTCGTCTTCGGCCTGCTGGTGGCCTGGGTGCTGGTGCGCTACCGCTTCCCCGGCCGCGACGTGTTGGAGTCCCTGGTGGACCTGCCCTTCGCGCTGCCCACCGCCGTGGCCGGGCTCACGCTCACGACGTTGTTCTCCTCGAAGGGGTGGTACGGCCAGTACCTCGAAGCGCTGGGCCTCAAGGTGGCCTACACGTCGGTGGGCGTGGCCATCGCGCTGACGTTCATCGGGTTGCCCTTCGTGGTGCGCACCGTGCAACCCGTGCTGGAGGACATTGACGTGGACGTGGAGGAGGCCGCGGCCACGTTGGGCGCCTCTCCGTGGCAGACCTTCCGGCGCGTCCTCTTTCCCGCGCTCTTCCCCGCGCTGCTCAGCGGCTTCACGCTGGCCTTCGCCCGCGCGCTGGGTGAGTACGGCTCCGTCGTCTTCATCTCCGGCAACATGCCGCTGCGCACGGAGATTGTCCCGCTGCTCATCATCACCCGGCTGGAGCAGTACGACTACGCGGGGGCGACGGCCATCGCCATCGTCATGCTGGGGGCGTCGTTCTCTCTGCTGCTGGCCGTCAACCTGCTCCATCGCTGGAGCCAGCGTCGGCTGGAAGCCCGGCCGGGAGCGTGAGCGCCATGTATCCGTCCACCCTTGTCTTGCGCCGAAGCGCGCGCAGCCTGAGCGGCCCGGCGTTCGTCCGTTGGGGGCTCATCGGCGCGGCGGTGCTGCTGCTGGGCGTCTTCCTCATCGTCCCGCTGGTGGCCGTCTTCACCTTCGCCTTCCAGAAGGGCTGGGAGGCCTACGTCTCCGCCCTGACGCACCCGACGGCGCTGGCGGCCATGCGGCTGACGCTGCTGGCCGCGCTCATCGCCGTGCCCTTCAACCTCGTCTTCGGCCTGGCCGCGTCGTGGCTCATCGCGCGGTTCCAGTTTCGGGGACGCTCGTTGTTGATGACGCTCATCGACCTGCCCTTCAGCGTGTCGCCCGTCATCGCGGGGCTCATCTTCGTGCTGCTCTTCGGCCGGCAGGGCTGGCTGGGGCCGTGGCTTCTGGACCACGACGTGCGCGTCATCTTCGCCGTGCCCGGCATCGTCCTGGCCACGGTGTTCGTCACCTTCCCCTTCGTCGCGCGCGAGGTCCTACCCGTGATGGAGGCCCAGGGCAGCGACGAGGAAGAGGCGGCGCTGACGCTGGGCGCGAGCGGCTGGCGCACCTTCCTGACTGTCACGTTGCCGAAGGTGAAGTGGGGCGTGCTGTACGGCGTCATCCTCTGCAACGCGCGAGCAATGGGGGAGTTCGGCGCCGTGTCCGTGGTGTCCGGCCACGTGCGTGGAGTGACGACGACGCTGCCGCTGCACGCGGAGATTCTCTACAACGAGTACGACCTGGCCGGCGCGTTCGCCGTGGCGTCGCTGCTGACGCTGCTCGCGCTCGTGACGTTGGTGGTGAAGAAGTTCGTGGAGTGGAGGAGTCCGCCGTCATGAGCATCGTCGTCGAGCAGCTCGCCCGCCGGTTCAATCGGAATGGCAGTCCCGCCGTGTCCAGGGTGTCCTTCCAGGCCCCCGAGGGTGCCATCACATCGTTGCTGGGGCCGTCCGGCGCGGGCAAGTCCACGTTGCTGCGGCTCATCGCCGGGCTGGAGATTCCCGACGAAGGCCGTGTCCTCATTGACGGCGTGGACTGCACGCAGATGCCCGTGCAGCAGCGTGGCGTGGGGGTGGTCTTCCAGAGCTACGCGCTCTTCAAGCACCTCACGGTCCGGCAGAACGTGGCCTTTGGCCTGGAGGTCCGGCGCGTCCCCAAGGCGGAGCGCGAGGCCCGTGTGGAGGAGATGCTCCGCATGGTGCAACTGGAGCACCTGGGCG
Source organism: Myxococcus xanthus (assembly GCF_006402735.1). Lineage (NCBI taxonomy): Bacteria > Pseudomonadati > Myxococcota > Myxococcia > Myxococcales > Myxococcaceae > Myxococcus > Myxococcus xanthus. The sequence goes on along the minus strand of NZ_CP017174.1, from coordinate 6,004,162 downwards.
GCCGGTATCCCGGCCAGCTCTCCGGCGGGCAGCGACAGCGCGTGGCCTTCGCGCGCGCCCTGGCCATTCGTCCTCGCGTGCTGCTGTTGGACGAGCCCTTCGGCGCGCTGGACACGCGGGTGCGCGAGGAGCTCCGGGAATGGCTCCATGCCCTGCACGAGCGCACGCGGCTGACGACGCTGTTGGTGACGCACGACCAGCAGGAGGCCCTGGAGATTTCCCAGCACGTGGTGGTGCTGAGCGAGGGGCGCGTTGCCCAGGCGGGCTCTCCCGCGGACATCTACGACCGGCCCGCGTCTCCCTTCGTCGCCTCGTTCATCGGAGGCGCCAGTGTGCTGCGTGGCCATGTCCAGGCGGGCAGGGCGGCCATGGGGGCGCTGTCCATGGCGGCTCCCGCCGCCGCGCGCGAGGGCGAACCGGTGCAGGCCTTTGTCCGTCCGCATGACATCAAACTGGCGAAGGTGCTCGCGGGCGCATCGAGCGCATCCACCGCCACCGGCCGCGTCGAGCGGCTCAAACCGGTGGGAGGCTACGTGAAGGTGTTCCTCCGTCTACCGAGCGGGGACGAAGTCACGGTGGAGGTGCCGCGCTCGGAGTTCGACGCGCTGGGCGTAGCGGAGGGGGACTCCGTGCGCGCCGATGTCCGGTCCGCCACCGTCTTCGTGGGGGACTACTCTATTTAGGCGGAAAGTCTTGAAAATCTAATATTTCTGCTAAAGCAGTTTGCGCGACGGGGGCGGGCGGCTATGTCCCAGGGGGAACCCCCTGGAGCGAGACATGCACAAACGACACGCATTGCGTTCGATGTTGTGGGCCGCGAGCAGCCTGGCGTTGGTTGGTGGCTGTTCCCCGGAGCCGGAGCTGTCCGACGCGGAGGCCCTTCCCCTGGTGACGCAGGAGCAGGGTGAGCGGGCCTATGACCCAGGGGCGGGCTGGAACCTGGTGTGGCAGGACGACTTCACGGGCAGCAGCCTCAACTCCGCCAACTGGACGGTGCTGACGAGCAACTTCGACCCCGTCACCAACAACTGCAACTTCGGCACGGGTGAGTTGGAGTACCCCCGCGCGCAGAACGTCACCGTCGCTGGCGGCAAGCTCATCCTCACCGCGCAGCGAACGGCGGATGCGCCCTTTGACTCGCGCTGCGCGGGCTACGGGCCGCGTTCGTATTACTCGGGCCGTATCCACTCGAAGGGCAAGGTGGAGCGCCGCTACGGCAAACTGGTGGCGAGCATCAAGGTGCCGTCCGGCTATGGCATGTGGCCCGCGTTCTGGACGCTGGGCGCGAACATCTCCAACGTCGGGTGGCCTCGAAGCGGCGAAATCGACATCCTCGAGTGGCACTCCAACGAGGCCTCGTGGATGAAGTCCGCCGCGCACTGGTTCGCCAATGGCGGGCAGCAGAGCTGGGGCACGGGCGCCAACCGCGGCTACAGCATCGCGGACAGCTTCCACACCTACGAGGTGGAGTGGACGGCGAACCGGATGATCTTCCGCCTGGATGGCCAGATTCAGGGGAACGTCTTCAACCACAACGAGCCCGCCTTCCAGCAGAACCACTACATCCTCCTCAACCTCGCCCTGGGCGGGAACTGGTACGGCCACCCGCACCCGGACGCCATTGGGCTGCCCTGGGGGCAGACGAAGACGATGGAGGTGGAGTGGGTGCGCTGGTACCAGGCGGGGAGCACGCCGCCGCCCGCGTCCGTCACCAACGCCAGCTTCGAGAACGATATGACGGGCTGGGCCACCTGGAGCCCCAACGGCACCGAGGCCGCGGACTTCAGCGAGACGTACAACGGGGGCCGCACCGGCGCGTACCACCTGACGCACTGGACGAACGGCACGCCGTTCGAGGTCTGGACGTACCAGCCGGTGTCGGGCCTCGCGTCGGGCACGTACAAGGTCCGCGCGTGGGTGCGAAAGAGCGGCACGTTCGACTTGTCGCGCCTCCAGGCCAAGACGTGTGGCGAATGCGCGCCTGTGTCCACCAACCTGGGGGACTATGGCGCCTGGACGATGGTGGAGACGCCGCCCATCTCCGTGACGGGAGGCTATCTGGAACTGGGCTTCCACACCCGCGCCACGGCGGGCAACTCCGCCAACTTCATCCACATGGATGACGTGGAGCTCATCCGCCTCTAGGCGCGGCGTGAGCCAGGGCTACAGCACCAGCCGCCAGGACAGTCCGGCCAGGGTGGTGTAGCCCACCGCCGCGCGCTCCACGCGCCCCTCCGAGGAGAGGAAGAACACGGTGGGGAATGTGTTCACGCGAAAGGCGGACTGGATGGCGTCGTCCCCGAGGAGCACCGGGTAGTCCACCGCGTGCTCCCGGGCGAAGCGCCGCACGGCATCCTCGTCTTCGTAGGCCACGGCGACGGACACCACATGCGCGGAGTCCCCCGCGAGCTTGCGCAGCTGCGAGAGGTTGGAGGACTCCATTCCGCAGACGCCGCACCAGGGGGCCCAGAAGGCCAGCACCACCGGCTTGCCGCGGAGCGCGTCCAGCCGCACGGTGTCACCGGTCAGCGTTTGGAGGGCGAAGGCGGGCGCGGGTGTCCCCGCTCCGGGAAGGTTCCGGGCCTGCCACGCGGCCACCGCCGAGAAGAGGAGGGCGAACACGGCCAGGTCCACGCCCCAGCGCACCCATCGCCGCTCCCGGGCACGGGCCCAGGTGGACTTCAGCCTCGCCAACATCCCCGTGCCGCCCTGCATGTGCATCCTTTCGATTCGGGACAGGCCACGGCCGCCCGGAAAGGGGCGGCCGTGCCTGCGTCACATCATGTCAGCGCGGCGGCCTCGTCGGGCTGCCAGGCCGCGTCACGCAGCCGGGCGCCGTCCTGGCGCTGCGCGCGGCCCACCGCCCGCGTGACGGCGTTGCTGGCGCGCTCCAGCGTCCGGTCGATGGCCGCCAGCAGGTTCGTGTCCGAGGACTCGATGGCCAGCTCCCGCCCGTGCTCCAGCCGGAGTGACACGCGGCACACCTGGTCCACGCCGCCCTTGGGTCCGTTGGCATCCTCCAGTCGCACGACGACTTCCTTCACCCTGTCGGACAGCCGGTCCAGGGCGAAGCGCACGCGACGCTCGGCGTAGGTTCGAAGGGTCTCTGTGAGGGGGATGTTCCGGGCTCGGATTTCGACTCGCATCCAGGACGCTCCTTCCGGGGCCCACCATGGGCCCACGCCTCTATCTCTGTCGTCGTGACGCTTTTGCCGCAAATAGGAAAAGCCCCCGTGAGCGCTTCGGAAAACCGAAGGTTCACGGGGGCCGGTGGCGGGGCCATGAGGCCCTGGAATCAAGGGCCGCTGGACGTCGCGGTGCTGCCCGCGGGCTTCTTGGCCGCCGCCTTGGCGGGTGGGCTGGCCGCGCCCGCCGTCGCGGGGGCCTTCGCCTTGCTGGCCGCCTCCGGGGCCGCGGTGTCCATGGGGGCCTTCTTCGCGGGCATGGCCCAGATGGGGGCCTCTGGCACCGCGCGGGCACCAATGCGCACCTGCTGCTCCACCATGCGCGACCACAGTGACGCCTTGTTGCCTACCAACGCGTTGTTCGCCAGCTCCAGGGCTCGCGTGTCCTGCGCACGACGGTAGAGGCGCGGGGCCACGTCCGGCTGGGCCGGGTCGGAGTCGCTCACCTGCACCTGCTCCTGCACGCTGATGCCGTCCTCCGCGAAGGTGAGGGTGGACGTCAGCTCGAACTTGCGGCGCAGCCCGTTGGGCAGCTCGAAGGTCATCTCCCTGGAGAGGGGGAACCACGCGGCGCCCAGGCAGGCGCGGCTCGCGTTGGAGACGGACTCACTGAAGAAGCGGTTGGTGCGCAGCGGCATGATGCGCGCGTGCCGGCGGCAGACCTCCTCGTCGCCGGAGGTGCACGCGTCACCTTCCGCGACGAGGATTTGCGTGCCCTTCACCTTCTCCAGGCGCAGCTTGGTGTGCTTCGCCATGGCGCGCAGCGAGCCCAGGGCCTCCACTCGGAATCCCTGCTCGGTGGTCTCCACCAGGGCCACCGGGCCCAGGGCCTCGCCGTTGGTGAAGCGCCGCGTCTGCACCCAGACCAAGCGCTGGCCCGCCTGGAGCGTCTCCAAGACGAGGTCCTCCTCGGAGAGCTTCTCCGCGGGAGGCAGGGCCTGCGAGTCCGGACCGGCCTCCACGCACTCGTCCGCGGCCGGGTCCTGCCACCACACCGGGGCGCCGGCGCAGTCCACGCTGGGGCGCGGGTTGGCGCCCGTGTCCTTGTCGTAGCCGTGGAGCAGCAGCGCGAACCAGGTGTCCGGCGTGGGAAAGGAGCGCGCGTTGGGGCCCGCCTCGGCAAAGCACATCGACGGCTTGGGCACGGTGGCGCAGCCGGCCAGCAGGGACAGCGCGACGGCGGAGGCCTGAAGCGTTCGTTTCATGGGTTCTCTCAGGCCTCGGCGAACCGGAGGTCCCAGTCGCCTCCCTCGGTCAGGGCCACATGCAGCTTCGGGGGCACCGCGCCGCTCACCAGGTGCTGCAGCAGCTCGCGGGACAGCGCCGGCATCAGCGAGCCCTGGAGAATCTGCTCCATGTTGCGCGCCCCCATCTCCGACTCCGTGCAGCGGCGCGCAAGCTCGTCCAGCAGCTCTGGCGCCAGCGTCGTCTCCACGTTGTGCGCCGTGCGCAGCCGGCTCACCAGCTTGGCCAGCTTCATCTCGGCAATCTGGCGCATCACGTCGCGCTGCACCGGGCCGAAGGGGACGACGGTCATGCGCGCCAGCAGGGCCGGCTTGAAGTGCTGGCTGAGCGCGGGGCGAATCACCGACAGCACCTCATCGGAGGTGGGCTGCGCGCCGTCCTCGAACATCCGCATCACCAGGTCCGAGGCCAGGTTGCTGGTGAGGATGAGCACGGTGTTCTTGAAGTCCACCGCGCGGCCCTCGCCGTCCGTCAGCGAGCCCTTGTCGAACACCTGGTAGAAGAGGTTCATCACCTCCAGGTCGGCCTTCTCGCACTCGTCCAGCAGCACGACGGAGTAGGGCCGCTGACGCACGGCCTCCGTCAGCAGGCCGCCCTCGCCGTAGCCCACGTAGCCCGGCGGCGAGCCGATGAGCCGGCTCACCGTGTGCTTCTCCTGGAACTCGCTCATGTTGAGCGTCGTCATGAAGCGCTCGCCGCCGTAGAGCGCGTCCGCCAGCGCCAGCGCCGTCTCCGTCTTGCCCACGCCGCTGGGGCCCACGAAGAGCATCACGCCAATGGGCGTGTCCGGGTTGCGGATGCCGGCCTGGGAGATGCGGATGATTTCCGCCACCTTCTTCAGCGCCGCCTCCTGGCCCCGCACCCGGCCCCGGAGCTTGTCCTCCAGGTTGAGCACCGACTCCAGCAGGTCGCTGCGCATCTTCCCGACGGGCACGCCCGTCCAGCCCGCCACCACCCGCGCGACGATGTCCGCGTCCACGTCCGCGTGCACCAGCGGCACCTCGCCGCGCGTGGCCGCCAGCTTCGCCGCCGCTTCGTCCACGGCCGCCTTCAGTGGCGCGGAGTCCGTGTCCGGAGCGGCCTCGCGCAGGGCCTTGCGGGCCTCCATCAGCGCCGCGACGGCCGTGCGCTCCGTCTCCCAGCGCGCATGCAGCGTGGCACGTGCATCCACCGTGGCGCTCAGCTTCGCCTCGGCGGCCTCCAGGGACGTCTGTTCGTCCGGGCCGCCCGTGCCCTCGGCGAGGTCGCGCTTGCGCGTGTCGCGCTCGCGCTCCAGCGCCGAAATCTCCTGGTCCAACTGCACCAGCTCCTCGGGCCGGGTGGACAGCTCAATCTTCACGCGGGCCGCGGACGTGTCGAGCAGGTCCACCGCCTTGTCCGGGAGCTGCCGGCCGGAGATGTACCGGCTGGACAGGCGCACCGCGGCGACGACGGCTTCGTCGCGGATGATGACGCCGTGGGCTGCTTCGTACGTGGGGCGCAGGCCGCGCAGCATCAGCTCCGCGTCCTCCTCGCTGGGCTCCTCCACCTTCACCGGCTGGAAGCGCCGCTCCAGCGCGGCGTCCTTCTCGAAGTACTTCTTGTACTCGGCCCAGGTGGTGGCCGCGAGCGTGCGCAGCTCGCCGCGCGCCAGCGCCGGCTTGAGCAGGTTGGACGCGTCCGTGCCGCCCTGCGAGCCGCCCGCGCCGATGATGGTGTGCGCCTCGTCGATGAACAGGATGATGGGGGTGGGGGAGGCCTTCACCTCGGAGATGACGGCCTTGAGGCGGTTCTCGAACTCCCCGCGCACGCCCGCGCCCGCCTGGAGCAGGCCCAGGTCCAGCCCCAGCAGCTCCACGTTCTTCAGCGCGTCGGGCACCTCGCCCCGGACGATGGCCCAGGCCAGGCCTTCCACCAGCGCCGTCTTGCCCACGCCGGGCTCGCCCACCAGGATGGGGTTGTTCTTCCGGCGGCGGGAGAGGATGTCCACCATCTGCCGGATTTCGCGGTGCCGGCCGAAGATGGGGTCAATCTTCCCCTCGCGCACCCGGCCCGTGAAGGACGTGGCGAAGCGCTTGAGGGCTTCATCCCCACGGCCGCCAGCGCCACCGGCCGCGCCTCCTGATGCGCCACTGGCGGCGGCATCCGCGGAGGCGACCTCGACATTCTCGGGCGAGGGCCGCAGCACCACGTCCAGCGAGCTCATCAGCTCGTCGCGGCTGATGGCGTCCAGCTCGGGGAACAGCTCCGCGGTGTAGCGCGCGCGCCGGCTGACGAACTGGGCGAACAGCAGGCCCGAGCGCAACCGCGTGGCGCCCTGCTCCACGGAGGCCAGGAGCCACGCTTCCTCGAACCACTGGAACAGCGTCTCGGAGAAGACGGGCCGGCCGGAGCTGCCCGCGCGCAGGCCCTGGAGGGCGCGCTCCATGCTGGCCAGCAGGTGCCGGCGGTCCACGCCGAACTGCTGGAGGATGCGCGCGACGTCGGAATCCTCCGGCTCCAGCATCTGCACCAGCATGTGCTCCGGGACGATTTCATAGAACCGTCCCGCGCTGGCCCGGGCCACGGCGGCCTCGAGCAGACGGGTAGAGGTGGGCGTCAGGCGACGGACGAGCGCTTTCGGATCGACGCGAATGGGAGCCCCCAAAAATGACAGCGGTGGTGGACGGTATATCGGGCGCGCCCCGGCGACGTAAATCCCCGCGCCTCGCGCCCGCCTGCTCTAACGACTCATTTCACCACGGGGACACTCATCTGCGTCTGCTGACTCAGGCCCAGCCACGTGTCCCGCCCGAGCTGACTCGGCTCCCGGCTGGAGAGCCGGAACTGGTGCTGCACGCCTTCGGTGAGCCCCAGCTCCAAATCGTACTCCAGGGGGTCCCTCACGAAGAGGGCCACCACCTCGCGCACCAGCGGCAGCAGGTCCCCTTCCTGCATCAGCCGCTTGTAGGCGCGCGGCGGCAGCGGCCGGATGTGGATTTGAATCTTCCCCGTCCGGTCGAAGGCCTTGCCGCCCAGCAGCATGTTGCGCCCCAGCTGGTGGTTGGAGTGGCCCAGCCGCGCCCGGGCGTCGATGTCCACCCAGCGGCCCACGAACTGGCGCACTGACACCCGCGCGCCCTCCAGGTCGTCGCCCAGCACGTCCTCGAGCGCGACCTCCAACTGCTCGGACGTCCTCGCCCGGCTGGCCAGCAGCGGGGCGATCCGCAGCAGACGCCAGGTGGGCAGTGTGCCCTCCAGGGGCTTCTCGTAGGTGTCGAACCCGCCCAGCGCCAGCAGACGCCGGGACCACTGGTCCGAGAAGGAGGTGTCTGTCTCGCTGGTGACGCGGTACTTCGACTCGATGCGGTACAGCAGCGACAGCAGCCGGTGGTGGAAGAGGTCCAGGAACTCGCGCCGTACCGGGTGGTCCGGGTCCTCCTGCGCCACTTCCTCGGCCAGGTAATGGGGCAGGGGACTCACCGAGCCCGTCAGGCCCAGGAAGCGTGTCACCACCTCGAAGAGCGGCCGCTTCGAATACGGGTCCTCCGCCCGCACTGGCACGTGGTGCAGCGTCACGGACGACACGTCGCCCGAGGGGAACCCCAGGGACGGGTCGTGCCGGAAGCGAATCATCTCCTCGTTGACGGGCCCCGAGCCGCCCACGCGGGTGGCCTGCGACGTCAGCCGCTCCAGGAACGCCACCAGGGGGAAGAAGCTCACCCGGGGCGCCAGCTCGGCCAGCTTCTGGGCCGTTTCTACAAAAGCGTCTGGGAGCCGTTCCTCGGAAGCCACGCGAACTCCGTCTGCGAGGGGTGAAGCCGGATGCTCAGCTCGTTGAAGGAGTTGATGGTGACGTGGGAGGCGAGCAGTTCCTCCAGCACGGAGCCGAAGAGGAACGAATCGCCCACGCCCATGAAGTTCTCTTCGTCCAGGTCCACCCGGGTGCGGTGGCCCCGCAGCGGCGCGCCCTCCAGGAAGCGCGTCACCGGCTTCGTCTCCACCGCGCGGATGGCGTTGATGCGCAGGCGGCTGGCGCGCGCCGCCAGGTTGTCGGTGAGCGAATGGAAGTTGTACAGGTCCATCAGCCGCCGCAGCGCGGCCGCGTCCGCCAGCGAGTGCTGGTTGATGGCCAGGTGCGACAGGAGCCGCCAGTGCAGTTCGGTGCCCAGCGGCGCGCGCGCGGGCCGGCTCACCGGGGAGATGTTCTTGAACTTCGCCTGCGTGGGGCTGGCGGAGGTGGACGCCGTCAAGTCACCCACCTGCAGCCGCGAGGGCAGCGAGCGGTTGGTGCACGTCAGGTCCATGGACAGCGCTTCCTCGGCGTTGACCTCCGGCGCGATGTTCCGCGGCGTCTCCAGGGTGATGTACGTGTCGATTCCTTCGTCCAGCGGCGAAGGCGCCCGGCGCAGCCGATAGAAGGACTGCTCGGCGTCCCCGCCCGCGGTGTGGGTGAACTCGTAGAAGGGCCGGTAGACGCGCCGCTCGTTGCGCCCGGCCTTCAGGCCCGTCACCGAGTCCACCGAGTACACCTCCGCGTGGTTGGGGGGCAGGTCGGACGCGCGCAGCAGGTGCTCCCGGTCCAGCGTGCGGTGGAGGATGGGGTCCGCCGGCACGCTGAAGAGGTTCACCACGGGGGCGCAATGCAGCCGGAACATCTCCCGGTGGATGCGCGCATCCAGGGGCGGCGGCCGCTCCAGGTGGAAGGCAATCTCGAAGCGGTCCTCCTTCAGCCCGGCGGCGGCGTCCAGCCCGCGCACCTCGAAGAACAGGAACTTCTCCGGCAGCGTCAGGTACTCCTGGAGGTGCCGGTAGCCCTCACTGGCACGCGGCCAGGGCAGCAGCTTGAAGTCCCGGTGGAAGCCCACCGGTTGGATGGCATTCACCGGAAGCTTGATGCCGTCTCCCTGTCCAGACGCGCCGCGCACGCGCACCTGGCGGCAGTAGCGGAGCAGCCACAGCAGCACCACCGACGCGGCGGACAGGTCGGCGTGGATGAACAGGCGCAGGCCTTGCTCGCGGAACACCTCCGCGCGGCCCTGCTCCGTCGTCTGGAAATAGAGGCGCAGCACCGGCGCGGTGATGGACGACCGGTCCAGGAGCGCGTCGGTGAGCTGCACCGGCAGCAGGTCCACGTCCGTGGTGGTGCGGAAGACGCAACTGGTGCCGTCAATCGGCTGGGACGCCACCTCCGCCCCGGCGGCAAGCCGTGAGCGGCCGCGCAGCGCACGCAGGTGCGGGGTGAACTCGACGATGGTGGAGGCCGGCAGCGGGCGCAGGTAGTGCGGCAGCAGCAGCTCGGTGAGTCCGTGCACCAGCTCCGGCACGTCGTCGTCCACGCGCTCGCGGATGCGGGCCGCGAGGAACGCGAAGCCTTCCAGCAGCCGCTCCACGTCCGGGTCCGCGCCGCGCTCCACCAACAGGCCCGCGACAGAGGGGTTGGCCAGCCCGAAGGCCCGTCCCATCTCCCGCAGGTACGACAGCTCGCTCAGGTAATACTTGCTGAACATCCTCGCCCTCCGCCACGCACCCCTGGATTCACCCAGCTCACCACAGGTCCACGCGTCCGCCCGGGTGCACCTGGGTATGGAAACGCACCATGCCTCGTCGATCCCGCGTGGCCAACTGGGCGGTGATGTCGAAGCGCAGCGCCGTCGGGTCCACCGGGTCCGCGTTGTAGTGCACCACCACGCTCTTCAGGCGCGGTTCGAACTCCTGGATGGCCTGCCGGATGGACTGCGTCATCCGCGGTATCGCCGACGGGTAGGAATGGACGATGTCGTTCAGGTCCAGGATGCCGTAGCCCGGTGAGGCCACGGACTCTCCCTTGCGCGTGTTGAGGAGGTTGCGCAGGTGCTCGGCGATGGATTCAACGACGTCGCCAGGCGGGGCGAGCGTGCCGTTGCCTTCAGCGATGCGCGACAACAAGCCTCGGGAGCCCATGGATTTCCTTCAACAGCGCAAGTACCCCAACCCCCGGCCGCCCGCGTAGCCCACTGCACGGACGGCCGGTGGAGGGACGGACATCAACGCTGGGTGTCCCAGGTGTCCTCGTGCGTGACGCCGCCCTGGGTGATGGTCCAGTTGATGGTGTGGAACACCAGCTGGAGGGTCTCCATCGGGGGCAGGTTGGTGCTCGCCGGCACGAAGGAGTTCGGCACCGTCTGCTGGATGGCGTTGATGCGGGCCTTCTTGATGGACACCGTGTAGAACTGCTCGGTGGTGCCGTCGCCCGTCGGGTTCGGACGGAAGAACTTGAAGGTCGCGTCGATGACCTGGTTCTCGCAGAGGGCCTTCATCAGCAGCGGCGACGCCTTGTCGATGCGCTTGGTGATTTCGATGCCCTCGTACTGGCGGCGGCCCGTCGCCAGACCGGAGCCGGCCTCGCGAGCGGTGAAGACCTTCTGGCTGTACGCGACGCACTCGATGGAGTCCGCGCGGCCCAGGCTGGTCTGCGTGCTGTCGCCCTTGATGTCGCTGCCGTTCGCCTTCAGGTACAGGTGTACTGATTCAGCCATGACTTCAACCTCGTCGCTTTGCGCGCGTCCGCGCGCTGGTGGACCCAGGCTCACCCTGAGCCTGGGTTTGTTGGAGCCCCTAAACTAGCTGAAATGACCGACGCTGGGTGAAACGGGCTCTACTCCTTGTCCAGCTTGCCCACGAGGGACAAGGTGAACGACGCACCCATGTACTTGAAGTGGGGGCGCACCTGCAGGCTGCAGCGGTACCAGCCCGGCTGACCCTCCACGTCCTCCACCACCACGCGCGCGGCGCGCAGGGGGCGGCGCGAGCGCACGGCGGGCGCCGGGTCGTCCATGTCGGAGATGTACTGGCTGAGCCAGTGATTGAGCTCGCGCTCCAGGTCCGACTTCTCCTTCCAGCTTCCGATCTGCTCGCGCTGGAGCACTTTGATGTAGTGCGCCAGGCGGGTCATGATGAACATGTAGGGGAGCTGCGTGCCCAGGCGGTAGTTGGTCTCCGCCGCCTTGCCCTCCGGGGTGTTGCCGAAGAACCGGGGCTTCTGCGTGGAGTTGGCGCTGAAGAAGGCCGCGTTGTCGGAGTCCTTGCGGAACACCAAGCCGATGAAGCCCTCCTCGGAGAGCTCGAACTCGCGCCGCTCGGTGAGCATGACCTCGGTGGGAATCTTGGTCTGGATTTCCCCCATGGCCTCGTACTGGTGCAGCGGCAGGTTCTCCACCGCGCCGCCGGACTGGGGACCGATGATGTTCGGGCTCCAGCGGAACTTGGCGAACGAGTCCGCCACGCGGCTGGTGAGCGCCACGGAGGCGTGACCCCACAGGTAGCGCTCGTGGTGGCCCACGACGTCCTCGGTGAAGTTGAAGGCCTTCACCGGAACCGTCTTCTCACCGTAGGGCAGGCGCAGCAGGAAGCGCGGCAGCGCCAGGCCCACGTAGCGGGCGTCCTCGCTCTCACGGAACGAGTGCCACCGGGCGTACTGCGGACCCTCGAAGAGCGACTTGAGGTCCTTCAGGTCGGGCAGCTTGAGGAAGCTCTCCTCGCCGAACACTTCCGGCGCGGCATTGCCGATGAAGGGCGCGTGCGCCATGGCGGCCACGGAGGCGCACTTGCGAAGCAGCTCCATGTCCTGCGGGCCCACGTTGAAGTCGTAGTTGGCGGAGATGATGCCGTAGGGCTTGCCACCGAAGACGCCGTACTCGTTGGAGTACACCAGCTTGTACAGGCCGCTCTTGGTGACCTCGGGCGCGTCCTCGAAGTCCTTCTGCAGGTCTTCCTTGGAGGCGTTCAGCATCTCCACGCGGGTGTTCTCGCGGAAGTCGGTGCGGTCCACCATGAACTTCAGCGAGCGCCACGAGGCCTCCAGCTTCTGGAACTCCTTCGCGTGGAGGATTTCGTTGACCTGGGAGGACAGGCGCTTGTCGATTTCGGCGATCATCGCGTCGACGAGCGCCTTGTCCACGCGCTCCTCGGAGCGGTTGGGCGCCAGCATCTCGGTGATGAAGGCCTGCACGCCGCGCTTGGCGACGTCGTAACCCTCGTCCTTCGGCTTCAGCTTGGCCTCGGACAGGATTTCGTCGAGCAGGGACAGCGAGGCGTCATTGGCGACGCCGGTGGACTTCTGGGTCTGGGTCTCGTTGGCCATGGCGATTCGGTTCCCCCGGAAAGGGCTACTTGGTCTCTTCGGTCAGACCCAATTCCTTGATGAGTGCCTTGCGTCCGTCCTCGTCGGCGAGCAGGGCCTGGAGCTTCTTGCGGAACGCCGGCAGGTTGCCCAGGGGGCCCTTGAGGGCGTTGAGCGCGCTGCGCAGCTCAAGCAGCTTCTTCAGCTCCGGCACCTGATTGACAACGCTCTCGGGCGAAAAGTCATTCAGATTCTTGAACTGGAGCGACACGTTCATCGTGGCGTTCGGGTCCGCCGAAAGCTTGTCGGCGGCGGTCAGGGTGACCTTGAGGTTCTGCTGGGCCATGACTTCATTGAAGTTGGCCTTGTCCACGTTGATGGGCGCGCGCTGCTCCAGCGGACGGGCGTCTTCCTGACCCGTGAAGTCCCCCAGCATCAGCACCTTCAGCGGCAGCTCCACCTGCTCCTGCGCGTTGCCGGTGGCGGGCTTGTAGACGATGTTGACGCGCTCGGTCGGGGCGACGGAACTCTCTTTGCTCATCTGCGGCTTTCTCCTTGAGAACTGCGTAGAAGACGCGGGCGTCGCATGAGGGAGCGCTTCGCCGCGGTACGACGGGTGTCTTTCAAGCGCCGACGCGCAGCGTGGCGGAAGAGTCCAGCAACGCTAGACGACGATACCGGTTTCGAAATTTCACTGCCACCGGTCCAGACTCCTTTTCGGCGTCGGTTCGGGTTTGCAGCCACCCCTCCAGACACGCGGCGGCGAGCGCCGGCTCCCAGGTGTCGAGCGCGTGGGCGGTGACCTCTTCGTCCAGTGCGTCATAGACGGCGCGCGCGAGCGGCAACTGGCCCGCATTGGCACACAGCCGCGCCAGCTCCAGCCGGGAGATGAAGCGGGCGCGGCCGGTGCTGGCGGCGGTGACGGCGGCCTGCAACCGGGTGACAGCTTCGTGAACGCGGCCTTCCTCCAGCAACGTGCGGGCTTCGGCTTCCAGCGCCGCGCTGTCGGCATGGACAGGCGGGCCCAGTGCCAGGGGCCGCAGGGCCAGGGCCAGGGCCGTGGACACCGACACCGCGGCGGCGGACGGGGCGGGAGGGGGCGCGCTCGCGCGGAGGACGTGGTCGCGCAGCCAGTCTTGGGTGGCATCGTCCGTGAGCGGGGTGCCCAGGGTGGAGATGAGCGTCTCCACGCCAGCCATCCGGCGGAGCTGGATGGCCAGTTCCTGCACCAGCGCGGTACGAGCCCCGGCGTACGCGGCACCCAGTCCCTCCAGGGCGATGGCGCTGTAACGGTGGAGCGTCAGGGTGAATCGGTGGCGAGCCAGGGCTGACTCGGACTCGTCCAGCAGGTCGCCCCAGCGCTGGTTCTGCTCCAGGGTCTCCAGCTTGGTGCGCAGCAGGTCCGGCAGTGGGTGAATCTGCGTGCGGCCATTTCCATCCGCGGCGGGCGGCTGGGTCAGGTGCAGCCACAGGCCCATGCGGTTGAGGCGGTAGGAGAGCGGGTCCTCGGGGCTTGCCCGGCGCAGCGCGCCCGCGGCGCCCAGCAGCGCGCCGCCCACGGTGCGCAGGAAGTCCGTGACCGCGTCCACGCTGGACAGGTCCGGGGCGGAGGGAAGCTCGGGGAGGGGAGGGACTTCGATGGCGGCGGCGCGCGGCGGGGCTTGTGTGCCGTTCGCGGAGGCGCTGCTTGGGTTGGCTGCACTGCCTTTGCCTGGGGCGGTGTCCTGCGCGGTGTTGCCTTTTGCCGCGGGGGCGCTCTTCGCTGTGGGATTGCCCTGGGTGGTGTTGCCTTTGCCCACGGCGGCGCTGTTTCCAGCACCATTGGCTTGAGCAGGTTTGCCGTTGGCGGTGGCGCTGGCATTGCCTTGGGAGGGCTTGCCGTTGGCCGCGTCCCGCGCGGAACGGTTGTCATTGCCATGGGGGGACGTGTCAGCGCTGTCCGGAGGCGCTCCATGCCGCGTGGCATGCGCGGAGTCCGCCGCGCGCACACCGGTCTCTCCGGCCTCGCCGGACGCGGAGTCCTCCTCCTGGGACGACGCATTCCCATCCACCGGGGGCTGCGAGGCGTCTGCGTCCCCCGAGGACGCGGTGCGTCCATCCGGGACGCTCACGGGTTCAGGCTCGGGGAGTCCGGCGCGGAGCCGGGCGATGGCGTCCTGGAGCGGCCCGAACGCGGGGGCCATGTCGGAGAACCGCTCGCGTGAGAGCTGGGCCAGGCGCTTCACCGCGACCGCCAGCGCATCCAGGGGCTCCGCGCTCACGGAGGCCTGGTCCACGGTGGGCAGGATGCGGCCCAGCCGGTCCACGAACCAGGCCACGGCGTTGGCCCGGCCGCGCAGCCGCTTCGCCTCCGGGAAGAGGTCCTGCCAGTAGCGCTCCGTCACCTCGGCGAGCACGGCCGTGCCGGTGGCCGCGCCGTCCAGGCCGCGCGTGGCATACAGGCCGTAGGCCATGTACGAGGCGAGCCAGAGGTCCTTGGTGGTGTGCTTCAGCAGCTCGCTGGCGCCCTCGACGACGTCATCCCAGCGCACGGCGTTGCTGGCCGGGGACTCCAACTTCGCGACTTCCAGCGCGACGGCCTCGTAGGCGGGCTCGTGCTTCGCCTGCACGCCGGCCGGGGTCGCCCCCGGCACGGGCTCGGCCCAGGGGAGGGCACGCTCGCGAAGCTGTTCCAGGGTGGGAGGCATAGGCGTGGCGGGGCTTCAGCGTGAAAGCGTCTGCAACAGCTGTTCCAGGGTGGTGGATGGCGCGTCGATGACCTGTCGCGCCGAGGCCGTGAGGCCCTTGCGCGCGTTGTCGATGGCGGCGGGGCGCTCGGTGCGCAGCGGCCACACCTGGGCGCCCGGACGGCTGGGCTGGGCCAGCGCGAGGAAGAGCGCAGGGGAGGCCGCTCCCAGGCTGATGAGCAGCCGGGGCTTCTCGCCCTCGGACCAGAAGAAGGCCGGCGGCTGGTGCGTCCACTTGAGCAGCCGCGAGGACAGCTCCAGCCAGGCCACTGGCCCCACGCGCGTGGACAGCGGACAGTCCAGGGTGACGCCAGCCGGTGACTGCTCCCTTCCGCGCTCGCCCGCGCACGCGGTGAGGAAGGTGTGCAGCGCGTAGTAACGCCCACCTTCCGGCGTGCCCTCCACCACCGGGCCCAGCAGGTCCACGGTGTGGTGGTCCGCCAGCACGGCGTTGAGCAGCCGCTTCGCGAGGCTGTAGTCCCCCGGCCCCGGCAGGGGCAGCGCCGCCACGCGCTCCAGCAGCTGTGGCACCTCCAGCTCCGCGGCGGACTGGGCCAGCGCACCGGCGGCGCGCAGGAAGGGCTGGTACGCCTCTGGTGTCAACGCGAGCCGCGAGGCCGTCTCCGCCGAGGACACCTCGGTGAAGACAGCCAGGGGGAATGTCCGGCCCACGCTGTCCTGGCTGGGCGCCATCAGCCCCACCAGCGCCTGCTTCTGGCCGGGCGCGGTGAAGACGAAACAGACGGGCTCGGCGGGCAGGTCCACCCGGGCTCTTCGCGAACGCTCCACGCCCGCTTCCATCCAGCCGTAGAGCTGGAGGGCCAGCGGGGTGGCCGCGTTGTGGCGGATGAACTCGGCCTGTCGGGGCGTCTTGCCCAGCAGGCCGATGCGCGGCGACTGCACTGCCATGTCAGTGAACTCCATCCGCCGCGATGGCCTGCGGCGCGCACTCGCCCTTGCGCGCGATGCTCGTCGGTGGCTGCAGCCCCGGGTCCCGGAAGATGGCCAGCAGCTTGGACGTGTTGCCCGACATCCCGAAGAACGGGTTGGCGGTGCGCTCCGGACGGAAGTCGATGGAGACCAGCGCGCCGTTCATCTCCTCGATTTCCCACGTCGCGGTGAAGTAGCGGCCGTCCGCGCTGGGCTCGATGCGCTTGACGCGCTCCAGCAGGCGGAACAGGCCCCAGTCACCCTCGGCCTCCAGCGTCGTCTCCGTGGAGCCATCCGCGCTCTGCACGGTGATGCGGGCGCCGAGCTTGCCGGCCTGACCGGGCCAGATCATCGGCTTCCACACCGTGTCCGGGCCGTTGCGGTACGTCTCGTCCGTACCGTCGAGTGTCAGGGTGATGGATGAAATCTGCGACGCCATGCCGTCCGCGGAGACGCCCGGGCGCAGGCGCACCTGGAAGCGGACCAGCGGGTCCACCGTGTCGCCGCCAGGGAAGAGCGTGGTGGAGAGCGCGCCCGTCTTCTCCAGGAAGCCGAGCAGGTCAGGCCGGTACATGACCCCGCCTGACGAGGTGAACTCCCACCGGCGTCCGGTGGCCACCACGTCCTCCAGGAGCTGCTCCTTGACGAACTTGCGCACCAGTCCGCCTTCGGGACGCAGGAACTCCGCGACCTCGGGCAGCGGCGCGTCCGCCTGCGACGCGCGGTCGAACGGGTACTTCCCCTTGAAGGCGCTGCCCCAGGCCATCACCACCTGGTCCTGCCACAGCTTGCTCTTGTTGCAGGCCACGCCTACGAACACCACCGAGCGCATCTCCTGGAAGGGCGGCAGCAGCAGCCGCTCGAAGATTGCGACGTTGTCCGTCTGCTTGCGGACCATCATCTCCACGTTGTTGCGGGTGGACTCAATCTTGTCCAGCAGCAGGCCGGACTCGGCCGGCTTGTCCTTCACCGCCAGCAGCGTCGTCTGGACGGTGGCCAGCTGGTCCTCGTACGAATCCAGCGCCGTCAGGGACTCCTCGCCGTCCTCCGTCTTGGAGGCCTCCGTGGCGAAGCGGATGAGCGAGGCGAACTCGCGCTCCAGGTCGCGGGCCGTGACTTCCTGGGCGCCGGAAGGTGAGTTGGCGTTCAGCAGCTCGCGCTTCTTCGGCACGTCCTTCCCAGACTCCGAGCCGAACAGCTTCCCCGCCTTGGCCAGGAAGCCCGTGTCGGCCTCCGCCGCCTTGGTGTCGCGCTTGTCGAGCACCACGTTGTACGTGAGCGCGCGGAACAGCCGCCCATAGGGCTTGGGCTTGCCGCGCGTCAGGTTCGTCAGCAGGCTCTCCATCTGCGTCAGGTTCTCCGGCGCCTGCACGCGGATGGAGCCGAGGAAGTCCTTCCACTCCTGGGTGTAGGCCTCGAAGTAGCGGGTGCGCAGCTCGCGCCGCGAGCTCACCGTGTCCACCTTCTCATCGCGGTCCAGCACCCACGACTGCTGGTCCTGGAAGGCCAGGTCCAGCCGCTCGCGGATGACGTCGTCGTAGGCCTTGCGCGTGAAGGCGCCTCGCACGCGCGAGGTGGCGTTCATCTGCGGCACCGAGCCCACGAGCTGCTCCAGCGTCACGTCCGGGTACGCGCCGCTCATGTTGGCCACCAGCTGCGCCAGCTCCAGTCGCACCAGGGGCACGTTGTTGAGCGAGCGGCGCGCCGACTGCACTACGCCGGTGACGCGGCCGAAGGCGATGCGCTGCTCGCGCGCCGGCTTCTGCTCCTCGGGGAGCATCTGCTCATTGGCGAGCATCAGCAGGAACGTCTCCGCGTGGTTCGCCACGGCCCGCTCGTCCACCGCGTCGCCCCGCACGCGCTTCCAGTGCTTGACGATTTCGTCCTGGAGCCACTTGCGCTGCAGCTCGTCCAGCTCCGGCTCGCGCGGGTCGCGGGGCGTCGTCACCAGCAGGTACATCTTCAAGTCGTCGAAGTACTGGCGGTACGCGTCGAAGTGCTTGCTGTAGTCCTCGTCGCTGCGCACCGTCAGCAGGTCCGGGTTCTTCCCGAAGCTGTCCAGGCGCTGCTGGATGAGCTCGAACTGCTTGCCGAGCAGCACCCGGCGCAGCGCCGCGTTGTAGAACTGGCGCGCCTGCGGCAGCAGCTTCTGGCCCTGGTAGAGGCCAAAGCGCATGAACACGGGCGCGCTGCTTTCCTCGTACTCCGTCAGCTCCTGGAGCCGGTTTCGCAGCGGAATCAGGTCCTCGACGCGCCGGATGTCGTCACGTGGGTCCAGATTCACACTGGTGATGGCCTCGGTGACGGCCTCCGCCATGTTGCGGTTCTTGAAGAAGGACACCGTGGGCAGCGACAGCAGCAGCACCGTGGCGGCGGAGGCCGCGCTGGCCAGAATCATCCGCTGGCGGCGCACCCGCGCTTCCTCCAGCGAGCTGCGCACCGCCACCTGCTGGTCCTGGAACATCACCTTGGTGAAGACGTCCCAGAGGAAGTAGCTGCGGCCGTCCGTGGCGCCATCCGTCTGCGCCCGGCCGTTGGTGCTGCCGAAGATCTCCGCCGCGGACGGGGACACCTTGTCCACCGGGCGCAGCTCCTGCGTGCCACTGTTGAAGTACAGGCCGCGGAAGACGGGCGTGTCCTGGAACACGTTCTCCAGGAAGAGCGGCTGGAGGAACTCCGCCAGGTTCTTCCGGAGCGCGTCGAACTTCTGCGGGAAGCCGTAGATCTTCTCGCGCGTCTCCAGCCGGCGCTCCTGGCCCAGCCGGCGCAGCGAGCGCTGCTCCAGCACGGAGAGCATCTGGTCGAAGCGCTCGCGGAACAGGTCCGTGCTCGCCTCGCGCTGCTGCTCCAGCGGCACAGTGAAGCCCCAGATCTGCCCGCGCTCCACGCGCGACAGGTCGGAGAACATCTCCACGAAGCCGGGCAGCAGGTCGCACTTGGTGATCATCACGTACACCGGCACCAGCATCTTCAGCCGGGTCGTGATTTCATCCAGGCGCTCGCGGATTGTCTGCCCCATCTCCCCCACGGCCTGCGGGTCCGCGTTCAGCAGCTCGCTGACGCTGATGGCCACGATGAGGCCGTTGATGGGACGGCTGGGGCGGTGCTTCGCCACCGTGTCCAGGAAGGCCAGCCACTCCGGCCGGTCCTCCTCGGTGCTGGTGTAGCGGCCGGCCGTGTCCAGCAGCACGGCCTCGTTGGTCAGCCACCAGTCGCAGTTGCGCGTGCCGCCCACGCCGCGCACGCCGCCGCGCGCGGAGAGGTAGGGGAACTTCAGCCCGGAGTTGCGGAGCGCGGTGCTCTTGCCGGCGCCCGGAGGACCGACGATGAGGTACCAGGGCAGCACCGCCAGCGCGTCCTTGCCACCGCGCGCCAGCTTGGAGGCCTTGAGCGCCTCCACCGCCTTGGTGAACTCCGACTGCATGGCCTTGATTTCGGGCTGCAGGTCCGGCCGCACGGTGGTGGCCTGCTCATCCGCCTGCGCCGCCAGCGCGCCCTCCAGCTTCTTGGCCGCGGCGCGCGCGCGGATGCGCTTGACCAGCCACACCACGCCGGCGGCCAGCATGCCCGCGAGCGCGGCGATGATGGCCGCCTGCTGCATGGAGAAGCCCAGGTAGGTCATCAGGGCGAACATCGGCGCGCCGATGCCCAACAGCGGTAGCAGGTACGCCATCACTGCGCCCCCCCCGCTGCCTGGGTCTGGCTGGCGCTCGTCGCCGTGTTGCGGGCCGCGTGGACCTCGATGCGGCTTCTCAGCTCACCGACCTTGTCGTTGAGGAAGAACTGCAGCACGCCGTAGAACAGGACGGCCACCGCGAGGGCCCCGGCGGAGATGCCCACCATCGACGCCTTCTTGCGCTTGGAGAGCAGCGATTCGGTGGGCCGGTCCCCGTGCGGCGACAGCACGTCGAAGTCGAAGGGCCGTGCGCGCTCCAGGTCCTTCTGCACCGTGTCGATGAGCGTCATCAGCTCCAGCTCGCCGCCGCGGATGCGGTAGCGGCCCTGGAAGCCGAAGAGCATGCACAGGTAGTAGACCTGCAGCACCTCATGCCGGTGCGGGTCCTTTCGCACGGTGTTGAGGCGCGCGAAGAAGCCGTCACCGGCGACGTTCTCGTTGAAGTAGTGGAGCTGGAGGGGCATCCAGAGCTGTCGGTACTCCTCCGGGCGGCCCAGGACGACCTCGTCGATGAGCGCCACCAGCGCGTAGGCCATGTCCTGGGCATCCTGATGGCTGAAGCCCAGCACGGCGGCGCGGCGCAGCGTCTCGTCCACCACGCCGCGCAGGCGGTGGTGCAGCGTCTCGGGCGGGGGCACCGCCGAGGCTTCGGAGCCGCGCAGCTGGATGGCGGCGTCGAAACAATCCTTCGTGGCTTCGGTGACTCGGTCCATGGGCGGCTCGGGGCGTCAGCGATTGGCGGTGGGAACCGCGAGCAGTTCCACGGTCGTTCGGCTCGCGTCGAACGGCTGCGGGAGGTAGATGGCGAGGTTGCGGTCCCGCATCACGTTCCTCCAGTAGCCGTCATTCATGGAGAGGCTGAAGTAGACGGTGCCCGGCTGCACGGGAACTTCGGGCGGCGGCCGGTACGTCACCGCCAGCGGCACGCCGGGCGCGGCGGCCTGCACCAGCGCGCGGATGTCCTCCCAGGCGGCCACCTTCGACAGCTTGGGAAGCTGCTCGGCCACCACCCGCTCTGGCAGCTCGCTGCGCACCGCGAGGATGAAGTGGCCGCAGCGCTCCAGCCGGTCGTCCTCCAGCCGGCCGCGGAACATGCCGTCTGCGCCCGCCGTCAGGTCCACCGACAGGCACTGCTCAAGCGCCACCGAGCGCATCAGCTCGGAGAGGCGGCGGAACAGCTCCTCGAAGGTGGCGCGCAGGTTGGTGAACTGGAAGGTGGGCAGCGTGGACGGGTCCGCGCTGACGGAGAAGGTGCACAATTGCCCCGCGCACTGCGCCAGCGCCAGGTACAAGTCCCTGGGCCGCAGGTTGCCCGCGTCCAGCGCGTGCTGGAGGAAGGGGATGGTGCCGTTGAGCGCGTTGAGCTCCAGGAAGAGCGTCACGTCGCCCGCGGTGAACTCCAGCGCCGAGGCGTCCCGGTGCCGCCGCCGCGAGGACAGCTGCCGCTGCTTGGACACCAGCAGCCGCAACATCGTCCGCAGCTCGTTCATGATGAACGGGGACGCGTCGATGCGCAGGCACGGCGGGATGAAGGACTCCACCAGCGTCAGGTTGCCGGAGCGGTCGCGGGACAGCTCGCACAGCTTGATGGACTCGAAGTCGTCGCGCGGCTCGGTGCCGAACAGCAGCCTCACGTTGCGCTGACCGAAGGCCACCTGCGAGATGGAGGTGGAGGCCGTCAAATCACTGACGGGGCGGGAAGCGGGCGTGTAGCGCGGGCTGCTGCCCAGCCGCTCCCCGCTGCCAAAGCTCTCCACGCCGCTGCGCTCGCGCGGCACGCCCAGGTACACGTCCAGGGTGCGCTGGGCGGGCGGGAAGTAGCCATCCGCGGGCCTCGCGGGCGGCGCCTCCGCGTCTCCGGACTCGAAGGAGACCGGCAGCCCGTCGGGGAGGATGCCGGTGAAGTGGGTCAGCTGCACCTGGCCGGCGCGCAGCGCCTCCATGTCGAACTCCAGGGCCACGACGCCCCAGGGATACGGTTCGAGCGAGGCCAGCCGCTGATCCAGCAGTTGCTCGTGGTAGAGGTCCTGCTGCTGGAGGTGGTGGGGGCTCATGAACATGCCCTCCGACCACACGACTCGCTGCACGGACTTCATACACCTCTCCGCGGCGACACGCCGTCGCCTGCTTGGGGTTGGAGTCGAGGCTCCGGCGCCTGCGTCATGGGCCGGAACATCAGGTCAATCTGATAGCCTTGCAGCCGGTAGCGGAAGACCTCGTCTCCCGGCTTCGGGTCGCCCTGGTCACCCGCGGGGCGCTCCACGCAGCGCGCTTCCTCCACCACGGGGAGCGCCGCCACCGTCCGCCACGAATAGCCCAGTGGCTGCCGGAAGTGCCCCATGGCCAGGACGAAGCGGGCCTTCGGATCACGCTGCACCCAGCGCTTCACCTGGCGGCCGGGCGGAATCACCAGCTCGGCCACCTGGAGCAGGTCCTCCTTGAGGAACTCCTCCGGCTTGCCCCACATGTCCTTGAAGCCCGCGCGCTCCAGCCGGACGCTGTCCTTGAGCTGGACAATCTGCACCACGGTGGGCAGCGAGCGCCCGCGCGCGTCAGGATTGAGCTGCTCCGACGCATCCACCACCACCTGGAACGGCGGCGGCGTCTCACACGCCTGGGGCACACGCTTTACGCAGCCCGCGCTCCCGCTCAAGGCGGCCGCGAGCGCGATGACCACACCCCACCGAAGGTTCCGGCCGGCACGCTTCACCCGACCGGCGCCTGTGTGTCCTAGCGCCAAGATTCGCATTCCTTGAAAGAGCGCACGGGTCCTTACAACTTCCGTGCGAAGCGTAAACTGCCAGACAGGACGGACAGGATTCAAGCCACCCCCCAGATGGCGGTTCCCTGTTTGCTCCTAGTTCTCGGAAATCTTGGAGCCCTTGATGACGACGTCGCCCGACGCGGTGACCTCGATCTTGGCGCCCTTGATGACCACGTCCCCGTTCTTCTTCACCTGGAGCGTGGCGGAGCCGACCTTGAGGGTGAACTGCTCCTGGGCAACCAGTGAGATTTCCTTGGCGGACAGTGTGTAGGCGTCCTTGGCGGCGTGGTTCACCTTGCCGGCCACGCTGACCAGCATGTCCTTGTCTACCTTGAGCGTGCGGGACTTACCCACCTCTTCGGAGAGGTCCCCGCCCACCTGGAGCGTGCGGGCGCCCTTGACCGTCTCGGACTTCTTGGCGCCGACGACCTCCACCTTGGCGCCGCCCACCTGTTCGGACTTGAGGCCGCCCACCAGTTCGTTGAAGGCGGCGCCCACGGTGACGGCGAGCGCGCCGCCCACGTTGAGCATCTTCCCCAGGGCCACCGTCTCCGCGGAGGCCATGGCCACCGTGAGGGCCTGGTTGCCGCTGACGCTGATGGACTGGTCCCCGGCCACCGCTTCGGTGTGATTGCCGCCCACGGTGGTGGAGCGGTTCTGCGTGACGGCCAGCGTCTGGTTGCCGGTGACGGTGCTGTCGTCGTTCTTCTTCACCAGCAGGGCCTGGTTGCCCTCGATGACGCGGGAGCGGTCCTTGCGCACCAGCAACGTCTCGTTGCCGCGGACCTCCTGCGTCTTGTCGTTCTCCACGACGATGTTGAAGTCCTTCTGCGCGTGCAGATAGACGAGCTCGCTGCCGGCCGCGTCCTCGAAGCGCAGCTCATTGGAGCCCGCGCCGCCGGGGCTGGAGCTGGAGCGCAGCGTGCTCTGCGTCTTGTTGCCGGGCAGGTCGATGGGCGTCGGATTCGCCCCGTTGTAGACGCTGCCGGTGACGATGGGCCGGTCCGGGTCGCCCTCGAGGAACTCGACGACGACCTCATGGCCGATGCGCGGCAGGTACAGGGCGCCCCAGCCCGGGCCCGCCCAGGCCTGGCTGACGCGAATCCAGCAGGAGCTTTTGTCGTTGTTCTTGCCCTCGCGGTCCCAGTGGAACTGGACCTTGATGCGGCCGTGCTCGTCGGTGTGGATCTCCTCACCGCTGGGGCCCACCACGATGGCCGTCTGCGCGCCGGGAATCACCGGCCGGGGCGTCACGCGCGGCGGGCGGAAGGGCACCTCCGCGGGCTGGAGGAGGAACTCGTTGCGGTAGTCCTCCCGGCTGCGCAGCGAGCCCTGCTCGATGCTCAGCGCCTCCGACTGGTGGCCCAGGTGCCGCACGGAGACGGGCAGGTACTTGCGGTTGGCGGCTTCGTCCGGGTGCTCCGCCAGTTCGAAGGAGTGGCCCACGCAGATTCGGCGGCTGTAGCTGGCGCCCGTCACCGTCTCCGCCCGAGCGCGCAGCTCCTCCAGGCGCACCTTCGCCAAGCTGCGGCCGGGCGCGGGCTCTTCATAGCGGCCGGGGTAGTCGTAGATTTCGAGCGCGGCCTCTCCGTTCTCCGCCTCGGAGCTGGTGCCCAGGTCCTGGGCGGGGCGCAGGAAGTTGTAGTCGCGCAGGGCCACGGCGCCGGGCTGCACCTCCATGCGGGAGACCAGCTCGTGGACGTACTCCTGCGAGGCGACCATCTGGCTGCGCTCGCGGAAGACGAGCTTGGATTCGCCCTGCATCGCGGGATTGGCGGAGGCGCCGTCGCCAATCACCATCATGTGGGCGTCCTCGCCGTGCTCGAAGAAGTAGAAGATGCCTTCTTCCTCCAGGAGGCGGGACACGAAGTCGAGGTCGGACTCGCGGTACTGCACGCAGTAGTCGCGCTTGGGGTACTCGCCGGTGAGCGCCAGCCGGTGCTCCACCTTGGCCTCGTCCAGCACCTTGTGGACGATGTCCGGGACGGTCATCTCCTGGTAGATGCGGCTCTTGCGGCGGTGGCGGAGCGTCCACAGCCGCGGCACCACGGTGGCGCGGTAGCGGCGACGCTCGGGGCCGCTGCCTTCATCCCACCGAGACATGCGCGACACGATGCCGTGGAAGAAGCGCGCGGTGCCGTCTCCGAGCATGACGGTGAGCCGGGCGTCCTGACCCAGCAGCGCCTTCTCATCCACGTCCACGTCCGGCCGGGCGGCCAGTGCCACCTCCACCGCATAGGGCTGGGACAGCGTCTCCTCGGCTTCAAAGCCAAGGACGGCCAGCTCCCCGGCGGTGAAGGACCCTGCCTGGAACTCGAACTCAGCCTGGTTGGCTTTCAAGGCGGCGTTCGCGATCATCCACAGACCCCCAGCGCGGGGCCTCGTCCATAGGATTGGGCCCGTTTGTGGTGCGGCAGCATGCCACGAATTGGCGTACCAGGGGGGCCTGACACGAAATTTTCATTGCCGGCGTGCGCTGACGCTGGGGCCACCCCATTCCAGGTCGGACTTCGGTGTAGAGTGGAAAAGGGGGGCTGGCTTGAAACTGCGGGTCTTCCCGGGGTACCCAGACGGCTTCGGGGAGAACCATGAGAAGAAAAGAGCTCCTGCACCGCGGGCTCGCGCTGGCACTCGCGCTGACGTCCCTGTCCGCCGGGGCGCAGGATGCATCGCCCCTCCAGCGCGGTTTCGATCTGGAGCGCTTGGAGCTGAACCCCGGGGCGGAAGGCTCGCTCCTCGTGGGGCTCGGTGAGCTCCTGCCCAAGGGACATTACCGCGCGACCGTCCTGGCGCACTACGCCCACAACCCGCTGCTCTTCGTCGACACGGGCCGTGAGCTGGCGGTGGTCGGGAATCGGGCCACCGCGCATCTGGCCGCCGCCTATGCGCCGTTGGCCTGGCTTCAGGTCGGGCTCCAGGTGCCGCTGGTTGCCTTTCAAGGTGGGGATACCCTGCTCATGCAGGAGCGGAACATCGCCGCGCCCGCGAGCCAGGCCCTGGCGACGCCCCTGGTGAGCGGGCGGTTTGGCTTGTTGCGGCAGGAAGTGCATGGCGGCGTGGACCTCGCCGTGGAGCTGGGCGTGGGATTGCCGTTGGGCTCACGGGATGCGTTCTCACGGGATGGAGATTCGCTGCGCTTCTCGCCGAAGGTGATGGTGGGGCGCCACTTCGGCTTCATCCGGGCGGGGGCGGAGGTCGGGTACACGCGGCGGCCCCGGTTGTTGTTGACGGAGAAGGAAGGCGACCTCGAAGACGAGGTGGGCGAGGAGCTCCGGGTGGGCCTGGCGCTCGCGACCACGGGGCGGCGGACGCGGTGGGAGTTCAACGTGCGGGGCATGGTGCCGCTGACCAACCAGCCCGCCTCCGTGGAGCTGCTGCCGGGCGGTCGCTACCTGGTCAACTCCTCCTTGGAGGTGTTCGGGCTGGTAGGTATTGGCGTGGGCTCCGCGCCGGGAACGCCGCTGTTCCGGTTGATGGTGGGCGGTTCCTTCGGCCAGGTGACGCCGCCGCGCGGCCCGGGCGAGTCGTCCGTCATGTGCGAGATGGGACTCCCGCCGGAGGTGAAGGTCGTGGAGTGCCCCGACCTCGACGAGGACGGCGATGGCGTGCGCAACACTGATGACAAGTGCCCCCTGGTGGCGGGTGACGTGGCGCGCAGCGGCTGCTCCGCGCAGGACACCGACGGCGATGGCATCGAGGACATGCTCGATGGTTGCCCGTTGGAGCCGGGACCCGCGGCGCGGCAGGGCTGCCCCACTCCCGACGAGGACAGGGACGAGGTCCCGGACGAAATCGACAGCTGTCCCACGGACCCGGGACCCGCGGACAATCGCGGTTGCCCGATTCGGGACACCGACGGCGACGGCATCGACAACGACAAGGATGAGTGTCCCAGCGAGCCGGGGCCCGCGGAGCGCAATGGCTGCCCCGAGTCGGATTCGGACAAGGACGGCGTCCCCAACCGTGTGGACAGCTGTGCCAACGAGCCCGGCGACGCGAAGAACCTGGGCTGCCCGCTGCATGTCCTTCCCCTGGTGGAGCTGCGGCCGGACCGCCTGGTGGTGATGGGCAAGGTGTTCTTCGAGCCCGCGCAGGCACGCGTGCAGAGCCGCTCCTTCGAAGTGTTGGACTGGGTGGCGAAGGTCATCAATGAGCACCCGGAGATTCCGTCCGTCGTCGTGGGCGCGCACACGGATGACCGTGGCTTCCCGGACGCGAACCGCCGGCTGTCGCAGGGCCGCGCGGAGTCGGTGCGTCAGTACCTCATCACCAAGGGCGTGGAGCCGGGCCGGCTGCAGTCCGTGGGCTTTGGCCAGGACCGCCCCATCGATAGCAATGCGACCTCCAACGGCCGCGAGAACAACCGCCGCGTGGAGTTCCTGCTGGTGGTTCCCGAAAAGGAGAAGACGGGCACCCCCCGTCGCTAAGCCATGGGCCATCCAAAGAGGGGCGTCTTGATGAAGGGCACGGGGCTCAAGGCGGCGCTCGCGGCGGGCGTGTTGTTGAGCGCCATTGTCGCGGTGGCTGGGCCGGACACGTTCTTCCTGGGATTGGGCAGCGATGGCTTGACGGTCCCGTCCGCCCAGAACCAGCCCACGGAGGTGCAGGTCAATACCTACGCCCCGGTGATTGCCATCACGACAACGAGCGAGGGGCGTCCTCAACTGATGCTGGGCAACCGGCGCCAGGGCAACGCTGCCTCCAACTTCGCCAACGACCGATTGGTGATGGTGCTCCAGACAACGGGCATCACCCCGACCGAGGTCCCCGATGAGGCGTTCGAGCAGGACACGCTCGAGTTGGGGAACAGCGCGGTGGGCCGGTGGGAGTTGGGAACGATTACGGGCTTCAACAGCACCACGGGGGCGCTGGTGCTGTCACAGCCGCTCAAGTACAGCTACGCTCCTGACGCCACACAGGTCATTCTCGTTCCCCAGTACACCTCCGTCACCGTCGCGGACGGCGCGCGTATCGAGGCGTTGCCTTGGGATGGCGCGTCGGGCGGCGTCGTGGCGTTCCTGGCTCAAGAGGGCATCCAACTCAATGGCACGGGCGTCATCAGCGCCGCGTCGGCCGGATTCCGTGGCGGCGTGTTCACGCGTGAAGAAGTCGAAGACGACCCTGCGGAGGGGTGTGACCGAACCGATGACGGGGCCGGGGACTTCCGGCTAGGGATGAAGGGGGAGGGGCTGTCGACCACGCGCTACACCGGGGCCGGGGCCCTTCGAGGCCTCAGGAACTTCACCCATGGCGGCGGCGGCGGCGTGTGCAAACAGTCTGGCGGCGGTGGTGGCGGCAACGCGGGTATGGGCGGATTGGGGGGCAGGTCGATGGACGGCAGCCGGAGCATGGGCGGGCGTGGTGGCACGTCTCTGAGCTATTCACCGCTCGACCACCTGACGTTCGGCGGTGGAGGCGGCAGCGGTCAGGGACACACGGCGACCGCTCCGGCTCCCAACGGTGGACGGGGAGGCGGGATTGTCTTCCTTCGCGCGGCCAGCCTGTCAGGTGGCCGGGTCGATGCGTCTGGCGCGTCCGCCGCCGAGAGTTCGGACAGTGGCGGCGGTGGTGGGGCGGGTGGCTCCATCTCCGTCCGCTTGACGGAGACCTGCAGCACCACCGCTATCGTGGCGAACGGTGGCAACGGAGGTGATGTCGATAGTGTGCAGTCGGGGACGGTGAACGCCGCGGGCCCGGGCGGTGGCGGCGGTGGTGGACGTGTCCTGCTTCAGGCGGGCGCTTCGTCGACCTGTCCCATCTCGGTCGACAGTGGCGTGGCGGGGCTGACCTCGGACGATGGCGAGGCGCCGGTGGCTCGGGGGGCGATGCCTCCTGCATCGTCCATCCGGCTCCCTCCCTACGTCGGCTCGGTCACCTTCCTGGTGGGCGGTATGCCCGAGACGATTGCCGCGCCGGAGCTGACCATCGCGAACGCACTGGTGAAGACCTCGTCTCCGCTGGTGACAGGAACCGGAGCGCCTGGGGCCGGGCTATTGATCTATCGGAACCGCCCCGGCCAGGCCTCGGTGCAGGAGTTCGTGGTGCGCACCGTCATCGGTGCGAATGGCACATACGCCGTGAACGTCCCGCTTCAAGAGGGGAGCAACACGCTGAAGGCGGCCGTGGAGCGCCAGGGTTTGCAGGGGAGTTACTGCACGGATTTGCCTGTCACCGTGGACACCCGCCCACCGGATACACGCGCCTCTACGAGCCTGTCGTTTCCGACCAATGCCGATGAAATCACCTTCACCGTCGAAGGAGATGAGGCAGAGGGCCAGCGATGCGATAACGCGGCGACCCTCCCCTGCACGCTGCAGTGCCGGCTCACGCGGCCTTCTCAGCCCACGCCAGCCTTCAGCCCCTGCACGTCCGTTTCCAGTCATGACATCTCAGCGGCCGGCGGCACCTACCGGTTCGAGGCGAGGGCGATCGATGCCGCGACGAACGAGGACCCGACGCCCGCCGTCATTGAATTCGTGGTGGACCACGACTCACCGGATGTGAGCATTCGCTCGACGAATCCAGCGCCTCCTGTGTCCATGTCTCATTTGGACATTGCTGCGTTTGGTTTTGATTCGAATGCCAGTGATTTGGACCGCTTCGAGTGCAGACTGGGCGTGGCGGTTCCTCCCGAGGAAGACCCGGAATACGGCGCGTGGGCGACGTGCCCGGCGAACCATGTCCTGTCCGGGCTCCTGCACGGGCACGGCTACACGTTGGAGGTGCGCGCGGTGGACCGTGCCGGGAATCAAAGTCCCGAGGATACGCACCCGTGGACGGTGGACCTGGTGGCGCCCGACACGGAGTTCACCGCTGCGTTGCCGGAGGTGACGTCACAGAACGTGCCGTTCGCATTCGGTAGCGACGACACGGACGTGGTGCGCTTCGAGTGCAGCCTGGACTCGGCGCCCTTCGCGACGTGCACCTCGCCCTTCACGCCTGTCACTCCGCCGGCGGACGGGACGCACACGTTGCAGGTGAGGGCGGTGGATGAAGCGGGCAACGTGGACCCGACGCCCGCGATGCATACCTGGGTGGTGGACACGGACGGGCCTCCGGCGACGATTCGACTGGGCCCGCCGGACCCCAGCAACCAGGCGACGGCGGGCTTCGACTTCGATTCGACGGCTGCGGATGTCGTGCGCTTCGAATGCCAACTGGCGGAGGTGCCCGCGACGGGCAGTTCGACGACTGGCACGTGGGCTACATGCCCCGCCTCGAAGCTCTATTCGAACCTGACGCATGGCTCGCGCTACACGTTGTTGGTACGCGCGGTGGACCGTGCCGACAATCCGGGGACGGAGGACACGCACTCGTGGACGGTGGACCTGGTGGCGCCCGACACGGAGTTCACCGCTGCGTTGCCAGAGGTGACGTCACAGAACGTGCCGTTCGCATTCGGCAGCGACGACACGGACGTGGTGCGCTTCGAGTGCAGCCTGGATTCGGCGCCCTTCGCGACGTGCACCTCGCCCTTCACGCCTGTCACTCCGCCGGCGGACGGGACGCACGCGTTGCAGGTGAGGGCGGTGGATGAAGCGGGCAACGTGGACCCGACGCCCGCGATGCATACCTGGGTGGTGGACACGGACGGGCCTCCGGCGACGATTCGACTGGGCCCGCCGGACCCCAGCAACCAGGCGACGGCGGGCTTCGACTTCGATTCGACGGCCGCGGATGTCGTGCGCTTCGAATGCCAACTGGCGGAGGTGCCCGCGACGGGCAGTTCGACGACTGGCACGTGGGCTACGTGCCCCGCCTCGAAGCTCTATTCGAACCTGACGCATGGCTCGCGCTACACGTTGTTGGTACGCGCGGTGGACCGTGCCGAAAATCGGGGGACGGACGTCCCGCACTCGTGGACGGTGGACCTGGTGGCGCCCGACACGGAGTTCACCGCTGCGTTGCCGGAGGTGACGTCACAGAACGTGCCGTTCGCATTCAGTAGCGACGACACGGACGTGGTGCGCTTCGAGTGCAGCCTGGACTCGGCGCCCTTCGCGACGTGCACCTCGCCCTTCACGCCTGTCACTCCGCCGGCGGACGGGACGCACGCGTTGCAGGTGAGGGCGGTGGATGAAGCGGGCAACGTGGACCCGACGCCCGTGATGCATATGTGGGTGGTGGATACGGCCGCGCCAGATACCGCCATCAGTCTCACGTCTCCGGTCCCCCCGCGGAACCCGAACAACTCCCGCTCGGCGGCATTTGGCTTCACCTCCTCCGCGACGGACGTAGTCCGTTTCGAATGCAGGCTGGACACGACGGAGCCCGAGTCCACCACGGGAACCTGGCAGACGTGTCCCTCTGCCCATGTCATCAACGACCTCGTCAATGGCACCACCTACCAGCTTCACGTCAGGGCGGTCGACCGGGCGGGAAACAGTGACGCGTCGCCGGCCAGCCATTTGTGGCGTGTGGACGTGACCCCTCCCAACACGGTGTTTACGCAGGCGCCTGCGGAATTGACGAGTGACCTGGTCGCGACGTTTGGCTTTGCGTCACCTCAGGACTCGGATGTCGACTATTACGAGTGCAGCCTGGATGGAGACCCCTTCGAGAGGTGCGTCTCTGGCGTCGAGTTCCAGGTCGACGACGGGGTGCACAAGATGCTCATTCGCGCCGTGGACACGGCGGGAAACGTGGACGACACGCCCGCAACGCATGTCTGGCGGGTCGACTCCGGTCCTGTCATCACTGAGATCAGGGCGCGGCCACCGCAGCTCACCAACGAGTCGGTGGCCAGGTTTGTCTTCACGTCGAACAAGGGGCATGTGGCGTTCCGGTGCAAACTGGATGACCAGACCGAAGTCGACTGTGGCTCCATCACGCCAGATCCAGAGGATCGGGAGACTGAGCACCCCTTCAACGTATCGGATGGACGGCACACGCTGAATGTCCACGCCGTGGACCAGGACAACGGAGACCGGGATGAGACGGGTGCCTCCTACACCTGGTCCGTGGATACGGTTGCCCCGGGGCCACCGCT
Source organism: Myxococcus xanthus (assembly GCF_006402735.1). Taxonomy (NCBI): domain Bacteria; kingdom Pseudomonadati; phylum Myxococcota; class Myxococcia; order Myxococcales; family Myxococcaceae; genus Myxococcus; species Myxococcus xanthus. The sequence goes on along the minus strand of NZ_CP017174.1, from coordinate 5,972,588 downwards.
CATCACGGAGCCCATAACGGCGTACGTCAACACGACCACGCCTGTCATCCGGGGAACCGCCCCCGAGGCCGGGACGGTGACGGTGTATCTGGGGGCACTGAACGTCGGGCAGGCGGCGACGAGCGGCACTCTCTCCTGGGAGCTGAGCGGCCTCCAGTTGGAGGAGCGGCAGTACACCCTTCGCGCCACGTTGACGGACCCGGCATCCAACACGGGCTCACTGAACGCCTCCGAGCCGCGCGTCTTCACCGTGGACGTCACGCCGCCGGACACCACCATCACCGGGGCGCCCCCTGCTCGGGGCCGCGAACGGACCGTCACTTTCGAGTTTGAGCATCGGCAGGAGGTGAACTTCGCTGGCTTCCAGTGCAGCCTCAATGACGAGCAATACCGGGACTGCACGACGCCTTACGAGGTCATGGTTCCCCAGGATGGTACCTATCTCCTCAGCGTTCGCGCCCGCGACCTTGCTGGCAATCTGGATCCGACGCCTGCCACCCATACCTGGTTGGTCGACTCCAAGCGGCCCGAGACGAGCATCATCAACAAGCCTGGCTTGTTCGACCACTCGTCGCGCTCCGTGTTCTTGTTCGGCTCCGATGAAGAGGAGGTTCGCTACGAATGCAGTCTGAATGGCGCCGCATTCGCGCCCTGCGACAACCCCGTCACGCTGCCTCCGCTTTCGCAGGTGGCGCACACGCTGCAAGTCCGTGCTGTGGACAGCGTGGAGAACGTGGACGACTCCCCGGAGAGCTACACCTGGACGGTGGATGACACGCCCCCAGAGGTCCCTTCGCTGAGCTTCCCGACGCCCGGTGCCCTCGTGGAGACGCGCACGCCGCAGTTTCGAGGAACCGCACTGGGGGAGGCCAGCGAAGTCGTGATCAGGGTGGATGGCGACGAACGCGGGCGGGCGTCCGTGGATGGAGCGGGGCAGTGGCGCTTTACCCTGACGGGGTCGTTGCCCGACGGCGAGCACTCCGTGAGCGTCTACGCGGTGGACCTGGCTCGCAACCAGAGCGCGGCCAGCGAGCTCGTGACCTTCACGCTCATCCCATCCACGGAGATCGACTCGCGAGGAGGAGGCCTGAGCTGTTCATTGGGTGGCAGTGGCCAGGCGCCTGTCGCCTCCCTGGGGTTCGTGGCGTTCGCCCTGCTGGCCGCTCGCCGGAGGAGGCAGCCGTAACCGGCCGCCTTTGGGGGGAATGGGGCGGCGCACGCATCCGGTTGGGGGATTGCGTGCTTGCTTCGGCGGGGAACTTCGGCTACTTGTGCCCCACCGTCAGAGCTGTCTGCGCGATTAGCTCAGCTGGATAGAGCGTTGGCCTCCGGAGCCAAAGGCCGCAGGTTCGAATCCTGCATCGCGCGCAGGGACAGGGCCCGGAACCGAGGGATTCATCCCGCCGGTTCCGGGCCTTTGTCTTTCCCGCGAGGGGCGGAGACTTCCAGGCACGCTGCACCCGTCCTGCGGGCTACACGCGGTGTCCGGCTTCACCCAATCTTCATGGCGCATGGGCTCTACTAGAGTCCGCGCTCATTCGTCAGGTGGCGAAGTCCCCGGGGGGACTCGTTGCTGGAGTCATGGAGCGAGGTGAGTGTGATGCGCCGTATCCCGTTGAAATCCTGGTGTCTGCTGCTCCTGGTGGGGTTGGCGGCGTGTGGGGGAGAGAGTGAACCAACGCCTTCGGGTGTGCCAGGAGCGCCTCGCTCCGTGTCGGCCACACCAGGTGACTCCCTGGTCACCGCGACCTGGTCGGCGCCAGAAGATGCGGGCGACAGCCCCATTCAGCGCTACGAGGTTCGTGCCCTGCGCAACGGCGTTGTCGCCCACACCCTGGAAGGGACAAGCACCTCGCTCACGCTCACGGGGCTGACCAACGGTGAGACGTACACGCTGGTCGTCGTGGCCATCAATGCGCAGGGCGAAGGGCCCGCGTCCGCGCCTTCCGAGGCCGTCACGCCCCGCGTGATTCCGGGAGCACCGCGCGAGGTCACCGCGACGCCGGGAGACCGCAGTGCCAATGTGGCCTGGAGCCCTCCCGAGGCGACGGACATGCCCATCACCGGCTACACCGTCACCGTCCGGCAGGGAGAGACGGTGGTAGCGACACAGGCATCAACGGAGCTGCACGCCGCCGTTTCAGGACTCATCAACGGCACCGACTATCAAGTCACCGTGGCGGCTGCCAACGCGGTGGTTGCGGGGCCGGAGTCCGCGCCGGTCGCGGTGACGCCGGTGTCCGTCCCTGGCGCGCCCCGGTTGTGGGTGCACAACCGGACCGCGACCGCGCTGGCGTTCGGCTGGGAGCCAGGGGACACGGGCGGCAGCCCCATTACCGGGTACCGGCTGGTCCTGCGGGAGGGGGACTCGGTGGTCCAGACCGCCGATACGACGGAGACCTTGCACTGGTTCAGGAACCTGTCCACGGGCACGCCGTATCGCGTCGTCGTCATCGCGATCAATGCGCAGGGAGAGGGGGCGCCCGCGGAGTTCGAGGCGCAGCGGCCCTGTGGCCTGCCAGGAGCGCCGACGACGTTGATGGCCGCGCCCGGGGATGGGCAGCTCACCCTCACCTGGCTCGCGCCGGTGGAGACCGGGGGCTGCCCCCTCATCGGTTACCGCGTCGAGATCATGGGTGTGGTTGGCGGCGCCTCGACCCGGACTGAAACGAACACGGATACGCGCTTCGTTGCGACGGGGCTTCGGAACGGAGTGCTCTATTTGCTCGTGGTCCACAGCCGGAATGAGGCTGGGATGAGTGATTATTCGACTCAGGATCAGGCCACGCCATATCCCGCGCCGGGGATGCCGGGGAACTTCACCGCCACGCCAGGCGACGGCACGGTGCTTCTGTCGTGGACGGAGCCTCCATTGAATGGGGGGCGTATCTCGCGGTACGTGGTGACGGTCGAGCCTGCGGTGGGCGAAACGGACACCTTCTATGTGAGCCCGAACGACCTGTCGCGGCTCATGGAGGGCCTGGTGAACGGGACGACCTACACGTTCACCATTCGTGCGGACAACCGCGCGGGGCAGGGGCCGACGGCGACGACGCAGGCCACACCCATGGCCCCGTGAGGCCGGTGGCCTCCGGAGCCAAAGGCCGCAGGTTCGAAGCTTTCGCTGTGAGCAGAGACAAGGGCCCGGAACGTTGTGGAGATTCTCCACCGATTTCGGGCCCTTCGCTTTCTGGACGGACCTTGCAGGAAGAGCGCTTCGCGCCACTTGCTTGAACCTGGGGTTGCCCCGATTTCGTGGCGCTCCCGCACTTGATGTGAGGCGTCGGATCAAGCGGCGAGCAGCACGCGACGGCGCAGCAAGTCGAAGCGGGCGCGGCCGTACATCTGGCGCTTCTGGAGTTTGAGCTTCGTGACGTGCGCCGGGCACGTGGGGCGAGCAGACCGGGCAGACGCTCCGCGAAAGTGCGACGAGTGCACTTCGTGTTTGGACAGGAGAAGCGACGCACGCGCAGTTGGAGCTGAACGGAGCGCTCGGCCGATGGCAGGTCGGCTGGGCGCCGGATATAGGTACGATGCGGCGGTATCGCTGGGCGTCTTGCAGGAGGGACATCGCGCGCCGCTGCTTTCGGGGCGGACCCCACGGAACCGGGGGAGTCCCAGTCGAGCATGCGGCGCGCTGGAGTTTCACGTGGCCTTGCTCAGTGGCAACGTAGCAACGCTACGAGAGCCAATCTGGCATCAAGGAACGCAGCCTCAATGGGATCAGCAGTTGCGGACGTCAGGGGGCATTGTCACACGATGTCCAGTTGCAATTGCTCCTGAATGCGTGACTGAAGTGATACCCGTCGCCGTCCGCATCCAAGACATCCCATCGATGTTGTCGAATGTAGTACTCCTGAACGCCGCATGCCTCGTACCAAGGGCATGCCCAATAGCTAGCACTGTGCTGCCAGTACTGCACCGATTCTCCTGCAAAAAAGACCCAGGATCCCCATGCGCCACCATTGTTGGCCATCGGCCCCCGTCCACGACTGGGTGACATCCGGGGCAAAGCCCTCTGAAGATTCTGGGTTGGCAACAACCTCATCTCGCGCAGGCATGACATGGGAGCCATCATGCGCCCCACTGAGCGATTCTGCCCTGACCAATGCTTCTGGCGGTGGCGAGCCTCCCGTAAGCCGACGATAGAGGTCGACGGCAGAGCGACCTGCAACATCCTCGTCACGCAAGATATGTCCATTTTCAACGGGCCCGCGTTCCATGATGAGTAGGCCACCGGCCCCCGAGTCGTAAAATTCAACATGGTGCTCAGGTGCCAGTTCGACACGAACAATCAGATGATTGATTTCATCGAGCCTTGGACGCAACTTCTGCTTGGCTTCCAGTGCGGCCACCGGATTGGATTCGTATAGTTTGTCGATGCGCTGGAGTGACAGTTGCGCTTCAGTGAGTGACCGCCAACAGAAATCCTAGTCGAAACGAGCGCTTGCTTTTCATTGCGTACCCCTCAGTCGACAGGGAATGCGCCACCGCCTGACCTGCGACCACATGTGCATCGCGCCCTTCTGCGGCGCCAATCGGGCATGGCCAGATATGCCGCAAACACGGTCATGTGACTTGTCGACTCCCGTCGATAGTGTTTGGTATCGCAAAGTTGCTTCCGAGGTCCTGGTCCGATAGTCGACATTTCCAGGGGCGCGTGGACGCTCGTGACGAGCTGGTGGAGGGTTGGATGGTCCCTGGTTCCGAATCTCCAAAATCCTGAGCGTTTGTAAGGGCTGGGAGCTCGCTCTTCCCGTGGGCTTGTTCAGGTGGGCGGTTGTCCTGCTCCAGGGGGGTGCGAGCACTTCCTTCTGAAGGGCAGGGTCCATGCAGCCTCTCTTTCCGGAGGCGGGCGTGATGCTGTAGGCCTGCGTTTCCCAGTGAGAGGGGAGGACTGTCGTGATGAACGGACGAATCTGTCTTTTGGCTGCGGTGCTGCTGGGGCTGTTTGGCGGGATGGGATGTGGCGGTTCGGATGACCCGCCTCCCCAGGAACCGCAGGTGACAGTACCCGGGGCGCCGACCCAGGTGGCGGCAGTGGCGGGGGACTCACATGTCACGGTGACGTGGGCGGCGCCCGCGAACAACGGTGGCAGCGCCATTCTCGAATACGCGGTGCATGTCTTCTCCGGTGAGAGCGAGGTCCGGGTGGTGCCGTCGCCCGCGTCCGCGAACCAGGCCCTCATCCCTGACCTGAGCAATGGCACGGCCTACGCATTCAGCGTGGTCGCGGTGAACGACCGGGGCCGTGGTGCTGCGTCCACGCGCACGGCCCTCGTCACGCCGCACGTGACGCCCGGCGCGGTGAGCAACCTGGTGGCCGTGCCTGGGAACCAGGAGGTCGTGCTGACGTGGGAGGCCGCCGATGGCAAGGGCATGGCCCTGACCGGCTATTCCATCACAGTGCAGGCCGAGGATGCGGGAGCCGAGTCTCAGCCGGTGACGGTCACCGTGACGGAGACGCGGGCCGCGCTGGTCGCGTTGACGAACGGGACGGCGTACTCCTTCACCGTCGTCGCGGACAACGGCCATGCGCAGGGGCCTGGGAGCTCCGTTTCGGCCACCCCCTTCACGACGCCGGGCGCTCCCGCGTTGACGGCCAGAGGGTATTCGACTCGCGTGTCCTTGCGCTGGACCACCGAAGACACGGGAGGCCGTCCCATCACCGGCTATCTGGTGACGGTGTACCTGAACGACGAGGTCCTACGGACCGTGGAGACGACCGAGTTGACGTTGAACGTGACGGGGTTGCTCTACTCGACGACCTATCACTTCACGGTCGTCGCACGGAACGAGGCCGGGTGGGGCACGATCTCGGAGCGCATCGCGAGCACGCTCGCCCGGAGCCCGTCAGTGCCGCTCAACGCCACCTGCGATACCTCTAGCGGGAACGTCACGTTCGCCTGGGAGCCGCCTGAGTTCGACTACGGGTACCCGGTAGTGGAATACCGTATCGCGACAATGCTCCGCGGCTATTACACCGCGTGGTACACCACCAAGCTGCGCTACGTCCTCCCGGAGATTCCTCGCGAAGGGAACCCCATGCGGTTCTCTCTCGTCGCCCAGAATGCGTATGGGTTTGGAAATTCCGTGGAGCTCTACTGCTACTTTGACTCGCTGCGCCCCTGAGGCCGCGCCGCACCTCCCGACGCCTTTGGCCTCCTGAGCCAAAGGCCGGGGGGGCAGGCTTCACGCCTCCACGGGCTCTTCGCGCTGCGGCAGGTGGAAGCGCACGGTGTCCACACGGCGGGGCGAGGACGCGACGACCTCCAGCACGAGTCCTCCCTCCGTCTGGACCTTCGTGCCCGGCCCGGGGATGGCGCCGCCGGACAGGGCGATGCACAGACCCGCCACGGTGGCGTAGTCCTGGTCCTCGTCCAGGTCCAGGGACAGCTCCCGGTTGACGTCGCGGATGCTCGCGGTGCCGAGCACCAGGGCGGTGTTCGGACCCTCGCGCTTGACGTACTCCTCCGGCACCTCGGACTCGCTGAGGATGTCGCCCACCAGCTCCTCCACGAGGTCTTCCACGGTGACGAGCCCCACCACGCCGCCGCGCTCGTCCACCACCACCGCCAACTGCATGCGCCGCTTCTGCAGTTCCTTGAGCGCGTCCATGGCCCGCATCGTCTCCACGACGAAGAAGGGCGGACGCATCACGTCCTCCAGGATGATGAGGTTGCCCTCCCAGGCCACCCCCAGCAGGTCCTTGGCGATGACGTAGCCGACGATGTTGTCCAGCGTGCCCTCGTACACCGGCATGCGCGAATGGCCGCCCTCCAGCAGGACGCGGCGAATCTCCTCCGGACTGGAGTGCCGCCGCAGGGCCACCATCTCGTCCCGCGCCACCGACAGCTCGCCCACCGTCACGTCGCCCATCTCGAAGGCGCGTGATGCAATTTCGCCGGCGTGCGGATCCAACGTGCCCTGCTTCGCCGCCTCCTCCACCAGCTGTTGGAGCTCCTCCGCGGACAGGCGGCCTTCGGTGAAGTTCGTCCGGTCGCCGAACAGGCGCAGCACCACGTTGGAGCTGGCGGTGAGGAACCACACCACCGGTTGCATCAGCCACGCCAGGCCGCGCAGAGGCCGGCCGATGAGCAGCGCGTAGCGCTCGCCGGCACGCAGCGCGAGTGACTTGGGCACCAGTTCGCCCAGCACCAAGGAGAGGTACGAAACGAAGGCCACCACGCCCGCCAGGGCGACTTCGTCGGCTTGCTGCTCGGGCACTCCCAGTCTCGTGAGGAAGTCACCCAGACGCGTGGCGATGCTCGCGCCACCGAACGCGGCCGCCGTGGCGCCGATGACGGTGATGCCAATCTGCACCGTGGCCAGGAAGCGCTCAGGGTTGCCGCGCAGGGCCTCCACCGCTTTCGCGGAGGTGCTGCCTTCTTCAATCAGTTCCCGCAGCCGCGTCCGGCGGACAGAGATGATGGCCAGCTCCGCGCCGGCGAAGATGCCGTTTGCCAGGACCAGCAACAGGATGATGAGAAGCTCGGTGACGATAATGGCCCTCCTCTCAGGGGCCCTCTACCCTATACGCCAGAGGCGGGCTGCTCACTCACCAAGTGATTGCAAGAGGAGTGACAATTGGTCGCGGCTCGCACCTTTTGGAAGGTAGTAGTGTGGCCCTGAGAGCAGGGCACTGCCTACATCCTGCGCCGCCGCGGACGTCAGGAAGACGATGCGGGGATGCGGCCCGCGTGGCAGATGCTCCACGACCTCCAGCCCGGACATGCCCGGCATGTTGAGGTCCAGCAGCATCACGCCATACCGTCCGCCGCGCCTCAGCGTCTCCAGGGCCTCTTGCCCATCCGAGGCCTCGGTCGTCTCGTAGCCAAGGTCCTCCAGGCTGAGCCGGAGGAATTCCCTCCAGTCCGCGTCGTCATCGACGACCAAGACCCTTCTTGCGCCGTTGTCCGTTGCCAGTCGCGCCAATCGTCCTCCCCCGACCTGAGATGAACGCTGCTGAAGGGCGCCATCATTCTCCGCGAGCGGTGACATGGTGCTCGCTGCGGCATGCGGGCAGGCAGGCCCTGGAAGGGCGCGTCGCCAGGTCAGCCCGCGAGGATGCGGTCGCCCCGGGGCAGCGCGGGCTCGGACGTCAGGGATGTCGTGCGCACCGGCATCAGGCGGGTGCCCCGGCCCACGCGCAGCCGGGTGCCGCGCCAGTTCACGGTGCGGGAGAAGAGCGCGTAGCTCCAGGCCGCGAAGAGCAGGGCGTCCTTGGCGAAGACGGCGGGCACCGCGTCCCACGACAGGGCTTGCGGCCGCAGGGCGCGCACGGTGGAGAGGTCCACCGCGACCTTGCCCAGAGCCACCACCAGGCAGAGCGCCGCGGTGTCGGAAGAGGGGGCCAGCATCGCGCCCAGCAGGGCCAGCGGCGTGGGGTTCAGCAGGGCCTGGGCCAGGTACGTGCCCGGAGACACCGCGGTCCGGTGAATCACGCTCCAGCGCAGATAGCGCTGGAAGAAGGACAGGACGCTCTTGCGCAGCGACACGTTGAACACGGGCGTGTGCGCCATCACCACGCGCCGGCCCAGCTTCCGCGTCACCCACTGGCCGATGACGTAGTCCTCCGCCAGCACGTCCTTCACGGAGAAGAAGCCACCCAGCGCGTCCACGTCCTCGCGGCGCAGCGCCATGGACTTGCCCACCACGATGTCCTGGCCCGCCAGCCGCTTGGCGGCAATCATCCCCGCCGCCGCGCTGGCGCCCAGGTGCAGGTTGTCCAGGAGCGAGCCGAAGGTGCGCTCGCCAATGCCTGACACCGGGTGGGTGACACAGCCCACCTCCGGGTCCGCGAAGGCCTGGGCAATCTCCTCCAGGTAGCCCGGCGCCACCCGCGTGTTGCTGTCGCTGATGACCAGCACATCGTAGCGCGCCCGGTCCGCCAGGGTGATGAGCTGGTTCACCTTCGGGTTGCGGCCCGGCTCGCCCTCCTGGACCTCCAGACGCATGACGTGGGGCCAGCGGGTGACCGCCGCGCGGGCCACGGCGAAGGCCGGGTCCCGGGCATCCTTGACGCCGAGCACCACCTCGTACACGCCCGCGTAGTCCAGCCCCGCGAACTGCGCGAGGTTGGCTTCCAGGTCGTCATCCACGCCGCACAGCGGCTTGAGGATGGAGATGCCCGGGCGGGGTGTGCCCGGTTGCGCGGCGGAGGACGGCTCACGCCGGTGGCGCAGCACGAGCGCGAACTGGACGGTGAGGACGAACAGTCCGATGCAGGCGGCGAGCAGCAGGACGGTGGAGGCGAGCAACATTCGCGGGCAATCCCCGGGGCCGGTGCGCCGTCATGGCGCGACCACGGTTGCCACGCTAGAGACCTTCCACGTCAGCCCCGCGAAGCGCCCGGGGCGGGCCGGGCAATTCGCGGTGACGGGCCGGTGAAGCCCGCGCCCGCGGGTTACTCCGTCAGGTTGCGGCTCTGCGGGTGGCGGATGTCCTTGCCGCGCACCATGTAGACGACCATCTCCGCCACGTTCAGCGCGTGGTCGCCGATGCGCTCCAGGTGCTTCGCGATGAACATCAGCGCCGTAGCGCGGCGGATGTTGCGCGAATCCTCCATCATGTAGGCGAGGAGCTCGTTGAAGATCTTGAGGAAGAGGGCATCCAGCAAATCGTCGCCCCGGAGCACCTCCTCTGCCTTGGCGACGTCGCCGGAGACGAAGGCGTCCAGCGACATGCGGACCTGCCGCTGGGCCAGCTCCGCCAGCCGGGGCGTGTCCACGTAGGGCGCCAGCGGGGGGGCCTGGTTCAGGTCGATGGAGCGCTCGGCGATGTTCACCGCCAGGTCGCCGATGCGCTCCAGGTCGGTGACGATCTTCAGCGCCGTGGTGATGAGGCGCAAGTCGCTGGCGGCGGGCTGACGCAGCGCCAGAATCTTCCGGCACAGCTCGTCAATGTCCACCTCCAGGCGGTTGACGTCCTTGTCGGCGGCGACGACCTTCTCGGCCAGGGCGCTGTCGCGGTCGATGAGCGCCTTCATGCTCTGGACGATGAGGTTCTCCACCTTCGCGCCCATCGCGAGCAGCTTCTCCCGCAAATCCCTCAGGTCCGCCTCGAAGGCCTTGTCCGTATGCATCGACGGCATGTGTCCGGTCCCCTTTTTCTTCCGCTCACCCGAACTTGCCGGTGACGTAGTCCTCGGTGCGCTTCTCTCGCGGGTTGGTGAAGATCTGTTCGGTGGGGCCGCATTCCACCAGCTCGCCCATGTAGAAGAAAGCGGTGCGGTCGCTGACGCGCGCGGCCTGCTGCATGTTGTGGGTGACGATGGCGATGGTGTACGTCGCCTTGAGCTCGTGGATGAGCTCTTCGATTTTCGCGGTGGCGATGGGGTCCAGCGCGCTGGCGGGCTCGTCCATCAGCAGCACCTCCGGCTCCACCGCCATCGCCCGGGCGATGCACAGACGCTGCTGCTGGCCGCCGGAGAGGCCCAGGGCGCTTTCGTCCAGCCGGTCCTTCACCTCGTCCCAGAGTGCGGCGCCACGCAGCGACTTCTCCACGCGCGTGGCCAACTCCGCCTTGTCCTTCATCCCGCCCACGCGCAGGCCGTAGGCCACGTTCTCGAAGATGCTCTTGGGGAACGGGTTGGACTTCTGGAAGACCATGCCCACGCGCCGGCGCAGGTCCACCACGTCCACGCCGCGGTCATGGATGTCCGTGCCCTCCAGGAGGATGGTTCCCGAATGCGTCGTGCCGGAGATGAGGTCGTTCATCCGGTTGAGCGAGCGCAGGAAGGTGGACTTCCCGCAGCCGGAGGGGCCGATGAGCGCCGTCACCCGCCGGTCGAGGATGGCCAGGGACACCTTGTGGATGGCTGTCTTGGGGCCGTAGCGCAGCGTGAGCTCCCGCGCTTCCATCTTCGCGCGGGGATTCTGGGGTTGGAGGGACATGGCAGGCGTACCGTCAGTGGGCGCTGGCGGCCTTGCGGCGCGTGCGCGTCCGGATGATGACCGCGACGAGGTTGAGGGCGAAGGTGAGCGCCAGCAGCACCAGCACCGTCGCATAGAGGGGGCCACTGGCCTCCGTCACGTTTGGTGACTGGGTGGCCATGACATACGTGTGGTAGCCCAGGTGCATGAACTGGGAATCCAGGTGCGTGGGCAGGTCCGGCAGGAAGTAGGCGGCGCCGGTGAAGAGGATGGGCGCCACCTCGCCCGCGCCGCGGGAGATGGCCAGCACCGCGCCGGTGAGGATGCCGGGCAGGGCGCCCGGCAGCACCACCCGCGCCAGCGTCTGTGACTGGGTGGCCCCCAGCGCCAGGCTGGCGGTTCGCTGCTCCAGCGGCACCGCGCGCAGCGCCTCCTCCGTGGAGACGATGACCACCGGCAGCGTCAGCACCGCCAGCGTCAGCGAGGCCCAGAGGATGCCCGGCTGCGCCCAGTGCATCTCCTCGTAGCCCAGCAGCCGGTCCAGGTTGCCGCCGACGAAGAGGATGAAGAAGCCGAGGCCGAAGAGGCCGAAGACGATGGAGGGCACGCCCGCGAGATTGACGACCGCCACGCGCACCCAGCGGGCGAAGCGTGACTCTGGCGGCGCGTACTCGTGGAGGTACACGGCGGTGAGCACACCCACCGGCATCACCGCCAGCGTCATCAGGAGCGTGAGCGCGGCGGTGCCGAAGATGGCGGGGAAGATGCCGCCGCCCATCATGCCGTCGCTGGGCGGCTCGGTGAGGAAGGTCCAGGAGAGGTGCCGGGCGCCGTTGCGGGCGACGTCCAGCAGGATGAGGGCCAGCATGCCCACGATGAAGAAGGCCGCGAGGGCCGTCAATCCGGTGAGGCCCAGCCCCACCGCCCGGCGCGTGGTGTACTTCAAGAGGCGCTCCCGGTCAGCCGCTGGAGGACCTTCTTCGTCCACGTGGAGGCGACCATGTTGAGGACGAAGGTGAAGATGAACAGCTCCACGCCAATGAAGAACAGCAGGGAGTAGTGCGGGCTGCCCACCACGACTTCACCCATCTCCGCCGCGATGGTGGCCGACAGCGAGCGCGCCGAATCCCCCAGGTTCCAGGACACGATGTCCGCGTTGCCTGATGCCATGAGGACGATCATCGTCTCGCCAATGGCCCGTCCGAAGCCCAGCACGCACGCGGCGAGGATGCCGGGGGCCGCCGCGGGCAGCACCACCTTCCACGCCGTCTCCCAGAGCGTGGCGCCCAGCGCCAGCGAGGCCTCGCGGTAGCTGCGGGGCACCGCGGTGAGCGCGTCCTCGGACACGGTGAAGATGACCGGGACGATGGCCAGCGCCAGCGCCAGTCCCGCCAGCGTGCCGTTGAGCGGCCGGTCCAGGTGGAACAGGTCCTTCACCATCGGCGACAGCACCATCAGCGCGAAGAAGCCCAGTACCACGGAGGGGATGCCGGCCAGCAGTTCGATGACGGGCTTGAGCAGCTCGCGCAGGCGGCGCGGGGCGAACTCCGCGACGAAGAGCGCGCTGAAGACGCCCATGGGCACCGCCACCAACATGGAGACCAGGGTGATTTTCAGCGTGCCCACGAACAGCGGAATCATGCTGACCTTGGGCGTGTCCGACACGGGCTGCCACCGGAACGGGTAGCGGCCCTCCTGCGGCAGGAACATCTTGGAGAAGCTGGCTTCGTGGCGGGCGTCCGCGTCGGTGAAGAGCGTCAGCGCCTCCTTGGCCACGAAGACGATGATGAGGATGAGCGCGGCGATGCCGGTGAACGCCATCAGGGTGATGAAGCCCGCGACGGCCTTCTCCCGCAGTTGACGCCTCCGCGCCGCCGCGGACAGGCGCGGCGCGGCCACGACCCGCGTGAGACCTTGCTCCATGGTCGCCTGTCTATCCATAGGGATTCAGCGCCTCTTGTGACATTCGTGTGACGCTCCGCGGCTACTTCACGGGGAAGTAGCCGACCTGGGTGACGATGGCCTGACCTTCGGGGGAGAGCGCGAAGTCGATGAAGGCCTTGATGTCGCCGGTCGGCTCGGCGCGCAGGTAGAAGAAGAGGTCGCGCGCCAGCGGGTACTTGCCGCTCTTGATGTTGTCCGCGCTGGGGGCGATCTCCTCGTTGCCCTTCTTCACCTTCAGCTCCTTGATGCCCTCGGCGTACGCGGCGCCGCCGTAGCCCAGGCTGTTCTTCTCCTTGGAGACGGCGTTCACCACCGCGGCGGTGCCGGGCAGCGTCTGGATGGCGGGCGCGAAGTCCTCGCCGTCCAGCACCATGTCCTTCACGAAGACGTAGGTGCCGGAGGAGTTCTCCCGGGAGTACGCGACGATGGGCGCGTCCGCGCCGCCCACCTGCTTCCAGGTGGTGATGTCACCCACGTAGATCTTCATCAGCTGCTCGGTGGTGAGCGCGCTCACGGGGTTGCCCTGGTGGACGTAGAAGGTGACGCCGTCCTTGGCCACCGAGCGCTGCACGGGCGGCACCTTGAAGCGCGCGCGGAGCTTGTCAGCCTCCGCCTTCTTCATCTCCCGGCTGGACATGGCGATGTCCGTGGTGCCGTTCTGGAGCGCCGCCAGGCCCACGCCGGAGCCGCCGCCGGTGACCTGGACCTTGATGGTGGGGTTCTTCTTCATGAACGCCTCGGCCCAGCGCTGGCCGAGGATGACCATGGTGTCGGAGCCCTTGATGGTGACGGTGCCCGCCTGGGCAGCGGCGGGGAGCGCCAGGAGGAACACCGCGAGCAGGGGCTTGAGGAGCGATTTCATGGGGGACTTCTCCTGGCTGGATGATGCGGATCGGAATCTGGACGCTGTGTGAGGCTTGCGCGAAGACGCCGCGCTTCTACGTGACGTGGGTGTCCGTTTCGCGTCCGCCACGTGACATCGCCGTCACGACGCTCAGCCCGCGGCTGGGTCCAGCATCCGGTAGCCGACACCGCGGACCGTCTCCAGCAGCGCGCGCGCTGGGCCCAGCTTGTCGCGCAGGCGCATGACGTGGGTGTCGATGGTGCGCGTCTCCAGGGAGGAGGACAGGCCCCACACCTCTTCCAGCAACTGCTCACGTGTCTGCACCCGGCCCAGGCGGGCGAGCAGGTGCTCCAGCAACCGGAACTCCAGCGCGGTGAGGGCCACCTCGCGCTCCTCCACGAAGAAGCGGTGGGACGCCACGTCCAGGCGCAGGGGCCCCAGCGCCAGCGGCGCCGAGCTGCCGGCCGCGGGCGCGCCGCGGCGGAGGATGGCCTTCAGTCGCAGCACCAGCTCCCGCACGCTGAAGGGCTTCACCACGTAGTCGTCCGCGCCCACCTCGAAGCCGCGGATGCGGTCGGACTCCTCGCCCTTGGCGGTGAGCATGACGATGAGGACGCCCCGGGACTGGGGGTTGGCCCGCAGCTGCCGGCAGACATCGATGCCGGACATGTCCGGCAGCATCAGGTCCAGCAGCACGAGGTCGGGATTCTGATCCCGCGCGGCCACCAGCGCTTCTTCGCCAGTGTGGGCCACGTGCGTGGTGAGGCCGGAACCCCGCAGGTTGAAATCAATGAGCTCCGCGAGGTCGCGTTCGTCGTCGATGATGAGGACATGGGGCATGGCGGGCCGTCACTCTGCGCGCCCCCTTTTCCGAACGTGTGACTCATGTGCAACAACTTCGTCATGGCGGGGACATGCGCGGGAGCGGGTGACACGGGGCGGTGGCCGGCCCTCCAGCGGGCGGGCCCCCGGCCGGGTGGCCTGATTGCGCGTGAAGGTGCTGCCGTGCCGGGGTAAACCCCAAGACGCCCTGTCATGACTTCCGCCCACCTGCCGCCGACCCCACCTCCGCTTCCTACGCTGACCCCCACGCCGGGCGAGCTGGCCCACGCGCAGCGGCGCGGGGGGCGCTCCGCGCTCGTCGGTCTGGGGCTGGTGGGGCTGGTGGCGCTGACGAGCCCCGTGCTGGGCTACGTGGAGGACGTGCGCAACGCGCGCGAGGAGCTGCTGAGCCGGCTGCTCAACCAGGCGCAGGTGCAGTCGGAGGCGCTGGGCGTCCACCTGGGGCTGTTGGAGGCGGAGCTGGCCCGCGTGGCCGGGCACCCCGCGCTGTCTCCCGACGACGGCGTCTCCCCGGCGGAGCTGGCCCTGCTGGAGAGCGCCTTCTACCATTCGTCCCTCTTCTCGGAGGGTGTGGCCCTCCTGACGCCCGAGGGCGAGCGCGTCTGGAGCGACCCTCCGGACATGCCGCTGGGGCGCTCGCCGCTGCCGCTGCGGCCCTGGTTCCGCCGGATGGTGGAGGGACGTCAGCCGGAAATCGACCTGCTGGAAGGGGAGGGGGGCCCCATCGTGGTCGCCGTCCCCATGTTCCAGGAGGGCCGCTTCAAGGGCGTGCTGCTGGGAGAGCTCCGCGCCAGCGCGCTGCCCACGCGGCCCACCGCGCAGACGTCACTGGTGCTGATGGATGACCACGGTCAGCTCCTGATGCCGGTGGGGCTCAAGCTGGGCGCCGGGGACACCACGGGGCGGCTGCGCGCGCTGGCGAACATGCCGGGGCCGCTGACGCTGGATGACAAGCACATGATGGGCGCGGGCGCGTGGGTGGGGAAGAGCGACCTGCTGTTGGTCGTCCTGGAGGAGGAGACGGCCACCGCGGGTCTCCGGGCGCGCTTCCTGCGGCAGCTGGCGTTCCACATCGCCCTGCTGAGCAGCACGCTCATCATCTTCATCCTCCTGCTGCGGCACTCCTACCGTTCGCTGCTGGCGGCCGAGGAGCGGCTGCGACGCCAGGAGACCATGGCCGCGCTGGGGACCGCGGCCTCGCTCATCGCGCATGAGGTGAAGAACGCCCTCAACGGCATCCAGGCCGCGCTGTCCGTGCTCCGGCATACCCCCGCGGGCAGCGAGCTGCCCGTGGGCGCGCTGCGCTCGCAGGTGGAGCGCCTGAGCCATCTGGCGCGCTCGCTGTTGTCCTTCGGGGCGCCTCGTGCCGCGCTGCGCCGCAGCTGCGAGGTGCACCTGCTGGTGCAGGACGCGCTCCAGGGCGTGAAGCTGCTGCCGGAGTCAGAGGCCGTGGCCCTGACCACCTCCCTGGAGGAGTCCCTGTGGGTCCAGGGGGATGCCGCGCTGCTGGTGTCCGCCATTGACAACGTGTTGCGCAACGCGGTGGAGGCGGGCGCGGTGGCGAAGGACACAGGGATGCAGTTGGCTCCGTGGGTAAGCGTGCGTCTGACGCGGGACGACCATGACGCCGTGCTCGTGGTGGAGGACAATGCGGGCGGCGTGGATCCGCGTCTCGAGCCCAGGTTGTGGGAACCTTTCGCTACCGGGCGGGCCAAGGGCGTGGGGCTGGGGCTGCCCATGGCGCGTGCCTCCGTGGAGGCCCATGGTGGCAGTCTGAACTATGTCCGGAGTCCGCTGGGAAGCCGCTTCACGCTGCGCCTTCCGTTGGAGGTGGCCCGATGAGCACCTATCTGCTGTTGGTGGATGACGACCGGACCTTCGCCTCGCTGGCGGCCTCCGTGCTGCGCCACGAGGGCTTCCGCGTCACGCTGGCGCATTCACTCCACGACGCGCGTGGGGCCATGTCCCGCGAGGCGCCGGACCTGGTGGTGTTGGACCGGCGCCTTCCGGACGGGGACGGCATCGACTTCCTGCCGGAGCTGCGCGCCCAGCTTCCGGACACGCCCGTGTTGATGGTGACGGCGCACGGCGACATCGCCAGCGCGGTGGAGGCCATCCAGGCGGGCGCACGCGACTACCTGTCCAAGCCGGTGGAGCTGGATGACCTGGTGCTGCGCGCCCGCCGCGCCGCCGCGGACCTGCAGCTCCAGGAGCGGCTGCGTCTGGCGGAGAGCGAGCTGGGCGGACGGCGGCGCCTGTCGCGTCCGCACTCGCCGAAGATGCTCGCCGCGCTGCAGATGTTGGAGCGCATCGCCAAGGCGCCGCGCAGCTCGGTGCTGCTGCTGGGCGAGACGGGCGTGGGCAAGGAGGTGATTGCGCGCCACCTGCACGCGCTGCAAGGCGGGCAGGGCTCGTTCGTCCACGTCAACTGCGCCGCGCTGCCCGCCACCATGGTGGAGAGCGAGCTCTTCGGCCACGAGCGCGGCGCCTTCACTGACGCGCGCACCGCCCGCCGCGGCCTGGTGGAGGTGGCCGCGGGCGGCGTGCTCTTCCTGGACGAGGTGGGCGAGTTGCCGCTGCAGCTCCAGGCGAAGCTGCTCACCTTCCTGGACAAGGGCGCCTTCCGCCGCCTGGGCGGCACCGCCGAGCTGAGCAGCAGCGCGCGCGTGGTGACGGCCACCAACCGCGACCTGACGGAGGAGGTGGCCGAGGGCCGCTTCCGCGAGGACCTCTACTTCCGCCTGAGCGTCTTCCGGGTTGACATTCCGCCGCTGCGCGAGCGCCGCGAGGACCTGTTGCCCCTGGCGCAGTCCCTGGTGGCGGAGCTGTGCGCAGAGCTGGGGCGCCGGCCCGTGGGCTTCTCCAGCGCCGCGCGCGCCCGGCTGGAGCGCTACCCGTTCCCCGGCAACGTCCGTGAGCTGCGCAACGTGCTCGAACGGGCCCTGGTGCTGGAGGCCGGCCCCGAACTCGAGCTCGCCTCCCTGGAGCCGCAGGGCACCAGCGGCCCGCCCGACGTGGACCCCGACGCGTTCATCGTCCCCGGGGCTCCGCGCCCCTTGCAGGACGTCGAGCGGTTGTACGTCCGGCATGTCCTCGCCCGCTTGGATGGGCGCCGGATGGAGGCCGCCCGGGTGCTGGGGCTCTCCTATCCCACCTTCCTCCGCCGGCTCGAGGAGGAGTAGGCGAGGGCGCTTCAAGATTCTTGAGGCCGGCGGCCTCAAGGATTTTTAAGTCCGGCTCCGGGACTTAAAATCGCTTTCATATTCCCAACCGCAATCAATTTGCGTTCCCTCTGAGCCTGTCGAAAGGCGGACGGCACGCTCTTTGCGGAGGGCCTCCACGTGAACCAGCGCACGCGGCAGTCGCGGCGACTTGTGTGGAGGTGTGATGTCGACTTTGAAGAGTCCTGAGGGCGCTGCTTCCCCCTGGAAGGCGCTGGCCACGGACCTGCCTGCTTCCCTGGTGGTGTTCCTGGTGGCGTTGCCGTTGTGCATGGGTATCGCGCTGGCTTCAGGCGCGCCCATCGTCAGCGGGCTCATCGCGGGTGTGATTGGCGGCATCGTGGTGGGGCTCTTTGGAGGCGTGCCCCTCCAGGTGAGCGGTCCCGCGGCCGGCCTCGCGGTCATGGTGTTTGGCTTCATCCAGCAGATGGGCCTGGCGATGACGTGCGCGGCGGTGGCCGTCGCGGGCGTGGTGCAGATGATTCTCGGTGGGTTGAAGGTGGCGCGCGGCGCGCTGGCCATCTCTCCCGCCGTCATCCACGGGATGATGGCCGGCATCGGCATCCTCATCGTCCTGGGGCAGGTCCACATCGTGATGGGCGGCGCGCCGCAGTCGAGCGCGTGGCAGAACGTGAAGGAGCTGCCGGGGCAGATCGCGGACCTTCATGGCGCCGCGACGCTGCTGGGCCTGCTGACCATTGGCCTGATGGTGGCGTGGCAGTTCGTTCCCGGAAAGTTGAAGAAGGTCCCCGGTCCGCTCGTGGCCGTGGTGGGGGCCACCGCGGCGGCGACCTTCATGGGCGCGGACGTGGCCCGGGTGGACCTGCCGGAGAACATCTTCTCCAGCATCCAGTTGCCCACCTTCCCCAAGGGTGACTGGGTCGCCTTCGGCACGGCGGTGCTGTCGCTGGCGCTGGTCGCGAGCGCGGAGTCGCTCTTGAGCGCGGTGGCCACGGACAAGATGCACACGGGCCCCCGGGCGAACCTGGACCGGGAGCTCTTCGGTCAGGGCCTGGCGAACACGATTTCGGGTCTGGCGGGTGGCTTGCCCATCACCGGCGTCATCGTCCGCAGCGCCACCAACATCACCGCCGGCGCGAAGACGCGGCTGTCGGGCACGCTGCACGGCGTGTGGCTGCTCCTGTTCGTCACCTTGCTCGGCTCGGTGGCGGGGCTCGTTCCCCTCACCGTGCTGGCGGGTCTGCTCGTCTTCGTCGGCGCGAAGCTGGTGAACGTGCACCACATCCGTGAGCTCCAGAAGCGCGGGGAGCTGGCCGTGTACCTGGTGACGGTGGCCGGCGTGGTGGGCGTCAACCTGCTGGCCGGTATCGGCATGGGTCTGGCGTTCGCCGTGCTGCGCCTGCTGTGGCACCTGGGCAGCGTCAAGGTGGACGTGCACCAGCAGGCGCATGCGTCCTATCTGGTGCGAATCTCGGGTGCGCTGACGTTCGTCGGCGTACCCAAGCTGTCCACCGCGCTGGCGCAGGTTCCGTCGGGCTCCAAGGTGGAGCTGGACCTGGCCGTGCAGACGCTGGACCACTCCGGGCACGAAGCCCTGGAGAGCTGGTGCGACACGCATCGCAAGACGGGCGGCAAGGTGTTCACCGAGTCGCTTGAAGACGTCTGGAGCCGCAAGGGCACGGTGAAGCCGAGCAGCCCCGAGGTCATCGACGGTCCCAACCACAACTCGCTTGTCTCTGGAGGTGCGCAATGAGGAAGCTCATCCGCGGTCTGTTGGATTTTCAGCTCAACGCCCGTTCCACCTACCGGGAGAAGTTCGCGTTGCTGGCGCAGGGGCAGAAGCCGGATTGCCTCTTCATCGCCTGCGCGGACAGCCGCGTGGTGCCCAACCTGCTCGTGTCCACGGACCCGGGTGACCTGTTCGTGGTCCGCAACGTCGGCAACATGGTGCCGCCGTCGGATTCGAAGGGGCAGTCCACGGGAGACCAGTCCGAGGCGGCCGCGCTGGAGTTCTCGCTCCGCAACCTGCCGGTGGAGGACATCGTCGTGTGCGGCCACTCGAGCTGCGGCGCGATGAAGGCCGTCCTCGCTGGCGGCGTGGGTCTTGAGAACCCGAACCTCAATGGCTGGCTCGAGCACGGCAAGGCCGCGCTCCAGCGGATGGAGACGAACCCGAAGCTGGGGGAGGGCCTGTCGGATTACGACCGCCTGTCCCAGAACAACGTGCTGCTGCAGATGGAGCACATCTCCAGCTATCCGTGGGTGAAGGCGCGTCTCGACGCGGGCACGCTGCGGCTGCACGGCTGGTGGTTCGACATCGCCAACGCGCAGGTCCAGGCCTGGCGCCCGTCGCTGGGCCGCTTCATCCCCATGGACGAACTGGTGGGCGAGGCCCTGCTGCGCGAACTGGGCACGGACACCCACGTCCACGGCGCGTTCGCCAACGGCAACGGTGCTCAGCGCCTGTCGGTAGCGGCCAGCGCCCAGTAGCCCGGTGAAAGCAGGCGACCAGGGGAGCGGCTCGAATCGAGCCATTCTCCTGGTGGCCAAAGGCCGGTGAGGGGGAGAGGATGGGGAGCAGCTTCGATGACTCCCTTCCTCTTCATGCTCGTCGTCCTGGGGTTTTCCGTGGGCGCGGGACTGCTGGGCTCACTGCTGGGTATCGGCGGTGGACTCATCCTGATTCCCGTGCTCACGCTGCTCCTGAAGGTGGACATCCAGTACGCGGTGGGGGCGTCCATCGTCTCCGTCATCGCCACGTCCAGCGGCGCGGCGGCGGCCTACGTCCGCGACCGGATGGCCAACACCCGCGTGGCCATGTTCCTGGAGCTGGCGACCACGGCGGGCGCGCTCAGCGGCGCGTTCATGTCCGGGCTGGTGGGTGGGCGCGGCGTGTACCTCGTCTTTGGCGGCGTCATGGCGTGGTCGGCGCTGGTGATGCTGCGGCGGATGCGGTCGAGCGCCGAGGCGCCGGTGCCCGCGGACGCGCTGGCGGACCGGCTGGCGCTGCACGGCAGCTACTGGGACGAGTCGCAGGGCCGTGAGGTGTCCTACCGCGTCACGCGGCCGCTGGTGGGCCTGGGGCTGATGTACGTGGCGGGAACGGTGAGCGGCATGCTGGGCATCGGCTCGGGCGCGCTCAAGGTGCCGGCCATGGACCTGGCCATGCGGCTGCCGCTGAAGGTGTCCACGGCCACCAGCAACTTCATGATTGGCGTGACTGCGGCGGCCAGCGCGGGCGTCTACTTCGCGCGCGGCAACATCGACCCGTTCATCGCGGGGCCGGTGTGCGTGGGCGTCACGCTGGGCGCGTGGCTGGGCTCGCGCCACCTGATGGCCCGGGTGAACAGCACGTGGCTGCGCGCGCTCTTCGTGGGCGTGCTGCTATGGGTTGCCTTCGAGATGCTGCGCAAGGGGTGGGCGCCATGAGCGAGGCACCGAAGCCGGAGCCGCGAAGCCCCGAGGCCGCCACCGCGGCGGTGCAGGACGGCGAGGACGCCTCGCTGCTCCAGCCGGAGCTGCTCATCAGTGACTTGCTGCGGTACGGCGTGGCCGCCAGCCTGTCGCTGGTGACGCTGGGCACCGTCGTGACGTTCTTCCGACACCCGGACTACCTCGTCTCGTCCGAGGCGTTGCAGCGCCTCACCTCACCGCACCCGGTGCCGCACACGCTGGGGGACGTCGTGGCGGGGGCGCTGGCCGCCCGGGGCCAGGCGTTCGTCATGGCGGGACTGCTGGTGATGATGGCCGTGCCGGTGATGCGGGTGGCCCTGTCGCTGCTCATCTTCCGCCAGCAGAAGGACCGGCTCTACGTGGGCATCACCGCCACGGTGCTGGCCATGCTCGTCCTGTCCTTCCTGCTGGGCGCGGCGCACTGAGGCGCGTCAGCGCAGGTCGCCGGGGCGCTTCACGGGCTTGCCCGGCGTGGCCCACCACGCGAGCGTGAAGCCGCCGTTCTTCAGGGGATGGAGCGCTAGCGCCGCGCCCTTGCGCAGCTTGTCCGGCAGCTCCTGCTCCAGGGCGCGAATGGCCGCGCGCTCCAGCGAGGGGTTGTGGCCCACCAGGGCCCAGCCCGCGCCGCGCTCGCGGCCCAGGTCGACGATGCGCTTGTGCGCGCCGCGCTGGGGCAGCAGGGCGGGGTGGACCTCCACGCCGGACACGCCGAAGGCCTCGGCGAGCAGCTCCGCCGTCTGGACGGCGCGCACCAGCGGACTGGTGATGATGCCGCGCAGTGGCGTGAGGCGTGCCAGCTTGCGTGCGTGGTGGCGGAAGGCGGCGCGGCCTTCCGGGGTGAGGGCGCGCGCCTCATCGCCCAGGACGTGAGAGTCCTCCGCGACGGCGTGGCGGATGAACAGCAGCGGGAGCTCGCGTGCGGACATGGTGAGCGCCGTGAATCACTCCCGGCGTCCCCGCGC
This sequence comes from Myxococcus xanthus, assembly GCF_006402735.1. Classification (NCBI taxonomy): domain Bacteria; kingdom Pseudomonadati; phylum Myxococcota; class Myxococcia; order Myxococcales; family Myxococcaceae; genus Myxococcus; species Myxococcus xanthus. The sequence goes on along the minus strand of NZ_CP017174.1, from coordinate 5,950,486 downwards.
AAGCAACGGACTGGCGACAACGTCTACCCTTCAAAATCGTTGAGCGCGTCCAGGGGTAGCGGCGCCGCGCCCGTCACGGTGCCGTCCAGGTCCGTGGGCAACGAGGCGGGGTCGACCTCCGGGGAGGGGCGACTGTCCATGGGCGTGGCCGCGGCGCGCGAGGCGGCCCCCGGCGGCGGGCGGAGCACCGGGCCCGGCGGCGGCAGGCCGGAGTGGCGCCGCGCGGCCTCCATCAGCGCGTTGTGGTGGCGGTAGCGCGCCTCCACCAGCTTGTGGACCAGCAGCGGCCCGCCAGGGACGCGGCGCGCGGTGAGGGCCTGGGTGGCCTTGCGCACCGGGTAGCGCACCCGGCGAATCTGCACCCGCCAGCCCTTGGGCGTGAAGGTGAAGACGCCGTAGGCGGGGCGCAAATCGCCATCCCGGGGGATGCCCGCGCTGGCCACGTCCGCGATGAGCATGCGGCCCACGCGGCGGCGGTAGGGGAAGTGCAGGTGCCCGAAGGCGCAGGCCGCCGCGTCCAGGTGGCTGAAGAAGCGGCGGACCGCGACGTCATCCAACGTGGGGTCCAGCGACTCCTCGAGGTTGCGCGGGTTGGCGTGGCAGACGAAGAGGTCCTGGCCCTTGCGCGGCGTGTAGCGCACGGAGAAGGGCAGGGCGCCCAGCTTTTCCAGCAGCGCGCCGCCCAACTGGTCCCGCGTCCAGCGCAGCAGCTCCGTCTTCCAGTGGTCCTTCTCCCGGTAGGCGCCGCCCAGGTAGTTGCCCGCCAGGTAGCAGTCGGTGTTGCCCATCAGGACGGAGTCACACCGGTCGAAGAGCAGGTCCACCGTCTCCCGGGGATGGGCGCCACGCAGCGCCAGGTCACCGGCCGCGACGATGTAGTCGGGCGCCACAGAGCGCGCGATGTCCTCGAGGACGGCCTCGCAGGCAGGAAGATTCCCGTGGATGTCCGCGAGGATGGCGACCCGCATGGTCACCCCATCCTACCCTGTCGCCGCGCTCGATGAAGCCGCCAGGGGCAGAAAAATGGTGAAGGTGCTCCCCTCGTTGGGTTGACTCTCCACCTTGACCTCGCCATCCATGGCCTGAAGCAGGTGCTTGACGATGGCGAGCCCCAGGCCGGTACCGCCCATGTCCCGGCTGCGGCCCTTGTCCACCCGGTAGAAGCGCTCGAAGATGCGCGACAGGTGCTTGGCCTCGATGCCCACCCCCGTGTCCTTCACCCGCACCACGCAGCGGCCTCCCTCGCACGCACCGTAAACATCCACACGGCCACCCGCGGGCGTGTACTTCACCGCGTTGTCCAGCAGGTTGAGCAGCACCTGCTCCACGGCCCGGGTGTCCCCCACCGCGAGTAGATTTTGGGGGACATGGAGTGAAATGACCTGGCCCTTGCCCTCGGCCTTGGGGCGCACGGTGTCGGCGGCGCGGGCGGCGGCGTCGGCCAGGGTGACGCGGGCGAGCTTCAGGCTCACCTCGCGCGACTCCAGGCGGGACAGCTCCAGCAGGTCCTCCACCAGCTCGGACAGGCGTTCGGACTGGCGGTGGATGATTTCCACCATCTTCGGCGCCATGACGGGGTCATTGAGGGCGCCGCCCTGGAGCGTCTCCGCGTAGCCTCGGACGGCGGTAATCGGCGTGCGCAGCTCGTGCGACACGTTGGCCACGAAGTCCTTGCGCACCTTCTCCAACCGGCGCAGCTCGGTGACGTCGTGGAAGACGGCGGCGCTGCCCGGCAAGTCCTTGGCCAGCGGCGTCACCCGGATGGAGAGCGTGCGCGGGAAGAGGCCGTCCAGCGTGAGCTCCAGGTGGCTGGATGCGCTCTCCCGGCAGGCGCGCATCACGGCGTCGTGCAGCGCCTCGTTCCGGATGAGGGCCAGGGGGCGCTGGCCGGTGAGCGGGCTGCCCGTGGATGCCAGCATGGCCCGGAGGGCGTCGTTGTGGCGCACCACCGTGCCTTCTTCGTCCGTCACCCAGATGCTTTCCGTCATGCCGTCCATCACGGCGGTGAGGGTGCGCGCCTCCTGGGTAAGCGCCGTGTTGCGCGCGGACAGCTGGGCGTGCAGCGAGTCGATGGCGCCTTCGAGCCCGGCCACCTCGTCCAGCCGCTCGGGGACAACGGAGGGCGCGGTAGAGGGGCCCCCCTCGGCGCGGTCCCGCGTGTGGCGGGCAAGCAGGTCGAGCTGCCGCTGCAGCGTTCCGCGGCTCATGCCCAGGGACATGAGGGAGCCGGCGAGCGCGACGAGCGCCGCGGCGACGACCTCCTTCGGCCCGTCGAGGATGGCGACGAGCGTCGCGACGACGACGGCGGGCAGCAGGAGCGGGAGGAGTGTGGCGCGCAGGGGCATGGGCGGGGCGGCCTCACGGAGGGCTGAGCTTGTAGCCCACGCCGCGCACCGTCTCGATGATGTCCCCAGCGGGGCCCAGCTTCTCGCGCAGCCGCTTGATGTGCGTGTCCACGGTGCGGGTGTGGATCTCCGCCTGGATGCCCCAGACGTCCGACAGCAGCACCTCGCGCGTCTGCACCCGGTCCGAGCGCTCCAGCAGCGTGCGCAGCAGGCGGAACTCCAGCGCGGTGAGGAGCACCTCTTCGCCCTTCACGCGCACCTGGTGGCGGGTGGTGTCCAGGCTGATGTCACCGGAGGCGAGCACCGCGGCGGGCCCGTCCTCCGCGTCCGCGCGGCGCAGCACGGCCTTGACGCGCAGGAGGAGTTCGCGGACGGAGAAGGGCTTCACCACGTAGTCGTCGGCGCCCAGCTCCAGGCCCTGCACCCGGTCGGACTCCTGGCCCTTCGCGCTGACGATGATGACGGACGCCTTGCGCAGCTCGGTGTCCGCCTTGAGCATGCGCAGCACCTCGCTGCCCGCCACGTCCGGCAGCATCAGGTCCAGCAGCACCAGGTCTGGCGGATGCGCGCGCGCCTTGGCGAGCCCGCTCGCGCCGGTGTTGGCCGTCTCCGTTTCGAAGCCCGCGGCCCGCAGGTTGTAGTCGACGAGGCCAGCCAGGTCCTGCTCGTCCTCGATAATCAGGATGCGCGACATGAAGTCCTCTTGAGTCCCTCCGCGCTCAGGGCGCGATGGACGGGTTGCAATCTCCACCGGTCAGCGTCAGGGGCGCGGCAATCACCGGGGCGTTGTCGCCCGCGTTGACCTCTCGGAGGTAGTTGCACGAACTCCCCAGGAAGCCGGGCGGGGTCCCCGTGGTGATCGCCTCGATGACGAGCGCGTAATCTCGGCCCACCGGCACGTCCACCGCCAGCTCCAGGCTTCCACCCGACTGGAGGGCCGCCAGGTCCACCGGGAAGCGGAGGGCCCGGCCCTCGCGGCCCTGGGCGTCCTTCAGCACCACCAGGTCGTCACGCCGCACCTGGGTGCCCAGGCACGTGCGCTGAATCTCGGTGCAGCTGCGGCTGGAGCCCCGCGTCACCACGGCCACCTGCAGGGCCTGGACGTCGTTGGCCACCGCGCGCTCCAGCGTCAGGGCGAGCGGAAAGCGGCCCGCAGGCTCGGCGTCAGGGCCGCACGCTCCAAGGCCGAGCAACAGCAGGGGAAACAGGAGGCGCAGGCTCATGGGGCGGGGGGCTCCACGCGGATGGTGATGGGAACGCGGCCCCGCTCTTCGCCGGAGGTCAGCGCCACGATGCCGGCGGTGGCGCCAATGGCCACCGCGCCCACGCCCACCCAGAGCCAGGGGCTCTTGTACCAGGGGCGGGAGGACGGGTCGGCGGCGGCGCCGGCGCGCACGGCCCGGGGCGCCACCTGGAAGATGAGCGGCTGGAAGGAGTCTCCCCGGCCCGCGAGCCGGCGCTGCGCCGCGTCCGCGACCTCGAAGTAGTACTCCATCTCGTAGGCCTCGGCCTCGGTGGGTACCTCGTAGGCCGGCAGCACCGCGCGGTAGCGCTCGCGGGGGCGGCCGTCGGGGCCTCGCTCACGCGCGAAGTCCACCGAGTTGTAGGCCTCGTCACCGGCGCGCCGGTAGAAGAGGCGCGCGCGGGCGCCCAGCGCCAGGTCCTGGATGGTGGCCTCCACGACGACGGGCTCGCCACCCGGCGGATCAGGGATGGGGTCCGCGTCCAGGGTGACGGGGCGGACGCGCCGGCTCTTGATGTCCTCGCGGATGCGCGCGTAGAGGGCGCGCAGCTTGGGCGGGGAGCTGCGGGGGAGCTCGTAGTCCGGCCGGGCCTGGAGCAGCTTCTCGTAGGCGTCGCGCGCCTGGGGCTCGTCCCCCAGGTAGAGGGCCGTGAGGCCCAGCAGGCGGTACATCTCCACCAGCTGATCATCCGTCAGGTCCGGCGCATCCAGGCCTTCCAGGAGGGTGCGACGTGCGTCTTCGAATTCGCCCTGGTCGAACTGCTCGCGGGCCTCGGTGATGGCCGGACTGGCCGGGCCGAGCTGCGAGAGAACAGGCTCAGGGAAGAGGGGCCGGCTCCAGCCCGGTTGGGCACCCAGGCCCAGCACCAGGAGCAGGGCCCACCCGCGCAACCGCCAGCCGTGTGCGTGCATCGATTCGAACCTATCCAAACGTTATCGAGAGAATCCACGAAGGCCGGCCCATCGGGGGTGACGGCGCGGTGACATCTTCGTGGCGGTGTTGCATGACGGCGTGTTGACGCTGGAGGGGCCGCCCTCTATGTTGCGCGCCCCTTTTCGCCTGGAAGTAGCGTAAATGCTCGTAAAGGTTGATCAAATCAAGGACGCAGGGCTGAAGCTCGAGGAGCCCGTCAATCTCGAGCTGCTCGGTGAGACGCTGGGAGGCGCTGCCTCCGGCGAGGATACCGGATTCCGGGCAACGGCCCCGGCGACGTTGAAGGCGTCGCTGCGCAAGCTGAGCGGCGGCGTGCTGCTGGAGGGGCGCTTCACGGTGGACGTCACCAGCCCCTGCAAGCGCTGCCTCACCGACGTGGCCACGAAGGTCCCCGTGGAGTTCACGCTCAACCTGGTGCCGGAGTCGCTGGCCCGGGGCGACGACTTCAAGGATGACGACGAGAAGGCCATGGAGAAGAAGGAGCGTAGCCAGGGAGAGTCTGGCGGCTCCTTCGAGATGGACGACGCGGATCAGGAAGTCTTCGACGGGAAGACCATCAACCTGGACCCCATCGTCCGGGAGCAGCTCCTGCTGGCCCTGCCGATGAACGCCGTGTGCCGGGACGACTGCAAGGGCCTGTGCTCGCAGTGCGGCGCGAACCGCAACGACGTCGCCTGCACCTGTGACACCCGGCCTGCGGACCCGCGGCTGGCGCCGCTGAAGAACATCAAGCTCAGCAACTGAAGTGAGCCTGGAGTGCAGGGCCGCCTCGTGAGAGGGGGCCCTGAAACGACAAGGGCCGCGGCCTCCACAGAATGGAGACGCGGCCCGTCGTGTTTCGCAGCGCCCGGGAAGGGCGCTGTATGCGGCTGTGTGTCAGGCCTCGGCCTGAGCGACCACTTCACGGCCCTTGTACTGGCCACAGGACGTGCAGGCGCGGTGAGGCATCACCGGCTCCTTGCAGTTCGGGCACTTGGTCACCTGCACGGCGCTCCGCAGGTTGTTGTTGGCCGCACGGCGGCGGTCGCGACGCATCTTCGAAGTACGCTTCTTGGGGACACCCACGGCTCACCTCTATATTCGACCCCGACCCGGAGCGTTCGCGCCGGTCCGGACCGGTTGAGTCCAATGTCTTTCGCGCTGTGCCGGGGTCCCCGGCTCCGTGCGCAACACTCTCTGCTCGAAACCGGTCTGGGGCGGTCGCACGAAGGCTCCCGTACTCCATGTCCGGCTTCGGAAGGCGGCGGACCCTAGCGGCTCGAAGCCCCCGAGTCAATGTGGCAACGCGGGAGGGCCCGTTATCTCCCGGGCACCGTCTATCCTGGACGGTGCCCGGTGACAACGCCCATGGCGTGGGCGCCATTCTTCGGCCGTGCCCCAGGGCGTGTCAGCCAGTCGTTGCCCCCCTGGAGGGTTCCTGCTGTGCTGCGCGCCGCCCGCCCCCCGGCGGGTGGGATACCGACACCGACAGCCGCCGGGACGCCTGGCGGGCAAGGAGAGGGTGGGGATGAGGCTGGTGCTGGATGCCATGGGCGGCGATCACGCGCCCTCCGCCCCCGTGGAGGGTGGGGTGCTCTTCGCGCGGGCCCACCCCGGCCATGAGGTGTTCCTGGTGGGGGACGAGGCGAAGGTGGCGCCCCTGCTGGGCAAGCTGCGGCCTCCGTCCAACCTCCAGGTCCACCACGCCTCTGAAGTCGTGGAGATGGACGAGCACGCCTCGTCCGCCTTCCGCCGCAAGCGGGACTCCTCCCTCCGGGTGGGCTTCGAGTTGGTGCGGGACGGCCGGGCGGAGGCGCTCGTCTCGGCGGGCAACTCCGGCGCCGTCATGGCCGGGGGCCTGCTCACGCTGGGACGGCTGCCGGGCGTGGAGCGTCCCGCCATCGCCGCGCTCTTCCCCGCGCTCAAGGGCGGCGGCCGGTGCCTGCTCCTGGATGCGGGCGCCAACGTGGACTGCAAGCCGTCGCACCTGGCCCAGTTCGCGGTCATGGGGGAGGCCTACGTGCGCGCGCGCATGGGCGTGGCCCGGCCCCGGGTGGCCGTGCTCTCCAATGGAGAGGAGTCCTCCAAGGGGACGCCGCTCACCCGGGAGGCCAGTGAGCTGCTGCGGCGCTCGGATCTGGACTTCGTGGGTTATGTGGAGGGCAAGGACCTCTTCTCCGGCGAGGTGCAGGTGGTGGTGACGGACGGGTTCACCGGAAACGTCGTCCTGAAGACATCCGAGGGCGTGGGCATGGGCGTCATTGGCATGCTGCGTCAGGCCATTGAGCGGCGCGGAGGGCTGGCGGAGAAGGTGGGGGCGATGCTGCTCCAGCCCGCGCTGGCCGGGCTGCGCCGGGTGGTGGACTACGCCGAGTACGGCGGGGCACCCCTGCTGGGCATCCAGGGGGTGGGCATCGTCGCGCATGGGCGCTCCACGCCCCGGGCCCTCTTCAACGCGCTGGGCGCGGCGCTGGCCATGGCGGAGGGGGGCGTGCAGGCGGAGTTGACGCGTTGCATCGGGCGCGCGGGAGCGTGGCTTCCGACCCACCCGAAGGGAAAAAGAGCGACAGACGCGGGCGTTTCCGATTAGAGCCTTCGCCCGGAGCGTGCAGGCCGCCTCGGGCTGGTGGCGGGGCGCCTCGCGGAAATTGCTGGCTGAACCTGTTCAGGTACGGCAACAGGGCGTCCAGCCTGCGGCCCCGGCCGCTGAAGAGGAGGCAGAGTCCGCATGTCGAAGGTCGCGTTCGTGTTCCCCGGGCAAGGCAGCCAGGCCGTGGGGATGGGCAAGGACCTGTATGAGAACTTCCCCGAGGCCCGGGCCGTGTTCGACGCGGTCGACGCCGCCCTGGGGGAGAAGCTCTCCACCCTCTGTTTCGAGGGCCCGGACGAGGCGCTGAAGCTCACGGCCAACACCCAGCCGGCCATCCTCACGGTGTCGCTGGCGGCGCACGCGGTGTTCGCGAAGCGGGGGCCGGCGCCGTCCTTCGTGGCGGGGCACTCGCTGGGCGAGTACTCGGCGCTGGTGGCGGCGGGCGCCTTGGACCTGGGCGACGCTGCCCGGGCGGTGCGCGCGCGCGGCACCTTCATGCAGGAGGCGGTGCCCGCGGGCGTGGGCGCCATGGCCGCGGTGCTGGGCCTTGTTCCGGAGAAGGTGAAGGCGGCCTGCGACGCGGCGGCCGAGGGGCAGGTGGTGTCGCCGGCGAACTACAACTCGCCCGAGCAGACGGTCATCGCCGGTGACGTCGCGGCGGTGGAGCGCGCCGGGGTGAAGTGCAAGGAGGCCGGCGCCAAGCGCGTGATGCCCCTGCCGGTGTCCGCCCCCTTCCATTGCGCGCTGATGTCGCCGGTGCAGCCCCGGCTGGCGGAGGTGCTGGGCCGCATCCAGGTGTCCGCGCCGTCCGTGCCGGTGGTGACCAACGTGGAGGCCCGTCCCAACGCGGACGCGTCGCGGGTGGTGCCGCTGCTCCTGGAGCAGGTGAGCTCGCCGGTGCGCTGGATTGAGTGCGTGGAGGCGCTGAAGGCCGAAGGCGTCACCCGCATCATCGAGTTGGGGCCGGGCAAGGTGCTGGTGGGCCTGGTCAAGCGCATCACCAAGGACATCGAGCTGTTCAACGTCGAGGACTCCGCGAGCCTGGACAAGGCGCTCGCGGCACTGGGGGTGGCACCATGAGCGGCTTCAAGGACAAGGTCGTGCTCGTGACGGGTGGCTCGCGCGGCATCGGCCGGGCGTGCGCAGTGGCCTTCGCCAAGGCGGGGGCCTCCACCGTGGTCATCAGCTATGCGGGCAATGAAGCGGCGGCCCAGGAGACGGTGGCCCTGCTCCAGGCGGAAGGCGCCAAGGCGGAGGCCATCCGGTTCGACGTGTCCGACAGCGCCGCCTGCGCCAGCGCCGTGGATGGCATCGTCAAGGCCCACGGCCGGTTGGACGTGCTCGTCAACAACGCGGGCGTCGCGGTGGACGGCCTGGTGATGCGGGTGAAGGACGAGGACTGGGACAAGCAACTGGACACCAACCTCAAGGGCGCCTTCTCGCTCATTCGCGCCGTCAGCCGGCCCATGATGAAGCAGAAGGGCGGCGCCATCATCAACATCACCTCCGTGGTGGGGGAGATGGGCAACGGCGGTCAGGCGGCCTACTCGGCGTCCAAGGCGGGGCTCATCGGCCTGACCAAGTCCGTGGCGCGCGAGCTGTCCAGCCGGAACATCCGCGTCAACGCCGTGTCCCCCGGCTTCATCGGGACAGATATGACGCATCAGATCAATGACGAGATGCGCCAGAAGATGCTGGAGGGCATCCCCCTGGGTCGGCTGGGGAATCCGGAGGAGGTCGCCGGTGCCGTGCTCTTCCTGGCGGGGGACGCCGCGTCCTACATCACCGGCGAGGTCCTGAAGGTCAACGGCGGCATGTACATGTAACCCACGGTTGGATTGCCGCCGGGCGTGGGATATACCGCGCCCGCTTTCGACATGGTCCGGGAAGCCAGCCGGGCCACATCTGGTTCCTGGAGGGTTCTACACTTATGTCGACGTCAACCATTGAGGCCAAGGTCAAGTCCATCATCGCCGACCAGCTCGGTGTCGGAGAGGATGAGATCAAGCCGGAGTCCTCCTTCATCGAGGACCTGGGCGCGGACAGCCTCGACATCGTGGAGCTCGTCATGGCGATGGAAGAGGAGTTCGAGGTCGAGATTCCCGACGAAGAGGCGGAGAACATCAAGACCGTCGCCGACGCCACCAACTACATCAACACCCACAAGAAGTAGGTAGCACCACGGCGTGCCGGGGTGCGGGGCGGCGCCGCGTGATGCGCGGCGTCCCCGGTGTCCCAGGCGCCACCGGAGAGGACCGTGTCACAACGTCGAGTCGTCGTCACCGGAACCGGACTTGTTTCGGCTCTGGGAACCGGAACCGAGAAGAACTGGCAGGCGTTGATCGCCGGCAAGTCGGGTATTGCCCAGGTCGCGCGCTTTGACGTTGGGAAGATCGACACGCGCATCGCGGGTGAGGTGAAGGACTTCGAGCCCGAGGCGTTCATCGAAAAGCGCGAAGTGCGCCGGATGGACCTGTATGCGCAGTTCGCGTTGGCCGCCGCGCAGATGGCCGTGACGGAGTCGGGCATTCCCATTGGCCCGGACCAGCCGCACGGCTACATCCCGGAGAAGGTCGGCGTCATCGTCGGCTCGGGCATCGGCGGTATCTCTTCGCTGGAAGAGCAGCACCGCAAGGGGTTGGAGAAGGGGTTCGACCGGTTGTCGCCCTTCTTCATCATCCAGATGATCATCAACATGGCGCCGGGCCTCATCTCCATGCGGTACAACTGCAAGGGGCCGAACTGGGCGCCGGTGTCGGCGTGCGCCACCAGTGCTCACGCCATTGGCGAGGCCTGGAAGTCCATCCGCCTGGGTGAGACGGACGCGGTCATCGCCGGCGGTGCCGAGGCGGCCATCACCCCGCTGGGGCTGGGTGGCTTCTCGGTGATGAAGGCGCTGTCCACGCGCAATGATGATCCGGCCGGTGCCAGCCGGCCCTTCGACAAGGACCGAGACGGCTTCGTCATGGGCGAGGGCGCGGGCATCCTGGTGCTGGAGGAGATGGAGGCCGCGAAGAAGCGCGGCGCCAACATCCTGGCGGAGGTGGTGGGGTACGGCGCCAACTCGGACGCCTACCACGTCACCCAGCCGGCGCCGGAAGGCGAGGGCGCGGCGCGCTGCATGCGGCTGGCGCTCCAGTCCGCGGGGATGAACCCGGAGGACGTGGGCTACATCAACGCCCACGGCACCTCGACGCCGTTCAACGACGCGAACGAGACGAAGGCCATCAAGGCGGTGTTCGGCGACCACGCGCGCAAGGTCGCCGTGTCGTCGACCAAGTCGATGACGGGCCACATGCTCGGCGCGGCGGGCGGCTTCGAGGGCGTGGTCAGCGCGCTGGCGCTGGCGCGCAACATCCTGCCGCCCACCATCAACCAGACGTCGCCCGACCCGGACTGCGACCTGGACTACGTGCCCAACCAGGCGCGTGAGGCCCGGGTGGACGCGGTGATGAGCAACTCGTTTGGCTTCGGCGGCACCAACGCCGTGCTGGTGTTCAAGCGCTTCTAGCCGTCCCAGGAGAAACCCGCGTGAAAGTCATCCTCGCTTCAGACCACGCGGGCCTGGAGCTCCGGCAGGAGCTGGTGGCGGCGCTCACCGCGCGGGGCGTGGCCCACGAGGACGTGGGCCCCGTCACGCGGGACTCGGTGGACTATCCGGACTTCGCCGCGCGGGTATCCCGCGCCGTGGCGTCCGGGGAGGCCACCCTGGGCGTGCTGGTGTGTGGCACCGGCATCGGCATGAGCATCGTCGCCAACAAGCACAAGGGCATCCGGGCGGCCCTGTGCACCACGGAGTTCGAGGCCCGTATGGCCCGGGCCCACAATGACGCCAACGTGCTGTGCCTGGGCCAGCGCGTGGTGGGGGCCGGCGTGGGTCGCGCCATCCTGGAGGCGTTCCTCAGCACTGCTTTCGAAGGCGGCCGCCACGAGCGGCGCGTCCAGATGATTCGCGAGGCCGAGTCCCAGGGCTAACGGCCCCGCCGTACCCGTCGTTCGAGGGAATCCGCCATGGAGAACATCCGTACGCTGGCCGAAGTGGACCCGGAGATTGCCCGCGTCCTCCGCGAGGAGACCCATCGCCAGGAGGAAGGGCTGGAGCTCATCGCTTCGGAGAACTTCGTCTCTCCGGCGGTGATGGAGGCGGTGGGCTCGGTGCTCACCAACAAGTACGCGGAAGGCTACCCCGGCAAGCGCTACTACGGCGGCTGCGAGGTGGTGGACGTCGCGGAGAGTCTGGCCATCGCCCGCGCCAAGGACCTGTTCGGCGCGGACGCGGTCAACGTGCAGGCGCACTCCGGCAGCCAGGCCAACATGGGCGCCTTCATGGCGCTGATGAAGCCGGGCGACACCATGCTGTCGCTGGACCTCAACTCCGGCGGCCACCTCACCCACGGCGCCACGTTCAACTTCTCCGGCAAGCTCTACAAGGTCGTCCACTACGGCCTGACGCGTGACACGGAGACCATCGACTTCGCGCAGGTGGAGTCGCTGGCCAGGGAGCACAAGCCGAAGGTCATCGTCGTGGGCGCCAGCGCGTACCCGCGCACGCTGGACTTCGCGAAGTTCCGCGAGATCGCCGACGCGGTGGGCGCGGCCATGCTGGTGGACATGGCGCATATCGCTGGCCTGGTGGCCGCGGGTGTGCACCCCTCGCCGGTGCCGGTGGCGGACATCGTCACCAGCACCACGCACAAGACGCTGCGCGGTCCGCGCGGCGGCCTGGTGCTGAGCCGCGAGCAATACGCGAAGACCATCAACAGCCAGATCTTCCCCGGCATCCAGGGCGGCCCGCTGATGCACGTCATCGCCGGCAAGGCGGTGGCCTTCAAGGAGGCGCTGTCGCCGGAGTTCAAGGCGTACCAGCAGCAGACTGTCGCCAACGCGAAGGCGCTGGCGGAGGCGCTTCAGCGCGCCGGCCTGCGGCTGACGTCCGGTGGCACGGACAACCACCTGATGCTGGTGGACCTGCGCCCCAAGAAGCTCACGGGCAAGGTGGCCGAAGAGGTGCTCGACAAGGCCGGCATCACCGTGAACAAGAACATGATTCCGTTCGACCCGGAGAAGCCGATGACCACGTCCGGCGTCCGGGTGGGCACGCCGGCCATCACCACGCGCGGCATGCGCGAGGCGGAGATGGCGGTGGTGGGGCGGCTCATCGGTGAGGCGCTGGACGCCGCGCAGGACGACGCCGCGCTGGCCCGCATCAAGGGGCAGGTGAAGGAGCTTGCGCAGGGATTCCCGCTCTACGCCTCGCGGTTGAAGTAGACTGGCGGGTCGTACCCTTCCATGCGCTGCCCCTTCTGTCAGGACGCCGAGAACAAGGTCATCGACTCCCGCGAGTCACACGAGGGCTCCGTCATCCGGCGGCGCCGCGAGTGCCTGGCCTGCAAGCGCCGCTTCACCACGTATGAGCGGGTGGAGGAGCTCTACCCGCTCATCGTGAAGAAGGACGGGCGGCGCGAGGCGTTCGACCGGGAGAAGATCGTCAACGGGCTGAAGAAGGCGTGTGAGAAGCGGCCCGTGTCCGCGGATCAGCTCGAGGAGACGGTGGTCGCCATCGAGCGGCAGCTGCAGGGCATGGGCGAGAAGGAAGTGCCCTCGTCCGTCATCGGCGAGGAGATCATGCGCCGGCTGCGGCAACTGGACGAGGTGGCCTATGTCCGCTTCGCGTCCGTGTACCGCAGCTTCCGCGACATCGCGGAGTTCATGGACGAGCTGAAGGCCTTGCGCGAGGCGGAGGCGCGCGAGCAGCGCCAGGCGCCTCCCACGGCACCGGTGGACAAGGGCGGTTAGAGTAAGCACATGCGGCTGCTGACACGGGCAAGGTTGGAAGCGACACGGGCGCCCCGGGCGAAGCGAGCGGCGGATTTCGACCGGGCGGTGGCTGAGTTCTTCATGCGCATCGCGCTGGAGGAAGCCGCCAAGGGCCTGGGCCGCACCAGCCCCAACCCCGTCGTGGGCGCGGTGCTGGTGAAGGGCGGGCGCATCATCGCCCGCGGCTACCACAAGAAGGCGGGCAGCGCGCACGCGGAGGTCGTCGCGCTGGAGGCCGCCGGTGCGCGCGCGAAGGGCGCGGACCTCTACACCACGCTGGAGCCGTGCGACCACTATGGGCGTACCCCGCCGTGCAGCATGGCCATCATCGAGGCGGGCGTCCGGCGCGTCATCTGCGCGTCGGCGGACCCCAACCCGAAGGTGAGTGGCAAGGGCGTGGCGCGGATGCGGCGCGCCGGCCTCAAGGTCCTCACGGGCGTGCTCGCGGAGGACGCGGACCGCCTCAACCGGCCCTTCTTCAAGATGATCCGCACCGGCCTGCCCTGGGTGACGCTCAAGGCGGCGGTGACGCTGGACGGGAAGCTGGCCACTGCGACCGGTGACTCGCGCTGGGTGACGGGGGCGCCGGCGCGCGCCTGGGTCCACCGGCTGCGTGACTCCGTGGACGTCATCCTGGTGGGCGCCAACACCGTCCGGAAGGACGACCCGAAGCTGACCACGCGGCTGCCCGGTGGCGGCGGGAAGGACCCGCTGCGCGTGGTGGTGGACAGCCACCTGCGCCTGTCCCCGGGCTACACCGTCTTCACGCAGCGCAGCCCCGCGCGCACCGTGGTGGCCACGCTGGAGGACCCGGAGGGTCGCAAGGCGCGGCGCTTCCTGGCTCAGGGCGTAGACGTCTGGCAGCTCCGCGAGAAGGCGGGACAGGTGGACCTCAAGGCCCTGCTGCGGCGGCTGGCGAAGGGCGGCCACAACCACGTCATGGTGGAGGGCGGCGCGGAGATGTACGGCTCCTTCCTGCGCGGGCACCTGGCGGATTCGCTGGCGCTGTTCCTGGCGCCCAAGCTGATTGGCAGCCCGGGCCTGTCCTGGGCCGGTGACCTGGGTGTGAAGGAGATGGCCCAGGCCCTGGCGGTGAAGGACCTCGCCTTCGAACGCCATGGTGACGACATCCTGCTCCAGGCGCTGCTGTAGGACACGCGCGGCCGTGGGCGTGGACGGGGCCGGTCCGTTATAAACGGCCCCATGTTTACCGGCCTCATTCAGGACCTTGGCAGGGTGGAGCGCGTCATTCCCGGCGGGATGACCGACCTGTGGATTCACACCTCGCTGGGCGCGGCGGCCTTCGAGCTGGGCGAGTCGATTGCCGTCAACGGCGCCTGCCTCACGGTGGTGGAGCGCACCGGCGACACCTTCCGCGTGCAGGCCGCGCCGGAGACGCTGCGGCGGACGACGCTGGGCGCCGTGAAGCCCGGAGACCGGGTGAATCTGGAGCGAGCCCTGGCGCTGGGGGACCGGCTGGGCGGGCACCTGGTCTCTGGCCATGTGGACGCCGTCAGCGAGGTGCTGGAGACCTACCCGGAGGGTGGCTCCTGGGTGATGGGCTTCCGGCTGCCGGAAGCGCTGGCTCCGTACTTCATCGAGAAGGGCTCGGTGGCCATCGACGGCATCAGCCTCACCGTGAACACGCTGGAGGTGGACCGGTTCCGGGTGCAGCTCATCCCGGAGACGCAGGAGCGCACCACCTTGAAGGCGCGAGGCGTGGGGTCGAAGGTGAACCTGGAGGCGGACCAGATTGGGAAGTACGTGGCACGGCTGTTCGCGCTCCAGCGGGGCCAGGGGGCACCTGGGGGCGGCGGCGGGCTGACGGCGGCGGCCATCTCGGCTGCGGGGTTCGGCACGCCGTAGCAGGCGACGCCGGGCCCCGGGGTGGTGTAGGAAGCGCGGCATGCCTCGCTACTTCGACGGTGACTTTCTACCCCCCAAGGGCCGCTTCGCCATCTGCGTGGCCCGCTTCAACGGCTTCATCACCGAGGAGCTGGCCAAGGGCGCCGTGGACACGCTGGTGCGCCACGGCGTGGCCGACGCGGACATCGACGTGTACCGCTGCCCCGGAACCTATGAGCTGCCCGGTCTGGTCCGGCGCGTGACGGAGACCCGGCAGTACGTGGGTGTCATCACCCTGGGCGCCGTCATCCGAGGCGGGACGCCGCACTTCGACTACGTGGCCGGCGAGTGCGCCAAGGGCATTGGCGCGGTGGCCTTCGAGGCCGCGGCGGCCACTCCGGCCACGACGGTCACCTTCGGCGTGTTGACGACGGACACGGTGGAACAGGCCATCGACCGGGCGGGCGTGAAGGCGGGGAACAAGGGAGCGGAGGCCACACTGGCCTGCATCGAGATGGTCAATCTGTACGCGAAGATGTCGGCGACGGACGGAAGGAAGGCGTAGTCCATGGGCGCGCGAAGAACGGGACGTGAGCGTGCGCTGCAGGCGCTCTACCAGTTGGAGATGGCCACCGCGACGACGGCGGAGGCGCTGGAGTCGGCCTGGTCGGCCGCCGAGGAGAGCAACAAACGGGACCCGGACGCGGTGAAGTTCGCCCGGGAACTGGTGGAAGGTGTGCAGTCCCACCGGGACGAAATCGACCAGCTCATCGAGCGCCACAGCCACAACTGGCGCCTGGACCGCATGTCGCGCATCGACCGGAACGTGCTGCGACTGGGCATCTTCGAGCTGAAGTACCGCCCGGACATCCCCCGCAAGGTGTCCATCAACGAGGCGGTGGAGCTGGGCAAGAACTTCGGCAATGAAGAATCGAGCGCGTTCGTCAACGGGCTCCTGGACCGCGTCGCGGTCGCCTTGAACAAGCCGTGAGCCGCTGACGCCAGCCGCGAGGGACGCGCCGTGAGCCAGACGACGACGCACGACATCGGATTGGAGGGCCTGGACACGCTCGGCGGGGTGGACGCGCTCTGCCTCTTCATCGCCGAGGATGACCGGCCCCTGCCGTCCTCCGCGGGCTTCGTGGACTGGCGGCTGTGTGGCTCGCTCTCGCGGGTGCTCAAGGCTGGCTTCTTCACGGGCGCGAAGGATGACTGGCTGCTGCTGCCCTCGGACGGGAAGCTGTCGGTGCCCCGCATCTTCGTGGTGGGCCTGGGCGCGCGCCAGCGGCTGGACGCGGGCACGCTGAACGCCGCGTTGGCCGAAGCGGGACGGGTGCTGTCCAAGGCCCGGGTGGAGTCCGTGGCGTTGGAAGTGCCCGCCGGTGGCCAGGTAGAGGACGCCGCGCGGGCGGAGGCTTTCCAGAAGGGCTTCCTGCCCGCGTTCAAGGGCGGACGGGTGGCGGTCCTGGCGGACAAGGGACTCGTCAAGTCGCTGCCTGCACGCAAGGGCTGACGCTCGGCGGGCGGGCCTTCTGCTAGCATGCCTCGCCCGGGGCGAGCGCACATGCGTGTCAAGGTGTTGATTGTCGAGGACTCGAAAGCATCGCGCGAGTACATCGCCGCGATGGTCGAGGCCGTGGAGGGCGTCGAGGTGGTGGTGACCTCGAGCGGCTTCGAGGCCCTGAAGCTGCTGCCGCGTCACCGCTTCGAGCTCATCATCACCGACATCAACATGCCTGACATCAACGGGCTGGAGCTCATCAACTTCGTCAAGAAGAACCCCAACTACCGCGACGTGCCGCTCTTCATCATCACCACGGAGGGGCGCGACCTGGACCGCGAGCGCGGGCTCGCGCTGGGCGCCGCGGAGTATCTGGTCAAGCCCTTCATCCCCGGGAGCCTCGAAGCGCTCCTGCGGCGCTACCTGAAGCTGCCGTGAGTCCGGGAAGCAAGGCACTGGCCGAGTTCGTGGCCGAGGCGACGGAGATTCTCGACGCCCTGGCCAGGGACCTGCTCGTGCTCGACGAGCGCCGGGGCCACGAGGCGGACCCGGACCTGGTCAACGGCATCTTCCGCGCGGCGCATTCGCTCAAGGGGTTGTCCGGGCTGTTCGGCCAGGAGCGCATCTCCCGGCTGGCGCACGGGACAGAGGACCTGCTCGACAGGCTTCGGCTGGGGAAGCTGCTGCTGGATGGCGCGGTCCTGGATGCGCTCATCGAAGTCCTGGATGCGTTCCAGGCACTGCTGGGCGAGGCCGCTCGTGGCACGGAGAGCGAAAGCCTGTCCGCCCGCGTGGAGGCGATGTCCGCGCGGATGGCGTCGATGGGTGCTCCGGTGGAGGTTGCTGACGACGACCCGCTGGACCGGTTGGAACTGGAGGCGCAGGTCCGCTCCGTCTTCACGGAGTACGAGGAGCACCGGCTGCGGGAGAACGTGCGGCGGGGAGTGTCGCTGTGGCGCGTGCGAGCCGCCTTTGATTTGTCCGACTTCGACAAGGGCCTGGCGGAGCTCAACGCGAGGCTCAAGCCGCTGGGCGAGGTCATCAGCACGCTGCCGTCCGCGCAGCCGGGGGGCGCGCATGGCATCGCGTTCGACCTGATTTTTGGTGCGCAGGTCGACCGTGTGTCCCTGGAGACGGGACTGCAGGGGACGCCCGCGGAGCTGGCCGCGCTGACGGTGCGCCCGGCCGCAGCGGCCGCGACGAGCGCGTTGCTTCAGGCCGTGCAACCCGCCGCGACGATTCGCGCGTCCGGGGGAGCGAAGTCGGAGACGCGGCCAGGAGACGCGGCGACACGCGATAGGGACGCAGGCACTGCTCAGTACGCAGAGGCAGGGGGCCTCGCGGCACCTGATGCACCCGTCCGCGTGACTGATGCGACCACAGAGACGTCGCGGAAGGGAGCAACGCCCTCGCGCGGCCCCCGAGGCTCCGCAATCCGAGGCACGTCCGCGGACGCCAAGGATGCGCCCGCGGCGGGGCATTCGACGTCGCCCAAGGGCGGCGGCAAGAAGAAGGGCGTGCGCGCAACGCCCGCCGCGATGCCCCCCGAGGCGCGGCAGCCGCTCCTTTCGCACGTACCGGAAGACACGGAGCCCGGGCTCCTGGAATGGCCCACGGCGGACGCCGCCATGCCTGCCGATGCCAGCGGCTCGCCTTCACCGACTCCCGTGCCTGGGCCCTCCAGCGTGCCGGTCGTCGCCTACCTCCAGGGCGCCGCCAAGGCATCATCCAAGAATCTCTCGGTAGCCCCAGCGCCACCGGCCGGCGCTCCCGTGAGTCCACCATCGGCACTGACGGCGGACACGTCGCTGCGTTCCCTGACGCAGACCGTGCGCGTGGACATCGGGCGCCTGGATGGCCTCATCAACATGGTGGGCGAGCTGCTGCTCATCAAGGCCAACCTCCAGCGGCTCGCGGAGTCCGCGAGGCAGGACGGCGCGGTGGCGCTCTCCAAGCTGTTCGGCCAGGAGCTGGCGCGCGAGACGCGGGGCCTGGAGCGCAAGCTGGAAGCCCTCCAGGAAGGTCTCCTCGAAGCGCGGATGGTCCCCGTCGGCCAGGTGTTCGACAAGCTGGCACGGCTGGTGCGCCGCATCACCCGCGAGGCGGGGAAGGAAATCGAGCTCGCCATCAGCGGCGGCGAGGTGGAGCTGGACAAGCTCATCGTCGAGGAGCTCAGCGACCCGCTGATGCACCTCATCCGCAACGCCATCGACCACGGCGTCGAATCCCCTGACGCCCGTCTGGCCGCGGGCAAGCCCCGCCGCGCGGTGGTGAGCCTGCGCGCCGAGCAGAAGGGCAACCACGTCGCCATCGAGGTGAGTGACGACGGCGCCGGCATCGACGAGGTGCGCGTGCGCGAGGTGGCGATTACCCGCGGCCTCATCACCTTCGCGCAGGCCCAGGAGATGAGCCGGCGGGAACTGCTCAACCTCATCTTCCAGCCCGGCTTCTCCACCGCCCGCAGCGTGTCCGAGCTCTCCGGCCGGGGCGTCGGCCTGGACGTGGTGAAGAACAACCTGGGCAACCTGTCGGGCATCATCGACGTGTGGAGCGAGCGCGGAAAGGGCACCGCCTTCCACCTCACGCTCCCCGTCACGCTGGCCATCATCCGCGCGCTGCTGGTGGGCGTTAGTGGCCGCACCTACGCGGTGCCGCTCAACAGCGTGCTCGAAATCATCTCCGTCCAGCCCAAGGAAATCCGCACCGTGGAGCGGCGCGAGGTCCTGGACCTGCGTGGGCAGACGCTGCCCTTCGTGCGGCTGTCTCGCATGTTCGCCCTGCCGGAGCGTCCGGTGAGCCGCCACTTCGTGGTGGTGGTGGGGCTGGCCCAGGAGCGCCTGGGCATCGCCGTGGACGAACTGCACGGCCAGCAGGACATCGTCACCAAGCCCCTGGGGGGCCGGCTCCAGTCCGTCCGGGGCATCTCCGGCGCCACCGACCTGGGCAACCGGCGCACCGTCCTGGTGCTGGACGTGGCGGCGCTCCTGGAAGAGGGCATGGCCGTGGAGCGGCGTCGCGCCTGACCCTCGCTGCGGACGGGCGCGCTGGCTGCTATCCTGCGTCGCTGTGTCCCGGTTCTCGGAGCTGCTCGACGACTTCTTCTACCGTCCTGACGAGGACGTCTCCGGGCTCCATGATTTCGCGGTGGGCAGTGACGGCGTATTGCCCGCGGCCCCCGAGGAGGTGCCCGAGGAGTACCTGGCCTTCCGCCTGGAGGGGGAGTGCTACGCGGTCCCCATCCGGGGGGTACGTGAAATCTCCAAGGTTCCGCCGCTGACGGAGATTCCCCGCGCCGAGCCCCAGCTCCTGGGCGTGATGAACCTGCGCGGTGAGCTGCTGCCCGTGTACGACGTCAAGGTGCGGTTGCGGCTGGCGGAACGGGCGCCCCTGGTCGCCGGGCCCGACGCGCCGGCTCCGCCCCGGAGTGCTCGCATCCTCGTGCTGCGCACGGAGACGGGGCCCGCGGGGGTGTGGGTGGATGGCGTGGTGGGCGTGGTGAAGCTCAAGCCGTCCATGCTGGAGGCACCGCCACCAGGGTTGCGCGTGGGTGACAGGGATTGCGTGGTGGGCATGGGCCGGCGCGGCCCCATGCTCTACATCCTCTTGGACGCGGAACAGGCGCTCGCCCCATGAAGGACTCCGTCAACCTGCTGCCGCGGCGTCCCCACGCGGTCACGGATGAAGTGGCCTCGGCCGCGGACCTGGTGGTCCAGCTCTGTGCCTTCTTCATCGGCGCGGAGGAGTACGTGTTGGACATCATGCGGGTGGAGGAAATCCTCCCGCTCCAGCGCATCACCCCCATCCCGCACGCGCCGGCGTTCGTGGAGGGCGTGGTCCATCTGCGCGGCCTCATCCTGCCGGTGGTGGACCTGCGGTTCCGGCTCCTGGGCGCGCCGGGGCCGGAGACACCGAAGACGCGGCTGCTGGTCTGCAAGCTGGGCACGCGGCGCGTGGCGGTGAAGGTGGACCGGGTGGCGGAGGTGCTGCGCGTGCGGCGCGGCGACATCAAGCCCGCGCCCGCGCTGATGGTGGCGGGACACACGCCCTTTGTCGTCGGTGTCTGCGGGCCACCGGACCGGCTCCGGCTGTTGCTGGACCTCAAGGCATTGCTGCGCGTGGAGTTGGAGCGCGAGTCTTCAAGGAACACGACGTAGGCGCACACATGGGGGATTGAGGTGAGCCATCAAGGACTGGAGCAGCACCGTAGAATTCTCGGCATCCTCTTCATCGTCATCAACGGGCTGTCGGTGCTCATCGCCGTGGGAGTGATGCTGTTCATCGGGGCGATGGGCGGGCTGTTGCCGGGCGCGAAGCCCGAGGAGCGGGCGCTGATTGTGGCCGTGGGCATGGGCGTGGGCGGGTGCCTCGCGTTGCTGGGGCTGCCAGGTGTCATCACCGGCTTCGGGTTGCTGAACCGCAAGGCGTGGTCGAGGACGCTGACGCTGGTTCTGGGCATCCTCGCCATTCCCAACGTTCCACTGGGCACGGCCCTGGGGGCCTACGCCCTCTGGTTCTACCTCCAACCAGGGTCTGACCAGGTCTTCGACACATGAGCCCCCACTCCGAGCCCCCGGTCGCGGAAGAGGCGCGCTACCTCGCGCTCCAATCGCTGGACCCGTGCACCGCGGGCGTTCTGGAGATTCTCGTCGTCGGCTTGCATGACGAGAGCTGGCGCGTGCGCCACGTCGCGGCGGAGGCCCTCAAGCGGATGCCCGCCTCGAGCGAGCTCGCGGCCCGGCTCATCTCCGTGCTGGGCGAGCGAGGGGAGACGGGGGCTCGGAACGCGGCGGCGGAGGCGCTCGCGGGGCTGGGCAGTGCCGCGTTGGGCCCGTTGGTGGGCCTGCTGGCCCATCCAGACCCGGACCAGCGGAAGTTCGCCGCGGACATCCTGGGTCAACTGGGGCATCGCGATGCGGAGGCTCCGCTGGTGCGTTCGCTCTCGGACGCGGACCTCAACGTGCGCGTGTCCGCGGCGGAGGCACTGGGGCGCATCGGCGGCGCGCAAGCCGTCACCGCGCTGGAGTCGCTGCTGGCCGAGCCGGAGCCGCTGCTTCGCCTGTCCGCCCTGGAAGGGTTGACGCTGCTTCAGCATGCGGCGCCCCTTCCGCTGGTGAAGGCCTTGCTGGAGGACCCTCGGCTTCAGCGGAGCGCCTACCGGATGCTGGGCCTCATTCCGGAGGCGGACGCGACGGTGCGCATCTGCCAGGGGCTCACGTCGGAGTTGCGCTCGGTGCGAGAGGCGGCGCTGTCCGCCCTGGGGACACAGGCCGCGCGTTCCGGCGGTGCGCGGCGCGGGGAACTCGAAGCGGTGGTGCGGAAGGCGCTCTTGCCCCTGCCCGGCGTAACGCCGCGACTGACCGAGGCGCTGGCGTCCGAGGACGGCATGGTGCGCGCGGGCACGCTGGTGGCGGTGGCCTCGCTGGGCGATGCGTCGCTGGCCGTGCCCGTGGCGGAGTGCGCGCGCGAGGCGCGGCTGCTGCGCGAGGTGCTGCACACGCTGGGAAGGCTGGGGCCGGCCGGCGGGCGCACCTTGCTTCATCGCCTACCGGAGCTGTCTCTGCCGGCGCGGGCCGCCGCGGCCGAAGCGCTGGTGGACCTGGTCGACGCCTCGGCGGTGGCAACGCTGTGCGCGTTGCTGGAGTGGGTGGAGGACGAGCTTCGCGCGGTGGTGGTGCGTGCCTTGGGGCGCACGGGCGCGGCCTCGGCGGTGTCGCCGCTCGTCGCCCTGTTGGAAGAGCCATCCCTGGCGGGGGCGGCGACGCGTTCTCTGGCCGAACTGGCGGAGTCGTGTCGGCCGGCGGTGCTGGAGGCGTTGGAGGATGCTGTGGCGCGCAGGGCCACGCCCGCGGCGGTCGCCGCCCTGGCCCGCGTGGGCGGAGTGCCGGCCCTGCCCTCGGTGAAGCGGCTGGCGCGGGATGAGGACCCTCGGTGGCGCGCGGCGGCGGTGGTGGCGGCGTGTGAGCTGGATGGCGACGTCGGTCGGGAGCTGGTGCGCGCGGCGCTCGCGGATGAGTCCGTGCCGGTGCGCATCGCGGGCACGCGGGCCCTGGCGCGACTGGGCGGGCCGGACGCGGGCGCGCTGCTGTCGCCGGTACTAAGGGACGAGGACCCCTCCGTGCGGGTGGCCGCGGTGGAGGCGGCGGGGGACTGCGGCGCGTTGGACCGGGTACCGGACCTGGTGGCCCTGACGCGAGACGCGGATGGCGCGCTGGCGGTGGCCGCGGTGCGGGCCCTGGCGCGGATGGGAGCGGCGGGCCCAGGAGTGTTGCGGGAGGCCGCGGGCCATCCGGACGTGGAGGTGGTGAAGGCGGCGTTGGTGGCGGGGGCGGAGTCGTCGGCCGGCGTGACGATGGCGCTGTCACTGCTGCGTCATGCGCGCTGGGATGTTCGCGCGGCGGCGGCGCGGGTGCTGGGAGATTCGGCGGGGCCGGAGTGTCTGTCCGCCGCCCAGGAGGCGCTGGAGGCGGAGTCGGACGCCCTGGCGCGGCGAGCCCTCTCCGACGCCGTGGAGCGCCTGCTCCGGCGCTGAGAGGGCTCCATGGCACGCTTCGACGACGGACGTCCGGAGATGTCAGCGGAGGAGTTCCGTCTCCTCCGGGACCACGTGTATTCGCACTGCGGCATCCTGGTGCACGAGGACATGAAGTTCGTGATGGAGCGCCGCCTGTGGCCCCGGCTGGAGTTGCTGGGGCTGCCGGACTACGGCGCGTATCACCGCTACCTGCGCTACGACGCCAACCGGCACGCCGAACTGGAGGCGGCCGTCGAATCCCTCACCACCCACGAGACGTACTTCTTCCGCGAGCCCACGCAGCTCAAGTCCTTCACGGACGAACTGCTCCCGGTGGTGGAGCAGCGCAACGCGCGGCTGCGCCGGCTGCGGGTGTGGTCCGCGGGTTGCTCGTCCGGGGAGGAGGCCTACACGCTGGCGATGCTCCTCAAGGACAGCCGCCGCTTCGACGACTGGGACGTGGAGGTCCTGGGCACGGACATCTCCCGGCGCGTGCTGGCCATGGCGCGCCGAGCGGAGTACGGGCCCTCCGCGCTGCGCGCCACCTCGCCGGAGTTTCTGGAGCGCCACTTCGTTTCGCTGGGAAACAACCGCGTGCGCGTCCGGGACGAAGTGCGCGCCTGGGTGTCCTTTGGCCACCACAACCTGCTGGACGAGGTGGGTAGCCAACTGGTGCCACGCATGGACGTGGTGTTCTGCCGCAACGTGCTCATCTACTTCGACCTGGCGGCACGCCGGAAGTTCCTGAGCATCGTTCGGGACCGGTTGGTGCCAGGGGGGCACCTGCTGCTGGGACACTCAGAGAACCTGCTGAACCTGGGCTCGGACTTCGAGTTCGTTCACCTGCGCGGGGACCTGGTGTACCGGAGGCCGGAGCTGGACGAAGGAGCGCGTCGATGAGCAGCAAGGACGTCATCTCCGTACTGGTCATCGACGACTCGGCCCACAACCGGCGCACCCTCTCCACGATGCTGGAGTCGGAGCCGGACGTGCGAGTGGTGGACCGCGCGGCGGATGGAGAAGAGGGGCTGAAGAAGGTCGTGGACCTGAAGCCCGACGTGGTGACGCTGGACCTGGAGATGCCGAAGCTCGGGGGCTACACCTTCCTCCGCCTGCTGATGCGCACGGCGCCCACGCCCGTCATCGTCATCTCCAGCTATTCGCACCGGTCGGATGTCTTCAAGGCGCTGGAGTTGGGGGCGTTCGACTTCATCGCCAAGCCGCAGCACCCGACGTTCGAGGCCATGGAGGCGCTTCGCGTGGAGCTGCTGGAGAAGGTCCGGGCAGCGCGGCACGTGCGCCCCGGTTACCGGCACGCGGCGCCAGGGGCCCGCGCCATGGCGGTGGCGGGCGAGCCGCCGCTGGTGGTGGCCGTGGGTGCCTCCACGGGCGGCCCCCCCGCGGTGCAGCGGGTGTTGGAGGGACTGGCCGTGGAGCCCACGCCGTGCGTGCTGGTCTGCCAGCACATGCCGCCGCAGTTCACCCGCGCCTTCGCGGACCGGCTGGACCGCATCGGTCCCTTCACCGTGACGGAGGCCCGTGACGGAGACCTGGTGCAGCCGGGGCACGTGTACATCGCTCCGGGCGGGCGGCACATGGTGGTGGCCGAGCGGGGCTCCCGGCTGGAGCTGCACACGCCGCCGCCCACGCACGTGGACAAGTACGCGCCCAGCGTGGACCGCCTCTTCGCCAGCATGGCGCAGGTGCTGGGCGCCAAGGCCCTGGGCGTGGTGCTGACGGGCATGGGCGCGGACGGCGCGGAGGGCGCCCGTGAGGTGCACCGCGCGGGCGGCGAGGTCTGGGCGCAGTCGGAGGAGACCTCGGTGGTGTTCGGCATGCCGGGCGAGGCCATCGCCACCGGGGCGGTGAAGCGGGTGATTCCACTGGGCGACATCGGCCCGGCGCTGGCGGCCCTGGCGCGGCGGCGGCGCTGAAACTCCGGACCTTGGCGCGCGGGTGCTAACGTCCGCGGCCCATGACGCAGCAGATTCGAGCCTTGGTGGTGGATGACTCGCAGGCCATGCGGCGCAGCATCATGTACGCGCTGCAGCGCCTGTCCGGCGTGGTGTGCACCGAGGCGCAGGACGGCGCCGAGGGCTTGAAGAAGCTGACGCAGGGCCGCTTCGACCTGGTGCTCACGGACATCAACATGCCGCTGATGGACGGGCTGAAGCTCATCAGTCACATCCGGCAGGCGACCGAGTACCGGAACGTCCCCATCATCGTCGTCACCACGGAGGGCGCGGCGGCGGACCGGGAGCGCGCGATGAAGCTGGGCGCGAGCGCGTACCTGGTGAAACCCGTGCAGGCGAAGGTCGTGCTGGATACCGTTCGGGACCTGCTGAAGCTGGACTGAAGGCGAGCGCGTACGAATGGATTCTGTCCTGCGGGTGGAGGGCCTGGAGAAGGCGTATGGCGAGGTGAAGGCCGTGCAGGGGCTCACCTTCGAGGTGGCGCCCGGTGAGGTGCTCGGGTTGGTGGGGCCCAACGGTGCGGGGAAGACCTCCACGTTGCGGTGTCTGGCGGGCATCCTGCCGCCCAGCTCGGGCCGCATCCTGGTCGCGGGACATGACTTGTCGCAGACGCCGGTGGAAGCGAAGCGCGCGCTGGCCTTCCTGCCGGACGAGCCGCGCTTCTTCGAATACCTCACGGTGTGGGAGCACCTGAACTTCACGGCGCGGCTCTACGGCGTGGAGGACTGGGAGGAGCGGGGCCGCGCGCTGCTGGAGGAGATGGAGCTGACGGGCAAGGAGAAGTCCCTGCCGGGCGAGCTGTCGCGAGGCATGAAGCAGAAGCTGTCCATCGCCTGTGGCTTCCTGCATTCGCCAAAGCTCATCCTCCTGGACGAGCCACTCACTGGCCTGGACCCCATCGGCATCCGGCGGATGAAGGCGTCGCTGCGGCGCCGGGCGGAGGAGGGCGCGGCCCTGGTGCTGTCCTCGCATCTGCTGCCGCTGGTGGAGGAGCTGTGCCACCGGCTGCTCGTCATCACGGGCGGCAAGGCCATGGCGCTGGGCAGCCTGGAAGACATCCGCGCGCGACTGAGTGGCGCGGAAGGGGAGCACGCCTCGCTGGAAGAGCTCTTCGTCCGAATCACCAGCGCGGGAACGCAGGCGCCGTGAGCTTCCCTCGCGCGGTGGCCTTCCTCTGGGCCGCGACCTGGCGCAATCGCGTCCGGCGGCAGCTGGAGCGGCTTCGCAAGCCGCGCTACCTCCTGGGCGCCCTGGTGGGCGCGGCGTATCTCTACTCCGTCTTCTTCCGGCGTTTGGACTTCCGTGGGTCGGTGGGCACGGTGTCCGAGGGTGTGCGGTTGTTCGCCGAGCTGTCGCTGGTCGGCTCCGCGCTGGGGACGTTGTTCGCTGCGTGGGCGCTGGGCCGGGACCGGCCGTCGCTGACCTTCTCGGAGACGGAGGTGGTGCAACTCTTCCCCGCGCCCGTCCCTCGCAGGGCCCTGCTGCAATACAAGCTGGTGCGCGGGCTCCTGGGAACGTCGCTGGGCGCGCTGTTCGCCACGCTGTTCCTCGGGAGGACCATCAGCCCGCATCCCGTCCTCTTCTTCGTGGGGGCGTGTCTGGCCTTGGGCACGCTCTATCTGCACTCGACGGCGGCGTCCTTCATGCGCACGCGGCTGTCGGCATGGGGCCTCTGGGGCCAGGTGGTCCGCTGGGGCGCGGTGGGGGGTGTCCTGGCGCTCGTGGTGCTGGCGGTGTTCACCTCGCTGCGAGAGCACCCGGTGCCCGAGGACCTGTCATCAGGCCGCGCGCTTCGCGAGTGGTTGCAGGCGCTGATGGCGTCACCCGGCGTGGCGGCCGTGTTGTGGCCGGGCCGGCTGCTGGTGGCGCCAGCGCTGGCGCAGAGCGTGGGCGACTTCCTGTGGGCCCTGCCACCGGTGTTGGCGCTGATGGCGGCGCACTACGGCTGGGTGCTCTGGGCCGAAGTCCCGTTCGAGGAGACGGCGGTGGTGCGCGCGGAGTCCCGCTCACGGGAGCGCATGCTGCGGGCCTCGGGGCGGATGACGCGTGTGGGCTCGCTCACGTTGAGCCGCCCTCCATTCCGGCTGCTGCCTCGAGGCCGACCGGAGGTGGCGCTCATCTGGAAGAACCTGATTGCGCGCAAGCGGATGGGCGGCGGGTTCGCGGTGTTCCTCGCCTTCATCATCCTGGGCGGTGTCATCGCGGCGATGATGGGCGACACGCGTCTGTTCACGGACACGCGGCGGGTGCTCGGGCCGGTGGCGCTGGCGTTGTCGGTGATGCTGACGGTGGTGGGGCCGAGCGCGTTCCGCATGGACCTGCGGATGGACCTGCCCAAGCTGGACCTGCTGCGCGCCATGCCACTGACAGGACGGCAGGTGGTGCGCGCGCAGTTGGCGGCATCCTCGCTGGCCCTGGCCTCGTTCCAACTCGCGCTGTTGGTGGTGGCGCTCGTCCTGGGGCCCGGCGTGGAGGCCTCGCGCCTGGGCGGCTGGTGGTGGCCAGGAGGGCTGGCGCTGGCGTTCCTGCTTCCGGCCGTGTCGCTGTCGGGCCTCTTCGTGCAGAACGCCGCGGTGGTCCTCTTCCCCTCGTGGGTACCGGCGGATACAGGCGAGCGGGCACGCGGCATCGAGGCGATGGGCCAGCGCTTGCTGGCTGTCGTGGGCACGCTGGTGGTGATGCTGGTGGGGTTGATTCCCGCGGGGCTGGTGGCGCTCGTGGTGGGCCTCGCTGTGTCGACGCTGCTGGGCCCCTGGGCCTTGCCCGTGGCGGGCTTCGTCGCGGCGGGTGTGTTGGTGGGGGAGGTGTGGCTGGGTGTCCTGGCGCTGGGCCGCGCCTTCGAGCGCCTGGATGTCTCCGAGGACCGGCCGGAGTAGGGCGCTCCGCGTTCGCTCCTGGACGTGCGCGTGCTTTGCGGTGGTGGAGCTCCTGGGCGCGGATTATCCGGGCCGCTTCCGGGAGGAGACGCGCATGAAGGTGGGATTCATTGGCCTGGGCAACATGGGACTGCCCATGGCGACGAGCCTGGTGGCGGCGGGGCACGAGCTGACGGTGTGGAATCGCACCGAGTCCAAGGCCGCGCCGTTGAAGGAGAAGGGGGCGCGCGTTGCCCGCAGCCCCGCGGAGGCGGCTCGCGGCGCGGAGGTCGTCTTCAGCATGCTGTCGGATGATGCGGCCGTGACGTCCGCGGTCTTCGGTCAGGACGGGCTCCAGGCAGGACTGGCGCCAGGGGCCGTGCACGTCTCTTCGAGCACGCTCTCCGTGGCGCTTTCCGAACGGTTGGCGGAGACGCATGCGAGCGCCGGCCAGCGGTATCTCTCCGCACCGGTATTCGGCCGCCCCACCGCGGCGGCATCGAAGCAGCTGTGGGTGGTGGCCGCCGGTCCGAAGCAGGACGTGGACCGGTGCCGCCCGTTGCTGGAGGCGCTGGGGCGCGGCCTCACCGTGCTGGGCGAAAGTGCCCCGGCGGCCAACGTCGTGAAGCTGTCGGGCAACTTCCTCATCGCGTCGATGATGGAGGCGCTCGCCGAGTCCTTCGCCCTGACGCGCAAGTCCGGCATCGAGCCGAAGGTGTTCCTGGAGGTCTTCCAGTCCGTCTTCGCGCGCTCGCCCATCTTCGAGGGGTACGCGCAGCTCATCGCCGAGGAGAAGTACAGCCCGGCGGGCTTCAAGATGCGGCTGGGGCTCAAGGACGTGGAGCTCGTCCTGGGCGCGGCGCGCACCGCCGAGGTGCCCATGCCCCTGGCCAGCCTCGTGAAGGACCAGTTCCTGGGAGGCGTCGCGCAGGGCCACGGCGATTTGGACTGGTCCGCACTGGGGGCGCTCGTCGCCGAACGGGCCGGGTTGAAGCAGGGCGGCTGAGCGCCCGCGCTCCAGGTGCACGCCCGACTGCCGTGCACCTGGAGCTTCAAAGACTGCGAGAAGCGTTTACTGCCGCGCGTTCATCTCCGCCGCGGGGATGGGGAAGCGCTCGTGGGGCGCGATGTCCGGATCCAACTCGCGGGGGAGCGAGTCGAGCCGCCCGTAGCGCCGAAGGTCAATCCACCGGTGGCCGCCCTCGAACAGGAGCGAGTACCGCTTCTGCTTCAGCAGCTCATCCAGGGCATTGTTCTCATCGATGTCCAGGCGCGGCGGCAGCCGGCCGGAGGTGGTGCGGATGAAGTTGAGGTCGTCCGCGGCCGGGCCGAAGTTCCGAGCACCGATGTTGGCCTCGGCGCGCAGGAGGATGAGCTCCTCGTTGCGGATGATGGTCACGGGCGAGTTGTTCGTGGGGTAGATGCGGAAGCGCCACTCCGTCGACAGCTTCCCGTCCGCCGCGGTCCGGACCGCGGGCAGGCGCGTGAGCTTCCGGACCACGCGGTCATCCACGGTGCCATCGTCCTGGAGCTCCGCGTCGGTGACGATCGACGGGTGCGCGAAGACGTTGACGCTGATGAGGCCATTGTCGGTGTCGCCGGAGTTCGTCCCGAACGAGTGATAGACGCCCAGCTCCAACGGCTGAGTCTGGTTGAGGAAGGACTGGCTCAGGGCGCTGAGCGCCTCGGGGTAGCGCCCCCGGTACACCGCCACCCGTGCGGCGAGCGCGCGGTTGAACTGCCGGAACGTCGTGGGCGTGTTGAAGCCGGCGAAGCCCGGGCTGAGCTGGAAGGGGAAGGTCTCCCCGGCGTTCTCCAGGTGGGTGTGGCCCTCGTCGAGCAGCGCGGCGATTCGCTCGAACACCGCCTCCTTGCCCACGATGGGGGCCAGTTGGCCAATGGGCAGGTTGACGTCGATGGGGGCCCCTTCGGTGTCTCGCGTGTTGATGACCACGAGGAAGTCCAGGGCCTGCATCGTCTTCGCGAAGCCGCGGAGGCCCTCCTTCTCTGCGTCGGGCGTGTTGGGGACCTTGTCCAGGGAGTCCAGCAGCGCATTGGCGTTGCGGATGTTCAGGTAGGGCGAGGTCCAGTGATTGCCGCCGAACGCCGGGCCGCCGGGGTCCAGGGTGGGGCCCAGCAGTTCGCCGACGGCGCGCGGGTCCGCGGGGTCGAAGACGTACGCCTCGCGCCCGATGATGCCGAGCTGGGCCACGTAGCCGTTGGGAGCGGCGACACCAGCGCGGTGGCCGAGGAGCAAGCCCGTGGCGGCGGTGAGCACCGCGGGACGCGTGGGCCGCTCGCGGAAGTCATCGAGGCTGGGGTTGTTCAGGTCCGGGACGTCCAGGCTCCCGCAGCCGCTCAGGCCCAGGACGGTGAAGAGCCCCACGAAAGCCTTCTTGGTCAGTTGGATGGTCATGGCTCAGAACCCGACGTCGATGGAGGTCCAGAAGCTGCGGCTGGGAGGGAAGGGGGCCACGTCCACGTTGCGGGCGACGGCCTGGTTGCCGAAGTTGCTCACCTCCGGATCCAACCCGGAGTAGCCGGTGAACATGAGGAGGTTGCGTCCGCTCAGACTGAGCCGGGCGGACTTCACCGCGGGAACCATGGACACCCAGTCCTTGGGCAACTGGTACATGAAGGTCACCTCACGCAGCTTGAGGAAGCTGGCGTCCTCGATGTACGTGCTCGCGTGCGTACGTTGCCGTACGAGTCGCTCGCGGCCCCCCGTCGTGAAGTCCGGTGACGTCCCGGCGTCGTCGTAGATGTACCGCGTCAGGTTGATGATGTCGCTGCCCTGCTGCCAGTCGAACAGGAAGGACAGGCTGAAGTCCCGGTACTTGAGGCTGTTGGTGAAGGACATGCGGAAGGTGGGCTCGGTGTCGCCAATCTTCCGCACAATCGGGCGGCCGTTCTCGTCGACGCCGTCGTTGCCGACAATCTGCGTCGCCGTCGCGCCTTCCTCGATGCGGAAGGCGCCCAGGCTGGTGCCGAATCCGCCAGCGAGGAACGCGGGAACGGGCAGGTCCGTCACCCGGCTGCGGTTGAGGGCGAACGTCGCGCCGCTGGTCCACTCGAAGCCGCCGCGCACGGGCGTCACCTGGAGCATGGCCTCGACGCCACGGTTGCGCAGCGAGCCGCCGTTGAAGATCTGCGTGGCGAAGCCACCGGACGGGGCCAGGGCGCGCTGCAGCAGCAGGTCACTGATGTTGCGCTGGTAGATGGACAATTCCGCGACCACGTCGCCGCCGAAGAGGAGGGCGTCCACGCCGGCCTCAATCTCACGCTGCCGCTCTGGCTTGATGTTCCGGTCACCCGCGATGCCGGTGCCCACCAGACCCGGGCTGCCGGCGATGTTGCCGGTGGCGCGCAGGCCGGTGAACTTCATTCCGTACAGCGGCAGGTTGCCCGTCTCACCGTAGGCCGCGCGGACCTTGAACTCGTTCACCTTCGGGTGGAACGAGGGAATCCGGTAGGCGGTGGCCAGCTTCGGGTACAGGAACAGCGCGTTGGGGTTGCCGTTGGCGCTGCTCTGCTCGCCGCGCAGCGCGCCCACCAGCGTCAGCCGCTCGTCCAGCAGGAGGAGCTCCTCCTGGACGTAGTAGCCCCGGTCCCTCACCAGCGAGCGGTTCTGCCGCAGGTTGACCACGGTGCCACTGTCCACGTTCTGCCGGCCCGCGTTCAGGTTCTTGCTGACGATGTAGACGGAGTCGATGTTGCGTTCTTCGAACTGGAGACCGCCTGACGTGGTCGCCACGATGCCGCCCGACGTGGGCTTGTAGGTGTGCACCAGGTTCAGGCCGGAGTTCAGGTTGCGCACCTGGCTGGTTCCGAAGAGCGACGAGCCCGGCAGACCGTCATCCAGCGGCTCGAAGTTGAGCTCGGGCGGGAAGAAGAGCGAGTTCTCCTGCTGGAACCGGTCCACGCCCGCGTTGGCCAGCACGCGCAGGTGGTGGGCCTCCGTCTTCCACAGGTGCCATGTCAGGTCGCCGGACCCGATGAAGCGCCACACATTCTCATCGTTCTTCACCAGCGCGGCCGTCTGCAATGGGTTGGCGCGGTTGGAGAGGAAGGGGTTCTGCGGGTACACGCCGTCCGAGTTGGCCTCCAGCGGGAGGAACTCCGGCGCGTGCGGCAGCACCATGTAGTTGCTGATGCTCGCGTTGTCGTTGTTCGTCAGACCGCGCTGGCCCAGGGAGTGAACCAGGTTGGTGGCGACGTTGACCTCCACCGACTCACCCAGCTTCTGGCCCAGGTTCAGCCGGAACGACTGCTTCTCGTACCCGGTGTTGGCGATGATGCCTTCGTCGTTCTTGATCATCGCCGACGCGAAGTACTTCGTATTGCCCGTCACGCCGCTGACGCTGGCCAGCGTCTCCGAGGACAAGTCGCGGCGGCCGGCCAGGGCGGACTCGTGGTCGAACCGGCGACCCTCCACGTAGTACTGGGCAGCGGCCTCGCCGAACGTGTCGCGCACCTCGTCCACGCTGTTGAAGCGGCGGGTGCCGAGCTTGTTGGCCAGCGTGTACATGCCCAGGCGCTGGGTCACCTCGAACTGCGGCTCGCTGGAGCGGCCCCGCTTGGTGTTGATGATGACCACGCCGTTGGCGGCCTTGGAGCCGTAGATGGCGGCGGCGGACGCACCCTTGAGGACCTCGATGCTCTCGATGTCGTTGGGGTTGATGTCCGCGATGCGGTTGACCTGGTTGTCCTGGGTGGGGTTCGCGTTGGCGCCGGCCACGGACTCGGTGATGGCGAACACACCGGAGGCGATGGCCACGTCACTGACGAGCACCCCGTCGATGACGTAGAGCGGGGCGGAGGAGCCGTTGATGGTGGACACGCCGCGCAGCCGGAGCTGGAGGCCGCCACCGGGCGCGCCGCCGTTGCTCTGGATGTTGGCGCCGGCGACCTTGCCCTGGAGCGCCTGGTCCACCGTCTGGGCGGGGGCGCGGTTGATCTCCTCGGAATTCACCGAGGCCACCGAGTTGGCCAGGTTCTTTCGCGCCACTTCACTGGCGCGGCCCACCACCACCATCTCCTCCGCGAAGATGTTCTCCAGCGCGACCTCGACGGTGCGCTGGTTGGCGCCAATCTGCACCTCCCGCTCACCGTAGTCCTGACTGGAGAAGAGCAGCGTCACCGCGCGGGCGGGCACGTTGGGCAGGGTGAAGGTGCCGTCCAGCTCCGTCTCCACGCCCTGGGTGGTGCCCTTGATGATGACACGCACCAGCGGCAGTCCCTCGTTGGTGAGCCGGTCCGCGACGCGGCCTTTCACCGTGCGCACGTTGGCGGGCGCGGGCGAGGGCGCCGTGAGCGCCGGCTGTGGCGCAACCCCTGGCGCGGGTGTCCCCGGCGTCTGTGTTTCGGGAGCAGGCGGCGCGATATTCGCGTCCTGAGCCAGCGTTTCCAACGAGAAGAGTGCAAACACGCACCCCGGAATCAACGCCCTTCTCAGCGTCATTCGGTCCTCACTCGCTGCGGATGGACGGCTCCCCCCAAGGCAGGATGCCGGTGAGGTGAATCGTCACTGGCTCAACGATTGGCCGTCAACGGCATATCCTCACTTTTATTGCTAATCTTTGAATCCAGGTTGGCGAGAATGTTTGCCCGCCGCTGGAGCCCGAGGGATTTGCGCCTGTCATCAGCGAGGCCGCGGCGCGTCACCGGCTGAAGAAGCGGGGCGGTCCTTGGAGGGCCGAGGAAGGCGGCCGGGGCCCCGGGGGCCCTCCCGTCAGTCGCCCCAGGGGCCGTCGTCCGCTCGGGACGGATTTGTCCCGGCGAGACTAGTTGCCTGGGGCACGTCCCCACTCTAAGAGACTCGATAGATATGGCGATGAACGAGCGTTACGAGCCGCAGGCGATTGAAGGTAAGTGGCAGACCCGTTGGGACGACGCGGGCATCTTCCGGGCAGGCAGCCGCCCCGGGGCACCCAAGAAGTACGTGCTCGAGATGCTGCCGTACCCCAGCGGGAAGATGCACATGGGGCATGTCCGCAACTACCTGCTCGGGGACGTGTACGCGCGTTACTTCCGGATGAAGGGCTTCGACGTGCTGCATCCCATGGGCTGGGATGCGCTCGGCCTGCCGGCCGAGAACGCGGCCATCAAGGACGGCGTGCACCCGGCGGTGCGCACGGCCGAGAACATCGCGTCCTTCAAGAAGGAAGTTAAGAGTCTGGGCTACTGCTACGACTGGGAACGCGAGGTCAACACCGGCGCGCCCGAGTACTACCGCTGGAATCAGTGGTTCTTCATCCAGATGCTGGAGCGTGGGCTCGTCTATCGCCGCTTCAGCAGGGTGAACTGGTGTACCGGTTGCCACACCGTCATCGCCAATGAGCAGGTGAAGGACGGCGTCTGCGAGCGCTGCGACTCCCCCGTGGTGGACAAGGAGATGCCCGAGTGGGCGTTCCGCATCACCCGGTACTCGCAGGAGTTGCTGGACGCGCTGGACACGCTCAAGGAGTGGCCCCACCGCATCACCGCCGCGCAGCGGAACTGGATTGGCCGTTCGGACGGTGCCGAGGCCGACTTCCGGCTGCAGGGGCACGACGCCGCGCTGCGCGTGTTCACCACCCGTATCGACACCATCTTCGGCTGCACCTACGTGGTGCTGGCGCCGGACCACAAGCTGGTGGCCCAGGTGACAACGCCGGAGCGCCGCGCGGAGGTGGAGGCTTTCGCCAAGCGCATGGCCGCCCAGTCCAAGACGGAGCGCCTGGGCGAGGGCACGGAGAAGGAGGGGGTCTTCACCGGCGCCTACGCGGAAAATCCCTTCACCGGGCAGGCGGTCCCCATCTGGATCGCCAACTTCGTGCTGAGCGACTACGGCACCGGTGCGGTGATGAGCGTGCCCGCGCATGACGAGCGCGACTTCGCCTTCGCGCGCAAGTACAGCCTGCCCGTGAAGGTCGTCATCCAGCCCGCGTCCGGTGACAAGCTCCCGCCGGGTGACGAGCTTGAGGCGGCCTATACGGAGTACGGCGTCCTGGAGGATTCCGGCGCCTACACGGGTCAGACGTCCGAGCAGGCGCGTCAGGCCATGGCCGCGTCGCTGGAGAAGGACGGCAAGGGCAAGGCAACGGTGACGTACCGCCAGAAGGACTGGGGCTTCAGCCGCCAGCGCTACTGGGGCACGCCCATCCCCATCGTCTACTGCGAGAAGTGCGACCCGGACCGCAACGGCATCCCGGTGCCTCTGGACCAACTGCCCGTGCGTCTGCCGGAGATCGACACCCAGGCGGTGCTCACCGGCAAGGGTGAGCCGCCGCTGGCGAAGGTGACCTCGTGGGTGAACACCACGTGTCCGAAGTGCGGCGGGCCTGCCCGGCGCGAGGCGGAGACGATGGACACCTTCGTCGACTCCTGCTGGTACTTCGCGCGCTACCTGTCTCCGCACTACGACGCGGCGCCGTTCGACCCGAAGGAGGCCCAGCGCTTCCTGCCCGTGGACATCTACGTGGGTGGCCCCGAGCACGCGGTGATGCACCTGCTCTACTTCCGCTTCTGGACGCGGGTGATGAAGCTGCTGGGGCTGAGCCCCGTGGACGAGCCCGTCACGCGGCTCATCACCCAGGGCATCGTCAACGGTCCGGATGGCCGGAAGATGTCCAAGCGGTGGGGCAACGTGGTGGCGCCTTCTTCCATCGTCCAGCGGTACGGCGCGGACACGGCGCGGGCCTACGTGCTGTTCGCGGGCCCGCCGGAGCGCGACTTCGACTGGTCCGATGAGCAGGTGGAAGGCGTGTTCCGCTTCCTCAAGCGCGTCTGGACGCTGGCCGCCACACACCAGGCGGCGGCCGCAGGTGCCACCCATGACGGGCCCTACGAAGGCAAGGCGCTGGAGATCCGCCGCGCCGCCCACAAGACGCTGAAGCGGGTGGGGGAGGCCATCGAGCGCCTGTCCTTCAATACGGCCATCGCCGGCATCATGGAAGGCGTCAACGCGCTCGCCGCACAGGGGACGCCTGAGACGGCCGCGGAGAAGGCCGCCATGGCGGAGGCCGTGCGGTTGCTGGCGGCGGTGCTCACGCCGTTCGCGCCGCACATCGCGGACGAAATCGCGGAGGCCTACGGCAGCAAGGACTTCACCGTCGCGCAGGCCTGGCCGGAGTTCGACCCGGCGCTGGTGGTGGACGACGTCATCCCCTACGCCGTGCAGGTGAATGGCAAGTTGCGCGCGGAGATTCGCGTGGCCGCGGACGCGGCGGAGGCGGACGTGCGCGCCGCGGCGGAAGCGGATGAGAAGATCCAGGCGGCTCTGGCGGGGAAGACGCTGCGCAAGTTCGTCTTCGTCCCCAAGCGCCTCGTGAACTTCGTCGCCACCTGAGCGGGGACCCGGGTGCCTGCCGAGGTTCTCGTCATGTGTGGTGCATGTGGGCGGCCCCAACCGGCGGGCCGCCCGCGGTGCATTGCCTGCGAGGCCGTGCTTCCCGAAGCGCCCCTTCCCGGGGGCCCGGCACCGGAGGAGCCGTTCTTCGTCGCGGACCTGGGCGGAGGGCGCATGCTTTCCGGCCAGGGGACGCGGCTCTTCTATCAACCGCACCCGTCGGTCATGGTGCCTCCCGTGGAGCTGGACTCGCTGCGGGAGGCGCGGCTGGAGTCGCGCTACTTCCGGGAGGCGCTGGCGTTGACCGTCTTCGCCTTGCTGGGCCTGTGGGCGCAGCCCGTCGCGCTGAAGGTGCTGGGGTTGGGCATGGCGGCGCTGGGCGTCCTGCTGGCGTTGACGTGCCGTTCACACGGGCTCGTCCTGGTGCCTCGGCAGGGGGCGCAGGTGCGCTGGCCCTTGGGGTTGGCGCGGCGGGGCTCTCCCCGGGACACGCGGCTGCTGGCGGCGTGGACGTCGTTGGCGGAGGCCCTGCGGGTGCGCGGCGTGGCTGTCGACGGTGAGTCGTCACCGCCGCCGCCTCCATCGACACAAGACGGTGGCCCTCTGTCTTGACGGGCCGATCGGGCCGGGTAGGGTGCCGCGCATGTCGCGACCCTGCGCTGTCGGACCCCGGCGCCTTCGAATTGGCGTGGTGGTGGGAATGTGGGTAGCCGCGGGCTGTGGCTACCGCCTGGCGCCTCGCGGAGACGGTCTACCGGCCAGCGTGACGTCCCTCTGCGCGCCTGTCTTCGTCAACGCGACGCCCGAGCCCACGCTGGAAACCGTCTTCACGCGCTTCCTACGGCAGGAGCTGATCCGCGTGGGTCGGCTGGGCAGCGCGGAGTCCTGCGACGGGCGCATGGAGGGCACGGTGCTGTCGGTGGCGAACACGCCCACGACCGTTGTGGGCAGGAGCGCGAGCCCGGGCTTCTTCTTCCGCGTCTCTGCTCGGGCGCAGATCCGCGTGGTGAAGGACGGACAGGTCCTCAAGCAGACGGAGGTCTTCGGGTCCGAGGACTATGTGCTGGGAAGCGGAGACATCCTGGAGGCGGAGGCGAACCGGCAGGTCGCGCTCGAGCGCCTCGCGGAGGTCTTGATGCGGGACGGGTACGACCGGCTCGCGGGCGCCTGGTGAGGAGGCAAGAGCCTCCTCCCGGCAGCCTGCACGCATGAAGCAGGGCCACGCGAGGTGGCCCCGAGGCTTCGACTAGGCCTGCGCGCGGGCGGCCTTGGTGGCGGCCTTCGCGAGACGCGAGATGCGGCGGGAAGCGGTGCGCTTGTGCAGCACGCCCTTGGTGGCGGCCTTGTTCAGCGCCTTGGCGGCCGACTTGATGGCGTCCGTCAGCTTCGCCCCATCCTTGCTGCCGAGCGCCTCGCGGGCGGACTTGACGGCGGTCTTCACCTCACCGCGCACGGTGACGTTGCGCGCACGGCGCTTCAGGGACTGACGGTGACGCTTCTCTGCGGACTTGGTGTTGGCCAAGAGAAATCTCCAGCGGTAATGGCAGGCTAAAAGAGGGGCCGTCCTTACTGCGACGCCTCGCAGGCGTCAAGACGGGTGTGGGCCTCCAGCCGGGATTTCCGGGCTCTGGACGCCCCGCCGAGGGTACCTGCGAGGAAAATCACTCTACCGAAGTCGTATATTCCCACACCAGCCCCGCGGGATCCTGAAAGGAGAGTCGGCCGGCCTGGTGCTGGATCAGCCGACTCCCCGGAATCTCCGCGAGGATGCCGGGGAGCCGCTCCACCGCCGCCTGGGAGGGGGCCGTCAGGGTCAGCCTCAGGCCCGTCGTGGGCGTCCCCACCGCTTCGAAGGCGATCCGAAGGCCCCCGTCTTCATAAAGGACCTGATCCGCTTCCGGAGCCCTGCGGCGGGTCCACCCCAGCCGGGGCGCCAGGGCGTCCCAGAAGGCGCGCTGCGCGGGAAGATCCGCCACGGCCAGCCGCAGCGTGGTGACGGGCGCGCGAGGAACCCAGGTCGGAGAAGGCAGCGCCTTTTCGCGCGCCTTGGCCTCCTGCCAGTGGCGCTCCATGTGCTCCAGGGTGGCATCCCCCAGGGCGACACCCTCGGCGCGGAGGGCGGACTCGATGTGCTGGAAGCGGGCGGTGAAGCGGCGGATGGCCATCCGCAGCGCGTCCTCGGCTGGCGCCCCGACGAAGCGCGCGAGGTTGGCGAGCGAGAACAGCACGTCCCCCAGCTCGTGCTCGATGGCATCCCGATCATTCGCGGCGATGGCCTCGTCCAGCTCGCCCAGCTCCTCCGTCAGCTTGGCGCGCACGCTGGCGACGTCCGGCCAGTCGAAGCCGATGCGGCTGGCCTTCTCCGTGAGCCGCTCGGCACGCATCAGCGCCGGGGCGGCGACGGGGACGCCGTCCAGCACCGAGCCCTCCCGGCCCGTCTTGCGCTTCTTCTCCGCGGCCTTCAGCTTGGCCCAGTTGTCCAGGACCTGCTCGGCGCCCTCCATGCGCTGGCCGTTGCCGAAGACATGGGGATGCCGGCTGACCAGCTTGTCGCCAATGGCCTTCGCCACATCGGCCAGGGAGAACTCCCCCAGTTCCGAGGCGAGCTGGGCGTGGAAGACAATCTGGAAAAGCAGGTCTCCCAGTTCTTCACAGAAGGTCCGCCAGGAGCCGCCGTAGGCGACCCGGTCCATCTCCTCCAGGACCTCGAAGGCCTCTTCCAGGAGGTAGGGCCGCAGCGAGCGCAGGTCCTGTTCGCGATCCCACGGGCAGCCGCCTTCCGCGCGCAGCTGCCGCATGATGTCGACCAGTCGCTCCAGCTCCGCCCCGGGGTTCAGCGTCGTGTCCGCCATGCACGTTCCTGTAGCACGCAGGGGTCTGGTGCTGTCCGGCAAACGCGGCAGGTGGGCAGCCGGGCTGGCGTTCGTTTTCGCGCTTGGCCCTGGGTCGCCTACAATCCACCCCCTGGATGATCCGCCTGCCGCTTCTTGCCCTCCTTCTCAGTGGCTTCACGCTTCTGGTGCCCGTCGTGGCGTCCGCGCAGCTGGAAGCCCCCACGCGCCTTCCCGAGGTGGATCCGGGCCCCATGGAGCCCGACCTGCGGGACGAGTCCATGGATCCGGTGGATGACGCCGCCTACGCGGAGGACGCGCCGGAAGAAGACGTCTCCGCCGCGGAGGATGCCTCCACCGAGGACGCCGCCGACGCGCCCAGGGCGCCCGCGCGCAATGTCAGGGCCGTTGAATCGGCCCCCGCCAATGGCCGGACTCCCGCGGCGGCCAGTCCTTCGCCGGTCGAGGAACCCACGGTCATCACCCCCAGGCCGGTGACGCTGAGTCCGGTGCTGGCGCCACGGGTGACGGATGCGGACCTGGAAGCCATCTGGAACCGGTGGCGGCAGGCCCGCGCGACGAATGATCGGGACGCCGCGGCGGCGGCCCTCAAGGAACTGCGGACGTTGCGCGTCGAGCTGGCCGCCACGGACCTGGAGCCCCTGAGCGTGGGCTTCCTCCGTGAAGCGGCCGTGCGCCGCCGCGCGGGGGACATTGCCGGCGCGGTGCGGCTGGCGGAGGTGGCGGTCGAGCTGTCGCCGGGGCTGCCCTACGCGCGCTTCGAGCTCGCGGAGCTCTACGCCTTGGAGAAGCCGGGCGAGGTGTCCCGCTCGTTGGGGCAGGTTCGGCAGGCGCTGACGACACTGGCGCAGGATGCTCGCTATCGTCGGCCCGTGTTGGCGGACCTGGGCGCCCTGGTGCTGCTGGCCTGGGGGGCCACCGCGGTGCTGCTGATGGGCTTGTTCTTCCTACGGAAGCTCCGTTACGCGCTGCATGACTTCCACCACCTGCTGCCGCGAGTCGTCTCCCGGTGGCAGTCCCTGGTCCTGGGGCTGCTTCTCTTGAGCCTGCCGTGGGTGCTGGGGCTGGGTGTGCTGCCCGCGCTGCTGGTGATGCTGGCCACCGTGTCCCTCTATCTCTCGCGCACGGAGCGGGTGGTGGCGGCGGTGCTGGTGGCGGGCGTGGGGCTCTTGCCGCTGGCGGCGGGGCAACTCGCGCGTGTCACGGCGTTCGCGGGCACGCCGGCCGAGGACGTGTACCTCCTGGAGCGGGGCGGCCTGTCCGCCGAGGAGGCGCGGGCGCGCGTGCTGGCGCGGATGGCGTCCCGCTCGGCGACGTTCGCGGAGGTGCTGTCGCTGGCGTACTTCGAATCCCGGCGCGGCTTGCTGGAAGAGGCGAGGACGCACTTCAAGGCGGCTTCGGCGCTGAAGAACTCGGATGCGCGCCTGCTCACGCGCTTCGGCAACACCCTGGTCGCGCTGGGAGACGCGGATGGTGCGGCGCTGCTCTACGTGCAGGCCTCGCAGTCCGCGCCGGACCTGGCGGCTCCGCACTACAACCTGGCGCAGGTGGTCCGCCGCAGGGCGAAGACGCTGCCGGACTCGGAGGTCGGCAAGGAGCTGGATCGCGCTGCCACGGCCATGGCCTCGGCGCAGGCACTGGATGGAGCGCTGCTGGTCCGGGACCCGCCGCCGGAGGACCGGCTGCTCCTCAACCTGCTGCTGCTGGCCCCGCAGCTGGGGGAGTCCGACTGGCTTCCGCTCGCGGATGGCACGGGGGCGGGGCGCCAGGTGGAGACGCAGCTGTCGCGCTGGCTGCTCCCGGGGCTTCCGCCCGGGCCCATGGCCTCCGCGGGGGCCGTGGCGCTGGCGGTGCTGCTGGCCCTGTGGGGCTTCGCGGGGGACCGCTTGAAGGCGGCCAAGGTATGTGAGCGCTGTGGCCGCGCGGTGTGCGTGCGCTGCGACCCGGAGCTGGGTGTGGGCAGCAAGCAGTGTGGCCAGTGCGTCAACGTCTTCTCCCGCCGGGGGCTGGTGCCGCAGCAGCTGCGGGCGCGCAAGCAGCTCCAGGTGGACCGACATCAGGCCTGGACGGGCCGTGTGGCGTACGTCCTGGGCGCGGTGCTGTCCGGCGCGGGGCACGTGGCCTCGGGTGTGCCGGTCCGCGGCGCGCTGTATGCGTTCGGCTTCCTCTTCGCGCTGGCCGCGGTGCTCCTGCACCAGGGCCTGGTGAGGGGGCCCTATGGTGAAGCCCCCCTCTACCTCAAGCTCGCGCCCGCGGCGTTGCTGCTGCTGGGTGTCCACCTGCTGTCGTTGCGCGGTCTGCGCCGTCTGCGGCGGGGGGAGTGAACGGCGATGTCCCTGCAAGGCACACTGAAGGACTTTGGTATTGGCGACATCCTGCAGCTCATCGGGCAGCAGCAGAAGACGGGCACGCTCCACGTCCGCGCCAAGGACCAGGAAGTGCGCATCGGCTTCAACGATGGCCACATCATCAAGGCGGAGAGCGTCACCCGGAAGCGCAAGGAGCTCATCGGCGCCATGCTGGTGCGCTCGGAGCTCATCACCGAGACGCAGCTCGAGGCGGCCCTGGAGACGCAGCGCCGCACGCTCAAGCGGCTGGGGGACGTGCTTGTCTCCAGCCAGGCCCTCACCGCCGAGCGCTTCCAGGCGATGATGCAGCTTCAGGCCACGGAGACCCTCTACCGCCTCTTCACCTGGAAGTCGGGCACCTACGAATTCATCCAGGAGCCCGTGGAGCCGGACGCGGAAGCCATCCATCCGTTGCGCGCCGAGACGGTGCTCATGGAGGGCTTCCGGATGGTGGATGAGTGGCCTGTCATCCGGCAGAAAATCCACCGCGACGACCTGATCTTCGAACGCATCAAGGCCCTGCCTCAGCCGCGCGGAGAAGAGGGTGGGGAGCTGGGCGCCATCGGTCCTTCGGAGCGGCGCATCTACGATGAACTTTCGCCCGGGAGGGATTTGCGGAAGCTGGTGGACATCTCCTGCCTGGGCGAGTTCGAGACCTGCAAGGCGCTCTACAACCTGGTGAAGGGCGAGTACGTCCGGCCGATTCTTCCGGAGGGCGCCCCGGCCCCCGTTCCTGGGGACCAGCGCCTGCTTGCTCGCGTGGCGGGGCCGGTGGGACGCCTCGTCGCCACCGTGGGGGTGCTGGCGGCGGTGGTGCTGGTGGTGCCCCGGGCCGTGCGCCTGGGCCCCGAAGCGGGCGTTGCCGCGGTATTTGCGGACTCAGCGGCCCAACGTCATGTTTCCCAGGCCCAGCGCGTCCGCATCGAGGCCGCGCTCGAGGTGTTTCGCCTGGAACGCGGTGAGCTGCCCGAGCGTCTGGATTCTTTGGTGCAGGCTGGACTGTTGAAACCGGGCGAACTGAAATACCCGTGGCGGGAAGAGTACTATTACCGGCGGTTGGCCGCTCGGCAGTTCATTCTCCTGCCACCCTTGCGCTAGTCCTGACACAAAGTCGTCTTTCGCGGCCCTGGGGGCGGCGTTACGTTGGTGTCAGCCGTAGCGACATAGACCGAGGAAGAATCCGCATTGCGAAATCCCGCCACGTTGGAAGCGCCCGAAGTGCTTACCGCCTCCGCCAAGGTGGACGTTCGTGACAACGCGACCGCCCTGGCCCTCTGCGGCAACCAGAACGAAAACCTCAAGTTGATGGAGCGGCGCCTCG
The DNA here is from genome assembly GCF_006402735.1 of Myxococcus xanthus. Taxonomy (NCBI): domain Bacteria; kingdom Pseudomonadati; phylum Myxococcota; class Myxococcia; order Myxococcales; family Myxococcaceae; genus Myxococcus; species Myxococcus xanthus. The sequence continues at coordinate 5,908,043 of NZ_CP017174.1, read as the reverse complement.
GGGTCCGGGTGGGACAACGCGGCACGGAGTTCCATCTCTCCGGCCCATCCGACGCCGTCGCCTTCTCCGTCCGCCTCCTGGAGAACCTGGAGGAGATGATCCGCGCCGGCCGCCCCGTCTACCGGGAGGACGTGGAGCAGGGTATCAAGGTGCTCGGCCGCGGCGCGGAGTCCTTGCAGGAGGTCATGCTGGGCCCGGTGCTCAAGAGCTCCGGCAACCGGCAGATCTCCCCCAAGAGCATCAACCAGAAGCGCTACGTGGACGCCATCCGCTCCCACGACATCGTCTTCGGCATCGGCCCCGCGGGCACGGGCAAGACGTACCTCGCCATGGCCATGGCGGTCGCCTTCCTCCAGGAGCGCAAGGTCAAGCGCATCATCCTGGCGCGCCCCGCGGTGGAGGCGGGTGAGAAGCTGGGCTTCCTGCCAGGAGACCTGCAGGAGAAGGTGAATCCCTACCTGCGGCCGCTCTACGACGCGCTGCACGACATGATGGCGGCCGAGCGCGCCGCGCACCTGCTGGAGCAGGGCGTGGTGGAAGTGGCCCCGCTGGCCTTCATGCGTGGCCGCACGCTCAACGACGCGTTCGTCATCCTGGACGAAGCCCAGAACACGACAGTGGAACAGATGAAGATGTTCCTCACGCGCCTGGGCTACAACAGCAAGGCCGTCATCACCGGTGACGTGACGCAGGTGGACCTGCCCACGGGGAAGATGTCCGGGTTGAACCATGCGCGCGCGGTGCTGAAGAACATCGACGGCATCCACTTCGCGGAGTTCTCAGAGGTGGACGTCGTCCGCCACCCCCTGGTCCAGGAAGTCATCCGCGCCTACGACCGGGCGGACGTCGCCCAGCGCGAAGCCCAGGCGGCTCGGGAAGCAGCAACCGCTGCCGCCCAGGTGCCCACCGCGACGCGGGTCACCACCGCCGAGCCCGTTGCCGTCGAGTAACGGTGCCAAGACCTACCTGCGCCCACCCGCGCGTACCCTGCCGGGCGGGCGTACTCCATCCCACCCTTGCGAATATTCCCAGGCGCTGCGTCCTTGAAGGATCCGCGACGCCTTATCTAGGGTGAGGACCCCCATGGCCGAATCGGAAACGCAGCCCCCCGGGCGCAGTCCACTGGATGCGCTCGCCGAACGCCTCGGACTGGACAACGGCGTCTGGGGGCGGCGCGCCATCCAGGTCCTTCTCCTGCTCGCCGTCTCCGTTGGCGCGGGCTTCGTCATCTCGCCGGGCCTCTACAGTCAGCAGATTCCGGCGCTGGCGGAGGAGAACCTCGGCAAGCCGTTCCGAGCCAGCTCGCCCGCCGGCTTCAAGGCCGCGCGGGACTACGAGGTCGTCCACCGCGCCATGACGCAGCAGCGGCGCCAGGACGCGCGCGCGGCCGTCAAACCGGTATACGACCTGAACCCCGCCGTCCTGGGGCAGCTGCGGTCGACGGTGAGCTCCGCCTTCTCGTCCATGCGGCTGCATCTGGACGAGCTCGCGGAGGCGCAGTCCGACTCGGAACCCGAGGAGCGCGAGACGACCCGCCGACGCAAGCCCGCCGCGTCCCCGGAGATGCTGGAGCTGGAGCGCAGCACCCGCGAGAAGATGCGGGCGGAGCTCCAGGAGCGTTTCTTCGGCAAGCGCGACGCCGTGCTGGAGGCCGAGGACTTCCAGGCGCTCTATGCCACCCGCTTCTCGCAGGAGGCGGAGACGGCCACGCTGCTGGTGCTGGAGCGGGCGTATCGCTCCGAGCGCGGCGCGGTCCATGTGGCGGGCTCCCGGGAGGAGCTGGCGCGGGAGGCGCATCAGGGCCTCACCGTCCGCGACGTGGTGAACAAGGCCGAGGAGTCCCTGACGGGGGGCTCCACCCAGGTGGTGGACGTCCCCGAGGCGCACCAGGAGATGGAGCGCTTCGCCTCGGTGCCCGGTAACCTGATGCCGGACGCGCCGGGCGTTCAGCGCCGCGCCATCCTCCGGCTGGCCCAGCGGCTGGTCCGGCCGAACCTCACCATCAACATCGCGGAGTCGGACGCGCGCCGGAACCAGGCGGCCCAGGCGGTGAAGGACGCCGTCATCTCCATCAAGAAGGGCCAGCGCGTCATTGGCGACGGTGAGCTGGTCAATGAGTCGCACCTGGTCATCCTGCGCGGCATGCGCGCGGAGACGGACCGGCTGGACCTGGTCCAGCTTCAGGTGGGCGGCACGGGCCTGGTGGGCCTGCTCATCGTCTCGACGTACTTCTTCTGCCGCGCCGCGTTCCGGCGCTTCCGCCCCACGCGCAAGGACGGCGTGCTGCTGGGCCTGCTGCTGTTGGGGCTGCTGGGCCTGCTGCAAATCTGGGTGTCCATCGCGGACGCGGTACAGGACCGCTACACCGCGCTGCCCATCGAGGCCTTCTATTACGCCTTCCCGGTGGCGGCCGGCGCCATGCTGGTGCGCTTCATCCTCACGCAGGAGCTGGCGCTCTTCTTCGCGCTCGTCTTCGCCTGCCTCACCGGAGTGATGCTGGGCAACTCGCTGGCCTTCGGCATCTTCACGCTGGTGGGTTCGCTGGTGGCGGCCGACCGCATCGTGAAGGCGAAGGACCGCGTGGGCATCTTCCGCGCGGGTCTGGTGACGGGCGCGGTGAACCTGGTGGCGGTGCTCTTCCTCTTCCTCGTGGAAGGCAAGGGCCTGTCGGCCGACACCCTCATCACCGCGGTGAGCGCCTTCGCGGGCTCCTCGCTGGCGGTGCCGGTGATGGTGATGGCGCTCACGCCGCTCATCGAGGCCACCTTCGGCTACGCGTCGGACATCAAGCTGCTGGAGCTGGCCAACCTGAACCACCCGGCGCTCAAGGAGCTCATCGTCCAGGCGCCCGGCACGTACCACCACTCCATCATCATCGGCTCGCTGGTGGAGAACGCGGCGGAGACGATTGGGGCCAACCCGCTGCTGGCGCGCTCGTGTGCGTACTACCACGACATCGGCAAGGGCCGGAATCCGCTCTACTTCGGGGAGAACCAGAAGGGTGAGAACCGCCATGACGCGCTCGCGCCGGCGATGAGCGCGGTCATCATCAAGCGCCACGTGACGGAGGGCCTGGAGATGGCCCGTCAGTACCGGCTGCCCAAGCTGGTGGCGGATGCGATTCCGCAGCACCACGGCACGCGCACGGTGGGTTACTTCTACCACAAGGCATTGAAGGAGCAGGAGGGCAAGGAAGGTGCTCCGCCCATCGACGAGAGCATCTACCGCTACCCGGGTCCGAAGCCTCAGTTCCGCGAGGCGGCGCTGGTGATGATCGCCGACGCGGTGGAGGCCTCCACGCGCTCCATGACGGACCCCACCACGCCCAAGCTCCACGCGCAGGTGCAGAAAATCATCAACCTCATCTTCTCCGAGGGTCAGCTCGATGAGTGTGACCTGACGCTGAAGGACCTCAACCTCATCTCGCAGTCCTTCCTGCACACGCTCGAGGGCATCTACCACACGCGTCCGGCCTATCCGGCGGGCGCCGTGGGTGGGGGCAAGGCGCCGCCGTTGGTGGTGGCGGGCGCGGTGCCTCGGCCCGTGGAAGGCAAGGACAAGGCGCGGACCGCGGGGGGAGCATGAGCGGGGCACGAAGGGGCAATGGCGTGAGATTGCGCAAGGGGAAGCTGATTCCCCGTGACGACGGCAAGCGCATCGAGGAGTTCGTGGGCGCGGCCACCACCAGCACGGACTCCGCGTCCGTCGCGCGGATGCTGGCGCCCCCCGGATGGTCCGAACCCGCGCAGCGCCCCGAGTTCGACGAGGTCGTCATCGTCCTCACGGGCGAGCTGACCATCGTGGTGGAGGGCCGCCGCGAGCGCATCCCCGCGGGCGAGGTCGGCCTGGTGCCGCGCGGCAAGCGCGTGGTGTACCGCAACGACGGCCAGGGCGCGTGTGACTACTGGTCGGTGTGCGCCCCCGCGTTCCGCCCGGAGCTGGCACACATGGAGGCGCCCAAGCCCCGCGTGCAGGCGAACCACGTCACCATCCAGGTGGCGCACGGCCAGGGCCGGGACTTCGCGCGCCTGTTGACCACCTGGGCCAAGGACTACCTGGTGCAGCTCGAGCTGTCCGGCGTGGAGTTGTCCCTGTCCCTGGTGGATGACCGGGCCATCCGCAGGCTCAACCGCACCTGGCGCCAGAAGGACAAGGCGACGGACGTGCTGAGCTTCCCCGCGGGCGACCTGCCCAAGGGCACACCCGGACCGCGCCCGCTGGGGGACGTGGTCATCTCCCTGGACACGGCGAAGCGGCAGGCCAAGGAGTACGGCCGCTCGCTGGAGGCGGAGATGGCGCGCTACCTGGCGCACGGCCTGCTCCACCTGCTGGGGCACGACCACGAGCGCCCCCGGGACGCCAAGCGCATGGCGGCCCTGGAGGAACAGCTCCTGGGCGAGCGGGGCATGGTGGCGGACTCGCTCCAGGTGGATGCCAAGGCCCGCCGCGCCCGCAGCCTCATGTAGGCCCTCCGCCGGCTCCCCGCTGGACAATCCAGTATCCATCCCGTTGAGCCGGGCGGCGTGCGTGATAGGTAGGCGGCCTCCCGCGTGTTGGACCAAGCCATGCTCCGCCCATCACTCATTGCCTCTTGCCTGCTCGGCCTGCTGCTCCTGGCGGCGCCCGCGCGCGCGGCCTCCATGCCGCCGTGGGGCACGGGCGAAAGCCAGGGCGAGGACCTGGCCATCCTCCTGGTGACGTTCAGTCCCGGGGATGACGTGCCGTCCTGGTGGGGCCACGGCTCGCTGGTGGTGGAGGACCGGCGGCGGCAGATGTCGCGCCTCTACAACTACGGCATGTTCTCCTTCGACGAGGCCATGCTCGCGCGCTTCGCCATGGGCCGGCTGGAGTTCTGGGTGGGCCAGTCGTCGGTGGGCGGCACCTTCCGCTACTACCAGGCCGAGGACCGCGACGTCCGCGTGCAGGAACTCAACCTCACGCCCGAGCAGCGCGTCGTCGTGGCGAAGCGGCTGGCGGACAACGTGCTCCCGGAGAACCGCGAGTATCTGTACCACCACTACAACGACAACTGCGTCACGCGGCTGCGGGACATGATTGACGTGGCCACGGGCGGCCAGCTCCGTGAGGCGGACCGGGCACCGGGGCGGATGACGCTGCGCGAGCACACCCGGCGCTACACCGCGGTGAACGCGCCCATGAGCGTGCTGCTCGACTTCATGATGAACGACGAGATTGACCGTCCCATCACGAAGTGGGAGGAGGCCTTCCTCCCGGACGAACTGGAGGCCCAGGTCGCGGCGCTCCAGGTGAAGGGCGCGGACGGGCAGCTGGCGTCGCTCGCGGCGAAGAGCTGGAACCACTACGAATCCTCCAAGCGTCAGCGTCCGCCGGCGGAGCCTCCCCCGTGGGGCCCGTGGATTCTCGCGCTGGGCCTGGCCCTGGGCAGCCTGGCGGTCGGGCTTGCGGTGTGGGAGCGCCAGCGGGGCAGCCGCGTGGCCCGCCTGCTGCTCGGGCTGGAGAACGCCGTGGTGGGGCTGGCGCTCGGGTTGCCGGGCACCGCGCTGTTCATCATGGGGCTGGTGACAGACCACACGGTGACCTACCGCAACGAGAACCTCTTCCTGGCCAACCCGCTGACGCTGCTGGCGCTGCCCTTCGGCGTGGCCCTGACGTGGGGCAGCCAGAAGGCCCGCGCGCGCCTGTTCAAGGTGTGGACGCTGCTGGCCGCCCTGGGCGTGCTGGGCGTGGTGCTCAAGGTGTTGCCGCCCTTCGACCAGGACAACTGGCGGCTCATCGCACTCATCCTGCCCATCTCCCTGGGCATGGCGGGCGCATTTGGTTTGGACCGGGTGCTGGCGCGCCTTCCCGGGGCGGACCGCGCGTCAGCCGGACGGCGGGATGCCGTCGCATCGCTGAAGACTCCCTAAAGGACACGGAAAGAAGCCATGGCGAACGATTCGATGGAGAAGATCAACGGCCTCAGGGAGCGTGTGTTGGCGCTCCGGGGGCATCTTTGACCTCGACCGCAAGCGGTCCCGTATCGCGCTGATTGAACGCGAGTCCACGCTGCCCACCTTCTGGGACGACAACACCAAGGCGCAGGCGCTCCTGAAGGAGAAGGCCACGCTGGAGGCCAGCGTCGGCGCCTACGACAAGGTGATGCGCGGCCTGGATGACGCGCAGGTGCTCTTCGAGCTGGCCGCCGAGGCCAACGACGAAGCCACCACCCAGGAGGCGGAAGGCTCCCTCACGGGGCTGGAGGGCGACGTCGCCAAGCTGGAGTTGGCGCGCATGCTGTCCGGCGAGCAGGACCGCAGCAGCTGCTTCATGGACATCAACGCCGGCGCCGGTGGCACGGACTCCATGGACTGGGCGGCCATGCTCCTGCGCATGTACACCCGCTACGGCGAGAACAAGGGCTGGAAGGTCGAAATCAACGACGAGGTGCCGGGGGAAGAGGCGGGCTTCAAGAACGTCTCCCTGCGCATCGAAGGTGACTTCGCCTACGGCTACCTGAAGGCGGAAGTCGGCGTGCACCGGCTGGTGCGGATTTCGCCCTTCGACGCCAACGCGCGCCGGCAGACGGCCTTCGCGTCCGTGGACGTCTATCCGGAGGTGGATGACACCATCCAGATCGACATCCCGGAGAAGGACATCGATCTGAAGTTCATCCGCGGCGGCGGCGCGGGCGGCCAGAAGGTGAACAAGACGTCGTCCACCGCGCAGCTGCGCCACCTGCCCACCGGCATCATCATCACCTGCCAGACGGAGCGCTCCCAGTCGGCCAACAAGGACATGGCCTTCAAGATTCTGCGGGGCCGCCTGTACGAACTGGAGATGAAGAAGCGCGAGGCCGCGCGTGACGCCGCCGAGGCGCAGAAGAAGGACATCTCCTTCGGCTCGCAGATCCGCTCCTACGTGCTGGCGCCGTACCGCATGGTCAAGGACCTGCGCACCGGCATCGAGACGGGCAACGTGGACGCCGTGCTGGATGGGGACCTGGAGGAGTTCGTCACTGCCCAGCTCCTGGGCGTGAAGAACCCCAACCGCAGCGCGGGCGCGGACTAGGCGCCGCGCCTCACCGTTTCCTCGCCTTCGCCCGGAACCTTTTCCGCGGCCCTGCTGTCGGAGGGCCGCGGGGCAGGGGACAGGGTAGGCTGAGGGACGGCGGCACCTCCTGCGGAGGGGCTGTCGCGGGAGGACACGGGTGTCATCGGGCGGCGTGCTCGAAATCGGACAGGAAGAGGCCGCCGCCGCGGACGCGTCCGAGTCGCGCCGTCAGGACGCGGCGCTCTTGGCCCGGCTGCGCCGCGGGGAGCCGGACGCCTTCGAGCTATTGGTGCGCACCCACCAGGACCGGCTCTACGACTTCTGCGTCCGCATGGTGGGAGACCGTGAGGAAGCCCACGACCTGGTGCAGGAAATCTTCGTCAGCGTGCACCAGAACGTCCGCCGCTTCCGCGAGGACTCGAAGCTGTCCACCTGGCTGTTCCGCATCACCCGCAACCACTGCATCAACCGGCTCAAGTACCTGAAGCGCCGGGGCCGGGGCCGCTCCGAAGTGTTCGACGAGGCCGCGGCCCTGCTCTCCGAGGGCGGGGGCACCGCGCCCGGCCCGGATGCCGCCCTGGAGTCCGCGCGCGAGCGCGCCCGGGTGCAGTGGGCCATCTCCCAGCTGGAGCCGGACGCGCGCATGCTGGTGGCGCTGCGCGACATCGAAGGCCTCAGCTACGACGAAATCATCGACATCACCGAGCTACCGGAGGGCACGGTGAAGAGCCGGCTCCACCGGGCCCGGGAAAAGCTGGCGGAACTCCTGGGGCGGCTTGAGCCATGAACGGCATTCATCGCAGACTGCGGGACGTGGAACCGCGGATGAACCATCGCGAGGCGAGGGCCCTGTTCCTCGCGCTCGCCGACGACGAGCTTCCCGCCCCCAAGGCGGAGGAGGTTCGCACCCACCTGGACGGCTGCGACGACTGCCGCCAGGGTTGGCAGCGCTATTCCAGCACGGTGCAGCGGCTCCAGCACGTGGAGCGTGAGAAGGCCCCGCCCGCGCTCGCCTCCCTGGTGATGAACCGTGTGCGTCGCAAGCGCCGCTTCGGTCTGCGGGGCCTGCACACGGTGCACATGAACCACCGCCTCCCGGTGGAGGTCCTCATCCCGCTGCTGCTGGCGGCCGCCGTGGCCGCCTTCCTGGTGCTGGTCGCTCCCTGAGCGGCCTTCCGCTGTGTTGCGTTGCTTCCCGGGGGAGGCTTGGCTACGGTGCCGCGCCTTTGGGAAAGCGCGTCATGGCCGAGACCGAAAACAAGAGCGAGAAGAGTGCGGGCGAGGGCGACCTCGGGACGAAGGAACAGGAAATCTACGACCAGCGGCTGGAGAAGGCCGCCAAGTGGCGCGAGGCCGGCTTCAATCCGTACGGCAACGGCTACCGTCCCCAGCACCAGGCCGCCGAAATCCACGAGAAGCACGCCGCTCAGTCCGCCGAGGAAATCGAGCAGGCCGCGCCTCCGCCCTATGACGTCGCCGGTCGCGTCGTGGCCATGCGCTCCTTCGGCAAGGCCGCCTTCATCAAGCTGCGCGACCGCTCGGGCGAAATCCAGGTCCACATGAAGAAGGACGCCTTGGGGGACTCCTATGAGACCTTCAAGCTCTGTGACTTGGGCGACTTCCTGGCCGCCACCGGCCCGGTGTTCCGTTCGAAGACGGGCGAGCTGACGCTGTCCGCCACGAAGTTCACTCCGCTCACCAAGTCCCTGCGGCCCCTGCCGGAGAAGTGGCACGGCCTGACGGATGTGGAGATTCGCTACCGTCAGCGGTACCTGGACCTCGTGTCCAACCCGGACGTGAAGCAGACCTTCCTGCGGCGCAACAAGCTTATCCGTTTCATCCGCGACTTCCTCGACACGCGTGACTTCGTCGAAGTCGAAACGCCGATGATGCACCCGCTCGTGTCCGGCGCGGCGGCGCGGCCCTTCACCACGCACCACAACGCGCTCGACATCGACCTGTACATGCGCATCGCCCCGGAGCTGTATCTCAAGCGCCTGGTGGTGGGCGGCCTGGATCGCGTCTACGAGGTCAACCGCAACTTCCGCAACGAAGGCATCAGCACCCGGCACAACCCCGAGTTCACGATGCTGGAGTTCTATCAGGCGTACGCCACGTACGAGGACCTGATGGACCTCTCCGAGGAGATGATTTCGGAGGCCGCCAAGGCCGTCACCGGCGACACGAAGGTGAAGTACGGCGACCACGTGCTCGACTTCGGCAAGGGCTGGAAGCGCATCTCCATGACGGAGGCCATCCGCGAGGTGGTGAGCGGCCTGTCCGACAAGGACATGGCGGACGCGGACCGGCTGCGCCACGAGCTGCTCAAGACGAGCCACTCGGAGGCCGAGCGCCGGGCCATCGACACCATGAACCACGGTGAGCTGGTGGGCGCGCTCTTCGAGCACCACGTCGAGCACACGCTCATCCATCCCACCTTCATCACCCATTTCCCCACCGCCGTCTCGCCGCTGGCCCGTCGCAATGACCAGAACCCGGACGTGACGGACCGCTTCGAGCTGTACGTGGCGGGCCGCGAAATCGCGAACGCCTTCTCCGAGCTGAACGACCCGCTGGACCAGAAGGGCCGCTTCCAGGCCCAGCTGGACGCGAAGCAGCGGGGCCAGCAGGAGACCATGGACTACGACGAGGACTACATCCGGGCCCTCGAGCACGGCATGCCGCCCACTGCCGGTGAAGGCATCGGGATTGATCGGCTCGCCATGCTGTTCACGGATTCGCAGAGCATCCGGGACGTCATCCTGTTTCCCCTCCTCAAGCCACTGGCGAAGTAGCCAGGAGGCCGCGTGCACTCCGCCGAACGGCAGACCGTCCATCGCTGGACCTTCATCTGGATTGGGGCGCTGGTCGCCCTGGTGGGCTTCAGCCTGCTCGGGGTGGCGCTCACGTCCTCTCAAGCCTGGCTTGAGACCAGCTCCTCCCTGGGGCTGTCCCTGCTGGGGTGGGGCGGGCTGGTCCAGGCCCTCAACGCGCTGCTGCTGGTGTCCGAGCAGCCCGTCGCGCCGGTGCCCAACACGGGCCTCCTTGTCGCGGGCTCCGTCGTCTGGCTCGCGGGGTGGGGGCTCATCGCCGCCGGCATCCGCCGCGCGCCGGAGCCCACCGAAGGGCCCAGCCCGGCCGCGGGCGCCACGCTGTACCCGCGCCTAGCGCGCTACCGGGACTTCTACTGGAGCACCCTGGGCGCCTACGGCGGCGGCATGCTGCTGGCGGAGGTGGTCCTCGTCCTCCTGCAGACGGTGCTGTCCAGCGGCGTGTCCGCCACGGAGCTGGGCGCGGCGGGGAAGGGCGCCGGCGGCCTGTCGCTGCCGCCCACCGGGGCCTTCGCCATCGCGTTGCTCGCGGGCGGCATGGTGGCCTTCATCTCCGGCTTCATCGGCGCGTCGCGCGCGCAGCGGCTGTCGCTGCCCGAGGCCACCATCGGCGTGCTGTACCTGGGCCTGCCCATCCCCATCATCCTCACGTTGATGGAGCGGCTGCCCGGGCTGCAGCTCTCACTGGGCTACCGGCTGCGCGAGGTGACGTACGTCGCGGGGCTGATTGGCCGCCCGGAGCTGGGGTACTGGCTCGTCTTTACCTTCCTGGTGCTGGCGCTGGTGCTGGGCATCAACACCGGCTTCATCGCCGCCGGCAGCGGCCGGGTGGACCTGAAGCTGGGGTTCGAGCTCTTCGTCGCGCGCCGGCACGTGGCGGTGTTCCGGCCGTCGCTGCTGCTGGGGACGCTGGCGGTGCTGATGCTCGGCATCATCCCCCCGCTGCTCATCTACTTCATCATCCGCTCGGCGGAAGCGGCCGTGGAGCGCACCCGCATCCGCGAACTGGGCCTGAAGGACCCGTTGGCGGCCGCCTCCGACCTCAACCGCCTCAAGCTGCGGGAGCAGTCGCCCACCATGATGATGACCGCCCTGTCCGTGGGCGGCGTGGGCGTGGGCGTGATGGCGCTCATCATCGTGCTGTCGGTGATGAGCGGCTTCGAGGCCGACCTGCAGCAGAAGATCCTGGGCACCAACGCGCACGCCGTGGTGTCGAAGTACGCGGGCGACCTGCCCGAGTACGCCAAGGTCATGGAGTCCGTCCGCAAGGTGCCCGGCGTCGTGGGACAGACGCCCTTCATCATCAACCAGGTGATGATTGCGTCCGAGGGCAACGTGGACGGTGTCATCATCAAGGGCATCGACCCGGGCACGGTGGGCGAGGTGACGGACCTGCCCAAGAACATCCTCGGTGGCGGCTCGCTCGACATCCTCTACACGCCGGAGAAGATCGTCCACCGCGGCCTGCCGGACGAGGAGCCCGCGGAGGAGAGCGGGGTAGAGGAGGACGACATCATCCGCCGCTCCGGGACGCCCAAGAAGGCGCCGGTGCTGCCGGGCATCGTCATTGGCCGTGAGCTGGCGGCGTCGCTGCGCGTGGTGGTGGGAGACCGGGTGAACGTCGTCTCCCCGCTGGGCACCGAGCTGAGCCCCTCCGGCCCGATTCCGAAGAGCCGCGCCTTCCGCGTGGCGGCCATCTTCTACTCGGGCATGTACGAGTACGACTCCAAGTTCGTCTACATCCTCCTTAATGAGGCCCAGGACTTCTTCGGCGTGAAGGGGGCCACGGGCATCGAACTGAAGGTGGCGGACATCGATGATGCGCGGCGCATCGCCGCGCAGGTGGTGAAGGTGCTGGGCGGCTATCCCTACCGGGCTCGCGACTGGGGAGAGATGAACAAGAACCTCTTCTCCGCGCTGCGCCTGGAGAAGCTGGTGATGGGCATCATCCTCTCCATCATCATCATCGTGGCCGCGGGTCTCATCGTCGCCACCGTCATCATGCTGGTGCTGGAGAAGCGGAAGGAGATTTCCGTCCTCAAGGCACTGGGCGTCCCCGATGGCGGCATCGTGAAGATATTCCTCGCGGAGGGTCTGCAGATTGGCGTCGCGGGCGGCTTCCTCGGACTGATTTCCGGCCTGTCCTGGTGCGCCTTCATCGAGAAGGTCGGCATCAAGCTGGACCCGGACGTCTATTACATCCCGGCGGTGCCGGTGCGCGTCGAGCCGGTGCAGACCGTGCTGGCCGTCGTCATCGCGGTGCTCGTCACCTACCTCGCCTCCATCTACCCGGCCCTCAAGGCCAGCAGTGTGGAGCCGGTGGAAGGCCTCAAGGCGGAGTAGCCATGGCGCTCTTGTCCATCCGCAACGTCTTCAAGAGCTACTTCCTGCACGGCAAGCGCATCGACATCCTTCGAGGCGTGTCGCTGGACATCCAGCGGGGAGAGCTCGTCTCGCTGGTGGGCGCGTCCGGGGCGGGGAAGAGCACCTTCCTGCACGTCCTGGGCACGCTGGATGCCCCGGCCGCCGGCGAGGTGATGTTCGAGGACCGCTCGGTGTTCTCCATGAACGACGCGGAGATCGCCGAGTTCCGGAACCAGACCATCGGCTTCGTCTTCCAGAGCCACTTCCTCTTGCCGGAGTTCACCGCCCTGGAGAACGTAGCCATGCCCGCCCTCATCCGGCGACAGGACCGCACTGGCGCCTACGCCTATGCCCGTGAACTGCTGGAGCGGGTGGGACTGGGACACCGCGTGGACCACCGTCCAGGGGAACTGTCGGGTGGTGAGGCCCAGCGCGTGGCCCTGGCGCGCGCCCTGGTGCTCAAGCCCGCGGTGTTGCTGGCGGACGAGCCCACCGGCAACCTGGACCCGGCGACGGGCGAGGGCATCCACCAGCTCCTGCGGGAAGTGAACCGCGAACAGGGAATCACCGCCGTGGTCGTCACCCACAACGAGACGCTTGCCCGCTCCATGCCCCGCCGCCTCAGGTTGGCCGGGGGCGAGGTGTCGGAGGCGTGATGTCCCGGCAATTTTGCATTGAGGCCCTTGGGGGCCTTCCCGTAGATTGCCCCGCCTTTTCCTGGCCGGTCTCCCCTTGAGGCACCCCGTTCTGTCGCGCAAGTCACTGCTCCCGCTGCTGGCGGTCGCCATGTGGTCCCTCGTGCCCGGCTCCGTGCTGGCGCAAGAGGATGAGGGCGCCGCCGCGTCTTCAGCCGTGCCCGAGGTGTCCGCTCCCGCTGCTCCTGCCGACGCGGCCTCCGAGCCCGCGCTCCCCGACGATGCCCCGGTGTCTCCGGAGGACGCCCGCCGGGTGGTGGAGGTCCGCGTCGAAGGCAACCGGCGCGTCGAGGCCGAAGCCATCCGCCGCGCCCTCCGCACCCGTGTGGGGGACGAACTGAGCCCCACGCGCACCGCCCAGGACCTCCGGGCGGTGTGGGCGCTGGGCTACTTCCAAGACGTGGAGCTGCTCGTCCAGCGGCTGGCCCGCGGCGTCGCCTATGTGGTGCGCGTGGAGGAGCGCCCCACCGTCCGGCTCGTCCAACTCGTAGGCAACGAGGAGCTGAACAAGGACGACCTGAAGGAGGAGATTGACGTCAAGCCCTCCACCATCCTGGACATGGAGTTGGTGCGCTCCAGCGTGCAGAAGATCCAGGCGAAGTACGTGGAGAAGGGCTACTTCCTCGCCGAGGTCAGTCACCAGCTCAAGCCCGTCGAGGGCGGCGCCAACGTGGATGTGGTGTTCAACATCAACGAGCGCGCCAAGGTGATGGTGAAGCAGATCACCATCCTCGGGGCGGAGAAGCTGCCCGCCGCGGAGCTGAAGGAGACGATGATCACCCGCGAGGGCGGGTTCCTCTCCTTCTTCACCGGTGAGGGCACCTACCGCGAGGAGGCCTTCCAGCGCGACCTGGCCGTCATCCAGATCGCCTACTACGACAAGGGCTTCATCAACGTCCGGGTGGACAAGCCCACCGTCCAGCTCTCCGCGGACAAGCGCTTCATCTTCATCACCCTCCGCGTGACGGAGGGCGAGCCGTACGACATCGGGAAGATCGACTTCTCCGGTGACCTGCTCGACGACGTCACCAAGGAGCAGATGGCGTCGATGATGAAGTCCGCCACCGGCGGGCGCTTCAACCGCTCGCAGTTGTCGCAGGACATCCTCTCCGTCTCGGACGTCTACTACGACCGCGGCTACGCCTACGCGAACATCAACCCCATCACCAGCGTCAACGCGGACAACCGCACGGTGGACCTGACCTTCGACGTGCAGAAGGGGCCCCAGGTCACCATCGAGCGCATCGACGTGGTGGGCAACAGCAAGACGCGTGACAAGGTCATCCGCCGCGAGCTGCGCGTCTACGAAGGCGAGCTCTACAGCGGCACCGGCGTGCGCCGCAGCCGCGAGCGCGTCACCGCGCTGGGCTTCTTCGAGACGGTGGAAATCACCCAGCGCCCCGGCTCGGCGGACGACACCATCGTCCTCCAGGTGGAGGTGAAGGAGAAGGCCACCGGTACGTTCCAGGTCGGTCTGGGCTTCTCCAACGTGGAGAACTTCATCTTCACGGCGCAGATCGCCCAGAACAACTTCCTGGGCTGGGGCCAGAGCATCTCCGCGTCCGCTCAGATTTCCGGTCTGCGCTCCCTGGTGCAGCTGTCCTTCTACGACCCGTACTTCCTGGACACGCGCTACCTGCTGTCGGCGGAGTTCTTCCGCATCCAGGCGGACTACGAAGGCTTCATCCGCAATTCGACCGGTGGCACGGTGTCCATCGGCTACCAGTTCATCGACGACCTGCTGGGCACCATTGGTTACTCGCGTGAGTGGGTCAACGTGGAGGCCGGGCAGAACCTGGGCGCGGTGCTGCTGGCCAACCAGTTCCTGTCCGGAACGACCAGCGCGGCCCGCCTGTCGCTGTCGTTCGACCGGCGCGACAACCGCCTGTTCCCGTCGCGCGGCTTCATCCACTACGGCTCGGTGGAGCTCGCCCCGGACTTCCTGGGCGGCACGTTCCTCTACAACCGGTACACGGCCTACTCTCGGTTGTACTTCCCCATGCCACTGGGCTTCGTCTTCAAGACGAACGCCACCATTGGCTACATCCAGCAGCTGGACCAGAACAAGCCGCTGCCCATCTCCGAGCTCTACTACGTGGGCGGCATCAACAGCGTCCGCGGGTACTTCCTGCGCAGCATCAGCCCGTCCGTGAAGGTTCCCCGCTCCGGCAGTCCGGACGCGACCATCACCGATTTCCGGGTGGGCGGTAACAAGCAGCTCATCTTCAACTTCGAGCTGGAGTTCCCCATCTTCGAGAAGGCCGGCCTGCGCGGCGTCGTCTTCTACGACGCGGGTAACGCCTTCGCGGCGAATGAGCGCTTCTTCGAGGACCGTCAGGACCGGCTGCCGCTCGGTCTCTTCCATGCTGCCGGCTTTGGATTCCGCTGGTTCTCGCCCATTGGCCCCCTGCGCTTCGAGTGGGGCATCCCGCTCACCAGGCGGCCGGAGGACGACAACATCCTGTTCGAGTTCACTATCGGCAACTTCTTCTGATAAGCCCTTGGCCCGTCGTCCGGCGTCCGCCCCCACGGGCGGAGGGAATTGAAGATGCCCGATAGGCGTACGTCGGAGCTTGTACCCTTCCTGAGGAGTTGCTGAACATGTCGCTTCGCACCACCATCGCGGCCACGGCCGCCGCTCTGTCGCTCGCCCTCCCGGTGGCCGCCTCGGCCGCCGAGCTGAAGGTCGCCTACGTGGACCTCCAGAAAGTCATGCTGGAGGTGGATGACGGAAAGGCCGCCAAGTCCCGTCTCCAGAAGTGGCTCGACGACCGCCAGAAGGAAATCGACAAGGAGCAGAACGCGCTCCGCGCCGAGAAGGAGACGCTCGACAAGCAGGCCAGCGCCATGAGCGCGGAGATCAAGGCCCAGAAGGAGGCCGAGCTCCAGCGCAAGGTGATGCTGCTCGCCCAGAAGTGGGAGAAGAGCCGCGCCGAGGCCGCCAACAAGGAGCAGCAGGAGATGAAGCCGATCATCGACAAGATCGACTCCATCATCAACACCATCGCCGAGCGCGATGACCTGGGCTTCGTCCTCGAGCGCCGCGACTCCGGCATCGTCTACGCCCGGTCGCTGCACGACATCTCGAACGAAGTCATCCGGGCGTACAACAGCTCGAAGAAGACGGCGGCGAAGGACGCCCCGACGAAGAAGTAGCCGTCACTCCCAACTCGTGCAGACCGCTCCCATGCCCCGCCAGCTCGGGGAGCTCGCCGCCCACGTGGGTGGAGAGCTTCTCGGTGATCCCTCACAGCTCATTCACGGACTCAACGGGCTTGAAGAAGCCGGCCCGGGAGACGTGTCTTTCTACGGAAACCCGCGCTACCGGCGCCAGTTCGAGGCCACCCGTGCCTCGGCGGTGCTGGTGGGCGCCGACGTGCCCCCCCGCGAAGGCGTGGCGATGGTCCGGGTGGCCAACCCACATCTGGCGTACGCGAAGCTGCTGCGCCTGTTCCACACGCCAGAGCGTCCCGCCGCGGGCGTGAGGCCCGGCGCCTGGGTCCATCCCGAGGCCACCGTCCATCCGGAGGCCGTGCTGCTGCCCGGCGCGTCGGTGGACCGGGGCGGACGGGTGGGCGCGCGCACGGTGCTGTATCCGGGCGCCTACGTGGGTGAACAGGCCGAGGTGGGGGAGGACTGCGTCCTGTACCCCAACGTCACGGTGCGGGAGCGCTGCATCGTGGGCGCGCGCGTCATCCTCCACGCCTCCAGCGTGGTGGGCGCGGACGGCTTCGGCTTCGCCTTCAACCCGGAAGGCGAGGCGGGGCCGGAGCACTTCAAGATTCCCCAGGTCGGCATCGTCCGCATCGAGGACGACGTAGAGGTAGGGGCGTGCACCTGCATCGACCGCGCGACGGTGGGCGAGACAGTGGTGGGGCGCGGCGCGAAGCTCGACAACCTGGTGCAGATTGCCCACAACGTGCGAGTGGGCCCGCTGTCCCTCATCTGTGCTCAGGCCGGTGTGTCCGGCTCGGCGGAGATTGGGACGGGCGTGGTGCTCGCGGGGCAGGTGGGCGTGGTGGGGCACATCCGCGTGGGTGACCTGGCCAAGGTGGGCGCGCAGTCTGGCGTCGCGCACGACGTGCCGGACGGCCAGGTGGTGAGCGGTAGCCCCGCCGTTCCCCACCGGGAGTGGCTGCGGGCCAGCGCCGCGGCCGGCCAGATGGCGGACCTGCTCAAGGAAGTGCGCGCCCTGCGGCGCCGGGTGGAGACGCTGGAGAAGGAAAAGGGGCCGTGATGGACATCGGAGAGATTCTCAATCTGCTGCCGCATCGGTACCCGTTCCTGCTGGTGGACCGGGTAGTGGAGATCGTCCCGGGCCAGAAGCTGACGGCCTACAAGAACGTCACCATCAACGAGCCCTTCTTTAATGGGCACTTCCCCGGTCACCCGGTGATGCCGGGTGTGCTCATCCTGGAGGCGCTGGCGCAGGCGACGGCCATCCTCGCCTACAAGAGCGAGAACATGGACCCGTCGCGCAAGCTCACGTACCTGATGGGCGTGGACGGCGCGCGCTTCCGCAAGCCGGTGTTACCGGGGGATCGCCTCCAGTTGGAGATCGAGGTGGTGCGTCACAAGGGCGCTGTCTGGAAGACGAAGGGCCTGGCAACAGTCGACGGCGCGCGTGTCGCCGAAGGCGAGTTCCTGGCAACCGTCGTGGACAAGGACGCCAACGCGGCTGAGAGCGCGGCATCCTGATTCGCGCCCCGCGAGCACGAGGAAACTTCATGGCTCAGGTTCATCCCACCGCGGTGGTTCATCCCGACGCCCGCCTTCACGAAACCGTCGAGGTCGGCCCCTATTCCATCATCGGTCCCCAAGTGACGATCGGTGCGGGCTCCCGCGTGGGGCCCCACGTCGTCATCGAAGGCCGCACGACGCTGGGCGAGCGCAATCGCATCTTCCAGTTCGCCTCCGTTGGCGCCGACCCGCAGGACCTCAAGTATGCGGGCGAGGACACGGAGCTGGTGCTCGGCGACGACAACCAGATTCGCGAGTTCGTGTCGCTGCACAAGGGTACCGCCGGTGGTGGCGGCGCGACCCGCGTTGGCAGTGGCAACCTCTTCATGGCCAACTGTCACGTCGCGCATGACTGCGTGGTGGGCAATGGCTGCCGCATCGGCAATGGCTCCGCGCTGGCGGGCCACGTGACGATGGAGGACCACGTCATCATCAGCGGCCTTGCGGCGGTGCATCAGTTCACCCGCCTGGGCAAGCACGCCTTCATCTCCGGCGGCGCCATGGTGACCATGGACATCCCGCCGTATGCCACCGCTCAGGGAGACCGGGCGGAGCTGGTGGGCCTCAACACGGTGGGCCTGGAGCGCAGTGGCTTCTCCAAGGAGCAGATTGAGCGGGTGAAGGAAGCGCACCGCATCCTGTTCCGCTCGAAGCTGACGCTCCAGGAGGCCATGGTGCGGTTGCGCGCGGAGCTGGCGGGCCACTCCGAGGTGGACCACCTCATCCAGTTCATCCAGCAGAGCAAGCGCGGCCTCACGCGCTGACGCCGTGAGTGACGGAGGAGAATCGGCGGTGGAGCGGATTGGCCTCATCGCGGGCAACGGCCGGTTGCCCTTTCTCTTCGCGCGCGCCGCGAGGAAGAAGGGCCTGGAAGTCGTGGCCGTGGCCCATCGTGGAGAGACGGACCCGGCGTTGGCCGCGGAGGTGGACCGGCTGACGTGGGTGCGCGTCGGTCAGGTGGACCGCATCCAGAAGGCCTTGCGGGAAGCGGGCGTGAAGCAGGCGGCCATGGCGGGCGGCATCGGCCGTGTGCGGGCGCTGGCGGAAGCCCGGCCGGACCTGGGCGCGGTGCGCATCATCTCCCGGCTGCGAAGCTTCCGGGATGATGCGCTGCTGCGCGCGGTGGCCTCGGACTTCGAGTCGCGCGGCGTCACCATCATCGCCCCCACGGATTTCCTGGGTGAGGTGCTGTGCCCGGAGGGCCACCTCGCAGGGCCCCGGCTGCACCCGGCGCAGGAGAAGGACGTGGCCCTGGGCCGCGAGGTCGCCGTGCTGCTGGGCCAGGCGGACGTGGGGCAGACGGTGGTCGTGCACAACGGCCACGTCTTGGCGCTGGAAGCGGTGGAGGGCACGGACGAGGCCATTCGCCGGGGCGGCAGTCTGGGTGGCAATTCAGGCGCCGTGGTGGTGAAGCGCTGCAAGCCGCAGCAGGACCTCCGCTTCGACCTGCCGGCCGTGGGCCCTCGCACGCTGGAAGTCATGCAGGAGGTGGGCGCGCGCGTGCTGGCGCTCGAGGTGGGGCGCACGGTGCTGCTGGACGCCCCGGCCCTCTTCGCGGGCGCCGAGTCCAAGGGCATCACCATCGTCGGCGTGCCCTGAGCCCCGGCGACGGGTGACGGATTCGCCCCGGTACGAGGCCTACCCGTTCAGGTGTGGGACGGCCTGCGACCAGCAGGGCCTCGTTCCCCTGGCCGGGCTCCCCTGGGACAGGGGGCGATTGAATACCGTTGCACCTCCAACGTCCCCCACGGGGAGCGTTTCCCTGCACGCCACCTCGTCCTACCCTCGCGGAGCAGTCCATCCACACGTGCCGCGGTTGGTCGCGGTCCGTGACGCCAGAGGCCTACACCGCGCCATGAACGCCCGTCTGCTGCTCCTCACCATTGTCCTCTCTTCGCCGATGCCGGTGCTCGCGGACGCCGTTCGAGTCTCCCTGGAGGGGCGCGCCGTGCTGGGGGAGAAGCTCCCGGCGCTGCTGGTCCACATCGAGGAGCCCATCGCGGGCTTCGAGGTGAAGCTGAAGCGCAGCGACGGCCAGGACGTGGAGGTGAAGGGAGGCGGGAGTCCGGGCCTCACGCGCCGCATCGAGCTGAAGCAGCCGGAAGGCCGCTTCCACTACGCGGGAGAGCTCACGGTGCGCTTCCCGGATGCGGAATCCGGCGTGATGCCGTTGTCTTTCGACACGGAGCTCTACGGCTCGCTGACGCTGGACGTGCGCAAGGAGGACGTGGACGTGGCGGCGCGCCGGCTGCGCTTCGTCCTGTCCCGGCCCGCGAAGCGCGCGGAGTTGACGGTGTTGATGGACACCGGGAAGAAGGCCTTCGAGGGCGAGGTGCCATTCAAGGGGGAGGCGGGGGGGACGCCACTGGAGCTGACGTGGCCGGCGGCGGAGGGGCGGGTGATGAAGATCTCCCTCCGTGCGTTCGACACGGCGGAGTTCTACACGGGCGTCGACCTGTATCCGTGGCAGGTGGACATTCCGCACGAGGAGGTGAACTTCGCCTCGGGCCGCGCGGACATTCCGGCGGCGGAGCGGGGCAAGCTGGACAAGAGCCACGCCCTCATCGTGGACGCGCTGACGAAGTACGGTCGCTTCGCGTCGCTGCGGCTCTACGTGATGGGCCACACGGACACCGTGGGGGCCGCGGCGGAGAACCTGGACCTGTCGGTGCGGCGGGCGAAGAGTCTGGCGGCCTATTTCCGGAAGAAGGGGCTGCGGGTGCCCGTGTTCTACGAAGGGCTGGGAGAAGAGGCCCCGGCCGTCGCGACGCCCGACGAGACAGCGGAGGCGGGCAACCGCCGCGCGGAATACATCATCGCGGTGGAGGAGCCGGTGCTGCAGCACGCGCCGCGCCCTCCGCGGTGGCGGAAGCTGTAGAGCAGTCATCGAGGGAGAGGAAAGGACGCATGGACCGATTCCACCAGAAGGCGTGGGCGTTGCTCGGGCTGGGGGTGCTGGGGAGCACGGGATGCGCGCACCAGGCGCGTCTCGCGGAGCGTCAGGGCGTGGAGGCGGAGAAGTGTGAGCTCGTGCACCGGCTGCTGCAGGAGCCGGTGCCGTCCCAGGTCGTCCGCGAAGTCGTCGCGGCCGGTCGCGATGAGCCCGCGCCGGTGGTGGTGTACGTGCGCCGTCCGGAGGAGGCGATGCTGGAGCGCTTCTTCTCCGGTGACGCGCCCAGTTGCGGCGACGCCACCTTCAAGGTGGTGCAGGAGAACGTGCTCGACGCGGTGGTGGTGTACCTGCAGGAAATCCAGGACGGATACGCGTACGACGCGCGCCGCGCCAGCCACGACGAGCTGTCACTGGAGGGCAAGCCGCAGGGCCTGTTGAAGCGCAAGGGCCCGGAGTGGGTGGCCATCCCCGGACCTACCTGAACAGCTCCTTGCCGCCGTCCGCGATGAACTGCACCGCGATGGCGGCCAGGATGAGTCCCATCACCCGCTCGACGATGGCCACGCCGGACTGGCGCAGCACGCGCTGGATGAACCCGGAGGCGCGGAGGATGAAGTAGCTGGCCACGAACGTCAGCACGACGGCGGCCAGCACGGGAATGGCGGAGACGAGCGTGTCGCCCTTGGCCATCAGCACCATGGAGGTGGCGATGGCGCCCGGGCCCGCCAGCAGCGGAATGGCGAGGGGGACGATGGCCACGTCCTCCTTCACCACGCCTTCCTGTTCCTCGGACGGCGTGGTGCGCGTCTCCGACGGGCGGGCGCGAAGCATGTCCAGCGCGGTGATGAGCAGCAGGATGCCGCCGGCCACCCGGAAGGCGCCCAGCGACACGCCGAACACCTTGAAGATGACGCCGCCGAAGAGGGCGAAGAACAGCATCATCCCGCAGGCCACCAGGCAGGCGCGCATGGCGGTGCGGCGCACCTTCTCCTGCGTGTCCCCGGCCGTCATCGCCAGGAACAGCGGGACGACGCCAATGGGGTCCACCACGAAGAAGATGGCCGACAGCGAGACGAGGAACAGCGACGCGTATTCCGGCATGACAGCCTGGGCTTACACCGTGAGCCGCAGCTTCCACACCATGGTGAGAGCCTCGGCGAAGATTTTCTTGCTCATCTTCGAGTGACCCACGCGCCGGTCCTCGAAGACGATGGGCACTTCGCGCACGGTGAAGCCCTTGCGCAGCGTGCGGTAGGTCAGCTCGATTTGAAACGCGTAGCCGGTGCTCTTCACAGAGTCCAAATCGATGGCCTCCAGCACCCTGCGGTGGAAGCACTTGAATCCGCCAGTGAGGTCCTGGATGCCCACGCCCAGAATCGACCGGGCGTAGAGGCTGCCGCCGCGGCTGATGATTTGCCGCCCCACGCCCCAGTTCACCGTGCCGCCACCCGTGACGTAGCGCGAGCCGAGCACCAGGTCCGCGCCAGCCTCTGCCGCATCCAGGATGCCGGGCAGGTAGCGCGGGTCGTGGCTGAAGTCCGCGTCCATCTCCAGGATGTACGTGTACTGCTCGGCCAGGGCCCAGCGGAACGCGGCGAGGTACGCGCGGCCCAGGCCTTCCTTCTTCTCGCGGTGAAGGACGCGCACGCGCGAATCCTGCGCGGCGAGCCCGTCCGCGAGCTGCCCTGTTCCATCGGGCGAATTGTCGTCCACGATGAGGATGTCGACCCGGGGGTCGGCCTCCAACACCGCCTGGACGATGGCCTCGATGTTTTCCCGCTCGTTGTACGTGGGGATGCAGACCAGGGCTGGGTTCATGACCCGGCCGACATACCCTAAACGCGGCCCGGGGGCAGCAGCTCCAGTACGGACTCCGCCGCCCGGGTGGCCGCGCCCGTCTCACCCAGCCGGCCGCGCATCTCCGCCAGCCCCTGGATCATCTCTTCCCGGGGAGCACCGGGTATCCAGACGCGGCGGACCTCCTCGGCGATGCGCTCGGGTGTCATCTCCCCTTGGAGCAGCTCGGGGACGACGCGCCGGCCCGCCAGCAGGTTGATGAGGGACACGAAGGCCACCTTCAGCATCAACCGGCCCACCCAGTAGGTGATGAGGGACACGCGGTAGACGACCACCAGGGGGCGCTGCATCAGTCCGGCTTCCAGGACGGCGGTACCGGAGGCCACCACCGCGGCGTCACTGGCGCCCACGACCTCGGGCGCCCGGCCCTCCACCAGGATGGGGGTCACACCACTTCCTTCGAAGCGGGACGTGATCTCCTCCCGGTCGATGGTGGGCGCGACGGGGACGACGACCTGGAGTCCGGGCCGCTCGGCGGAGAGGCGTTTCGCCGCCCCCACCATGTCGGGGAGCAGACGGCGGATTTCGCCCATCCGGCTGCCGGGCAGCAGCGCGAGCGTGGGGGCGTCCTTCGCCAACCCCAGCCGCTCGCGGAAGGCCGTGGCCGTATCCGGCGAGGGGACCTGCTCTACTACCGGGCTGCCGACATAGCGGGCGCTGACGCCAGCCTCCCGGTAGAAGTCCTCCTCGAACGGGAGGATGCAGAGCATCCGGTCCACCAACCGTTTGATGGTGCGCACCCGGCCCCGGCGCCAGGCCCAGATCATGGGCGACACGTAGTAGGCGACGGGTATCCCCAACGCCTTGAGCTTCTTGGCCAGGCGCAGGTTGAAGTCAGGGATGTCCACCAGGATGGCGACGTCCGGGCGGCGCTCTGCGGCGGCCTCGGCCAAACCCTTCAGAATCTGAAGGATGCGGGGAATCCGGGGCAGTACCTCGGTGATGCCCATGACGGACACCTCCCGGGCATCGAAGAGCAGCTCCACTCCCTGGGCGGCCAGGCGGGCACCGCCCATGCCAAAGAAGGTGAGGTCGGGACGGCGGGCCCGGAGGGCGGCGACGAGCTCGGCGGCGTGGGTATCGCCTGACGCCTCGCCGGCGACGACGAGGATGCGGGGTGGATTCGTCATGTGAGGGGCACGCATCGTACCTGATGCGGGAGCGGGTGAAGGTGTAGACTGTGGCCCCCTTGAAGACGCTTCTGCTCGCCGAGAGCCATCCCCCCACGCTCGAGCACCTCAAAGGCCTGCTCTCCCAGGCTGGGTACACCGTTCGCGCGGTGAACGATCCGGTGACGGCGTTGGAGCACTTCGCGGCGGACAACCCGGACGTGGTGGTGCTGTCGGTGGACCTTCCGCGCGTGGAAGGTGCGCACGTGGTGCACCTCATTCGAGGCCACGGGCAGGGCGGCAGGGTGCCTATCGTCGCCATCGACAAGGGACACCTGGGGCGTGCGCGGGGCGTGAGCTCGGTGCTGGACCTCAAGGTGAACGCCTACGTGGCGGACCCGCTCAAACCGGGCGAGCTGGTGCCCCGGCTGGAGTCGTTGGTGCGCGCGGCGCAGGCGGTGCAACTCACCGGGCTGGCAGCCACGTTGT
Organism: Myxococcus xanthus; assembly: GCF_006402735.1. Taxonomy (NCBI): domain Bacteria; kingdom Pseudomonadati; phylum Myxococcota; class Myxococcia; order Myxococcales; family Myxococcaceae; genus Myxococcus; species Myxococcus xanthus. The sequence continues at coordinate 5,884,054 of NZ_CP017174.1, read as the reverse complement.
CCCGGCCCGCCGTCAATTCGGGCGAGCTGAAGGGCCACCCGCTGCCCGCGCTGTTCCACTCCATCTACCGGTTGCGCCGGGATGGCGTGCTCGTGGTGGCGCACCGGGGCTTGAGCCGGCGCGTGTACTTTTTGCGCGGCGGGCCCGTGAGCTACGACTCCACGGCGAACGCGGACTCGCTTCCCAGCTACCTGCTCGCCCGGAACGTGCTCAACCCGCAACAGGCGCAGCGGGTGACGGAGGCGTTGGACTCCGGTCTGCGCATCGGCGCGGCGCTCGCGGATGCGGGTGTGGAAGCAGCGGGCGAGGAACTGTTGCAGCTCCTGCGCGATTACAACCGGGACCGGGTGGAGCGGGTGCTGGGGATGCGCGAGGGCCGCTACGCCTTCTACGCGGGAGACGACTTCACGTCGGAGGTCGCGTCGGTGGAGGTTCCGCCGCTGGCGCCGGTGCTGGATGGCGCGCGCCGCTGCTTCACCATGAAGGTGATGGCGGCCTCGCTGCGGGCGCACATGGGCGACTACCCGGTGCGCTCACAGGAGTTCGGGCGCGACCTGCACGCCATGGGGCTGGACACGGACGACCTGAAGATCGCCATGCAGGTCAACGGCCGCATCGCGCTGAAGGACCTGTTGGCGCACGGGCGCGGCGAGCTGCGCATGGCGTACTCGCTGCTGTGGTTCCTGAAGCTGACGGGTGGGGTGACGTTCTCCTCCACGCCCGTGGCCACGGGGACGGACGTGTTGTCCGCGGCGGTGCTGCCGGACCGGATTGCGCCGCGCAAGCGCAAGGCCCTGCCGCCCGAGACGGCGGCCTCGCTGCGTGAGGAAGCGCTGCGCATCATCACCCGCAGCTACTTCGGAGGGCTGGGCCTGGACATCGCGGCGGACGCGGAGGCGGTGGAGCGCGCCTACCACGAGACGGCGATGCGCTTTCACCCGGACACCTACGCCGAGTTCGACATCTCCGACTTGAAGGACCTGCTGGAGTCGGTGCAGGACCGGCTGTCCGCGTCGTACCGGGTGCTGAGCGTGGAGGAGAAGCGCAAGGCCTACCTCCAGTACCTCTTCAGCCGGATGGACGTGGGGCGGAACACAGCGGTGGTCGTGGACGCGGAAATCGCGCTGCGCCGGGGCGAGTCCGCCTTGAAGCGTCGTGACTTCCCCCAGGCGGCAAAGGCCTTCGAGGAAGCGGTGTCGCTCAATCCGGACGAGCCGGAGTACTACCCCTTCCTCGCGTGGGCCACGTACCGGATGCCCACGGGGGCGCCGGTGGTACGGGCCAAGAAGGCGCAGCAGGTGCTGAAGAAGGCGCTGTCGCTGGGCCCGTACGTGGAGCGGTTGCACATCATCTCGGCCATCATCGACATGGACCTGGGAGACGCGCCGCTGGCGCGGAAGAAGCTGCAGCGGGTGCTGGAGTACAACCCGTACTCCCAGCTCGCGAAGGCGGCGTTGCGCAAGGTAGGGCGCTAGCGATGCAGACGGTTCTCTGGCGGTTGTTGCGCTATGCGCGCCCGCATTTCGGTGTGCTCCTGCTGGCCTTCGTCGGCATGGCGGCGGTGGGACTGACGACGGGCGCGTACGCGTATCTCACGGGCCCGGCGCTGCGCTTCCTGCTGTCGGGCGGTGAAGAAGGCTTCGCCAGTGCGCAGCGCGTGCCCTGGCTGGCGGACCTGCCTCGCGAGGCGGCCCTGTGGGGCTTCCCGCTGGTGATGGTCATCGTCGGCGCGGCGAAGGGCGTGGGGTACCTGGCGCAGTTCTATTTCATGGGCCTGTTCGCGCAGCGCGTGGTGAAGGACCTGCGGCGCGACCTGTTCCAGCGCCTCACCGCGCTGTCGCCCGCCCAGCTCGCGCGCGAGCGGATGGGCGACTTGCTCAGCCGCTTCTCCTCGGACGTCAGCGCCGTGGAAGCGGCGGCCATGTACACGGTGGGCTCGTACCTGCGCGACAGCCTCCAGGTCATCATCCTGGCGGGCGTGGCGCTGGCGATGAGCCCGATGCTGGGCGGCCTCATGTTGCTGGTGATTCCGCTGGCGGCGCTGCCGGCCTCGAAGCTGACGCGCAAGGTGCTCAAGCGCACGCGGGAAGGCCAGACGCAGCTCGGCAACCTGGCGGGGCAGCTCCATGAAGGGCTGGGCGGTCTGCGCACCATCCAGGCCTTCAACGGGCAGGACGCGGAGCTGGCTCGCTTCTCCGCCTTCGCGCAGGCGCACGAGAAGGCGGTGGTGAGCGCGGCGTGGGCGCGCGGCGCGGTGCCGGGGCTGATGGAGGTGCTGGCCGCGGCGGCGTTGGCGGGCGCGCTGGCGTATGCGGCGAGCGCGCGGCTGATGGAGCCGGAGGCGCTGCTCTCGCTGCTGACGGCGGTCATCCTGGTGTACCAGCCGGTGAAGGACCTGGGCCGGGTGACGCAGTTCGCGGTGCAGGCGGGCGCGGCGGGCGAGCGGCTCTTCGCGCTGCTCGACATGAAGCACCCGGTGGAGGACGCGCCGGACGCGGTGCCCGCGCCGCCTTTGTCCCGGGGCATCCAGTTCGAGGGCGTGCGATTCTCCTATGGAGACCGGCCCGCGCTGGACGGCCTGACGCTGGAGCTGAAGGCGGGGCAGGTGACGGCGCTGGTGGGTGGCAGCGGCGGAGGCAAGAGCACGGTGACATCGCTGCTGCTGCGCTTCGAGCGGCCACAGAAGGGCCAGCTCTTCCTGGATGGCGTGGACGCGGACCGGTACACGGCCACGAGCGTCCGGGCCCAGTTCGCGCTGGTGACGCAGGAGCCGCTGCTGTTCCACGGCACGGTGCTGGACAACCTGCGCTACGCGAGGCCGGACGCCACGCGGGAAGAGGTGGAGGCGGCGGCGAAGGTGGCGCACGCGGACGGCTTCATCCGGGCACTGCCCGAAGGCTATGACACGCGCATCGGCGAGCGGGGCGTGACGCTCAGCGGCGGCCAGCGTCAGCGGTTGTGCATCGCCCGCGCGGTGCTGGCGCAGGCGCCCGTGCTGGTGCTGGACGAGGCGACGAGCAGCCTCGACCCGGAGAGCGAGCGTGAAGTGCAGGCGGCGCTGGCGGCGGTCCTTCCGGGCCGCACGGCCCTGGTGATTGCGCACCGGTTGTCCACGGTGGTGAACGCGGACGTCCTCAACGTGATGGAGGCGGGCCGCGTCGTCGAGAGTGGCTCGCACGCGGAGCTGCTGCAGCGGGGCGGGCGGTATGCGGCGCTGTGGAGGATGCAGACGGAGGGCTCCTCGGAGCGAGGCGCGGCGTGAGCCGACTGACGGCAGTGGTAGGGAAGGGACTTCGGGCCGTCCTGGGACTGGTGCTGCTGGTCCTGGGCTACGCGGGCTTCTTCGCGCTCTCGGCGTCCATGGCGCGCTACCCGGTGGTGCACCCGAAGGACGATGCGCCCCGGTGGGCGCGAGGGGCCTTCCACGTCCACACCACGCGTTCGGACGGACGAGGCACGCCGGAAGAGGTGGCGGCGGCGGCGAAGGCGGCGGGCCTGGACTTCGTGGTGCTCACCGACCACAACGACTTCGCGCTCCGAGCGCCGGCCTACGTCCAGGGCGTGCTGTTGGTGCCCGGCGTGGAGATTTCGACGTCGGACGGGCACCTCGTGGCCTTCGGCATGTCGCGCCCGCTGGAGGGCATGCGCGCGTGGATGCCGCCGGGCGACGCGGTGCGCGCCGTGGCGGCGGCGGGAGGCACGGCGGTGCTGGCCCACCCCGTCCAGAAGCGCAACCCCTGGAAGGACGAGGCGAGTGCGAAGGAGGTGCCCGGCTTCGAGCTGTACTCGGCGGACACCTTCTTCCGGCACGCGGTGCGCAATCCGGTGAGCCGCTTGGTGCCCGCGGTGGGGGCCTCGCTGGCCAACCCGGTGCATGGCGTGATGGTGCTCGTCGCGCCGGAGCCGGAGCCCACGGCCCGCTTCCTGGAGTTGTCGAGTGAGCGGCCGCGCGTGGCGTTCTGCGCACATGACGCACACGGCCTGCCGCCGTACCGGGCCGTATTCGAATCCCTGGCCATGTACCTGCCACCGGAGCAGGTGCCCTTCCCGTTGTCCCCGGACGCGAAGGAAGCGGCGGAGCAGGTCAGCCGGGCCCTGGGCGGTGGTCAGTCCCTGTGTGCCTTCCGCGCCCTGGGGGAGCCTGGGGGCTTCGCGTTGGAGGGCCTGGACGCTGTGCGGCGTGAAGCGCATGTGGGCGACACGCTGACCGTCCGGCTCCCGGGGCTGCCCGACGCGGAGTCGGTGCAGGTGCGGGTGTGGGGAAGCGCCCGCCTGGGGGCGGACGGCCGGTCCGTCGAGCTGACCGAGCCGGGTGTGGCGCAGGTGGAAGTGTGGGTGCGGGCGCCCGGGCGCTTCTTCGGGACGGAATGGCGACCCTGGTTGGTGCCCAGCCCCGTGCGCGTGCTGCCCCGCGGGCCGGGCATCTGATAGACGGCGCGAAAGCCGCCATGCGCGTCCTCTACGTCCTCGCCACCTACCTGCTCTTCGCAGTCCTGTTCCCGGTGCTCGCACTGCACCGGAAGACGCGCCATGGGCTGATGGAGCGCCTGGGCTTCTATGGCCCGAACAGCCACCTGCCTCCCGGGGACGGGCCCATCCTCTGGCTGCATGGCGCGAGCGCCGGGGACCTGCTGGCCCTCTCGCCGATGTTCGGCCCGCTGCGGGCTCGCTTCCCGGGCTGCCGACTGTTGCTGTCGACCATGACGGACAGCGGCTATGCGATGGCGAAGGGCCGGCTGGCCAACGACATCGACGGGGTCGTCTACGTCCCCTACGACCTCTGGGGCGCGACGCGGCGAGCGGTCCGGGCCATCCGCCCGGACGTACTGGTGCTGGAGTACACCGAAATCTGGCCCAACCTCATCCGCGCGGCGAAGCGGGGTGGGGCGCGGGTGGTGATGACGAACGGGCGCTTCTCGCCCGCGAACGTCGGGAAGTACCAGACGCTGTTCCGCCTCATCGGCAACCCACTGCGGGATTTGGACCTCCTCCTGATGCGCGAGGAGGACGAGGCCGTCCGTGCGCGGCAGCTCGGTGCCAGGCCGGACTGGGTGAAGGTGACGGGAAACACGAAGTTCGACGCGCTCGCCGCGGGGCCGGTGCCCGAGGACGAGAACCTTCGCGCGGCGCTGGGCCTGACGCCGGGCGAGCGGGTGTGGATTGCCGGCAGCACGCACGATGGCGAGGAAGCCCAGCTCCTGGCCGTCTACGCCCGGCTCCGCGAGCGGTGGCCGGACCTGCGGCTGGTGATTGCCCCCAGATACGTGGACCGGGCGGCGCGAATCGTGACGCTCGCGCGCGAGGCGGGGCTGAGCGTGGGGCTGCGCTCGCAGGGCAATCCAGAGCGGGGCCAGGTCGTGGTGTTGGACACCATCGGCGAGCTGTCGAGGGCCTACCGGCTGGCGACGGTGGTGTTCGTCGGCGGCTCGTTCACGATGCGCGGCGGGCAGAACATCCTGGAGCCCGCGGGGCAGGGGAAGCCGGTGCTCTACGGGCCGCACATGGACAACTTCCGGGACAGCGTGGCGTTGCTGACGGGGAAGGGCGGGCTCCAGGTTCAGGACGCCGCGGCCTTGGAGCAGGCGCTCGTGTCGCTGCTCGAGTCACCGGAGCGGCTCGCGAGCCTGGGCGCCCAGGCGCTGGAGACGGTGGGCCGGATTTCGGGTGCCAGTGAAAGGAACGCGGAGGCGATGACGACGTTGTTTCCGCACGGGAGGCCGGACCCGCGATGACGCTCATCGTCCATCCGCATTTCCATCACCGCTACACGGGCGTGACGCGCCACGTGGAGACGGTGGTGCCCGCGCTCGTCCGGGATTCGGGCTCGGAGACGCGCGTCATCGGCTCGGGCCTGAGTGAGGGGCTGCCCAGAATCACCTGGCCGGAGCTGCTCCGTCGCCTGCGCCGCGAGCCCGTGGTGTGGCATGCGCACCGGAACAACGAGCTCCTGGTGGGCATGCTGCTGAAGCTGCTGGGCCGGGAGGTCCGCCTCGTCTTCACCCGGCACACCTCGATAGCGCCCAGCGGCTTCACCCGCTTCATCGCGAGGGGCGCGGATGCGCTCGTCTCGTTGACGAAGCAGGTCGCGGACGTCATCGCGCTGCCGTCCACGGTGGTCTCACATGGCATCGACCTCACGCGCTTCCACCCGCCCGAGGACCGGGACGCGGCATGGCGCAAGCTCGGCCTGGGCGGGCGTTACGGCATCGGCGTCATCGGACGCATCCGGAAGGAGAAGGGGCAGGGAGACTTCGTGCAGGCCATCCGGCCGCTCCTTCCCGCGCATCCCGACTGGCAACCCGTGCTGGTCGGGCTCGCGAAGGGGCCGGACCTGGACTGGCTGAATCAGCAGATGGCGGGCATCGAGGACCGCATCGCATTGCCCGGCGAGCAGTCCGTCATCGAGCCCTGGTACCAGGGGCTGAGCATCTTGGTGCACCCCTCGTACGCGGAGGGCTATTCGCTGGTGCACGTGGAGGCCATGGCCTCGGGTTGCTGCGTGGTGGCCTCGAAGCTGCCGTACCTGGACACGCTCATCGAACACGGCCGCACGGGCTTCTTCTTCGAACCCGGAGACGTCCAGGGCTTGCGCGAGCTGCTGGACATGCTGATGCGAGAGCCCGAGCGCGCCAGGGAGATAGGTCGTAACGCGGCCGAGGAGGCCCGGCGGCGGTGTGGCGTGGAGCACGAGGCGCGAGCCCTGGCCGACGTGTACCGGGTCACCGGGGAGCGCTGACTGGATGCGAATCCTCCACCTGCTCGCGAGTCCCTTCTTCAGCGGCCCGGCCGAGAACGTGGCGCTCCTGGCCCAGGCGCAGCGCGCCGCGGGACACGACGTCACGGTGGCGGTGGACCGCCGACGCAAGGAGGTGCTGGCCGAGGAACCCGCGGCGCCGCGCTTCGAGGAACTCGGTCTTCTGGACGAAGGGGGCTTGGAGCTGTCCGTGAAGTCCCCGCCGTGGCGGATGTGGCGCGACCTGCGCCGCTTGAAGGCGCGGACGGTGGACGTGGTGCACTCGCATTTCAGTCATGACCACCTGCTGGCGAGGTGGGGACGGCCTTCGGGCGCCATCCTGGTGCGCTCGCTGCACGCCCCGCGCTCATTGCGCTCCTCGCTCCCGGCCGCGGACGCCTACACGGTCCCCGCGAGCGCCCTGCTTCCCCGCCTGCTGGAGAAGGGCGCGACAGCCCAGCTACTGCCAGCCCTGGTGGACGCCCGGTTCCATCCGGTGCCAAACGCGCGGTCCCTGCGAGCAGAGCTCGGACTCGAAGGCACACCTGTCATCGGAATGGTCTCCACGTTCCAGCCTTCACGACGGCACGCGGTGGGGGTGGACGCCTTTGCCCTGTATCGGAAGCAGCGGCCCGGAGCGCGTTTGGTGCTGGTGGGGGACGGCGGCCTGCTGGAGCAGACGCGCAAACAGGTCCAGGACCTGGGACTGGCGGATGCCGTTACGTTCGCGGGCTACCAACAGGGGGACGCCTTCGCGCGGTGGCTGCGAGCGCTGGATGAGGTCTGGCTGCTCGGCCTGGGCAATGACTGGAGCGCCCGCGCGGCGGCCCAGGCCCGTGCGTGCGGCGTCCGCGTGGTGGCGGTGGACGAAGGCGCCTTGCCAGACCTGGCGGACGCACGGGTGGAGACACCGACGCCGGAAGCCGTGGTCGCCGCGGCGCTGTCCGACCAGCGAGCGCCCGTGCGGCATCCGACGAACGAGCAGATTGCCGCGGAGGTCCTCGCGCTCTACGCGCGAGCGAGGCGCACCGCGTGACATCTCCAGATGCCCCCACCGCCATCGAGCGGGTGTTCTACCCGTCGTCGCCGGAGCCCTGGGGCCGCCGTGCCCTGCTGTCGCCGCTCACGTTGCTGTCGTGGACGTATGCGGCCGCCGTGCACGTGCGGGGGGCGCTCTACGACGCGGGACTGCTGCGCGCGGAGCGGGTGGAGGGGCTCAAGGTCATCTCCGTGGGCAACGTCAACGTGGGGGGCACGGGCAAGACGCCCGCGGTGCTCCATCTGGCGGAGCAGTTGGTCCAAGCGGGCCGCAAGGTGGGCATCCTGACGCGTGGGTATGGCCGCGCCTCACGTGCGCCGCTGACCTTCATCGGGACGGAGCCGCTTCCTTCCTCGGGGCTCGCGGGCGATGAGCCGCTCCTGCTGGCGCGTCGCTGCCCTCAGGTCCGGCTCTTCGTGGGCTCGGACCGGGTCGCGAGTGCCTACCGCGCGCGGGACGAGTTCGGCCTGGACACGGTGCTGCTGGACGATGGGTTCCAGCACCGCCGCCTCGCGCGAGACGAGGACTTCGTGGTCGTGGATGAGTCCGTGGGGCTGGGCAACGGCCAACTGCTCCCCCGGGGGCCGCTGCGTGAGCCCCCTGCGTCGCTTCGTCGCGCAACGCTGTTCTGGCTGAGGGCGTCCGCCACGGCGCCAGATTCCGCTGCGCTCCCGCTCACCACCACGCACCCACTGGTGCCGACGGCCGAGACGTCGGAGCGCTTCTCCGACGCGCTCGACGGGTGGTTGCCCTCCAGCCCGGGGATTCCCAGGGTGAGGACACGTTATCGACCCACGGCCTGGGTGGACCCGGAGGGCAACCTTCATCCCGTGACAGCGCTCACGGGACAGCCGGTATTCGCTCTGGCGGGTCTTGCCCGGCCGGGGGCCTTCCTGAAGACCTTGCAGGGGCTCGGGACGGAGGTGCGCGACGCCGCGTTGTTCCCGGACCACCATCGCTTCACCGCAGACGAGCTGCGTGACGTCCAGGCGCGAGCGGCGCGGCAGGGGGCCCGGGTGGTGACGACGGAAAAGGACGCGGTGCGTCTGCCTCCGGGCTTCGAGGCCTGGATGGTCCGCCTGGGGGTCGAGGTCCTGGACGGCGAGAGCCATCTGCGGCGGGCGCTCGGGCTGGAGGATGCACCGCGCGGCTTGTGAGGTGGGGGCGCCTGTGGGACAAACCGCCGCCATGGCCGCAGTCTCGCCCGCTCGTTCGATGCCGTCGCTCGCCCGCCTGCCGCACGCGTTTGCCCGCCGCAAGGTGTTGCTGGTGGGCGACCTCGTTGCCGACCACTACATCTACGGACAGACGGACCGGGTGAGCCGGGAAGCACCCGTGCTCATCGTCCGCTACGAGTCCGCGGAGGTGAAGCTCGGAGGTGGCGCCAACGTGGCGGCCAACGTGCGAGCCCTGTCCGGTCAGGTCTCCGCGGTCGGCGCGCTGGGCCAGGACGAGATGGGCAAGGAGCTGCGCCGCCTGTGCACCGAGTCCGGCATCCAACTGGACGCGGTGAGCGGCCGCGGCATCGAGACTGAGACGAAGACGCGCATCCTGGCCGGTGGGGTGAGCACCACGCGGCAGCAGATGTTGCGGCTGGACCGGGGGCAGCGAGGCACGCTTCCCCCGAAGATGCGCAAGGCGCTGGCGCGGCAGGTGGAAGCCTCTGCCCAGGACGCGGACGCGGTGGTGGTGTCCGACTACGGCGCGGGTGTGCTGGGGGACGAGGTGCGCGATGTGCTGCGTCGCCTGGCCGCGGACGGCATGCCCGTGTGTGTGGACAGCCGCTATGCCCTGTCTTCCTTCTCGGGACTCACGGTCTGCAAGCCCAACGAGCCGGAGCTGGAGGCGCTCGCGGGGCGGCCCGTTCGGACCCAGGAGGACATGCTGGAAGCGGGGCACGCCGCGTTGAAGCGACTGGCGTGCCGCGCGCTCCTGGTGACGCGAGGCCGCCATGGCATGGCGCTCTTCGATGCGGACGGGGGCGTGGACCTCATTCCCGTCCATGGTGCGAAGGCGGCGGTGGATGTGACGGGCGCGGGAGACACGGTGATTGCGACGTTCGCCCTGGCGCTGGCCGCGAAGGCCTCGCTCGGCGATGCGGCGCGGCTGGCGAACGTGGCGGGCTCGTTGGTGGTGCAGAAGCCGGGCACCGCGACGGTGTCCCGCGATGAACTGCTCGAAGAGCTTCGGAGCGCGAGATGAGCACCCTCGAGAAAATCCAATCGCTCGCGAAGGTGGCGGCGGAGCGTGAGCGCTGGCGGGCCGAAGGGCGCACGGTGGCGCTGGCCAATGGCGTCTTCGACCTGCTGCACGTGGGGCACGTCCGCTACCTGGAAGGGGCGCGTGCCCTGGCGGATGTCCTCGTGGTGGCGGTGAACTCGGACGCTTCCACCCGGGCCTACAAGGGGCCCGGCCGGCCCTACATTCCCGAGGGAGAGCGGGCGGAGCTCGTCGCGGCGCTGGCCTGCACGGACCGGGTTATCGTCTTCGACGAGTCCAACGTTCGCGTCATCATCCGGGCGTTGAAGCCGGACGTGCACGTGAAGGGGACGGACTACACCCCGGACAGCATCCCTGAGGCAGATGAGGTCCGCGCCTATGGTGGGCGGACAGCCGTCTCCGGAGACCCGAAGGACCACAGCACCACGGACCTGGCCCGGCGGCTGGGCCGCGAGGGCACGAGTTAGCCGGTGTCATTCATGGCCGCAGAGGTGCGGGCCGTCCTGGGCTGCCCTCACTGCAAGGCACCACTTCGGGAGCAGGAGGCTCAATCTCGAGTCTCCTGCGAGCCGTGCCGCCTGAGCTGGCCAGTGGAAGAGGGAATCCCCAGGCTGACGCCCGAACAGGCGGTGGCTGAGCCTCCCGTGTCCGGGACGTGAATCCTCAGGAGGAGAGGCTCGCCGCGAACGCCCGGACCTCTTCGGCGGCCCGCTCCTCCAACCCCTGACCCCCTGCACCATCGACCAGGGGGGTGAGGTCCACCATGCGGTGGGGGGCGTACGCATGGCCCCATCGCTCCATGTCCATCCGCAGGAAGAAGGCCAGTGTGGGGGCACCCACCGCGACGGACAGGTGCATGGGGCCGGTGTTGTTGCAGAGGGTGAAGCCGGCCGCGCGCATCAGGGCGGCCAGTTCGTCTAGATTGCTCGCGGGCGCGAGCTCGGCGCCAGGGGCGGCCTCCACCACCCCGCGCGCGAGCGCTTCTTCCCCGGGGCCCCAGGTGACGATGGGGGTACGCCCCAGCGCCACCAGTGCCCGAGCCGCGGCGGCGAAGGCCGCGGGTGGAATCCGCCGAGGTCCCAACCGCCCACCGGGATTGATGACCGCGAAGGACTTCCCGGCCAGGGCGTCCAGATAGGCGCGGATGGCCGGGCCCACGGAGGGCTCGCGGAAGGACAATCCACGCGCCACCTCGCCGTTCGTGAGCGGGGTCAGCAGGTGCGTCCGTTGAACGGCTTCGTTCCGCGTGTCCGTGCGAGCGGGGACAGGCAGCGAGTGTAGACGGGACACAGGCCAGAGGTCGGGCCCGATGACGACGGCCTCGGGGCCCGCGAGCCGGGACACGAGCGCGCTCGTGACCGAGGGCGACTCCCAGTTGGCGCAGTCGACCACGACGTCGTACCGGGCACGTCGCAGCGCGGCGATGCCGGGGGCCAGGGGGCCCATCCAGATTCTGCGCCGGTCGAAGGGAATGATGACGTCCGCGTCCGGGTGGCCGTTCAGGACTCGAGCGACCTTCGCGTGCACCAGGACGTGGACCTCTGGCGCGGAAGGGAGGTGCGCCTTGAGGGTCCTCATCAGCGGGGTGGTGAGGAGCGCCTCGCCCACGCGGTTGTCGGGCCGCACGAGCAGCACCTTGCGAGGACCAGGAAGTGGGGTGCCAGGACGCCGCCGGCGGCCCGGGCGCCACAGGAGGGCGGACGCCACGAGCGCCAGTGCCAGCTTCGCCCATAATTCGAGCCGCTTGTGCCAGGACATCTCGCGGCGGGACCCTACACAGAACTGGGGGCGGTGCAAGCGCGCGGCTTGACCTCGGCCCCGAAAGCCCCTAGCAACCGCCCAATGTTGAAGAGCATGACGGGGTTTGGCGCGGGCCGCGCGCGCGTGGGGGACGAAGAAGTCTCCGTGGAGCTGCGCTCGCTCAACCACAAGTTCTGTGAAGTGAAGGTTCGCCTTCCCCGGGAGCTGTCGTCCCAGGAACCTCTGGTGTCCAAGCAGGTGAAGGACCGGCTTGCCCGAGGCTCGGTGGAACTGCTGGTGAAGCGGCAGGCCCCCACCTCGTCGGGGACGGTCCCCACCGTGGACCTCGGTCTGGCGCGGGAGTACGTGCGCGCGTTCCGGGAGCTGGCCAGCGAGCTGGGACTCCCGGGAGACGTCGCCTGGTCGCAGGTGGCGAACCAGCCCGGCGTGGTGCGCCTGGAAGAGAAGGGCGTGGAGCTGGACTCCGCCACCCAGGCGCTCCAGGCGGCCCTGGACCAGGCGCTCACGGCGCTGGAGAAGATGCGCCAGGTCGAAGGTGAGGCCATCTACGCGGACCTGGATGCCCGGGTGAAGCTGCTGGAAGGGTGGAGCAAGGAGGTGGCTCAACTCGCTCCGAAGGCCGTGCAGGAATACCAGCAGCGGCTGACCGACCGGATTGCCGAGCTCGCCAGTGGCGTCGCGGTGGACCCGCAGCGGCTGGCCCAGGAAGTGGCGCTCTTCGCCGAGCGCACGGACATCGCCGAGGAGGTCACCCGCCTGGCGAGCCACCTGGAGCAGTTCCGTGCCCTCATGGCCAGCAACGAGCCCGCTGGCCGCCGAATGGATTTCCTCGTGCAGGAGATGCACCGCGAGGTGAACACGACCGGCTCCAAGAGCCAGCACGCCGAGATTTCCGTGCGTGTGGTGGCGATGAAGGCCGAGGTCGAGCGCATCCGCGAACAGGTGCAGAACGTCGAATGAACGCGAATACCGTACTCCCGCCTGGCTTGTTGCTCGTGCTCTCCGCTCCTTCCGGGGCGGGAAAGACCACCCTTGCGCACCGGCTCCTCAAGGAGACGCCGGATGCGGTGTTCTCCATCAGCGTCACCACCCGGAGGCCTCGGGGAAAGGAGCGCGAGGGGGTGGACTACAACTTCGTCGACGTCGCGACCTTCCAGTCGAAGATCGAGCGCGGTGAGTTCGTGGAGTGGGCGGAGGTCCATGGCCACTTCTATGGAAGCCCCCAGTCGGTGGTGGATGAGGCGCGTGCTCGCAAGAGCGCGGCCATCTTCGACATCGACGTGCAGGGCGGGCAGGCCATCAAGCGCAAGCACGCGGATGCGGTGACCATCTTCGTGCTGCCCCCCTCTATGGAGGAGCTGGAGCGGCGCCTGAGGGATCGTCAGACGGATTCGGACGAAACCATCCGGCGCCGGATGCTGGCGGCTCGCTCGGAGATCGAGCGGGGCATCGCGTCCTACGACTACGTCGTCGTGAATGACGACTTCGAGCGTGCCTATAGTGAGCTGCGCTCGGTGGTGGTGGCGGAGCGTTGCCGGCGCGGACGTGTGGATGTGTCCAAGCTGGGCCTGGGAATCGGCGGCTGACCACCGCGGCGGAAGTGTTCGGAATCAAACTTCTTGCGCAGTCCGATCTCTTGGTGGATAAGCGGCCACACCTCGCCGCGTTGCGCGGGCGTCACACAGGCGTCCGTCGGGTGGCGCTCACTCACATGTCCCGTCTCCATCGGGAGCGGAATCAGGCGCGTGGGTGTTTTGGTTCTCTGAATGGCATTCAGATAAGACCGCGGACCTGGTCCGAGTCCCTCCTGAATGAGGAAGCTCGCCAGGTCCGGAGCGTTTGGAGAAGCTCCATGACAGGTCGACCGAAAGGTGCAGTAAACCAGCGGGCGGGTGGTAGGGGAGTGGGTAGCCATCTCAACGGGAGATGGAGCTGGGGTGTTCGGTCGGTCGTCAGGAACAAGACGTTCGAACGGTTGACAGGAAGTGCGGCGGTGATAGAAGCCGCGCCCCTCGCAAAGAAGCCCGCGCACTGGCGCGGAAGGTACTTCGGGCGAGTCAGTAGAAAACATGGAATACGGCGGTCAACGCAGTAGGTTGACAGGAGACGCGGTGGTGGTAGAAGCCGCGCCTCTCCGGAAGAAAGCAGCGGAAGCCACTGGGCGGCGCTGAGGACTCCGGAGGCCAGCAGGGCGGCGAAAAAGCAGCTTGATAAAAGACGCCGAACTGAAATAGAAGCTGACACCCCGCCGGACGAAAAAGACGGCGAGGCAGCAACGAAGAAGACAGTAGCAAGAAGTCG